>OW818683.1:0-2752500 GCA_942493255.1 uncultured Alphaproteobacteria bacterium | reverse complement strand
TAGTGGCGAGCGAACGCGGACCAGGCCAGTGCCTTCTTTTCAACTAGCAGAACAGTCTGGAAAGGCTGACCATAGCGGGTGACAGTCCCGTATGCGAAAGTGATGAAGAAGGACTCGAGTAGGGCGGGGCACGTGAAACCCTGTCTGAACATGGGGGGACCACCCTCCAAGCCTAAATACTCGTACATGACCGATAGTGAACTAGTACCGTGAGGGAAAGGTGAAAAGCACCCCGATGAGGGGAGTGAAACAGTACCTGAAACCGAACGCCTACAAGCAGTTGGAGCCTCTTTATGGGGTGACAGCGTACCTCTTGCATAATGGGTCTGTGACTTAGTGTATCAAGCAAGCTTAAGCCGTTAGGTGTAGGCGCAGCGAAAGCGAGTCTGAATAGGGCGACTGAGTTTGATGCATTAGACCCGAAACCCGGCGATCTAGGCATGACCAGGTTGAAGGTGGGGTAACACTCACTGGAGGACCGAACCGTTTAATGTTGAAAAATTATCGGATGAGTTGTGTTTAGGGGTGAAAGGCCAATCAAGCCGGGAAATAGCTGGTTCTCCGCGAAATCTATTGAGGTAGAGCCTTGGACGAATACCCTAGGGGTAGAGCACTGGATGGTTGCGGCGGCGCGAGCTGTACCAATACTAACCAAACTCCGAATACCTAGGAGTACTATCCAGGAGACAGACGGCGGGTGCTAAGGTCCGTCGTCAAAAGGGAAAGCAGCCCTGACCTACAGCTAAGGTCCCCAAGTCATCACTAAGTGGGAAAGCATGTAGGGAATCCCAAAACAGCCAGGAGGTTGGCTTAGAAGCAGCCATCCTTTAAAGAAAGCGTAACAGCTCACTGGTCTAAACAAGGGTTCCTGCGGCGAAAATGTAACGGGGCTAAAGTGATGCACCGAAGCTTAGGGTGTGTAGTTTACTACACGCGGTAGCGGAGCGTTCCGTAAGCCTGTGAAGCGATCTGGTAATGGGTCGTGGAGGTATCGGAAGTGCGAATGCAGACATGAGTAGCGATAAAGAGGGTGAGATGCCCTCTCGCCGAAAGACCAAGGGTTCCTGCTTAAAGCTAATCTGAGCAGGGTGAGCCGGCCCCTAAGACGAGCCCGAAGGGGTAGTCGATGGGAACCACGTTAATATTCGTGGGCCAGCGGGTGGTGACGGATCTCGAAAGTTGTACGTTCTTATCGGATTGAACGTGCTTCGACGAAGTCCCAGGAAATAGCTCCACCGTATAGACCGTACCCGAAACCGACACAGGTGGTCAGGTAGAGTATACCAAGGCGCTTGAGAGAAGTGTCCTGAAGGAACTCGGCAAATTGCCTCCGTACCTTCGGAAGAAGGAGGCCCAACATAAGCGCAAGCTCTTGTTGGGGGCACATGCCAGGGGTAGCGACTGTTTAGCAAAAACACAGGGCTCTGCTAAGTCGGCTTCAAGACGACGTATAGGGCCTGACGCCTGCCCGGTGCCTGAAGGTTAAGTGGAGGGGTGCAAGCTCCGAAACGAAGCCCAGGTAAACGGCGGCCGTAACTATAACGGTCCTAAGGTAGCGAAATTCCTTGTCGGGTAAGTTCCGACCTGCACGAATGGCGTAACGACTTCCCCACTGTCTCCAGGACATGCTCAGCGAAATTGAATTCTCCGTGAAGATGCGGAGTACCCGCGGTTAGACGGAAAGACCCCGTGCACCTTTACTGCAGCTTCAGAGTGGCATTAGGAATTAATTGTGTAGCATAGGTGGGAGGCTTTGAAGCATCGGCGCCAGCTGATGTGGAGCCTACGGTGAAATACCACCCTGTTGATTTCTGATGTCTAACCTCGTTCCGTTATCCGGAACAGGGACCCTCTGTGGCGGGTAGTTTGACTGGGGCGGTCGCCTCCTAAAGAGTAACGGAGGCGTGCGAAGGTTGGCTCAGGTCGGTTGGAAACCGACCGTTAGAGTGCAATGGCATAAGCCAGCCTGACTGCGAGACTGACGAGTCGAGCAGAGACGAAAGTCGGTCATAGTGATCCGGTGGTCCCTCGTGGAAGGGCCATCGCTCAACGGATAAAAGGTACGCCGGGGATAACAGGCTGATGATTCCCAAGAGCTCATATCGACGGAATCGTTTGGCACCTCGATGTCGGCTCATCACATCCTGGGGCTGGAGCAGGTCCCAAGGGTTTGGCTGTTCGCCAATTAAAGTGGTACGTGAGCTGGGTTCAGAACGTCGCGAGACAGTTTGGTCCCTATCTGCCGTGGGCGTCGAAATTTGAGAGGAGTTGACCCTAGTACGAGAGGACCGGGTTGAACATACCTCTGGTGTACCTGTCGTTCCGCCAGGAGCGCAGCAGGGTAGCTATGTATGGACGGGATAACCGCTGAAAGCATCTAAGCGGGAAGCCTCCCTCAAGATAAGATTTCTTAGGACGGTGGTAGACCACCACCTTGATAGACTGGATGTGGAAGCGCGGTAACGTGTGGAGCTAACCAGTACTAATTGTCCTATTCGCGCTTGATGAGTCCCACCATCAATGACAGCTCTGGCAAGTCCAGTGCGTGGTCATTGTGGTTGTTGCCTCAAGCCTTAATTTCCCTGAATATTCAGGTGCACGCATCGATTTGAAACCCAATCCACTGCCACCTGCTTCATTGCTTGGTGACCATAGCGTCAGTGACCCACCCGATCCCATCCCGAACTCGGCCGTGAAACCTGACTGCGCCGATGGTACTATTGCTCAAGCACTGGAAGAGTAGGTCGTCGCCAGGCATTGCAGCCGGTGGCCGTGGAAGTTGGAAAAACCCATTCACAATGTCAGATACGCAAAACGCGCGTCGCGCTCCCGGCGCGGCGCGTTTTGCTTTTTGGGGCGCACTCCGCCCCATGATGGCGCGGGGTGGAGCAGCCCGGTAGCTCGTCAGGCTCATAACCTGAAGGTCGTTGGTTCAAATCCAACCCCCGCAACCATCACAACACAAAACAGCCGCCTTCGGGCGGCTTTTTTGTTGTCCAACGTAGATCGAAAAGGCGCACCCGTTGCGCCGGACGGCCCTGGCGAGATCAATGTGCCCGATGGAATGGTGCCGGTTGCAGGAATCGAACCCGCGACCTTCGGTTTACAAAACCGCTGCTCTACCAGCTGAGCTAAACCGGCGCGGCGGACCTTGCGTCATGCGCGGCCCGCGTCTGGATTGCGTTCCTTTGCGTCAAGCGATGCCGAACGTCCAGCCCTCTGATCGCGCAATTTCAGGAGACATCGCTGTGGGCTGCCACAGCCCTGCGGTATCGACGGCGCGTCGCAGCCACGCCGCGGTCAGCAGCGCGTCAGTCGCATGGTCGGTATAGCGCTCGAGCGGGGCATGCTCGGCCGACCCCAGCGCCTCCAGCGCGGTATCGAGCGAGGCCGCATCGCGCAGCTTGGATCGCCCCTTGCGCGCCCCTGCAGCGCGGGCAGCGATCGCGGTATAGATCTCGACCACGCATGCGCCGCGAACGGGCAGGGGGTCGAACGGCCAGACCGGCAAAGCGCCATTGAGCCGGTGGAGCAGGCGCATGCCCGCAAAGCTCGCCTTGGCGACCTGTGCCGCGCCGATCGCATCGAACACGGTCGATGGTTTGGTGCTGCCGGCGTGCGCGACCTCACAGGCTCGCCAGTGCAGGAAATCGGCCTTCACCCCATCGGCCGCACCCAGATAGAAATGCGTCCCGCGCCGCGCATCGATGAACCCCGCCGCGCCCAGGTCTGCGTCGCCGGCGGCAGCAGCGTCGATATGCGCCCACAGCGTGCGGGCATCGTCGCTCTGCGTTTCTCCGGGAAGATGCGCCCCACGCCCCACGAACGGCGCAGAGAAGCTGAAATCAAACCCGATCAGCAGTGGGTCGTTCGCCTGCGCCAGCACCCAGTCGAGCACGTCCTGTCGCGACCAGACGCGGGAGGGCGGGGGGACCAGTCGGGGTGCCGCGTCACCCGCCTCGCACAACGCAACGGCGATGCCGGGGTGGCGGGTGCCCTTTGCGCCGGACCAGTCGATCGCGGCAAAACGCGTGAAATGATGCAAAACCGCCATGGTCGAGCCGGATCAGCCCGGCGTCTCGATCCCAGCGAGTACTGCCAGCCGAATCGCTTCGGCAAAGCTCGAGACGTCGAGCTTGAGCATGATCCGCGCGCGGTGCGATTCGACCGTACGGACGCTCAGCCCCAATTTCTCGGCGACTTCGCGGTTGGTCAGCCCATCGACCAGCAGCGAGAGGATCTCGACCTCGCGCTCGCTCAGCGTTTCCAACCGCTCACGGTCGCGATCCGACCGGTTTTCCTCCGCGAGATTGCGGTCGAGCATGTCGAAGGCGATCTTGAGCGGCCCCAGCAGCTTTTCGAGCGTGAAGGGCTTTTCGATGAAATCGATCGCACCACGCTTCAGCGACTCGACGGCTGAGGTGATCTGCCCCTGTCCCGACACGATGATCGCAGGAAAGCGCGTATGGTCGAGCGAGCGCAGCGCCTCATTGCCCGACAGGCCTGGCATGTTGAGGTCGAGCAGTACCACCCCTGGCGCGGCCCCGCCCTGCGCCGCCGTCAAAAACGCCTCTGCCGATTCCCATGCACTCACAGAAACGCCGGGCAGCGTCGCCACCAGGCTGGAGATAACATCGCGGGCAAGATCATCGTCATCGACGACATGAATGGTTCTGGGCATTTTCATTCGCTGTTTGGAAGCGGAGCAGGCGTGATAACGAGCATAATCCGCAAGTCCATATGATCGCGCGACGTTACTACTCAACTTGATACGTTCTGGGAACTTGTTTCGATCACGCTGAGGAGCGCTTGCGCAAGGATAATGCGCTCGGCGGGTGTTGCATCGATCATCATCCGCTCGGTTTCCCGTGCCTTGTCACCAAGTTGCACGTCGCCGAAGTGCCCTGCAGTCCCCGCCAGCTTGTGAATATCGGACAGCAGCGCGGCAATCGTCTGCGGGTCGGCGGCGGCAACGGGACCAAACGCGCGCAGCGTCGCGGCCAGTGCTGCACGTCGCTCGGCATAGCGCGCAACCAGGGATGCGGGCAGCGGTTCGGGGGGCGGCGGCGTGGTCGGCACCTGCGCCGCGCGGACATTGCCGGAATGGCGCCGTGCCCAGGTCGCGATCGCGCTCTCCAGCGCCTCGCGCCGCACCGGTTTGGCCAGATGCGCCTGCATCCCTGCTGCGAAACAGGCGTCGATATCGTTCTGATAGACGTTCGCCGACAGCGCGACGATCGGCAGCGTTTCGGCGCTATAGCCCATACCGCGCAGCCGCTGGGTCGCGCCGATGCCGTCGAGGACGGGCATCTGGATATCCATCAGGATCAGGTCATAGGGCGTTCCGGCCTGAGCCGCTGCTTCGGCGCGGATGACCGCTTCGGACCCGTTGTTGGCGACATCGAGCGCCAGCCCCAGCCGGGCGGCGGTGGCGCGGATCAGCGCCTGATTGATCTCATTGTCCTCGGCCAGCAGCACGCGAATCGCCGCCGACGCCGAATGATCGCGCTGGCCGCCCCTTGGCAGATCCCCAGCGGGCGCTTCGTCATCCTCCAACGATGCGGGAATACAGGGCAGGGTGAAATGAAAGCTGCTGCCTTCATGCACCCGGCTCTGCACCTTCAGGTTCCCGCCCATCAGCCGCACGAGCGAGCTTGAGATGGTGAGGCCAAGCCCGGCCCCGGACCCGGTCGAACGCGCCACGGGGTCGAGCTGAACGAAGGACTTGAAGATGTCGGCAATCCGGTCGGGCGGGATTCCAGGGCCGGAATCGACGACGGCAAAGCGCATCTGATCGCCGACGCGGCTGACCTCGAGCCGCACGAATCCCTGTTCGGTGAACTTGACCGCATTGCCCAGCAGGTTGAGCAGCACCTGACGCAGGCGCAGCTTGTCCCCGCGCACGATTGGAGGCAGCGTCGGGTCGATCTGCACCTCCAGCCACACGTCGCGACGGCGCACGGTCGGCATCAGCATGCGGATCGCGGAATTGGCCAGCTCCTCGATCGCGACCGGCTCGTCGGACAGCTCCAAATGCCCCGCCTCGATCTTCGAGAGGTCGAGCACATCGTTGAGCAGCGCCATCATGTTGCTGCCCGATTCGATGATGATCTGGGCATAGTTGCGCTGTTCGGTCGCCAGTTTCGATTCGAGCAGCAATTCGGCAAAGCCGATCACCCCGTTCATCGGCGTGCGGATCTCGTGGCTCAGATTGGCGAGGAACGCGCCGCGCGACTGCGCCTCGCGCTGCGCCGAATCGCGTGCCTTGAGCAATTGTTCGCGCACCCGCGTTTCGTTGGTGACGTCCTGCATCACCCCGAACAGGGCGCCGGGCTTGCCGTCCGGGCGCGGTTCGGCGCGGCCGATATAGGACAGATACCGCGTCTCGCCGTCATCATCGCGGGTGATCCGCACGCGCAGGCTGAACGGGTGCTGGTCGCGCACCGACGCCAGCATCGCCTGCCAGGTCTGGCCCCGGTCCTCGGCATGGAGATAGTCGAGCGCCTCGTCCCGCGTGATCGGTCGCGCGGGATCGCGGCCATGGATGCGATAGACTTCATCGGACCAAAGCAGCGTGCCCGCCGCGATATCGTACCGCCAATGCCCGACATGCGTCGTCGCCTCGGTCATCAGCAGCAGGCGGTTTGCCTCTGACAGTTCGGCGGTGGAGCGCTCCACTTCGCGCGTCACCACCGCCTCGCGGCGCGCCACCACCACCAACACTGCGGCAAGCGCGAGGTTGATCGTCAGGCCGGTCAGCAGCACCAGCAGCGGCTCGACGCTGCGGGTCCGCTCCTCGAACGCGGCGGTGCTGCGCCATTCCAGCGACCAGACGCGGCCCGCGACATTGAACTGACGCGACGTGACAAAGGCCGGCTGATGCGTCGCCTTGGGCTGACCGGTCAGCGTGTCATACACCGATACCCAGCGGTTTGCCCCGTTGCGCGCGCGGATCAACAGCTCGAAATCGCTGCCCTGGCCGGGGCTCAGCTCGTTGAAGAAGCGCTCGGCAGGGAAGGGGTGATAGACCCAGCCGATCAGGGTGCGGCGCCGCTCGGCAACTGTGCGGGGCGGTTCCGCCGCCGAATAGACCGGCCGCATGACGGTGAAGCCATAGCCGGGCCCGCGATACTGGATGAAGTCGAGCGGCCGCGTCACCACCGCCGCGCCGGCGTCGCGCGCCTGATCAGCGGCCTGGCGGCGCTTGGGGTCGAAGGTGATGTCCATCCCCAGAACCGCGCGGTTCTTTTCCAGCGGATAGATATAGGTGACGACATAATGGTCGCCGCTCGCCGGTGCGCGCTGGATTCGGTCGATCGGGCGGCCATTGCGCCGTGCCTCTGCCTGAAACGCGGCGACGTCGGCACGCGGAACCCGTCGAATGTACCCGATATCGCGAATGCCAGCATAGCTGCGCTCGATATCGATCACCTTGGCATAGGCGACCCACTCGTCCCAGGTTACCCGCTCGCCCGCCGTGAACAGCGCCGAGGCGGCGTCGAGGCTTCGTGCGGCGCGATTCAACCGCTCGCGCAACGCCTGCTCGTTTTCTGCTGCCAGCGCGGTGAAAGTCGCCCGGCTGCTTTCGATCACCCGCTCGCGCGCGTTGATCCAGGCGAACATGGTGAGTGCCAGCCCCAGGCCGCATCCCAGCGCGATATAGCCGAACAGCCCCCGGATCGCCGCGCCGCGCCACAGCGCCCGAAAGCGCCGCCGCATGCCGATCATCGCAAAGGGCGCCACGGTCAGGATGCCCAAGATGTCGCCCAGCGCCCAGGTCACCATACTGCCCGGCACCCGCGCAACCGCGAAGTCGCGCAGCGCCATCAGCGCAAGGTGCCCGATCGACGCCGAAACCAGCGCGGGGACGATGATGCCGATGCCAATCGCCACCGCGACGTCGCGAATCCGCGTCAGCTCGAGATGATCGCCGAACCGACGGCGCAGCAGGATATCGGCGATCAGGGCCTGCAGCGTCGCGCCGACCGCGGTCCACACGGCTAGTCCGCCCGCGCGCAGCATCCCCGATCCCATCGACATGCCGAGGATCGTGTTGAGCGTCAGCGAGGCAAGGAACACCGCCGGCAACAGCCAGCGCCCGTACAGCAGGATCGCGCCCACTGCGACGCCAGAGGGCAGCCACAGCATCGTGACATGGTCTGGTGGAATGGCGAGTTGTCGCGCGACCCATCCGCTCAGCACGAACAGCAGGATCAGGATGACGCTCAGCCGCACACGCGTCGGAAGCGACAGCGGCGCCGAGCCCGCCGGCAAGCCGGGGGATGGATCGTCAGCAGAAGGGACGTCGCGCGCAGGCTCCACGATACGATCTATAGCAAGCCGCGCGGCGGATGCATCCCTTGCGTTACGGCCGTAACGAAACACGGGATCAGGACTGTATCTGGACTGCGGAAGGCCGCGCCCGCGGGCAAATGCCTCATGCGGGAAATCTTGGTCGGGGCGACAGGATTCGAACCTGCGACCCCCACACCCCCAGTGTGATGCGCTACCAGGCTGCGCTACGCCCCGACCGAAGGCAGGCCCTCTAGGCGCGTGTTGCCGGGGATGCAAGGGGTTCTGTCACCTTGCTGGCTCGCTTGGCCGACTTGGGGCGATGATCAGCCAGAGTTGCATGGTGGCAACACAAGTGGTAGCCCGCGCCGCTTGAACCGGGGGGCTTGGCTCCCCACCAATAGGCCCACACTCCAGGCCCGGGAAACCCATGATCATCACCCCAGCATTCGCACAGGCCGCAGGCAGCGCGGCAGGCCAGGGCGGCGGCGCCGCCTCGTTCCTCTCGATCGCGCCGCTCGTCCTGATCTTCGTCGCCTTCTACTTCCTGATGATTCGCCCGCAGCAAAAGCGGATGAAGACCCTTCAGGCATCGATCGGATCGATGAAGAAGAACGACACCGTCGTCACGGCGGGCGGTCTGGTTGGCAAGGTGGTGTCGGTCGACGACGTCTATGCCAACGTCGAAATCGCACCTACCGTGAAGGTCAAGGTGGTCAAGGCGACCATCGTCGAGGTCCAGCCGCTCGGCGGCAAGCCCGCGAACGACTGATGCTCGATTTTCCCAAGTGGAAGGTCTGGGCAGTCTGGCTCAGCATCGCCGTCTGCCTGTTGCTGGCGATCCCCAGCTTCGTGCCGGAAAGCGCGCGTGAGCGTTGGCCGTCGTGGATCCCGCAGCCATCGATCAACCTCGGCCTCGACCTCGCCGGCGGCAGCTCGATCCTGCTCGAGGCAGATGTAGAGGATCTCGCGCGCACCCGCCTCGCGGCCAAGCGCGACGAGATCGAGACCGAGTTTCGCCGTCAGGATCCCCGGATCGACATCGGCGACATCTCTACCCGCGACAACCGCATCAGCTTCATGGTGCGCAACGTCGCACAGGTCGATGCCGCGCGCGAACGCCTGCTCCAGCTGACCGGAAGCGGCGTTGGTATGTCGGGCCAGCGCGACTGGACGATCGAGGTGCGCGACGGCACCCGCTTCATCGTCAGCCAGACCAGCGCCGGGCTCGACCAGGCGGTGACGCAGGCAATGGGCGACGCGCGCGAAGTGGTCGACCGCCGCATCAACGCGCTCGGCACGCTCGAACCGACGATCATCCTTCAGGGGCGCAACCGCATCCTCGTAGAAGTGCCGGGGGTCAAGGATCCCGAGGCGCTCAAGCGCACGATCGGCACCACCGCGCGGCTTGAGTTCAAGCTGGTCGACACCACTGCCAACCCGGCTGAGATCGCTGCGGGCCGTCCGCCGATCGGCAGCGAGATCATGGCCTATCCGGGTGCTCCCGGTGGCGCGCCCTACATCGCCTATCCGACCAAGGAGGGCGAGGTCGCCAAGATCGCGCTCAAGCGTCAGATCATCGTCAGCGGCGATCAACTGATCGACGCCAAGCAGGAATTCGACCAGGACCAGCGCGTCGTGGTGGGCTTCACCTTCGACACGCAGGGCGGCCGCCGCTTTGCGCAGGCGACCCAGACCAACACCGGCAAGCCGTTTGCGATCATCGTCGATGGTCAGGTCATCTCCGCGCCGAACATCAATGAACCGATCCTTGGCGGTCGCGGTCAGATTTCGGGCGGGTTCACCGTCGAAAGCGCCAACGAACTCGCCATCGCGCTGCGCTCGGGCAAGCTGCCCGTCGCGCTCAAGGTGGTCGAGGAGCGCACCGTTTCGGCAGAGCTCGGTCAGGAATCGATCGAAAAGGGCATTCTTGCCGGCATCGTCGGCACGCTCGCGCTGATCGCGTTCATGCTGTTCACCTATCTGCGCTTCGGCGTCTACACCGCCGCCGCGCTGCTGGTGAACGCGGTCATGGTGCTCGGCGTCATGGCGTTCTTTGGTGCCACGCTCACGCTGCCGGGCATCGCCGGCTTCGTGCTCACCATCGGTGCCGCGGTCGACGCCAATGTGCTGATCAACGAACGCATCCGTGAGGAACAGCGCATCCGTGGCCGCGCCGCAATCGCCTCGGTCGAATTCGGCTACAAGGAAGCAAGCCGCGCGATCTTCGACGCGAACATCACCAACGTCATCTCGGCGGCGATCATGTTCCTGTTCGGCACCGGCCCGATCCGCGGCTTTGCGGTCGTGCTTGCGATCGGCATCATCACCTCGGTGTTCACCGGCGTCACCTTTACGCGTCTGCTCGTTGCCGATTATCTGAAGCGCAACCGTCCCAAGACGATCAATATTTAAGGCCGCCCAGATATGCGCCCTCTCAAGCTCGTCCCTGACAACACCAACATCCCGTTCCTCAAATGGCGGAACGTGGCGATGGCGCTGTCGATGCTGCTCATCATCGGCTCGATCGTGCTGTGCTTCGTCAAGGGCTTCAACCTCGGCATCGATTTCGTCGGCGGGCAACAGACCCGCGTGACGTTCAGCCAGTCGATCGACATCGAAACGCTGCGCCAGCGAGTCGAAGGGCTCGGCTATGGCGAGGCGACGATCCAGCGCAGCGGCTCGACGAACGAATATTCGGTCCGCACCCCGCTGCCCGAGGGTGGTGAGGAAGCGGCGAACAAGGCCGCCTCGGCAATTCGCACCACGATCCAGCAGGGCTATCCCGGCGCACAGGTCGAGGGCGCACAGAGCGTGTCGGGCAAGGTGTCGGAAGAGCTGTTCCGCAACGGCGCAATCAGCCTGACGCTCGCGATGATTGCCATTGCGCTGTATGTCTGGTTCCGCTTCGAATGGCAGTTCGGTGTCGGCGCGCTGTTCGCGCTGTTCCACGACGTCGCGCTGACGCTCGGCTTTTTCGCGCTGACCCAGCTTGAGTTCGACCTCAACATCGTCGCCGCGATCCTGACGATCATCGGCTATTCCTTGAACGACACCATCGTCGTGTATGACCGTATTCGCGAGAATATGCGCAAATACCGCAAGATGGAGATGGGCGAACTGCTCGACCTGTCGATCAACGAAACGCTGTCGCGCACGGTGGTGACCTCGCTGTCGATCGGCATTGTGCTGACCATCCTGCTGGTGCTCGGACCCGACGTGATCTTCGGCTTCACCGCTGCGATGCTGCTCGGCATCGTTATCGGCACCTTCTCATCGGTCTATGTCTCGGCGGCGATCCTGTTGTGGCTGCGGCTGAAGCCCGACAGCTTCCTGCCCAAGGAAGCGACCGGGCCGAAGGGCGCAGAGCGTACTGGCCCTGCCGACTTTAAGGACATGCCCTGATGCGGGTCGACCGGACCCGGATCGAGGGTCCGGTCGTCTCGGGGTTCAGCGGTCGCGGTTTCCGCGTCGATGACGGGGTGTATGACGGCCTGATCCTCACTCCCACGCGCGCCGATGGCTGGTCGCCGCCGCCGCTCGCGGAACTCACCGTGGCCGATTTCGCGCCGCTGCTGGCGATGGACCCGCTCCCGGAATTTCTGATCCTCGGCACCGGCACCACGCTGCGCCGTCCCCCGGCCGCGCTGGAAGCGGCGCTGCCCTTCGGCATCGAGCCAATGGACAGCCGCGCCGCAGCTCGCCTGTGGGGCGTATTGCGCGCCGAACTTCGCGGTGTCGCTGCGGCGCTCTATCCGCTCGATTAACGCGCGGTCGCGAGCGTCCAGGCGGTCCGCACCTGCCCGGTGAAGATCGGTGCGAAACTCCGTAACTCGGCGCTTGCCGCGCGGTCATAGTCCGCATGCCGCCCCTGCGCCGTCAGCGCCTCTGCCGCTGCCGTCCGGTAAAGTGCCCGCGCTTCGCCGGCACGCGCACCATCCTCCACGATCACACTGGCCAGGCTCCACGCCCCGATCACCCGATCGCGGTCGCCGGCCGGCAGCATCGTCGTCTTGATGCTCAATGCGCGGCGGTACAGCCCCTCCGCCACGTCGCGCCGCCCCAGTGCCCGCTCCGCCGCCGCCAGCCCATTGAGGCTGTTGGCGGTATCGGGATGCATCTCGCCCAGCAGCCTCACACGCACGCCTAGCGCCATGCGCAGTGCCATCGCGGCGTCGAACAGCAACCGCCTGCGCAGCATCGCGTCGACCGGCTCGCTGCCGCCCGTCGCCGGGGCGCTGATCGGCGGGGGCGGGGACAGCACCGCCTGGCGCAGCGTAAAACTCCGCCGAAACCCGGCCTGCACACTGGTCGCACCCGCCATCCGAACCAGATGCGACCCCAGATTGTTGAGCGCGACCGCAAACTCGGCCTCCGCCTCTGGCCCCAGCCGCTGCAACTTCGCCGCTGCCTCGCGATACAGCGCATAGGCGTCTTCGCCGCGCCCCATCGCCGCAAGGATACCGGCACGGTTGCCTTGCGCACGAGTGAGGTCGAGCCGCGCGTCAGGCCCAGCGGCGGTGAGGATCGTGACCGCCCGCGCCGACAGCGCCTCCGCCTCGTCCAGCCGCCCGGCATCCGCCGCAAGGCCCGCCAGCTGGCTCAGGCCGCGCGCGACCGCCGGATGCGCCGCGCCATGCCGCGCCAGCCGGATCTCGAACGCCCGCCGATAGAACGGCTCGGCCTCACGCGGACGCGCCTGCTTGGCCAGATTGTCCGCCAGTCGCTCCGCCGCATCGGCCAGCGCATCGCTCGGCCTGCGCCCCGCGTAGCCAACCGCACGCCGCAGGATCGGCTCAGCCTCGCGATAGCGGCCGGCATCCTCCAGCGCGCGTGCGGCGTCCGGCGCCGCGCTCTGCGTCACCAGCAACAGGGCAAGGGCAGGGGCGAGCGCCATGCGACCAACCTTGCCCGCGCGGGACCGACGCGCAAGCGACAGTTGCGGACATTGCGGTTGCGCGCGCGACGTTCGCCATACCCGATCTTCCAATCGTGCTACGACTCGTGCATATTGTCGCAAAATACGGGGGAGAGAAGACCATGCTGACCGCCGCACTTGCGATCGCCGCCGCTCAGGTCGCGGCACCCGCGCCTGCCGACTATCGCGATACCGCGAACTGGCTCTGCCGCCCGGGTCGGGAGGATGCCTGCACCGTCAATCTCGATGCCACGGTGGTCGCGCCCGACGGATCGCGCACGATCGACAAGTTCACGCCTGCAGCAAACCCGAAATTCGATTGCTTCTACGTCTATCCCACCGTCTCGACCGACGACACGCCCAATAGCGACCTCAGCATCGACGCCGCCGAGCGCCGCGTCGCGATGATTCAGGCGGCACGCTTCCGCAGCGTGTGCCGCGTTTTCGCGCCGATGTACCGCCAGGTAACGATGAAGGCATTGCGCGCGGTGATGACCGGCCAGCCCTCCGGCGCCGACCCCGTGCTCGGCTATCGCGACGTGAAGGCCGCATTCGACGACTACATGAAGCACGACAATCAGGGCCGCGGCGTCGTCCTGATCGGCCACAGCCAGGGCGCGCGGATGCTTTCGCAGCTGCTCGAGCGCGAGTTCGACGGCAAACCCGCAGCGATGAAGCCGATCATCTCGGCGATGCCGATCGGCTTCAATCTTGATCTCACCGCGGGCCAGCGCACCGGCACGCTCAAATCGATCCCGACCTGTGCCAGCGCGACCGAAACCGGCTGCGTGGTCACCTATGTCAGCTTCCGCGCCACCGTCCCGCCGCCCGGCAAGAGCCGCTTTGCGCGCGCCGCTGCGGGGATGCAGGTCGCCTGCACCAACCCCGCCGCGCTCGGTGGCGGCTCCGCAACGCTCGACGCCTATCTCCCCACCGGCTCGCTGATCGGCTCTGCTCCCGCCTTTGCATGGAGCAAGGGCGGCGCGCCCGTCACCACCAACTTCGTCAAGCTGCCGGGCATGATCACGGGCGCCTGTGTCGCGAAGGACGGGGCGAGCTATTTCGAAATGACGTTGAAGCCCGACCCCGCCGACGCCCGCACCGACGACATTCCCGGCGACCTGATGGTCGGCCCGCAGCGGCTCGACGATTGGGGGCTGCACCTGATCGACATGAACCTGGCGCTCGGCGATCTGGTGAAGCTGGCCGAGGTTCAGGCCGCGGCGTGGGAGAAGAAGCGCTAGGGCCGCACCAGCCCCTTCAGATGCGCGTACAGCGCCGCGGTGTTCGCCTCCCAGGTGAACCCTGCGGCCCCGGCGCGCACCGCATCGACCGGGGGAGGGGCAGCGATCAGCGCCGCAATCGCCTCGGCAAACGCCGCGGCAGTCCGCGCAACGATCCGCCCATGCTCCGGCGCCGTCACCAACTCGCGCGCGCCGCCGGCATCGGGGATTACCACCGGCGTCCCGCTCGCCAGCGCCTCGACCCAGGCGTTGGCCAGTCCCTCGGACGAGGACGCCAGCGCCATCACGTCCGCCGCCGCGAGCAATCCGGGCAGCTCGCCATGCGCCACGCTGCCCAGCAGCGTCACTCGGTCGCCAAGCCCCAGCCGCGCAATCTGTCCCACCAGCTTTGGCCGCTCCGGCCCCTCGCCAGCGATCATCAGCCGCACGCCGGGCAGCGCCGCGACCGCGTCGATCACGATGTCATGCCCCTTGCGCGTGATCAGCGCGCCGACGCTCGCGACCAGCGGGCCGCTGACGCCCAGCGCAGCCTTCGCCGCCGCCCGGTCGCGCGGCGCGAACCGGTCCAGATCAACGCCGGTGCGATGGACGCGGATCTTCGCGCCATCCATCCCCAGCGCGACCATGTCGTCCCGCATCGACCCGGCGACTGCGAGCAGCCCGTCGGCGTGGTGCCCGGCCTCCAATACCTGTGCGGAAGTCCCCGGCACGCGGCCCCAATGGTGGATATCCGCTCCGCGCGCCTTGATCGACACCGGCACGCCGAACGCGCGGCCCAGTTCGACCGCCGCGACGCCATCGGGAAAGAAGAAGCTCGCATCGATCACGTCGAACGCAAACTCGCGCCGGATCGTGCGCAACAACGGCTTCAGCCGCGTCGCCAGCATCGCCGCATGAAACCGCCCCCCGGTCCCCGGCAGATTGGCAAAGCGCGGGCGCCATGTCTCAACGCCCTTCCAATCCTCATGCCGGGGCAGGGCGGCAAGCGTCGCATAGCGCCCCAAATGCGACAGCGGCCAGGGCGGGAGCCCGACCGGCGCGACCAGCTTCAATTCGACATCGAGATGCGCCGCCAACCCAAGCGTCTGCCGCTCGACGAACACGCCGAAATTGGGCCGCGACGCATCGGGGAACAGCGACGAAAGGGTGAGCACGCGAAGCATTGGCTCCGCGCACTACACCCTTTGCGTTAACGTTACGAAACCAGCTTTAGCGGCAGCGCACTTCACCGCGATCGACCGACGACCCGATCGCCGCACCACCGGCCGCGCCGATGATCGTACCCAGCGTTTTCGACCCGCCCGGCGCGATGATGTTGCCCAGCACGCCGCCAGCAATGCCGCCGACGATCAAGCCCGCGCTGCCATCGCTGCGCTTGCAGTAATAGCGCCCATCGCGCCCGACATAGACATTGTCGCCACGGCTCAAGCGGCGCTCTTCATAGCTGCCGTCGCGATAATAGCGTGCAGCATCCCAATCGCCGCGGCTGGCATAGCCGGGCCGGTCGCCGCCATATTGGCTGCAGGCACCGGTCAGCGCCATCGCGCTCGCACTCAATGCGATCATGCCGGTACGGATCAGATTAGTCATTGGGTATCTCCCTGTCGGATACCCCCCGCGTCTGATTGGCAAACGAAACGGGGCGCGGAAATATCCCGCGCCCCGAATCATTTACCTAAAGAAGGTCCGGATTAGCGGCAGCGCTTGCGGCTGCCGCTCCGCTCGATCTCGCGGCCCGCCAGCGCGCCGACTGCGGCGCCGGCCAGCGTGCCGACCGTGCGATCACCGCGCGTATCGATCGTGCGACCGACCAGCGCGCCGGCAACACCGCCGACGACCAGACCGGTCGTACCATCGGGCTTGCGGCAATAGCGGCGACCATCACGGCCCTTCCACTCGCGATACGCCTGGCGGTTCTTCTTGCTCTGCGCCTGCGCCTCGCTCGAGGTGTTCGGCAGCATTGCAGTCGCGGGGACGACCAGCGAAGCGGCGCCAAGCGCCAGCATCAGGTTACGCATAATCTCTACTCCATCTTCCTGAACTCGGGGAAAGAACGCTGCGGCTTTGGGCGGGGTTTCATGAACGTAACATTTCGTGCAGTTCATCCCCCATGCAGGAAGCCCGCACCCTTATCGAACGCCTCGCTCTCGCCCCCCATCCCGAAGGCGGCTGGTACCGGGAAACATGGCGTTCTCAATCACTTGACGATGGGGGGCGCTCGCCCGGCACGGCGATCCTGTTCCTGCTGGAACAAGGGCAAAGGTCGCACTGGCACCGCGTCGACGCCGATGAGCTGTGGCTGTGGCACGCCGGGTCGCCGCTCGACCTGATGATCGCGGATGCGGCGGACGCCAATCCTGAGACGATCGTGCTTGGCGGCAATGTGCTGGCTGGCTACCAGCCGCAAGCGCGCGTCCCGGCGACTCGCTGGCAGGCGGCGGACGCGCATCGCGGCTGGGCCTTGGTCAGCTGCATCGTCGTCCCCGGCTTCGACTTTGCGGGGTTTGAGCTCGCCGCGCCCGACTGGTCCCCGGCCCGCTAATTCTCTTCCCGTGATTCACGTTATCCACAGGTCGTAACGGACGATCGGCACTTCGTCCGACTCGAAAAGCGTGACAGCATCATGGGGCAGGCAGATGCGGACGCGGCGGGAAACCAAAGCGAAATCAGATGTTTGTCACGGCCTGAACCATGCAGGTGCCTTCGGGAAACCGCATGGAACGGGACGGGGACGCCACCCCGGGAAACCGTGAAGGCGATGTTCGCATCGGCTTTGCGCGAACGGAACGGACAGGCGTCCAATGGCATCCTTGGCCTCGTGCCGGGGGTGACAGGCGGAAGGGCAGGGGCCGGTGTCTTCGGGCAACGGGCCGGACTGAAAGCCATGGACGCAAAGCCCGTCTTCGGACCGGGTGGAGCGGGTTGCAGCGGAGCGGCGGCGCCTTCGGGCAAGGCCGGGAAGATGTAGCCACAGCCGCGACGGAACTGAACGCCTTCGGGCGACAGGACCGACGCGAGGTGATCGAATGAAACGACCCTTCGGGGATCGTGTCGATCGATGACCGGACCGCGATGCCGGAGCGCCGCAAGGCGCAAAGGGATCGCAAGGACATCGAGGCGGGAACGCGGCTCTTCGGAACCGCCCCCGTCCCGGTGACCGGCCAGCGGACGCCCAGCGACCGTTGGAACGCGGGGTTCCACGTCCCTTGCCGGTTAGTGGAACACTGCCTGCCGCCACCGCGGCGCGCCCGTCTCCCGGATGGGCAAGCGAGCGGACGGCGACACCGGGGGGCTGGCGGAAACGCCGGCCCTCTTTTGGTTTTGGGGTGATGGCACCGCTCTTCTTCTCCCTCTCTCCGCTCTCGGGGAGAGGGCCGGGGAGAGGGGCACGCTCCCATCAGCGAATGGCTTGAGAGGACAACCCCCTCTCCCCGCAAGCAGAGAGAGCTAATTCCCCCAACATCATCGTCACCCCGGCCTCCGTGCCGGGGTCCACTCTGCCTCACGTCCGACGCTGTAGCCTCGTGCTTCGCGCCCGCCTCCCGGTGGACCCCGGAACACGTCCGGGGTGACAATAAACGGACTGGACGCAGGCCAGCCGGACGCTACCCCTAAGCCCAATGCCGTTCGACACCCTCCACCTCGCGCTCGCCGCCTGCATGTTCCTCGGCGCCTTGCTCTACTCGACCGTCGGCCACGGCGGGGCATCGTCCTATATCGCGCTGATGGCGCTGTTCAGCGTACCGGTAGCGACGATGCGGCCGACCGCGCTCGTCCTCAACCTGCTCGTCTCGACCTTGGGATCGATCCGCTACGCCCGCGCCGGGCTGTTTCGCTGGCGCACGCTGTGGCCATTCCTCGTCGGCGCTATTCCGGCGGCCTTCGTTGGCGGCATGATCCACGTGCCCCCCGAAATCTATCGCCCGGCAATGGGCGCGGTCCTGCTTTTCTCCGCCGCACGGATGCTGTGGCCGCGGGAATTGAAGGCCGAGCGCGAATGGCATGATCCACCGCTATGGGTCGCGATCCTCGCCGGGATCGGCCTCGGCCTGCTCGCCGGGCTGACCGGCACCGGCGGCGGCATCTTCCTCTCGCCGTTGCTGCTGTTCCTCGCCTGGTCCGCACCCAAGCCCGCCTCGGGCGTCGTGGCGGTCTTCATCCTCGCGAATTCCGCCGCAGGCCTCGCCGGAAACTTCGCGTCGGTCGGAAGCCTGCCCCCCGAACTCCCGCTCTACGCAGTCGCGGTCCTCGCGGGCGGCCTGATCGGCACCACGCTCGGCATCAAGCTACCCCAGAAGTGGATTCTGCGCGCGCTCGGCCTCGTCCTGCTGGTCGCGAGCGCGAAGCTGTTCGGGGTCTATTGAACTGCGCGGGTCGGGACCGAAGCGGTTGGGGCCTTCGGTGCCGGGGGCAATGGTGAACACCATCATCGGCAGCCAGAGTGCCACGCCTATCACATCGACCCAGCCCGGAAGCGAGGGCAGGCGGGAAGCCAATTCCGGCGGCGGCGTCAGGAGCGTCGCTTCAAGGCGCTGATAGATGCTCAGCATCGTGAACAGGACGAGCAGCAACACCCACCAGCCCGACCGATCCTGATCGTGCATTCTGCGCGCAAACAAGGAAAAGACAGGCAACATCGCGCCGATGGAGAGAGCAAGGTGCGCCAGACGGTCGTTCGGCGACTCCAGCAGCCCGGTAAACCCCGATACAACGCCAAGCGCTAGAGCACCGACGATCCATACGATGGCAACCTCGGTCCGCTGTGACCGCCCGGAATAGTCGAACGTTCCGACGATCGCGCGCTTGAGCATGGCAATGTGCTCAGGCCACCATCGGAACCACCCGTTGTCGGTCGTGCCCCTCACATCGCCCATCACCGCCCCCTGTCGGAACGTTAGGCCAGGCGAAAAGCGATGGGAAGCCTCAGCCCCCCACCGCCTTCTTCAGCTTGTCGAAGAACCCGGTCGAAATCGGGCATTCCTCGCCGGTCTCCAGCGCGCGGAACTGTTCCAGCAGCGCGCGCTGCTCGCCCGACAGCTTGGTCGGGATCTCGACCTCGATCCGCACGACCAGATCGCCGCGGCCGCGCCCTTGCAGCACGGGCATGCCCGCGCCGCGCTGGCGCACTTCGCGACCGCTCTGGGTGCCGGGGTGGAGGTGGATCTTGTGCACTTCGCCGTCCGGGCCGGGAATCTCGATTTCGCCACCCAGCGCCGCCGTGGTGAAGCTGATCGGCGCACGTGCGAACAAGGTCGTGCCCTCACGCTCGAACAGCGCGTGCGGCTTCACATGCAGAAAGATGTACAAGTCGCCCGGAGGGGCCCCGCGCGCGCCCGCTTCGCCCTGACCCGCCATGCGGATGCGCGTGCCTTCGTCGACGCCCGGCGGGATGTTGACCGCCAGCTTCACCGTCTTGTCAACGCGGCCCTCGCCCCGGCAATTGCGGCACGGATCGGCGATCGTCTGCCCCGCGCCGTGGCACGACGGACAGGTCCGCTCGACCACGAAAAAGCCCTGCTGCGCGCGCACCTTGCCGTGTCCTGCACAGGTGGTGCAGCGCTTGGCCATCGTGCCCGGCGACGCGCCGGTTCCGCCGCACGGCTCGCACGGGCCGGACACGTCGATGGTGATGTCGGTCGCCTTGCCGTTGAAGGCGTCTTCCAGGCTGATTTCCATGTCGTAGCGCAGGTCGGCGCCGCGCGCCTGGCGCTGTCCGCCACCGCCGCGTCCGCCCATGAACTCGCCGAACATGGATTCGAAGATATCAGCAAAGCCGTCGAAACCCTGCCCGCCACCGCCGCCCTGCGGCCCGGCATGGCCGAACCGGTCATAGGCCGCGCGCTTCTGCGGGTCTTTCAGGCAGTCATAGGCTTCGTTGATCGCCTTGAACTTGGCTTCCTGCTCCTTGCACCCGCCATGCTTGTCGGGGTGGCACTGGATCGCGAGCTTGCGGAACGCCGACTTGATCGTCGCATCGTCCGCATCGCGCGAAATGCCGAGCAGTTCGTAATAGTCAGTCTGGGTGGTCATTCACTCGGCCCCCGCCCGAACCCCCGCCGCCTTTCCTTGGGAGTGAAAGGGGCGGGGGGGAGCATAAATTACGCCTTGTTGTCGTCCACCTCAGAGAATTCGGCGTCGACCACGTCGTCCGCCGGCTTCTCCGCAGCCGCATCTGCCTGAGGCGAAGCCTCCGACTGCTGCTGCTTCTCGTAGATCGCCTGACCCAGCTTCATCGCGACCTGCGCGAGGGCCTGGCTCTTCTCGTTCATCGCTTCGGCGTCGTTGCTCTCGACCGCTGCCTTGGCCGCGTCGATCGCCGACTGGATCTCGCCCTTCAGCGCCTCATCGACCTTGTCGCCATTCTCGGCGAGCTGGCGTTCGGTGGTGTGGATCAGCGATTCCGCATTGTTCTTCGCCTCGGCAGACGCGCGACGCGCCTTGTCTTCCTCGGCGAACTTCTCGGCGTCGCGCACCATCTGGTCGATGTCGCTGTCCGACAGGCCACCGCTGGCCTGAATGCGGATCTGCTGCTCCTTGCCGGTGCCCTTGTCCTTGGCCGACACGTTGACCAGACCGTTGGCGTCGATGTCGAAGATCACCTCGATCTGCGGCACGCCACGCGGGGCAGGGGGGATGCCGACCAGGTCGAACTGACCCAGCATCTTGTTGTCCGCCGCCATCTCGCGCTCGCCCTGGAACACGCGGATCGTCACCGCCTGCTGATTGTCATCGGCAGTCGAGTAAACCTGCGACTTCTTGGTCGGGATCGTCGTGTTGCGGTCGATCATGCGGGTGAACACGCCACCCAGCGTCTCGATGCCCAGCGACAGCGGGGTCACGTCGAGCAGCAGCACGTCCTTGACGTCGCCCTGCAGCACGCCGGCCTGGATCGCCGCACCAATCGCCACCACCTCATCGGGGTTGACGCCGGTGTGCGGCTCCTTGCCGAAGAACTCCTTCACGATCTGGCGGACCTTGGGCATGCGGGTCATGCCGCCGACCAGCACCACTTCGTCGATCTGCGCAGCCTTGACGCCCGCATCCGACATCGCCTTGCGGCACGGCTCGAGCGTACGCGTGATCAGGTCGTCGACCAGCCGCTCCAGCTCCGCGCGCGACAGCGTCTTGACGAGGTGCTTGGGGCCGTTCTGATCGGCGGTGATGAAGGGCAGGTTGACCTCGGTCGTCTGCGCCGACGACAGCTCGATCTTCGCCTTCTCGGCCGCTTCCTTCAGACGCTGGAGCGCCAGCTTGTCCTTGGTCAGGTCGATGCCTTCGGCCTTCTGGAACTCCTCGGCGAAATACTTGACCAGCTTGGAATCGAAATCCTCGCCGCCCAGGAAGGTGTCGCCATTGGTCGCCTTCACTTCGAACACGCCATCGCCGATCTCGAGGATCGAGATGTCGAACGTGCCGCCGCCAAGATCATAGACCGCGATGGTCTTGTTGTTGTCCTTGTCGAGGCCATAGGCCAGCGCTGCCGCCGTCGGCTCGTTGATGATGCGCAGCACTTCAAGGCCGGCAATCTTGCCCGCGTCCTTGGTTGCCTGGCGCTGTGCGTCGTTGAAGTACGCCGGGACGGTGATGACGGCCTGCGTCACGGTCTCGCCCAGATAGGACTCGGCGGTCTCCTTCATCTTCTGAAGGATGAACGCGCTGATCTGGCTCGGCGAATAGTCTTCGCCGCCCGCCTTGACCCATGCGTCGCCGTTCGAACCCTTCACGATCGTGTAGGGGACCAGCTCGGTGTCCTTCTTGGTGATGGGATCGTCATAGCGGCGGCCGATCAGGCGCTTGACCGCGAAAATCGTGTTGTCACCATTGGTGACGGCCTGGCGCTTGGCCGGCTGGCCGATCAGTCGCTCGCCATCCTTGCCGAACGCAACGATCGACGGCGTGGTGCGTGCGCCTTCAGCATTCTCGATCACTTTGGGCTTGCCGCCCTCCATCACTGCCACGCAGCTGTTGGTCGTGCCGAGATCGATTCCGATAACTTTACCCATGAGTCCTCTAAGGCCCCCGTCTGCTAAATCTAGTTAATCCAGTGCGTTACCGCGCCCCTAAAGCGGCAACGCGGCCTTCACAAAGCGGGATATAGGCGTGCCGCGCCTTGTCGCAAGACCATGGTCCACCTAGGAATTTCCCGAAGGTTCCCGAATCGGGAGGAGGAGTTTCGAAGATGCGGTCTTTCGTGGTGGCGGTGATGGCGGCGGTAACGCTGGCCGGATGCGAACAGGCACAGCTTGGCGTCGACGACGCCTGGGTCCGCCTGCCCGCAGTGTCGAGCCGTCCGGGCGCTGCCTATTTCACCGTCAAGGGTGGGGCGGACGCCACCAGCCTGCTCGGCGTCTCGTCGCCGGCAGCGGTGCGGACCGAACTGCACGAAATGAAGCATGAAGGTGGCATGATGACGATGACGCCGCTCAAGGATGTCGCGATCCCCGCCGGATCGACGGTCAAGTTCGAACCGGGCGGCAAGCACGTCATGCTCTTCGACATCTCCCCCGAAGTCCGCGCCGGCGGCAAAATCCCGCTGCGCCTGGCTTTCGCCAACGGCAAGACGATCGAGATTGAGGCGGAACTGCGCGCGCCCGGGCAGGAGAAGTAACCTTCAATTCCTCCCCTGCTCCGCAGGGGAGGTGGCAGCGCAAAGCGCTGACGGAGGGGCCGCCGTCGTCAGACGGCGGAGTTTTGCCGAGCTGGTCCCGGCCGTCTGCGCGGCCGCCCCTCCACCACCCGCTGCGCGGGCGGTCCCCCTCCCCTGAGACAAGCTCGGGGGAGGAACAACAGCCTCAAAAATCCACCGACAGCGACGCCCGCACGGTGCGCGGCGCACCCTGCAACAGCGCCTGGCTGAACGCATCATAGGCCGACGCCCAATACCGCGCATTGGCGACGTTATCGACGCCTACCCGCAACGTCAGCGGCTTGTCGCCCGCCGCAAACACAAAACGCGCACCCAGATCGACGCGGGTCCAGTCGTCCAGCTCCAGCGTGTTGGCGATGTTCACCGCCTGCGGCCCGGTATGCACCAAGCGCCCGGTCAGCGTCAGGCCGGGGACGAATGCCACGTCCCATTCGGCGCTGAGGTTCGCGGTGTATTCGGGCACGCCCTGCGCGCGATTGCCCTCGTTCGCGCCGGTCTGCGTCTCGCGCAACTTGGCATCGACCACGCTGCCGCCGCCGATCAGCCGCAGGCCGTCGATCACTTCGCCGGCAAAGCTCAACTCGATCCCGCGATTGCGCTGCTTGCCGAACAGACCATAGACCTGGCTGGTCCCCGTGCCGGTCGGGACCGCATAGGCGATGGGCAAGTCGATCTGGAACACCGCCAGGCTCGCGTCGAACCCGCCGATGCGCAGCTTGCCGCCGACTTCATATTGCACCGACTTGGTGGGCGCGAGCACTTCGCCCGAATTGACCAGCAGCGGGTCGATCGGCGCGGTCGGTCCCTGCTGCAACGCCTCGATCCGGTTGGCGAACAGCGACACGCCTGCAGCCGGCTTCACCACCACGCCGACCACCGGGGTCACCGCGCTTTCATCGTAGGTGGTGTCGAGCAGCCCGCCATTATAGGCATTGTATGCCTTCACCCGGATCGACTGGAGCCGCAGCCCGCCGGTCACCAGCAGGCGGTCGTCGAACAGGCCGACCGTGTCCGACGCATAGACGCTCCACAGGCGCGTGCGGCTGATCGGGAACGGATCGTCCAGATCGCCGCCGACGAACGCCGATGCCGGGATCGCCGCCAGCGTCGGGCTGTAGAGGTTGGTCGCGAACCCGGCGAAACCGGGGCCATACAGGAAGTCGAACGCATTGCGGTTCACCTGCCACGCAATGTTGCCGCCCAGATTGAACTCATGCGTCACCGCCTGACCCAGCTTGACGCGCAGCCCGGCCTCGATCGCCTCATTATTGTCGGTGCGCGGCACATACAGCGCATTGCCATTCGCCGCGCCGGTGGTGGCATCCAGAATGGTGATGCCGCCATAGATCCCCTCTTCCATGCCGTCGCGCGCGCCCGCGCTGGCGTAGAGCAGGGCATTGTCGGCCACGTCATATTCGATCCGCGCTACGCCGAACACGTCGCGCATGTCGGTATAGGTCCAGGGCTGGGCATAGTTGGCGTCCGCCTCCGGCACGCGCGGGACCACCGCCGTGCCGACCGTCACCTTTGGCCGCAGCCCGTCCACCTCGACCCGCTGATAGCCCAGGTCCAGCGACGCGCGCACGCGCTCGCCGCGCCAGTCGAACGCTGCGCCCAGCACGGCGGTGCGGCGGAACTCGCCATCGACCGAAACCTCGCCGCTGCGAAACGCGCCATTGACGCGCACCCCGAATGCGCCGTCACCAAAGCGGCGCGCGACGTCAAAGCTGCCGCCGAAATGCTGGTCACCGATATAGCTGGCGGTTGCGCGGGTCAGGTCAAGCCCGGCGCGCTTGAGCTGCAGATTGACGCTCCCGCCGACGCCCGACCCACCCGGCGCCGCGCCGTTGAGGAAAGCCGAGGCACCGTTCAGCACCTGCACGCTCTGGAACAGTTCCGGGGCAATCAGCTGGCGCGGCGCGATGCCGTACAGGCCGTTCAGGCCGACATCGTCGCCGAACAGCTGAAAGCCGCGGATCACGAACTGCTCCGACGCATTGCCAAAGCCATAGGTGGTGCGGATCGACGGATCATTCTCGAGCAGCGCACCCAGCGTCAGCGGCTGCTGGTTGAGGATGATCGCCTCATTGTAGGAGCGGATGAGGAACGGCACGTCCTCCGCCTTCTTGGTGCCCAGCGCGCCCAGATCGCCTTCGCCGGTCACCGCGCTCGCATTCTCGCGCTGTGCCTGAATGACGACCTCGTCATCCTGCGCCAGGGCAGGGGTGGCGATCGCCGCGAGCGAAACGGTGGCAAGGATCAGGCGCTTCATTTGTCTATCCAATTGTCTAGTTGGGTTCAGGAACGGCGCAGCCAGCTGCGCAGGAAAATCAGGACGGGCAGGGCGAGCAGCAGCGACGCGGCCACGTCGCGCCACCCGTCACCGGTGAGGCCGAGGATCAGGCCGATAAGGCTCGCGACCAGTAGCAGCGCCGGCATCGCGAGCACGCCCGGTGCCCGGCGGGGTGCGATGCGGCGCGACCCGGTCACAGCGCCGCCCCGGCATGGACGATCTCGTCCACCGCCCGCTCGGTCCCGCGCGCGCCCTTGCCCAGCCACAGCTGCAGCCCGCTCCACAGCACCCAGATCGTCGCCAGCGTCAGGATCGCCCACAGGATCTTCAGCGCGATCCCGCCATAATTGCCAAAGTGCAGCGGCTTGGACAGCATCAGCGCCTGGGTGAACGCCGGCATCGTCGCGGTATCGGCCAGCTTCGCGGTCTCTGCATCGACCAGCGCCGGGGTCAGCACATGGCTGGTCAGCGGCGTGTCGCCCTGAAAGAAGATCGCATAGTGCCGCCCGCTGCTCCACCCGCCGCCGGGAAAGCCAATGAACTGCGGCGACACGCCCGGAAGCGCCGCTTGCGCTGCCGCCATCGCGGCATCGACCGATGCATAGTCGGCGGGCGCGACCGGCCTGTCGCCGCCATGCGCCGCGACCATTTCCTTCAACTGCCCCTCGCGCCAGCTCGCGGTCAGCGGATCGGCAAAGGCGTTGATCACCCCGGTCAGCCCGACCACCAGCGCCCAGCCCAGCGTGACCACGCCGAGCAGGTTATGCGTGTCGAGCCGCTTGACCCGCTTGCTCCGCGTCTTGCGCAGCGTCCCGAAGCGCAGGCGGCGCATGAACGGAACGTAGAGCACCATGCCCGAGATGATCGCGAGCACGAACAGCCCGCCCATCACCCCCAGAAACAACATCCCTGGCAGCCCCAGGAACATGTCGGTGTGCAGCTTCAACAGGAAGTGCATCACGCCTTCCTCGCGGATCTCGCCCGCGCTCTCACCGGTAGTGCGGTTGTAGGAAAACAGCCGCATCTGTGCTTCGGGAGCATCGGGCGTCGGGCCCGTGGTCACGGTCAGGATCGGATTATCCGCGCTGAACCCGACGAACAACGGCACCCCGCCGCCGCCCTCGGCGACCGCCTTGGCGATCAGCGTGTCGAGCGGCACGCCGCCCTGTGTCGACGGCATACCCTGCATTGCCGCCGCCGCGTCATGCTCGGTCAGCGCCTCGATCTCGTCGTGGAAAATCAGCGGAAGCCCGGTGACGCACAGCATCAGCAGGAATCCGGTGCACACGATGCTCGACCATTTGTGGATCAGGAACCAGGCCTTGATCGTCGAGCGGGACACGGTGCGCGGCTTTCCTCGGCAAACAACGTTACGCCGCGCGCCTACCCCGCTTCGCCGCGCCCGTCAATGCGAGGCATTCGCATTTGCAGCCGCTAAACGCTGCGCCACGTCCCCGGCGCAACGTCATCCAGCGTCCAGTCGCCCACCCGCCAGCGCACCAGCCGCAACGTCGGATGCCCGACCGCCGCCGTCATCCGCCGCACCTGTCGGTTGCGCCCCTCGGTGATCGTCACCGCGAGCCAGCAATCCGGCACGCTCTTGCGAAACCGCACCGGCGGATCGCGCGGCCAGATCGCTGGCGGATCGATCCGCTCGGCCAGCGCCGGCCGGGTCAGCCCGTCCTTCAACCGCACGCCCGTCCGCAATGCCGCCAGCGCCGCCTCGTCCGGCTCGCCCTCGACCTGCACCCAATAGGTCTTGGCGACCTTGTGCTTCGGATCCGCGATCCGCGCCTGCAGCCGCCCGTCATCGGTCAGCAGCAGCAACCCCTCGCTGTCCCGGTCCAGTCGCCCGGCGGGATACACCCCCGGCACGTCGATAAACCCGGCCAGCGTCGGATGCCCGCTTCCCTCATCGGTGAATTGCGACAGGACGCCCCACGGCTTGTTGAACAGGATCAGCATCACCCAGCTCTAGACATAAGCGGGTCGCCAATCCACTTCCTTACCATGACCCATCGCCGCCCGCTCACTCCCGCAGAGATCGCCCTGTCGCGTAGCGTGTTCGGCGACGCGATCGACTATGCCGCCGCCGGGGTCGCCAACCGCAAATGGATCTTCTTCCAGCCGCGCAACGTGACGATGGCTCCGCTCGGCTGCATCCACTTCCACCCGAAGGGTGACGCCTATCGCGATGATTTCGCCACCGCCTCGCTCGGCCTGCAGGCGCACTTCATCCATGAAATGACGCATGTGTGGCAGCATCAGCGCGGCCTCTTCCTCCCCCTGCGCCGCCACCCGTTCTGCCGCTACGACTATGCGATCAAGCCCGGCTGGACGCTCGAGCGCTACGGGATCGAGCAGCAGGCAGAGATCGTCAAACACGCGTTCCTCCTCGCGCGCGGCGCATCCGTCGCCGGTGCGCCGCCACGCGAGGTCTATCGCGCCATTCTGCCCTTCACGCCGGCCTGACCGCGCTCACTGCGGCCGCTCGAGGGTGTTTTCCCTCAGCGACTGCCCCGGTTCGCTGCTCCGCGCCGGGGGCGGGGGAGGGGGCGGAGGGGGAGGCGGCGGTGGCGGAGGAGCCACCCGCACGGGCGGAGGCGGCGGCGGTGCAACGCGCACCGGCGCAGGCTCCACACGCCGCTCGCCCTGCGGCTGCGGACGCCATTGCGGCGGAGGGGGAGCGACCGGCGCGCTCTGCGGCTGCGGCGCGACCCGCACTGGAGCCTGCGGCCCGCTCTCACGCGGGGCCGTGCCCTCGGGCATCCGGCGCCGCCATTCGGCTGGCCGCTCGCCACCGGGCCGTCCGAAACTCGGCCGCGTCGGCGTCACTGCCGGAGGTGTCGAGACGACCGGGGGTGTAGGCCTCGGCGTCGGGGCAGGGGTCACGACTGGCGGACGACCGCCACCCGGTCGCCCATCCCCCGGCTGCCACCCCTCAGGCCGACCTCCGCCCGGACGCCCAGTTCCCGGCTGTCCACCCTCAGGCCGCCCGCCGCCCGGACGCCCAGTTCCCGGCTGTCCACCCTCAGGCCGACCTCCGCCCGGCCGCCCGGTCCCCGGCTGTCCACCCTCAGGCCGACCACCGCCCGGTCGTCCAGCTCCCGGCTGTCCGCCCTCAGGCCTACCACCGCCCGGACGCCCGGTCCCCGGCTGTCCGCCCTCAGGCCGACCACCACCCGGCCGCCCCGCTCCCGGCTGTCCACCCTCAGGCCGACCCGTTCCCGGACGCCCAGTTCCCGGCGCGCCACCCTCGGGCCGCCCGCCACCCGGACGCCCAACGCCCGGCTGCCAGCCATCAGGACGCCCAGTCCCGGGCCGCCCAGTCCCTGGCCGTCCATCACCCGGACGCGGCCCGCCGGGCCGTCCAACCTCAGGCCGCCCGCCGCCGGGCCGTCCAGCGCCCGGACGGCCATCGCCATCGCGCCACGGCGGACGCACGCCCAGCCCCGGGCGACCCGGCCGCCCCGGTCCGTCAAAGCGCGGCGGCGGTCCGCGAAACCCGTCGCGCTGCCAGCGCCGGAAGCGATCACCGTCCAGCCGCCGCCGCTCGCGCTCGCGCTCCAGCCGCAACCGCCAGCGCACCGCATCCGACGTGCCGCGCCACCGCTGCCACCCCGGATGCCGCACGCGCCCGCTTTCCCAGCGCAGCCGCCACTCGATCACAGTCGCGACCTGCCCGGCCCACCATCCGGCATCGACCGCATCCCATTGCTCGGTGCCATCCGCCGCCTCGCGCAGCGCGACCGCGCGATCATACAGCTCCTCGGCGCGATCGTCCCACATGTCGCTCTCGCGCGGGGACAGCGCCGCCCCGCCGCTGTCATACACCACCGCCAGCCGCTGCTGCTGATAGGCAAACGACCGCCGCGCCTCCTGCACCAGGAACGGCGTATCCGCGTCCGGTTCGAAATAATAATAGCGCATCGCACCGTCGCGATCGGTCTCCGCCAGCACCAGATGCCCGGTCTGCAACTCCCAGCCCCACGCATCATCGCCGCGATAGACAAAGGTGAAGTCCGGCGGCGCATCGCCAATCGCCTCCAACAGGCCATCGGCCGCGTCGATCCAGTAATAGTCCCCGGAGTCCGCCCGCCACCCGGCCTGCGCCACAGGGGAGGGGGCGGCATAGCCCACGGGCGCCGGCGCACTCGCCGCACTCGCCGACCCGACAAAGCCCCCCGCCAGCACCAGCCCGACCGCCGCCAGGCTCACGCCACGCACTCCACGCCCACTCACCTGCCGCATCATCCCGCTCCTGAAGTTCATGCGCAGATATTCGGCGAGTCGGTATGAACGGCGGGTGGATGGATTTTGGGGACGAACGGAGTCAGCGCGTTTCCCAAATCCTCCCCCGCCAGGGGGAGGTGGCACGCGCAGCGTGACGGAGGGGGAGGAAGGGTGGACGTCAAAAACAGCCGCACCCGTTCATCACCTGCGCCCCAACCCCCGCCAGCCGCATCAGATCTCGTCGAAAAACTCCGGCACTACGGTCACTTCCTCGCGCACCACCTCGCGCACCCGCACGCCCAGCCCGCGCTCCTTGAGCAGCTGGCACAGCGCCTCGCCATCGATCAGGTCGATCGCCGGAGCCCCGTCGCGCGTCGCTTCCTTGCGCGCGTCGGCGGTAAAGGTGCCGGTGGTGATGATCAGCCCCTTGTCCGCACGCCCCTGCATCGCCCCGCGGAAATCGCGCACCGTCCCCGTCGGCACCGACCCCGCATAGCGCTTGCACTGGAACAGCACCTGAAAGCTGATCAGGTTCATCCGCAGCACGCCCGAGCCGTCGATCCCGCCATCGCCCGACTTGCCCGTCACCTCGACCCGCACAAATCCGCTCTCACGCAACAACCGCTGCGCCAGCCGCTCGAACCCGTCGGGCGGCATCGTCTTCAGCTTGGCGAGCAGCGCGTCGGTCCACTCCGCTTCTTCCTGCTCGGACGGGGCATCGGCGACAAGGATCGTCTCGGGCTGCGATGAGAGCGGATCGGCACCATCGACGAGCGCCTCCTTGGCCTTCTTCTTTTCCAGCAGCTTGGCGTTGTGAACATTATACGCGTCGGCGACGATCCGTCGCACTTTGGCGTCGGGCAAATCTGCCGCATGTCGCCCTTCATCCGTCAGCACCCAAATTCCACGACCACCACTCGTGACGAGGCCCGCAATCTTTAGATAGCTGCGCGCCCACGACATGCGATCCGCCGCAATCAGCGCTCCACTGGTGGGGTAAGTCGCATCGAGTTGATCTTGCGCCAGCCCCAGCGTCTCACTCACCCGATCCTGAATTTCCTCGATCGACGCCGATCCGCCGTGGTGCGCCAGCGCCTGAAGCGTCGGGTGCATGAAGTCGTCATATTTGGGAACTGCCTGAGTCACTGCTCTGCCTCTGCCTCCGTCTTCCGCGCACTCTTGCGCGCCACCCGCTTATTCTGTTTCGCGGCCTCACTGGCCATCGGGTTTACCAGCGCTTCGTACAGGCCAAACAGATGCTCCACCCGGTCGCGGTCGGTGGCAAAGGGGGCGCCCTTTGCCTTGGGCCGGTACAGCCGGTCCACCGCCAGATCGAGCGCGGCATGCGCTTTTCGCAGGTTGGCGGGCATCGTGTTAGGATCGTACAGATCGGCCAGGCTCGACGTCGGCCATGCTGCCCGCGCGTCGAGCACGGTTTGCGCAACCTGCTCGATCTGATCGCGCTGAATGAGGGATGGGTCGGGCCAAGGGAAGGTATTGTATACAAGCCCGATTGAGTAACGGTAGTCGCTCTTCAATCGTCCGCCCATATGGCGAAGCCACGCCATGTGCATCGCACTGGTCAGCAGCGCAAAGCAGAACATTGTCGAGTTCTCGACCACAAAGACTAAATCGCTCGGAACCGTAGGCGAGCGAAGCCATCCCATCGGTACGTAGTCCCTCCGTTCGGAACTAACCTTCGGGATTACTAGAAAATCGCCTTCTGGCAACACGTTGACATGGTAATGTTGAGGAGTCAGCGCGAGCACTTGAGTCGGTCGGCTTCGACTAGCCTCCCGGAATTGCTTCACGGCGGCGACCCTCTCCTTTACGAGGGGCATTGCCCGGAGTTGGTTTGGCGATACCGAGTGAAGCGCTAAGATCCATCGAGTATACCCGTTGATGAATTCATGGGAACCGACATAGGGGCGCAAATACGTTACGGCATCTGGCTCCAGTTCGAGAAACCTGTCACGCTCTTCGGAGTCAAAAATGAAGTTGCCTCCGTCGATAGGCTTGGAACCTATCTTGACCTTGGTCGCCCCATTAATCGGTCGCGCCTCCTCCTTCACCACCAGATGCCGGTTCCCAACGCTCCCAGCATCGAACAGGTACGCCGTCAGCGCATCATGCGCCGTCTCGTCCGGTTCGCCATTGATGTCGTCATAACTGAACAGCCGCTTTTCCTTCGGCTCGACGCTGCGATGCGTCAGGCCGATGATGACGACATGGACATGCGCCTTGCCCCGCGCGTCCGATCCCCAGGCAAAGGTGCGGTGGGCAAAGGCGATCTCCAGTCCGTATCGTTCGAACAGGATCGGCCATAGCTGTGCGACCTGTTCGCCCTGCGTGATCGAATTGGTCGACACCAATCCGATGCGCGTCGGCCCGCCGTCGATATAGGCGCCTGCCTTGATGAACCACGCGCACACGAAATCCAGCGTCCCGCCCGATCCGCCCAGTCGCGCCAGATCGCGCACCTGTTGCCGCTGCTCCGCCGACTGAAACTTCGCGCCCACAAACGGCGGGTTCCCCATGATCGCAAAGCATTGCTCATGCGGCAGCACGGTGTTCCAATCGATTTCCAGCGCATCGCCATGCACGATGTTCGCGCTGTCGGTCAGCGGGATGTCCGCGAACACCTTTCCGAATGTGCGGCCCAGTTCGATATTCGCCAGATGCTCGGTCATCCACATCGCCACCTCGGCGATGTGGGCGGGGAATTCCTCCAGCTCGATCCCGTGAAACTGCGCCAGCCGCACGATGCTCAGCGCCTCGACCTCCAGCAACAGCGGCGAGTTGACGTCATAGACCGCCTCCAGCACCTCCTGCTCAAGTCCGCGCAATTCGCGATAGGTGACGACGAGGAAATTGCCGCATCCGCACGTTGGGTCGAAAAAGTGCAGCGACCCCAGCTTTTGCTGGAACGCCAGCAGGGCAGGGCGCTTGCCGCCGTCGCGCCGCGCCTTCAACCGGTCCAGCTCGTCGCGCAATTCGTCCAGGAACAGCGGCCCGATCACCTTCTTGATGTTCGGCTCGGTCGTGTAATGCGCGCCCTTCTTGCGCCGCTCGTCGCTGTCCATCACCGACTGGAACAGCGACCCGAAGATTGCCGGGCTGACCTTGCCCCAATCGAACTTGGCGGCGGCAATCAGGTCGTCGCGCATCTGCGCGTCGAACACGGCCGTGCGCAGATGCCCGGTAAACAGTTGTCCGTTCACATAAGGAAATTTGCCGAATTCCGGGTCCATGCCGGTGATCCGGTTGTCCGGATGGGTGTCCAGCACCTCGAACAGTTCGTTCAGCACCCGCCCGACATTGCCGCCATTCTCGTCGGTGCGTTCCTCGATCAGATAGAGGAAATCGTCCTTGCTCTGAAAAATGCCGGTGTCGTCCGCGAACATGCAGAACAACAGGCGGACCATCAGCCGCTCAAGGTCGATGCCGCGATAATTCTTGGCCTCCAGCGCGTCGTGGATCGTGCCCAGCAGCTCGGCCGCCTTGATGTTGACCGCCGCCTGATTGCCATAGTTGCGCCGCTGGACACCCAGCATGAACCCGAATTCCTCCACATGCTTGTGGAGTTCGGGCAGGGTGAAGGCGACTTCCTTGCGCGTTTCCAGTTCCAGCAGCTTGAACCGCTGAAAGTCGCAGGTCAGGACGAATTTCGGCGTGTCGCGCTCGCGCAGGCCCAGTACGTAATCGAGCGCCTGTCCCTCCGCGCGCAACAGGTCCTTGCCCGCGCTTTTCTGCTCCACCAGCAGGACGCTGGGCCAGAACAGGTCGATGAACCCGCGCTTGTTGCGGTCGATCATCTCGATCTTCCGCTCGAACACCGCCACGCGCTTGCGATCGACGCCGAAAATGTCGAAAAATTCGTTGTAGAAGCTCTGCGTTTCGCCCTTCTCGTAATGCGCGTCGGCCCAGCGCTCCGAAAAGCGTTTCGCGCGCGATCGGATTTCCTGCCAGCTAAGACGCATCAAACTCCCCCTCTACCGCCAAGCTACCCGCGCAACCCCTTCGCCGCAAAGCGCTTTTGTTCTGCGTCTGCCCCCCTCGCAACCGGCCACCCGCGCACCTATCTCACCCCTAGCTTCCCCTCAAGAACAAAGCTAGAACTCACCGCATGGCACTTACGCATATCTCGGTCCGCGGCGCGCGCGAGCATAACCTCAAGGGCGTGGACATCGACATTCCGCGCGACACGCTGACGGTCATCACCGGCCTGTCGGGTTCAGGCAAATCAAGCCTCGCCTTCGACACCATCTATGCCGAGGGGCAACGGCGTTACGTCGAAAGCCTGAGCGCCTATGCGCGCCAGTTCCTTGAGATGATGCAGAAGCCCGATGTCGAGCATATCGACGGACTGTCCCCCGCGATCAGCATCGAGCAGAAGACCACCAGCCGCAACCCGCGCTCGACCGTCGCGACGGTGACCGAGATCTACGATTATATGCGCCTGCTCTGGGCGCGCGTCGGCATCCCCTACAGCCCCGCGACCGGCCTGCCGATCGCCGCACAGACCGTCAGCCAAATGGTCGACCGCGTCCTCGCGCTCCCCGAAGGCACCCGCCTCCTGCTCCTCGCCCCGGTCGTGCGCGGCCGCAAGGGCGAGTATCGCAAGGAACTCGCCGAATGGCAGCGCGCCGGCTTCCAGCGCGTCCGCATCGACGGCGAAACCTATCTGATCGAAGAAGCCCCCGCGCTCGACAAGAAATACAAGCACGACATCGAGGTGGTGGTCGACCGCCTCGTCGTCGGCGGCGACATCGCCACGCGGCTGGCGGAGAGCTTCGAAACCGCACTGAAACTCGCCGACGGCCTCGCCTATGTCGATCTGGTGGACACGACGGTTGGGGAACTGGCCGGAGGCCGCGTCAAGGAAGCGCCGCAGAAGTTCGCCGCCGAACCCGTCGCCCCGGCGAAGGGCATGAAAAACACCGGCATCCCCGACAACCGCATCGTCTTCTCCGAACGCTTCGCCTGTCCGGTCAGCGGCTTCACCATCGCCGAGATCGAGCCGCGCCTGTTCTCCTTCAACGCCCCGCAGGGCGCGTGCCCCGCCTGCGACGGCCTCGGCGAGAAGCTGGTGTTCGACGAAGACCTCGTCGTCCCCAACCACGACCTCAGCATCAAGAAGGGCGCCGTCGTCCCCTGGGCCAAGTCCAACCCGCCGTCGCCCTATTACATGCAGGTCCTCGGCAGCCTCGCCCGCGAATTCGGCTTCAGTCTCGACACCCCGTGGAAGGACCTGCCCGGCGAAGTCCAGCTGATCATCCTCCACGGCACCGGTGGCAAGCCGGTCACGCTGACCTTCATCGACGGCCGCAAAAGCTATGACGTGAAGAAGCCGTTCGAGGGCGTCATCGGCAACCTCAACCGCCGCATGCTCCAGACCGAAAGCGCCTGGATCCGCGAGGAGCTGTCCAAGTACCAGGCCGCCCACGCCTGCGAAACCTGCCACGGCGCCCGCCTCAAGCCCGAGGCGCTGGCGGTCAAGATCGCCATGCGCGACATCTCCAGCGTCACCCGCCTGTCGGTCGCCGACGCGGTCCCGTTCTTTCAGACGCTCCCCGACGCGCTCACCGGCCAGCAACGCGAAATCGCCCGCGCGATCCTCAAGGAAATCGACGAGCGCCTCGGCTTCCTCAACAATGTCGGCCTCGATTACCTCAACCTCGATCGCACCAGCGGCACGCTGTCGGGCGGGGAGAGCCAGCGCATCCGCCTCGCCTCGCAAATCGGCAGCGGCCTGTCCGGCGTCCTCTACGTCCTCGACGAACCCAGCATCGGCCTGCATCAACGCGACAACGACATGCTCCTCGTCACGCTGCGCCGCCTGCGCGATCTCGGCAACACCGTGCTGGTGGTCGAACATGATGAGGACGCGATCCGCAGCGCCGATTACGTCATCGACATGGGCCCGGGCGCCGGCGTCCATGGGGGCGAGGTCGTGGCACAGGGCACCTTCGACGAAGTGCTCGCGTCCGAAAACTCCATCACCGCCGACTATCTCGCCGGCCGCCGCGAAGTCCCGCTCCCCAAAAAGCGGCGCAAGGGCAATGGCAGGAAGCTGACCGTCCACAATGCCACCGCCAACAACCTGACCGGCGTCACCGCGTCGATCCCGCTCGGCACCTTCACCTGCATCACCGGCGTGTCCGGCTCGGGCAAGTCGAGCTTCACCATCGACACGCTCTACGCCGCCGCCGCCCGCCACCTCAACGGCGCCCGCGTCCTCGCCGGCAAGCATGACAAGATCACCGGCCTCGACCATCTCGACAAGGTGATCGACATCGATCAGTCGCCGATCGGCCGCACCCCGCGCTCCAACCCCGCAACCTATACCGGCGCCTTCACCAACATCCGCGACTGGTTCGCGGGGCTGCCAGAGGCGCAGGCGCGCGGCTACAAGCCCGGCCGGTTCAGCTTCAACGTCAAGGGCGGGCGGTGTGAGGCATGCACCGGCGACGGCCTGCTCAAGATCGAAATGCACTTCCTCCCCGACGTCTACGTCACCTGCGACGTGTGCCACGGCCAGCGCTACAACCGCGAAACGCTGGAGGTGAAGTTCAAGGGCCGCAGCATCGCCGACGTGCTCGACATGACGGTCGAGGACGCGGTCGAATTCTTCAAGGCCGTCCCCCCGATCCGTGACAAGATGGCGATGCTCGCCGAAGTCGGCCTCGGCTACGTCAAGGTCGGCCAACAGGCCACGACCCTCTCCGGCGGCGAAGCCCAGCGCGTCAAACTCGCCAAGGAACTCAGCCGCCGCGCCACCGGCAACACGCTCTACATCCTCGACGAGCCCACCACCGGCCTGCATTTCGAGGATGTCCGCAAGCTGCTCGAAGTGCTCCACGCGCTGGTCGAACAGGGCAACACCGTGGTGGTGATCGAACACAATCTCGATGTCATCAAGACCGCGGACTGGATCCTCGACCTCGGCCCCGAAGGCGGCGTCAAGGGCGGCGAGATCGTCGCCGAGGGCACGCCAGAGGCCGTGGCGAAGGAGCCGCGCAGCTATACGGGGAAGTATCTTGCGCCGTTGCTGGAGCGGGGTGGGGTGAAGGAGCGGGCTGAGGTGGCGGCGGAGTGATCGACCTGCGGCCAACTACGCTGATCGCAATAGATATCCATTTGGCCTGGCCGGTGTGGAGCTGATATGCATCATGCAGTGGACCTGTGGCTTGGTAAGGGTGCCATCGATTCGTTCAATGGCACCCAATACATTGAAATTCTCGAGCCAGTATCGGAACGTTAGCGAGTAATATCGGGGCACGTATCCGATCAGCATTCCATGTAGAAAAATCTGTACTGCGAACGGATCGTGAGGATTGTTGTCCTCGGCTTGGAAGTGTACATACTGCCCAATAATGCTCGATATTTCTACTTGCATACCGGCATAGTACCGGAATCCGGCTAACTCCATTAAAAATTGGTGCGGAAGATTTTCGTGCAAAAAATCAATCGCAAACGAAAATCCGTCGCCTGGCAAATGTCCACCAGTATAGCCCAGTAGAGCGAAATTGCTCAGATGGGCTACTTGCTGCAAACGATGCTTTGCCAGATAGGTCGCGAAGTCCGCTCGATGGCGTGGTGGAAGACGCCTCGAGAGAACCTCTAGAACATTGTGATGGTGCACAGGCGTATTAATCGAAAATGCTGGATGGCCCTGAAATCCGAGTGATTGTGCCTGAGTGAAATCTGGCCATAGCCTAAAGTAAGTAAGTGATACTTTGTCATCAGAGCGAATTAACTCTCCTACTACAAACTTGGTCCGGACAGAGCTGTTAACTGCCTGCCAGATAACCTTAAGCCTGCTGGGCTCGATTCCGCCGATAATGGTGTGCATTATATTTCAGCTATCATTTGGAGAAGTCGGTCGCGCCGATATTTAATCACTTGGCATATCGCCCACGCGCGGGGTTGGGTCAGCTGGACGGCTGCATCAAGGGCCGTGAGAGCCATTATTTGTTCAGACAGTGCATCAGAATCAAACTCCAGAACTTCACTCACTGTTTGAGCAACTTTGGGCCTCTGTTTTACCAGGCTCCGCACAAGCTCGAGGTGGGGCACCGGCTTGGCATCCTCAACCTCCCAACGAACATGATGACGGCCACGCATCACGTAACGATGAAGGAAATCTGGATCGTCGAACCGTGCCAGTCTATCCTCGATGATCTCGTGTAAAAGAGCGGTGCCGTTGTCAAATGCTGGCGCGAAGCGTGGTACGGCTTTTGCTCCAGCGCTGGCTCGCCAGAGTACCCCCCAATTGTCCTGATGCCTGTCAGTATTTCCGATAAGGGCATCAAAGGTCAGAACACGGGCCCAGTGTGGCCAATAGTCGATTCCCCACCTCTGTCGGAAAACTGCAATCAATGCCCCTATATGCCTCAAATTATGCTGTCGGCCAGTTTTCAGATCATAGTTTTCTGTACGTCGGATCATATAGTTACTGCCGGGTACATACAGAGAATATTGTGAAGGCGCTTCAGTTGGGGCTTCGCTATCTTCGACATCTCCGAATATATGTGCAACATCTCCGAGTGGTTCGCTTTCAACTTTCTCGCCATAGAACCACTCGATAAGCGATCCTGGCATCCCGGATTCTAAATCGTGTGCATAAAAGCAAAGGGGAACCGGCACATTTGTATGCTCGCCAACTATGCGTGCTATGATCTCGCACCAGAACTGGGCTGGGTACCGCGGGTTCGAGAACTTCATAAGGTAGCGGTGGCCAGGAATGATCCGCGTGTCAGCTGATTCCCCGGGCGCGATCAATGCGTACTTGTCTCGCGCGCCTTCGGGGTACGGTGAGAATTCCTCGTCCTCTTTCCAGCCTGTAAGGTCGATCGGTTGCATGCGCTCAAGATGCGCTACCGGCGGATCATTTGTAAAAGCATTTCAGATAGGCGGCGTAGTGACGGTGTGAAAAAGGGCGGACGGGGCGATGTAAGATAGGCCGGCGGCTGCGGCATCCCCATTTGCGCGTTCGGATCAGCTTGCTTTATTGACGTGCTCGCAGGCAAACCTCCCCCCATGCCCCGCCTAGACACCCAATTCGCCCATCTCGGCGTCAACGCCACCGCCACCGTCGAACCATCCTTCGACGGCATGGCCTGGTACGCCGGCTACGAACAGCGCCACGCCGCCGACGGGATCGAGGGGCGGCTGGTCATGCAATACAGCTTCACCGAAAGCTGGACCGCGTGGGAAGTGCATCCGCACGGCGCGGAGCTGGTCATCTGCACCGCGGGCGAGATGACGCTGGTGCAGGAATTGCCCGATGGCACCACCGCCCGCGAAACCCTCACCCCCGGCGACTATGCGATCAACCCGCCCGGCGTCTGGCACACGGCGGACGTGCCCCCCGGCACCACCGCCACCGCCATCTTCATCACCCCCGGCGCCGGCACCGACCACCGCCCGCGCTGATCCGTCCTTGCATCCCCCCGCCAGCTGCGCTCTGATCCCGGCCAACGGGAACGGGGGACCATGATGACCGACATCGTCGCGCTGCTGATCATCTTTGGCGGCATCGCTTTCCCGTTCATCGCCATGCCCTTGCTCTGGCGCCGCATGAAGCGCGTGCGCGACGCGACCTATCACGAGGCCAAAGCCAAGGAGGTGACGCAGACCGCGTGGGAGGAAACCGCGCCGCGCCCCGACGGCCTCGCCACCACCCGCCGCAACGATCCCAACGAAGCGCTGCTCGACCTCGGCGACCGCGCCCGCCACAGCCGCTGGCCGCTCACCAATGACTGACGCCCCACCGCCCGCCGCGCTCGCCACCACGCTGGACCGCGAACTGCACTGGCTCGCAACCCTGATCCATCAGCGGATCGCCCAGTATGCCGAGCAGGCCGACCCCGCGTCCGCCGCGCTGACGCTGCCGGAGCCGCCCGAGTTGCTCGGTCGCTGTGCCTATGGTGCGGCGGTCACGATCAACCGGCTGAGCGCGGATGAACGGCTCGCGCTGATCCTCGCCCTGGCCCCGTGGCTGCGGCCGCAGGCGCTGGACCTGTTGTTCGCCCGCAACGCCAATCTCGACCGCGGCTTCACCGAATTTGGCGGGCGAGCGCATGGGCTCGCGACGGGCTTTGCGCCGACGCGACAGACTGCGCTGTTCCTGCTCGCCGGGGATGCGCTCGATCGCCGCCTCGCCGCCATGGCGCTGTTCGGGGCGGATGGCGTGCTGGTGCGTCAGCGGCTGATCTTGCTTCAGCCGGACGATTTCGCGCCCTGGCTCCCGCTCGAACCGCATCCCGAACTGCTCGCGCGGCTGCTGCGGAATCCGGGCTGAGCGGAACCTGCCGGGCTTCTTGTTGTTCTCGCCATTCGGATTGTTTTTCAGCGAGATCGACCATGGCCACCCGTACCGCGTCCCCCAAGACCAAGCCCGCCACGCGGGCCACCACCAAGCGCGCCGCCCCCCGCAAGACCCCCGCGCGCAAGGCTCCGGCCAAGAAAGCAGCGGCAGGCGAAAAGGGCGGGGCGACCACCGCCGCGCTCGCTACGCTGCGCCGCAATGCCTTCCCGCTCGCCGGCGCGATCGCCGCCGGCGCCGCGACCGCCGCTGCGTTGTTCTTCAAGCGCCGCACCAACGTCCTCGCTGAGGGCCACCCCGCGCCGGATCTTGAGGGCGATACGCATCCCGGTGCCGACGACCGCGCCGACCCGCATTTCCGCCCCGACATGGACGCCCCGATGACCGCCGCCGACCGCGCCGCGCTCGCCCCGGCCACGTCCGTAAACTGAGCCGCACGGACGGGGAGGGGCTTTCCTACAGACCCCCGTCCGGCATATCTGGATGGTCCTCTCGCACCCGACAGGACCATCCATATGCCTTCGCCTGACACCACTTCTATACCGCCTGACACCGGCGTCGCGCGGGTGTCGCGTCGCCGTCGCAAAGCGGTCGCGTCGCAGGCTCGATCCGGTCCTGTCAGCCCAAAACACTCCCATTTTTGTCAGCATCGTCGGACAGCTGTCAGCCTCCGCCATGACCAGCCGACGACGGGGGCAGGGGAGGGCAAATACCCCCAGCCAGGGACTGCCCTTGCAATTTCAGCGCATTGGGTGCATATAGGCGCTGCTACAGTCGCAAATCGACGGTCTTCGGTGCTTTGCGGCCCCTTCTTCCTTCTTTCCCTGCCTCCGCAGCCAAGGTCCGTCCACACGGGGCGTGCCGATTAAAGAAGGAATACCCAATGAGCATCACCGGAACCGTCAAGTTTTTCAACGCCGACAAGGGCTATGGCTTCATCGCTCCCGACAATGGCGGCGGCGACGCGTTCGTTCACATCTCGGCCGTTGAGCGCGCCGGCATGGCGACGCTGAACCAGGATCAGCGCGTCAGCTACGAGCTGGAGCAGGACAAGCGCGGCAAGATGGCCGCCGTGAACCTGCAGTCGGCAGACTAATCGGCTGCCGGGCGGCGCGCGCCATCTGGTGCGCGCCGCCCGGCGTTTCTCGTGATTGTTTTAACAGCAAGGGAAAACACCGATGGCCGCTCACACGATCACCTATCGCGACAATGCCGCGAAATGCCGCGCCGACGCGGATTCCGCGACGCTCGACAATGTCCGCGACCGCAACCTGCGCGCCGAGGCTGCATGGCTCGCCATGGCGGACCGCCAGGAACGCACCGACACCGCCCGCGCTGAGCGTGAGGCCGCTACAATACCCAGACAGGAAGCTTTGTGAAATCTACTCTTCGTAAACAGTTACATATCGTTACTTCGAATTCGGGCATCACCCGCCAGCCGCTGAGCTTCTTTGCTCGCCGCACCGCCGACGACCTCCGCGCCGCCGCAATCGCCCGCGCCGCCGTCCTTGAAGTGATCGGCTAGAACAGCTCGGCAATCCCCGCGGTCAGCAACAACAGGCTGACCGCCGCCAGCAACACCGCATTGACCCGCCGCCCGTTGACCCGCAGCAACACCAGCAGCAGGATCAGCACGCCGAGCGCGGCCAGCACTTCCACCACATCGCCAGTCCCGGAAAATGTATCTTCCGGCGACGGCGCGACGAACTCCAGCCCGATCGACCCGATCCAGCTCCCGACATTCGCCGCCAGCAACCCGCCAATCACCATCCGGTTCTGCCGGTCATACCACAGGTCGAAATCCGGCCAGTCGGCGGGCTCATCCGGAAAGATCAGCGACGCGGCGAGGTAATAGATCCCGACGATCGCCAGCACGCTGACCAGCGTCAGGTAATTCGCCACAATCTGGCTCTGCGCTTCCCAGGCCAGCAGCCAGAACGAGGTCAGGTCGAGGATCACGACGATGCCCAGCAACGGCGTCAACCACCCGACCCGCACCGCCTTGCCACCGCGCTTAAGCTTCAGCGCCCGGGCAAATCCCCCCAGCACCTCGGCAATCGCCAGCCCCAGCAACAGCCCATAGACGGCGAACACCAGCTCGAACGGCGACATCCCCAGCTCCCCCCAAATCCGGGGGCCAGCTTAACCCACTCCCCCCAAAAGAAAACCGCCGCCCCGGTTGCCCGGGACGGCGGTGTTTCCTGTCAGACTGATCGGTGGATCAGAAGCCGACGACCAGCGAGCCCATGAAGGTCCGCGGATAGCCGATCTGGACGAACGGGGCGCTCGACGAGCTAATCGTGCCTGCAGAGTTTGCACCGATGCTCGACAGGTTGCCGGAGAAGCCACCGACATACATTTCGTCGAATGCGTTCATCAGGTTGAACTGGAAGTAGGTCTCGTCGCCAAGACCGGCCCAGTTCATCTTCACGCGAGCGTGCAGATCGACCAGCGTGTATGCCGGGGTCTTCGCCGGATACAGGATGCTCGCCGGGGTTGGCCCGGTGCCGGTCCGGATCGGCATGTTGTCGTCGAACACATAGCGCGAACCGGTGCGCTTCGCGTTCGCACCGAACGCCACCGGGCCGACATCGGCGTTGAAGCCCGCGCCGAAGGTGTAGGTCGGAGCGCCGGCTTCACGCTTGCCTGCGGTCATCGCGAAAACATTCGTGCCACCCGGAACTTCGGCGAGCAGGACGTTGTCCTGGATCTCCGATTCCAGCAGCGAGCCGAAGGCATAGACGCTGAGCGCCGAAATCGGCTGCCAGCTGATGTTGGCATCGACACCGTACTTCTTCACGCGGCCAAGGTTACGATAGACGGTGCGCTCCAGCTCGGGATCATAGGCCGAAGCCAGACGATCGGTGTAGTTGGTGTACCAACCGACGACCTGAGCATGAACCGTCGACGAACGATAACGCAGACCGATGTCGAAATTGTCGGTCTTCTCGGGGCGCGGCTGCGCTTGGGCTGCAGTGACCGGGAAATAGAAGCTGTTGTACAGATTGTCCGTACCCGGTGCCTGCAGACCCTGCGAGAAGTTACCGAACGCCGAAATGTTCGACGTCAGGTCATAGACCAAGCCGATGTTCGGCAGGGCCTTTTTGTAGTTGAAGATGCGCTGCTGCGGAGCCGAAGTCGCAAAGGTGCCGACGCCAGGGACGGTCTGGGTCGGGTTCGCCGCCAGCCAGGCTGCCTGCGCCGCCGAGTCGCCGTTGAAGCACTCGACGAAGCCCGATGCCGACGACGTCGCGCAATAGTTGGTCAGGTTGCGACGCATGAACGGCATGCGCACACCAACATTGACGGTCAGGTCACCGAATTCGCCGCGATACTCACCAGCGATCTGGTGGAGGATGGCGAACGAAAGGCGGTCACGCTTCTGCAATGCGCGGCCATTGCGATCGACCAGCGGATCGTTGATCGGGAACGGGTCGGCCGTGGCGCCATTGGCCTGCAGCATGTTGGTCTCGCCGGTCTGGCGGTGACGTGCGCGGTCATAGGAATAAGCGAGACGGACCGTGTTGCTCTCGTCCAACTCCCAACGCAGCGAGCTGATTACGCCGATACGGTGGGTCTGGGTCTGGCTGGGTGCCAGGACACGGACCTGATCGAGCAGGTCGCCGTCACCGTTGAGGTCGCGACCAAAATAGGGCGAACCACCGATATAACCGACGATGGGGGTGCCACCCGCGTTGAACGTGCCTTCACGCGCAGTTGCAGTGCCGCCGCCGTTTGCTTTCACGACCTGGAACGACGGATCCACGCTCAGCACGATGTTGTCGGCGAGGGTGAAGCGCGATGCACCGCGGATGTTGCCGGTGTTCGACGGGTTGATGCGGCGATCGAATTCCGAACCGCAGCTATTGGCCGAGTCGGCCAGACCCGGACGGCCAACCACGACGAGGCAGGGCGCGATCGAATAGAAGCGCTCTTCCTTGGTCTGCGGGAAACGGTTCGGGGTCACGCGACCGGCGTCGTTGCGCAGCGCGACCGAACCGAAGAAGTTCTTGCGGTTCACGTCATAGGTGCCGGCCAGCGAGATGAAGTCGCCATTGTCGCCGAGCGGCTGATACAGACGCGCATTGTACTGCTGACGGTCGATCTTGCCTTCGCGATAGAAGGTGGTCGTGCTGGTCAGGTTGCTGGCCGAGATGAATGCGCGCAGGCCCGACGAGGTCAGGTTGCCCGAATCGACCATGCCGAACACGCGGAAGAAGCCATATTCGCCAGCCGAACCGACCAGCTTCACGCCGAATTCTTCGCTCGGCACGCGGGTGCGGTAGTTGACGGTCGAACCGGTCGCCGCTGCGGTCGGGCTGTCGACGTCGGTGGTGCCGAGGTTGACGCTGACGCGTTCGATCAGCTCGATGTCCATCTGCTGGCTGAAGTACAGGGCATAGTTGCCCGAATCGTTCAGCGGGATGCCGTCAACGGTCTGGCTGATGCGATCCGACGAGAAGCCGCGGATCGTCATCGTGCCGCCGGCCGAACCGAAGGCGTCGTTGTTCTGGAAGCTGACGCCCGGCAGGCGGTTGATCACTTCGTTGATCGACTGGCCCGGTACCGACTGCTGGATCGCTTCTGCGCTCAGCTCGGCCTTTGCCTTCGACGTGTCTGGAACGATGATGCCGGCGACGCCCGAAGAGACGCTGGTGCCGGTGATGACGATTTCCTGATCGTCGAAATCGACCGAGCCGGTCGACTGCGCGCGTGCTGCGGCAGGAAAAGCGAGCGCAGCAACAGCCGCGCCGATCAGCAGATGGTTTCGCATTGTAGTCCCCTTAGGATGGGCTGTTCAAAGCCTGCGCGAGCGGTGTGCTTCACCGTCTTACGCTGCCCCATGGGGATGCTTCTTTGCGGAAATGTTACAGTTCGTTCAAGTGATTTGTGCGTTGCAAAAAAGCATCACCTGGCGGCCGCCACAATTGCATTCCACGCCGCCTCGTCGATCACCGAAATCCCCAGCTCTGCGGCCTTTTTGAGCTTCGATCCTGCCCCTGGACCGGCCACGATCAGGTCGGTCTTGGCCGACACCGATCCCGACACCCGCGCGCCAAGCGACTCCGCCTGCGCCTTCGCCTCGTCGCGACTCAGCGTTTCGAGCGATCCGGTGAAGACGATCGTCTTTCCTGATACTTCCGAGTCGCGCGCCGCGACGACGAACGGGGGCGGGGCGACTTCGGCGAGCAGGTCGTCCCACACGGCCCGGTTGTGCGGCTCGTGGAAGAAGTCGGCCAGCGCGTGGCCCACCGCTGCACCGACATTCTCGATCCCGATATGCTCGGCAATCGCCTTGTCGCGGCGCGTATTGAACTTCGCATCCGGTTCGCCCAGCGCCGGTGTGATCGACGCCCGCAGGGCAATGACCTCGTCCGCCAGCGCGGCAAGGGCGGGGAGGGTCTCCAGCCGCTTCATCAGGTCGCGCGCGGTGATGCTGCCAATGTGGCGGATGCCCAGGCCGAACAACAGCCGCGCGGCGTCCGGCGCGCGCTTGGCCTCGATCGCAGCGAGCAGATTGTCGACCGACTTCCCCTTCCACCCCTCACGCCCCAGCAGCGCGTCGCGATGCTGGCTCAGGCGAAAGATGTCGGCGGGCTCGGCGATCCAGCCCAGCTCCAGGAACTCGACGATGGTCTTCTCACCCAGCCCCTCAATGTCGAGCGCGCCGCGGCTGACGAAATGCTTGAGCCGCTCGAGCCGCTGCGCCGGGCAGATCAGCCCGCCGGTGCAGCGCACATCGACCTCACCCTCCTCGCGCGTCGCCTCGGACTGGCAGATCGGGCAATGGGTCGGGAAGGCGAACGCCGGACGCTCGATGTCGCGCGTCAGATTCTCGACGATCTGCGGGATCACATCGCCCGCGCGCTGCAGCACCACCCGGTCGCCCGGACGCACCCCCAGCCGTTCGATCTCGTCGGCATTGTGCAGCGTCGCGTTGGTGACGACCACGCCGCCCACCGTCACCGGCTCCAGCCGCGCCACGGGGGTCAGCTTGCCCGTGCGACCGACCTGAATGTCGATCTCGCGCAGCGTTGTCTCGGCGCGCTCGGCCGGGAATTTATGCGCGATCGCCCAGCGCGGCGCGCGCCCGACGCTGCCCAACCGCTCCTGCCAGTCGAGCCGGTCTACCTTGTACACCACGCCATCGATGTCGAACGGCAGGTCGGCGCGCAGCGTCTCGATCTTGCGATACTGCGCCAGCGCCGGCTCGACCTGTGCGCACGCGACGAACAGCGGGTGGACCGGAAAGCCCCAGGCCTCGATCGCCTTCATCACCGCGAACTGGCTGTCGCCGGGCAGCGCGCTGGTCTCGCCCCAGCCATGCGCCAGAAACCGCAGCGGCCGCGCCGCGGTGACGCTCGCATCCTTTTGCCGCAGCGATCCGGCGGCGGCGTTGCGCGGATTGGCGAACTGCCGCGCTTCCTTGCCGCTCTCTTCCGCCTCGGCGAGCAGCCGCGCGTTGAGCGCCAGGAAATCGTCCTTCGCCATATAGACCTCGCCGCGCACCTCGAACACATCGGGCGCATCGGCGGGAAGCTCGGTCGGAATATCGGCAATCGTCAGCGCATTGGCGGTGACATTCTCACCCACCTGCCCATCGCCGCGCGTCGCCGCCAGCACCAGCCTGCGGTTCTCATAACGCAGAGAGCAGGACAGCCCGTCAATCTTGGGCTCGGCGGTCAGCGCGACGCGGTCGCCTTCGCCCAGTGACAGAAACCGCCGCACGCGCAGCACGAACTCGATCACGTCCGCATCGCTGAACGCATTGTCGAGGCTCATCATCGCGCGCGCATGCGGCACCTTGGCCAGATGCCCGGCGGGCGCGGCACCGACCAGCTTCGATGGCGAATCCGCGCGCACCAGATGCGGGAACGCCGCCTCGATCGCGGCATTGCGCCGCATCAGCGCGTCATAGGCCGCGTCGCTGATCTCCGGCGAATCCTCGGTGTGATACAGCGCGTTGTGGCGCGCGATCTCAGCGGCCAGCCGCTCCAGCTCGGCGGCGGCTTCAATGTCGGTAGTGGGCAGAGTGTCCATGGCGCTTCGCTAAGCCGACAGCGCGGTGCACGCAACGGGATCGGCACTTCCAGTCGTCACCCCGGCCTCCGTGCCGGGGTCCACTGTGCGGCATGCGTATCGCATCAGCCTGAAGCCCTGGATTGGCGTCACAGTGGACCCCGGAACAAGTCCGGGGTGACGAGAAGGACTATTTGACCTTCAACTGGTCCAGCGCGAACGCCAGATATTCCGCCTGTTCCTTGAACCGCTCGAACCGCCCCGATTTGCCGCCATGCCCGGCCTCCATATTGGTGCGGAACAGCAGCGGGTTGGCGTCGGTCTTCAGCGTGCGCAGCCGCGCGACATACTTGGCCGGCTCATAATATTGCACTTGGCTGTCCCACAGCCCGGTGCCGACAAAGATCGCCGGATAGGCCCCACGCTTGAGCTGATCATAGGGCGAGTAGCTGAGCATATAGTCATAGCTCGCCTTGTTCTCCGGGTTGCCCCACTCGTCATATTCGCCGGTGGTCAGCGGGATGGTCGGGTCGAGCATCGTCGTCACCACATCGACGAACGGCACCAGATTGACGATCGCGCCGTAATCCTGCGGCGCCATGTTGGTGATGCCGCCCATCAGCAGCCCGCCCGCGCTTCCGCCCATCGCCGCGACGCGGCCCTTCTTGGCATAGCCCTGATCGACCAGATACCGGGTCACGTCGATGAAATCGGTGAAGCTGTTCTTCTTGTTGAACATCCGCCCCTGATCATACCAGGCGCGGCCCATTTCCTGCCCGCCACGGATATGCGCAATGGCATAGACCATGCCGCGGTCGAGCAGGCTCGGCAGCATCGGCGAAAATGCGGGATCGGTCGAATAGCCATAGCTGCCATAGGCATATTGGAACAACGGCGCGGTGCCGTCCTTCTTGAACCCCTTGGCATAGACCAGGCTCACCGGAACCTTCGTCCCGTCGCGCGCGGTCGCCCACACGCGCTCGGTGACGTACTTGCTCGCGTCATAGCCCGGCACCGGCGTGACCTTCAGCGTCTTTCGCTCCCCGGTCTTCATGTTCGCCTCGATCACCGTCGAGGGGGTGGTCAGCGAGTTGTAGGTATAGCGGACCCAGTCGGTCGCGGTCTCGGCATTGGTGCTCAGCGCCATGCTGTACGCCGGCTCGTTCGCCTCGACAAAGCTCGACTTGCCATCATTGCCCAGCAGCCGCAGCCGCTTGTTGCCGCCCGACCGCTCCTCGATCGCGAGATACTTGTCGAACGGCTGCACCCCCTCGATGAACACCTGCGCGCTATGCGGTACGACGTCCTTCCACGCCGCCTTCCCCGCACCGGTCGTGCTGTCCGCCACCGTCATCAGGCGATAATTGGGTGCATTCCAGTTGGTCCGGATGATCCAGCGGTCACCGACATGGTCCGCGCCATAGAGGAAATCGGTCTCGCGCGGCGCCAGCACGGTGAAGCTGACGGGATTGGCGACCGGCGCGCACCGTTGCTCGTCGCTCACCGTCTTCCCCGCATAGATACAGATGAACTTCTCCGAACTCGTCGTGCCGATGCCGATCGAATAGGTGTCGTCCTTCTCCTCATAGACCACCCGGTCGGCGCTTGCCGGGGTGCCCAGCACATGCGCCTTCACCCGCTTGCCCAGCAGCGTGACCGGATCCTTTTCGATGTAGAAGATTGTCTTGTTATCCCCCGCCCAGGCGAAATCCGCCTGCACGTTCGGGATCGCATCCTCCAGGATCTTGCCGGTGGTCAGATCCTTGACCTTCAGCACGAACTGCCGCCGCCCGACCTTGTCCTCGGCATAGGCGAGCAGGCGGTTGTCGGGGCTGACCTGACGCCCGCCGATCTGGAAGAAGTTCGCGCCCTTGGCCATTTCCGGCTGATCGAGGATGATTTCCTCCGGCGCTTCCATGCTGCCCTTGCGCCGCGCGACGATGGGGTAGCTGCCGCCGACCTCGAACCGCGTGTAGTAGTAATAGCCATTGTCGAGATAGGGGACGCTGCTGTCGTCCTGCTTGATGCGGCCGGTAATCTCCTTGAACAACGCCTCCTGCATCGGCTTGGTCGGCGCCATCACCGCATCGGCATAGGCATTCTCGGCGGTAAGATAGGCGAGCATCTCCGGGTTCTTGCGCGTGTCGTCGCGCAGCCAGTAATATTCGTCTTCGCGCGTCGCACCGAACGGAGCCTTGACCTGATAGGGCTTTTTCGCGGCGACTGGTGGTGTCGGCGGCGCGCTCGGCGCGTCCTGCGCGGCCAGCGGCGTGGCGGCCAGAATCAGTCCGACGGCAGCGACACGGTGGAACGAGTGATACATGCGAATCCCCTTGAAATCCTTGGGGCCAAGCCTGCGGCAAAGCCTGCGCCGCATCAAGCTGTCCCGGATTTGGTTACTACCGTATTCTCAACGCTTGAGCCGCGCTGCCGCGCAATGGTAAGCCCCGCGCACCGGGGAGGGGTTTCTGGTGAATGACCATGCAATGCGCGCGCCCGCGCCGCATTATGATACGACGCTCGACCGTGCGGGCTTTGCGCTCGCGCTGGGTGGCGCGCTCGGCGGACTCGTCGTGCTGCTGCTCGTGTTCGCGGCGGGACAGCGCGACATTACGTCGCTGGCCGCCGCGTGGATGCTGGGCACGATCTTTTCCGCGCTCGGCATCGCCGGGGCAGGGGGGCCGCTGTGGCTCGTCCTCCACCTCGCCGGGTATCGCCGCGCCTGGCACGCCGCCGCGCTCGGCGCGCTGATCTCGCTCGTGCTGTTCGTCGGCGCCCAGACCTATGGCTTCGGCTTCCTCGCTGCCCCCGCCAGCGACCTGCGCACCGCGCTGTTCCGCTGGATCAGCGCACTAGGCACCAGCGCGCTGCTGGCGATGGTCGCGGCAGGGATCGCACTGGCGATGTGGCGGGTCGCGTATCGCCGGGTGATGTGAGTATCTATCCTCCCCCGCCAGGGGGAGGTGGCATGCGCAGCATGACGGAGGGGGTGGAAGCACGACGGTCGAGAGGGTACAGCCGTCCTCCCCCTCCGTCGCCTTCGGCGCCACCTCCCCCTGGCGGGGGAGGATTGCTCAGCCTCTAAACCTTCGTCCCCGGACAATCCCCCAGCCTTTTCCCGCTGGTCTTCGCCTTGATCTTCATCGTCTGCGCGCCGCCCGGCATCGTCGTTTCCATGGCGTTGTCGATCGCAAAGGCGTCGTCGCTGAACGTCCCGCTGATCTTCATCGTCATCTTGCCGCCCTCAGCATCGCACACCATCGTCCCGTCGATCTTCCCACCGGCCATCGTGAACGTCTCATAGGTGCAGCGCCCCTTGCTCTGCGCCAACACCTCGGCCGGGGGCGACTTGGCCTGTTCGGGCGTCACGCAATTCTTTCCGACCTGCTTCTTCTGCAGCATCAGCTTGGTCATCTCGTCCTTCATCGGCCCTTCAAGGCCGGGGATGTCGATCGAGAGCGTCTCGACTGTGGTCTCCCACTCCCCCGGATTAAACCGCGCCCCACCCGCCGCATCGACCTTGGCGGCAACCTCCTCGGGCGAGGCGTTGGTGATGGACACGTCCCCGCTGCCACAGGCGGCAAGGGCGAGGGCGGTGATGGGGATAAAGGCGATGGTGCGCATTGGCGGGCTCCTCTCGGTTTCGGACAATGCTGGCCTTGTCCACCGCAAAGGGCAACAGACATGATGAAGCACAATGTTCTTTATTTGTTCCAGTAATCATGTTATCGCAAGCGCGGAGGCGGTCACGCATGAGAATCCTGCATCCCTTGGGCTTTTCCGACGACACGGATCACGGCGTCGCCAACCCGGCGCGTGGGCGTCGCCTAGCTGACGCGCAGGTGTCGCGTTCCGGTCCCGTTGCAGTCGCGTCTTGGTCCGGTCGCCGTCGCGTCACTGGCGTGCATCGATCGCGATGGTGTCGCGTTCCAGTCGCGTTTCCCCTGCCGCTCTCTGGGGAACCGCCCGTAACCCGCGTGTTTTTGTCAGCATCGTCTGTCAGCCTGACAGTCACCCCCATTTGCACCCCCATCTGAAGGCCCCATATTCCCCCCATGGCGATCCAGATCCGTACCAGTCTTGCCGAACCCGAAACCGGCCCCGGTTTCGTGCCCCACCGCCCGCAACGCCCGCAAAAGAGCGAGGGCGGGCGGGCGTTCAAGTTGGTCAGCGAATATTCCCCGGCGGGCGACCAGCCGACCGCGATCAAGGAACTGACGGAGGCGGCGCTGGGCGGCGAGCGCGATCAGGTGCTGCTCGGCGTCACCGGCTCGGGCAAGACCTTCACGATGGCGAGCGTCATCAACAATCTTCAGCGCCCGGCGCTGATCCTCGCCCCCAACAAGATCCTCGCCGCGCAGCTTTATGGCGAGTTCAAGAGCTTCTTCCCCGACAACGCGGTCGAATATTTCGTCAGCTATTACGACTATTACCAGCCCGAGGCGTACGTCCCCCGCTCGGACACGTATATCGAGAAGGAAAGCTCGGTGAACGAGGCGATCGACCGGATGCGCCACTCGGCCACCCGATCGCTGCTCGAACGCGATGACGTCATCATCGTCGCCTCGGTGTCCTGCATCTACGGTATCGGCTCGGTCGAAACCTATTCGGCGATGATCTTCGACCTCAAAAAGGGCCAGGTCGCCGACCAGCGTGAGATCATCCGCAAGCTCGTAGCGCTGCAGTACAAGCGCAACGACGCCGCCTTTGCCCGCGGCAATTTCCGCGTGCGCGGGGACAGCCTCGAAATCTTCCCGTCGCACTATGACGACACCGCCTGGCGGATCAGCTTCTTCGGTGACGATATCGAGGAGATTACCGAATTCGATCCGCTGACCGGGTCGAAGGTCGCGAGCCTCGATACGATCCGCGTCTATGCCAACTCGCACCACGTTACCCCCGGCCCCACGCTCAAACAGGCGATGGAGGCGATCAAGCACGAACTCGCCGAGCGGCTGAAGGAGCTGCATATCGAGGGCAAGCTGCTCGAAGCCCAGCGGCTGGAGCAGCGCACCAATTTCGACCTTGAGATGATCGCCGCGACCGGCAGCTGCGCGGGGATTGAGAATTACAGCCGCTTCCTCACCGGCCGCCTGCCCGGCGAGCCGCCGCCCACCTTGTTCGAATACCTGCCCGAAAACGCTTTGCTGTTCGTCGATGAAAGCCACCAGACGGTGCCGCAGATCGGCGCGATGGCGCGGGGCGATCACCGGCGCAAGATCACGCTCGCCGAATATGGCTTCCGCCTGCCGAGCTGCATCGACAACCGCCCGCTGCGCTTCAACGAATGGGATGCGATGCGCCCACAGACCGTCAGCGTTTCGGCGACGCCCGGCGGCTGGGAGATGGATCAGACTGGCGGTGTGTTCAGCGAACAGGTGATCCGCCCCACCGGCCTGATCGACCCGCCGGTCGAGATCAAGCCGGTCGAGGAACAGGTCCAGGACCTGATCGTCGAATGCCGCAAGACCGCTGATCTCGGCTACCGCACCCTTGTCACCACGCTGACCAAGCGCATGGCCGAGGATCTGACCGAGTATATGCACGAGGCCGGACTCAAGGTCCGCTACATGCACAGCGACGTCGAGACGCTGGAGCGCATCGAGCTGATCCGAGACCTCCGGCTCGGGGTCTATGACGTGCTGATCGGCATCAACCTGCTGCGCGAGGGGCTCGACATCCCCGAATGCGGGCTGGTCGCGATCCTCGATGCGGACAAGGAAGGGTTCCTGCGTTCGGAAACCTCGCTGATCCAGACGATCGGCCGCGCCGCGCGCAACGTCGATGGCCGCGTCATCCTCTACGCCGACCGCATCACCGGCAGCATGGAGCGCGCGCTCAACGAAACCGGCCGCCGCCGCGAAAAGCAGGAGGCGTATAACCGCGAACACGGCATCACCCCGACCACGATCAAGCGCAATATCGGCGACATTATCGCCCATGTCGCCAGCAAGGATCAGGTGACCGTCGAGATCGAGGACGGCCCCACCCACATGGTCGGCCACAACCTCCGCGCATACATCGAAGAACTCGAAAAGAAGATGCGCAACGCCGCCGCGAACCTGGAGTTCGAGGAGGCTGGCCGTCTGCGAGACGAGATCCGCAGCCTCGAGGCCGAAGAACTGGGCCTCCCCGCCGGAGAGCATAAGGCGCCGGTGATGGGCCGCAGCAACGAGGGCAAACCGGGCACGCGCAAGACGCGGTACGGCAAGGTGCAGCGCAAATGGGGCGGGGGGAAAAAGTGAGCCGGTTGAGCCTGTCCGCTGCTTCGCCCATAAGGCGGGACATGCGCTTTATTCCCCTTCTCGCCGCGTCGGTCGCCCTCGCCAGCTGCTCCAACGTCGTTCCGCCGGCACCCGCTCCGGCACCGCCGCCGCGTCCGGTCCCGGCGCCGGCACCCGCTCCGGCACCCCCGCCGCCGCCGGCGAGCAGCGACTGGCGCGACTGGCCGGCAACGCCGGGCAACTGGGTCCACCGGCAGGAGGGGCAGGGGACGATCGCGCTGTTCGGCCTGCGCGCCGACCAGCCCGAACTCTCGCTGCGCTGTGACCGCGCGACGCGTCAGATACAGATTGCCCGCCGGGGCGCGACGCCGGGACCGATGACGATTCGCACCTCGACCAGCTTGCGGGGCCTCAGCGCGCGGCCGACGCCGGGGGCGCAGCCCTATATGGCGGTGACGATCGCCGCGAACGATCCGATCCTCGACGCCATGGGCTACAGCCGCGGCCGCTTCGTGGTGGAGATGCCGCCGCTCGCCCCGCTGGTCGTGCCGAGCTGGGCGGAAGTGCAGCGGATTGCGGAGGATTGCCGGCGCTGAGTCTTTCGCGCCAGAAGTACGAAGGTCGCTCAATTCGCGTGGTAAAACAAGACTTGTTCTCGCTTCCCGAAGTCGCCACATTCGGTGCGTACCCAACTGAGGGTACGCCGTTTCAACAAGCGAAAGGAGGTGATCCGATGTCTCATGGTTCAGCAGTGAGGTCGGTTCAGTTCGTTCGGGAGACGCGGCGCTAAGCAACTGCATCGGGTGGCCGCCGCGAGGCGCTCCATCCGAATGGCGTTCGGGAGGACTTCTCCTCCAATCAACGACGCCGCAGCGGCTATGCGATCCGCATGGTCTCCCGGGCTGGAGCTCTCCGGCCGCTGACCATGTCGGAGGTCACCGGGTGCCAGAGATGGCCCCGGTGGCCTCTTTCATTTCAAAGCAGGTAAACGACCAGGTAGCGCGCCACGAGCGCGACCATCACCGCGATGCTCGCAGTCCGGCCCCGCACCACCATCGCCGCGATCATCAGCACCAGCAGCACCACTGCTAACCCCGCCGCCAACGGCCGCTGCAGATTGACCGCCAGCTCCGGCACACTGGCATAAAAGGCGATCTGGCAGATCAGCAGCCCCAGCATCACCCCCAGCACAATCCGCCGAACCCGAAAATAATGCGCATCCAGATCGGCAAGCTCCCCCGGCTCCCGAGGGAACACCAGATGCGCCGCGAGGTAATAGGCACCGGCAAACACCGTCACCGCCATCATCGAATGGCCCGACACCCCGACCAAGTCCCGCGAGACCCACGCCGCTCCCCAGAAGGACAGCAGGTCGAGCAGCACGAAAATGCCGAGCAGCGGCGTCAGCCACCCGATCCGCACCGTCGCCCCAGGCCGCAACCGCGCCTCGATCGCCCGGGCAAGGCCACCCAGCACCTCAACGATCGACAGGCCGAGCAGCAGCCCGAACAGCGCGAAGATGAACTCGAATTCGCTCATGGATTTTCCCCCGCCGCCCACTATCCATGACAGCGCCGCCCTGTCGAGCGAAAGGCCCACCGATCATGTCCGACCGTATCCTCGTCTTGTACGGCTCCTACCGCCGCGACCGCATGGGCATCCGTCTCGCCCGCTGGCTGACCGCTCAACTGACCGCCCGAGGCTGCGACGCCGAGTTGATCGATGCGATGGCGGTGGGCCTCCCGATGCTCGACCGGATGTACAAGGAATATCCCAAGGGCGAGGCGCCCGAAGCGATGGAAGCGCTCGCCACCAAGATCAAGGCGGCCGACGGATTCCTGTTTGTCACAGGCGAGTATAACTGGGGGCTGCAACCGGGCCTCAAGAACCTGACCGACCATTTTTTGGAGGAATGGTTCTGGCGACCTGCGGCGATCGCCAGCTATTCGGCGGGTCGGCTGGCCGGGGCGCGGAGCAATTCGATGTGGCACCCGATTCTGAGCGAGATGGGGATGGTCGTCACCTCGTCCACGTTGACGGTTGGGCAGATCGGCCAGGCGATCGACGCCGATGACCAGCCCCAAGGGGAGGGTGGGGCATCGCTCACCCGCGCCTTTCCACGCTTTGCAGATGATTTGCTGTGGTGGGTCGAAGCGGCGAAGGCGCAGCGTGTGCGCCGTGACCCGCCCTATTAAGTGAGGATAATAAGCAACCAGATGAGCAAGGCGACCAGCAGCGCGGGGGTTGCCAGGATCAATCCGATCACCAGCATCACCCGAACCGCCTGCCGCGATCCGAACCCCGCGCGCGAGCTGGCGTAAATCACCCACAGCAGCCCGAAGAACCCGTTGTTACGCATCATGCGTCACCCAATGCCTTGAGCCGGTAGAGCGCGTCCAGCGCCTCGCGCGGGCTCAGCGCATCGACGTCCAGTGCATCGAGCTCCGCCCGCAACGCATCGACCGGGGCCTCGTCCTCCGCCACCATCGCCGCAAACAGCGGCAGGTCGTCAAGCCCGGCGGCGATCCCGCCGGTCTTCTCGCGCCCCGCTTCCAACTTGGCCAGCACCGACTTGGCGCGGCTGATCGTCATCGGCGGCAGCCCTGCGAGCCGCGCGACTGCAAGGCCGTAGCTGCGATCCGCTGGCCCCTCTGCCACCTCGTGCAACAGCACCAGATCGCCTTTCCACTCGCGCGCCCGGACATGGTGCAGCGACAGCGAGTCGCACCGCTCGGCCAGCCGCGTCAGCTCGTGATAGTGCGTCGCGAACAGACAGCGGCAGCGATTATCCTCATGGATCGCCTCGACCACCGCCCATGCGATGGCGAGGCCATCATAGGTGCTAGTGCCGCGCCCGACCTCATCGAGAATGACGAAACTGCGCGGCGTCGCCTGCGCCAGGATCGCCGCAGTCTCGACCATCTCGACCATGAAGGTCGATCGCCCGCGCGCCAGATTGTCCGACGCGCCGACGCGGCTGAACAACCGATCGACCAGCCCCAGCTTTGCCCGCGCCGCCGGGACATAGGCCCCCGCCTGCGCCAGCACCGCGATCAGCGCGTTCTGGCGTAGAAAGGTCGACTTGCCGCCCATGTTCGGGCCGGTGACCAGCCACAGCCGGTTCGAGTCCGATAACACACAGTCATTGGCAACGAAGCGCTCGCCGCTCTTTGCCAGCGCCGTTTCCACGACGGGGTGCCGCCCGCCCTCGATCTCGAAACAGGCATGATTGACCAATGCGGGCCGGCTCCAGCCACCCTCTGCCGCGCGCTCTGCCAGCCCCGCCGCGACATCTAGCCGGGCGAGTGCGTCGGCGGTCGCGGCAATCGCTTCGCGGGTTGCCAGAGCGGTAGCGGTCAGATCCTCGAGATGCGCCGCTTCCGCCGCCAGCGCATGCGCGCCGGCCTGCGTCACCTTGATCGCAATCTCGTGCAGTTCTGGTGCGTTGAAGCGAACGACGCCCGCCAGCGTCTGGCGATGGGTGAAGCCGCTCTCGGGCGCCATCAGCGCATCGGCATGCTTCGCCGCGACCTCGATATGATAACCGAGCACGCCATTATGCTTGATCTTGAGCGCGGTGATGCCGGTGCGCTCACGATACTGCGCCTCCAGCGCCGCGAGCGCGCGACGCCCGCCCGCGCCCGCATCGCGCAGATCGTCGAGCGCTGCGTCATAGCCCTCGGCGATATAGCCGCCATGCGCCGCATCGATCGGCGGGGCCGGAACCAGCGCGCGCTGGAACAGGTCGATCAGTGCGCCATGGCCGCGCAGCTGTGGGGCGAGGTCGGCGAGCAGTGCGGGTGGCTCGGGCAATCGGCCCAGCTTCTCACCCAACCGCCATGCGCCATCCAGTCCGTCGCGCAACTGGCCAAGGTCGCGCGGGCTGCCACGCCCAGCGGCAAGGCGACCCAGCGCGCGGCCGATATCGGGCAGGCTGCGCAGCGTGCCGCGCACATCCTCGCGCAGGCCTGGATCGTCGTGGAAGCGCTCGACTAGATCTAGCCGCGCCTCGATCGCGCCGACATCCATCAGCGGCGCGGCCAGATCCTGCCCCAGCAGTCGCGCACCAGCGCCCGTCACGGTGCGATCGACCGCATCGAGCAAGCTGCCCTTGCGCATCCCCGACTGACTCTGTGTCAGCTCCAGGCTCTCGCGCGTCGCCGCGTCGATCGCCATGCAGGCGTCCGACCGGGTGATCCGTGGCGGGCGCAGAAAGGGCAGGGCACCCTTGGCGGTATGGTCGAGATAGGCGATCAGCCCGCCCGCTGCGGCCAGTGCCGCGCGTCCGAACTGCCCGAACCCGTCGAGCGTTGCGACCCCGAACAGCGCTTTGATCCGCGCTTCGCCCCGGCTGCTGTCGAACTCGCCGCGTGGGCGTAACGTCGTCGCGAGCAGGTCGGCGTCGCTGCCCTCCGCCACCACGATCTCGGCTGGATTGAGCTGGGCGAGCACCGCGCTGGCGGCCTCGGCGCTGCATTCCAGGATCTCGAACCGTCCGGTTGAAATGTCGGCCGCCGCAATCGCGACATCGCCCCCCGCCTCGCCGATCGCCGCGCACCAATTGGCGCTGCGGCTGTCGAGCAGAGCCTCTTCGGTCAGCGTGCCGGCGGTAACCACGCGGACGATCGCGCGGGCGACCAAAGCCTTGGACCCGCCGCGCTTCTTGGCCTCCTCGGGCGTTTCAATCTGGTCGGCGATGGCGACGCGATGCCCCGCCTTGATCAGCCGCGCGAGGTAGCCCTCGGCCGAATGCGCCGGTACGCCGCACATCGGGATCCGGTCGCCATCATGCTCGCCGCGCGAGGTGAGTGCGATGTCGAGAACGTTGCTGGCAATCTTGGCGTCGTCGAAGAACAGCTCGAAGAAATCGCCCATGCGGTAGAAGAGCAGGCAATCCTGCGACTCTGCCTTGAGCGCGAGATATTGCGCCATCATCGGGGTAGGGGCGGCGGTCATTGCGTTCGGGTAGCCGAGTGCCCCCGATGCGGCAACGGGGGGCTGATTGCCGCGTTCCTGATTCGTGTGGATCGCGGAATTGTGTGAGAATTCACACGCTCTCTCCCTCGTGGCGGATTGCGCGGTGCGCGAAGGCGGCCTTCCCCAGCGTCAACGCGCGTTGCAATCTGCGTCCGCTCGCCCCTAAAGGGGTTCGACCGGGAGAGCGAAATGTCCGAAGAAGCCAATATCCAGTTTTCCGAGCGCGAGGCGCTGCTGTTCCACTCGGAGGGCCGGCCCGGCAAGATCGAGATCATCGCGTCCAAACCGCTGACCACCCAGCGCGACCTGGCACTCGCCTATTCGCCCGGCGTCGCGGTGCCGGTGCAGGCAATCGCCGACGATCCCGCGACGGCCTATGACTATACCGCCAAGGGTAACCTCGTCGCGGTCATCTCCAACGGCACGGCCATTCTGGGCATGGGCAATTTGGGGGCATTGGCGTCCAAGCCCGTGATGGAGGGCAAGGCGGTGCTGTTCAAGCGCTTCGCCGATGTCGACTCGATCGATATCGAGCTGAAGACCGAGGATGTCGATCGCTTCATCGATGCGGTCGAACTGATGGAGCCGAGCTTCGGCGGCATCAACCTTGAAGACATCAAGGCGCCCGAGTGTTTCATCATCGAGCAGACCCTGCGCGAGCGGATGAACATTCCGGTGTTTCATGACGATCAGCATGGCACCGCGATCATTACCGCCGCCGGCCTGATCAACGCGTGCCTGCTCACTGGCCGCGTGCTCAGCGAGATCAAGGTGGTGGTCAATGGCGCGGGTGCTGCGGCAATCGCGTGCACCGAGTTGATGAAAGCGATGGGCGTGCGGCACGAGAATGTGCTGATGTGCGACCGTACCGGCGTCATCACCACCGATCGCGAAGGCGTGAACCAGTGGCAGTCGGCCCATGCCGCGACGACCGATCGCCGCACGCTGACCGAGGCTCTGGTCGGGGCCGACGTGTTCCTCGGCCTGTCCGCCGCTGGCGCGCTCAAGCCCGAGATGGTCGTGGACATGGCCCCTGCGCCGATCATCTTCGCGATGGCCAATCCCGAGCCCGAGATCCGGCCTGAGCTGGCCAAGGCCGCGCGCCCCGATGCGATCATCGCGACCGGGCGGTCGGACTATCCCAATCAGGTCAACAATGTCCTCGGCTTCCCCTTCATCTTCCGCGGCGCGCTCGACGTGCGTGCGACCGCAGTGAATGAAGAAATGAAGATCGCCGCCGCCCGCGCCATCGCCGAGCTGGCGCGCGAGCAGGTGCCTGAGGAAGTCGCGCTGGCCTATGGCAAGGCGCACAGCTTTGGCCCGGAATACATCATCCCCGCGCCGTTCGACCCGCGCCTGATGGAAGTCGTGTCGATGGCGGTCGCCAAGGCGGCGATGGATTCCGGCGTCGCGACCAAGCCGATCCTCGATATGGCGGCGTATCGCCACACCTTGCGCGGTCGCCTCAATCCGACGACGTCGGTGCTCACCCTCGCCTACGAAGGCGCGCGCGCGCACCCCAAGCGGGTGATCTTTGCCGAGGGCGAAGAGGAAGTCGTGCTCCGCGCCGCGATCGCGTTCCGGGAGGGTGGCTATGGCACGCCGGTGCTGGTCGGCCGCGACGATGTTCCCGAACGCCTGCGTGCGCTCGGCGTCAGCGATCCCGATAGCTTCGAGCTGCACAACAGCCGCAATTCGCCGCTGGTCCCGGCGATGGTCGACTTCCTCTACAGCCGTCTGCAGCGGCGCGGCTATCTGCGCCGTGATTGCGAGCGGATGGTGAACCAGGATCGCAATATCTTCGGCTCGCTGCTGCTTCAGCTGGGCGAGGGTGATGTGATGATCACCGGCATCACCCGCACCTATGCCCAGACGATGCGGGAGGTTCGCCGGGTTATCGATGTGGCGGAGGGGCGGACTGCATTCGGCGTCCACATCATGGTTGGCCGGAGCCACACCGTGTTCATCGCCGACACCACCGTGAACGAGCGCCCGAATGCCGAGGAGCTGGCGGACATTGCCGAGCAGACCGCACAGGTCGCCCGCCGCATGGGCCATGAGCCGCGCGTCGCGTTCCTGAGCTATTCGACCTTCGGCAATCCCAAGGGCGCGTATCTCGAGAATATCCGCGATGCGGTGAAGGTGCTCGACGCGCGCGGCGTGGGCTTCGAATATGAAGGCGAAATGGCGCCAGACGTCGCGCTCAACCCGCGCCAGCTCGCCAACTACCCGTTCGCGCGCCTGTCCGGTCCCGCCAACATCCTGATCATGCCGGGCCTGCAATCTGCGCATATCTCCGCCAAGCTGCTGCGCGAGCTGGGTGGCGATGCGATGATCGGGCCGATGCTGGTCGGGATGGAAAAGCCGGTTCAGGTCGCCCCGATGACGAGCAGCGCGGGCGATCTGGTGACGCTGGCGGTCCTCGCGGCAGGCGGGATCGCGCGGTAGGTCACATCGACATTACTATCCCCTCCCTTGCAGGGAGGGGATGACACGTTGAGTAGTAGCGGGTCGGCGTCGATTTTGTGCTGCGACAATGTGCTGGAAATACCCCTTTTTCGCTGTTCTCTTTCGGCGACAGTGACATATTATCAGCGCCCTGCCGCGCTAGTACTGAGGGGGGATATGCGATGAAGCTCTTGATCGCGACGATGATGAGTTTGGCACTCCCTGCGGCTGCTTCGCTACCTGCGCCGGAGCAGGATTATCTGACGCCGCAGCAGGCGGTGATTAGGGCCGCCGAGGCGCGATCCGGGATTGAGGGGCATTTTGTTCTGACCGTACGCGCCAGCGGTCGACAAGAAATGCTCTATCTGAATTCCGAACGCGATTATCGCGATCCGCGTAACCTCTCGATCGCCATCGCGCCTCGAGTGGAGGGGCGCCTGGCTGAACAATTGAACGGACCCGTTTCGCAAATGCTGAATGGGCGGCGGATCGTGGTGCGTGGCACAGCACGCAAGACGCGGATCGATTTCATCAGCAACGGGCGTCGGTCCGGCAAATATTATTACCAGACCCATCTGCGGCTGAACGATGCGGGGGACCTCACCGTTCTGGATTGAGTTGATCGTTTGAACTCGAGCTGCGGTAGCGCAACGACAGCTCTCCACCTAGTTCAGACCGCCCAGCCACCGCACTGAAAGCGGTCGCTTGTAACCTCACGTTCTAAACCGACAGAAACACCACACCAGCAATCGCCGGGCCGCGCTCCGGTTCCGCAAGCCGTCCGTCGGCCTGAACCCGCAGCACCGCGACGTTGCCCGATCGTTCGTTCGCAACGAGCAACTCGCCGCGATCCTCGCGCAGCAGGAACAGGCGCGGCCAATGCCCGCCGCAGCTGACATGCTGCAACAGGGTCAGGTCGCCGTCGCGTGCGATGGCGAATACCGCGATGCTGTCATGGCCGCGATTGGACAAATACAGCCGAGTCCCCGCGTGGTTGACCGCGATATGCGCGCCCGACGACGGGCCGTCGAACCCGGCGGGCAGGGTGGAGAGCGTCTCTCCTCCGGTAAAGCTGCCATCGGGAACCGCGCGCAGGACCGTTACCGTGTTTGTCAGCTCCGCCAGTAGATAGGCGACCGGCAATTGCGGGTGCCAGGCGAGGTGGCGCGGCCCAGACCCGGGTGTGGCGCGATAGGCGATCGTGCTGCCGGTGACGCGTCCCGATGCCGGGTCGACGCGATGGGCGAACACAGCGTCCGCACCGAGATCGACAGCGTGGAGCATCCGCCCGTCCCGGCTGAACCCAACCCAATGGGCATGCGGTCCGGTCTGCCGGCGCTGGTTCGGTCCGCTGCCGCTATGCGCGACGCTCTGCGCCTCACCGATCGGCAGCCCGGTTTTCCGGTCCAGCCGCCACAGCGTGACGTTGCCACTCGAATAATTCGCCACGGCGAGGGTCCCCCCATCGGGGCTGAGTGCGGCGTGGCATGGATCGGCTCCCATCGTTGAGAACGTTCCGAGCCGCTTCAGTGCCCGGTCGTAGATGCCGAGCGCTCCTACCTGTTGCTCCTCAAGCAGATAGCGCACGCGACCGTCGCGCGACGCCACGCCGAATGAGGTGTTGCGGATCGCAGCCAACGGTGTCCCCGCCGTCCAGCCTTCACCCGTGGCGGTCATGGGCACCACGCCCGGACCACCGCGGCTGGCATAGGTGCCGGCGATCAGACGATCGGGTTCGCGCGCCAGGGCCGCCGGGGTGCCAGCGAGAGCAAGCGTGCCAGCGACGAAGCTGCGGCGGGACGGCGCGAATGGGGAAGATGTCATTGGCACTTGAAAGCCGTCCGCGCCCGCCGCGTCAACGGCGCTGTGGGTGGATGTAGACATTCAGCGATTGGTGACGCGGGCGATACGGACCCGCTGGCGATGCAATGCGTTGCGCGTTACGACTACGGCCACAGGGCCTTGGACCCACCACTCGCGCGCACTGCCTGGAGCATCTCACCGCATGACTACCCCAACGGACACGACCGCAAGCGATTTCCCGACAATCGGCCGGGTCGCGACGGTCACCGTCACGATTCTGGCGATCGTCGGCTTTGCATGGATGCTGCTCGAACTGTCGGGCTTCCTCATGCTGATCTTCGCGGCGCTGGTGCTCGCCGCGATTTTCGGTGTGATCACCCAGTCGGTCAGCCGCTGGACCGGCATGGGGCGCGGTCCGGCGCTCGGCATTTCGGTGGTCCTGATCCTTGCGGTGTTCGGCGGCGCGTTCACGCTGTTCGGCTCGCAGCTCGCCGGTGAGTTCGACACGATCCAGGACAGCATCCCGCCAGCGATCGAACAGGTCCGCGCTTTTCTTGAGCGCGCAGGACTGAGCGAGTCGGTGCGCAACATGGTCGAGCAGGGCAGCAGCGACGTGTCGCGCCTTGCCAGCCAGGCGGGGGGCTATGTCCTCACTGCAACCAACGGGATCGCGAATTTCGTGCTGGTGTTCGTCGCGGCGATCTTCCTCGCCAGCGATCCGGCGGTGTATCGGCGTGGCTTGCTGCTGCTGATGCCGCGTCGTGCCGAGCCGACGATGGCGGCGGCGCTGGACGATGCGTCGCGCGGCCTGCGCGGTTGGATGGTCGGGCAGGCGGTGTCGTCTCTCGTCGTCGCGGCGTTTACCTGGGCCGGGCTTGCGCTGCTCGGCGTGCCGGCGGCTGGCGGGCTGGGCCTGATCGCCGGGCTGCTCGACGTGATCCCGATGATCGGTCCGATCATCGCGGGGGTACCGGCGGTGCTGCTCGCCTTCACCGTATCGCCGATGACCGCGGTCTGGACGATCGTGCTGTTCCTGATCATCCAGCAGATTCAGGGCAATTTCCTGCAGCCGATGATCCAGAAACAGGCGGTCGACGTGCCGCCCGCAATCCTGCTCTTCGCGGTCGTGGCGGCGGGGTTGCTGTTCGGCTTCCTCGGCGTCCTGCTCGCAGCCCCGCTGACCGTCGTCGTGTTCGTGCTGGTCCAGCGCATCTATGTCCGCACCCTCTTGGGTCGGGAGATCAAGATCGCTGGCCAGACCGAAGCCGCCGATTAGGCGTCGATGCTCACCCCAAGCGATGCGTTGACCAGCCCCCCATCGACCACCAGCGTGTCGCCGACGACATAATCGCTCGCCCGGCTGGCGAGGAAGATCGCGGCGCCGGCCATGTCTTCGGGCGTGCCGACGCGGCGCATCGGGATGCGCTTGGCTACTTCGTCGCCATGGTCGCGGGCGGCGCGGTTCATCTCGCTGGCAAAGGCACCGGGGGCGAGGCTGGTGACGATGATCCCGTCGCGGATCAGCCGCGCGGCCATCCGCTTGGTCAAGTAGATCAGCGCCGCCTTCGATGCGTGATAGCTGTAGGTTTCCCAAGGGTTGAGCCGCAGCCCGTCGATCGAGGTGATGTTGATCACCTTTGACGGCGCATCATGGCTAGCGCGGGCCTTGAGCAGATCGTGCAACGCCTGCGTCAGGAAGAAGGGCGATTTGACGTTGAGGTCCATCACCTTGTCCCAGCCAGCCTCGGGAAACTCCGCGAATTCGACGCCCCATGCCGCGCCGGCATTGTTGACGAGGATGTCGAGATGCGGCTCGCGCTCAGCCAACGCGGCGGCGAGCGCCTTGCAGCCTTCGACGGTCGAGACGTCCATCGGGAGCGGAATGCAGTTCGGGCCGAGTTCAGCGGCGGTCTCTTCGCACGCCGGAGCTTTGCGCGAGGAGATATAGACCTTGGCGCCCTGGGCGATGAAGCCTTCGGCGATCATCTTGCCGATGCCGCGGCTGCCGCCGGTGACGAGGGCAACCTTGCCGGTCAGGTCGAAGAATTTGCTGGTATCCATTCTAATCTCCCCTCCCGCTTGCGGGAGGGGCCGGGGGAGGGCCTGTCTTCCGCGAGCGGTGTATTGAAATTGAGGGACAGGCCCTCCCCTAATCCCTCCCGCAGGCGGGAGGGGGACTTTTACCCGCCGCGCTTCAACGTCTCACGCGCGATGATCAACTGCTGGATCTGGCTGGTGCCTTCGTAGATGCGGAACAGGCGGACGTCGCGGTAGAGCCGTTCGATCCCGTAATCGGCGATGTAGCCCGCGCCACCGAAGATCTGCACCGCGCGGTCGGCGACGCGGCCGACCATTTCGGTGGCGAACAGCTTCGCCGCGGCGGACTCCAGCACCACGTCCTTGCCATCGTCCTTGGCCCTGGCAGTTTCGAGAACCAGCGCGCGGGCGGCGAGGCATTCGGTCTTGCTGTCGGCGATCATCGCCTGGATCAGCTGGTGCTCGGCGATGGGTTTGCCGAACTGCTTGCGCTCGGTCGCATAGGCGACGCAGTCGGCAATCAGCCGCTCGGCGACGCCGACGCTGACGGCGCTGATGTGCAGCCGCCCACGGTCGAGCACGCGCATCGCGATCTTGAAGCCTTCGCCCTCTTCGCCCAGCCGGTTGGCGGCGGGGACGGGGACGTCGTCGAAGATCACATCGGCGACTTTCGCGCCCTTCTGCCCCATTTTCTTCTCGGGCTCTCCGATGCTGACGCCGGGCAGGTCGCGCGGAACAAGAAAGGCGGAGACACCGCGTGCGCCGGGTTCGTCGCCAGTGCGGGCCATAACCGTGAACAGCGACGCCTTGTCGGCGTTGGTGATGTAACGTTTGGTGCCGGACAGGCGATACACGTCGCCATCCTTGACCGCACGGGCCTTCACCGCGCCGCTGTCGCTGCCGACATCGGGTTCGGTGAGTGCGAAGCTGGTGACGATCTCGCCGGTGGCGATCTTGGGCAGCCATTCGGCTTTTTGTTCGGGGGTGCCGGCCATAACGAGGCCCTGGCTGCCGATGCCGACATTGGTGCCGAAGGTTGAGCGGAAGGCCGGGGTGGTGCGCCCGAGTTCGAGGGCGACGCGGCATTCCTCGACCATCGTCAGGCCCAGCCCGCCATATTCTTCGGCGATCGACAGGCCGAACAGGCCGAGCGCCTTCATCTCCTCGACGATGTGCGACGGGATTGCGTCGGCTTCCTCGACCTCCGCCTCCAGCGGGCGCAGCCGTTCGGCGACGAACCGACGTACCGTGTCGATCAATGCGTCAAAGGTCTCGGCGTCGAGGCTCATATCCGGCGATCCTGCTCCATACCCTATTTTCGAATCGAGGGATTAGCAGGGGCAAATCGCGGACGCAAATGCCCGCCGGAGCGAACCGGCGGGCATCGTTCCTCCCCAGGAAGGCGGGTCCGCGTCAGCCGAGACGGCCGAGGCGGTGATAGAGGTTGGCGAACTGGACCGAGCGGGGATCGTCGGCGATCTTGCGGGTGTAATCGGCGACCGCTTCCTTGAGCAGGGCGAAGTCGGCGGTCGAGAAGACCGGGCGGGCAGTCGCGGGTTCGGGGGTCTTCATGAGCTTGCTCCTGTAAACTGTCGTGCATTCTGTATGACTCGCGAATGGCGATCCTGACAATTTTGATCGGCTGTCAGCGGGGTCACGGTGTAGTTCGCGCATGACAGACCGGTGGATGTTATGTAAATAATTGACACAATCCCATTGGGTCGAACATGGCGGGAACAAGGGCTGTAGGACATGGCTGAGCGCAAATTGTTCGCGGGGCATGCGGTGCGGCGGCTGCGGCGCGGGCAGGGGCTGACGCAGGCGGCGATGGCGGAAATGCTGGGCGTTTCGGCCAGCTATCTCAACCTGGTCGAGCGCAACCAGCGGCCCTTGTCGGCGACGCTGATGCTGGGGCTGGCGCAGGTATTCGACTTCGACCCGCGCACGCTGGCCGCCGGCGACCCAGGCGGGGGTGAGGAGGCGATGCGGCGGCGGCTGGCCGATCCGTTGTTCGCCGATATCGAGATCGACCGCAGCGAACTGACCGAATGGCTGGCGGGTGCGCCGGGCGGGGCGGAGGCGTTTGCGCGGGCCTACGACCGGATCGGGGCCGGCGGCACCGTGGCGTCCGGGGACGCGGAGGATCCGGGCGCGGCGGTTCGGCGCGAGGTCGAGCGCTGGCGCAACCATTTCGCCGATCTCGATGCCGCCGCCGAAACGCTCGCCGACGAGCTGCGCATCGCATCGAGCGACCTGTTCGGCGCGATGGCGGAGCGGCTGCGGGTCAAGCACCAGCTGTCGATCCGGGTGCTGCCGATTGAGGTGCTGGCCGGATTGCGCGTGCGGCTCGACCTGCATGCGCGCCAGTTGCAATTGTCGGAGGCGCTCGATCCGCCGAGCCGGGTTTTCGCGCTCGCCCGTCAGCTGGCGAGCGAGGCGCGGACCGAGATCGAGGCGCTGGTGCGCGGTGCCGGGTTCGCCGACCGCGTCGCCGAGCGGCTCTACCGCCGCCACCTCGCCGGCTATTTCGCCGCCGCAGTGATGATGCCCTATGCCCGCTTCCTGCGTGCGTGTGAGGCGACTGGATATGACCTCGAATTGCTGCGCCGCCGCTTTGGGGCGAGCGCGGAGCAGGTCGCGCACCGGCTGACCACGCTGCAGCGCGTCGGTGCGCGCGGGCTGCCCTTCTTCATGCTGCGCGTCGATCGCGCGGGGCAAGTGTCGAAGCGCTTTGCCGGGGCGAGCGGTTCGCCTTTGGTCGAATCCGCGGTGCCGTGCCCGCTGCTCGACGCCTATGCCGCGTTCGCCCGCCCGGATGAGCGGATCGTCCAGCTGGTCGAACTCGAGGACGGATCACGCTGGTTCACCAGCTCGCGCTGCGTCGCTCCGCCCGGCGGCTGGGCGGGGGCGGTGCGTGCGCGTTTCGTCGTAACGCTGGGTCTGGCGGCGGAGGCGGCGACGGGGCTGGCGGCTGCGCGGGGCCTCGATTTCGGGGGCGAGGCGGTGCCGGTGGGGCTGGGCTGTCGCGCCTGCACGCGCGAATGCCCCCAGCGCAGCGCGCCGCCGACGGGCCGCGCGATGCTGGTCAGCGAGCGCGAGGCGGGGGTCTCACCATTTGGCTTCGCGGCGGATTGAACGGGGCTGTTGCAATTGGAAACGCAGCGTTTCTTCGCAGGCGCAATAAATCCTGACACACTTTTGCGACAAGTTGGTTGGAATAGTTGATGTTCCCCCCGGTTGGTGTAGCGCGCTTTTCCATGCGAATGATTCTTGTTTTGGCGGCTTCGGCTGTGGCTCTGGCATCGTGCGGCGGCGGCGACGCCGCGCAGAAAAAGGGTCGCGAGGCGCCGCTGGTGACGCTGGGCGCGGTCCAGTCGGCGCGCTTTGTCGAGCGGATCGATGCCGTCGGCACCGCGCGCGCCAATGAACAGGTCACGCTGACCGCACCGGTGACGCAGCGCATCGTTCGCCTGAATTTCGACGATGGCGCGTTCGTCAGCCGGGGTCAGGTGATCGCCGTGCTCGAGGCCGGGCAGCAAAATGCGCAATTGGCTCAGGCTCAGGCGCGGTCGCGCGAAGCGCAGCAGCAGCTCAACCGGCTCGAAGAACTCAAGAACCGTGGCTTTGCGACGCGTAGCGCGGTCGATGCGCAGACCGCGTTGGCCGGGCAGGCAAATGCGCAGGCCGCAGAAGCGCGCGCCGCGATCGGCGACCGGGTGGTGCGTGCGCCGTTCGGCGGCTGGGTATCGTTGCGCAATATCTCTGCCGGCGCGGTGGTGAGCGCGGGGACCGAGATCGCCACGGTCAGCGATGTCAGCCGGATCAAGCTCGACTTCACCGTGCCGGAAACGCTGCTCGGGCAAATCCGCCCGGGGCAAACCATCGTCGCGACCGCCGCGGCCTATCCCGACCAGCCGTTTCGCGGCACCATCGCCACGATCGACCCGGTGCTGAACCCGCAGACGCGCGCCGCCACGGTGCGCGCGGTGCTCGCCAATGGCGACCGCAAGCTCAAGCCCGGCATGCTGCTGACTGTCGCGATCGAGGCGCAGGCGCGCACCGCCGCTGCGGTTCCCGAACTGGCAGTGGTGGGCGAGGGCGAGCAGAGCTTTGTCTTCATCATCGAGAACGGCAAGGCGAAGCGCGTGCCGATCCGCACCGGCCTGCGCCAGAACGGGCTGGTCGAGATTGTCGAGGGCCTGAAACCCGGCCAGCGCGTCGTCACCGAAGGCGTGGTCAAGATCGCCGAGGGGCAGCAGGTCCGCACGGCGGGCGCAGGCAATGCTGCGCCCAAAGCGGCGGGTCAGGCCAAGGGTAACTGATGCAGATTTCCGACCTTTCGGTCCGGCGGCCCGTCTTTGCCGCGGTGCTGGCGATCCTGCTGACGATCGTCGGCGTGGTCGGCTATCTGGGGCTGTCGGTCCGCGAATATCCCGACACTGACCCGCCGGTCGTGTCGGTCGAGACCGCCTATACCGGCGCCGCCGCGTCCGTGATCGAGGCACGGATCACCCAGCCGATCGAAGAGGCGCTGTCGGGGATCGAGGGGATTCAGACGATCACGTCGCGCTCACGCGATGGCGTGTCGGACGTGTCGATCGAGTTCCGTCCGGGGCGCGACATCGATTCCGCCGCGAACGACGTGCGCGACCGCATCGGCAGTGTCGCCGAAGACCTGCCCGAAGAGGCGCTTGCGCCGGAAGTGCGCAAGGTCGATGCCGACAGCTCGCCGATCCTGTTCCTGGTCATTTCACGCCCCGGCTGGTCGCGGCTTGAGCTGTCGGATTATGTCGACCGCAATCTTTCCGACCGCTTCAGCACGATCGACGGCGTGGCGCGGGTGTTCGTCGGGGGCGAGGCGCGGCCATCGATGCGCATTTGGCTCGACGCGACCAAGCTCGCGGCGTTCGGCCTGACCCCGGCCAATATCGAAACCGCGCTGCGCACGCAGAATGTCGAATTGCCCGCCGGCCGACTTGAGGCGCAGCAGCAGAACCGCACGCTGCGCGTCGATCGCCCGTTCGGCAGTCCTGAGAGCTTTGCCGGACTGGTCGTCGGGCGCGGGGAGGACGGCTATCTCGTCCGCCTGAGCGATGTCGCGCGGGTCGAGGTCGATGCCGAAAACCCGTACAGCACGTTCCGCATGAACGGCCAGTCGGCGGTGGGCCTGGGCATCGTGCGCCAGTCGGGCGCGAACACGCTGGAGGTCGCACAGGCCGCCAAGGATGCTGCCGAAGCGCTCAAGCCCGACCTGCCCGAAGGCATGACGATCACCGTCGGATCGGACGATTCACTGTTCATCGGGCGTGCGATCGACGAGGTGTGGAAGACGCTGGCTGAGGCGGCCATTCTGGTGGTTCTGGTCATCTTCCTGTTCCTCGGATCGTGGCGCGCGACGCTGATCCCGGCGGTGACGGTCCCGATCTGTCTGCTCGGCGCCTGCGCGGTGCTGTGGATGTTCGGCTTTTCGATCAACCTGTTGACGCTGCTGGCGCTGGTGCTCGCGATCGGTCTGGTGGTCGACGACGCGATCGTGGTGCTCGAAAATGTCTATCACCGGATCGAGGAGGGGGAGACCCCGCTGGTCGCCGCGTTCCAGGGGACACGGCAGGTCGGGTTCGCGGTGATTTCGACGACATTGGTCGTGTGCGCGGTGTTCGTGCCGATCTGTTTCCTGTCCGGCCAGACCGGATTGTTGTTCCGCGAGCTGGCGGTGGCGATGATCGGTGCGGTCGCTTTTTCGGGGTTCCTTGCGCTCAGCCTGACGCCGATGCTGTGTTCGAAGATGCTGCGGAAGGAAAAGCGCGGCCGCTTCACCGGCTGGGTCGATGACCAGTTCCGCAAGCTCGAGAATTTCTACAGCCGCTGGCTCGACCGTGCGATCACGCGGCCGCTGGTGCCGCTGATCGCCGTGCTCGCCTTTCTGTTTGCGGCGGGGGCGGGGTTCATGACGCTGCAGTCCGAACTCGTGCCCGCTGAGGATCAGGGCATTGCGCAGGTTCAGATCAGCGCGCCCGAGGGCACCGGGTTCGACCAGATGGACAGCTATATGCTGGGCGTGCAGCAGAAGATGCTGCCGCTGATCGATGAGGGGACGGTCCGCACGATCATCACCCGCACGCCGGGTGGGTTCGGGGCGAGCGACGATTTCAACAGCGGTACCTTCATCGTCTTCCTCAAGCCATGGGAAGAGCGCGAGAAATCGACGCAGGATATCGCTCAGCAGATCAACCGCATCCTCGCCAATGAGCCAGCGGTGCGCGGCAATGCCCAGGTCCGCTCGGCGCTGGGGCGCGGGCGCGGGCAGCCGGTCAACTTCGTGATCGCGGGCAACACCTATGAAGGGCTGGCCGCCGCGCGAGACCGCATCCTTGCCGCCGCCGCCAACAATCCCGGCATCATCAACCTGGATTCCGATTATAAGGAAACCAAGCCGCAGATGCGGATCGAAGTCGATACGACCCGCGCGGGCGATCTGGGCGTGTCGGTCAACGACGTCAGTCAGGCGCTGCAGACGCTGCTCGGGTCGCGCCGCGTTTCGACCTATCTGGATCGCGGCGAGGAATATCGCGTAATCGTTCAGGCGGATGCCGAGAACCGCTCGACGCTCGCCAACCTTGCGCAGATCCATGTCCGCGCGCGCGATGGGTCACTGATCCCGCTGTCGAACCTCGTCACGACGCGCGAAGTGTCCGGGCCGCGCGACCTTGGCCGCTATGACAAGCTGCGCGCGATCACATTGTCGGGCGGTGTCGGACCGGGTTATTCGCTGGGCGAGGCGCTGACCTTCCTTCAGGAACAAGCGGCGCAGTCTCCCGAAGTGCTGGCGGTCGGCTATCGCGGTGAGAGCCAGGCGTTTGTCGAGACCGGCGGGTCGATCCTGCTGGTGTTCGGGCTGACGATCCTGATCATCTATCTGCTGCTCGCGGCGCAGTTCGAGAGCTTCGTGCATCCCGGCGTGATTATCATGACCGTTCCGCTCGCCGTCGCCGGGGGTATGCTCGGGCTGTTCTTCTTCGGGAAGTCGCTCAACCTCTACAGTCAGATCGGCATCGTCATGCTGGTTGGCTTGGCGGCGAAGAACGGCATTCTGATCGTCGAATTCGCCAACCAGCTGCGCGACGAGGGCAAGGAGATTGCCGAGGCGATCCGCATCGCCTCGGCCCGCCGCCTGCGCGCGATCCTGATGACGTCGATCGCGACCGCTGCGGGTGCGGTGCCGTTGATGATCGCGAGCGGGGCAGGTGCCGGGGCACGGTCGGCGATCGGCGTGGTGATCGTATTCGGTGTGATGCTGGCGACGCTCATCACCTTGTTCCTGATCCCGATCCTGTATAGCAGACTTGCCAAGTGGACTGGTTCGCCCCAAGCCGTGAGCCGGGAGCTTGATGCGGCGATGGCGTCGCCGCAACCGGCCGAATAGGCCGGTTCATACAGACTGGGGAGCGGGGAATGGAGATTGCGTCCAAGGGACAGCTGCGGCTGGCGTTTCTGCGCTGGGCGGTGGTGACGGTCCCGTTCATCCTGCTGCTCGGCTTCACCTCGGCGCGCATCGCGCCGACGGGAGCTGAGAATCTCTGGTACCAGATGCTCGAAAAGCCGCCGCAGACGCCCCCCGACTGGGCGTTTCCGGTCGCCTGGACCACGATCTACGTCCTGATGGGCCTGGCGCTGGCGATGATCATCAACGCGCGCGGTTCGAAGCTGCGCGGCCCGGCCTTGGTGCTGTTCGCGGTGCAGATGGGCGCGAACCTTGCCTGGTCGCCGCTGTTCTTTGGCATGCACCAGCCATTCTGGGCGTTCGTGCTGATCGGCGTGATCCTGGTGCTGGCGCTGGCGACGACGATCCTGTTCGGGCGTATCCGTGTCGGCGCGGCGATCCTGATGCTGCCCTATCTTGGCTGGCTGTGCTTTGCCGGGTGGCTGTGTTTCCAGATCGACCAGCTCAATCCGAACGCGGAAACTCTTGTCCCGGCGCAGTCCGCGCCCCAAATGAGTATCTGAATTGGCTTCAGCGATGCTGAAACGGATGCGGTGAGGCCGCGAAGGAACAAGACATGCAGAGCGACAACCGCATTTTCGACGATTTCGTGAAGTTCGTGAACGGCGCGGCCGGCACGATGGCCGGCATGGCGCGTGAGGGCGAGTCCGCTGCGCGTGAGCGGTTCAAGACGTTCGTCGGCGGCATGGATTTCGTTGCGCGCGACGAGTTCGATGCGGTGAAGGCGATGGCGGTCGCGGCACGCGACGAGAATGACGCGCTGCGTGCGCGGATCGACGCGCTTGAGGCGAAGCTGGGGGACGCTCCCGCAGCAGCGAAGCCCGCAAAGCCGAAAAAGGCCGCGCCTGGCGTCTGAGCCCAGCCTTTTCCACATCTATTTCCGCCATGTTTACGCTAAGCTGCTTGTGCGGCGCGGCGAGGATTGGCACCAACTGCGCCAGGCAAGGGCCGGGCGGAGGACGACCGGAATGCTCGATGAGAGCGAATATGAGCGCGACGATGACGCCGCGCCGATCGACATGCTGGAAAGCTACTTCGCGGCGCATGGCTGGAGCCATACGCGCGAAGAGGATGAGGTCGTTGCCAAGGTAAAGGGCAGCTGGACCGAGTATGAGCTGCGCGCGATCTGGCGCGAGGACGATGGCGTGCTCCAGTTTCTGGCGTTCCCCGACGTGCGTATTCCCGACGAGCGTCGCGGTGCGATCTATGAGACGATCGGGCTGGTCAACGAACAGCTATGGGTCGGCCATTTCGAATTGTGGTCGTCGAGCGGTATCCTGCTCTACCGTCACGCCGCGATGATTCCCGGCGACGACGGCGCATCGATCACGCTGCAGCACACCGAATTGCTGGTCGAAAGCGCGATCGACGAGTGCGAGCGTTTTTACCCGGTGTTCCAGTTCGTCCTGTGGGGCGGCAAGTCGCCGAAGGAAGCAATTGCGGCGGCGCTGATCGAGACGCAGGGCGAGGCGTAGGCCGCCCAAGCAATATTCCCGTCGCCCCGGGCTCGACCCGGGGCTGGGCTTCTTCGACCGATCGAGGCAGCCGCCTCCAAGCCTGACAGCCTGCCCACTCATGGCTTTGATCGTGAGCCTCATGCAAGTCGCGGCTAACCGATCTGCGCTGGGGCACTGAAACATTGAGGCCGTGAACCGTTATACGACCGCTTTCAGCGCGTTGGCTGGACCGCTGAAATTGGGTGGAAAGCCGAACGTTTGTGTTCAGATCTCATCCCATGTGACAGGCCCCCAAGGCTGACTGTCAGCCCATGTCTTAGCCTCATCAATTGTCTCGAAACTCGGCGAACCCAGAACGTAGTAGAAGACACCGTCTTGTCCGGGCAGCGCGGGTACTGGAGGTGGAGGCATTTCATAGCCGTGCTGAAGCCGTACGTGCTCTATTTCCTCCAGATAGTAAGCATGATCAGCGTCAAAATTCCGCTTCATAACGCTGACTGGCATACGCAACGCCCCGTCATAAAGCCAGAATCCACCTAGGACCGGCTCACCGTCAAAATCATCAATTGCCATAACCAAACGCTATTCCGTCTATCCGGCTAATGGCAATTCGAAAGCGAAAATGGACACGACCGCAATAGAGTCGTCTGCAGCCCGTCCGCTTAATGAGCCTATGGCCGATTGGATGATGCTGGGCGCGCCCTGTCCGACGCGCCCGCGCACACCTTACCCCGCTGGCCCGATGCTCTTCACCACCTTGCCCTTGTCGTCGAGGAAGTCGATCGCCGCGCCGCCGTCTGGCGCGACCTTGAGCATCAGGCGGGGTTTGCCGCTCGCGTCCTGCAGCATCACTACCGATGCCTTGTCGCGCGACTTGCCGACGAACAGGCGGCCCGCACCCTTCGAGGCATCGGGGCGGATTGCGGCCTTGCCATCGGCCTTGGTAAACATGCTCTCGGCACCGCGATCGGAGATGATCAGCGCGGCGGTGTCGCGGCTGCCACTGTCGGTCTGGACCAGCTGCATGGTCTGGTCGTTCTCGTAGCGGTCGAAGGTCAGGCTGGCCCCGGCATTGACCTTGTCGCCGTCCTTCTTGCCAGCCCAGATCAGGCCGCCATTCTCGGTCCCCTCGTCATTCATGAACAACATGCCGGCGGCAAAGGCGCGGTCGGGGCGGGCGATCTCCTCGCCCTTGTAGAAGGCGCCGGGGAAGCGGCCCTTGCTGGCGATCACCAGCCGCAGCGTGCCGTCAGGCTCGCGGACATTGATCCGCTCGACGTCGATCGTCCCGAACTTCTGCGGCTTGGTTGCCGCGACCAATGTCACCGCCGCGATCGTCACTGCCGCGCCCGTCACCATACCTTGCCAATACGCCATTATTTTCCCCAAAATGATTACGCAGGTGAAACTTACCGACCGGTCAGTGCGGGTCAACCGCGAAGTCATCCGATAAGGCTTGACCCGTCGTCCCGCTTCTTTGAGGGGCCGGCGCGGGCAATGGAGCAATGGCGATGACGACCCCCAACACCCTGTGGCTGATCGGCTGCGGCAACATGGCCGGGGCGATGTTGCGGCGCTGGATCGCGGCTAGGGCGTTGCGCGGGGAGGATGTGTTTGTCCTCAATCGCAGTGACCGCGATTTGCCCGAAGGTGTGCGGCAGGGGCGAGCGTTGCCGGAAGGGCCGCTGCCAGATGCAGTGATGCTGGGAGTGAAACCGCAGCAGATCGATGCCATTGCTGATCAGGTCGGGGCGCAGATCGCGGGCGTGCCGATGCTGGTGTCGATCCTTGCGGGGGTCGAGGAAGCGGCGCTGGCGGCGCGGTTCGATGCGGGGGCGATCGTGCGGGCGATGCCGAACCTGCCGGTGGAGATCGGCAAGGGCGTGGTCGCGCTGCATAGTGAGAGCGCCGACGCCGATGCGCGGGACCGGGCGGGCGCATGGATGGCGCCGCTGGGCCTCACCGAATGGGTCGACGTCGCGCGGTTCGATGCGGTGACCGCGCTGGCGGGGAGCGGGCCGGCCTTCGTCTATCGCTTTATCGACGCGCTGGCGGCTGCAGGGGTGGCGATCGGGATTCCTTCCGATCAGGCGCTCCGGCTTGCGCTGGCGACGGTCGAGGGCGGGGCGCTGCTCGCTGCGCAGGCCGCCGACACGCCCGCTGTGCTCGCCGACAAGGTTGCGAGCCCGGGTGGGTCGACGCGCACAGGGCTGGACATACTCGACGCCGATTCCGCGCTGGTGAAGCTGCTGACCGCGACGCTCGAAGCCTCGCAGCGTCGCAATGCTGAGATGGCCGCCGCCGCGCGCGGCTGACCGGAACGTCCAACCCCCTGAAAACGTTGTCGTGCCATAGACCAATTCATGGAGGCGACGATGGCGACCAAGACTCAGAACGAGACGCGCGCAGATAACCAGACTCGCGACAGCAAGGGCCGGTTCAAGGATGAAGGCGGTAAGGGCAGCTTTGGGATGATCGCCGGCGCGACGGCGGCAGGCGCCGCGCTGGGTGTACTCGCGATGCTCGGCCGCAAGGTCGCGGTGCAGTCGCCGACGGCGATGGCGGGCGACTGGATGGACGGCCTGATCGCGGAGCATAAGGCGGTACTCAAGCTGCTCGACGCGATCGAGGCGACCGACGACAGCGCAGTCGCGCGGCGCAAGCTGATGCTGACCCAGCTCAAGCACGCGCTGGCCAAGCATGCGATCGAAGAAGAGAATGTGATCTATCCCGCGCTGCGCGAAGCCGGGAAGATTGCAGAGGCAGACGCGCTCAACAGCGAGCACGGCTATGTGAAGCAGCACCTGTACGAGCTCGACAACATGCCGGCCGGCAGCGCGAGCTTCCTCGCGAAGATCCGCACGCTGCGCGGCGAGCTGGAAGAGCATATGAAGGACGAGGAAGAGCAGCTGTTCCCGCAGCTGCGCGCCAGCCTGTCGGACGAGAAGAATGCGTTGCTGACCCGGGCAATGAACCGCGAAGGGTTCAAGGTGGCGTGAACTGCCTAGCCCCTCTCCTTTAGGGGAGGGGCCTATTTCCCGCCGAGATCCGAAACCCGCTTGCGTTCATCGGCGGGGATCAGCCCTTCGAGCACGGCCCAGAACCCCCCGACCGCTGCCTGTCCCGCCGAGGAATAGGCGGCGGTCATTTTTTCGCGGAGTGCGTCGAACAGCTCCGCCTCCAGCCTGGTCCCTTCCGGGGTCAGCCGCAACAGCCGCTGGCGCCGATCCTCGCGTCCAGGCCGCGTCTCGATCAACCCGCGTTCGGTGAGGTCGGTCAGCACCCGCCCGAGCGATTGCTTGGTGATCGCAAGCAGCGAGATCAGTTCCCCCACCGTAATGTCGGGCTGGCGAGCGACGAAGTAGAGCGAGCGGTGATGCGCGCGGCCCAAGCCCTGCGCCGCCAGCCCCTCATCGATCGAGCGCGTGAGGTGGCTGTAGCCGAAATAGAGCATCTCGACGCCACGCCGGATCTCGGCTTCGCGCAGGAATAACGGGGATGCAGTTGGGACAGCCATGTTGACCTGTTTTGCCATCCGCCTTAGGCGTGCGCAACCGCCGATTCAGGAGAGTGATGTGAGCAGCCTGACGTTTCACGTTGAAGCCAACCCGGCTCCCATCGATGCGAACGAGCGCACCCGCCTGCTCGCCGACCCCGGTTTCGGCAAGCTGTTCACCGATCATATGGCGATGATACGCTGGTCGGATGCGAAGGGCTGGCACGACGCCAAGATCACCGCGCGCGGCCCGCTGATGCTCGATCCGGCGACCGCGGTGCTGCATTATGCGCAGGAGATTTTCGAGGGGCTCAAGGCTTATCGCCTCGGCGATGGTGGGACGGCGCTGTTCCGCCCGGAGGAAAATGCCCGCCGCTTTCGCGAGTCGGCGCGGCGCATGGCGATGCCCGAGCTGCCCGACGATCTGTTCATCGGATCGATCGAGTCGCTGGTGAAGGCGGACGCGGACTGGATCCCTGAGCTGGAAGGCGGGTCGCTCTACCTGCGCCCGTTCATGTTCGCGAGCGAGGTGTTCCTGGGCGTGAAGCCGGCGAGCGAATATCTTTACCTCGTCATCGCCTCGCCCGCCGGGGCCTATTTCAAGAGCGGAGCGAAGGCGGTCACGATCTGGGTGTCCGACCATTATACCCGCGCGGCGCCCGGCGGCACGGGTGCGGCCAAGTGCGGCGGCAACTATGCCGCGAGCCTGGTCGCGCAGGCCGAGGCGATCAAGGAAGGTTGCGATCAGGTCGTGTTCCTCGACGCTGCCGAGCGCCGCTGGGTCGAGGAACTGGGCGGCATGAACCTGTTCTTCGTGTTCGATGACGGGAGCATCGTTACCCCGCCGCTGGGCGGCACAATTCTGCCCGGTATTACGCGGGAATCGATCATCGCGCTCGCCCGTGAGCAGGGCATCACGGTGCGCGAAGAACCTTATGCGATCGACCAGTGGGAAGCCGATGCGAACAGCGGTCGCCTGGTCGAAACCTTCGCGTGCGGCACTGCGGCGGTGGTGACGCCGGTCGGTCAGGTGAAGAGCCGCGATGGCGGCTTCACCATCGGCAGCGGCGGGCCGGGTCAAGTGACCGAAGCGCTCAAGGCGCGCCTTACCGCGATCCAGCGCGGCGAAGCGCCCGACCCGCATGGCTGGGTGCATCGGTTCGGTTAAACCCTCTTTTCATGCGGGGCGCGGCGCTCTAAGGGCGTCGCTCACGACCATGCTGGGGCGTAGCCAAGCGGTAAGGCAACGGCTTTTGATGCCGTGTACCGAAGGTTCGAATCCTTCCGCCCCAGCCATTCACGTTGATGTGTCGTCACCTGAGCCGGGTATTCGGACGCGACACGTCTTCAGGCGGTAGGCACCGTCCCCCCGTCGATCACGATTTCGGTCCCGGTGATGCTGCCCGCGCGGTCGGATGCGAGGAATGCGATCAGGTTGGCGACCTCTGCCGGGGTGGAGGGGCGCCCCAATGGGATACCGCCCAGCGAGGCCATGATCGCGCGCTTGCCTTCCTCGATGTCCGCGCCGCTTTCGGCCCCGATCCGTCGCGCCAGATCGACCGCCGCCTCGGTCTCGATCCAGCCGGGCGAGACGCGCACGACGCGGACGCCGTGGGGGGAGGCCTCTTTGGACAGGCTTTTGCTGTAGGTCGAGAGCGCTGCCTTGGCGGCGGCATAGGCGGTGGTCGCTTCGGGCAGCGGGAGCTCGCGCTGGATCGAGGTGACATGGACCACGACCCCGCTGCCGCGCGCCACCATGTCGGGGAGCAGCAACCGATCGAGCCGGACGGCGGGCATCAGGTTGAGGTTCAGCTCGTCGCTCCACACCGCATCGCTCAGCGCGGCAAAGCCACCAGCGGGGGCAGATGAGCCGCCCAGCATGTGCACGATGATGTCGACGCCGCCGAGCCGCGCGCGCACCGCGTCTGCCACGGTGGTTGCGCCAGTCGCGGTCGTCAGGTCGGCCGCGACGAACAGCGCGTCGGGCAGGTCGGTGGGCTTGGACCGGGCGGTGGTGAGCACCTGTGCGCCCAATTCCCGAAACAGCGCGACCGTCGCGGCGCCGGCTCCGCGTGTGCCCGAGGTGATCAGCGCGCGCTTGCCCGCCAAAGCGAGAAACGCGGTCATGCGGTGATCTCCAGCGCGGCGATGCGGTCGCCGTCGAGCGCGAAGCGGTAGGACAGGTCGATCGGGCTGCCGGGGAAGTTGCCCGACACATGCGCGGTCACTACCGTGCGATCGCCATCCTCGGTGACGGCATAGGGATCGACGATGTAGCTGAACTGGCCTGAAGACTTGGCCTTCCACGCCTGGATCGCTTCGCGGCCGGTGTAGCGATGGCCTTCATCCCGAACGGTCGCGCTGTCGGTGAAGTGCGCGGCAATCGCGGTCGCGTCGCCGCTGCGGTCTGCGCGGAAATAGCCGGCAACGGGGTGGGGTAGGGCGATGGTCATGCGGGTCTCCGTGGTCTGCGTGTCCTGATCCGCAATTTAGCGATGGACCGATGTTCCGATAATCAGGATAAAGCGGGATGCGATGTTTCGGTTTACGGGATAATGGCTGACCCCGGCCTCTCCGGGCTGGACGCGGTGCTGGCGATTGCGCGGCGCGGGTCGTTTCGCGCGGCGGCGCTGGACCTCGGCATCTCGACCACGGCGCTCAGCAACAGCATCGGCAAGATCGAGCGCCATCTTGGCGTGCGCCTGTTCAACCGCACGACGCGCAGCGTGGCGCTGACCGATGCGGGGCGGGTGTTTGTCGCGCAGGTGGCACCGGCGCTGCGCAGCATCCGCGATGCGATGGACGAGGTGAGGTCGCAGCAGACGATCCCGTCGGGTATCCTGCGCATCAACGCTTTCGCGACCGCCGCGCGGGAGGTTCTCGCCCCGCTCGTCCTCGCCTATCTGCGCCGCTATCCTCAGGTTCATATCGATCTGGTGACCGAAGGGCGGCTGGTGGACATCGTTGCCGATGGTTTCGACTTTGGCGTGCGCAGCGCGGATCTGGTCCCCAGTGACATGATCGCGATCCCGATCAGTCCGCCGCGCCGGCTTGTTGTCGTCGCGACGCCGCGTTATTTCGAGGAGATGGGGCGACCGGCGGTTCCGCCCGATCTGCTCAACCATCGCTGCATCCGCGTCCGCCTGCCCAATGGCGGCCTGTATCGCTGGCGGTTCGAGCAGCAGGGGGTGCCGGTTCAGCTGGACGTGTCGGGGCCGATCACGCTGGACGAAGCGAGCCTTGCGCGGATGGCGGTGCTGGCGGGCGTTGGCATAGGCTTTTTCATGGAAGCCGATGTGCGCGACGATATCGCCGGCGGGCGACTGGTGCGCGTGCTCGACGACTGGACCCCGCCGCTCGCGCCGCTGTGCCTCTATTATCCGGGGCGGAAGAACCCATCGGCGGCATTCAAGGCGTTTGTCGATCTCGCGCGCGGGTCTCGCTGAGGCACATCCGCGTGACACGCACTCAATGCATCAATTTCATTTGTGCGGATGCATAGAAACAATTCGTTATGATAATTCTTCGGATTTAGTCACTCCTTCGCTTGAGGCGCGCTCACTGAGGCTGCGTCCAGGGAGGGTTGTCTGATGAAAAAATTGCTTCTCGCGGGGACTGCGATCCTCGTCGCTCATGCTTCCGCCGCGCTGGCGCAGGACGCGCCCGCCGCGCCGGCCGCGACCGAGGAAGCCGAAGGGCTCCAGGATATCGTCATTACCGCACAGCGCCGTTCGGAGTCGCTACAGCGCGCTGCGGTTGCCGTGACCGCCGTGACCGGCGACGACCTTGCCCAGTCGGGCATCACCGAAACCGCCAATCTCGGCAAGCTCGTCCCCTCGCTGGTGGTCCAGCCGACCGGCGGCACGACCAGCTTCTTCCTGCGCGGCGTCGGCACCAATTCGCAGAACTCGTTCTCGGAGAACGCCGTCGCGTTCAACTTCAACGGTGTCTATGTCGGCCGTCCGACCGCGCCTGCGGGCGTGTTCTACGACCTGGAGCGGGTCGAGGTGGTCAAGGGGCCGCAGGGTACGCTGTATGGCCGTAACGCCACTGGCGGCGCGATCAACGTCCTCCCGAAAAAGCCGATCCTCGGCAAGTTCGGCGGCGAGGCGCTGTTCGAATATGGCAATTACGACAGCAAGAAGGGCTTTCTCGCGCTGAACGTGCCGATCGGTGACAAGGTGGCGCTGCGCGTCGCCGGGCAGATCGTCGATCGCGATGGCTATATCTCCGACGGCTATGACGACGACAAGGGTGAGGCGGTGCGTGCGTCGCTGTTGATCGAGCCGTCGGATCGCTGGTCGATGACGCTGGTCGCCGATTACTACAACCAGCATGGCAAGGGTTCGGGCGCGGTGTTGCTGCCCGAAGCGCGCTACAGCGTTCCGGCGCTGGAGGACCGCGTCAGCGTTTCCGATCCGCGCGCGCAGGCGGCGGTCCGTCAGCTCGCCTCGACGATCTTTGCTCCGCCCTTCTGCGGTGGCGCGGGTGGCTTCGTGACCAGCGGCTGCGTTGCGCTCGCTGGCACCGACGGCTTCCTCGACAACAAATTCTACGGCGTCAGCGCGACGGTGGTCGGCGATCTCGGCTTCGGCACACTGACCGTGGTTCCCGCCTGGCGGCGTTCGGACGTCAATTTCCGCACCTATCTGCCCGGCTTTGCCGGCGATATCACCGATCTGGCCGAGCAGACTTCGGTCGAGGTGCGGCTGGCGTCGAACGATGACGGGCGGCTGCGTTACGTGATTGGCGGCTTCTATTTCGGCGAGAATCAGGAAACGCTGAACTTCTTCCGCCAGGGCAATATCTCGACCACGCGCTTCTCGCCGCGGCTTAACACCGAGAGCGTTGCAGCATTCGGCCAGTTGACCTTCGACCTCAGCGACAGCCTGCGCCTCGTCGCGGGTGGCCGGTACACGCGTGAGGACAAGAAGCAGCTGACCTCGACCGCCGCAGGCGGCCTGCCCGGCCCGGTTAATCCGCCGCTGAGCGCGCCGTTCACCGGTAGCCTGAGCTTCGAGAAATTCACCTGGAAAGCCGGCGTCGAGTTCGACGCGGGTCCGGCATCCTTGGTTTATGCCAATGTCGCGACCGGCTTCAAATCGGGCGGCTTCTTCGTTGCGCAGCCGCCGAACAATACGTTCGAGCCGGAATCGCTGACTGCCTACACCGTGGGCGCGAAGAACCGCTTCTTCGACAACAAGCTGCAGCTGAATTTCGAGGCGTTCTACTGGGATTATAAGGACCAGCAGATCACGTTCGTCGGCGGCGTGCCCACCGGCAACGGGCTGTTCGCGCAGGGATCGATCACCGTCAATGCGGGCAAGTCGCACATCTATGGCGCCGAGTTCGAGGCGCGCTTTGCACCCAGCCGCAACGACCTGTTCAACCTCAACGTCCAGTATCTGAAGGGCAAGTATGACAGCCTGGTCACGGCGAATTTCTCGCCGACCGGGGCGCCTGTCACGACCGGCTGTCGCACGCTGGGCAGCCGCGCGGCCAATCCGGGCGTCAACAACGCGCGCTTCTATGACATCGATTGTTCGGGCAAGCCGACGGTCAACTCGCCTGAGTGGGCGATCAATGTCGGTTACGAGCGGACGTTCGAGCTGACCGGCGACCTCGACTTCATTGCGGGTGCGCGGGCGAACATCGAAAGCAGCCGGTTCATGAACTCGAACTATCGTCCTGAGGAGAAGCAGGACGGGTTCGTGATGGCCGATGCGTTCGTCACGCTGCGCAGCCAGCAGGGCTGGAGCGTCACCGGCTTCGTCAACAACCTGACCGATGAGGTCGTGCTGGCCCGTGCGGGTACGCGTCCGATCCTCGACTTCCCGGTCGGCACGCTGCGCCCGCCGCGCACCTATGGCGTCCGCGTCGGGTTCGACTTCTGATGCGGGTGTCGCTTCTGGGGCTGGCGGTTGCGGCGGCACTCGCGGCAGCGCCCGCGATCGCACAGCAAGCGCCGCCCCAGGGCGATGCGTTCATCACGCTCGGCACGATGGGTGGGCCGGTCGGGAGCCGCGACCGGTCCCAGCCCGCCAACGCATTGGTGCATGACGGGCGCGTCTATCTGGTCGATGCCGGCGACGGCGCGGTCCAGCAGCTGATCAAGGCAGGCTATCAGCTGCCCCGCGTGCGCGCGGTGTTTCTGAGCCACCTTCACACCGATCATACCGGCGGCCTGTCGGCGGTGCTGGGGCTGCGCAACCAGACCAATGTCGCCGAGAAGCTGACCGTCTATGGTCCGCCGGGCACGCGTGAGCTGGTTGCGGGCGTGGTCGCGTCGATGCAGCCTGCTGCACGCGTCGGGTATGGCATTCCGGGCCAGCCCTGGGCGGCGCCCGCCGATACCGTCACCGTGATCGAACTGAACGATGGCGACAAGGTCGCAGTCGACGGCATGACCGTCACTGCGGCGCAGAACAGCCATTACGATTTCGCGCCCGGCAGCGTTGAGGACCGCAATTACAAGTCGCTGTCGCTGCGCTTCGATCTGCCCGGCCGGTCGATCGTTTATACCGGCGATACCGGGCCGAGCGCGGCGGTGGAAAAGCTGGCGAAGGGCGCGGATCTGCTGGTCAGCGAGATGATCGACATGGCCGCGACGATGGCGACTGTGGCGCGCAATTCGCCGAACATGCCGGCCCCGGCCAAGCAGAAGCTGGAGCAGCATCTGTCCACCCATCACCTCACGCCCGAAGCCGTCGGCGATCTCGCCGCGCGCGCCGGGGTTAAGGCAGTGGTCATCACGCACTTCGCGGGCGGCACTCCCGATCCCGTCCGCACCCAGGGCTATATCGCCCAGGTCCGCGCCCGCTTCGCCGGGCCGATCACCCTCGCCAACGACCTCGACCGTTTCTGAGAGACTGAACATGAAATCCGGCAATATTCTCGTCATCGGCGGCGGCATTGGCGGCCTGACCGCCGCGATCGCGCTGCGCGCCAAGGGCTTTACCGTCACGGTGATCGAGCGCGATCCCGACTGGTCGGTCTATGGCGTCGGCATCATCCAGCAATCGAACGTGATCCGCGCAATGTCGCAGCTGGGGCTGATCGACGAGTATGTCGCATCGGGCGTCGGGTTCGACGCGGTCGAGATTTTCATGCCCACCGGCGTCAAGGTCGCGCGGGTGCCGACCCCGCGACTGGTTGATGGCTATCCCGCGAATATGGGGATCGGCCGCCCGGCGCTGCACAAGATCCTGGGTGACAGCACGATTGCCAGCGGCGCGAAGGTGCTGCTGGGCGTGACCGCGACCGAACTGAACGATGGTGGCGACGGCGTCGATGTGACGCTGTCCAATGGCGAGAGCGCGCGGTTCGACCTCGTGATCGGTGCGGACGGGGTTTACTCGCAGACCCGCGCGATGCTGTTCCCGGACGTTGGTGGGCCGCAATTCACGGGGCAAGCGGTGTGGCGCTACAATCTGCCGCGCCCGGCCGATCTCGATGCGCTGCAGGCGTATAACGGGCCGACCGGGGTCGGGCTGGTGCCGATCTCCGAAGACCTGATGTACATCTATGTGACCACGCCCGAGCCCGACAATCCGCGCTACCCGCGTGAGGGGCTGGCGGCGTTGATGCGGTCGAAAATGGCGAATTGCGCGCCCTATATCCGCGAGCTTTCCGAGCTGGTTACCGATGACGATGGCGTCGTCTATCGCCCGCTCGAAGGGATGATGGTCGAGGGCGACTGGCATCGCGGGCGCATCGCGCTGCTCGGCGACGCGGTCCATGCGACCACGCCGCATCTGGGGCAGGGCGCTGGGATGGCGATCGAGGACAGCCTGGTGCTGGCCGAGGAACTGGCGCGGCACGACGATGTCGAGACCGCGCTGACCGCCTATCGCAACCGCCGCTTCGATCGCTGCGCCTATATCGTCCGCTCCAGCCTCGCGATCTGCATGGGCCAGATCGGGAAGGGGCCGCCGGTCGATAACGCCAAGGCGACGCACGAGATGTTCGAAGTCGTCGCGCAACCGATCTGAGGAACGAGCCATGACCCAGCAAGCGACGACCCGCCATGGCGTGATCCTGATGCTCACCGCGGTGATGCCGACCATGGCGATCATCGCGCTGGTGCCGGTGCTGCCGCTGTTGCTGCGCGAATTTGCCGATGTGCCGGGCGCGGCGGTGCTGGTGCCGATGGCGTTGACCATCCCCGCTTTGTGCGTCGCGTTGTTCTCGCCGCTCGCCGGCTGGCTGTCGGACAAGGTCGGGCGCAAGCGGCTGCTGATCGCTGCGCTGGTCGGCTATGCGGGCTTTGGCCTGTTGCCGCTGATGCTTGAAGATCTGCGCATGATCCTCGCTGCGCGCGTGGCGCTAGGGGTGACCGAGGCGATCATCATGACCGTCGCGACGGCTCTGGTCGGGGATTATTTTACCGGCGAGCGGCGCGAGCGCTGGGTGTCGATCCAGATCGCCACCGCCAGCGTCAGCGCGATCGTGCTGATCGCGGCGGGCGGCGCGCTGGGCGAGGCATTGGGGTCGCGTGGGCCGTTCTGGCTGTATCTGCTGGCGCTTCCCGTCGCACTTGCCGCCGCGATGATCCTGTTCGAACCGGCCAAGACTGTCGCGACTGCGCCCGCAGCTGCGGGCAAGGCGCAGGGCATCGCGATGCTGGTCGCGATCACCTTCGGCATCGGGATGCTGTTCTACACGCTGATCGTGCAGCTGGGGCCGGTGATCGAGGCGACGGGGGTTACGTCGCCTGCTACGATCGGCCTTGCGGGTGCGGCGGCCAATCTGGGCGTGATGGCGGGGTCGATGCTGTTCGGGCGGCTCAAGGGCTGGTCGGGCGAGACCTTGCTCGCAATCGGCTTGCCGCTGGTCGCGCTCGGCTATGTCGGGATCGCGCTGTCGACAAGCTTTGCGCTGACTGCGGCGTGCGCCGTGGTGATCTCGATCGGCAATGGCCTGATGCTCCCGACGATGCTCGCCTGGGTGCTCCGCCGCCTTCCGCCCGAAACGCGCGGGCGCGGGACGGGGGTGTGGACCGGGTCCTTCTTCCTCGCGCAGTTCGTCGCGCCGATCGTTGCCGTCGCGCTGTCGGGCGTGCTTGGCGGCCTGTCGGGCGTCTTCCTCTTCTATGCCGCTGCGGCAGCGATCGGCGCGGGTGTCGCGCTGCTGCGCCGCAGCCCTGTAACTCAAGGAGCATGACTATGACCAAGCCCGTTCGCCGCGTTGTCACCGGCCATGACGCGAGCGGTCGCGCGATCATCCAGGAGGATGGCGCCGCACCGCGCGTGCAGCAGATCGGCGGGCCTTCGGGGCCGATGTTCCACGAAGTCTGGAACACGCAGCAAACCCCAGTGTTGCTCGACGCCGCATCGGGCGAGCCGCATGAGGACGGCATCAAGCTCGCTCCGCCCAAGGGTGGCACCCGCATCCGCGTGCTCGACATCCCGCCCGAGAATGACGAGATCCGCACGATGTCGCCCGAAGAGGCGCAGGCGCATTTCGCCGAGGTCGGCGCTGGCGACGCGTCGGCGCATTCTGGCGAGGGTAGTCGCCACGCGCTGATGCATCGCACCGAAACGATCGATTACGGCATCGTGCTGGAGGGTGAACTGGTCCTGATCATGGACGAGGGCGAGGTCACCGTGCGCGCGGGCGACATCGTGATCCAGCGCGGCACCAACCATGGCTGGTCGAACCGCTCGGACGCCAATTGCCGGATCGCCTTCATCCTGATCGACGGCGAATTCGCGCCTGAGCTCAAGCGGTAATGCTGCTCGCGATCACCGGCGCGGCGGGGTTCGTCGGCCGGGCGGTCGTTCGGCGCCTTGCCGAGCAGCACCCGGAGGTTAAGCTGTTGCTCGCCGATCGGGAGTTGGCGGGGTTCGACGGGCATGAAACGCTTGCGGGCGACCTTACCGACCGCGCAGTGATTGCTGCGCTGACGGCGCCGCGCATCGATGCGGTGCTGCACCTGGCGGCGCTGCCGGGAGGTGCGGCCGAGCGCGATCCTGCTGCGTCGCGGGCGGTCAATCTGGATGTCCCGCTGGCGCTGATCGAGGCGATGCGCGGGCGCAGGCTGGTGATCGCGGGGTCGATCGCGGTGTTCGGCGGCGTGCTTCCCGCGTTGGTGGATGATGCGACTGTCGCGGTCCCAGCCAGCGTTTATGGCACGCACAAGCGGATGGTCGAGCTGGCCTTTGCCGATGCGGTGCGCCGTGGCGCGGTGTCCGGGATGGCGGTGCGCCTGCCCGGCATCGTTGCGCGACCCGCGGCAGCGGGGGGATTTGGGTCGGCGTTCCTCAGCGATCTATTCCACACGGCGAGCGCCGGGACGCCTTTGTGCGTGCCGGTGGCTCCCGAAGCGACCAGCTGGCTGATGTCGGTGCGGTGTTGCGCGGCCAATCTGGTGGCGGCGGCGCTCAGCGAACGGACGGCGCAGGAGGCGGTTACGCTTCCGGCGCTGCGTGTGAAGATCGGTGATCTAGTTGCCGAACTGGCGCGCCATGGCGATATTTCGGGCATCCGGTTCGAGGAGATCCCGGCGACGCGCGCGACGTTCGGAAGCTATCCCGACCTGGCCACCGGGCGCGCCGGTGCACTTGGTTTTCGGCATGACGGCAGCCTGGCGCAGTTGGTGGAGACGGTGCTTGCCGACCTCTGACGCCCTGTCCGCCTTCCGCCTCGATGGGCGGACCGCGCTGATTACTGGGCCGGCGCGCGGGATCGGGTTAGCGATCGCGCGGCTGTTCGCGGGAGCGGGCGCGCGGCTGGTGCTCGCCGATGTCGATGCGGCGGCGTGCGATGCGCTCGCCGGAGAGCTGGGCGGCATCTCGATCCCGACCGATATCGGCGATGCGGCAGCGATCGAGCGCTTGGCGGAGCAGGCTGAGGCACGGACGGGCGGGATCGACATTCTGGTCTGCAATGCCGGCATCGCGGGGCAGGCATCGCCGATGCACGCGATGGACGAGGCCGAGCGCGAGCGGCTCTATGCGATCAACCTGCTCCACCCGCTGCGGCTGACCGGGCACATCGCACCGGCGATGGCGGCGCGCGGGCAGGGGAGTATCGTGCTGCTGTCGAGCATCGCCGGCCTGCGTGGCAATGCGATGCTGGGGCATTACGGGATGACCAAGGCGGCGCTGGCGCAGCTCGCGCGCAACCTGGCGGTCGAATGGGGACCGTCCGGGGTGCGCGCCAACGCGATTGCGCCGGGGCTGATCGAAACCGACTGGGCGGGCGCGATCCTGTCGAGCCCGGAGCGCGCCGCGCGGCGGCTGGGGATGACCCCGCTACGCCGCGCGGGGTCGCCGGACGAGGTTGCGGCGACCGCGCTCTACCTCGCCAGTGACGCGGGCGGCTTTACCACCGGCCAGACCATCGTGGTCGATGGTGGGACGCTGATTTCGGACGGGAGTTAACTCCCGTTTGCCCTGAGCCTGTCGAAGGGCGGCACCCCGACCTCTCCGATCGCGGGAACGGTGCTTCGACAAGCTCAGCACAAACGGATGTTTGGGGGCTACCCCTTCACCACGCGCTGATCGATCGCGCCGAAGGGCGACGCGCCGTCTCCGGCCCGCATCGCAACGCGGCTGCCGAACGACAGGAACGGCGTCTGCGGCGCGCCATGGGCGATCATCTCGATCGCGCGGCGTTCGGACATGCAGGTCGATCCGACCGTTTCATGCTCGGCGTTCGACACGGTGCCCGATCCGATGATCGTTCCGGCGGGCAGCGAGCGGGTGCGCGCGGCATGGGCGATCAGTTCGTGAAAGCCATAGCCCATTGCCGCCCCATTCGGGCTGCCGAACCACGTGCCATCGACCTCGACCGTCAGCGGCAGGTGAACGCGACCATCGCGCCAGGCGTCACCCAGCGCGTCGGGAGTCACTGCGAACGGCGCGACGCTGCATGCCGGCTTGGCCTGCACCCAGCCGAAGCCGGTCTTCATCTCCGGAATCGCGATCGCGCGCAGCGACCAGTCGTTGATCAGCACCACGAGGCGGACATGGGCCAGCGCATCGGCGGCGCTGCACCCCATCGGCACGTCGCCGGTGATGACGCCGAACTCGCCCTCGAAATCGATGCCATCGGCTTCGCTGGGCAAGGGTACGTCGGCGGTCGGCGCGATGAACTCATGGCTCATCCCCTGATACATCAGCGGCAGGTCGGTCTCGATCGGCGCATGGCCAAAGGCGAGCTGCATCAGCGCGCCATGGTTGGCGAAGGCCGATCCGTCGAGCCATTGCCACGCGCGCGGCAACGGTGCGGCGAAATCGTCCGGTCGGACGTCTTCACCGCTCTCCGCTGCCTGCGCCGCTGCGTGCAGCGCGGGTTGTGCCGCATCCCAACCGTCGAGCGCGGCCTGGAGCGTCGCATAGCCCGCGACCGCCGCAACGCGGGCGCCGTCACCGCTCATCGCGACCAACGTTCCGTCGCGCCCGCCGCGCCGCAGCGTTGCGAGGCGCATCAGGACAGCTTTCCGCCAAGCGTGTCGGCGAACCAGTCGGCGATATAGTCGCGGCCGAAACTCATATTGTCGGCGCCGACATGCTCGACCCCACCCTCACGCTCGGTGAACAGCTTGAGTTCGCGGCGCGGCGAGTTGATCAGCTGGTCATAGCAGTCCTGCGCATAATCGACGCTGATCTGCCGGTCCTTGGCGCCATGGGTGACGAGGAAGGGGACCTTCACGCCGCCCATATGGCCGTTGAGGTTCATGTCCTCCGCCTTGGCGAGGAAGTCGTCCATGTCCTTCGCGCCGAACGCCCAGATCACGTGCGCCCAGTAATGCGGAACCGGATTCTCGCCCTCGCGCTTGAGGCGCTTCTGCTGCACCTCGGCCCAATTGTGGTTGGCACCCCAGCACGCGCCACTGGCGAAGCGGGGTTCGTAGGCGACCGCACGCGGGGCGAAATGGCCGCCCAGCGAGATGCCGGTCATGCCGATGCGCTTGGGATCGACGTCGGGTTGGGTTTCCAGCCAGTCGATCGCCTTGCTCGCCCAGTTTTCGCTGTGCGGATCGACGGGGAGGTTCTGCAGGCGCAGCGCCTCACCAGTGCCCGGCTGGTCGACGCACAGGGTGGAGATGCCACGCTTTGCCAATGCCTCGGGCAGGTGCGACCAGTAGAGCAGCTCCTTGCAGCTATCGAGGCCGTTGCAATAGACGACCACCGGATGCGGACCCGGCCCTTCGGCGCGGGTGTAGAGCGCGGGCATGGTGCCGATCGTCAGCGGGATCTCGACGCGTTCACGGTTGATCGAGCCGAGGCGCGTCGAACGCGCGAAGGTGTCGAGCGCGCGGGCATAGGTTTCCTCGCGACCCGGATGGCCATGGCCCTGCATCCGCTCGGCAACCAGCAGGTAGAGCGACGCGCGCTCGAGCTTGTCGGAGGCGGAGAAGCCGCGACCGGCCGCCTCATCCTCGTCCGCCAGGCCGATCAGCTTGTCGCCCATCTCGACCCATTTGGCCATGAACTGCGGTGTACCGGCGTCAGAACCCGACGCCGCGGCGTCCTTGATCGGCTGGCACATGTCGACGATCTCGCCGATGCGCCCGCCGCTCTCGAGCGCGATCGCGACCGACAGGTTCCAGATGTAGTTCGGGAAATATTCAAACAATGCCATGACTTAAGCCTCCGCTGCCTGGAACAGGCCGGCATCGGCCTCGGGATGTGGCATGGTCTGCGGGCCGCCGACGCCGACGCCCCACTGGTCCATTACCTGCGGTCCGGGAACATGGACCTGATCGACGTGCGTGTCGAAATCGACCTCTTCCAGCTCCGAGGTATATTCGACCGCAAAGCCGCTCGGCGTGGTGAAGTAGCTGAAGGTGTTGTTGCCAGCCGTGTGCCGCCCCGGGCCCCAGCGGATGTCGGTGCCCTTTTTGCGCAGGCGGCTGATGCCGCGCATCATGTCGTCGACAGTCAGCATGTCATAGGCGACATGGTTGAGGCAGGCCGGTCCGGGCAGGAGCGCGATGCGGTGATGCGCGCTGTTGCAGCGCAGGAAGCACATGAAATCGCCCAGCCAGTCGCTGACGCGGAAGCCGAGCACATCGACGAAGAACTTCACCATCGCCTGATGATCGGGCGAGTGGAGCACGATGTGGCTGATCTTCTGCGGCACGCCGTCCCAGCGGACCATCTCGCGGCTCGGCCCGCGCGCGACATCGCTCGAAATCTCGAACGGCAGGCCGTCGGGCGAGAAGAAGCGGAAGCCATAGCCGCCGCCCGGTGCGGTCAGGTCGCGCGGGGCGTGGATGACCTGGCACCCGGCGTCCTGCACCTTGGTGTGGAGCGCGTCGACATCGGCGCGGCTATCGGCCGCGAGCGCGATCACGTCGATCCGCTTGGTGTCCGCCGCGCGCAGCCGGACGACATGATGCTCGTCATGCCCCTGTGCCTTGAAATAGACCATGCCGTCGTCCGACGGGACCGATTCCAGCCCCCAGACATCGGCGTAGAAGGTGCGTTCTTCCTCCAGCGCCGTGACCGCATATCCGACATAGCGGATTTCGCTTACCTTGCTCATTCATCCTGCTCCAGCATGTGTTGGATCCGATCTAGGCGCGCTGGTCGTCATTGAAAAAGTGATTGTTTTGATCCATAAACATTCATGCAGCGAATGGATGGGCGATGCGCTTCAAGGGACTAGACCTCAACCTGATCGTCGCGTTCGAGGCGCTGATGAGCGACCGCAGCGTCTCGCGCGCGGCGGAGCGGCTGAACCTCAGCCAGCCGGCGATGAGCAATGCGCTGGCACGGCTGCGTTCCTATTTCGGCGACGACCTGCTGATCGCGCGCAACAAGCGCATGTATCCGACGCCCTTTGCCGAGACGCTGTTGCCGCAGGTGCGGCAGGCGCTGGAGACGATGGAGGGGGTGATCGCGACCTCACGCCATTTCGATCCCGCGACGACCAATCGGACCTTCCGAATCATGACGTCCGACTATATCGCGACGTCGATCCTGTTCCCGATCGTCACCCGGCTTGCCGAGACCGCGCCGGGCGTGCGGATCGAGCTGTTGCTGCCCAGCCCGCGTCGGATCGAACTGCTCGAAAGCGGCGGGATCGACCTGCTGATTACGCTGCAGGAATATGTCACACCGGAACTGCCATCGGAGCGATTGTTCGAGGACGCCTATTGCCTTGTCGGTCGTGCGGGCCATCCGGCGCTGACTGGCACGCCGACGCTGGCGGCGATGCTCGACCATGCGCATGTCCATGTCGCGATCGGTGACGAGCGGCTACCGAGTTTTGGCGACGCCTATCTCGACCGCATGGGAATCCAGCGCCGCATTGCGATGATCGCGCCCAATTTCGGGATGCTGCCGTGGCTGCTTCAGGACACCGACTGGCTCGCGTTGATCCAGGGGCGGCTGGCGGCACAGCTGGCGCGGAACTTCCCGTTGGTCGCCGTCGCACCGCCGTTGCCGATCCCGCCGCTGGTGGAAATGGCGCAATATCATGTGACGCGCAGTAATGATCCGGGGCTGCGCTGGCTGATCGACCTGATCCGAGGTTCGGCCGCTTGAGCGGGTTGGCACCGTGATCGCCCGCATCGCGCCCTAACCACGCGCTTCCCCTCTATAACGGATCATCTGGCCCCTTTGCCATCGTGCAGAGGAGCGAAGTCGCGATTGACTGGGCCATGCTGAAATGGGGTCAGGTGGGCTTGGGATGAGATTTCGTCGACTAAGGAGACGGCTCCAAGGCCCGCGCAGTTCGCGGTCACTCGTGCTCGTCCAATATAACGCGCTGCGTGGCCAGGTCCCGCTCATGTATGCGCTGATGATCGTCAATGCGGCGTTTCTGGGCTTTGCGATCTTCAAACAGGTCCCGCTCGCGCTCAGCGTTGGCGCGCCTATCTTGCTGTCCTGCATGGCCATCGCCCGGGCGATGGTCTGGCTGCGCCGCAAGCCGGGTCACCCGAAGATTGCGCGCATCCGGCGCTATCTGCGCGTGACCACCCGGTTTGCCGCTATTCTCAGTGCTGCCTTTGGTGGCTGGGGCCTCATCCTGCTCGAGTTTGCGAACCCGTCCCAGACCTTTGCAATCGCGCTCTACATTTTCGTCGGGGCGATCGGATGCTGCTACTGCCTGCAGACGCTACCTGCCGCCGCGCGGCTGGTCCTGCTCCTCGGGGCGCTTCCGGTGACGGTCCGGCTGCTGGTCTCCGGCGACTGGTATCTGGTGGGAGTGGGTGCGAATTTCGCGTTTGTCTCCGCGCTGATCGGCCGGATGCTCAACCGCTACCATCAAGGCTTTATCGAGGTCCTCAATTCCCGGTCAGAAATGCTGGTCGAACAGTCCCGCGCCCGGCAAGCCGAACGGGATGCGCAACAGCTTGCCTATGCGGATGCGCTGACCGGGCTGCCCAACCGTCGGGCGCTCAGCGAGCATCTCGATAGTCTGCGCTTCCTTGGCTCCGACCGCGCGATGGCGCTGATCGCGATCGATCTGGACCTGTTCAAGGACGTCAACGACGTCCATGGCCATTTGACCGGCGATCGCCTGCTCGTCGCGGTGGCCGAATGCCTGACCCGGATCGTTGGCCGCTCAGGAACCGCATACCGGCTGGGCGGTGACGAGTTCGCGATCACCCTCGATATCGAGGGGGACCATTCGACCGCGCCGCAAACCCTTGCCGGGCGGATCGTCGATGCGCTCGCCACCCCGTTCCGGATCGACGGACTGGTCCACCATATCGGCGGCAGCGTCGGGATTTCGCTTTTCCCGTTCGATGCGATCGACAGCGAGACGCTGATGCGCCGCGCCGATATCGCGCTCTATCAGGCCAAGGCGCATGGGCGGTCGCAGTATAAGCTGTTCCAGCCGGCGATGGATGCGGAGATCGTGCGGCGCTCGGCGCTGGAGCAGGAGTTCCGGCGTGACCTGCTCGGCTGTGCGTTTCGCCCCTATTATCAGCCGATTGTCGATCTGCGCTCGCAGCGGGTGACCGGGTTCGAGATGCTGGCGCGCTGGCACCGCGCCGATGGCCGCGACGTCGGCCCCTGCGAATTCATCCCGATCGCGGAGGAATGCGGGCTGGTGGGCGACTTGATGCTCATGCTGCTCGAGCAGGCGTGCGAGGATGCGCGGGCCTGGGGCAACGACCTGATCCTGTCGATCAACGTGTCGCCGACCCAGCTCAAGGATCGCTGGCTAAGCGAGAAGATCCTGAGCGTGCTGACGCGCGCCGGATTGCCCCCGCGCCGCCTGAAGCTGGAGATTACGGAGAATGCACTGATCTCGGAGCCGGAGCACGCCAAGTCAGTGGTCGAAAGCCTGAAGAATCAGGGCGTGTTGCTGGCGCTAGACGATTTCGGCACCGGCTATTCCTCGATCCAGCATCTGCGCATCCTGCCGTTCGACAATGTGAAGATCGATCGCTCGTTCATCACCGATATGGAGCATGACCCGGAGGTTCGGCGGATGGCGGTGTCGATGATCCAACTGGCATCGAATCTGGATTTATCGGTGGTCGCCGAGGGCATCGAGAGTGAGGCGACGTTGGCGATCCTGCGCGAAGTCGGGTGCGCCGAAGGGCAGGGCTATCTGTTCGGTCAGCCGGTCGATAACGCAGGCGCACGGGCGCTGCTCGATCGGCAGGCGCAGCGATCGGCAGGACGGCCGCGGCGGGCCGGTTGAGCGTCGCCAGTGCGTTAACGCGGCATATCGACCAGCAGCGACCAGGGCGTCGGCAGATAGTCGAGCGACATGTAGAAATAGAAGGCGCAGGAGCCGTCCGGGCGGAAGGTCGCGCCTTTGACGATGCCCAGCGCCGTCGTGCCGCTGAACACAGGTCCGCCGCTGTCGCCCTGTTTGCAGGTCGGACCTGACACCGCGACCCAGGTCGGAAGGCAGAAACCGCCGCACAATTCACCCGCCGGGGCAAAGTCGAGCAGGGTCACTTCGGCGCAGCTATAGCCCGTCGATTCCCCGCGATGGCACACAAAGTCTCCGGCGCGCGTGCTCGATTTGCTGCGCTGGCCCTCGACCGGGCGCTGGATCGTGCGTGCGGTATCGGCGAAGAACAGCGGGCGGGCAGGGGCGGGACCGGCGTGGATCTGGACGTCGTGATAGCCCCAGCCCCATTGCCCGACAAAGCTGAGCGGGGTCGCGCGGCGCTGCGGATCGAAATAGCTCAGATCGTCGAGGCAATGCGCCGCCGTGGTGATGCCGGTGCGGGCGCCGTCGGTGACGAGGAAACCGCTGGTGCAGCGATAGCGCTTGCCGCTCGTTGGGTCGGTTCCGTCGAGCCGTCCTCCACCCTGCGGCCCGAGATTGCGGTCTACCTGATCGAGCGCGCGTACCTGAACCGGCACGCCGGTCAGCTCCGTTAGCCGCGTATCGAGCGCCGCAGCGCCGCCCGCCTTGGCCACGGCAGCGCTGCCCGCGATCACGACCAGTTCGCCGGTGCGCGGATCGACGCCCATCGACGGATTGCTTTGCACCGCCGCCCTGATCGCCGCTTGATGATTGGTCAGCGCCCACACCACGCGCTCGCGGCTGGCCTTTGCTCCCGTGCGAAACTGGACGGGAACCCGCATCCCCCCGGCCTCGACCCAGCGCAGCGGGACCGGGGCCGTGCCGGTCAGATAGACGATGAAGCGATAATCGGGCCGATGCTGGATCGAGATGCCGGCGAGGCGATCGCGGTAGCGTTCCGCGATGGCGTCGATCGCCCCGACGCTGTCGTGCTGGGCGGCGAGGCGCCGGATCGCGTCTGGCAGGGGCACGCCGTAGATCCGGGCATATTCCTGCGCATCCTGCGCCAGCGCATCCGCGCGCGTCTGCACGGATTGCGCGGCGGCGGCGGGTGCCACCGTCAGCAGCGCGCATAGCAGGGGCAGCCATAGTCTGTTCAAGCTCATGGCTCCGCCTACCGGATCAGATGCGTTGCGAACACAGCCGGTCAAGCCAATGCCGGTGCCGCTTCCGGCCCGGGCTGGAGCGTCACGCCGAAGCGGCGCCGATACTCGGCTGGCGGGAGCCCGGTGACGCGGTTGAACAGCTTGCGGAACGCAGACGGGTCGCCATAGCCGATTTCCCACGCGATCTGCTCGACCGGCCGGCGCGTCAGCTCTAGCGCCTCACGTGCGCGGGCGATGCGGATCTGTTGCACATATTCGGTCGGGCGAAGTCCGGTCGCGGCCTTGAACCGCCGCAGAAAGGTGCGCTCTTCAAGGCTGGCGTGCGCGGCGAGGATCGTCACCGAACAATCCGCAGTGGCATTGGCCTGCACCCAATGTTGAACCGAGCGGATCGCGGCGTCGCCGTGATCGAGCTTTGGAATGAAGCTGCTATAGGGGCGCTGCGCCTGGCGGGGCGGATCGATCAGCAGGAAGCGCGCCGTCTTGAGCATCGCGCTGGCACCGAGCAGCCGTTGCACCAGCGTCAGGCCAAGGTCGGTCCAGGCGAGGATGCCGCCGGCGGTGATGATATCGCCATCGTCGACGATGATGCGGTCGGCATTGACGGTGAGATCGGGAAAGCGGGCGCCGAGCGAGTCGGCGAATGCCCAGTGCGTCGTCACCTCGCGCCCTTCGAGCAGCCCGGTCTCGGCCAGCACGAAGGCGCCGGCGCAGACCGCGCACAGGATCGTCCCCTCGTCATGGCTGCGCGTCATCCACGCAGCCAGCGCGTGCATCGCCGGCAGGTCGTTCGGCATGATCAGGCTGGGCGGCGTGATGATGTAGGCGATGCGGTGCGGCGTGCCCGGGTGGCTGTCATAGGTGCAGGTGACGCCGTCGCCCGTCTCCTGCCAGTGGCTGACGCGGACCACCGGTGAATTGTGCTCGCCGGCCATCTCCGCTGCGGTGACGGCGAGGCGGAACAGGTCGGTGAGGCCATAGATCGCGGACAGCTGGCACTCGGGATAGATCGCCAGCGCGACCTCCGCGACGATCCGGCTCGAAGCGCCTTTGTCGGTTTTGTCCCGCATTCTGTCGATTCCCCCAAGCGTGCCGAAGCCGCGACACCGGTAGCTTGCCCTCATCGCCGGCACCTTCGCCGGACCGACGAACGGGAGACTATCATGACACGCACGATTCGGAACGTTGCACTCAGTGCCGCCGCGGCGATCGCGATCACCGGCACGGCCACCGCCCAGACCGCCGAGGCACCCGAAACCACGACCAGCGTCGTTCTGGTCCATGGCGCCTTTGCCGATGGGTCAGGCTGGCGCGGTGTTTACGACCGGCTGACCGCCAAGGGCTACCGCGTTGCCATCGTCCAGAACCCGCTGACCTCGCTCAAGGACGATGTCGATGCGACCAAGCGGGTGATCGAGCGCCAGCCGGGGCGCGTCATTCTGGTCGGACACAGCTGGGGTGGCACGGTCATCACCGAAGCCGGCAATCACCCCAAGGTGGCGGGACTGGTCTATGTCTCGGCGCTGGCGCCCGACAGCGGCGAGAGCACGGCCAAGCAATATGAGGGCTTCCCGAGCGCACCCGACTTCGTGCTCGATACCCGCAGCGACGGCTTCGGCTTCATCAGCGACGCGAAGTTCAAGGCCGCATTCGCCGCCGACACCAGCGACCAGGACGCGGCGTTCATGCGCGACTCGCAGGTGCCGATCAGCATGGCAGCATTCTCCACCCCGGTGCGCATGGCTGCATGGCGGAGCAAGCCCAGCTGGGCGGTGATCGCGCGGGAGGACAGGGCGTTCGGCGACGGCATGCTGCTGCACATGGCGCAGCGGATGAAGGCGGACATCACACAGGTACCCGGCAGCCACGCGCTGTTCATGACGCAGGCGCAGGCGGTGTCGGACGTGATCGTCCGCGCGGCGCAGGCGACGCGTCAGAGCGGCGAGCAGGCCAAGGCGAGCGGAAACTGAGCGGGTAGCCGGGCGCGATTCACCGCGCCCGGCCTGTCGCTTGTCGGTTTTGACCTCAATTGTGTCACTTCCGCCAAGCGCGCCGCGATCCGGCGGCGGTTAGAAGACATTCAGCAGCGGCGCTCCTGCCGCTTGAACCAGGGAGACTTATCATGGCGACGATCACCACGAAGGACGGCACCGAAATCTTCTACAAGGACTGGGGCAGCAAGGACGCGCAGCCGATCGTCTTCCATCATGGCTGGCCGCTGTCGGGCGACGACTGGGACAATCAGATGCTCTACTTCCTCGGCCAGGGCTATCGCGTGATCGCCCATGACCGGCGCGGGCATGGCCGCTCGAGCCAGACCGACAGCGGGAATGAGATGGACACCTATGCCGCCGATGTCGCGGAACTGGTGGCCGCGCTCGACCTCAAGGACGCGATCCATGTCGGTCACTCGACGGGCGGGGGCGAGGTTGCCCGCTATGTCGCCCGCGCCGAGCCGGGCCGGGTTGCCAAGGCGGTGCTGGTCGGCGCGGTGCCGCCGGTGATGGTGAAGTCGGACGCGCACCCGGACGGCGTGCCGGCCGAAGTGTTCGACGGCTTCCGCGCCCAGCTGATCGCCAATCGCGCGGAATTCTATCGCGGGATCGCGAGCGGGCCGTTCTTCGGCTTCAACCGCGATGGTGCAAAGGTCAGCCAGGGCCTGATCGACAACTGGTCGCGTCAGGGGCTCGCTGGCGGTGCCAAGGCGCAATATGACTGCATCACCGCGTTTTCGGAGACGGACTTCACGGAAGATCTGAAGGCGATCGACGTGCCGGTTCTGGTGATGCACGGCCTGGACGATCAGATCGTGCCCTTCGCCAATCACGGACCCAAGGCGGTCGAACTGCTGAAGCATGGCACGCTGAAGGCCTATGAGGGCCTGCCCCATGGCATGGCGCAGACCCATCCGGAGATCATCAACCCCGATCTGCTCGCCTTCTTCCGCAGCTAAATCTGCGCAGATCCGCAGCGATGGCATCCCGTGAGCCGCTCCGTCCTGACAGCAGGACGGAGCGGCTTCGGCGTTTTGGGGCGCGTGGCGGGTTAGGGGTGGAAGCGCGCGCTTAATCCGGGAGCAGCCGCTGCGGAAAGCGCAGCGTGAACATCGCGCCACCCTCGGCATGGTTGCGTGCCACCGCCGCGACGCCCATCGCCTCGGCAAAGCCCTTGACGATTGCGAGGCCGAGCCCGCTGCCGCCATGCCGGTCGCTGCCGCGGCCCTGGGCAAAGGTCTCAAAGATGCGCGCCTCCTGACCATCGGCCAGTCCCGGTCCTTCGTCGCGCACCGACAGCTCGACCGCGTCGGGAGTACGGGTTCCTGCGATCGTGATCGTGCCGGTTTCACCCCCATGCTGCGCCGCGTTGGCGAGCAGGTTGATCAGGATATGGTGGAGCAGCGTCGGATCGGCGGTGACGAAGGGCAAATTGGCCGGGACGCGCAGGTCGATATGGCGGCCGCGGAACAGGTCCTTGAGGTCATGCACCGCGCCGCCGATCGCGTCGGTCAGGTCGATCGGCTCGGGGCGGAGTTCCAGCGCGCCGGCATCGATCCGCACCATATCGACCAGATTGTCGAGGAAACGGCGCAGCCGGGCGACCTCCATCCGCGCGATCGGCAGGCTGGGCGCGCCGGGATGATCAAGTGCAATGGCGTCGATCGCGGTGGCGACCGAGGTCAGCGGGGTGCGCAGATCATGCCCGATCGACGACAGCAGCGCCGCGCGCAGCCGGTCGCGCTCCTTGAGGATCGTGACCTCGCGGACCTCATCCTCCAGCTTCAGCCGTTCATGCGCCAGTGCCGCCTGACCGAGCAAGGTCTGCAGCAGCACCGCGCGGTCGGCGCGCACCGGGTCGCGTCCATCGGAGCGGGCGATGCCGATCACCGCGAGCACGCCGAGCGCGGTCTTGAGCGGGTGGAACTGCCAGTCGGCGGCGTTGAGCGTCCCGGTGCCGACTCCCGCAGGCTCGCCGCGGTCCCATGACCAGTCGGCGGCGGCGGCGTTGACCGGCCCCAGCTCGCCTTCGGCTGTGGGGCAGCTGGCGACGGTGACGAGCGCGGCATCGCGGCGGTTGAGCAGGAGGACGTTGACGTCAAGCAGCTGCGAGACTTCTTCGCAGATGATCCGGCTGGTCGATTCCCAGTCCGACGCGCGTGCCAGCGCCTGTCCGAAGGCGGCGATGGCGGCATTTTCCTGCGCGCCGCGTGCGCCCAGCGTTGCTCGCGCCTTGAGCTTGGCGGCGAGGTTCGCGGTGAATGCGGCGATGCCAATCAGCACGAACATCGTCAGCAGACTTTGCGGGTCGGCGATGGTGAACGTGTGGAGCGGCGGGAGGAAGAAGAAGTTGTAAGTAAGACCCGCGAGCAGCCCAGTGACCAGCCCCGGTCGCAACCCGAACCGGCCCGACGCCAGGATCACAGGTAGCAAGAAGATCAGGTCGACCCCGCCCAGGCCGATCCAGGGTTCGACCAGCTTTCCGAACAGCGTGGTTGCGGCGACCATCGCGACGATTGCGGCATAGGCGCCTGGATCGCCCCACAGCCCCTTGCGCGCCGTCCGCGCTGTCGCGCGTTCGCCCGGCTCGGTCGCCGGGATGACATGCACCGCGAGCCCTGCGCTCGACCGCAGCATCGCATCGACGACTGAGCCGTGGCGCAGCGCGAACCACCAGCTGCGCGCCGACTTGCCGATCACCAGCTGGGTCGCGCGCATGCCCTGGACGTGCGTCGCCAGCCCCTCGATCACGCTGGCTGCGGGCACCGTGGCGATCGTCGCGCCAAGGCTCGCGGCAAGGCTGAGCGCGTCGGCGATGCGGCGCTTGTCGCTTTCGCCGAACTGCTCGGCGCGCGGGGTTTCGATATAGACCGCCTGCCATGGCGCGCGCAGCGCATCGGCGAGCCGCTTGGCAGCGCGCACCAGCGCGTCCGACCCGGGGAGTTCGCTGATCGCGACCAGCACCCGCTCACCCCCGGCAAAGGTGCCGGGCAGGGCGCTGGCGTCGAGATGCTCAATCAACGCCTGATCGACGCTCAGTGCCGCGCGGCGCAGCGCCATTTCGCGCAGCGCGGACAGGTTGGGCTTGGAGAAGAAATGGCCGAGCGCGCGGGAGGCTTCGGCGGGGATATAGACCTTGCCCTCCTTAAGCCGCTCGATCAGCTCGTCCGGGGGCAGGTCGACCACCTCGATCTCGGCGCCGTCGAACACGCTGTCGGGCACCGTCTCGCGCACGCGGACCTTGGTGAAGCTTGCGACGACGTCGTTGAGGCTTTCGACATGCTGGACGTTGAGCGTCGTGTAGACATGGATGCCCGCGTCGAGCAGCTCCATCACATCCTGCCAGCGCTTGGGATGGCGGCTGCCGTCGACATTGGTGTGGGCGAACTCGTCCACCAAAGCGAGCTGCGGGCGGCGGGCCAGCACCGCGTCGAGGTCCATCTCTTCCAGTTCATGCCCGCGATAGGGCAGGGCGCGGCGGGCGATCACCTCGAACGGGGCGACCAGCGCCTGCGTCTCCGCGCGGCCATGGGTTTCGACCACCGCGACCACGACATCGGTCCCGGCGCGCAGCCGTTCGGCGCCCTCGCGCAGCATCTCGAACGTCTTGCCGACGCCCGGCGCGGCGCCGAGGAAGATTTTGAGGCGCCCGCGTTGTTCGCGCTTTGCGGCGCGTAGCAGGGCGTCGGGGGAGGGGCGTGTCGAGTCAGTCATCGTCAACCAGATCGTCCGTTTGGGCTGAGCCTGTCGAAGCCCCGTCCCACACAGTGTATGGAACAGCCCTTCGACAGGCTCAGGGCAAACGGGGTTGGGGAAGCCGGGCCGAAAGTCCAGCGGCCATCGCGATCTATATGCTTTCTTAATGCCCCGCGCCCGCATTCACCGGCGAACCTTAATGGGGTCCGCGCCTAATTGACCCTCCGAAACCATTCGGAGTCCGTCCCCCATGTCTGATGTCATCTGGCTCGCCGTGCTCGGCGGCCTGTTCCTCGCGACGCTCGCCTATCTGCGCCTGTGTGACGAGGCTTGAGATGAGCCTTCACCTGACGCTCGCTGGCATCACCGCGCTCGCGCTCCTCATCTACCTCGCCGCCGTGCTCGTCCGGCCCGAGAAGTTCTGAAAGTCCTGATCCTATGACCGTCCAGGGATGGGGGTTGATCCTCCTCTTCGTCGCGCTGGTTGCGGCGCTCGCCAAGCCGATCGGGCTGTGGCTGTTTGCACTCTATGAAGGGCGCCGCACGCCGCTGCACGCGGTGCTCGGCCCGGTCGAGCGCGGCTTCTACAAGCTTGCGGGGATCGACCCGACTGTCGAGCAGAGCTGGCGCCGCTACGCGCTGCACCTGCTGATCTTCAACCTCGCGCTGCTGCTGTTCACCTATGCGGTACTGCGGCTTCAGGGTGTGCTGCCGATGAACCCGCGCGGGCTGGCCGGGATGACCGCCGATGGCGCGTTCAACACCGCCATCAGCTTTACCACCAACACCAACTGGCAATGGTATTCGGGCGAGGTTGCGCTGTCGAACCTCAGCCAGATGCTGGGGCTGACGATCCACAACTTCCTGTCGGCAGCGACGGGCATCGCCATCGCCTTCGCGCTGTTCCGCGGCTTTGCGCGGCGTCAGGTGAGCGGGCTGGGCAATTTCTGGGCGGATGTCACGCGGGTCACGCTGTATCTGCTGCTGCCGCTGTGCATCATCTATGCGCTGTTCCTCGTCGCAAATGGCGTGCCGCAGACCTTTGCCGGCCTGGTCGATGCGACCGGACTTGAGGGCATCAAGCAGTCGATCGCGCTCGGCCCGGTGGCCTCGCAGGAGGCGATCAAGATGCTTGGTACCAATGGCGGCGGTTTCTTCAACGCCAACAGCGCGCATCCGTTCGAGAATCCCAATGCGCTGACCAATCTGGTGCAGATGCTGTCGATCTTTGCGATCGGCGCGGGGCTGACCTGGACCTTCGGCAAGGCGGTCGGCAACACGCGTCAGGGCTGGGCGATTCTGACCGCGATGCTGATCCTGTTCACGGTCGGCGCAGGCGTCACCTATTGGGCCGAGGCCGCGGGTAACCCCCATTTCCACGCGCTCGGCGTTCCGGGCGGCAATATGGAGGGCAAGGAAGTCCGCTTCGGCATCGCCGCGAGCGCGCTGTTCTCGGTCGTCACGACTGCGGCTTCGTGCGGCGCGGTCAATGCGATGCACGACAGCTTCACCCCGCTCGGCGGCATGATCCCGCTGTTCAACATGCAGCTGGGCGAAGTCGTGATCGGCGGCGTCGGTGCGGGCATCTATGGCTTCCTGCTCTTCGCCATCCTCGCGGTGTTCGTCGCGGGCCTGATGGTCGGGCGCACGCCGGAATATGTCGGCAAGAAGATCGAGAGCCGCGAGGTCAAGCTGGCGGTGCTCGCGATCGCGATCCTGCCGCTGTCGATCCTCGGCTTCACCGCGCTCGCCGCCGTGCTGCCCGATGGTCTGGCAGGGCCGCTGAACAAGGGACCGCACGGCTTTACGGAAATCGTCTACGCCTTCACCTCGGCGACCGGGAATAACGGGTCCGCCTTTGCCGGGCTGACCGCTGGCACGCCCTTCTACAACGGGCTGCTGGGCGTCGCGATGTGGCTTGGCCGGTTCTTCGTGATCGTGCCGGTGCTCGCCATCGCGGGTAGCCTCGCCGCCAAGAAATACACGCCGGAAACCGCGGGTTCGTTCCCGACCACCGGTGCGCTGTGGGTCGGCCTACTCGTCGGGATCATCCTGATCCTGGGCGGCCTGACCTTCCTCCCCTCGCTCGCGCTTGGACCCATCGCCGATCATATCGCGATGGTCCACGGCCAGCTGTTCTGAGTGCCGAACGATGACCACCAAATCCATGTTCACCGCTGACCTGATCCTCCCTGCGATCGGCGACGCGTTCAAGAAGCTCGATCCGCGCCAGCTGATCCGCAACCCGGTGATGTTCGTGACGGCAGTGGTCGCGCTGCTGCTGACCGTGCTGCTCGGCGTGGGGGGCGAGAAGCTCGCCATCCCGTTCCAGATCCAGCTGATCGTGTGGCTGTGGCTGACCGTGCTGTTCGGCACCTTTGCCGAGGCGCTGGCGGAGGGGCGGGGCCGCGCACAGGCCGCATCGCTCCGCGCGACCAAGGCCGAGCTTCAGGCCAAGCGCCTGATCGGCGTCGGCGACGCTTGGGGCCTGGTCGGCGCATCGCTGCTCCAGCGCGGCGACATGGTGCTGGTCGAGATGGGCGACCTGATCCCCGCCGATGGCGAGGTGGTCGAGGGCGTCGCATCGGTAAACGAAAGCGCGATCACTGGCGAAAGCGCGCCGGTGATCCGTGAGGCGGGCGGCGATCGGTCGGCGGTGACGGCGGGCACCCGCGTCATCTCCGACCGCATCAAGGTCCGCGTGACGCAGGAGCCGGGGCAGGGCTTTCTCGACCGCATGATCGCGCTGGTCGAGGGGGCTGAGCGGCAGAAGACGCCGAACGAGATCGCGTTGACGATCCTGCTGGTCGGACTGACCATCATCTTCCTGATCGCGGTTGCGACGATTCCGGGCTTTGCGCGCTATGCCGGCGGGAGCATCCCGGTTGCGATCCTCGCGGCGCTGCTGATCACGCTGATCCCGACCACCATCGCGGCGCTGCTGTCGGCGATCGGCATCGCCGGGATGGACCGGCTGGTGCGGTTCAACGTGCTCGCCAAATCGGGGCGTGCGGTCGAGGCGGCGGGCGATATCGACGTGCTCCTGCTCGACAAGACCGGCACGATCACGATCGGCGACCGTCAGGCGAGCGAATTCCGCCCACTGAGCGGCGTTGCGGTCGAGGATCTCGCTCGCGCTGCTCTGCTCGCCAGCCTCGCCGACGAGACGCCCGAGGGCCGATCGGTCGTGGTCCTGGCGCGCGAGAAGTTCGGCGTGTCGGTGCCCAGCCTGCCCGCCGAAGCCGAGGTCATCCCGTTCACCGCGCAGACCCGCATTTCGGGCGTGAAGATTGCCGAGGGCCTGATCCAGAAGGGGGCGGTGGATTCGGTCCTGCGCGCCAATCCCGGCCTTGGTGACACGCCTGCTGCCGCCGAACTGCGCAAGGCGACCGACGAGATCGCCCGCGCCGGCATGACCCCGCTTGCGGTCGCGAAGGACGGTCGCCTGCTCGGCGCGGTCGCGCTCAAGGATGTGATCAAGGCCGGGGTGCGCGAACGCTTCGCCGAGCTGCGCCGGATGGGCATCCGCACGGTGATGATCACCGGCGACAACCCGCTCACCGCCGCCGCGATTGCCGCAGAAGCGGGGGTCGACGATTTCCTCGCCGAGGCGACGCCGGAGGACAAGCTGGCACTGATCCGCAAGGAACAGGCGGGTGGCAAGTTGGTCGCGATGTGCGGCGACGGTACCAACGACGCCCCCGCGCTCGCCCAGAGCGATGTCGGCGTGGCGATGAACACCGGCACCCAGGCCGCGCGCGAGGCTGGCAACATGGTCGATCTCGACAGCGATCCGACCAAGCTGATCGAGATCGTGGGCTTGGGCAAACAGCTGCTGATGACGCGTGGCGCGCTGACCACCTTCTCGGTCGCCAATGACGTCGCGAAGTATTTCGCGATCATCCCGGCGATGTTCGTTGCGCTCTATCCGGGGCTTGGCGTGCTCAACGTGATGGGGCTTGGCTCGCCCGAAAGCGCGATCCTGTCGGCGATCATCTTCAATGCGCTGATCATCCCGTGCCTCGTCCCGCTGGCGCTGAAGGGTGTGACCTACACGCCGATGGCGGCGGGGCCGCTGCTCGCCCGCAACCTCGCCGTCTATGGCCTGGGCGGCCTCGTTGCGCCGTTCATCGGCATCAAGCTCATCGACATGGCCGTCACCGGCCTCAACCTCGCCTGAGGATATCCCCATGCTCACCGACCTTAAAACCGCACTGCGCCCCGCACTCGTGCTGACCGCCTTGTTCGCGCTGCTGCTTGGCCTCGCCTATCCCGCGCTGATCACCGGCGTCGCGCAGCTTGTGTTCCCGCATCAGGCCAATGGCAGCCTGATCCGTGAAGGCGACAAGGTCATCGGTTCTGAACTGCTCGGCCAGAAATTCACGGGCGACACCTATTTCCACGGCCGCCCCTCCGCGGCCGGTGCCGATGGCTATGACGCGGCCGCCTCGGCCGGCTCGAACCTCGGCCCGACGTCGCAGGCTTTGGTCGATCGCGTGAAGGCCGATGCCGACGCCCACCGCACTTCACCAGGACAATCGGTCCCCGCCGATCTGGTGACGACCTCCGCTTCGGGGCTCGACCCCCATATCAGCCCCAAAGCGGCCTTGTCGCAGGTCGATCGCGTTGCCGCCGCGCGCAAGCTGCCGCCCGCAACGGTCTCCGCGCTGGTGCGCCGTCAGATCGAAACCCCGTTGCTCGGCGTGCTTGGCGAGGACCGGGTGAATGTCCTCGCGCTCAACCGCGCCCTCGACCGGGCGGCGGCGCAGCCCTAAACGGGGGGTATGGCCTTGCCGACCAAGCTGCTCATCATCGAGGACGACGTCCATATCCGCCGCCTGCTCCGCGCCGCGATCCAGCGCGCGGGGCATGTGGCGGTGGAGGCGGGGACGGCGCGCGAGGGGCTGTCGCTGCTGGACATCGAAAAGCCCGACGCGGTGCTGCTCGACCTCGGCCTGCCCGACCGCGACGGGATCGAGCTGATCCAGCCGATCAAGGCGCGCTCCACCGCGACATTGCTGGTCGTGTCGGCGCGAGAGGATGTGGCGGAGAAGGTCGCGGCGCTCGATCTGGGCGCGGACGATTATCTGACCAAGCCGTTCGATACCGAAGAGCTGCTGGCGCGCATCCGCACCGCGCTGCGCCACCGGCTCGGCCACAGCGCCGATCAGGAGCGGGTGAACGTCGGCGACATCGAGATCGACTTGTCCCACCGCCGCGTTCGCCGCGCGGGGGAAGAGGTGCACCTGTCGCCCAAGGAATATGAGGTGCTGGCCGAACTCGCCAAGCGCGCCGACCGGGTGATCAGCCACGCGCAATTGCTGCGCACCGTGTGGGGACCGGCGCATGCGGGGCGGGTCGATTATCTGCGGATCGTCGTACGCAATTTGCGGCAGAAGCTGGAGCAGGATGCAGCGCGGCCGGTGCTGATCCAGAACGAACCCGGGGTCGGCTACAGGCTGCGGGTCGATCGCGCCGACGGCTGACGTCCGCCGGTTCTCGTGCGCGCTTGCGGTGGAGCGAGAACCCGCTTAGTTCATGGCAATCGATTGCAGAACTTTGCGGTTCACGCAGGCTGCACCATGACGGGAGAGGCGCAATGATGGGCGGGTCGGGGCTGAGGAATGCCGCGTTGCTGTTTGGCGTGGTCGCGCTTGCGCTCGGATCGCCGGCACAGGCGAAGGATCGCTGGGTCAGCGCGTGGGGCACTGCACAACAGCTCGCGCCGATGCCGCCGCCGCGCATGCCGCCGCGTCCCGCCGGCGAGACACGCCCCGCGCCGCCGCCGCCTTCCGGCCCGTCGCCCGTGCTGCCAACGCCTGAGCGGCTGAACGACCAGACCGTTCGGATGATCGTGCGCCCGACGATTGGGGGCAGCATGCTGCGCATCCAGTTCTCCAACGCATCGGGCGGTGAGCCGGTGCGGATCGGGCGCGCGGGGATCGCCAAGAGCGCGGGCGAGTCCGCGATCGTTGCCGGCACATCACGCGCGCTCAGCTTTTCAGGGCAGGGGGCAGTCACGATTCAGCCCGGCGCGGTTGCGATCAGCGATCCGGTGGCGCTCGACGTCGCGGCATTCGAGTTGCTGGCGGTGTCGATCCATTTGCCCGACGACACGGCGGTCAACACGCTCCACCCGCTCGGCCTGCGCACCACCTATGTCGCGAAAGGCGAGCGTACCGGCGACGCGAATTTGGCCGGGGCCGAGACCAACCGATCCTATTTCTGGCTGAGCGGCGTGGCGGTGCAGGCCGAGGCGAAGGCCGGGACGATCGTGGCGTTCGGCGATTCGATCACCGATGGCTATGGCACCACTCCGGACACGGGCCGCGCCTGGCCCGACCTTCTCGCCGATCGCTTGCAGAAGGACGCCAGCACCCGGCATCTTTCGGTCGTGAATATGGGCATTTCGGGCAATCGCGTACGGCGCGACGGCGCGGGGCTGTCCGCACTTGCGCGGTTCGACCGCGATGTGCTGGCGCGGCCCGGGGTGCGCTGGGTGATCCTGCTCGAAGGGATCAACGACATCAATTTCGCCGCGATCCCGGGTATCCCGGCGAGCGAGGCGGTGACTGCCGAGGATCTGATCGCCGCCTATGTGCAGTTCATCGATCGCGCGCATCTGCACGGGATTAAGGTCATGGGCGGGACGATCGCGCCGACCGAGGGGACGTGGCTGTACAGCGAGAAGACCGAGGCACTGCGGCAGGCGGTGAATCGCTGGATCCGCACCAGCGGCCGGTTCGATGCGGTGGTCGATTTCGACGCGGCGCTGCGCGATCCGGCCCGCCCTGCGCGGCTCAATCCGCCATTCAACCCCGGCGATCATGTCCACCCGAACGACGCAGGCAATGCCGCGATGGCGGAGGCGATCGAGATCAGGCGGTTCCTGCGCGACTAGTTTGCAACCGGGGACGGGCTTGTTGCAAAGGGGGCGTCGCGACCCTATCCCCATGGATGCGTTAGGGGGAGGCCGAATTTGGCGGGCAAGATCAAGACCATCTACGACCTTGCCGAACTGGCGGGCGTTTCGGCGGCGACCGTTTCGCGCGCGCTGGCGGGCAAGACGATGGTCAATTCCAAGACCTCCGAACGCATCCGCAAGCTCGCCGAGAAACACGACTTCCGCCCCAGCGCGCTCGCCCGCAATCTGCGCACCAAGCAGCGCGGTGCGATCGGGGTGGTCGTGCCGCTCGGCCATGATCGCGGCCAGCATTTGTCCGACCCGTTCTTCATGACCCTGATCGGCTATCTCGCCGACGAACTGAGCGAGCGCGGGTTCGACCTGATGCTGTCGCGCGTCATTCCCAATCAGGACAATTGGCTGTCGCGCCTGATCGATGCGGACCGCGTCGATGGCTTCATCATCGTCGGTCAGTCGGACCAGTCACAGGTGCTCGACCGGATCGCGGCCGATTATCTGCCGCTGGTCGCATGGGGCGGGTTTGTGCAGGGGCAGATTCATTGTTCGGTGGGCACCGACAATTTCCTCGGCGGGCGGCTTGCCACCCAGCATCTGATCGATCGCGGTTGCCGCAAGATCGCGTTTCTGGGGAACACGCAGGCGATCGAGCCGTCGCTGCGGCTCGAAGGGGCGAAAGCCGCGATCGCTGCACAGGATGGGATCAGGCTGGTCGATGCGACGACCCATTTCGATTCGGAAGTGAGCGGGTCGGATATCGACGCGTTTCTCGACCAGTCCGACATTCTGCCCGATGGTATCTTCGCCGCGTCCGACCTGATCGCGCTGACCGCGATTCAGGTGCTGGCGACGCGCGGCCTGTCGGTGCCGGGGGATGTCCGGGTTGTCGGCTATGACGATCTGTATCTGGCCCGCACCAGCGCGCCGCCGCTCTCGACCGTGCGCCAGAACCTCGCCGCAGGCGCCGCGCATCTGGTCGACAGCCTGATGAAGCGGATCGCCGGCGATGCGACCGGATCGACCATCCTCAACCCCGAACTGATCGTTCGCGACTCCAGCTAGCGGCGCTGCACGTTGGTCATCTACGACTTTGGTGGAGTTGACTTGCAATCGATTGCTAATAGGATGTCGCCATAACGGACCTGAGTCCGACACGAACGATAGCCGGTTGGGGAGAGTGTGATGCGCGCAAGGATTTCGGCCTATTGCGGAGCTGCGTTGCTCACCATCGCCTGTGCCCCCGCCGCGTTCGCGCAGCAGGGGCCGCCCCCGGTCCAGCTTACCGCCGAGGATGAAGCGAAGCTGGCGCCGATCGCGCCGGAACTACGTGCCGGCGCGCGCATGGCGCTCGGCTTTTCCAAGATGATGGGGACGATCGACGAAGCGATGGTGCTCGCGTCGCGCAAGCGCGGCGGCGGGCCGCCGGTGCCTCCGCGCCACACCGATATTCCGGTCGAGGAGAAGATGATCCCCGGCCCGAATGGAGCGCCGCAGGTCAAGCTGTTCGTCATCAACGCCAAGGCTGGGACCAGCCGTCCCGGCATCCTCCACACCCATGGCGGCGGCTATATCATTGGCACCGCGGCAACCGATGTGCGGCGCCTGCAGGACATGGCGCGCGAGCTCGACGCGGTCATCGTCAGCGTCGAATATCGCCTTGCGCCCGAAACCACGTTCGAAGGGTCGATCGAGGATAATTACGCCGGGCTGCGCTGGATGTACCAGAGCGCCGCCGAACTTGGCCTCGACCGCAGCCGGATCGCGGCGACCGGGGAGAGCGCGGGCGGAGGCCATGCCGCGTTGCTCGCGATCACCGCGCGCGACCGCAAGGAAATCCCGATCGCGTTCCAGGCGTTGGTCTATCCCATGCTCGACGATCGCACCGGCGGCATGGTGAAGCTGCCCGCGCATATCGCCACGGTCGGGTGGAGCGGGGCGGAAAACCAATATGGCTGGAAGGCGTTTCTGGGCCAGCAGCCGGGGACGGACAAGGTGCCCGCGCGCGCCGTGCCCGCGCGCACGCCGAACCTCGCGGGGCTGCCGCCCGCCTTCATCCAGGTCGGCGGGGTGGATCTCTTCGTCAGCGAGGATATCGATTATGCCCGGCGGCTGAACGAGGCCGGGGTGCCGACCGAATTACAGGTAATTCCGGGCGCCTATCACGGCTTTGACCAGTTATCGGCGGACTCGCCACAGGCAAAGCAGTTCACCCGCGCGAAGATCGAAGCGCTGCGCCGCGCCTTTGCCCGCCCGGCAAAATAGCCGGGAGCGGGCGTGGCCGTGGCCGGATGGTTTGTGCAGCAAACGATTGCATAAACCGTCCAATATCTAGGGCTCTGGTACCGATTTGAACCCGTCGCACTGCCTTGACGATATCCGTACGCAGATTTATGCAATCGATTGAAAAAATAAACCGGGGAGAGGAAGATGAAGCGTTTTTGCACGACAGTTGCGTCCATCGCGGTCACAAGCGTTCTGGGGTCCGCGCCAGCCTTTGCGCAGAGCGAGGCGGCCGGGCAGGAAGCTGAGCGGCCCGCCGCGTCCAGCACCGAAGAAGTCGTCGTCACCGCGCAAAAGGGCGGGGCGCAGGCACTTCAGGAAGTGGCGCTCGCCATTCAGGCGTTCGACGGCGAAGAGCTGAAGGAGCGCAACATCAGCACCATCGGCGACCTGGTATCGAGCGTGCCGGGGGCGTTCGAGGGGTTCCGCCAGTCGAATGGTTCTCGCTTCTACAATCTGCGCGGCAGCGTGACGCAGAATGGTGACTCGCCGATCGGCTATTATCTCGATGACGCACCGTTCATCGTCACCAATTTCGGCATCGCCCCGCCGGTGCGCTTCCTCGACATCGACCGGGTCGAAGTGCTGCGCGGGCCGCAAGGCACGCTGTACGGTCAGGGGTCGTCGGGCGGCGTGTTCATCTTCCGCACGCGCGATCCGAACCTCAAGGATTTCGACTATGCGTTCGAGGCGGAGGCGTCGCAGACGCGCGGTGCGGATGGCCTGAATTATGGCGTCGCCGGCGCATTGTCGGTGCCGATCATCAAGGACATGCTGGCGGTGCGCGTCAGCGGCGGCTTCTCGCGCGATGCCGGCTGGGCCGATGCCTATTATGGTCCGTTCGACGGCACGCCCGACGAAACCGGCGTCAATGTCGCGAAGAATGACGACATCCGCGTCGTCGCGCTGTTCCGCCCGGCGGACAACGTCAACATCCGCGCGCAATATTGGAAGTTCCGCCCGCGTCAGGGCTTCACCGGCTTCACCGCATCAGTCAACCCGCCCTATTTCCAGAATACCGCGGGGCAGGAAGGGTTCTCCAACGGCGATTTTACGCTGTACAGCCTGACCGCGACGGTCGATTTCGACGCCTTCACGATCACCAGCGCGACCAGCCAGCTCGACGGCGTGTTCGGGATCAACATCCCGCTCTCGCCCTCCGGCTCCTTCTCCAGCCAGTTCCTGCCGAGCATGTTCTCGCAGGAATTGCGGTTGAATTCGAACGGCAGCGGTCCGTTCAAATGGGTCGTCGGCACATCCTACCAGAACGGGTCCGGGCCGCAGGAAAACACGCTGACCCTGCCGGTCGTGGTCATCAACGCCGACAACGATACGCTGACCGAGAATTACGCCGTCTTCGGCGAGGTCAGCTACGAACTGTTCGATGGCAAGCTGGTGCCGTTGGTCGGGCTGCGTCAGTATCATGACGACCGCGCGTTCGCAGACGCGACCGAAACGCTTCCGACCACGAAGGATGTGACCACCTGGCGGGCAAACCTGTCCTATCTGCCGACCGACGATCTGACGATGTTCATCTCGGCATCGACCGGGTTCCGTCCGGGCATCGTCCAGTCGCGGGTGCAGGTTCAGTCGGTGAACGGGGCGGGCGTACCGACCGGTGTCGTGCTTGAGCCCGAATCCTCGACCAACTATGAGTTCGGCCTGAAATGGCGCAGCGCCGACCGGTCGGTGAATATCGGCCTCAACCTCTATCAGCTCGAATACACCAACCTGCAAACCTCGGTCACCGGGTCGATCCAGGACGTCAATGGCTTTGCCAATTTCGGCGATGCGAAGACCAAGGGCGTTGACCTGGAGTTGCGCTGGAAGACGCCGCTCAAGGGCTTCGACCTCGGCTTTGTCGGCAACTTCAACGACAGCAAATATACCCGCGTCAATCCGATCGTCGCGGCGGCGCAGCCGTTGTTGCGGCCCGGCGCGCGGCTTACCAACACCCTGTCGAACAACTTCCGCGTCGATATGGGCTATAATGGCGAGATCGCGGATGGGGTGAACATGTTCGGCAATTTGTCGCTCAGCCACAGCGGCGACCGCTTGCAGGGCAATGGCATCCTGGCGCCATCCTATAACGTGATGGCCCTGACGCTGGGCGTCCGGTACGGCGATTACGAGCTGGCGCTGATCGGCAACAATCTGACCGACGAGCGTGGACCGACCTTTGTCGGCACCACCGGCCCGCTGTCGGGATCGGGTCCGACGCCGCGCACGATCGGCCTTCGCTTCCGGGTCACGCCCTGACCGCAAGCGGAACTGCGGGAAGGGCGGGGGGCCATGCGCCCTCCGCCCTTTCCGTTCTTGCAGCTGATAAACTGATGGATTGGAGAGCGGGATGAACGATCAGGCGGGACGGGACGGCGCGGCGACTTTGCTCAAGGCACTGGTGTTCCTGATGTTCGCGATGTTCGCGATGACCACCGACTCGGTCGGCACGGTCATTCCCGAAGTGATCCGCGAGTTTCAGCTGGGCCTGACCGCCGGCGGCTCCTTCCAGTACGCCACGATGGCGGGGATCGGTATCTCCGCGATCGCGCTCGGCTTCCTGGCCGACCGGATCGGGCGCAAGGCGACGATCCTGATCGGCCTGGTCCTGTTCGGGGTCAGTTCCGCGCTGTTCGCCGCGGGCCATAGCTTCCTGTTCTTCACCAGCCTGTTGTTCATTTCCGGCATCGGCATCGGCATCTTCAAGTCCGGCGCGCTGGCGCTGATCGGCGACCTGTCGCGCTCGACCGGCGAGCATGCGCGGACGATGAACCTGATTGAGGGATTTTTCGGCGTCGGCGCGATCATCGGGCCGGGCGTCGTTGCCTATATGCTGCTCAACGGCGCGAGCTGGAAATGGGTGTACATCATCGCTGCGATGCTGTGCGCGCTGCTGGTGCTGGGATCGGCGGTCGCACGCTTCCCCCGCCCGATCGTCACCCGCACCGAGCCGGTGCGCGCTAGCGAAGCGATCCGCATGGCCGGTGACCCGCCCGCGCGCTTCTTTGGCACCGCGCTGATGCTCTATGTCGGTGCAGAGGCGGCGATCTATGTCTGGGCGCCGACCTATCTCGCCGATTATTCGGGGTCTTGGCTGTGGCTGGCGGCCTATGTCGTGTCGATCTTCTTCGTGCTGCGCGCGGCGGGGCGGTTCCTGGGCGTGTGGCTGTTGTCGCGGTTCGACTGGGCGAGCGTGATCTTCGTGTGCAGCGCGGCGATGGCGGCGCTCTTCTGGGTCGCGGTGATCGGCGGGCGGGAGGTCGCGATCTTCGCGCTGCCCGCCACCGGGCTGTTCATGTCGGTGCTGTATCCGACGATCAATTCGACCGGCATCAGCTGCTACGACAAGGGGCGGCATGGGTCGATCGCCGGGCTGCTGTTGTTCTTTACTTGTATCAGCGCAGTACTTGCGCCGCTCGCTATGGGTGCGCTGGGCGAGTGGCTGTCGGACAGCCGCTATGCGATCCTGCTGGGCGCGGTGTTCGCGACATTGCTCACGTTGCTGTGCGGCTGGAACAAGTCGCGTGCGCCGTTCGCCGCGCTGCTCGCCCAGCGCGACGCCGACGATTATCGCGCCTGATTTATTGCATATGCCGGTCGAGCCAGGCGGCGAACAAAGCGGGCCATTGCCCCGCGGGCGTGTCGGGACGCCCAACGCCGAAGCCATGATTGCCCGCCTCGAACAGATGCAGCTCGACCGGGCGGTTCGCGGCCTGAAGCGCGCGCAGCATGATCATGCTGTTCTCGGCCGGCACCGCCTTGTCGTCGAGCGCGTGGACGAGAAACACGGGCGGGGTCTGAGCGGTGACATGCAGCGCCGGGGAGCGCTTCGCAATCAACTCGGCGGAGGGTGCGTTGCCAAGCAGCCGCATCGCGGACTCGCCATGCGTCACCGGGGCGGTCACGCTGATGACGGGGTAGATCAGCGCCATCGCCGCAGGCCGGGCGTCGAGTGCGTCGGTCGCATCACGCGGCGCATAGACCGGCTCGGCAAAGCCGGTCGCCAGTGTTGCACCGAGATGTCCGCCCGCCGAGAAGCCGACCGCCGCGACCTTGGCCGGATCATAGCCGAAGCGACCGGCATTGGCGCGGATCACGCGGATCGCGCGCTGGGCATCCTGCAATGCCACGTCTTCGCGGTTCGCCCAGCCTTCGTCGGGCAGGCGGTAGGTCAGCACGAACACGGTGTACCCGCGCGCGGTCATTGCGCGGGCGACATCGACGCCTTCGTTGAGGATCGACACGAAGGTGTAGGCGCCGCCAGGGATCGACAGCAAAGCGCGACCATTCGACTTTTCGGGCCGGAAGACACGCAGCATCGGTTTGTCGATGTTGCGGACCATGATGTCGGGCCAGTCGGCGGGCACCTCACGCGCGGTGTAACCGCCGCCGGGCGTGCCGTTCGGCCACAGCGGGATCTGTTCGGCATCGATCCACGCGCGCGGCATCGGCGGGAGCTTGGGGAATTGCGTAGCACCCGCGCCGGGCGTGCCAGCGCTCAGCGTCGCCAGCCCTGCGGCCCCGGCCAGAAATCCGCGCCGTCCGATCGGCCCCTGCTTCACGTGCATCCATCCTCCTTGTCCGGGCAATTGTCGCTGATCCCGGTAGCGCGAATAGAAGCGGTTCGGCCAGCGGGTTGCAAGCATGATTCACAATCGATTGCGAAATCACGCAAAACGCGGCAAGGATTCGGTGCAATCGATTGTGGATGCGCGCACTCCGCGATAGGGAATGCTGCAGGACAAGGGAGGATGGAATTGAACCGGCGAATTGAGATGATCGGCCTGATTGGCTCTGCCGGTGATGCTCCAGATCCTTGCGGGCGAACGATGCGATGAGCGCGGTCGAACAATCGCCGATCGCCATTGCCGCGCGCGCCGGTGCGGCGGTGTCATGGACAGCGGATCATCTTCATGCGCTTGGGGCGACCCGGCATGACCGCGCGCCGCTGATCTGCGACGCGGATGTCGTTCGGATCGCGCCCGACCTCGACATCTGGGACGCCTGGCCGGTGCAGGACGCCGATGGCGCCCCCTCGGCGTTGCCCGGTGGACAGACATTGTGGATGGCGCTGGGTGCGCCGCGGTTTCCTGATCCCGATGAGCGCCACGGCCAAGCCCGCATCCACCTGATCCTGCGCGACGCCAGCGGCTGGCACCCGCTCGGGCCGGCGATGCCCGATGGCTTTTCGCCGGGCAGCCGCGAATGGTCCGGGTCCGCGCTACTCGCAGCCGATCGCCGCACGCTGACGCTGTTCTTCACCGCGACCGGGCGGCGTGGCGAGGCGACGCTGACCTTCGAGCAACGCCTGCTCCGGGCAGATGCCACGCTGACCCAGGTGGATGGCGCCTATCGCCTGACCGACTGGCGCGGGCTGGACGAGTTCGTGGTCCGCGAGCCGGCGCATTACATGGCGAGCGATGCCGGGAGCGGCGCGGTCGGCACGATCAAGGCGTTCCGCGACCCGGCCTATTTCCACGATCCGCGTGACGGGCGGCATCATGTGTTCTTCGCCACCTCGCTCTCGGGTTCGGCCTCAGCGTACAACGGGGCGGTCGGTTGGGCGACCGCGCGCGACGACACGCTGGCACAGTGGGACATCCGTCCGCCGCTGATCAGCGCGGATACGCTGAACAACGAGCTCGAGCGGCCCCATGTGATCTTCCATCAGGGCCTCTATTACCTGTTCTGGTCGACCCAGCGGCACGTGTTCAACCCCGATGGTCCGACCGGGCCGACCGGGCTCTATGGCATGGTCTCAGACCGGATCGACGGGGGCTGGCGTCCGGTCAACGGCACGGGGCTGGTGTTCGCAAACCCTGACGCCGCGCCGAAACAGGCCTATAGCTGGCTGGTATTGCCCGACCTTCAGGTGACCAGCTTCATCGACGCCTGGGGGAGCGACGGCAGCGACGCGCACGCCCGCCGCTTCGGCGCGACCTTTGCGCCGATGCTGCGCTTGCGGTTGCAGGTCGATGAGGCGGGGCTGGAGACGGAGTGATGAACCGCTATGCGGGGATCGAGCTAGGCGGGACCAAGGCGATTGCCGTGCTGGCGGAGGGCGACGCGATCGTCGAACGGCGCAGCATCGCGACGGGCGAGCCGATTGCGACCCTGAACGCATTGCGCGCGATCCTCGACCGATGGGCGGGAGCGGGCGCGCTGGCGGGGCTTGGCATCGCGAGCTTCGGGCCGATCCAGCTTGACGCGTGCGATCCGAAATTCGGCCAGATTCTCGCGACGCCCAAGCCCGGCTGGACCGGCGCACCGGTCGCGGCGATGCTGGGCGAGGGGCTGGGCTGTCCGGTCGCGATCGACACCGACGTCAACGGCGCGGCGCTCGCCGAATATCGCTGGGGCGCGGCGATTGGCTGCGACAGCCTGTGTTATCTGACGATCGGCACGGGGCTGGGCGGTGGGCTGCTCATCGGCGGACAGCCCGTGCATGGCGCGATGCATCCGGAGATCGGGCATATCCGGCTGCGCCGCGTCGCGGGTGACACCTTTGCTGGCAATTGCCCCTTCCACGGCGACTGTATCGAGGGGCTGGTGTCGGGACCTGCACTTGCCGCGCGCTTCGGCATGGACCCGGCTACGGCGTCTGACGACGACCCGATCTGGCGTCACGTCGCCGCCGATATTGCCGAGCTGTGCTGCGCGATCCTGCTGATGACCTCGGCGCGCCGGATTTTGTTCGGCGGCAGCGTGGCGCTGTCGCGCGCCTTCATCCTGCCCTGGGTACGCGAGATCGTCTTGGCACAGCTTGAGAGCTATCTGCCTTTCGTCACCGCCGAAGCGGTCGGTGAGATCATCCGCCCGGCCGGTCTCGGCACCGATGCCGGGCCGCTCGGCGCGATCGCACTGGCGCAGGCCGCGTCGCGCTAAGCGACGCGGCCCGGCCTAGCCGATTACTTCGCCTCGACCGTGTCGATCAGGTCGAGCAGGCCGTTGACGATCGCGTTCTCGGCGCATCCGGGCTTCAGCCGCGACGACACCACTTCGAACGTATTGTACGCGAACGCCGCGTCGTTCGGGATGTAGCCCGACGGCGCCATACCGTTGGTGATCGTCGTCATCATGCTGTGCTTGAACGGCGATTCGCGCTTGAAGCGCTGGGCGATGGTCGTGAACACCTCGGCATCGACCCCGCCGATCACCGTGTCGCCGATCTTGAGCAGGCTAAGGCGGATGCTGACCGGGGCGGCATCCTCATAGGTGCCGGCATAGCCCGCGCGCCCCTTGTCCAGCCGTTTGCGGCCGGGGCAGCTCACGCTGGTCTGCGCGCCCTGAATGCGTGCCTCCGCGACGGGCCGCTCCAGGCTGGCGCGGCTGACGTGCAGCACTTCCTCGCCCAGCATCTGGCCCATCGATTTCACCATCTGCTTCTGCTGTTCCATCAGCATCGCAACGCGTGGGTTCTTGCGGTCCATGCCGGTGCCGCCGGGCGGCATCGCGTTGCTGATATCCTCGCCCCGCGCGGCATAGTCGGCGGTGCGGATCGCGCGCAGATCATAGGTCTGATTGAAATAGATTGGGTTCTGGTCGCCCGCCGCGCCATTCGAATAGACCGCGACCGCGTCACCGCCCAGCGACTGTTCGATATAGTTGGACGCAGCGCCCGGCAGGTCGGCGCTGACCAGATCGAGATTGCCGGTCAGCACGGCATGGACGCCGTAGTTGAAATAGATCGCGATCGGCGCGCCCTCCAGCGTTTCGAACCGGACGACTGCGACAGTCTTGTCTGACACGCCCTCATAATTCGGCCCCTCCCACCAGCGGCGGTTGGCGGGGTCGATGATGTTGCGGTTGACGTTGATGTAGGAGACGCCGGTGCCATAAGCCATGCGCGCCGGCTTGGTCGCTGCCGCCGCCTTGCGGATCGCGTCGAAAATCTGCGCCTCATAGGCCGCGCCCCGCATCCATGGCGCGCTGTGGGTGTGGCTGGCGGTCAGTAGCAGCTGGCTGGTCGGGATCTTGAGCTCGCGTTCGACCCGGGTGGCCACGTTCTGCCACGTCTCGGTCATGATCGCCCCGGCATCGACCGTCACCATCGCCGCCCGCGTCTTGCCGTCATCGACCACGATTGCGCGCACGTTGAGCGGATCGAGCACGCCGAGCATGTTCTTGGGCATTTCCGCCGCGCTGGGGGTAATGTCGACCTTGGCCGCGCCCACTTTGAGCGCCTGCGCCGAAGCGGGTAGGGCGACGCAGAACAGGGTGGCGGCACAGGCCGCGCGAAGCTCAATCTTCATGGCAAGACATCCCGTTGGAGCCGAGGACAGACGGCGGGAGATCGGCATGCACACGCATGTTCAGCATTCCTCTCCCCGCCCGGCGACCGCTTTATGCAATCGATTGCTGTCGTGATAAGCGGGGGCTGGGCGCATGGCAACCCAAAACGCAGTTTGGAAGGTCAGTCCTGCTTCAGCGCCTCTGCCACCAGCGGCGTGACCCGCCCGACGATCTTGGTCAGACCCTGCGGATTGGGGTGAATGCGGTCGGGCAGCATCAGTGTCTGATCGGTCACCACCTGATCGAGGAAGAAGGGGTAGAGCGCGGCATCGTAGCGCTTGGCGAGGTCCGGATAAATCGCGTTGAACGCATCGGCATAGTCGCGGCCCATGTTCGGCGCGGCGATCATGCCGGTCAGCATGATCGGGATGCCGCGCTTTTTCAGCTCTTCGCAGATCGCGGTCAGGTTCGCACGCGTCTCGGCCGGGTCGATCCCGCGCAGCATGTCGTTGCCGCCCAGATTGACCATCACAAGGTCCGGCTTGCGATCGAGCCCGTCGAGCGTGAAGGCGAGCCGGCGCAGACCCGCCGAACTGGTGTCGCCCGAAACCCCGGCATTGCGCACGCTCGCGGCAATGCCACGCGCTGCGAGCGCTTTCTCCAACTGCGCCGGGAAACTCTCCTGCGGCAGCACGCCATAGCCGGCGTAAAGGCTGTCCCCGAACGCGACGATCAGGAGCGTGTCGGCTTTCTCCGCGCTCGCACTGGCGACCGCCGCAGGGGTCGGCGGGGTCGCCAGCGACTGGTTCGCCGCATCATTTTCGCCCGAACAGGCGGTCAGCCCTTGGAGGAGCAGCACCGCGCCCGCATATGAGGCTAGCTTATTGGTCAAGGACGTCTTCTCCACACATGTCGATCGAACCGGTGGCGGATATCGCAATCCGCGCGCGTAATGTCACCCTGACGCTTGGAACGCGCGAAGCGCCGACCACGATCCTGAAGGGAATCGACCTCGATATCGCGCGCGGTGCCAGCGTCGCGATCCTTGGGCCGTCGGGTTCGGGCAAGTCGTCGCTGATGGCGATCCTGTCGGGGCTGGAGCAGGCGAGCGGTGGCAACGTGAGCGTTGCTGGCATCGCCTATGACACGCTGGACGAGGACGGGTTGGCGCGCGCACGGCGCGGTCGGGTCGGGATCGTGCTGCAGGCGTTTCACTTGCTCCCGACCATGACTGCGCTGGAGAATGTTGCGGTGCCGCTCGAGCTGGCGGGGGCCGATGACGCATTCGCGCGCGCCGGGGCGGAGCTGGAGGCGGTCGGGCTTGGCCATCGCTTGACCCATTATCCGGTGCAGCTGTCGGGCGGCGAACAGCAGCGTGTCGCCATCGCCCGCGCCGTGGCGGGGCGGCCGGAGATCATCTTTGCCGACGAACCCACCGGCAATCTCGACGGCGCGACCAGCGGCGTGATCATCGACCTGCTGTTCGAACGCCAGCGCGCGGCGGGGGCGACGTTGCTGATCATCACCCATGATCCCGCACTCGCCAGCCGCTGTGACCGCGTGCTGACGATGCGTGACGGCGTGATCGTCGCGGACAGCGCCGCGTGAGGGCGCTTGGCTGGCGCGCGGCTTGGAGCATTGCGCGGCGCGACCTGCATGCCGGGTTTCGCGGGCTGCGGTTGTTGCTCGTCTGTCTGTTCCTTGGCGTCGCGACGCTGGCCACGATCGGCAGCCTGACCGCGTCGATCACTGGCGAGATTTCGGCGCGGGGCCAGGTGCTCCTCGGCGGCGATGTAGAGGTCGCGATGACCCAGCGCCAGGCTTCGGCGCAGGAGCGCGCGGCGTTCACCGGGCTGGGGACCGTCAGCGACACGATCCGCACCCGCGCAATGGCGCGGCGGGCAACGCCGACCACGGGCGCGCCCGATGCGGTGCTGACGGAACTCAAGGGCGTCGATACGCGCTATCCGCTCTATGGCAGCCTGACGCTGGAGCAGGGGCGCTACGCGCCGCTCGCGCCCGACGCAGTGCTGATCGGCCGCTCGCTGTCCGAACGGCTGTTGCTCAAGACCGGCGACCGGGTGCGCTATGGCGATGCCGAGTTCCGCGTTGCCGGGCTGATCGCCGACGAACCCGACCGCGTGGGGGAGGGGTTCACGCTCGGCCCGGTCGCGATCGTCTCGCTCGACGGGATGAAGCGCACCGGGTTGCTCCAGCCGGGCGCGCTCTACGAAACCAAATACCGCATCCGCCTGAACCCCGGCGTGGTGCCTGGCGAAGCGGTCGACCAGCTCAAGGCGCGGTTTCCGACCGCCGGCTTCGAATACAAGGACCGCGACCGCGCGGCCCCTGGCGCGGTGCGCTTCTTCGAGCGGATGGGGCAGTTTCTAGCGCTGATCGGCCTCGCCGCTCTCGTCATCGCCGGGATCGGGGTGAGCAACGGCGTCGCCTCCTATCTCGGGCAGAAGCGCGGCGGGATCGCGACGTTCAAGATCCTTGGCGCGACTTCGGCGGATATTAGCCGCATCTATCTCCTTCAGATCGGCGCGGCGGCGCTGATCGCAGTGCTGGCCGGGCTGGTGGTCGGCGCAGTGCTGCCGATCGCGTTCGTCGCGCTGGCGGGCGACCTGCTGCCCGTCGCGCCGGGTTTCGGCATCCATCCGCTGCCGCTGGCGACGAGCGCGGCCTATGGCGTGCTGATCGCCTTTGCCTTCGCGATGCCGCCGCTGGCGCGCGCGCGCACCCATCCCGCCGCCGCGCAATTGCGTAGCGGCGTGGAAGAAGGGACGCGCATCGATCGCCGCAGTACTTTGCTGGTCGCATTTGCCGGCGCGCTGGTGGTCACGCTCGCCCTGGTCACTGCGCGCGAGCCGATCTTTGCGGCGGCGGTGCTGGGCGCGGTGGCGCTGGTCCTGTTGATCCTGCTCGGCATCGGCGTTCTGATCCGTCGCGTGTCGGCAAAGCTGCCGCGCCCGCGCCGCCCGCTGCTGCGGCTGGCGCTGGCGAACCTGCACCGTCCCGGCGCGCAGACCGTCGCGCTGGTGATCGCGCTCGGCCTCGCGCTCACGCTGTTCGTGACCCTCGCGGCGATCCAGACCAGCCTCGATGCCGAGATTGAACGCGCGGTGCCGCAGCGTGCGCCGAGCCAGTTCGTGCTCGATATCCCGTCCGAATCCCGCGACGCCTTTTCCACGCTGGTGAAGCGCGAGGCACCCGAGGCGAAGCTCAACATCGTCCCCGCTCTGCGCGGCACGATCACCGCCTATGGCAAGACCCGCGTCGCCGACCTCAAGACCCTGCCCGAAGGCGCATGGTTCCTGCGCGGCGAGCGCGGCGTGACCTATTCCGACGTTTTGCCGCAGGGCAGTGAGTTGGTCGCCGGGCAATGGTGGGCCAGGGACTATGCCGGACCGCCTTTGGTGTCGCTCGACCGTGAGGCGGCGACTTTGCTCAACGTCGGCGTTGGCGACATGATGACCGTCAGCATCCTCGGGCGCGAGATCGAGGCGCGGATCGCGTCGCTGCGGCAGGTCAATTGGGACACGATGGGGTTCAACTATATCCTCGTCTTCTCGCCCAACACGCTCGCGGCCGCGCCGCACAGCCTGACCGCGACGATCGACATGGAGCCGAAGAACGAGGGCAAGGTGTCGCGCGCATTGCTCGGCGCCTTCCCCTCGGCCTCGATCATCGCGGTGAGCGAGGTGGTGGGTCAGGTGCGCACGATCCTCGACCAGATGGCGACCGCGATCCTGTTGTCGGCGTCGGTGACAATCCTGGCCGGCATCGCGGTGCTGGTCGGTGCCATCGCCGCGTCGCGACAGGCGCGCAGCTATGACAGTGTGATTCTCAAGACATTGGGCGCGACGCGGCGGCAGATTCTGGCGGCGCAGGCGCTGGAATATGCGCTGCTCGCGCTGACACTTGCGGCGCTAGCGCTCGGGCTGGGCGGGCTGGCGGCATGGTACGTCATCACCGGCGTGTTCGAGTTCGGCTGGGCGCCAGACTGGACAATCGTCGCTGCGACGCTGGGCCTCGGTGCGCTGCTGACGCTCGGCATCGGGTTGCTCGGGTCGCTGCCGGTTCTCTCGGTGCGGCCGTCGCAGGCGCTGCGGAGGCTGTAACCTAGCGCCGCTTTAGATAGCCGTGCATCGCCATCCATTTGGCGAAGGCGTCGAACCAGCCGGTGCTGGTCGTCTCCTTGGGGTACATGCCGAACCCATGCCCGCCCTGTTCGTAGAGGTGGAACTCGACCGGGCGCTTGGCGGTGCGCCACGCGTTGACCAGGCCGTAGTCGATGTTGCCGAACAGCGGATCGTCCGCCGCCAGCGCGACGAACAGCGGCGGGGCGTCGGCGGGGATCGTCATCGCCGAGAGCGGGCCATAGATATTACCGATGAAGGCGGGCTTGGCGTCGACGCCCGCGACCGTTGTTGCCATCGTCAGCATCGCGCCTGCGGAAAAGCCGACCATGCCGATGCGGTCGGGATCGACCTTCCACTCGCTGGCCCGCTTGCGCACCAGCGCGAAGGCGGCGCGCGCGTCGGCGATCTGCGGCGCAAGGCCCGCGAGCTGCGCGTCGGGTGAGGGGCGCGCGGGGCGTGCCACGCCGGAGAACATCTGGCGCATCGATGCCTCGAACCCGGCCATATCCGCAGGGGTCTGGTTGAGCCGGTACTTCAGGACAAACGCGGCGACCCCGCGATCGGCCAGCGCGCGCGCCACCGCCCAGCCTTCATTCTCCATCGACAGCGTGCGGAAGCCGCCGCCGGGCGCGACGATCACCGCCGATCCGGTTGCCTTGGCTGGGTCGGGGAGGAAGGGGGTCAGCGTCGCTTCGGTCACGTTGCGCGCAAACACGCTGCCATATTGGCTGTGCCAGCTTTCCGGGTTGGTCGCGCCGGGGAGCGGCCCGGTACCGAGCGGGATCGCGCTCGGCTGGGCGGGAATCGCGATCGGGGTCATCCGGTCGTTCTGTGCCAATGCCGGCATTGCGGTGGTGAGGAGCAGGGCGGCGGCGAGGGTGGATGCGCGAAAGAACATGGCGGTTCTCCTGAATGTCAGCGAGGCGGGGATGCAGTCACGCCCGCATCGGTCTGGGTGACGGGCAGCATCAGGCCGTTGGCGTCGTAGCGCAGATGCTCGACCGTCACCGCGCGGCGGCCGAGTGCGCCTTGCTGATCGCCGATGGTGAGCGCTGCATTGTGCAGGAACAGGTACCAGCCGCCCTTGAACTGCGCGATGCCGGGATGGATGGTGAAGCTGTTCTTGCCAGAGCCCGTCAGCTCGCCGCGATAGGTCCATGGACCCGTGATCGACGGAGCCGTGGAGTAGGACACGCGCTCGTCGGTATGCGTCTTGCGGTCGAGCGAGGCGTAGGTGAGGTAATAGAGCTTACCGCGCTTGTGCAGCCACGGCCCTTCCTCGAAATGCGGCGGCGTAATCTCGGTGATCGCGCCGTCGATCTCGATCATGTTAGGCTTGAGCTTGGCGATATAGGCTTGGCGATTGCCCCAGGCAATCCAGGTCGTTCCGTCGTCGTCGGTGAACACCGTGGGGTCGATATCTTCCCAGCTATGCGTGCCCTTGGGCGTCATGCTGTTGGTGATCAGCGCCGACCCCTTGGCATCGACGAATGGCCCGGTCGCTTTGTCAGACACCGCGACCGCAATCGCCTTGCCCGGATTGCTGTCGTCATGCTCGACCGCGGCATAGAACCAGAATTTGCCGTTCTTCTGAATCGCCTGCGCCGCCCAGGCGTCCTTCTTCGCCCATTTGAAGTCCGCGACATTCATGATCGGACCATGGTCGGCCCAGGTGCGCATATCGGTGGTCGAATAGACCAGCCATTCGCGCATGTTGAACATCTCGTCGCCGCGCGCCTGATCATGCCCGACATAGAGGTACAGCCGGTCGCCGACGACCAAAGGCGCGGGGTCGGCGGTGAACTTGTCGCGGATGATCGGGTTCGATCCCGGCACCGGCGTCGTCTGGGTCAGCGCCAGTGCGGCAGCGAGGATCGCGGCGCGGATCACTGCGCGACGTCCGCATCAATCGGCTTCGACCCCCACAGCGCATACCACAGCACGTAAAGCTCGCACACGGCGGTCAGGAGGAACGACATCTGCAGCCCGAAGCTGTCGGCGAGCCAACCCTGCACCGCGACCAGCGCGCCGCCGGCGATCGCCATGATCAGCAGCCCGGAGGCTTCCTCCGTGTAACGGCCGAGTCCCTTGATCCCGAGCGTGAAGATCGTCGGGAACATGATCGAGTGGAACAGCCCGACGAGGATCAGCGACCACATCGCAACCGGACCATCGGCGAACACCGTCACCAGCATGACGATGAACGCGCCGACGCTGAAGCACGCCAGCAGCGTCTCCGCCCTGATCCAGCGCATCGCAATGGCTCCCGCGAACCGTCCGACCATCATGCCGAGCCACATCAGCGTGAGATACCGGCCCGCCTGCTCGGTCGTCAGGTTGGCGATGCTGGGCTGGGCGACGAAATTGACGAACAAATTAGCGACGCCGATCTCCGCGATCAGATAGATGAAGATCGCGGGCACGCCCCAGACGAGGTTGCGGTGCGCCCACATCGGATGCGTCACAAAGCGGGTCCATGCAGAGCCGGTCTTCGCCACGCCATCACTGATCCGCGCCGTTGCCTTGCCCATTGCGGGCAGCGGGAAGCGGCCGATGATCAGGGCGAGAATGACCAGCACCAGTGCGACCAGCCCATAGGGCAGGATCACCGACTGCGCGTCCGCCAGCCGCTCCGCCTGTGTCAGCACGCGGCCCTGTTCGGCGGTGCCGCCGACCGATCGGCCCAGGATCAGATAGGCGCCGAACAACGGCGCGAGCACGGTGCCGAGCGAGTTGAACGCCTGCACCAGATTGAGGCGCGACGACGCGGTATCAGCCGGCCCGATCACCGCGACATAGGGGTTCGCTGCCACCTGCAGCAGTGTGATCCCGCTGGCGATAACGAACAACATGGTCAGCGTGACGCCATAGGACGGGATGCTCGCCGCCAGCATCATGCCAAGCGAGCCCGCCGCCATGATCAGCAGCCCGGTGACCAGCGACTTCTGATACCCGATCCGCTCGATCAGCCGCGCCGAGGGGATCGAGGCGACGAAATAGGCGATGAACCACACGCTCTCGATCAGCGTCGTTTCGGTGTAGTTGAGGTCGAACACGCTGCGCAGATGCGGCAGCAGCGTGCCGTTGATGACGGTGATGAACCCCCACATGAAAAACAGGCTGGCGAGCAATGTGAGCGCCGGCCGGTAGCTGCGCGTCGGTGCGCCATCGCCAAGCGGAATCGTCGCGCCGACTGGTGAAACTGCCATCATCCCCTCCACGCCCGGCAATTTGCTTGCCCGTTATTTTGTCGGAGTATAAGCAAGCGCTGCGACCGTCAATCCTGCGGCGGCGAACGGGGAGTGGGATGATGAAGGCGATGATGTTCGCGGCGTTGCTGTGCGCGTCGGTAACCCCTGCGCTCGCAGCGGACGCGGTGCGCAGCGAAGCGGGGAAGCTGGCCGACGGCACGCTGGTCGAGGCGGTGACGCTGAAGAATGATCGCGGCGTATCGGCGCGGATTCTTACCTATGGTGCGACGCTGCAATCGCTGGTCGCGCCGGACCGCGCGGGCAAACCCGCCGAAATTACGCTCGGCTATGACAGCGTCGCCGAATATGAGGCGAAACCGGCCTATTTCGGCGTCACGGTCGGCCGCTTCGCCAACCGCATCGGCGGCGGACGCTTCTCGCTCGATGGCCGTGCCTATCAGCTGACCCAGAACGACAAGGCCAACTCGCTGCACGGCGGGGTGCAGGGCTTCGACAAGCGCAACTGGCGGATTTTGTCGGTGTCGAGCGGCCCGACCGCGCGCGTGGTGATGGCGCTGACCAGCCCCGATGGCGATCAGGGCTATCCGGGCAAGCTGGAGGTCACGGTCACCTACACGCTCAATGAAGCGGGCGACCTGACGATCCAGTTCGATGCGGCAACCGACAAGCCGACCATCGTCAACATGACCAACCACGCGCTGTTCAACATGGCCGGCGACGGCGCGCCCGAGGGCACGTCGCGCCAGCTGCTGACGATCCCGGCGCGGACCTACACGCCCGTCGATGCGGCGCTGATCCCCACTGGCGAATTGAAGCCGGTAGAGGGCGGCGTGTTCGACTTCCGCCAGCCCCGGCTGATCGCCGAAGGGCTGCGCGACGGACGCGATCCGCAGATCGTCGCGGGGCGCGGCTATGACCACAACTGGGCGCTCGACAAGGGTCAGACCGCGACGCCGCAACTCGCCGCGCGGCTGGAAGACCCGGTATCGGGCCGGGTGCTGGAGGTGCTGAGCACCGAGCCCGGATTGCAATTCTACAGCGGCAATTTCCTCGACGGCACATCGGCGGGGCGTAGCGGGCGCATCTATCGCATGGGCGATGGGCTTGCGCTGGAGCCGCAGAAATTCCCCGATGCGCCGAACAAGCCCGCCTTCGCCTCGGCGCGCGTCGATCCGGGCAAGCCCTATCGCCACGTCATGATCTACCGCCTGTCCACCCGCTGAGTTTCCCGATGACCACCGACACACCGCTGCGCTCGCGCGCCTGGTTCGATAACCCCGACAATATCGACATGACCGCGCTCTATCTGGAGCGCTACCTCAACTTCGGCCTCAGCCTTGACGAGCTGCGCTCGGGCAAGCCGATCATCGGGATCGCGCAGACCGGATCGGATTTGAGCCCGTGCAACCGCCACCATCTGGTGCTGGCGGAGCGGGTGCGGGAGGGGATCCGCGAGGCGGGCGGGATCGCGATCGAATTTCCGGTCCATCCGATCCAGGAAACCGGCAAGCGCCCTACGGCAGGGCTCGACCGCAACCTTGCCTATCTCACGCTGGTCGAGGTGCTTTACGGCTACCCGCTCGACGGGGTGGTGCTGACGATCGGGTGCGACAAGACGACGCCGGCGTGCCTGATGGCGGCGGCGACGGTGAACATTCCCGCCATCGCGCTGTCGGTCGGGCCGATGCTCAATGGCTGGCACAAGGGCGAGCGCACCGGTTCCGGCACGATCGTGTGGAAGGCGCGCGAGATGATGGCGGCCGGGGAAATCGACGCGGACGAGTTCATCCGCCTCGTCGCCTCCTCCGCGCCCTCGACCGGCTATTGCAACACGATGGGCACGGCGACGACGATGAACTCGCTCGCCGAAGCGCTGGGCATGTCGCTGCCCGGATCGGCAGCGATCCCCGCGCCGTATCGCGACCGGCAGGAAGTCGCGTACCGCACCGGCCTGCGCATCGTCGAGATGGTGCGAGAGGATATGAAGCCCTCCGACCTGCTGACGCGGGAGGCGTTTCACAATGCGATCCGGGTCAACACCGCGATTGGCGGATCGACCAACGCCCCGATCCACCTCGCCGCCATTGCGCGCCATATCGGGGTCGAGCTGCCGATCGACGATTGGCAGGCGGTCGGTCGCGAGGTGCCGCTGCTGGTTAACCTTCAGCCTGCGGGCGAGTATCTGGGCGAGGATTATTATCGCGCCGGCGGGGTGCCTGCGGTGGTTGCGCAGTTGATGCGCCAGGGGCTGATCCATGAGGGTGCTCCGACCGCCAATGGCCGGACGATCGGCGAGAATTGCCGCGATGCGACGATTGAGGACGAACGCGTCATCCGTCCGTTCGAGGATCCGATCCTGCGCGATGCCGGCTTCCTGGTGTTGCGCGGAAACCTGTTCGACTCCGCGATCATGAAGACCAGCGTGATCTCCGACGATTTCCGCGCGCGGTACCTGTCCAATCCCGACGACCCGGAGGCGTTCGAGGGGCCGGTGGTCGTGTTCGACGGGCCGGAGGATTATCACAAGCGGATCGATGATCCTGCCCTTGGCATTACGCCCGAGACGCTGCTGATCATGCGCGGGGCGGGGCCGATCGGCTATCCCGGCGCGGCGGAGGTCGTGAACATGCGGCCGCCCGATTACCTGATCACCAACGGCATCCGCGCCTTGCCGTGCCTGGGCGATGGGCGGCAGTCGGGGACGAGCGGCAGTCCGTCGATCCTCAATGCCTCGCCCGAGGCGGCGGCGCTGGGTGGCCTTGCCTTGCTGCGCAACGGCGACCGGGTGCGTGTCGACCTGCGCGCCGGGACCGCCAACATGCTGGTCCCCGACGCCGAGCTGGCCGAGCGCCGCCGCGCGCTCGAGGCGGCAGGTGGCTTTCCCTATCCGGCGTCGCAGACCCCGTGGCAGGAAATCCAGCGCAATCTGGTCGGCCAGATGGAGGGCGGGGCGATCCTGGAGGGCAGCGAAGCCTATCAGCGCATCGCCCAGACCCGCGGCCTGCCGCGCGACAATCACTGACCCGCAATGGGGCGGAGGGAGAGGATGATGAAACACTTCATGCTGGCAGGATCGCTCCTCGCCACGGCGATCCCGGCTTTCGCGCAGCAGGTCGAGGCGCCGGTCACGGTCACGGTTCAGGCCGACAAGGCGGGTCCGAAGATCAACCGCCATATCTTTGGCCAATTCGCCGAGCATCTCGGCACCGGAATCTATGGCGGCGTGTGGGTCGGGCCGGACTCCAAAATCCCTAATGTGCGCGGCATCCGCAGCGATGTGGTGGCGGCGCTGCGGCAGATCAGCGTCCCTAATGTCCGCTGGCCGGGCGGCTGCTTCGCCGACGAATATCACTGGCGCGACGGCATCGGCGATCCGGCCAAGCGGCGGGTGACGGTCAATTCCAACTGGGGCGGAGCGATCGAGAATAACGCGTTCGGAACGCACGAATTTTTCGACTTTATCGAGCAGATCGGCGCCGAAGCCTTCGTGTCGATCAATGTCGGATCGGGCAGCTACAAGGAGGCGGCCGACTGGGTCGCGTACATGACCGCCGACACCCGCAACACGGCGGGGCAGGAGCGCGCGGCGAACGGGCGGACCGAACCGTGGAAGATCCGCTTTCTGGGCATCGGTAACGAAAGCTGGGGCTGTGGCGGCAATATGCGGCCCGACTATTATGCCGATGAGCTCAAGCGCTACGCCCGCTTCGCGCGCAACTATAACCCGGCGCAGCAGAGCTTTCCCAACCCCGCCAACCCCTCGGCACCTCTGCCCAATCCCGACCAGATGCTGCGCGTCGCGGTCGGCCCCAGCGACGGCGACACCGCCTATACCGAAGGGGTGATGAAGGCGTGGCAGGGCCGCGACTGGAGCTGGAGCATCGAGGGGCTGTCGCTGCACAGCTACACGCTGGTGAAGTGGCCTCCGATCTATGACTCGGTCAATTTCGCCGAGAAGGAATATGCCGAGCTGATCCAGTCTACGCTGCTGATCGACGAGCGCATCCGCACCCATTCGGCGATTATGGACAAATATGATCCCGAAAAGAAAGTGCCGCTGATCGTCGATGAATGGGGGGTGTGGCTGGCCAAGCTGCCCGGCACGCCCGAGGGGTTCCTGCAGCAGCAGAATTCGCTGCGCGACGCGATCATCGCCGCGCTCAACTTCAACATCTTTGCCCGCCATGCCGATCGCGTGCAGGGCGCGAACATCGCCCAGATGGTCAACGTCCTTCAGGCGCTGATCCTGACCGACGGGCCAAAGATGGTGCTGACCCCGACCTATCACATCCACAAGATGTACCGGCCGTTCCAGGACGCGACGCTGATCCCGGTTAGTTTTGATGCCGGGCAGTATCGTCAGGGCGACGTGACCCTGCCGCGCGTCGACGCGGTCGCGGTGCGCGCGGCGGACGGGAAATTGTGGCTGTCGCTGGTCAATCTCGATCCGGCCAAGCCAGCGGAAATCCGGCTGGCGATCCCGGGCGTGAAGGCCAAGTCCGCCGCCGGCACGGTGCTGACGGCAGCAAAGGTCAACAGCATCAACAGCTTCGGCGCGCCCGATGTGGTGAAGCCGCAGCCGATCGCGGGCCGGGTCGCGGACGGCGCGGTGACGGTGCGCCTGCCGGGCAAGTCGGTGACGATGCTGGAGATCGTGGAATAGTGGGGCATCCGGCGTCGCTGAAAGGGAGCGGCGGGTGCGGTTGAACCTGACGAAGTTACGGGCAACGCGCGCGATTCTGTCAGCTTTGGGCGGGATGCGTGCCGTGCGTTGAAAGCTAAAAAAGGCGTCCGCGTTTGGCATCGGACATTGCAGATATGCCGGATCGGGGCTTCTAGGAAAGGGCTATAATTCGCTTCTTGGGTGTTCGGCTGAACTGCAACTAATGTGGGTTCACCATGAGCGCCAGAAGCTCCGGTCTCGTGACAGGATACTCTTCTTCGATCGGAAGGAGTTGCTCAGCTTGTTCGAAATTGCCCGATTCGATCAAGTCATGCATTTCGCGGGCATGAGCCGTAATGTCTTCAACGCTGACGATCCAGTCGTGGACATATCGTTCGAGCGCCTCGCTTTCGAGCCCCATTTGCAACGAGCGGTGCGGAAGGGGGCGAAGTAACAAGTCGCGTTCGGGGTCCCATTGAACCCGAACGGGATGCCGCTTCTTGAACCGTATCCACTCCTCGTCGGTCATGCTTGGGTCGCGGTGACTTGAACAGCCATGCGCCAAAGCCCACTCGAACCCATCCCGAGTGATATCGATGGCAAGGATGCGCTTCTGTCCAGCATCCTTGAAGCCCCACCCGGCACGGTACATCATCCAGAGGAACGATGGTTTGATCCAGGTCATCCGTGTCATGCTGAATGGCGGGGACACGAAAGTCCCGTTCGCCAGTGCGGCGTCAGCAATATCATCACCGTAAGCCTGGTAGACCCGTATCGTTCGCGAATTGAAGACTGCGCGGATCTGGCGAGGTGGAATGGCGGCGGTCATATTTTCTCGGTAGTGCTCTTGAGGGCTGTTTTCGGGCGAGCGCGTGTAGGGCGAGAATTAGGTGGTAAGCGGATGGGCCGCCGTTATTGGTAGCCCGTGATTTTCAGGCCGTCCGGCGTGTCTTCCAGTGGGAAGTGTCCAACTCGCCCCAACGCTGCCCTTATTGTCGTGAAATCCTGAGGCGTTCCGCGTTCCGCCAAGCCGGCTAAGTTGTTTGTCACGACGGTAGCCGGGATCACCAGCCACTCGATAGACCGAAGCTCGATGGGCCCGAACTCGGGCGTATCGACCCACTGTGGCGGGCCCCAAAAATTATTTGTGCCGGGCCATCTCATGTACTGTCGCTCAGGTTCGTTGGTGTCAACGAACTTGATCGCGACCAAGCTCGGTAGCCAATCAGAGTCATTCACTGCCGTGAACAACTTACGCCACTTTATGTCCGACATGAGCGCGTGACTAAAGCGCTGGCGAGTGAACCGGCTCAGCCGCTCCAAATCCTGACGGGTGTGGATGCTCATGGACTGACCCTGCACCTCCCTGCAAACGTCTGCAACGGGGTAGCTTGCGTATGGGCTCCCCTCCAAGGCTCCGAACCCGCGTCGCTCAATCCTCGAACGGCTCGACCACGCAATGCCGTCCGCGCAAAAACGCGTCGGCGACGAGGCGGAAGGGGGCGTTGTCGAGGTCGCTTGCCCCCGCCGCGATCAGCCGCGCGAACTGCGCGTAGAGCGCGGGATATTCGCGATCCTCGCCGGTGCGGGTGCCATCGGGCAGGGTGAGTTCGGCCCCGCCGCGTGCCAGCCGCAGCGTACCGGCGTCGGTCTCGATCTCGATATCCCAGCTTTGCGGCCCGGTCTGGCGGAAGTCGAAGTCCGCATCGATCGGCGCGCCGCAGCCGGTTTCCAGCGCCAGCCGCGCGGCGATCGGGGCGTGGCGGTTGCTTGGCACCTCCAACTCCGCGTCGCGTAGCAGCAGCGTGCCGGGCAGTATCTCGGTGACGATCGACAGCGCGTTGATCCCCGGATCGAACACACCGAGCCCGCCGGGCTGCCAGATCCATTGCTGGCCGGGATGCCAGACGCGGACATCCTCGCGCCAGGTGATCGTCCCGCGCGTGATGGTGCGCTCCGCCAGCCATGCACGCGCCTCCGCCACCCCGGCGGCGCAGCGCGAATGCCAGGCAGCGAACACCGTGACCTTGGCGTCGTCCGCCAGTGCTTCCAGTGCCGCTGCTTCGGTCAGGCTGGCGGCGGGCGGCTTTTCGAGCAGGACATGGAGCCCGTGGCGCAGCGCGGTCGCCGCGACGCGATGGCGCACTTGCGGCGGGGTGCACACCGCGACCGCATCGACCGCGATCCCGCTCGCCAGCAATGCCTCGATACTGTCGAAGCCCGGCAGTCCGCCCAGCGTCGCGCCGTCCGCGCTCGCCGTCGCAACCAAACCGAAGTCCGGGTCGGCGGCGATGGCGGGGAGGTGCTGGTCATGGGCGATCTTACCGAGGCCAATCAGTGCGATGCGGATCGTCACAGCGCGCGCACCGTCACCGCCTCAGCTTCCGCGCGGACCAGCGGGTTGCGCAGCGGAAGCGTGAACGGCGCGGCCTCGATCTCGAATACATCGCCGGGCTGGGTCGCGATGCCGTCGCTGAACGACAAGGTCGCGGTGCCGAAGAAGTGGACATGGACATCGCCCGGGCGGCGGAAGCCCGCATATTTGAAGTGGTGATGCTCCAGATTGGCGATGCTGTGCGACATGTTGGCCTCGCCCGTCAGGAACGGCTTTTCCCACAGCACCGCGCCATCGCGTACAATCCGGCTGGACCCGCGCACATCGGCGGGTAGGTCGCCGACGAGCAGCTCCGGCCCGAGCGCTGCCGGACGCAGCTTGGAATGGGCGAGCCAGAGGTAATTGTGCCGCTCGGTCACATGATCGCTAAACTCATTGGCGAGGCAGAAGCCGATGCGGTGCGGCGTGCCGTCGGGGCCGATCAGGTAGATGCCGGCCAGCTCGGGCTCCTCGCCGCCATCCTGCGCGTAGGCGGGCATGGTCAGCGGTGCGCCGGTGCCGACCAGATGTGCGCCATCGCCCTTGTAGAACCATTCCGGCTGTTGCCCGATCGCGCCCGGCGCCGGCTTGCCGCCCTCCAGCCCCTCGAGGAACATGCGCATCGAGTCGGTCAGTTTCTCGCCCGCAGCGGCGGCGCGGTGCATCTTGTCGCGCCCCTCCGCCGATCCGAGATGGGTGAGGCCGGTGCCGGTCACCACGATATGCGCGGGATCGGGATGGTCGATCGGCGCCAGCAAAGCGCCCGCCGCAGCCGCCGCGTCCAGATCCACCGCGTCGTCATAGCCTGCTTCCTCTAGCGCCGCCGCAAGGCCGATGCCGCGCGCGATCGCCGATGCGGCGAGACTGCGAACATCGGTGAAGCCCCGGACGAACCGCGCGGCTCCATCGGTTGCGGCGATAACCCGGCGCGCACCATCGGGCGCACGGTGCTGAAGCAAACGAACCATCGAACCTCTCCCTTTTGTCGATAATTAGTCGGACATAATCCGAAAGGGAAGTTCATCCTGCGCATTGCGGGGGCGAATGTTGGGGCCTAATCAGATCGCTCCGATCAGAGAGGCGACGAGGATTGAAGCTGGACGATCCGTCCGAACCCGGTGAACCCAAGCGTGAGCGCAGCACCGGCCGCCGCCTGCGCGGCGCGGTTGCGCATTATCTGGGGCGTGCGATCGTCAGCGGGGCGATTGCGCCGGGTGAGCGGCTGACCGGGGAGGTCGCCAATGCCGAGGCGCTCGACGTGTCGCGCAGCGCCTATCGTGAGGCGATCCAGGTGCTTACCGCCAAGGGACTGGTCGAAAGCCGGACCAAGGCGGGAACGCGCGTCCAGCCGCGCAGCCGGTGGAATCTGCTCGATCCCGATATCGTCGCCTGGGCGTTTTCGGGGGAGCCTGATCCGGGATTTATCCGCGACCTGTTCGAACTGCGCGCGATCGTCGAGCCCGCCGCTGCGCGGCTCGCGGCGATACGGCGCGACAAGGATGACATCGCCGCGCTGAAGGGCGCGCTGGGCGGCATGCGGCGGCACACGCTGGCGACCGAGGCGGGGCGCGACGCCGACCGCGCATTCCATGACGCGCTGCTGCAGGCGACGCATAACGATGCGCTGATCACGCTGAGCGCCAGCATCGGCGCGGCGGTCAACTGGACCACCCGGTTCAAGCAGCGGACCAAGGCACTGCCCCGCGACCCGGTGCCCGATCACGCGCGGGTGAGTGACGCGATCATCGCGGGCGATGCCGACGCGGCCGAGGCAGCGATGCGCGCGCTGGTCGATCTGGCGTTCGATGATACGCGCGCGGTGCTCGCTGAGCCCTAGAATTCCTCGGTATCGATCTCCGTCTGCGTCGCCGCCGGATAGCGCGGCCCGGCGATCGCATCGGGCGCGAAGATGCGGTCGAGTTCGGCCAGGACATCGGTGGGCAGCGGTTCGACCGGTGCCGCGAAATTCTCGGCGAGATGGCTGGACGACGTCGTGCCGGGGATGGCGACGACATGCTCGCCCTGCGCGAATACCCATTGCAGGCAGATCTGGGCCGGGGTGATGCCGCGCGCGGACGCGATGGCGCGCAGTGCGTCGAGCAGAGTCAGGTTGCGCGCGAAATTGTCGGCGTTGAAACGCGGCATCATTCGCCGGATATCGCCCTGTTCCAGCGCATCGGGCGAAGCCAGTGCACCGGCGAGGAAGCCGCGCGCGACCGGGGAAAAGGCGACCAACGTCGTGCCCAGCTCCGCGCAGGCCTCCAGCACGCCCAGTTCGACATTGCGCGACCACAGCGAATATTCATTCTGCACCGCGGCGATCGGATGGACCGCATGTGCGCGGCGCAGCGTCGCGGCTGACACTTCGCTCAGGCCGATTGCGCCGATCTTGCCCGCCTCGACCAGCCGCGCGAGTTCGCCGACCGACTCCTCGATCGGCACCGATTTGTCCCAGCGGTGAAGGTAGTAGAGGTCCACCCGGTCGGTGCGCAGTCGGGTCAGCGACTCCTCGATCGTCGCGCGCAGCGTCTCGGGTCGCCCGTCGATCACCCGCTTGCCGCCGACGCCGGTCATCCCGCATTTTGAGGCGAGGAAATAGTCATCGCGGCGATGCGCTACCGCTTCGCCGATCAGGCTCTCATTCGCCCCGAACCCGTAAAGCGCGGCGGTGTCGAGATGGTCATAGCCGAGGTCGAGTGCCTGATTGAGTAACCGGATCGCATCCTCCCGCGCCGGCGGGGTGCCATAGGCGTGGCTGAGCGACATGCAGCCGAGGCCGACCGGGTTGACGGTGGAGGATGCAAGGCGGCGCTTCATGGGACTCTCCGGTACAGATTGCCGCCGTTCCCTGACCCGCCCGATGCCCGCTGGCAAGCCTCAGCCGCGCCGTGCGGCATAGGCGCTGACCGGCCCTTCGAGGAATGCGGCGATCTGGCGATCCACCGCGTCGCCGTCGCTCGCCTCGCGATTGTAATTGTCGAGGTCGAGGCTCAGCACCGGCACCCCCGCACGGCGCAGCGCGCGCAGCACGAACGGGTCGGCATCGCTCAGCGCCACGGCGCCGTCGACGGCGTGGCTTTCGGCTTCTCGGACATGCCAGGCCCCGGCCCAGGTCGGCATGCGCAGCTCGTCGCCCATCGTCACGAAGCGGGCGGCGAGCGCGCGCAGTGGGTCCTGACCGGGGGCGGTGCGGCGGATATAGCCGTCGGCGGCGAGCGCGAGGTACATCGACCACACGAACACGGCACCATGGCTCTGCTCCCAGCGCTGGGTAAAGCCCATGTCGCTCCACATGCCGCGCCCGACCCACATCAGGCGCAATTTCTCGTTGGCGCAGGCGGCTTCGCCCGCTTCGTGGCGCGCCTTGACCTCGTAGTAGAAGTCCCGCGCTGCGTCGCGGGCCCATTCGGTCCCGCGATGCCATTGCGGCACCATCGTCGCGGGCATGGTGTCGCTGATCGACACCGGGGCGGGGTGCGCGCCGGCGATGAGGTCGCGGGTCTTGCGGTAATAATCCTCCTGCTCGTTCACCAGATCCATGATGCGGGCGAAGCGGTCGGGGTCGAAGCGGCGGTCGGTACGCGCCTCGATCCGCGCGATTACTGCGCGCAGTTCGGCGGTCATCAGGTCGAGCCGTTCGGGCTCGATCGCGCTGTCCCAATCGTCGTGCAACCGGTCCCACCAGTCGATCGGGAAGTCGATGCGGCTTTCGATGCTGCGCTCGAACAGGAACGGCTCCGCCCCGGTCTCACGCGCCCAATGGTCGAAGATGCGCGGCGTTGCGTCGGTGCCGAGCGGGGCCTGAACGAAAGCCGGGCGGGGGAGCCCGCCCCATGGCGCCTGTTCCGGATCCGCATCGAATGCGGCGGCAATGCCCTGCGCGCTATAGGCCTCGGCATCGCTGGGGTAGCCATGGTCGCGCAGCAGCTGGAAATAGCGCGGCGATTGCTGCTTGGCGGCGACGATCGACGCCCACCATTGGTTGACGACGAACGGCACATCCATCGCGCGCAGGATTTCCTGCGGCGAGTTGGCGTTGACGATGGCGAGCGGCGCGCCTGCCTCAACGGCGTCGCGCACGCCCTTGAACCAGTCGCGCTGATACGCGCCGAAGCTGGCGATCGAGGTCAGGGACTTGCGGCTGCGGCGGCCGTCCTGTGCGCGCGGCGCGGGGCGGGGGGCACCGGTTGCTGGGGCAGGGGGCGGGGGTGCTCCGATCCGTTCGACCGCCAATCCGGCGGTTTCAAGCGTGCGCGCGAGATAACCGGCATCCCATGCTGCCGCTTCGTCGCCGACCGATTCGACGATCACCGCGCGGGCAATGCCCAGCGCCGTCATCCGCGCGATCGCCGCGCTGGCACGCTCGGTTGCTGGCATCAGCTTGCGCGGGACCAGCCGGGCGGGGTCGGACAGGCCGTCTAGCGTCAAAGGGCTATCGGCCCAGCCAGCGACCAGCGGGTCGCCCCAGTCCTGATCGTCCGCTTTTGCATCAAGGCCACGCGCGGCAAGGTCGCGCGCGCGGGCCGTTGAGAAATGCGGGGAGCCGAGGACGAATACCGGCTCGCCGGTGGCTTCCCCCGAAACATGCCCGACCAGCTCCCGCCATTCGGCCGGAGGAAGGGCATGCGCCGCACCAATCGCGGCGATCCGCATCACCCCGGATAGGTGCTGCATCGCCGCCGGACGCGCACGCTCTTCGGCGGCACATGCGGCGAGGTGATTGGCATCAACCCCGCCAAGCCAATCGACAAGCTGGGCAATCCGCGCCGCATTATAGGCGCGGCTGGACTCGCGCGGCTGGTGCCCGAAATCGAGCATATGGATCGGCCGCTCGGCAATATCGCCCGCGCGGATCAGATCGCGGACTGTTGCGAACAGCTGCGGCAACTCACTATCGGCATGGGTGAACAGCAGAGGCGTGCCGCTCGCATCGCCCACAATCTGCTGCAACAGCGACCGGCCGCGCTGCGACAGCGTGCCGTCGCCCGCCAGCGTATCGGCATCGGGAGTCGGGCCGGGGCGGGGGACCATGCGCACGGGGGCCCGCCCCGCAGCGCGCAGCAGCGCATAGGGCGCGTCCTGTCCCAGCACCCGGATCACCGCCTGCCCCTCGGAACGCAGCCGCTCGGCAACCGCGCCGGGATCGTCGCACGCCGCGATCAGCTCTGCCGCTGCGTCTTGCATCAGATCACGCCCCGCTCGCGCAACGCGGCGATGCGTTCGGCATCATAGCCGAGCGTCTTGGCCAAAACGCGGTCATTATGCTCGCCGACCAAAATCGGGGTCACATCGTCAAAGCCGGTGTCTGCGCCCGAAAAGACGATCGGGATGCCGGCGGTGCGCAGATTGACCTGCGAGCTATAGCTGGGGTGCGCGACCGGCACCGCCTCGTGCCGCGCAACCACGCGCGGATCGTCCAGTGCGTCTTCCGGGTGGCGAACGGGAGCGACGGGCACGCCCTCCGCCTCCAGCACCGCGACGACATGCTCGACGCTGTGCTGGCGCGACCAGCCGTTGATCGTCTCCTCCAGCACCACCGCATTGGCCACGCGGCTGTCGCGATTGGCGAAACGCGGGTCGTCCGACAGCTCGGGCCGCCCCATCGCGCGGAACAGGCCCTGCGCCAGCTTCTCATGCACCGCGACCACTGCGACATAGCCATCGGCGCACTCGAACACGCCGAACGGCGACAGCCGCTGGACGGTCAGGCCGGTGCGCGCCTGCATCCCCGCCGCGGCCATTGCCGACCAGTTCTCGATCGCGACGAAGCTGGTCAGCGCTCCGAGCATCGACACATCGATATGCTGGCCGACGCCGGTGCGGTGGCGCTGTTCGAGCGCCGAAAGGATGCCGATCACCGAGAAGACCGGCGCGAGCATGTCCGCGATCGGAATGCCGATCCGCACCGGCGGCTCGCCGGGCCCGCCGCTGGCGTACATCGCACCCGACAGCGCCTGGATGATGATATCCATCGCCTTGCCCCCCTCGGGCGCGGTCGCGCCGAAGCCGGAGAGCGAGCAATAGATGATGCGCGGATTAGCGGCCTTGGCGGCTTCGTAGCCGACGCCCAGCCGCTCGGCGGTGCCGGCGGTGAAATTCTCGACCACGATGTCGGCGGTGCGGACGAGGTCGAGGAACACCTCTTTCGCCTCGGGGGACTTCAGGTTGAGCGATACGCCGAGCTTGCCACGCGCGCGGGTCAGATGGCTGATCGAGACATCGTCGTCATGCTTGCGCTCGACGGTAATGCCGTCGCGGCCGACATAGGGGCTGTTGTCGCGCGCCAGGTCGCCGCCCTTGGGGTCCTCGACCTTGATCACCTCCGCGCCCAGCCCGGCGAGCAGCAGGGTCGCATAGGGTCCGGCAAGCGCGCGGGTCAGGTCGATGACGCGCAGCCCTTCAAGCGGGCGTTCGCGGGTGGCTTCGGTCACGGGAGTCGTCCTTCAAGTGCGGCGGCCTGCGCCGCGGTGTAGCCAAGGCTCGCCAGCACCTCCGCCGTATCGGCACCCGCGGGGCGGGCGACGGCGGCGGGGGTGGCGGGGGTATCGGAAAGGCGGATCGGGCAGCCGGTGTGGCGCACGGTGCCGCCGCCGGGTGCGGGCAGATCGAGAATCATGCCGCGCGCGTGATTGTGCGGGTCTTCCATCGCCTGCGCGACCGTCAGGATCGGAGCGAATTGTGTGCCCGCCGCGTCGAGGATGGCGAGCCATGCATCGCGCGGCTTGGTCGCCATCACCCCGGCGATGCGGTCCTTCATTGCCGCCCAATTGGCGCGGTCCATCTGCTTGTCGGCAAGGTCGGGCAGGCCGATCGTCTCGACGAAGATGCGCCAGTAGCGCGGCTCCATGTCGGTCGTGACCAGCCACTCACCATCGGCGCAGCGCCAGATGCCGCTGTCCGCGCGGTGCATCCCCTTGGGCGGTGCCTTGGACAGGTCCGGATTGCGCGAGAGGATGTTGCCGATCAGCGCGAGCGACGCATCGGACATCGCGATATCGACCTGTTGCCCCTTGCCCGTCGTCGCGCGCGCGATGACGGCGGCGAGGATGCCGATGACGGCGTTGGAGCCGCTGAGCAGGTCCGCGACCGGCACGCCGGGAAAGGCGGGGCGGTCGGGGTCTTCGCCGATCCGCGACAGCGCCCCTGCAATGGCGAGCGCGACCGGATCATGGCCGGGCTTGCGCGCATTCGGGCCGGTCTGGCCGCACAGAGTGACCGAACAATAGATCAACCGCGGGTTGCGCGCCGCCATCTCCGGCCAGCCATAGCCCATGCTCGCCATCACGCCGGGGCGGTAATCCTCGACCAGGATGTCGGCCTGATCGACCAACTTGAGGATCGCCTCGCGGCCCTCGTCGCTGCCGGGGTCGATCAGCACGCTTTTCTTGCCGCGCGCGAGAATGTCGTGCGCGCGCAGCCGGGCATTCTCTTCGTCGCTGAGCTTGTCCCAGCCGAACACCTTGCGCTGCTTGGCCAGCTCGCGCGGGTTTTCGATGCGGATCACCTCGGCCCCCAGATCGGCGAGCAGCCAGGTGCAGTAGGGGCCGGGGAGGAACTTGCTGAAGTCGATTACCTTGAGGCCGGTTAGCGCGGTCATTGCCCGTCCTCCAGCGACGACACCCACAGTCTGCCGGGCAGCTTCAAACCATCAACATCGCGCCACAGCCCGCGTGCGGCGAGGTGGTCGCTCGCCAGCGCATCGGCCGGGGTATCGATCCACGACAGGCCGAGCCCATTGGCTTGCGACATCGCGCCAAGCTCCGCGCGGGTGTGACGCAAGAAAAAGGCCTCAACCACCGCCTCCCATGCGATCAGCGTCTCGCGCGGCATGTCGGCGACCAGAATCGCGTCCCAGTCGACATCGGCCAGCGGCCCGGCGGCGTCGCCCATGACCTTGACCATGCCGCGCATCATCGGCTGGTTATCGACCAGCGCCCAGGTGACGAAACCATCGGCGCAGGGCCAGATCTGCCGCACGCCCGACTTGCCGCGGATCAGCAGATTGCCGGTGCGATTGCCGACGCGGCCGGTCCATTGCCAGGTCAGCGGCTCGCGATAATTGGCGAGGACGGCGGACTGATAGGCGGACACCTCGACCAGCTGGCCGTGTCCGGTAGCGGCGCGGGCGTGGAGCGCGGTGAGTGCGCCGATCACCGCGTGAATTCCGGCGAGGGCATGGGCCTGCTCACCGGGCAGGGTCAGCGGCGCTCGGTCCGGGTCGCCGATGATCGTCATCAGGCCAGAACGCGCCATCAGCGTCAGGTCAGTTTCGGGGCGCCCGTCATTGGGGCCGCCGGGCAGGAACGGTGCGACGACCACGTCGATCAGCTTCGGGTTCGCGGCGGCGAGCGCATCATGGTCGCGACCGGGATTGCGGAACACGATATCGGCGGTGGCGAACAGCGCTTCGACGTCGCCAGTCTGCTTGCCATGGTCCCACGCCGCGTCGCCCGGCTCGGCGCGCACGACCCGCGCGCCGAGTTCAGCGAGCATCCGCCCGGCGAGTTCGCCAAGCCCCTCGGTTAGGTCGACGATGGTGAGGTGGCCGAGCATCATGCGAGCGCTCCCGCGTCGGTGAGGTCGCGCACTTCGGCTTCGCTCATGCCGAGCAGGTTCACGAATACCGCGTGGTTATGCTCGCCCAGATTGGGCGGCGGACCGACGCGGATCGCGTTGTCGGAGAAGCGCAATGGCGGGCCTGGGATTTCGGTGTCGCCGAGCTTGCTGTGCGTGACCGGGTGGTAATGGCCGCGTTCGATCAGTTCGCGGTCGGTGAACACGTCGCGGCCATCATTGACCGGCTCGGCCGGGATGCCGATCGCGGCGAGGCGGTCGGCGAGGACGCGCTTGTCCTGCCCGCGCGTCCACGCCGAGAGGGCAGCGTCGAGGTCGTCCTCATGCGCCTTGCGCCCGGCCAGCTTAGCGAAGCGCTGATCAGTGATACCTGCCGCCGATGCCAGTACGGCCCATTCGGCATCATTGCGCACCGCAATCGCGACCCATTGATCGACGCCGCGCGCGGGATAGGCACCCTGTGGTGCGCGGTGGGGCGAGCGGTTGCCGGGCTTGCCGCCGCTGCCGGTCTGTTCGGCGGCGAAGCGGTCGGCCATCACGTGGATCAGCGGTTCGGTCTGGCTGATGTCGATCAGCTGGCCTTCGCCGGTCTGGCGGCGATGTTCGAGCGCGGCGAGCGTCGCGACCGTTGCGAACATCGGCGCGACGACATCGCCATAAGCGAACGGCGCCATATGCGGATCGCGATCGGGCCAGCCGGACAGCGCCGCCATCCCCGACAGCGCGCCCGCCGAGTTGCCATAGCCGCGCATCGTGCCGAGCGGCCCCTTGCGCCCCGCGACGCTGACGCTGATCTGGATGATGGCGGGGTTGATCGCCCTCAGCGTGTCGAAGCTGAGGCCGATGCGGTCCATATAGCCGTGGCTGAAATTCTCGACCATGATGTCGGCCCAGGCGACCAGCTTCTTTGCGACCTCGATACCGCGCGGGTCGTTGAGGTTGATCGTCACGCCCAGCTTGCTGGTGTTGGTGATCGCAAAGAAGGTCGAGGCATCGGGATCGCGGCCGGGGGTCGCGAACGGAGGGGACAGGCGGCCGAGATCCAGCCGCTTGCGCGATTCGATCTTGATCACCGTCGCGCCCATGTCCGCCAGATCCTTGGTCGCGCGCGGCCCCGCGCCAACCCATGAGAAATCGGCGACCTTGACGCCTTCGAGGGGGAGGTTGCTCATCGTCCCGCCACCTTCGCGTCACACCGAATATCGCCGCCCGCGATCAACCGCTGCGCTTCCTCATAGATCGGCACCGCTTCGATTCCGATCTTGCCCAGCCGCTCGGCCTGAATCCCGGCATCCTTGTTGTAGAGCGCGTCGAACGCGCGCTGTTCCTGCGCTGGGATGGTGGAGAAGGTGATCCCTTCCTTGCGGCCATAGTCGATCCCCGCCTGCTCGGCCTTGAGCAGCTGGCGGTTCAGCGCTTCCTCCCACACCTTGCGCCCCTCGGTCAGGATCGCCTGCAGGTCGGGCGGAAGCGTCCGCCAGGTCTTGTCCGACATCGCCCGCGCCGGATAGGCGCCGCGGCTGAAGCGGATCGTGGTGAAATGCTTCGCGACCTCGGCAAAGTGCAGGCTGCGGATCGTGTCGGCGGGGGCGACCACGCCGTCGATCACGCCCTTGGCCAGCGCGGAATAGACTTCGCCCATCGGCATGTTGACTGGGTCCGCGCCCAATTGCTTGAGGATATCGACCGCGTCGCTCTGCGCACGCAGGCGCAGGCCCTTGAAGTCGGCGAGGCTGCGGATCGGGCGGTCGCGCGTCAGCACGCCGGGGAAATTGCCGCCCTGCACCGCGAGGACGTGCAGCCCGTGCAGCTCATTCTCGAACTTGGGGAAGCGGTCCGCAAGGCAGTCATAGATCGCGACCTGATCGGTGATCGTGCGCACCCCGCCATAATAGGCCGCCTGCCCGCGCAGCAGATGCGCGCCGCCCTTGGAGTAGATCGGCGTGATCAGGCCGATATCGGCGACGCCGTGGCGCACCTCCTCCATACTCATATCGGACGAGATCAGCGCGCCGGACCAGAAGGGCTTGAACGCGATGCGCCCCCCGCTCTTCGCCTCGACCCATTTCATCCATTCCTGATCGGCGAGGCCGAACGGGTGGGTGGGGGTATAGGGGCTGGCATAGGTCAGCACATGCTCGGCGGTCGGCTGCGGCGCGACGCTGCATCCGGCGAGCGCGAGCGCGGCGAGGATTACTGGCAAGCGCATCGGTCAGGCTCCCATCACGCTGGGCAGCCACAGCGTCACCACCGGAAAGGCGATGATCATGGCAAGGTGGAAGAAATCGGCGATCAGGAACGGCACGATCCCGCGGAAAATCTGGCCCAGTGGAATGTCCTTGCCGATCGCCTGGATGACATAGACGTTGAGGCCGAGCGGCGGGTGGACGAACCCGATCTCCATTGTGCGGACAAGGAAGATGCCGAACCAGATCGGGCTGTACCCCAGCTCCAGCACGATCGGCAGGAAGATCGGCGTGGTCAGCAGCATCAGCGCAAGGCCATCGAGGAACGACCCCAGCACCAGCAGCATCAGTGCGATGACGATGACTACGACGATCGGGCTCGCATCCATCTCGCGCACGGTGGTCGACATCAGGTCGGCGATGCCGGTCACGCTGATGAACGTCGCAAACAGGATCGCGCCGAAGATGATCAGGTAGATCATGCCGGTGGTCGACAGCGTTTTGGCAAAGCTGTCGGCAATCGCCGCGCGGTTGAACGCGCCACGAATGCCCATCAGGATGAAGGCGACGATGACGCCGACCGACGCGGCCTCGGTCGGGGTGAACCACCCGATCATCAGCCCGCCGATCACGAACACGACGAGGATGAGGATGTCGATGATGCCGAGCAGCCCGCGCATCCGGTCGCGCCAGCCGACGCGCGCTGAGGGCGGACCCAGCTCGGGCTTGAACCAGCACAGGATCGCAATGGCGATCATGTAGAACAGCGCCTGGCTGAACCCCGGGATGATTGCGGCGGTAAACAACCGGCCGATCGAGACTTCGGCGATGATGCCGAACACGATCAGCGCGCCCGATGGCGGGATCAGTGCGCCGAGCGTGCCGCCGGCGGCGAGCGCACCGGCGGCGAAACCGGGGTTGTATCCCGCGCGTCGCATCTCGGGCAGCGCGGCGGAGCCGACCGTGGCGACGGTGGCGAGGCTCGACCCGCTGATCGCGCCGAACCCCGCGCACCCGGCGATCGAGGCGAGCCCGAGACCTCCGCGGCGATGCCCGACGAACCGCGCGGCGACATCGAAAAAATCCCGGCTCGCGCCCGCGGCAAAGCACAGATGTGCCATCAGCAGGAACAGCGGTAGGACGCCCAACTCGTATTTGTTGGCAACCTCGAACACCACCACGCCGGCCTTGACCAGCGCGGCTTCGGGCGAGAGCATCACCATCAGGCCGACAACGCCGGTGAGCGCGAGGCTGACGCCGATCGGCACGCCCAGCGTGAGCAAGCCGAGCAGCGCGAGGATGCCGATCAGGCCGATCAGCTCAGGCGCCATGACCGGCCTCCGGAGTTTCACGGGTGAAGGCGTGGCGGACAAACAGGATCGCGACGAACACCAGCGCCGCGATCATCAGCAGCCGGAACCAGCGCAGCGGAATGTGCAGCAGCTCCGAGCGCTCATGCCCGTTCCACAGATCGCCGAGCAGAATCAGCGACCCCACCGCGAGCAGCAGCACGGCGAGCGCGCCGAGCAGGTTGGCGATCCGCGCCAGCATCGCGCGGCGGGCCGGGGACAGGCGATCGGTCAGGATATGCACGGCGGCATGGCCGCGCGACAGCGTCACCGCGACCATCGACGATGCGGCGATGAACACGATCGCCGCCTGCACGATCTCGATCGCGCCGATCAGCGCGAAGCCGGTGTGGCGGCCCAGCACCGCAATCGCATCCGCCGCCGTCGCCATCAGCAGCCCGGCCGATCCGATATAGAATGCCGTCTTGCCGGCAAGTCCCGTGACCGGGGCAGGGGGCGGCTCTTCGTCGTGCAGCGGCGCTGCTGCGTCGGTGATCGGGTCGGACACGCCTTGCCTCTCCTGATTGACAGCCTCTCGCTGGGGCGGTCTAACTGAATGGTAGGATCAAAACCGTAGATATTTTCAACCATCTGTCAATTGCACGAATGGCAAATGGCGACAAGGGGACACACGTGACGCAACTGCGCTCGAAAACGCCGGACGAAAACGCAGCCGAAAACGGGCTGAAGCTCGGCCGGTTGGGCGATTATGTCGGCTTTCGCATGCGCCGCGTCCAGAACCAGCTGTCGGCCGATTTCGCCGCCGCCAGCGCGCATTACGGCATCCGCGCCGGCCTGTTCTCCTCGCTCGCACTGATCGAGGCCAATCCGGGGCTGTCGCAACAGGAATTGTCGAGCACCGTCGGCCTCGACAAATCGATCACCGTGCAGATCGTCGACGAGCTCGAAAAGCGCGGCTGGGCGAAGCGCGAGCGATCGACCGTCGACCGTCGCCGCCACGCCCTGACGATCCAGCCCGAGGGCAAGAAGACGCTCGATGACCTCTTCAACATCATGAAGGGGGTCGAGGCCGAGGTGCTGGCACAGCTCAGCGCCGAAGAACGCCCGATCTTCGACGCCGCGCTCGACCGGATGTACGCCGTCTTCCATCGCTGAACACAGGCGTCCGGGGGCAGCTTCAGCGGCCCCCGGCACCCGCTTACATCCGGAAGCGAAGCGACGCGGCGAGCACGCGCCCAATCGGGTTCGCCGCCGACGGATCATACCCGCCACCGCCATTCAGGCCGGGCGCCACGTTCACATAGGGCGGCTGGAGGTCGAACAGATTGCGGACCTCAAGCCCCAGCTCGACCCCGCCGAACAGCGACTTCGCGCCCATCTCGCCCAGGTTCCAGCTGATCGCCAGATCGATCGGCGTGTAGCTCTTGACCTTCTGGTTGGGGTTGATCGCGGTGTTGGTATAGCCACCGACATGGGTCGCGGTCAGTTGCACCCGCATCGGCTCATAATCCCACACCACGCTGCCGCGCGCCTTGAACTTGAGCGGGTTGTAGATGGTGTTGAGCCGGCTGCGCGGCGTACCCGCCGGCGATACGGCGGTTTCATAGTGGAAGAGATAGGCGCCGGCCGCGTTGAAGTTGAACGTGCCGGCGGTCTCGGTCGGCACCCGCCAGTTCACCACGAAGTCCATGCCGCGCGTGGTCGACTGGCCCAGATTGTTGTTCCGGCCATCGACGAACAGCGTCACATTGTTGGGGTCGCCACCGGGGAAGGTGCCGCGCGCCAGCGTCACGCCCTGTGACAGCAACTGCAGCACGCGATCGCGCGCCGCCGTGCCGCGCAGGATGATGCCGGTCCCGGAAAATTCGGACTCGCGCGACAGGATGGCGAGGTCGGCAAGGTAGCTGTCGACCTGATTGATGTACTTCACATCCCAATAGGTCGCGCTGACCCGCAAATTGGGGGTGACGTCCCAGTCGCCGCCGACCGACCAGGTGGTCGCCTCTTCCGGGGCAAGGTTGGTGTTCGGCCCCGAATAGGCAAAGCCGGTCAGCGGCGCGCCGCCCGCCGGGTTCTGGTAGCTTTGTCCGAACAGATTGTTGCTGTTGCCGTAAATCTGCGAGATCAGCGGCGCGCGGAACGACGTGCCATAGCTGCCGCGCAGTACCAGCCCGCGCACCGGTGACCAGTTCACCCCGAACTTGGGATTGGTGGTGTCGCCGACGTCGGAATATTTGTCGTAACGCACCGCCGCATTGATCTCGAGCCGCTCGAACCCGGCGGTTGCGTTGCCCGATCCGAAGATCGGAACCAGCAACTCGGCATAGGCGGAATCGACCCGACGGGTGAAGCGACGGAAGGTGACCGCCGTACCCGCCGCGCCGCGCGCCGAACCCAGCCGCGTCTCGATCTCCTGACCTTCATAGCCCGCAGCGAGCTTGACGCTGCCGCCTGGCAGATCGACGATCGACCCGTTGATCCGCGCTTCATAGCCGTTGAAGTCGTTCAGCGTCGGCGACAGCGTCAGGAAGTTGCTGATCGCCAACAATGTCGCCGCCGAGGTGCGGCCAAGGCCATAGGGGTCGAACGCCGTCGCCGGGTTGCTGCTCGCAAGGGCCGCGTTCAGCGCGCCTGCATTGAGGCCGCGCACCTGATCCGACTGGTCGTTGCCGCGGCCATAGGTGAACAGCCCCTCCAGCTCCCAGTCGCCTGGCAGCTTGAAGCGAACGCCCGGCGTAACCTGCCAATTCTCGGCAAAGCCACGCGAGACGTCGCGGGGCAGGTCGTTGCGGAAATTATAGTCGATCGTGTAGCTCGTGCCCGCAAAGCCGGTTGGGCGGACGAACCACGCATTGGTCTGAGGCACCGTCAGCGTCGAGCTGAAATAGGCCGGAAGCCGCTCATATTCGCGCTTGCTATAAAAGCCGTCGGCAAACACCGTGAACCAGTCGGTGACTTCGAACGTCGCGGTGCCGTTGACCGAGTTATAGGTCTGTTTCGGGAACAGATCCTGCCCGACCAGATCGTCACAGCTGTTGACCGTGCCGGCAACCAGGCTCCCGACATTGGCCGGCGTTAGCTGCCCCGGCATCGCATAGGCAACCCCGCCCGCGCGCAACGTGCCCGGCGCACAGCGCGTCACGCGATAGTCGTTGCCGCCGAACGCGCGCTGATCGGAGCGGAAGAAGGAGCGATCGTCGCCGCTCAGGTTCGACCGGCGCGAATGCTCATAGGCCAGCATCACCTGACCGCGATCCCACACCTTACCGACCGCGACGCCGACCTGATATTCGTCAAAATCGGCGCCCCAGCCGCCGCGCGCGGTCGCTTCGATCCCGTCGAGCGTGCGGCGCGGGATCAGGTTGACGACGCCGGCAATCGCGTCGGAGCCGTAGATCGCCGATGCGCCGTCCGCGACGACCTCGACCCGCTCAAGCCCGAGCGTCGGGATGACCGAAGGTTCGAATGCGCGGCTGTTGTTCACCGCGCGGTGCCCGTCGACCAGGATCAGCGTCGCATAGGGGCCGATGCCGCGCAGGTTGATCGTGTTGCCATAGGTGATGTTCCCGCTGCCGCCGCCCTGCGCACGCGAATTTTCGCTGACGCCAAGGTCGAGGACCTGTGGGATTTGTTGAATCAGGCGATCGGTGCTGATCGCGCCGGCCGCTTCGATATCGCCACGGCCCAGCGAGATGACGGTCGAGCCGACCGGTGCTGCGCCACGCAGGCGGCTGCCGGTGACGATGATTTCGGATGATGCCTCGGCATCGGCCTGTTGCGTTTCCGGCCCAGCGGGCGACGCCTCGCCGCTATCCTGTGCGAATGCGGGTACCTGTGTGCCCAGCATGATCGCCAAAACACTCCCGGCACAGCGCAACTGTCGTCCGAATCCAGCCATTGCATCCTCCCACCATGTATCGGTCGTTATCGACTCCAATAGATATGAACACAAACAATCCGTATCGTCAACGTTATCGCCCTGGATGGATGCCCGCATTGACGAAGTGACTGAAATCGTGCTCACGCTGGAGCATGGCAGGGGAACAGGAACAGGTCGGCGCGCTCGGGCCGCTGGTCGGCTATCATTTGCGTCGCGCCTTTGGCGCCTTTGCGGCGGATTTCGCGGCGGCGATGGACGGGACGGGGATGCGCCAAGTGCTGGTCGGCATCCTTGCGGTCGTGTCGGGCAGCCCGGGAATCAATCAGGGTGCGGTCGGCCGCCTGCTCGGGATCAAGCGTGCCAATATGGTGTCGCTGATCAACGAGCTGGTCGACATGAAGCTGATCGCGCGGGTCGTTGACGCGTCCGACCGCCGCGCCTTTTCGCTGACGGTCACCGATGCGGGCCGCGCGATGCTGACCGAGTGCCTCGCGCGGATCGAGGCGCATGAGCGCGAGATGCTCGCCGGACTGAGCGAGGCGGAGCGCGCGACGCTGCTCGACCTGCTCGGCCGCATCGAACGCCGCGATCCAGCGGCAGGTTAGTTCTGCAATTCCCCCCTCCCACAAGCGGGAGGGGGATTTAATCGGCCAGGATCAACGCATCCAGCGCGACGACACCCTCGCCCTTGGGATAGACCACCACAGGGTTGAGATCGATCTCACGGATCGACGGCGTCCCCGCCAGCACACGACCCAGCCCCGCGATCAGCTTCGCCACCGCGTCGACATCCAGCGCCGGCGACCCACGATAGCCATCGAGCAGCGCGCCTTGCTTGAGCGCGCGCAACTCCGCGCAGATCGCGTCATGCGGCAGGTCGTGCGGCAGTAACCGGACATCGTGGAGCAATTCCGCAGTCACGCCGCCGAACCCGGCGAGGATCACAGGCCCCCATTCCGGGTCGTTGCGTGCGCCGATGATCAGTTCGACCCCGCGCTTGCCCATTGCCTCGACCTGCGCGCCGTCGAGCGCGATGGCCGCGTCATAGGCCGCGACATTGCCGTACAGCCGCTCCCATGCCGCATCGAGTGCAGCATCGTCGGCGATGTTGAGGATCACTCCGCCCGCGTCGCTCTTGTGGCTCAAGTCCGCCGATTGCGCCTTGATCGCCACCGGATAGCCGACCTTCGCGGCAATCGCCTTGGCCTCGTCCGCGTTCGAGGCAAATCCGCCAGCGGGGAAGGGGATGCCGACCGGGCCAAGCAACTGCTTCGCACGATATTCAGGGATCACGCCCGAGGGCAGATCGAGCGCCACCGGCGCCGCATCCGCCGTCGCAAAATCGCGCTCGGCCAGCTTGCCCAGATGCCGCAGCGCGCGGAACGCGCGGTCGGGTGAGGGGAAGTACGGCACGCCAATCGCGCGCAGCCCCGCGATATACTCAGCTGGCACTTCCGCCCCGTCGTCGATCCCGGCGAAGATCACCGGCTTGTGCGGGTTGAGGGCCGTCACCGCGTCGATGATCGCGGGGAATTTCCGCGCGCAGGTCGCCGGGTCGGTCTGGATGATCCCGAACACCAACGCCGCGAAGTTGTCGTCCTCCAGCAACGGGATCAGCGTGCGGCGGTAGAGATCCGGATCGACCAGCGCCTGCGCGGTCAGGTCCATCGGGTTCGAGACCGGGATGAAATCGGGGATCGACGCGCGCATCGCATCCGCCGTCGCGCCGTCCATCGCGGGGAGGTCGAGGCCGATCGTCTCGGCCAGATCGAGCGTCAGCGCCTTGAACGCGCCGCTCTCGGTCAGCACCGCCGTTCCGCCGCGCCGCACCGGCTTGGCGCGCACCGCCATCTCGACCACATCGCCCAGCGCTTCAAGGCTGTCGACCAGCACCACGCCCGCGCGCTCGACCTTGGCCTTCATCAACTGCCAGTCGCCCGCCATCGCGCCGGTATGCGTCGCCGCACTCTCCCGCGCCGCGCTCGATGTGCCGGGGTGGAGCAGGACGATATGCTTGCCCGCCGCGCGCGCCTTCTCGGCCAGCGCAAGGAAGCGGGCGGGCTTGCGGAATTGCTCGACGATCATCGCGATCGCCGGAGTGGCCGGGTCGTTCAGCAGATGCTCGACATAATCCTCGACTCCCGACGCGGCTTCGTTGCCGGTCGACACCGACACGGTGATGCCGAGGCCCTTGGCCATCAGCGTCGTGCCCAGCACCACGGCCATCGCGCCCGACTGGCTGACGATGCCAACCGCAGGCTTGCCCGCCAGGTCCAGCACCGGCGTCTCGACAAAGGTCAGCGGCACGCCGGCGGCATAGTTGACCATGCCAAGGCAGTTCGGCCCCTCGACCACCATGCCATGTTCGGCGGCGATCCGCGCGACTTCGGCCTGCGCGGCCAGCCCTTCCTCGCCCCCCTCGGCAAAGCCCGCCGAGAAAATGATCGCCGCGCCCACGCCCCGCGCTGCGAGCGCCTGCACTGCGCCCAGCACCGCCGGTCCGGGGATCGCCAGCACTGCGGCATCGACGCCGTGCGGCAATTCATCGATCGACTTGAGGCACGGCCGCCCGTCGATATCGTCCCGCTTGGGATTGATCAGGTGGATCTCGCCCGCATAGCCATGCCGCTCAAGGTTGCGCAGCACGGAGTTGCCCAGCGCACCGGGCGTGGGAGAGGCGCCCACGATCACAACCGAACGCGGGGAGAGCAGGCGGGAAAGGTCGGGCATTGTTCGTCCTTAAATCCTCCCCGGAACGGGGAGGGGGACCATCCGCAGGATGGTGGAGGGGGCCCGAGGCAAGGGAGCCCGTTGCCTCGGGCCCCCTCCACCTCGCCCTTTGGGCGCGGTCCCCCTCCCCGTTCCGGGGAGGATTTAGTTGTTCAAACCTTTACGCGGTCCTTGTCGTACGCGCCCAGGCCCGGCTTATAGCTCTTCTCGTCGATGAACTGGCGAATGCCTTCCTTGCGGCCTTCATTGTCGTACGAGTTCGCCGCTTCCTGCGCGCGGATCAGATAATCCTCGGCCTCGTCATAGGTCATCACCCCGACGCGGCGCACCGCATCCTTGGTCGCCTTGAGCGCCACCGGGTTCTTGCCCAGCAGCACCTTGGCCACCTCGGTCACGCGGCCCTTGAGCGCGTCGAGCGGCAGCGCTTCGTTGACCAGGCCCCATTCGGCGGCGGTCTTGCCGTCGATATTCTCGCCCATCATCGCATGGTACATCGCCTTGCGGAACGGGAGCAGTTCGGTCGCCACCTTGGTCGCGCCGCCGCCGGGCAGGATGCCCCAGTTGATCTCGGACAGGCCGAACTTGGCCTCTTCCGCGGCAAAGGCGAGGTCGCACGCGAACAACGGGCCATAGCCGCCGCCAAAGCACCAGCCATTGACCATCGCGATCGTCGGCTTCTGGTACCAGCGCAGGCGGCGCCACCAGCCATAGCTTTCGCGCTGCGCCTTGCGCGTGCCTTTGAGGCCATCGGCTTCAGTCTCGCGGAAATACTCCTTGAGGTCCATGCCTGCGGTCCACGCCGGGCCTTCGCCCGACAGGACCAGCACGCCGACATTCTCGTCATGCTCGAGGAGGTCCAGAACCTCCATCATGTCGCGGTTGAGCGTCGGGCTCATCGCGTTGCGCTTGTCGGCACGGTTAAACCGCACCCAGGCAATGCCGTTCTCGACATCATAGGCGACGACGCCGTTGGCACTCAGTTCCGTCATAGTCATGTCCCTGTTGGGCGCTGGTTGCGCCTATTCGACGATGTAGAAATCGATCACGACGTGATCGGGCATTCGGATGCCGCGTCCAACCAGCACCTTGGTACGCAACCATTGGTGCGCGCCGGGGGGCGGATCGAAGCTGGCGGCAGAGCGGAAATAATAGCTGCCGGGATCGACCTTCTCGCCGCGTGCGATCTTGTCGGTCACTTCGGGGCTGGCGACGCGGACACCGACATTGTGGATGCCGATCACCGCGCCGTCGGCGGCCTTGAGAAAGTAGCCCGCCTCGACCTTCGTCACCCCGCTGGCATGGATCGCCTGCCAGTCGCCGCCGCCCGCCAGCACCGTCCCGGCCAAGCGCGGGCCGGTGATGGTGCCGCCGGTGATCGGGATGAACCGCTTGCGCGCGCCATCGATCTCGCCCTGCTCGACCGGGGCCGCCACCTCGACCCGCGCCGAAAAGGCGTAGGTGAGGGTGGGGGCAGGGGCGGACTGACCAGCGGCCAGTCCGACGCCCGCAACCGCGGCAAGCGCAAGAGAAGGGAAGAGCGCGCCCATCGGATCAGATCGGATAATGGCCCGGCTGGGTCTCGATGGTGATCCAGCGCAGCTCGGTGAAGCTGTCGATCCCGGCCTTGCCGCCAAACCGGCCGTAACCCGATGCCTTGACCCCGCCGAACGGCATCTGCGCCTCGTCATGCACGGTCGGACCGTTGACGTGGCAGATGCCGGACTTAATCTGCTTGGCGACGTTCAGTCCGCGCGCTGTGTCGCGGGTGAACACCGATGCCGACAGGCCATATTCGGTGTCATTGGCCAGTTCGATCGCATGCGCCTCATCGCGCGCGCGGATCACGCCGACGACCGGGCCAAAGCTCTCGTCGCGGAACAGCTTCATGTCCGGCGTCACCTTGTCGATGACATGCGCGGGCATCAGCACGCCGTTGGCCTCGCCGCCATTGACCTGAACAGCACCATGCGAAACCGCGTCTGCGATCAGCGACTTGCAGTGATCGACGGTCTTCTGATCGACCACCGCGCCGAGCGGGGTCTTGCCTTCACGCGGGTCGCCGACGGCCATCGTCCCGACCTTCGCCGCGAACTTGCTCACGAATGCATCGGCGACGCTGTCGACCACGATGATCCGCTCGGTCGACATGCAGATCTGTCCCTGGTTCATGAACGCGCCGAACGCAGCAGCCTTCACCGCCTCGTCCAGATCGGCGTCCTCAAGGATGACCAGCGGCGCCTTGCCGCCGAGTTCGAGCAGCACCGGCTTCAAATGCTCCGCCGCGCGCTTGGCGATGATCCGGCCGACCGCCGTCGATCCGGTGAAGTTGATGCGGCGGACATGCGGGTTGTCGATCAGCGCGCCGACGATCTCGCCGGCATCCGCAGGCGCGTTGGTGACGATGGTCACCGCACCCTTGGGCAGCGCTTCGTCAAACGCTTCGGCGATCAGGCTGTGGGTACGCGGGCATTGCTCGCTCGCTTTGAGCACCACGGTGTTGCCGCACGCCAGCGGCACTGCGACCGCGCGGACGCCGAGGATGATCGGCGCGTTCCACGGTGCGATGCCCAGCATCACGCCGACCGGTTCACGCAGCGCCATCGCGATGCAGCCAGGCTTGTCCGAAGGGATCACCTCACCGCTGATCTGCGTGGTCAGCGCCGCAGCCTCACGCACCATGCCGACCGCGAGCATCAGGTTGAACCGCGCCCAGCCCTCTGTCGCGCCGATCTCGCCCATCATCGCGTCGACGAACTGATCCGCTTTCGCTGCCAGCGCATCGGCGGCCTTGCTCAGCGCGGCGCGGCGGGCATTGGGGCCAAGCGCCGACCATGCGGGGAAGGCGGCGGCGGCAGCTTCGACTGCGGCATCGGCATCCGCGACGCTGAACGCTTTCGCTTCAGTCGCGACCGCGCCGGTCACCGGGTTCAGACGGGTAAAGCTGACGCCGGGGGCCGGCGGTGCGATCGTAGCCATGATCCTCTCCTCTATATTGTTATGCTATATAACCTACGCTTTTGCCGTGCAAGCCGCTTGATCGATCAGAGCGTGTGCTGGCTTTTCTGTTGGAAAAGCAAGAATTTGAAGGGCCAGCGTTCGTGCTGAACCGGGGGCAACCGGCTGCGCGGCATGGGCTGCACAATCGATGAATTTGGCGATCAGCGACTCATCGTCCATCGGCCGGTCGGGATGTCCGGCTGCTTGCATGACCCGATGGGTGAGGGTGGTGCCGTCATCGAACGTGACCTTCAGCGATCCGCTCGCCGCTTCGCTCCGGCCCCAGTCGGGATTGCGCCGCTCGACCACCTTGTGCGCCAGCGTCCGCGTCGCCGGATCGGCCATTCGTGCTGGCATGAAGCTGTCGAGCGTCACTGCCCCGTCGATCAGCGCCGCCGCGACGGTATAGGGGATCGAGAATTTCGCCTCGATCGCGCGGATTGGTTCGGCTTTCACCGACTGCGGGCGGATCAGCATTTCCTGGATCGGCCCAGTCTCCGCCGCGATCCGCGCCACCCGCGCCGGATCGATCCGGTCGCGCAGCACCAGCGCCGCTTCGATATAGGGATGCGTCCCCCGGCAGGCAGGCCAGGGCTTGAAGCTCACCTGATCGCTGAGGAATGTCTCGCCCAGGCCGTTGAGCAGCGTGTCGCGCGGGGCGCCCCCGGTATAGACGGCGAAGAACCCCGCACGCCCCTCAAGCGGCTCGGCAAACGCGGTCGCGCCGGCCTCGGCCAGCAGTGCCGCCTCGACCGCCGCGCGCGCCACCAGCCCCTCGCGCACGCCCCGGATCGGCGATGTCGCATCGTATTTGATCTCGCTCGGGAAACTGCCCTGCAGCAGCGCCAGCCCCATCGCATGGCGGATGCCGTCCGCATCCAGCCCGATAAATCGCGCGCACGCCGCCGCAGTGGCGATCAGATTGACGAGCGGCGGCGGATACCAGCCGCCTTCCTCATAGGGTCGCGGCGCAGCGATCGAGAGCCGACAGGCAAGGTCGCTCCCCGCCGCCATCGCGATCAGAAACTCCCTGAACGTCAGGTCGGGCCGCGCGTCGGCCAGCGCCAGCAGGGCAGGGACCAATGCCGCATTGGGATGCGCCGGCCCGGCGTCGAACGTGTCCCCGAAGTCGAGCTGATGCGCGAGCGCGCCATTGGCGAGCGCCGCCAGCGCCGGGGTGCTTGAGCCGGAAAACCCGATCAGTCGCGACGGGCCTGGCGTCGCGTCGGCATGACGACGATAGGGCGCTGCATCCTCGCCCAGTCCGGTCGCGCCGAGCGTCACCCCGACCGCGTCGAGCAGCGCGCGCCGCGTCGCATGCCGCGTCGCCTCGGGCAGCGCATCGTGCGTCAGCTCCGCGAAATGCGTCGCGATCCTCGCCGAAATAGCTTTATCACAAAACATTCTATGCAAACGCTTTCATCGGCTTTATCGGAAACGCAAGCAAAAACGGGAGAGAGCGATGCGGACGGGCGCGATTGCGGCGGTAACGATGCTGGCGATGACGCTGCCGGGGGCTGCGCGACAGGAACAGACCCTGCCCGGCGGCGCACGCTGGTCGGCGGAGGTTCCAGCCAACTGGAACGGCACCCTGTTGCTCTACAGCCGCGGCTATTCTCCCAGTGCCGGCAACCCCGATCCCGCACCCAAACAGCACCGTCAGGCGCTGCTCGACGCCGGCTATGCCATCGCCGGATCGGACTATGGCAGCGGAGGTTGGGCGCTCGAACAGGCGATCCCCGCCCAGCGCGCAACCCTCGCCGCCTTCGCCGCCAAGCACGGCAAACCCAGGCGCGTCATCGCCTGGGGCAGCTCGATGGGCGGCCTCGTCAGCACCGCTTTGGCCGAGGCGAAGGGGAGCGGCATCGACGGCGCCGCGCCGATGTGCGCGTCGATCGGCGGATCGCTCGGTATGATGAACATGGCGCTCGACGGCGCCTATGCCTTCCGCACGCTGGTCGCGCCCGAAGCGGGCATCCGCGTCACCGGCATCGACGACGACCGCGTCAACGGCAAGCGCGTCGCCGATGCGCTCGCTGAGGCGGCGAAGACTCCGCAAGGCCGCGCGCGCATCGCGCTCGCCGGTGTGCTGGCGGGTATCCCCAACTGGACCAGCCGCGACAAGCCCCAGCCCGCTGCCACCGACTACGCCGCGCAAGCCTCGGAAATCGCCAAATCCTTCGTGATGGGCGTCTATCTTCCCCGCACCGATCAGGAGGCGCGCGCGGGTGGGACGTTCAGCTGGAACACGGGCATTGACTATCGCACCCAGCTCGCCCGCTCGGGCCGCCGCGCGATGGTCGCGGCGCTGTATCGTGAGGCGGGGCTAAAGCTCGGCACCGATCTTGCCACCCTCAACGCGGGCCAGCGCATTGCCGCCGAGCCAAAGGCGGTCGCCTATATGCGCGCCAACTACACCCCGAACGCCCGCCCGCTGGTGCCGCTGGTCGCGGTGCAGACGGTCGGCGACGGCCTCACCGCCCCGGCGATGCAGCGCGGCTACGCGCAGGCGGCGCGCGGCGATGTGAAGAGCCTCTACGTCAACGCGGCGGGCCATTGCACCTTCGACACCGCAACCGTGCTCGCGACGATCCGCTTTCTCGACGCGCGCATCACCACCGGCAAATGGCCGCAGACCCCCGCTGCCTTCGTCCCGCACCAACCCGCCCCGATGCTCCGCCCGTGCTGGCGCGGGGGGCAGTGTCGCTGAACTAAATGATCCTCCCCCGCCAGGGGGAGGAAGGGGAGCCCTCACCGGATACGCGCCATCGCCAGCGCATCGCCGTCCTCCCCCTCCGACGCCTTCGGCGCCACCTCCCCCTGGCGGGGGAGGATCAGCTGCCTTCTCAAATCCCCTTGCGCTCGATCTTCCACTTCGGGTCGCTGCACAGCCCGCAATCGGCGCCCTTGAACAGCTTCCCCGCCTCGGAATCGCCGCGCAGTTGCCAGTTGAGCCACGCGACCGAGAAGCGCCCGACATCGCCGCCATTGTCCTCGCGGAACGTGCCGCCATGGCCGACATCGCCGTCGATCAGCGCGACCGGGATATGGGTGATGCGGGCATAGTCATCCGTGCCGTTGGGCCAGGCGACATCGCCCTTGCCGCCGAGCACATAGAGGGTCGGGGTGTGCAGCGCCTTGAGCATCGCCTTGTCGACCGTCATCCCGGTGATCGCCTGCTTGCCGTCGTTGAACACGCCGCTGTTATGCACCAGCACGGTCTTGATCCGCTTGTCGGCACCCGCCGCAATCGCTTGCAACCCGCCACAGCTATGCCCGGCAACCGCGACCTGCGCCGGATCGATCAACCCCTTGTAACGGCTGCCATCGCGGCCATTCTCGGCCAGCGCCCAGTCCAGCCCCTTGAGCACGTCGGCCGACGTCGTCGGCGGCTGGGGCAGGCGGCCCGTCGCGGGATCGGGGCCGCGCGCTGCGGCATCGGCCGGGCGGGGCAGGGCGCCGGGGCCGCTGTAAATCCTGCCCGGTGCGATCACCAGATAGCCATAGGACGCAATCTGCGCGAGGTGATGCCGCGCGCTCGCCCCATCGGCGGCGCACCCGCCATTGCCCCAGATCACCACGCCCAATTTCTTGCCGCCAAGCTTCGACAAGTCGGCGGGGCGATAGACGGTGTGGTCGGGAATGCCGGCATCGGCTTCCTTGATCGCGGCATAGGGGCCGGTGCCGGGCGAATCGGCGCGCTTGGCATCGGCGGCGCGCATTTCCGCCATCCGCCGCGCGGCTTCGGGATCGGGCTGCGGGGCAGTCTGCGCCAGCGCGGTGCCAGCCATCAGCGCCAGTCCAAGCGCCATCATCCCGATCCGCATCGTCACTCTCCCACGGTTGTTATATGGGAAAACTAACTTAGCGAGGCGGCGATGCAAGCCCTTTCATGCGCTCTCGCGTGCAATCACCCGAAAGCCGACATCGATCCGCGTCTCGATCTCTTTCCCTGCAGCACGCGCGCGCAGCACCCGCATCACCTCGCGCGCGATGCGGGCGCCATCGACGTCCATCGACGTGATCGTCGGCCGCATGTCGCCAGCCAGCCGCAAATTGCCAAAGCCAGTGACCGCGAGTTGGTCCGGCACCCGGATCCCCGCCGCCTGCGCCTCGACGATCAGGCCCTGCGCGATCCAGTCCGACCCGCACACCACCACATCGGGCTGCTCGGCGAGGTCGCTCAGCCCACGATAGGCAAGCCGTCCCTGGCCGAAGTGGCTGGGAACATTGACCTCCAGCCGCGTCGGCGCCGGCCCGCCATCATGCACCCATCGGGTCGCAAACCCCTCGGCCCGCCGCTCCGATCGCGGCGAACGCGGCACCACCAGATGCGGACGCCGATAGCCGCGCTGGCGCAGGAACCGCGCCATTTCCTCGCCCGCCGCGCGGTGCGAAAAGCCGACCGCCACGTCGATCGGATCGTCGGGCAGGCCCCAGGTTTCGATCACCGTCGTCCCCGCCGAGCGCAGCCGTTCGCGCAGCTCGGCGTCTGACACGATTCCGGTCAGGATGATCGCATCGACCCGCCGCCCCAGCGCCATGTTGATCTCGCGCGTCAGGCGGCGATTGTCGGCCCCGGTCAGCGCCAGCATCACGCTGTTCCCGTCGCTCGCCAGCTCGTCGATCATCGCTTCGACCGTGTCGTTGAAGATCGACTGGGCAATGTCTGGGACCAAAGCCGCGATCAACCGGCTGCGGCTGCCCGCCAGCGCGGTGGCGGCAAGGTTCTGGACGTAGCCGGTTTTTTCGATCGCTTCGCGGATGCGCGCGCCGGTCGCGGCGGCGACGACTTCGGGGCTGTTGAGATAGCGGGAGACGGTTGCGGCGGACACGCCCGCCATCGCCGCCACATCGTCCAGTCGGGGATTTCGCACTGCCATGGTGCCATTCCTACACCGCCACGACGAAAATGTGCAAAAGATGTTGCAAGCGCTTGCACTGTAGAATAACAGGATTGTTATGACGCATGACTTCGATCCGCTTAAGCCGGAGACGTTCGACAGCGCTAACGGAGAGTATGCCGAGCTTCGCGCCCGGTGCCCCGTTGCGCATAGCGACGCATGGGGTGGCTTTTGGGCCTTGATGAAACACAACGACGTCGCCGCTGCGGCGACCGATTGGCAGACCTTCATCACCTCGCAACAGAATGTCGTGCCGAAGGTCGCGTTTACCGGCCGGCGTCCGCCGCTGCACCTCGATCCACCCGAACACACCCCCTATCGCCGCGCGATCGCGCCCCTGCTGACCGAGCGCAAGGTCGCGCGGCTGGAGCCGGTCGTGCGGCGAATTTGTCGGGATTTGCTGGCCGATATGGTGGCGAAGGGCGGGGGCGATGTCGTCGCCGACTATTCCGCGCACATGCCGATCGCGGTGTTCGCGCACTGGATGAACCTGACCCCCGATGCGGTTGCCGAACTCACGCGCGTTGGCCAGCGTTACAATATCGCTGTCCAGTCGAACGACATGGACTCGACCAAGGAATCGAGCCTGCTGCTCTACGACATGGCGCGCGCTATCGTCGCGGACCGCAAGGCAAACCCGCTGCCGGTCGATGAGGATGTGACGAGCGCCTTGCTCGCCACCCGCGTCGATGGCGAGCCTTTGCCCGAAGAAATGATCGTCGGCACGATCCGTCAGGTGCTGGTCGTCGGCATTATCGCGCCGAGCGTGATGATCGGATCGATCGCCGTGCATCTGGGCCGCGATCCAGCGTTGCAGGCGCGGCTGCGTGCCGACCCCGCGCTGGTCCCGGCGGCGGTGGAGGAGTTTCTGCGCCTCTACACTCCCTACCGCGGCTTTGCCCGCACCGCGCTCACCGATGTTACGATCCGTGGGCGCACCATTCCCGCCGGTGAGCCGATCGCGCTCGTCTATGCCTCGGCCAACCGCGACGAAGAGGTGTTCGAAGACGCCGACCAGTTCCGCATCGATCGCCCGAACATGAAGGATTCGCTGGCGTTCGGGCGCGGCACGCATTCATGCGTCGGCGCCGCGCTGGCAACGCTGGAGCTGAACGTCGCAGTCGAGGAATTGCTGGCCGCCGCGCCGGGCTTTACCCTTACCGGCGAGCCAAAGCCGACGCGCTTCCCCGAAATCGGTGCGCTCAGCGTGCCGGTCGCGTTTGCGGCGGTTGGCGTGGAAGCGGCGGCGTGACGCATGTCTTCCTCGCGGCAGGCGACCTCGCCCCTGATCGCGACCATTATGACGAAAGCTATGTCGCAACCCGCGACGTGCTGCACGCTGCCGACATCGCCTTCGCGCAGCTTGAAACCAGCTTCGCGGAAAAGGGTGTCCGCCTGCCGCAAGCACGCCACGCGGTGCTCGCTCGCCCCGACGGCGCCGATGCGCTCGCCCGCGCCGGGTTCGACGTCATCTCGATGGCGGGCAATCATGTGCTCGACTGGGGCAATGACGCCTTTTTCGAGACCAAGGCCAATCTTGAACGCGCCGGCCTGAAAGTCGTTGGCGCGGGCGCGAATATCGCCGAGGCGCGCAAGCCGGTGAAGATCAAGCTCGGCGACGGCACCCGCGTCGCGATCCTCGCGTACTGCACGATCCTGCCGCACAGCTATTGGGCGGAAGAACGCCGTCCCGGCTGTGCGCCGATGCGCGCGCACACGCTCTACGAACAGATCGAGCATGATCAGCCGGGTACGCCCGCGCGCATCCACACCTTCCCGCACCGCGAGGATCTTGCGGCGCTGGAAGCGGATATCCGCACGGCCAAGGCGGACGCCGACCTCGTCTTCGTCTCGCTCCACTGGGGCATCCATTTCGTCCGCGCGAGCATCGCCGACTATCAGCGCGACGTCGCGCGTGCAGCCGTGGCCGCAGGGGCTGACGCGATCCTCGGCGGGCATCCGCACATCCTGAAGGGGTGCGAGGTCATCGACGGCGCGCCGGTGTTCTACTCGCTGTGCAACTTCGCCACCGACCTGCGCATGGACCCGGTCCATGCCGCGTCGAAAGGCTTCAACGAAATCCGCGTGCTGGCCGAGGAGTGGGAGCCGGATTTCGACAGCCTCTACAATTTCCCCACGGCGTCGCGCATGTCGCTGGTTGCGCGGTTCGAAATCGCGAACGGGCGCATCGTCCGCTCAGGCTTCCTGCCGCTGTACATCGACCGCGACGCGGTCCCGCGCTTCGTCGCGCCGGACAGCGAGCGCCATGCCGAAATCGTCGATTACATGGCGGCCGTGACCGCCGAAGCAGGGCTCAACGCCCGCTATCATGTGGAGAGTGAGATGGTCGTTCTGGAAGCCGCCGCATGAGTGACGGAAAACCCGCAACCGCATCCGGCTTTCCGCTGGAAGGCTATGTCTTCCTCTACCTGATCGCCTATCTGCCGAACGTCATCATCACCAAGCTGGTGACGAGCACGGTGCATCCCGGCCTCGGCCGCCCGCTGACGGGCCTGGAGACGCTGCCTGCCTCGCTGATCATCAGCCTCGTGCTGACCTACATCTTCATCTGGTGGTCGGGCTGGCACAAGGACGCGCATGGCGTGATGTTCCTCGGCCGCCGCATCCCGGTGCCGACCAAATACACCATGTACTCCGGCCTCGGCACCGCGCTCGTGCTGTTCACCGTGCCTTTGTCCTTCACCTTTGAAGGCGTCAGCATCCCGTTCATTCAGCTGCTGATGCGCGGCGACATACTGCTGATCGCGCCGATCGTCGACCTCATCTTTGGCCGCCGCGTGCGCTGGTGGAGTTGGATGGCGCTGGTGATGGTGCTGGTCGCGATGGTGATCACGCTGAAGGACCGTGGCGGGCTGTACCTCCCGCCGCTCGCGATCCTGACCGTGGTGCTCTACACGATCGGCTACTTCGTCCGCCTGATCGTGATGACCAAGGTGTCGAAGAGCGGCGATCCCGCCAGCGTCCGCCAGTATTTCGTCGAGGAAAAGGTCTTCGCGCTGCCGCTGTCGGTGGCGATCCTCGCGGCGATCTCCGCCTCGGGCATCGGCAGCCAGTCGGGCGCGCTCGGCTGGGGCTTCATCTCGGTGTGGACCGATCCGGTGATCCTGCCGCTGTTCGGCATCGGCGTCACGCTCACCATCGTCTCGGTCTTCGCGATCATCATCCTGCTCGACCCGCGCGAGAACGCCTATTGCGTGCCCCTGGAGCGCGCGGCGAGCCTGGTTGCCGGGGTCGGCGGCGCGCTGATCCTCGCCTGGGTCTGGGGCCTGCCGCATCCGCGCCCGGCCGAACTGATCGGCGCCGGAATCCTGATCGCCGCCATCGTGTTGCTTTCGCTTGCCCCGCGCTTTGCCGACCGGCCCGCCCGGGCGGCGCGTGCGGAAACCACCTGACAATCGCGTTTCTTCGACCCGCAGAGACAGGCGGGCTGAACATAAGGAGGGGAATGAAATGACCAACACCATTTGTCGCCCGTCGACCCTGTTGGGTCGCAGTGCACTGGGCGCACTCGCGCTCGCCATCGCCAGCCCGGCACTCGCGCAGGACGAGGCTCCGGCCACCGACGCGCAGGCCGCCGAGCAAGACATCGTCGTCACCGGCAGCCGCATCCGCGGCATCGATCCGGTCGGCTCCGCAGTCATCGCGATCGACGCCGAAGAGATCATGGAAGAACCGGTCACCTCGACCAACGACATCCTGCGCCGGGTACCGCAGGTCGTGTCGCTGGGCGCGAACCGCGCGGGCGGCAACGCTCAGAACGGCGCGGCGAACGCCACGCGCGGCGCGGGCATCAACCTGCGCGGCCTGTCCACCAACGCTACGCTGCTGCTCTATGACGGCAAGCGCCTCCCGCCGCAGGGGACGCAGGGTCAGTTCACCGATCCCTCCGCCATCCCCTCGATCGCACTCGGCCGGATCGAGGTCGTCGCCGACGGCACCTCCGCCGTCTATGGCTCGGACGCAGTCGCGGGCGTGGTCAACCTGATCCTGCGCAAGGATTTCTCCGGGATCGAAGTGCGCGGGCGCTACGGCATCACTGACGCGGACTATTATGAGGCGCAGGCTGCGCTGCTCGTCGGCCACAAATGGGATACCGGCTGGATCATGGCCGCCGGCGAATATGCTAAGAACAACAATCTGTTCGGGTCGGAACTCGACTTCTACACTTCCGATAACCGCAGCCGTGGCGGCCGCGACCTGCGCGGCACCAACTGCGCGCCCGGGACGATCGTCGCGAGCGGCGTCAACTACGCCATCCCGACCGGCGGCGTGACGAGCGCGAATGTCGGCAGCCTCGTCGCCGGCACCCGCAACCTTTGCGAATTCCGCGACATCGCGCAGGTCATCCCCGATCAGGAGCGCTGGAGCGGCATCGCGGCGGTGAGCCAGGAGATCACCGACGGCATCCGCATCTTCGCCGACGGTTTCTACTCGCGGCGTAGCGGCACCTTGCTGTTCAACCCGACCGCCAACGCGACGGTGCCGAGCACCAATCCGTTCTTCGTCTCCCCGGTCCCCGGCGCGACGTCGGTGACGGTGCAGACGACCTTCCTCGGCGCGACGGGCGCGCTGCCCAACCCCTATTGGGCAAGCACCTGGAACGCATCGGCGGGGATCGAGGCTGACCTGTTCGGCGACTTCCAGGGCACCGTCTATTACGCCCAGGGCCGTTCGGAGGAGGTCGCCGACCGCCGCCGTTCGGGCATCAACGCCGGTGCGCTCGCCGCCGCGCTCGCCGACACCAACCCGGCGACTGCGCTCAACGTATTCGGCGGGGCGAACAACCCGGCGACGCTGGCGCGCATCACCGACAACTACTTCGTGATTGAGGGCAAGACCAAGCTCGAGGTCATCAACGCGCAGATGGACGGATCGCTGTTCGCCATCCCCGGCGGCAATGTCCGCATCGCGATGGGCGCCGAGCATCGCGTCGAATATACCTATACCTCGCTGCTCACCGGACAGGCGGCAACGCAGGTCCGCACCGCCAGTGACGGCAGCCGCAATGTCGACGCGGTGTTCGCCGAATTGTTCCTCCCCATCGTTGGGGCCGACAACGCCGCGCCGGGCCTCGAACGCCTCAACCTCAGCCTCGCGCTGCGGCATGAGAATTACAGCGACTTCGGCAGCACCACCAATCCCAAGATCGGGGTGACCTACTCGCCCTGGACCGGGCTGGTGCTCAAGGGCACCTATGGTACCTCGTTCCGCGCGCCGACCTTCAGCGAAGTGTCGACGATCGGCGGCGGCGCCGGCCTGTATTTCGACACGCTGCCCGGTCCCAGCGGCAACCAGATCGGCATCGGCATCGCCGGTGGCAATCCTGGGCTGAAGCCCGAACAGGCAACCACTTGGTCGTTCGGCGTCGATGTCGCGCCGCCGAGCATCCCGGGCTTCACCGCGTCGGTGAACTATTTCCGGATCGACTATACCGACCAGATTCAGGCGCTGCGCGGCACGCCCGGCCTGCTCACCAACCCGATCTACAGCCAGTTCGTGCAGTTCAACCCGACCCCGGCGCAGGTTGCCGCGCTGGTCAATTCGGGCCTGCCGATCAACGCCGCGATCAACCAGTCGCTGGTCACCTTCATCGCCGATGGCCGTCGCCAGAATCTCGGCACCTCGCTGTTCCGCGGGCTCGATTTCACCGCCGCCTATCGCTGGAACTGGGGCGGGGTCGATCTCGATGCCGGGTTCCAGGGCACCTATGTCCTCGACTATCTGTTCGAAGCGGTGCCGGGTGCGGGGCTGGTCGACGTGCTCGACACGATCGGCTTCACCCAGCAATTCCGCACGCAGGCGGACATCGGCGCGAAGGTCGGCGGGTTCAAGTCGCGCCTAACCTGGAACCACCTCAACGGCTACACCAACACCACCTCGACCGTGTTCCGTGAGGTGAGCAACTACGACACGTTCGACCTGCTGGTCGGGTACGACTTTACCGACCGGATCAACCTGTCGCTCGACGTGCGGAACCTGTTCAACGAGGATCCGCCCTTCGTCGACACCACCAACGGCTTCGACCCACAGGCGGCGAACCCGATCCCGCGCATGTTCGCGATCACGGCGAACGTGAAGTTCTGATGCCGGCACTGCTCGCCGCAGCCCTTGCCGGATGCGCGTCCCTCACGGGCGCGCATCCGGGCGGGGTGACCGTTACTGCGGCGACGCCGATCACCCCCGCGCCCAGCTGGACACCGCAGACCACCAGCTTCTACCGCGGCGGCCCGGTCAGCGTTCCGCTGTGCCGGGTCGAGGGGGTGATCGAGGGCAATATCGGCTTCGAACTCTGGCTCCCCGCGACGTGGAACGGCCGCCTGCTCGGCGCGGGCGTCGGCGGCGACGCGGGGGTCTATAACTACACGGACATGAGCCGCCGCGTGGGTGAAGGCTTTGCCACCGTCACCACCGACAGCGGCCACAAGGTGATCCAGGCGCGCTGGATGGCCGATCCCAAGGCGCGCGTCGATTACGAACATCGCGCGGTCCACCTGAGCGCCGGCGCGGCCAAGGCGCTCGCCGCTAAATTCTACGGCCGCGCGGTGGACAAGAGCTATTTCACCGGCTGCTCCGGCGGTGGGCGACAGGCGCTCAAGCAGATGCAGAATTATCCCGGCGACTATGACGGCGTGATTGCCGGCGCGCCGGGGCCGTACATGCCGCTGCAATCGGTGCGGATGCTGTGGTTCGCGCTGCAACAGAAATGGACTCCAGCGGGCGCGCTTAGCGACGCCGACTGGGCCTTGTACGAAAGCAAGGCGACCGCAGCGTGCGATGCGCAGGATGGCGTCACGGACGGGGTGATCTCCAACCCGCTCGCCTGCACGTTCAAGACGGCCACATTGCTGTGCAAGCCCGGCCAAGCCGAAGGGTGCATGACCGCACCCAAGCTCAAGATGCTCGACCTGATCCGCGCGCCGATGCGGGACGAGGCGGGCAGGGCGATGGACGGCGGCCTGTTCCCCGGCGTGCGCACACGCCCCGGTCCGCCGTCGCCGCTGCTGCGCGCGATGTGGGCCGACGGCGTGTATGACGACGCCAACTGGAACGAAGACAGCTTCCAGCGCAGCCGCGACCTGCTCGCCGCCAACCGCAAAATGCCCGAACTGCGCGCCGACAAGGTCGCAATCGCGCCCTTCATCAAGGCCGGCGGCAAGGCGATCCTCTACCAAGGCTGGGCCGACCCCTCGACCAATGCCGGTCCGACGATCGACTATTACGCCGCGCTGGCCCGCGCCAATGGCGGCACGGCAAAGCTCGCCGACAGTGTCCGCCTGTTCATGGCCCCCGGCATGTACCATTGCGCCCGCGGCCCCGGCGCCGACCAGTTCGGCGCGTCGGGGCAGCAGAGCTGGCCCGGCGATCCGTCGCGCGATGTGCTATGGTCGCTGATCCACTGGGTCGAGAAAGGGCAGGCGCCCGCACGGCTGACGGCGACCAAGGTTGCAGAGGGGAAGGCGGCGTTCACGCGAACGCTCTGCCCCTATCCGCAGGCCGCACGCTGGGACGGGAAGGGGCCTGTCGAAGCAGCGTCCTCCTATCGCTGTGTCATCGATCCGGCGCTGGTCAAATATATGGGTCGCAAGACGCTGGTCGGTTCCTAAACTGCACCCGCGCTGCTAGGCACGACGGCGACGCAGCGGAGGGGTGCATGGCAGCGGTTACGGTCGACCCGGACAAGGTTCGCGAATTTGCCGATGCGGCGAGCTTTTATGCCTGGCTGAGCGATAACCACTCCGTCGCCGACGAACTGTGGATCAAGATCCACAAGGTAAGCTCCGGCCTGCCGTCGATCACACCGAAGGAGGCGATCGACGTCGTGCTGTGCTGGGGCTGGATCGACGCCATACGCAAAAGCTTCGACGCGCAAAGCTATCTTCAGCGCTACACCCCGCGCACCGCGAAGAGCATCTGGAGCCAGGTCAATGTCGAGAATATCGATCGCCTGATCGCGGAGGGCCGGATGACCCCGCACGGCCTTAAACAGGTTGAGGCGGCGAAGGCTGATGGCCGTTGGGATCGTGCCTATGGCGCGGGCAAGAACATGAAGATCGCCGATGACTTTCAGGCGGCGATCGATGCCGAGCCGATGGCCAAGGCGATGCTGGCCCGACTGACCGAGCAGAACCGCTTCGCGCTCGCCTTTCGCGTGCACAATATGAAGACCGAAGCGGGTCGGGCCAAAAAGATCGCGACCTTTGTCGAAATGCTCAAGCGCGGCGAAACGATCTATCCGCAGCGCGACCGCTAGCTGCCCTCCGGCACAATCCGCACATCCACCCGGCGCGGCTGCGGCCAGCTCAGCCCATCGAACGCCTCCGCCACATATGGTCCTGGCAGTGCCTTCACGATCCGGATCCGATCCGGCGCAATCCCGCGCAGGATCAGCGCACGCCGCACCACCTCCGCGCGCGTCCGGGCCAGCGCCTTGTCCTCCACGATCCGCCGCCCTGACACCGTCTCCGGCACCGTCTGCGCCACGCCTGCAATCTCGATCCGCGCAGGCTGTACATCCAGCGCATAGTTGATCGTCGCGTCGAGATAATAGTCGCTCAGCTGGTAGGTGATGAAGCTGCTCGAAAAACCGAACGGGATCGTGAACCGGCCCTCGGCGAAGGGCTGGGCAGGCTTCTTGCGCGCCTCGTAAAGCGGGCGGACGTTGCGGGCGGGGAGGGCGAAGCGCCGCCCCTGATAGCCCTCGGCGCGGATCAGGTGGCGGGTGCAGGGCTCGTCCAGCACCGACACCGTCGCCGGCTCGACGACCGTCCCGCCGCACGGATCGCCGCCATTCTTCGCTACGAACCCCTCGACCAGGATCGCATGGTTCCAGTCCGGCTTGGTCGGCGCGGCGGTGACGTCGTAGCGGATGCCTGTCGCCGGATCGCTCGCCAGCCAGCACCCCGATTTCCGCCCATTGTCGGTATCGCGATAGACCGGGCAGGCGATGAACCGTACCGCCTGCTGCGCGTCCTGCGCCCCGGTCAGCAGCACTGCGCCAAGCAGCAACGCGACCTTCATAGCGCCCGCATCAGATTCTCGAGGTCGCGCTTTTCCTGCTCGGTATAGCCGATGTTATAGCGCCGCTCATAATAGTCGATCACGGTGCGGATATCCTTCGCGCTGCCGTTGGAGAAAAACGGCGCGCGCGCCGACATGCCGCGCAGCGACTGCAGCGTGATCCGCCCGACATCCGCGCACTTCCCCGTGGTCAGCGCAAAGCCCGGATCGCTGGTCAGGATCGTGCGCCCATAATGCGGGTGCGGCTTGCCGGTGCAGGTGATGCGGAACAGCGGCAAATGCGGCGCGGGGTCCGCGAACGGCTGATTGGTCGTGCCCAGATCGACCTGCCCCGGCGCGACATCCATGCCCATATACGACATGTTGTGACAGAAGACGCAGCTGTTGCGCACCGGATTGCCGAACCCGATCGGCGAATTGATGCCCGCCGTGTCGGTGATCAGGAAGGTCTTGTCGCGAAACACCCGTGCGCCGCGCGCGACCGACTCGCGGAATGCGATGACTTCGGGCGACAGCTTCGCCTTCACCGCCGCGGGCATCTTTTCCCACGCCTCGAACTCGCTCCACACCGGAATCCCGCCATCGCTGCCGAGCCGCCCGGCCTGTGACACCTGCAGCGTTTTGGTGCCCCCCATTGATCCGTCGCCGTCGAGCGGGCCGCCGGCGACATCGATTTGCTGCGCAGCATAGATGCGCCGTTCGAAATCGAGGATGCGGGCGATGTCGCCCTTGTCGAGGTTCTTGAGGAAGCCGAGATGCGCCCCCGCCGCGTCGCGCATCTGCGCCTCCAGCGTCGGCACGCGCCCATCGGCCATCAGGTTCCCGCTGACCGGCTTGCCCGTCTCCGGATCGACCGGCAGCGGCATCCCCGCCTTGGGATCATAAGCGAAGCCCATCGCCTCGATATATTTGAAGTTCGCCACCGGGCGGGGCCGCCGGAACACCGACACCATCCCCGCGCCCTTGAGGCCGTATTTGGCGTCGAGATTGCAAGTCGATGGATCGCGGACGACCTCGATCGTGAAGTCGGGTTTGATGTCCTTGGGTGGCCACGGCCGGGCGATGCGGATCAGGCCATGGTCGATCAGCAACGAATGCGACGCGCGCTCGCCCTGCGGCAGGCTCGGGCAGTTCGACCCGTCCGATGCCGCGAACAGCGGGTCCTTCGCGCCGGCGCGCTGCCACTGCCGCGCCGCCGACGCCGCCGACAGGCTCATCGCATCGGCGGGCTGATGACAGGTCACGCATGCGCGTCCGTTCGGCCCAATCGCGGTGAAGAAGGGGTGGTCCTTCGTCTCCATCGGCCCATTGTCGAGCAGCAGGCGCAGCGTGCCATTGGCGTTGCGATAGTCGAGTTGCGCCGGGAACACGCGGCCCTCATTGGGGTCCCACCAAGGGTCCTTCTCGTCCTGCGCGAACGCGACCGCCGCAGCAAAGGCGATCGTAGCAGCACCAAGGACGAGACCGCGGATCATGCCTTGCCCTCCCGCGCATTGCCAAGGCGACTAAGCGGCAGGATCAGCAGCGCGCCGAGCAGCATCAGCCCCGCCAGCACGAACACCGGCACGGTGATCTTACCCGTCGTCGCGACGATCCACCCGATAACGACCGGCATCACCGTGCTGCTGGCATTGCCACACAGGTTGATCGTGGCGATCGCCCCGGGGTTGCGCGCGCCGACGAACTTGGTCGGGATCGTCCAGAATACCGATTGCGCACCGCCCAGCCCGAACCCGCCAATGACCAAAGCCGCGAGCGCCAGCGGCCCGTTATGCGTGAACATCGCCGCCACCCCAAACGCCGCCGCCGCGCCCAGCATCGGCCAGGCCAGATGCCGGTAACGCTCCCCGCTGCGGTCCGAATGCCACGCATTCCACACCATCCCCGCGCCGATCGCGACCCAGGGGAGGGCGGCGAGGATGCCGACCTCCAGCGGGTCGTTGCGGCCCAGCGTCTTGATCGCGATCGGCAGCCAGAAGATGATCGCATTCGCGCCGGTGATCAGCACGAACCACACTCCGGCGGACACCCACAAGATCGGGTCCTTCAGCGCATCGGACAGCTTCGCGCTCGGCGCGCGCGCATCGGTCGCCTCGGCGGCGATGGTGTCCTCGATCTGCTGGCGCTCGGCATCGGACAGCCAGCGCGCCTCGGACGGGCGGTTTACGAACCAGAAGGTCGCGACGATCCCCGCGATCACTGTCGCCAGCCCCTCGACCAGGAACATCACCCGCCACGACGCGATGCTGCCCGTGTCCATCGCCATCAGCGCCCCGCACAGGGGGCCGCCAAAGATCACCGAAATCGGGATCGCCAGCATCGTCCCGGCAATCGCCCGCGCGCGATATTGCTGCGGCAACCACTGGCTGACATACCACACCACGCCCGGCGCAAAGCCGCTTTCGAATAGGCCGAGCAGGAAGCGCAGGACGTAGAAGTGCATCGGCGTCTGGATCGCCGCCATCGCGGTCGCGACCGCACCCCAACCGATCACGCTCCCCGCAATCCACCAGCGCGGCCCGATCCGACGCAGCACCGCTGCACTGGGCAGCTGGAACAGCAGGTAACCGACAAAGAAGATACCGACGCCAAAGCCATAGGCCTTGGGGTCCAGCCCCAGGTCGGAGTTCATCTCGATCGCCGCGAAGCTGACGTTCACCCGGTCGAGCGAGCTCAGGATGATGAGGAAGGTCAGCGGTGCGACGACGCGCGCCATCACCTTGCGGTATGTGGTCGGTTCCAAGCCTCTCTCCTCTGCAAAAAGGCTATGCGATAAAGCATTTTTGTGTCAACGAGATTGTCAACAATCGTAAGGGAAGAGGGTGATGGACTCGCGCTGGACCGGCCAGGAATATGACCCGCACGCACATGAGGATTTCGACACGCCGCATCAGGTGTTCGCTGATCTGCGCGCAAAATGCCCGGTCGCGCACAGCGACGCGTTTGGCGGCTTCTGGATCGCCACGCGTCATGCGGACATCAAGGCGATCCTCGACGATCCCGCCGAGTTTACCACCACCGTCCGCAACGTCGTCCCCGGCGCATCGGCCACCGGCCGCCGCCCGCCGCTGCACCTCGACCCGCCCGAGCACACCCCCTATCGCCGCGCGATCGACCGCGCCCTCGGCGCCTCGCGCCTCGCCGCGATCGAGCCGGTGATCGAGCGCCATGTCGCCATGCTGCTCGACAGCTATATCGCGGAAGGCGGCGGCGATTTCGTAGAAGGCTTCGGCAGTCCGCTCCCGGCTCTGCTGTTCGCCGACTGGTTCCAGCTTAACCCCGACCAGACCGACCTGTTGTGGCGCACCGCCAAGGACTTCGTGAAGGCATGGGAGGCGTTCGACGTCGCCGCCGTGTCGAAGGCGAGCGAAATCCTCTACGACCTCGCCCGCGACCTCATCGCCACCCGCCGCGCCGCGCCGCTCGACCCGGAGTTCGATCCGGTCAGCAGCCTGCTCGCCGCCACCGATGCCTATGGCAGTCCGCTGCCGCACGAGATGCTGGTCGGCTGCGTCCGCCAGATCCTCGTCGTCGGCCTCGTCGCGCCGCCGGTCTTCCTCGGCAGCGTCGCAGTCCATCTCGCACGCCATCCCGACCTCGCCGACCAGCTGCGCGCGGCACCCGAGAGCATCGATGCGGCAGTCGAGGAGTTCCTGCGCCTCTACACCCCCTATCGCGGCTTCGCGCGCACCACGCGCAACGGCGTCGAATTGGGCGGCCGCCGCATCGAACCGGGCGAGCCGATCGCGCTCGCCTATGCCTCCGCCAACCGTGACGAGGCGGTGTTCGAGTCCCCGGACGAGTTCCGCCTCGACCGCGCCAACGTCCGCGACCATCTCGCCTTCGGCCGCGGCCCGCATCGCTGCGCCGGCATGGCGATGGCGCGGATGGAATTCCGCATCGCACTACGCGAACTCCTCGCCCGTACCCGCAGCATCGCACTCGCAGGCGACGTGCGGATGAGCGGCATGCCCGAAGTCGGCCCGGTCTATGTGCCGTTGAAGGTAGCGGGCGCGTAACCCGACAAGAAAGACCCCTCCACCTTTCGGGGGAGGGGCACAAGGTTCGGGGGAGTCCCGCAAGGTTGGCCTCTCCACGGGAGAGGCCGTCCAAGATCAGAAACTAAACCGCACCGTCGCGTAGATCTCACGCGGCGCCGCCGGGATCGCGACATATTCGCCGGTCGGGGGCAGCGTGCCCTTGTAATAGGCATGGTCGGTCTCGGTCAGGTTGGTGCCCTCGACCGACAGCTCGATGCCGGGCAGGAAGCTCGGCTTGAACGCCACCCGTGCACCCAGCAGCGTATAGGGGTCCTGGAACGACGTAGCATCGGCGGGGGTCAGAAACTGCGACCCCTTATGGCTCAGATCGCCGCGCAGCGTCAGCTCACCCGCGCCGGTCTCAAAGCCATAGGAAATGCCCGCGTTGATCGACCAGTCGGGAATCTGCGGCACACGGTCGCCCAGTTTGAACCCGCTCGAAATCGCCGACGCCGCCAGCGTGTCGAACCGCGCATCGACATAGCCAACGCCCAGATTGAGATCGAGCCCGCGCGTCGGCCGCGCCGCGATCTCCAGCTCGAACCCCTTGATGTCCGAACCGCCCGCGTTGCGCGTCGTGCGGATATTGGCGTTAGTCACCGGATCGACCGACTGCACCGTCAGCTGGATGTCGCGATATTCGGAATAAAAGCCCGCCACGTTGAACGTCAGCCGGTTGTTGAACCAGCTTGTCTTGGCACCCAGCTCATAGCTGGTAAGCTTCTCGGGATCGTAGCGCGGGGTCGGGGTCGATGCGACCGTCGACGCGCCGAAACCGCCCGATTTGAACCCCTTGGACCAGCTGGCATAGAGCAGCATGTCGGTGTTCGGCTTATATTCCAGTGCCACGCGCGGGGTGAAGCTCTCCCACTCCGCGACCGCGCTCGACAGCGGAACGACGGTGGTGCCGTTCTGCGGCCGCACGACCGAGGTCGCATATTCCTTGCGGTCCTTGTTGTACCGCGCCCCCAGCGTCACACCGAACTGGTCGGTCAGCTTCAGCGTCTCCTGCGTGAACAGCGCGTAGCTGGTCGCCTTCATGTAAAAGGTGGTGAAGGTGTTTCCGACATCCGCCGCCGTTGTCGGCTGGCTCGCGGCGATCAGCGCCTCATAGATGCCCTCGAACGAACGGGTGAAGACGGTGGAATCGCCTTCCTCACGAAACGCATAGGCGCCGATCAGGAAGTTGAGCTTGCCGTCCATCGCGGTCCCGCCCAGCTGCAGCTCCTGGCTCAGCTGATCCTGGTTCATCGTCGTGCGCGACTGCTGGAGCGGGTAAGGGGTCTGGTCGCCATCCACCTCGATCGTCGCATCGATCGACCGCCACGCGCTGACCGACTTGAGGTAGATGTCGTCGCTCAGGTCGAAGGTGAACACCGCGGACAGCCCGCCGATATCGGCATCATCCTGCTGCGGCTGCAGCGAATAGACATTGTACGGATCGGGCGCTTCCCAGCGCGCGTCATAGACAGACCCAGTCGGCAGGCCGAGCCGCGGGTTCCAGTAGGGCGCGGCAAACTGGTTGAACCGCGCGATCTTCGCGACGGTCGGGCCGGCCGGCACGAAATCGATCAGATAGCCCGAGGGTGGGTTCTGCCGCTGTCGGGTATAATCGCCAGCGATCTTCAGGGTCACCGCCTCGCCGAGCTGCGCCTTGATTGCGCCGCGCACGATGAAGCGGTTCTCGCTGGCATAATTCTGCCCGTCGAGGATGCGCGTGCCATAGCCCTCGCTGGTGAGGTACGAGGCAGAGAGCTTGAGCCCCAGCACATCCTCGACCAGCGGCGTGTTGATCAGCGCCGAAACGTCGGCGCGCTTGTAGCTGCCCGCGCGCGCCTTGACGATTCCGGTCGCGCCACCCGACAGGCGCGGATCGGTGGTGATGACGTTGATCGCGCCGCCAATCGTATTGCGACCATAGAGCGTGCCCTGCGGCCCCTTCAGCACCTCGACCCGCTCGATATCCTCTAGGCTCAGCAAGCCGCCCATCGAGCGCGCGATATACACATCGTCGACATACAGGCCGATGCCGGGATCGGTCGGAAACTGGAAGTCGCCGGTGCCGACGCCCCGAATATAGCCCGCAAACGCCGAACCGCCGCCCGCTGGACGGTTGGTCGGGTGCAGCTCGAGGTTCGGCGCGAAGTTCGAGATGTCGCCCAGATTGTCGATCCCGCGATCGGTCAGCGACTCCGCCGACAGCGCGGTCACGGACAGCGGCGCATCCTGCAACCGCTCCTCGCGGCGCTGCGCGGTGATGACGATCTCGCCGACGCCAACTTCCTCCTCCTGCGCGGCAGGAGCATCCTGCGACAAGGCAGGCGATGCGGTCAGCAGAGCGGCAATCGACGCGCCGGTGGCGAGCGCGATGGTCGGACGAAAGCGCATTTAGGATCCTCCCCGGGACAGAATGTCGGGGGTCGGCGCCCCCTTGTGGGGCAATGGTTATGGATCAATACAAATATTGTCAACAATCTCGTCAGCAAAGTGTCGAGCGCGGCCGAACCCAACCGCACTCAAGCCCCTCCCGCTTGCGGGAGGGGTTGGGGAGGGTCTCCTTCTTCTTCTTCTTCTTCTTCTTCTTCTTCTTCTGCTGCTGATGCCCGCCGCATCCCCACACCCATCGTCACCCCGGCCGTGTGCCGGGGTCCACCGGGAGGCAGGCGCGGAAAAGAGGCTCGATCGCTGCGCGCGCGGCCAAGTGGACCCCGGAACAAGTCCGGCGTGACGAAGGAGGGGAGTGGGCAACAGCGAACGTGAAGCCCCCCTATTGCGGCAGCACATCCTCCATCTCGATCACCGCCGCCAGCGCATCCTCGACATGCTTGCGCATAAGTCGCTCGGCCTCCGGCGCATCGCCGCGGACGATCGCGTCGGTGATCTGGCGATGGTCGCAATTGGCGTCGTCGATCCGGTGCGGCTTGAAAAAGGCGGAGAAGAGCAGGCGATAGAGCGGCAGCCGCAGCCGCTCGACGAACCCGCGCACATAGTCGTTGTCCGCGCCGTCGAGGATCAGCGCGTGCCACGCGTCGTTGGCGCGGACGAAGGCGGGGTGGTCGCCGGTATTCTCCACCGCGTTCAGCCGCTCCTGCAACTCGACCAGCTGCGCCTTGCGCGCCGGGTCGTCGGCCAAAGCGAAGTCGTGCGCCGCCAACCCCTCCAGCACCATCCGCGCGCGATAGATCTGGCGGATCTCGTCACGACCGAAGCGGCGCACCGACGCGCCGCGAAACTCCTCGATGACGATCAGCCCTTCGCTCTCCAGCCGCTGCAACGCCTCGCGCACGCGGCTGCGGGTCGCGCCGGTCTCGCGGATGATGTCCGCTTCGACCAGCCTTTGCCCCTGCACCGCGCGCCCGGTGCGGATGCGCTCGCGCAGCCAGGCGGCGACTTCGGCGGCGGAAAGGATGCGGTCGGGTTCGTCGGCCATGCCGCGACCCTCGCCGGGGCGCGGGGCGGCTGTCAACCGGCCGCGCCCTCGACCGGCTGCTTCCACCCGCGCATCGCCAGCAGCGCGCCCGCCGCAACGATCGAGCCGAGGCCCATCAGGATCGCTACCGTCGGCAGGCCGTAGCCCGCTGCAAACAGGAACCCGGCAAGGGCAGGGGCCAGCGCCGATCCGCCGCGCCCGACGCCGATGACGAAGCCGGTCGCGGTCGCACGCACGCCGGTCGGGAAGGACTGGGCGATCAGCGCATAGAGCCCGACCACGCCGGCATTGGTGGCAAAGCCAGCCGCTGCGGCAACCATCGACAGCCCGGCCAGATCGCTCTGTCCCTGACCGAACAGGATGACGAGCGCGGTCGACAGCAGCATCGCGACAATGGTGAGCGCAAGCAGCCGGATCTTCCCGGTCAGCAGCCCCAGGATCAGCGATCCGGTCGCGCCGCCGATGCTCGCCCACACCAGCACGCCCGCGGCCTCAGGCGGCGGGAAGCCCATGTCGACGACGATTTTCGGGATCCACTTCAGGATGAAGTAAAACGTCATGATGTGCGCCAGATAGGCGAGCGTCAGCAGGATCGTCGGTCGGATCAACCCGGGCGAGAACAGATTGACCAGCGGCGCCTTGCGCGAGGTCACCACGTCCGGCTCGGGCAGCGCGTCGATCGGCGGATGGCCCATCCGCGCAAGGTTGGCGTTGATCCGCGCCAGCGCGTTCGGCGGACGCCGGTGCATCAGGAACGCGACCGATTCCGGCGCGCGCCACAGCACCAGCGGCACGAACAGCAGCGAACACACCGCGCCGAACACGAACACCGCGCGCCAGTCGTACATCGACAGCAGCACTGCCGAGATCGACCCGCCGATGATCGTACCGACCGGATAGCCCGCCGCCATCAGCACCACCGCGAGCGATCGGTGCTTGGCATTGGCCGCTTCCGCCACCGCCGCATTGGTCGCTGCGAGCATGCCGCCGATGCCAAGGCCGGTGAGGACGCGCCAGAACATCAGCGAATAGACGCCGCCCGCGCTCGCCGCGCCGAGCATGCCGACGGTCATGATGCCAAGGCACGACAGGATCGTCGCGCGTCGCCCGATCCGGTCGGCAATGCCGCCCAGGAACAGCGACCCGATCGCCATGCCGACCAGCTCCATCGACAGCACGATGCCAAGCTGCGCGCGGTCGATGCCCCAATCTTTGGCGATGCCGGGAGAGGCGAAGCTGATCGACAGCACGTCGAACCCGTCGAGCGCGTTGAGCCCGACCATCGTCGCGACCACGCCCCATTGGAATCGGGACATCGGTGCGCGGTCGATCACTGCACGCGGATCGGTAGCCATTTCCCCTCCATCGGCCGGTGTCCGGCCATTGTTATATCGGCAAACAAGTCAGCGATAGATGCGTGCGAGCATTTCCTCAAGCGTCGCGAGTTCGGCCGCGCTGAATCGTCCCTTCACCCACGCCTCATGCTCGACGATCGCGGCCTTGGCCTTGGCCAGCAACGCCTCGCCGGCGTCGGTCAGGCGGAACGCGATCCGGCGCCCATCGGTGCGCGACGGGCTGCGCGACACCAGCCCGCGCTTCTCCAGCCCGTGCACCAGCGCCATCGTCGTGGCGCGGTCCATGTCGAGCGCGATTGCCAGGTCGGCCTGCGCCAGATCGGGGTGATCCCCGGTCAGCCACAGCACCGACACCTGTTTCTGCGTCAGCCCGAGATCGGCGAAATGCTCGACGAAATGCCGCTGCACTGCGCCATGCGCACGGCGCAGGCGCAGGCCCAGGTTGCGGTCAAGATCGCCGCGCCCGATCGTCACGCGGTCTCCGCCTCCATCAGCTTGCGGATGATCGTCCGCGCGCGCACGCTGCCTTGATCGATCGAATAGCCGCGCAGCTTCATGTCGGGGTTTGCGACAATGCTGCGCTGCTGCGCCTCCAGCACTTCGACATCCTCGTCGAATACCTGGCCCTGCTGCGCCTTGAACCGTGCGGTAAAGCCGGCATCGTCGATGTCGAAGTTTCTCGCCATGCCCCAGAAATAGTGAGTCGTCGTTTCGGTCTCCGGAGTCATGGCATCGACGACGAAGCCGCGCACCCCCGAATCGTGGCTCTCGATCGTATCGCCCGCATCGGCTGGCGATACCCCGACATCGATCAGCACCGAAGAGGGCGGCAGGAAGTGGCACACCTGCCAGCGATCGACCGGCCCGGCCGAGCGCAGCGCGTCGCGCCAGAAGGGCGGCGGCTCGATCCCCGGCATCCAGCGGCGGACGAACACCTCCTCGCCCTTCACCACCGTCTCGATCGGCGCCTCGGTAATCTCATGCTGCCCGATCGACCCCTGATGCACCCAGGTTTCGTGGGACAGGTCCATCAGGTTGTCGATCACCAGCCGATAGTCACAGCTGATATGGTTGTACCCGCCATCGAACGTCCATCCCGGCGTGCTGCACGGCCAGAAATCGGGGATCGTCGCCGGATCGGCCTTCGCCGCCTCGCCGATCCACACCCACACGAAGCGGTGCTTCTCGACGACCGGATACAAAGTCGCGCACACCGCCTTGGGCACCGCTTCGGACTTGATCGGCATTTCGCTGGCACAGCCATCCGGCTCGATCAGCAGCCCGTGATAGCGGCAGCGGATCGAATCGCCTTCCTTGAACCCCATCGACAGCGGCAACAGCCGGTGCGGACACGCATCGCGCATCGCCACCACGCTGCGGTCCAGCTTGCGGTAGAGCATCACCGGTTCGCCACAGATCGTGCGCGCGATCGGCGTGCGGTCCACCTCCGAATCCCATGCGGCGACATACCAGCGGTTGGTGATCCAGGTCATTGCCTCGCTCCTCTTCCTGTCCTATCGATCGTTGCAGCATTTTGTATGTAACACTTACAAATATCGCAAGGAGAATTAGGATGCCCACACCCCCGTTCCGCGCCGATCACGTCGGCAGCTTCCTCCGCCCCAAGGCGCTGATCGACGCTCGCGCCGCGTTCAAGGACGGTAGCATCGACGCCGCCGCCCTGCGCGCCGTTGAAGACGAAGCGATTCGCGGCGTCGTGAAGTTCCAGGAGGATCTGGGGCTTGAAGGCATCACCGACGGCGAATTCCGCCGTACCTATTTCCACACCGATTTCCTGCTCCAGCTCGACGGCGTGGAAGAAGCCGGCGGCACGGCGGTGCATTTCCACCAGCATGGCGGCAAGGAGCTGTCCTACGCCCCGCCGGTGATGAAGATTACGGGCAAGATCGAACATGCCCGCGACATCCAGCGCGCCGACTATGAATTCCTCGCCAGCTGCACCTCGCGCACGCCCAAGGTGACGATCCCGTCGCCGACCATGCTGCACTTCCGCGGCGGCCGCGATGCGATCGACGCTGCAGCATATCCCGACCTTGAGGACTTCTACACCGACCTCGCCGCTGCCTATCGCGCGGAGATCGCCAGCCTCGCCGACGCCGGCTGCCGCTACCTTCAGCTCGACGACACCAACCTCGCATACCTGTGCGACGACACGCAGCGCGAGAACGCCCGCAAGCGCGGCATGGACCCGGACGAGCTGCCGCGCCTCTATGCCCGCATCATCAACGACTCGATCCGCGACAAGCCCGACGACATGGTCGTCTGCGTCCACCTCTGCCGCGGCAATTTCCGCTCGAGCTGGGCAGCCGAGGGCGGTTACGAACCCGTCGCCGAAGTGCTGTTCAACGAACTGAAGATCGACGGTTATTTCCTCGAATATGACGATCCCCGCTCGGGCGACTTCGCCCCGCTGCGCTTCGTCCCCAAGGGCAAGACCGTCGTGCTCGGTCTCGTCACCACCAAGCTCGGCGAGCTGGAGTCAAAGGACGAAATCAAGCGCCGCATCGAAGAAGCCGCGCAGTTCGCCCCGCTCGACCAGCTGGCGCTGTCGCCGCAATGCGGCTTCTCCTCGACCGTGCACGGCAACGACATCGAGGTCGAGCAGCAGGCGGCAAAGATGCGCCTCGTGATCGACGTCGCGAAGGACGTCTGGGGGTAAGCCCACAACCGTCACCCCCGCGAAAGCGGGGGCCCATCTCCTGCAAGATCGGCAACCGAACCGGTGCTGTTTGTGGATAGTCCGGGAGATGGGCCCCCGCCTACGCGGGGGTGACGGCTACGGTTTACTGACCGCCTGATTTCTCAAGCCCCGCAACCCCAACGCCACCACCACCAACACCCCAATCACCCCCAGCTCCACCGCCGCCGACGGCGCCAGCCGCACCGCCAGCGTCGAGATCAGCGCCGCACCCCCCATCTGCATCGTCCCGAACAGCCCGGTCGCCGCACTCGCCCGCTCGCGCTGCTGCTCGATCGCTTCGGCGAGCAGGGCAGGGCCGGTCAGCCCCGCGCCGAACGCGATCAGGCTCATCGCCACGAACAGCCCCGCCAGATGCGCCCCCGTCGCTGCGACGATCAGAATCACGCCCGCGCCGCTGCCCAGTGCGATCGATCCCGCAGGCTTCAACCCGCGCGGCCAGCGGCGCAGCACGACGGGCACGCACAACGTTCCGCCAATGATTGCGCATGCCACCGCCGAGTAGAACAGCCCCGCCTGCGCTGGCGTCGCCCCGGCCGCATCGAGCACGAACGGCGACGCGGCCAGGAAGGTGAAGAATCCCCCGCTGATCAACGCATTGGACAGCGCTAGCGGTAGATACCCGCGCTGGCGCAGCACCTGCCAATAGGTCGTCGCGATCCGCCGCGCGTGAACCGGCGCACGGTCGCCCGCCCGCGTCTCGGGCAGCATCCGCAATGCCAGCACTCCACCGACCAGCGTCAGCGCGGCAAGAATCCAGAACAGCGCCCTCCATCCCCCGATGCTCGTCACCGCGCCGCCCAGCGCCGGGGCGAGGGCAGGGGAGATCAACGTAACGCTGGTCAGGATCGCGAGCGGCGCGGCGGCCTTGCCCACCGGGGCGGTGTCGGTCGCCATCGCGCGCCCTGCGACCAGCGACGACGACGCCCCGATCGCCTGCACCGCGCGACCGACCAGCATCGTCGCCAGATCACTCGCCACTGCGCACAACAGGGTGCCGATCAAAAACACGACCAATCCGCCGATCAGCACCGGCTTGCGCCCATGATGGTCGGCAACCGGCGCCCAGCCCAGCTGACCCAGTGCCAGCCCGATCAGATAGAGCGAAATGACCAGCTGTCCGCCCGCCGGCGTTGCGCCGATCCCCTCGGCCAGCTGCGGCAAGGCAGGAACGATGATCTGGATCGCCAGCGACCCCAGCGCGATGATCCCGCCCAGCAGGATCAGCCGCCCCTTCGCCGCTTCGGCGCCCCCCGCCGCGATGGTCAGGCCTCCTCGGGCCAGTAAAGCCGCATCGGATTGGCGACGAGCAGCTTGTGCTGCAACTCCGCAGTCGGCGCGATCGCCGGGATCACATCGACCAGCGCGCCGTCATCGGGCAGCACGCTTTCCATGTTCGGATGCGGCCAGTCGGTGCCCCACAGCACCCGATCGGAGTAGGCTTCGACCAGCGGGCGCACTGCGTTCACAAAGTCCGCATAAGGCGGCCCGGCGGGATCCAGCCGGTCGGGACAGGTGACCTTGGTCCAGATGTCGTCACGGCTGTCGAGCAGCGCACGAAACGCGGTCATGTCCGCCCCGTCCGGCCCCTGCCGCACATCGGGTCGGCCCATATGGTCGATCACGATCGGCACCGGGATCGCGGCGAGAAATGGCTTCATCTCCTCGAGGATATCCGCCTCGAAATAGACCACGACATGCCAGTTCAGCCTCGCGATGCGCTGTGCCACGTCGAGGAACTTGTCTTTCGGCGCGTCATCGACCAGCCGCTTCAAAAAGTTGAACCGCACCCCACGAATGCCGCCGGCATGCAGCGCATCCAGATCGGCGTCGCTGATCGCCGGATCGACCACCGCGACCCCGCGACACGTCCCGCCCGACACGGCGATGCCGTTGAGCGTCGCGGCATTGTCGGTCCCGTGACAGCTCGCCTGCACGATGACATTGCGCGCAAAGCCCAGCCGCGCGCGCAACGCGAACAGCGCGTCGGGCCCGGCATCCTGCGGCAGATACTTGGCCTTGGCGCTGAACGGGAATTGCGCCTGCGGCCCGAACACATGGCAATGCGCATCGACGGCTCCCGGCGGCGGAGTAAAGCGCGGCTGCGACGGCTCCAGCGTCCAGCTGCGGATGCGCCCGTCTGCATCGGTGGTGCTCATGCGAAGACTTCCCCGTCCATCAATTTGCGCGCGGTCCGCAGCATCCCGGCCTCGACCGGCGCACCAGCATCGTCCAGCGTCACCACGCATTCGGTAACCCCGGTCGGATGCTCGACGCCCAGAGTCAGCGTCCGCCCCTCCGACACCACTGCCAGCGCAGCCGCAGGCGATCCCTCGATCAGACACGCCGTCGCCACGCTCACTGCACCCAGCACCCCGATCGACGCATGCACCCGGTGCGGGATCAGCGACCGCACCGCAATCGCGCCACCGTCACGCGGCGCGGCGACCAGCATCATCTTGGGCACCGATTTGTCGGTCACATCGCCCAGATTCATCAGCGGCCCGGCCTTCAACCGGATCGCCTCGACCTTCGCCTTCATCGCCGTATCGGCGTCGAGCGTGTCGCGATCCTCGTATCCGCTGATGCCGACATCCGTCGCCGCGATGAGGACGCAGGGCATGCCATTGTCGATCATCGTCACGCGCACGCCGTCGATCTCGTCGACACCATTGCCGCTCGGCAGCAGCGAGCCGCACGACGACCCGGCGGTATCGCGAAAGGCCAGCGGGATCGGTGCCGCAGTCCCCGGCACGCCGCTGATGCTGGCGTCGCCGGTGTAGGTTACCTGGCCACCCGGCGTCTGCACCGTCGCCACCGCAACTTGCCCGGTATTCTCCATGAAGATCGCAACGCGCGTCTGACCATCCTGCGCCGCAACCAGCCCGCGTTCGATCGCGAACGGCCCGATCCCGGCCAGGATATTCCCGCAATTCTGCGCATCGGTGACGATCGCCTGATCGACGAACACCTGCAAAAACAGATAATCGACATCGACGCCGTCGCGCGCGGACTTGCGCACCACCGCGACCTTGCTCGTCAAGGGATCGGCCCCGCCCATCCCGTCAACCTGCCGAGGATCGGGCGACCCCATCACCCGCAGCAGGAAGGCATCGCGCGCGCCAGTGTCGGCGGGTAGGTCGTCGGCGAGGAAATATCCGCCCTTCGACGTCCCCCCCCGCATCCACATGCAGCGGACGCCATCACTCATACTTCAACCCCATCTCCTTGAGCCGGGGCCGCATGTCATAGATATCCAGCCCCAGTTCCCCAGCCGCCAGCCGCACCCGCTTGGCTTCCTCGGCAGCTTCACGCGTGCGCGCAGCCTCCAGCACCGCCGCCGCATCGCCACGCTTCACCACGCACACGCCATCATCATCGGCGACGATCACATCGCCCGGCTCGATCGCGGCACCCGCGCACACGATCGGGACATTGACCGACCCTAGCGTGTTCTTGACCGTCCCTTGCGCAAACACCGCCTTCGACCAGACCGGAAAGCCCATCTGCGTCAGGTCGCGCACGTCGCGCACGCCCGCATCGATCACCAGCCCCCGGCACCCGCGCGCCATTGCGCTGGTCGCCAGCAGGTCGCCGAAATAGCCATCGACGCACGGGCTGGTGGGGGCGAGGATGAGGATGTCGCCGTCCTGCAGCTGCTCGATTGCCACATGCACCATCCAGTTGTCGCCCGGCGGCGAGGAGATGGTGACCGCATTCCCGGCAATCCGCGCGCCGGAATAGATCGGCCGCATATAATGTGCGAGCAGCCCGATCCGCCCCTGCGCCTCATGCACCGTCGCGACCCCGGCCTGGGCGAGGCCGTCGACGATGTCCATCGGAGTGCGCGGGATATTCTGCACGACGCGTGCGGACATTGGACATCTCCCGAGGGAAAGGTGAGTTGGAACAGGGTGCGGATGTAGCGATCATCCGCGACATGTTCTTTATCTGAAAATCCGAGCGGCAATAAGTTTTTCTGATATATCTGCGGAATGATTCGTCCGTTCGCTCTCAACCTCCGGCATCTGCGCGCGCTTGGGCAAGTGATCGCGCAGGGTAGCCTCAATCGTGCGGCGGAGGCGGCGGGGTTGTCGCAGCCTGCGTTGACGCAGGGATTGGCGAAGCTTGAGAAGCAGCTTGGCGTCACCCTGTTCGACCGGCATTCGGATGGGGTAACGCCTAGCCCCGCCGGGACCGCGCTGGCCGAGCGGGTAGAGCGCGCGTTCGACCAGCTCGCGGCGGCGACACGGCGCTCGGCACGTGGCGGAACGCGCGGATTTGCGCGGCCTGAGCTGCTGATGACCGCGACCCAGCTCGACGCATTTCTGCACTTCGCCGATGCGCAGGGCTTTGCCGGCGCGGCGGCGGCGAGTGGCATGTCGCAGCCTGCCGTGCATCGTTCGGTTCGCGAACTGGAACAGGTGTGCGCCACGCCGCTGGCCGAGCGGCGTGGGCGGGGAATGGCGCTGACGCCTGCAGGCCGCACGCTAGCGCGCGGGGTGCGCCTTGCCGCGAGCGAGATCGCCGCCGGGATCGCCGAAGCGCGCGGCGATGAGGGCGTCGGCGGGCGGATCGCGATCGGCGCGATGCCGCTCAGCCGCGCGCTGCTGCTCCCGCACAGCCTCGCGCAATTCCTGCGTGAGGAGCCGCGTACCGTGGTCGATGTGGTGGAGGGATCGTGGCGCGAGCTGGTCGATCCGCTGCTCGACGGCATTATCGACATCATGGTCGGCGCGCTGCGCGACGATTGTCCGCCGGGCGTCGAACAGGTGCCGTTGTTCACCGATCGGCTCGCGATCTTCGGGCGGCGCGGGCATCCGCTGGCGCAGGGGCCGGTCGATCTCGACACGCTCGCCGCGCAATCCTGGGTGGTCGGCCCGGTCGGCACGCCGCTACGCACGCATTGGGAGGCGCTGTTTACGGGCCGCGTGCTGCCGCCGGTGCCGATCGAGTGCGGGTCGGTGATGGTGATCCGCGGTTTGCTGGTTCAGAGCGATCTGCTCACCCTGTTGTCGCCCGATCAGGTCGCGCTGGAGGTGGGCGCGGGGATGCTCGAGCGCGTCGGCCCGCAACTCCCCGGTGCGGTGCGGACGATCGGCATCAGCACCCGCGCAGGCTGGCGCCCCACCGCGAGCCAGGCGCGCTTCATCGACTTGCTCCACCGAGCAACAGTCGAAACCAGAAGTCAGGAAAACCAATAGACCGAAATCCAATTGGATTAGCCCGATCGGCACGGGCGCGACTAAGCCCCGAAATCATGCCGACGCAACACGGACACCATTGTTCCTGTGATGAACCCCAAACCGCCGTTGTGGTGTTCGAAGGGGTTTGCGACGACCGGCACGCGCGGCGCGCGCCGTGAGCGAAACAGTTGCCTTGATCGGCTTCGGCGAGGCCGGGCAGGCGTTCGCCCAACCCGGCGTTGCGTCGTTCGACATCGCGACCGAGAATGTACAAACACGTCCACTCAAGATCACCCAGTTCGAAGCCGCCGAAATCCGCTGGTCGGCAACCCCCGCCGGAGCGCTGGCGCGGGCCGATCTGGTGCTGTGCCTCGTCACTGCGGATCAAGCACTCGCCGCCGCGCAGCGCTGCGCTGCGTTGCTGCGACCGGGAACGCTGTGGCTCGACATGAACAGCGTTGCGCCCGGCACCAAGCGGGAAGCGGCGCAGGCAATCGAGGCGGCGGGTGGGCGATACGTCGATGTTGCGGTGATGGCGCCGGTGCTGCCTGCGCGGCTGGGCGTGCCGCTGCTGGTCGCGGGGCTGCATGCCGAAGCCGCTGCCGACGCGCTGCGCGCCTATGGCTTTACCAAGGTCGCAGTGTCGGGACCGAATGTCGGCGATGCGTCGGCGATCAAGATGATCCGGTCGGTGATGGTCAAGGGGCTGGAGGCGCTGACCGCCGAGTGCGTGCTGGCCGCAGAACGCGCCGGGGTGCGCGAGGCGGTGCTCGCCTCGCTCGACGCGAGCTGGAAAGAGCAGGGCTGGGCCGAACGCGCCGACTATAATCTCGACCGGATGCTCGCGCACGGCACCCGTCGCGCCGCCGAGATGGAAGAGGTCGCGAAGACGCTCACCGATCTGGGCGTCGATCCGGCAATGACGCGCGGCACGATCCTGCGTCAGCGGGAGATGGGTGCGCTCGGCATGACGCCACCCGAAGGACTGACGGCGAAACTTGCCGCGATCGAAACAAGGGAAGAGGACCAAGCCGCGTGATCATCGACTGCCACGGCCATTACACCGTCCTGCCCAAGGCGCATGACGCCTGGCGCGAGGAACAGAAGGCGGCGTTCAAGGCGGGGACGCCGTGTCCGCCCTATCCGCAGATCAGCGATGCCGAGATCCGCGAGACGATCGAGGCGAACCAGCTGCGCCTGATCAAGGAGCGCGGCGCAGACCTGACGATCTTTTCCCCCCGCGCATCGGCAATGGCGCCGCATGTCGGGGATGAGGGCGTTGCGATCGAATGGGCGCGCCGCTGCAACGACCTGATCGCGCGCGTTGTCGGGCTGTTCCCCGAGACCTTTGTCGGCGTGTGCATGCTGCCGCAATCGCCCAAGGCCGACATGAGCGCGAGCATTGCCGAGCTGGAACGCTGCGTCACCGAACTCGGCTTTATCGGGTGTAACCTCAACCCCGATCCGGGCGGCGGGCATTTCACGCATCCGCCGCTGACCGACCGCTATTGGTATCCGTTCTACGAGAAGATGGTCGAGCTGGACGTGCCCGCGATGATCCACGTGTCGGGCAGCTGTAACCCGGCGATGCATGCGACCGGCGGCTATTACATCGCCGCCGACACGATCGCGTTCATGCAACTGCTGGAGGGCGATCTGTTCGCGGATTTCCCGACGTTGCGCTTCATCATCCCGCATGGTGGCGGCGCGGTGCCGTATCATTGGGGGCGTTATCGCGGCCTTGCCGACATGTTGAAGAAGCCGGCGCTCGACACGCACCTGATGAACAACATCTTCTTCGACACCTGTGTCTATCACCAGCCGGGCATCGACCTGCTGGCGGACGTGATCGACAACAAGAACATCCTGTTCGGGTCGGAGATGGTCGGCGCGGTGCGCGGGATCGACCCGACCACCGGCCAATATTTCGACGACACCAAGCGCTATGTCGACGCGCTGGAGATTTCGGACGCCGAGCGCGCCGCGATCTTTGCGGGCAATGCCCGACGCGTCTTCCCGCGCCTTGATGCAATTCTGAAGGAGCGCGGCCTGTGACCGACCACACCGACATCCACGCCTATCTCGCCGAGTTCGAGGATATTCCCGGCACGCGCGTGTTCACCGCCAAGCGCGCGCGCGCCGGTTACCATATCAACCAGTTCGCGATGAGCCTGATGACCGCGGAGAACCGTGCGCGGTTCAAGGCGGACGAGCGCGCCTATCTCGACGAATGGCCGATCAGCGAAGAGGCGAAGCAGGCGCTGCTCGATCGCGATTACAACAAATGCCTCGATCTGGGCGGTAACGTATATTTCCTGGCCAAGCTGTTCTCGACCGACGGCATCCCCTTTGCCGAGGCGGTCAGCACGATGACCGACATGAGCTTCCCCGAATATCGCGAGATGATGATGCGCGGCGGGCGTTCGCCCATCGGCGTCCGCTCGATCAAAGAAGGACGTTGAGCATGGCACGGATTACCGCAGGCGTCGCATCGAGCCATGTCCCGCTGCTCGGCGTTGCCGTCGATCAGGGGAAGGACCGCGACGATTATTTCGGCCCGATCTTCGCCGGCTATGACTGGACCCGCGAATGGGAGAAGGCCGAGAAGCCCGATGTCGTCATCCTGGTCTATAACGACCATGCGTCGGCGTTCGACATGAAGATCATCCCGACCTTCGCGATCGGCTGTGGCGAGCGGTACACCTCGGCCGACGAGGGATGGGGGCCGCGCCCGGTGCCGGACGTCGAGGGGCACCCCGACCTTGCCTGGCACATCGCGCAGAGCCTGGTCCTCGACGAATTCGACATGACGATTATCAACGAGATGCAGGTCGATCACGGCCTGACCGTCCCGCTGTCGATGATGTTCGGCACGCCCGATGCCTGGCCATGCAAGGTGATCCCGCTGGCGGTCAATGTCGTCACCTATCCGCCGCCCTCGGGCAATCGCTGCTGGGCACTGGGTGAGGCGATTGCGCGCGCGGTGGCGAGCTTCCCCGAGGATCTGAACGTTCAGGTGTGGGGCACCGGCGGCATGAGCCACCAGTTGCAGGGGCCGCGCGCCGGGCCTGATCAATCGTGAGTGGGACAATATGTTCCTCGACGGGCTGATCGGCGAGAGCGACCATCTGCGCCGCATCCCGCACATCGAATATCTGCGCGAAACCGGGTCCGAGGGGATCGAGATGGTGATGTGGCTGATCATGCGCGGCGCGATGGGCAAGCGCACCGCCGCGCTGCATCGGCATTACCACATCCCGTGTTCGAATACCGCGATCGGCCATCTCGTCCTGCGTCCTGACAATGGCGAGGGGCTGGATATGGCGGGCAGCGGGTTTGCCGAGGCGGCGGAGTAATCGAAGCCCTCTCCCTTTTGGGGAGAGGGTTGGGAGAGGGCAGTCCTCTAGACTTTAGCGATGGGCCGGAGTGGAGGGACTGCCCCTCTCCCCGGCCCTCTCCCCGGAGGGGAGAGGGAGTTAGACATGAAAATCGCACTCGCGGGCGCCGGGGCTTTCGGCGAAAAGCATCTCGACGGGCTTCAGAAGATCGACGGGGTCGAGGTGATCTCGGTCGTCGGTCGCCGGCTCGAACCGACCCAGGCGGTCGCCGCCAAATATGGCATCGCGCATGCCACCACCGAACTCGCTGAGGCGCTGGAACAGCCCGGGCTCGACGCGGTGATACTGTGCACGCCGACCCAGATGCATGCGGCGCAGGCGATCCAGTGTATGGACGCGGGTAAGCATGTGCAGGTCGAAATTCCGCTGTGCGACAGCCTGGCGGATGGCGAAGCGGTGCTGGCCAAGGCGCAGGAAACGGGCCTGACGGCGATGGTCGGGCATACGCGGCGCTTCAACCCGAGCCATCAATATCTCCACCGCAAGATCGCGGCGGGCGAGCTGAACGTCCAGCAGATGGACGTGCAGACCTATTTCTTCCGCCGCCAGAACATGAATGCGAAGGGCGAGGCGCGCAGCTGGACCGATCATCTGCTGTGGCACCATGCCGCGCACACGGTCGACCTGTTCGCCTATCAGGCCGGGCCGATCGTCGCCGCCAATGCGATTCAGGGTCCGATCCATCCCGAGCTTGGCATCGCGATGGACATGTCGATCCAGCTGAAGGCGGAAAGCGGCGCGATCTGCACGCTCAGCCTGTCGTTCAACAATGACGGGCCGCTCGGCACCTTCTTCCGCTACATCTGCGACAACGGCACCTGGATCGCGCGCTACGACGATCTGGTGACCGGGCGCGAGGAGCCGGTCGACCTGTCGGGCGTCGCGGTGTCGAACAACGGCATCGAGCTGCAGGACCGCGAGTTCGTGGCGGCGATCCGCGAGGGACGCGAGCCTAATTCCAGCGTTGCGCAGGTGCTGCCCTGCTACCGCGTGCTGCACCAGTTGGAGCAGCAGCTGAACGCCGCGCGCTGAACGTCAATTGGCCGCGTGCGCGCGGCCGTGGGGGAATGACATGAAGACCCAGGTTGCGATCATTGGGGCAGGGCCGTCCGGCCTGCTGCTCGGCCATCTGCTGCGTCAGGCGGGGGTGGATTGCGTTGTCGTCGAGCGGGCGTCGCCCGACTATGTGCTCGGCCGCATCCGTGCGGGGGTGCTGGAGACGGTCACCACCGATCTGATGACGCGGCTCGACCTGGATGCGCGGATGAAGCGGGAGGGGCTGGTCGAGTCCGGTTTTGCGCTGGCCACCGATGACCGGCTGATCCGCATCGATGTTACCGCGCTGACCGGCAAGCATGTCACCGTCTATGGGCAGACCGAGCTGACCCGCGACCTGATGGATGCGGCGCCCGAGCGCGGCCTGGAGGTGATCTATGATGCGGGCGATGTCGCGCTGCATGAGATTGAGGGTGATGCGCCGTTCGTCACCTATGTGAAGGATGGCGAGACGCGGCGGATCGACTGCACGTACATTGCCGGGTGCGACGGGTTCCACGGGCCATCGCGCAAGGCGATCCCGGCGAGCGCGGTGCGTGAGTTCGAGCGGGTCTATCCGTTCGGCTGGCTTGGGATTCTGGCGGATGTGCCACCGTGCCATGACGAGCTGATCTATGCCAATGGGCAGGCGGGCTTTGCGCTGGCCTCGATGCGGTCGAAGACGCGCAGCCGCTATTATATTCAGGTGCCGCTGACCGATAAGGTCGAGGACTGGACCGAGGACCGGCTGTGGGATGAGCTGGCGGCGCGGTTCGATCCGATCAGCGAGCATAAGGTGACGCGTGGCCCGGCGCTGGAAATGTCGATCGCGCCGCTACGGTCCTATGTGTTCGAGACGATGCGGCATGGGCGGCTGTTCCTCGCCGGGGACAGCGCGCATATCGTGCCGCCGACGGGGGCGAAGGGGCTGAACCTAGCTGCGTCGGATGTCGCCTATCTGTGTGACGCGCTGGTCGGCGCGGTGAAGCAGGGGGATGCCGCCGGGCTGGACGGCTATCAGGCGCGCGCGCTGGCGCGGATCTGGAAGGCGGAGCGGTTCAGCTGGTATCTGACCAAGCTGATGCACCGCTTTCCCGAGGATGGCGCGTTCGAGCATCGCATGCAGGAGGCCGAGCTGGACTATGTCGCCAGCTCGACCGCGATGCAGACGGCGATTGCCGAGAATTATGTGGGGCTGCCGCTCTAGGCCCCCGCAAGCTGGGGTCGGTTGGCGAGCAGGTGATCGACCACGGACGGATCGGCGAGCGTTGATGTGTCACCGAGGTTGCTGACGTCATTCTCGCCGATCTTGCGCAGGATGCGGCGCATGATCTTGCCGGAGCGCGTCTTGGGTAGCGCGGGGGCGAACTGGATCACGTCGGGGGTGGCGATCGGGCCGATTTCCTGGCGTACCCATTTGATCAGCTCGGCCCGCAGCGCGGCGTCGGGCTCGACCTCGGCATTGGTGGTGACGAAGGCGTAGATGCCCTGGCCCTTGATGTCGTGCGGCATGCCGACCACCGCCGCCTCCGCCACCTTGTGGTGGGCGACGAGTGCGCTTTCGATCTCGGCGGTGCCCATGCGGTGGCCGGAGACGTTGATGACATCGTCGATGCGGCCGGTGATCCAGTAATAGCCGTCTTCGTCGCGGCGGCAGCCGTCGCCGGTGAAATAGCGGCCGGGGAAGGTGCTGAAATAGGTCTGGAAGAAGCGGTCATGGTCGCCCCAGACGGTGCGCATCTGGCCGGGCCAGCTGTCGGTGATGACGAGGCAGCCATCGCCTGCGCCCTCGATCAGCTTGCCGTCATTGTCGAGCAAGGCGGGCTGGACGCCGAAGAACGGCTTGGTCGCCGAACCCGGCTTCAGCGCGGTTGCGCCGGGCAGCGGGGTGATCATCGCGCCGCCGGTTTCGGTTTGCCACCAGGTGTCGACGATCGGGCAGCGCCCTTCGCCGACGACGCGGTGATACCATTCCCAAGCTTCGGGATTGATCGGCTCGCCGACGCTGCCGAGCAGGCGCAGGCTGCTGCGGTTGGTGCGCGTCACCCAATCATCGCCTTCGCGCATCAGTGCGCGCAGCGCGGTGGGGGCGGCGTAGAAAATCTCGACCTTGAACTTGTCGACCACCTGCCAGAAGCGGCTGTGGTCGGGGAAATTGGGCACGCCTTCGAACATCACGCTCGTCGCGCCGTTCATCAGCGGGCCGTAGACGACGTAGCTGTGGCCGGTGACCCAGCCGATATCGGCGGCGCACCAGTAGATCTGGCCGGGGCGGTAATCGAAGACATATTCGTGCGTCATCGCGGTCCACACGGCATAGCCGCCAGTGGTGTGCAGCACACCCTTGGGCTTTCCGGTGGAGCCGGAGGTGTAGAGGATGAACAGCGGGTCTTCCGCGCCCATTGCTTCGGGCGCGCAGTCGGCGGACTGGCTGGCGCCATCCGCCCAGTCGAGGTCGCGGCCCGCGACCATCGGCACATCGGCGCCGGTGCGGCGGAGCATGATGACGCGCTCTACCCCGGGGCAGCGGGCGAGAGCGGCATCGACATTGGCCTTGAGCGGGATACGCTTGCCGCCGCGCAGCCCTTCGTCGGCGGTGAGGACGATGCGGCTGTCGCAATCCTGGATACGACCGGCGAGCGCGTCGGGGGAGAAGCCCGCGAACACGATCGAATGGATCGCACCGATCCGCGCGCAGGCGAGCATCGCAACCGCGGCCTCCGGGACCATCGGCAGGTAAAGCGTCACGCGCTCGCCGCGCTTGACGCCCTGTGCCTTCAACAGATTGGCGAAGCGGCAGACATCGGCGTGGAGTTCGCGATAGGTGATGACGCGATGCGGCTCATCCGGGCTGTCCGGTTCCCACAGGATCGCCGTCGCATCGCCGCGCTCGGCCAGATGGCGGTCGAGCGCATTTGCGCTGATGTTGAGCGTGCCATCGGCGAACCAGGCGATGCCGAAATCAGCCTCATTGAAGCTGGTCTCCTTGACCCGCGTGAACGGGGTGATCCAGTCAATCCGCTGCGCCGCCTCGCGCCAGAAGCCTTCGGGATCCTCGACCGAGCGGCGGTACATCGCGTCATAGCCGTCCGCATCGACCAGTGCGTTCGCCGCCCATTGCTCGGGTACCGGGAAGATCGTCTGGGCCATCTCACTCTCCTGTTCGCGCGCGGCGCCTGGCCACGCGTTAGCGCATCCGACGCCTCAGGTCAGTGCGACTCTCGTCGTAGAACTGCGACCTTTGTCGGGATAGCTGCGCGCCAAAGTCGGGGGCATGACAGGCTGTCCGCGGCACCACGCGCGGGGGAAAAAGACATAGGGGAGTGCGGCCGATGGCCACCGAAGCGGGCGACGTGCCCAAGCATCACAAGGCAACGCAAAGCGAAAAGCTGGTCATCACCGCATCGTTCGAATGGTATGATTTCTACCTCTACGGCCTGTTGGCGACGATCATCTCGGCACAGTTCTTCTCGGGCGTCAACGAAACCACCGGGTTCATCTTCGCGCTCGCGGCGTTCGCGGCGGGGTTCGCGGTGCGGCCGTTCGGGGCGCTGGTGTTCGGGCGTATCGGCGATCTGGTCGGGCGCAAGAACACCTTCCTCGTCACCATGGGCCTGATGGGCTTTGCGACCTTTGTCGTCGGCCTGCTGCCGTCCTATGCCACGATCGGTGTTGCGGCGCCGGTGCTGCTGATCCTGATGCGGTTGATCCAGGGCCTGGCGCTCGGCGGCGAATATGGCGGGGCGGCGACCTATGTCGCTGAGCATGCGCCGAACAACAAGCGCGGCCTGTACACCAGCTTCATCCAGACCACCGCGACGCTCGGCCTGTTCGCCGCGCTCGCTCGTTGTCATCGGCACCCGCTCGATCATTGGTGAAGAGGCGTTCCGCCGACTGGGGCTGGCGCATTCCATTCCTCGTTCTCGGTCATCCTGCTCGGCGTGTCGCTGTGGATTCGCATGCAGCTCAACGAAAGCCCGGTGTTCCAGAAGATGAAGGACGAGGGCAAGACGTCGAAGGCGCCGCTGACCGAGGCGTTCGCCAAATGGGGCAACCTCAAACTGGTACTGATCGCGCTGCTCGGCGCGGTCGCGGGGCAGGCGGTGGTTTGGTACACCGGCCAGTTCTACGCGCTGTTCTTCCTTGAAAAGATGCTGAAGGTCGACGGTGCGACCACCAACATCCTGATCGCCATCGCGCTCGCCATCGGCACGCCGTTCTTCATCTTCTTCGGGTGGCTGTCGGACAAGGTGGGGCGAAAGCCGATCATCATGGCGGGCTGCGCGCTCGCGGTGCTGACCTATTTCCCGGCGTTCCAGGCGCTGTCGTCGGCGGCCAACCCGGCGCTCGCCCGCGCCGCCGCGACCGCGCCGGTCACGGTGGTGACCAACGACGTGGATTGCTCGCTGCAGTTCGATCCGGTCGGCGGCAACAAGTTCGACAGCAAGAGCTGTGACATCGCCAAGGCATTCCTTGCCAAGAATGCGATCAGCTACAGCTCGGTCGAGGCACCGGTCGGGGCCATCGCGCAGGTCAAGGTGGGTGAGGCGACCTTCACCGCGCCCGATCCGGCGCAGGTGACCGGCGCGGACCGCAAGGCCGCGATCACGGCGTTTCAGGGCGAGCTGAAGGCGGCGCTGACCAACGCGGGCTATCCGTCCAAGGCCGATCCCGCGCAGATCAACAAGCCGCTGGTGGTGGCGATCCTTACCTGGCTCGTGCTGCTGGTGACGATGGTTTATGGCCCGATCGCGGCGATGCTGGTCGAGCTGTTCCCGACCAAGATCCGCTACACCTCGATGTCGCTGCCCTATCATATCGGCAATGGCTGGTTCGGCGGGTTCCTGCCGACCACGGCCTTTGCGATGGTCGCGGCGACCGGGGATATCTATTACGGTCTGTGGTATCCGATCGTGGTCGCCGGGTTGACCCTGGTGGTCGGGCTGCTGTTCCTGCCTGAGACGTTCCGGAAGAATATCGACGATTGAGGAGCGCCTGCCCGATAATCCCCCTCCCGTTCCGGGAGAGGGATTATTGGTCGTTAGTCTTTGTCGCGGGAAGCCACCCATTCGCCCGCACCCAGCTGGCAAACAGCCGTGGCCATGCCGCGACCGGGTCGCCGGGCTTGCCAAGGCCCCAGCTATGCCCGCCGCGCTGGAACAGGTGCATCTCGACCGGGCGCTTCGCCGCGTGCATCGCCGCCGCGAGCCGCAGGCTGTGCGCGACGTCGGCGGTCGGGTCGTCATAGGCATGGGCGAGGAAGATCGGCGGGGTGGTGGCGGTCACTTGTGCCTCGACCGAATAGGCGTCGCGCCAGTCGGGCAGCTTGCTGACGTAGCGCGCGGTTCGCGTCGTATCGATCGGCGCGCGCATCGAGATCACCGGATAGATCAGTCCAGCAAAATCCGGCACCGCGCTAACTGCGTCCACTGCGTCGATCGCCGGGTAGAAGTCATGTGCGCCGCGCGTCGCCAGCGTGCCCGCGAGGTGCCCGCCTGCCGAAAAACCGATCACGCCGATCCGCTTGGGGTCGATCCCCAGCGTCTTCCAGTTACCGCGTAGCAGCCGCATGGCGCGCTGCCCGTCCTGAAACGGAACCTCTGAACCCCACCCGTCGCCAGGCAGGCGGTAATAGAGGACGAAGGCGGTGACGCCGCGCTTTGCCAGCCATTGTGCGGTGGGCATCGCCGCGCTGCCGACCTGGATGCGGAAATAGCCGCCGCCGCCGATCACCAGCACCGCCGCGCCATTGGGCTTCTTTGGGCGGACGACGACCATGCGGGGCACGGTGACGTTCGACACCGAGCCGGTCGCCGCGCCCTCACTGCCGATCTTCTCCGGCCCGGTGGCGGTGCCGCTGCCCGGCATCGCGCCGGGCCAGAGGTTGATCACCTCATCCCGCGCCGAGGCCGGAGCCGCGACGCAGAACAGGATCAGGGCGGCGAGCCAGCGGGTCATCTTCACACCTTTTGTTGGTCGGTGCCGGCCCGCTCCCCCACCCGGCCACCCAACGCCAGTGTATTCTATGGGTGGCCGGGTGGGGGAGTGGGCCGGCACCGAAGCCCGATTAAAACGTCTTGCCGATCGAGGCGTAGAGATAGCGGCCATAGGGGACGTAGAGCGACCCGAGATAGCCATCGGCGGTGATCGGTGGTTGCGTGTCGAACACGTTGCGCGCGCCGATGCGGAAGCGCGTGTCCTCCAGCGGCCCCTTGCGGATGCGATACTGGCCATAGAGGTTGAAGAACGCCTTGCCCTCGACCTTGTACGGGTTGCCGTTCGCGTCGAGGAAGTTGGTGTCGTACACCGTGCCGATGTAGTTGCCGAACGCGCCGATCTGGAACCCCTTGTGGCTCCAGGTGAGCGATCCGGTGACGCGCCATTTCGGACGGCCGCGCTCTTCGATCAGGTCGCTGGCATCGGTCAGCGGGGTCGCGGCGTTGATCTGTCCCGCCGCGCGCGCGTCGAACAGCGCCTGCACCGCGGGCGGCGTCTCGCGCGAGAACTTCGTCAGGCGGGCGGCGTTGAACGCGACATCGAACCGGCCGATATCGGTGCGGACATTGTAGAGCAGTGCGAGATCGACGCCCTGCACCGTCTGGGGCAGCAGGTTGACGAACTGGTCGTTGATCCGCGTTACCGCGCCGACCGCTGCCAGGCCGGTTCCCGCGAATACCGGCGTGTCATCGGCGGTGGGCGCTGAGCGGATGACGTTCGGGTTGCTCGATCCCCGCAGGCGCAGGAGATAGTCGAGCACGAGCGCATTCTGCGCGCCGAACTGACCGACGATCCCGGTCTGCTGGATCGACCAGAAATCTGCCGTGAGGGTCAGGCGGCCGAGGCGGCTGGGGATGAATTTCGGCTCGATCACCGTGCCGACGGTCCAGTTGGTGCTCTCTTCGGGCTTCAGCTCCGGGTTGCCGCTGATGAAGATCGAGTAGCTGATGCCGCGGCTGCATGCGCCGAAATTGGCGATGCGCGCGGCGCGCAGATCGGCTTCACAGCGATAGTAGTCGGTGTTCGAATTGAGCCGCGAATAGGCGACCGTCTTGGTCTGCTCGAGATTGGGCGCGCGGAAGCCCTGTGACCAGGAGCCGCGCAGGCGCAGCCCGTCGACAATATCCCATGCCGCCGCGACCTTGGGCTTGGCGACCGATCCGAAGTCCGAATACTCCTCGGCCCGGCCCGCGATCTGCAAGTCGAGGCGGTGGACCAGCGGGATATTCATCTCGGGCGAAACCAGCGGCACCGCCAGCTCGGCGAACGCGGACAGGACGGTGCGGCTGCCGAACACCGACGGGGTCGGGCTGACTGCGGCGACGTTGGACAGGTTGGTTTCGCCGGTCACCATGTCGGTGAAGGTGATCTGGCCGTTGAGGTTGGGGTCGCGAATGTCGCGCTGCGTCTCGCGCCGGCCCTCGACACCGAATGCGATGCCGAGCCCGCCGCCGGGCAGGTCGAACAGGCTGGAGTTGGACAGCTTGAAATCGCCGAGCAGCAGGGTCGTCTTGGACTTGCGGACGAGGTTGAAGCTGATCGCGTCGATCGTCGCCGCGCTGGCGGGCGAACAGTCACCGAGCGAAGGAGTGGCCGAGCAGCCGCCGCTGAACGGGTTGTACGCGTCCGGGGTCGACAGCGCGAGGTTGCGCTGGAGCGCGGTCATGTCGATCGCGTTGGAGCTGTCGCGCGCCTGCGCCTCCGAATAGAGGATGCCGGTGTCGTAATCGAAGCTGCCAATCTTGCCGCGCGCGCCGAGCAGGAAGCGGGACTGCCAGTTTTCGACATTCACCACCTGATTGCCTGCATCGACGAAGCGATAGGTCGACAGGCGCACGGGGAGGCCGGCGGCGGGGACGTTGGTCAGGCCGGCGATGCGGTTGGGGTTGGTCTGGCCATTGGCGAAGGTGACCGGGCCGAACGGATTCCAGTAGTTGCTCGCCGGAATGACGATCGCGTTGAGGTTAATCGTCGGCGGCTGAATCCGCTGGGTGTCGGCGAGGTAATAGCCGAGTTCGGTATAGAGCTCGACCGCGTCACTGACCTCATAGCGGCCGGTGAAGAACGCGTTGTAGCGGTTGAATGAGGGCGTGACGGTGGTGCCGGGGCGGGTGTCGAACCGCTCGCTGCGCAGCGTCGATGCGGTCGCGCGGGTGCCGGTGCCGTAGCAGACGTTGGTGTTGAGCGTGACCGCGCAACCGGGGTTCAGCGACGACTGGGTGTGGAACGCGCCTGCCGACGAGGTCAGCGCCTGATTGCCCGGGCTGCGGCGGATCGTGCCGGGGCCGCCGACGACCGCGAGGTTCGCCCAGGGGCTCTGCGTCGCGCGTCCATCTGCGGTCAGATTGCCGGCATAGGCTGGGTCGTTGGCGAACAGGGACAGGAGGTTGTCGGTCGCGGTATAGGGCTGGTCCTCGGCCAGCTGGGCGGTGCGGCGGACATAGTTGACGAACAAAGAGAAATTGCCGCGACCGCTGGCGAAGTTGTGCCCGATCAGGCCGCTGCCCTCGAACTCCTTGCGGTGCGTCCCCTCGGCATAGCCATAGCGCAGGTCGAGCCGCGCGCCGTCAAAGTCGCCGCGCGTGACGGTATTGACCACGCCGGCGACCGCGTCCGCGCCATAGATGGCGGCGGCACCATCGCGCAGGATCTCCAGCCGCTCGATCCCGGCGACGGGCAGGGCGTTGGAGTTGTAGCCGAGCACGGGAACGTTGCCGTCGCCCGCCTGGCTGGTCGGGTGGCTGACCATGCGGCGGCCGTTGAGCAGTACCAGCGTGTTGCCGACGCCCAGATTGCGCAGGTTGATCGAGTTGACGTCACCGCGTGCGGCGTTGCTGGTCTGCGGGTTGTTCGCCTCGTTGAAGGTGACGTCGCCCGCCTGCGGGATCGATCGGATCAGGTCGTCACCCGACAGCGCGCCGGTCGCGTCAATCTGAGCGCGGTCGATCACGGACACGGGGAGGGCGGTGGTGATGTCCTTGCCCTTGATCTGGGTACCGACGACGACGACCTCCTGCTCGGGCGCGGCGTCCTCGCTCGCGGGGGCGGCGGGCAGCGCGTCCTGGGCGTGCGCGGGGAGCGCGATCGCCAGTGCGGCGAGCGCCGTGCCCGTGGCGAGCATGCGGAGCCTGTTGCAGTCGGTCATGGTCTTCTCTCCCTGTTCCCGGGAAGGGGGCTTCGACGTCCGCCCTTTCCCCAATGTCTTCGATCAGTCCGGATCGGTTTCCGTGGCTGGCCGCGCCGGTCCCGCAGGCGCCGCACCCGACAGCGCGCGGTCGAGCGCATCCTTGTCGAGCGCATTGTCCCAGCGCGCGACGACGACCGTCGCGACCGCGTTGCCGATGAAGTTGGTGAGGCTGCGGCACTCGCTCATGAAGCGGTCGATGCCCAGGATCAGCGCCATGCCCGCGACCGGCACCGACGGCACGATCGACAGCGTCGCGGCGAGCGTGATGAAGCCCGCGCCGGTAACCCCAGCCGCGCCCTTGGACGAGATCATCGCGATCAGCAGCAGCGCGATCTGGTCGCCGAGCGTCAGGTCGACATTGCACGCCTGCGCAATGAACAGCGCCGCGAGCGTCATGTAGATATTGGTGCCGTCGAGGTTGAACGAATAGCCGGTGGGCACGACCAGCCCGACCACGGACTTTTCGCAGCCCGCGCGCTCCATCTTGTCCATCAGGCTGGGCAGCGCGCTTTCGGACGAGGACGTGCCGAGCACGAGCAGCAATTCGGCCTTGAGGTAGCGGATCAGCTTGAAGATCGAGAAGCCCGCCAGTCGTGCGACGATGCCGAGGACAACGACCACGAAGATCAGCGAGGTGAGGTAGAAGGTGGCGACCAGCCCCGCCAGATTGGCGAGCGATTCGATGCCGTATTTGCCGATGGTAAAGGCCATTGCGCCGAACGCGCCGACAGGGGCCGCGCGCATCAGGATGCCGACCAGCTTGAACACCACAAGGCCAACCCGCTCGAGCATGTCGCGCACGGGTGCAGCAGGCTCGCCGACCATCGACAGCGAAATGCCGAAGAGGATCGCGACGAGCAGGACTGGCAGCAACTGGTCGCCGGTCAGCGCCGACACCAATGTGGTCGGGATGATCGCCATCAGGAATTCGACGATGCCGCTGTCATGCGCCTTTGCGACATAGCCCTCGACCGCGCCGGTATTGAGCGTCGCGGGATCGACATTCATCCCCGCGCCGGGCTGGATGGTATTGGCAACGATCAGGCCGACGATCAGGGCGAGGGTCGAGAAGAACAGGAAATAGGCAAACGCCTTGCCCGCGACGCGCCCGACCGAGCGCAATTCGGTCATGCCAGCGATGCCGGTGACGAGCGTCAGGAAGATCACCGGGGCGATGATCATCTTCACCAGTTTGATGAACGCATCGCCCAGCGGCTTGAGCGCTTCGCCCACACCCGGCCAGAAGAAGCCGACGGCGATGCCCGCGGCGATCGCGATCAGCACCTGGACGTACAGCTGGGTATACCAGCGTCCGGGCTTTGCGGGCTCCGCCGCGTAATCGAGTGCAACCGCCATCAACCATCCCCTCATGCGCGCCTTGATTGGCGCGTCTGGCTATAGTTGCTGTAAGTATGCCTGCGACAGTGGGGTTGATGAAGTCGTGCGACAAATCTCGTTATATCAGTCATTTGGTTCTTTTTAGCCAAATGGCTGACCGAAAATATGTGCGTATTTCCGCGCATCACTTTTGGAGAATGTGTGATATCCCGCGCGAATGGAGATGGGGACGAGTCGGTTATCGCGCCGTCTGGCGCTGGTTGCGGCGATCGGGCTGGTGCTGGTCGCTGCCGTTGGGTTGGGCGCATCGCGCTGGGCGCGGGGGCAGGCGGTTGCCGCCACCGATGCGGCAGCGGCGGAACTGGCGCGCGCCAATGCCGGGCTGCTCACCAGCGAGCTGCAGAAATTCCGCCTGCTCCCGCTCGTGCTGACCGAATATCCCGATGTGCCGACGCTGCTCGAAGCCCCGTCCGCGGCGGTTGCGGCGCGGGTGAATGCCCGGCTGGAACTGCTTGCCGAGCGCACCGACGCCGCCGCGATCTATGTCATCGACGCGCAAGGGAAGACCGTCGCGGCGAGCAACCACCGCCTGCCGACCAGCTTTGTCGGCCAGAATTACGGATTTCGTCCCTATTTCCGCGACGCGTTTCGCAACGGGAGCGCCGAGCTGTTCGCACTCGGCACGGTCAGTGGCATTCCCGGGCTCTACCTCGCACAGCGCATCGGCACCGCCAGCCGCCCGCTGGGGGTGATCGTGGTCAAGATCGAGTTCGAGCGCGTCCAGTCCGCGTGGGCGGCGCAACAGGGGACGACGATCGTCACCGACCGGCACGGCGTGGTGATCGTCACCGGTCGCCCTGACTGGCGGTTCCGCACGCTCGCGCCGCTGTCCGCGGCCAGCCGTCAGGCGATCCGCACCACCCGCCAATATGGTGACCGTCCGCTCGACCCGCTGCCCATCGCAATCACCGGCGCGGATGCGCGCGAGGGGGACGCGACGCGCGCAAGCCGGGTCGCTGAAGTGGCAGCGCCGCTGGCCGGGGCGCGGCTGCATGTGCTGATGCCGCTGCGCCCGGCATTGGCGAGCGCCAATGCCAATGCGCGGCTGGCCACGCTCGCCGCGCTGATCGTCATCGTTGGCACGCTGCTGCTGCTGTGGCGTGCGCGCGAGCGGCAGCACCTTCAGGCTGCGGCCCGTGCCGCGCTGGAAACCCAGGTCGCCGAGCGCACCGCCGAATTGCGCGAGACGAACAAGCAGCTCGAGGCCGAAAGCGCCGAGCGCGCCCGCGCCGACCAACGCTATCGCGCCGCGCGTGAGGAGCTGGCGCAGGCCAGCCGGCTTGGCTCGCTGGGGCAGATTACGGCGGGGGTCGCGCATGAAATCAACCAGCCGGTCGCTGCGATCCGGACCTTTGCCGACAATGCCCGCCAGTTGATCGACCGCGGCGACACCGCACGCGCGACGGACAATCTCGGCCGGATCAGCGCGCTGACCGAGCGGATCGGCGCGATCACCGGCGAGCTGCGCAGTTTCGCGCGCAAGCGGACCCCCGATATCGGCGCGGTTGAAATCGGGTCGGCGATCGAATCGGTCATGCTGTTGATCGGCGACCGGGTGCGTGCGGCCGGGGTCACGCTGGCGCGCACGGGCGACCCGCAGATCCGCGTCGTCGCGGATCGCGTGCGGCTGGAACAGGTGCTGATCAACCTCGTTCAGAATGCACTCGACGCGCTGGCGGGACAGGCCGATCCGCGCATCGTCGTGGCGGTGGAGGCGGAGGGCGAGCGCGCCTGTATCCGGGTCAGCGACAATGGCCCGGGTGTGCCCGCCCCGCTGCGCGACCAGCTGTTCACCCCCTTTGTCACCGGGCGTGAGGAGGGGTTGGGCCTTGGCCTTGCCATCTCACGCGATATCGCCCGCGATTTTGGCGGTGAGCTGACGCTGGCCGAAAGCGGGGAGGGCGCGCGGTTTGAGCTGACGCTGCTGCGCGCATGATCGCCGAGGCCGATCAGACCGTCTTCTTCGTCGATGACGACGCGCAGTTGCGCGACGCGAATGTCCAGACGCTCGATCTGGCGGGGCTGCCGGTCCGCGCCTTTGCCGATGCCGCGTCGCTGCTTGCCGCGATCGGGCCGGATTTCGATGGCGTCGTGGTCAGCGACATCCGGATGCCGGGGATGGACGGGCTCCAGTTGTTCGCGCGGCTGCGCGCGCTGGATGCGGAGCTGCCAGTTATCCTGATCACCGGCCATGCCGATGTGCCGATGGCGGTCGGTGCGCTGCGCGACGGGGCGTTCGACTTCTTGTCCAAGCCGTTCGCTGCCGACCATCTCGTCGCTGCAGTCCGCCGCGCGCTCGCGCATCGCCGGCTGATCCTCGACAATCGCGCGCTGCGTGCTGCTGCGGCGAGCCCGCCCGACAGCCCGTTGATCGGCGACAGCCCGGCGATGGTGCGGCTGCGTGAGAGCGTCGCGCAGGTGGCTCGTGCCGAAGTGGACGTGCTGATCGAGGGGGAGACGGGCACCGGCAAGGAGCTGGTTGCGGCGATGCTGCACCGCGCCTCGCCCCGCGCCGCCCGCGCCTTTGTCGCGGTGAATTGTGCCGCCTTGCCCGACGCGCATGCCGAGATCGAGCTGTTCGGCCATGCCGCCGATGCGGTGCCGCATGGCCGCTTTGCGCGCACCGGGCGGATCGAGGCGTCGAGCCGGGGGACGTTGTTCCTGGACGACATCGACGGCATGCCGGTTGATGTTCAGCCCCGCCTGTTACGCGTGCTGGAGGAGCGGGAGGTTCTGCCGGTTGGTGCCGAGCGCCCGGTGCCGCTGGACCTGCGCGTCATCGCTTCGGCCAAGCGCGACCTGCTGGCGCTGGCGCAGCAGGGGGCGTTCCGCAGCGACCTGTATTTCCGGCTCAATGTCGTGCGGCTGTCGATCCCGCCGCTGCGCGAGCGGCGCGCCGATATCGGCCAGTTGTTCGCGGCATTCGTGGCCGAGGCGGTCGCGCAGACCGGGCAGGGCGGATTCCGCATGACCGACGCAATCCGCCGCCATCTGCTCGACCATGACTGGCCGGGCAATGTCCGCGAGCTGCGCAATTTTGCCTTCAGCGCGGTGCTGAACCTGCTCGACGGCACCGGCCCGGCAACGGCACGCCAAACCCTGCCCGATCGGGTCGCGGCCTATGAGGCGATGCTGCTGCGTGAGGCGCTGGAGACGACCCGCGGCAATGTCGCCCGCGCGATCGAACTGCTCGGCATCCCGCGCAAGACCTTCTACGACAAGATGGCGCGCGCGGGGCTGGCGGCGGGGGAATTTCGCGGGCGGCGGTGACGCTGGTACGGGCGGGGGGACTTGAACCCCCACGGGCCTTGCGGCCCAACGGATTTTAAGTCCGGTGCGTCTACCATTCCGCCACGCCCGCAAGCGCGGTCGGCTCTATCCGCCGCGTGCCGGTGTGCCAAGCGATTAGGTGCGCGGCGCTGCCGTTAAACGTTCAGGCGCAGGCGCATTTCCTTGCCGGGCTTGAAATAGGGGACGCGCTTGGCGTCGACATCAACGGACTCGCCGGTGCGCGGGTTGCGGCCGGTGCGCGCCTCACGCGCGCGGGTGGAGAAGGCACCGAAGCCGCGCAGCTCGACGCGGCCGTCCTCGACCAGGCGGGAGGTGATCTCGTCAAAGAAGATATCGACGATCCGCTCGATCTCCCGCGCCGACAGGTCGGGATTGTCCGTCGCCAGCATCTGTACGAGTTCAGACCGGATCATGTGCGTCCCCATGTTCGAGCTGCGGCGTAGCGCCAGGCGGCTCCAATAACCGGGGTTTTACGCGGGGTTAGAGGGCTGCGGCAACGGAATCTTGCTCAACGCGGCCGATTTTTGAAATAAATGGCCGAAGCCGTTGAAATGATTGGAAACGGGCGGGCGCTCAATGCGCCCGCCCGCTGTCCAATTACTTCTTCTCTTCGCGCGCCTTGAGCGCTTCGCCGAGAATGTCGCCCAGCGACGCGCCCGAATCGGACGAGCCATACTGCGCAACCGCCTGCTTCTCTTCGGCGATCTGCATCGCCTTGACCGAGAAGGTCGGCTTCTTCGAACGGTCGAGGCCGGTGACCATCGCGTCGAACTTCTGGCCAACCTGGAACCGCTCCGGACGCTGCTCGTCGCGGTCGCGGCCAAGGTCGGTGCGCTTGATGAAGCCGGTCACGCCATCGTCGCCCACCTGGACTTCGAGGCCCGCGTCGCGGACTTCCAGAACGGTGACCGTGACGATCTCGTTCTTGTTGACGCGCGAACCCGCACCGCCGGCAGTCGCGCCGACAGCAGCGACGCCGCCACGCTCAAGCTGCTTCATGCCGAGGCTGATGCGCTCCTTGTCGGCTTCGATCGCCAGGACGACGGCCTTGACCATCTCGCCCTTGCGGTGAAGCGCCAGCGCGTCCTCGCCCGAAATGCCCCAAGCGATGTCGGACATGTGGACCATGCCGTCGACGTCGTTGTCCAGACCGATGAACAGGCCGAATTCGGTGGCGTTCTTGACTTCGCCCTCGACTTCGGTGCCGACCGGATGAGCAGCCGCGAAGGCTTCCCACGGGTTCTGCTGAGCCTGCTTGAGGCCGAGCGAGATGCGGCGCTTTTCCTGATCGACCTCGAGCACCATCACATCGACTTCCTGCGAGGTCGACACGATCTTGCCCGGATGGACGTTCTTCTTGGTCCAGCTCATCTCCGACACGTGGACGAGACCCTCGATGCCGGCTTCCAGCTCGACGAAGGCGCCATATTCGGTGATGTTGGTGACGCGGCCGGTCAGCTTCGCGCCGACCGGATACTTCGAACCGGCACCATCCCACGGATCGCTCTCAAGCTGCTTCATGCCGAGCGAGATGCGCTGGGTGTCGCGGTTGATGCGGATGATCTGAACCTTGACGGTGTCGCCGATGTTCAGGACTTCCGACGGGTGGTTCACGCGCTTGTAGCTGAGGTCGGTGACGTGCAACAGGCCGTCGATGCCGCCCAGGTCAACGAACGCACCGTAGTCGGTGATGTTCTTGACGACGCCGTCGATCACCTGACCTTCGGCCAGGCTCAGGATCAGGCCCGAACGCTGCTCTGCACGGTTCTCTTCGAGGACGGCGCGGCGCGACACGACGATGTTGCCGCGCTTGCGATCCATCTTAAGGATCTGGAACGGCTGCGGCAGGTCCATCAGCGGCTGCACGTCGCGAACCGGACGGATATCGACCTGCGAACCGGGCAGGAACGCCACGGCGCCCGACAGGTCGACGGTGAAGCCACCCTTGACGCGGCCGAAGATGACGCCCTCGACGCGGTTGCCCTGCGAGAATTCGAGTTCCAGCGTGTCCCATGCGGCTTCGCGACGGGCGCGGTCACGGCTGAGCATCGCTTCGCCGTTCGCATTCTCGACGCGGTCGACATAGACCTGAACTTCGTCGCCAACCTTCAGGTCAGCCTTCTGGCCCGGCGCTGCGAATTCGCGCAGCGGCACGCGGCCTTCGCTCTTGAGGCCAACGTCGATGACGGCGAGGTCGTTTTCGATGCCGGTGACGGTGCCGATGACGACGCGGCCTTCAAAGCTTTCTGCGCCGCCGAGCGTAAGATCGAGAAGCGCGGCGAAATCGTCGCGCGTGGGGTTTGCCGTTGAGGCCATAAAGGAGTCAGTCCTAACTATCGTTTTTCCGGCCGGCTGGTTGGATCCAGCGGTCTTTTAGGCCGAAACGCCGCGGCGGCCGAATGCCGGTCGCGGCATCCCGCAGACGGCCGCAAGGAAGGGGGCAGACGCTCTTTCTGGAAAAGCGAAAACAGCGCCTGAGCATCAACGCTCTACGCTTCCCTCCACAAGCACCGCTCGCAGGACGGGCGCGCCATAGACGGGGATGCCCCCAAAGGCAAGAAAATCCATCGTTCCAGCCCCCGCGCCGCCGCTTACGCTTTGTTTACCGCGCGCCGCCATCATGCCGACCCAATACATCCTGTGGGGGAGAGGGCGTATGGTAACGGTAACAGTGCCGGCTGCGGGCGTGCAGGGGCGCGTCGTCGCGTCAATCCCGGGGCAATATGAGATCGTTCGCGACGATCGGCTCGGTGTCATCCGGATCAGCTGTACGGGACTGCGCCTCGGTGAAGAGGTTGATCGCTACCTCGCCATCCTCGAACCCATCATCGCTGACATGCGCGCCTGCCATGGTCGTGTCCGCGTCCTCGCCGACCTGCGCAACGCGCCGATCCGCACGCAGGAGGCGGCGGACCGGATGCGCGCGGGCAATCTGCGCCTGTACCGCACCGGCGACCGGATCGCGCTGATCGTCGAATCCAGTCTGCTCAAGATGCAGCTGCGTCGGACATTGGTCGAGTATCAGAACATCTTCGTGTCGCCCAACGCAGCCGAGACCTGGGTGACGGCGGAGGTTTGAGCGGATGCCCGCCGCCCCCCTGAGAGGGGGGGGGCGGCGGGCAAACTGATGCGTGTCAGGCGCTCCATGCCTGGAACGGCAGGTCTAGATCGTCGGCGACTGCCTTGAACGCGATCTTGCCCTGGTAGACGTTGAGGCCATTGGCCAGATGCGGGTCGGCGGCCATTGCTTTGTCCGCGCCGAGATTGGCGAGCTTCATCACGAACGGCAGGGTCGCGTTGTTGAGCGCGAAGGTGCTGGTGCGTGCGACCGCGCCGGGCATGTTGGCGACGCAGTAGTGGATCACGCCGTCAACCTCATAGACCGGGTTCTCATGCGTCGTGGCATGGCTGGTCTCGAAGCAGCCGCCCTGATCGATCGCGATGTCGACCAGCACGCTGCCGCGCTTCATCGTCTTGAGCATCTCGCGCGTCACCAGCTTCGGTGCCGCTGCGCCGGGAACCAGCACCGCGCCGATCACCAGATGCGCATTCGCGACCGCCGCGGCGATCGCCGCCTTGCTGGCATAAGCGGTCTTGATCGTGCTGCCGAAATGCATGTCGAGTTCGGCGAGGCGGGTGTTGTTGATGTCATAGATGGTGACATCGGCGCGCAGCCCCGTCGCCATCTGGGCCGCGTTGATGCCCGATACCCCGCCGCCGAGAATCGCGACCCGCGCCGGCGCTACGCCGGGAACGCCGCCGAGCAGGACGCCGCGGCCGCCCTGTTCCTTTTCCAGATAATGCGCGCCGACCTGCACCGACATGCGGCCCGCGACTTCGCTCATCGGCTTGAGCAGCGGCAGACTGCGGTCGTTGGCGGTCACGGTTTCATACGCGATGCAGGTTGCGCCCGACTTCATCAGCCCCTCGGCCTGTGGCTTGTCAGCGGCGAGGTGGAGATAGGTGAACAGCGTGTGGCGCGGCTCGAGCAGGGCGATCTCGCTCGGCTGCGGCTCCTTGACCTTCACGATCATGTCGCTCTGCGCGAACACTTCCGCCGGGGTCGCCACGATCCGCGCGCCGGCGGCGATGTAGTCGGCGTCGCTGAAGTCGATGCCCATGCCGGCATTTGTCTGGACCACGACCTCATGCCCCGCAGCTGCCAGCTCGGCGACGAGCGGCGGGGTCAGGCCCACGCGATATTCGTGGTTCTTGATTTCCTTGGGGACACCGACGCGCATGCTCACTCTCCGGACTCGTTTGATTTGACCGGATCGTAGCGCAGGATACGACCGCAAATCCCTGCAAAGTGATGCGCTGTTCAAGTCGCTGATGCACGTTTATGCTGTAATCAGCGCATAGGTGGGGATTTCATGCAAGATGGATCGAATCGACGGAGCAATCCTGAAACTGCTCGCGCAGAACGCGCGCGCGCCGGTGAATCAGATTGCGGGAGAGGTCGGGCTGTCGCCGTCAGCGTGCACCCGGCGCATCCAGGCGCTTGAGGCTTCGGGGCATATTCAGGGTTATGCCGCGCGACTGGGGCTGCGGCGGCTGGGGTATAGCGTGACCGCCTTTGTCGACATCACGCTCGGGACCGAAGTGGACGAGGACCTTGCCCGGTTCGAGGCGGCGGTTGGCCAGATCGACGGCATCGTCGAATGTGCGCTCGTCTCTGGCGGATACGATTATCGCCTGAAGGTGCTGTGCCGCGATCTCGACGATTACGAGCGCCTGCACCGCGAAAAAATGGGACGCCTTCCTGGCGTGGTGAAGATCAGCTCCAGTTTTGTCCTGCGCTCCGTGCCGACGCGGAGCGAGGCGGATGCCTTGTTCGTGGGTGCAGAATAAGAAATTTCGGCAGGCAGGTCATGGCGGTATCAAATGCAATCCTAGTGCGTTAGATCGCGAATCGAGCCGTCACCGACCTGCTGTGAGTGCTCTTGCTCCCAGTTTTATTGGAGCATTATATGTCAGACCTGATTTTACTGGCCGTAGTCGTGGCTGCGGCAGGTATCGGCGGATATTTATATAGTCGCAGATACTCGGAGGAAGCGGTGTATCGCCGCCGCCTGCGCAAGGAACGCGCGAAATATGATAGCGTCATGGCAAGCAGGCGCGAAGCCGAGGAAGCTAGTCGATTGCCGTGACGATGGGCATGTTACCCGGGTTTGGCTGAGCGGTATGGCTGAGGCGGCACGCTTAGTTCCGCTGCAGGCGCGTGGTGTGCGCCGGAGCGCCCCGTTGCAGCGTCATGCTGCGCGTGCTAACCGCCCGCGCTGTTTCAACGGACAGGCAACGGTCGCATGACCTCTCGCTCCCTCGCCACGGCACGCAAGTTTCTCCCGTGAGCGAGCCCAACGGAAGCCCCGCACCGGCGGCCGACTCGACCCCCATCGACCAGCATCAGACGCATGGCCGCGAGGCCGCGCTGTGGAAGCTCGCGGTCGGTGCGATCGGCATCGTGTTCGGCGACATCGGCACCAGCCCGCTTTACGCGTTCAAGGAAACCTTTGCGGGGCATCACCCCCTCGCGCTGGACCAGGAACATATCATGGGCGTCATCAGCCTGATGTTCTGGTCGATGATGGCGGTGGTCAGCCTGAAATATGTCAGCGTCATCATGCGCGCCGACAACAAGGGGGAGGGCGGGAGCCTGGCGCTGCTCGCGCTGATCAACCGGTCGAGCGGGCAGAAGAAATGGACCGCGGGGATTGTCCTGCTCGGCGTGTTCGCGACCGCGCTATTCTATGGCGACTCGATGATCACCCCGGCGGTGTCGGTGTTGTCGGCGGTTGAGGGGATCGCGGTCGCCGCGCCCAGCTTCTCCGGCTGGATCCTCCCGATCGCGGTGGCGATCTTGGTCGCGCTGTTTTCGATCCAGCGGACTGGCACGGCGCGGGTGGGGGCGATGTTTGGGCCGATCATGCTTGGCTATTTCGCGGTCATCGCGACGCTCGGCACGCTCAGCGTGATCAAGACGCCCGAAGTGCTGTGGGCGCTGCTGCCCAGCTATGCGGTGCATTTCTTCGTCATCGACGGCTTTGCCGCGTTCCTCGCGCTCGGATCGGTGGTTCTCGCCGTGACCGGTGCTGAGGCGCTGTATGCCGATATGGGCCATTTCGGGCGGCGTCCGATCCGCGTGTCGTGGCTGTGGTTCGTGCTGCCGGCGCTGATGCTCAACTATATGGGGCAGGGCGCGCTGCTGATGCGCGACGCCAGCGCGTTGCAGAGCCCGTTCTACATGCTCGCGCCGGAATATCTGCGCCTGCCGCTGGTCGGCATCGCGACGATGGCCGCGATCATCGCGTCGCAGGCGGTGATCACCGGTGCGTTCTCGGTGACGCAGCAGGGCATCCAGCTTGGCTTTATCCCGCGCCTGCGCATCAGCCATACCAGCGCGGACACGGCGGGGCAGATCTACATCCCGCTGATCAACTGGGCGCTGATGATCGCGATCATCCTGCTCGTGCTGACCTTCCAGACCTCGTCCAACCTCACCGCCGCTTATGGCATCGCGGTGACCGGCGCGATGCTGATCGACAACTTCCTGATCGCGGTCGTGCTGTTCGGGCTGTGGAAGTGGAAGAAGCGCTATGCGGTGCCGCTGCTCGCGCTCTTCTTCGTCGTCGATCTCGCCTATTTCACGGCGAACATGACCAAGGTGCCCGATGGCGGCTGGTTCCCGCTGCTGGTTGGCGTGGTGATCTTCACGCTGCTCACCACCTGGGCCAAGGGCCGTCGCCTGATGGTCGAGCGGATGCGTGAGGCGGCGATGCCGATCAAGGTGTTCATCCAGTCCGCCGCCAGCTCGGCGACGCGGGTCAAGGGTACTGCGGTGTTCATGACCTCAACGCCCGAGGGCGTGCCGCATGCGCTGCTCCACAACCTCAAGCATAACAAGGTGCTGCACGAGCGGGTGGTGCTGTTGACGGTGAAGATCGCCGACCAGCCCTATGTTGACGACAAGGACCGCGTCACACTGGACGATCTGGGGCAGGGCTTCCACCGCATGAAGATCCTGTACGGGTTCATGCAGGAGGCGGATGTGCCTGCCGCTTTGCAAGCGTGCAGCACCTGTGGTGGCGCGTTCAACATGATGGACACCAGCTTCTTCCTGTCGCGCCAGACGTTGCTGCCGTCCGAACATCCCGGGATGCGGATCTGGCGCGAAAAGCTGTTCGCGTGGATGCTGCGCAACGCCGAAAGCGCGATGGAGTTCTTCCGCCTGCCCACCAACCGTGTGGTCGAGCTGGGGAGCCAGGTCGAGATTTGAGGGAAGGCAAATCCAACCGTCATCCCGGCCTTGTGCCGGGATCCACCGTGCCGCAAGCGCGGAGCTTGAGCCTCTCGCCGCTGGGCCAGTCGCGCAGTGGACCCCGGACCAAGTCCGGGGTGACGAGGAGGGGATGACCGCATCCGCCCCGATCATCGTGTCCGCACTGTTCGGGCGGCAGGATCAGGCCGGGTTCGACGCGTTGCGGCGGGAGCATTTTCCGCCCGAGCGCAATGTCCTGCCCGCGCATCTGACGCTGTTTCATCACTTGCCGCCATCGGCGCTGGACGAGCTCAAGCACCGCCTCAACGCTGCCACCCGCGGCGTGCGCGCGCCGGTCGCGCGGGCGGTGGGGTTCATGTCGCTGGGCCGGGGCGTCGCCGTGAAGATCGAATCGCCCGGTCTGACCGCGATCCGCCGCGATCTGAGCGAAGCCTTTGCCGGTTTGCTGACCCCGCAGGACGCGGGCGGCTGGCGCCCGCATGTGACGATCCAGAACAAGGTCGCGCCATCGATGGCGAAGCTGTTGCTTAACGCGCTGAGCAAGGATTTTCGCGCGCGTGAGGTGGAGATCGCGGGTCTCGCGGCCTACTATTACCGTGGTGGCCCGTGGGAGCAGATTTCACGTCACATGTTCGCTTGACCGCGTCGAAATCGCTGCCTATGTGCGCCCCTCGCCCGCGCCGGACCGGCGGCGGGCCGCCTTGGTAGGGCGGAGTAGCTCAGTTGGTTAGAGCACGGGAATCATAATCCTGGGGTCGGGGGTTCAAGTCCCTCCTCCGCTACCATCGACAGAAAATCGGAATATCTTCCTTTCCTTTCGACGCGTTCGGCGAGCGGGCCTGCCCTGCAGTCCGCATCGACCAATAGCGCCCTGTATTTATACAGTATTCCTAAAAATCTGCGTCATTTCAGTAGTATATCCTTGGCTGCGCGCTGCCTCGCCGCAACCGAACCCGTCTCGACCCCTCTATGAATGAACAACATTGGGAGGGGCCCGAAGATTTCCCGCAGAAATCATGCGGTCAAAAACGGGCACAGGTGAGGATCATTGAACATGGCAAAGACGGCATTCCTCTTGTTTGCGTCATATCTTGCGCTTTCGACCCCGGCATTTGCCGCGACCGCTGCTTATGCAGAGGATGACGTGGCGGGTAAGACCGAAGAGCAGACCGAAACCAAGCCTGCGCCGCAAGCACAGGAAGTGTTCTCCACCGGCGTCGCCAAGGGCCGCGATCGGCTCGACAGCGCCACCTCGACCAGCGCGCTGCGCGGCAATGATGTCCAGAAGCTCGGACCGCGTCCGCTCGGCGAAGTCCTGCGCACCATGGCGGGCCTGCGCGTCGCGACCGGTATTGGCGAGGGCAACAACAACTACACCGTGCGCGGCCTTCCGCTCGCTGCCGGTGGGTCGAAATACATGCAGATCCAGGAAGACGGCCTGCCCGTGCTGGAGTTCGCCGACCTCTTCAACGTCGGCGCCGATGTTTATCTGCGCAACGATCTGAGCGTCGCAGCGATCGAATCGATCCGCGGCGGTTCTGCCTCGACCTTCGCGTCCAACTCGCCCGGTGGCCTGATCAACATCCTGTCGCGCACCGGCGATGTCGAAGGCGGCTCGATCCAGCTTTCGACCGGTCTCGACTATGACGAGAAGCGCGTCGATTTCAGCTATGGCGCCAAGCTCGGCGAGAACACCCGGTTCCACATCGGCGGATTTTATCGTTCGGGCGAAGGCCCGCGCAACATCGGCTTTGACGGGTGGAAGGGCGGCCAGATCAAGGCCAATATCACGCACCAGTTCACCGGCGGCTATGTGCGGATGTACCTGAAGGTGCTCGACGATCGCTCGCCGACCTTCGCGCCCTATTTCGCCAACATCACCGGCACCAACGACAATCCGACCATCCGCAGCTTCCCGGGCTTTGATCTGCGGCGCGATTCGGTGCTGTCATCGTACCTCGGGCCGGTCGTGACTCTGGACGAGAACAACCAGCCCGCGGCCCTGCCCATCGCCACCGGGCAGAGCGCGGAATCGCGTTCGATCGGCTTTGAGGGTCAGTTCGAGATCGCCGGTTGGACGATCACCGAACGCATGCGCTACTCGGTCAATCGCGGTGATTTCAGCCGCGCCTTCCCGAACAGCGCGAACACCGTATCGGCCTTTGCCGCAGGGCAGGGCGGCGTCGGAGCAACCGCGCGCTACGCCAGCGGTCCGCTGGCCGGACAGCCGATCAGCCCCACCGCCAACATCAACGGCAACGGCCTGCTCTCGCTCTACTTCGTGTCGTTCGTCCGCGCCCGCTCACTCGACAACTTCACCAACGACATTCGCGGATCGAAGGTGTGGGACCTGTCCGGCGGCAAGCTGACCACGACGCTCGGCGCCTATTTCGCGTCGCAGGATCTCAACACCACCTGGCTGCACACGGCGATGAACGTCGACGTCAACGGCGACAATGGCACCGCGATGGTCGACATCTTCAACGCGGGCGGTGCGCCGCAGACGTTGAACGGCTATTACGCCTTTGCCCGCGCGAGCAGCCTGTTTCGCCGCGCGTTCGACGTGAACTACAAGGTGTTTGCCCCCTATGGCTCGGTCAACTTTCATGTCGGCAAGCTCGCGATCGGCGGCAGCCTGCGCTATGACAAGGGCAAGGTTCGCGGCACGCTGGTGGGCGCGGACCTCAACAACGGCAGTGTTGGCCTGATCACCCAGGACATCAACCGTGACGGCCTGATCAACCCGGCCGAAAACCGCGTCGCCTTCCTGCCCTTCACCCAGCCCGGGGCGGTCAACTATGACTATGGCTATGTCAGCTATTCGGCGGGTGTGAACTATCGCGTCGCCGAGCCCTTCTCGGTCTTTGCCCGCTACAGCAAGGGCGCGCGTGCCAATGCTGACAAGGTGCTGTTCACCCCGCTGATCAACAACGCCACCGGCGACATCCGCAGCGAGCGCGACAAGCAGGATGACGTCAAGCAGCTTGAGGGCGGGTTCAAGTTCCGCAAGGACGGCTTCACGCTCAACGGCACCGCGTTCCGCGTCACCGCGGCGGACCACAATGTCCTAAACGGTGCCGCCAACCGCACCGACCGCACCTATCGCGCGACGGGTGTCGAGCTGGAGGCCGGGGTTCACCGCGGTCCGTTCAACCTGACAGCCGGCGCGACCTATACCAAGGCCAAGATCACGCAGGATCTGCTCGAGCCGACGCTGACCGGCAAGGTGCCGCGCCATCAGCCCGACTGGACGCTGACCGCCACGTCCTATGTCGATCTGGGCCGGGCAACGGTGGGTGCAAGCGTGGTGACCATCACCAAGAGCTTTGCGCAGGATTCGAACTTGCTGGTCATGCCCGGCTTCACCACGGTCGACCTGTTCGCGCAGGTCAAGCTGTTCAAGGGTGGCAGCCTCGCATTGAACGTCAACAATGCGTTCGATCAGCTCGGCATCTTTGAGGTGAACCAGGCCAGCGTGCCGGCCAATGGCATCGGCTTTGCCCGGACCGCCAATGGTCGCACGATCTCGGGATCGCTTCGCTTCGATTTCTAAGGGGCGGGTTCGCGATCGAACCCCTCGTCACGATCCTCCCCCGTGTCGCCCGCATGGTTCCCATGTGGCCGACACGGGGGATTTCGCGTTAGCGGCCCGCGCCTGCCTGCCGCTTGATCGCAGACTATTGAGAAAAATTTCGAACGCTTGACGGAAACCCCGCTGATCGCGCTCTTATGCTGTCGAGGGGAGAGATCGTCACGACGCGCGAGGAGTTAGCTGAATGGGTCGGTCGCGAGATCCTTCCCCTGGAGCGCGACTTGCGATCCTGGTTGCGGCGCCGCGTCGCCACGCCAAGTGATGTCGAGGACATCGTTCAGGAATGCTATTGCCGATTGGCGCGATTGCACGACGTGGCGCACATCACCCAGCCGCGCGCCTACCTCTACGCGGTGGCGCGCAATCTGTTGCAGAACCAGTTGAAGGCGGCGCGCGTGGTCAGGCTCGAGGCGATTGCGGAACTCGATATGGAGTGGCGCTCCGATGACCCGTCGCCCGAGGATGTCGTCATGGCGCGCAGCGAACTGGGGCGCGTGCAAGCCGCGCTCGCCACGCTGAGCGAACGCGCGCGGTCGATCTTTGTCATGCGTCGGGTTGAGGGCATGTCACAGCGGGAGATTGCGCAGGCGATGGGGGTTTCGGAAGCGGTCGTCGAGAATGACGCGAGCCGCAGTCTGCGCGCGATCCTGCATCTGCTGACCGACCCGGACGTCGAGTCCGATCGTGGCGTTCGCGGCGGGAAACGCCGCAATGCGTGAGGCGATCGAAACCGAAGCGGCGCGCTGGGCGCTGCGGCACCCGCTGTCCGGCCAGGAACGCGTGGCGCTTGAGGCGTGGCTGGCGGCACATCCGCACCACCCGGGCGCGTTGTTGCGCGCGCAGGCGGCGCTGAGCAGCATCGATCGCGCTATCGCACCCGCGACAGCGACTGTTGCGGAGGAAGCGGCTGCGCCAGCGACGCGCAGCCGGCGCTGGATCCTGGCGGGCGCCGGAAGTATTGCTGCCGCTGCGGCGGTGACCGCGGCGATCGGCCTGCGTGGGCCTTCCCCCGATCGCGTCGCGACCGGCCCCGGCGAAATCCGGCGCATGCCGCTCGCCGATGGATCGATCGCGGCGATGGATGCCGAGAGTGAATTGCGCATCGCGCTGGCGAAGGACGCACGCCGGATCGACCTGAGGCGTGGGCAGGTGTGGTTTCAGGTGGCGAAGGACCGGCAACGTCCGTTCATCGTCGATGCGGGCATTGCCAAGGTTCAGGCGGTCGGCACCGCCTTTTCGGTGACTCGGACCAGCGCGGGCGTGCGGATTGCGGTGACCGAGGGGCGCGTTGCGATCTGGGCATCGGATGCCAGCGGCGCGGTCAGCATTCTGGATGCTGGCGAATTTGCGGCGTTTCGCAGCGATGGGACGGCCCCTGTGACCGGCAGCGCGCCGAGTGCGATCGAGCGTTCGCTCGCCTGGCGCGAGGGCGAGATCGCGCTTGAGGGCGAGACGCTCGACGAGGCGGTGGCGGCGTTCAACCGGTATAATCAGCAGCAACTGGTCGTCCGCGACGCGGCACTCGGCCGGGAGCGGCTGGTCGGGCTGTTTCAGCTGAACAATCCGGTCGGCTTTGCCACGACGCTCGAAGCGACGCTGGACGTCGAGGTGGCGGTCACGTCGAGCGAAATCAGCCTGTCCCGAAATAAAAACGCCGCCAAGTGACGGAAAGTCGGGGGAGTGCCGCTCTTCCCCCTTGATCGCAGCATCGCACAAGGCGAGCGCGGAGATAACGGGGGAGGAGCGCGAATGCGCACGATGAATCACATTCTCATGTCGACTGTGGCTGCGGTTGCGGTGCTGACGATTGCGCCGGCTGAGGCTGCTGCACAGATCCGCCGGTTCGACGTGCCGGCGCAATCGGCGCAGACCGGCATTCCCCAGTTTGCGCGCCAGGCCGGCATCCAGATCCTTGCCCCCAAGTCGATTGTCGACGGGCTGAAGGTCAATCGGGTCAAGGGCACGATGCACGTTGCGGTCGCGCTGCGTCAGCTGTTCGCCGGCACCGATCTGGTCGCGGTCGATGTCGGTGGCGCGATGGTGGTCAAGCGCCGCCCGGCAAGCGCGCAGGCAGTCGCCACTCCCGCGGTCGTCGCCTCGGCATCGCTTGGCAAGGCCGATGGCGGCGAGGCCGCGCCTGCGCCGCAGGATGCAGCGCCGGTCGCCGACGCCGACACCGGTCAGGGTGAAGAAATCGTGGTAACCGGTTTCCGCCAATCGCTGCAGAGCGCGCAGGAGAACAAGCGCCGCGCCGTCAACACGATCGAGAGCATCATGGCGGAGGATATCGCCAAGCTGCCCGACCTCAATCTCGCAGAGTCCATTCAGCGCCTGCCCGGCGTTGCGATCTCGCGCGAAGGGGGCGAGGGCCGCAACATCACGCTGCGCGGCTTCGCGCCGGATTTCACCCGCACGACGCTGAACGGGATGGAAGTCCCTGCGAGCAGCGACGGGCTGGACTCGGGCGGCTTTACCGTCAACGCCGGTCGCGCATTCGACTTTCACGTCTTTGCGTCCGAACTGTTCAACCGGATCGATATCCAGAAGACCCAGACCGCCTCGATCGAGGAAGGTGGCATCGCCGGAACGGTCGATCTCTATTCGTCCAAGCCGCTCGACAATCCGGGCTTCAACGTCTTTGTGTCGGGGCAGGGCGGCTATAATTCGCTGACCCGCAAGGTCGATCCGCGCGTCGCCGCCGTGGTCAGCAATACCTTCGCCGACGATACCATCGGCGTGCTGCTGTCCGCCGCCTATTCGCAGCGCACCGTCTATCAGGAGGGCTATTCGAGCGTCCTGTGGACCAGCCCCTATATCAACGGAGATTCCTGGGCCGACACGAATCCGACCGTCACCGGGACGCCGCAGGCGTGCGGGGCGGCCGATCCGCTCGACTGCCTGTGGGCTCCGCGCCTGCCGCGCGCGGACTTTTTCGGGAACGACCAAAAGCGGCTCGGCCTGACCGCATCGTTGCAGTTCAAGCCGACCGAGCGGTTGCTGGTGACGTTCGACGCGCTCTACTCGCGGCTGGAGAATGACCGGTACAGCTACAATTCGATGGAATGGCTGCTGACCCATGGGCCGGCGGGCGGCTTTGTCGGGCAGACCCCGGTCGCCTTCACGATTGCGCCCGATGGGCGGCAGCTGATCGCGGCGCGGTTCAACGACGTGACGTCATGGTATGAAAGCCGCCACCAGCAATCGACGTCGGAGTTCAAGCAGTTCGTGCTGTCGAGCACGTACGAGCTTTCCGACCGGCTGAAAGTCGAGGGCCTGCTGGGCAAGGCGAGCGATGATGCCGACCGGACGGAGCTGCGCTTCTATGCGCGGTCGGTGCCGCATCCGTTCTCGTACGATTTCAGGAACAACCCGAACGTCCCCGTGGTCAGCTTCGGGTCGTATGATCCCAATCAGTTCAACAACTATATCGACGCGCTGACCGCCGCGAACCGCATCAACACGGTGCTCAAGGAAAACTACACCGGCAAGCTCGGCCTGACCTATGCCGATGACAGCGGTTTTTCGGCGAAGACCGGCTTCGCCTATAACAACCGCAAGGTGCGCTATGGCGAAGGGGCGGGGGCCAACGTCAATTTCAACCCTTCGACCTATATGCGCGCCTTTCCCTATCCCAATTTCGGGCGCGGGTTCGAAGGCGTCGGGCTGAATACGTTCGCGGTCGTCGATTTCGACAAGGTCGCCAGCAGCGGGCTGATCCCCGGCGGCTATACCACCAATGTCGGCGCCGGTTGGGAAGTGGGCGAGGAGACGCTGGCCGGCTATGTCGAGCTGAACGGCACCTTTGACCTTGGCGGCATGCAGCTGCGCGCAAACACGGGCCTTCGTTACGTGAAGACGAACCTCAGCTCGCAGGCGACAATCGCCGGACAGCCGGTGGAGGTGACGCGCAGCTACGACAACTATCTGCCGTCGATGAATCTGGCGCTGGACATCACCGACCGGCTGGTCGCGCGCTTTGCCTATGCGCGCAGCATGACGCGGCCGGGCCTGAGCACGCTCAACATCGCCGGGCCGGTGTTCGGCTATACCACGCGTACTGTCGGCAATCTCGGCAACCCGGATCTCAAGCCGTATCAGTCGAACGACATCGATGCCGGCCTGGAATGGTATTTCGGCAAGGGCGGGCTGCTGGCGGTCAACCTCTTCAACAAGGATATCACGACCTCGCTGACGACGCGGGTTGTATCACAGATGATCGATCCTGCCTTCTGGCCGGCGATCTATGCCGATCCGCAATACGACCCGTCCTACAATGCGGACCCCGCGCTGGTGCCGTACACCTTCACCATCCCGGTGAATGCCGATGGCGGAAACAGCGTGAAGGGGATCGAGCTGACCTATAACCAGCCTTTCACCTTCCTGCCCGGCCTGCTCCGCAACCTGGGTGTCGCGTCGAACTACACCTTTGTCTCGGCGCGCGATTCAAGGGGGCTGTCGCGCAATTCGTACAATCTGACGGTCTATTATGACTCGAAGAAGTTCGGGGCGCGGCTGTCGGCGAACAAGCGCGACGATTATCTGCTGGTCCAGCCGGGCAGCAACGGCAACGTTCAGGAGCGGAAATACGGGCCGACCCATGTCGACTTCTCCGCCTTCTACAACCTGACGTCGCAGCTGACGCTGACGGTCGAGGGGATCAACATCACCGATGAGGTCGAGCGGATCTATGGCACCGGCTACGGCACGCAGGACCTTACGCGCGAATATACGCACACCGGGGCGCAGTGGTTTGTCGGTGCTCGCCTCCGTTTTTAAACCAGCGGCCCTCTCCGCAGGTCTGCTCTGCGCCGTCGCCAATCCCGTGGCGGCGCAGAGCCTTTTCCCGGTCGATGACAGCTTCAATGTCGCACGGCGCTTTGAAGCCGACCGGGTCGCACATCCCGAAATCCGGCTGCCGGCGGTGCGGACGGGGGCGGGGCAGCGCATGCTGTTCGATCAGCGGTATCGGCAGGTGGGCAACCGCGACCTGCATCTCGACATCTTCCTTCCGCCTGTTGGCCGCTCAAACGGCCTCGGGATACTGCTGATCCATGGTGGCGCATGGGCGTCGGGGAACAAGTCGCATAGCTACCCGCTCGCCAATCTGCTCGCCCAGCGCGGTTATGCGGTGTTCATGCCGGAGTTTCGCCTGTCGCCCGAAGCCGCTTACCCTGCCGCGCTGATCGACATGAACGCGGCGATCCTGTGGGTGAAGGCGCGGGCGGCGGAGTTCGGACTGCGGCCGGACGGTCTTGCTTTGGGCGGCGATTCTTCGGGCGGACAGATGGCGGCTTTGCTCGCCTATTCGGCGGCGGCGGGGCCGTTCGCGCCGCAAGTCGGAGCCGATACGCGGGTGCGCGCGCTGATCGATCTCGACGGCGTGCTCGACATGAGCGATCCGCTGGCGCTGGAACATGAAGACGCCGCGCGGGCCGCGTCGCCCTTTGCCCGGTGGGTGGGCGGCGATTATGCGAGCCAGACCGCGCGCTGGCGTGCGGCAAGTGCGGCGACCTATGTCGATGCGCGGTCGCCGCCGACGCTGATCCTGGGCAGCCGCTATCCGCGCTTTACTGCGGGCCGGATGAGCGTGCAGGCGGCACTGGACCGCCATGGCATCCGCAATCGCTTCGTGAAGCTGGACGGCGCGCCGCACACCTTCTGGCTCTATGACCCGTATCTTCCGCGCGTCGCGGCGGAGATCGACCGCTTTCTTCGGGGACGCTGATGAAGACCGCCATTGCCGCCGTTGCGCTTTCGCTGCTCTGTGCGGCGCCTGCACCAGCCTCCGCCCAGACGACCCTGAAGGTGCGCACCTCCTGTGCCGCCCAGCCGCGCTGCTACACCACGATCGTCGGCGCGCTGGAGGCAGCCGAGGCCGATAGGTCGGGGCGATGGGTTACGATCGAGGTCGGCGCGGGCGTGTTTCGGGAAAAGCCCACGATCCGCCGTGGCCGTACGCGCCTGATCGGGCGGGGCGTCGGCCGGACCCGGCTGCATTTCGACGCGGTGGCCGAACATTCCGCGCACTATGATCGTGGCCGCTGGGGCACCGCCGGGTCGGCGACGTTGACCGTCGCAGCCGATGAAGTGCTGGTTTCGGGCATGACGATCGAGAATGACTTCGATTATCTGTCCAACGACGCGCGCGTTGACGGCGATCCGCGCAAGATTTCGAACAGCCAGGCGGTTGCGGTGACGCTCGACACGGCGAGCGATCGCGTTCTGTTCGACCGGGTGGCGATGCTCGGTTATCAGGATACGCTGTTCACGCGCGGCAAGCGGGCGATCGTCCGCAACAGCCTGATCGCGGGCAATGTCGATTTCATCTTTGGCAACGGCATGCTGCTGATCGAGCGGAGCGAGGTGCGTACCCGGCGGCGCGGTGCGGCGACCGATGGCGAGCCGTTCGCCTCATTCGTCACCGCTCCTTCGACGAATCAGCAGCAGCCGGTTGGCATCGTGATCTATCGCTCACGCCTGACGCGGGAGCGGGGCGTTGCCGATGGGTCGGTGGCGCTGGGCCGGCCATGGCATCCGACGACGGTGTTTGCCGATGGTCGCTATGCCGATCCGGCGGCGATCGGGCAGGCGGTGTTCATCGATTGCCATATGGACGCGCACATCCACCCGGACGGCTGGGCGAGCATGCCCGGCACCGCGCGCGACGGAACCAAGACGGCGATCTTCCGCCCGCAGGACTCGCGCTTCGCCGAAATACGGTCGCGAGGGCCCGGCGCACAGCGGCGCGACATTGGGATCGCATGGAAGGGCGCCCCCGACATTCGTTCGGTGCGGCGCGCGATGTTCGAAGGGGTGCTGCCGCGCTGGGACCTCAACCCGCGTGCCGGAAAGGCGCCGCGCGGCTGACGTTTGCGGACAGAGGCAAAACACCGCGATCGTGCAGCTTCTTGGCGCGTGTTGGCTTGACGACGGCCAACCCGTAACTGGTCAATCGTGCGCCGGTGCGGCCCAGATTTTCCCGCCGCCCAACGACCTCTCCGGCCTCTCTCTGCCTACAAGGGGAGGAAACGAGAGGGAAAAAGCCTTGAATATGCCGTTTCAGTTTCCCGAGGCTGGCGACGTCGGGACCTCGACCGAGACGCAACTGGTTCTGACCTTCGACGCGGCGGGGGTGCTCTGCGACGCGCAGGACGCCGGGATCGGTCTGATGGTGGGGGACGATGGGGTCCGCTTCGAACAGCTGTTCGGTGCCGCTGGAGCGGCGGCGTGGGAGGCGGTCGCAAGCGGCGCGCGCGCAACGGCCTTTGTCACATCCACGGTTATCGGAGCGGGCGGCATGCCGCTGCGCATCGCCGGATTGCTGTCCGCCCTTCCCGAGCCAGCGACCGGGTTCAGCGTCACCGGATCGATGGTGACCGAGCACCCTGCTGAATCCTTGCTGCAGCATCGCTTTGCCGCGCTGAACCACGCGCTGGCGATCAGCCAGTACACGCCAGATGGTCAGCTTCGTGACGGCAATGATCGCTTCTTCGGGCTGGTAGCGCGGTCGCGCGACGCGCTGGTCGGCAAGCCGTTCGATGCGTTCTGGAACGCCGAGGACCGCGACCCGGCATTCTGGCCCTCGATCGTGCAGGGGCAGCATCGCGAAGTCCTGCGCCGCCATTGCCGCGAAGACGGAAGTTCGGTGTGGCTGCGTGAGGTGTTCGTGCCCACGCTTGGCGACGATGGCGCGCCGATTTCGGTGCTCAGCTACGCGCTCGACGTCACCGCGAACGAGCGCGAGAAACTCAACGATCGCGGCAAGGTCCATGCGATCGATCGCGGATTCGCGCTGATCGAGTTCGATCTGATGGGCAAGGTCATCTCGGCCAACGATAATTTCCTGACCCTCATGGGGTACACGCGCGACGAGGTGGTTGGGCAGAACCACAGCTTGTTCTGTGACAAGGAGTTCGCCACCAGCCCGGCCTATCGCCAGTTCTGGAAGAAACTGGGACGCGGTGAATTCGACCAGGGCGAATATCGTCGGTTGCGCAAGGGCGGCGGCGATGTGTGGATCCAGGCCAGCTACAACCCGATCCTCGGGCTGGATGGCGAGCCGGAACGCATCATCAAGGTCGCGATGGATGTGACCAGCCAGCGGCTCGACACGCTCGAATTCTCGGGCCGGTCCGCCGCGATCGACCGCGCATCGGCGGTCATCGAATTCGACATGTCGGGCAAGGTGCTCGATGCCAACGACAATTTCCTGCGCGTCATGGGATATACGCGCGAAGACATCGTCGGCCAGTCGCACCAGATGTTCTGCGAGCCTGCCTATGTCGCCTCGCCGGAATACTCCGATTTGTGGACCCGGCTGCGCGCCGGGGACTATGTGACCGACACGTTCAAGCGGCTTGGCCGCGGTGAGCGCGAGGTGTGGATCCGGGCGACCTACAACCCGATCCTCGACCTCGACGGCAGGCCGCGCAAGGTGGTCAAGTTCGCCGAGGACATCACCGAGCAGAAGCGCCGCGATGCCGAGTTCGAAGGGCGCGCCCGCGCGATCGACCGGGCTCAAGGTGTGATCGAGTTCGCGATGGACGGCACGATCCTCAATGCCAACGACAATTTCCTGAAGCTGACCGGCTATACGCTGGACGGGATCAAGGATCGCCACCACCGCATCTTCTGTGATCCGGAAACCGCACAGTCGGACGCCTATGGCGCCTTCTGGGCGAAGCTCGGGCGCGGTGAATATGATGCGGGTGAGTATAAGCGCGTCGCGAAGGATGGCGCCGACATCTGGATTCAGGCGACCTACAATCCGATCTTCGGCCTTGATGGCAAGCCGATCAAGGTCGTGAAATTCGCGCTCGACGTCACCCAGCAGAAGCTCGCGGCGATTGAGTTTCAGGCCAAGGTCGATGCAATGGATCGGTCGCAGGCGGTGGTGGAATTCGACCTGGACGGCAATATCCTGCGCGCGAACGAAAACTTCCTGCGCGTCACTGGATATTCCGGGCGCGAGATCATCGGTCAGCATCATTCGACGCTCTGTTCGGCCGATCATATCCGCAGTGTGGATTATCGCGATTTCTGGCTCAGCCTCAATCGTGGGGAGGTGCAGGCCGGGCGGTTCCACCGCGTCGGCAAATATGATCGCGATATCTGGATCCTCGCAACCTACAACCCGGTGTTCGACACGCGCGGTCGCCCGGTCCGCGTGATCAAATATGCGTCGGACATCACCGAGCAGGTCGAGCTGGAGCAGCGGATCGCGGGGTGTTCGTCGGCGATGAGCGCCGAGGTCGAGACGCTCGCGACATCGATCCGATCGATTGCCGATGCGACCCAGACCGCGACCCGGCTCGCCGAGCGGACGCGCGGCGGCGCGCAGGTGGGCAGCGGATCGCTCAGCAATGCGCTGGAGGCGATCCAGCTGATCCAGAAGTCGGCCTCGGGCATTTCGGAGATCGTCGCGACGATCGGCGAACTGGCCGGCCAGACCAATCTGCTGGCATTCAACGCCGAGATCGAGGCGGCGCGGGCCGGCGAAAACGGGATCGGCTTCTCGATCGTGGCTGGCGAAGTGCGCAAGCTCGCCGAGCGCAGTGCGGTCGCGGCGCGCGATATCAGTCGCCTGATCGACGAGAGCCAGCAGCGCATCGCCGCCGGGTCGGAATCGTCGCGCAACGCGAACGACGCCTTCACCCAGATCGTTGAATCGGTGATCCAGACCGGGGAGTCGATCGACGGGATCGCCAGCCTGACGACGTCGCAAAGCGTGGCGTCGCAGCGGGTGGTCGACCTGATCCGTGAATTGTCCAACGCGACCAGCCGCGCGGCCTGACGATGGCGGCGCGATGGGGCCGGCCCGTGTCCGGGCGCCAGACCGCTCGGGGTCGTGCGGGGTCGCGCCCTGCGGGTATAGCCGCTGCGGGTGCGCATGGCATCGTCGAGATCGGCGGCCTGCTGCACGCCATCCCGCTTGGCTTCGTCCGTGAAGTCACGCCGCGACCGTTGGCGCTGCTGCCCTTCCCATCGCCCTGTGCGGATGTAATCGGCGCGATGCAGATGCGCGGGGCGATCGTGCCCGTGCTCGACGCCGCACAGACGCTTGGGTTGGCGGAGGCGCGAGCGGCCGGGCATGTGCTTATCCTCCGGATGGGCAGTGGAATTGCCGGGATCACCGTCGAACGAGTGCATGGCGTGTGGTCGATCGAGGCTTCGCAGATCACGCCGTTCGGCAGGTCGAATGGGGGTGACGGCGAACCGGAGGTCATCGTCGCTGGCTTCACCTATAGCGATCGGCAGGGCGTGATCCTCGACCCTGCCGCACTGGCACAGCGCCAGTCGATCCCCGTGGCCGCCGATCGCGGCGACACGCGGGCGGCGGTGACGCGCGGCCACCCGGCAATCCTGTTCCGCGCGGGTGGAATGAAGCTGGGCATCGACGCCCGCGCCGTGGTCGCGACGGTGCCCGACAGCGCGGTCGAGCCCGGACCGCTCGCTGCGTCGCTATGGTATGGTTTCGTGCGGCATGTCGGCAAGCGGGTGCCGCTGCTCGATACGCTGGGCCTGCTCGGCGTTGGCACCTATCCGCGCGATGCCCGCGCGGCATCGATCATCCTGAGGCTCGACACCGGCGCGGCGGTCGCGCTGCGCATCGACGCGGTCGAGGATATGGTCCGGCTTGACGATACGGCGATCGGCCCAATGGGAGCGATGACCGGGGTGTGCCGCGAACTCTTTCGGGGGCTGTACAAGGGTGATGGCGAGAGCCTGATCCTCGACGCGGCGGCGCTGCAAGCTGACCCCCGACTGATCGAGGTCGGCAAGCTCGAGACGACGCACGACACCACCGGGGCGATCGACGCGGGCGGCCCGCGCAAGCCGTATCTGAAGTTCGTGCTGTCGGATCGGGTGTTTGCGGCGCCGCTCGAACAGGTCGAGGAGATCATCCGCACCCCCGACCGGCTGGTGCGGACGGCGGATGCGGGCGACGGCAATCTTGGCCTGATCGCGCACCGTGGCGGGGCGGTTCCGCTGCTCGATATCCGCGACCGGCTCGGCCTGACCGGAGCGGGCGAGGGCGGGTTCGCGATCCTGACCATGCAGCACGGGGCCATGGCGGCGATCCTGGTCGATCGGCTCGATTCGGTCGAGCGGCTGCCGGTGCAGTCGCTGAGCGCCAAGCCGCCGGGCGAAGAACTCGATCTGTTCAGGAACACGATTGTTACCGGAGGGGCCGCGTGTCCGGTACTTGATCTGCGCGCGATGGCGGCGCACGGCGCGGCGCGCGCTAGCGCCAGCCCGATCGCCGCCTGACCGGGGCTATCCCCCAGCGTCGCGGATCGTTTCCATCGCGACGAAGGTCGATGTGCTCGCGACATGCGGGAGGCTGGAGATGCGCTCGCCCAGCACTTCGCGATAGCGGCGGATGTCGGCGGTGCGGACCTTCAGCAGATAGTCGAAGCTGCTGGCGATCATGTGGCATTCCTCGACCTCCGGGATCTTGAGGACGGCCTGGCGGAACGCCTCCAGCGCATCCTCGCGCGTGTCGGACAGCTTCACCTCGGTGAAGGCGATATGGTCGAGGCCGAGGCGGGCGGGGTCCACGATGGCGCGAAAGCCGCGGATCACGCCGCTGGCGAGCAGGCGTTTGACCCGCACTTGGCACGGGGTCTTTGACAGCCCGACGCGGGCGGCGAGGTCGGTGATCGAGATGCGGCCATCGACGCGGAGGATTTCGACGATTTTGCGGTCGAACGGGTCGAGATCGCTGTGTTCCAGGGTGTGGGCGCGCATTTCGTCTGCAAATCCGTCAAAATGAAGGCAAAATGCCAAGCATAATGCTTCTCAAAAGTCCATCTGCCGCGCGGGTGTTTGGTAGGATGCCATCATGACCCAGCCCTTCGCAGACTTCGCTCCGCCCGTTCGCCCTGCCACCCCGCTGCGCGCGGCGATCACTGCGGCCTATCGCCGGCCGGAGCCTGAATGCCTCGCCCCGCTGATCGAAGCAGCGACGCTGCCGAGCGACGTGCGCGAGGCGGCGAAGACGACCGCGACCGGGCTGATCTCCGCGCTGCGCGCCAAGCATAAGGGCACCGGGGTCGAGGGACTGGTGCAGGAATATGCGCTGTCGAGCCAGGAGGGCGTGGCGCTGATGTGCCTGGCCGAGGCGCTGCTGCGCATTCCCGATGCTGCGACGCGCGATGCGCTGATCCGCGACAAGATTTCGGATGGCGACTGGAAGTCGCACATCGGCGACGGCCGCTCGCTGTTCGTCAATGCCGCGACCTGGGGGCTGGTGGTCACAGGCAAGCTGACCGGCAGCGTCAATGATGCGGGGCTTGCCGCTGCACTGACGCGCCTGATCGCGCGCGCGGGCGAGCCGGTGATCCGGCGCGGCGTCGATATGGCGATGCGGATGATGGGCGAGCAGTTCGTCACCGGCGAGACGATCGCTGAAGCACTGAAGCGCGCGCGGCCGCTGGAGGCGCGCGGCTTCCAGTACAGCTATGACATGCTGGGCGAAGCCGCGACGACGATGGCCGATGCCGACCGCTATTTTCGCGATTACGAAACAGCGGTGAACGCGATCGGCGCAGCGTCGGCTGGACGTGGCGTGGTCGGCGGGCCTGGCATCTCGATCAAGCTGTCGGCGCTGCACCCGCGCTATGCCCGTGCGCAGGCCGGGCGGGTGATGGCGGAGCTGTTGCCGCGGGTGAAGGCGCTGGCGGTGCTGGCGAAGTCGCACAACATCGGGTTCAATATCGATGCCGAGGAGGCCGACCGGCTCGAACTCTCGCTCGACCTGCTCGAAAGCCTCGCGCTCGACCCCGATCTTGCTGGTTGGGACGGGTTGGGGTTCGTCGTGCAGGCCTATGGCAAGCGTTGCCCGTTCGTGATCGACTGGATCATCGATCTCGCGCAGCGCGCGGGGCGGCGGATCATGGTGCGGCTGGTCAAGGGTGCCTATTGGGACGCGGAGATCAAGCGCGCGCAGGTCGACGGGTTGCCGGACTTCCCGGTTTATACGCGCAAGGTGCATACCGATGTCGCGTATATTGCCTGCGCGAAGAAGCTGCTCGCGGCCAAGGCGCATGTTTTCCCGCAATTCGCGACGCACAATGCGCAGTCGCTGGCGACGATCTACCAGCTTGCCGGGCCGGACTTCGCGATCGGGGATTATGAGTTCCAGTGCCTGCACGGCATGGGCGAGCCGTTGTATGATGAGGTGGTCGGGAGCGACAAGCTGGACCGCCCGTGCCGCATCTATGCCCCGGTTGGTACGCACGAGACGTTGCTCGCTTATCTCGTCCGCCGTCTGCTCGAGAACGGCGCCAATTCCAGCTTCGTCAACCGCATCGCCAATCCCGAAGTGTCGATCGCCGAGCTGGTGACCGATCCGGTCGAGGTGGTGACTGCGATGGATGCGCCGGGAAGCAAGCACCCGATCATCGCGCTTCCCCGCGAGCTTTATGGCGCGCGGGTCAATTCGGCTGGCATCGACCTGTCGGACGAGACCGCGTTGGCGGCGCTGGGCGATGCGTTGCGGGAGAGCGCGGCGATCGGCTGGCTGGCGCAGCCTGCGAGCGGTGAGGGCAAGTCGCGCCCGGTGGCGAACCCGGCTGACGCGCTCGATATCGTGGGGACGGTGGTCGAAATGGATGAAGCCGCCGCTGCCCGCGCGGTCGACACCGCTGTTGCCGCCGCCGCAAGTTGGGCCGCTGTGCCGGTTGCCGACCGTGCCGCCTGCCTCGATCGTGCGGCGGACCTGATGGACTCGCGGATGCAACTGCTGATGGGGCTGATCATGCGTGAGGCGGGCAAGTCGGCGCCGAACGCGATTGCCGAGGTGCGCGAGGCGGTGGATTTCCTACGCTATTATGCGCAGCAGGCGCGCGCGACGCTGGGCGCCGCGCACGCGCCGTTGGGGCCGGTGGTGTGCATCAGCCCGTGGAACTTCCCACTGGCGATCTTTATCGGACAGGTTGCGGCGGCGCTAGTGACGGGCAATCCGGTGCTGGCCAAGCCAGCCGAGGAAACCCCGCTGATCGCCGCGCAAGGCATTGCGCTACTCCACGCGGCGGGGGTTCCGGCCGATGTGGTTCAGCTGGTTCCCGGCGATGGCCAGATCGGCGCGACGCTGGTCGGTGCGGCGGGCACGCAAGGGGTGATGTTCACCGGTTCGACCGAGGTTGCGCGGATCATCCAGCGGCAGCTTGCCATGCGCCTTGCCAGCGACGACACGCCGATTCCGTTCATTGCCGAAACCGGTGGGCAGAATGCGATGATCGTCGACAGCTCGGCGCTGGCCGAACAGGTGGTCGCCGACGTCATCGCCTCGGCGTTCGACAGCGCTGGGCAGCGCTGCTCGGCGCTGCGCGTGCTGTGCCTGCAGGAGGATGTTGCAGACCGCATCCTGACGATGCTGCGCGGCGCGCTCCATGAGCTGTCGATAGGGCGCACCGATCGCCTCGCGACCGATATCGGCCCGGTGATCAGTGCCGAGGCCCAGATCAACATCAACAGCCATATCGAGAAGATGCGCCGACTGGGTCGCCGGGTGGAGCAGATCGAACTGGCGGGTGAGACGGGGCAGGGCACATTCGTGCCCCCGACGATCATCGAAATCAACGCGATCGCCGACCTGCAGCGTGAGGTGTTCGGCCCGGTGCTGCACGTCATGCGCTACCAGCGCCGCGATCTCGACCGGGTGATCGATGCGATCAACGCGACCGGCTATGGCCTGACCTTTGGCCTGCACACGCGGCTGGACGAGACGGTCGAGCATGTTACGCAGCGGGTCGAGGCGGGCAATCTCTACATCAACCGCAACATCATCGGTGCGGTCGTCGGCGTGCAGCCGTTTGGCGGGCGCGGGCTTTCGGGCACCGGACCGAAGGCGGGCGGGCCGCTGTATCTGGGGCGGCTGGTCAAGGCGGCGACGGTGCCGGCGGACCTGGCCTCTTCCGCGTCGGATCCGGCGTTGCGCGACTTTGCGCTATGGCTGGGCGAAGACGGGGCGGCGGCGCGCGATGCGGGCGAGGCGTCGCTGCTCGGTGCGCAGATCGAGTTGCCGGGGCCGGTGGGCGAGACCAACCTCTACACGGTTCACCCGCGCGGGCGGGTGCTGCTGCTAGCGCAAACCCGCGCTGGGCTGGTCGAACAGATGTGTGCGGTACTGGCGACGGGCAACCGCGCTGTGATCGGCAATGCGGCTCTGCGCACGGAGCTGAGCGGCGCGCCGGAGCGTGTCCTGCAGCGGATCGACTGGGTGGCGGACTGGCGCGCGGCTGGACCCTATAGCGGTGCGCTGATCGAAGGCGACGCGTCGACGCGGCTGGCGGCGCTGGCTGACATCGCCGCTTTGCCCGGCCCGATTCTGCTGGCACAGGCGGGGACGCCGCGGTTCGACTGGCTGGTGGAGGAGGTTTCGACCTCGATCAACACCACCGCGGCTGGCGGCAATGCCAGCCTGATGGCGATGGCTTAACGCGCAAGGATCGGCTGCCAGACAGGATCGTCCAGGATCTCCTGCGCGAAGAACTGCGCGCCCGCCTGGGTCAGGTGGATGCGGTCGGCGGACAGGATACGCCCCTGCGCGTCGAATACCGGAAGGCCGCCATGGCGCCGCTGCATGATCCCGAGCAGGTCAACATAATGGTCCGGCGGGACGAGCGCGGCATAGCCGGCGTTGGCCTCGACGGTTTCGGGCAGCAGCGCGGCGCGGACGCTGGGCCGCTGCGATGCGGGCACGCTCAGCCACGCATTGAGGTTGTAGCCGAAATGCTTGGGGCCGATCAGCAGCCACGCCTTGCCCGTGAGGATCGCGTCGCGGTCGGCGGCGGAAGTCTCGCAGTGGACTGGAGCGGAGGTTGATTCGACGAACAGGATCGCCTGGGCGTCCGTGATCAGCTGGCGGGCGGCCCCCGTCGTCCGCTGCAGCACGCAGATATAGACGTCGGTGTGATAGACGATCTCGAACCCGTCGAAGCGTTTGCTCTCGACCAGCATATTGACCATGTCGCGCGCCATGCTGTTGCCGACCACCAGCAGATTGGGTCGCGCCGGATCGTCGAACCGGTCCTTCTGAAAGCGGAAGGCCGAGTTGTTGTACGCGGCATAGTTGCCGGCATCGAGGCCCATGCCTTTTGCGCGATGCGGTAGTCCTGACGTGATCGACAAGGCTAGGCCGGCGGCGCCGGTCATCGCGGTTGCGGCAATGCCGATCGTGAGAAACGGGCGGAGCGGCCATTTCCGCGCATCGCGGAACGGCTGTTCGATCCAGCGCCAGCTTGCATAGCCGATGATCAGTGTGGCGAGGGTCAGGGCCGCCATCAGGCCCGCACTCGGCGGGGTGACGCTCATTGCGCGCGCAAAGGCGAACAGCGGCTGGTGCCACAGATAGATGCTGTAGCTGGCCAGCCCGAGCAGCACGAGCGGTCCCCAGCCAAGCATGCGCTGGGCCAGGCCGCCAGCCGCGCCGTGGCGCAGGATCAGCGCCGTCCCGACGCACGGCAGCAGCGCGCGCCAGCCGGGATAGGGCGCGGTCTCGTCGATCAACAGCATCGCGCCGACGATCATCGCCAGTCCGGTCGGCGCGAGCGCGCGTGCGACCCGCGCGGGCTGGGGCGTGGCTGGCATGCGCCATGCCACCAGTGCGCCGAGCAGCAGCTCCCATGCGCGCGTATGGATCAGGTAGAAGGACGCGTCCGGCTGCCGGGCAGACAAGCTCACGCTGAGCAGCAGGCTGATCGCGATGCCGCCTGCCAGCATCGGCGCGAACAGCTTAGGCCGCCGCCGCAGGACCAGCAGCGCGAGCAGCGGGAAGGCGATGTAGAATTGCTCCTCAACCCCGAGGCTCCAGGTGTGGAGCAGCGGCTTGAACGTCGCGGCGAGGTCCCAATAGCCGCTGGTCAGCGTCAGCAGGACATTGTTGGCGAAGAACATCGTCGCAAGGGCGCTCTGGCCGAGATTTTCGTAATCGTCGGGGAGCAGCAGCCAATAGCCGGCGACCAGCGACAACGCGACCACCGCAATCAGTGCGGGCAAGATGCGGCGTGCGCGGCGCTCATAGAAATGCGCGAGCGAAAAGCTACCGTCCGCCACGCCATCGGTGATGATGCGGGAGATCAGGAAGCCACTGATCACGAAAAAGACATCGACCCCGACGAACCCGCCGGGCAGCGCGGCGAGCCCAGCATGGTGCAGCACCACGCCCAGCACAGCGATGGCGCGCAGCCCGTCAATGTCGCTTCTGCGCTCCATGGGTGTCCCGGCTGCTTGACTGTTCGGCGACCGCACATGGCCCGGCGCGCCATATGGGCGCAAGCCCGGCTTTTGATCGCCGCAGCCGCTTTGTGTTGGCCATCGCCGCTGCCGCTGCTAGCCGCACTGCAAAATACGGGAGCGGAAGATGCACTTCGATATCGTGATCGTGGGCGCGGGGCATGGCGGGGCACAGGCGGCGATCGCGCTGCGCCAGGCCAAGTTCGAAGGGACGATCGCGATGATCGGCGACGAACCCGAGCTGCCCTATGAGCGCCCGCCGCTGTCGAAGGAGTATTTCTCCGGCGAAAAGGCGTTCGAGCGCATCCTGATCCGCCCCGCCGCCTTCTGGGCCGAACGCAATGTCGAGATGCTGCTGAACCGGCGCGTGGTGGCAGTCGATCCCGCCGCGCACAGCCTGTCCACCGCCGATGGCGCGACGATCGGCTATGGTCAGCTGATCTGGGCCACCGGCGGCAGCCCGCGGCGGATCGGGTGTGCGGGCAATGATCTGATCGGCGTCCACACTGTCCGCACCCGTGCCGATGCCGACCGGATGCTGGCCGAGCTGGACGGCGTCGAACAGGCGGTGGTGATTGGCGGCGGCTATATCGGGCTGGAAGCGGCGGCAGTGCTTGCCAAGTTCGGCAAGAAGGTCGTGCTGCTCGAAGCGCTCGACCGGGTGCTGGCGCGGGTTGCGGGCGAACCGCTGTCGCGCTTCTACGAGGCCGAACATCGCGCGCATGGGGTCGATGTGCGGCTTGGCGCTGCGGTCGAGTGTATCGAGGGCGAGGGCCGGGTGAGCGGCGTCCGCATGAAGGACGGCGCGGTGATCCCGGCGCAGATGGTGATCGTCGGCATCGGCATCGTGCCCGCCGTCGAACCGCTGATCGAAGCGGGTGCGCAGGGCGGCAATGGCGTCGCGGTGGATCATCAGTGCCGCACTTCGCTGCCCGATGTGTTCGCGATCGGCGACTGCGCGCTGCATGCCAACCGCTTCGCCGACGACATGCCGATCCGGCTCGAATCGGTGCAGAACGCTAATGATCAGGCGACGTTGGTGGCCAAGACGATCATGGGGCAGGAATTGGCTTATGATGCGGTGCCGTGGTTCTGGTCGAACCAGTATGACCTCAAGCTCCAGACCGTCGGGCTGTCGACCGGCCACGACGCGGCGATCCTGCGTGGCGATCCGGCCAATCGCAGCTTTTCGGTCGTGTATCTGAAAGAGGGTCGGGTGATCGCGCTCGACTGCGTCAACGCGACCAAGGATTTCGTGCAGGGGCGCAAGCTGGTCGTGGAGCGGCTGTCGCCTGACCCGGCGGCGCTCGCCGATGCGAGCGTGCCGCTGAAAGAACTGGCCTGAAGAAAGGCTGGAGGCCCGAGCCGGAATCGAACCGGCGTGCAAGGATTTGCAGTCCTCTGCGTAACCACTCCGCCATCGGGCCTCGACAGCGAGGGCGCGATGTGCGCGGGGGCGGGCGTCATGTCAACCGCTGTTGCGAATTTTGCTCCCGACCTTGCTTGGCGTGGAGCGCGGCACGCGATACAAGCGCGCGAGCGAACAAGTGTATTGCATGACTATAACAGTTGTGCGAACAGGGCTGGAGCGATGATGACGACGACCACCGAACCCTTGGGCCATCAGGCCGCCCGCGCTGCGATGGTGGCGAGCCAGCTGCGTACCAGCGGCGTCAGCGATTCCCGTGTCGTCGCGGCGATGGCCGAGGTGGCGCGCGAGGATTACCTGCCCGAATCGCAGCGGACCTTCGCCTATCGCGACCGCTCGCTGCCGCTCGGCAATGGCCGGATGCAGAACCCGCCACTCGCCACTGGCCTGCTGCTGACCGAAGCGCGGATCGAGGCGGGAGAGAAGATCCTGATGATCGGCGCTGCGGGCGGCTACGCAGCCGCGATCGCGGCGCAGCTCGGGGCCAGCGTGACGATGGTTGAGCAGGATGCCGACCTTGCCGCGCTCGCCCGCACTGCCCTTCGCAATGGCGTGACGCTGGTCGAGGGGCCGCTGCCCGCTGGTGCTTCTGACGGTGCGCCGTATGACGTGTTGCTGATCGATGGTGCGGTCGAGGAAATCCCGGATGCGCTCGCAGCCCAACTGCGCGATGGCGGCCGCGTCGTCACCGGCTTGATCGATCGCGGCGTCACCCGCATCGCGTCCGGCGTGCGCACCGGATCGGGCGTCGGCCTCGCCAGCATCGTCGATAGTGAATGTGCCCCCTTGCCCGGCTTTGCAAAGCCGCGCGGGTTCCAGTTCTGAGGAAAGCGAACGTGATGCGATTGAGCCTGATCCTTGCCGGCGTGAGTGCTGCCGGCCTGACGCTTCCCGCGCTGGCGCAAACCACGCCGCCGGCGGCGCAGGCGCCTGCCGCGCAGCCGAACGAGACGCTGCGCGAGGCGATGGTCAAGGCGTATCGCACCAACCCCGATCTGACCGCCGAGCGCGCCAATTTGCGCGCTACGGATGAGAATGTGCCGATCGCGCGCTCGCGTGGCCTGCCCGGTGTGTCGTCCACCGGCGCGTATAACGAAAGCCTGTCGAACACCGATTCTGGCGCGACGTCGGTCCCGCGTCAGGGGTCGCTTGGCCTTGACCTCAGTGTCCCGGTCTTCTCGGGCGGCTCGGTCCGCAATTCGGTCCGTGCCGCCGAAACCCGCGTCGAAGCGGGCCGCGCCGGGCTGCGCAGCGTCGAATCCGCGCTCTTCACCGATGTCGTCGCCGTCTACATGGACGTGATCCGTGACGAGGCAACGGTGCGGCTCAACCAGCAGAATGTCCGCGCGCTCGACGTCAATCTTCAGGCGACGCGCGACCGGTTCGAGGTCGGCGACCTGACCCGCACCGACGTCGCCCAGTCCGAAGCACGGCTCGCGCTTGCGCAGAGCCAGTTGCAGGGGGCCGAAGCGCGACTGATCTCCAGCCGCGAAAACTATATCCGTATCGTCGGTACCGCGCCGGGCGTACTCGCCCAGCCCCCGGCACTGCCGGGTCTGCCCGCCAATCCAAATCAGGCGGTCGAGGTCGCGCTGGCCGACAACCCCGCGCTCGAAGGCGCGCGCAAGGCGCGTGAGGCGAGCGGCTTTGACGTGCGCGTCGCGCGTGCCGGTCGCCTGCCGACGGTGAGCGTCGGCGTGGGTGGCGATTATTACAACCGCTTCGGATCGGTCCCCGGGCCAGGCCGCATTGCAGGTCTTCAGAATGACGGCTTTGCAACCTCGGCGGGCGTCAGCCTGAGCCTGCCGCTGTTCCAGGGCGGTCGACCCGCCGCTCAGGTCCGCCAGGCGCAGGCGCGCGAATCGGCGTCGATCGAGCAGGTCACCGCGACCGAGCGCGGCGTGATCGCTCAGGCGCGTTCGGCCTATGCCGTCTATCAGTCGGCGCTGCGCGTGATCGAGAGCAGCCGCGTTGCGGTGCAGGCCAACCAGCTGAGCCTCGAGGGCGTCCGCGCCGAGAACAGCGTCGGCACGCGCACCATCCTCGACATCCTCAACGCCGAACAGGAACTGCTCAACAGCCAGGTCCAGCTCGTGACGGCCGAGCGCGACGCCTATGTCGCTGGTTTCGCGGTGCTGGCGGCGATGGGGCGTGCCGAGGCATCTGATCTGGGGCTCGACGGTGGTCCGCTGTATGATCCGGTCGCGAATTACGATCGCGTGCGGGGCAGCCTGTCCGACTGGCGCGACAATCCGGCCCCCGAAGCCGAAGCGACGCGTACGGTCAACACACCGGCGCAGACCCCCGCTGTCGTCGGCCCGGTCGATCCGCAGCCACGCTGAACGGTTGACAGAACCACTGTAAATCTCACAGGTGGCGGCGTCTGCGATTCCTGGTTAAGGAACGACTATGGGGGACGTGAGCAACGAGCCGTCGATGGAGGATATTCTCTCCTCCATCAAACGCATCATCGCCGAAGAGGGCGATGCTGCGGCCGCGAATCGTCCGCGTCGTCCGGCGCGTGCGGCTGCGCCCGCTGCGGCTTCCGCCGATGACGACGAGATTCTCGAGCTGAACGAACCTGCCCCCAGCGAGGCGATCCGGCCTGAGCCACGTCGGGCGCCGCAGCCGATCCAGCGCGAAACGCCACGGGTCGATCTGCGCGACGTGGCGCCGGAAGCTGCGCCGCAGCCGGCCCCTGCCGATTCGATCCTGTCGCAGACTACGGCCGAGGCCACCCGCGGGCCGCTCGAGGCGCTGTCGCGCATGGTGGTGAAGCCTGAGGCTGCTCCGGCCGCACTGCCGGTCGGCGAAACCTCGCTTGAGGGTATGGTGCGTGAGATGATCCGCCCGATGCTGCGCGACTGGCTCGACGCCAATCTGCCGCGCATGGTCGAGGAAATGGTTCAGCGTGAGATTTCGCGGATCGCTGCAGGTCGCGACTGAGTCTTGCCTAACGTCGCCCGCCCGTTAGAGGGCGGGGCATGAGCGAACTTCCAAAAACCTTCGACCCCGCCGAGATCGAGCAGCGCTGGTACGCGCATTGGGAAAGCAACGGGCTGTTCCGGCCCGAGCGTCCGGGCGCGCAGCCCTGGACCATCGTCAACCCGCCGCCGAACGTGACGGGTTCGCTGCACATTGGCCATGCGCTCGACAATACGCTGCAGGACATTCTGGTCCGCCATGCGCGGCTGAAGGGCATGGACGCGCGCTGGGTGGTCGGCATGGACCATGCCGGCATCGCGACGCAGATGGTGGTCGAACGCCAGCTCAACGCGCGCCAGCAGAAGCGCACCGACTTCACCCGCGAAGAGTTCATCGCGAAGGTGTGGGAGTGGAAGGCGGAGAGCGGCGGGGCGATCACCGGCCAACTGCGCCGTCTGGGCTGTTCGATGGACTGGTCCGACGAACGCTTCACGATGGACGAGGGCTTTTCGAAGGCCGTGCTCAAGGTGTTCGTCGAGCTGCACAAGCAGGGGCTGCTGTACCGCGATAAGCGGCTGGTGAACTGGGACCCGGGCCTTGGCACCGCGATCAGCGACCTTGAGGTCGAGACGCGTGAGGTGAACGGCAAGTTCTGGCACCTGCGCTATCCGCTGGCCGATGGCAGCGGCTTCATCCATGTCGCGACGACGCGGCCCGAGACGATGCTCGCCGATATGGCGGTCGCCGTGCATCCGACGGATGAGCGCTATGCCGCGCTGGTGGGTAAGCAGGTGCGGTTGCCGATCACCGGTCGCCTGATCCCGATCGTCGCCGACGAACATGCCGATCCGGAGCTGGGTTCGGGCGCGGTCAAGATTACGCCGGGGCATGATTTCAACGACTTCGAAGTCGGCCGCCGCGCGGGAATCGAGGCGCGCGACATGCTCAACATGCTCGATGCCAAGGCGATGATCTGCCAGACTTCGGACGGGCTGATCCCGGCCGAGCTGATCGGCCTCGACCGCTTCGATGCGCGCGAGAAAGTCGTGGCGCGGTTGAAGGAGGAGGGCTTCCTCGTCGCCTGGACCGACAAGGACAGCAACGAACACGACGCCGAACCGCGCAAGATCCAGACGCCGTTCGGCGACCGGTCGGGCGTCGTTATCGAACCGTGGCTGACCGACCAATGGTATGTCGATGCCGCCACGCTGGCCAAGCCCGCGATCGAGGCGGTGCGCTCGGGCGCGACCAAGGTCGTGCCGAAGTCTTGGGAAAAGACCTATTTCAACTGGATGGAGAATATCCAGCCGTGGTGCGTCAGCCGCCAGCTGTGGTGGGGGCATCGGATTCCGGCGTGTTACGGTCCTCAGAAGGCGCCTGGAGCGGGCGGCCTTCTTGGGATGACAATGCGCGTCGGGGATGATGCGGCTCGAGGTTCGCAAGTTACCGATGTCCCGTTTGTCGGATCGTCTGACGATGAAATTCGCACATTTGCTGCTCAATATTACGAAGTTGAGCCAGAGCAGATCGAGATTCTGGAGCAGGACGAGAAGGACAAGGTGTTCGGCTACGTCCAGAAAGCGGGCGAACCAGCAAAAGTTCATATTTTCCGCGACCCCGACGTCCTCGATACATGGTTTTCCTCGGCGCTGTGGCCGTTCGCGACGCTGGGGTGGCCCGACGATAGCGACCCCACGCTGGGCGGGCGTTATCCCAATGACGTGCTGATTTCCGGCTTCGACATCCTGTTCTTCTGGGATGCGCGGATGATGATGCAGGGTTTGCACTTCATGAAAGAAGTGCCGTTCAAGACCTTGTATCTGCACGGACTTGTCCGCGCCGCCGATGGCGCGAAGATGTCCAAGTCCAAGGGCAATGTCGTCGATCCGCTTGGCCTGATCGAGCAATATGGCGCCGACGCGCTGCGCTTCTTCATGGCGGCGATGGAGAGCCAGGGCCGCGACGTGAAGATGGATGAGAAGCGGGTCGAGGGGTATCGCAACTTCGCGACCAAGCTGTGGAACGCGGCGCGGTTTGCGCAGTCGAACGGGATTCGCGCAAGCGAACATGTCGAGCCGCCGGTGGCGACCCTCGCCGTCAACAAGTGGATTATCGCGGAGACGGTCTCCGCGGTGCAGGCGATGGACCTGGCCTTTGCCGACCATCGCTTCGACGGCGCGGCCAACACGATCTACCAGTTCACCTGGAGCCGCTTCTGCGACTGGTATCTCGAGCTGATCAAGCCGGTGCTGCAGACCGAAGGCGCCGAAGGTGCCGAGGAGACGCGGCAGGTCGCCGGCTGGGTGCTCGACCAGATCCTCGTCATGCTCCACCCGTTCATGCCGTTCATCACCGAAGAGCTGTGGTCGAAGATGGGCGAGCGCCCGGATTATCCGATCATCACCGCGAAATGGCCGATGGCCGATGCCCGCGCGCTCGACCCCGAGGCGGCGCAGGAGATCGACTGGCTGATCCGGCTGGTGAGCGAGTTGCGCGCGGCGCGGACCGAGCTGAACGTACCGCCGGGCGCGCGGCTGGCGCTGCACGTCCGCGATGCGCATGCCGATACGCTGGAGCGGCTGACGCGCCAGAATGCCGCGCTGAGCCGTCTGGCGCGCGTCGACCGCGCCGAGGGTGAAGCCCCGGCGGGCGGTGCGCTGCAGATCGTGGTGGATGAGGCGACCTATGTCCTCCCGCTCGAAGGCGTGATCGACCTCGACGCCGAACGCGCGCGCCTGACCAAGGCGATCGCGGCGGCGGAGAAGGAGCGGGATAGCCTGAACGCGCGGCTGTCGAACCCCGCCTTTGCCGAAAAGGCGAAGCCCGAGGCGGTGGAGAAGGCCCGCGCCGACCATGCCGAGAAGTCGGCCGAAGCGGCGCGGTTGAGCGCGGCGCTGGGGCGGCTGGGGTAAGCTATGGAACCCCGCATCCGTCACGATGTGCTTGGCGAATTTGCCTATGACGAGGGGCTCGCCTGGTACGAGGGAAGCGTTAATTGGGCAGGAGAGAAGGCGTCCCTGTCGCTTTCTGCCGAGAGTCCGGCTGAACTCCCCGCGTCGATAGACACCATCTGCCGTTTGCTAGACCAAGCCGCGACATTGCATTCCAAGCTGATCGTTTCGCTTACCGACGAACTGCTTCCACTCAAGAACGGGGAGTGGTTTAATCCGGAGCGCGACGCGCAGCCGTACACGCCGGAGACGTTTGCAGCTGCCCTTCGCATTGAGGGCATAACGGCATTTCCGGATGGCAGTGCCGAATTCTACTTTGAAGATGGTGGCCTGTTTTTCGGTCACACACTGATCGCCTCGATTGATGGTCTGTCTGGTGAGATTGAGGCTACGCTCGCCGGCTAACTTGCCACCTCCCTTCATTTCGAACACAAACCGCCCATGTCCCACTATCCCGCGCTTCGCCTTCGTCGCACCCGTAGTTCGGCGTGGAGCCGTCGGCTTCATGCCGAGACATTGCTGACCCCGTCGGACCTGATCTGGCCGCTGTTCGTGACCGAGGGGGAGGGGGGTGAGGAGCCGATCGCCTCACTTCCCGGCGTGTCGCGCTGGTCGGTTGATGGCATCGTCGCCAAGGCGCGCGAGGCGGCTGCAGCGGGGATTCCGTGTCTGGCGCTGTTCCCCAATACGCCGCCGGCGCTGCGCACCGAGGATGGCGGGGAGGCGCTGAATCCCGATAATCTGATGTGCCGCGCGATCCGGGCGATCAAGGATGCGGTGCCGGAGATCGGGGTGCTGACCGATGTCGCGCTCGACCCCTATACCGCGCATGGCCATGACGGGCTGGTCGATGCCGCAGGCTATGTGCTCAATGACGAGACGGCGGAGATTCTGGTCGGGCAGGCGCTCAATCAGGCGCGCGCGGGGGCGGATGTAATCGCGCCGAGCGACATGATGGACGGGCGGGTTGGCCTGATCCGCGAGGCGCTGGAGGATGAGGGCTTCGTCAATGTCCAGATCATGGCCTATGCCGCCAAATATGCCTCAGCCTTTTATGGCCCGTTCCGCGATGCGGTGGGATCGCGCGGGCTGTTGAAGGGCGACAAGAAGACCTATCAGATGGACCCGGCCAACGCCGAAGAGGCGCTGCGCGAGGTTGCGCTCGACCTCGACGAAGGGGCGGACAGCGTGATGGTCAAGCCGGGGCTGCCCTATCTCGACATCGTGCGCCGCGTGAAGGAGCGGTTCGAGGTGCCGGTGTTCGCTTATCAGGTCAGCGGCGAGTACGCGATGATCGAGGCGGCGGCAGCGGCGGGGGCGGGGGACCGCAATGCGCTGGTGCTGGAGACGTTGATGGCGTTCAAGCGCGCCGGATGCAGCGGGGTGCTGTCCTACCATGCGCTTCATGCCGCGCGGTTGATGGGCGGATGATCGAAACGGAACGGCTGGTCCTGCGCCCGCCGGTCGCGTCGGATCACCCGGCGCTGTACGCGATGTGGGCGGACCCGGTGGTGATGGCCGATCTGGGGCCGGTGAAAGACGATGCGGCGAGCGCGGCGACGCTGGTGCGGCATGACGGCTATCGCGCCGATGGGCTGGGGTTCTTGAGCATTCTTCGCAAGGAGGATGGCGCCGTGCTCGGCTTTTGCGGGCTCAAGCGCGGCGATCCGCCAAACCCGATCGCGGGGCAGGTCGAGGCGGGGTGGATGCTCGGTCAGGCCTATTGGCGGCGCGGCTATGCGCTGGAGGCGATGCGCGCGGTGCTCGACTGGGGCTGGGCCAATCTCGACGTACCGCACATCGTGGCGATCACCGCAGCGCGCAACGCCGCGAGCCGCGCGATGATGGAGCGGCTGGGCATGGCGTATGTCGCGGGCGGCGATTTCGATCATCACGCCTTTGCGGCGGATGACCCCTTGCGCCACATCGTGACCTACCGCATCACTCGCCCCGTCAGTGCCGCGTAAGAAAGAAGGGGAGGCGATGAGCGCCGAAGCAGTCGCCGAACCACAGCCGGGCGCGCCCGGATGGCTGAAGGGTGCAAGCGGCCCGCTGTTCGTCATCACCATCCTGCTCGGCAGCTTCCTGCTGTTCCTGGTCCAGCCGATGATCGCGCGCATGGCGTTGCCGCGGCTGGGTGGTGCGCCGGCGGTGTGGAACAGCGCGATGCTGATCTATCAGGCGTTGTTGCTGGGCGGTTATGCCTATGCGCACTGGCTGGGCCGGGTGCCAGTGCGGCAGCAGGCGATGATCCATCTCGGCGTGCTGGCGGTTGCGGCGCTGTGGTTGCCGATCGGGCTGATGGCGATGCAGATGCCGGCGGATGCCGAGCCGGCGGTGTGGGTGCCGTGGCTGCTCGCGGCGTCGATCGGGCCGTTGTTTTTCGCGATTTCCGCGCAGGCACCGTTGCTGCAGCGCTGGTTTGCGTCGGCGTCGGGCGGGCGTGATCCTTATGCACTATATGCCGCGTCGAATGTCGGGAGCTTTGGCGGGCTGATCGCCTATCCGCTGCTGGTCGAGCCGGGGATGGCGCTGCATGCGCAAAGCTGGCTGTGGACCGGCGGCTATGTGCTGGTGTTCATCGCGGTCGCGGCGTGCGCGCTGCTGTTGCCGCGCAAGGCGGCGGACGAGCCGCATGTTCATGCGACCAGTGTCGCGCCGTCGAAGCGGCGCGTGGCGCATTGGATTGCACTTGCCTTCGTCCCCTCCGGCCTGATGCTCGCCACGTCGAGTTTCCTGACCACCGATATCGTCGCGGTGCCGATGCTGTGGGTGCTGCCGCTCGGCTTGTACCTGCTGAGCTTCACCATCGCGTTCGCCGCGCGGCGGGCGGTCGCGGTGACGCTGACCCGCTTTGCGCCGATCACGATCCTGTTGTTCGGTGGGCTGATGATCGCGGGGCATAATGCCAATCCCGAACTGAATGCGCTGATGGCGCTCGCCCTGTTGTTCATGGTCGCGGTGGCGCTGCACACGCATATGTACGACCTGCGGCCCGAGCCGGATCGGCTGACCGGCTTCTACCTCGCCATGTCGGTGGGTGGGGCGCTGGGCGGGGTGTTCGCGGCACTGGTTGCGCCGTTGGTGTTCGACTGGACCTATGAATATCCGATCCTGATCCTCGCCGCCGGGCTGCTGGTGCCGCAGGAATGGCTGTTGCCGTTTTTCCAGCGGCTCTGGGGGGAGCCGGGGCAGGGGCGGCGAGTGCGTATCCTTGCCATCGCGCTGGTCGTGGCGCTGATCGTGTGGTTCGGCGTGTCGCAGGGGTCGGACGTCCTTGGCGAGAGGCAGGCGGGAATCCTGTATCTGACGCTCGCCGTGATCGGGCTGTTCACCGTGGGGATGCGGGTGCCGTTCATGATCGTGCTGGCGGGCGCGCTGTTCCTGTTCGGCGGGTTCCGGTCGATCGCGATGAGCTGGCAGGGCGATTTGCGCACCCGCAGCTATTTCGGGGTCTATACGATCACCGATCTCGGCGATCAGAAGCGGCTGGCGCATGGCACGACGCTGCACGGGGTACAGCTGGAGGGGACGCCCGAGCGGCTGAAGCTGCCGACCACCTATTATGTCCCCGGATCGGGCGTGGGGCAGGCGATGCAGGCCCTGCCGCCGCTGTACGGCCCCAATGCGCGGGTGGGTGTGGTTGGCCTCGGGACCGGGACGCTCGCTTGCTATGCGAAGCCCGGCCAGTCGTGGCGCTTCTACGAGATCGACCCGGCGGTGGTGAGCCTCGCGCGCGGGCCGTTCCGCTTCCTTGAGCAATGTTTGCCCGATGCGAAGGTTGTGCTGGGCGATGCGCGGGTGCGGCTGGTCGAGGAGCCGGCGCAGAGCCTTGATCTGCTGGTGCTCGATGCCTTCTCGTCCGACGCGGTGCCGATGCACCTGATGACGCTGGAGGCGTTTGCGGCCTATGACCGCGTGCTGGCGAAGGACGGGCTGCTGCTCGTCCATATCTCCAACCGCTTCCTGTCGCTGGAGCCGGTGGTCGAGCGGGCGGCGGCGCTGGGTGGATGGTCAGCGGCGCAGCTGACCTATTACCCGCCGCTGATCGAAGAATTGAACGAGGCCGCGACGTCGGACTGGATCGCACTGTCGCGCTCGCCCGAGAAGCTGAAGCAGCTGACAGCGCGGGCGCAGGGGTGGCGGCAGCTGGAGGGGCGGCCGGGCTTTACGCCATGGACCGATGATTATGCGACGATCCTGCCGGTGCTGCGCAGCCTGAACAAGGATCTGCCGTAGGGGGCTTTCCAATCCTCCCCCGCAAGGGGGAGGTGTCAGCGCAGCTGACGGAGGGGGAGGAAGCACTGCGGCAAGAGCCTAGAGGGCGTCGCCGTCCTCCCCCTCCGTCGCCTTCGGCGCCGCCTCCCCTGGCGGGGGAGGATAAACGACATGCTTCAGCTGCTCAGCGCGTCCTCGAGCGCGCGGACCTTTTCGGCCTGCTCCGCAGCGGTGCGGGACAGGCTGACTAGCGCCGAATCGAGCGCGGGATAGGGGGCGGTGCCGGCGCGAAGCCGCTCGGCGGCGGTCTCTTCCAGGCTGGTGACGATTTCGACCATTTCGCCGCGCGCGCGGTTGAGGTCGGCGAGCGCGACCTGTGCCGCGATCCAGCTGTCGCTGCCGGGCGGCACGCCGCGCGCCACGGCGACCTTCGATTCGGTTTCCATCGCGAGCGAGCGGAAGCGAGTCGCGATCTTTTCAGCCGCAGCGACCTGTTCGGTAACGCGCGAATCGAGCGTCGCATCCGGCGTAGCGACCGGATCGGGGCGCACCACCTCTCCCTCATCGCGCGATTCGATCGGCCGCGGCAGCAGCGAAGGGTAGCCGTCGCCGGTGGTGCTGCACGCGCACAGCGCTAGCGGGAGCGCGAAGAGAATAGGGTGTCGCATCGCGGCGGGTGTATGCCGCGAAGAAACTCTGCGCAACGGGCTTGCGTTTCCCGAAAACCGCTTCTATCAGCGCCCCTCCACTGCGCACCCGTAGCTCAGCTGGATAGAGCATCAGACTACGAATCTGAGGGTCGGACGTTCGAATCGTTCCGGGTGCGCCATTCAAAGCCCCGCCAGGCAATAGCCTGGCGGGGCTTTGTTGCATCTGAGCCCGGCTGCGACGCTTTGTCTGGGCGTTTGGATCGTTTCGGGTGGTTTCGTCGCCGCAACAAGCCGCTAAGTTTCTGGCTTTGTGTGCGATTTTGATGGTATTCGGCGGCCATGGGGAAGCTGACGTTTATTTCATGCCTGATTCGGGGCCATCTCTGGACACATAGTCGTTCGCGTAAGGGATATCGCACATGCACGCGGTGCCTGCGTCGCGAGCCTGATCCTGCTTATGGTCCGCCGCCTCCGGCTGATCACGGCTGAATCAAAAGCTGTAGGGCACTGGCGCGCGGATATCGGGATCGATGCGAATCTCGCTCGCCGCCGGGGGAAACGCCCGCTGGTCGCAATCGCTGCGCGGGCAGATGCGGCAGCTGGACCCGATCGGCGTTGCGAGTCCGCCCGGGCGCAGGCCGTCCGCATAGACGAACTCTGCGGCGTGTGATTCTTCGCAGCCCAGCGCGACAGCGTAGCGGCGCGGGGGGCGATCGTAGCTGGCGGACGGCTTCACCAGCCCCTTGGCCATGATCACGTAGCGCGCGCCGTCCGGGGTCTCGGCCAGTTGGGTCAGGATGCGGTCCGGAATCGCCACCGCTTCATGCACCACCCATAGCGGGCAGGCGCCGCCGAAGCGGGCGAACTCCAGCCGTGTGGCGGAATGGCGCTTGGTGATGTTCCCGGCCATGTCGACGCGACAGAAGAAGAAGGGGATACCCTGCGCGCCGGGGCGCTGGAGCGTCGAGAGGCGGTGGCACGCCTGTTCGAAGCTGGTGCCGAAGCGCTGGCGCAGCCGGTCGATATCGTGACGCAGCGCGCGCGCCGCCTCGCGAAAGCGCGAATAGGGCATCAGCAGCGCCCCGGCGGCATAGTTGGCGAGGCCGAGGCCGAGCAGTTCGCGCGCTTCGGGTGAGGCTAGGCCGCTGGCGTCGGCGACGGCGCGCATCTCGTTCGCGAATTCGAGTGCGGCGAGCCGCTGGGCGAGCAGGAAGGCACGGCTTTCGGGTGGAAGCACGCCGCTGATCACCAGACGGCGGTGTTCGGGGTCGAAGCGCGACAGGCGCAGATCGTCGTCGCGTGCCTCAGCGATCGTAATGCCATGCCAGCCGCGCAACCGGTCCTCGATCGCGCGGGGGTGGTCGAAGCTGTCGGCCAGCGTTTCGGCGGCGCGGTCGAGCGGGTCGATGTAATTGCCCTCCGCCTGATACCAGTCGCGCACCGCCTCCCACGGCAATGCGCCGCCGCGACCCGCGCCGCTTTCGACCTTGTCGTCGAGCACGTGCAGCTGCGCCTGACTGCGGCGCCAGGCATCGTGGAGTGCGACCATGCGGCGCGTGAGTGCGGGGTGCTTTTCGACCCCGCGCTGGACTGCAGCTTCGTCGAGCGTTGCGGTGGGAATGCTGGTGTCGGTTGCGGCGTCGATTGCGCGGACCAGTTCGGCAGTGCTGTCGTCGCTGCCGACCTCCCCCCATTGTTCCGGAAATTCGCGGCTGAGCGCGATCAGCACCGGTGGGGTGAGCGGGCGCTCCTCATTCTCGATCTGCGAGAGGTAGCTCACCGAAACGCCGAGCCGGGTCGCGAGCGCGGCCTGGGGCAGAGCGAGCCGCTTGCGCAGATCGCGGACGCGGTTTCCGGCGAAGAGGCGGCGGCGCTGTTCCATAGCTTCACAATATCCGCAGATATGGACAATGCAACTTCGCAACATTGCATTTGCGTGTGCGCCCGTGTCCTGTGCAGGGGCTGGCCAAGGGAGTACGCCATGTCTTCGACGATCGAGGAACTCGAACGCCGCCGCGCCGCGGCCCGGCTGGGCGGGGGCCAGAAGCGGATCGACGCGCAGCATGCCAAGGGCAAGCTGACTGCGCGCGAGCGGCTTGAGGTGCTGCTCGACGAGGGATCGTTCGAAGAGCTGGACATGTATGTCGAGCATAACTGCGTCGATTTCGGGATGCCGGAGCAGATCGTGCCGGGTGACGGCGTGGTCACCGGATCGGGCACGATCAACGGTCGCCTCGTCTTCGTGTTCAGCCAGGATTTCACCGTGTTCGGCGGATCGCTGTCGGAGCGGCACGCGCAGAAGATCTGCAAGATCATGGACATGGCGATGAAGGTCGGCGCGCCCGTGATCGGCCTGAACGACAGCGGCGGCGCGCGCATCCAGGAGGGCGTCGCGTCCCTCGCCGGCTATGCCGAGGTGTTCCAGCGCAACGTGCTGGCGTCAGGCGTGGTGCCGCAGATTTCGCTGATCATGGGGCCGTGCGCTGGTGGCGCGGTCTATTCTCCCGCGATGACCGACTTCATCTTCATGGTGAAGGATTCATCGTACATGTTCGTCACCGGCCCGGATGTAGTGAAGACCGTTACCAACGAGATCGTCACGCAGGAGGAACTGGGCGGAGCTGTGACGCATACCACGAAGTCGGGCGTTGCCGATGTGGCGTTCGAGAATGATATCGAGGCGCTGCTGGCGGCGCGCGACTTCGTGGACTTCCTTCCCGCGAGCAATCGCGAGAGTGTGCCCGAGCGGCCGAGCAGCGACCCGTGGGATCGCCTTGAGCACAGCCTCGACACGCTGATCCCGCCGAGCGCGAACCAGCCCTATGACATGCACGAGTTGATCCGAAAGACGGTGGATGAGGGCGATTTCTTCGAGGTGCAGCCGACGCATGCCGGCAACATTCTGATCGGCTTTGGCCGGATCGAAGGGCGCACGGTTGGTGTGGTCGCGAACCAGCCGATGGTGCTGGCCGGGGTGCTCGACATCAATTCGTCAAAGAAGGCGGCGCGGTTCGTGCGCTTTTGCGATGCGTTCGAGATTCCGATCGTGACCTTTGTCGACGTGCCGGGCTTCCTGCCGGGCGTCGGGCAGGAGCATTCGGGCATCATCAAGCATGGCGCGAAACTGCTGTTCGCCTATGCCGAGGCGACGGTGCCCAAGATCACGGTGATCACGCGCAAGGCGTATGGCGGCGCCTATGACGTGATGGCGTCGAAGCACCTGCGCGGCGATTTGAACTATGCGTGGCCGACCGCCGAGATCGCGGTGATGGGCGCGAAGGGCGCGGTCGAGATCATCTTCCGCGGGCGCACCCCGGAAGAGATCGCCGAGAAGACCGCGGAATATGAGGCGCGCTTCGCCAACCCGTTCGTCGCGGCGAGCAAGGGGTTTGTCGATGAGGTGATCATGCCGCATTCCACCCGGCGACGGATCGCGCTGGGGCTGCGGAAATTGAGGAACAAGAGCCTCGAAAATCCGTGGAAGAAGCATGACAATATTCCGCTGTGAATGACGACGCGTTCCTGCTGGTTCTTGGTGGGCTCGCCGCACTTGCATTGGCGATCGGAACTGCTTTGGTGCGTGCTGGCGAGGCTGATCGCTCGGGAGAGCTGAGATTTTGGGTTCGCGGGCTTGTTGGCGAGCAGGTGATCCGGCGCTCGGACGATCCGGCCCGGTTTGAGATCGAGCTCAAAATCTTGAGGGCGGTGCCGTGGTTCGGCCTCACGGGGGTGGCGCTAGCGGTGTTGATGATGGGATATTTCGCATGAAACGCAGCGGCCTTGACCCTGTCGGTGTCGCGCTTGTGGGCGTGATGGCTCTGCTGGCTGGCTGTCAGCCGGCACCCGATAGCGGCAACACGACGGCACCGACCCCGGTCGCCACTCTGACGCCGACCGGCGTGCGCGCACTGCCCGAGACCGAGCAGCTCAAGCTCGCCTTCCGCACGACCTATGGCAAGGATGGGGCGGCGCAGGTGCAGGAAGATGATGCCGGGGTCATCAATGTGAAGCCGGGCCAGTTGTTGTGGATCGGCGATACTGCGGTTCTGCTGAGTCCCGGCGCGAATGAGTCCGACTGTCATGCCTGTTCGGGTGCGCTGGCGATTGCCTATTTGAAGCCGCAGGGCGATGGGTTTGCGGTTACGGGCAAATGGCCGACGCTGGTGCGCGGTTCTGGCTGGGGTGCGGTGCCCGAATGGCGGGTGGTCGATACCTTTACCGAGAACCCGGCGGTCTATGTCGAGAGCGGTGACGCGGCACAGGGCTATTCATGCGGCGGGGCGTCGATCACCGAGTTGAAGCCCGATGGGCCGGTGCAGTCCGAACGGGTGTGGCTGTCGAGCTCCAACGAGGGCGCGGTCGATGAGACGACCGGCAAGACCTTTGGCGGCGAACCGCTGATCCGGCTTGAAGGCAAGATCACCGATATCGTGAAGGGCAAGTCGTTCGCGGTGCAGGCCAGCGGCACGGCGAAGTTCATCGAACGCTATGAATATCGCGATGGCAAGTTCGTGCCGCTGCAAAAGGAGTCGCGGCTGTCATGCTGAACCGGGGAGCGACGCCATGAAACTCGGCCGCCTCAACCATATCGGCGTTGCCACGCCGTCGATCGCGGACTCGATCGCCTTCTATCGCGATGTGATGGGGGCGGAGACGATCCATGAACCCTTCGACCTGCCGGCGCAGGGGGTGAAGGTGTGCTTCGTCGATACACCGAACACCCAGATCGAGTTGATCGAGCCGTTGGCCGCGGACTCGCCGATCCACGGGTTTCTGGCGAAGAACCCGGCGGGCGGGCAGCATCATCTGTGTTACGAAGTGCCCGACATCCATGAAGCCAAGGCATGGTTTGAAGGCAAGGGCGCGCGGGTGCTGGGCGAGCCGCGCATCGGCGCGCATGGGACGCTGATCTTCTTCGTCCACCCGCGCGACATGGGCGGGGTGCTGACCGAGATCATGGAGAGCCCGCGTGATAGCCACTAACTGTCACCCCGGACTTGTTCCGGGGTCCACCGGGCGGCAAGCGTGGGTGTCCATGGTGAGCGATGCGCTCGCGGATGAGTGGACCCCGGCACAAGGCCGGGGTGACGATGAGGGGTTGAGGGATGTCTGACGACACGGTTCTGTACGATCTGACGGGCGGCGTCGCGACGATCCGGCTGAACCGGCCCGAGCGGCTGAATGCGGTGACGTTCGACATGCTCGACCTGATCCGCGCATCGTTGCTGCGCGCGGTGAATGAGGGCGCGCGGGCAGTGTTGCTGACCGGGGAGGGGCGGGCGTTCTGTTCGGGCGCGGATCTGGCCGGGCGGATGGATCGCGGGCCGGTCGATCCGGCCGAGAGCCTGGAGTTTCACTACAACCCGCTCGCCGAAACGCTGTCGAAGCTGCCGATCCCGATCGTCACTGCGATCAATGGTCCGGCGGCGGGTGCTGGTGTCGGGATCGCGCTGGGCGGGGACATGGTGGTGATGGCGAAGAGCGCCTATCTGCTGCTTGCCTTCAGCAATATCGGGCTGGTGCCCGATTGCGGCGCGACCTGGCTGGTCGCCAAGTCGGCGGGGCGGGCCAAGGCGCTGGAAATGGCGCTGCTGGGTGAGAAGATGTTCGCCGATGACGCCAAGGACGCGGGGCTGGTCGCGCGCGTAGTCGAGGACGACGCGCTGATCGCGGAGGCGGGGAAGCTCGCTGCGACGCTCGCCGCCAAGCCGACCATCGCGCTTGGCCTGATCCGCGCGCAGATCAAGGCGGCGCTCAACAACACGCTGTCGGAGACGCTGAGCGTCGAGGCGGCGCATCAGCGCATCGCGGGCAAGACCGAGGATTTCCGCGAAGGCGTGATGGCGTTTCTCGGCAAGCGGGCGCCGGAGTTCAAGGGTAAGTAAATGAGTGAGAAGCCCACCCCCGACGCCTGGAAGGCGCTGGCCGACAAGGAAGTGAAAGGCCGCGACCTGACCTGGCGTACGCCGGAGGGGATTGACGTCAAGCCGCTGTACACGGCGGAGGACGTGACCGCCGATCCCGGCCTGCCGGGCTTCGCGCCGTTCACGCGCGGGGTGCGGGCGTCGATGTATGCCGGGCGGCCGTGGACGATCCGGCAATATGCGGGGTTTTCGACCGCCGAGGAGTCCAACGCATTCTATCGCCGCAACCTCGCGGCGGGGCAGAAGGGGCTGTCGGTCGCGTTCGATCTGGCGACGCATCGCGGCTATGACAGTGACCATCCGCGCGTGACGGGCGATGTCGGCAAGGCGGGCGTCGCGATCGACAGCGTCGAGGACATGAAGATCCTGTTCGACGGGATTCCGCTCGACCAGATGTCGGTCAGTATGACGATGAACGGCGCGGTGATCCCGATCCTCGCCTTCTTCATCGTCGCGGGGGAGGAGCAGGGGGTCGATCAGAGCCTGCTCGACGGGACCATTCAGAACGACATTCTGAAGGAGTTCATGGTCCGCAACACGTACATCTATCCGCCCGAGCCGAGCATGCGGATCATCTCGGATATTTTTGCATATACGTCGGCCAAGATGCCGAAATTCAACAGTATTTCGATCTCCGGCTATCATATGCAGGAGGCCGGGGCGACGCAGGTGCAGGAGCTGGCCTTCACCATCGCCGACGGCATGGACTATGTGAAATACGGCGTCGCCAGCGGCCTCGACATCGACAAATTTGCCGGGCGGCTCTCCTTCTTCTTCGCAATCGGTATGAACTTCTTCATGGAAGTCGCTAAATTGCGGGCAGCGCGGGTGCTGTGGCATCGCGCGATGACGCAGCTGGGCGCGCAGGACGAGCGCAGCAAGATGCTGCGGACGCATTGCCAGACCAGTGGCGTGTCGCTGACCGAGCAGGACCCGTACAACAACGTCATCCGCACGACGATCGAGGCGATGGCGGCGATGCTGGGCGGGACGCAGAGTCTGCATACCAATGCGCTCGACGAAGCGATCGCGCTGCCGACCGATTTCTCCGCGCGCATCGCCCGCAATACCCAGCTGGTGATCCAGGAAGAGACGGGGATGACCAATGTCGTCGATCCGCTCGGCGGCAGCTATTATGTCGAGGCGCTGACGCAGGAGCTGGTCGACAAGGCATGGGCGATCATCGAGCGGGTCGAGGGTGAGGGCGGGATGGCCAAGGCGGTGGCCGCTGGCTGGCCCAAGGCGATGATCGAGGAAGCTGCCGCCGCCACTGCCGCGCGGATCGACCGGGGCGAGCAGGTGATCGTCGGGGTCAACAAATACCGCAAGGCCGAGGAAGACCCGATCGAGACGCTCGACATCGACAACCATGCCGTGCGCGAGGCGCAGGTGGCGCGGATCGCTCGGGTGAAGGCGGAGCGGGATGAGGCGGCGTGCCGGGCGGCGCTGGATGCGCTGCGTGAAGGCGCGCGCGGCGATGGCAATCTGCTGGAACTCGCAGTCGTGGCGGCGCGGCATCGCGCGACGCTGGGCGAGATCAGCCTGGCGATGGAGGATGTGTTCGAGCGGCACGGGACGGTGCCGACGCCGGTCAAGGGCGTCTATGGCGGCGCCTATGATGCGGACCAGAGCTGGGAGCGGTTGAAGGACGGCGTTGCCGCGACGGAGCGGCGGCTGGGCCGCGCGCCGCGGATGCTGGTCGCCAAGATGGGGCAGGACGGGCATGACCGCGGGGCGAACCTGGTGTCGTCGGCGTTCGGCGATCTGGGCTTCAAGGTGGTGCCGGGTCCGCTTTTCCAGACGCCGCAGGAAGCCGCCGAGCTGGCGCTGGCGGAGGACGTCGATGTGGTCGGCGTCTCCAGCCTGGCGGCGGGGCACAAGACGCTGATCCCGCAACTGATCGGGCATCTGCGCGATGCCGGGCGCTCGGACATCAAGGTGATCGCGGGCGGGGTGATCCCGGTGCAGGATTATCAGGTGCTGCGCGACGCGGGGGTGCAGGCGATCTTTGGCCCGGGGACCAATCTGGTCAATGCGGCGGAGGAGGTGCTGACCCTGCTCGGCCACAATATGCCGCCGCGTGAGGAGGCTGCCGAATGAGCGACGACGCGGTCAAGCCGGACCCGGAGCCCGGATTCGACAAGGAGATGCTGCTCTACGATTATTCGAAGCATCTGCTTTCGCTGGCGTTGTTGGGCCTTGGCGGCATTCTGTCGATTGCGCAGTCGCCACAGGGGCAGAAGATACCCGGACCCGTTATCGCGGGACTGACGGTGTTTCTGGCGGTTTCGGGCCTGTGCGCGCTGAGCTGTACCGCGTCGATTTTGCGTTCCCGCCAGCGTCATGTGCCGGTACCGCGCTCCGCGTGGCTGACCAATCAGGGGGCGATGATGTTCCTTGGCCTCGGGGTCGGCGGTTTTCTTTACTCTTGGATCAAGGTTTTGATGTGAGCACCCGTACCGACTGGACCCGCGACGAGATTGCCGCGCTGTTCGACCTGCCGTTCATGGAGCTGGTCTATCAGGCCGCCACTGTCCACCGCGCGCATTTCGCGGCGGATGAGGTGCAGCTGTCGACGCTGCTCAGCATCAAGACCGGGGGGTGTCCGGAGGATTGCGGGTACTGCAACCAGTCGACCCATGCCGAGACGGGGCTCAAGGCGACCAAGCTGATGGACGTGCGCGCGGTGCTGCAGGCGGCGGCGCAGGCGAAGGATAACGGCTCGTCGCGCTTTTGCATGGGCGCGGCATGGCGCAACCCCAAGGACCGCGACATGCCCGCCATTGTCGAGATGGTACGCGGGGTGCGCCAGATGGGCATGGAAACCTGCATGACGCTCGGCATGCTGACCGAGGGGCAGGCGGCGCAGCTCGCCGATGCGGGGCTGGATTATTACAACCACAATATCGACACCTCGCCGGAACGCTATGGCGAGGTGATCACGACGCGGACGTTCGAGGACCGGCTGGAGACGCTCGACCATGTGCGTGAGGCGGGGATCAACGTGTGTTGCGGCGGGATCGTCGGGATGGGCGAGACGCGGGCGGATCGCGTCGGCTTTATTCATGCGCTGGCGACTTTGCCCAAGCATCCCGAGAGCGTGCCGGTGAACGCGCTGGTGCCGGTCAAGGGCACGGTGCTGGGTGACATGCTCCACGACACGCCGCTGGCGAAGATCGACCAGATCGAGTTCGTCCGCACGGTCGCGGTGGCGCGGATCACGATGCCGGAGTCGATGGTGCGCCTGTCCGCCGGGCGTGAGAGCATGAGCGATGAGACGCAGGCGTTGTGCTTCATGGCGGGGGCGAATTCGATCTTCACCGGCGACAAGCTGCTGACCACGGGCAATGCCGGGGATGACAAGGATGCGGCGTTGTTTGCGCGGCTGGGGATGCGGGCGATGGCGGGTGCGGTGAAGGCGGAGTTGGAGGCGGCGGAGTGACACGGCCACGGGCCAGCACAGCCGCGTATGTTGCGGCGACCATCATCGTGCTCCTCTGGCTTGCATTTTGCTGGCTCGATTACCGCATGGCGGGGTTCGATTGCATGGATCGGCTGGAGCCGACGCCGTTCGAACCTTGCGTGGCATCCGTCAGAACATTCGCGACGGTTGGCGCGATAATCGGGGCGTCGCTCTGGCTCGCCGCCAGCTGGCTATACTTCCGCAATCGAAAGACGCGCTAATGTTCAAGAAAATCCTGGTCGCCAATCGTGGTGAGATTGCGTGCCGCGTGTTTCGCACCGCCAAGCGGATGGGGATTGCCACGGTCGCGGTCTATTCCGACGCTGATGCGCGCGCGCCGCATGTGCTGATGGCCGATGAAAGCGTGCGGCTGGGGCCGGCGCCGGCGGCGGAGAGCTATCTCAAGGCCGAGCTGATCCTGGCCGCGGCCAAGGCGACTGGCGCGGATGCGATCCATCCGGGGTACGGCTTTCTGTCGGAGCGTGAGAGTTTTGCCAAGGCGTGCGCGGAGGCGGGGATCGCCTTTGTCGGGCCTCCGGCCAATGCGATCGCGGCGATGGGGGACAAGATCGAGTCCAAGAAGCTCGCCAAGGCGGCGGGGGTCAATGTCGTCCCCGGCTATCTGGGCGAGATCGCCGATACCGATGGGGCGGTGCGGATCGCGTCGGACATCGGCTATCCGGTGATGATGAAGGCGTCGGCCGGCGGCGGTGGCAAGGGGATGCGGCTGGCGTGGAGCGAGCAGGACGTCCGCGAGGGCTTTGAGGCGACCAAGCGCGAGGGGCTGGCATCGTTCGGCGATGATCGCGTGTTCATCGAGAAGTTCATCGAACAGCCGCGCCATATCGAAATCCAGCTGATCGGCGACCAGCATGGCAACATCCTCTACCTCGGCGAGCGCGAATGTTCGATCCAGCGGCGGCACCAGAAGGTGGTCGAGGAAGCGCCATCGCCCTTCGTCACGCCCGAGATGCGCCGCAAGATGGGCGAGCAGGCGGTCGCGCTGGCGCGGGCGGTTGGATACTACAGCGCGGGGACGGTCGAGCTGATCGTTTCGGGCGCGGACAAGACCGGGGAGGGGTTCTACTTCCTCGAGATGAATACCCGGCTGCAGGTCGAGCACCCGGTGACCGAGGCGATTACCGGGCTCGATCTGGTCGAGCAGATGATCCGGGTTGCGGCGGGCGAGCGGCTGGCGTTCACGCAGGATGAGGTGACGCTGACCGGCTGGGCGATCGAGAACCGCGTCTATGCCGAGGATCCGTATCGCGGGTTTTTGCCGAGCACGGGGCGGCTGGTGCGCTATGCGCCCCCGGCGGCGCAGGACACGCCCTATGGCGCTGTCGGTGGCGACGGGTATGTCCGCGTCGACGATGGCGTTGCCGAGGGCGGCGAGGTCAGCATGTTCTATGACCCGATGATCGCCAAGCTGATCACCTGGGGCAACACCCGCGACGAGGCGGCGGACTTGCAGGTCGCGGCACTTGATGCGTTCGAGATCGACGGGCTTGGCCATAATGTCGATTTCCTGTCCGCGCTGATGCAGCATCCGCGGTTTCGCTCAGGCGCGCTGACCACCGGGTTTATCGCGGAGGAATATCCCGATGGGTTTGACGGCGCTCCGGCTGACGCGGACCTGACCCGACAGCTCGCGGCGGTGGCGGCGGCGGTGCATTGGCGGCAGGCGGAGCGCGCGGCGCAGATTTCGGGGCAGTTGGGCGCAAATCCGGCAACGTCGTGCGATTGGGTCGTGCGGATCGGCGGTCTCGACCATGCAGTGACGCTGGGGGATGGCGCGGTGGTCGATGGCGTTGCGATTGCCGGTGACGTCGAATGGTCGCCGGGGGATCGGCTGGCGGTGGCGCGTTCGGGCGATGCTGCGCTCGCGGTGCGGGTTGCACGGACGCGGGCCGGCTGGACACTGACGACGCGCGGGGCGACACACAAGGTGACGGTCCTTCCCCCACGCGTCTCCGAACTTGCCCGCCACATGATCGAGAAGATCCCGCCGGACATGAGCCGCTTCCTGCTCGCGCCGATGCCGGGGCTGCTGACGCGGATCGAGGTGAGCGAGGGCGAGAAGGTCGAGGCCGGACAGCCGCTGGCGGTGGTCGAGGCGATGAAGATGGAGAACATCCTGCGCGCCGAGAAGGCGGGCGTGGTTAAGGCTATCAACTTCGCCGCCGGCGACAGCCTGGCGGTGGATGCGGCGATCCTGGAGTTCGAGTGAGGCGAGCTGCGGTCGTTCGGTCGCGGTCAAGGAAGAAGTAGAAGAAGACCCTCCCCAACCCCTCCCGCAAGCGGGAGGGGCTAAGAAGAAGGGGCGCGCTCCGACCTCAGGCCATCGGTGGGGTTGCGGGGAGGACCACGGTGATGCGCAGGCCGCCGATCGGGGAATTGCTGGCTTCGATCCGGCCGTGATGCCCCTCGACGATCGCGCGTGCGGTGGCGAGGCTGAGGCCCGACCCGCCGGGCGTGTCCTTGGCATTGGCGCGGTAGAAGGGTTCGAACAGCTGCTGGGCGAGTTCGACATCGATGCCCGGCGCATTGTCGTCGATGATCAGCCGCCAGGCGTCCTTCTGGCTTTCGAGGCCCAGCACGATGCGCCCGCCACGCGGGACGTAGCGCATGCTGTTTTCGATCAGCGCGCCGAACAGCTGCTCGATCCGCTCGGCATCCCATTTCACCAGGATGGTATAGGGCGGCAGGCTGCTGGTTTCGAGCCGCACGCCTGATGCCTCGGCGCGCTTGCCATGGCTCCAGATCGTGTTGTGGATCAGCGCGCGGGGGTCGACATCAGCAAAGCGTAGCGGCAGGCGGCCGAGATCGGCGAGCGCGACGGCGTGGAGATCCTCGGCCATGCGGGCGAGGCGGTTCTGGTCGGCCTCGATCGCCGCCTTGAACTCGGGCTCGGCGGTCAGCGCTTCCTGAAGCTCCGAGAGGTGCCCGCCGAGCGAGGCGATCGGTTCGCGCAGCTCTTCCGCAATCATCACCAGCCAGGTGCGGCGCGCGGTTTCGATCCGTTCGAACCGGTTGGCGATGCGGCGGAGGTTGCGCATCGTGCCGACGATCTCACGCGGGCCTGTTTCTTCGAAATGGATGTCGCCATCGCCATCGGCGACTTCGTGGCTGAGCCGCAGCAGCTCGCGCTGGGGGCGCGACCAGCGGCCGGCGAGCCAATAGGCCGCGGCGAGCAGCAGAGCGAGAATGCCGGCGAGGATCGCGCCGATGCCGATATAATGGTCGCGCATCAGCGTGCGGTCGCGGTCGGTCAGCTGGGGTGCGCGGATGATGCGGGCGCGTGCGATGGTGCGGCCATCGACCACCACCGGGCGCTCAACCAGCGCTGGCCCGGCCGTAGCGCCGCCGAGCAGGCGATCGCCAGCGCCGACGATCGCGACGCGGTTGCCGAGGATGATCGGGTCGCGGCGGTCGAGATCGGCGATGATCCGGTCGAACGGCTTGCCTGCCGCCGCCGCTTCACCGGCGAGCGCGGCAAAGGTCTCCAGATGCTCGGCGTCGCGATTGCGCAGCAGCCGCTCACTGCTGGAATAGACGTTCCACAACAGAAAGCCGCCGCCGACCGCGACGATCAGCAATCGGCCGACGACGCGCAGGCGCAGAGCAGGCGGGGCCGCCGCCGATTTCGGCCATCGACTGGCGGACGTTGACCGGCAGCAGGCGGCGGATCGGGCCGTTGCCCGCGACATGCGCCTCCAGCCAGTTCCACACCGCGGGGATCACCTGCGCCTCGGTCGGCAGCACCAGCCCCATGCCGCCGCCGTCCGGCAGGCTGACGAGCTGGGCGTTGAACAGATAGGATTTGATCGCGTCGGGCAGGGTCACCGCGCTCGCCGGCACCTCGACGATCTCGACCGCCGGAAAAGCGGTGCGGATTTCGGCGTGGGCCGCCTCGCGGTCCTCGAACGCGGTTTCGTGGGTGAACAGCACATGCTCGTTCGCGACCGCGACGACGTCGTTGTGGAAGGCGCCGCCCTGGATCGCGGTGTCCGACTGGCGGAGGAAAAGGGTGCGGGCGGGGTCGAGCCGGTGATGGCGCGCGATCGCCTTGGACGCGTCGAGATGCTGGCGCGCGGGAAAGCGGCCGCCGCCGACGCCATAGACGAATATTTCGACGCCTTGCCCGTCATGTCCGCTGCACAGCCGCATATGGTTCGCCGCGCCCTCGTCGCCGAACGGCGCCGGGATCGGAGCGTGGACGGCAAAGGCGGGGTGGGCGAAGGCGAGGCGGAGCTGCGCCAGCGTCCCCGGCCATTCGTGGCTGCGGTGCGGCATGGTGACGAGGTTGGCGACGGTCAGATGGCATTTGCCGTCGCCGCTGTCGGGCGCGGGCGAGACAGTCGCGGCGTTCGCAGCCCACATCGACGACGCCGACCACGCCTGCGCGCGCAGATGCCCTTCGGCATTTTCCAGCGTCGTGCCAAGCGTTGCGAGCCACGGCGCGTCAGGCCGGTCGAGCGGCATGAAGAATCCTTGCGGCAGCCCGAGCGCCAGATTGTGGCGCATCTTGTCGATGCCCTGCAGCGCCGCCGCACGCGGCTGCGACACGTCTCCAGCGTTCGACGCCGACGCGATATTGCCGCGGCTGAGCCCCGCATAATTGTGGCTGGGGCCGATGATCCCGTCGAAATTGATTTCGGTCAGCATGTCAGCGGCCAATCCAGCTGATGTCGCTGCCGACGTCGACGCCAAGCAGCTTCGCAGCCTTACTATCGAGCGTCGATCCGTCGCCAATTTTCCCGAAACAGCAGCGGAAATCGGCGAGCCGCCCGGTAGCGACCAGCGCGTCGTCGCCGGTGTCGGCGATCGCCGACACTTGGGCGTGCTTCGCCCCGGCAACGCTCGCGACCTGATCGGTGCGCGCGGTCATCGTCGGGCCGCCGTCGAAGATGTCGACATAATTCTCGAACGCGAAATTCTCATTTTCCAGCATCCGCATCGCGGCGCGGCCGGACGGGTGGGGGACGCCGATGACGCTGCGCGCATGCTCGGTGAGCATCGCGATATAGACCGGATGCTTGGGCATCAGGTCGGCGATGAACTGGTTGCCGTGGACCGCGTTGAACTGATCGGCTTCCTGGAAGCTCATCCCGAAGAAGCGGCCCGCGACCCCGTCCCAGAACGGCGAGCCGCCCGCCTCGTCGATCACCCCGCGCAGCTCCGCGAGGATGCGGTCGCCAAAGCGCGCGCGGTGGCGGGCGATAAACAGATAGCGCGAGCGCGCGAGCAGCAGCCCGAGCCCCCCGGCGCGCGCCGCGGGGTGGAGGAACAGCCCGCCGACCTCGCTCGCCCGTTGAGGTCGTTGCTCAGCATCAGGATCTGCGCGGAAGGTGCGGTCGAGTGCTCGCTATGCTTGCTGTCGGTGCCCATGCGATAGGAGTAGAAGGGCCAGCGCTGGCCGACCTGCCCGAACACTTGGCACGTCCCGCGCACTTCGCCGCTGTCGAGGTCTTCGAGGACGAGCAGGTACAGCTCGTCCGACGGATATTCCTTGTCGCTCGCGAACGAGGCTTCGGTGCGCTCCAGCTTCGCGCGCAACGCCTTCTTGTCGGGGGGCAGGTTGGTGAAGCCGCCGCCGGTCAGCTTCGCCATCTCGTAAATGCTCTGCAAATCGCCCGGCTTGGCTGCCCGGATCACATAATTCATACTGTCCCCCGTTCCGCTATGCGTATCATGGTGAGCGCCGAGAGGGCGGCACGTTCGGGCAGGCTGTCGGGGATCAGAAATTCCTCCTGCGAATGAATGGCGCCGCCGCGCGCGCCCATCGTGTCGACGACCGGGAACGCCGCACGCGGCGATATTGTTGCCGTCGCACACGCCGCCGGTCGCATTCCAGCGGATCGGCGGCAGGTCGAGCGCGGCGCCGCAGTCGCGGACCAGTTCGAACAGGCGCGTCGCCGCGGCGTCGAGCGGTTTGGGCGGGCGGTTGAAGCCGCCGTGGAGGTGGCAATGGACGTCGTGCTCGCGCTGGATGTTGGCGATGGTGTCGCGCAGCGCGGCTTCGGCGGCCACCATCGCGTCGGGGGTCGCGGGGCGGAGATTGACGCGCAGGATGGCTTGATCGGGCACGACATTGTTCGGCCCGCCGCCGTCGATCCGCGCCGGATTGACCTTCAGGTCGTCGGACTTGAGCGCGATCAGGCGCAGCGCGAGATCGGCGGCGGCGACCAGGGCGTTGCGGCCGTCGTCGCGGGTTGCGCCCGGCATGCGCGCTGCGGCCGTGGACGACGACCGAAAAATTGCCGCTGCCCGGCCGTGCGCCCCGCCAGCGTGCCGTCGGGCAGCGCGGGTTCGTAAGTCAGCGCCGCGGTCTTCCCCTTCGCCAGCTCGGCGATCAGCGCAGCCGACGCCTGGCTGCCGGTTTCCTCGTCGCTGTTGATCATCACGTCATAGCCGACCCGCGCCGCCGCCGGGGTTGCCTCGACTGCGCGCAGGGCGGCGAGCATCAGCGACAGCCCGCCCTTCATGTCCGCCGCGCCGGGAGCGTTGAGGATGCCGTCGGGCAGCCAGGTTGCCGTCTGGAACGGGTGATCGGCGGGGAATACCGTGTCCATATGGCCGGTGAACAGCATCTGCACCGGCGCCTGCGGCCGCACGCGCAGGTGCAGATGGCGGCCATGCGCGAGCGACTGGACGGTGCCGCTGGTATCGACCATCTCGACCGGCGCGGGTTCGACCAGCGTGAGGTCTCCGGGCAATACGGAAAACGCGTCGGCGAGCAGGCCCGCCATCGTCGCCAGCCCGGTCAGGTTGCGCGTGCCGCTATTGACCGCGACCCACTGTTCGACCTGCGCCAGCATCGGCGCGGCGCGGGCCGCTTCGACGGCGGCGGCTTCGGTTGCATTCAGCCCCATGCACCGGGTGTATCGGCTGATACGCGGCGGGTGAACCCCCCGTCTCGGTAAAAGTATCAGGCGTTACGAGTTAGAATAACCGGGTGAGCATGTAGAACAGCGCGCCGACCGCGGCCGATGCGGGAATGGTGATCACCCATGCCGCGATGACATTCTGCGCGACGCCCCAGCGCACCGCACTCGCACGCCGGGCGGTGCCTGCGCCGATGATGCTGCCGGTGATAGTGTGGGTGGTTGAGACGGGGATGCCGAGCAGCGAGGCGGTGAACACCATGATCGATCCGCCGGTCGAGGCGCTGAACCCCTGATGCTGCGACAATTTTGTGATCCGCGTGCCCATCGTTTCGATGATCTTCCACCCGCCCGACAATGTCCCGAGCGCAATCGCGACATAGCAGCTGAACGCGACCCAGTGGGGGACATGAAACTCGCCCTCCAGATAGCCGGTGGAGTAGAGCAGCACCGCGATGATCCCCATCGTCTTTTGCGCGTCGTTCAGCCCATGGCTGACCGAATAGGCGGCGGACGAGGCGAGGTGGAGCCAGCGGAAGCTCTTTTCGGCGTTGCGGTTGCTGACGCGGTGCAGCGCCCAGCTCGACAGCAGCATCACCAGCATCGCCAGCAACATGCCGAGCAGCGGCGAGAGGACGATCGCGATGAGGGTCTTGTTGAGCCCGCTCCACTGGATGCCGGTGAAGCCGGCATGCGCGACGCCCGCCCCGACGATCCCGCCGACCAGCGCGTGGCTGGACGAAGAGGGGATGCCTTTCCACCAGGTAACGATGTTCCAGAACATCGCACCGACCAGCGCTCCGAACACGACCGAGGGCGTGACGAGATCCTTGTCGATCAGCCCCTTGCCGATCGTTTCGGCGACCTTGTGCAGTTCGGGCCAGGCGAGAGTGAGAAAATAGGCCGCGAAGTTGAAGAAGGCGGCGAAACCGACCGCCTGTACCGGGCCGAGCAGCCGCGTCGCGACGACGGTTGCGATCGAATTGGCGGCATCGTGCAGGCCGTTGAGGAAATCAAACGCCAGCGCGAGGACGATGAGGCCGACGAGCAGCGGGAATGCGAGTTCGTGCATCGGATCGGATCAGGCGTGGTCGATGACGATGCCGTCGATCTCGTTCGCGACATCCTCCAGCGCGTCGGTGATCCGTTCGAGATGCTTGTAGATTTCGCGCGCGACCATGAACTTCATCGCATCGTCGCCATAAGCCTTGAACGCGCGGCGGACGCCGGCGTCGTGGATGTCGTCGGCATGCCCCTCCATCCGCACCAGTCGCTCCGTCAGCTCGTGAAGCCGCGTCGCGTTGGCGGAAATATTGCGGAGCAGCGGCAGCGCCTCGGCGGTCAGCCGCGCCGCGTCGACGATGATGCCGCCGATGTCGCGCATTTCGGGCTCGAATTCGGTGACGTCGTACAGGTCGACGGCGGCGGCGGCGGCCTGCATCTCGTCGATCGCATCGTCCATCGCGCCGATCAGGCTGGTGATCGCGCTGCGGTCGAACGGGGTGAGGAAGGTCTTGCGGACGGTCTGCAGCACTTCGCGGATGATGGCGTCGGCGTCATGCTCACGTTCGATGATCTCACGGATATGATCCTGCGTCGGACCATTGCCCTGGAAGAGGCGCGCCAGCGCGTCCGCGGCGGCAGTGATGGTCACCGCATGCGCCTCAAACAGCTCGAAGAAATTTCCGGTCTTGGGCAGAAGGCGCTGAAACCACGCGAACATGTGATGAGCTTTCGATTTCTGGGCGACGACGGCGAACATGCTCGTGCGCCGCGCGGCGGCATTGAATTCGGTCGGGCCGAAGCTGCGGATCAGGTCGCTGAGGTCGGGTTCGTCGACCGCGTCGGCTGCTTCTTCGAGCGTGAACCAGCGGCGTTCGCGCTGGTCCTGCTCCTTCCACCGCGCAAGTTCGGCGGTGACGGCGAGCGGGAACACCTCGACATCGGCCATCAGATAGGCGCCGTTGCCGCGCCGCTTGCGATAGCGATAGGCGCCGATCGGGGTAGGGCAGGCGGCGCCGACGACGCCGGCCTCTTCCTCGGCCTCTTCGGCTGCGGCGAGGTGCGGGGGCATGCCGCTGGCGACATTGCCCTTGGGGATCACCCAGCGGCCAGTGCCGCGCGACGTGACAAGCATCACGCGCACGGGGGCATCGATGGCGGTCCCTTCGGTGCGATACGGTAATGCGGCGATCTGGCGAATGGCTGTGGCTCCGGGTTGGGGCCCGATGCCCGATTTCGCCGAATGTTACAATCGTGTGAAGTTGCTGTGACAGTTGTTTGCTGTGTTCAGCTCCGCTGAATCGGCACCGGCCCGCTCCCCCACCCGGCCACCCATATTATGCTTAGCGCTGGGTGGCCGGGTGGGGGAGCGGGCCGGTGCCGCGAAACAGAAGGTAACCCTAGAAATCCACCAGCAGCGACGCGCGGGTCGTCGTGTCGGTCGACTTGCGGCCGTTGGGCGGCGCGCTTTCATAGTTCACCGCGTAGGACATCTGGGTCGAGAAGGGGCCGAACAGCTTGACGCGCAGCGCCGATTTGCCGGTGATCGTGCTGTTCTGCTGCTCGACGAACGCCGATGCGTCCTGGCTGAAGGTCACGCCCTTGCTCAGCTTCCAGTCGAGGTCGAGCTTGCCGCGTGCGGCCACCTGCCGCTCGGTCGGGGCGGTCACGAAATCGGTGTAGCGGAACGCCGGGCCGATTTCGAGGTCGAGCGTCAGTGCGGGCGACTTGACGGCCGAATAGCCGGCCCCGGCCGAGATCGCGTAGCGTTCGTCGAAGCCGAGGAAGCGGTCGCTCTCGAACTGCGCCGCGCCATAGACATAGGCGCGGTCGTCGATCTTCCAGTTCGGCTCATAGGCGGCGAGGTAGCGTTCGCGCACCGTCTGGCCGAGGCTTTCCTGATAATCCGCCTGCACGCGGAACTTGTGGCGCCAGCGCAGCGCCTCGCGCTTGAGGTCGAGGATGCCGGTCAGGCCCAGCGTCTCGGTATTGCCGGTGGTGAAATAGCCACCAAGTTCGGCGCGGCCCTTGACCAGATCGAGGAACTTGGCCTCGCGCAGGCGGCGTTCGGCGGCCTCGCGGCGCTCACGCTTCCACGCGCTTGCGGCGGATTCGAACTGCGCGGCGCGCTCCTTGTCGGCGGCCTTGGCATATTTGACGATCGCGTTGACCGCGCCCTCGTCGCCCGCCTTCATCGCGGCGTCGAGCATCGCCTTGACCTCCGACGAGCGCTCGACCGACTGGCTGGGGGGCGGGGGCGCCTCCTGCGTCGACGATGCGGTCACATCGGTGTTGGCGAGCAGCAGCGGGGCCGCGAGCAGAAGGAGCAGGGAGCTACGCATGTAACCGGTTACTACCCGATTTTTTGCCAAAGATCGAGTGCGGTGCAGCATTAGGCCTCTCCCGCTTCTGCGATGCCCAGCGGCTCGGCGAATATGCGCAGGATGTCGATGTACAGCGCGCGCTTGAACGGCACGATCACATCGGGCAACTCGCGCGGGTCGATCCAGCGCCAGGCGCGGAATTCGGGCTCGGCAGTGGCGATGTCGATCACGTCGTCACCGGCGTTCAGGCGGAACAGGAACCAGCGCTGACGCTGCCCGCGCCATTTGCCCTTCCACACCTTGCCGACCAGATCGTCGGGCAGGTCATATTCCAGCTCGATCTCGGGCGCCGCGAGCAGCTCGACATGGTCGCGAACGACCCCGGTTTCCTCCCACAGCTCGCGATAGGCGGCGTCGAGCGGGTCTTCGCCCGGGTCGATCCCGCCCTGCGGCATCTGCCATGCCTCAAGCGTCGAATCGAGCCGCTGGCCGACGAACACCTGGCCGTTGGCGTTGAGCAGCATCACGCCTGCGCAGGGGCGGTAGGGAAGATGGGCGAAGCTGGTCATGCCGCCGCCTGCGCCATCACGCGGTTTGCCTCGGCCTCGGTCAGCAGCGTGCGGAACGCGACGAGCATGCCGGCAACGTCACCCTGGGCGGACGGGATCGCGCGGCGTAGCGTAATGAAACCGTGAATAGTGCCCACCGCCTCGCGGAAGATGACCGGGACGCCGGCGGCGGCCAGCGCGCCGACATAGGCGCGGCCCTGATCGCGGATCGGGTCGAGGCTGGCGGTGATGACCAGCGCGGGGGGCAATCCCTCCAGCGTCGCATGGCGCATCGGCGAGGCGCGCGGATGATCGAAGTCCGGGCCATAGCATTCGTTGAACCAGTCCATGCCCTTGGCCGTCAGCAGATAGCCCTCCGCGAAATGCGAAGCGGAGGCATAGTCGCCACCGAAATCGGCGGCGGGGTAGATCAGCAGCTGGCCGATGACCGGCACCGCGGCAGGAGCGTCGCGCAGGTCGATCGCGGCGACCGCGGCGATCTGGCCGCCCGCGCTGTCACCGGCGAGTGCGATCGCGGTGACCGCGCGGCCAAGCTCGGTCGGGTTGGACGCGACCCAGCGTGCCGCTGCCTCGCAATCGTCGGATGCGGCGGGCCAGGGGCTTTCGGGGGCGAGGCGGTAGTCGATCGACACGACGGGCAGGTCGAGCATGCGGCTCATTTCCGCCGTGAAGCTCGCATGGCTGTCGATGTTACCGATGACGAAGCCGCCGCCGTGGAAGAACAGCACGACCGGCCCCGGCTCGCGGCTCTCGCGCACGTCGAACAGCCGGGCGGGGATCGGGCCGGCGGGCCCGGGGATGGTGAGATCCTTCACCGTTGCCAGCTCGCCCTGCGGCATGTCGACCAGATCCTTCATCGCCAGATATTGCGCGCGATACGCGGCGGGCTGCGGCGGCCACGGCATTTCCGGCATCGCGGCGAGCATGTCGAGAAAGGCGCGGGTGTCGGGACGGACGAAATGGTCGGCCAAGATCGGGTCTCCTCTGATGTGCCGGGTCATAGGCGAGGCAACCGCGCGCCGTCCACCCGCGCAACCGGCGCTTTGCCGCAACTAAAGAAGAATTTCGCTGTCCCACGCGCAACAGTGATGCTAACGGCGCGGCATGTTTCGAAAACGGCCCATTACCACCACCCGGACCGCGACCCGCCGCTGAAGGCCGGTCGCGCGGGTCCGGGTATCTGCCGCGAAACATTTCCATCGGCGCGCCGCTCACGGCCCGCTGACTTCCCACCGAAGAATGACTATGTGCCTGCCCGTATTCCGGGCGGCTCGACCGCATGAAAGGGTCTATTGATGGGTTACCGTGTCGTAGTCGCAGGCGCCACCGGCAATGTCGGGCGCGAGATGCTCGCCATTCTGGCGGAGCGCGAGTTTCCGATCGACGAGCTGGCAGTGCTCGCCAGCGCGCGCTCGACCGGCGACATGGTCGATTTCGGCGAGACCGGGAAACAGTATAAGATCCAGAATATCGAGCATTTCGATCCCACCGGCTGGGACATGGCGCTGTTCGCGATCGGGAGCGAGGCGACGAAGCTGCACGCCCCGCGCTTCGCCAAGGCGGGCTGCACGGTGATCGACAACAGCTCGCTTTATCGCATGGACCCGGACGTGCCGCTGATCGTGCCGGAAGTGAACCCGGAGGCGATCGACGGCTACAAGGCGAAGAACATCATCGCCAATCCGAACTGCTCGACCGCGCAGATGGTCGTTGCGCTCAAGCCGCTGCATGATGCCGCGACGGTCAAGCGCGTGGTCGTCGCGACCTATCAGTCGGTGTCGGGCGCGGGCAAAGAGGGGATGGACGAGCTGTTCGAGCAGTCGCGCAACATCTTTGTCGGCGACAGCGCGGAAGCGAAGAAGTTCACCAAGCAGATCGCGTTCAACGTGATCCCGCATATCGACAGCTTCCTGGACGACGGATCGACCAAGGAAGAGTGGAAGATGGTGGTCGAGACCAAGAAGATCCTCGACCCCAAGGTCAAGGTGATCGCCACTTGCGTGCGCGTGCCGGTGTTCGTCGGCCATTCCGAGGCGGTGCATGTCGAGCTGGAGCGCGAGCTGTCGGCGGAGGACGCGCAGAGCATCCTGCGTGAGGCACCGGGCATCATGCTGATCGACAAGCGCGAGGATGGCGGCTACATCACCCCGGTCGAGTGCGTCGGCGATTATGCGACCTTCGTCAGCCGCGTGCGTGAGGATTCGACGGTCGAGAACGGCCTCGCTTTCTGGTGCGTCAGCGACAATCTGCGCAAGGGCGCGGCGCTGAACGCGGTGCAGATCGCCGAGCTGCTCGGTCGCCGTCACCTGAAGAAGGGCTGAGCCAAGCCCGATGGGCCTCCCCGCCGCGCAACGCTGGTGGCTGCTCGCATGTCTTGCGGGCGTCCCGCTGAGCGCGGTGGGGGCGGCCTATCCGCCCAACACCTGGTTGCAGGTCGGGCCGGTTGTGGCCGGCGTGCCGCTGGCGTGGTGGGCGTTGAAGCGCTGGCCGATCAGCACCGCCAGCGTCGGCTGGGCCTGCGGCTTCGTGCTGCTCCATCTGTTCGCGGCACGCTGGACCTATAGCAGCGTGCCCTATGACGCCTGGGGGCAGGCGGCATTCGGATTCAGCATCGATGCTGCGTTCGGGTTTCGGCGCAACATGTTCGACCGGCTGGTGCATTTCGCATCCGGCCTGTGCTTCGCGCTGCCGCTGATCGAGGTCGGGATGCGCCATGCCGGGCTGACGCGGCGGATGGCGCTGGTGTTCATGCTGCTCGCGGTGCTGGCGATCGGCGCGCTCTACGAGATTTTCGAATGGATGCTGACGCTGGGCCTCAGCCCGGAGGCGGCGGACCAGTATAATGGGCAGCAGGGCGACATGTTCGACGCGCCAAAGGATATGGCGCTGGCGCTGTTGGGTGCGCTGGCGGCGCTTGCCGTCGCGCGCGTGAGCAGGACTCCGTCGCCGCCCGCCTGAGTGGCGCTACCCGAGCGTCAGAACTCATCCCAGTCGTCGATCGCCGCAGCAGCAGTTGCGCCGGAGCCGTTGCTCGCGATCGGTAGTGTCGGGCGGACCAGTGGTGCGGCCTTGGGCTTCGCTGCGACCTTGGCGCGCACCGGCTTGGGGCGTGCGGGCGGCTGCTGGGCGGGTTGCGCAATTGCGGCGGGTGCGGGCGCGGGGGCCGGTGGCGCGACGGGCTTGGGACGCGCGGACAGGGCGGGCGCCTGTTGCCCGGCGTCGAACTGCGACGCCTGATCCGCCAGCGCGTTGACCTGAGCGAGCAGGCCGCGTGCGGCGGCGGAGGTTTCCTCGACCATCGCTGCGTTCTGCTGCGTCGACTGGTCCATCGTGCCGACGGCGGCGGCAATCTGGATCATCGCGGCGGACTGGGAGCTGTTGTCGGTCGCCATCGTCGCGACCAGTCCGGTGACGGTGCCGACGGTGTCGACGATCCGCGCCAGCGCGCCATCGACACTGCGCACCGCATCGACCGCGACGGCGACTTCGTCCTGGGTCAGGGTCAGCTGTTCGCGGGCGCGCTTCGCCTCTTCCTCGGCGCGCATCGCGAGGGCGGAAACGAGGTCGGCGACGACCGCAAAGCCGCGGCCCGCTTCTCCGGCGCGACCGGCTTCGACGGCGGCGTTCATTGCAAGAACGCGGGTCTGGAAGGCGATCTTGTCGAGGCCCTCGATGACATCGTCGATCCCGCGCGCGCTTTCGCTGACGCGGCCCATCGTCGCGACGGCGCGTTCCGCCGTGGTGCGGCCTTCCTCGACGACGCTGCCGGCCTCTTGCGCTCGCGACACCACGTCTTGCGCGGCGCGCGCCATCAGCTCGAGCCGGCCATTGATCTGCGCGATCGCGGCGGTGGTTTCTTCGATGCTGGCGGCGTTGCTTTCGGAGCGGCGCGCGAGGTCGTCGGCGGCGAACGAGATTTCGCCAGTGCCGGCCTTGATCGCCACGGTCGATTCGATCACTGCGCCGACCAGTCCCTGCAGCGCGACAACGGCCGAATTGAAGTCGGTGCGCAGCGCGGCATATTGCGGGTCGAATTCGGCGTCGATGCCGTGGGTCAGCTTGCCCTGCGCCACGCGCTTCAGCCCGTCGCCGAGCGCGCGGACGACCTTGTCCAGCGCCTCCTTGTTGCGCGCGATTTCGGCCTCGGCAGCGGCGCGGGCGGCGGACGATTCCTGAAGGATTGCGAGGGCACGCGCCATCTCGCCGAGTTCATCCTGGCGGTCAGCGCCGACGATCTCGGTGTTGGTATCGCCCTCTGCAAGGCGGCGCATCGAGGCGATCATTGCGGTGATCGGCGCAAACAGGCGTCGGCAGATATAGAATTGCAGCGCGCAGCCGATCAGCAACGCGGCGAGGCCGATTTCCTCGAGAATCATGATCAGCCCGGACGCGCTCCCCGCGACATCCTCGACCGGGATTCCGACATAGAGGATGCCGATCGTCTTGCCCGATGCGTCGCGGATCGGATCATAGGCGGTGAAATACTCCTTGCCGAGAATCTCGGCCTGACCGCGATAGGGCTTGCCGTCGCGCAGCACCGTGTCGAACACCGGGCCGGGGGCGAGTTTGGTGCCGACTGCGCGGTTGCCATCGTCCTTGACCACATTGGTCGCGATGCGGGTGTCGCCGAGGAAGATCGTCGCGGTACCGCCGACCAGTTTCTTCACCTTGTCGACCGGATCGTTGAACCCGTTGAGCGGGCGCCCGTCGAGCAGCATGCGGTCGCCATCGACCGAGAAGGTCTTGCCGTAGCGGCTCAGGACGTCCTGCGCGACGCCCATGTTCGTCTCTTGCCGCTCGGTCGCCCGCGTCTGCATGTCCTGATTGAGCGCCCATTGGGTCGTGACCACCAGCGAGGCGGCGAGCGCAAGCATCGCGAGACAGGATAGAAGGGTGATCTTTGTCGCGAGCTTGAGACGGCTGAGCATAGCGGGACCTCGGCAGAAACGGTCTAGTTCGGTCAACTATAGAACGGTCGCCGGGCATCCGGTCGTCAGTGGCCTGCTGCCGCCGGATCATTTGCGATCCGTGCCTTGGGCCGCTTGAGGAACAGCACCAGCGGGATCGATGCTGCGGTCAGGATCATCATCGCGTGGAAGTCGTTGAGATAGGCGATCATCGCGGCCTGTCGCGTTACCTCGGCATTCGCCAGCGCCAGCAGTGTATCGGCCTGGCCACCTAGATTGGCGAGCAGGCCGGGGTCGAGTGTCTGCAGGCGCTCGGCAGTGATGTGCGGGGCAAGGTCAGAATGGCTGACCTGGGTCCCGCGCGCGAGGATCGTGGTGACAAGCGAGATGCCGATCGACGCGCCGATGTTGCGCGAGAGGTTGGTCAGGCTCGCCGCTTCGGTTCGCTGGTGCGCGGGCAGAGTGGCGAAGGCCATGCCGTTGAGCGGCATGAAGATCATGCCCATACCAAGGCCCTGCACGAAGCCCGAGACGATGAACGGCGTCGACCCCATCTGCAGCGTCCAGGTGGTCATGTCCCACAGCGACCAGGCGGCAAGCGCGAAGCCGGTGCCGACCAGCAGTCGCGGATCGACTCCGCGCGCGACCAGCCGCGCCGACAGGCCCATCGTGATCAGCACGCCGACGCCGCGCGGCATCAGCAACAGGCCGGTGTCGACCACCGGATAGCCATAGAGCGTTTGGAGCATCGGCGGGAGCAGCGCCATCGTCGCCATCATCACCACCCCGACCACCTGCATGAAGGCGAGCGCAGTGACGAGGTTGCGGTTCTTCCACAGGCTGCGTTCAAACATCGGGTTCTTGCCAGTCGCCATATGGACGATGAACATCCACAGCGCGGTCCCCGCGACGAGCGTCTCGACCCAGATTTCGGGCGAGGAGAACCAGTCGGCGTGCTGGCCCCGATCGAGCATCAACTGGAGCGCGCCGATCCCGAGCGCGAGCAGCCAGAAGCCGAACACGTCGAACGCGCGCTTGCGCACCGGGCGGGTGGGCAACAGCCACCACAGGATGACGAGGCAGATCACCCCAAGCGGCAGATTGACGTAGAACACCCAGCGCCAGTTGAAATTCTCGGTCAGCCAGCCGCCGAGCACAGGGCCGAGGATCGGGCCGATCATGATGCCCATGCCCCATATCGCCATCGCTTTTTGCTGATCCTGCGGGCGATTGATGTCGAGCATCACGGTCTGGGAGAGCGGGTTCATGAATGCCGCCGCAATCCCCTGAAGCACGCGGAACAGGACCATTTGCTCCAGAGTCTGCGCCGCGCCGCACAGCGCCGAGGCGATGATGAAGCCGACGATCGAGATCAGGAACAGGTTGCGCGAGCCGATCCGGTCGGACACCCAGCCGGTGATCGGGATCGCGATGGCCGAGGCGACGATGTAGCTGGTCAGCACCCAGGTAATCGTGTCCGCCGTCGCGCCGAGCGACGTTTGCATATGCGGAAGCGCGACATTGGCGATGGTGGTGTCGAGGATCTGCATGATCGTCGCCAGCATCACACCGAACGTCAGCAGCCCCTTGTTGCTGACGGGCAGCGCGGCGTCGCCTGCCGGGGGTGGGGCAGGGGCGGCGGCGGGGGAAGCGGCGCTGGCCATCGGGCGCAGCTTACTTGCTCGTGTCCACGGTCACTTCGGCGGAGAGGCCGGCGATCAGCTGGCGCTGGCTCTTTTCGTCGATCGCGATGCGGACGGGGACGCGCTGGGTGACCTTGACCCAGTTGCCGTTGGCGTTCTGGGCGGGAAGCACCGAGGTTTCGGAGCCAGTCTGCGATCCGATCGACGCGACATGCCCTTTCAGCTTCAGCCCCGGATAGGCGTCGAAGCGGACTTCGGCGGGCTGGCCGACGCGCATGTCGGCGAGGTCGGTTTCCTTGAAATTCGCCTCGATCCACGATCCGCCCGAGCGGACTAGCGTGACGGCCGGAAGGCCCGACATCATCATCTGCCCGACCTGAAGCCGGTCGGCCTGGCTGACCACGCCATCCACCGGCGCGCGGCGGGCGGTGCGTTCGAGGTCGAGCAGCGCCTTGGCCCGCTGCGCGCGTGCCGCCGCGATGGCGGGGTTGACGCCGGGGACCGCGCTGCCGCTGGACAGCTTGGCGCGCGCTTCGTCGGCGTCGGCAACTGCGCTTTGATAGCTTGCGCGCGCCTGTTCGACCGAATGCTGCGCCTGCTCGAACCGCGCGCGGGTGGTGAAGCCGCGGTCCATCAGCGCCTTTTGGCGATTATAGTCTTCCTGCGCCGACGCGATGCGGTCGCGCGCGGCCTGGATATCGGCGCCGGTGCCGACATAACTTGCTTGCATCGTCGTCACCTGAACTTGCGCATTGGCGATCGCGGCGTCCGCCTGCGCCAGCGCGATGCGATAGGGTTCGGGATCGATGCGGAACAACAGGTCACCGGCCTTGACGGTCTGGTTCTCCTTCACCGCCACCTCAACGATCCGCCCGGCGACGTCGCTTGCCACCGATACCTTGTCCTGCTGGACATAGGCATTGTCGGTCGAGACGGTCCCGCCCGACATCGCCCAGCCGATCGCGGCGGCGATGATCACCACCAGCGGCACGCCGAACATCAGCAGCGGGCGCAGCAGCTTGCGGCGCGGCTTTTCCGCGAGCGCGGGCGTGGCCGCGGTTTCGATGCGGGGATCGGCTTCAGCCATTGGCGGCCTCGTTGGACTGGTCGGGGTTGAGATTGGCGCGGAGCTGTTCGAGCAGCGCGTGGAGCTTGGCCTGATCCTCGGCGCTGATCCCCACGGCGGCATCGACGAACAGCGCGTCGGCGATGGTCTTGAGCTGGAGCAGGATCGGCTGGGCGGCATCGGTCAGGTGGATGCGCCAGACGCGGCGGTCGCCGGGATCGCGACGGCGCTCGACCCAGCCGGCTTCTTCGAGCCGGTCGATCATCCGGCCGAGCGTGATCGGTTCGACCTCCAGAAGCTCTGCAAGCATGCCCTGATTGCTGCCCTCATGCCGTTTGAGCACGCTCAGCGTCCGCCATTGCTGGCGGGTGACGCCGATGAGCCGTGCGCGTTCGTCGAAGCGCTTGCGGAGCAGGCGGGACACGTCGCTGATCAGGAATCCGAGTGAGTCGGTCATAAGCGGCGACATAATAAGCATGCTTATAGAAAGCCAGTGATATAGGTTGTGATCTGCGATCTATGCGATTGCACGCAACGCAACGCGCGCGGGTTTCGCGCGTGGCCAATTCGGTGCATCAGGGCTGGCATGACCGATACTTTTGAGACGTTCGATGGCCAGCGGCTGGCCTGGCGCGAGATGGGTGAGGGGCGGGCGGTGGTGCTGATCCACGGCTTCTTCTCTGACGCGGACACCAACTGGATCAAATATGGCACCGCCGAGAAGCTGGTCGCCGCAGGCTTTCGGGTCATCATGCCGGACCTGCGCGCGCACGGGGAGAGTGCGAAGCCGCACGATCCTGGGGCCTATCCGCCCGACGCGCTTGCGAGCGACGCGGAGGCGCTGATCGCGCATCTGGGCCTGACCGACTATGATCTGGGCGGCTATTCGCTCGGCGCGCGGACAACCGTTCGCGTGCTGGCGCGCGGGATTGCTCCTGCGCCGCGCCGGGTGGTGCTGTCGGGGCTGGGCGATGAGGGCGTGACCGATACCGGGCGCCGCGTCGGCCATTTCCGCAGCGTTTTGACCGGCTTTGGCAGTTTCGTGCGCGGGGACCGCGAGTTCATGGCGCAGGCGTTCCTGAAGACCACCGGGGGCGACCCGAAGGCGCTGCTCGGCATTCTCGACACCTTTGTCGATACGCCGCCCGAAGCGGTGGCGATGCTCGACGTGCCGGTGCTGATCGTAGCGGGGGCAGAGGATGACGAAGTGGGGTCGTTCACCGGCCTTGCCGCGATGCTCCCGGACGCGCGCTTCGTCGAAATCCCGGGCAATCACATGAGTGCGGTCACGCGGCCGGAGCTGGGCGACGCGATCGTAACATTTCTGACTGCTTGACCCCATCGGAGGGCAGGCGCACTCTTCCGCCATTCACATTCAACCAATCGAGGAATTGATGATCCGCACCGGAATTTCGACGATCGCGCTTGCCGTGTTGCTGGCGGCCCCGGCCTCAGCGCAGAGCCAGAAGGCGGCGACCCCGACGGCTGCCGAAGCCGACGCATTCGTGACGCGGGCGACCAAGGAGTTCGAGGAATTCTCGATCGACGATGCGCGCATCCAGTGGCTGTATGCGACCTATATCAACGACGACACGTCGGCGCTGGTGGCCAAGAGCGGGGCCAAGGGCACGGAACTGGCGGTGAAGTTCGCGCTGGAAGCGGCGAAGTATGACAAGGCGAAGGGCCTGTCGCCTGACACCAAGCGCCAGCTCGACATCCTGCGCAGCGCGATCACCTCGCCCGCGCCGACGCGTGACGGTGCGGCGTCGGCGCTCGCCAAGCTGCAGACCGACATGCAGACCGTCTATGGCACCGGCAAGGGCACGCTGAACGGCAAGCCGGTGAACGGCAGCGATATCGAGGCAGCGATGGGCACCAGCCGCAACCCCGATGAGCTGAAGGAAATGTGGACCAGCTGGCACGACACTGTCGGCGCGCCGCAGCGTCAGGATTATCAGCGCTCCGCCGGCCTGCTCAATGAGGGGGCGCGCGAGCTGGGGTTCAAGGATGTCGGCGCGATGTGGCGGTCGAATTACGACATGCCGCCGGAGGAGTTCGCGAAGCTCACCGACAAGTTGTGGAATGAGGTGAAGCCGCTTTATGAATCGCTGCACACCTATGTCCGCTGGAAGCTGAACGAGAAATATGGCGACGCGGTCCAGTCCAAGACCGGCCCGATCCGCGCCGACCTGCTCGGCAATATGTGGGCGCAGGAATGGGGCAATATCTATGACGTCGTCGCGCCGGCCGGGTCGGGCGATCTCGGCTTCGACGTCGGCGAGCTGCTCGTCGCCAAGGATTATGACGCGATCAAGATGGTCAGGACCGGCGAGGGCTTCTACTCGTCGCTCGGGCTTGAGCCGATGCCGGATACGTTCTGGAAGCGCTCGCAGTTCGTGAAGCCTGCCGACCGCGAGGTGCAGTGCCATGCGTCGGCGTGGAACCTCGACAATGTCGATGATCTGCGGATCAAGATGTGCATCAAGGTGAATGGCGACGATTTCGTCACGATCCACCATGAGCTGGGCCACAATTACTACCAGCGCGCCTATAACAAGAAGCCGCTGCTGTACCGCAACGGCGCCAATGACGGCTTCCACGAGGCGATCGGCGATTTCGTCGCGCTGTCGATCACGCCGGACTATCTCGTCTCGATCGGGCTGCTCGACCAGAGCAAGGTGCCGAGCGCGGACAAGGACACCGGGCTGTTGCTGCGTCAGGCGATGGACAAGGTCGCGTTCCTGCCGTTCGGCCTGCTGATCGACAAATGGCGCTGGGGCGTGTTTTCGGGCGGGATCCCGGCGACCGGCTATCAGGGCGCATGGGACGCGCTGCGGCTGCAATATCAGGGCATCACCCCGCCGGTGAAGCGCGACGAGACCAAGTTCGATCCGGGTGCGAAGTATCACATCCCCGCGAACGTGCCGTATACCCGCTACTTCCTCGCGCGGCTGCTGCAGTTCCAGTTCTACAAGGCGGCGTGCGATCAGGCCGGGTGGAAGGGGCCGCTGCATCGCTGTTCCTTCTACGACAATAAGGAGGTCGGCGCGAAGCTGAACGCGATGCTGGAGATGGGTGCGTCGAAGCCCTGGCCCGACGCGCTCGAGGCGTTCACCGGCAGCCGCGAGATGTCTGGCGCGGCGATGGTCGAGTATTTTGCGCCGTTGAAGACGTGGCTCGACGAGCAGAACAAGGGCAAGCCCACGGGCTGGTAACGAAAAGGGCCGCCGCGAGGTTCTCGCGGCGGCCCATTTTCGATGGCGCAGGGGCGGGCGGTTACTTGCCCGGCTTGTCCTTCGACTTGTCGGCGTTGCTGGGGCCGCCCTGCCCCTTTTGCACCGCGTAGAAGATGCCGGCGACGGCCGCGCCGATCGCGGCGACTCCGCCGATGACCGTCGCGAAGAAATTGCGGTCGCCCATCTTCTCGCGCGTTTCCGCCACGAACTGCACGGGGGCGGATTCGGTGACGGTCTGCGCGGCGCTCTGGGCGGCCGACGAGACCTTGGCTGCGGCCGCCTCGACCGCAGCGCGCGGGCGGCTGCTGGTGGCAGTCTTGCGCGTCGATGCGCGCGGCTTGGCGCTCGCGGCCGGCTTGCGCGTCGCGGCGGAGCGCCGTGGGGGCGGTGCCTTGTCGGCGGGGGCCGGAGCCTTGGCGGCGGCAGGCTTCCGCGCGGGAGCCTTGGCCGGCGTTGCGGGCTTTTCGATCGCCACCGGCGCTTCAGCCGCTGGCTTCGGCGCGACCTTGGGCTTTGCCGGCGCCTTGGGTTTGGCAGGAGCCTTGGCCTTCGCCGGCGCCTTGGCTGGCGCCGCTTCCTTCGCTTCCCCCGCCTTGGCCGCAGGCTTCGCTGCCGGCTTGCGCGGCTTGGCAGCGGCCTTGGCTTCGGTCGGGGTGTCGGCGTCGTTCGATGTGGTCGGGGCTTTCGCCATCACGCAACTCCAGTGGTTTCGTGTCTGTAACCAACCTGAGGCAAATCGGTTTCCCGCGTCAATGAAAAGCGCGTTCGACCCGAACTTAGCGGAAGGGCGGCTCGTTGAATGCGCGCAGCTTGCGGCTGTGCAGCTTGGCGCCTTCGCGCCGCAATTCCTCGCAGGTTTCGATGCCGATCTTGAGATGCTCGGCGATCGCGCGCTCGTAAAAGCGGTTGGCCTGACCGGGGAGCTTAAGCTCGCCATGCAGCGGCTTATCCGACACGCACAGCAGCGTGCCGTAGGGGACGCGGAAGCGATAGCCCTGTGCGGCGAGCGTCGCGCTCTCCATGTCCACGCCGACCGCGCGGCTGAGCGAGAAGCGCAGTGCCGAGCGCGAGAAGCGCAATTCCCAGTTGCGATCGTCAGTGGTGACGATCGTCCCGGTACGCAGGCGGCGCTTGAGTTCGTCGCCCGACTGGCCCGATACCGTCTCGGCCGCGCGGGCGAGCGCCTGCTGCACCTCGGCGATGGCGGGGATCGGGATTTCCGGCGGGAGCACGTCGTCGAGCACATGGTCATCGCGCAGATACGCATGCGCGAGGACATAGTCGCCGATCCGCTGGCTCGGGCGCAGGCCGCCGCAATGGCCGATCATCAGCCACGCCTCGGGCCGCAGCACAGCTAGGTGATCGGTGATCGTCTTCGCATTGGACGGGCCGACGCCGATATTGACCAGCGTGATGCCGCTGCCGTCTTCCGCCATCAGATGCCATGCGGGCATCTGGTGCCGCCGCCATGCGCTGTCGGTCAGCAGCATTTCGGGGTCGTCGCCGGCCTTGAAAATCATGCCGCCCGGCCCGGACACACCGGTAAAGCGGGTGCCTTCACCCACCTGCTCCGACGCCCAGCGGACGAATTCATCGACATAGCGATGATAGTTGGTGAACAGGATATACTGCTGCACATGCTCAGTCGGCGTGCCGGTATAGTGCCGCAGCCGCGCGAGGCTGAAATCGGTGCGCAGCGCGTCGAACAGCGCGAGCGGGCGGGTGCCATCCTGGCTGATCCAGCTGCCATCGGCGATCTCGTCGCCGATATGCGCGAGCTCAGTCGCGGGGAAATGCCGCGCGAGTTCAAGCACCGACACCTGATCCATCTTCAGCACATGGCTGGGGTCGATGACATAGGGGAAGGGGATTTCCTGACGCCCGGTGGTCGCGGTGACCTCGACGTCATAATCCTCAATCAGCAGCGTCAACTGCTCGATCAGATAATCGGCGAACATCGCGGGGCGGGTGACGCTGATCGCATAGTCGCCGGGTTCAACGAGGCGGCCAAAGCTGCGCGCCGGGGTCGGACGGTCAACCTCGTTGCGGTAGCGGACGCGGATTTCGGGATAGGCGAAGCTGCCGTCCTTGCGGCGCTCCGGGTCCGGGGCGATCCCCTGGGTCAGATAGAGATCGAGGGCCTCACGCAGGCGGGTGACGGAGGCGGTGTGCAGCCGATCCAGTTCGGCGACGATTGTTTCTGCTTGTGTCATCTTCAACGGCTAATTTGCCGCGATGACATTGGCAAGACTCGATGGGGCGGGGGACTGAGGAGGCGCGGTCGCTTTCGCGGCACGCCGATCGCGGGGATCGACGTGCCGCAAAGCGTCACTTCGCGTCGTCGTCCTTGTCGAGCAGCTTGCTGATGCCGAATGCGGCACCCGCGACTGCTGCGGCCGCGCCTGCGGCAATAGCGGCGGTCGCAACTGGGTTCTTCTTGGCCGCTTCCACCAGATCGTCGACGACATCGCCGATCGTTTCACCGGCTTCGGAAAGTGCTTCCTTGGCTTGGCTGAACAGCGTGTCCTCGCTTGCGGTTTCGGTCGTCGCCGGGGTGGCGGCGGGCTTGGTCTCGGTGGTCATTTCGGGGTCTCCCTTCCACAGTGACAACAGCTTCGCCGCACACCGGTTCCACCGTCAACGGCAAACCGGCGCGCGACTGAAACGGTTAGTCTTCCGATCCCGGTTGAGCGTCAATCCGGGGAAGACCGGATGGCGTCAGAGATTCTCGAGCAGATGCTCAGCCGAGCTGACCTTGAACTCGCCCGGTGCTTCGACGTGAAGCTGTTCGACCACGCCGTCGTTGATCAGCATCGAGTAACGCTGGCCGCGCGTGCCCATGCCAAACTTGCTGCCATCGAACTCGAGGCCGACCGCCTTGGCAAAGGCACCATTGCCGTCCGAAAGCATGGCGATGTCGCCGGCATCGGCGCCCTTCGCCCAGGCGCCCATCACGAACGCATCATTGACCGCGGTGCACGCGATTTCGTCCACGCCCTTTGCCTTCAGCTCTTCGGCCTTCTCGACATAGCCGGGCAGGTGACGCGCCGAGCAGGTCGGGGTGAATGCGCCGGGGACCGAGAACAGCGCGACCTTGCGGCCCGCGAAATATTCGTCCGAGCTGACCTGCTCCGGCCCGCTTTCGGTGGCCTTGACGAAGGTGGTGCTGGGAATGCGTTCGCCGATCTGGATCGTCATCTGGTTTTCCTCTCTCTCCGCGGAACTGCGGCTTGCCGTCCAAGTGGCATGGTTGTCGGGATTTTCAAGCGTGGCGGAGCGCAAGCCGTGCGCCTATGTTGGCGCGCGATGGACGACAGTAGCTTTCTGACCGGGCAGATCCTGCTCGCCTTGCCCGGGATCGGCGATCCCCGGTTCGAGCGCGCGGTGATCGCGATGTGCGCGCATGACGATCAGGGCGCGCTCGGCGTCGGGATCGGCCATGAGATCGAAGGGCTGAGCTTTCACGAATTGCTCGGCCAGTTCGAGATCGATCCGGGCGCCGCGCCCGACGCACCGGTTCACTATGGCGGTCCGGTCGAGCCGCGACGCGGCTTTGTCCTGCATTCGACCGACTGGGGTGGGCAGGACACGATCGACGTCGCCGGGCGCTGGGCGCTGTCGGGGACCGTCGACGTGCTGCGGGCCATTGCCGAAGGTACCGGCCCGTCGCGCTGGATCGTCGCGCTTGGCTATGCCGGTTGGGCGGAGGGGCAACTCGACGAAGAGATGACGCGCCACGGATGGTTCAACGTTCCGGGCGACGCGGCGCTGCTCTACGACAACACTGCCGATCGCCGCTGGGAACGCAGCTTCGCCCGTGCCGGCATCGATCCAAGGCTGTTGTCGAGCGGCGCGGGAACGGCCTGATCGCATTGCGCGCACCTATCGGGCTGACAGCGGGCGCGGGACCGGGCAGGGGCGGGGCATGAACCACCCCCTTGATCGCCCAATCTGGTCCGCGCTGACGAGCGGGTGGACACACCTGGCCGAAGGCAGCCCCGCCGCGTGGCGGATCGACCGTGCAGTCGGCCTGTTCGGTGCAGCGGCCGATGACTCGCCCGAAAGCCTTGCCGCGCTTGCTGACCTTGTGCCCGAAGACGGCGAATTGTGGCTGGTCGAGCGTCAGCCCGCGCCGGCGCCTCCGGGAACGCGGGTGGTGCGCGAGGGGCTGGCGGTGCAGATGGTGCTCGACACCCTAGTCGCTGCCGACCGCGCGCCGCCCGCAATCGTGCCGCTGGGCGACGCCGATGGTGACGACATGTTCGCGCTGGCGATGCGCACCGAGCCGGGGCCGTATGTCCGCCACAGCCATCGGCTTGGCGGCTTTGTCGGGGTGCGGGTCGATGGGCAGCTGGTCGCGATGGCGGGCGAGCGGATGCGGATGCCGGGCTATGCCGAGATCAGCGCGGTGTGCACGGACCCCGACTGGCGCGGTCGCGGGCTGGCCGGGCATCTGACGCGGCATGTTGCTCAGGCGATGTTGGCGCGGGGCGAGACGCCGTTCCTGCATTGCTACGCCAGCAACATCCGCACCGTCGCGCTCTATGAAGCGATGGGGTTCCGCATCAGGGCCGAGATCCGCGCACCGATATTGGTACGCGATACGCCATAACTTCGTGAAGGACATATAAAGATATCTTTATGTTTCATTTGCGCATCGCACGCTGATCGGCTAGGGGCGCGCGCAGAGCCGCGGGCATGCTGCGGCGACACCGTTCATTAGCCGGAGAAAGATCGTGGCCACCGCGCTCGACAAGACCGATTACGTCATTCAGGACCTCAGCCTCGCCGATTTCGGTCGCAAGGAAATCGACATCGCCGAAACTGAAATGCCGGGCCTGATGGCGCTGCGCGAGGAATTCGGCGCGAGCAAGCCGCTCAAGGGTGCGCGCATCACCGGCTCGCTGCACATGACGATCCAGACCGCCGTGCTGATCGAGACGCTGGTTGAACTCGGCGCCGATGTGCGCTGGGCGACCTGCAACATCTATTCGACCCAGGACCATGCCGCCGCCGCGATTGCCGCCGCCGGCATCCCGGTGTTCGCCATCAAGGGCGAGACGCTTGAGGAATATTGGGATTACGTGATCCGCATCTTCGACTGGGGCACGGACCAGACCTGCAACATGATCCTCGACGATGGCGGCGACGCGACCATGTTCGCGCTGTGGGGCGCGCGCGTTGAGGCGGGTGAAGAGCTGTTCACGCCGTCGAACGAGGAAGAGGAAATCTTCGTCGCGACGCTGAAGCGCTTCCTGGCTGATCGTCCGGGCTACCTCACCAAGACCGTCGCCGCGATCAAGGGCGTGTCGGAAGAGACCACCACCGGCGTGCACCGCCTGTATGAGCTGTCGAAGGAGGGCAAGCTCCCGTTCCCGGCGATCAACGTTAACGACAGCGTGACCAAGTCGAAGTTCGACAACCTCTATGGCTGCAAGGAATCGCTGGTCGACGCGATCCGTCGCGCGACTGACGTCATGCTGGCCGGCAAGGTCGCCTGCGTCGCCGGCTTCGGCGATGTCGGCAAGGGTTCGGCGCAGTCGCTGCGCAACGGCGGCGCGCGCGTGCTGGTCACCGAAGTCGATCCGATCTGCGCACTGCAGGCGGCGATGGAGGGCTTTGAAGTCGTGACGATGGAAGAGGCGGCGACCCGCGCCGACATCTTCGTAACCGCGACCGGCAACGAAGGCGTCATCACCGTCGATCACATGCGCGCGATGAAGCCGATGGCGATCGTGTGCAACATCGGCCATTTCGACAGCGAGATCCAGATCGCGGCGCTCAACAACATGAAGTGGACCGAGATCAAGCCGCAGGTCGATCTCGTCGAGTTCCCCGACGGCAAGCAGATCATCATCCTGTCCAAGGGCCGCCTGGTGAACCTCGGCAACGCCACCGGCCACCCCAGCTTCGTGATGTCGACGTCGTTCACCAACCAGGTGCTGGCGCAGATCGAGCTGTGGACCGGTGCGGACAAGTACAAGAACGACGTGTACGTCCTGCCCAAGCATCTCGACGAGAAGGTCGCGGCGCTCCATCTGGAGAAGCTGGGCGTCAAGCTGACCAAGCTGAGCCAGAAGCAGGCCGATTACATCGGCGTGCCGGTCCAGGGCCCGTACAAGCCGGATCACTACCGCTACTAAGCGGCGGTCAGTCCAAACAGAAAGGGGGCGCTTCCGGCATCGGGAGCGCCCCTTTTTTCTATGCTCTGTAGGTCGGGGGCAGGTCGCCCAGGGCTTCGACCAAGGGGCCGAGCCAAGGTTCGTATTTGCGCCACGCACCGATGCCCTCGCGATTGAGCGGACGGCGGACCTGTTTGGAGCTTGCCGTTGCAACCGCGCGCTCGGTGCGGTGGAAGTCGACGCAGGCAGGATCGAAATCGGCACCGATATGGGCGAGGAGGCGGCGGGTCTCCCCCTCCAGAGCATCGACCAGCTCTTCATAGATGATACGGTGAATGCGGCCAGGCAGCGCCAGATGGATGAACGCGATATCCGCCCAATTTTGCGGCAGTTTGTCGATGAACCAAGGGCGATCGGTCTTGCGCAGCGCGGCCACCGGGTCGAGATATTCGCCGCCAAGTGCCGTCAGCTCTTCGCGCGGTACCTTGGGAAGCAATTCGCGCCAAGAGTCGCCGCGGCCAAGGCGGTGATCGCCGGCCATCGTCTGAATGAGGATCGGGATCGCAGGCAGTTCGGCCGTACCCTCGATCAACGGATGGCTGGACAAGATCTGTTCGACCAGCGTCGACCCGGATCGCGGCATTCCGAGTATGAAAATGGGGGCGGGGGAGGGATTTCCCCAGCCCACGCGCTCGGCAAAGAAGGCGGCAGTCAGTTCGCGTTCGGAGCGTTCGATCTCGCGCAATTCCGGGCGCGTCATACGGCTGCATCGCGGCGCGGATGCGAACAGCAAATTGGCCAGCGCCATGCGTGCATCGAGATAGGTCGGCGCCGGCTTCAGCGCGCGCTTGAGCATCTCCTCGCCCGCGCGGAAATAGCCGTTGCGGCCAATCCTATCACCCAGCAGCATCAACGCTGCCGCATTTTCGGGTTAGTCGGCGAGGAATGCGCGCAAGGCGTGTTCCGCTTCGCCGACGAAGACGCGAGCCGGTGACGACAACTTCCGCTGCCTCTTCCGGTGCCTTATCGGTAGTCGGCGCTTCAGGTTCTTCAGTGATCGCGTCTTGCGCGGATGCTGGGGCTGCGCCCGTAACCGCTAATCCGATCGAGATCGCCCATAGCGCAGTTGCGCTGCGAAAGCGTGATTTATTCATTTTGTGCAACCTATTGCACAGTCATGGCACTTTTGTGCTGCAATGCGAAACGAGGGCAAATGCACGGTAAGCAAGTCGCGATTTTCATTAGTTTTGCGGAACGGTTGTAGTAAATCTGCAATATTTCACGCGCGCGACGCCGCAACGTGCCCTTTACTGCCCCTTTACTGCTGCCCGCCTTCCCGTCTTGGCGACTGCGGCGTTGGGGCAACATTCTGAACAAATCGACGTATAGGGTTGCATAGAATGGATAAAAAGGTGCATCGCGAAACTGGGTAGGGACCCAATTATGCGTGTAAAAGGGATTTGTACCGATGCGTTTTCTTCGCTCCGCCAGCCGGGCTGGCTATCATAAGTCGGTGTCTGTCGCCGCACTGGCGCTGGCGGGCATGGCCCCCGCGCTGGCTCAGGAAGGTTCGACTCAGGCAGAAGACGTCGCGATGTCGACCCAGCAGGCGGACGGCGAGACGGTGGTGGTGACGGGATCGCGCATCGCGCGGCCTGAGCTATCCTCGCCCAACCCCGTTCAGGCGATCACCGCGGAGACGGTGGAGCAATCGGGCAAGACCAACCTCACCGAGTTTCTGCTCGACTCGCCCGCATTGCTCGGCTCGCAGAGCAATATCGATGCGGCCGGATCGAACCTGACCGGCGGTGCACAGAATGTCGGCGTCAACTTCCTCAACCTGCGCAATCTGGGCTCGAGCCGGACGCTCGTGCTCGTCGATGGTCGCCGTCATGTTGCCGGCTATCCGGGCATCGCTGCAGTCGACATTAACACGATCCCGACCGATCTGGTCGAGCGGATCGACGTGCTGACCGGCGGTGCGTCGGCAGTCTACGGTGCCGATGGTGTGTCGGGTGTGGTCAACTTCATCCTGAAGCGCGACTTTGAAGGGCTGCGCGTGCGCGCCCAGAACAACATTTCCGAGCGCGGCGATGCCGGTTCGCGGTTCGTTGCGGTGACGGCGGGCAAGAATTTCGCTGACGGCCGCGGCAACCTGACTGCGTCCTACGAATTCCAGGAGACCGACCGGTTCAGCCAGCTCAAGCGGCTCAACTATGGCCTGACCGGACCGAGCTATGCCTTTGCACGCAATCCCGCCGATGGTGCTCCGGGGAGCGTCGGCGACAATCCCAATGTCCCGGATCGCGTGCTGCTGACCGGGTTGCGCTGGGCGGACAGTTCGCTGGGCGGAGCGATCGACCTCAATCAGGATTTCGTGCCGGACTTCACCGGTGAAGGCGGCATCTATGATGTCGGCACCTATGTTCCTGGTACCGCATTCACCATCGGTGGCTCGAGCACGCCGCGTGAGATCTATTACGGCGACTTCACGCCCTACAGCCGCCGTCACGTCGCGCAGCTGTTCGGTCGCTTTGAATTCAGCCCGGCGTTCGAGATCTATGCCGAGGGCAAATATGTCCGGTCGAAGGCAGTGACCCAGGGGCAGCCTTCGTACGACCTCTACACCACGCTGTTCGCGGACAATTTCTACCTCGGCCAGCGCTACGGCGCGGCGGCGGTGACCGGCGACGCATGGTTCAGCCGCGACAATTTCGATTTCGGCATCCGTCAGTATGAGATGGAGCGCGAACTTTGGCGCGGCGTGGTCGGCGCAAAGGGCGATCTGGGATCGAACCTGAAGTATGACCTGTCCTATGTGTTCGGTCAGTCGACCCAGCATGGTACCAACCGCAATGACCGTGTTGCCGACCGCTATTATGCGGCGTTGGATGCGGTGTCGGATGGTGCCGGCGGTGTCACCTGCCGCATCAACCTGCCGGGTCAGACCACGATCCAGGGCGCAAGCCTGGGCAACCCGGTCGTGTTCAATGGTGCGCCGACCACGTTCCAGCGCGGCCAGTGCGTCCCGCTCAACATTCTGGGCAACGGCACGCCGTCGCAGGCAGCGCTCGACTTCATCACGGTCGATCACACCAGCATGTCGCGCATCCGCCAGCATGTCGTTTCGGCGGTGTTGACCGGAGACACTGGCAGCTTCTTCAAGCTGCCCGGCGGTGCACCTGGCTTCGCGATCGGCGCCGAGTATCGCAAGGAAGAGAGCCGCTTCGTCCCATCGGCGCAATCGCAGGCCGGCGTCCTGATCGACGACTCGCAGGCGTCGCCGGACTCCGGTTCGTTCGACGTGAAGGAAGTGTTCGGCGAGCTTAACCTGCCGATCCTTGCCGACATGGCGTTCGCGCATAATCTGTCGATCGGAGGTGCAATCCGCTATTCCGACTATTCGTCGATCGGCGGCACGACGACCTGGAACCTCAATGGCACGTACGCGCCGATCCGCGACATCGCGTTCCGGGGTACCTATTCGCAGGCAGTGCGTGCACCGAACATCAGCGAGCTGTACGCCCAGCAGAGCGGAACGTTCGAGTTCATTACCGATCCATGCGGGATCGACCGACTGAACGAAGGGTCGACGACGCGCGCCACCAACTGCACAACCGCGCTGACCGCACTGGGCATCAACCCGGCGACGTTCAACCCGGCGAACAGCTCGTTCTCGCCGCAGAACAGCAGCCTTGCCGGGTTCACCGGCGGCAACCCCAATCTGCGGGAAGAGACGGCAAAGACCTGGACCGCAGGCGTCGTGTTGCGCCCGAGCTTTATCCGCGGCTTGGCGATCACGGCCGACTGGTATGACATCCGCCTGAGCCAGGCCGTGCAGTACTCGACTGCGCAGGACATCGTTGACCTCTGCTACGACCAGCCGTCGCTCAACAACGTCTATTGCCAGTCCCTGACGCGCAGCCCAACGACCGGGTTCGTTTCGTCATACCAGGTGATCCCGCAGAACGTCGCATCGTTCAAGACGGCGGGTCTCGACGTGACGGTGGACTATCGCTTCGAACCGTTCGCCAATGCCGGTACGTTCTCGCTCAGCTTCCGGGGCAACTATCTGCACCGGCTGAACTTCGTTCCGTCGTTGGGTGCCGATCCCGAGAACGAGCTCGACTCGGCCGCCTATCCGGCGCCGAAGTTTAGCGCGACGTTCGACATTGGCTGGCGCAAGGGCCCGCTGGCGGTCAATTACGGCATCAACTGGTTCGACAAGACCCGCCGCGTGACCCGTGAGCAGGAAGCGGCAAACCCGGATTACGTCGCGGCCGAGTTCATCTGGTACAAGCAGAAGTGGGAGCATGAGCTGTATCTGAGCTACTCGGTGGATGAAAAGTTCGACCTCTATGGCGGTGTCAACAACCTGTTCGATACCAAGCCGGATGTCGGCGCTGTCGCCTATCCGGTCAGCGCGGTCGGCCGTTCGTTCTTCATGGGCGTGAAGGCCAAGATCCTCTGATCATTCGGCCTTGCCGGACGCCGAGGGGGGAGCGCTGCTCCCCCCTTTTTTTATGCGTGGCGGCGGCGACGCCGTGCGCGGGCTTGCAGACAGTGCGCCATGGCTTAAGAGCCGGAGTATGCAGCAGCGCGGTCGGCAGTGATCGAGATTTCCCAAACCGCAGCGACGCTCGCTGGCGCGGCGCTTGCGCTGTTGCTTGCTGCTGGCGGGGCGATGCTGTTTGTGGGCCTGCGCGCGCGGTCGCGGGCGGGGCAGCTGAGTGACGCGAATGCGCGGCTGCTTGCGCTGGCGGCGGGGTCGCCGGCGTTGGCGATGATCGTGCGGGCCGATGGTCGGATCGAATTGTCGATCGCGCTGGCCAATCTGTTCGGGTTCGACGCGGTGCCGGCCCATTTTTCCGACCTGATCGATAATGACGCGGTACTCGCGCCTGAAGACGCGCGGGCGCTGGATCAGGAGGTGAGTGCGGCGCAGCGGGCGGGCAAGCCGTTCCGGATGATCGTGCCGGTGCGCGGGGCGAGCCGGACGTTGCTCGCGACCGGCGTCCGCGCGCCCGATGCGGTGCGCGCGCCGGGTGGGGCGGTGCTGTGGTTCCTCGACGCGACCGAGCCGAGCGAGGAAGTGGCGCGCTTTGCGGCGGAGGCCGATCGCTATCGCGTCGCGTTCGATGCGTTGACCGGCCTCATTCAATCCGCGCCGATGCCGATGTGGTATCGCGATCCGGAGCTGCGGATTGCGATGGTCAACAACGCCTATGTCGAGGCGGTCGAGGGGAAGGATGCCGAGCAGGTCGTCGCTTCTGGCGTGGAGCTGGTCGATGCATCGGCGCCGGGCGGGCCGCTCGCCAGCGCGGCGCATGCGCGTGAGGTCGGCGCGCCGCAGATGGTGAAGCTGCCCGCCACGATCGGGGGCAAGCGGCGCACGCTGCATATCCATGACGTGCCGCTGCCGACCGGCGGTGTCGCGGGCTTTGCCGTGGATGTCGAGGAGTTGGAACAGGCGCGCGGCGGGATCAAGCGCGCGGCCGAGGCGCAGCGCGCGATGTTCGACCGGCTGTCTGCAGGCGTGGCGCAGTTCGGGCCGGATCGCGCGCTGGTGTTCTGTAACCAGCCGTTCCGGCGCATCTTCGAGCTGAAGAATGAATGGCTGGCCGACCGGCCCGAGTTCGACCGCATCCTGGAGCGGATGCGCGAGGCCAACCGGTTGCCGGTGGTGCGCGACTTTCCGGGGTGGAAGAATGAGCGGCGCGAATGGTTCCTGGCGGCGGAGAGCGCGCGTGAGGAAAACTGGACGCTGCCCGGCGGCACGCATCTGCGCGTCGTAGCTCAGCCGCTGCCCGAGGGCGGGTTGCTGACGATTTTCGAGGATCTGACCGAGCAGGTACAGCTGGCGAGCGCGCGCGACACGTTGCTGCGGGTGCGCACGGCGACGTTCGACAATCTGTTCGAGGGGCTGGGCGTGTTCTCCGCCGATGGGCGGCTGCAGCTGTGGAACAACCGGTTCAAACAGGCCTGGGGGTTCGACGACGCGTTCATTACCGGGCATCCGCGAGTCGATGCGCTGGCCAAGGAAGCGGCGGGCAAGCTCGCCAAGCCGGGTCGCGCGGCGTTGATCGGTGATCTGGTGCGCGCGGCGACGGTCGAGCGGCAGCAGCGTGGCGGGTCGATCGACTTTGCCGATGGCCGGATTTTCGAGGTCGCGGCGGTGCCGCTGCCCGATGGCAACGCGCTGTTCACGATGCTCGACATTTCCGACCGGCGGCGGATCGAGAATGCGCTGCGTGAGCGCAACGACGCGCTGGAGGCGGCCGACCGGATCAAGACCGCGTTCGTCGCCAGCATGAGCTACGAGCTGCGCACGCCGCTGACGTCGATCAAGGGCTTCGCCGAGATGCTGTACAACGGCTATGCCGGGGCACTGCCGGAGACTGCGGTCGAGTATTCGGGGGCGATCCTGGAGTCGGTTGGGCGGCTCGGCGACCTGGTCGACGATGTGCTCGACCTGACCCGCGATGGCGGAGCGCTGGCGCGCGAGGCAGTCGATCTAGAGCTCGTCGCGGGCGCGGCGGTCGAGAATGTCCAGCCGTCGATCAAGACCAAGAAGATCGAGCTGGCGGTCGAGATTCAGGGAAGCGCGGGAAGCGTCCAAGGCGATCCGCGCCGCATCCGCCAGATTGTCGAGAACCTGCTACGCCATGCGGTGAGCGGGACTGGCGAGGGCGGCCGGGTGCTGCTGCATATCGACGGGTCGGACACGCGGGCGCGGATCGTCGTGTCGGATGATGGCCCTGGTATGGCGGAGGCGGTGGCCGCCAAGGCGTTCGACCGCTTCGCGCAGGCCGGGATCAGCCGCAATGGCGAGCGGGCGCTGCAGCTTGGCCTGCCGCTGGCGAAGCAGTTCGTTGAGGCGCATCGTGGGACGATCGAGCTGGTGTCGGAGCCGGGGCAGGGGACGATGGTGGTCGCGGAGTTGCCGCGCGCATGATCACGCTGGCCGATGCCGCCGCGACGCAGGCGTTCGGGCGTGCGCTCGCGGCGCAAGTGCGGCCGGGCGATGTCGTCGCGCTGTCGGGGCAACTGGGCGCGGGCAAGACCAGCATCGCGCGCGGGCTGCTCGCGGCGCTGGGGCTGGAGGGTGAAGCGCCCTCGCCCAGTTATGCGATCGTCCAGCCCTATGAACAGCCCGAGGTCGCGCTTCCGGTGCTGCATGTCGACCTCTATCGCATCGACGATCCGGACGAGGCCGAGGAACTGGGGCTGGACGACGCGCGCGGCGATTCGCTGCTGCTGGTCGAATGGCCCGAGCGGTTGCCCGATGCCTGGTGGGCGGATGCGCTGTGGCTGACACTGACGATCGAAGCCGATGGGTCGCGTGGCTTGACAGCGCGGGTACCGGCGGCATGGAAGGACCGATGGCCCCTGCAAGCGACGGCGTGATTTCGCCCCCCGACATGAACCCGCCCGCACGGGCACCGCATTTCCTGGCTGAGATCGGCTGGGGCGATGGGGAGATCCTGCCGCTGGCGGGGGACGCATCGTTCCGCCGCTATTTCCGGGTGCAGGCGCCGGGGCGCAGCGCGATCCTGATGGACGCGCCGCCGCCGCATGAGGACCCGCGCCCGTTCATTTCAATCGCGCGCTGGCTAACCGACCGCGGCTTTGCTGCGCCGACCATTTATGGCGAGGATCTCGACACCGGGCTGGTCCTGATCGAGGATTTCGGCGACGCGCGGCTGCGCGAAACGGTGGATGCCGCGCCTGAGAGTGAGTTGCGGCTATACGAGGCGGCGATCGACGTGCTGATCCGGCTGCGCGGGCATGAAGCAGCCGACGTCGACCCCTATGACGCGGAGACCTGCCAGCGTGAGGCGGCGCTGCTGACCGACTGGTATTGTGCTGCGATCGGGGTCGAGGCGGACGTCGAGGGCTATCGCGCGGCATGGGACGCGGTGCTGGCGCCGACGCTGCAGGGCCAGCGGGTGACGGTGCTGCGCGACTATCATGCCGAAAACCTGATGCTGATCGAGGGCAGCGAGACGCTGGGCCTGCTCGATTTCCAGGACGCGCTGGCGGGGCATCCCGCATACGACCTCGTCTCGCTGTTGCAGGACGCGCGGCGCGATGTGCACCCCGACCTGGAGGCGGCGATGCTCGACCGCTATCGCCGGATTACCGGCGCGGATCAGGCGTTCGTCGATGCCTATCACGTGCTTGGCGCGCAGCGGAATGCGAAGATCATCGGCATCTTTACCCGGCTGTGGCAGCGCGACGGCAAGCCGCGCTATCCCGGGCTGTGTCCGCGCGTGTGGGGCTATCTGGAGCGCGACCTTCAGCATTCGGCGCTCGCCCCGGTGAAGGCGTGGTTCGACGCGAACATCCCGGCGCATCTGCGTGGCGACCCGATGGTGGTGGTGCAGGCGTGAGCGCGAAGAAAACGCTGGCGATCCGGCCGATCCCGGCCGGTGCCGTGCCGCGCACCGCGATGGTGATGGCGGCGGGGCTGGGCAAGCGCATGCGCCCGCTGACCGCGACACGGCCCAAGCCGCTGGTCGAGGTCGCGGGCAAGCCGCTGATCGACCATGTGTTCGACCGGCTGCGCAGTGCCGGCGTCGAACGCGCGGTGGTCAATGTCCACTACCTCGCCGATGCGCTGGAGGCGCACGTCACCCACCGGGTGAAGGACATCGAGGTGCTGGTATCCGACGAGCGCAAGCAGCTGATGGAGACCGGCGGCGGGCTGGTGCAGGCGCGCGAGATGCTGGGCGATGCCCCCTTTGTCTGCGTCAACAGCGACAATCTGTGGGTCGACGGCCCGATCGACGCGATCCGCCAGCTGGCGGCGGCGTGGGATGATGACCGGATGGACGCGCTGCTGCTGCTCGTCCCATTGGCGCGCGCGCATTGCCATGGTGGGCAGGGGGACTTTCACCTCGATCCGTTCGGAAAGATCGTCGGCCGGCGCAAGCCTGGCCGCTTGGCACCCTTTGTCTATACCGGGGTGCAGATCCTGTCGCCGCGGGTGATCCGCGACTGGCCGGAGGGGGCGTTCTCGACGAACCTGTTCTGGCAGCGCGCGATGGAAGCCGGGCGGGCGTTCGGCGTGGTGCATCAGGGGCTGTGGTTCGATGTCGGCAGCCCGCCGGCGATTGCGGCGACCGAGGCGGTGTTGGCGGATGGGTGAGGGCACGAAGAGCCTGAGCATCCATTTCTGACAGACGACAATCGCACTGCTTTTCCGCATGATGGAGCGATGGCGGTGCATAAACTCCTGATCCTGGCACTGGCGCTCGCGATCGTTTCGCCCGTGAGCGCGCAGCAATGGCCTGTGCCGGTGGCCGCCCGGGAAGCATCAGAGCGCAACGACCACCGTCAGGCAGCGGCGACGATCCTTGCCGAGCTGAAACAATGCGAAGCGGTGGAGCCATCCCGCTGTGCCCTGCTGTTGATGTGGGCGGGCTCCGAGACGTTCCAGTTCGATTATCAGGCGGCCGAAAGGCTTGCGCGGCGGGCCGTCCCGCTGACCGCACCACCTGACGGCAAGAGCTACCCTGACCGAGCGCATGCGCTGGATTTCCTGGCTTTGACGCTCGGCACACAAGGCCGTTTTGTCGAGGCGGAGGCGCCCCGACGCGCGGCGCTGGCGCTGCTCGAGCAGACCTTGCCCGAAGCCGATCTGCGGGTTGCCGACGGTTATAATCAGCTGGCCGGCGTTCTGGATCGGCTGAGCCGCCATAGCGAGGCAGAGGTGTTTCTTCGCCGCATGCTGCTGCTGCATGAGCGCCATCGGCCGCCAGGGCATTTGTTGATCGCGATGAGCTACAACAATCTTGCAGACAATCTCGCGAGTCAGGCCCGTTACGTCGATGCAGAGCCATTTTATCGTAAGGCAATGGCGCTGCGGGAGCAATTGTCTCCATCCAATCCATCAGCGCTCGCCGCGAGCTACGAAGGGTTGGGACGGGCGTTGATCAACTTGTCCCGCGCAGACGAAGCTGAGCCGCTGTTGCGACGTGTCATCGACATTCGCATCAAGACGTTCGGGGCAGACGAGTACATTGTCGCGTGGAGCTACGACAATCTCGCCATGCTGCTGGAAAATCGTGGTGATTTTCGTGAAGCCGAGTCGCTGCGCCGGAAATCATTGGAGATTCAGGAGGCAAACTGGCCCGCTGGCCACCTCACGATTGCTGCTGGTCGATCGATGCTGGCCACCAACCTGGATCTTCAGGCGCGTTATGTTGAGGCAGAGCCGCTGCACCTTAAAGCGATTGCGGCATACGCCGCCGTGACGCCGGATGATGCGCCGGCGATGGCGGACCTCTACGACAGTCGTGCCTTCAACCTCGAGGGACAGGATCGCGACGAGGAAGCCGAGCGGTTCTATCGGCGATCGCTTCGTGCCCGGGCAACGCTGCCAGCAGCCCACCCCAGACGGATTTTCGGCTACCGGTCATTGGCAGGGTATCTTCGCGATCACGATCGTTCGTGGCCCGAGGTTCGTTCGCTGTATCGTGCCGCGCAGGCTGGTATCTTTGACCGCCTAGCCACCTATCCGAGTTTCGACCGTGAAGCGCAGATCGAACTGCGGGACTACCAGCCGGTGTTCACCGGGCGGGTGCGCGCGGCATGGACGCTATCGAATATGCCCGCGCGCCCATAATCGCCTTGGCGAGGACGGCGCATGGCGGCTACGCATTGGCGGATGACCTCCCGCCTCAACCTCTACACCATCCCGCCGCATCGGGCCTTTGCCGATGCGCTGGCGCAGGGGTTGATCCGGCGGCATGGCGGCGATCCGTTGCGGCTGGCGCGGGGCGTGGTGCTGGTGCCGACCAATCGCGCCAAGCGGACGATTACCGATGCGTTTGTGCGCGCGAGCGGGGGCGGGTTGTTGTTGCCGCGGATGGTGGCGATTGGCGATCCCGAGCTGGACGAGGCGGCTGGGCCGTTTCTCGATCCCGCCGACGATGACGCGCCGATCCCGCCCGCGGTCGATCCGTTGCAGCGTCGGATGATCCTCGCCCGGCTGATCGAGGCGCATGACCGCAGCGTCGATGCGGCGGAGGCGGTGCGACTGGCGGGGGATCTGGGGCGGACGCTCGATCAGATGCTGGTCGAGGAGATTGCGCCGAGTGCGCTGCGCGACGTGGTGCTGCTCGATCATTTGACGGTGCATTGGCAGCGTGCGCTCGATCTGTTCGAAATCATATTGGAGAAATGGCCGCAAGAGCTTGAGAAGCTTGGCCGGATCGATCTGGCCGAGCGGCGCAACCGGTTGCTCGACCGGGTCGCCGCGCGGTGGCGGGCGGAGCCGCCCGAGCGTTTTGTCTGTGCCGCGGGGATTACCACGAGCGCGCCCGCAATTGCGCGGCTGCTGCGTGTCGTCGCGGGATTGCCGCAGGGGCAGGTGGTGCTGCCGGGTGTCGATCTGGCGATGGCGGATGAGGAATGGGCGATGCTGGGGCCGTTTCCGGCTGACCCGGTGAGCGGGCGGCGCAAGCGCAGCCTGGAGACGCATCCGCAATTCCATCTGAAGCTGTTGATCGACCGGATGGGGGTGCAGCGCGGCGAGTTCGAGAGCTGGCGTGTCGCGACCGAGTTGGATGCGCCGCCCGCGCGCAGCAAGGCGATTGCCAGCGCGATGATGCCGGCCGAGCGCACGACGCTGTGGAGCGACCTGCCCGCTGGCGAGCGGCGGCTGGCGGGGGTGCGCGTGCTGGAAGTCGCGACCCCGGCGGAGGAGGCGCAGGGGATTGCGCTGGCGTTGCGGCAGGCGCTGGAGGAGCCGGGGCGGACGGCGGCGCTGGTGACGCCGGACCGCGCGCTGGCCAAGCGGGTCGCGGCGCATTGCGCGCGCTGGGGAATCGCGATCGACGATTCTGCCGGGTCGGCGCTGGCGATCCTGCCGCCGGGGACGCTGTTGCTGGCGCTGGCCGAGGCGGCGGCGCAGGGATTTGCGCCGATGGCGTTGCTGGCGCTGCTCAAGCATCCGCTGGTGCGCGCGGGCGAGGCGCGGATTGGGTGGCTGGAACAGGTGCGATCGCTCGATCTCGCGCTGCGGGGGCCGAGGCCGCCTGCGGGGCTGGCGGGAGTCACGGCGCATCTCGCCGATCCTGAGGGCTATGACGCGCGGACGCGGGAGCGGGCGATCGAGCCATGGGCGGAGATCGCGGCGCTGCTGGAGCCGATCGAGGCGGCATTTGCGGCGGAGATGGTGCCGCCCGCGACGCTGCTGGCGCAGTTGCGCGAAGGGGCGGAGCGGCTGTGCGGCGAGCGTCTGTGGGCGGGCGTCGATGGCCGCGCGGCGGCGGCGTTGCTCGACGATCTGGAGCGCGAGGCGGTGCATGGTCCTGCGCTGATCGCACCGGCGAGCCTGCCCGCCTTGCTGCGGACATTGATGGATGAGGTGGCGGTGCGGCCGCCCCAAGGCGGGCATCCGCGCCTTGCGATCCTCGGCGTGATCGAGGCGCGGCTGCATGCCGCCGATCTGCTGGTGCTGGGCGGGCTGAATGAAGGGGTGTGGCCGGGGCTGCCCGCGCCCGACCCGTGGCTTGCGCCGCGCATCCGCAGCGAGCTTGGCCTTCCGGGGCTGGAGCGGCGGATTGGCCTTGCCGCGCATGATCTGGCGCAGGGGCTCGGCGCGCGTGAGGTGTTGCTGACGCGGGCGAAGCGTGATGCGGGCGCACCGACGATTGCGTCGCGCTTCTGGTTGCGGCTGGAGGCGCTGTCGGGCGGGCTGGAGCGGGCGACCGAGCTGGAAGCATGGGCGCGCGCGATCGACGTGCCGGGAGAGCACAAGCCGGTGACGCGGCCCGAGCCGTGTCCGCCGGTGGCGATCCGGCCGCGATCGATTCCGGTCACCGATGTCGACCGGTTGAAGGCTGACCCCTATGCCTTTTACGCCAAGCGCATGCTGCGGCTGCGTCCGCTCGATCCGGTCGATGCCGATCCGAGCGCGGCGTGGCGCGGGACGGCGGTGCATGACGCGCTGGAGCAATGGGCGCGGCACGATGGCTGTGACCCCGACGCGCTGGAGCCGCGCGTGCTGGAGATGCTGCGCGCGGCGCACCCGATGATGCGTGCGCTGTGGCAGCCAAGGTTGATCGAGGCGGTGCGCTGGATCGTGCGCGAGACGGCGGCGCATCCGGCGCGGCACATCCTGGCGGTGGAGCAGGAGGGCGGGATCGACATTGCGGGCGTGCGGCTGACCGGCAAGTTCGACCGGATCGACGCGATGGGCGACGGGACGATCGGGATCGTCGACTACAAGACCGGCCAGCCGCCGAGCACGAAAGCGGTGCGCGCGGGCTACAGCCTGCAGCTTGGGCTGCTCGGGCTGATCGCAGAGCGCGGCGGGTTTGCGGGTATTTCGGGGCGGGCGAGTTGTTTCGAATATTGGTCGCTGGCGCGGAAGAATGGCGAGTTCGGCTATGTCGCGACGCCGGTCGACCCGGCGGAGAAATATGGGCGGATGAAGCCGGAGGAGTTCGTGCCGACGGCGGCGGAGAATTTCGCCGATACGGCGGGGCGGTATTTGACCGGGGGCGAGGCGTTTACTGCCAAGCTGCACCCCGAATATGCGCCCTATTCCGACTATGACCAGTTGATGCGCCGGGACGAATGGTATGGCCGTGAGCGGCGCTAATATCTCCGCACTGCCCCCGCTCGCCGGGAGCCAAGGCGCCGCGTCGAGCCCGGACGCGAGCGTGTGGCTGTCGGCCAGCGCGGGGACGGGCAAGACGCAGGTGCTGGCCGCGCGGGTGTTTCGCCTGTTGCTGCGCGGGGTCGATCCGGGCGCGATCCTGTGCCTGACCTTTACCAAGGCGGGCGCGGCGGAGATGGCGGCGCGGGTTAGTGGGCGGCTGGCATACTGGGTGCGGGCGAAGCGGACCGAGCTGTTTGCCGATCTGGAGGCGCTGGGTGCGCCGGCCGATGACGCACAGATTGCGCTGGCGCGGACCTTATTCGCCAAGGTGTTGGATGCGCCCGGCGGCGGTTTGCGCATCCAGACGATCCACAGCTTTTGCCAGACGTTGCTGTCGGCGTTTCCGGTCGAGGCGGGGCTGACGCCGGGGTTCCGGCCGCTGGAAGCGCGCGAGGAATCCGCGCTGGCGCGCGAGGCGCTGGCGGAGATGCTGGTGACCGCCGAGCGCGAGGGGCGCGGCTGGGTGATCGATGCGGTCGGCGCGCTGAGCCTGAGGCTGGGCGAGGGCAAGGCGGAGGCGTTTTTGAGCGCCTGTGCCCGCGCGCCCGAGGCGATGGCGGCGATGCCGAGCGGGATCGAGCCGTGGCTGCGGCGCGCGTTCGGGCTGCCTTCGGGCGATGTCGCGGCGGCGGCGGCGGAGTGGTGCAGCGACGACGCGTTCGACGTGGACGGGCTGGCGCGGATTGCTGACGCCAATGACGCGTGGGGGACCGCGACGGGTACGCGCGATGCCGGCGTCGCGCGGGCGTGGATCGCGGCGGACCCTGCGGCACGGGTCGTGGGGCTGGGTGACCTCCGCAAGCTGGCGCTGACCGGCAAGGACGAACCGCGCAAGGTTTCGGCCAAGCTGGCGGGGATCGATCCGGATTATGAGGAGCTGCTGATCGCGCTGGGTGAGGCGTGCATCGCGGTGCAGGGGATGGTGGCGCGGGCGGGCTATGTCGATTGCCTGGCGCAGGGGCTGGCGGCGGGGCGCGACTATGCCGCGACCTACACGGCGGCGAAGCGGCGTGCGGGGGCGGTCGATTTCGACGATCTGATCGGCAAGGCGGTGGCATTGCTCGAACAGCCGGGGATGGGCGACTGGATCCGCTACAAGCTGGATCAGGCGACCAGCCATGTCCTGATCGACGAGGCGCAGGATACCAATGTCGCGCAGTGGCGGATCGTGCGCGCGCTAGCGGACGAGTTCTTTGCCGGCGAAGGCGCGCATGGCGAGGAAGTGCGGACGATCTTTGCGGTCGGCGATTATAAACAGGCGATCTTTGGCTTTCAGGGGACCGACCCGGTCAATTTCCGCGCGGCGCAGCAGCATTTCGACACGCGCGCGGCGGGGGCGCTGGATACGCTGTCGCTGGTCCACAGCTTCCGATCAACCGCGCCCGTGCTGGAGTTTGTCGATGCGGCGATCGACGCGCTGCCAACGCCGGGGATGGGGGCCTTTGCCGAGCCGGAGCCGCATGCCAGCCGGGTCGAGGGGCCGGGGACGGTGACCCTGTGGCCGCCGGTGGTGACGGGCGGCGACCCGGAGGATGAGGAAGGCTGGATCGACGACGCGACGCGCGAATTGGCCAACCGGATCGCGCGGCAGATCCGCGACTGGATCGGCACGCTGGAGCTGGAGAGCAAGGGGCGGGTGCTGCGGCCCGAGGATGTGATGATCCTGGTGCGGCGGCGCGGCGAACTGGCCGGGCTGATCGTCGCGCGGCTTTATGCCGAGGGGGTGCCGGTGGCGGGGGTGGATCGGCTGCGGCTGAATGCGCCGCTGGCAGTGCAGGACCTGCTCGCGGCGGTGCGGTTCGCGTTGCAGCCGGACGATGATCTGTCGCTGGCGGCGTTGCTGGTATCGCCGCTGATTGGCTGGAGCCAGGACGAATTGATGGTCGCGGCGATCCGCGAGCGCGGGAGCCTGTGGCGGCATTTGCGTGCGACGCAGACGCCCGAGCGGCTGGAGCCGTTGTTTGGGCTGCTGGCGCGGGCGGATTTCATGACGCCGCACCGGTTTCTGGAGGCGATTCTGACCGGGCCGATGGATGGGCGGCGCAAGCTGCTGCACCGGCTGGGGGCGGAGGCGTTAGATCCGATCGAGGAGTTGCTGACGGCGGCATTGGGATTTGAGGGGGTGGCGACGCCGACGCTGCAACGCTTCCTCGACTGGTTCGACCGGGGTGATGTCGAGATCGTGCGCGATGCGGCGCAACCGCAGGCGGCGGTGCGGGTGATGACCGCGCATGGCGCGAAGGGGTTGCAGGCGCCGCTGGTGATCTTGGCCGATGCGACCGCCGATCCGGTGGCGGGCAATCGCGGCGATTTTGTCGAATGGCAGCCGGAGGGAGAGGGCTTCAAGCTCCCGGTCTTCCGGCCCGGCAAGGCCGAGCGTGGCGGGCCGGTCGATGGGGCGGTCAACGCGGCGGAAGCGCGTGAGCTGGAGGAGCATTGGCGGCTATTCTACGTCGCGGCGACGCGGGCGGAGGAGCGGTTGGTGATCGCGGGGTCGCTCGGCCCGAAGGCGAAAGGCGAGCCGCCGGAGCTGAGCTGGTACACGGCTGCGGCTGCCGGGCTGGACGCGCTGGGCGTGCCGGAGGGCGAGGGGGAGCGGAGCTTTACCGGGCTGGCGCCAACCCGCGCGGTGCCGCGCAAGGCGGTCGTTGCGGAAGCGGGCGAGGCTGCAGGTGCGGTGCCCGATTGGGCGCGGCGTGCGGCTCCGGTCGAGGCGCGGCCGCCGCGACCGTTGGCACCGTCTTCGCTGGGTGAGGACCTGGTCGCCGATCCGCCGCCGGCTGCGGCGTTGCGCGCGGCGGCGGAGCGCGGGCGGTTGATCCATGCGTTGCTCGAGCGTTTGCCGGTAGTTGCGGCAGAGCGGCGCGCAGAGGTGGCGGACCGCTGGCTGGCTGGAGCGGGCGGGGTTGCGGATACGGGTGAGCGGGCCGAGCTGGCGCGTGCCGCGCTGGGGGTGCTTGCCGAGCCGCGCTTTGCCGACCTGTTCGGGCCGGAGGCGCTGGCTGAAGCGCCGGTCGCTGCGGTCGTGGGCGGCGGGCATGTCGTTTCGGGAACCGCCGACCGGTTGCTCGTGACCGACAGCCGCGTGCTGGTGGTGGATTTCAAGACCGGGCGGCGCGCGCCGGGTTCGCTCGACGATGTGCCGCCCTATCATGTGCGGCAGATGGCTGCCTATGTTGCGGCGCTGGAGGTGATCTTTCCGGGGCGGGAGGTGGTCGCGGGGCTGCTGTACACGGCGGGGCCGGTGCTGTTCGAACTGCCGGCCGCTCTGGTGGCTGCGCACAAGCCGGGCTTCGCGGCGAGCGAACAAAGCTTGCCACTCGATGCTTGAGACGCGCGGCTGCCGACCCTAGTTAGGTGGCAACACAGAGGAGATTTGAGACATGGCGAAGGCCGTTACCGACGAGAGCTTTGCAACCGACGTGCTGCAGTCCGACAAGCCCGTGCTGGTCGATTTCTGGGCGGAATGGTGCGGCCCGTGCAAGATCATCGGCCCGAGCCTGGAAGAGCTGGCCGAGGAGCTGGCCGACAAGGTCACGATCACCAAGCTGAACATCGAGGAAAATCCCGACACGCCGGGTAACCTCGGCATTCGCGGCATCCCGACTTTGTTCGTCTACAAGGACGGGCAGAAGATCGCGCAGCAGGTGGGGATCCAGGAGATCAACACCAAGTCCAAGCTGAAGGCGTGGATCGAGAGCGTGGTGTGAGAAAGAGTTGGATCGCGGGCGGCGTAGTAACGCTACTCGCGATCCCACTCGCTTATTGGGGGCTCGACGAATGGACGATGTCCGGTCACGCGCCGCGCCCCGTCTCTGTGGCTTGGGACGCCTCGATCCGAGTTGTCGAGGGGTACGATCCCTATCGGAGGTGCACTCTGCCGGATGAGGTTCAGCCGGACGGCAGCCGGATCGGTCGTTCTGTTCCTGAACGAAACTGCTTCGACTTTGGACCGGTTCAGCGGTTTACCGGCGTCTATTTTGACGAGTTTGAAGGGCAACTGTTCATAGAGGGGGAGCCAGGAGGGCCACCATATCTGCAACCGCAGGAACGGATATGGCCCTCCTTCGATGAAAAGACCACGTATCGCGGTGATACACGACGCGCCCTGTCACCAGACGATTCGGGCGCTACGCGTGTTTTCGAAGTCGAGTGGATCGGACGGAAGACTGTGCGTGCTGGGGAATACGGCCATTTCGGGATGTCCCAGCGCGGCATGGTTGTCGATCAGGTGATCAAAGTCCGACTTCTCCATAAGGTCGAGGGTTATGCCGGGCCCGACCTTTTGATCCGACAGAAATACTAGCTGCGATAGTCCGCGTTGATCGAGATGTAGCCGTGCGTCAGGTCGCAGGTCCACACGGTGGCGCGGCCTTCGCCGAGGCCGAGATCGACGCCGATTTCGATGTCCTGGCCCTTGAGATGCGCAGCGACGGGGGTTTCGTCATAGCCTTCGACCGCGAGGCCTCCTGACGCGACCTGCACGCCGCCGAAGGTGATGGCGAGCGTGTCGCGGTCGGCGGGTTCACCCGCCTTGCCGACGGCCATGACGATGCGGCCCCAGTTGGCGTCCTCGCCGGCGATGGCGGTCTTGACCAGTGGTGAGTTGGCAATGCTGAGTGCGATGCGGTGGGCGCTGGCGTCGCTTTCGGCACCCTCGACATCGATGCGGATGAACTTCGACGCGCCCTCTCCGTCGCGGACGACGAGATGCGCGAGTTGGAGGCAGAGGTCGGCGAGCGCGGCGCGGAAGGCGTCGGCGCCATCGCTGTCGTCATCGGTGAGCTGCGCGTTGCCCGCCGTGCCGGTGGCGAAGGCGAGGACGGTGTCGCTGGTCGATGTGTCGCTGTCGACCGTGATGCAGGAGAAGCTCTTACGGTTGGCGTCGCTCAGTGCGCGCTGAAGGAAGGCGGGATCGACGGCGGCGTCGGTGAATACATAGCCCAACATCGTTGCCATGTCGGGGGCGATCATGCCGCTGCCCTTGATGATGCCGACGAGGTTGACCCGGCGGCCATCGACGACGGCGGAGGTCGCTGCGCCCTTGGCGAAGGTGTCGGTGGTGCCGATCGTGTTCGCGGCATCTTCCCAGCCACAGGGTTCGGCGGTGAAGGCAGCGTCGAGCCCGGCTTCGGCCTTGTCGATCGGAAGCGGCACGCCGATCACGCCGGTGGACGAAACGAACACGTCCGACGGCTGGCAGTTCAGATATCCCGCGACCCGCGCCGCAATAGCCTCGACCGCCGCGCGACCCCGGTTGCCGGTGAAGGCGTTGCTGTTGCCGGCATTGACCACCAGCGCCCGCGCGCGGCCGAGCGGGAGCGCGTCGCGGCACCATTCGACTTCGGGCGAGGGGCATTTGCTGGTCGTGGTGACGCCCGCGACCGCGGTGCCCTCGTCCAGCGTCACGAAAGTCAGGTCGCAGCGGTCCCATTGCTTGTAGCGCGCGCGGGCGACGCGGAGCGTCACGCCGGGGATTGCTGCGAGCGACGGGAAGGCGGCGGGGGCGAGGGGGGAGCGGGTCATGTCTGTTCCCTAACAAACTTGGCGGCCCCGGCCTGCGCCGGGGCGACGGTAACTTAAGCCAGCGCGCTCGCCGCGCTGAGCACGGCGCGGACGCTGGCGGTGGCGACGTCTTCGTCAATGCCGACGCCCCACACGGTTTGGCCATCGGCGGTGCGGCATTCGACATAAGCCGCGGCCTGGGCGGTCGAGCCGTGGCCGATCGCGTGTTCGGCATAGTCGGCGATGTCGAGATCGACGCCAAAGCCCTCACGGATCGCGGCGACGACGCTCGAAATCAGGCCATTGCCGCGCCCGCTGACCGATTTGGAGACGCCGTCCACCTCAATCGATCCGGCGAAGATGCGCTCGCCATTCGCGGCACGGGTTTCGTCATAGGCGCCGAGCGTGAAGCGCTGCGGCGTCTCGAGGCGATAGGCGCTCTGGAAGGTTGCCCAGATATCCTGCGCGTTGAGTTCGCGGCTGGTTTCGTCGGCCATGCGCTGGACGTGGCGGCTGAAATCGGCCTGGAGCCGCTTGGGGAGCTTGAGCCCCTTGTCCTGCTCCAGCACCCAAGCGACGCCACCCTTGCCGGATTGTGAATTGACGCGGATCACCGCTTCGTAGCTGCGGCCCAGATCGGCGGGGTCGATCGGGAGATAGGGGACTTCCCAGAACGCGTCGTTGCGCGCTTCCTGCGCGGCGAAGCCCTTTTTGATCGCGTCCTGATGGCTGCCCGAAAAGGCGGTGAAGACGAGGTCGCCGGCATAGGGCGTGCGCGGATGCACCGGGATATTGGTGCAATATTCGACCGTCTTCACCACTTCGTCGATGTCGTCGAAGGCGAGCTTGGGATCGACGCCCTGCGTGTACAGGTTCATCGCGACGGTCACGAGGTCGCAATTGCCGGTGCGCTCGCCATTGCCGAGCAGACAGCCCTCGACGCGGTCGGCGCCCGCCATCAGGCCCAGTTCCGCCGCCGCGACGCCGGTGCCACGGTCGTTATGCGTGTGCAGCGAGATCACCACGCTGTCGCGATTGGGGATATGGCGACAGAAATACTCGATCTGGTCGGCATAGATGTTGGCCGTCGCCGCCTCGACCGTCGCGGGCAGGTTGAGGATCAGCGGGCGTTCGGGTGTCGGCCGGAGCACCTCCATCACGGCGGCGCAGACCTCGACCGAGAAATCCAGCTCGGCGGTCGAGAAGGTTTCTGGCGAATATTGGAAATGCCAGTCGGTGTCGGGCTGCGCCGCGGCACCGTCGCGCAGCATGCGGGCGGCGTCGATGGCGATGCCCTTTACCTGCGCGCGGTCCATGCCGAACACGATCCGCCGCCACGCCGGACTGACCGCGTTATAGACGTGGACGATCGCCTGTTTCGCGCCGCGCAGGCTGGCGAAACTGGTTTCGATCAGGTCGCGGCGGGCCTGGGTCAGCACCTGCACCGTCACATCATCGGGGATGCGGTCATCGCGGACGAGGCCGGAGATGAAGTCGAATTCGGTGGCGCCAGCGCTGGGGAAACCGACCTCGATCTCCTTGATCCCGACGCGGCAGATCAGGTCGAAGAAACGGGTCTTTTTCTCCGCGTCCATCGGGTCGATCAACGCCTGATTGCCGTCGCGCAGGTCGGTGGAAAGCCAGCGCGGCGCTTTGGTGATCGTGCGGCTCGGCCATTGGCGATCGGGCAGATCGACCTGAGGGAAGGGGCGGTATTTGACGCTGGGGTCGCGCAACATGGGACTTCTCGCTTCGAAACGGACGGTCGGGGGAGGGATTGCTCTGCCCTTAGGCCGTGTGCGCAGGCCATGCCCGCGCGAATCCACGCCCTAAGGGCGGATAAGTCGAAGCAGGGGAAGGTTGGCACCGTGCAACATTATGCGGGGCGCTTAGCCCGGACGCGCAACAAATGTCCAGTACGGATTCCTCCGCCCGGCCACCGGCCTTGCGATATCATTCTATAAAGATTTGAGCGGCATAGGATGCGATGGGGGCCGAACAGGACGAAAAATGCTTCAAATCATGTACATTAGCAGCGCCGCCAACTGTGCCCCGATCGACGTTGCGCAGATTTTGACGGTGTCGCGGCGCAACAATGCGCGTGATGGCATTACCGGGCTGCTCTACGCCGACGGGCGGCGATTTCTGCAGGTGCTGGAGGGGCCGGCCGAGGCGGTCGAGCGCGCCTTTGTCCGGATCGGCGGCGACCCGCGCCATCGCGCGGTCGTGACGCTTTCGCGTCGGGCGATCGAGGCGCGTGAGTTCGGCGAATGGGCGATGGCGCACCGCATGCCCGGTGGCGACTCCGACGCGCTGATGGAACAGATTGCCGAGCGGCTCGAGGCCGCGTCACCGAATGTTCGCGCCACCTTTGAGGGCTTTGCGAAGATTCGGCGCGCGGCCTGAACCCTTACTTCTGAAACGCGGCGGCGATGGTCAGTTCGACCTCGTCGCTGACCAGCGGCACGGCATAGCCAAGGCCGAAGTCGCTGCGCTTGATCTTCGCCTCAGCCTCGAACCCGACATTTTCCTTGCCGCCCATCTGTGCCGGCGCCTTGCCCGCGCCGTAGAAATCGACGTCGAGCGTCACCGGCTTGGTGACGCCGTTGAGCGTCAGGTTACCGTGAACCTTGGCCTCATCACCATCGGCGTCGATCATCACATGGGTCGACACGAACTTCGCATCAGCGGGTGCCGAGCCGAAGAAGTCGGGCTTGCCGCCATCTTTGCCGTCGCGCAGCAGGTGTGCGGTGAAGCCGGGGACGCCGGTCACCATCTTCGAGACGGGAATCGTCACATCGACCTTGGACGCGCCGGGGTTCTTCGGGTCGAGCTGCATCGTGCCGGTGACTGCGCCGAACAGACCCCAGAGCGGCGAGAAGCCGAAATGGTTGACCTCCCACTTCACCAGCGTGTGGTTGGCATCGACGGTGTAGGTGCCGCCGGTGATCGCGGCCTTGTCCTTCGTGCCCGGCATCTGCTGGGCGACGATGGGCGTGGCGATGGCGGTGGCGGCGAGCAGGGTGGCGAGTACGAGGCGCATGGGTTCGGTCTCCGGATTGCGTTACGGGGGCGCCACGACAATGCGCGACACCCCCGACTTGTTCAAATGGCGAAACGGGAACGCATGGTTTCCCGAACTGCGATCAAAGCTGCGGCAGGATCAGATATTTCTCGCCCGTCGCGCGGCGGTTGTATGCGGCGATGCAACCGGGCTGGACCGCGTCCTCAAGGCTGATGCGGTTGCTGTAGCTGCTGGCGAAGGTGGTGCGGATTTCGGCGGTAACCTTGGCGCGCATCCGCGCCACCTCCTCCATCCCCGCCTTCATCAAATAGGGGGTGAGCAGCCAGCCACCGACACCCCAGATCATACCGAAACCGCGATTCAGTTCAGTCGGCGCGGTGCTGAGGCCGCCATAGATATAGACCTGCTTCATCGTCGAGGAGCCATAGGGGCCGTTTGCAGGGTTGGTGCGGACCGCCGCCGCCTCCATCGCGGTCAGGATCTGGCCGGCGAGCTTGCCGCCGCCGATCGCGTCGAAGGCGAGAAAGGCTTGCGTCTCCGCGATCGCGTCGGTGAGCTGGGCCATGAAGTCGGGCGCGCTGCTGTCGACGACATGGGTCGCGCCGAGATCGCGGAGCAGCAGTGCCTGAGTCTGGCTGCGTACGATGTTCACCAGCGGCACGCCTTCGGACAGGGTCAGCTTGACCAGCATCTGGCCAAGGTTCGATGCAGCAGCGGTGTGGACCAGGCCCTTATAGCCTTCACGCCGCATCGTTCCGACCATGCCGAGCGCGGTCATCGGGTTGACGAAGGAAGAGGCGGCTTCTTCGGCGGCGATGCCATCTGGGAAGACGAGGCAGTCGCGGGCGCGAAGCAGGCGATACTGGGTGTAGAATCCCCCGCCAGCCGCCGCGACAGTCTTGCCGATCAATGCCTGCGCGGCGGGATCGTCTCCGGCGGCGACGACCGTTCCGGCGCCTTCATTTCCGATCGGCAGCGGCTTGCCCGCGCGTACCGCGACATGGCGGCGGAGCGCTTCGGGGATTTCGGCACGCGCGCCATAGCCAAGCGGCGCGAAGGCGTTGGAGTCGGCGACGCTGAGCATAACGGCGAGGTCGGACGGGTTGATCGGGGTCGCCTCGACCCGGATCAGCACTTCATCGCCGCTGGGCTGGGGCACCGGCACGTCGCGCAGGGTGAGTTCGAGGCCGCCATCCTCGGTAACGGTCGACAGCATCTGCTTGGCCTGGGCCGGGATCGGGTGAGTCATTGCATCCTCCTTTATCGTTTGAACCGGGCATACCGTGAATTCGAAAGCGGGATCAATGGGGCTTTACGGATTTGCGCGGGCGCGCGATTGCCCCCTCGCATCTGCGGCCGGTTTACGTTAAGGTGAACCCATGACGCGCGCAGCCATCCCGTTCGAAGTGCCCATCCCCGTCGATCCCGCCGACATCGACTTCATGGGGCACGTCAATAACGCCAGCTACCTGAAATGGGTGCAGGAGGCGGTGCTGGCGCATTGGCAGAAGCTGGCACCGGCCGAAGAGGTGGCGAAACACCTGTGGGTCGCGCTCAAGCACGAGATCACCTATCGTAAGCCCGCCTTCCTCGATGACGAGGTGGTCGCGACGGTGCTGTTGGAGAAGGTGCAGGGCGTCAGCGCGTTCTACGAAACGATCATCCGCCGCGGCGACGATGTGCTGGCCGAGGTCAAGTCACGCTGGTGCTGCGTAGACGCAGAGACGCTGCGCCCGGCGCGGATCGCCGAGCATATCGTCGAGCATTTCTTTGGGAAGCGCGAGGGTTAGGGGGCCGATCCACTGCGTCAAATAACAATCATTGCGAGAACATAGAGGCCGAGGCTGATCGGAATGCATATGAGCACGCCGCTGGCCTTCGTTTTATAACCCTTCAGGTATAGCGAGAGTGCGCCCCCGAGGGAGAGAAGCAGGAGCGGCCCAACGATCAGGGTTAGAACGATCCCGAACCATCCCAACCTGAGTGACGCCCTCTCTGCAATATCGCTGCGGATAGTTACCATGTCTTCCGCGATCTTAGTCTCGCTCGCGTCACCGCGCCGGTCGAGTTCGGCGCGCGCAGCGACGATAAAATCCTCTCGGATGCCGTCTTCCGGGGACGCGAACGCAATTTCGCTCAGTTGCTCGACACGCATGTTTGCCATGCGGCCCGAAAGCTCACTATCCGCCACAGATACTTCCCCGCTTACAGCCAGCGCGGAACGTTATGGGCGTAGTTGACGTAGGGGACGCCGAATTTGTCCGCCATGTAGCGTTCCTCGCGCGCGATCACGCCATAGTGGATCGTCATGATCAGCGGGATGAACAGCCATAATGCGACCGGTGCGTTCGCGGCGACGGTGAGGCCGAGATAGGCCAACGTCATGCCGAGATACATCGGGTTGCGGGTCCAGCGGTAGACGCCGTGCACCACAAAGGCGGTGGTTGGCTGCCAGGGCGGGGCGGGGGTTCCGGCTGCCTTGAACCGACCGAGTGCCGCAGCGATCAGCGCGCCTCCCGTTAGCAGGAACAGCGCGACGACCGTCCAGCGCAGTGAGCCGGGCATGTCGAGGCCCTGGGTGCGGACCACCAGATATTCCAGCGCGATCCCGGCGATCAGATAGCCGAGGAAGATCAGCGGCGGCGGGGCGATGACGCCGGGAATGTCGGGTTTCGTGTCGGTCATGGCGCGTTCCTAACCTTCCGAATCGAACTTGTCGCGCTTTCGCTTGCCGAACAACAGGCGGCGTTCGAGATGGCGGCGCGCGGCGGCGTAATAGGCGTCGAGGAAGGCGCGATCCTCGCCGACATGGCTGCCATTGTCGGGGCGACCGAGCTTGCGCCGGATCACGCCGGCGACGGTGACGATCGTATCCGCCTCGTCACGATGGAGGATGTCGGCGAGGCGCTGCACCTCCATCTGGCCATAGGTTTCGAGCTCTTCGGGCGTGAAGGCGTAACGCTCGATCCGCTCGGGCTCCGCATCGGCGAGCAGGTCGGGCGCGATCTTCGGCCGCTCATTTTCGACGACCCAGGTGCCCGCGATCAGATCCCCCGCGCGCAGCCGGTCGCGGTTGAACAGCGGGAACAGCATGAAGATCGCGGTCCAGCCAAAGCCGAACAGGGTCAGCCAGCGGCTGCTGAACCCCTCGGCCTGTGCCGAGAGCAGGAACATCAGGGGCAGGAACACCTCGATCTCACGGGTCAGGTTGCGGGCGAGGACCGCGCCGCCGGTTAGCCGCCCGCCGTCGCGGGCGACGACGCGCAGCTTGAGCGCGCGTTTGCCGAGCGTTGCAGCGCGCCCGCCGCTTTCGAACAGGGTGAAGTAGAAATTGCGGAGCAGGAAGAAGCCGAGCAGCCACAGGATCGCCGCGACACTGGACGATTGCTGATTGGTCAGCAGGCCGACTGCGGCGAGCGTCAGCCCGATCAGCGCCGCGAGCATGATCGCTGCATCGATGGTGAACGCAGCGGCACGCGACCCTGCGTTGGCGAGGCGCAGGTGCAGCACCGCGCCCTCCGGCGTGACCAGTTCGCGGACCAGCCGATCCTTGCGCTCAGCCATGGAGACGGCGTCCACCCAGCGTGAAATAGACGACCCAGATCGCGAACATGGTCGCGGCGATGGCGAAGCGCGCCGGGTCGGCGGTGATCAGCTGGCGCGCGAACCCTTCGAGCAGGCCGGCGGCGAGCAGCATGATGACGACGCCGATCATCACGATCGCTCCGCGGCGACCGGCTTCGCCAGCAGCGGCGAGGCGGCTGCGCTCGCCGGGAAAGGCGACTGCGCGGCCGATATGCAGCCCGGCGGCGCCGGCGAGGATGATTGCGCTGAGTTCGGTCGATCCGTGGATCATCAGCCAGCCGGTGAAGCCGACCCCCAGCCCCTTGGACATGAACGCGGCGTAGAAGGCGCCGAGCAGCACGCCGTTGCTGGCGATCAGGAACAATGTCGGGATGCCGAAGGCGAAGCCCAGCGCGAAGGCCATGATCGACACCTGGCTGTTATGCGTGAACAGCGAGGTTGCGAAAATCTCAAGGCCGCCCTGTCTGGGCGGGCCGTAGATCGATTGGCGCAGGGTTTCGACGCTCGCCTGCATGTTGCGGCCGCCGGCGAGTTCGCCGGGGACGATCGCACCGAACCAGCCAGGATCGGCGAGCACGAGGAAATAGCCCGCGAGTCCGCTGCCCAGAAACAGCGCAGCGATGATCAGCATCTCCGGGACAACGCCGCGCACGGCGGCGGGCCAGCCCTGAGCGAAGAAGCCGCCGATCTGTTTCCAGAAGGAGTCGCGGCAGCCGTAGAGGATGAAATAGGCGCGGGTCGACAGGCTTTCGAGATAGGCAATCATCGACCCGTCGAGCGAGGTTTCGCGCGCGATCGACAGGGCCGAGAGGGTCGAGCGATAGAGGCGCGGGAGTTCGAACAGATCCTCGCTGGACAGTCGGCGGGGCGACTTCTTCTCGATCAGGTCGAGCATCGCCTCAAGCCGCTTCCAGTCGGCTTCGCGTTCGGCGCGGAACTGGCTGACGCCAAAGACGGTGCTGCTCATGGGCGTTCGCGGTCCCGGACATAGCGCTCGGCGAGCGCGAGGGCGAGGTCGTCGGGTTCGGCTTCGAGCACGTCGATGCCGAGCCGTTTCAACCGTTCGATGACGATCCGCCGCTCGCGCAGCAGCGCGTGGGCGACATTGGCGCGGGTCACGTCGTCGGCGGTTTCCGGGCGCGCCTCAAGAAACGCCTCCAGCTCGATATCGCGGAACAGGACGAACAACAGGCGGTGCCGCTTGCGCATCCGCGCGGCGGCGGTGAGCATCAGTTCGGCGCTGGTCGGATCGGTAAATTCGCTGAACAGGATGATCAGGCTGCGGCGCTGGAGTCGCTGGTCGAGCGAGACGAGCGAGAGCGTGAAATTGCTCTCCTGCGCGCCATAATCGAGTTCGGCGGCGGTGCGATGCAGGGCGGCGAAGCCGCGCGCGCCCGAGATGCTGCCCGAATCCGCGGTCGGGCGCCCGGCGAACCCGAACAGGCGGACGGTGTCGCCCGACTTGAGCGCGACGAAGGATGCTAGCAGGGCGGCGGAGACGGCACGGTCGATGCGCGGCATCCCGGCGACCGGTTCGCTCATCGTCCGGCCGCAATCCACCGCGAACACGACGCTGTTGTCGCGCTCGGTGCGATATTCGCGGGCGAGCAGCGAGAGGTGGCGGGCAGTGGCCTTCCAGTCGATCGCGCGGCGTTCCATGCCGGGCTGGAAATCGGTGAGCGACTGGAATTCGGTGCCGTCGCCGCTTTCGGGACGGATGCGCGTGCCGAACTGGCGGCTGCGCAGGAATTGCCGCATCCCCTGTTCGCGGACGGGGCGCAGGTCGGGGAGGACGCGGATGCTGTCGTCGGTCGCGATGCTACGCTGGCGATAGGCGAGGCCGAGCGGACCGGAGGCTCGCGCCCAGATGCGTGAGAGCTTCGCGGTGCCGCGCCGGGTGGCGATGAAGTTGAGCGCGTTCCCATCCCGCTTGCGGTTCGGGAGCGGATCAAGCGGCGCGGTGATGTCCGCCGCGTAGGCGAGGCCCGGCGTCACGCCGGCAAGCGCAACCGTTCCGCCGACATCAACTGCGCCTGGTCCCTCGACCCTAAGATCGCCTGCCCGGATGCGCGGGGCCATGAGCCCGTCGAGCAGCACCAGCAGTGCGACGCCGAGCGCCCAGGCGACGGCGAGGAGCCAGCCGTCCGGACGCACGACGCCGAGCAGCAGCGCCATTGGCGCCGCCACCAGCGTCAGCGCGACCGCACGCTGGGTCGGAACGATCAACGCGGTGCCTCGACCCGGTCGATCAGCTGGGCGACGATATCGTCGGTGCGGCGGCCGTCGATTTCGGCGGCAGGCGACAGGACGACGCGGTGGCGCAACAGCGGCTGGGCGAGCAGCTTGACGTCGTCGGGGATGACATAGTCGCGCCCTTCCAGCGCGGCTGCGGCGCGCGCTGCTGCGGCGAGTGCGGAGGCGGCGCGGGGTGATGCGCCGTGCGACAGGTCGGCGTGATCGCGGGTCGCGCGGATCAGGTCGACGACATAGGCGATGATCTCATCCGCCAGCCGCACTTCGAGCACGGTGTCGCTGGCCGCCTTGAGCGCGTCGGGGGTTGCGACCTGCTCGACGCCACTGTCCTCCGGCCGGGGCGAGCCGGTGCGGGTGCCGTATTGGGCGACGATCGCGCGTTCGGCTTCCGCATCGGGATAGTCGATCGCCAGCTTGAACAGGAAGCGGTCGAGCTGAGCCTCGGGCAGGGGATAGACGCCCTGCTGTTCGATCGGGTTCTGGGTCGCGACGACGGTGAAGCGGTCGGAGAGTTTCTCGGTCGAGCCGTCGATGGTCACCGCGCGTTCCTGCATCGCTTCGAGAAGGGCGGCCTGGGTCTTGGGCGGGGTGCGGTTGATTTCGTCGGCCAGCAGCAATTCGGTGAACACGGGGCCGCGCCGCAGTTCGAAGGAAGAACTCTGGAAGTTGAACAGGCTGGCGCCGACGATGTCGCCGGGCATCAGGTCGGGGGTGAACTGGATGCGACCGAAGTCGAGGCCGAGCGTGCGTGCGAAGCTCTGCGCCAGCAGCGTCTTGGCGGTGCCGGGTGCGCCTTCGAGCAGGACATGGCCGCCCGAGAGCAATGCGATGGTGAGAAGGCGCGTTGCCCGCCCCTGACCCACCACGGCCTTGGCGACCTGGGCTTCGATCGCCGCACCGAGGTTGCGGACGTCGTCGAGTGTCATGCCTTCACTTCCTTTCGCCAATCATCGAGCGCCTGTGCGGCGTGGAGCAGTTCGGTTTCGGTGGTCGCAGCGCGGACGCGTTCGGTCGCGGCGGTGTAGGAGGTCGTTGTCGGGATCGCGTCGAGCTGCGCATCGAGCGCCTCGCCCTGAAGCGTGCGTGGCAGCGCTAGCCTGCGCGCGGCCCAGTCGCGGATCGCGTCGGCATAGGCGCTGCCCCCTTCGCGGGTGCGCCGCGCGCGGCGGGCGAGGCTGACGATATTCTCGATCAGCGCCGCCTTGCCGAACGGCACCGCGCGCTGTTCGCGTCGCACCGGGCCGAACCGGACGAGCGTCGCGATCCCCGCGAGCAGGGCGGCGATCAGCAGCGCGATGCTGACCCCGGCAAAGGGCGGCTCGAATGCGAGCTGAAGCAGGTTGCGACCGCCGCTACCATAAGGGAGCATCGTGTCGAAGATCACGGTGCCGGGCGTGTCGGGGTCGAGCGCAGCAAGCAGGGCAATAGCGGCACGGGCATTCTGCCTGTGCGCCAGACCATGATTGTTGAGCAGATCGGGATCGGCGAGGATATACGTGCCGGAAGTTCCGACCTGGGAAAGAACCGACGCACCATTCGGCGCGACGATCAGCGGGATCAGCTTGTCGCTTTCCACCGCCTGAATCTCGCCGTCGATGCGAAACGGAGAGCCAGGCAGCCCGGAGCTGTAGCGCAGCCGAGTTCCGGACTTTTCCGAATGCGGGGCGACATTGACGGTCTGCGCGAGCATCGCGACCAATCGCTCGGGGGAAACAGTCGTCAGGCGCTGCTCGCGGTTGGGACGATTCTGGATCGGGGCGGCCACCCATTTGGGAAGGATCACGAGAATCGGGCCCTCGTGCGCCCCCATGGCCTGCCGAATTTCATCGGAACTCGTCCCGATATTGGGGGTCAGGATCAGGATGCCGCTTTCCGGCCGATCTTCCGGATCGCTCGACAGCGATACGGTGCCGCCGGACAGTTCGACCAGCTTGGTCAGGCCGTAAAAGCCCGTGGCGAAGCGCGACGACGGGCTCGGGATGTTGCCGCGCTGGCGGTCGAAGCGGTCGCCATAGGCGCTGACCAGCAGGAAGCCGAGGGCGAGGATGAGCCCCGCCGCGACGAGGATCAGCACCGTGCGGGTGCGAAAGGGGCTGGCGGTGCTCTGGGTCATCGGCCGAGCGCGAATCCGGCATAATCGGCGCGGGCGCGGGTCCAGTCGGCCTCGCCCAGCGGATGGCCGGCGAACAGGCTGCGCTCCACATCGGCGACGATGCGACCGAAGACGGTGCGCGCGGCGTCGGGCAGCGCCTCGATCCGGGCAATGTCGCGGCTGGTCCAGGACGGGCGGAGCGCATCGCCGCGCCAGCGTTCGATATCCTCGACGCTGCGGTGGAGAAGGAGGCGGACGGCTTCGTCATAGCGACCGGTGGCGGCGAGCTGGTCGGCCTCGACCAGCAGGGCGCGTGCGACCGATGCTTCAGGGGCCCAGCCCGGCGTCGCGACGACACCCCCGCGCGCGGCGATGCGGTTGGCGAGCCAGGCGCGGAGCGGGGGGAAGATCGCGAAGGCGAGCGCGATCATGACCAGCGCGACCGCGACCCACATCAAAACCGTCCAGCCACCGCCGACCCATTCGATGAAGCGGCCGAGCGCGCCGAAGACATCTTTGAGCCATTGCGGCATTTCGCTCTGTTCGGGGATGAACCACGGAAAGTCGAACTGAATGCTCGCATCGCCCTTGAGCGTTTCATGCGCGGCATCGGCGGCTGCGGGATCGCCAAAGGGCGTCGCGGCATTGCCAGCGACCGCGCCATCGCGCGCGGCGACGCTTGCGCCCTGTGCCGTCATTGCCCCTTGCCCCCCGCAACTGCTTCATACCCTTGGAGCAAATCGGCAAATTGCGCGCAACGCTTTTCATCCCTAACGTCGCCAGAACGGCGCGGCGGACCGACCGCGCGGCATCGGACAGGGAGAAGTACGCGTTGATCCGGATCATCATCGGCACGGCTGCGGCGGCGACGCTGGCGGCCTGTAGCGCGAACGCAGGGGGCAAGGCCCAGAGTGCGTCGTCGGAGGCTCCGGCGCGCAAGGGGCCGGGCAAGAACAAGGGATATGACCACAATCCCTATCCTTCGACCTACAAGGCGTATCCCGGCGTGCCGACGCTGTTGACCAATGTCACGATTCTGGACGGCGAGGGCGGAAAGATCGAGCGTGGCGCGGTGCTGTTCCGCGACGGCAAGATCGTCGAGGTCGGCCAGACCATCGCAGCGCCCGAAGGCGCGACGGTGATCGACGGCGCCGGCAAATATGTGACTCCCGGCGTGATCGACGTGCACAGCCATCTGGGCGACTATCCCAGCCCCGGCGTGTCGGCGCATTCGGACGGCAACGAGGCGACCGGGCCGGTCACCGCCGAAGTGTGGGCCGAGCATAGCGTGTGGCCGCAGGATCCGGGCTTTTCCCGCGCGCTCGCCAATGGCGGTGTGACGACGCTGCAGGTTCTGCCCGGTTCGGCGAACCTGTTCGGCGGGCGCAGCGTGACGCTCAAGAATGTCTATGCCCGCACGATGCAGGGGATGAAATTCCCCGGCGCGCCCTATGGGCTCAAGATGGCGTGCGGCGAGAACCCCAAGCGCGTCTATGGCGGCAAGGGGCGGATGCCCTCGACCCGCATGGGCAACATCGCGGTCGATCGCCAGACCTGGGCGCGGGCGCAGGACTATAAGAAGCGCTGGGATCGCTATGAGGAGCAGGGCGGCGAAGCGCCGTCGCGCGACATGGCGATGGACACGCTGCGCGGTGTGCTGGCGGGCGAGATCATCGTCCACAACCACTGCTACCGCGCCGATGAAATGGCCATCGTCCTCGATATGGCCAAGGAGTTCGGCTACAAGGTCGGCACGTTCCACCACGCGGTCGAGGCGTACAAGATCGCCGATCTGCTCAAGGCCAACGGCACTTGCGCCGCGGTCTGGGCCGACTGGTGGGGGTTCAAGATGGAATCTTATGATGCCATCTCCGAAAACCTCGCCGTGCTGGAGCGCGAGGGCGCGTGCGGCATGATCCATTCGGACGACGCCAACGGCATTCAGCGGCTCAATCAGGAAATCGCCAAGGTCCGCGCCGCCGCCAAGCGCGCTGGCTTTGTGATCTCGGAAGAGATTGCGTGGAAATGGGCGGCGATCACGCCGGCGAAGGCGCTGGGCATCGACAAGGTCACCGGCAGCCTGAAGGCGGGCAAGATGGCCGATGTCGTGCTGTGGAACGGCAATCCGTTCAGTGTTTACACGCGCCCCGAAAAAGTCTGGGTCGACGGCGCATTGCTGTTCGACATGCACAACCCCAAATTGCGGCCGGTATCCGACTTCGAGCTGGGCCAGCCCGGATCGGGAGACGTGAAGTGAAGAAACTCCTGATTGCAGCTGCGGCGATGGGCGCCGCATTCCCCGCCGCCGCGCAGACGGTCGCGGTTACCAACGCGCGCCTGGTCATTGGCGACGGCTCGGCTCCGGTCGAGAACGGCACGGTGGTGGTGCGTGACGGGCGTGTCGTCGCTGCGGGCGCGGGTGTCGCCGTTCCTGCCGGGGTGCCGGTGGTGGATGCGGGTGGCCGCTGGGTGACGCCGGGCCTGTTCGCGGGCTTTACCCGGATGGGCATCGTCGAAGTCGATGGCGTGAGCGAGACTGACGACAGCGCGGCTGGCAACTCGCCGTTCAACGCCGCGATCGATGTGTCGCCTGCGGTCAATCCCAAGACCAGCGCGGTCACGGTCAACCGCGCTGAGGGGATCACCCGCGCCGTGGTTGCGCCTGAGGCGCGCGGTTCGATCTTTGCCGGGCAGGGCGCGATCATCGATCTGGGCGTGGACATGGATGCGGTGAGCAAGCCGCGCGCGTTTCAGTTCATGGTCTATGGCGAAGAGGGCGGACGCCGCGCCGGGGGCAGCCGCCCGGCGGCGATCGCGATGCTCAAGAACATCCTGTTCGAGGTCCGCGACTATGCGCGTGCACCCGCCAGCTTTGCCGATCGCGGGAAGGACGCGCTGTTGACCCGCGCCGATGCGCAGGCGCTGGTGCCGGTGGTGACGGGGCAGGTCCCGTTGCTGGTCCATGTCGAGCGTGCGTCGGACATTCTGGTCGTGCTCGACCTCAAGCGTGAGGTGCCGGCGCTCAAGCTGGTGCTGGTCGGCGTCAATGAGGGCTGGACCGTCGCGCGGCAGATTGCGGCGGCGAAGGTGCCGGTGCTCGCATCGGCACTGTCGGACTTGCCGGCATCGTTCGAGCAGCTGGCGGCGACTCAGTCGAATATCGGACGGATGCAGGCTGCCGGCGTCACCGTCGGCATCGGCATGATCAATGACGATGAGGCGCGTCAGGCGCGGCTGATCAAGCAATATGCCGGCAATCTGGTGGCGCTGACCAAGGTGCCGGGCGCGTCGGGGCTGGACTGGGGGCAGGCGTTCGCGACGATCAGCTCGAAGCCCGCCGAAGCGATGGGTATGGGGGGCGACTATGGTTCGCTGCGCCCCGGGCGTCGCGGCGACGTGGTGGTGTGGGACGGCGACCCGCTGGAGATCGGGACTGCGGTGGTGAAGCTGTTTATCGATGGCGTCGAACAGCCGATCGAAACGCGTCAGGACCAGCTGCGCAAGCGCTACTTCGATCCGAAGGAAGGCGCATTGCCCAAGGCGTACGAACGCTGAGCGTCCCCTTTCACACGGCCTGCGCGGGCGAGGAGCCGCGCCGTGCGGGCCGCCCGCGTGATCCCGCCAAATACGCGGCGATCATCGAGGCGGCGCGCCAGGCGTTCTTTTCGCGCGGCTTCCACGCCGCCACGATCGAGGAAATCGCCCAAGCGGCAGGCGTGTCGAAGGTCACCGTCTATAGCCGCTTCGGCGACAAGGAGACATTGTTCGAGGAAGTGATCCGCGTCGAAAGCACGCGGATGGCGGAGGTGTTCGATGCCGGCATCGCCGATCAGCGGTCGCTGGAGGACCAGCTCAACGCCTATGGCGTGTCGCTGCTCACCTTCATGTTCAGCGAGGACCATGTCGCGATCGACCGGGTGCTGCTGAACGAAATCTCTCAGATCCCGACGCTGGCGCGGCGGTTCTATGAGGCCGGGCCGGGGGTGTGCTTCGGGCGTTTGGCGGAGGTGCTGGCGGAGGCCCAGCAGCGGGGCGAGGTGGAGGTCGACGATCCCAATCTGGCCGCGCAGGATCTGTGCGGGCTGTGGAAGGGCGCGGCGGACATGGGGCTCAAGCTCGGGCTGGAGCCGCTGCCGTCGCCCGAGGCAATTCGGGCGCGGGTCGAGCGCGCGACGCGGCTGTTCCTGAAAATGATCGGATCGAAGCCGTGACGATCGGCGTTATCACCGCAATGGAGGTGCGAACGATGCGAACCATGATGGCAATTGTTGCGGGCGCGGTGCTGCTGGCCGGGTGCGGTGGCGGCGCTGACGAAAATGTGCCGGATCCTGCTGCCTCGAAAACTCCGGCGGCATTGAGTGATCTTCAAAAGCGGGTCGTCGCGCTGCCCAAGCGGTTGCAGGATGGCGTGATGCTGCGCGCGATCCGAGACGCCGGGCTGACCTGTCAGCAGGTTACCGAACTGACGCGCGTGGAGACCCGCGCCGACCGCATCCGCTGGCGGGTCGTGTGCGACAATACTCAGCCTTATGTGGTCGAGATCACCCCGGACGGCACGGCTCAGATCCGCAGCCGTCCCTGATCCGGACCTGGCATAGCTACAAAGAAGGGGGCGGTCGTGAGACCGCCCCCTTTTAGTTGGGGTAACTGATCAGAGGCCGACGACGCCGCCGTCATTCTTGGTCACGACGACAACCGCCGAGCGCGGGCGCGTGCCAGCAGGTGCGGTGCCGGTTGCCTGGGTCGCGGGCCAGCCGCTGTCCGGAGCGGTGGCGGTGCCGTCCTCACCCGGATGCTGGATGCCGACGAACAGCGTGCGGCCGTCCGGGGTCGAGTCGACGCCGGTGATCTCGCATCCGATCGGACCGACGAGGAAGCGCTTGAGCGTTGCGTCGGTCGCCAGCGCGCCGCGCCGGGTCGCCTGGGTGCCGGTCGTCCCGCCGCTGCCGCGGTTGGTGATCGTCACGTTCGCGCCGTCGCCGGTGACGCCGGGCATGGCGACGAGCATCTGGTTGTTGGTGCGATCGGTAAAGGCGCCGTCGTCGGTCTGGATCCACAGCAGCGGCTTGACGAGGCCGCTGGCGTTGGTCGGACGCGCGAACCACAGGCCATCGGGGCTGGAGAAGTCGTTCGCCGCGGTCAGGCCCGAGATGTTGACGTCGCTGTTCGCCTCGGCCGAGTCCGCGCCGAACAGGTAGATGTCCCATGCGAAGGCGAGCGACGCGGGATCGTCGCCAGTTTCGCGCAGGCGCAGGATATGGCCGTTGGGGTTGCCATACTGGTTCGACGCGCCCTTGGGATCGTTATAGTGGCGCGGGTTTGCGGCGTCGGTGCCGGTGATCGGGCGAACCGATGCGCTGTTGTTAGTCAGGGTGAGGTAGATCTCGCCAGTCACCGGGTTGGTCGCAGTCCACTCAGGGCGATCCATGCGCGTCGCACCGACCGCGTCCGCAGCGAGGCGGGCGTTGGTCAGAATGTCGGCCTGATCGGCGAAGATATATTCCGGATCCGCGTTCACCGCCGGACGGTTCGGAACCTGACCGAACACCAGCGGGAGCCAGGTGCCCGATCCGTCCGCGTTGAAGCGCGCGACATAGAGCGTGCCGGCGTCGAGATATTTGTCGCCGACTGCGAGGCGGTCAGCCGCCTGCGCGTCGCTCGCGGTCCAGGTCGCATTGGAGACGAACTTGTAGAAATATTCGCCGCGCGAGTCGTCGCCGAGATACACGGCGAGCTTCTTGCCGGGCGTGGCGTTGCCGAGCCATGCGCCTTCATGCCCCATGCGGCCGAGCGCGGTGCGCTTCCGTGGTGCCTTGGTCTTGTCATAGGGGTCGATCTCGACGACCCAGCCGAACTGGTTTGGTTCGTTGCGCCAATCGGTCGTGGCGGTGCCGCCCGCAGTTGCCCGCGCGTCCCAGCGGCGGAACAGCGTGTTGTTCGTATCGGCCGCAGTCACGGTCGACCAGCCATAGCTGCCGCTGCTGCTGGTGACGCCATAGCGGCGCAGTGCGACGAGTTCACGTGGCGTGCGCTGGGCGTCGTCGCCGCTGCGGCGGAAATAGCCGGCCCAGTTTTCCTCGCAGGTGATGTTGGTGCCCCACAGCGTATGGCCGTTGGCGCAGTTGTTGATCGTGCCGCGACCGGCGGTGCCGTCGCTCGAGTATGGCGTGCGCAGCAGCGTCGCGCCGCGCACCGGGCCGTTGAACACCATCGGCGTGCTGGGGGTGATGCGGCGGTTGAACGTCGAGTTCTGAACATAGGTCCAGGCGCGCCCGGCGCCTTCGACGATTTCGGTCACCGACACGCCGTGCGCTTCGATCTCCTTGAGCGCTTCAGCTTCCGGGCGGACGCCACCGGGTGTCGTCGGGCCGGCTGGGTGGAGATACTGGACGTTGAGGTTCTCGTGGTTCTGGACCAGCAGGCCGCGTACCGAGCTGTTGTCGTCGCGCGCACCTGCAGCTGACAGACCGTACCAATAGAGCGCGTCGCCATGGTCGCCGATACGGTTGGCGAAATCGGTGTCGGTGCCGTCATTCTTGTATGCCGGGACGCCCGACGCGATCGGGTCGCCGAGGCGCGTCAGGACGGTCACGGAATAGCCCGCCGGGACGGTGACGATGTCGTTGCGGTTCTTGGCGATCGAGGTGAAGCCCAGTTCGGCGGCTTCGATCGCGACCGTGACGCTCTGGGTCGAGACCTGGCCGGCACTGTCGACGGCGCGATAGTCGAAGCGCAGCGTGGTGCCGCCCGCGACCGACGGCGCAATGAACGATGTCGTTGCAGCGTTCGGATTACTGAGCGTCACCGCAGGCCCCTGGGTCTGGATCCAGACCGATGCGGTCGGGCCATTGTCGGTGGCGTTACCGGTGAGGGTGACGACCCGACCCGATTTACTGGCGCCCGACGATCCGACCGAGACGATGGTGGGGAAGGGGTCCGAACCGGTCGCGGCGCTGTCGCAGCCTGCGAGCACCGCGCCACCGAACACCGCCGCCGACGCCGCAACCGCGCCCGAGCGCAGCGCCTGACGCCGCGAATAACGCTGTTCGATCATCGCGTTGAGGCTGGGATTACTGCTGGTGTTCGTATCGACGTCGCCATCGCTATACGCGAAGCCGTGCGCAGTGAGTTCGGTCATGTTCGTGTCCCCTGACCCCGTGTCCCGTTTGGACTGGGTGCAGATGGCCTGTGGGCGCGGCGCTTTACGGCGTGATGCAGGTTTGTGGTCGAACGCGTTGCGATCTGGCGTCATTTTGATGACGTTTGGCAGGGGGCAGTGGGTTCGCTAGAGGCGGGGCGATGAGCGAACCGCGCGACAGCCTGACCGATCGGCTTGCCCGACGCGCCGCGCGCGCGGCGCGGGCGCGACCGGCGCTGGCGGTGCCGGACATCCGGCTGGCGCTGGCGCTCGCCGGAGTCGTGGCGCTGGGGCCATTGCTGACCATCGTTGGTGCGCAGGTGCTGCGCGGCGGGGTCGAGGCGGACAATCGTGCGCTGGAGAGCCAGTTGCGGAGCCGGACCGCACCACAGCTTGCGCGGGGCGAGGCGGCGGCGGTGCTACGCGATTCGGTGCGGCAACCAGCGCTGGCTGCGACCCTGGACCGACTGGCCCGAGCGCTGCCCGACGATGCGCGGCTGGTGTCGGCGGCGCGCGGCGCAGATGGCAGCGTGCAGGTCGAGATTTCGGCGAGCGACCCCGATCTGCTGCGCGGGGCGCTGCGGCGCGATCCGTTGCTCGCCGCGATGCGCGAGAGCGGACAGCGACGAACGCAGGATGCGCGCGTCGTCGTGTCGCTGCGGACCCGCGCATGAGGCAGGGGAGCCTCGCGGCAGGGCTGGGCGGCGGGCTGGTTGCAGCTGCGTTGCTGGCGTTTCCGCTGGCGGATGCGCTCGAGGGGCTATGGTCCGCGCGTCAGACTCGCGCCGATCTCACAGCAAGTCTCGCCGCGCCGCCCGAGCCGGTTCGTCCGCTGGTCGCCCCCGGCCTTGCGATCGCCGCAGCGGATCGCGCGTCCGCTGCGCGCACCCTTGCCGGGCGAATCCGCGCAAGCGCGGCATCGGCGGGCGTGCTGGTCGAGGCGCTGTCGCCTGCGCCGCCACACGCGGGGATCGTTACGCTGAGGGTCCGCCTGTCCGGCCCCGAAAAGGCGGTCGTGGCGATGATTGACGAGACTGAGCGCGGAACGCCGCTGACCCGTTTTCGCAGCTGGCGCGCGACTGCGCTCGCCGGTAGCGGAGTGCGGGTCGAGGGGGAGATGGTGGCAGCATGGCAATGAGCCGGACCGAACGGCGCGTGCTGATTGTGGCGGGTCTTGCGTCGGCGATCATGCCGGTTGTCGCGCTCTACCCATATGCGCCGGAGCCACGACCGGACGCACAGCCAGCGGTCGCTACGATCGTGCCACCGCCGTTACCGGCGCCCGCCCGGGTATTTGAGCGACCACTGTTTGCGGCAGCGGAAAGCGACGCAGCGCCCGCCGATGCACCCGTGCTGACCGGAATCGCCGGACGGCTCAACCGCGATGCGGTGGCGCTCGTGCGGATCGCCGATGGTAGCGCGCGGACGCTGGCGGTGGGCGAAAGCGTCGATGGCTGGCGGCTGGAGAGCCTGGCGATCGACGCCGCCTTCTTCACGCGCGGGCGTGAGCGGGTGCGGGTGGCGATGCAGGGGGAGGGCGTTGATAGTGCCGCCCCGCCCCCCGACGATCAGTAAATCCCGTCAATCTCCAGCGTCAGGCGGGGCTGGAGCGGCTTGAGCAGCAGGTTGCTGGGCGAATTGAGGTCCAGTTCCTCCGACCGCAGCCGGGCATATTTGGCCTTGGCGATTGCCGCTGCGTCCTCACCGTTGCGCAGGATCGTCGGCTTGAGGAAGATGAACAGGGTGCGCTTTTGCCGGGTCTCGCGGCGTGCCTTGAATAGCTCGCCGAGGATCGGGATGTCGCCGAGGATCGGGACCTGGCTTTTCACCTGCCCGTAGTCGTCGGAGGTTAGGCCGCCGAGCACGATCGTCTGGCCATTGTCGGCGAGCACGGTAGTGTTGATCGCACGGCGATTGGTGATCAGGTCGGTCGCCTGGCTCAGCTGGGTCGCGGCGATCGACGAGGCTTCCTGCACCACCTCAAGCCGGATCGTGTCGCCGGCATTGATGCGGGGCAGCACCTTGAGCGTGATGCCAACATCCTTGCGCTCGATCGAGGTGTACGGGCGCACGTCGCTGGAGTCGGTCAGGATCGATCCGGTGACGAACGGCACTTCCTGCGCCACCACGAACTCGCCGACCTTGTTGTCGAGCGTCGTGATCTGCGGCGTCGAGAGCAGGTTGGACTTGGTCGAGGTACCGAGCGCCTGAACCAGGATCGAGAAATCGTTGCCGATCGAGACATTGCCGATGAACCCCTGGCTCGACCCAAGCAGCGTCCCCGCTGGAACACCGAGCGCATTGAGGATCGCGCCGAGCGACGGTCCGGCGGTGCTGAACGAGGTTCCGGCACCTTCGACGCGGGTGAGAGCGGCGCCGCTGGTGCCGAGCTGGACGGCGAGCGCCTCGGCCTCCTCGCCGGTGATTTCGGCGATCGCAGCTTCGATCAGGACCTGCGGACGGCGGACGTCGAGGTCGGTGATGATGGCTTCGATCGCGGCAATCGTGCTGGGCGTGCCGCGCACGACGACCGCGTTGATATCGGGGGAGGGCTGGACGGTGATTTCGGGAGTCGAGAATCCTTGCGGCGTTGCTTCGGACTGCTGGCCGAGTTGGGCCGATTGCGCGGTCGCGGCGGCGCTGGCGGCAGCGGCGGCGGTTTCGGCGGAGCTGGTGCCGCCCGAGGCGATCAGGCCGCCGAGCACGCCGGTCGGGCTGCGCGGATTATTGCGCGATCCCGACAGGCTGCGTGCGACCGGGTTGGTCGTCGTCGATTCCTGCCCGAGGATACCGCGCAGCACATCGGTCACCGACTCGGCATCGGCATAGTTCAGGCGGAACACCCGGGTCATCGGCGTCGCGCCGCCAGGGGCGTCGAGCGAGGCGACCATGCGGCGCGCATCGGCGACGGCGGAGGGCGATCCGCGCACGATGATCGTATTGCTGCGCGCATCCGCCGCGACGCGGGCGCCGCCGGCTGCGGCGTCACCGAGTACGGTCTGCAGCGCCTGTGCGACTTCGGGCGCGCTGCCGTTGCGCAGCGTGATGGTGGCGAAGGTCATGCCGCTGCCGGTGCCGTCGAGCGAGCGGAGGATCGCCTCAACCCGCCGGACATTGTCGGCGTAATCGGTAACTACGACGGCATTGGGCTGGGCGAGCGGCTCGACGCTGCCGAAGCTGGCGACCAGCGGGCGGACGACGCGGGCGGCTTCGGCGCTGGGGACGTTGGACAGGCGGATCATGCGCGTGACCAACTCCTGCCCCGACGCGGAGCGCGAGGAGACGCCACCGTCGCGCACAGCGTTACCGGCCGGCACGATTCGCCACGCGCGGCCCGAGCGGACTGCGGCAAAACCGTTGGCGCGCAGGACCGACAGGAACAGCTCCCACACCCCCGCCGAGGTCAGCGGGGTGGCCGAGGTGACGGTGACACTGCCCTTGACCGCCGGGTCGAGGATCAGGGTGCGGCCGGTGAGGCGTGAGATCTGGTCGGCGACATCGGCGATCTCGACCCCGCGCATGTTGACGACGATGTCCGCGCCGTCGGCCTGGGCCGCAACCACCGGCTGGGCGGTCATGGCGGAGAGCGCGAAGATGAGAGCGGTCTTGCGGATCATGTGCGGCACGGTGGGTTACCTAGCGGGTCGGGATGGTCAGCGTCACGGGCTTTCCATCGCGGGTGATCTGGACTTGGACGGAGCCGCGGCCTTGCGCGGCGGCAAAGGCAGTGGCTGCGCTGGCCGGGCTGGTCAGCGGGGTGCCGCCGATCGAGGTGATGACGTCGCCGGTCTGAAGGCCCGGCGGTGCGTTGGCGCCGACCTGCATCCCGCCGCCGGGGGCCGGGGTCATTGCGGCAAGGACGCCAGCCGCTGCGGTCGCGGGGGCCGCTGCGGACTGTGCCGGGGCTGTGGGCGTTGCCGGAGGTGCCGCTGCCGCCGTCTGTTGCTCTGCGGTCAGCGAGGGGTCGGGGAAGGCGAGATATTCGATGCGGCCAGCCACGCGCAGGATGACGCGGTCGCGCAAAATGCCCTCGATCGTGCCACCGCCGGGGGCTTCGCCGATCCTGAAGGGTTTCGCCGCTTCGCCACCGACCTCGATATAGGCAACCGAAAGCGCGGCAGGGCTGGCGGTAAACACGCCCTTGAGTTTGAGGGGAAGCGCGGTCGCCTGCGTCGCATCCGTCGCCGCGCCCTTGCCGAACGGTGCGAAGGCGAGGGCGGGGGTGACATCGGCGGGGACCGCGACCGGTCGCGCGCCTGACGGGATGGTGACCGCGCCGGTACTGGCATGGCCCGCGATCCGCCAGGTCAGGCCGGCGAGTGCGACGGCGACCGATACGATCACGGCTGCTGCGCCGATATCGAGTGTCGTGCGCGCCTGACGCGGCGAGAGATCGAGGAAGCGGATCATGTCCGAGCGCCCTCCACGAAGCCGTCGAGCGATGCAAGCGGCGAACGTTCGCCCTCCGGAATCACCTGAATGCGCACCTTGTCGATTGCGGGGTCTTCGGTACGGGTGCGGGCGACATCGACCTGCCATTGCTGGCCGAGCAGCTCGACCTGCTTCTGCGCGGCGGCGGGGTCAGCGAGCTGGAGTTCGGCGAGGCGGTTCTCCGCCACCCACATCGCGGCGGCGCGGCGTTCCAGGCCGCGGGTCGAATCGACATGGCTCTCGACCGCGCGGACGAGACCAACGGTCGCGATGGCGAGCACCGCGAGCGCGACCAGCGCCTCGATCAGCGAAAAGCCGTCGTCGTCCTTCACGATGCCTCCGCCCGGCTGGCTGTGGCGGTCATGCCGTCATAGCGCACGACCCAGATCTGCTCGCCATTGCTGATCGTCGCGTTGAGCGGTTTGCCCGCGCCATCGACACCCATCATCACCGGCGGGGTCACATCGAGCTCGACCGCGATCCCGCCGGGCAGGCGGTGGAAGGCGAGACCATCCGAGAGCGGCGCCATCGAACCGTCGCGGCCGACTGCGGCGAAACCATAGCCGTCCTTTTCGACGGTGAACGCGATGATGCGATCGCCGATCATTGCATCGTCGGCTGCTGCCTGAAGCCGCAGCGCAAGGCGACGCGCTTCGGTCTCGACCGAGGGGGCGCGGGTGGCCGAGCCGATGCCGAGCGCGACTCCGCCGGCCGCGACGCCGATGATGACGAGCACGATCAGCATTTCGATGAGCGTCATGCCGCGCTCACCGCTGCGGATGGTCGCCCCCCGCACGGGCCTTATCCGCCCTTGGCGGGCGTCTGGGCCGCGTCGCGCGAATCGAGGTCGGCGTCGAGATCGGTGCCGCCGGGCTTGCCGTCGCGACCCAATGACTTCAGCTCGAAGCTACTGCCGGTCGAGACATAGGTGTAGGGATTGCCCCAGGCGTCGACCGGAGCCGACTTCACATAGCCACCATCGGGCCAGGCGGTGGGCAGCGGCGGGGTGGTCGGTTTTTCGACCAGCGCCTTCAGCCCCTGTTCCGTCGTCGGATATTGGCCATTGTCGAGGCGATAGGTGGTGAGCGCGCTGGACAGGGTGACGAGGTTGGTCTTGGTCGTGGTCACGCGTGCCTGATCGGGGCGGCCGACGACGTTCATCGTCACCAGTCCGGCGACGATCGCGATGATGACCAGAACCACGATCATCTCGAGCAGGGTGAGGCCCGCCTCACCATTTGGCACCGTGCGGCGCTTGCCCTTCGTGGCATCGACTGCCACGGTGTCATCGAATTGTTTCAAAACTATGCGCATCGCAGCCCCATGCGTGTTCATCGTGAAAGCCATGTTACAGCCGGGACCTCTCAAAGAATGACTGGCAAACCCTTTTCGGAGTCCGCGCAAGCCGCGTCCGGCGGCGTGTGGACGCTGGCGGGCGGGCAGGCGATCATAGCCGAGCCTGATGGCCCTGCAACCATCCTCGTCCCAAGCGAATCGGTGTCGCTGCTGCGCGTCGAGCTGCCGCTGGCGAGCCGCGCGAAGCGGATTGAGGCGCTGCCCTTTGCGATTGAGGACCGGATCGCCGACGCGATTGAGTCGGTTCATATCGCGCTGGGGGCGGAGGTTGCGCCGCGGACCTATCTGGTCGCGGTCGTGCGGCATGCGCAGATGGCGAACTGGGTTGAAGCGGCCGATCTGGCTGGGCTGGGTCATGCGGCGATGGTGCCGGATGCGCTTGCGTTGCCCGCGCCGGGGACTGGCGAATGGTGCGCCGAAGCGCGCGACGGACGGGTATTGGTGCGCAGTGGTGACGGGACCGGATTTGCGCTGCCCATGGCTTTGGTCGGTCCGGCGTGGGAACGTGCGAGAAGCCCGCGCATCTGGAATTGCGGGCCGGTGGCGATCGGTGAGTTGCCGCAAACCCCTTGGACCGGTGGCGGCGGGGGGCTGGCCGAGCGGCTGGCGAGCCCGGCGATCGACCTGCGGCAGGGTGTTTATGCGCGGCGCGGTGCGCGCGGGAGTAGCTGGAAGCGGCGGCTGGCATGGATCGCGGCTGCGGGCATTGCGGCGCATGTCGTGATCGCGGCGGCGGACGTGGTGATGCTGCGCGTGATTGCCGAGCGGCGCGCCGAGGATGTGCGGTCGGCGGTGGCGCAAGCGGCGCCGGGTGCCAATCTGTCGGGCGACCTTGAGGCGTCGGTGGTCGGGATGCTGCCGGTGTCGGGTCCGCCGCCGGGACGCTTTGTGCCCGCCGTCACCGCGGCGTCGCGCGCGCTGGCGCCGCTGTCGAGCGACGTGACGGCGCGGGCGATGCGGTTTGAGGGGAATGCGCTGGTGCTCGATATCGAGCCTGGCCCTCCTGATTTACCCGAGCGCATTCGCGCCGCGTTCCGCGCCGCGGCGGTGCCGGCGCAAATCGGGGCAGGGGCGGATGGTGCAATTCGCGTGACGGTGACGGTATGAAGATCGAACGTTCGCCGACCATCGACGCGGCGGTGCTGCGATTCCAGCAGTGGTGGAGTGGGCTAAGTCCGCGTGAGCGGGTGCTGGTCGGGACGCTGGGTGTGATCCTCGCGGCGCTGATCCTGGTGTTCGGCATCGTCAAGCCGCTGCAGGGCGCGCGGGCCGATGCGATCGCCGATATTCGCAGCCATGAGACGCTGGCGGCGCGGGTGCGCGCGGCGGGGACGTTGGTCGCGCCAGGAACGCAACCCAAGCTCAGCGACGCTCCACCGATCGAGGCTGCTCAGACGGCGGCGACCGCAGCGGGGCTGACCGTGACGCTGACCCCCGGCGGCGCCGGTGCGACCGGGCAGGTTGCCGAGGCGAGCTATGAAGCCGTGGTCGGCTGGATCGCTGCGGTCGAGCGCACCACGGTGCTGCGTGCGCGCCGGGTCGAGATGACCAAAGGTGGCGCGCCGGGCCGGGTGAGTGCGAGCGTGGAGTTCGGCCAGTGAATGCCGTGACGATGGATTTGCCGAGCCTGCCCTATAGCTATGCGCGCAACCATGGCGTCGTACTGCGCGTGGGCGCCGGCGGCGTGGAGTGCGTGCATCGGCCCGATGCGGCGCTGGACGCGCTGCTGGAAGTGCAGCGGGTGGCGCCGGGCGCGCGCTTCGTGGCAGTTTCGGTCGCGGAGTTCGATCAGGCGCTGGCAGCGAGCTATTCGGGTAGCGCGGGTGCGGCGGCGGAGTTTGACCTTGGCGGTATGGACCTTGCCGCGCTGGCGGACAGCGCGGCGGCGGTGGACGACCTGCTCGATTCCCGCGACGATTCTCCGGTCATCCGCCTTATCAACGCGCTGTTGCTGGAAGCGGTGAAGGAAGGCGCGTCGGACGTGCATGTCGAGACGCAGGAAAAGCGCGTCGTCGTGCGCTTCCGCATCGACGGGGTGCTGCGCGACAAGCTCGAGCCGCGCCGCGAACTCGCGCCGCTGCTGGTCAGCCGGATCAAGGTGATGGCGAAGCTCGACATCGCCGAAAAGCGCGTGCCGCAGGACGGACGCGTGACGTTGCGGATCGGCGGGCATGACGTCGATGCGCGCGTTTCGACCATCCCGACCCAGCATGGCGAGCGGGTGGTGATGCGCTTGCTGGAGAAGGGTTCGTTGAGCCTCGATATGGAGGCACTGGGCATGAGCGCGCGCGATCGCGACGTGTTCGCGCGGCTGCTCGAACGGCCGCACGGGATGCTGCTGGTCACCGGGCCGACCGGTTCCGGCAAGACGACCAGCCTTTATGCCGCGCTTCATCGGCTAAACGATCGCAAACGCAACATCATGACGGTGGAAGATCCCATCGAATATGAACTTGCCGGGGTCGCGCAGACTCAGGTGAATGCGCGCACCGGCATGACCTTTGCCCGCGGGCTGCGCGCGATTCTGCGGCAGGATCCCGATGTCATCATGGTCGGCGAGATCCGTGATCAGGAAACGGCGGAGGTCGCGGTGCGATCGGCGATGACCGGGCATTTCGTGCTGTCGACGCTGCACACCAACAGCGCGGTTGGATCGGTGACCCGGCTGATCGACATGGGGGTGGAGCGGTATCTGCTCGCGCCGATGCTGGTCGGGGTGGCGGCGCAGCGGCTGGTGCGGCGGCTGTGCCCAAGCTGTCGGCAGCAGGCTGTGGCGAACGAGGGCGATGTACTGCTGCTCGGTGGCGGTATCCGTGTCGGCGAGACGCTGTGGCGCGCGGAAGGCTGTGACGATTGTCACGGCGACGGGTATCGCGGGCGCGCGGGGCTGTACGAGGTCGTTGCGGTGGACGACAAGATTCAGGCGATGATCCATGAAGGTGCATCCGAGGCCGAAATCGAGGCGCATGCGCGGCGGAGCAACCCGTCGCTGCTCGATGACGGCGTCGACAAGGTGCGCGCCGGGGTGACGACGGTCGAGGAAGTCGCGCGGGTCGTGAGGGAAGAGGCGTGACGCTCGTGGCGGGGGGCAGGCGCTAGATGCCCGCATTTACCTATCGCGCCGCTGATCGCACGGGCGTTCAGAAAAAGGGCACCGTCGAAGCGTCCAGTGCCGCAGCCGCGCGGGCGATGCTGCGCGATCAGGGGCTGCTCCCGCTCGCGGTAGAGGCGGCGGGGGAGCGGCGGTCGATCGGGTCGATCCAGCTGCCCAAACTTGGCCGATCCGGGATGAGCGCGCGCGAGCTGGCGACGGCGACGCGGCAGATTTCGACGCTGGTCGGATCGGACATTCCGGTCGAGGAGGCGCTGCGACTCGCGGCGAACCAGTCGGAGACGCAGCGGGTTTCGGGGATCCTGATGGAGGTGCGCGGCGCGATCCTGGATGGGCGCAGCTTTGCCAGCGCGCTCTCGACCCATCCCAAGACCTTTCCCGAATTCTACCGCGCTTCGGTCGCGGCGGGGGAGGCGTCGGGGAAGCTGACCGAAGTGCTCGGCCACCTCGCCCATTTCGTCGAGAACCGGCAGGCCAATGCGCAGAAATTGCAGCTGGCGTTGCTCTATCCCGGGCTGCTGGCGACGGTGTCGCTGGGCGTCATCGTGCTCCTGCTGGTCTATGTGATCCCGGACATCGTCAATGTGTTCGTATCGCGCGGGACCGACCTGCCGCTGCTGACCCGCATCCTGATTGCGGTGTCGGGGTTCCTGCAGGCGTGGGGGTTGTATCTCCTGATCGCGGGACTGGCGGCGTATTTCGTGTTCAACCGCTGGGCGGCGGTCCCGGCGAACCGGCTGAAGGTCCATCGCGGCTTTACCGAACGCTGGCCGTTCAAGCGCTTCTCGCGCCAGCATAACGCCGCGCGCTTCGCCGGAAGCCTCGCGACTCTGGTCGAGAGCGCGGTGCCGCTGGTCGATGCGTTGCACGCGGCGGCGGCGGTGACACCAAACCTGTGGGTGCGGGCGCGGGCGATGCATGTCGCGGCGCGGGTGCGTGAGGGGATCAGCCTGCGTGCGGCAATGGGTGAGGCAGGAGTGTTCCCGCTGATGCTGACCGCCATCGTTGCCTCGGGTGAGGCATCGGGGAAGCTTGGCCCCGCGCTGTCACGCGCCGCCGACGAGCTGGACCGCGAACTGGATGCGGTGACGAGCGCGTTGGTCGCGCTGGTGGAGCCGATGGTGCTGTTGCTGATGGGCGGGATGGTGCTGATGATGGTGCTGGCGATCCTGCTGCCGATCATCAATCTGAACGATCTGGTGACGTTGTGATAGCGCGTCTGCGCATCGGCGAGAACGGAAGCCCCGTGAAATGATCCGGCGCCTGCTCGTTGGCTTGCAGGGGATAATGCTTCTCGGCGCGTCGGACATTGTGGACCCGAAAGAGCAAATCAGTCGAGAAATTGAGCATCGGGTCGTTCTGCCCAATGGTGCGGAGCCCATTACTGAATACGGGCGAAACTACGCCTTCGTAAATGATCGGAGGGTGCAGGCGGTCTATCTCATTCCGCCGAAATTCCGCGACTATCGCGCGGGATGTGCAATTATGACCGAGGAAGGCCCTGCCCGTCCATGCACCGAACTCGAAATCCTCGAAATGTCGAAGATGGACCAAGATTACCTGAAATCTATGGCTGCCGCCGATCAGTCCAGATGGTTCGGAACCATCGATGAATTGCCATTTATAAGCGATGGTGGGTGTGAGCAGATCACCATCGAATATGATCTTCTATTGCGCCGTTTCCTTCTAGTTTCGTGCAATGGGGGCACAGATTGAAAGGTGACGCTGACGACCGCTACAGCTTTCCGGCGATGCTCGCCCCACCCGGCAGCCCGGCGAAGGGGAGCATGCGCGCGCCTTCGGGGGTCATGCGGATCGTGAGCTGGCCGTCTTCGCTGAGCGTCGCGGTCATCAGCAACTGACGCTGCTGGGCGCGGGGGCTGAGGCGAATCTGCGTGCTAGTGCCGATCTTTTCGGAGACCAGCAGCAGGGGCGGGACGGAGACCGGTGCGCCGCCGCCCTTCGCGGTGCAGGTGCCGGCGTCGGTGGTCAGGCGACCGTCGATGCCCTGGCTCGACCCGCCCACTGCGATGCGGTCGAACTCGAGTTGCATCACCAAGTCGCAGGTGAAGGGGAGGTTGGGCTGAAGCGCCTGAATCAGCGCGGCATGGCTGCTGCCGCTGACCTTGTCGAGCACGGTGCTGCTGAACCCGGCGAGCGCGCGACCGCCCATATCGGTGTCGGGGCCGGTCGCGGTCCAGTCTGCGGCGAAGGCGAGGCTGGTGAGCGAGCGGAGCGGTGCCCAATGCCATTCGAATTTGCTGCCGCCCGCGACGCCGACTTCGCCATTCCAGACAGTTCCGGCGACGCCGGTGCGCCACGGGCGGTTCTTGACCACGACGCTCGCCGGCATCGTCGCGACCATGGCGAAGGCATAAGCCGCTATGCCCAGCACCACGAAGACGGTAAGACGCCGCCGAGCCGACCAGGATGCCCGTGAAAATGCTGCCGATTCGCCGCCGCGCGCTGCTGACTGCTCTGGGATCGGGGCTGGTATTGCCGTCGGCATTGCTCACAAGTCCCTCTGTCTTGGCGGCCGACAAGGTCAAGCGTGACAAGCGGCCGGTGGCATTGCTGCTGCCGCTGAGCGGGCCGCGCGCCGCGCTGGGCCTTAGCATGCGTCAGGGCGTGTTGCTCGCTGATTCTGAGCCCGAAATCACCGCTTATGATACCGGCGGGACGGTCGAAGGCGCGGCGCTGGCGGCGCGTAATGCGCTCAAGGCCAAGAGCGCCATGATCCTGGGGCCGGTCTCCGCTGAAGAGCTGAACGCGGTGACCACAGAGGTTGCGCGACGCGTGCCTGTGATCGCCTTTACCAACAACGCCGTAGCGCGCGGTCCCGGCAGTTTCGTGTTCGGGATTACGCCTGCACAGGTGACCAGTGCGGTACTGCGCTATGCCCGCTCGCGCGGGGTGCGCAGCGTCGTGGTGGTCGATGACGGATCGCCGTGGAGTGTTGCGGCGGCGCTGGCGGCGGGCAAGGCGCAGGGCGAGGTCGGTCTCGACATTCGCGTGTTGACGGTCGTTGAGGGCCAGCCCTTGCCGGCTGCCGGGGATGCGCCCGACGCAGTGCTGTTGCCGGGTAGCAGCGAGACGGTGCTAGCGGCGGCGCGCAACCTGAAGGGGACCGGCGTGCAGTTGCTCGGCACCGTGCAGGCGCTGGATCATCGGCCGGCGGCGCTGGAAACGCTGGAGGGCGCGTGGATCGCGAGCCCCGATCCGGCGGCGTTTGGGCGGTTCGCGGGCGAGTTTCGCTCGCGCCATGGCGGCACGCCGGGGGCACTGGCGGCTTTGGCCTATGACGCGGGCGGGGTGGTCAAGACGCTGCGCGCGAAAGGCTCGCTGGACGAGGCGGCACTGCTGGCGGAGACGAACTACGATTGCGTCACAGGCAATGCGCGCTTCCGGAGCGACGGGAGCGTGGCGCGCGAGCTGGCGATCCTAGTCGCGGGTGCGCAGGGATATGAGCCGGTGGCGGTGAGCCTGGGGGCGTGAACGATGGGGCTGGCGAGGAGGGGTTTACGCTGCTCGAACTCATCATTTCGCTGGGCCTGTTCGCGCTGATCGCGGTGGCGGGGCTGACGTTGCTCAACAGCGTGATGACGACGCAGGAGCGGACCGAGGGACGGCTTGATCGGACGGCAGCGATCCAGCGGACGATGTTCGTACTGCAGAGCGACCTTGATCAGATCACCCGTGGAGCGGTCAGCGGTGGGGGCAGTAATGTCGCCTTTACCCGCGTCGCTGCTGGCATGGGCGGGCCGCCGGTGCCGCTGCGCTATGCCGCGACCGGGGGCACACTGGTCCGTGCCGCGCCGCAGCCCCAGCTGTTGCTGACCGGGGTGAGCGGCGTGCGCTGGCGCTTTCTCGACGGACAAAACTGGGTCGATCGCTGGCCACCGAATAAGGAGCGCAAGGACGATTGGCCGCGCGCGGTGCAGGTCGAGATGCAGTTGGCGGGCGAGCGCGGGCCGCAGGGAACGTTGCGCCGTGTGGTGGCGCTGCCGGTCAAGCCGCAGGACGAGGCGCAATGACCCGGCGGGACGACGAACAGGGCATGATCCTGGTCAATGTGCTGATGTTCGTGGCCATCGCCAGCGGGCTGGTGCTGCTGATGATTGGGCGCGAGGAACTCGCGCTCGACCGGGCGTTGCGTAGCCGGGAAGCTGCTCGGGCGGCGGCTGTGGTGCGCGGGGGCGAGCTGTCGGCGCTTGCCGCGCTCCAGCGTGATGCGCTGGCGACGCCGCAGGTCGATCATGCGGGTGAGGCGTGGGCGTCAATCGGGGCGAATGGCGCTGCGATCGATGGTGGCACGTTCGACCTGGCCGTCAGCGATGCCGAGGGGCGGTTCAACGTGAACATGCTGCGCAGTGGCGACGCGGTGCCGGTGATCCTGTTTCAAAAACTCGCGCGGGTCGCGGGGCTGGACGAGCAGCAGACGGTGGAGGCGATTGCCTATATCCGCACGCAAGGACCGGTCAGCGACATCCGCCCGATCCGGCTGATCCCCGGCGCGGACCCTGCGGCGATTGCGCGGCTGGAGCGGATGGTGACGGCGCTGCCCGGCAAGACGACGATCAATCTGAATGCTGCGGACGAGGAGTTGCTCGCGTTTCTGATCGGCGATCCGCTTGCGGCGCAGCGGATCGTCGCGATCCGCAAGCGCAATGGCCAGATCACGTTGCGCGACCTGTCCGATCTAAAGGTCAGCCAGCCGCCGGGGACGGCGTTCAGCTCCAACACCTATTGGGTGCGGGTGCGCGCGAAGATCGGCGACACGACGCAGCAGGGCGCGACGCTGATCCAGCGGCGGCGGAGCGCGCAGGGGGCGGTGACGACCGTGCCGGTCGCGCGCTGGCGCAATGCAGCGCTTCCGCCTGAGGCTCCGGCACTCGCTGGCGGTTGAAATTCATGTGACTAAGTATCATCTGCGCTGCGGGCGAAGGAGTTTGCGATGCGGGTGATGGTGGCGAAATGGTTTGACGGTCTGGCGGTGGGCGCATCGGCGCTGTGCCTGTTCCATTGCCTCGCGCTGCCGATCCTGATCGCCGCTTTGCCCGCGCTGGCGGGGCGGCTCGATCTGGGGGAAGGGTTTCACCTAGGCGTGCTGGCCTTCGCGCTGCCGGTCAGCGCGGTTGCGCTGGGTGAGGGATGGCGGCGGCATCGCGGGCTCACGCCGTTGTTTGTCGGTGCGGCGGGGCTGGCGCTGCTGGCCGCAGGTCTGGCGTTCGATGAGTGGGTCGCGGTCGAGACCGGCGTGACCGTGGCCGGGAGCCTGTTGCTCGCCGGGGCGCATGTGGCGAACTGGCGGGGCCGGGCGGCCTGAGGTTGGGTCAGAGGATTCCTGGCAGGTCCAACCCCATCTCCCCAGCGCAGGTCTTCGCGATCTCATACCCCGCGTCCGCGTGGCGCATCACACCGGTCGCCGGATCGTTCCACAGCACGCGCTCGAGCCGCTTGGCTGCTTCGGGGGTGCCGTCGGCGACGATGACCATGCCGCTGTGCTGCGAATAGCCCATGCCGACGCCGCCGCCATGGTGGAGCGAGACCCAGGTTGCGCCGCTGGCGGTGTTGAGCAGGGCGTTGAGCAGGGGCCAGTCCGCTACCGCGTCGCTGCCGTCCAGCATCGCTTCGGTCTCGCGGTTGGGGCTGGCGACCGATCCGCTGTCGAGGTGATCGCGGCCGATGACGATGGGGGCTTCGAGTTCGCCCGATGCGACCATCTCGTTGAACGCGAGGGCGAGGCGGTGGCGGTCGCCTAAGCCGACCCAGCAGATCCGCGCGGGCAGACCCTGAAACGCGATCCGCTCCTTTGCCATGTCGAGCCAGTGGTGGAGGTGGTGGTTGCCGGGGAGCAGCTCCTTCACCTTGGCGTCGGTCTTGTAGATGTCCTCCGGATTGCCCGACAGCGCGGCCCAGCGGAACGGGCCGATGCCGCGGCAGAAGAGCGGGCGGATATAGGCGGGGACGAAGCCGGGGAAGGCGAAGGCGTTGGCGACGCCCGCGTCTTTCGCGACCTGACGGATGTTGTTGCCATAGTCGAAGGTCGGGACGCCCATTTCTTCGAACGCCAGCATCGCGCGCACATGGGTGGCCATCGACGCGCGGGCGGCTGTTTCCACTTCGTGTGGCGCGGTCTCGCGTTTGGCGAACCACTGCTCCAGCGTCCAGCCGGCCGGGAGGTAGCCGTTGATCGGATCATGCGCGCTGGTCTGGTCGGTGACCATGTCAGGGCGAATGCCGCGTCGGACCAGTTCGGGCAGAATCTCGGCCGCGTTGCCGAGCAGGCCGACCGAGACTGGCTTGTCAGAGTTTCGAATGATCTCAAGTGCTTCGTCGATTTTGTTCGCAGCGCGATCGAGGTAGCGGGTGCGCAGGCGCATCTCGATGCGGCTCGGCTGGCATTCGATGGCGAGGCACGACGCGCCCGCCATGGTCGCGGCGAGCGGCTGTGCGCCGCCCATCCCGCCAAGCCCGGCGGTGAGGATCCAGCGGCCCAAGAGGTCGCCGCTATAATGCTGGCGCCCGGCCTCGACGAAGGTTTCGTAGGTGCCCTGAACGATGCCCTGGGTGCCGATATAGATCCACGACCCCGCGGTCATCTGGCCGTACATCGCCAGCCCCTTGCGGTCGAGCTCGTGGAAATGCTCCCACGTCGCCCAATGCGGGACGAGGTTGGAGTTGGCGATCAGCACGCGCGGCGCGTCGGGGTGGGTGCGAAACACGCCGACCGGCTTGCCTGACTGGACCAGCAGGGTCTGATCGGCGTCAAGGCGGCGGAGCGTCTCGACGATCTTGTCATAGGCTTCCCAGTTGCGCGCGGCACGGCCGATCCCGCCATAAACGACGAGGCTCTCGGGCGCTTCGGCGACATCGGGATCGAGATTGTTCATCAGCATCCGCAACGCCGCTTCCGCCTGCCAGTTTTTGGCGGAGAGGGTGGTTCCGGTCGGAGCCTTGATGCGGCGGCTGTTGTCGGTGCGGGTCGTCATGGTTGGGCTTTCGCGAAGTCGATGGCTGCGGTGAGGATCGGGCGGAGGGTCGCGTGCGCCTGCGCGGCGTGGATATCGTCCCAGCGCGGCGGCCAGTTGGCGGGGGGCACTTCGGTGACATAGGTGCGCATCGCCAACTCCATCTGGATGGCGTGGACGCCCTTTTCGGGTTCGCCATAATGGCGCGTGGTCCAGCCGCCCTTGAAGCGGCCATCGACCACATGGCTGCGCTGTTGCTCGGCGCAGATCGCCGCGATGGAATGCGCGAGTTCGGGGTCGCAGGACTGGCCGCTATTGGTGCCGATGTTGAATTCGGGAAGGCGACCGTCGAACAGCTTGGGTACGACGCTGCGGATCGAATGCGCCTCATAGAGGACGATTCTCGGATGGAGTGCCCGCAGGCGGTCGATCTCGGCGCGCAGCGCGGCATGATAGGGATCGAAATAGGCTGCGCGGCGACGAGCGATCTCGGTTTTGTCCGGTTCCCTGCCGGGACGGTAGAGCGGGTCGCCATCGAACGTCTCAGCCGGGCAGAGGCCGGTGGTGAACTGACCGGGGTAGAGCGTCGCGCCACTGGGGTCGCGGTTGACGTCGATCACCGTGCGGGAGGTTGTGGTGCGGACGATCGTTGCGCCGAGCTGGAACGCGAAAGCGTAGAGCTGGTCGATGTACAGGTCGGCATCGTAGCGAGCGCGGCTAAGCGAGACTAGGCCGGGCGCGATGTCGGCGGGGATTTCGAGGCCGGCGTGCGGGATGCTGACGATCAGGGGGCCTTCGCCGCGGACGGTGACGATCATGCCTCTACCCCCGGCAGGCCGTCGCCCAGCGCGCCGCTGGTCACCAGCGCCGTGGCGAGGGCCATGTCGGGGGCGAAGTGGCGGTCGTCCTCCAGCGTCGGCACCTGTTCGCGGAGCAGGGTGCGGGCGGCTTCGAGCGGGGCGCTGGAGGTGAGTGGCGCATGGAAATCGCAACCTTGCACAGCCGCGAGATATTCGATGCCAATAATGTGCGCGAGGTTGGCGGTCATGGCGAGCAGGCGGCGCGCGCCATGGCCGGCCATCGAGACATGATCCTCCTGATTGGCGCTGGTCGGGATCGAATCGACGCTGGCGGGGTGCGCGCGTTGCTTGTTCTCGCTGACGAGCGCGGCGGCGGTGACTTGCGGGATCATGAAGCCCGAATTCAGCCCGGGGCGCGGAGTGAGGAAGGCGGGGAGGCCCGAGAGCGCCGGATCGACCAGCATGGCGATGCGGCGTTCGGCGAGGCTGCCGATTTCGCAGATGGCGAGGGCGAGCATGTCGGCGGCGAAGGCGACGGGTTCGGCGTGGAAATTGCCGCCGGACAGCGCTTCACCCGTATCGGTGAAGATCAGCGGGTTGTCGGTGACGCCATTGGCCTCGATCGCGAGCGTCGTGGCGGCCTGACGGATCAGGTCGAGGCACGCGCCCATCACTTGGGGCTGACAGCGCAGGCAATAGGGGTCCTGCACCCGCTCATCGCCGTCGCGGTGCGAGGCGCGGATGGCCGAGCCGTCCATCAGCCCGGCGAGCGCCTGCGCCACTTCGATCTGGCCGCGATGGCCGCGCACCTGATGGATGCGGGGATCGAACGGCGTGTCGGAGCCTTTTGCCGCTTCGGTCGATAGCGCGCCGGTGACGAGCGCGGCGCGGAACAGCTTTTCGGTCTCGAAGAGCGCGGCGAGGGCATAGGCGGTGCTAAACTGAGTGCCGTTGAGAAGCGCCAACCCCTCCTTTGGCCCGAGCGTCAGGCCGCCGAGCATGGTGCGCGCGGGGATGCGGCGCGGGCCCATCTCGACCTCGCCAACGCCGATCATCGCGGCGGCGAGATGGGCGAGCGGGGCGAGGTCGCCGCTGGCACCGACCGATCCCTGCGACGGGATGATCGGCGTGATGCCGCGATCGAGCATGTCCTGAAGCATCGCGATCGTCGCGGGCTTCACGCCGCTATGGCCCTGCGCGAGGCTGGCGAGCTTGAGCGCGATCATCAGGCGGACGACCGGGGTGGGCATGGGATCGCCGACCCCCGCCGCGTGGCTGAGCACGATGTTGCGCTGGAGCGTTTCGAGGTCTTCGTCGCCGATACGGACACTGGCGAGCTTACCGAAGCCGGTGTTGATGCCATAGACCGGCTCGTGCTTCGCCAGGATCGCTTGCACCGCATCGGCGCTGGCGGCGACCTTGTCGTGGCATACCGGGTCGAGCGGGGCTGGCTCGCCGCGATAGATGGCGTTCCAGGTGCTGAGCGGGATGTTGCCGGGGACGATCATGTGCCTGCGTAGACTCGCGTGTGGAGGGGGTTGGCGGCGATGCGGTAGACCAGCTCGGCAGGATCGGAGATGTTCCAGATGGCGAGGTCGGCGGGGCGGCCGGGTTGCAGCGTGCCGCCATCAATGCCCAGCGCGCGGGCCGCGTTGATCGTTGCGCCGCGCAGGCATTCCGCGACGGTCAGGCGGAACAGCGTCGCCCCCATGTTCATCGCCAACAGGATCGATGCCATCGGCGAGGTGCCGGGGTTGCAGTCGGTGGCGAGCGCGATCGGGACGGCGGCGTCGCGCAGGGCCTGGACCGGCGGGTGGCGCTCCTCGCGGGTGAAGTAGAAGGCGCCGGGGAGGAGCGTGGCGACGGTGCCGCTGGCGGCCATCGCGGCAATGCCGGCATCATCGAGGTATTCGAGATGATCGGCGGACAGCGCGCCGTGGCGGGCGGCGAGCGCTGCGCCGTGGAGATTGGACAGTTGTTCGGCGTGGAGTTTGACGGGGAGGCCATGCGCGACCGCGGTGGCAAGTACGCGGTCGGTCTGTTCAGGGGTGAAACCTATCCCCTCGCAAAACGCATCGACCGCATCGGCAAGACCGACCGAGGCGGGGATGATCTCGCGGCACACCAGATCCACATAGGTATCGGCATCGCCCCGGTACTCCGGCGGCACCGCATGCGCGGCGAGCAGGGTAGTGCGAACGCGGACGTTGCGGACCTGCCCAAGGCGGCGGGCGGCGCGGAGCATCTTGAGTTCGTCGTCGAGGGTGAGGCCGTAGCCGGACTTGATCTCGACCGTGGTGACGCCTTCGCCGATCAACTGGTCGAGGCGGGGGAGGGCGCTCGCAATCAGCTCGTCCTCGCTGGCCGCGCGGGTGGCGGTGACGGTGGAGAGGATGCCGCCGCCGGCGCGGGCGATTTCCTCATAGGTCGCACCTTCCAGCCGCGCCTCGAACTCCCGCGCCCGGTTCCCGGCGTAGACGAGGTGGGTGTGGCAATCGATCAGCCCGGGGGTGATCCAGCGGCCGTCGCAGTCGATGATCTCGGCGGCATCGGGGGCTTCGGCGTCGGGGCCAACATAGGTGATCGTGTCGCCGATCGCCGCGATCGCGCCGTGTTCGACCACGCCCAACCCGTCGCCGGTCATCGTCGCGAGATGGGCGTTGCGCCAGAGCTTATCCGCAAGAGTCGCCATGCGTTTAGTGTTGGACAGCGCGGTCATTATGTCTAGACATATTCGCATGGCGCTCTGGTTCGAAACTGCGTTGCTGGATCATGGCTGGACCGATCGCGTCCGGCTGACGCTGGCGGGTGGGCGGATCGAGCGGGTGGAGGCTGGGGTCGAACCTGAGCGGTCCGATGAGCGGCATTTCGCGGCGTTGCCGGGCCTGCCCAATCTCCACAGCCATGCTTTCCAACGCGCAATGGCGGGGCTGACGGAGGTGCGGGGCGCGTCGAACGACGATTTCTGGTCGTGGCGGGAGCTGATGTACCGCTTCGTGGCGAAGATCGGGCCGGATCAGTGCGAGGCGATTGCGGCGCTGGCCTATGCCGAGATGCTGGAGAGCGGGTTCACGCGGGTCGGGGAATTCCACTACCTCCACCACGCGCCCGACGGCTCGCGTTTCGCCGATCCCGCCGAGATGAGCGGGCGGATCGCGGCGGCGGCGGAGATGACGGGGATCGGACTGACGCTGCTACCCGTGTTCTACGCGCATGGCGGATTTGGCGGACAGGCTCCGGGCGCGGCGCAGGCGCGGTTTATCAATACCGTCGATGGCTTTGCCGATCTGATCGAGCGTGCCCGGGCGATGATGCCGCCCGATGGCGTGATCGGGATCGCGCCGCACAGCCTGCGCGCGGTGACGCCCGATGAGCTGGGTGCGCTGCTGCCAATCGCCAAGGGCGGGCCGGTGCATATCCATATCGCCGAGCAGGTGAAGGAAGTGGAGGATTGCATCGCTTGGAGCGGGCGGCGGCCGGTGCGCTGGCTGCTCGACGCGGTGCCGGTCGATGCGCGCTGGACGCTGGTGCATGCCACGCATGTTGACGCGGGGGAGGTCGCGGACATGGTTGCGTGCGGTGCGGTGGCGGGGCTGTGTCCGGTCACCGAGGCCAATCTGGGCGACGGGCTGTTTTCCGCGGGCGCATTTCTCGATAGCGGCGGCGCTCTTGGTGTGGGGAGCGATTCGAACGTGCGGATCGATGCGGCGGAGGAGTTGCGGTTGCTCGAATATGGCCAGCGGCTGACATTGCGCGGACGCAACCAGCTGGCGAGCGCGGTGCAGTCTGCGACGGGGGCGCGGTTGTTCGATGCGGCAGTGCGCGGTGGTGGCCAGTCGCTGGGCGTCGAAACCGGGCTAGCCGCCGGGCGGCCCGCCGACATCGTTTCGCTCGACCGTAGCGACCCGGTATTTGAGGCCCGCATTGGCGATGCGCTGATCGACAGCTGGATCTTCGCCAGCCGCCGCCCGATCGACTGCGTGTGGCGCGGCGGCGTCAAGCAGGTCGCGGGCGGGCGGCACCGCCATCGCGAGGCGATCGAGGCCCGCTATCGCATCGTACTCCGCGAGCTGCTGGCATGAGCATCGAGGCGCGCATCCGCGGCGAGATCGAAGGCCGCATCCGCTCGGGCGAATGGGGGCCGGGAACGCGCGTCCCGACCGAATACGAACTGATGGACGCCTATCGCTGCGCGCGCGCGACGGCGAACAAGGCGCTGAGCCGGCTCGCCAGCGAAGGGCTGATCGAGCGCAAGCGGCGCGCGGGGAGCTTCGTGGCGCGGCCGGCGATCCGCACCCCGGTGGTCGGCGTGCCGGACATTGCCGCGCTGATCGCCGATCGCGGCGAAGCGTATCGCTGGGAATTGCTGACGGTGAACCTCCACCGCCGCGCGCCCGCCGGGTTCCCGGTGCGCGGGTCGGGCAGCGGGTGGCTGGTGCTGACCGGAGTGCATCATGCCGGGCCTTCCCCGTTTGGGTGGGAGGAGCGCTGGCTCGACCTCGCCGCTGCGCCGGGCGCCGCGGATGCGGATTTTTCGGCGACCGCGCCGGGGAGCTGGTTGCTCGCGAACATCCCCTGGACCGATGCGCGGCACCGGATCGCGGCGGTGGGGGCGAGCGCGGAGGCGGCGGGGCGGCTGACGCTGACCGAGGGGGCGCCGTGCCTTCAGGTCGAGCGCTGGACCTGGCGCGGCAAGGCGCCGGTGACGTTCGCGCGCCAGATTTTTCCGGGCGAGCATTACCAGCTGGTCGAGGATTTCACGCCGCGCGGCTAGCGGCATGCATGGAGACGCACATGTTCAACCGCCTGTTCCTGGACCACCCGCGCGATGTCGGCGAAAGCTATGGCGAGCATTTCGCCACCGCCGCCGGGTTCGGGGTCCGGATGGTTGGCGGCGGGCTGGCGTGCATCGTCCATGCGGTCGTGCCCGTGCTGTTCGTGCGGACGGCGAGCGACACGGTGAAGTTGCTCTACGGTACGATGAAGGCGCGCCAGCCGGCCTTTGCCAAGGAACCGCCCGCCTTCGCCGCGCCTGAATGGCAGCTCGACTACGAGATTTAGGGATATGCGGATCGAGCATGTCGCCATCGTCGGCGCGGGCTTTTCGGGCACGCTGCAGGCGATCAACCTGTTGCGCCACAAGGGGCCGCGTGCGACGCTGATCGAGCGCGCTGCGACGCCGGGCCTTGGCCTCGCCTATGGCGCGGCGCACCCCAGCCATGTGCTCAATGTCCGTGCGAGCAACATGAGCGCGTTTCCCGACCAGCCGGGGCATTTTGCCGACTGGCTGGCGGCGCGCGGGGTGACGGATGCGGCCAACGCCTTTGCGGCGCGGGTGACCTATGGCGACTATCTGCGCGAACTGCTCGATGCTGCGGTGGCGGGGAGTGGCGGGCGGCTGAGCGTGGTGCGTGGCGCGGTCGCCGGTCTCGACCAGCAGGAGGACGGCGTTTCCCTCGCGATGGCGGACGGGAGTGTGATCGGCGCGGACGCGGCGGTGCTGGCGGTCGGCAATCTGCCGCCGCACGACCCGCCGGGCCTCGATCCCGCGGCGCTGCCGGACGATCTCTACAAGGGCGATCCGTGGGCCGGCGATATCGCCGACGGTCTGAACGACAGCGACACGGTGCTGGTGATCGGCACGGGCCTCACCATGATCGACGTCGCGCTGATGCTGGAGGCGCGGGGTTTTGGTGGGCGGATCGTCGCGCTGTCGCGGCGCGGATTGCTGCCCCGGCGGCATGAGGCTGGCGCGGCATGGGAACGGATCGATGAGCGGCCCGCGACGGTGGCGTCGGCGCTGGTTCGGAGGGTGCGGACGCGCGCGGCGGAGATTGGCTGGCGCAATGCGGTGGGCGAGCTGCGCCCCTTCACCCAGCCGATGTGGGCGAACGCGACCGTGGCCGAGCGGGGACGGTTCCTGCGCCATCTGCGGCCATGGTGGGACGTGCATCGCCATCGCCTGGCCCCGCAGGTGGCCGACCGGCTCGACACGATGGCGGCGCGTGGGCAGCTGCATGTGGTGGCGGGAAAGACGCTCGGGTTCGATGCCGGCGCTGATGGGGTCACGCTGCACTGGCGGCCGCGAGGTGCAGATGCGGCGCAGACGCTGAAGGTCCGGCGCGTCGTCAATTGCACCGGGCCGCTCGGCGATCTGGGTCGCACCACCGATCCGCTGCTGGTTGCCCTACGTGAGTCCGGTGCGATCCGGCCCGATGCCGCGCATCTGGGGATCGACGTCAACGGGGCGGGGGAGGTGATCGGTGCAGATGGCCGCGCCAATCCGCGCATCTTCGCGCTTGGCCCGATGACGCGCGGGGCATTCTGGGAAATCGTCGCAGTGCCGGATATCCGCCGCCAGACCTGGGATGTCGCGCGCCGGCTGTCCAACGCGCACTGGGTCGGCGGCGAGGGGCTTTGATCTGGCTCACAGCGCCTACCGAGATCAGAAAATGGTCGGGGAAAGAGGATTCGAACCTCCGGCCCCTGCCTCCCGAAGGCAGTGCTCTACCAGGCTGAGCTATTCCCCGACTGAGCGGCGAAGTCCTTGTCAAAGGCCCCGGGTGGGCAGACCGCGTCGCTTGGAGGCGCGCGTATAGCTAGCACATTGCGGCTGTGCAAGCGCCCCAGCGTGCTTTTTTCAGTCGCCGCGTGCGTCGAGCATTCCGGCGACGCTGGTGAACTTTTCGCGCGGGGAATCGCTCCGGGCGGCGGCGATCTCGGCCGCGTCGATCTTTTGCCAGTCGCGGAAGGTGACGACATCGACGTTGCGCGATGCGAGCAGCGTGTCGAGCCCCGGGCGACCTTGCTTGCCGCTGCCGCCCGGTGCGTCTTCGGCGATCTTCTCCGCGATGGCAAAGCCGTCCGGGCGATTGGTGCCGATCGTGCCGGTCGGTCCGCGCCGCGCCCAGCCGACCGCGTAGAGGCCGGGCAGGACGCGGCCTTCGTCATTGGCGAAGCGACCCGCGCGATCGTCATAGGGCACGCCCTCGATCTTCGGGGTGCGGTAGCCGATGCATGAGACGACGAGACCGGCGGGGATCGCATAGGTTTCGCCCGTGCCGATCGCGGCGCCGCGTTCGTCGAGTCGCGTGCGCTCGACGATCACGCGTTCGGCGCGGCCGTCGCCCTCGATCCGAACCGGCATGGCGTAGAAGTCGAAGATGATATGGACCGGCTTGTCGACAGGTGCCGCGGCGAAGTTGCGCAGATGCGTCACCGCCTTGCGATGACCCGGCTCGAGCAGCGCGTCGTCCAGATTCGGCGGGAAGTCGGCGGGATCGACCACGGGGGCGGCGCGCGTCAGATTGGCGAGCTCACCGAGTTCCTTGGGCGTCATCGCGATCTGGTGCGGACCACGGCGGCCGAGCAGGGTTATCGTCTCGATCCCCGAACCGACGAGTGCGTTGAGCGCGGGGCTCACGATGTCCGATCCGGCGAACTCACCACGCGTCTTGGCGAGGATGCGGGCGACGTCGAGCGCGACATTGCCGTTGCCGATCACGACTGCGCCGGGGCCGGCGAGCGGCGGGTTCAGCGCGGCAAAGTCGGGATGCCCGTTATACCAGCCGACGAACGCGGCCGATCCGGTGACGCCCGGCAGGTCGGCGCCGGGGATCTCCAGCGGACGGTCGAACGGGGCGCCGGTCGCCAGCACCACGGCGTCGTACAGGCCCATCAATTCGGGGATCGTCACGTCCTTGCCGACCGTAACGTTGCCGACGAAGCGGACGGTGTCGGTCAGCGCGACTGCCTCATACCGGCGCGATACGCTTTTGATCGACTGGTGGTCGGGCGCGACGCCGCTGCGGATCAGGCCGAACGGGACGGGCAGCCGGTCGATGATGTCGACGCGGACATCCTCCCCGAACTGCTTCTGGCATGCCTCTGCGGTATAATAGCCCGCCGGCCCCGATCCGATCACCGCGATATGTCGCATGCCCGGTCCTTTTCTGTTGTTAGCAGAGGCTAGCGGGGAAATGGGGAAGGGCAAGGGGAATGGTCACCGCCGTGCGGCGGACGGGGTCAGTGCCCTTTCTGTGGGGTCTCGAGCGCCTGGCGGACGGCGGCAAGCATCTGCGCGTCGGTGAACGGCTTGACCAGCCAGCCGCGCGGGTCGGCCGCCGCGCCACGCGCCCGGATCGCGTCGTCGCAATGCGCGCTGGCGAACAGGCTGGCGATGTTCATGCCGTGCAGCGCAACGGCGGTGTCGATCCCGTCAAGCTCTCCGGCGAGTCGGATATCCATCAGGACCAGATCGGGGGCGGCGTCGGCCACGCTTTGTAGCGCCTCCTCCCCGCTATCGACGACCGCGAGGACTTCATAGCCAGCGTCCAGCAGCGCCGACTCGACGCTGAGCGCGACGAAATAGTTGTCCTCGACGACTAGGATCCGGGCACGATCCGCCGCGGGCTCAGGCCCGAAGCTCGGGTTCGATTCCGGCGCATCGCCTGGGGGCGGAGCGGTCATGGTCCAGATCATGGCAGTGTCGAGGCCAATCATTGCGACTCTCCCGCGCGTGGGGCCGGCAACGCAAACCGCGCAATACAGCGCGCGCCGCCCTGATTTTCGATATCGAGCCTGCCGCCAAGCTGGCGGAGCAGCGCCCGGACGAGGCCAAGTCCGGAGGCCCGGCGCTGCGCGTCGGGGCCGGCAATGCCCGGGCCATTGTCATGGACAATCATCGTGATGTGGCCCGCATCGTGCCGGAATTCGACGGCGATCTGCTGGTTGCCCTGCGCAGGCACGCCATATTTGACGGCATTGACCAGCAATTCGTTGAGCACGAGCGCGATCGGGGTGGCAGGCTCGATCGGGAGATCGACCGGATCGACATGTCTCGCGGTTTCGAGCGGGGCGCGGGTCATGCCGGCGAGACTTGCTAGCAGGCTGCTAACCAGCGCCTCGGATCCGATCGTGTCCAGCCGTCCTGAACCATAGAGCAGTTGTTGCACCGCGCTGACCGCCGAAAAGCGATTGGCGGCATCGCGCAGGGCAATTTGCGCCTCGTTACTCCTCGCCTCACGCGCTGCGCCCAGCAGCATGCCGGCGAGCATCTGCATGTTGTTCTTCACCCGGTGCTGCAACTCGCGCAGCAACAGCTCGCGTTCGCGCAGCGATTCCTGAAGCACCGCCTCGGCATGTTTGCGCTGGGTGATCTCGGTATGAAGCTCATGCACCTTGCGCGAGAGGGCGCCGAACCGATCCTCGTCGGTTTCGAGCATCCGCAGCAGGATTGCCGGACCGCCCGACAGCGCGATGCGGTTGCCGCGGCATTTCAGGCGCTCGCTGCCGCGCGCGGCGGAGACGATCAGCGCACCGACCAGCGGCGCGGATGACCCGAAACAGCGCTGGATGAAGCGCAACGCGTCCTGCCCGTCGCCCGCGAGGCGATCGAACAAAGAGTGACCCGGAAGATCAGTGCCGAGCCGCTGTTGGGCAGCCCGGTTCAGACCGAGCACGGTTCCGTCCTCGGACACGATCAGCGTCGCTTCCGCCAGCCCGTCTAGCAGGGCCTTTGCATCCTGAGACAGCAGCGTGCTCACCGTCCGTGATAGGCGCGCGCAGTCAGTGGAAGGTCGTCGCTCGCGCGGAGAAAGACGGTCACGCGGCAGTCGGGATGCCCCTCAGCGATCGTGCGCTCCAGATCGACGGCGGCATAGCCCAGATTCTGCGCGGCGATATGGCCAAAAACGTTGGAGGTCATCATGCACAGCGACGGGCGGTCGCGCACCAGTTCGCCGAACGGGCAGGCGCGGTTGCCAAGGACGATCCGGTCCTCGGTCTCTTCGATCACGAAGAAATCGCCCTGAATGCGCCGTTTGAGGTCGATCAGCACGTCGGTGACCTGCGCCCGCGTCAGTCGATCGACGGAAAGCGCACTGCGATATTGCTGGTCGATCTGTTCGCCGACCGCGACGCCGACAACGCTGATATAGCCCGATGCATCATCGAGGCCGACCACGTCCTGCAGCGTTCCGGCAAGTTCGCGGATCAACGTCCGCGAAAACACGTCGCGTTCGAGCGGAAGCTCAAGTTCAGATGCTTGCATGCGCCATCGCCCCCTGTTTCGGCTCGACGCTTCATGCTTGCGCGAAGCAAGTCGAATGCGTCGTCGCCGAGATGCGGTGTCCGCCAACGTCGGTCAGCCGCCGCCGCTTAACCGTCTGTCCCGAGTGAAGGCCAAATCCGGAACCGACGCAAGGGGTTATCCGAATCGGACAGATCCACCTCGCCGCTGCATGGGGACGGACGAACCCGTCCCCATGCGGCTGGCAATGTAACCTTACTGATCGAGGAAGCTGCGCATCTTGCGGCTGCGGCTCGGGTGCTTGAGCTTGCGCAGCGCCTTTGCCTCGATCTGGCGGATGCGTTCGCGCGTCACGCTGAATTGCTGGCCGACCTCTTCGAGCGTGTGATCGGTGTTCATGCCGATGCCAAAGCGCATGCGCAATACGCGCTCCTCACGCGGGGTCAGGCTGGCAAGGACGCGGGTGACCGTTTCCTTGAGGTTCGCCTGAATCGCCGCGTCGACCGGAATGATCGCGTTCTTGTCCTCAATGAAGTCGCCGAGGTGCGAATCTTCCTCGTCGCCGATCGGCGTTTCAAGGGAGATCGGCTCCTTGGCGATCTTCATCACCTTGCGGACCTTTTCGAGCGGCATCGAGAGGCGCTCGGCCATCTCTTCCGGCGTCGGCTCGCGGCCCTGCTCGTGCAGGAACTGGCGGCTGGTGCGGACCAGCTTGTTGATCGTCTCGATCATATGGACGGGAATGCGGATCGTGCGCGCCTGATCGGCGATCGAGCGGGTGATCGCCTGACGGATCCACCAGGTCGCATAGGTGCTGAACTTGTAGCCGCGGCGATATTCGAACTTATCGACCGCCTTCATCAGGCCGATATTGCCCTCCTGAATGAGATCCAGGAACTGCAGGCCGCGGTTGGTGTATTTCTTGGCGATCGAGATCACGAGGCGGAGATTGGCCTCGACCATCTCCTTCTTTGCGATGCGTGCCTCGCGCTCGCCCTTTTGCACCATGTTGACGATGCGACGGAATTCGCCGAGCGCCATGCCGGTCTGCTGGCTGATTTCCGAGACTTCGACGCGGATACGATCGACGGCAGCGGCTTCATTCGTGACGAACGCGGCCCACTTCTTGTCGAGCTTGGCGACCGATTCCAGCCAGTTTTCGTCCATCTCATGATCGACATAGCGATCAAGGAAGTCCTTGCGGCTGACCTTGTGCCGCTCGGCAAGACGCAGCATCTGGCCGCCCAGCGCGGTCAGGCGCCGGTTATAGCTGTACAGCTGATCGACGAGATATTCGATCTTGGCGTTGTGGAACTGGACGCTCTCGACCTCTGCGGTGAGCTCTTCGCGCAGCTTGTGGTATTTTTTCTCGTCCGACGCGCTCAGCTCACCGCCCGCCGCCATCGCGTCGAGCCGGTTCTGCTGAACCTTGCTGAACTTCTTGTAGATCGCGGTTATGTTGGCGAAGCGCTCGAGTGCCTGCGGCTTGAGCGTCTCTTCCATCTGGGCGAGCGAGAGGGTGTTGTCCTCCTCTTCCTCGTCCGAAATGCGCGGGGCGCGACGCTCGGTCAGCTCATCGTCTTCATCGGCGGGGGCCTCTTCGGGCTCTTCCTCTTCCTTGAAGCTCGCGCCGGCGGTCTTTTCGCTGATCTCGCCATTATCGTCAGCCTCGGCACCCTCGACCTGCTCGGCCGACGGTCCCTTGGACAGCATTGCGTCGAGATCGAGGATTTCGCGCAGCTGCATCGTGCCTTCGTTGAGCGCGTCGGACCAGCCGATGATCGCGTTGAAGGTGATCGGCGATTCGCACAGGCCCAGGATCATCGTGTCCCGGCCGGCCTCGATCCGCTTGGCGATCGCGATCTCGCCCTCGCGGCTGAGCAGCTCGACGGCGCCCATCTCGCGCAGATACATGCGAACGGGATCGTCGGTGCGATCGACGATCTCCTTCTTCTTCGCGATTTCAAAAGCGGGTTCGTCGTCCTTGCCCTCGGCATCGACCTCGTCGGGCGTGTCGTCTTCGGGCTGATCGTCCTCGCCGACATCCTCATTCTCGACGACGTTTACGCCCATGTCGCTGAGCGCGGACATGACGTCTTCGATCTGGTCCGTCGTGAACTGATCCTGCGGGAGCATTTCGTTGAGCTGGTCGACGGTGATGTAGCCGCGCTTTTTGGCGCGGGCGACCAGCTTCTTGATGGAACCTTCGTTGAGATCGATCAGGGGCGCGTCGCCCGTCTCGGTCGAATCCCCATCGTCTGCCATATTTGCCTTAGCCATCGACTGCCTTTGAAATCATATGGCGGCAATTATACGCCGCCCTAATCACCTAATTACGTCTCGTCCGCAAGCATCAGATTAGCGAGCCGCATTTCCAGCTCTGCCTTTCGTCTGACCAGAGCGACTTGACGCTCGAAAGCCTCGTCACTGAAACGCGCCTGCACCGCCGCAGTTGCCTCCGCCAGCGCCGCCTCGACCTGAGGCTGCGCCGCGAGCACCGCGATCGCCTCACCCAAGTCGAGCGCGGCCCGTCCCGCATCTCCTTCCTTCTGAGTAGAGGTCAAGGAAAGCTGGTCTGCGCGCAGCAACTCCGCTGCCTGTGAATCGAAACCGGACGTCGCCAATATGGTACGCAGCCGCGCGCTATCAAGCGCCCGCTCCTCCAGCGCGGCATCGACTACCGCCTCGAACATTCTTCCCAGCACACCATCGGCATGGGCCAGGTTGGTCAGCGTTTCGACATGTCGGGCGATTTCCGCAGGGTGACGGATCAGTCCGGCTAGCACTGCCTTAGCCAGGGGAACATCGATTCCCACCATGCTTATAGCTTGGGCAGCCGGGCCGGGTGGTGCCTCGGGCGGCTGCCAGCGCTGGCCGGGCTTGAACGGGCCGCGGCCCTGATTGCGCGGCGTAAACTCACGCGGGGCGGGGGCGAAATGCTTGTCCACACGTTGGCGGAACTCGTTGACATATTCGTGGCGGACATTGCCGTCCTGGATCGTCGCGGCGAGATCGGACAGGCGCCGCTTGAGCCCCGCGCGCGCCTCGGGCGTGTCGACCGGTTCGGCGGCGAGTTCGTGGGTCCAGAGGCGATCGGCGAGCGGCTGGGCAGAGCCGAGCAGCGCCTCGAACGCCTGCGGCCCGGAAGCGCGGACAAGGTCATCGGGGTCCTGGCCCGGCGGGAGCGTGACAAAGGCGAGGCTGCGGCCCGGCTGGAGCAGCGGGAGGGCGCGGTGCGCAGCACGGATCGCCGCCTTCTGCCCCGCATTGTCGCCGTCGAAGGAGAGGTAGGGGATGTCGGCCAGCCGCCACAACCGTTCCAGCTGGGTTTCGGTCATCGCGGTGCCGAGCGGGGCAACAGCCTCGCCGAAGCCCGCCTGCGCGAGCGCGATCACGTCCATATAGCCCTCGACCGCGATCACCCGCCCGGCCTTGCGCGATGCGGCGGAGGCGCGGTCGAGATTGTAGAGCGTGCGGCCCTTGTCGAAGAGCGGGGTTTCGGGGGAGTTGAGATATTTCGGCTCGCCCTCACCGATGATCCGCCCGCCGAACCCGATAATACGGCCGCGCGCATCCTTGATCGGGATCATCAGGCGGCCGCGGAAGCGATCATAGGGCTCCTTGCCCTCGACCTGGATCAGCAATCCCGCCTCGGTCAGCATCGCGTCGCCATAGCTTTTCAACGCCTCGCGCAGCTTGGTGCGGGAGTCGGGTGCGTATCCCATGCCGAAGGTGCGCGCGGTTTCCGCGCTGACGCGGCGGCGTTCGAGCAGCGCGCGCGCTTCGGCCCCGGCGATGCCGTGGAGCTGGTCGGTGTAGAATTTGGCCGCGTCGGCCATGACCTCGTGCAGCCCCTTGGCACGCTCGGCCCGTTGCGCGGCACGGGGATCGTCGGCGGGCATGTCGAGGCCCGCCGCTTGCGCCAGCTCCTTCACCGCGTCGATGAACGGCAGCCCATCATGCTCGGTCATCCAGCGGATCGCATCGCCATGCGCGCCGCAGCCAAAGCAGTGATAGAAGCCCTTGTCGTCGTTGATCGTGAACGACGGCGTCTTCTCGTTATGGAAGGGGCAGCACGCCTTGTACTCGCGGCCCGCGCGCGTGATCTTCACGCTGCGGCCGATCAGGGCGGACAGCGTGGTGCGGGCGCGCAGCTCGTCGAGAAAGGCGGGCGTGAGGCTCATGGGGCTGAGTCGGACATGCCCAACCCTTGCCCGGCCCGCAAGCGGCTGGTCGGGGTCAGAGCGTCGCGACGGTTTTGAGGAAGGCGGCGATCCGTGCCTTGTCCTTGACCCCCGGTGCGCTTTCGACGCCCGAGGAGACATCGACGAGTCGGGCACCGCTGGTCGCGACCGCTTCACTCACATTGTCGGCGTCGAGGCCGCCGGACAGCGCCCAGGGCAGGGGATGGTCGAAGCCGCGGAGCAGCGTCCAGTCGAAGCGCAGGCCCATTCCGCCGGGGAGCTTTGCATCTTCGGGCGTCTTGGCGTCGTAAAGGATGCGTTGCGCCGCGCCGCGAAAGGCGTGGGCGGCGTCGAGATCGGCGCGGGTCTTGACCGCGACCGCGATCCACACCGGCAGGCGCGTGCGCGTTCCGATCTCTGCGGCGCGTTCCGGCGTCGCGCGGTGGAGCTGGATCGCGTCGAGCCGGGCGGAGCGAATCGCCTGGTCGAGCAGCGCATCCTCAGGATCGACGAACACGCCGACTCGCTCGACATGGCCCGGCACCTGCGCGGCGAGTGCGGCGGACTGGTCAAAGGTCACGTGGCGCGGGGAGGGCGGGAAGAAGACGAAACCGATATGGCTCGCCCCGCCCGCGACCGCGGCGTCGAGCGTCGCGGCGGTGGACAGGCCGCAAATCTTGGCTGTGACGGGCATCGCGGCTGGCAATCGGCCCCGGGTGGCGGTTTGGCAAGCGGAAGTTGGGGGGAAGGGAGCTATCCTCTCAATCCTCCCCCGCCAGGGGGAGGATTGCTGGATCCTGTTTCGGCTTACTTCTCGAATTCGCGCACCAGCGCGTCGAACAAGCGGACGCCATAGCCGCGCGCGCCCTTGGGCATGGTCGGCAGCGATTCGTCGGCGCCATCGACCCCGGCCATGTCGATATGCGCCCACGGCGTCGGCTGGGGCGTCAGGAACCCGATGAAATGCGCGCCGCGCCCGGCTCCGGGGCCGGACTTGGTGGTGCCGTTGGCGATGTCCGCGATCGGCGACTCCATGTCCTTGGCGTAGCTCGGGTGGAGCGGGAGCCGCCATACCGACTCGCCCGATGCCGTCGCGGCGGACTGGACGCGCGCCGCCAGCGCCTCGTCACGCGCGAACAGGCCGGCATAGTCGTCGCCGAGCGCAGTGATGACGGCGCCGGTCAGCGTCGCGATGTTGACGAGGGCGGCGGGCTTGAACCGATCGATCGCATATTGGTTGGCGTCGGCCAGGACCATGCGGCCCTCGGCGTCGGTGCTGATGATCTCAATCGTCTGGCCGTTCATCGTGCGCACCACGTCGCCGGGGCGCGAGGCGTTGCCGCCGGGCATATTCTCCGCCAGCGCGGCGATGCCGACGACGTTGGCCTTCGCGCCGCGCTTGGCCGCTGCATAGACGCCGCCCATCACGGCGGCTGCGCCGGCCATGTCGCCCTTCATATCGCCCATGCCCGCGCCGGGCTTCAGGCTGATGCCGCCGCTGTCAAAGGTGATGCCCTTGCCCACGAGCGCGAGCGGGGCGGCGTTCCCGGCACCGGTATATTCGACGATCATCATCCGCGCGGGGTGGTGCGATCCGGCCGAGACCGAGAGGATCGACCCCATGTTGCGGCGGCGCATCTCGGCTTCGTCGAGCACGGTGATGCGGACATTGGGGACGCCAGCGAACTGCGCGCGGACGGTGGCGACGAAGCTGTCGGGCGTCTTGGCGTTAGAGGGCAGGGTGATGAGGTCGCGGGCCATGCGCGCGCCATCGGCGACACCGGCATGGTCGCGCGCGAAGGTCGCTTCGCCGGTCGGGGCGACGATGGTCAGCGGCTGAACGGCGGGGGCATCGACGCCGCTCTTGAGCTTGTCGAAGCGATACTGGCCGAGGCTGGCGCCGAGCGCGACATGCGCTGCGGGGTCGGTGGCGGTGCTAGTGAGCGTGCCCGCGAGGATCGCGACCGGCTGGCGATTGTCGCGCGTTTCCTGCGCGGCGCGACCGCCGAAATCGGCGAGCGCGGCGGAGGTGAGCTGGCCGGCGGGGACGCCGATCAGGACAACGCGGTGATAGCCGCCGACGCCATAGAGCGAGAGCGTCTTGTCTGCGGCGGCCTTGAACGCAGCGGTCTGCACGGCGCTGGTCACGGCGGTGCGGAGGGCGGCGGGGACGTGGGAAAGGTCGGTTGCGCCCGCCATCGGGATGACCAGCACGCCGTCGGTGGGCGCCGCTGCGGCGAAGCGGATCGGGCGTTCGGCGCTGTTCTGGCGCTCGCTGGCGCTGACCCCGGTGCCGATAGCGACCCGTTCGGATTGGGCGAGGGCCGGAGCCGTGGCTAGAATCGTGGCGGCAAGCAACAGGACACGCATCGGCATCAACTCCCTCGACTTTGTAATATCGTCACATCCGTAACCAGCGTGGCGGGTCAGGGCAATTGCCGTTGGTCGAACAACGGTTTGACCAGCACGGCCATGGTCAGCGGGGGATCGACCGGAACCGGGAAAGGGCGCGTCTCGCCCGACCGGGTGTAGCCGTGGCGTTCGTACCAGGCGATCAACTCGACTCGGCGATCGATCACCGTCATCTCGATCCGGGTGGCGGCGAAGGTTTCGCGCGCGGTGGCTTCGGCGGCGGCGATGAGGCGCTTACCAATGCCGCCCGCCTGTAGCACCGGATCGACGCAGAGCAGGCCGAGATAGGCGAGGCCATTGCCGCGATCGGCGATGTTGACGCAACCGAGGATGGTGTCGCCGTCGAGCGCGATGAGGATGCGGCTGTCGCCATCGATCAGCGTGGCGAGCGTGGCGAGATCGGTACGGGTATCGCTGAGCATGTCGGCCTCATGCGTCCAACCCTGACGGGCAGAGTCGCCGCGATAAGCGCGCTCGACCACGGGGTGGAGGCGTGCGAGATCGGCGAGGGTGGCGGGGCGGATAACGGTCATTTGGAGCTTGGATATGCCCAGAACCTTGCCTTACCACGATAGCTAAAGCGTCGCCTCGATGTCTCGCGCGGCCTGATCGGGGTCTTCCGCCTGCGTAATCGGGCGACCTATGACGAGGATCGAGGCACCGGCGTCGAGTGCGGCGCGGGGGGTGACGACGCGCTTCTGGTCGCCGCTGGTCGCGCTCAGCGGGCGAACGCCGGGAACGACGAAGAAGCCGTCTTTCCACGCCGCGTGCGCGGCCTTCACTTCTTCGCCCGAGCAGACGATGCCGTCGACGCCCGCGGATTTGGCGAGTTCGGCGAGGCGGACGACCTGTTCGTGCGGGTCGGGCGACAGGCCGATCGAGGTGAGGTCGTTGGCGTCGAGGCTGGTGAGCATCGTCACAGCAACCACCTTCGTCCCCGTTGGCGCGGCTGCCTTCGCATCCTCCAGCATCGCGCGACCGCCCGAGGCGTGAACGGTGATGATGGCCGGTTCGAGCGGGCGGAGCGCCTGGACCGCCTTGCCCACCGTATTGGGAATGTCGTGGAACTTGAGGTCGAGGAAGATCGGCAGGCCGATATCCGCCATCTCGTGCACGCCGTGGCGACCATTCGCCATGAAGAACTCAAGGCCGAGCTTGATCCCGCCGACTTGGTGGCGGACGCGGGTCGCGATCGCCTTCGCGCGCTCGATGTCCGGGGTGTCGAGGGCGACGTAGATCGGGCTCATGGCGTGACCAGCGGCGGTGCGGAGGGCGCTTCGGGTGGGGTGTCGAGATCGCCTGGATCGCTCGCCACGACCGGCGCAGGCACGACCGCATGCGCGGGGCGCAGGTCGTCCACCGTCCGCTCAAGCATCGCAATCCGGCTGCGCATCCGCCAGCGCACGGTGTGATAGATCGCCAGCATCGGCACCAGCCCGCCCAGATACACGACGAACAGAAGGAAGGGGAGGTTCACGTCGGCGATCAGGCCGCTCCACAGATGGATCTCGACCGGATGCCAGTTGGTCACGGCAAACGCGGCCGCGAGACCCAGGATCAGGAACCAGAACAAAGCCTTCAGAAACTGCATCCGCCGCGATCACCCTATTGCATGTGCGGGTAGCTTAGGCCCGGACCGCCCGCTTGGCCAGCCTCAGCCGATCTCGGCGCGCAGCTGATCAAACAGGCCGGGGACCGCCTTGAGCCGGGGTTCTTCCTCATCGAGGATGGCGAGGAACAGTTCGCGCTTGATCGTCGCGACGCGTCCTGCGGGAAGACGTGCGCCGGGGGGCAGGGTCGAGAGGATGATGTCGACCAGCCGATCCGCGCCGTGAAGTCGGCCCCAGAGATAGTCGTTCTCGCGATAGGCGCGGCTGAAGAACGCGCCGAAATTGTTGAACTGGATGCCCTTGAGCGTTGCCGCCGCGCCGCCGCTGCGGATCGCGGTCGCATCATCGGGCGAGATGCGATCGACGCGGATCGGATCGAACTCGTTGAGCCCTTCGCCCCGCAACAGCGGCAGCGTCGCGATGTCGAAGAACGGGAAGCCGAGATAGGCGAGCAGCATGGGGCGGCGCAGGTCGCGGGGTAGCTGACTGAGCCCTTCGGAGAGGCGTGCATCGGTCTCGTCATCGAGCGTGCGCAGGTCCATCCGCGCGGCGAGTTCGTCCATCAGCGCGGCGGCGTTGCAATCGGTCCCGCGGATGGACTCGCGCATGCCGAGAAACGGGTCGGAGCGCTGGCATTCGAGATACCCGGCGAGCGATTCGTAGATGGCGGTGCGGATCGGCGCCAGCTCCGCGCGGCTATTGTCCTGATCCAGTTCGGTCGCGCGGCGGGCGAGCAGGCGCAGGCGGCGGATGCGAAAGCCCAGATCATGCGCGCGCAGCAGGTCGAGCGTCGCGGGGTTCGCCGACGCAGTGTGGCTGGTGCTGAAATCATCGGCGCCCCGACGGACGATCTCCGCCCCGATTGCGGTGCGCATCCGCCGCCAGCGGTCCGAACCATGCAGGTCGGCGATCTGGTTGAGGTGGGTCGCGATGCGGTCGGCAACCCCCTCGACCTTGAGCAGGCCATAGGCGGCGTGGCCGTAACCGGCGCGGGAGGCGGCGGTCTGTTGCGCGCGGGCGCGCCACGCGGCGAGGCGTTTGGGCGTCGGATAGTCGAGGAACAGCGTGTAGCCGAACAGCGATTCGACCTGGCCTTCGACCTCGGCGCGAATGCGTTCGATGATCGTCAGCATCCGCTCGATCTGCGCCGAGCGCTGGTCGAGCGATTCGAGATTGTCGCGGATCGGCTGTTGACGGGGGAGTTCGGACAGCGCGCCGATAATGGTGCGGAAAAAGCCGGGGCTTTCCTGCGGACCGGGTCCGGGGCTGGCGATGCGATAGCCCGGCGTCGGGTCGATGAACACGAACCGGCGATCGATCTGGCGGCGGGCCGGGCGCTCGCGGAGCGCGTCGATCGCGGGGCGGAACGGGGCGTTGGCGAGCACCGAGCCGTCGATCAGCGGGGCAGTATCGGCGACGCCTGCGGCGAACTGACGCGGCAGCGCGTGTTCGAGGAAGGAGGCGCGGCCGGGCCAGTCGGTGCCGCGTTCGGCCAGCACCGCATCGACTTCGGCGACGGTGGCGGGCGGGAAGGCGCCGGGGAAGCTGGACGTGGCGCGCGCGGCAAAGGCGAGCTCCGCAGCATGGCCTAGCGCCCCGCCATCGCTGCCGTGATCGCTGAACGAGAAGACCAGCCGATGTTCGGTCTCGACCACCTCGGGCGGTGAATTCAGGCGGAGCCGTTCGGGATGGCCGCGAAAATCGGTGACGGTGACGAACAGGTCGAGCGGCTGGCCTTCGGGCAGCAGGCGCGGGCCGGCGGGCGCGTCGCGCATCGCCTCCAGCGCATCGAGCAGCATGTTCATCAACTGCTTGCCGCCAAAGGGCGGTTCGAACCAGCGCGAGCGGACGAAGCGTTCGAGCTTGGCGCGCACCTCGGCGCGTGCAGCAGGCTCGACGGTCGCATTGACCGACGAATCGCGACCGGCGAGCATCCAGGCGATCGGCATTGCCCACATTTTGGCGAAGCGGTGGGACGGTCCATGATCGGGGTTGAGCAGCGCCTCGACATCCGCGATTTCGAGCCACAGGTCGGTCAGCGGGTCGAGCGACTGTCCGCTGGTCACTGCCTGGGCGAGGAACACGCCGTTGATGCCACCGGCACTGGCCCCGGCGACGATATCGACCATGACGCGCAGGTTCAGACCGGCCTCGTCCCCGATCGATTCGAGCAGCGCGTAATAGACCCGCTCGCTCGCCCCCGCCGCCGGTTCGAAATCGCGGTGCGCACGGCTGGCGCGGGCGAGGTGCCAGATTTCCTTGGTGATGCCGTGCATGTAGATCGCAAGGCTGATCCCGCCATAGCAGACCAGCGCGAGGCGGAGTTCCTTGTCCTGCACGCTCAGCCGCGCCGGACTTCGGCCCAGACGGGCAGGTGATCGGATGCAGTGCGAGCGGCGGCGCTGTCGTTCACCCCGCATTCGCCGATGCTCAGGTCCGCCGACACCATGATCCGGTCGAGCCGCGCGATCGGGCGGCGCGCGTGGAATGAGCGGCCGGTCGGGGCGAAGGCGAAATCCTTGCCGAAGTCGCGCAGGCACCCGGATTGCGCGCTCCAGTCGTTGAGGTCGCCCATCATCACGGTCGGCATGGCGCGTTCGCTGCTGGCCAGATGGGTCAGGATCGCATGCGCCTGACGCCGCCGCCACAGGCCCGACAGATCGAGATGCATGCCGACGACGCGCAGCATTTCGCCGGCGATGCGCAGATCCGCCATCACCGCGCCGCGCGGTTCCAGCGCAGGCAGATGGATGATCTCGCAATCGAGCACCTGCGCCTCCTTGCGCACCAGAATTGCGTTTCCGTGCCAGCCCATCGATCCGGAGCGGACACCGAACGATACCGCCTTCCACGGGCTGTGCTCATCGAGCATGTGCGGCGAGATCACGCCTTGGCGCTGGCCAAAGCGGCGGTCGCATTCCTGCAGCGCGATGACATCGGCATCGATCTCGCGCAGCACCTCCAGCGTGCGCTCGGGGCGACGACGGCGATCGGTGCCGATCGCCTTGCGCATATTGTAGCTGGCAACTTTCAGCATCGGCCCTGTTTGGGCGGCGCAGCGGCGCGAAGCAAGGGCAGGATCAGGAGGTGACCGGGGGAATGGCCATCGGGGGCTGGTTGCGCGCTTCGGCGGCAGCCTCTTGCAGGCTGCGCGCGGTCGCGTCGGCCGCGTCGGGGGTCATGGCAATCGCGACCCCGTCGGGGCCATCGAGCAGGACAAGGCCTGCTTCTGCGCTGGCAACACCGGACTTTTGATGTGGTTCGCGTCCCTGACCGTGCATCGCCCTGACTTTCCCTGTTACTCACGTTAACCGCGCCAAACGCGCCGTTTCGGCAAAATATCCCGGGATTTGTGGCGCTTTTGTCGCGTTTTGGGTCAGCGTCCGCCAGCTTCGAGCAGCCGACGCGGCGCGACGAGCTCCCAGCTGATCGCCACGCGGTCGCCGACGCGGTCCCAGTCGATGTCGGGGCGGTCGAGATGCATGCCGACCCAGCCCGATGGACCGTAATAGGGCGGGCGGTAATAGAGGTCCGGCCCCATCTCGATCAGCATGGCCTGTTCCTCCGGCCCGCTGGTCTTGACGATCGCAGCGGTGACATCGTCGCCATGGTGCGCGTGCCAGAAATAGGCGAACATCTTGCCCTTGGTGATGAAGAAGGCAGGCATGCCATGGGAGAGTTTCTCGTTCGCCTCGGGCAGGGCGAGCGCGATTGCGCGGAGTTTGCCCAGTGCTTCGCTCGCCAGAGGGGTCATCGGCTCAGCCACTCTGCGACGATGCGGGGGTAGAGTTTGTGTTCCTCGGCCAGCACCCGTTCGGCGAGTGCGTCGGGGGTGTCGCCGGGCAGGATCGGCACGCGCGTCTGTCCCAGAACGTCCCCGCCATCGAGTTCCTCCGTCACGATATGTACCGAGCAGCCGCCATGACTGTCGCCGGCTTCGATCGCGCGCTGGTGGGTGTCGAGGCCCTTGTAGAGCGGGAGCAGCGAGGGGTGGATGTTGACGATCCGCCCCTGCCAGCGCGCGATGAAATCGTCGGAGAGCAGGCGCATGTAACCGGCAAGGGCGATGGCTTCGACTCCCGCAGTGCGGAGGGCCGTGTCGATCGCGGCTTCATAGTCCGCCTTGGCCATGCCCTTGGGCGATTGGGCGAAGGTTGGGATGCCCTGCTCTGCCGCCCAGATGAGGCCGGCGGCTTCCGGCTTGTCTGATGCGACGAGTGCGATGCTGTACGGGCTATCGGGCAGGCGCGACCCTTCGACCAAGGCCTGCATGTTTGAGCCGCGGCCCGAGATTAGGATGCCGAGTTTTCGTCTCATCCGTTCCCTTCCCGCATGCGGGACGGGAGACTAAGCATGATGCGCGGCTGCCCAGGCCGCACGCGCACTCCAGGTCTCGACGCTGCCCGAAACAGTGCAGCCGCGTCGGCCCGCCTCGATCATGCCGATACGGTGAACGGTTTCGCCCGCCGCTTCCAGCTCCGCCGCGACGGCGTCCGCGCGATCGGCCGCGACCACGGCGATCATGCCGATGCCGCAGTTGAAGGTGCGCGCCATTTCCTGTGGCTCGATATTTCCCTGAGCCTGCAGGAACGCCATCAACCGGGGCTGCGACCAGCTGTCGGCATCGACGCGGGCGTGACAGCCTTCGGGCAGGACGCGCGGGATGTTTTCGAGCAGGCCGCCGCCGGTAATATGGGCGAGGCCGTGGATCGTGCCCTTGCGCAGTTGCGGGAGCAGGCTGCGGACATAGATGCGGGTCGGCGCCATCAGCGCGTCGAGCAGGATCACTTCGGGGTCGAACAGAGCCGGGCGGTTCAGCTTCCACTCCTTGTCCGCGGCGAGGCGGCGAACGAGCGAATAGCCATTGCTGTGGACGCCGGTCGAGCCGAGGCCGAGGATGACATCGCCCGGCGCGATCTTCTTGCCATCGAGCAGCTGGTCGCGCTCGACCGCGCCGACGCAGAAGCCGGCCAGGTCATAGTCGCCATCCGCGTACATGCCGGGCATTTCGGCGGTTTCGCCGCCGATCAGCGCGCAGCCGGCCTGTTTGCAGCCCTCGGCAATGCCCGCGATCACACGTTCGGCGACCCCGTTGACGAGCTTGCCGGTGGCGAAATAGTCGAGGAAGAACAGCGGCTCGGCGCCCTGGACGATCAGATCGTTGGCGCACATTGCGACCAGATCGATGCCAACGCCGTCGTGCGATTCATGGTCGATCGCCAGCTTGAGCTTGGTGCCCACGCCGTCATTCGCCGCGACCAGCAGCGGATCGGTGAACCCCGCCGCCTTGAGGTCGAACAGGCCGCCGAATCCGCCAAGATCGGCGTCGGCGCCCGGACGGCGGGTGGAACGGGCGAGCGGGGCGATGGCACGGACCAGCGCATTGCCGGCGTCGATCGAAACGCCCGCCTGGGCGTAGGTATAGGACTCGGGATCGGTCATGTGGCTGCGCCTAGCCACATCGCGCTTGGATTTCCACGCCCTCTTCGCCAAAAGGGCGCGGAATGTCAGTTCGTCCTTCCCCCGCCATCGCCGCAATCGGCATCGCAGCCCTGCTTGCGTCGGCTGGATTCGCCGTCGCGCAGTCCGGCAAGGGCGCGGTCAAGACCGATGCGAGCGCGGACGCCGGCAACAGTTCCGGCAGTTTCGAGGTCAGTGGCGTCGATGTCGATGTGCGCGGCAAGAATGCGGAAGCGGCGCGGCTGGCCGGTTGGCGACTGGCGCAGCGCAAGGGCTGGTCGATGCTGGCGCGACAGCTGACCGGGTCGCCCGCGACCCTGTCCGATTCGGCGCTCGATGGGCTGGTCACCGGCATCGTCGTCGAGAATGAGCAGATCGGCCCCAATCGGTATGTTGCGCGGCTCGGCGTGTTGTTCGACCGCAATCGCGCCGCCTCGATCCTTGGAGTCGGCGGCACGCTGATGCGCTCGCCGCCGATGCTGCTCGTGCCGGTACAGGTGTCGGGCGGCACGCACCGTGTGTTTGAAGGCACCAGCGCCTTCGCCGAGGGGTGGGCGCGGTTCCGCACGGGTAACAGCAGCATCGATTATGTCCGGCCCAACGGCGCCGGTCCCGACAGGCTGCTGATGAATGCGGGACAGGTGGCGCGGCGCGGGCGTGGCTGGTGGCGCGCGATCCTCGATCAATATGGCGCGACCGATATTCTGGTCCCGACGGTCGAGCTGCGCCGCAGCTATCCGGGCGGGCCGGTTACCGGGATTTTCACGGCGGGCCATGGCCCGGACAATCGCCAGCTCGCGCAGTTCGTGCTGCGGGTAAACGACGGCAACGCAATCCCCGCGCTAATCGACGCCGGCATCGCGCGGATCGACAAGGCCTATCAGGACGCGCTGCGCTCCGGCATCCTCAAGCCCGACCGATTGCTGGTGACAGAGCCGCCACGCCCCGAAGTCCCGCTCGAAGAGACGGGCGAGGAAGACCTGATCGACACCGGCGAGACGCCCGCAGTGGCGACCGGCGCGGTGATCACCATCCAGTTCGATACGCCGACCGTCGGCGCGCTGACCGGCGCGGAAGCGTCGGTGCGCGTTGTTCCGGGTGTCAGCTCGGCGACCACGACCAGCACGGCGCTCGGCGGCGTGTCGCTGATGCGTGTGACCTATGACGGCAGCCAGTCCTCGTTGCGCGCGGCACTGGAAGCGCGCGGCTGGCAGGTTCAGGAAGGCGCGGGCGTGCTGCGCATCCGTCGTGGCGGTGGATCGCCCGCACCCGCGCAACCCTCCGCGCCGATCCCCGAAACGGGGAACAGCATCAGCGAATGAGCCAGCTTTCCCTGCCGCTCGCCCGGCCAGCCGGTGCGCGCGAGGACAGGTTCCTGATCGGCGAGTCGAATGCCCAGGCGGTGCAACTGCTCGAACGCTGGGCGACCTGGCCGGTGATGACCGGGATGATCGTCGGCCCGCGCAAGTCGGGCCGCAGCCTGCTGGCGCGGACGATGGTTGCGCGCAGTGGCGGCACGATGATCGACGATGCCGATCGCGCGGACGAGGTGGCGTTGTTCCACGCCTGGAACAAGGCGCAGGCCGAACACCGCCCGCTGTTTCTGGTCGCCGAGCGCGCGCCGCCGGGCTGGGCGGTGCGGCTGCCCGATCTGCGCTCCCGGCTTGGTGCCAGCGTGATCGCGCGGATCGAGGCCCCTGACGATGTGCTGGCACATGACCTGCTGGCGCAATTGATCGACCGTCACGAACTTGTCGCCCAGCCTGATATAGTGGCGTGGATCCTGCGGCGGATCGAACGGACGCACCTTGCGATCCTGCGCACCGCCGAAGCGCTGGAGGAAGATGCGAGCCGCCGGGGCAACCGGCGCTTGTCGATTCCGACGGCGCGCGCCACACTGACCACGGCGGGGCTGCTTCGCGAGCCCGACGCCCAATCCTGAAACGAGGCCCGATGACCCGCGCGCGCACCAAAGCCGATTTACCCCGAGCAGAGGGTGGCGAGGTTCCGTCCGCAGCGACATCCGCCGACGCGCGCTATTTTAACCGTGAGCTATCGTGGCTGGCGTTCAACCGCCGGGTGATGGAGGAGGCGCGCAACACCGCGCATCCGCTGCTCGAACGACTGCGCTTCCTGTCGATTTCCGGCTCCAATCTCGACGAATTCTTCATGGTCCGCGTCGCCGGCCTCAAGGGGCAGCAGATGCAGGAGGTGGAGGCGCATTCCACCGATGGCCTGACCCCGGCGCAACAGCTGGCAGCGATCGTGTCCGATGCCGCCGATCTGGTCGATAGCCAGCAGGCGGTGTGGCAGGACATCCGCGCCGAGCTGATCGGGCGGGGGATCGAGGTGCTCGACGCCGAAGAGGTGACGGGCGACACCGCGACCTGGCTCGAAGAGCATTTCCGCCTTCAAATCTTTCCGATCCTGACCCCGCAGGCGCTCGACCCGTCGCATCCGTTCCCGTTCATCCCGAACAAGGGGCTGAGCATCATCTTCGACCTTGTCCGCAACAGCGACAGGGAGGCAGTGCGCGAGCTGGTGCTTTTGCCGGCCGCGACCCCACGTTTCGTGCGCGTGCCGGGCGAGACCGCGCGCTACATCGCGGTCGAGACGCTGGTGAAGCGGTTCGCCCCGATCCTGTTTCCCGGTTTCGAGAACCGCAAGTCCGCCACGTTCCGGGTGCTGCGCGACAGCGATATCGAGCTTGAGGAAGAAGCCGAGGATCTCGTCCTCTACTTCCGCACTGCGATCAAGCGCCGCCGCCGGGGCCGCGTGATCCGGCTCGAGATGGAGGAGGGGATCGACCCCGGCCTCGAGGCGGTGCTGAAGGAGGAACTGGGCGGGAGCGAGGCGCTGCTGACCGAGACCGGCGGGTTCCTGGGCAATGGCGACCTGGCGCTGATCGTTGACGAGGACCGCCCCGACCTCAAATTCCCGCCCTTCGTCGCGCGCTTCCCGGAGCGGATTCGCGAATATGACGGCGATTGCTTTGCCGCGATCAAGGCCAAGGACATCGTCGTCCACCACCCTTATGAATCGTTCGACGTGGTGCTCGCCTTCCTGAAACAGGCGGCGAGCGACCCCGATGTGATCGCAATCAAGCAGACGCTGTACCGCGCGGGCAAACAGTCGGCGGTGATTCAGGCACTGATCGCGGCGGCCGAGGCCGGCAAGTCGGTGACCGCCGTGGTCGAGATCAAGGCGCGGTTCGACGAGGAGCAGAATCTGCTCTGGGCCAGCGCGCTCGAACGTGCGGGGGTGCAGGTCATCTATGGCTTCACGAACTGGAAGACCCACGCCAAGGTGTCGATGGTGGTGCGGCGCGAGGGCGATGAGTTCCGCACCTACTGCCATTTCGGGACCGGCAATTACCACCCGGTCACTGCGCGCATTTACACCGATTTGAGCTTCTTCACCGCCGATCCCCGCGTCGGGCGGGATGCGGCGAAGATCTTCAACTACGTCACCGGCTATGTTGAGCCGCAGGGGCTGGAGTTGATGTCGGTGTCGCCTCGCCATCTGCGCGAGCGGCTGATCGAACTGGCGGATCAGGAGATTGCCAACGCGCTGGCGGGCAAGCCGGCTGCGATCTGGGCGAAGATGAACAGCCTGGTCGATCCGGTGATGATCGAAAAGCTGTACGAGGCGAGCAATGCGGGGGTCCAGATCGACCTGATCATTCGCGGCATCTGCTGCCTGCGTCCCGGCATGCCTGGCATGTCCGAGCATATCCGCGTCAAGTCGGTCGTGGGGCGTTTCCTGGAGCACAGCCGCATCTGGGCATTCGGCAATGGCAAGGCGCTGCCCAATGACGGCGCGCAGCTGTATATCTCGTCAGCCGACTGGATGCCGCGCAACTTCGACCGGCGCGTGGAGTTCATGCTTCCGATCATCAACACCACGGTGCACGATCAGGTGCTGGACCAGGTGATGGTCGCGAACCTGATCGACACCGAACAAAGCTGGGAGCTGCAGCCCGATGGCCGCTATGTCCGTGACGATCCCGGCACCAAGCCGTTCAACCTCCATCGCTATTTCATGACCAACCCATCGCTGTCCGGCCGTGGCGCTGCGCTTGAGTCGAGTGAGGCTGTGCCCAAGCTGTCGCTGCGCCGCTGGCGTGCGGAGCGGGGGGCGTGAGCGTCACCTCGCTCGCGCAACGCAAGCCGCGCACGCAGGCGGTGCCACTGGCACAGCGGACCGCGATCATCGACATCGGGTCGAACTCGATCCGTCTGGTCGTCTATGACGGGTCGGCGCGCCTTCCCGCGATCCTGTTCAACGAAAAGGTGATGGCGGGACTTGGCCGTTCGCTCGCCGCGACCGGCGCGATCGCGGAGGACGCTCTGGTGCTGGCGACGACGGCGCTGGCGCGTTTCTCCAGTCTGGCGCGTGAGATGGAGGTCGATTCGCTGCGCACGGTGGCGACCGCAGCGGTGCGCGACGCCAGCAATGGCGCGCGACTGCTGGACATCGCCCGTGCGCTTGGCCTGAAGGTCGAATTGCTGTCTGGCGAGGCCGAGGCGCTGGCCGCCGGCTATGGTGTGCTGTCGGGCATTCCCGAGGCCGACGGCATCGTCGGCGATCTGGGTGGCGGATCGCTCGAACTGGTCCGCGTCGTCGCCGGGACGGTTACCGATCGCGTGTCCTTCCCGCTTGGCGTGCTGCGGCTCGAAGCGATCCGGTCGCAGGGCAAGGGGACGCTCGACAAGACGGTTGCCAAGCTGCTGGAGCAGGCCGGGTGGAGCAGGCGCGGGGAGGGGCTACCCTTCTACCTTGTCGGTGGATCGTGGCGCGCGCTGGCGCGGCTCGACATGCATCTGACGGGCTATCCGCTGCCGGTGATCCACGAATATGCGATGCCCGCATCGACCATCACACGGTTGCAGCGAACGATCGCGCAAATGGGCAAGAGCCGCATCCGATCTGTGCCGAACCTGTCATCGGGCCGCGTCGCGACGCTGGAGCATGCCTCGGCGCTGCTCGGCGCGCTGATCAAGCATCTGGGCAGCAGCGAGACGGTAGCGTCCGCATTTGGCCTCCGCGAAGGGCTGCTCTACGGCGAGTTGAGCGTGGAGGAGCGGCGTGCAGACCCGCTGATCGTGGCGACGCGGGATGAAGCGCGGCGCTCGGGGCGCTTTCCCGAACATGGCGATTTGCTCGACACCTGGATCGCGCCGCTGTTCGGCGACGAGGATGAGTCGCTGACGCGGCTGCGCCATGCTGCCTGCCTGCTCGCCGATGTGGGCTGGCGCGCGAACCCCGAATTTCGCGCCGAGCGCGGAATGGAAATCGCGCTGCACGGCAATTGGGTTGGGATCGACGCGCGGGGGCGGGCCTTGCTCGCCCAGGCATTGTTCACGTCGCTTGGCGGCGGACTCGAATCGCCTGCGCCAGTGGGGCAGCTCGCCCCGCCCGAAGCGCTGGAGCGCGCGCGGCTGTGGGGGCTGGCGATGCGACTGGGTCAGCGGCTGTCGGGCGGTGTCGCCGGGCCGCTGCGCCGATCGCGCGTCGCGGTCGAGGGCGAGATGCTCCAGCTCTATCTACGTGAGGACGACGCGGCGCTGTATGGCGAAGCGGTCGAGAAGCGCCACCGAGCGCTTGCCGGGGCGCTTGGGCTGACGGCGGGTGTTGAGGTGGGCTGAGCGTTTTATTCCCCCCTGCCGAGCAGGGGAGGAATGGGGTTTATCCGCAGCGCAGCGCCTTGATCGTGTTCACATCGTCCAGTTCGACGTTCAGCCGGTCGGACCGATAGTCCATCGTCACCGCCATCCCGGGCTTGATCACCCGGACCGAGCGCGCACCCGAGCGCTGCTTGGCGCGCTCGATCACCTGCGGCTTGGCTTCGCGACCCACCAGAGGCTGGACGCGGTCGGCATTGCATTCGCGGATGCCGGTGCCGGGCGCAGGCCGCTCATAGCTGCACGCGGCTAGGCTCAGCGGCAGGGCGATCAGGGCAACGGCTTTCATGGGTTCGGCTCCTCGGTACGCGTCATCTTGAGCTTACCATTGCGCACGGTGAACCCAAGCTGACCCTCGACCAGCGCGAGCGCGTCGCGGCCGAATTGTTCAAAGCGCCAGCCGCGCAGTATCGACAGCCCTTCACGCTGACCCGCGGCGAGCGCCTCGAGATCGTCGGAGCGGGCGAGCAGGCGCGAGGCGACGTTGATGTCGCGCGAGCGGATCTTGAGCAGCAGCTTGAGCAGATCGGCGACCAGCGCGCCTTCCTTGCCGAGCGGGAGCTTGCGGTCATCGCGCGGGGGCATTTCATCGGCCGACATCGGCTCGGCATTCTCGAGTGCAGCCATCAGCCGGCCGCCAATATCATTGCCGCCCCAGGTCGCCGACAGGCCGCGTACCTTGGTCAGGTCGGCCTGTTTGCGCGGCGGATTGCCGGCGAGATCCGCAATCGTCTCATCCTTGACGATGCGCCCGCGCGGCAGGTCCTTGCCCTGCGCCTCACGCTCGCGCCACGCCGCCAGCGCCTTGAGGCGGCCCAGCACTTCGGGCTTGCGGCTGGAAATGCGGATGCGCTGCCACGCCTTTTCCGGGTCGCTGCGATAATTTTCGGGATCGCCGATTCGCTCCATCTCCTCGTCCAGCCAGTCGCCACGCCCGGTCTTCTTGAGCTTGGCCAGCATCTTGGGAAAGATCTCGGAGAGATAGGTCACGTCACAGATCGCGTAGTCGATCTGGCGCTTGTCGAGCGGGCGGCGCGACCAGTCGGTGAAGCGTGCGCCCTTGTCGACCGTGATGCCGAGATAGGTTTCAACCAGGTTGGAATAGCCGATCTGCTCGCCCTGACCCAGCGCCATCGCCGCGATCTGGGTGTCGAACAGCGGGTAGGGGGTCTTGCCGGTCAGGTTATAGACGATCTCAAGATCCTGCCCGCCGGCGTGGAAAACCTTGAGCACATCCTCATTGTTGACGAGCAGGTCGAGCAAAGGGGTCAGGTCGAGCCCTGGTGCCATTGGATCGATCGCCGCCGCCTCGTTCGTGTCCGCGATCTGGATTAGACACAGCTCGGGGTAGAAGGTGTTTTCCCGCATGAACTCGGTATCCACCGTGATGAACGGTTGCTGCGCGAGGCGGGTGCAGAGGTTGGCGAGCGTCGCCGAGTCTTGAATCAGGCCGTGAATATGCATCGCAGGCCCATAGCCGCGCCCGCGCGGGTTGACAAAGGGGCGTGTGAGAAGGATGCGCGCGGCCTGATATTTTTGCGCGCCGACCGCGCGCCTGCCACTTGAGAAGAGACCAACCGATGCACGTCTATCGCACGCACAATTGCGGCAAGCTGACCGCCGATCAGGTCGGTGAGACCGTCCGTCTGTCGGGCTGGATCCACCGCAAGCGCGACCATGGCGGCGTGCTCTTTGTCGATCTGCGCGACCATTATGGTGTGACGCAGATCGTCGCTGACAGCGACTCGCCTGCTTTGGGGGTGCTTGAAGGCCTCCGCGTCGAATCCGTCGTGACGATCGACGGCGTGGTCAAGGCGCGCAGCGAGGCGACGGTCAACGCGAACCTCGCCACCGGTGCGATCGAGGTGTTCGCCAAGGGTGTGACGGTTCAGAGTCACGCGCAGGAACTGCCGATGCCGGTGTTCGGTGAGGCGGATTATCCTGAAGAGACGCGGCTTCGCTACCGCTTCCTCGACCTGCGCCGCGAAGGGCTGCATGCCAACATCATGCTGCGTAGCCATGTGATCGCAAGCCTGCGCCGCCGCATGATCGATCAGGGCTTCACCGAGTTCCAGACGCCGATCCTGACCGCATCGTCGCCGGAAGGCGCGCGCGACTATCTGGTGCCGAGCCGCGTGCATCCGGGCAAGTTCTACGCGCTCCCGCAGGCCCCGCAGATGTTCAAGCAGTTGCTGATGGTTGCGGGCTTTGACCGCTATTTCCAGATAGCGCCGTGCTTCCGCGACGAGGATGCGCGCGCCGACCGCAGCCCGGGCGAGTTCTACCAGCTCGATTTCGAGATGAGCTACGTCACGCAGGATGATGTCTTCGCGGCGATCGAGCCGGTGCTGCATGGCGTGTTCGAGGAGTTCGCCAACTGGCAGGGCAAGGGCCGCACGGTCAGCCCGCTGCCGTTCAAGCGCATCCCCTACCGCGAATCGATGCTGAAATATGGCAACGACAAGCCCGACCTGCGCAACCCGATCCTCATTTCGGATGTCAGCAGCCATTTCGAAGGCTCGGGATTCGGGCGCTTTGCCTCGATCGTCGAAGCAGGCGATGTGGTCCGCGCGATCCCCGCGCCGGGCACTGCGGACAAGAGCCGCAAATTCTTTGACGACATGAACGCCTGGGCGCAGTCCGAAGGCTTTGCTGGCCTGGGTTATGCGACGCGCAAGGGTGGCGAATGGGGCGGCCCGATCGCCAAGAACCATGGCGAGGACAAGATGTCGGCAATGGCCGACGCACTCGGGCTTGGCCCGGATGACGGCATCTTCTTTGCCGCGGGCAAGGAGGCTCAGGCCGCCAAGCTCGCCGGTCTCGCGCGCACCCGCGTGGGCGAAAGCCTTGAACTGATCGACAAGAGCCGGTTCGAATTCTGCTGGATCGTCGATTTCCCGATGTTCGAATATGACGAGGACGCGAAGAAGGTCGATTTCAGCCACAACCCGTTCAGCATGCCGCAGGGCGAGCTGGAGGCGCTGGAGACCAAGGATCCGCTCGACATCCTCGCTTGGCAGTATGACATCGTGTGCAACGGCATCGAGCTGTCGTCGGGCGCGATCCGGAACCACCGTCCGGAGATCATGTACAAGGCCTTCGAGATCGCCGGCTATTCGCCGGAACAGGTCGACGCGAATTTCAGCGGGATGATCAACGCGTTCAAGTTCGGCGCGCCGCCGCACGGTGGCTCGGCTCCGGGCGTCGATCGCATCGTAATGCTGCTCGCCGACCAGCCGAACATCCGCGAGGTCATCGTTTTCCCGATGAACCAGAAAGCGGAGGATCTGATGATGCAGGCCCCGTCGGCGGTGAGCGAGAAGCAGCTCAAGGAACTGAACATCCGCCTCGCGCCGCAGGCGATGGACAACAAGGGCTGACCTGAAACTCCCCTCCCGCTTGCGGGAGGGGCTGGGGGAGGGCATGTTCGCGGCATGCCCTACCCGATTTTGACAGACCCTCCCCCGACCCCTCCCGTAAACGGGAGGGGAGAATGAAGGTCGACCTTTCGGATTACGAGTCCGGGGACAAGGTCGACGACTATCACGACCGCCTGACTGCGCTGCAGGAGCGGCTGAGCCACATCCAGACTGCGCACATCATCCATAAGCGCCGCGCGATCATCGTGTTCGAGGGCTGGGATGCGGCGGGGAAGGGCGGGATCATCCGGCGGCTGACCGCCGACTGGGACCCGCGCTATTTCGAGGTCTGGCCGATCTCCGCGCCGACGCCGGAGGAGCTGTCGCACCATTTCCTGTGGCGCTTCTGGCGGCGACTGCCGGCGCAGCACAATATCGCGGTGTTCGACCGCAGCTGGTACGGGCGGGTGCTGGTCGAGCGGGTCGAGGGCTTTGCGAGCGAGGCCGAGTGGAAACGCGGCTATGCCGAGATCAACGACTTCGAGGCGCAGCAGGCAGAGACCGGCGCGACGCTGATCAAGATCTTCGTCCATGTGACGCAGAAGACGCAGGACAAGCGCCTGCGCGAGCGGATCGAGACACCGTGGAAGCGGTGGAAGACCGGGCTCGACGATTATCGCAACCGTGCGCGGCGGGCGGACTATCTGGACGCGATGCACGAGATGTTCGCGCGGACGAGCACCGAAGCGGCGCCGTGGTTCGTGATCGACGGCAATGACAAGAAGGCGGCACGCATCGCCGCGCTCACCGCAATCGCCGATGGGCTGGAGGCGCGGGTGCCGATGGAGCCGCCCGCGCTCGATCCCGCGGTTGAGGCGGCGGCGCGCAAAGCGGGTGTGATCGACTGAGGCGATGGACGGCGCGATGTTACGGCTCTAGGCGGTATCAAAAGTTACGAATGGACCCGGAGAGCGATGCCTGACCCCCAACCCGCGGCAATGCACGACCGCGCGCAGGCGACGATTGGCATCGCCGACCTGTTCACCATCGGGATCGGGCCGTCTTCCTCGCACACCGTCGGCCCCATGCGCGCCGCCTTTGCCTTTGCCGAAGCGGCTTTGGACCGGGGCGTGCCGGTGTCGGTGTCGTGCGAGTTGTTCGGATCGCTCGCGCTGACCGGCAAGGGCCATGCGACCGATGTAGCGGTAATGTTGGGGCTTGCCGGCTGTCAGCCCGAGAGCGTTGATCCCGATGCGGTTCCGACCGTCGTTGCAACGATCCGCGCGGAGGCACAGCTGAAGCTGGGCGGACATGTCGCGGTTCCGTTTATCGAGGGCACGCACCTTGTCTTTTGCGGCGACAGGTTCCTGCCCGCGCACCCCAACGGCATGCGCTTTGTCGCGCATTATGCCGATGGCGAGCCGTATGAGACCTTTTGGTACTCGATCGGCGGCGGCGCGGTGGTCGAGGGTGGATGCGAGCCGCCTCAGGCCAATGTGAAGCTGCCCTTCGCCTTTTCATCGGGCGCGGAGTTGCTCGCGGTGGGCGAGGCGCAGGGCAAGAGCATCGCCGACATCGTCCGCGCGAACGAGGCGGCATGGCGCGACGATGCCGAGACCGACGCGTTTATTGATTCGCTGCGTGGCGCGATGTCCGCCTGTATCGAGCGCGGGATGCGGGGCGAGGGCGAGCTGCCCGGCGGGCTGAAGGTGAAGCGCCGGGCACGCGACCTGCACGCCCGGCTGATGGCGCGCGGGCCGCGTTCGGACCCGTCTTTGGTGTTCGACTGGGTCAGCCTGTGGGCACTGGCGGTGAATGAGGAGAATGCCGCGGGCGGCCGCGTCGTCACCGCACCGACCAATGGCGCGGCGGGGGTGATCCCGGCGGTGCTGCGCTATTACGAAACCTTCTGCGCCAGCCCGACCCCGGCGGGGTCGCGGACCTTTCTGCTGACCGCAGCGGCGATCGGCTTCCTGTACAAGAAGCGCGCATCGATCTCGGCTGCCGAGATGGGATGCCAGGGCGAGGTCGGCGTCGCCTGTTCGATGGCGGCGGCGGGGCTGGCGGCGGCGCTGGGCGCGACCAATGCGCAGATCGAGAATGCCGCCGAGATCGGGATGGAGCATAATCTGGGCCTGACCTGCGACCCGATCGGCGGGCTGGTCCAGATCCCGTGCATCGAGCGCAACACGATGGGGGCGATCAAGGCAATCAACGCCGCCTATCTCGCGATGCACGGCGATGGCAGCCACATCGTCAGCCTGGACGCGGTGATTGAGACGATGCGCCAGACCGGCGAGGACATGCGCTCGAAATATAAGGAAACGGCGCAAGGCGGGCTTGCGGTCAACGTCGTCGCCTGTTGATCGCGTGCCTGCTAGGCTCCTGCTTTGTGGGAGCAATCCATGCGGGTCACGATTTTCGGCACCAAGGGCTATGACCGCCGCTTTCTGAGCGAGGCCAATGCCGCGCATGCGCATGAGTTGGTGTTTCTGGAGCCCCGGCTCGACCTGACCACCGCGCCGCTGGCGAAGGGTTCAGGCGCTGTGTGCGTGTTCGTCAACGATCGCGTCGATGCCGATGTGCTTGCGGCGCTGGCCGAGGCGGGAGTGAGGCTGATCGCGCTGCGCTGTGCCGGGTTCAACAATGTCGATCTGTCCGCCGCCGCGCGGCTGGGTGTCGATGTGGTGCGGGTGCCCGCATATTCGCCGCATGCCGTGTCCGAATTCACCATTGGCCTGATGCTAGCGGTCGACCGGCAGATCCCGCGCGCATGGGCGCGGGTGCGGGAGAATAACTTCGCGCTCGACGGGCTGGTTGGGCGCAATCTGCATGGCCGGACGGTGGGCGTGATCGGTACCGGGCAGATCGGCGCGCTGGTCGCCCGGACACTCAAGGCCGGGTTCGGGTGCGATGTGCTGGCGAGCGATCCGGTGGTCGATCCGGCGCTGGAGGCGATCGGGGTACGCTATGTCGCGCGAGAGACATTGCTGACGGAGGCGGAGGTGATGACGCTCCACTGCCCGCTGACGCCCGATACCCGTCATCTGATCGACGCCGCCGCCATTGATCGCGCACGTGACGGGCTGGTGATCGTCAATACCAGTCGTGGCGCGCTGATCGATACCGCCGCGCTGATCGCGGGCCTCAAGTCACGGAAGATCAGCGCCGTCGCGCTCGATGTGTATGAGCAGGAGGCGGACCTGTTCTTTGAGGATCTGTCGAACGAGATCGTCGATGACGACGTGTTCCAGCGGCTGCTGACCTTCCCCAACGTCCTCGTCACCGGACATCAGGCGTTTTTGACCGAAGAGGCGCTGGCCGCGATTGCGGAGACCACCTTGTCGAGCATCAGCGATGCCGAAGCCGGACGGGTGCTGACGAACCGGGTCGGAGTGGAGCGGGTGCGGGGTGGCGGTCAGTCGGGATAGGCGATCGTCATCACCTCATAGTCCTTTTCCCCCGCGGGCAGCACAACCTTGCGCAGGTCGCCCACGGCGGCACCGCGGAGCGCGCGGGCGAGGGGGGAGTTCCAGCCGATCCGGCCTGCGCCGGCATCTGCCTCGTCATCGCCGGTCAGCGTCAGCGTACGGTGGTTGTCATCCTCGTCGGCGATGGTGACGGTCGCGCCGAACCAGACTTTTGACTGATCCTCTTGTCGTGCCGGATCGACGACCTTGGCCGCCTTCATCCGCTTTGCCAGCCAGCCGAGCCTCCGGTCGATCTCACGCAGCCGCTTGCGGCCGTAGATGTAATCGCCGTTTTCCGACCGGTCGCCATTGCCCGCGGCCCAGGCGATCGTCTCGACCAAAGCAGGGCGCTCCGTGCCGAACAGCACGTCATATTCGGCCTTGAGCGCGGAGTAGCCGGCCGGTGTGATGTAGTTCGGACGGTCGATCAAAGCGTGCGGCCCATGCTGATTCGCGGTTCGACCGCATAGCCCATATGCGCCCAGAAGGCGGCGGCGTCGTGGTTGGTGTCGCGGACCTGCAGGTTGACCTTGGTGCAACCCAGATCCGCCAAGGCCTGTTCGGCAGAACAGATGAGCGCGCGGGCGATGCCACAGCCGCGCGCCTTGGGGTGCACCGCCAGCTTGTAGAGCCAGCCGCGATGGCCGTCATAGCCAGCCAGGATGGTGCCGAGGACATGGCCATCCTCCTGCGCGACCAGCAGCATGTCGCGCTGCACCGCCAGCTTTTGCGGGATTGCGACTGCGGCGTGGCTATGCGGCGGGTCTTCGGGAAAGACGGTGCGCCACAGCGCGTCCACTTCCGCGAACTGCGTCTCGGCATAGGGCAGGATCGCGATCACCCGGGGCGGTTCTTGCCCAGATACCAGCTGGTCCGATACGGCCCGCGCGAACGCGAGCGCTGGGGGTGGAGCAGGTCGTACACCACCGCGTTTTCCAGCACGCGGTGGACATAGTTCTTGGTCTCGAAAATCGGGATATTCTCGATCCAGACCAGCATGTCGACGCCGGGCAGGCGCGGATCGCCATTGGCGCGGATCCACTTGTTCACATTGCCCGGCCCGGCATTATAGGCGGCGACCGCGAGCGGGTAGCTCCCGCCATAATAGTTGAGCATCCGCTGGATGTAGCTGGAGCCGAGGCGGATATTGTAGTCGGTGTCCACCGTCAGCGCGTCGCGGTTGTAGCTCAGGCCTAGCTGCCCCGCGACTTCGCGCGCCGTCCCCGGCATCAGCTGCATGATCCCGCGCGCGCCGGCATGGCTGATCGCTGCCTTGTCGAACTGACTTTCCTGCCGCGCGATGGCGTGAATGATGGTGAAGTTGCTTTCCTGCGCCAAGGGGACCGGGACGGACGGGTAGCCCGCGACGGTGTAGTCGGTGAGGCCGTTGAGCAATGCACTGCGCCCGACCATGACGCCAAGGTCGGGGCGACCGATCGTGCGCGACAGCTCGGTCGCCAGCACATGATCCTCCGCGCTGGTCGCATCGGCGGCGATCTGGCGCAGGAAATAGCCCTGATCCTCGGCGCGGCCCAATGTGCCGAGCATCTGCGCGGCGCGGACGACTTCGCGGTTGTAGAAGGCGGTGCGTGCGGCGGGGCTGACCTTGCGGAAATCGACGGGCGGGGGTGCCTTGAGGTCGCGGCTCAGCCGTTCGGCGGCGAGTTGGCCGTAGAACAGGTCTGAGTAAGCGGCTGCGCGCTCGTAATAAGCGCGGGCGGCGCCGGCTTGGCCGGCAGCCTCGGCGGCGCGGCCGGCCCAATAGATGCCCTTCGACTGGGTGGTCGGGGTGCGCGACCCGCGCGAATAGCGGTCGAACATGCCGACCGCCTCGGCGGGGCGGCCGCAGGTCCTTATACGCGACGGTGCCGGCGAGCCAGACGAGGCTGGTATAATCGTCGCGGACGCTGAGCCCGAGATCGGAGACGTCACCGTTCCCGGCGGGAACGCATCGTCGATCTGGCGCGCGATATTATAGGCGCGTGCATATGTCGCCGCTCGCACTCGGCCTGCCGGGCGTTGGTCAGCAGCGTTTCATATCCATTCCTCGACATTGCCGGTGGCGGCTTTGCGAGGGCGCGGGGGCGAGCGAGCAGCGAGCGCGCCGATCCGCTCGCGCCATTGGTGCGATACCAGCTTGCGCGGTCGGCGATGAAGCCTGGGTCGCGGAGGCCGAACGCCTCGACCGCAGCCGCGCGGTCCTGCGCGTCGGGGGCGTTGGCGTGGAGCGCCAGCCGCGCTTCGAACAGGGCGCGCTTCTGCGGCGAGGTATAGCCGATGTGGCGCGCGGCGACGGTGCGCGCGTCCTGCCACAGCAGCGCGTCCATCCGCGCGTCATGGTCGGCGGGGGAGAGGGCGCTGGCAAATGCACCCAGCACCGCAGTCTCGTCGGTCGGGCGGAGAATGCCGCTGCGCCAGGCGCGGCGGGCGTGTTCGTCCGCTTCAGTCGCGGCGGCCCGATGCGTTGAGCGCCAGCGCTTCGCGCAAAGCGGATGCGCCCTGCTGGCGGTCAGCGGCGGAAAGGCTCGAAAATAGGGGAGGGCGAGCGGCGGTCGAAGCTGTCGATCCCAGCGAGGCTTTTCGGCGCGCGCGCAGCTTGTCGGCGTCGGGCCAGCCCTGATGGTCGATCAGGAAATTGGCATAGTCGCTGAACGGCCAGCGATCCGACTGTTGCAGCCGCTTCCACTGGTCGATCGTGTATTGGAGGCTGGACGCCGATGGGGGTGGGGCGGCAGGCAGCACCTGCGCCGCGACCGCAGCGAACTGCGCGCGATACCATTGGGCTCCATCCTGCACGACCTGGGAAGAGACCGCGACACCCGATACGCCGGCGAGCAAGAGCATGCTCTTGCATGTTAGTAGCAAACATCCTGGACGGGATACGCTGAATAGCCCCTCCATTAGCGGCGCGCCGTCGGGATTCTACCGACGATTGGGGCATGTTTTTGTAAAGGAGCAGGGCATGTTTTCGGGGTCGATTCCCGCTTTGGTGACGCCATTTCGCGATGGAGCGTTCGACGCGCCCGCCTTCGCGCGCCTGATCGATTGGCAGATCAAAGAAGGGACCATCGCGCTGGTCCCGTGCGGTACGACCGGCGAAAGCCCGACGCTGGGGTCCAGGACGAACATTATCAGGTGATCGCGTGTGCGCCGAGCAGGTGCGCGGTCGCGTGCCGGTGATTGCAGGCGCGGGGTCGAACGACACCGCCACCGCGATCCGCCATATGGCGCCACGCGAAGGAAGCCGGTGCAGACGCGGCGCTGATGGTCGCGCCCTATTACAATCGCCCGAGCCAAGAAGGGATGTTCGCAGCATTTCGAGGCGCTGGCCGACGCCAGCGACCTGCCGATCGTCGTCTATAACGTCCCCGGGCGCACTGTCGCCGACATCAGCGCCGAAACGATGTGCAAGCTCGCCGAAATCCCCTCCGTCGTCGCGATCAAGGATGCGAGCGGCGACCTCGCCCGCGTTTCGAAGCATCGCGCCGCACTGCGTAGCGGCCTTGCCCAGCTGTCCGGCAATGACGAAACCGCGCTGCCGCTTTCAACGCGATGGGCGGCGTCGGGTGCATCTCGGTCACCGCCAACGTCGCGCCCAAGCCTGTGCGCGCAGTTCGCTGCGGCATGGGCCGAGGGCGACTGGGCGCGTGCGCTGGTGCTGCATGACCGCCTGTTCGACCTGCATCAGGCGATGTTCTCCGACACCTCGCCGGGGCCGGTCAAATATGCGCTGTCGCGCGTCCACGACTGGTTTTCGCCCGAAGTGCGCTTACCTATCATCGCCCCGCGCGACGCAAGCACGCGCGGCGGTCGATGCCGCACTGGCGGCGGCGGGGAGTATCTGACGCCGTCCGCTTTCCTTTCTCCCCCCGCACGCCTACATCGCGCGTCCCATGGCACGCCCTCGTCCCCTTGAATTCGACAAGAAGAAGATCGTCGCCGAGAACCGGCGCGCGCGGTTCGACTTTGCCATCGAGCAGGTGTTCGAGGCTGGGATCGCGCTGCAGGGGACCGAGGTCAAATCGCTGCGCTTTGGCGAAGGCACGATTGCGGAGAGTTATGCCGAGGTGAAGGGCAATGAGGTGTGGCTGATCAACAGCAACATTCCCGAATTCAGCCACGGCAACCGCTTCAATCACGAACCCAAGCGCCCCGCAAGCTGCTGCTGAGCGAGCGCGAGATCAACAAGAGCTGCATGGGCGCGGTCGCGCGGCAGGGCATGACGCTCGATCCCGCTGTCGGTCTATTTCAACAGTCGCGGTCGCGCGAAGGTCGAGCTCGCGCTCGCCAAGGGCAAGAAGGCGCACGACAAGCGGGAGTCGATCAAGGAACGCGACTGGAAGCGTGACAAGCAGCGACTGATGAAAGAGCGCGGGTGAGCGGCGGCAAGCCCAAGGACAAGGCGGCGGTGATGAACTGGATCCGCCGCAATTCGCCGACGCGCGACGAACTGCTCGCGAGCCGTTTCGTCAAGCCGTTTGCCCATAGGGTTGCGCACAGCCATTTGTGGCGCTTCACCCGCACTTCGGTGCCGCGCGGCGTGGCGCTGGGGCTGTTCGTCGGCATCTTCTTCCTGATCCCGGGCGTCCAGATATTGGGAGTCGCGCTGCTCGCGCTGCCGGTCCGCGCCAATATCCCGATCGGCGCCGCGATGACCTTTTTGTCGAACCCGGTGACGACGCCGTTCATCATCCTGGCGTCGGTGTGGCTGGGCGACTGGCTGTTCGGGTTGCAGGCCAACAGCGCGACTTTTTCGGCGATGATCGAACATGGCGCGTCGGCGGGCGAATGGGCGCGCTGGGTGTTTTCGGACGCGGCGCCTGCGATGATGGCGGGACTTCTGGTCATTTCGGTCGTGTCGGCGGCGGTCGGCTATGTCCTCGCCTCGCTTTTCTGGGACAACTGGATTCGCCTGCGCTGGCGGCGCAAATTGCAGCGGGCGCGCGACCAACGACTTGAGGCATCGACCAGCGACACCCCCGCCGGTTGAACGGCGCGCGCGCTATCGTATAGCTGTCCCATTGCAATCCTGTGCCGCGCAAAGGCGCTGCACATCGTTGCGTCGTTTTGAGAACTGGGGACAATCATGACTCTTTTGCACGTTTCGTCGCGCCTGATGGCGACCGCCGCGCTGGCCGCGAGCTGATGCTGCACGCCGTCGACCAGCGCCAAGGAAAAGTCGGCTACCCGCGGCGCCACCAAAGCGCCGCCAAGCCCGAGCTCGGCACCTTCGGCTTCGACACTGCGGGCATGGATCGCACCGCTGCAGCCGGGCGACGATTTCTACGCCTATCGCCAATGGCACCTGGGCCAAGAACACCCCGATCCCCGCCGACAAGTCGAACTATGGCATGTTCACCGCGCTCGGCGACCTGTCGCAGCAGCGCACCCGCGAAATCCTCGACGCGGCGAAGGCCGATCCGAACAGCATGATCGGCCGCAACTATGCGGCCTATCTGGATGGCGCCGCGGTCGAGGCGAAAGGACTGGCGCCGATCCAGCCGTGGCTCGCCAAGATTCGCGCCGTTGACAAGCCGGGCCTTGCCGCGCTGCTCGCCGAAGCCGACCGCAGCGGCGTCCAGCATTTCTTTGGCGGGTTCGTCGGGCAGGACGACAAGAACCCCGACGTCTATATCTACACGATGTTCCAGGGCGGCATCGGCATGCCCGACCGCGATTTCTATCTGAAGGACAATGAGCGCAACGCCAAGCTGCAGGCGGCTTACCTGAAGCATCTGGAGAATGTGCTGACGCTGGCGGGTGAGGCGAATGCCGCGGCGCGCGCCAAGGCGATCTATGATTTCGAAAAGCAGGTCGCGACCGTTCATTGGGACAAGAACGACAGCAGCGACGCGACCAAGGCGTACAACAAGATGACGATCGCCGAGCTCGCCGCCGCGGCGCCCGGGTTCGACTGGGCGACCTTCATCCGCGGCTTGGGCGTCAACGAAGATTCGCTGCTGGTGTCGCAGCCGAGCGCCTTTACCGGCGAGGCCAAGCTGCTCGCCGACGCGCCGATCGCGGTGATCCGCGACGCGCTGCTGGTGCGCAGTCTCAACGGCTTTTCGGGCGTGCTGCCCGAGAGTTCGCGCAGGAAAGCTTCTCCTTCTATGGTACCGCGTTGTCGGGCAACGCCGCAGATGCAGGAGCGCTGGAAGCGCGCGGTCGATTTCACCACCGGCAATCTGGGTGAAGCTGTCGGCCAGGATTATGTCGCGAAATATTTCCCGCCCGAAACCAAGGCGGCGATGGACGAACTGGTCCAGAACGTCCTTGCCGCAATGGGCCGGCGTATCGACGGGCTGGCCTGGATGCAGCCTGCGACCAAGGTCAAGGCGAAGCAGAAGCTCGCCAATTTCACCACCAAGATCGGCTATCCCGACCGGTGGAAGGATTACAGCAAGCTGGAGATCAAGGCCGACGATCTGTTCGGCAACGCGCTGCGGTCGAACCAGTTCGCGCACGACGACAATATCAGCCGCCTCGGCGGGCCGATCCGCCGCTGGGAATGGGGGATGACCCCGATGACGGTCAACGCCTATGCCAATTTCGGCATGAACGAGATCGTCTTCCCCGCCGCGATCCTGCAGCCGCCCTTTTTCGACCCGCACGCCGACCCGGCGATCAACTATGGCGGTATCGGCGCGGTGATCGGGCACGAGATCAGCCATCATTTCGACGATCAGGGCGCGAAATATGACGAGACCGGCAAGCTCGCCGACTGGTGGACCCCCGCCGACGTCGCGGCGTTCGAGGCCGCGGGCAAGGCGCTGATCGCGCAATATGACGCCTATGAAGTGCTGCCCGGCGAAAAGCTCGACGGCACCTTTACGCTGGGCGAAAATATCGGCGATCTGGCGGGGCTGACCGTCGCCTATGACGCGTACAAGGCGTCGCTGGGCGGCAAGGAAGCACCGGTGCTGGGCGGGCTGACCGGCGACCAGCGCTTCTTCCTCGGCTGGGCGCAGGTGTGGCGCCGCAACTACCGCGACCAGAATCTGTCGCAGCGGATCACCACCGATCCGCATTCGCCGTCGATCCAGCGGACTTGGGTCTCGCGCAACCTTGACCCGTGGTATAAGGCGTACCAGATCAAGGAAGGCCAGAAGCTGTATCTGGCGCCCAAGGACCGTGTTCGCATCTGGTGATGCGCCGATAAGAAAGTCTGTCATTGACCGCGACGAGCCTGCCTTCCGCTGATTCCGATATCGGCAGGGCCGGCCCGTCGGCCCGCTCGCTACCGACGGGCCGGTCGCGGGTCGACATGGGGCTGCTCGGCGGATTGGCGCTGCTGTCGGTGGCGGCTGCTGTTCTGGGCGACAGGCGATACCGTGCTCGCCGCGGGTTTCGTCGCCGGACTTGCGGTTGCGGTCGGCGGGGTGGTGCCCGCGGGCGCTGTTTCCGGCGGTGATCGCGGGCGACGCGGTGCCGCCCGACTGGACGATGCTGCGTCAGGCGGTCAATCACGACGACATCGCGATCGCGGTCACCGACCGGGCCGGGCGCATGGTGTGCGCGAACGATCTGTTCGGCACCTGGATGGGCCGGCTTCGTCACCCCGCCGCGGTCTGATCGCTCGAAGGGCGCGGCGCCGATGTTTTGAAGAATCGCCGGGCGCATGGCGTGGCGCGACGGTGAGGGGCGCGCCGACGACCTGGCGATCGGCCCGCTGCAATTGCGCGCACAGGTGACGCGCACCGGGCAGGCGGAGGATTATCTTGTCTGGCGTTTTGCGGCGATCGAGCGGCTCGATCTGGCGTCGGAAATCACGCGTCACCTCGATGGCCCCGCGGGGCGTACCCTCAGCCATGCCGGGGTGATGGCGGCGCTGGTCAATGCCGAGGGGCGGCTGCGCGTCGCCAATCAGGCGTTCCTGCTCCGCGCGCTGGGCGAAGACGATGCCGGACATTACGCGGGCCGCGATGTCGCGCCGATGCTGCGCATCGACGATGGCGGTGCGCTCTACTTCGCGCGCGAGGGCGATCGCGCCACCCCGGTGCGGATGCTGCAAATCCCGCTCGCTCCGGCCGACACCAATGGCCCCGTGCTGCTCGCGCTGCTCGACGAGGAAATGGGACCGGCCGACCGCGGCACCGCGCAGACCTATGTCGAAACCTTGCTGTCGCTGCTCCCGTTCGGGCTGGCGATGGTCGATCGCGACGGGCGCTTCCTCTATATGAACCGCGCTTTCGTGCGCGCCGCGAACCTGGGCGAGGGCAAGATGCCGCGCTATCCCGGCGACATCGTGGTCGGCGAGGACAAGGGGCCGCTCGCCGACATGATCCGGCGCCACAGTAGCGGGCAGCAGGTCGGCGGCGACCTGTCGATCCGGCTGGCGGGGCAGAGCGGCGACCCGGTGTCGATGCGCGTCGTCGGGGTTCGTGGACTGGGCGAGGCGGCGGTGCTGCTCAGCCTCAAGGATTCGAGCGAGGAATCGCGGCTCAAGCGCCAGGTTGCGCAGGCGTCGAAGATGCAGGCGGTCGGCCAGCTCGCGGGCGGCGTCGCGCATGATTTCAACAACATCCTGACCGCGGTGCTCGGCGCGTGCGACCTGATGCTGATGCGCCACGCGCCCGGCGACAGCGATTATGACGATATCCAGCAGATCCGCAGCAACGCCAACCGCGCCGCCAGCCTGACGCGGCAATTGCTCGCCTTTTCGCGGCAGCAGACGTTGCGGCCGCAGATATTGCAACTGCCCGATGTGATTTCGGAGGTGTCGCACCTGCTCAAGCGGCTGATCGGCGAGACCGTCCAGCTGGCGGTCCATCATGGCCGCGGGCTCGGCGCAGTGCGCGCCGATCCGGGGCAGCTGGAGCAGGTGATCATCAACCTGGCGGTCAACGCGCGCGATGCGATGCCGGGCGGCGGGACGCTGACGATCGAAACCTATCCGGTATCCGCCGCCGACGTGCGCCAGATGGGCAATGAATTCATGCCCCCCGCCGATTATTGCGCGCTGAAGGTCAGCGACACCGGCACCGGCATTTCCGCCGATGTGCTGCCCAAGATTTTCGAGCCCTTTTTCACCACCAAGGATGTGGGGCAAGGGGACGGGCCTCGGGTTGTCGACCGTCTACGGCATCATCAAGCAATCGGCGGGGTATATTTTTGCCGACAGCGCGCCGGGGCAGGGGACAAGGTGTTCACCATCTACCTGCCCGTCCACCGCGTCGGCACCGACACCCCGGTGGTCGCACCGCCGCCCGCCAAGCCGAAGAAAAGCCAATGGGGGCACCGGCACCATCCTGCTCGTCGAGGACGAGGATATGGTGCGCGCGGTGGCCGAACGCGCGCTGACCCGCGCGGGTTATACCGTCGTCACCGCATCGCAGGGCGAGGAGGGGCTCGAACGCTTTGCCCAGATGGACAAGGTCGACCTGATCATCAGCGACGTGGTGATGCCGACGATGGACGGCCCCGCGATGGTACGCGCGCTGCGCGCCAAGCGGCCCGACCTGCCGGTGCTGTTCATGTCGGGCTATGCCGAGGAGCAATTGCGCCAGTCGATCAACATCGACGATGTCGCGTTTCTCCCGAAACCCTTTTCAGTCCAGCAACTTGCGGAGCTTGCCCGGTCGGTGATGACCGCGAAATAGCACTCGACCGCGGAACGATAGTCGGGCACATGCTGGCGCGATGAGCGCACCGCAACGCATCCTCGTGGTCGAGGACGAACCCCTGATTGCCATGATGATCGAGGATTTCCTCGACATGCTGGGCAAAGGCCATGCCGGCACCGCCGAAAGCGTGGCCGGCGCGCTGGAGATCGTCGCCGCGGGCGGCGTCGACGCCGCGATCCTCGACGTCAACCTGTCGGGTGGCGAGCAGAGCTGGCCGATTGCCGACGCGCTGGCGGCGAAGGGGTTGCCATTCGTCCTTGCGACCGGCGGCAGCGGCGACATGGTGGCCGAGGCGTATCGCGACCGCCCGGTCCTGGCCAAGCCGTTCACGATGGACGCGGTCGAACAGGCGCTCGCCGCGCTCTGATTTGTCAGGCGATGCGGTCGGGTAGTTCCGCCGCATCGGCTTCGATTGCCGCATCGGGTGCGACCGCTTCCCACGGGAACACGAACCAGTCCTTCGTCACCGATCGGTCGATCGTCCGCGCGGCGTATTCGACCCGCTGGCGCGACGTCACATTGTCGAGCAGCGTCGCAAAGCGCACGTTCGCGGGTACCGCGCCAGCCGCCGCCAGTCCGTCGCGTAGCCTGCCGATCGTCGCCCCGCTGTCGTTGATGTCATCGATAAACAACAGCCGCGCACCCTCACGCGTCCGCAGCGCCAGCCGCGCAAGTGCGGGCGCGGCGAGGTCTTCGTTGCGGGCGCTGTAATCCACCGACAGCATCGGGCCGACGATCGCGTGGCTGAGATACACCGCCGGGATCAACCCTCCGCGCCCGATGCCGATCAGATAATCGGGTTGCCAGTTCGCATCTGCCCGTACCGCATCGGCCAGTGCCAGCACGTCGGCCACGAACTGCTCATGCGAAATCGGGGCGAAGACCGGCATCAGTTGGCCGCCACATAGGCATAGAGCCGGGCGAGGTGCGCTGCCTTCTCCGCTTCATCCAGAAACGACCCGGTGAAGCTGTTGCGTGCCAGTTGGGCGAGTTCGGCTTTGCCCAGCCCGCGAGCCGCGGCGACCGCGCGGTAATTGTCCGCGACATAGCCGCCGAAATAAGCCGGATCATCGGAATTCACCGTGGCATGGAGACCTTGCTCCAGCATCCGGTCGAGCGGGTGGTTCGCCAGATCATCTACCACGCACAGTTTGAGGTTGGAGAGCGGACAGACCGTGAGGGTCATCCCCGAATCGGCGAGCCGGCGGACCAGCGCCGGATCCTCAAGGCTGCGATTGCCATGGTCGAGTCGGTCGATCTTGAGCAGGTCGAGCGCCTGCCAGACATAGTCGGGCGGCCCTTCTTCCCCGGCATGGGCGACGCGCTTGAGGCCCAACTCGCCCGCCGCAGCGAACACGCGCGCGAACTTTTCGGGCGGGTGGCCGAGCTCCGACGAATCGAGCCCGACTCCTGCGATCCGGTCGAGCCAGGGATCAGCCGCCTTGAGCGTGGCGAAGGCCGCGTCCTCATCGAGATGCCGCAGGAAGCACAGGATCAGCTTCGAGCAGACTCCGTGCCGGCTCTCAGCCGCGTGCATGGCGGACAGCAGGCCATCGGCGACCACTTGAAACGGGATGCCGCGATCGGTGTGCGTCTGGGGATCGAAGAAGATCTCGGCGTGGACGACTCCGTCCGCCGCAGCGCGTGCGAAATAGGCGTCGGCGAGGTCGTAGAAATCCTGCTCGACGCGCAGCACGTCGGCCCCGGCATAATAGATGTCGAGGAAATCCTGAAGGTTGGAGAAGCTGTACGCAGCGCGAACCGCCTCGACGCTGTCGAACGGGATCGCCACGCGATTGCGCTTTGCCAGCGCAAACATCAGCTCGGGTTCTAGGCTTCCCTCGATATGAAGATGCAGTTCGGCCTTGGGTAGGCCAGTGATGAAGTCGGGTGCGGCGGTCATCGCGTCAGGATCGCGCGATTGTCCTGGCAGGGCAAGACGTTTGAATTGTGGGGGACGGAGATAAGAACAAAAAAAGATCGTTCCGTACTTGTTCCTATAGAACATATGTTGTACGACGCGCTTCAGGCAATGGTTGAATGCAGGCCGCAAAGCCTTTAGCGACGGAGACCTCTCATGGCAGCTTCCCTCAAGGTGATCGAAGGAAAGATGGGCATTTCTCCCGACAAGCAGAAGGCGCTCGATGCAGCGCTGGCACAGATCGACCGCGCGTTCGGCAAGGGCAGCGCGATGAAGCTCGGCTCGAAGGAGACGATGCAGGTTGAGGCGATCTCGACCGGCTCGCTTGGCCTCGACATCGCACTCGGCGTCGGCGGACTGCCGCGCGGTCGCGTGATCGAGGTCTATGGCCCTGAAAGCTCGGGCAAGACCACGCTGGCGCTGCATGTCATCGCCGAGGCGCAAAAGGGTGGCGGGGTCGCGGCATTCGTCGATGCCGAGCACGCGCTCGACCCGGTCTATGCCAAGAAGCTGGGCGTCAACATTGACGAACTGATCGTGTCGCAGCCGGATACCGGCGAGCAGGCGCTGGAGATTGTCGACACGCTGGTCCGCTCGAACGCGATCGATGTTCTGGTGGTCGATTCGGTCGCGGCGCTGGTGCCGCGCGCGGAGATCGAGGGCGAGATGGGCGACAGCCATGTCGGCCTTCAGGCGCGCCTGATGTCGCAATCGCTGCGCAAGCTGACCGGTTCGATCAGCCGCTCGCGCTGCATGGTGATCTTCATCAACCAGCTGCGCATGAAGATCGGCGTGATGTACGGCAATCCCGAAACCACGACCGGCGGCAACGCGCTCAAATTCTACGCCTCGGTCCGGCTCGACATCCGCCGCACCGGCCAGATCAAGGATCGCGACGATATCGTCGGCAATGCGACCCGCGTGAAGGTGGTGAAGAACAAGGTCGCCCCGCCGTTCAAGCAGGTCGAGTTCGACATCATGTATGGCGAGGGCATTTCGAAGATCGGCGAGATCCTCGACCTGGGCGTCAAGGCCGGTCTGGTCGAGAAGGCCGGCGCCTGGTTCAGCTATGACAGCATCCGCATCGGTCAGGGGCGTGAGAACGCCAAGACCTTCCTCAAGGAAAATGGCGATGTCTGTGCGCGGCTTGAGGCGGCCATTCGCAGCCGGACCGAAAAGGTCGCCGAGGAGATGATGACGGGGCCGGACGCGGACGACGACCTCTGATTCCACAATAGCGGCGACAAAGCCGCCGTTAACCAGTTTCGGGCAGCAATGCCTGTTGCGGGCCGTACCGGATCGACAGGTCGGTGGCGGTCAAGGGACCAGTCTCCCATTGGAAGGCCCGGCGTGGCGTGCGCCGGGCCTTTCCTGTTTTGAGTCGTTTCGAAAGCCAGTCGCGGACGCGTTGTTTTGCCAGCCGGTGGTGACGCGCGCTGCAGCCGCCGGCGTTGGCGCCTCTTCCCATTTTCGCTGCATCCGCGCAGAACTGCGTGAACCCGTATGAGACCTGCTAGGGAACGACCAGCGATGATCACCGTCCACCACCTCGAAAACTCGCGCTCGCAACGTGTGCTGTGGCTGCTCGAAGAACTCGGACTTCCGTATGAAATCCTCCGCTATGCGCGCAATGCCAAGACGATGCTCGCCCCGCCCGAACTGCGCGCGGTGCATCCGCTGGGCAAGTCGCCGGTGATTGTTGACGCGGACCCCGACAGCGACACGCCGCGCACCGTCGCGGAGACCGGCGCGATCATCGAATATTTGGTCGAGAAGGCCGATGGGCGCCTCGGCGCGCCCGCGCACCGCGAGTCGGCGCTGCGCTACCGCCACTTCATGCATTATGCCGAAGGCTCGATGATGCCCCCGCTGCTCGTCAAACTGGTGCTGATGCGCGTCCCGATCTTCGGCAAGGCGGCGCAGAAGAAGATCCAGCCGATGATCGATGTCCACCTCGACTTCGTCGAGGCCGAACTGGCCAGCCGCCCATGGTTTGCGGGCGATGCGATGACGGCGGCGGATGTGATGATGAGCTTTCCGCTTGAGGCGGCGCGGTCGCGCGGCGGACTCGACGCGTCGCGTCCCGCGACGATCGCGTGGCTCGACAAGGTCCACGCGCGCCCGGCCTATCAGACAGCGCTCAGCAAGGGCGGGCCGTACGCCTATGCATGACGGGGGCGGATATACCGCCCCCGTATCCAGCATCAGGCCCTGAAGCTCTGTTCGTCCATCGCAGGGCCGGTCCCTGACGGTGCATGCGGCGCCTCGATCTCGGCGGGTTCGATCGGATCGAGACGCCCGCCCTCCCATTTCGCGATCACAGCGCTGGCGACGGCATTTCCGACGACGTTGGTGGCCGAGCGGCCCATGTCGAGGAAGTGGTCGATGCCGAGGATCAGCAGCAGCCCGGCCTCGGGAATGTCGAAGAAGCCGAGCGTCGCGGCGATGACCACCAGGCTGGCGCGCGGGACCCCGGCGATGCCCTTGCTGGTGATCATGAGCACCAGCAGCATCGTGATTTCCTGCCCCAAAGTCAGGTCGATGCCATAGGCCTGCGCGATGAAGATCGTCGCGAAGGTCATGTAGATCATCGATCCGTCGAGGTTGAAGCTGTAGCCGAGCGGCAACACGAAGCTGGCGATGCGCGGCGGCACGCCGAACCGGTCGAGCGCTTCGAGCGTGCGCGGATAGGCGGCCTCCGACGATGCAGTCGAGAAGGCGAGCAGCAGCGGATCGCGAATGTAGCGGACGAGCAGCCCGGTGCGCTTGCCCACGATCAGGAAGCAGACGCCGATCAGCAGCGCCCACAGGATCAGCATGCCGAGGTAGAAGGTACCCATGAAATAGGCGAGGTTACCGATGATCGCCGGCCCACGCTCGGCCAGCGTGCCGGCAACCGCGGCGAAGACCGCGATTGGTGCGAAGCGCATCACGTAATTGGTCACCTGAAGCATCACATGCACCAGGCTCTCGACCGCGCTGACCAGCGGCTTTGCCTTTTCGCCGACGGCGGTGATCGCGACGCCGATGAACAGCGAGAAGATCACGATCTGAAGGATTTCGTTCTTCGCCATCGCCTCGATCCCCGATGCGGGGAAGACGTGGGTGAAGAAGTCCTTGAGGTTGAACGCCGCCTTTTCAACGCCGCTTGCCGCATCGACGGGGGGTAGCGGGAAGTTCAGGCCGACGCCCGGCTGGAACAAATTGACCAGCACCAGGCCGAGCGAGAGCGAGACGATGCTGGCGCACAGGAACCAGGCGACCGCGCGTCCGCCGACCCGGCCCAGCGCGGCGGTGTCGCCCATATGCGCGATACCGGCGACCAATGTTGCAAACACCAGCGGCGCGATGATCATCTTGATCAGGCGCAGGAAAATCGTGGTGATGATCGAGAAATAGCCGGCGATCGTCTTGAGCTCTGCCTCGGCCCCGACGACATCGGCACCAAAGCTGTTGCGAACGCCGAAATGCAGCCCGAGGCCGACGATCGCGCCCATTACGAGCGCGATCAAAATGAATGTCGTCAGTTTCTTGGCCATCGGCCCCCCCGTTTTGATATCGCCGCGCACTGCGCGTCAGTATTTAGACGGCGCCGACCCCGATCCCCGAACGGCCAGATATGGGAAAACCCGTTCGGCCGGTCTCTGACCGCATCGCGCCGTTTCGGCAAAGCCGAACACGCGCCGCCTAGACAGGGGATTGCGGCGGCAAGGTCAAGGGTCGTATCGCAATGCCATGTTGATCGCCCGCCGTTCGCTGCTCGCCGCCGCCGCTCTGGCTCCGCTGATGCCCCGCCTGGCCGCGGCGCAGTCGGTCGATACCGGCGACCTTCAACCGATCACCGGCGATGCGGTCCCGATCGGTCGGGAGGAACGCGCCGCCCGGCTCGCGCGCGCGCAGGCGTTGATGAAGGCGAACGGCATCGGCGCGGTGCTGATCGAGCCGGGTGCGAGCCTGCTCTATTTCACCGGGGTGCGCTGGGGGCGGAGCGAGCGGCTGACCGCTGCGGTGATCCCGGTCGAGGGCGATCCGATCATTGTCACGCCGTTCTTCGAAGAGCCTTCGGTCCGCGAATCGCTCGGCATCCCGGCTGAAATCCGGGTGTGGCAGGAGCATGAGGATCCGTTCGCGGTGGTCGCCGGGTTCCTGCGCGAGAAGAAGTTGCTCGGTCGTCCGCTGGGGATCGAGGAAACCGCGCGTTTCTTTGCGGTCGATGGCATGTGGCGTGCGCTGGCGGGGGTGAAGATCGTGTCGGCCAACCCGGTCGTGCGCGGGTGCCGCATGTTCAAGACACCGGCCGAGATCGCGTTGATGCAGAAGGCGGCGGACGTGACGCTGGCCGCGTATCGCTGGACCTACCCCCGGATCGAGGCGGGCATGACTCCCGCCGACATCGCCGCGCTGATGAGCGCGGCGACGGTGAAGTTGGGAGGACAGGTGGCATTCAACCTGATCCTGCTGGGCGAGGCATCGGCCTATCCGCACGGCACGGGCAAGCCGCAACGGGTGGTGAAGGGCGAGGTCGTGTTGATGGACTGCGGCGCGCGGGTCCATGGCTATGAAAGCGACATCAGCCGCACTTTCGTCCATGGCGAAGCGACGGCAGAGCAGCGCCAGGTGTGGGAGCATGTCCGCGCCGGTCAGCAGCGCGCGTTTGCCGCCGCGCAACTCGGCACCCCGGCGGGCCGCGTCGATGACGCGGTGCGTGGATGGTATGCGACGCTGGGCTACGGCCCGGACTACAAGCTCCCCGGCCTGTCGCACCGCACCGGCCATGGCATCGGCATGGACGGGCACGAGCCGATCAATCTGGTGCGCGGCGAGATGACGAAGCTGGCGCCGGGCATGTGCTTCTCGAACGAGCCGGGCCTGTATCTGCCGGGCAAGTTCGGCGTCCGGCTGGAGGATTGCTTCCACATGACCGTGGCTGGACCGAAATGGTTTAGCGTGCCGCCGAGGTCGATCGAGGAGCCGATTGGTTGAGCCGTTTTCGCGACCTAACTGTTTCCATATTAGCCGCGAGCTGCTTGGGTGGATGCACGCTTGCAACCAATGTGAAGGCCGACTTTGTCGGGGGCCGACTTACCTTTGGATCGGACTTAAAAGAACGGCGCGAGTGCTTCTTTCAATTTGAAGTCCGTGATCGCACGAGCGGGCAGGTCGTCTGGGCGATAGCGGAGAAGCCCGAGGCCAACCCGCCGGAGCTATCTGAATGCAGAGGCCAATTCCCGTTAGAATATGGGAAGGCTCCTGCTGGCTTTGAGACTTCCGTAGCGCCGGAAAAATTACTTAGCGGACGCAGCTATTCGATTGATGGATCGAACGGGGACCGTCTTTACGGCAAATTTCTGTATACGGTCATTGAGCGCGTCGAGAATATAGAATGATAGGTAGCTCCGAACCTCGTAGCCGCCTTCCAATCACCCTGATCGAACCGTTTCGCTTGAGCGAACGCCTCGGCGCGCTTAAGTCGCGAAAATGACCTCGACCAACGATATCCGCCGCAGCTTCCTCGACTATTTCGAGGGCCAGGGCCATGCCCGCGTCCCGTCCGCGCCGCTGGTGCCGCATAACGATCCGACGCTGATGTTCGTCAATGCGGGCATGGTGCCGTTCAAGAACGTGTTCACCGGCCTGGAAACGCGGCCCTACACCACCGCGGCGTCGAGCCAGAAATGCGTGCGCGCGGGCGGCAAGCATAACGACCTGGATAATGTCGGCTATACCGCGCGGCATCATACCTTCTTCGAAATGCTCGGGAATTTCTCGTTCGGCGACTATTTCAAGGAGCAGGCGATCCTGCATGCCTGGACGCTGCTGACCAAGGAATGGGGCCTGCCGGCGGACAAGCTGACCGCGACCGTCTATCACACCGACGATCAGGCGTTCGAGCTGTGGAAGAAGATCGCAGGGCTTCCCGAAGAGCGCATCATCCGCATCGCGACCAAGGACAATTTCTGGGCGATGGGGTCGGACGGTCCGTGCGGACCGTGTTCGGAAATCTTCTACGACCATGGCGACCATATCTGGGGCGGTCCTCCGGGAAGCCCGGAAGAGGATGGCGACCGCTTTGTCGAGATCTGGAACCTCGTCTTCATGCAGCATGTGCAGGAGGCGGACCAGATCGTCGGCGACCTGCCCAAGCCGAGCATCGACACCGGCATGGGGCTGGAGCGCATCGCCGCCGTTCTGCAGGGCGTTCACGACAATTACGACACCGATACGTTCAAGGCGCTGATCGCCGAGAGCGGGGCGCTGACGCAGTCGGCGACGACCGGCGACAATCAGGCGAGCCATCGCGTGATCGCCGATCATATCCGCACCTCCGGCTTCCTCGTCGCCGACGGGGTGCTGCCAGCCAATGAGGGGCGCGGCTATGTGCTGCGCCGGATTATGCGCCGCGCGATGCGCCATGCGCATATCCTGGGCGCGAAGGACCCGTTGATGCACCGGATGGTGCCGGCGCTGGTGGCCGAAATGGGCGGAGCCTTCCCCGAACTGGTGCGCGCGCAGCCGCTGATCGAGGCGACCTTGCTGCAGGAGGAAACCCGCTTCCGCCAGACGCTGGCGAACGGCCTCAAGCTGCTCGACGAGGCGACGGGGTCGATGGGCGAGGGCGATACCCTGCCCGGCGAGACCGCGTTCAAGCTCTATGACACCTATGGCTTCCCCTATGACCTGACCGAGGATGCGCTGCGTCCGCAGGGGATGAAGGTCGATCGCGACGGCTTCGACGCAGCGATGAAGCGCCAGAAGGATGCCGCGCGCGCCGCGTGGAAGGGGTCGGGCGCCAAGGCCAGCGACGACGTGTGGTTCGACATCGCCGAGGAGCATGGGAGCACGGAGTTCACCGGCTATAGCTCTAGCGAGGGTGAGGGGCAGATCGTTGCCTTGGTCAAGGACGGCGAGCGCGTCGACCGCGCCGGGGCGGGTGACGAGGTGACGATCCTCACCAACCAGACGCCTTTCTATGGCGAGAGCGGCGGCCAGATGGGCGACGCGGGCACGATCGGCAATGATGTGGCCGAGGCGATCGTCAGCGATACCGCCAAGCCGCTCGGCCGGCTGCACGCGCATCAGGCGACGCTGGCACGCGGCGAGATCAAGGTTGGCGACACGGTTAAGCTGACGATCGACGTCACGCGTCGCGACGCGATTCGCGCCAATCACTCGGCGACCCATTTGCTGCACGCGGCACTGCGCAACCGGCTCGGCGGGCACGTCTCGCAAAAGGGATCGTTGGTCGCGCCGGATCGACTGCGCTTCGACTTCTCGCACCCCTCGGCACTGAGCGCGGCGGAGATCGCCGACATTGAGGCCGAGGTGAATGCCGAGATTCGTGCCAACGAGACCGTCGGCACGCGGCTGATGACGCCCGACGATGCGGTGGCAGCGGGTGCGCTGGCGCTGTTCGGTGAGAAGTACGGCGACGAAGTGCGCGTGCTGTCGATGGGTCGGCAGACCGAGAAGCGCTATTCGGTCGAGTTGTGCGGAGGTACCCATGTCAACGCAACCGGCGATATCGCGATCTTCAAGATCATCGGTGAGAGCGCGGTGTCGAGTGGCGTGCGCCGGATCGAGGCGCTGACCGGCGAAGCGGCGCGCGTCTGGCTGGGCGATCGCGACGCCAAGCTGCGTGAGGTGGCGGCGACGCTCAAGACTTCACCCGATGAGGTCGGCGCGCGCGTTTCCGCGCTGGTCGAGGAACGCCGCAAGCTGGAGCGCGAACTGGCGGAAGCCAAGAAGGCGCTCGCCATGGGCGGCGGCGGGGCTGCGGCTCCGGCTGGTCCCGAGCAGATTGGCGGCGTCAATTTCGTCGGGCAGATCCTCGACGGGCTCGATCCAAAGGCGCTGCGTGGCGCGGTGGATGAGGCGAAAGCGCGGATCGGTTCAGCTGTGGTAGCTTTTGTCGCGGTAAATGAAGGACGTGCAGCGATCGCGGTGGGTGTCACCGACGACCTGACCGGCACCTTCAGTGCCGTCGAGCTGGTCAAGCGTGGCGTTGCCGCGCTGGGCGGGCAGGGCGGCGGCGGGCGGCCGGACATGGCGCAGGGTGGCGGACCCGAGGGCGGCAACGCCCAGTTCGCGCTCGACGCCGTCAGGCAAGCGCTTGCCGAGGAGACAGAAGCTGCGTGATCATGTTTGGACGGCCGCCGCGATTGCAGCGGCCCTCATCGCCGCCCCCGCCGCCACGGCGCAGGGCAAATTGCCTCATTACCCCGAGGCGCTGAACTGCGCCGCGCTGACCCATGCCGCCGCCAAGATCGGCAAGGGCACGCCGCAGGAATCGGTGCTGTTCGACCAGATGATCTACTGGGGCATGGCTGCGGCCGATGCCGGGCGTGCCGCGGGCAAGAACGGGAAGGCCGTGGATAGTGAAGTTGCGGCCCAATCGACGCAGCGCGAAGCACGCTTGCGCGCGCAGGACGGCGCGGCCACTGCCGCTCTCGCCGCATGCGTTGCGACGGTGCCCGCACTCGATAACTGAACCGGAGAAGCCAACACCCATGACCCTGCGCCGCCGTTCGTTCGTCCAGTCCGTCGGCGCAGCGGCGCTGGCCACCAGTGTCCCCGCCGCCGCCCGTGCGGCGGGGCAGGCCAGGCCGGGGGCAGGGGACGCGGTGTTGCGGGCGCTGCTCGATCGCATCTTCAACGATCGGATGACGCAAAGCCCCGAGAGTGCGACCGCGCTTGGGCTCGATACCGGCAAGAACGCAGCACTCAAGTCGCAGCTTTCGGGTCGCAGCGCGGCAGACGAGGCGCGCGACCTGACGCGCGCGAAACGCGAGCTGGCCGCGATCAAGGCGATCGACCCGGCGACGCTGGGTGACAATGCGCGGCTCGACTATGACGTCGTGACCTACCAGCTTGAGCGCAGCATCAGCGGGCGCGAGGCTTTCACCTATGGATCGGCGGGTGGGAGGTATGCGCCCTATCGGCTCAGCCAATTGACCGGCGCCTATCAGGACGTCCCCGATTTCCTCGATGCCCAGCACCGCGTGCGCGATGCGGTCGATGTCGATGCGTATCTCGCCCGACTGGAGGCGTTCGCGGTCGTGCTCGATCAGGAAAGCGAACGCCAGCGCGCCGATGCTGCGCGCGGGGTGTTTGCGCCGGACTATGTCCTCGACACTACGCTGAAGCAGTTCGCGGCACTGCGCGACAAGGCGCCCGGCGAGACCGGGCTGGTCACGTCGTTCAAGGCGAAGCTGGAAGGCGCGAAGCTGTCGGCGGAGCGCGTGACGCAGGCCGAGAAGATTGTCGCCGACAAGGTCTTCCCTGCGCTCGATCGCCAGCGTGCGCTGGTGACCGAACTGCGTGGCAACGCGGCGCATGATGCGGGCGTCTGGCGGCTTCCCGATGGCGAGGCCTATTATACTGCCGCGGCGGAGGCGGCGACGACCACCCGGCTGACCGGCGAGGAAATCCATCGCATCGGGCTGGAGCAGGTGGCCGAGATCAGCGGCCGGATCGACACGATCCTCAAGGCGCAGGGGATGAGCAACGGCACGGTTGGTGCGCGGCTCGTGGCACTGAACGAGCGGGCCGATCAGCTTTTCCCGAATACCGATCCCGGTCGTGAAGCGTTGCTGGAAACATTGCGCGGACAGGTCCGGGCGATGGAAAAGCGTCTGCCGGAACAGTTCGCGACACTGCCAAAAGCGCCGGTCGAGGTGCGACGCGTACCGCCCGCGATCCAGGCCGGCGCGCCGGGCGGCTATTATCAGGCGGCGACGCTCGATGGCTCGCGTCCCGGGATCTACTCCATCAATTTGCGCGACACGTTTGACCGCCCGAAATTCGGGCTGGCCACGCTCAGCTATCATGAGGCGGTACCGGGGCATCACCTTCAGGTCATGCTCGCGCTCGAATCACAGGATATTCCGCTGATCCGTCGGCGTGGCGGATTTAGCGGCTATAGCGAGGGCTGGGCGCTCTATACCGAGCAGCTTGCGGACGAGATGGGCATGTATGACGGCGATCCGCTGGGGCAGGTCGGCTATCTCCAGTCGCTGCTGTTCCGCGCGACGCGGCTGGTGGTGGACAGCGGGATGCACGCCAAGCGCTGGAGCCGGGAGCAGGCGACCGATTACTTCATCGCGACCACCGGCATCGCGCGCGGCCGCAGCCAGGGCGAGATCGACCGCTACACCGTCTGGCCGGGTCAGGCGTGCAGCTACAAGATCGGTCACACCGTGTGGGTCGAGCTGCGCGACGAGGCAAAGGCCAAGGCGGGCGATAAGTGGGACCCGCGCCAGTTCCATGACGTGTTGCGCAAGGGGGCGATGCCGCTGGACGTGCTGAAGCGCGTGGTGCGCGCGTCGTTGGGGTAACCTGCCTTCGTTTGTGCTGAACTTGTCGAAGCACGGCACCCAACATGCGTTGGGATTGGCCCTTCGACAGGCTCAGGGCAAACGGAGGCGCTCAGGCCTCGGCTTCGGTCTTGCGCACCCTCCGGATACGCGGTTCGCGCTCCAGCCCGGCGGCTTCCTTGATCGCCTTGCGCATCTCGTCGCGCTTTTCGTGGATCGATGCGATCACAGGCCCGACTGCGACGCCAAGATCGACCAGTACAGCCTCGGACAGTTGCAGCGAGCTTTCGAGCGTCTCGGGGACGGCATCGGTCGCCCCCGCCTTGTAGAGTTCGGCGGCGTGCGCCGCGTCGCGGGCGCGGGCGATGATCGGGATGTCGGGTACCCAATTGCGCACCCGGCGGGTGAGGCGGACGGTCAGCACGGGATCGTCCATCGTCAGAATCAGCGCCTTGGCATGGCCAAGGCCGAGCCGGTCGACCAGCTCGCTGCGTGACACGTCGCCGAACATGACGGTGTAGCCTTCGCGCCGCGCTGCCGCGACGCCGTCGATATCCGCGTCCACCGCGAGATAGGGCTTGTCATGCGCGCGCAGCATATCGGCGACGGTCCGCCCGACACGGCCAAAGCCGATGATGACGGTACCGCCCACGACGATGTCGGCGGGATCGACGATCGCCGCGTTTTTGTCCCGCGCCTCGATCCGACGCGAGGCGAACTGTCCAGCCTTGGCCAACAGCGGCGTGATCGTCAGGCCGATCGCGGTGACCGTCGTCCAGAAGGTTGCGGTAGACGGCTGGATCAGGCCGGCGGTCGTCGCCACGCCCAGAACGATCAGCGTCGTTTCGGACGGGCTCGCCATCAGCACCCCGGTCTCCGCCGCGGTGCCGGTGCGCGCTCCCGACAGCTTCAGCAGCGAGATCGTTACCCCGACCTTGATCGCCATCACGCCCAGGATCGCGCCGAGCAGCATCGCCCAATCCTGTGCCACCATGCGCAGGTCGAGCCGCATGCCCACGGTGATCAGGAACACGCCGAGCGCCAGCCCTTTGAACGGGGCGGTGATGACCTCGACCTCGCTGTGATATTCGGTTTCGGCGATCAACAGCCCGGCGAGCAGCGCCCCGACGATCGGCGACAGGCCGACGGCGGTGGTTGCCATGCTCGCGACGATCACGACCAGCAGGCTGGCGGCGAGGAACAGCTCGGGCGACTTTGTGCGCGCCGCCTGTCCGAACATGCGTGGCAGAATGAAGCGTCCGCCGATGAACAGCGCGGCGACGACGAGCGCGCTCTTGCCCAGAGTTCCGGCAAGTGGCGCCCAGCCCGCATCGGCCGCGGCGGGGGCGAGTGCGCCGAGCAGGAAGATGATCGGAACGAGCGCCAGATCCTCGAACAACAGCATCGCGAACGCCGCCCGCCCGACCGCACTTGTCGTTCCGGCGATCGGCAGGACGAGCGCAGTCGACGAGAGCGCGAGTGCGAGCCCGAGGCCAAGCGCGCCTGCCCAGGTCTGGCCCAACGTGTAGAGCGCCAAGCCGATCAGCAGCGCGGCGCCAAGCAACTCCGCCGCCCCGACCCCAAACACCAGCCCGCGCATCGTCCATAGTCGTTTGAACGACAGCTCGAGCCCGATCGTGAACAGCAGCAGGATGATCCCGAATTCGGCAAAGGGCTCGATCGAAAGGGGGTCGCTGATCGTGAAATAATAGAGCCACGGCATGTATGGCACGAGCTGGCCGAGCCCCGCCGGACCGACCAGTGCGCCCACCAGGATGAAGCCGATCACCGGGCTGATCCGGAACCGCGCGAAGGCGGGGATGACCAGTCCCGCCGCGCCGAGAATGACGAGCGCGTCGCTGAAGCTGTTGTTGGACAGGTCTAGGGCCATGCGCGCACCCTAACCGGCGGCGAAACCCTTTGTCATCGGACTTGTGCGATGCGGTAAAATTATGCGTCGCAGCGGCGGCCGACCAGCCGAACGTGACAGGACAAGAAAAAGGCCGCGTCCCGATTGGAACGCGGCCCATTCTCTTTCCAACGGCAGCGAGGCTTACGCCCAGCTGGCCATTTCGGTTTCGAGGTTCTGGCGGATCGCCTCAAAGAACTGCTCGGTGGTCATCCAGGGCTGGTCCGGGCCGATCAGCAGCGCGAGATCCTTGGTCATCTTGCCGCTTTCGACGGTCTCGACGCACACGCGCTCCAGCGTTTCGGCGAACTTCGTCACTTCCGGCGTGTCGTCGAACTTGCCGCGGAACTTGAGGCCGCCGGTCCAGGCGAAGATCGACGCGATCGGGTTGGTCGACGTCGCCTTGCCCTGCTGGTGCTGGCGATAGTGGCGCGTGACGGTGCCATGTGCCGCTTCGGCCTCGACCGTCTTGCCATCGGGCGAGAGCAGAACCGAGGTCATCAGGCCGAGCGAGCCAAAGCCCTGCGCGACCTGGTCCGACTGGACGTCGCCGTCATAGTTCTTGCACGCCCACACGAACTCGCCGCTCCACTTGAGCGCCGATGCGACCATGTCGTCGATCAGGCGGTGCTCATAGACGATGCCCGCTTCCTTGAACTTCGCGTCGAAGCCTTCGGCCTCGAACACTTCCTGGAACAGGTCCTTGAAGCGGCCGTCATAGGCCTTGAGGATCGTGTTCTTGGTCGACAGGTACACCGGCCACTTCAGATTGAGGCCGTAGTTGAACGACGCGCGCGCGAAATCGCGGATCGAATCGTCGAGGTTGTACATCGCCATCGCGACGCCCGAACCCGGGAAGTTGAACACTTCGCGGTCGATGACCTGGCCATCTTCGCCTTCGAACACGAGGCGCAGCTTGCCGGCGCCGGGTACCTTGAAGTCGGTCGCGCGATACTGGTCACCAAATGCGTGGCGGCCAACGACGATCGGCTTGGTCCAGCCGGGGATCAGGCGCGGAACGTTGCTGATCACGATCGGCTCACGGAACACGACGCCGCCCAGGATGTTGCGGATCGTGCCGTTGGGCGACTTCCACATTTCCTTGAGGTTGAATTCCTCGACGCGCTGCTCGTCCGGCGTGATCGTCGCGCACTTCACGCCGACGCCATATTCCTTGATCGCGTTCGCGGCATCGACCGTGATCTGGTCGTTGGTCTCGTCGCGCTTCTCGACGCTGAGGTCGTAATATTTGAGATCGATGTCGAGATAGGGCTTGATCAGGCGTTCGCGGATCCATTCCCAAATGATCCGCGTCATTTCGTCGCCGTCGATCTCGACGACCGGGTTCTTGACCTTGATCTTCGCCATGCTCGCTTTCCTGTTCGTATCGGGAGGATAGGGTTTGGCCGTGCGTCTAGGAGCAAGCGCGCGCGCGATCAAGCTATGGCAGACACCGGTATCGCCACGCGCCACGCAGGATTGTGTTGCGCGGATGGCACAGCTAGACCCCCGGCCATGCCTTCACTCGAAACACCGCCCGCCGTCACGAACACCGTTAAGTGGCGCTTCCCCTCGGTTCACCCGGAGGGGCGCAAATATGTGCTCATCTCCGCGGCGATCACGATCCTGTTCCTTTTTGCGATCTGGGACGAGCTTGGCTTTGCGCTGATCGGCGTGACGATCTGGGTTGCCGCGTTTTTCCGCGATCCGATCCGCGTGACGCCGCAGGGGGCGGGGATGATCATCTCCCCCGCTGACGGGCTAGTGACGATGATCGAGCGCGTGCCGGTGCCGCGCGAGATCGCCGGACCGGAAGGATTGAACGAAGCGACGCGTGTGCGCGTTTCGATCTTCATGTCCGTATTCGACGTCCATATTAACCGCACCCCGATGGCCGGCACGATCCGTCAGGTCGTCTATATCGCGGGCAAGTTCCTCAACGCCGACCTCGACAAGGCGAGCGAAGAGAATGAGCGCCAGCATTTCGTGATGGAGTCGCACGACGGTACGCGCGTCGGCTTTACGCAGATCGCTGGCCTTGTTGCGCGCCGCATCGTGACGTTCGTTAAGCCCGGCGACATCGTCGCGGCAGGGCAGCGTTTTGGCCTGATCCGCTTCGGTAGTCGCCTCGATGTATTCCTGCCCGACGATTACGCGCCGCAGGTGGCGTTGGGTCAGCGCTGCCTCGCTGGCGAGACCATTGTCGGCCTGAAGGGTGCTCGTGCGGCGGAGGGTGTTGCCCAGTGAGGTTTGCCCCATGAGTTTGCGCCCCCGTCCCCTGCGCCGCGGTATCCCGCTACGCACGATCGCCCCCAACGCGATCACCGCGCTCGCTCTGTGCTCGGGCCTGACCGGCGTCCGCTATGCGATCAGCGAGAATTGGGAACGCGCGGTTCTCATGATCCTGATCGCGGCGCTGCTCGATGGGATCGATGGCCAGGTGGCGCGCATGGTGCGCGGGGAGAGCAAGTTCGGCGCTGAGCTGGACAGCCTGTCCGACGCGATCTCGTTCGGCGTTGCACCGGCGCTGATCCTCTATCTTTGGGCGCTGATGTATGCGCCGAAGGTGGGGTGGATCGTCGCTCTGCTCTATGCCGTGTTCTGCGCGTTGCGGCTCGCCCGTTTTAACGCCCAGATCGACAGCGATGCTCAGCCGCGAAAACTGGCTGGCTTCTTCACCGGCATACCTGCACCCGCGGGCGCCGGGCTGGCAATGCTTCCGCTCTACATCTGGCTATGGAGCGGTGAGGAGCTGGCCCGCTCGCCGTGGATCGTCACCCCGTGGGTCGCGTTTATCGGCCTGCTGATGGTGTCGAGCCTTGCCACCTATTCGTGGAAGTCGCTGCGGTTGCGGCGCAATGTCCGGTTCGAGGCGCTGGTGGTCGTCGTGGTGCTCGCCGCCGCGCTCGTTAGCGCGCCGTGGCAGACGCTTACGGCGATCTGTCTCGGCTATCTCGCGACACTACCGTTCAGCATACGGGCATATCGCCGGACTATGCCGCCGCCCGCAGGATCGACGAAGCCCGCCGCGGTGCCGCCCGCGGGCTGATGCGGACCCGCGCGGCGTGAGCCGGCGTCAGGGCAGGGACGACTTCGCCACGCAGCAGCGCGCGCATATAGTCGAGGCGCGGTGCGATCGTGGTGAACATCGCCCAGATCGACACGGTGAACGCAGTGGTGAACAGCAGCGTGGCAAGAACAGCAACCATCTTTGGCCTCCCGGATTCTTCCTAAGCGACTGGAATCCTGAAGATTCGCGACGCTCAAGCGCGGCCAAGGTTCCCTGTCCGCCGTGTGAACCCTTTATGTTCCATTAACGTTCCGAGTGTCAAGCGGCGCAATCCGCTTTTGTTCTCTTGCGTCCCGTCGCATTCTCGACTAAGCGCGCCCCCTCAACACCGCATGGGAAGCAACATAACCCGGTGCTGCGGGCCGTCACGGCCTTCGGTCACTCGCTTCCCAGAGGCTCAACCGGAAGGAGTTATCCCTATGGCGGCACCAGTCGTCTCCATGCAGCAGCTGCTCGAATCGGGCGCACACTTCGGTCACCAGACCCACCGCTGGAACCCGAAGATGAAGCCGTATATTTTCGGCGACCGCAACGGCGTTCACATCATCGACCTGTCGCAGACCGTGCCGCTGTTCGCGCGCGCGCTGGACTTCATCAGCTCGACCGTCTCGTCGGGCGGCAAGGTGCTGTTCGTCGGCACCAAGCGTCAGGCGCAGGAAGCGATTGCCGACGCGGCGCGCAAGTCGAACCAGCATTTCGTCAACCATCGCTGGCTGGGCGGCATGCTCACCAACTGGAAGACCATCAGCAACTCGATCAAGCGCCTCAAGACGCTCGAAGAGCAGCTGTCGGGTGACACGCACGGCCTGACCAAGAAGGAAGTGCTGAACCTGACCCGTGAGAAGGACAAGCTCGAGCTTTCGCTCGGCGGCATCCGCGACATGGGCGGCGTTCCCGACATCATGTTCGTGATCGACGCGAACAAGGAAGAGCTGGCGATCAAGGAAGCCAACACGCTCGGCATCCCGGTCGTCGCGATCCTCGATTCGAACGTTTCGCCTGACGGCATCGCATTCCCGGTGCCCGCGAATGACGACGCCAGCCGCGCGATCCGCCTGTACTGTGAAGCCGTTGCGATCGCGGCGACCCGCGGCAACAATCAGGCGCAGATGAGCAGCGGCGATTTCGGTGCGGCCGAAGTGCCGCCGGTCGAAGCAGCGCTGGCTGAGCCGGCTCCTGCCGTCGCAGCCGAGCCGGAAGCTCCGGCCGCTTCGACCGAGCCGGAAACGGCTGCTGAGGGCGAGCGCCAGATCGACGCGTAAGCGCTCTGGTCATCGAACCGTAATGGGGGCGGGGCAGGGCGTTTCAGCTTTGTCCCGCCCGCACCATATTTGAAGCAAACCGCTTAAGCACGAGGAACAAGAACATGGCCGAGATCACTGCAGCAGCCGTCAAGGAACTGCGCGAGAAGAGCGGCGCCGGCATGATGGACTGCAAGAAGGCGCTGACCGAAACCAATGGCGACATCGAAGCAGCCAGCGACTGGCTGCGTTCGAAGGGCCTTGCCGCCGCCGCCAAGAAGTCGAGCCGCACCGCGGCTGAAGGCCTGGTCGGCGTCGCCGTCGCGGGCACCAAGGGCGTGGCCGTCGAGGTCAACTCGCAGACCGACTTCGTTGCGAAGAACGAAATCTTCCAGGGCTTTGTCCGCGAAGCGACGGCCGTTGCGCTTGAGCAGGGTATCGATGATGTCGAGGCGCTGAAGGCGCAGTCGATCACCGGTGGCACGATCGAAGACGTGCTGGTCGCGAACATCGCCACGATCGGCGAGAACCAGGTGCTGCGCCGCGCGAAGAAGGTCGAAGTGACCAACGGCGCGGTGATCCCGTACGTCCACAACGCAGCGGCCCCGGGCCTTGGCAAGATCGGCGTGCTCGTCGCGCTCGAATCGGACGCGGGCGCTGACGTGCTCGAGCCGCTGGGCAAGCAGATCGCGATGCACATCGCTGCTGCCTTCCCGCTGGCGCTGTCGGTCGATGACCTCGACCCCGAGGTTGTCGAGCGTGAAGCCGCGATCCTGCGCGAGAAGAACGCCGACAAGATCGTCGGCAAGTCGGACGAGGTCGCCGCGAAGATCCTCAACGGCCCGGTCGAGAAGTTCAAGAAGGAGAACGCACTGCTTACCCAGGCGTTCGTCATGGACGGCAAGACCCCGGTCGGCGACGTGATCGCAAAGGCGGGCAAGGACGCCGGCACGACGATCACGCTGGTCGACTATGTCCGCTTCCAGCTCGGTGAAGGCATCGAGAAGGAAGAGAGCGACTTCGCAGCGGAAGTGGCTGCGGCAGCTGCTGGCTGATCGCACGACAATGAGCGAACAAGGAGGGCGCGGCCAGCGATGGCCGCGCCCTTTTTGTTGAACGTTCCGAATGAGGAGGTTCGCCGTCAAACGGTTTGACAGATATCAGGTCGGAGCTATCGTTGGTCGGGGTGTTCTTGCGTGGGGGAAGGTGTGAAGCGGCTGTTTTTTATAGGCGCAATTTGCGTTTCCACGCTCTCTTTGCCCTTGGTGGCCCAAGCCGAACCCCCAAAAGATCTACGGGATAGCCGGTATAGCCTGTACGAAATGAACAGCGTTCCAGAAGATGTTGCGCGCGGCGATATCCTCTACTGCATGGATTTGGCCAAACCGTCCTTGTCGATGCGGAGCAAGTTCGGGAAGTCGCACAGTTTCGGACTGCTGGGGGACATCATCAATGATGAGCTCGGCAAAGGGGGAACTCGCAAAATTCAGGCTTCGGTGATCGACAGGTGTATGCTCGCTCATGGGTATGCGGTTGTGCGGGTCACCAAGCAGGATTGGTTGAGCCGCCTCGGCCTGGTTGAAGGAACCGCAACCCAGCGCGTTTCTGCGGACGACGATGTCGTCAATGCGATGGCCGCCTATGTCGCTCGCGGGTCGGTCGCTCAAGCGGGGGTAGCGCCGTGAGATTGTTTGCAACTGCCGTCGCCCTTGCAGCGACCGCTGCCGTTCCCGCTGTTGGCCGCATCGAGCGACCGGTCACGCAGGAGAAGTTTCAGTACGATCCGGCGAGCGGATATATTCTCGTGTGGGTCGGCCCGATGAAAGGCAAGTCGAGCTTCAAGGATTTCGTCGATTTCGTTCGAATCGACCCATCGACCGGCACCGCATTGATTCGCGATGATGGATTGCTCCGCTCGACCAACAGACGCGCTCTAAAAGATGCAGCGGCGGTATACTACGAAGCCAAGCCTTGGGTGATCAAGGATGACCGCGGCCTGTTCCTGATGCCGGTTGCTGCTGGAAGTTGGGTGATCGGCAGCGTCAACAACACCGCTCTTTCCATGGGGACCTATGGGTTTGACGTCGCTCCCGGGAAGATAACCTATGTCGGCACCGTGATTACCGGCAAGGAGGACGCGACTAGCCCGATCCCCGAGATATTGGAGGCTGGGCGGAAGGTCCTCTCCTATGAAGGCAATGCACCAAACATTCCACATACGATCGTGTATCGCCCGGCGGCGATCGACGAACTTCCGCCGAGTGTCCCGCGTGATCACCTGGTCGTCCCGGCCATTCGCAAAGATGTGCGTTTCAATAACTTCATGAGCGGATTGGTGGGCAGGGCGGCAGATTTGGGCGTGATGTCGCATCAGAACCCGGTGCCGAACCCGTCCAAGTAAAGCGTGCCGCTTAGCTTTGTTGGCGCGTGGCGAGCTAATGATGCGGTTCGCCGCACGAAAACCACGCTGACAATGTCGGGCTTTATAAACTTCGGTGCCGTGAATCCGCCCGGCGGAGGCAGGCATCGCTGGTTTCCCCGCTTGTCCCGGCACCGTGCCGCGCCTAAGGTCCGCGCCGCTCCCAACCCCCGACAGACCATAGGGCCAGATGACCGCGCCACGCTTCAAACGCATCCTCCTCAAACTCTCCGGCGAAGTGCTGATGGGGCAGGGGCAGTTCGGGATCGATCCCGCCACCTGTGAGCGCGTCGCGCGTGAAGTGAAGGCGGCGACCGAGGCGGGGTTCGAGATCTGCATGGTCGTTGGCGGCGGGAATATCTTCCGGGGCCTCGCCGGTGCGGCGCAGGGGTTCGAGCGGGCGAGTGCCGATTATATGGGCATGCTCGCGACCGTGATGAACGCGCTGGCGATGCAGAACACGCTCGAGCGGCTTGGCGTCGATACTCGCGTGCAGTCGGCGATCCCGATGGCTTCGGTCAGCGAGCCCTATATCCGGCGCAAGGCGATGCGGCATATGGAGAAGGGCCGCGTGGTGATTTTTGCCGCCGGCACCGGGCTGCCTTTCTTTACCACCGACACCACCGCCGCGCTGCGTGCGGCCGAGATGAATTGCGACGCGCTGTTCAAGGGCACCAGCGTCGATGGCGTGTACAATGCCGATCCCAAGAAGGTCGCCGACGCGACCCGCTATGAGGAACTGACCTTTGACCGCGTGCTGGTCGACAATCTCAAGGTGATGGACGCGACTGCGGTGGCTTTGTGCCGCGACAATGACATTCCGATCGTGGTGTTCAACATCCGCGACGAGGGCACTTTGGAAGCGGTCTTGCGTGGTGAGGGTACCTCGACCATCGTCCGCAACCAGCCCGTAACCGCTTAAGTTAAGACAGAATAAGAGGAACCTGAGCTATGGCCGCATATGACAAGGCCGATCTGGAGCGCCGGATGAACGGCGCGGTCGAATCGCTGAAGCATGACCTGGGCGGGCTGCGCACCGGGCGCGCGAGCACGACGTTGCTCGAGCCGGTAACGGTCGAGGTCTATGGGTCGCACATGCCGCTCAACCAGGTCGCGACGGTGTCGGCGCCCGAGCCGCGCATGCTGTCGGTGCAGGTGTGGGACAAGTCGAATGTCGGCCCGGTCGACAAGGCGATCCGCTCGGCCGGCCTGGGCCTAAACCCGATCGTCGACGGGCAGAATCTGCGCCTGCCGATTCCGGACCTGACCGAGGAGCGTCGCAAGGAACTGGCCAAGCTCGCGAGCAAGTATGCCGAGGCCGCGCGCATCGCCGTGCGCAACGTGCGTCGCGACGGCATGGACAGCCTGAAGACCGACGAGAAGAAGGGCGAGTTCGGCGAGGATGACCGCAAGCGGCATGAGGCCGACGTCCAGAAGATGACCGATGCGACCATCGCCGAAATCGACGCCGCGTCGAGCGCGAAGGAAAAGGAAATTCTGGGGAAGTAAGGGCTGTGACCCTGACCCCTTCACCCGTTTGTGCTGAGCCTGTCGAAGCACTGCCGGTCTTCGCCGCGAGGGTGAGGATGGCCCTTCGACAAGCTCAGGGCAAACGGTAGGATTACGCATGGCATCCGAACCCGTCCTGATCTCTGAACCCGCTGCGGTTCCCCGCCATGTCGCCATCATCATGGACGGCAATGGTCGCTGGGCGAAGGCCCGGCGGCTGCCGCGTCTTGCCGGGCATAAACAGGGCGTCGAAGCGGTGCGTCGCGTCTCCAAGGCGGCGCGCGAGCAGGGCATCGAGGTGCTGACGCTCTACGCCTTTTCATCCGAGAATTGGCGGCGTCCGGAGGAGGAAGTGCGCGACCTGATGGGGTTGCTGCGCCATTTCCTGAAGAATGAGCTGAAGGATCTGGTCGCCGAGAATGTGCGGTTGCGCGTGATCGGCGACTATCATGCGCTGTCGAGCGATCTGGTCGCGATGATCGACGAGGCAATTGCCCGGACATCGGTCAATACCGGCGCGACGCTGGTGATCGCGCTCAACTATGGCGCGCAGGCGGAGATCGTCGCGGCGGCGCGGCGGCTGGCGAGCGCGGCGAAGGCGGGCGACGTCGAACCGCACGCGATCGACGAGGCGATGTTCAGCGATGCGTTGACGACGCATGACCTGCCCCCGCTCGACCTGTTGATCCGTACGTCCGGCGAGCAAAGGCTGTCGAACTTCCTGCTGTGGCAGGCGGCTTATGCCGAATTGCTGTTCGTCGAGACGTTGTGGCCCGATTTCGATGGGGGGGCGCTGGCCGATGCGGTTGCGCAGTTCGGGCGGCGGCAGCGTCGGTTTGGGGGCCTGTGACAACAGTTCCGCCTCGCAAGAACGCCGATCTTGGCACCCGTGCGGTGGTTGGAGTGGCGTTGATCGCGATTGCGGCGGCGGCCTTGTGGTTTGGCGGGTTCGCCTTTTGGTTGCTGGTGACGGTCGCGGCGTTGGTGATGGTGCACGAATGGGGCGGGCTGCATGGCGCCACGCCGCAGCAGAAGAAGCTGGCGCAATATGCGCTGATGGTGCCGTTGGCGATCATGTCGCCCTGGGCGGCGGGTCCGAGCTTCCTCGCATTCGGTCTTGTTCTCGGCGCCGGCTTCTTCGTTGCGATCGTCACGCGTAACGGTGCGTTGGGAGCGGGCGCGGTCTATGTCGGGCTCCCGGTGCTGGCATTGCTGATGCTGCGCGACTGGCCGAACGGGCTGTTGCTGGCCTTCTGGGCGATGGCGCTGGTGTGGGCGTGCGATATTGGCGCTTATTTCGCGGGACGCACGATTGGCGGGCCAAAGCTGATGCCGAGTGTGAGCCCGAACAAGACCTGGGCGGGGTTGTTTGGCGGTGTGAGCGCTGCGGCGGTGTTCGGATTGGTTCTGACATCGTGGGGCTTGCCGATGCTGCTGGCGCTGGCGACGCCGGTGCTCGCCGTGCTCGCGCAGGCAGGCGACCTGTATGAAAGCCATCTCAAGCGTCGTGCTGGCGTCAAGGATTCGGGGACGATCCTGCCCGGCCATGGCGGCGTACTCGACCGGCTTGACGGGCTGGTTCCGGTGGCGCCGGTCGCCGCTCTACTCGTATTGATCCAGGGACTTTGATGAAGACGGTTACCATCCTTGGTGCGACCGGATCGGTGGGCACATCGACGCTCGATCTGATCGAGCGCGATCCGGCTGCATTCGAGGTGGTCGCGCTGACCGCCAATTGCGATGTCGAGCGGCTGGCGGCGGCGGCGAAGCGGGTGCGCGCGAAACGCGCTGTCGTTGCCGACCCGTCCTGTCATCAGGCACTGACCGACGCGCTTGCCGGGACGGGGGTTGAGGTCGCCTCGGGGCCCGATGCGGTGTGCGACGCGGCGCGGATGGGTGCGGACTGGACGATGGCCGCGATCGTCGGCACCGCGGGCTTAAAGCCGGTGCTGGCCGCGCTTGAGGGCGGGCAGGCGGTAGCGCTGGCGAACAAGGAGTCGCTGGTCTCCGCGGGCGATGTTGTGATGCAGGCGGCGGCGGCGACCGGCGCGACGCTGTTGCCGGTCGATTCGGAACATAATGCTGTATTCCAGTGTCTTGAGACGCAGAATGCAGACCGCATCTCACGCATCATCCTGACCGCGAGCGGTGGGCCGTTCCGCGAGCGGACGCTGGCCGAGATGCAGGCGATCACGCCCGAACAGGCTGTGGCGCATCCGAATTGGTCGATGGGCGCCAAGATCAGCGTCGATTCGGCGACGATGATGAACAAGGGGCTGGAGCTGATCGAGGCGTATCACCTGTTCCCGGTGACACCCGAGCAGCTCGACGTGATCGTCCACCGTCAGTCGGTAATCCATTCGATGGTCGAATATGTCGACGGGTCGGTGCTGGCGCAGCTCGGCTCGCCCGATATGCGCGTGCCAATCGCGCATGCGCTCGCGTGGCCGCGGCGGATGGAGACTCCGTGCCAGCGCCTTGATCTCGCCACCATCGGTCGGCTGGATTTCGAGGCACCGGACTATGTGCGCTTCCCGTGCCTGAAGCTGGCGCGTGAGGCGCTGGCGGCAGGTGGGGCGCGTCCGGCGATCCTGAATGCGGCGAACGAGGTGGCGGTCGCGGCGTTCCTCGCTCGGCAGATCGGCTTTCTTGAAATTGCCGCAATCGTCGCGGATACCCTCAATCGCTACGACCCGGCCGCGCCGGCAACGCTCGATCAGGTTTTGGCGATCGATGCGGAGGCGCGGATTTTGGCGGGCGAGCGTGTGAAGGACTGCGTAGCTTGACTGAAACCCCGGGTTTCTTCCTTTACCTGATCGCATTCTTCCTGATCATCGGGCCGCTCGTGTTCGTGCACGAGCTGGGTCATTACGCTGCCGGTCGCTATTTCGGGATCAAGGCCGAGGCGTTCTCGATCGGGTTCGGGCGCGAGGTGGCGGGGTTCACTGACAAGCGCGGGACGCGCTGGAAGTTCGGCTGGCTGCCACTGGGTGGTTACGTCAAGTTCGCGGGCGACATGAACCCGGCGGGGCAGCCGAGCCCCGAATGGCTCGCGCTTCCGGCGGCGGAACGGGCCCAGACCTTTCAGGCCAAGCCTTTGTGGCAGCGCGCGATCGTGGTCGCGGCGGGGCCGATTACCAATTTCATCGTCGCCATCGCGATTCTCGGCGCCTTTGCGGTCGCCTATGGCGAGGCGAAGATGCCGGCGGTCGCCGGGCAGATTCAGCCGGGCACACCTGCTGCGGCAGCCGGCCTGAAGCCGGGCGATCAGTTCGTCGCGATTGGCGGGCGGCAGGTCGAAACATTCGAGGACATGATGCGCTTCACCTCGCTGCGCGCGGGGATGAAGGTGCAGATCGATTATGTGCGCGACGGACAACCGGCGCGTACCGAGGCGGTGATCGGCCGCCGCGTCGAGAAGGATCGGTTCGGCAACGAGACGAGCCGCGGAATTCTGGGGATTGCGCCGAGCGAGCAGGTGGTGCGTACCCCCGTTGCATGGTGGCAGGCACCCGCCGTTGGCTTCAACCGCACCGTGTCTCTGGTCGGGACGATGATCGATGGCCTTGGCCAACTGATCATGGGACGCGTGCCGGTCAGCGAATTGGGCGGGCCGTTGCGAATCGCCAAGGTTTCCGGCGAGATGCTCTCGCTCGGGATCGAGCAGTTCATCATCATGACCGCGCTCATCTCCATAAATCTGGGGTTCATTAACCTGCTGCCAGTCCCGGTGCTGGATGGCGGCCATCTTCTGTTCTATGCGGTTGAAGCGGTCCGCCGGAAACCCGTCGAGCCTGAGGTGATGGAATGGGCATTTCGCGGCGGGATGGTGGCGATACTCGCGTTGATGCTGCTGGTAACATTCAACGATCTGGGCGCCTTTGGCGTGTGGAGAAGCCTGGCCGGGTTGATCGGCTGAACCGGTTGGGGCAGGGCGTGCGAACGAGCGCAAGCTTCCGACCAAAATCTCTTAGATCCGACTGGGGTGGGATGGTGACGGCTATCAAGGTTACAAAATTCGGCGCGCGCGCCTCTGCGGTCCTGTTGGCCGGCACGACGTTGTTCGCGCTCGCCACCGCCGCTCAGGCCCAGCAGGCGCCAGCCACCGCTCCGGTCGCGCAACAGCCGGCTCCGCTGCCGGCCGCGCTCGAGACGCGCACGATCCGCACGCTGCGGGTCGAGGGTACGCAGCGGCTCGAGCCCGAGACGGTGCTGTCCTACACGCGCCTGCGGGTTGGCCAGACCTACACGACCGAGAGCCTCGACCAGGCGATCCGCGACGTGCTGGCGAGCGAGTTGCTCGCCGACGTGACGATCGAGGGCGTCGAGTCGGGCGATATCGTGCTGCGCGTGCGTGAGAATCCAGTGATCAACCGCGTCATCCTTGAGGGCAATAAGCGCCTGAAGGACGACAAGATCGTCAAGGAAATCAAGCTCGCCCCGCGGCAGATGTTCACCCGCACCGCAGTGCGCGCGGACGTTGCGCGGATCGTCGAGCTGTATCGCCGTCAGGGTCGCTTTGCCGCCACGGTCGAGCCGAAGATGGTCAGCCTCGACCAGAACCGCGTCGACGTGGTGTTCGAGGTGCGCGAAGGACCCAAGTCCAAGGTCCGCCAGATCAACATCATCGGCAACGAGCAGTTTCCCGACGGCAAGCTGCGCGGTGAGATGGCGACCAAGCAGGCCCGCCTGACCAGCATCATGAGCTCGAACACGAGCTATGATCAGGATCGTCTGGCCTATGACCAGCAGAAGCTGCGCCAGTTCTACCTGACCGAAGGCTATGCCGATTTCCGCGTGGTCTCGGCAGTCGCTGAATTGACCCCGGACAAGCGCGACTTCATCATCACCTATGTGATCGAGGAGGGGCCGCGCTACAAGTTCGGGCCGGTCAAGGTCGACAGCAACATCCGCGACTTCGACGATGAGGCACTCGCCAAGGGCCTCGCGATGAAGGAGGGCGACTGGTACAACGCCAAGATGGTCGAGGACACGATCGACCAGCTGTCGGAGACGGCGGGTGCGTTCGGCTACGCCTTCGCCAATGTCAGCCCCGATTTCCAGCGTGATCGCGAGAAGTTGACGATGTCGATCAACTTCAACATCGCCGAAGCGCGCCGCACTTATGTCGAGCGGATCGACATCAACGGCAACACGCAGACGCAGGACAAGGTGATCCGCCGCGAGTTGCGTCTGGCTGAGGGTGACGCGTTCAACACCTTCCTGGTCAAGCGCTCGCAGGACCGCATCAACTCGCTCGGCTATTTCAACGAGAAGTTCGAGATCGAGCAGAAGGAAGGGTCGGCGCCCGACCGCGTCATCCTGACCGCCAATGTCGAGGAGAAGTCGACCGGCGAGCTGACGCTGTCGGCAGGTTTCTCCAGCCTTGAGCGGTTCATCTTCCAGGGATCGATCCGCCAGCGCAACTTCCGCGGCAAGGGGCAGGATCTGCGCTTGTCCGCCGATTATTCGAGCTATTCGAAGTCGGTCGAGCTTGGCTTTACCGAACCCTATCTGTTCGACCAGAATATCGCGCTGGGCGGCACGCTGTTCCGTCGCGACTATAACTCGTTCAACTATCTCGGGACCGATCGCCGCACCACCTATGAGCAGGTTTCGACGGGCGGGCAGATCGTGCTGGGCGTTCCGCTGACCGAGTTCTGGACGCTGTCCGGGCGCTACTCGCTGACGCATGATTCGGTGTCGCTGGACGAAGGCAGCTTCTTCACCAACGGGGTCTGCGACCCGCTCAAGGCCGGTCGCTATCTCTGCGAGGCGCTGGGCAATCGCTGGACCTCGGCCGTCGGCCTGTCGCTGATCTATGACAGCCTCAACAGCCGCCTGCGCCCGACACGCGGGCAGCGGTTGGTGCTCGGCACCGACTTTGCGGGTCTGGGTGGCGACGTGAAGTATCTGCGCGGTCGTTTCGACGGCGACAAATACTGGAACGTCGGCAGCGGGTTCATCTTCTCCGCCGGCGTCGAAGGCGGGTACATCCACAGCCTCGAGGATTCGGCTGCAGGCGTCGATCCCGTCCGCATCACCGACCGCTTCTTCCTGGGTGAGCCGCAGTTCCGTGGTTTCGACATTCGTGGCGTCGGCCCGCGCATCCAGCGCGTGAGCTATTCCGGGAGCGTGGCGACGGGCAACCAGGCGCTGATCACTGACGAGGACCAGATCTTCGACGATGCCATCGGTGGCCGTGCCTATTATCTCGGCAAGCTCGAGCTTGAGATCCCGCTCGGCGCTGGCGCGCGCGAGATGGGGATTCGTCCGTCGATCTTCTTCATGGCCGGCGCGAACTGGGGTGTGCGTGAGCCGAACAAGACGGCAGCATTTACCCAGGCAACCAATAGCGCTGGTACGCCGCTGTTCAACGCAGACGGGTCGCCGTCGTTGCTCCCGATCCAGACGCCGCAAACCACGATCGTCAACGGGCAAACGGTGCCGATCTACTCCGTACCGCTTACGGATGCCGTCGCACCTGGACAGCTTACCACGTGCAGCATCGGCTACTCGACCACTTCGGGCGGTGCATGTGCCGGCACGTCGGTGAACGGGATCTACAATGTCCAGACCGATCCGTTCCTTGAGAACTTCCTGGGCAATTCGCCCAAGCCGCGCCTGTCGGTCGGCATCGGCGTCAACTGGAACTCGCCGTTCGGCCCGCTGCGGCTTGACCTGGCGCATGCCTTCCTCACCCAGAAGGGTGACGACACCAAACTCTTCACATTCAACGTAGGGACTGCATTCTGATGCGTAACACCAAAACCATTCTCGCCGCGATTGCGGTCGCGGGTGCCACGTTCGGCACCGGCGCTGCGGTTGCGCAGACGCTGGCCGACGCCAAGGTTGCCGTTGTCGATGTCGAGCGCGTGATGAGCACCTGCGTCGCCTGCGTCGCCGCACGCGGCCAGCTGCAGACCCAGCAGACTCAGCTGCAGCAGTATGCGCAGCAGCAGACGGCACCGCTGCAGACCGAGCGCACTGCGATCGAAGCCGCGATTCGCGCTGCGAATGGCAAGCCCGATGCCGCGCTCGAGCAGCGCGTTCAGGCGTTCCAGCGTCGTGCGGAGCCGATCCAGCGCGCCATCACCGAGCGCGAGCAGACGCTGCGCCGCAACGCGCAATATGTCGACCAGCAGGTCGCCGAGCGCCTTGCTCCGGTGATCGAGCAGGTCGCCAATCAGCGCGGCGCCACCGTCGCCATGTCGAAGAGCACGCTGCTGTTCGCCGCAACTGCGGCCGACATCACCGACCCGGTGCTCGCGGCGCTCAACCAGCAGCTGCCGAGCGTTCAGGCCGTCGCGCCGGCACCGCAGCAGTCGCAGCAGCCCGCACCGGCGGCGACCCAGCCGGCACCCACCGGCCGGTGAGCGACGCCGCCGAAGGAAAGGCCGCCATCGGCCCGCTCGACGTGACGCGGGTAATGGCGGCGCTTCCGCACCGTTACCCGATGCTGCTGGTCGATCGGGTCGAGCAGCTGATCCCCGACGAGCGAATCGTCGCGATCAAGGCGGTGTCGATCAACGAAGAGTTCTTCCAGGGGCATTTCCCGGGAAGGCCGATCATGCCCGGCGTCCTCCAGGTGGAGGCGCTGGCGCAGGCGGCGGGGGTGCTCGCGGTCGAGAGCCTCGGCCTCGCCGGCACCGGCAAGCTGGTCTATTTCATGTCGATCGACGGCGTGAAGTTCCGCAAGCCGGTCGAGCCGGGCGTGTTGCTGCGGCTCGAGGTCGAGTTCGTTCAGAAACGGTCGCGGATCTGCAAGTTCGCGGGCAAGGCGTATCTGGGCGATGATCTCGCGACCGAGTGTGAGTTCACCGCGATGATCGCCGACCCGCCGAGCGCCTGACGCTTCGACGCATAGTAGCATTGCAAGATCGGCGCGGCTCTGTTAGGGGCCGCGCCTTCTTGTTGCCGGTCGGAAACCGGCGCTCAATTCAAGGAATAGATCCGTGAAGCCCGATACGCACCCCGATTATCACATGATCAAGGTCCAGATGACCGACGGCACCGTCTATGAGACGCGTTCGACGTGGGGCAAGGAAGGCGATCTGATGCAGCTGGAAATCGATCCGCTGGCGCACCCGGCGTGGACCGGTGGCCGTGGCCAGATGCTCGACAGCGGCGGCCAGGTCGCGCGCTTCAACAAGCGTTTCGGTGGTCTCTCGCTCTCCAAGAAGTGAGCGAGGCGGGCGTCCAGTCCGATCGAACCCGATAGAACGGCCCGTCCCGCATTCCGGGGCGGGTCGTTTTCGTTTCGGCAAGCCGTTAACGCGGCTTTAGCCATCGCGGGCTAGGCTGGCCGCATGGTTTCCACGGGCAAACGCAGTTTCACCGCAGAGTTCGAACCGGCAGTGCTGGGCCGCCGCCGTGCGCCGCGCGCACCCGTGTCGCTCGACGCGAAGGTCGGGCGGGGTGGCCTCGATCGGGCGCTGTGCAAAGTGGTCGACCTGTCGACGCATGGCGCCAAGATCGAGACCTATTCGGCAATCCGCCGTGATTCCGTCATCTGGCTGACGCTGCCGCATGTCGGCCACTGGGCCGCCCGCGTCGTGTGGTCGAGCGACTTTGAAGCAGGCCTCGAATTCCAGATCCCGCTGAGCGAGGATGAGTTCGAGATGCTCGCCGCCTGATCGGGCGCGCACAACGCACATCCTGTTTGGACTTGCCGGCGAATCCGCTTAAGAGCGGCGAAACGCCGTGATCCATGCTCTCGCCAACCCCACGCGCTTCCTCAAGATCGCGCGCCCGTTGACGCCCATCCTGTTCTGGAGCGGGCTGCTGCTGACGCTTGTCGGCGCTTGGGGCGGGTTGACGCAGACGCCGCCGGATTATCTGCAAAAGGAAAGCGTCCGCATCCTCTACATCCATGTGCCGAGCGCGTGGCTGGGGATGGGGGGATGGAGCGCGCTGGCGATCGCGTGCTTTGCCTATCTCGTATGGCGGCATCCGCTGGCGATGGTCGCGGCGCGCGCGACGGCGCCGGTAGGGGCGATGTTTGCGGCGCTGTGCCTGATTACCGGATCGATCTGGGGGCGACCGACCTGGGGCACGTGGTGGCAATGGGACGGGCGGCTGACGTCGATGCTGTTGCTGTTCTTCATCTATATTGCGTGGATCGCGCTGGAGCGCGCCGATCGCGAGCGGGGCGGGGACGGGCGGATTCCGGCGCTGTTCGGGATTGCTGGGACGGTGCTGCTGCCGGTGATCCGCTATTCGGTGGTGTGGTGGAACACGCTGCATCAGGGGCAGAGCCTGACGCTGACCAAATCGACTATTCATGATTCGATGCTGTGGCCGCTGCTGCTGACGCTTGGCGGGTTCTCGCTGCTGTTCGGCGGGATCGTGCTGATGCGGATGCGGGCGGTTCTCGCGGAGCAGCGGGTCGAGGCGCGGATTCGGCGGATGGCCCAAGGATGACAACACCGTGAACCATTGGCCGTTCATCATCGCCGCCTATGCGGTCGTGACGCTGGGGATTGGCGGCTTGTCGCTGGCAAGCTGGCGCGCGATGCGTCGCGCGGAAGCGGCGTCCGACGCATTGAGGGACCGGCGATGAAGGCGAAGCACCAGCGGCTGATGCTCGGGCTGCTAGCGCTCGCCGCAATCGGCGGCGCGAGCGGGCTGGCACTGTCGGCGCTGCGCGATCAGGCGGCGTTTTTCTATACGCCGAGCGACCTCGCGACCAAGACGCCCGAACCGGGCAAGGCGGTGCGGCTCGGCGGGATGGTCCAGACGGGCAGCATCAAGAAGCTGGCCGATGGCGTCACCATCACCTTTATCGTCGCGGACAATGCAGGGACGGTTCCGGTGCGCTTCACCGGGGTCGCGCCGGACCTGTTCAAGGAAGGATCGGGCGTGGTCGCGGAAGGCAAGTTCATGCCCGATGGCAGCTTCACCGCGGACAACCTGCTCGCCAAGCATGACGAGCGCTACATGCCGCCCGAGATTGCCGACAAGATGCCGCCGCCGGAAGCGAGCACGCGATGATCGCGGAAGCAGGTCTGGCAGCCTTATGGTTTGCGGCGGCGCTGGCATTGCTCCAGCTTGTCGCGGCGGCGCTGGGATTGCGGCTACAGGCGAGCGCATCGGGCAATGATCTGATCGCCGCGGTACGCCCGGTCGCGATCGTTCAGGGGCTGCTTGCGGCCTTGTCCTTTGCGTTGCTGATCACGCTGTTCGTCCAGTCGGACATGTCGGTGTTGCTGGTCGCGCAGAACAGTCATTCGGCCAAGCCGATGCTGTACAAGATCGCGGGTGCATGGGGGAACCATGAAGGCTCGATGCTGCTGTGGGTGACCGTGCTGGCGCTGTCGGGCGGCGCGATTGCGCTGCTGGAGCGGCAGCTGGATCGCGCGACGCTGACCGCGACGCTGGGCGCGCAGGCGGCGATTGCCCTGGGCTTCTATGCCTTTCTGCTGATCGCCTCGAGCCCGTTTGTCCGGCTCGATCCGCCTGCGATGGACGGGTTGGGCCTCAACCCGTTGTTGCAGGACCCGGGCCTCGCCTTCCATCCGCCGACGCTGTATTTTGGTTATGTCGGGCTGTCGGTCGCCTTTTCCTTTGCGGTCGGTGCGATGGTGACAGGCGTGGTCGGGCCGGCCTTCGCGCGGGCGATGCGGCCATGGGTGCTGGCGGCATGGGTGTTCCTGACGATCGGGATCACGGCGGGCAGCTATTGGGCTTATTATGAGCTGGGCTGGGGCGGCTGGTGGTTCTGGGACCCGGTCGAGAATGCCTCGCTGATGCCGTGGCTTGCCGCGACCGCGCTGCTCCATTCGGTCAATGTGCTGGCTGCGCGCGACGGCTTGCGCGCCTGGACGCTGATGCTGGCGGTCGTCGCCTTCTCGATGTCGATGCTCGGCACGTTCCTCGTTCGCTCCGGCATCCTGACCAGCGTGCACGCGTTCGCAGTCGATCCGACGCGCGGGTCGTTCATTCTGGTGCTGCTCGCGCTTTATATCGGCGGCGCGCTGCTGCTGTTCGCGCTGAGGGCCGGGACGGTTCGGGCGGGTCAGGGATTTGATCCGCTGAGCCGTGAGGGCGGGTTGGTACTCAACAACCTGCTGCTCACCGTGATCCTCGGCATCGTGCTGATCGGCACGCTGTATCCGATCGTTGCGCAGGCGATGGGTGAGCAATTGTCGGTGGGGCCGCCCTTTTTCAACAAGACCGCAGGGCCGGTTGCGCTGATTCTGGTCACGGCGATGGCGGCGGGGCCGCTGCTCAAGTGGCGGCGTGACGATGCCAATGGGTTGTTGACGAAGCTGACCGTGCCGGTTGCAGTGGCGATGCTGGCGATGGCGGCGACCTTCGTGCTGGCACCGGGCACGGGGTGGATGGAGATCGTCGCGCTCGGCCTTGCGGCGGGGCTGACGATCGCGAGCTTTGCGCCGCTGTGGAAGCGTAACCTGCTTCGCACGCCGCTGTTCACCTGGGGCATGGTCGTAGCGCATTTCGGTGTGGCGGTGAGCCTTGCCGGCATGGCGGCGGACAGTGCCTTTACCAAGGAGCGGCTCGTCGCGGCGGTCTATGGCCAACCCTATCAGGTCGGGCCGTGGCGCGTGGTGCTGGATGGTGTCGGTCCGGCGATCGGCGATAACTGGTCGGCGGTCGAGGGGCGGGTGACGGCCCGTCGCGACGAGCGCGCGGCAATCCTGTTGCGCCCGCAGCGCCGCTTCTATGCCTCTCCCCCCACCGATACCGCCGAAGCCGCGATCGCGACGCGGTGGGATGGCCAGCTCTATGCCGTGCTGGGCGAGCAGGACGCGCAGGGGCGCTGGCAGCTGCGGATGTGGTGGAAGCCGTTCGTGACGCTGATCTGGTTCGGCGGCGGGCTGATCGCGCTGGGCGGCGCGCTGTCGCTGTTCGGGCGGCTGTTCCGCACCCGCCGCAATGCGCGGCGGCGGGAGGAGGCGGAATGAGCCGCTGGAAGCTGTGGCTGCCGCTGATCGGCTTTCTCAGTCTGGTGGCCGTGGCGGTCTATGGATTGCGCGGGACTGGCGAGGCGGTGGTCAAGTCGGCACTGGTCGGAAAGCCGCTGCCGGAGTTCACGCTGCCAGCGATGGTGCAGGGCAAGCCGGGCCTGACCAGCGCGGACCTTGCGACCGGCAAGCCGCGCCTGCTCAACGTCTTCGCCAGCTGGTGCGTGCCGTGCATTGCGGAGGCACCGCAGCTGATGCAGCTGAAGGCCGCTGGCGCACAGATCGACGCGGTTGCCATCGCCGATACACCCGAGGCGGTTGCGGCCTTCCTGTCGCGCCACGGCGACCCTTACGCCCGCATCGGCGATGATCGGCAGCGCGTGGTGCAGATCGGCCTTGGTTCGTCGGGCGTACCCGAGACGTTCGTGATCGACGGGCAGGGGCGGATCGCGATGCAGCATATCGGCGATATCCGCGAGGATGATGTGCCCAAGCTGCTCGCCGCGCTAGAGGCCGCACGATGAGCCTGATCCTGGCCATTGCGCTGGCCGCGGGAGCGCCCGCCGATCTTGGCTATACCCAGCTGCCCGATGCGCGGCAGGAGGAAGCGGCGGCGGACCTGATGTTCGAGCTGCGCTGTCTGGTGTGTCAGGGCCAGTCGATCGCCGACAGTGACGTATCAATGGCGGCGGACATGCGCCGCGTGGTGCGCCAGAAGATTGCGGCGGGCGAGAAGCCCGAAGCTGTGCGCGCCTGGCTGATCGAACGCTATGGCAGCTATGTGACCTATGACCCGCCGTTGAGCTGGGCGACCGCGCCCTTGTGGCTGGCGCCACTGCTGTTGCTGGCGCTCGGGCTATGGGTCGCGCGGGGTAGTTTCCGGTGGAGGCGCAGCTGATGGGTTGGGTGATGCTGGCGCTGGTCGGTGCCGCCGCGTTCGGCTTGTTGGCGCTGTTCGGCGCGCCGCGCGCCTTGTGGAGCTTTGGCGCGGCTGCGCTGATGCTCGGCGCGACCGGCTATGCCCTTCAGGCCAAGCCGGGACTGGCTGGGGCACCGGCGGCGAGCAAGGCTGCAGCGGTGGATGACGAGGGCGTCGCGCGGATGCGTGAGCTGCGCGGGGCGATGTTCGGACGCTTTACCTCGCTCGACACCGCATTCTTCCCCGCCGACGCGCTGATTCGGACGGGCAACCCCGATAGTGCGGCGCGGATGATGCTGGGTGCGGTGCGGCAGGAGCCGCAGAATGCGGCGCTGTGGACCTGGCTTGGCATGGCGCTGGTCGAGGCGGATCAGGGGACGATGTCGCCAGCCGCCGGCCTCGCCTTTCGCCGTGCGACCGCGTTGGCGCCGAAACATCCCGGGCCGTTCTTCTTCTACGGAATGGCACAGGCGCGCGCGGGGCAGCCCGATGCGGCGATCCCGTTGTTGCAGCGGGCGTGGCAGCTTACGCCAGAGGGCGCGGCATATCGTGCCGACATTGCGCGCGCGTTGATCCAGATCCGGATGCTGGCGGCGATGCGGGCGCAGGCAGCACAGGTCCCGGCTCAGTAGGACTCAGCGCGCGGCGGCCTTGTGCGCCAGCTGGGCGTCGACCAGCTGGATTGCCTTTTGCACCGCCGCTTCGATCGACAGGAAGCTGGTGTCCAGCACCGCGGCGTCAGGGGCGGCGACCAGCGGTGCTTCGGTGCGCTTGCTGTCGCGTTCGTCCCGCGTGCGGATGTCGGTGAGGACGCGGTCGAGGCTGACGCTCGAGCCGCCCTTGCGCAATTCGGCGTGGCGGCGGCGCGCCCGAATCATCGGGGTCGCCTTGACGAACAGCTTCGCGTCGGCGTCCGGTGCGATGACGGTGCCGATGTCGCGCCCGTCGAGGATCGCGCCAGCCGGCTGGGCAGCGAAACGCTTTTGCCGCTGAAGCAGCGCGGCGCGGACCAGCGGGTGGGCGGACACGATCGAGGCGGCCTTGCCGACCTCATCGGTGCGCAGCCATTCGTCAGCGAGCAGCAGATCGTCGAAACTGGTGGCGGCAACCGCGTCTGCCTCCTGCGTCGGGTCGAGCTCGTCGCGCAGCACCGTCGCTGCGACAGCGCGATAGAGCAGGCCGGTGTCGAGATGCGGGAGGGCGAAGTGGCGCGCGAGTGCGCGGGCGATGGTGCCCTTACCGGAAGCAGCAGGTCCGTCGACGGCAATGATCATGGCTGGTGGTCGGTCAGTCGATCGAGGGTGGGGAAAAAGCCCGGATAGCTGGTCGCGACCGGGCTGGCATCGTCGATCGTCACCGCGTCGCGGGCGCCGAGTCCAGCCACCGCCATGCTCATCGCGATACGATGATCGAGATTCGAGGCGATCTGTGCGCCGCCGGGAAGCAGCTCGCCGCCATTGCCCTGAATGGCGAGGCCGTCTTCGAATTCTTCAAGTCGCACGCCATTGGGTGCGAGCGCAGCGACCATCGCCGCGATTCGATCCGATTCCTTGACCCGCAGCTCCTCCGCGCCGCGCGCCACCGTGCGCCCGCTGGCAAAGGCGGCGGCAACGAACAGCACGGGGTATTCGTCGATCATGCTTGGCGCGAGATCGGGCGGCACTTCGATCGCGGACAGCGGTGCGTGGCGAACCTGAAGGTCTGCAACCGGCTCGCCACCGACGACGCGCGGGTTCAGTTCGGTGATATCCGCGCCCATCATCTTGAGCGCTGTGATGATGCCGGTGCGGGTCGGGTTCATCCCGACATTGGCGATGACGATGTCGGAGCCGGGGACGATCGATGCGGCGACCATCCAGAAGGCCGCCGAGGAGGGGTCGCCGGGCACCGCGATCTGCTGTGGCTGAAGCTCTGCCTCGCCGCGAATCGCGATCACGCGGCCTTGCGGCGTCTCCTCGACGGTCAGGTCTGCGCCAAAGCCGCGCAGCATCCGCTCGCTATGGTCGCGGGTCGGGACGGGTTCGATCACGCGGGTGATGCCGGGGGTGTTGAGCCCGGCGAGCAAAACCGCCGATTTGACCTGAGCCGAGGCGACGGGAAGCGTGTAGTCGATCGGCACGGCCGGGCACAGGCCGCGCATGGTGAGTGGCAGGCGCCCGCCGGGGCTTGAGGTGAACTCGGCACCCATGGCCGAAAGCGGCTCGATCACGCGTCCCATTGGGCGTTTCGACAGCGACGCGTCGCCGGTGAAGGTGGCGGTGATCGGGTGGCTGGCGACGAGGCCCATCAGCAGGCGGGTCGAGGTGCCCGAATTGCCCATCTCCAGCGCCGTCTGCGGCTGCAACACCCCGCCGACGCCGACGCCCGCGACATGCCACACCCCGTCTGCGTCGCGTTCGATCTGCGCGCCCATCGCTCGCATCGCCGCCGCAGTGGCGAGAACGTCCTCACCCTCCAGCAGCCCTTCGATCCGGCTTTCGCCGACCGCCAGGCCCGCAAACATCAGCGAACGGTGGCTGATCGATTTGTCGCCGGGAACGGTGACGGTACCGCGCAGCGGCCCGCGGGCGGAAATGGCGAGGGGAAGGGGAGAATGTGCGCTCATCGGCGGCGGCTTTGACAGGGGGCTTGCGCTATGGCAAGGCGCGCGCCACTTCAACGGGGACTAGTTTCCCGTCATCCCAGTAATTTCGAACAAAAAGGCATGGAACGCCACATGGTGAAGCCGGAATGGGGCACGAAGCGGAGCTGCCCGAAATGCGCGACCCGCTTTTACGATCTGACCAAGGATGAACCGGTAACCTGCATCAGCTGCGGCTATGCGTGGGAGCCGGAGCCGATCCTGAAGTCCAAGCAGCCGCTGCCGTTCGAGGCGGTGAAGGCTGACATCGAGAAGGTGAAGAAGGACGACACCGATCTGGGTGACGAAGATCTGGACATCGACGAGGACGCCGAGGGTTCGCCCGACGACGACGTCGATCTGGGCGGTGACGACGACCTGGGCGTCGATACCGGGGATGCAAACGAAGAAACTTGAGAAAAAGCGGTTGCACACCGCGCGGTGGCTGCTAAAGGCCATCGCCTTCCCGGAACGGATGGGGCCGTAGCTCAGCTGGGAGAGCGCTGCAATGGCATTGCAGAGGTCAGGGGTTCGATCCCCCTCGGCTCCACCATCCCTTCCAAGAAACGGCCGGAGCGCATTGCGCATCCGGCCTTTTCTTTGTCCGGCGGGCGTGTGTCGTCGCCGTGAGATCCGTCCCGCATCGGCACAGGCGTTAACGATGCTTTAGGGATAGCCGAAAGCGTAAACGGCGCGTTAACTTCCCGCCATGCCACGCGAACTCATCCTGACCGGCGCCAGCCGCAGCCACCCCTTCCGCGCCAACCTGCCGCAGGTGCGCGCCGAAGTCCGCCGCCGTGAGGATGCGGGCGATCTCAAGCTCTTCGCCCTGAGCTTCACCGCGTTCTTCGTGTGTATCTACACCTTCATTTTTTGAAGGCGCAGTTCAGTAGCGGGCCGGTGCCGGTTCAGCGAAGCTGAAAACGAGCCTAGTCGCAGATGCGGTGTAGCTTCTGGGCGATCCACGCCGAGATGATGGCCATGCCCGCGACGAACAGCAGTTGATTCGCGGGCGTGACGCCCAGCGCAGTGATTCCCATCACCATCAGCGCGCCCAGCACCATGCCAAAGGCGTTGACGATGTTATTCGCGGCGACCGTCCGCGCGGTCTGGTCCTTGGTCACCGTCGTCGTAAGGAAGGCGTAGAGCGGGACCACGAACATGCCCCCGGCAATCGCGATTGCCATCAGCGTCACCAGCACGATCCACGCCTGGGGCATCACGATGAAGCTCATCATGTCGTAGAGCCCGCCATCGGGCGCGCGGACCCAGAGTTTCGATTCGAACGAGAAGGCGACGACGAACACCGCCATCGCGATCACCGAGATCGGCGAGAACTTCGCGGAAATCCGCCCCTTCAGCATCGCGTTGATGATCACCGATCCGATTGCGACGCCGACCGAGAAGGTCGCGATCATCAGGCTGGCCACGCGCTCGTCGGACGTCAGCACGTTCTTGGCGAGCGGGGTGAAGATCACGATCAGCACCGACCCCATCGTCCAGAAGAAGCTGATCGCGCAGATCGCCCAGAACAGGCGGGGAATGTGCATCGTGTTGCCGATCAGCCGCCACGACGCGGTGAAGGGGTTGAAGTTGAGCTTGAGCTGCGCGCCCTGGCGCGGGGCGGTCGGGACCATGCGGCCGGTAAACCAGCCGATACAGGCGACGATTAGCGTCAACCAGCCAGCAGTCTCGATCGTCACCCAGCCGGCGATCACGGTGCCGAGCAGGATCGACAGATAGGTCGCGGCCTCGACCATGCCGGTGCCGCCGAGAACCTCGTCCTCCTTGAGGTGCTGGGGCAGGATCGCATATTTGATCGGGCCGAAAAAGGTCGAATGGGTGCCGAGCATCAGCACCGCGCCCAGCATCATCCCGACGCCGACCATCGGATAGCCCATCTTCGCAACGAGGATGCCGCATCCGCCGAAGATCATGATGCCGATCTCCGCCGTCTTCACGATGCGGATGATCTGTGCCTTGTCATAGGTATCGGCGAGCTGGCCCGACAATGCCGAGAGCAGGACGAAGGGGAGCAGCGCCACGCCGGTGGCCAGCGCGTTGAAGACGAACTCGGTCTCCGGGTCGTTCAGCACCTGATAGGTGGCAAACAGGACCATCGCGGTCTTGAACAAATTGTCGTTGAACGCCCCCAGAAACTGCGTGACAAACAGGGGGAGAAACCGGCGCTCCTTGAGCAGTCCGAGCGCGTTGTTCATATGCGTGGCGGGCCCTCGTTCGTCGAAACTGGCGCACGCATAGCCGGGCCGCACATGACGCGGCAACCGCTATCGCATGCAACGGGGGATGATCACCGCGCCGCGTGGTGCTAGAGCGGGCCCATGCTGACGTTGCCTAACATTCTGACGCTGTCGCGAATCGTCACGGTTCCCCTGCTGGTCTTCTTCCTGTGGTGGCCAGAGTGGCAGGCGGGATATGCGCTCGGCTTCGCCACCTACTGCCTGATGGGGATCACCGATTATTTCGACGGCTATCTCGCGCGGTCGCGGGGGACGGTGTCGAAGCTCGGCGTGTTCCTTGATCCGATTGCCGACAAGATCATGGTCGCGGCGGTGATCCTGATCCTGTGCGCCAAGGAGCTGATCCCCGGCGTGCACATGATCGCTGCGCTGGTGATCCTGCTGCGCGAGATCGCGGTATCGGGTCTGCGTGAGTTTCTGGGTGGCATTCAGGTGTCGATGCCGGTCTCCGCGCTGTCCAAGTGGAAGACCGCGCTGCAGCTGACCTCGCTGGGCGGGCTGATTCTGGCGGGCGCGCTGCCGGAGTTGGAGTGGGTGCATGACGTCAGCCTTGCCATGCTTTGGGCGGCCGCGGCGCTGACGCTGATCACCGGATGGGACTATCTGCGCGTCGGCCTCAAGCACATGGACAGCTGATGCGGCTGTTGTACTTCGCTTGGGTTCGCGAGACGATCGGGGTCGGCGAGGAGGACGTCGAGCCGCCGGAGGCGGTGCGCACGGTGTCGGACCTGATCGATTGGCTACGCGGCCGGAGCGAGGGGCATGCGCTGGCACTGGTGGACTTCAAACGGCTGCGCGCGGCGGTCGATCAGAAGTTCGTACCGCTCGACAGCGATCTAAGGCCAGCGCGCGAAGTCGCGATCTTTCCGCCGGTGACGGGCGGATGATCCGCGTTTCGGTCGATTCTGCACCGATCGATGTCGGCGTTGAACTGGCGGGGATCGAGGAGAGCGGGGCGGGCGGGATCGCGAGCTTTATCGGCGTGGTGCGCGGCGATGACGGGGTGACCTGCCTGGAGCTCGAACATTATCCCGGGATGACCGAAGCGGTGCTGTGCGACCTGGCCGAACAGGCGATGACGCGCTGGGCATTGATGTCGGCCGTGATCGTGCATCGCGTGGGGCCGATGGAGCCGGGTGAGCGAATCGTGCTGGTCGCGACGGCAGCGGCGCATCGCGGTGCCGCGCTGGAGGCCTGTGCGTTCCTGATCGACCGGCTGAAGACAGAAGCTCCGTTCTGGAAGCGGGAGCAGCGCGGGGAGCGCGCTACTTGGGTCGACGCGCGGGGGAGCGATGCGGAGGCGGCCAATCGTTGGACGAGCACCCCGCGGTTCCCGATTGAGCCAGCACCTCTGCCAGCAACCTGAAATCCCGTTCCCGCGGGCTCGCCTTGCGCCAGACCAACGCGATGCGGCGCGTCGGATTGTCGGCGCGGAGCGGGCGGGCGGTGATGTGCGTGTGGTCGAGGATGCCGGCTTCGATTGCCATTTCGGGCAGCATGGTGACGCCGAGGCCATTGTCGACCATCTGCACCATCGTGTGCAACGAGGTGCCGAGCATCGTGGCTTCGGCCCGAAGCTCCGGGCGGTTGCACGCCGCGAGCGCGTGATCCTTGAGGCAATGGCCGTCCTCAAGCAGCAGCAGACGTGTTTCGTCGATTTCGCTGGCGCTGATGCTGGCATGGTCGGGCTCATACTCGCCCTCCGGAAACGCCACGAACAGGCGATCGTCGAACAAGGGAGCGGTTTCGACGTCGCCGCAGGCATAGGGCAGGGCGAGCAGCACGCAATCCGTGCGCCCGGTATGCAGGCTTTCGCAGGCTGCACCGCTCGGTTCTTCGCGCAGGAACAGCTTGAGGTCGGGATAGCCGCGCCGCAACCGAGGGAGGATGCGCGGAAGCAGGAACGGGGCGATGGTCGGGATGACGCTCATCCGCATTTCGCCCGACAGTGGTCGTCCGGCGGCGCGGGCAAGGTCGGCCAGCTCATCCGCCTCGCGCAGCACGCGCCGCGCCTTGTCCACGATCCGCTCACCCAATGGGGTGAAGCGGACGACGCGGCGGGTGCGCTCGACCAGCACCACGCCGATCAGCGTTTCAAGCTCGCGAAGTCCTGCGGACAGGGTGGACTGCGTGACAAAGGACGCTTCCGCCGCACGCCCGAAATGGCCGTGATCCTTGAGCGCGACGAGATATTGAAGCTGCTTGAGCGTCGGGAGGTAGGTCTGTGCCATTGATCGGTCCAAGCGATTGATGGCGCCGATATAAGTGAGCAGCGCGATAACGCCACCCCCGCATTCTACGAGGGCGGCGCCATCCGGGTTCAGGCTGCCGCGGCCTCAATCTCTTCGGCTGGGAGCCGGATGAGATAATCAAAGGCCGAAAGTCCGGCGGTCGAGCCTGCGCCCATCGCGATCACGATCTGCTTGTACGGAATGGTGGTGGCGTCTCCGGCCGCGAAGATGCCCGGCTGGCTCGTCTCTCCGCGCGCGTCGATCTCGATCTCACCGCGCGGGGTGAGCGCGACGCTGTCCTTGAGCCATTCGGTGTTGGGCACCAGGCCGATCTGGACGAAGATGCCTTCGAGCGCGATGTCGTGCTCGACGCCGGTGTTGCGGTCCTTGTAGGTCAGGCCAGTCACCTTCTCCGCGCCGTTCACCCGCGTCGTCATCGCCGAAGTAATGACCTGTACGTTGGCGAGGCTGCCGAGCTTGCGCTGGAGTACCGCGTCGGCGCGCAACTGGCTGTCATATTCGATCAGCGTGACATGGCCGACGATGCCGGCAAGGTCGATCGCCGCCTCGACACCCGAATTGCCGCCGCCGATCACCGCGACGCGCTTGCCCTTGAACAGCGGGCCGTCGCAGTGCGGGCAATAGGCCACGCCCTTGTTGCGATATTCGTCCTCGCCGGGCACGCCCATCTGGCGCCAGCGTGCGCCGGTCGACAGGATGAGTGTCTTGGCCTTCAGGCTCGCGCCGTTCGCCAGCACGACCTCATGCAACCCGCCTTCGCGTGAAGCCGGGATCAGCTTGTCGGCGCGCTGGAGGTTCATGATGTCGACGCCATTCTCCTTGACGTGACCTTCGAGCTGGGCGGCGAGCTTGGGGCCTTCGGTGTAGGGAACCGAGATGAAGTTCTCGATGCCCATCGTGTCGAGCACCTGACCGCCGAAGCGTTCCGCCGCGATGCCGACGCGCAGCCCCTTGCGCGCGGTGTAGATCGCGGAGGCCGCGCCAGCGGGGCCTCCGCCGACGATCAGGACGTCGAACGGCTCCTTGGCCGCGAGCTTCTCGGCTGCCTTCGCCTCTGCGCCGCTGTCGAGCTTGGCGACGATCTGTTCCAGCTCCATCCGGCCCGATCCGAACAGCTCACCGTTCAGATAGACGGTGGGGACGGCGAGCACTTGGCGTGCATCGACCTCTTCCTTGAACAGCGCGCCATCGATCGCGACGTGGCTGATCCGGGGATTGAGGACCGCCATCAGGTTGAGCGCCTGAACCACGTCGGGGCAGTTCTGGCAGCTGAGCGAGAAATAGGTTTCGAAGTGGAGTTCGTCCTCGAGGCCCTTGACCGCTTCGATCACGTCCTGCGCCGCCTTGGACGGATGACCGCCGACCTGGAGCAGGGCGAGGACGAGGCTGGTGAACTCATGCCCCATCGGGATGCCGGCAAAGCGCACGCCGATGTCGGTGCCCGCGCGGCGGATCATGAAGCTGGGGGTACGCTTGTCGTCATCCTTGCGGACGAGCGTGATCTTGCCGGACAGATCGGCGATTTCGGTCAGCAGGGTTTCGAGCTCACGCGACTTGGCATCTTCACCAAGGCTCGCGACCAGCTCCACCGATTCGCGGATATGGACGAGATAGGCTTCGAGCTGCTGCTTGAGATGCGCGTCGAGCATCGGGAAACTCCTTGAACTGAAAATAGAACGGCCCGGGGCATCGGTGAGGACTGCCCCGGGCCGCGTTCGCACCCGCCAACTGGGGGAGGGGCGGGTGCGAAGAACCGCGTGGCTTAGATCTTGCCGACGAGGTCGAGCGACGGGGCGAGGGTGGTTTCGCCCTCTTCCCACTTCGCCGGGCAGACTTCGCCCGGATGCGCCGCGATGTACTGCGCCGCCTTGATCTTGCGGAGCAGCTCGGTCGCGTTGCGGCCGACGCCTTCGCTGGTGATCTCGACCAGCTGAATCACGCCTTCGGGATCGATCACGAAGGTACCACGATCTGCAAGGCCCTGGCCCTCACGCAGCACGTCGAAATTCTTCGACAGATTGTGGTTCTGGTCGCCCAGCATGTAATAGTTGATCTTGCCGATCGCGGGCGAGGTGTCGTGCCATGCCTTGTGGCTGAAATGCGTGTCGGTCGACACCGAATAGACCTCGACGCCCATCTTCTGCAGGGTCGGGTAGATGTCAGCCAGGTCTTCCAGTTCGGTCGGGCAGACGAAGGTGAAGTCGGCCGGGTAGAAGAAGAACACCGCCCACTTGCCGCGCACGTCCGCGTCGGTAACCTCGACGAACTTGCCTTCCTTGAATGCGGTTGCCGTGAACGGCTTCAGCTCGCTTCCGATGAGCGCCATTTTTTGTTCTCCTTTGGATGGTGCAGTGCAGCTTGTGCAACGCGGCATATAGGGTGCGTTGCCGCGCATCCAAATCGGAAGTGTCGCTAGCGGTGATCGATCAAATCACTCAATCGCTCGGAACTGATCGATTGTCAGATGATGGCGCGATAGACGCTGTAGCTGCTGGTCAGGGTCAGAACGACGCCGACGAGGATCAGCAGGGTCTTGGTCGGAACGCGCTTGGCGAGGATCGCGCCGAAGGGGGCGGCGATCACGCCGCCGATCAGCAGGCCGACGACTGCCTCGGTAAACGCCGAAAAACCCAAGTGAAAAATGAAGGTGATCGACACCGACAGGGTCAGAAAGAACTCGACGCAGTTGACGGTACCGATGGTGTAGCGTGGCTGGGTTCCCTGGATGAGCAGGTTGCTGGTCACCACCGGCCCCCAGCCGCCCCCGCCCGCCGCGTCGAGGAAACCGCCGGCAAGGCCGAGCGGCTCGACGATCTTCGGCTCGCGATGATGGCGGGTCGGAAAGCTGATGCCGCGCCACAGCAAATAAATGCCAATCGCCGCGAGATAGGTCATAACATACGGCCGCGTTACCGACGCATCGAGCGTGCTTAACAGATAGGCACCAGTCACGCCGCCGATCACGCCGGGGACCAAGAGGCGGAAGAATAGCTTCCAGTTCACATTCTTGTGAAGCGCGTGGCTGATGCCGGACACACCGGTGGTGAAACACTCGGCAAGGTGGACGCCGGCCGACGCGGTCGCCGGCGGGACGCCGAGCACACTGACCAGCAGCGTGCTGGAGATGACCCCGAACGCCATGCCGAGCGCACCGTCGACGATCTGCGCGGCAAAGCCGACGGCGATGAACGGGAGCAGGGCCTGGAAGTCGATCCCTTCAAACATTCACGCACCCTTAGCAGCCCCATTGGCCGCATGGTTTGGAGGCCGGGAACAATCCCCACAAGATACATAGTGTTTAGCCGTCTCAAGGCATAAACGTCATGCGCTGGAAATGGGAGCGGGGACCGCCTAAATATCATGCCCAGACGAAAAGGGGCCTGGTAATGTTCGGCGGTCTTTCAGCCTATCTCGATTCCATTCGCGCACGCGATCCCGCCCCGCGCAGTCGGGCCGAGATCCTGCTTTATCCCGGCGTGTGGGCGCTGTTCTGGCACCGGGTTGCGCACCGCCTGTTCCGCGCGCGGCTGTTTTTTCTGGCGCGGGCGGTGAACCACCTGTCGCGCTGGCTGACCGCGATCGACATTCACCCCGGCGCGACGATCGGGCGCAATTTCTTCATCGACCATGGCTTCGTCGTGATCGGCGAGACCGCTCAAATCGGTGACAATGTCACGATCTACCAGTGCGTCACGCTCGGCGGGACCAGCCCCGACAATGGCGTGGCGGGCAAGCGGCACCCCACCTTGTCCGATGGCGTGATCATCGGATCGGGCGCGCAGGTGCTGGGCCCGATCACGGTTGGACCGCGCGCACGGGTCGGTGCGAATGCTGTGGTGACCAAGGACGTACCCGAGGGTGCGGTCATGGTCGGCATCCCGGCCAAGCCCACCCTGGTCGAGGCCGGGGCGTGGAAAAAGGAGTTCGTGCCCTACGGAACGCCGTGCAACGAGCTCTACGATCCGGCGACTCAGAAGCTGGAGATCATGCGTTGCGAGCTGGAGACGATGCGCAAGCGGCTGGATCAACTGCTCGATGAGCGCGCCGCCGAAGGCCGGCCGGAGCAGCGCGACCGGGCGTGAGCGCGAACATCACTCCATTTCCTTCGCGCGGAGAGCCGTCACAGGTCGGGTTCGACCGCAGCGAGCTGACCCGCATCCTCGATCTCTATGGCCGGATGGTCGCGGCCGGGCATTGGAAGGACTATGCGATCGACCTTGGCCGTGACGCTGCGGTGTTCGCCGCGTTCAGGCGAACCGCTGAGCGACCGGAGTTTCGGGTCGAAAAGCGACCAGCGCTCCGGAATCGCCAGGGCATGTGGGCGCTGGTCAATGAGGCTGGAGCGGTACTAAAGCGTGGCCACGAACTCGGACCGGTGCTCGCCCCGGTCGAACGCCGGCTAATGAAGCTGGTCGAGGACTGAGCTCCCGTTTCAGGCGGTGAACCGCTTGGTGAATCCCTTCACATTGCCAAGTTCAGCCGGGTGCGTGTCGACACGCTCGACATTGGCCATGTTCGGGCCTTCACGACAGCGATCGACAAAGGTGTCGAGCGCGACATCCTCACCGTCGGCCAGAATTTCGACCCGCCCGTCCTGAAGGTTGCGGACCCAGCCCGTCACCCCCAGCTGGCGTGCGGTGCGCACTGCCCAGTCGCGATATCCTACGCGCTGGACGCGCCCTTCGATCAGCAAACGCTGCGCCGTCATTCCTGATAATCCCCGCTTACTCATGCGCCCACGCTGCGCACGGGGAATCCATAGTCCGGAGCAGGGCTGCGCGCACAGTCCTCCCCGGCGCAGACAAAGGGCGCTTCGGCGCGCTTTATGGCAGAGTTTGGCCAAGGATGCCCCTAATTGGCGCAAAGCGGCTCTCGGCAGGGGCGGATTTACGGAGTATTGCGGATCGACCGCGCGCCACCGATCGGATGTTGGGGCGTGTCGAACCGATGCTATAGTCGGCGATAGCGGGATGGAGAGGTCTGCATGGAGCAGAGAAACAGCCGATTGCTGCAATTGCTCGCTGAATGCGCCGCCAAGATGCTGGCCGCATCCGACCCCCGGCAGATGATCGACTATCTGTTCGACCGGGTGCGCGAAGAGCTAAGCATTGATGTCTATTTTCACTATCTGGTCGACGGGGTCGGGGGGCTGCGGCTTGAGGGGAGTGGCGGACTGACGCCCGAGCAGATCGAGTTGGGCCAACGTCTTGAGTTCGGGCAGGCTGTCTGTGGCGTCGTCGCGCGTGACCGGGTGCCGTGCCTCGCTGAAAATGTCCTCGCCAGCACCGATCCGATGACGGCGTTCATCCGGGCGGTCGGGCTCGACAGCTATGCCTGTACGCCGTTGATCCATGGCGAGACGCTGATCGGCACGCTGGGGTTCGGACGGCGCGCGGCAGTTCCGTTCACGGACGTCGAGTTACAGTTTCTCCGCACGATGTGCAGCTATGTTGCCGTCGCGCGAAACCGCCTCGATGTGCAGGCGGAGATGATGGCGACGATTCAGGCGCATGAGACGCTGGCCGCCGAACAGGCCCACCTGATCGAGCGACTGTCGGCGCAGCCGGCAAGCTCGGACCTAAGCATGATTGCCCATGAAATCGCGCAGCCGCTTTCGGCGGCGTCGAACTACATCGTCGTCGTGCAGCGCGCACTTGAAGGACTGGGCGGGGCGGAAGGGCTGATCGAGCTGTCGCAGGCGCGGGTCGAAATTGATCGCTGTTCACAAATCGTCTCGCGCATGCGCCGGCTGCTGCAGAGCGGAGAAATCAACGCCGAGTTCGCCACTGTGCGGCTGTTGTTCGAGGATGCGTTGCGGATGGTGCTGGCAGCGCGCCCCGACGCCGAATCGGTTGTGTCACTGGATATCGGTAAGGGGGTCGGCGACATCCTGGGCGATCGCATTCAGCTGGTTCAGGTGATCGCAAATCTGCTGCGGAACAGCATCGAGGCGACTCAGGGCGCTGCCGACCCGGTGATCACGATGCGCGGGCGGGCGGCGGGGGACTGGATCGAGATCGCTGTCGAGGACAATGGCCGCGGATTCGTATCCGGTATCCTGCCCGAACCCGGTATCTCGACGACCGGGGGAAGCGGGGTGGGCCTGTCGGTCGTCAAGCGGATCCTGGCGGCGCACGATAGCGAGATGGTCCTGGACCCGTCGGCCGAGCGCGGCGCGCGCATCAGCTTTCGCCTGATGCGCCGCGAAGCGCTGATCGGGGAAGAGCCCGCGTCATCCGTCAGATCCGGTGAACCTGCCGCACTCAAGCAGGATTGAACGCGCCGTCCTCGTCCATCAAATGCAGCACGCCGTCGCTGATCGCGAAATAGGCGCCATGGATCGTCAGCTTGCCCGCGGCTTCGCGGGTGGGAATGAAGGGGAAGGTCCGCAAGTTGGCGATCGACGTGCGGACGGTTTCCAGCTCCATCTCCCGCGATGCCTCAGGCCCTTCGCCGAACTTCGCCTTCACCCGCTCGCGGGCGTCGTCGAGCAGGCTGACCCAGGCATGGACGAAGCCGCCATCGCCCGGCTCTGCGTCCTGAAACATCTCGGTCAGCGCCGCGTGCGCGCCGCCGCACATGCCGTGCCCCAGGACCACGAGTTCCTCGACCTCTAACTTGGTCACTGCGAACTCAAGCGCCGCAGAAACGCCGTGGCGACCGCCGTCATTCTCGAACGGCGGGACGAGGTTGGCGACGTTGCGGACCACGAAGATTTCACCGGGCAGCGTGTCGAAGATCTGCGCGGGTTCGACCCTGCTGTCCGAACAGGCAATGACCATCACGCGCGGGCTCTGCCCCTCGGACAATGCCGCCCAGCGATCGCGCTGCTGGCGCCAACCGCCTTCCCGAAATCGGTGATAGCCAGCGACGAGGTTGGAAAATCTGGGTCCAGTCAATCGAACTTCGCGCCTCTTACCACTTCGACCTGGCTGATCACTAGCAACAGCCCATGGCTGTCGAGCAGGTCGGCGAGGGCGTCGGTTAGCTGGTCCGCCCGGGTTCGGGAAGTGATGGTTAGAAAAAGAATTTTCGCCTGCGCGCCGCTCAACTGATCGTCACGCCATGCCCCCGATGCGCCGCGTCCGCCGAGCAACGGGACGAGCGTGTAGCCAGTAACACCGGCATCGACCGCGATCTGTTCGACGCGCCGCAACAGCGGCTGATCGACCAGAATTTCGACCCGGACCCGCTCGACGGTGTCGGTCATGCGCCCAGCATCCTCGCGACGGTGGCGATCAGCGGAATGCCGACCACCACGTTGAAGGGAAAGGTAATGCCGAGCGACATGGCGAGGTACAAGCCCGGATCGGCGGCGGGCAGGGCAAGCCGCATCGCCGCCGGCACCGCGATGTAGGACGCGCTGGCGGCGAGCACGCCGAGCGCGGCGGCCGACCCCACATCCAGCCCGATTGCCGTGCCGATGGCGACCCCGATCATGCCATTTGCGACCGGAAAGGAGATGGCGAGGATCGCCAGCCGCATCGTCAGCGAACGTGCATCGCGCAGCCGCCGCACGGCGATCAACCCCATGTCGAGCAGGAACAGGCACAGAATCCCGCGAAACCCGTCCTCGAACACCGGGGCGACCGGGGCGAAGCGTTCTGGCCCCGCGATCATGCCGATGACGAAGCTGCCGACCAGCAGCACGACCGCGCCGTTGAGCAGCACCTCATGCCACAGTCCGCTTTTCTCTTCGGGGCGCGGCTTGCTGGCGCTGGCGCGCCGGGCGAGCAGCAGGCCCGAGACGATTGCGGGGGTTTCCATCAGCGCGAGCGCCGCGACCATATAGCCCGCGGGCGGGGTACCGGCGATCCGCAGCATCTCCGTCGCGGTGACATAGGTGACGACGCTGACCGACCCATAATGGGCCGCCACCGCGCCGGCATTGGTGGCGTCGAGCCGACCAAAACCCCGCAGCAGCCCGAAGACCGGGAGCGGGATGAGGAAGCTGAGCGCGACCGCCGCGAGTGCCGCCCAGATCAGGCCAGCTTCGAGTCCATGGGCGGCGACGCTGACCCCGCCCTTCAGGCCGATCGCGGCCATCAGGTAGAGCGACATCGCCTTGGCGATCGGTTCCGGGATCGTAAGATCGGATCGTGCCAGCGCGGCGAGTGCGCCGAGCAGGAAGAACAGGATCACCGGGCTCAGAAAGGGTTCGACGAGGCTCATCGAGCGGTCGCGTTAACGGGGAGGGGCGCGAAGAGCAAGGCGGCAACGCCCCGGTTGGAAAATGCGGCGCGGGTCGCTATCTGCGCGACATGAACGATCCGACTCCCGTAGCCCGGCCCGCCGAACCCACTGCTCGCCAGCGCAAGCCTGACTGGATCCGCGTGAAAGCGCCGACCTCCGCAGGTTTCGCCGCGACGCGCGCGCTGATGCGATCGAAAAGCCTGACGACGGTGTGCGAGGAAGCGGCGTGTCCGAATATCGGTGAGTGCTGGAGCAAGAAGCACGCGACGGTGATGATCCTGGGCGACACTTGCACCCGCGCCTGCGCGTTCTGCAACGTCAAGACCGGTATGCCGCGCGCGGTTGATCCGATGGAGCCTAACAACGTCGCCGATGCGGCGGTGCAGATGGGGCTTCAGCATATCGTGATCACGTCAGTCGATCGCGACGACCTGCCCGACGGTGGCGCCAAGCAGTTCGTCAAGGTGATCGAGGCAATCCGCAAGGCGTCGCCGACCACCACGATCGAGATCCTGACTCCCGACTTCCGCAACAAGCATGAGGCGGCGGTCGAGATGATCGTCGCGGCGCGGCCGGACGTCTACAACCACAATCTCGAGACCGTCCCGCGCCTCTATCCGACGATCCGCCCGGGTGCGCGCTATTATGCGTCGATCCGGCTGCTGGAGCAGGTCAAGAAGCTCGATCCGTCGATCTTCACCAAGTCGGGCATCATGCTGGGGCTGGGCGAAGAGCGGCTGGAGGTCCATCAGGTGATGGACGATATGCGCAGTGCGGATATCGATTTCCTGACGATGGGCCAGTATCTTCAGCCGACGCCGCGCCATGCGAAGGTGCAGGATTTCGTGACGCCAGCGGCGTTCGACGCCTACGCAGCGATCGCGCGGGCCAAGGGCTTCCTGCTGGTCGCATCCTCGCCGCTGACGCGGTCGAGCTATCATGCCGGCGATGACTTCGCGAAGATGAAGGCGGCTCGAGACGCCAAGCTGGCAAAGGCAGTGGTCGCGGTCTGATGCCCCGTCATGCCGAGATCCGGCGGCTGCCCTATACGCCGGAGCAAATGTTCGATTTGGTCGCCGATGTCGGCCGCTATGGTGAGTTTCTGCCCTGGGTCAGTGCGGTCCGGGTTCGCTCGAACAGCGAGACCGAGATGGTCGCGGACCTGATGGTCGGGTTCAAGGGACTGCGCGAGACCTTTACCAGCCGGGTCGGGAAGCAGCGGCCGGGGCATATCCGGGTCGACTATCTCGAAGGGCCGCTCAAGCACCTGCACAATGACTGGAAGTTCCGGCCCGATGGCGAGGGCGGGGTGCTGGTCGATTTCGAGGTCGATTTCTCGTTCAAGAACCGGGTGTTCGAGATGCTTGCCGGACAGGTGTTCGATCGCGCGCTGCGGATGATGATCGGTGCGTTTGAGCAGCGGGCGGCGGTGCTTTACGGCGACTCGGCTTCTGGCTCGGCGGGTAGCAGCAGTTCGAGCGCGCACAACGCCGCCTGAAGGCGCACGCCGCCGCGGCCGATATCACCGAATTCGCGGGTATCAGCGACGATCAAGTCCGGATCAGCAGCCTTTTCGGCGCGGGCGAACACCACATGGCCGACCGGCTTCTTGTCGCTGCCGCCGCCGGGGCCAGCGACGCCGGTGATCGCGACCGCGACATCCGCGCCGCTCTGCTCAAGCGCGCCTTGAGCCATGCTCCATGCGGTGGCGACGGAGACGGCGCCGAAGGTTTCGAGCACGTCGCGGCTGACCTTAAGCTCGCGGATCTTGGCCCCGTTGGAATAGGTGACGAATCCAGCGATCAGGATCTCAGAAGAGCCAGGGATTTCAGTGATTGCAGCGCAGACCAGGCCGCCGGTGCAGCTTTCCGCGACGGCGACGGTGCGGCCGGCGGCGCGGTTGGTTTCGACGACGCGGCGCGCGGCATCGACCAGTTCTTTGGGGAGAATCGTGTCCATCATTTGGGGCGGGGCATAGGGCAAAGCGGAAGCTTTGGCCCGCCTTTTCGACGGTCGGCGTCGAGCTGTGCCATTCCGACAAAAACGCCTGCCAGATTCTTCGGCGGCAGCGGCGCGAGATTGGCGACGATCTTGTCCAGTTTCGGGCAATCGGCGGGTTCGATCATCTGTCCGGCGAGTGGAACGACGATCACCTTGATCGCGGGCAGGACGAACATCGACCCGGCGATTGCCTGCATATCGGGGCCGAGCAGCTTGGCGATGCCGCTGCGTGCCGCTGGCAGGGCAGGGGCGACGCCGGACTGAAGCCGGGCGGCGAAGGCGGGGTTGGGACGGCGGAGGAAAGCGGAGGCGGGCAGGGCTGTGCACACGCGCCCCATCTCCGCCACCATGTCGGGCAGCAGCACCTGGAACAGCGCTTCGGCCTCGCCATCGGTGAGGCAGGGGCGCGGCTGGGCCTGAACGCTGGACGCGGCGAGGCCGGTCCAGAGCAGGGCGGTGGCAGCGAGGTGGCGGATACGCATGGACTTACTCCGTCAACGGCCGCAGCGCGACCCGATCAGGGTGTTGTAGAGACTGGGCATACTGGCATATCCAGCGCGCCAGATATTCTTTCGCCTTCCGGGCTGGGGGACGCTGCTGTTTTGATCTGCATGATTGCGATCAACGCACCAGCAAAGTTTGTAGGCGAGAGAGCGTCGAGATTAGCCAAAACTCGGTCCATTGATCCGCAATCCGCAGATTCAATTCCATCCGCAATCATATCCCCAAAATGGGAGCGCATCATTGCTGTGAGCCCTGCGGTCGTCATATCGTCGAACATCCAGCCGCTGTACCAGTGAAATCCTGCAATTGCTTCGCTCTGGCGCGCAGAAGCTGGAGCCTCGAAGCGCTTCGCCAGACTACTACCGTTTCGCAACAGATAGGATTCTGCAGGTAATGCCGCTGCGCACTTCTTCTTCATTTCCTCGATCGCTACCGGCATGATCATCAGGACGAGCGCTTCAGCTTCTTTCGCCGGCATGCAGTCGTCAGCCTGTGCTTGAGCAGCGGAGACAGACTGCACTGCAAGGGCGGCGCACAGACCAGCCCGAATTGCCGTCGAAACTCCTGTCATTCGATATCCCCCTTGATGCGAATGGTGGCGACGGCCTGTGCCGCGATGCCTTCGCCGCGGCCGGTGAAGCCGAGGCGTTCGGTGGTGGTGGCCTTGAGGCTGACCTTTCCGAGCGGGAGGTTGAGGATTTCGGCGATGCGGGCGCGGATTACGGCGCGGTGGGGACCGATCTTGGGTTCCTCACAGATCAGGGTAAGGTCGATGAAGTCGATGATGCCGCCCTCTGCCCGGACGAGCGATGCGGCGTGGTCGAGGAAGCGGTCGGACGCGGCGCCGCGCCATTGCGGGTCGCTGGGCGGGAAGTGCATGCCGATATCGCCGCCGCAGATCGTGCCCAGCAGCGCGTCGGTGATCGCGTGGAGCGCGACATCGGCGTCGCTGTGACCGGCCAGACCCTTGTCATGCGGGATCAGCACGCCGCCGAGCCAGAGTTCTTCGCCGGCCGCGAGGCGGTGGACGTCGTAGCCGATTGCGCTGCGGGAGATGAGGTTGGCGGCATGACGCGCCTCGGCCGCGGCGAAATCGGCAGGGTGGGTGATTTTTTCGAGCATCGGGTCTCCGGGAACGAGGGCGACGTCATGGCCCGCGCGGCGGAGCATCTGGGCGTCGTCGGTGGCTTCTTCGCCGTCGGGCCATGCGCGGTGGGCGGCGAGGATTGCGTCGTAGTGGAACGCCTGGGGCGTCTGGATGCGGTTGAGGCCGGCGCGCGGGGCGTTGTCGCCGAGGGTTTCGGTGCCTTTGGCGAGCGTGTCGGCGACGGGGAGGGCGGGGACAGCGCCGGGGGCGTGGTCGAGCGCGGCGAGCAGGGCGTCGATCACTACTGACGGGATGAAGGGACGGGCGGCGTCGTGGATCAGGACGCGGGTGACGTCCTTGCCTTCCAGAGCCTGTAGTCCGGCGCGGACCGAGTCGCGGCGTTCGGCTCCGCCTTCGACGAAGCTGACGTTTTCGAGCTGTACTGCGCGGGCGTGGTCCTGCTGGCCCTCGCCGACGACGATGATGGTTTGGGTTATCATCGGGTGGGAGGATAGTGCGGTAACACTATGCGTTAGCATTGGTTTTCCGCAGAGGGGTGCGAACTGTTTGGGGACAGTTCCGCCCGCGCGGATGCCCTTGCCGGCGGCGACGATGATCGCGGCGGTGCTCATGACGCGACAGCCAAACGACTGCCACGCGACAGCGAAGCTACGGGTTTGGGCGGGTTGGCGACGCCTGTCCGACACTGGCGCGACCGGTGCGCGGCAGGATCGCGCCGCGATGTGGCGGCGACGCGACCGCCGCGCGACGGGGTCGCGCCAGTCGTGCTGATTTGCTGAGTGGATCGTGCGGGCTGCATCCGGCCTGCGTAGCGATTGGGGCGCTTGTAGGAAAGCGGGAGGGCGGTGGCGGGTTGGCCGCGCTATCGCTTGAAAGGTTCGATCAATCCGGTGCGGTCAGCATAGGCCTGCAGCCGGTCGCCCAGATCGTCCGGGTCTTGCCAATATTCCTTATCCAGCGCGTCGAGATACGATTCGGGGTTTGGCCGCCGGCCCTCCCGCCGTTTCATCATGTCCCATCGCGTGACCCGATCCTGTGGGGGAGCATCGGTTCCAAAGATCGTCTGCGCCGCCGCGCGGAGTATCCTGAGCGCATTCAATGCGCCCAGCTCTGCGAGGCCGGACGCCGCGTCCGCGTAATATGATCCCGAGCTATTGGAAAAGAACTGATCAAAACCGCCATTGTAGACCTCACCGTCAAGCAAGCAGACGGTGAAGTAGGTTCTCTCTGCACTGGAGAGCGTGGTGAGCAGAGGGTCCTCGACCGATCGGGCTACCAGCGATTTCCACAGCGCATCGGCAGGATCATATTCGGCACGGGCCTTATAATACGCTCGGGACCTCTCGAGATCCTGCCGGATGCCTTGCTTGCAGGCCATGCACACGCCGCCCGTGCTTTCGGCGGTGATCGGCAGGATCAGTGCGCCGCAGTCATTGCAGGGAAGCTTTTGCATTCCCGTTTCTCGCTTCCAGGCCCGCGCAACGCAAGGCGGTGCGCGGGGGGTGATCTCAAGAACAAGAAGACCCTCCCCAACCCCTCCCGCGAAGGCGGGAGGGGCTAAGACGGTCGTAGTGGTCGTGCTTGCATCCCCGCCCTTGCCGCTGTAGGCGCTCGTGCCTATTTTTCGGGCACAAATGACGATGTTGAAACCCATCCAGGTCGGGCCGGTGACGGTCGAGACGCCGGTGATTCTGGCGCCGATGACGGGCGTTACCGATCTGCCGTTCCGGCGGCTGGTGCGGCGCTATGGCTCGGGGCTCAATGTCACCGAGATGATCGCGAGCCAGGCGGCGATCCGCGAGACGCGGCAGTCGGTGCAGAAGGCGGCGTGGGATCCGATCGAGGAGCCGGTGTCGATGCAGCTGGTCGGCTGTACCCCCTATGAAATGGGGGAGGCGGCGAAGCTGAACGAGGATCGCGGGGCGGCGATCATCGACATCAACATGGGCTGTCCGGTGCGCAAGGTGACCAATGGCGATGCCGGGTCGGCGCTGATGCGGGTGCCGGATCTGGCGGCCAAGCTGATCGAGGCGTGCGTCAAGGCGGTGTCGGTGCCGGTCACGGTCAAGATGCGGATGGGGTGGTGCCATGACAGCCTGAATGCGCCCGAACTGGCGCGCGTTGCCGAGGAGCTGGGTGCGAAGATGGTGACGGTGCATGGCCGCACCCGCAACCAGATGTACAAGGGCAGCGCCGACTGGGCATTCGTGCGCAAGGTCAAGGACGCGGTGTCGATCCCGGTGATCGTCAATGGCGACATCTGCACGGTCGAGGACGCGCGCACGGCGCTGGCGCAATCGGGCGCGGATGGAGTCATGATCGGGCGCGGTGCTTACGGCAAGCCGTGGGTGCTGCGACAGGTGATGGACGCGCTGTCGGGCGCGGGCGAGCGGGCGGACCCGGACATCGACGAACAATATGCCCTGATCGCAGAGCATTACGCGATGATGCTCGACCATTATGGTGAGATGACCGGCGTCAATCTGATGCGCAAGCATATCGGGTGGTACACCAAGGGGCTGCCCGGATCGGCGGAGTTCCGCAACAAGGTGAACCAGGAGCCGAAGGCGGCGACGGTGCTGGGCATGCTCGACGAATTCTATGCGCCGTTCCGCGGCATGCCTGCTTTGGGATCATGGCCGTCACGCGAAGCGGCCTGAGGCCGCCGCCGCAGCCGGGTGAGCCGGACCTGACCGAGATTTTCGGCGGGCTGCCGTGTGCCGCATTGGTGCTCGACCCGCAGGATCGCGTGACCCGCGCCAATATCGCGTGCGAGCATCTGCTGAACCATAGCGAGAAGGCGATGCTGGGGCAGCGGCTGGACCGCATCTTTGCGCTGCCCGAGGGCTATGCCGGGCGGCGCGACGGGCATGGTTTTGCCGCGTTCGATGTCGAGATCGAGCCGACGCGCTCGCCGCGCACGCGGGTCGATTTCATCGAGCAGCCGATTACCGAGCATCCCGGCTGGCGCATCGTGACGCTGCATCAGGCGCCGACCTCACGCCGCCTGTCGGTGGGTGCGGATCGCAGTGCGGGGGCGCGCGCAGCGGTGGGCGCGGCGGCGATGCTGGCGCATGAGATCAAGAACCCGCTGTCTGGCATTCGCGGCGCGGCGCAGTTGCTGGCGGGGGATGACGATGCCGAGACGCGGGCGGAGCTGACCCAGCTGATCACGACCGAGGTCGATCGCATCGCCGCGCTGATCGACCGGATGCAGGATTTCACCGACACGCGCCCGCCCAAGCTGGCGCCGCACAATATCTATCCGTTGCTCGACCATGCCCGCCGCGTTGCGCTGGCGGGGTTTGCGCGGGGGATGGTGATCGAGGAGCGGTTCGACCCGTCGCTGCCGCCGGTGATGATGGACAAGGACGCGTTCCTGCAGGTGGCGATGAATTTGCTGAAGAATGCGGCGGAGGCGCTGCGCGATATGCCCGAGCCGCGCATCATCCTGTCCACGCAATACCGCCATGGCGTGGCGATGCGGCCGGGGCCTGACCAGCCGCGCCGGTGGCTGCCGATCGAGTTTTCGGTGACCGATAATGGCCCGGGCGCGCCGGCGGATATCGCCAGCCATTTGTTCGAGCCGTTCGTGTCGGGCAAGCCTGAGGGCAAGGGGCTGGGGCTGCCGCTGGTCGAGAAGCTGGTGCGCGATATGGGCGGGGTGGTCGAATATGCCCGCGCGGGTGATCCGGAGATGACGGTGTTTCGGGTGAATTTGCCGAGGGCGGACGGGTGAGCGCTTCGATCCTCATCTGCGACGATGATGCCGCGATCCGCATGGTGGTGACGCAGGCGCTGCGTCGGGCGGGGCATCGCGTGACGGCGGCGGCGTCGCTGGGCGAGCTGCGGCGCGAGCTGGCGGCGGCGCGGCCCGATGTGCTGGTGACCGATGTCGTGCTGCCTGATGGCAACGGGCTGGATTTCGTCGCGACCTTTACCGGTGAGATGCCCGATGTGCCGGTGATCGTGCTGTCGGCGCAGAATACGCTGTCGACTGCGGTGCGTGCGACCGAGGCGGGGGCGTTCGACTATCTGCCCAAGCCGTTCGACCTGGATGCGCTGACCGCGACGGTGGCGAGCGCGCTGGCGCGGGGGCGGCGGCTGGTGGATGACCTGCCCGCGTCGGAGGAGCAGGCGGTTGCGCTGATCGGGCGGTCGCCGGCGATGCAGGACGTGTATCGCGTGATCGCGCGGGTTGTCTCCAACGAGCTGACCGTTCTGATCACCGGTGAGAGCGGGACCGGCAAGGAGCTGGTGGCGCAGGCGATCCATGATCTGGGGCCAAGGCGGCGCGCGCCGTTTGTCGCGATCAACATGGCGGCTATCCCGCGCGAGCTGATCGAGGCCGAGCTGTTCGGGCATGAGAAGGGCGCGTTCACGGGCGCGGCAGCGCGGGTGGCGGGGAAGTTCGAACAGGCGAGCGGGGGGACGCTGTTCCTCGACGAGATTGGCGACATGCCGATGGAGGCGCAGACGCGGCTGTTGCGCGTGTTGCAGTCGGGCGAGTTCACCACGGTCGGCGGCGCGCGCGCGATCCGGGCGGATGTGCGGATCGTCGCGGCGACCAACAAGGATCTGATGAACCAGGTGGTGTCGGGGCAGTTTCGCGAGGATCTGTTCTACCGCCTCAACGTCGTGCCGATCGCGTTGCCAGCGTTGCGTGAGCGGCGGCAGGATATCCGGTTGCTGGCGCGGCATTTCCTCGACCGCGCGGTCGAGGATGGGCTGCCGCGCAAGCATGTCGGCGATGATGCGATTGCGGTGCTCGAGGCGCATGACTGGCCGGGCAATGTGCGCGAGCTGGAGAACCTGATGCGGCGCATGGCCGCGCTGCATCGCGATGAGTGGATCGACGGCGATGCGGTGCGGGCGATGCTGGGCGAGGGCAGCGGACTTGCCGCACCTACGCGCGATGCGGGGATCGAGGCGGCGGTGATCGCGCGGCTGACCCGGCTGGCGGCGGAGGAGCCGGCGGTGCTGGAGGACGGCACGCTATACGACCGCATTATCGGCGAGGTCGAGCGCCCGCTGATCGAAGCGATGCTGGCGCGGCACGGGCACAACCAGCTGCGCGCGGCGCGGGCGCTGGGGATCAACCGCAATACGTTGCGCAAGCGGCTGGATACGCTGGGGATCGATGTCGGCGGACGGCTGGACGATCCCGCTTAGCGACAAGTCGAGCGACAAGTGTGTTTTCATGGCAACAATGATGTTGTAGCCATGTCACGATGGATGTTGCCGCCAAGCCACTGACGGATGCGGGTTTGCCCCGCTGGCGGCTGAGCATTACCCCATTTGTCGAGCTGCTGGTGCTGGGCATCGCGCTTGCTGTGCTGATTACCAGCTATTTCGTGGTGAGCGGGAATACCGGGTCGCAGCGCTTGCTGACCCCGCCGCTGGTCGCGCTGTTGCTGGTCGGAAACCTCATTCCGCTGGTGGCGCTGATCGTGCTGGTCGGGCGGCGCGTGGCGATGCGGCGCGCGGCGCGGTCGCCGCTGGGCGGGCGGGCGCGGCTGCATGTGCGGCTGGTGGCGATTTTTTCGATCCTGGCGAGCGTGCCGACGATCTTTGTGTCGATCGTGGCTTCGTTGTTGTTCCAGTATGGCGTTGAGTTCTGGTTTTCGGATCGCGCGCGCGGGATGCTGGAGAATGCGTCTGCAGTCGCGGCGGGCAGTTTCGACGATCTGAAGTATCGCGTTGGCGAGAACGCCGACAAGATGGCGCTGGATATTGCGGTCGAGCTGATCGACACACCGATTGATGCGCCGCGCTTTCCGCAGTTCTTTGCGTTTCAGACCCAGCAGCGAGAGCTGTCCGAGGCCGCGCTGTTGCGGGAATTGCCGTCGGGCGAATTCCAGACACTGGCGATCCTGAACCCTTATGAAGCCTTGATCGAGCAGCAGATCAGTCGGGATGCCATCCGCAAGATAAAAGCCGGCGAGACCAACGCGATCGTGGAGGATGCGGGTGGGCGTGTCCGTGCGCTGATCCGGCTGCCGCAATCGCCGGATCTCTATCTTTACGTCGCGCGGGTGGTTGACCCCGCTTGGCTTGAGCGCCGAGCGCGGGCGGAATCTGTTTTGGCCGACTACAAGACGCTGACTGAGCGGTCGCGCGCGCTCCAGCTTCAGTTTAACGTTGCGCTGTTGCTCCTATCGCTGCTGGTCGTGGGACTGGCAGTGTGGGCGGCGCTCGTCATCGCCGATCGTCTCGTCCGCCCTGTCGGCGATCTAGTGAAGGCCGCGCGTGAGGTGGCTGACGGCGACCTGGGCACCCGCGTTCCGACGCCGCGCGCGGATGACGAGATCGGCACCCTTGCCACCGCGTTCAACCGGATGACCGACCGGTTGCAGGAACAGACCAATGCGCTGGTCGATGCCAATGCCGAATCGGAAGGCCGGCGCGCGTTGATCGAGGCGGTGATGTCGGGGGTGACGGCCGGCGTGCTGTCGATCGATGCCGAGCGGCGCATTCGCCTGATCAACAGTTCGGCGATGGCGTTGCTGCAGCCCGGCGATGCGCCGGTGGGCAAGCTGCTCGCCGAAGTCGCGCCCGAGCTGGACGCGGTGCTGGGCGGGGAGACGCGCGAGGATATCGTGCAGCTGACCAGCGGGGGCGAGGCGCGGACGCTGGCGGTGAAGATCACCCGCGACGAAGCGGGGCAGGTGCTGACGTTCGACGATATCACCCAGCAGTTGCTCGACCAGCGGCGCGCGGCGTGGTCCGACGTCGCGCGGCGCATCGCGCATGAAATCAAGAACCCGCTGACCCCGATCCAGCTCGCGGCCGAGCGGCTGCAGCGCCGCTATGGCAAGAAGATCGAGGGCGACGATGGCACCTTTGCCAAGCTGACCGACACGATCGTGCGGCAGGTCGGCGATTTGCGGCGGATGGTGGATGAATTCTCGTCCTTTGCGCGGATGCCCAAGCCGATCTTCCGCGAGGAATCGATCATCGACGTCGCGCGCCAGACTTTGTTCCTGCATGAAGTGGCCAAGCCCGACATCCAGTTCCGCTTCGACGCGCCCGATGGCTTGTCGCCGTTGGTGTGCGACCGCCGGCAGCTGGGGCAGGCGCTGACCAATCTGGTCAAGAATGCGGTCGAGGCGATCGAGGCGCGGGAGGGCGGCGATCCGGGCGAGATCAGCATGGAGGTGCGCGAGGCCGCCGATGCACAACTGATCATCGAGATCACCGACAATGGCATCGGCCTGCCCGCTGAGCGCGAGCGGATCGTCGAGCCGTACATGACGACGCGTGCGCGCGGCACCGGCCTTGGCCTCGCGATCGTCAAGAAGATCGTCGAGGAGCATTTCGGCACGATGGCCTTTGCCGATCGCGAGGGCGGGGGGACGGTGGTGACCCTGTGCTTCGACACCGCGACGCTCGAGCGATTGGCGGGAACCGGGGGAACGGACGACACGGAACCGGGTGGAGCGGGCATTGCCGCGCTGACCCCGACCAAGAACGGAAACATGTGATGAAACTCGATATCCTGGTCGTCGATGACGAAGCCGATATCCGCGAGCTGGTCGCGGGCGTGCTGGAGGATGAGGGCTATGAGACGCGCAGCGCCGCCGACAGCGATGCGGCGCTGGAGGCGATTGCCGAGCGGCGGCCGAGCCTGGTCCTGCTCGACGTGTGGCTGCAGGGATCGCGGCTCGACGGGCTGGACCTGCTCGACGAGATCAAGCGGCGCGATGCGTCGATCCCGGTGCTGGTGTTTTCAGGGCACGGCAATCTCGACACCGCGGTCGCCGCGATCCGGCGCGGGGCGTCGGACTTTATCGAAAAGCCGTTCGAGGCCGAGCGCCTGATGCTGCTGGTCGAGCGCGCGACCGAGACCGAGCGGTTGCGCCGCGAAGTCGCCTCGCTGCGCGCGACGGTGGGGCGCAGCAACGACCTGCACGGCACATCGGGCGCAATCAACACGGTGCGCGCGACGCTGAAGCGCGTGGCGGCGACGGGCAGCCGGGTGATGATCACCGGCGCCCCCGGCACCGGCAAGGAAGTCGCCGCCCGCCTGCTGCACGAATGGAGCAACCGCGCGAACGGCCCGTTCGTGATCGTCAACGCAGCGCGGATGACGCCGGAGCGGGTCGAGGAGGAATTGTTCGGGGTCGAGGATGGCGATCTGGTCCATCCCGGCCTGTTGGAACAGGCGCATGGCGGGACGTTGTTCCTGGACGAGATTGCCGACATGCCGCTGACGACGCAGGGGCGGATCCTGCGCGTGCTGACCGAACAGAAGTTCAATCGTGTCGGCGGGCAGCGGCAGGTGAAGGTCGATGTTCGCGTCGTTTCGGCGACGGGGCGCGATCTGACGACGGAGATTGCCGAGGGCCGGTTCCGCGAGGACCTGTTCTACCGCCTGAACGTCGTGCCGGTGCCGATCCCGCCGCTAACCGAGCGGCGCGAGGATATTCCGGCGCTGGTCGAGCATTTCGTCGCGCATTATGCGACCGAGCGGCGCGTGCCGACCCCTGAGGTTGCGGGCGAGGCGCTGGTTGCGCTCCAGAGCTATGAATGGCCGGGCAATGTCCGCCAGTTGCGCAATGTGGTCGAGGCGACGGTGATCCTGGCGCCGGGCGACCGGATCGGGCGGATCGACATCGACATGCTGCCGACCGAAGTGCTGGGCCGCCGCGAGGAAGGCGGGATGGGCTCCGCAACGATCATGGGCGCGCCGCTCAAGGAAGCGCGCGAGAGTTTCGAGCGCGAATATCTGCGCGTCCAGATCAAGCGCTTTTCGGGCAATATTTCCCGCACCGCGCACTTCATCGGGATGGAGCGGTCGGCGCTGCACCGCAAGCTGAAGCTGCTCGGCATCCACGAGGCGCGCGACGAGGAGTGAGTTGCGGCTGGCGGGGTCGATGCTGCGACCTCGCCCTATGGACGTTGCCGGGGGCAATACCTACATTGCCCCAAACGCGCCGCTGGGTGGCGCGCATCCGACGCCGGGAAACGGCGCGATTGCGGGAAAATCCCGCCAAGAACAGTGAGCTGCATCATGGCCGACAAGCAGACATCCCTTCAGGATCTTTTCCTCAACGCGCTTCGCAAGTCCAAGACCCCGGTGACCATGTTTCTGGTCAAGGGCGTCAAATTGCAGGGCATCGTCACCTGGTTCGACAATTTTTCGGTGCTGCTCCGCCGCGACGGCCAGTCGCAGCTGATCTACAAGCATGCGATTTCGACGATCATGCCGTCGGGCGCGGTCGATGTCGCGTCGATCGTCGATGCGGTGCCGGATACGCAGTCCAAAAGCCCGGTTTTGCAGGAGATTTTCCTCGGCGCGGTCAAGCGTCAGCAGGAGAATGTCACCATGTTCCTCGTGAATGGCGTGATGCTGCAGGGCGGGATCGCAGCGTTCGACCTGTTCTGTATGCTGCTCCAGCGCGATGGCGCGTATCAGCTGGTGTACAAGCATGCGGTGTCGACCATTCAGCCAGCGCATCCGCTGGACCTGACCGATCACGGCGAGGAAGCCTGATCGCCTTGAAAGCAGATTTATGAGTACCGGTTTCGAGCGCGACCCCGACGAGTTCACGCGGGGCGCGCGGGCAGTGGTCGTCTATCCCGATCTTGGCGGATCAAGTCGCGACGCCGAGGCGCGTCTCGAGGAGACTGCGGGCCTTGCGGTCGCGATTGGGGTCGAGGTGGTCGAACGGGTCGCGCTGCGCATCCGCGCGGCAAAGCCGGGCACGCTGATCGGATCGGGGCAGGTCGAGGCGCTGGCCGAGACGGTGCGCGACCGCGACCTAACGCTCGCCGTGTTCGACGCCGGGTTGACCCCGGTGCAGCAGCGCAACCTCGAAACCGCGCTCGGCTGCAAGGTCATCGATCGCACCGGCCTGATCCTCGAGATCTTTGGCGAGCGCGCGCGGACGGCCGAAGGGCGGTTGCAGGTCGAGCTGGCGCATCTTGATTACCAGGCAGGGCGGCTGGTGCGCAGCTGGACCCATCTTGAGCGCCAGCGCGGCGGCTTCGGCTTCCTTGGTGGCCCCGGCGAAACACAGATCGAGGCGGATCGCCGCCTGATCCGGGATCGCATGGCGCGGTTGAAGCGCGAGCTTGAGTCGGTGAGCCGCACACGCGGGCTGCACCGCGAGCGGCGGCAGCGGGCGCCGTGGCCGGTGATTGCGCTGGTCGGCTATACCAATGCCGGAAAATCTACGCTGTTCAATCGCTTGACCGGCGCTGACGTCATGGCGGAAAATCTGCTGTTCGCGACGCTCGACCCGACGCTGCGGCAGATTTCGCTGCCGGGGATCGACAAGGCGATCCTGTCGGACACGGTGGGGTTCGTCTCCGAACTGCCGACCCAGCTGGTCGCCGCGTTCAAGGCGACGCTGGAGGAAGTGGTGTCGGCCGACCTGCTGATCCATGTCCGCGACATTGCGCATCCCGATAGCGAGGCGCAGCGCGACGATGTCGAATCGGTGCTCAAGGACATCGGCGTTGCGCCTGAAACACCGCGGTTCGAGGCGTGGAACAAGCTCGACCTGCTCGATGACGAAGCGCGTGAGGACGTGCTGGGTGATGCGGCGAAGCGCGACGATGTGCTCGCGGTGTCGGCGCTGAGGGGGGAGGGGGTCGATGCCCTGATCGCCAAGGTCGCGGCGCGGCTGACGCATGGGCATCGCCGCTATCAGGTCACGCTTGCCTCCGGTGATGGGGCCGGGGCGGCTTGGCTGCACCAGCATGGTGAGGTGGTCGACCACTGGATCGACGGCGAGACCGCGATCTACGATGTGCGGATGGCGCCCAAGGACCATGAGCGGTTCGAGGTGCGCAACGGATGACGCCACGGCGCGGGGTGGTGCTGGGGTTGGCGGCGATGCTGCTTGTCTCGGCGGGGCCGGCGTCGGAACCGCCGGCCGTGCGGGTGCGGCTAGTGACGAGTGCGGGGACCGTGACGCTGGCGCTGGATGCGCGGCGGGCGCCGCTGACGGTCGCCAACTTCCTGCGCTATGTCGATGACGGGCGGCTGGAGGGCACCCATTTCTATCGTGCGGCGCGGCGCAAGGGTGATCCGGCGAATGGCTTTATTCAGGGCGGGATCGGCACCGATGCACGGCGCATACTGCCGTCCGTACCGCTGGAGCCGACCAGCAAGACCGGCATCAAGCATCTGAGCGGCACGATTTCGATGGCGCGATCGATCGCTCCCAATTCAGCGCATGGCAATTTTTCGATCATGGTCGGCGACAATCCGACGCTGGATGCGCGGCCGGGGAAGCTTGGCTATGCCGCGTTCGGGCGCGTGGTCGGCGGCATGGATGTCGTGCGCAAGATCCTGGCCATGCCGACCGGCGGCGGGCGCGAGGAGATGCGTGGGCAGATGATCCTGCAACGTGTCAGGATCCTGCGTGCCGAACGGATCGACGGGACCGCCAAGCCGACCGGGCGGCCCAAGCCGTGGCTGATCAACCTGCCGTGGCGCAAGGATTAGGACGAAGCGTCCGTATTTTCACCTAAGCGGTGTGTCCTGACTTGCTGCGATGCAGCATCGTTGCCATATTGTCATGATGGATACCGAGAAGGGGGCGGAGTCTCCGCCAAACCCAACGCCAATCGTGCTGGAGGGGATCGTCAGGCAGAAATGCATGAACGCGATCTATAACCGCACGCGCATGGTGCTGGCGCCGCACATTCTCTACACCCGCGCCGGGTCGCTTTATGTCGATGCGCAGGTCATTTCGCGCGACTTCGTGATCCCGCGCGAAGAGAAGTTCGGGACGTTCAAGGTGGACGGCCTCAAGAACCTGGCGCTGACTGAACGCGATTTCGCGATCAGCCGGTTGTTCCTGCCGGAATCCGAGAAGTATGATGGGACCACGCTGATGGTGGTGGAGCCGCAGGCGGCGCCGGCGTTCTAGGCGTCATTCCGCCAATTTGACCGCGACCCAGAGGCCTTCCTTCTCGTCCAGCGACAAGCCGTTGAACGCGTTGCCCGCCTGGGCCTCCATCGCGCGGAAGCGGCGTTCGAACTTGGCGTTGGCGGCGCGCAAAGCTGCCTCCGGATCAATGCCGAGCTTGCGGGACCAGTTGACCGTAGCGAACAGCAAGTCGCCGATTTCCTCGGCGCGGTGATCGTCGCTGGTCGCGGTCTCCACCTCGGCCAGTTCCTCGTCGATCTTGGCGCGGGCATCCGCCGGGTCGGCCCAGTCGAAACCGGTGCGCGCGGCGCGCTTTTGCAGCTTTTCGGCGCGGGTGAGGGCGGGGAGGCCGATCGCAACGCCGTCGAGTGCCCCGCTCGTCCCCTTGCTCCCCCGTTCTTCGGCCTTGATTTGTTCCCAGAGGTGATGGCCGCCGGTTTCGGCGCCGCGGAAGATGTGCGGGTGGCGGCGCTCCATCTTGTCGCAGATGCCGGCGATGACGTCGGACAGGTCGAACGCGCCGAGTTCCTGGGCCATGCGGCTGTGGAAGATGACCTGAAGCAGCAGGTCGCCGAGTTCATCCTTGAGGTCGGTCAGGTCGTCGCGCGCGATGGCATCGGCGACCTCATAGGCTTCCTCGATCGTATAGGGCGCGATCGTGGCGAAGGTCTGGACGGTGTCCCATTCGCAGCCGGTCACCGGATCGCGCAGCCGCCCCATGATCGCCATCAGGCGTTCGATTCCGGGGGACTTGATCTGGGTACTGTCCGACGCGGGGGAGACTGCCTGCTCGGTCATGGCTTAAGTCCGATAATATACATTATGTTAAATTCAGCTAGGGTTGGGTTCGAGGATCAGCACGTTCCCCTCCACCCGCCAGGATTTGAGGCGTGACAGGAAGTTCATCCCCAACACGTCGAGATCGCCAAAGCTGGGTGCGACGAATACGGTCAGGTCTTCGGTGCTGAGTGCGCCCACCGCCACCCGCCCGACATTGGCGCGGCGTGCGTTGACGACGCCGTTGGCGGTCGACACCTGAACCGGCGATCCGTCCGTAAAGTCGATCCCGGCCGCGCGCGCCGTGCTCTCGCTGATCGCAGTGACCGTCGCTCCGCTGTCGATCAACATGCGGCGCTCGACGCCGTTGATCGTCGCGCGCGCCCAGAAATGGCCGTCGGGCGACAGGCGGATGCTGACCGATCCCGCGCCGGTGACGGGCGCCGGGTTGGCCAGGCCGCTGCTGGCACCGATCACCTGAAGCTGGTCGAGGATGCGATCCTTGTTGATCACGACGAGGGTGATCAGGCCGGCGATCACCGCCCAGCCGATCACCGTCTTTACGATGAAGCTGAATTGCATGTTGCGGATGCTGAGCGAGCCCAGCACCAAAGCGAGGAACCCGACCAGCGATACGAGCTGAATGATCTGGGACTCGGTCAAACGTGCAACTCCATGCCGTCATGGCCCGGCTCGACCCCGACGGGCAGTTCGGCCTTAAGGGTCATATAGTCCATCGAGTGATCCATATGAACGAGAACCGTGCGGCGCGCACGACATTGCTGCGCCCAGGCCAGCGTTTGCGCGAGATGCGGGTGCGTCGGGTGCGGCTCGCGGCGCAGCGCATCGGCGACCCACAGGTCGAGATCGCTGTAGAGCATCGCCATCTCGTCGGTGAATATATTGAAATCAGTGGCATAGCCGACTGACTTTCCAGCATGTTCGAAGCGTAGCCCGGCGCTGGTGATGCCGCCATGCGGCTGATCCACCGTGCGGACGGTGATGTCGCCGATCGCCATGCCATCACGCAACGGCTCGATCGTCGCGGTCGGACGGTATGGCCCTCCCCCTTCGAACACATAGCGGAAGCGGTCGCGCAGCCGTTCCTGCGTCTTCCAGTCGGCGAGGCCGCGCACCGGGGCGCCGCGCAGATGCATCAGCTGGCGCAGATCGTCGATGCCGTGGCAGTGATCGGCGTGGTCGTGGGTCCAGATCACCGCGTCGATATCGGCGACATTGGCGGCGATCAGCTGTTCGCGCAGGTCTGGGCTGGTGTCGACGAGGATGCGGGTGGCGCCCGCCTCGACCAAGATCGAAGCGCGGGTGCGGCGGTTGCGCGGATCGGTCGGGTCGCAGCTGCCCCAGTCGTTGCCGATGCGCGGCACGCCTGACGAAGTGCCGGAACCGAGGATGCGGACCTTCACGGGGTCGCCAGTGTCTTTGCGAACAGGCGGTGGAAGTTTTCGCGGGTCGCTTCGGCCAGCTCCTCAGCATCCATTCCGCGCAGTTGCGCGAGGAAACGGCAGGTGTCGGCGACAAAGGCCGGCTCGCCGGTCTTACCGCGATGCGGGACGGGGGCGAGGAAGGGGGCGTCGGTTTCGATCAGCAGCCGGTCGAGTGGCAGCCGCGCGGCGGTTTCCTGAAGGTCACGGGCGTTCTTGAACGTCACGATACCGGATATGGAGATATAAAAGCCCAATTCCAGTGCCTTGTCGGCAAATTCTCCACTCGCTGTGAAGCAGTGAATGACGCCGGGATAGGCCCCCTTTCCCATCTCCTCGGCGAGGATGTTGGCCGTGTCTTCCTCCGCGTCGCGGGTGTGGACGATCAGCGGCAGGCCGGTTTCGCGGCTGGCTGCGATGTGGGAGCGGAAGCTCTTCTGCTGCTGGGCGCGGTCGCTGTGGTCGTAATAATAGTCGAGCCCGGTCTCGCCGATGCCGACGACGCGCGGGTGCGTGGCGCGCGACAGCAGCTTGGCGGTGTCGATATGCGGATGCTCGTCCGCCTCATGCGGATGGATACCGACCGTGGCCCAGACGTCGCTTTCGCGCTCGGCGGTGGCCAGCACCTCATCCCATTCGCGCTCGCGCGTTGCGATGTTGAGCATCGCCACGACGCCGCTCTCGCGGGCGCGGGCCAGAACTTCAGGCTGCTGCTCGCCCAAGCCCTTATAGTTGAGGTGGCAATGGCTGTCGGCGAGCCTCATGCCGTCGCTTCCTCTGCCAGCACGAGGCGCGGGAACACGCCGGTCGGCGGGTCGAGGCGGAAGCCTGACGCCACGGCGTCTTCATACCAGCCCTTGGTGTCGAGCGCGGCGTGGTCGCGACCGGCCTGCCCGAGCTGGTCGAGAATCTTGCCGGCGGATTCGGGGATCACCGGCAGGACCAGGATCGCGAGATCGCGGATCGCGCGGACCAGCGTGCCGAGCACGGCGTGCATCCGCTCCGGGTCGGTCTTGCGCAGTGCCCACGGGGCCTGAACGTCGATATACTGGTTGCAGGCGAACACGGCGCGCATCCACGCCTCAAGCCCCTGATTGAGCGCGAGGGTGTCGAACGCGGTGCGGAACTCGCGGGCGGCCTCGTCGATCGTCGCGAGCAGTTCTGCGTCGGCGGGATCGCCCCGCCCCGCTTCGGGCAGCGCGCCTTCGAGGTTCTTGGCGATGAACGACAGCGTCCGCTGCGCGAGATTGCCGAAGCTGTTCGCCAGATCGGCGTTGGCGCGGGTGACGATCGCCTCATCGCTGAAGCTACCGTCATTGCCGAACGCGACCTCGCGCAGCAGGAAATAGCGCAGCGCGTCGACGCCATAGAGCCGCGTCAACTCCATCGGATCGGCGACATTGCCGGTCGATTTCGACATCTTCTCACCGCGGTTGAGGATGAAGCCGTGCGCGAACACCTGCTTTGGCAGCGGCAGGTCGGCCGACATCAGAAAGGCGGGCCAATAGACCGCGTGGAAGCGGGTGATGTCCTTGCCGATCAGGTGCAGGTTGGCGGGCCAGTAGCGCGCCAGATCGCTGGACTTGTCCGGATAGCCGGTACCGGTGAGGTAGTTGGTCAGCGCGTCAACCCAGACATACATGACATGGCCCGGCGAGTTCGGCACCGGCACGCCCCAGTCGAAGCTGGTGCGCGACACCGACAGGTCGATCAGCCCGCCCTCGACGAACTTCACTACCTCGTTGCGCGAACGTTCCGGGCGGATGAAGTCGGGGTTTGCGGCGTAGAGGTCGAGCAAGGGCTGCTGATATTTGGACAGGCGGAAGAACCAGGTTTCCTCGGCGGTCCATTCGACCGGGGTGCCCTGCGGCGACAGCTTGACGCCGCCCTCCGCTTCCGTCAGCTCCTTTTCCTCGTAAAAGGCTTCGTCGCGGACCGAGTACCAGCCTTCATAGCGATCGAGATACAGGTCGCCCTTGGCCTCCATCGCGGCCCAGATTGCCTGGCTGGCGGCATAGTGATCGGGATCGACGGTGCGGATAAACCGATCGCACGAAATATTCAGTTCGCGTGCCATATCACTGAAATAGGCTGACATTTCATCCGCGAGCTGGCGTGGCGTGAGATCGCGGGCGCGCGCCGTCTGCGCGATCTTGAGGCCGTGCTCGTCGGTGCCAGTCTGGAAGCGCACGTCGCGCCCGGCCTGACGCTGGAACCGCGCAATCGCGTCGGCGGCGATCATCTCATAGGCGTGGCCGATATGCGGCTTGCCGTTGGGATAATGGATCGCGGTGGTGATGTAGTAAGGTTCGGACATGGGGGCGCTCTAGCGGCTTCTGCGCGGCGGCGAAAGCAGTCAGCGCTTCGCCAGCCGCGCGAGGATGCCGCCCATTTCGAACACGGTCGCCTGTGCGTCGAGCGACTGGGCGAGCGCGACGGGGCCGAGCTGCGACGCGGCTTCATACACCGCAATCGCTTCGGCGAGCGCCGCGCCGTGCCGTCCGCGTGCTTCGGCGAGTGCGAAGGCGGGGACGCGGGCGAGGAACGCCTCGTAGCGGGGTTGTGCCGCCTTCGACCCGAGCGTGCGGGCGAGGCGGGCGCGGATCGCGTTGTCGGGATCGCCGCGCGCCGCGATGGCGCCCATCTCGCTGTCGATCGATGCGAGATCGAGGCCAGCGAAGCTCAGCGCGCGACCGGGCGACCCCTGCCCCGCGCGGACCAGCGCCTCGACCTCCGCTGCGCTGGCTTCGGGCATCGCCGCGCGGACTGCGCTTGCAACCTCACTGTCAGGCAGGGGATCGAACCGCAGCACGCGGCAGCGCGAGCGGATCGTCGGAAGCAGCCGCCCCGGCGAATGGCTGACCAGCAGGAAGATCGTGCCCGCTGGCGGCTCTTCGAGGTTCTTGAGCAGTGCGTTGGCGGCACCCGGGCGTTCGACATCGTCGATCGCGTCGATCACGATGACGCGGCGGCTCGACATGCTCGGCTTGGTCGCGAACATCGGGTTGAGCGCACGAATCTGGGCAATGTTGATCGATCGCGCGATATTCTCACCCGGCTTGTCGGGGTCCTTGGGCAGGCGCATCAGCGCGCGATAATCGGGGTGTGCGCCAGCCTCGATCAGCCTGCGGGTCGGGTTATCCTCGGGGAGGTCGAAGTCGCCCGATGGCGGCACCTGCCCCGCCCCTTCGGCCAGCAGCCGCGCGGCGGCGGCGCGGGCGAAGGTCGCCTTGCCCAGCCCTTCGGCACCCGCGATCAACCACGCGTGATGTAGCTGACCGCTCGACATGGCAGCGCGAAACGCGGCCTTTGCCGCGGCGTTGGGGCCGGTTGACGTCATGGCAGCAGGTCGGACAGCGCGCCCATCAGTGACGTCGTGACGTCATCCACACTGCCCGAGGCGTCGATCAGCCGCACGCGATCGGGCTCGGCCGCAGCGATGCGGCAGAACTGCGCGGCGACAGCTGCGTGGAAGTCCGGCCCGCGCGCGCCGAAGCGGTCGGCGGCGCCGCCGTCGCGCTCCAGCGAGCGGGCATGGCCCGCACCATCGGGCAGGTCGAGCACCAGGGTGCGGTCGGGCAACAGCCCCTTCGACCCGAAGCCGTGCAGCGCGAGGATCGCGGCGTCGTCGATATCCTGCGCGCCCTGATAGGCGCGGGTCGAATCGACATAGCGGTCGCACACGACCCAGCTGCCCGCCTCCACGGCAGGGCGGATCAGCTTTTCGACATGATCGGCGCGCGCGGCGGCGAACAGGAGCGTTTCCGTGTGCGCGCTCCAGCGGGTGACCGCGCCCTGCATCAATAGGCCACGGATCGCCTCCGCCCCCTCGGTCCCGCCCGGTTCGCGGGTGAGCACGACATGGATACCCCGCGCCTCAAGCGCGGCGGCGAGCCGCTTTGCTTGGGTCGACTTGCCCGCGCCCTCCCCGCCTTCGAGGCTGAGGAAGACGCCCCTCACGCGCCGAACAGCGACATGAGGCCCGCCCACATGCGGCCGAAGAAGCCGGCTTCACCGACATCGGCCGCGGCGACGAGCGGCAGCCGCTGTTCGGGCAGGCCGGGCGAGGTGACGACGAGGTCGGCGATGTGCTGGCCGGCCTTGATCGGCGCCTTGATCGGCCCCTGATAGACGACGGTGGCGCGCAGATTCGGGTTGGCGCCGGAGGGGATGGCGATGGTGAGATCGCGCGGGGCAACGAGGCCGACTTGCGCCGCATCGCCGAGCTGGACATCCGCCTGCTCGACCGTGCGGCCCTTGGTCACCAGCTTGCGCGAGGACCAGGCGCGGAAGCCCCAGTCCATGAACTTGACCGACTCCTCGATCCGCGCGTTGAAGCTCTGCAGCCCGGCAACGACCATGACCAGACGGCGGCCATTCTGTTCCGCCGAGCCGGTAAAGCCATAGCCCGCCTCGTCGGTATGGCCGGTCTTGAGGCCATCCGACCCGCGCACGCGCCCGAGAAGGGGGTCGCGGTTCGCCTGAGTGATCGGTGCGCCGCCGAGCGTGGTGCCGAAGGTGAAGCTCTCCTTCGAATAGAAGCGCTTGTAGAGTTCGGGATGGTTGCTGATCGTCGCCTTGGCGAGCTTCGCGAGATCGCGCGCGGTCACCATCGTGCGGCCGGCATCCGGCCAGCCGTTGGAGGTGCCGAAGCGGCTGTTGTTGAGGCCGATTTCCTTGGCCTTCTGGTTCATCAAATTGACGAACGCTTCCTCGGTCCCGGCGAGATGCTCGGCCAGCACGACGCAGGCATCATTGCCCGACACGACGACGATGCCGTTGAGCAGATTTTCGACGCTGACCTTCTGACCCGGTGAGAGGAACATGGTCGAACCCGCTGACGGACCATGCCATTTCCGCCACGTCTCTGGCCGGACATCGGCCATGTCCGACAGTTTCAGCTTGCCCTGCTTGATCAGGTCGAACGCGACATAGGCGGTCATCATCTTCGCCATCGACGCTGGCGGCATCTGGCGGTCGGCATCCTTGGCATAGAGCACCGCGCCCGACGACAGATCCTCAAGATAGGCGACCGGGGCGGCCGTCTCGAACGGGGGCGTCTGCGCCGTTGCGGGCGCGAGCACGAGCGAGAAGGCGGTGGCGGCGAGCAGGAACTTCTTCATGGGGCTTTGTCGGTCCAGGGCTTGAGGGTCAGGGGATCGAAACGATGCGGGCGTCGCCATAGCCGCGACGCGCGACATCGGCACGCGCGCGCTCGGCGGCGCTGCTGTTGGGATAGGGGCCGAGCTGCACGCGATACACCCCGCCGCCGGGGCGGACGGTCCCGCCCAGCGTATCGGCGAGCGCGCGTGCGCGGGCGGCGCTGGAGAGTGCGGCGACTTGAACGAACAGGCCACGCGTGGCGGGGGCCGTCTGGGCCGGGCGCGGCGTGGGTCGGGTCGCCGGGCGCGGCGGCGGTGTCGACGCGGTCTCGCGCGGGGTGTCGCCCAAGCGACGGCGGAGGCCGGCGAGCAAAGCTGGCGGCGCATCGGCGCGCATCGGCGCGGGCTGGCCAGCGGCGAGCACGGTCGCATCCTGCCCGGTCACGCTGACGCGGCGGACGCGGACCGGCGGGTTGCCGGTGACGCTGAGCTGGCGCGCGGCGCCGCCGGACAGCTCGATCAACCCAGTCCCCTGCCCGCGGATCAGGACGAGGATCGTCTTGCCGCTGTCGAGTGCGGTAACCTCGGCATGGGTGCCCTGTGGCAGCACGCCGCTGAGCGCGAACACGCCCTCCCCCGCGCCCGCATAACCGGCATAGCCGACGCGGTCATAGCGTTCCTCGCCGGGGCGCAGGCGCGAGCTGCCCTGTGGGCCTTCGCCGGTATCCGGGCCGCCTTCGAGTCCGGACGGTGCGCCATAGTCGCCCCCGGGGCCGGACGGTGCCGCCTCCTGCGGCGCGGCAGGTGCCGGTGGCAGTTCTTCGAGGCCCCCGCCCCCGCCGCATCCCGCGAGCAACGCGGCGGCGGCGATGGCACTAATGTTCGACTTCATCAGCCAGCAACCCCACCGAAAGCGCATAGAAATTGGAGCAGTTATAATCGAGGATCACGCGGTAGTTGCCGGTGAGCAGATAGGCGGTCTTGCCCGGCCCGTCCGGCTCCAGCAGCGTCGCCTGGATATGATCGGCCGGCCAGCTGCCCGATTGCGGCACGATGCCCAGCGCGCGCCATTCGGCCATCGTCCGCCACTGCGAATGCCGCTCGAACACGCGTGAGCAGCGCGTCGGCACTGTGCGGTTGGCGAGTGCCCCGCGATCGAGGCTCGGCGGGACCGTGACCGCCACGCCCCAGGGCTGACCCGGCCGCCAGCCAGAGGCGACGAAGTAATTGGCGATCGACGCCAGCGTATCGGCTTCGTTCGACCAGATGTTGGCGACACCATCGCCATCGCCATCGCGCGCGAGGCGGATATAGACCGAAGGTAGGAACTGCGGATAGCCGAACGCGCCCGCCCAGCTGCCCTTGAGCGATTCGCGCGGCACGCCGCGGTCGACCATCTTCATCGTCGCGATGAACTCACCCGCGAACAGATTGCGGCGACGACCTTCATAGGCGAGCGTCGCGAGGCTGCGTGGCAGGTCGAACCCGCCGGTATAGCTGCCGTAATTGGTCTCATGCCCGAAGATCGCGACCATGATCGATTCGGGTACGCCGGTCTCACGCTCGACCCGCTCCAGCTTCGAACGCAGGCGGCGATAGGTTTCGCGCCCGCGATTGATCCGCGCGGCATCGACATGGCGCGCCTTGTAGGGGGCGAACGCCGGAATCGCCGCCGTCGAACTGCCCGGCTGATCGCGGTCCAGCTCGATCACGCGCGGGTTGTAGGTGAGCGAAGGCAGCACCGCGTCGAGCGTTCGCGCGCTGACGCCTTCCCGCAGCGCCTGTTCGCGCAGCGGGCCGTTGATATAGGTCTGGAACCCCGCCTCATCCTGCGCGACCGCAGGAGCGCCGCCAATGGCGACCGCCAGGACTGCCGTTCCAACCAGGACGAACCGCCGTATCGAAGACTTGAAGCTACGCATGACCTGTCTCTGCCACACGGCGCGGCGGGCATGAACCCCCTTAGGCGGTGAAAACACGGCCTCTTGCGGAAAACACGTCGAAAGCACTAAGGCGCAAGCCGCGCGGAGAGATGGCCGAGTGGTTTAAGGCAGCGGTCTTGAAAACCGCCGTGGGTGGAAGCCCACCGTGGGTTCGAATCCCACTCTCTCCGCCACTTTCCCTTTCAAGATATTGGTTTTGATCCTTTATTTTCGCCTGATGGGTCGCGATCCCGCTCTCGGTCCCATTTCGCGCGATGCCAGCCTGCACCGACCTCAGGATCACGGGTGGTTTACGGACCCCACTGCCTTCTTGCGAGCCTATGGCATTGAGCTAAAGTGTGTTGGCCCCGGCCGACCTGCCTTTAAACGGAATTTGATACGTGCCCGTTACCGTGAATGCGTTCGAGGACTTGGTCCCGCATCGCCACATTGCGGACTTCATGGGTGCGGCCATGGTCGAGCAGTTGCTCGATCTCGCGAGTGCGCGTGCGGATGACTTTGTGCCAACGTCGGTCGGAAACGGCGGCGGCGGCACTGTCAGTCCGGATATCCGCGCATCGCTGTTGCTGCGCGATCTGGGGGAATTGCGTTCCGAACTGGAAGCCCGGTTCGCGGCCGTTCTCGACGATACCGTGCGCGAACTGCGTCTGTCCGATATTGCGCTGCACAGCCTGGAGCTGGAGCTGGTCGCCCATAATGACGGTGCGTTTTATAGCGAGCATATCGATACGTTCACGGCGCGACCCGACGCGCAATCGGATCGGGCGCTGACCGGTGTCTATTATTTCCACCGCAATCCCAAGGGGTTCGATGGCGGCGCATTGCGTCTGCACGCGATTGCCCCGGCGGCGGACGGCACCAGGTCGTTCACCGACATCGCACCCACCTGCGATACCTTCATCCTGTTCCCGTCCTGGGTCCCGCACGAAGTCAGGCGGGTGTCGTGCCCCTCTGGAGCCTTTGCCGATAGTCGTTTCGCACTGAATTGCTGGTACCGCAGCGCGCGATAGACCTAAGGCATGATGATGAGCGCCCCGACCCCATTCATACGCAACCCCGTCAGCGACGTTCGCGTGGTTGAGTCCGACGCAGGCGGTGCTGCGCGGATCATCCTCAGCGCCTATTCGGCGGTGAACGGCTTTACCGAAACGGTGCTCGAACGCGCTGGCGAACCCGCCTTCGCGGCGGCGCTGGACATCGCGGCGGATCAGGGCGCACTCGATCGGCTTTCGCCAGAACTGGCGCTGGCGCTTTGGGCGAGCGGCCTGATCGTGCTGCCGGCTGAAGTCGGGCACGCCTTCGCGCCGGTTCGCTTCGCGGCCGCATCGGGCGATTTCGCGCGCGATGGTTTCGCCGTCCTCAACGACTGCCTCACCCCCGCAATGGTCGAGATCCTGGCTCGCCATTACCGCGCGGCAATCGATAACGGGTCGGTCGGAATGTCCGATGGACAGGTCGATCGGTGGCAGCTGCATAATGATCCCGCCGGGCGGGTGGTGCAGCGGGCACTGCTTCCGGCGGTGGAGGCGCTTGTCGGGGTGCCGGTCAAGCCCAGCTATTGCTACGCCTCGCTCTATCGCGCAGGCGCCATCTTGCCGGTCCATACTGATCGGCCGCAATGCGAATATACCTTGTCCGTGCTGATCGACCATCAGCCGGCGCCGGCAAACGGCATTTCGCCCTGGGCGATCCAGATCTTTCCCCGCCCGGACGCCGTGCCGATCGACTGTTTCCAGACTCTGGGCGGCGGCATCCTGTTTCGCGGGCGCGACCTGCCGCACGGCCGCACGCAGTTGCCCGCGGACGAGACCTGCTGGACGCTGCTGCTCCACTATGTGAACGCCGATTTCGCCGGGCCGCTCGATTGAGCGGTCGCCGACGGCGCGCGGAAGCACTGGTCCGCAGGCTGGTCGGGAGCGGCTTTCCGTTCATGCCATGGCCGGGCGACCACCCCGTGCGACGGCTGCGCCACCAAATTCGCCGCGCCATGTTCGCACGTCATCCGCTCTGGCGGCGCGCGCTGCTGCGCACCGTCATGACGCTCGGTTGGCCGCTGGGGGCGGTGTGGGAGACCGGGCACCAGTTGATCCGGATGCCGGTCGCCGATCGCCCGACGCGCCCATGGGGCTGGGTATCGCGGGGCGCCGATATGCTGGTGCAAGCCTGGTTCAACAATGTGCCGCCGCGCAACTATGTCGCCTACCGCCTGCATGACCTGCGTCGCCGGGAGCGGATCGCGCGCAACCTCTACGAACCGGAGCTGGCGGTGATGATGGCCCATCTCAACCGACTAGCCGGTGCGGTTGGCGACGATGTGCAGGATAAGGCGCGATTCGCCGATCTCTGCCGCGCTCATGGCCTGCCGTGCGTCCCGACGCTCGCGGTGTTCCGCAACGGCAGCCAGTGCGTGCCATCATCCCCCTATCTGCCCGACGCGTCCGATTTGTGGGTGAAGGATCTGGCGGGAAGCCGCGGGTCGGGCGCGGCAAGATGGCGGAGGGAGGGTGCGGAGTATCGCCACGCCTGGGACGGCTCATTATGCACCCCGGCAGCGCTGGTGGCGCAATGGGCGCAAGCCGATTGCATCGTCCAACCCTGTATCGAGAACCATCCTTCGCTTGCTCCTCTGTCGGATGGATCGCTGGTCGTGTTTCGGATCATCACCGGGATCGACCGTGCCGGGTGCGTGGCCGTCGTCGATGCGATGGCACAACTGCCATATGGCGGTCCGACGGGGAGGCAGATCTTTGCCGCTGTCGGAGAAGCGGGCGACCTGCGCAGCCCCCGGCTACGCGGCCGTCATCCGATTGCCGATCATCCCGATACCGGTGCGGTTCTGGCGGGAGCGGTTGTGCCATTCTGGCGAGACGCGATCGATCTGGTCGTTCGCGCCCATGGCAGCGTCCCGGAATTTGCCCGTTTCATCTTCCTGGGCTGGGATGTCGCGATCACGGATGCGGGGCCGTTGCTGATCGAAACCAATCAGGGTTGGGGCGAATTCAACCATCAACTGGGCGATGGCGTGCCGCTTGGCGACACGGCGCTGACCGCAATCGCGCTGGAGCATCTGGAGGGGGCGGCGCGATGCGGCTGATTGCCGGTTTCCTTCATCTCGACGGCCGTCCCGCCGACCCGTCCCGGCTGCACGCCATGGCGGCGGCGATGACCGAACCGGGGCTTAGTCCCCGGGTCGAGGCGCAGGTCGATGGCCCGGTCGCACTGCTGACGCTGGATTTCGGCCCCCCACCACAAGGCGAGGGTGCGCCGGAGCGTGATCATGGCGTCATTCTGGCCGCCGACGCACGGCTCGATGAACCCGATACGATCCGCGATGACGCCGGACTGGCGACCTTGCTTGCTAAACGGAGCGCGGCGGGACTTGGCGTGCTGGCGGGGGACTTCGCGCTGGCCGCGTGGAACCGGCGCGACCGCAGGTTGCTGTGCGCGCGCGATGCGTTCGGTGTCCGCCCATTCTTCTTCGCCCACCGCCCCGGTTATGTGTTCGTGTTCGCGTCGCTGCCGCGCGGGCTGCACGCTTCGGGGTTGCTCGCGCGGGAAGTCGACCGGGATTTCCTGGTCGGTGAAATGCTGTTCCAGTTCGATGGGCCGGAGCGGTCGCTGTTTCGGGGCGTCCAGCGACTGGCCCCCGGCAGCTGGCTGGAATTGACACGTGATGGCGCGGTCCGGTCGGGGCGGCATTGGTCGCTCGACCCGGCGTCGGTCGGATCGCTCCGCATCAATCCTGTCGATGCCGCGGCGGAGATGTCGCGATTGATGGCAACGGCCGTCCATCGCCGACTGCCCGCGACGGGGCCGGTTGCCGCGCATCTTAGCGGCGGCCTCGATTCCTCGGCGATCGCCATCATCGCGGCGCGGGCGCTGCGCCCAGCCGGACGCCGACTGCTAGCCTATTCGCATGCCCCCAATCCCTTTGGCGACTACCGCTTTGGCGGCGATGGCGCGTACCTCGCGCCGGTTTTGCAGCAAGAGCCGGACATCGACTGGCACCCGATACGCACGGTCGATTCGGCCGCGTTCGCGCTGCCGGTGATGGATCGGGACCAGCTCTTTCCGGCAGACCCCTCCTATCGCGATAGCCAGACGCTTTCGCACGCGCACCGCCAGGGCGCTTCCGTGTTGCTGTCCGGGTGGGGGGGCGATGAAGGGGCCAGCTATGGCTGGCGCGGTGTCCTGCCTGAGGCGCTGGTGGCGGGGCATTGGGGCTATCTCGCATCGGAGTTGCGGGCGCTGGGATCGCTCGGCGCGGCTTGGAGCGCACTGTCGCCGTTCCTGCTGCCCGATGGCTTGCGGGGCTTGCCCGAGCGCGCGTTGGGCAGGGCAAATCCCGCGCCTGGCATCGCAGAGCTGGCCGCTGAACTGCTGCGGCCCGAACAGTTTGCGCATCGGTGCCTGACGCCGCCCGTGCGGCGGGGACAGGCGCGGCAGATCAGACTTTCGCTGCTAAGCGGACACGGGTTGACGCGCCGGGCGGAGCATTGGTCGATCCTCGCCGCCCGCCATGGCATGAGCGTGAGCTTCCCGATGCTGGATCGCCGCCTCGTCGAATTCGCCCTGTCGCTGCCCAGCGCGCTGTTCGTGCGCGAGGGTTGGTCACGACGGGTGTTCCGCGACGCAATGGCCGGAATTCTGCCGGAGCCGCTCCGTTGGAAGCGGACGAAGCTCGATCTGGTGGTCGAGGATCCGGTCCATGTCGCCGCGCAACGCCTGCTGCTGACCGAGCGACTTGCGCTGTGGCGGAAGCACGACGCGATCACCGACCTGTTCGACCTGGACGCTGTAGCGGCGCGGCTGGCGTCGTTGCCTGCGGCGGAGGACCTGGCGCGGACCATCGACACGGGCCAAGGCGAGTGGACGGCCATCGACCAGGCCGGCAGCCTGACCCGCGCATTCCGGGTCATGTCCTATCTGGAGCAGCACGGCTGAGCGGCCGTGAATCCGCGCCTCAGGCCTTGGCGGCCTCACCGGCGGAGGTCACCAGGCCGCGTTCGCGCAGCGCGGCGAGAAAGTCTGCAACATGCTCACGTGCCGTATCGGCATCGACATCATATTCAGCGGTCAGGGCCGCCACCAGCGCTTCTGCGCTCACCGGCTGAGCCAGCAATTCCCAGATGCGGCTGCCGACATCGTTCAGGTTGAAATATTTGCCCTCTGCCGCGCTCATCATCAGCAGTTCGTCGCCGACCGCAGCCGACATGAGCCCGTCGGTGCGGCGCACGAGAGTGCCCCCGGTTTCGTCATTCATTTCGCGGTCCTTCCTTTCGCAGTCCGTTGAGTGCGGGGGGCGGCGCATATCGCCTTTTCACCACGATTCACAGATATCCGAACTCAGCCATCACTGCGCCATGCGCCGCCTCGATCGCGGTAGACTGTTCACGGGTCAGGACGTCGCGCCATTCTCCGACCCGTCCCGCCCGGAAAAAGGGCGCTGTCGATTCGGGACGGCGTTCGCGGAAGCCTTTCTCGGCCTCTTGGCGCTGCAACCGGCCGAAATCCGACTGGGCCACCGCCCTTGCCAGTTCGTCATCGGTCACCTGCAATCCCAGGAAAGCGACGGCCTCGCCGAAGCGGCCCTCCGGATCGGCGCGCAGATCTTCATAGCGCAGCACATGCATCGGCACATCGCGCTGTGTCATCCAGCTGCGGACATGGCCGCTCCAGTCCAACAGGCGCTGCGAAATCTGCTCATGGTGCGGCGTGGTGCCGCCCATGCGCGTGTTTGCGGAGAGGATCTGCCGCACGACCGTCGCGATCGGCTTGCCGGTGTGAAAAGCCAACGACACCGCGACGTCGCGGGGATCGCGCAGGATATAGAGCGCCGCGCGCGCCCCGCGCCCCAGCAAGGGCCGCCCGTCGCTGAAGCGGCAATAGGCGTCGTGCAGCTTGATGAAGAGATCCTGATCCGCCGCCTCGCGCCAGGCTTCTTCCATAAGGGCGGGGCGCATCCTGTCACATTCCTCCCGGGTGAGGAGGAAGCTGTCGATCAGCGTCGCGTCTTCGATAACGTGCCGGTTCACCACGCTATGCGCGGCCAGGCGGAGTTCGTTGATATCCTCCGGATCGGACTGCCCGCACAGCAGGTTGGAGAGTAGCAAGCGAAGCCAGGTATTTCCCGACTTGGGATATGACGCCAGCCAGACCGGTCCGGCAATCACGTCGCGCCTGCCACCGCGTCCAATACCAGCGCTGCGCCCGCGTCGAGATACTCGAAGCCGCGCGTGCGATCGAGCCGGAACGCGGGCACCCGGTTCAACAGGGTTGCGATCTGGACGAACAAGAGCGGGTCATGGCCCATGCGACGGGCAAGATAGGGGCGGTAGATTTCTCCGCGCAGCATCGGTGCCGCGTCCACCAATGGCAGCTGTTCGATCCGGGGCGGGCCGGGCGGCACGGTCCCGTCGCGCGATGCGAGCAGGATAACGGCGGCAAGCGGCAGGGCGTCGTGCGTGCGTTCCACCGGCGATGTCGGCGAGACATGGAATTTGCGCATATGGCTTCGGATCGGAGCGCCCTGCCGTTCCGTCAGCGACAGGTGCTCGATGGCGTCGGCCCATAGCCGATGCTGACGTCCGTCCGGCCAGACCGTGGGAACGCCGTCGTTTTCGTCGATGCGGATCGCGGCGATGTCGTCGCCGACAAAGCTGGCGCCAGCCCGGCAGAGCGTCGCGGCCAATGTCGACTTCCCCATTCCCGTCGCACCGCAAATGGCGATGGCGCGGCCCTGCCACGCGACTGTCGCGGCGTGCAGTGCCAGCAACCGACGCTGGTGCAGAATGGCGGCAACGCCGGTCGACAGGATGAAGGGCGCAAGGTCGGCGTCGCTCGCCCCCTCGACGGGTTCGGCCACGATCTCGCGTCCATCTTCGGCCATCAGCCGGACAACGCCGGGCACCTCAAGATAAAAGCGCCGCCCGACCAACCGCCATGTCGGGCCGACATAGTCGGGCGCGTCCGGATCATCGGGTATGACGCCGACGCGCACCCGCACGTCTGGCTCGCCAACTGGGGAATCCGGCAATCCTCCGGGAAGAGGAATCGCGGATGAGACCGACAGGCCGCAGATCGAGTAATAGTTCAGATTGAAGCCCGAGTAAGGTTACGAGCCGGTGCCGGGTGACGCTTCGGACGGCCACTGGTTGGGCTTGCTGCCGGTCGCGCTGCTGATGCTCTGATCGCGAATCTCAGGCTTGTTCCACGCCTTCATTTCCGGGCGATTCCAAGTCTTCTTGTCCGTCGGCTGAGCGTTATCGTCCACCTGATTCATATCGTCCCCGCTGATCGGATAGCAAGCCAACCCCGCCAAACGGCGCCCGCCTAACATCACGAATCGAGTAGGACAAGATGCGGGAACAGGGTGCCGCGCCGGCGCCATCGCTCCAAAGATCATCCAGACGAACGAAATCGACAGCCGGATCGGGAATGATGGTTGCATCCAGATAGGCTTGACGAATTTGTAACGTGGCCGCCCGATGGGTGTATCGAGACCAGACGCCGAGGGTGCGGAGGGAATTTGACTTTGCAGATCGTCTTGGGTCGGAATCGCTGACGCATGTGGCTGAAAGCGCTGTTCCAGACGCATCTGGACCTCTCGGTAAAGCTGTCGTCCACATATCGGGCTCATGTCTATGAGCGGCCCGGCTGCTGGATGCCGCCCGATGATTGCGCGGCGCTGGCCAGCGCACTGCGCGATGTCGCCCAGCGATCCTTGGCGGCGGGCGCGCTGGATTATGGCGTGTTTCGCACCGATTCGGGCGCGTTTGAACGCTCTGTGATCATGCTGATCCGCGAACGCGCCTCCGGTCGCCCGGTGGCGTTTAACGCGCTTGCCCTGCTTGACGTGAATCAGCGCGGTCGACGCGACGTCGTCACCCACCTTGGTCTCGTGCTGATCGACCCTGAGGCGCGCGGAAAGGGGTTTTCCTGGGCGCTCTATGGCATGACGACGCTGTTGCTGTTCGCGCGCAACCAGCTCCGGCCGTTCTGGATTTCCAGCGTCACACAGGTTCCGGCGGTGGTCGGTTTGGTCTGCGAAGGCTTTAGCGACGTCTTTCCCGCCCCCGGCGACGGCGCGGTGCGGCGGTTCGACCATCTGTCGCTCGCCCGGGAGATCATGCGCCGTCACCGCGCAGCGTTTGGGGTCAGCGACGACGCGCCGTTCGACGAGGAGCGCTTCGTCATCAAGGACGCATATCGCGGTGGATCCGACCATCTCAAAAAGCGCTTCGACGAAGCGCCGCCGCACCGCGATCCTGCCTATAACGCATTCTGCGCGGACGAGCTCGACTATGCCCGCGGCGACGATCTGCTGCAGATCGGCCAGATGAACCTGGCGGCCGCCCGCCGTTACCTGTTGCAGGACGTGCCGCGCAATTCGCTGCCCGGCCTCGCAGGCGCGATGCTGTTCCTGCTTGTCCAGCGCGCCGTGCTCCCCGCACTATATTGGTTGAGCCCGGGCCGCGCCTGGGGACGACTGCGACCATGGCGGGAGCGCCGCGATGTTTGATTACGCCACAATGACCACCCGCAACATCGGCTTCGTCAGCGAGGCCGAGCAGACGCGGTTGCGCGACACGCCGGTTTTCGTGTGCGGTGTGGGCGGCATGGGCGGTGCGTGTCTGATGGCGCTGGTCCGCGCCGGCTTTACCCGGCTGGTGATCGCCGATCTGGATGCGTTCGAGGTGTCGAACCTCAATCGCCAGCTGTTCGCCACGCTGGACAGCGTCGGACGCCACAAGGCCGAGGCGAGCCGCGATCAATGCTTGCGCATCAATCCGCAGGCCGAGATCGAGGTGCTGGGCGCGGATTGGCCCAACCATCTCGACCGCGTGCTCGCCAGCGCAAAGATCGTGGTCAACGGCACCGACGATCTGGTCGCGAACCTCAGGCTGTACCGCGGTGCGCGCGCCAGTGGCGCTACCGTGATCGACGCTTATGCGTCGCCGCTGCCGTCGGTGTTCGTCACCCGCCCGGGTGATCCGATGCCCGAGGAACGGCTGCGCTATCCGACACGGGGCAAGCCGATCGAGGCAGTGAGCGATAACGATCGCGCCGAGGCGTTTTTGCGGGAGGCCGAGCATGTCATGCTCAACAGTGCGTCGCGGCACCATATCGACCTTGCGCTGGCGGGCGAGGTCGCGGCCGGGCGGCGCAGCCGGATGTCGTTCGCTCCGATGGTGATCAGCACGGGGATGCTGATGGCCTATGAGGCAGTGCAGCTGGCCACGGGCCGGTCGAGCAGGACCGATTGCCGCGGCTGGTTCCTCAACGTCTATCGCAATCGCGTGGAGCGTCCGCTGCCATGGCCGCTTGCCATGCTGATGCGACCGCTGGTGCGTCGGGCATTGAAGCGGATGATCGCCGGGTGACCACGTCCGTCGTCATCGACAGCCTGATCAACGCGATTGGGCTGGCCGGCGTGCTGGCGCTGATCCTGGCGCTGCGTCGTCGCGATGCGCCCGGTGGGATGCGTTGGCGCTGGACGCTTGCGTTGGGTCTGGTCGCGGTGATGTATGCCAGCCGCGGGCTGGAGTGGCTGGGTGCCGGTACCGGCTTTGCCGCTGTGACGATGGCCGCGGCGGCGGTCATTCCGCTGGCGGTCCTGCTGGTCGTAGAAGGTCTGATCCGGCGGCACGCGCCGCTGATCGTCAAGCTGCTGGTGCTGACGGGGATGGTCGCGGTGCTGATCGTGATCGCCAGCGCTGCGCCATGGGCGGGCAAGGCGCTCGGCGTTCATATCGGCATCGGCATGGCGCTGGCGGTGGCGACGGCGCTTGCGGGGATGCGCGGGATCGATCGGGCTGAGCTGCGCACAGTGGCCGCGCTGGCGGTTTGCCAGGTCGCGCTCATTCCTGCGGCGCTTTCCGATTTTCGCGAGTTCTGGCCCGATCTGCCCGCGCGGCTTTCGCCGCTGGCGGTGATGTTCTTCGGCTGGGTCGGGCTCACCATCGGATCGTGGAGCATCGCCCAGCGTATGGCTTGGCTTGGCTTTCTGATGGTCGTGGCGGCGCTGTCAGGTGTGGCGCTGGCGCATATCTCCGTGCAGGCAAGCTGGCTGCAGATCGCCATCGTCGTGCTGTCGACGCTGATGCTGGTGACGATTTGTGCCGAGGCGATCACGCGCCCTGATGCGGGGCTCAAGCTGCGGCGTGCGCTCGTCGCGGCGCCGCCGGGCGATCGCGATGCGCTGGTGCAGGCGCTGACTGCGAGCCCGATCTTCGGCAATGGGGTCATGCTGTCGCAGGCCGATCTTGCCGATCTCGATCCCGATGCGGTGCGCGCGCTGTTCGACCGCTATCCGATGCTCGGCCGACGCGATGCGCCATGGGGTATGGCGCGCGATGCCATCCTTGCCGAAGCGATTAGCGCGCTGCTCGATACGCACACCGCCACGCACCTGTTGATGGTCGAGCCCGCGCCGCTCGCCCTGCTCGCGGTCAATTTGCCTGCACTGTCGGCCAGCGACGCGGTCGAGACCGACCTGGCTCTGGTTCAGCGGCTATTGCGCGCCGCGCACCGAAAGGAGCATCCTTGATCACCCTGCGCACCGGCGATCGCGCCGCAGCCTTTGCGGTTCCGGGCAATGTCTACCCCCCGGACAGCCCCTATGTCTCTCCGATGTGGGGCGATTTCGATCGCATCCTCGATCCGGTGCGCAACCCGTTGGTGACCGAAGGGCATGGCCGGTTCGAGCTGTTCACCGCGCTCCGCAACGGCACGCCGGTGGGGCGTATCGTCGCGAGCATCCATGACGCATCGAATGCGCGCCACCGCGCCAGCCGCGCGCAGTTCGGCTTTTTCGATTGCGGCGACGATGCGGAGGTCGCGGGGACGCTGCTCGCAGCGGCGGAGGACTGGGCCCGGGCGCGTGGTGCGAGCGAGATCGCCGGGAATTTCAACCTGACCGCCATGCAGATGACGGGGGTTGTCACCGCCGGCTTTGACGCTGCCCCCTATACCGACATGATGTGGACCCCGCCCCACATCGCGCGGTTGCTCGAAGCGCACGGCTATCGCCCGGTCTTCGACATGACGACGTTCGATTATGATCTCGATCGTCTCGATCCGGCGCTGCTGTTGGGACCCAAGCAGCAGGCGATTCTGGACGATCCCGACTATCGCTGGCTGGGCGTGACGCGCCGAACCTTCGCCGCGCGGATGGAGGATGCGCGGCTGGTGCTCAATGCCGGGTTCGATCGCAATCCGATGTTCGTCCCCCTGACCCCGGCCGAGTTCGAGTTCCAGGCGGGCGAGATGATGTGGATCATGGACTTCCGCCTGCCGGTGATCGTCCATCATCACGGTAAACCGGTCGGCGCTTTGCTGTGCGTCCCCGACATGAACCCGTTCATTCGCGACACCGGGGCGCGGATTGGCATCACGACGCCATTTCATTTCCTGCGCCACCGGCTGAAGCGCCGCCGCGCGGTGATCCTGCTCTATTCGGTCGATCCGGAGCATCAGAATCGTGGGTTGAACGGCGCGATGCTCTATCGCCTCGCAAACGCGCTGAAGCAGGCCGGGTACACGAGCGTGGGCGGAACCTGGATCGCCGACGTCAACGGCGCGAGCTTGCGGCAAGCCGAGAAGATCGGGGCGCGCCCGCTGCATGAGCTCGCCATTTTCGGGAAACGCATCGATGCTTGATCGCGCCGCGTTCGAACGCATTGTCGACCGGGCCCGGCTGGCGCCGAGTGTCCATAACATCCAGCCGACGCGCTGGTCGCTCGACGAGATGGGCAGGATCCTGCTGCTCGACAGTCCGTCGATCCGCCTGCCGGTCGCCGACCCGGATGGCCGCGATGTCCTTATCTCGCACGGAGCGGCACTGGAAGGCACGGTGATCGCGCTCGCCGAAGCCGGATGGGCGGGCGAGGTCGAGCCCGCCGACGGCGCGCTCGCCGCGATCCGGATGACGCGCGACACGCCGGCAGACGCAAAGCCCGAGGTGGCAAGCAGGGCGAGCTGGCGTGGCAGCTTCATCCGGTCAGCGGAGAGCGCCGCGCTCGACCGGCTGGAAACGGACTGCCCCGATCTCGTGCTGGTCCGCGACCCAGCTGCGATCGGGCGGATCGCACATGATGGCGACGACGCATCGATGCATTTCCTGCGCGACGTCGGGCATCGGCGTGAGTTGCTCGACTGGATGCGCCTGACGCGCGCTCATCCCCACTGGGCCAGCGACGGACTGAATGCCGAAGCGATGGCGCTGAGCCCGGTCGAGGCCAGGGCCGCCGGAATGGTCCTGGGTCCGCTCTTCGGCATGCTGGATCGTGTCGGGCTGGCGCGCATCCTGACTTCGGAACGGAGCAAGACCGCCAGTGCGTCGGCGATCGCACTGTTCTTTCGACCCAGAGGCGAGACACCCATGATCACCGGCCGGGCATTTTATCGCGCATGGCTGGCGATGGAGCGCCAGGGGCTTGCGGCCTGCCCGGTGTCGGTTCTGGCCGACTGGAGCGAGACGAACGCGCATCTGTCGGCGCGCTATTCGCCGTCAGACGATCACGCGCTGCTGTCGGTATTCCGCATCGGAAAACGTCCATCGGGCGGACGCTCGGCGCGCAGCCGTAAGCCGCTTGGGAAACTGATCACTGGCCGCCAAGGCGGCTAAGCGCCCCAATATCGATCGCTACGGCCGTACGTCACGCTGCCCACAATCGGTCACCAGGAACGCGGTGATAATGTCAGCTTCGGGCATTATCGAGCCGGGCGTCCTGTAGATGAATGTGGGTGGTTAGCTACCGTCAGCAGTCGGCTACGAGCGAGCGCAGGAGCTCCGCGCTATCGACTAGAGAGTACGGCTGATCGGTGCGTCGGGTCACAAAACGAAACGTACCAGCGCGGAGTAGGCTCTGCGCGGAGGGATCGTCTCGATGCAAGGAGAAGGAGGCGTTGAGTCCAGTCCCAGATTGGGCGATCACGGAGTTGATCGTTGCTCCATCCGGAAGCGTCAAACTTGCCCATTCCCGGGACTGGTGATCCGTCCGAGCTGGAAAGCTGATAGAGAGGGTTCCACGGGCACAACTAAATTGGACCTCCGCTTGCTCGGCAGGGTTTCCAAACACCACTGACTGTGAACCATTGGCAGAATTGTGCCACGTGTAGCCCAACGACTTGTGAAGGTCGAAAAGGGCGCGGTCGATCGCATCTTCCGCTTGCTTGTACGCAGCTGCATCTAGTCGAGCAGTCCGCATGCACCCACTGGTCAAACTGGCGGTCAGGAGGAGGGCCAGAAGCCTGATCATGCGCCACAATCTCAGGAAGCCCCCAAGTCCGCAATGGGGTCGGCACCTGAAGGGCAGCCTGGGCTCCTCTCGCGATGGTATGAGCAAGCACGATTTCGCCTACGTCGCGAGGCAAGCTGGTCACCTCCGACCTCCAGTCCCGGAATGTCGATCGATTTTTACGACAGGCTAGTCGTCGCTCATATCGAGATAGGGGACGACATCATTCTCGGTCGCGAGCCACAATCCGGCCTGGATGTCTTCCGATTGCTGGCTCGCGAGCGCCAGGGCTTCGCTGAGCGGCCCGTAGAACAAGGTCTCGGCGGCGGCATCCTGCTCGCTGAGATGGTAGAGGCGCACGCTCGCGGTGCCGAAGACAGTGCGCATCCGGATTTACCCCCGCCCGATCAGCCGCATCGCGATCCGGTCCGCGACTTCGCTTGCCGGGTCGCCGGTGCGGTCGCTCTCGTCCCAGACTTCGGTGAGGCGGTCGGGGATGCGGGCGATGCGGGCTTCGACCTCGGCGCGGTCGCCCTGGCCGAGATATTCGAGGCCCACATTGATGATGCCGCCCGCGTTGATGACGTAATCGGGCGCATAGAGGATGCTGCGCGCGTGGATGCGGGCGCCGTCCCCCTGCTTGGCGAGCTGGTTGTTCGCGCCGCCGGCGACGACCTTGCACTGGAGTGCCGCGATGCTGGTTTCGGTCAGGATCGCGCCCAGGGCGTTGGGGCTGAAGATTTCGGCTTCGACCGTGGCGATCGCGTCGGCAGCGACTACGTCCGCGCCCAGTTCGGCGGCGAGTGCCTGAGCCTTGTCGGCGTTGACGTCGGCGAGGGTCAATTTGGCGCCATCGGCGGCGAGGCGGCGGGCGAGACCGCCGCCGACGCTGCCCACGCCCTGCACCGCGACATGCACGCCGGCCATCGAGTCGGCGCCAAGCGCGCGCTTCGCCGCCGCCTTGACGCCGAGATAGATGCCGAGCGCGGTGAACGGGCCGGGATCGCCGCCCGCGCTGCCGCCCGCGACGGGCAGGCCGGAGACGTGGCGCGTGCGGGTCGCGATGACCTTCATCCGCTCTTCGGACATGCCGACATCTTCCGCGGTCACATAACGACCACCGAGCGATTCGACCGCTTCACCGAATGCGATCAGCTGTGCTTCGGTGATCGTCGCACCGGGTTCCGGGGCGAGCACGACGCCCTTGCCCCCACCCAAGGGCAGGCTGGCCATGGCGTTCTTGAAGCTCATGCCCCGCGAAAGGCGCAGCGCATCGGTGATTGCGGCATTGCCATCGGCATAGTGCCAAAAGCGCACGCCACCCGCCGCCGGGCCGAGATTGGTCGAGTGGACCGCGATCACCGCGCGCAGGCCGCTCGCAGGGTCGGTGATGAGGTGAACCCCCTCATGCGCATCGAAATCAGGCAGGTCCCACACGGCGGTCATGGCGCTTCCAGTCGGCTAAGAATATTTCGAGGGCGCGTAATATTCTTCCGCACCGGCGAGCGCCAGCCCAAAAAATCAGGGGGTGGGAAAATGGGGCGACCGACGGGACTTGAACCCGCAACTTCCGGCATCACAAGCCGGTGCTCTAACCAATTGAACTACGATCGCCGTGAAGGGGCGCGCTTAGCGGCGCCTCCAACGAGCGTCAAGCGCCTGTGATCATGCCATCAACAGATGCGGGTGTGCAGAGGCAGCAACCGGCCCCGACCCGGCCGCCCGGGCGATCCGGATCGCCGCTTCGGCGGTGATTCGCCCCTCCCGCGCCAGCGCGCGGGCCGATCCGGCGAGGGTCGGGGTCCCGACAAAGGCATGGCGCGCGAGAATCGCGATGTCGCCGCCCTCAGCCAGCAAGCGGCGCAGGCCGGGATCGACCGCGACGGTCTCAAACAGCATCACCGACCCGGCAAAGCCGGTGCCGTCGCACGCGCCACAGCCGGCAGCGCGGTAGATCACCGTCCCCGGATCGACCCCGAGCAACGCCGATTCGGAGCCCGCCGCCTGATTCGGGCGGCGGCAGATCGAACAAAGCCCCCGCTCCTCTCGCGCGCCAATCGCGACCCGCAGCGCAAAAGCGAGCAGGTGACGCTCGACGCGTGCGGCGCGGAGGTGGGCGATTGCCGCCATGACATCGGGCGCGTCGACGCCGAGCACGATACGGACGCCGCGCTGGGCATGGTCGAACGCGGCGGACAGCACCGCGCGGTCGCCATCGGCGCGCAGCAGGATCGCGTCGCAATCCATACGCGCGGCGGCGTCGAGATCGGCGCGGTCGGCATCAACCTGCACGATATGGCGCTCGCCGGGCGCGTGGATGGCAGCGGCCATGGCGGCGGCCAAGGTTGCGGGATCGTCAGACGAGATCAGGATCACCCCGCCCGCGGCCAGTGTCTCGCGCTCGATCGCCGCGCGCATCGCTCCGGGCATGCCGAGGTCGGCAAAGCCGCCGACCACTGCGCTGCGATGGATCAGGTCGATTACGACGCGGTCGCCGCGCCGCGTTGCATTGGGAAGCGCCTGTGCGGCGTCGATCCAGTCGGGGCGTGCAACGACGCTGCGGACTGGCGCCAATCCGGCGACGGTGCGGACGAGCACACGGACGCCCTCCCCGTCCCGCACGAGATGCAATGCGGGGATGCCGGCATCAATCGCTGCCTGTACCAGTTGATCGAGCGTGTCGGCGTCGCGCATGTTGCTGCGCTATGGCGTCAATGTGACATTTCGCCTGCGCTTTGGTGACGCTTTTAAGTCGCCCGCCGCCTCTGGATGCGCGCAATCGCTTCTGGCAAAACCGCGCGATGATCGCCCCCTCACCCGCCGCCGGATTTCCGATCGAACCCGTGATCGCGCGCCTGAGCGCTCGTGCGGGCATCCAGCAGGTGCCGACGCCGAAGCTGACGCTGTTCATGCGCAAGGGGTTTCTGGACGCGGAGTTCTGTGCCGAGTTGATGGCGATGATCGATCGCGACCGCCGGCCGTCGACGATTTCGGACTATAATGGCGACGACGTGTTCCGCACGAGCGAGACCTGTGACCTGGCGGCGGACGACGCGGCGGCACAGCGGCTCGACGCGATGATCTGCGACTTTATCGGCCTCGATCCCGCGCATGGCGAGCCGCTGCAGGGCCAGCGCTATGCCGTGGGACAGGAGTTCAAGGCGCATACCGATTATTTCGAGCCAACCGGGGTCGATTTCGAGAAGTTCTGCGCGGTGTCGGGGCAGCGGACCTGGACGGTGATGATCTACCTCAACGCGGTCGAAGCGGGCGGCGCGACGCGGTTCAAGGCGATCGACAAGCTGGTGCAGCCCGAGCCAGGGAAGCTGCTGGCGTGGAGCAATTTGCGGCCCAATGGCACGCCCAACCCCGCGACGTTGCACCATGCGATGAAGGTGCGCGCAGGAACGAAGTACGTCATCACCAAGTGGTTTCGCGAACGTCCTTGGGGGTGAACAGAAAAGGGCCGCCCCACCGGGACGGCCCTTTCTTCAGTCGCTTGGTGTCGCTCAGAACTTCGCGCTGAGGGCCAGCGAGAATTTCCGGCCGACGTCATAGGTGTTGGTGTCCACCCGCACGTCGTTCGCGAAAGTCTGATACTCCTGGTACCGCGTCTTGGTGAGGTTGCGCGCCTCGAACTTCAGTTCGAATTCCGCACCTGCCAGTTCGAAGCCCTGACGCGCGACCAGATCGACGGTCAGACCCGGCTTTTCGATGATGTCGGGCAGGCGAACACCCTCGACCACCGGGCCGCGGTTGGTGACGCGCTCGCTGGCATAGTTGAACAGCACCGTCAGTTGCGAGAGCGAAGCGGTGTCCTCGAACCCGATCTGGAAGTTGACCAGATGGTCCGACTGACCGACCAGCGGACCGCCATCGTTGAACAGCAGCGACGACTGGACCGCCGGAGCGCCGAGGATCGGGCTGGGGACCAGTTGGTTGCCCGCTTCGATCTGCGACTTGGTGTAGGTGTAGTTGCCGATCAGCACGAGCCGCTTGGTTGCGAAGAAATCGCCGCCCAGCGTGTCGAGCGCGATATACTTCTGCGCCTCGATCTCGCCGCCCCACAGCTTGGCGCTGGGTGCGTTCGAGAAGCCGGTCTGAAGCGAGGTCGAACCTGCGGCAACGAACGCCACCGCCTCGATCGGATTGTCGATCTTCTTGAAGAAGCCAGCCGCCGTCACGCGCTGGTCGCGCGCGAAGAACCATTCGAAGCGGGCTTCGGCGTTGTAGAGCTGCGAGTCGATCAGCAGCGGGTTGCCGATGAACTGGCGGCTGCTCTCGAAATCCTGATACAGCTGGGGTGCAAGCTCGCGGAACTGCGGGCGGGCGATCGTCTTCGATCCGTGGACGCGCAGCTGCATGTCCGGAGCGAAGTTCCAGGTGACAGTGGCGGCGGGCAGCCAATAGTCATTGTCGAGGTTGGTCCCCGCGACCGCGCCGGTCGGCAGCACCTGCTGCTTGGCGGTTTCGTAGCGGACGCCAAGCGATGCGCGCAGCCCGTCGAGCAGCTCGGCCTCGCCCTGGAGGTAGCCAGCATGGACCTTGAGCGAGGCGTCATACGCCGCCGCGCCGGTGCCCGTGGATTCGTTGCGAAGGGTGATGCCGTAGGTCTGGATGTTATAGTCCGACAGCAGATAGTCGGGACGCTGCTGCGCCACCGTCTGGTTCACCGGGCCGTTGTTCGGGCCGATGAAGCGGAAGAAATAGCGGTAGGACTGGCGGGCCGTATCCGAATAGGCATAGCCGGCGGACACCGTGATCGGACGCGCGCTATCGAACTCATAGGCAATGTCCGCAGCACCGGTCCACAGATCCTCGTTAAGATCGCTGAACGCGATGGTTGCGCCGCTCGGGCTGTTGAGCGTGTTGATATAGTCATCGAACGCGTCACTGTAGATATAGCGGAACGCGCGCTCATACGGCGCCTTGCGCTTGGTGTTGGCATAGGCGCCGCGCAGGTCGACGTCGATCGCACCAAAATCCAGCTCGGCGACGACCTGGCTGGTAAACAGCTGGCGTTCGAACCAGTTGGTGTTCTGGGTCGCAAAGGTCGGCACGCCGAACGAACCCGGGATACCGAAATTCTCTTCGTCGAACTGGCCGATGATCGCCTGCTTCAGCGTGTCGTGGATATAGACGTTGGTGAAGCGGACCAGATGCTCGCCGCTCTCAAGGCCGATGCCGAGCAGGCCGTTCGCGATGACGCGGTTGTCGGTGGTCACCTGACGGCCATCGCTGGCGAGACCGCCATCGGCGCCGATCGCAACCTGCTGCGTCTGAGCGCGCGTCTGCCAGCTGTTCGACAGGCCGCCAGCGCCGATCACGCCGATGCGGAGACCGCCGGTGTCGAAGGTCTTGGCGAAGCTGGTGCCGACCGACCAGTTGGCCGGGATATGGTTGTTTTCGAACACCACCGTGGTCGGTGCGTTCGACAGCTGCATGATCTGGGCTGCGTCGGTGATCGAGGTGCCGTTGGCGCCGGCCGCGCTGAGGAAGCTGGGAACGCTGCGTTCGCCATCGTCATAGCCGAAGACGTCATGGCTGCCGCCGTCATAGGTATAGCCGAGCTCGCTGGTCGTCGCGGTGTCGAACCCGATCGAACCTTCGATCTCGAAAAACCCGTCACGCGGGGCCACGCGGGTGGTGATGTTGATCGCACCGCCACCGAACTCGCCGGGATAGTTGGCCGAATAGCTCTTCTGGACAACCGCCGAGCCGACGATGTTGGTCGGGAACAGATCGAGCGGGACGACGCGACGCAGCGGCTCGGGGCTGGGCAGCGGCAGGCCGTTGAGCAATGACGAGGAATAGCGGTCGCCAAGGCCGCGCACGAACACAAAGCCGTTGCCGACGACGCTGAGGCCGGTGACGCGGGTCAGCGCGCCGGCGATGTCGCCTTCGCCCGAGCGCGCGATATCCGCGCTCGACAGCACCGACACGACCTGCGGGGTCGCCTTGATCACATTGGGGATGTTGCGGCCGATGACCACGATCTCGTCGCTGCTATCGCCGGCGCCGGGTGCGGAGATTTCGACCTCTTCCTCGGCAGTCTGCGGCGCTCCGGCCTCCTGCGGCGCGGCGGTTTCGGCGGTGGTCTCCTGCGCGGCCTGGGCCAGCGCCTGCGGCGCAACGAGGTGCGAGGTCAGAAGCAGCAGACTGCCGAATGCGGTGCTGGTTTTCATCTTTGGAAGTCCGTTTTCAGAGGCCGTTCCCGCAAAGGGAGAACCGGAACCGGCGGCCCCTTTTCCGCCGGTTCCGGGTGTCGATCAGGCTGCGATCAGCTGATCGGAACGGTGGTGCAGGCGCTGCCCGCCGCGCCGAAGTTCGCGCGGTTCGAGTTGCAGGTCCAACCCTGGTACCAGGTATCGGTCGGGCCATTGATCGCGCCGATATAGCTGGTGTTGACCAGGAAGGAGGTACCCGACGGGTTGAGCGTCGACGCGTTAAAAGCGGTCACGCCCGTCGCACCGGTACCGGGCAGATAGCCCGAGGTCAGTGCGTTCGCGGCAGTGCCGGTCTTGACGTTGTTGGTACCCGCGTCGACCAGCGCTTCCTGCTCGGCATTGGTCACCGTGACGCTGTTGACCGCCGTTTCGGTGGTCAGCGTGCCGGTGCATGCGAAGTAGTTCGAACGGAACACCGGCGGGCCCTGCTCGTCGATCGCCGCATTGGCCGCGCGGATCGTCGACTTGCCGCCATTGTCGGTGGTGCCGGCCAGAACGTTGAGGCACGGACGGACCGAAGTGAAGATGCCGTTGACGAATGTGAAGTCCGCGCCGCCGCGCAGACGCAGGCCGGCGTTGGTGCCGGTGCTGGTGTGCACGAAGGTGAAGTTCGCGATGCGGCCATTCTGGCGCGGGGTCGCGTCTTCGTTGTTGTTGGAGTCGATCTCCATCACATAGTTGTCGCTGGTGGTGTTACCCGGCTTTTGGATCGCGATCGCGAACTGGATGAAGCCCTTCCAACCCACATCCGTATCGATGCTGTCATCATCGGCGCCGGTGACGACCCAGTAGCGGCCATTGTGCGTGCCGCCGAAGATTTCGATGCCGTCGTCCGAGCTGTTGTGGATCTGGACATATTCGATCCGCGTGCCGCTGCCGACGCCGCCGGTGGTGATGCCCTGAAGCTCGTTGTTCGGGCTGATCACGGTGCCCGAATAGCGGACCTGAACGTAGCGCAGCACGCCCGAATTGTCGCCCGCAGTCGCGCCGCCGTACAGGGCGTTGCCGGTGCCTTCGACGACGTTCTCGCAGTTGGCCGAACCGCCGGTCACGCCCGACAGGTTGCAGTTCGAGATCGGCGCGCGGCCGGCGAGGATGATGCCGCCCCACAGGCCCTGCGATTCGTCGGTCACGCCGCCGGTCAGGTTCTGCTGCGCGGTGAAGATGATCGGCTGGCTCGCCGTGCCTTCGGCCGCGATGGTCGAGCCGCGGTTGACGACGAGGAAGTCGTTATCCGAGTTGGTCGTGTTCGCGTAGACGATCACGCCCGGCTGAATGGTCAGGTTGCCGGCGGTGCCGGTGGTGCCTGCGCCACCGCGATCCACACCCACGTCGACGCGGCCGTTGATCTCATAAGCGACGCCCGGAAGCTTCTGCAGCGTCAGGCTGGTGATCAGCGCCGGGAGGCGGCAACCGCGGAAGCTGCCGACGACGCCGGCATCGGTGGTGCCGGTGGGGCAGCTTGCAGCCGGGGTGCCGGGCGCAGGGGTCGGCGACGGGGTCGGCGACGGAGCCGGTGCTGGAGCCGGCGCGGGGACGACGATCACGCCTTCGCCGGGCGAGGCAACGCTGGATGCGCCGTCGCAAGCGGCGAGCGTGGCGCCCGCGACGCTGGTCATCAGGATGAGGCTGATACGCTTGAAGTCGGCCATGAATTTCTCCGTTCCGGTCGATCCCGGTTTGCAGGATGTTGGGCGAGCGCCCTGGATCGACTCGGAACATGCCCCCTGCCGATCACGCTCGTCGCGCTAGGCGCCGTCCGTGACGGTGGGATGGGATTCGCAAGAAACTTCGGTGACTGTGCGATGACGCTTTTGTGACCCGCGTTACAGAAGCGTGACAAAGAGGGGCGTCGATCCTGCTCACATCATTGATAAATAGCGGATAGTTCCCACCCTTGCGAAGCGCAGGTGCGGCGATGACCAAGGCTGGCTAGCGCGAGGAGCATCCGAATGTTGCTGCGACGCAACAGCCCGGTCTCCGTGGATCAGGGCACGCCCAGCCGTACAGCGCGCCGAAACGCAAAAGGCCCGCCGGCATTGCCGACGGGCCTTTGGGAGTGGTGGGCGCGGCTGGGATTGAACCAGCGACCCCTGCGGTGTGAACACAGTGCTCTACCACTGAGCTACGCGCCCGATACCGGATCGCCCCGAAAGGCGTTTCCAGCGGCTCCGACGGATCGGAACTCCCCGAAATGGTCCGGGGAGCGGAGCCTCTAAGGGGACGGAACCGGCTTGTCCAGCCCCGTCGCGCCTCTTTTAGTTGACTGCGTCCTTCAGGCCCTTGCCGGCCTTGAACTTCGGCTGCGACGACGCCTTGATCGTCATCGGCTCGCCGGTGCGCGGGTTGCGGCCGGTCGACGCCTTGCGCTTCGACACCGAGAAGGTGCCGAAACCGACGAGGCGGACTTCGTCGCCCTTCTTGAGCGCCGCGGTGACCGCGTCGAACACGGCCTCGACAGCCTTGCTGGCGTCCCCCTTGCCGAGGCCAGCGGTGTCAGCGACCGTGGCGATCAGTTCCTGTTTGTTCATGCCCTTTGAACCCCTGCTTTTCTTGGTAGGCGTATATTGGAAATCGCTCGGCGACAAAGCGCCGGTGGGACAGCAAAACGCGTCCGCGCCCCGCTGTAAAGCGGAAAGCGGTGCAATGACGGGCAAAGCGCGGAAAAAGTGACTTTATCCGCGCTCAACCATCAGTGACGCAGCGGATCGGGCGTCGCTGCCGGCGGCAGCACCGCCAGATCCTCAGCCTCGGTCCACTCGATCGCGGTCAACGGCTCGGTCAGTGCGAGCTTGAGCACTTCATCGACATGCGCAACCGGAATGATCGTCAGGCCCTCACGGATATTCGCAGGAATTTCCGCCAGATCCTTCTCATTCTCCGCCGGGATCAGCACGGTGGTGATCCCGCCACGCAGCGCCGCGAGCAGCTTTTCCTTGAGGCCACCGATCGGCAGCACCCGGCCGCGCAGCGTGACTTCGCCGGTCATCGCCACATCCTTGCGCACCGGCACGCCGGTCAGGGTGGAGACGATCGAAGTGACCAGGCCGATGCCCGCCGACGGTCCGTCCTTGGGCACTGCGCCCTCGGGCAGATGGACGTGGATGTCCTTGCGCGCGAAAATGCTCGGCTTGATGCCGTAGCTGGGGCTGCGCGCGCGGATGAAGCTGAACGCCGCCTCGACGCTCTCCTTCATCACGTCGCCGATCTTGCCGGTCGTCTTGATCGCGCCCTTGCCGGGGACGGTGACGCTTTCAATCGTCAGCAATTCGCCGCCGACCTCGGTCCAGGCCAGGCCCGTGACCGCGCCGATCTGATGCTCTTCCTCACCGATGCCGAAGCGATACTTCCGCACGCCCGCGAACTCGTGGAGGTTTTCGGGCGTCACGATGACGCCTTCCGCCTTGCCCTCGAGGATGCGGCGCAGCGCCTTGCGTGCAAGCTTGGCGATCTCGCGCTCCAGCGTGCGTACGCCCGCCTCGCGCGTGTAGTAGCGGATCAGGTCGCGCAGCCCGCCCTCGGTCAGCTCGAACTCGCCGGCCTTCAGGCCGTGCGCGTCGATCTGCTTGGCGATCAGATGGCCCTTCGCAATCTCGACCTTCTCGTCCTCGGTATAGCCCTCGAGCCGGATGATCTCCATGCGGTCGAGCAATGGCTGCGGCAGATTCAGCGAGTTGGCCGTGGTCACGAACATGATGTCCGACAGATCGACATCGATCTCGAGATAATGGTCGTTGAACTTGCTGTTCTGCTCCGGGTCGAGCACCTCGAGCAACGCCGACGCGGGATCGCCGCGGAAATCCTGGCCAAGCTTGTCGATCTCATCGAGCAGGAACAGCGGGTTGCTGGTTCCGGCCTTTTTGAGGTTGGTCACGATCTTGCCCGGCAGCGAGCCGATATAGGTGCGGCGGTGGCCGCGGATCTCGGCCTCATCGCGCACGCCGCCGAGCGACTGGCGAATGAACTCGCGCCCGGTCGCCTTGGCGATCGACTTGCCGAGCGAGGTCTTGCCGACGCCCGGAGGGCCGACGAGGCACAGGATCGGCCCCTTGAGCTTGTTGGTGCGCGCCTGCACCGCGAGATATTCGATGATCCGGTCCTTGACCTTTTCAAGCCCATAGTGATCCGCATCGAGCACCGCTTCGGCCTCGACCAGATCCTTCTTCAGCTTCGACTTCTTGCCCCACGGCAGGCCCAGCAGGACGTCGAGATAGTTGCGCACGACGGTCGCCTCGGCGCTCATCGGGGCCATGGTCTTGAGCTTCTTGAGCTCAGCCTGCGCCTTGCCGCGTGCTTCCTTGGACAGCTTGAGCGTGGCGATCTTCTGGGTCAGCTCGGCGACCTCATCGCCCTCGCCTTCCTCGCCCTCATTGCCCAGCTCGCGCTGAATCGCCTTGAGCTGTTCGTTGAGGTAATATTCGCGCTGGGTCTTCTCCATCTGGCGCTTCACGCGCGAGCGGATCTTCTTCTCGACCTGCAGCACGCCGAGCTCGCCCTCCATGAAGGCGAACACCATTTCGAGGCGCTTCTGGGGATCGTCCTCGACCAGCAGGCTCTGCTTGTCCGCGACCTTGACCGCGATATTGCCCGCGACCGCATCGGCGAGGCGCGATGCCTCCTCGATCTCGCCCAGCTGGACCGCAGTTTCGGCCGGCAGCTTGCGATTGAGCTTGGCGTAATTCTCGAACTGCTCGACCACGGAGCGCATCAGCGCCTGAACCTGCGTGCCCTCGGCGGGCTTCTGCTCGACCGGGGTCACGGTGGCGGTGAGGTAGCCGTCCTTTTCCGCCATCGTCTCGAGCTTGCCGCGCTCCTTGCCCGCGACCAGCACGCGCACGGTGCCGTCGGGCAGCTTGAGCAGCTGCATCACCTCAGCCGACACGCCGGTATCGTACAGGTCGTCGCGGCCGGGATCGTCATTGGCCGGATCGAGCTGGGCGACGAGGAAAATTTCCTTGTCGTCGGCCATCGCCGCCTCAAGGGCAGCGACCGACTTGTCGCGCCCGACGAACAGCGGCACGATCATATGCGGGAACACGACGATGTCGCGCAGCGGCAGGACTGGATAGGAAGACTTCATGAACACTCCGGTGCTGCCCACAGGGGACAGATTCGTCCAACTATATGGGGATCGCGCGCATCGCATCAATGCAGTGTTTGCCGCGCTTGCGCTGATCGCCTTTCCCGCTTCCGCTCTGGCCCAAAAGGGCGAGCCGCCGATCACCGCGCTGACCGAGCGATCCGGCGGCGAGATCGAGCCCGAGCGGGCGGCGTTGCGGATCGAGCATGTCGATCTCGACCTGGAGGTGCATCCGGCACGCAAATATCTGGCGGGGACCGCGACACTGACGCTGAGCACCAGCGTGCGGCAGACGCGGCTGCTGATCGATTTCGACAAGAATTTCCATATCTCTGCGGTGGCGATCAACGGAAAGCCGCTTGCCAATGGTGCATGGCGCAATCCCGAGGGGCGATTGACCATCGACCTTCCGGCGCCGATTGCTGCGGGCGGCAAGGTCGTCGCGCGCATCGCCTATGCCGGGCGGCCGCATGAGGCGGTGAACGCACCGTGGGACGACGGGTTCGTCTGGTCGAGCTGGCAGGGCAAGCCGTGGGTGGCCACCACGGCACAGGGCTATGGCTGCGACCTGTTCTGGCCGTGCCTCGATTTCCCGGCTGGAGAAATTCCGTCAATGCGGATCGGGATCACCGCGCCCGAGGGGGTGTCCGCGATCTCCAACGGCGTTCTGCGCTCGATCGACCCGATGAAAGGAGGAATGCGCCGCTGGAACTGGGAGGCGAAGGCCATCAACCCCTATCTGGTCGCGATCAACATCGGGCCGTATCGCGAGATCAAGGGCGCGTACGCCAGCAAGTTCGGGAACAGCGTGCCGCTGCACCTGTGGCACCTGACGGGCAAGGACAAGCAGGCCGCCGGGCTATTCGCCGAATTCGCGCCGACGCTCGATTTCTACGAAGCGATGATCGGCCCCTTCCCCTTCGCGCACGAGAAATTGGGCGTGGTCGAGACGCCGCACCTGGGCATGGAGCACCAGACGGTCAACGCGTACGGCAACGACTATCGCAAGGATGCGACCGGGTTCGACTGGCTGTTCCACCACGAGCTGGCGCACGAATGGTTCGGCAACCAGATGACCGCCGCCGATTGGGACGATTTCTGGCTGCATGAGGGCTATGGTCAGTACATGCAGCCGCTCTACGGCCAGTGGCGCGAGGGTGAGGCTCGCTATGCCGCGATGATGGCGGAGCAGCGCAAGGGCATCCTCAATCGCCAGCCGCTCGTGTCAGGCCGGTTGCGCACGTCGGACGAGGTATATCAGCTCGAAAAGGGCGGCCCGGGCACGGATATTTACTACAAGGGCGCGTGGGTGCTGCACACGTTGCGCTACCTGATCGGCGACGCGGCGTTTTTCGATGCGACGCGGCGGCTGGTCTATGGTCGGCCTGACCCAAAGCCGGGCAATTTCAAGCCGCGCTTTACGACCACGCCGGAGTTCGAGGCGTTGATGAGCGCCGCAGCAGGGCGCGACCTCGGCTGGTTCTATCGGGTCTATCTGCGCTCGGCGGCGTTGCCGGAGCTGGTCGAGACCCGTGACGGCGAACGGCTGACGCTGGAGTGGAAGGTGCCGGGGGCAGGCCCCTTCCCGCTCCCGGTCGACGTTCAGGTCGACGGCGTGGTCCAGCGGGTCGCGATGGACGCTGGACGCGCAACCATCGCGGTTCCGGCCAGCGCCCATGTGGTGATCGACCCGATGGCCCGCGTCCTGCGCCGCAGCCCCGCGATCGAGGCGATGCAGGCGGCGCGTTAGAGCTATTCCACCAGCAGATGTGCGTCGCCCACGCGCAGCTGGTTCCGGCCCGAGCGCTTGGCGGCGTAGAGCGCCGCATCGGCGCGCGCCATCGCCAGCGGGAGCGGCTCGCCCTCGATCGCGACGACGCCGCCCGAACAGGTCACTGCCGCGCCATCGGGCCGTTCGATCAGACCGTTGCCGAGCCGTCGGGCGATGCGCTGAAGGATCGCCGCGGCCTCGCCCTCTTCGGTGGCGGGGAAGAAGACCGCGAACTCCTCGCCGCCCCAGCGGCCGACGCAATCCGCCTTGCGCACGCCGCGCGCGAGGCAGGCGGCGAAATCCTGGAGGATCGCATCACCCGCATCATGGCCGAACTGGTCGTTGATCGACTTGAACTTGTCGAGGTCGAGCAGCGCGATCGCGCCCTCGCCCGCCGCCTCCGCCCGCGCAAGAAAGCCGCGTCGGTTGAGCAGGCCGGTCAGCGGATCGCGATGCGCGGCCATGTCGAGCGCAGCCACGCGGACCTTGGTCGCCTCGCTCGCGCGGGTCACCCCGGCGAGGAGTTCGGTCAGCATGTCGCCGTCGCTGACCGCTTCCAGTGCCTCGGCCTGTTCGCGTTCCAGCGACTGCACGGCGTCCGTCGCCGTGCGCACCGGGGCAAGCAGCCCATCAATCCCGATCAGGGTAAAGATCGTCCCGATCAACGTCGCGCCGAGGACGACGCCGAGGTCGGGCCAGTCGATCTTGCCGCTGGTGAATTGCCAGCCCGCAAAGGTCAGCAGTGGGATATGCGTCCCGATGAAGCAGATGGTGAACATCCGCAGCCGCAGGCTGGAGGGGAACAGGAACCGCGTCGCATTGTAAAACCGCAAGATTTCCTCCTGACACCCGCCCCGGGAGCAAGAGGAAATCGTTAGGCCGGGTTAAGCAGTTGAAAACGAAATTGGTTAAAGCTGTGGATGACGCGGGTTTCGCTCATTTGCGCTGGTAGACGCGGACATGGTCGATCTCGAACCGGATCGGAAAGATCGCGTCATCGACCTCGCCGCCCATCGCTCCGCCGATCGCCAGGTTGAGCAGCAGATATTGCGGCTGATCGAACGGCCATTGCGCCGCGCCGGTCCCGGCATTGCGGTAGCGATGATAGGCTTTGCCATCGATCGCGAAGCTGATCGCATCAGGCGTCCAGACGATCTGATAGTCATGAAAAGCGGTGCAGGCGTCCTCGACCCGGATCTTGCCGCCATTGCCATAGGTGCCGGCGGTCGAACGGGTGTGGATCGTTCCGAACACGTCGCCCGGCGTCTTGCCGACATGCTCCATGATGTCGATCTCACCCCCATCCGGCCAGTTGGCGGTGGCGCCCAGCATCCAGATCGCGGGCCAGCTACCCCTGCCGCATGGCAGCTTCGCGCGCACCTCGATCATTCCATAGGTCCATTCCGCCTTGCCCTTGGTGATCAGTCGCGCGGATGTGTAGCGCTGTCCGCCATGATCGGGGCGGTCGGCGAGCGACTCGCGGCGCGCGGTGATGATGAGGCGGCCATTCTCGACCCGCGCATTCTCCGCCCGATCCGCCGCGTAATATTGCAGTTCGTTATTGTACCAGCCGGCCTTGTTGGCTTGGGTGTCCCAGCTCCATCTCGTTGCGTCCGGCAGCCCGTCGCGGTCGAACTCGTCAGCCCAGACAAGCTGATAGCGGGGCGCGGCAGGCTCGGCCTGTCCCGACAGCGTGACCAATGCGGCCATCAGGAATGCGGTTCGGGTCGGGTGAAAGGACATGCGGCTGTTCCTCGGCTATTGGTTCTATATTGATCCTGTAGATGTAATGATGAATGATGCAATCTTCGGAACGAGAGGGGGAGCGGATGAGGACCATGATCGCACTATTGCTGCTCAGTGCAGCGACGCCCGTGATGGCGGGGCAATCCGCCAAGGAGCCTGTGGTGCTCAACCAGCCAAGCGCAAACTGGACCGTCTATGGGCCGGGACAGACACATAAGGGGCGAAAGGATGCGGCCGTGCAGGGCGGCGGCGCGATGCGGGTGACCATCCCGGCCAAGCCGGCCAATGCATGGGACATCGGCGCCTCGTCGCCGATCAAGGGCGCGATCGCCAAGGGCGACCGGCTGGTCCTCGCAGTCTGGGCGCGGCTTGCCGAGGGCGGCGCGGAGGGCCGGACGACGATCTCTGGAACGATCCAGCAGGCGTCGGCGCCCTATGGCGCGATCGTCACCGGATCGGTGGAACTCACCGCCGAATGGAAGCTGGTGCACATCGAGGGCGTTGCCGCGGGCGACTATCCGGCGGGGGCAGCCAATGTCGCGCTGACGCTGGGCGGTGCCGCGCACACCATCGACCTTGGCCCGGTGTTCGTCCTCAAGAGCAGCTGAACGAAAACGGGCGCCGGTTGCCCGGCGCCCGCTTCATTCGCTTGCAGGGACGCCGATCAGGCGGCGCCGCCCGCCTTCTTCTTCTCGGCGGCATAGACGCGCACCGGGTCCTTAGATCCAGCAACCACGTCCTTGTCGATCATCACTTCGTCCACCCCGTCCATGCCGGGCAGGTCGAACATGGTGTCGAGCAAAATGCCCTCAAGGATCGAGCGGAGGCCGCGTGCGCCGGTCTTGCGCTCGATCGCCTTTTTGGAGACCGAAACCAGCGCGTCGTCGGTGAAGGAGAGCTTCACATTCTCCATCTCGAACAGCTTCTGATACTGTTTCACCAGCGCGTTCTTCGGCTCGGTCAGGATCTTGATCAGCGCATCGACGTCGAGATCCTCGAGCGTCGCAACCACCGGAAGGCGGCCGACGAATTCGGGGATCAGGCCGAACTTGAGCAGATCCTCTGGCTCGGTCTGGCGCAGCGTTTCACCGGTGCGGCGTTCCTCCGGTGCGGCGACATAGGCGCCGAAACCGATCGACTTGCCCTGAAGACGGTCACCGATGATCTTCTCGAGCCCGCTGAACGCGCCGCCGCAGATGAACAGGATGTTGGTCGTGTCGACCTGAAGGAATTCCTGCTGCGGATGCTTGCGGCCGCCCTGCGGAGGGACCGACGCGGTGGTGCCTTCCATCAGCTTGAGCAGCGCCTGCTGCACGCCTTCGCCCGACACGTCGCGAGTGATCGACGGGTTTTCGGCCTTGCGGCTGATCTTGTCGATCTCGTCGATATAGACGATGCCGCGCTGTGCCCGCTCGACATTATAGTCGGATGCCTGGAGCAGCTTGAGGATGATGTTCTCGACATCCTCGCCGACATAGCCGGCTTCGGTCAGCGTCGTCGCATCGGCCATCGTGAACGGCACGTCGAGGATGCGGGCGAGCGTCTGCGCCAGCAACGTCTTGCCGCAGCCGGTCGGGCCGACGAGCAGGATGTTCGACTTGCTCAGCTCGACATCGGCACCCTTGGCACCATGGTTGAGCCGCTTGTAATGGTTGTGCACCGCCACCGACAGGACACGCTTCGCCCGCTTCTGGCCGATGACATAATCGTCCAGCACGTCGCAGATTTCCTGCGGGGTCGGGACGCCACCGTCCTTCTTGCTGACCAGTGCCGACTTGGTCTCTTCACGAATGATATCGTTGCAGAGTTCGACGCACTCGTCGCAGATGAACACGGTGGGGCCAGCGATCAGCTTGCGCACTTCGTGCTGCGACTTGCCGCAGAACGAGCAGTAGAGCGTGCTTTTCGAATCGCCGCCGCTTAGCTTCGTCATTCAGTCTTCCTTTGCGTGCCGGGCCGATTACGCAGCCCGGCATCCTACACCCGGGACAGTTCCCGGCAATCCAATTTCGCCTGTTACCCCGACAAGGGTGAGCGTCAGATTAAGACGCCGCGCCGTCGGTGTCAGCCGGTTGCGGGCGCTTTTCGTACACTTCATCGACCAGGCCGAACGCCTTGGCCTCATCGGCCTCGAGGAAGGTGTCGCGATCCATCGCCGATTCGATCCGCTCCAGCGGCTGGCCGGTGTACTTGACGTACAGCCCGTTCATCCGATCCTTGATGCGCTGGATTTCCTTGGCCTGGATCTGGATGTCCGATGCCATACCCTGTGCCCCGCCCGAAGGCTGGTGGATCATGATGCGTGCGTTGGTCAGCGCCACGCGCAGGCCCGGCTCACCCGCGGCGAGCAGGAAGCTGCCCATCGACGCGGCCTGGCCGATGCACACCGTGCCGACGCGCGGACGGATATACTGCATGGTGTCGTGGATCGCCATGCCAGCGGTCACCACGCCACCCGGCGAGTTAATGTACATCCAGATGTCCTTCTTCGGGTTCTCGGACTCGAGGAAGAGCAGCTGGGCGGTGATCAGCGAGGCCATATGGTCCTCAACCCCGCCGGTGATGAAGATGATCCGCTCGCGCAGCAGGCGCGAGAAGATGTCGAAGCTGCGCTCGCCACGGCTCGACTGTTCGATGACAATCGGCACCAGCGCATTGGTGATCGGGTCGCGCGTAAAGCCGTCGGGGGTCAGGTTACCGGCAAGGGGGTGCATGTGGGATGTTCTCGTCAAATCTGTTTTTGCCCAGCGACTACATCGGCGCTCGCATCGCGCGGCGCAAGGGGGGAAGAGGGTGAACGGGGGCGTGCGGGGCCGCAGCAACCATTTCTGAACCCTTCTCTGTCACGGTCGATCCGAACCGGGAGTCGAAAGGGGCGCCAATGCGCCAGGATATGCGCACCATGATCGTTTTTGCCCTGCTCTACGCGGCGTTCGCCGCCGTGGGGCTTGGGCCACTGTTCGGTGCGGGTGGGTTCAATGACGCGACCTTTGGCATCGCCCTCGTCATTGCCATCGCATTGTTTCCCTTTACCGCCATCGTCCTGACGATGTTCTCCCACATCTTCCTCCGCGCGCCCCGCGAGAGTGTCGCGGCCCCTGAGGCAGCGCGGCGCGCCGCTGAGCCCGCGCCCGAGCGCGACCATTTCGACTTCGCCTTTGCCGCATGGAACGGCATCGAGTCGGCCGAGGCGGTCGCCCGGCTGTCGCGTCGACTGCATGCGCTCGATATCTCGCACCAGTTCTCCGATGGTCAGATCAGCGTCAGCGAGGGGGACGTCCGCTGGAAGGTCGCGCCGGTGGTCGGCGCACTGCGGATCGCTGGCTGGGTCGAAGCGCCCGACCGCGAAACGCGCGCGATGATCGAGGCGGCGGTCGAGGAGTTCCTGATCGACGAACTGGGCATCGCGCTGGAGAAGCTGGCGGCGTGACGTTCCGCTAGAGGTTCGCCGGGGACGGCTGTGCCAGATAGGCCAGCCGCCGCATTTCCCGCCGGCCACGCACCACGGTGTCGAGGATCAACCCGGCAAAGCTGCTGAGCGCCGCCAGAATCACGAGGCCAGTCGCAAGGATCGCGGTCGGGAAGCGCGGGACCAGCCCGGTTTCCATATAGGTCATCACCAGCGGCACGGCGAGCATCACCGCCAGCGCCGACAGCGCCAGCGCGACGATGCCAAAGAACAGGATCGGCTTTTCGATCCGGTACAGCGTCAAGATGGTTCGCGCGATCCGCGCGCCGTCGCGATAGGTGGACAGCTTCGACGCCGAGCCCTCGGGCCGGGCAAGATAGCGCGTCTCCAGCTCCCCCACCGGCATCTTCAGTTCGAGCGCGTGGACGCTGATTTCGGTCTCGATCTCGAACCCGGCGGACAGCACCGGGAAGCTCTTCACGAAGCGTCGCGAAAACACCCGATAGCCCGAGAAAATGTCGGTGAAGCTGCGCCCGAACAGCCGCGCGAGCAGCCCGGTCATCGCGCGATTGCCGAGCACATGGCCGCGGCGATAAGCGTCGGCGGCTTCGTGGATGCGGGTGCCGACGACCATGTCGAGCCCCTCGCCCAGCATCTTCGCGATCATCGCCGGCGCGGCGGTCGCGTCATAGGTCGCGTCGCCATCGGCCATGACATAGATATCGGCATCGACATCGGCGAACATGCGGCGGACGACATTGCCCTTGCCCTGCATCCGCTCGGTGCGGACGATCGCCCCCGCCGCACGCGCGACTTCGACGGTTCGGTCAGCGCTGTTGTTGTCGTAGACGTAGACCGTGGCATCGGGGAGCGCCGCGCGGAAACCCGCGACCGTCTGCGCGATCGCGGCTTCCTCGTTATAGCAGGGCAGGATGACGGCGACTTTAGGTTCCATCGCCAAGCCATAGGGCGATCATCGACGCGATTCGACCAATTTGTGCGAAGGATTTGACGCTCCCTCCGAAGCTGCCCATCCTGCTGAGCACAGGGGGATTCTATGCACAGTCGCGAGCTTCATCTTTTGGCGTTCATCGTCACCGCGTTGGTTGCGATTGATGCGTTGGTCACCCCCTTGATCCTGCTATGGGCCAATTTCTTGCCAGAGAGCTACACGCAGGTCGTTACGCCTTCAGCGGGGACCGTAGATGGCGGCACCGTGGTCTGGAATATCCTCACCATGATCGTGTTCAGCCGCTGGATCTATGTTGCCGGCAAGAACGTGATCGCCATGGGACACGAGACCCTGGAGTTCACCCCCGCCGCGCGCATCTGGTGGTTCGCCGTGCCGATCGCATGCCTGTTCAAACCGTTTCAGGGAATGCGTGAGTTGTGGAATGCCAGCCATGGTGAGGTGGAGTACGCCCGCAATCAGCCGCTGGTCACCCTGTGGTGGGCACTTTGGATCGGGAGCGGCTTGTTCTCCACTGTTTTGAATTTTTCAGTAAGCGCCGGGAACGACAGCCTCACCATGTGGGGCATCAGTTGCGTGATCAGCCTGGCGCTGGCTGGCGTTGCGATCATCATGCTCTGGGGCATTACGCAGGCGCAACGGCGTCCGGCAGCGCCCGAGTTGGCCGAAATCTTCGCCTGAAACGAAAGACCCCGCCGCGCCGGATGGCGGGCGGGGTCGTCATTCGCTGGCACGGAAGAGGCGTTTAGTCCGCCTTCTTCTTCGCAGGAGCCTTCTTCTTCGGCGCTTCGGCCTCAGCGTCGTCGGCCTTGGCAGCCTTCTTGGCCGGAGCCTTCTTCGCAGGCGCTTCGGCTTCCTCGGCCGGGGCGTCTTCGGCCTTGGCCTTCGCCTTCTTCGCCGGCTTCACGTCTTCGGCAGCAGGCTCAGCCGCGGGCTCATCGGCCTTCTTCGCCTTGGCCTTCTTCGCGGGCTTGTGGTCGTGATCATGGTCGTGGTTGCAGTCCGGGCCATGGACGTGCGGCACCGCGCCTTCCTCGCTCTCGATCGCGGCTTCCAGCTCTTCGCGGGTCACTTCGCGCTCGCTGATTTCGGCGGTGCCGAACAGGAAGTCGACGACCTTGTCCTCATAGAGCGGCGCGCGCAGCTGAGCAGCGGCCATCGGCTCCTGCTGGATATACTGGAAGAAGCGCTGCTGGTCTTCCGGGCGATACTGCTGTGCCGCCTGGGCGATCAGGCGGTTCATTTCCGCCTGCGTCACTTCGACGCCATTCGCCTGGCCGATTTCCGACAGCAACAGGCCAAGGCGCACGCGGCGCTCGGCGATTGCGCGATAGTCGCCGACTTCCTTCTCGAGATCGGCCTTGGCCGCCTCGGGATCTTCCTCATGGCCGGCTTCGTGCTGGAGCTGTGCCCAGATCTGCTGGAACTCGGCTTCGACCATCGACGGCGGGACCGGGAAGTCATGGCCCGCGGCAAGCTGATCGAGCAGCTTGCGCTTCATGTACGTGCGCGTAAGACCGCCGGTCTCATTCTCCATCTGGCCGCGCAGGATGCCGCGCAGCTGATCGAGGCTCTCAAGGCCGAGATTCTTGGCGAGGTCTTCGTCGACCTTCACTTCGCCCGAAACCTTCACCGCGGTGATCTTGAGGTCGAACGTCGCGGGCTTGCCAGCCAGCGTGTCGACGCCATAATCCTCAGGGAAGTTCACTTCGATCTGCTTTTCGTCGCCAGCCTTCACGCCGACGATCTGGTCCTCGAAGCCCGGGATCAGACGGCCCGAGCCGATCTCGATCGCCATGCCCTCGCCCGTGCCGCCATCGAATGCGACGCCGTCGACCTTACCGACGAAATCCATCGTGACCTGGTCGCCCTGCTTCGCCTTGTAGCTAGCCTTGGCGTCTTCCCACGACTTCTGCTGGCCGGCGATCTGCATGATCTGCGCATCGACTGCCTCGTCGCTGACCGGAACGATCAGACGCTCGAGCTTCAGGCCGTCGATCGACGGGGTGGGAACGTCGGGCAGGACTTCCAGCTCGACCTTCACCTCGGCGTCGCTGCCCGGAGCAAATTCGCCCTCGAGGCTCACCGACGGCTGCATCGCGGGACGCAGCTTGTGCTCGGCGATCAGCTTCTGCACGCCTTCCTGGATCGTGGTGTTCAGCGCGTCCTGGGTCAGCGCCTCGCCGTGCATCTTGCGGACCAGGTTGGTCGGCACCTTGCCGGGGCGGAAGCCGGGCATGCGAATCTGCGGGGCCACGCGCTTCACCTCGGCATCGACGCGGCTGTCGATATCCTTGGCGGTGATTTTCAGGGTGTAGGCGCGCTTGAGGCCTTCGTTCAACGTCTCAACGGTCTGCATTCTAACGGGCTTCCTGCTCTGGAAGTGGAATCGGTATCGCGGCATCCACCATGCGCGCCGGGCGGAAACTGGTGCGGGCGAAGGGACTCGAACCCCCACATCTTTCGATACTGGTACCTAAAACCAGCGCGTCTACCAGTTCCGCCACGCCCGCATTCAGGACACCGCAGGTCGGGCGCGTCTATAGCAATGCAGGTGCCGGGGGCAAGGGCGATGCCGCTTATGGTGCAGAATCCCGCAAAAGCCGGGTCGAAACCCCGCTAAACCTGCCCCGAAAGGCCGATCCGCCAGGCATGCGGCGCAACCGGATGGGCGAGGATCAAGTCTCGGGAGCCGATCATCAGCCCGTCGCGTTCGGGCACCGCCGCCGCATCGGCGATCACCGCGAGCCGTCCGCGCCACCCGCGAAACCGCAGCCGCCCGACTGCGGCCAGGCTCTCGACGCCTGCCCGCACCGATATGATCAGCCAGTCCGCCTCAACCGCCTTGGGATCCTCGGCCAGCGTCGCAGCGCTGTCATAGGAGCGGACACGATGCCGCTGTCCCGACAGCATCAGATACAGTGCCCGGCGCGATAAATCGTCCGGGTCGACCAGCGCGATCGCCAGTGCGGCATCGACTTCATGTCCAGCAGGGGGATTGGGGGCAGGCTGATCCATTTGGACGCAACATGCCGCGCCCGCTGGCCCGCCGCCTTACGGAAATATCCTTAGTCGGCTGCTGTCAGGCCCGCCGCAAAGGCAATGCGCAGCGCTTCGGACAGGCTGCGCACCTCGAGCTTGGTCATCAGATTGGCGCGATGTACCTCGACCGTGCGGGGCGAAATGCCAAGGTCATAGGCGATCGTCTTGTTCGGATTGCCCGCGACCAGTCCGCGCAGCACGTCACGCTCGCGAGCGGTCAGCGCAGCGATTCGCACTGCGGCCTCCTGCCCTTCCACCTCGGCATTGTCGGCGCGGCCGAGCCGTTCAAATCCGCGATCAAGCGCTGCGAGCAAGAGTGCCTTTTCAAACGGCTTTTCGAGGAAATCGAGCGCGCCCTGTTTCATCGCGGTCACCGCGGTTACGACGTCGCCATGGCCGGTCAGCACGATGACAGGGAGCGCGATGCCACGCGCATTCAGTTCGCGCTGAACCTCCAGCCCGTCCATTTCGGGCATGCGGATATCGAGCAGGATGCACCCGGGGTCGGGATGGCGCGCGTCGCGGAGAAACGCGACGCCTGAGGAATAGGCGCGGACGTCGTAGCCCGAGGTCTTGAGCAGAAAGCTCGCCGAACGCCGCACGGCATCCTCGTCATCGATCAGGTGGATCAGCGGCTTGTCGCTCATTCTTGGGTCTCCGCACTGGGAATGGTGAACCACAGGATCGTGCCCCCACCGGGGCGTGGATCGGCGGCGATGCGCCCGCCATGCGCCTCGACGATCGTGCGGCAGATGGACAGGCCAAGGCCAAGGCCATCGGGCTTGCTGGTGTTGAAGGCGTCGAACAGGCGCGGGCGGATCGCCGGGTCGATGCCGGGGCCGGTATCGCTGACCTCGACGCGGATCATTCCGTCGGGCTGCACGCGGGTCGCAATCGTGACGTCGCGCACCGGCATGTCCGCCAGCGCCTCGACCGCGTTTCGGATCAGGTTGACCAGCACCTGCTGGATTTGGACCCGATCGACCAACGCGAGGCGGGCATCGGGGTCGAGGTCCTTGAGGCCCCTCACCCCCCGCTCCCGCGCCCCGGTCATCGCGAGCCGTGTGGCGTCTTCGACCATCTGGGGCAGCGATTCGACGCGCTTCTCGACCTCGCCACGCGCGACGAACTCGCGCAGGCGGCGCACGATATTGCCCGCTCGCAGCGCCTCGTTTGCCGATTCGGAGACGGCCTCACCCAGCAGCTCAAGGTCCGGCTCGCCCGCCGCGATCAGGTCTCGCGTCGCCTCCATATAGTTGGCGATCGCGGTCAGCGGCTGGTTGAGCTCGTGCGCCAGCGTCGATGCCATCGTCCCCATCGCCGACACGCGCGAAACATGGACCAGTTCGGATTGCAGCTCCTTCATCTGCAACTCCGCGCGCTGGCGTTCGGACAGGTCGCGGATGAAGCCGGTGAAGATGCGGTGCCCGGCGCTGCGGGCTTCGCCGACCGCGAGCTCCATCGGAAACTCGCTGCCGTCGCGCCGCTTGCCGACCACGATGCGACCGATGCCGATGATCCGGCGCTCCCCGGTACGGCAATAATGGTCGATATAGTCGTCGTGCCGCAGGCGATCGCCGTCGGGCATCATCATCGCGATGTTCCTGCCGACGACCTCCGCCTCCGCATAGCCGAACAGCCGCTCCGCCGCCGCGCTGAACGACAGCATCTGGCCGCGCTCGTCGATCACGATCATCGCATCGGGCACGGTCGCGAGGATCGAGCGGAGATGCAGTTCGCTCCGCGCGACCGCGGCTTCGGCGGCCTTGCGGTCGGTAATGTCCTCGATCGTCCCGCCAAAGCCGAGCAGCGTGCCATCGTCGTCGCGCAGTGCGATGATCCGGGCATCCGCGGCGAATTCGGTCGCATCCTGCCGCCGCCGCCAGCCTTCCTCGGCATAGCGGCCGTAGGTTACGGCGCGGTCGAGATCGTCGCGGGGTTTACCGGCGGCGGCGTCGGCCTGTGAATAGAGCATCGCGACCGATTGCCCGACCGCAGCGCTGGCGGGATAGCCGAGCAGGATCTGCGCGCCGGGATTCCAGCTACGGATCGTCCCGTCCGGATCGACCACGAATTGCGCACGATCAAGGTCGCTCGCGATAAACCGCGCGGCAAGCTTCTCGACACTGTCGCCGCTCATTTCCATTCCCCGCCTATGGCCCCGGCATCCGGGCAAAACCCATTGGGAAAACTACCAATGCAGTCGCGCGCCGCAATATCCGATGCCGCCGCCGCGCACCCATCGCGCAGATCGTATCGGGGAACTACCCATGAAAACCACCCATGTCCTCATCGGCGTGCTGGCCTGTGCGGCCGGTGTGCAGCCTGCCATCGCCAAGGAAGGCGATTTCCTTGTGCGCGGTCGCGCCATCCTCGTCGCCCCGACCGAAAGCTCCGGCCCGGTGACCCCCGGCTTTCCGGGCAGCGAAGTCGGCGTCAGCAACAGCGTGATGCCGGAAGTCGATTTCACCTATATGCTCACCGATAACATCGGCGCGGAGCTGATCCTCGCGACGACCAAGCATGACGCGCAGGGCCGCGGCACGCTGTCGGGCTTTGACGAGCTGGCCAGCACCTGGGTGCTCCCGCCGACGCTGACCCTGCAATATCATTTTGCGCCCGAAGCGAAGGTGCGTCCCTATGTCGGCGCGGGGGTGAACTACACCATCTTCTATTCGACCAAGGCGAGCGACGCGCTCGAAAAGGCGATCGGCGCCACTACGGTCAAGATGGACGACAGCTTTGGCTATGCGCTCCAGGCCGGGATCGACATCGACCTCAATGAGAAGATGTTCCTGAACCTCGACGTCAAGTACATCGACATGGACACGACCGCACGGCTGCGCACCGGTGCGGCGACCAACACCGCGCGGGTCAGCATCGATCCGATCGTTGCGGGCGTCGGCGTCGGCTTTCGCTTCTGATGCAAGAAAGGGCGGTGAACCGGTTGGTTTGCCGCCCTTTTCTGCGCGCTCGATCCGGACCTAAACGTTCGGCTCAAGCAGCAGCTTGGGCGGAAGATCGCCATAGCGCAGCACCGTGGCCCGCTCACGCGCGGTCTGGCGGACGATCGACAGATGCTCCGCAACGAACCGTGCGTCGAGCCCCGGCACCACCGCATCGAAATGGACATGGTGGCAATCGGCAAGACCAAAGGCGCGGGTGAGATAGGTGTCGAATGCCTGTTTGAGCGCGAGCCACTGCCCCCGCTCCTCCAGCCAGGGCCGCGTCGCCGCCGAGGTCGAGAAGATGATCAGGCGCTTGCCGCGCAGCACCGGGTTGGGCAGGTGCGCCTTCAACTCCTCGGGCGAGAAATCGGCGCCCATCACCCGATCAACATAGCCCTTGATCATCGCCGGCGGCATGCCGAACCAGATCGGATAGACGAGGACGATCGCGCTCGCGCCCTCGATCTGTGCGAGCGAGGTGGCGACATCGGGGCGCGGTTTGAAGCCGGGTCCGGGCAGTTCGTCGCGGCGCAGCAGCGGATCGAAGTTGCGCGCGTAAAGGTCGTCGACCTCGACCACCTGATGCAGGCTTTCGACCTCCTGCCGATAGGCGCGAACGATCGCGTGGTTGAAGCTGTCGAGGCCGGGATGTCCAAGGACGACCAGGTGGCGCAGCGTGGCGGGATCGCGAGGCTCGGTCATCGGCTGTGCTCCTTCACTGCGCGAGGAAGACGGGATAGGGGCTGTTGTGCAGCAGGTCGCGCGTGACCCCGCCGAACAGCGTCTCGATCAGGCGCGAATGGCCAAAGCCGCCCATCACGATCAGTGCAGGCTCGATCCGCAACGCCTGGGCGAGGATCTGCTGGCCGATGCGGCCGGATTCGGCAGGCACGACCATGATCTCCGGGCGGATGCCATGGCGCGAGAGGTAGCTCGCCGCCAGCTCGGGCGGGTGCTTGATCGACCCGCGATCGATGCTGAGGATCCGCACTTCGCGGGCGAGCGCGAGAATTGGGATGGCGGCACGCAGCGCCGCGTCGGACTCGTCCGATCCATCCCACGCCACCAGCGCGGTGCCTTGAAGCGCGATCCCGCGCGTCGCGCTCGGGACGGCGAGTACCGGGCGGTTGAGGCGCAGCATCGATGCGACCACGCCGTCCATGTCGCCGCCGGGAAACCCTTCGAACACGGTGTTGATGACGACCAGATCGGTCAGCGCGGTATGGCTGGCGAGGCAGGAGGCGACGTCGCCCATGCACTCGGCAAGGGTCCAAGGGGCATCCTCGATCAACAGCCGCGCCTTGATCCGCGCACGATTATCGTCCTGCACCGCGAGTTCTTCGCTGATGTAGCCCGCGAGCGTGGTCGGCCCGATGACCGGGTCCTCCGCGATCGGGGGCATTGCGGTCACGTCGATCGCAATGAGGTGGCCGTGGAGCCCGCGCACCAGGTCGAGCGCCGCCTGAAGCCGCGACTCCTGCCCTGCATCGGCGTGAATCAGTACGGCAACATTCTTCACAGCCCGTCTCCCGAGTTTCATGGGAGCAAGGCTAGGCCCCGTGGGCGGGGGTCACTATGAGGAGTGATACGTAGTCGGATCAGACCGCCGCGCTGAACTGGCCGCGACTGACCGCGCGATAGCGGTCGAACGCCGCGGCGGCGAGGCGGGCATAGGGTGCGCCGGTTGGCGTCACTGCGATGCTCCAGCCTTCGCGAATGATCACGCCCTGCGATTCCAGTTCTTCGAGCAGCGCCGGGTCGTGGCAGAGCTGCTCCGCAGTGGTGCTGTGCCGCACCGCGATCGCCGCGACATCGACCCGCCCGTCGCAGAGCAGTCGTTCGATCGCTTCGCCCGCCGCGGCATCATGGGCATCGCGCACCACGCCGCGAACGCCCGCCAGCTCGCCGGCCAGCACCGCCATGCGATAGCGACCGACATGCTTCTCATTCTGCACGATCGCGCCGTCGAACTGGCTGATCGCCGAAGCGCCGAGGCCAATTAGCGTGGTCGCGCGATCGTCGGTGAAGCCCTGGAAGTTCCGGCGCAGATCGCCCGCTCGCGCGGCGACGGCAAGGCTGTCATCGGGCCGCGCGAAATGGTCGAAGCCGATCGCGTCATATCCTGCCTCGACCCACAGATCGTGGGCGAGCGCGCGTTGCCAGAAACGTGCCCCTGCGCCGGGCAGTTTCGATGCGTCGATCTGCCGTTGGCGCGGTAGCATCGCAGGAAGGTGGGCATAGCCGAACATCGCAACGCGGTCAGGCGCCAGCCGTCGCGCGGCAGCGACCGTCGCGGCGATGTCGTCGAGCGTCTGACCCGGCAGGCCATACATCAGGTCGAGGTTGATCCGGTCGATCCCGGCGCTGCGAGCCTCGGCAATGGCTGAGGCGACATTGGCGAAGGGCTGGATGCGTCCGATCGCGGCCTGCACCAGCGGCGCAAAGGTCTGCGCCCCGACGCTGATCCGCCCGATCCCGGCCCGCGCAAAGGCATAGGCGTGGGTGCGGCCAAAGAAGCGCGGGTCGATCTCCGCCGCCCAATCCGCGTCCGGGGCAATGTCGAACCGCTGACGCAGGGTGCAACACAGTTCGGCGAACGCCTCTGGGCTGAGCGCATTCGGGCTGCCGCCCCCGAAATGGACAGAGGTCACCCGCCCGCGCATCCGCGCCGAAACCGTTGCGATCTCCGCCGCAATCGCAGCGCGATAGACGTCGAGCCGCTGCGGCCGCCCCACCGCCCCCGTGTTGCATCCGCAATACCAGCAGATCTGCTCGCAATAGGGGATGTGGAGGTAGAGCGAGACCGGCGCGCCCGGTGCGATGGCGTCGAGCGCGGCGGCCTGATCCCCCGCCCCCACCGCCGGACCGAACTCGGCGGCGGTGGGGTAGCTGGTGTATCGTGGCACCGCACGGGCGGCGAGCGTGGGCAGGTAACGGTGGGTCACCGGATCAGCCTTCGACGATCTGGTCTTCGGACGGCGGCGAATGGAACTCGTGCCAGATGCCGTTGAGCACGGCGACGGCGACGGCCAGCGTCACGCCGAGGATCCAGGCGAAATACCACATGGCGGCTTCCTTTCGATCAATAGTAATCGGGGTTGGTGCGGACCTGTTCGATGGTCACCCGACCGAACAGCACGCGATAGACCCATGCAGTGTAGGCGAGCACGATCGGCAGGAAGACGAGCGTCACGCCCAGCATGATGAACAGCGTGGTGTGGCTGGACGATGCGTTCCACACCGTCAGGCTCGACGTCGGATCGATCGCGCTCGGCAGGATGAACGGGAACATCGACAGTCCCACGGTCCCGATAATCCCGACATTGGCGAGCGAAGAGCCAGCGAAGACCAGCACATCGCGGCGCGCGCGGATCCCCGCCAGCGCCACCAGCGGACCGACCAGGCCGATCAGCGGCGCAGCGATCATCCACGGATAGGCCGCGTAATTGTCGAGCCACGCACCCGGAGCGGCGACTGCCCCGGTAAAGCGCGGGTTGGAGGGACCGGCGGTGTCCACCAGCCCCTCGACCCGGAAGCCGAGGCCGCCCCAGGCGACGTAGAGCCCGCCAGCGACGAACAGGACGACCGCAGCGATCGCAGTAAACTGCCCGATCGTCCGCGCCCGATCGAGCACGGGCCCCTGTTCTGCCTTGAGCGACAGCCAGCCCGCGCCGTGCAGCACCAGCATCGCGACCGACAGCAGCCCGGCGAGCAGGCTGAACGGCGTGAACAGGCCGAGCAGCGTCCCGTCATAGAAGGAGCGCAGGTCGCTATCGAGGCGAAAGGGCAGCCCCAGCAGAACGTTGCCCACTGCAACGCCGAACACGAGCGCCGGCACGAACCCGCCGACGAACAGCGCCCAGTCCCAGCGCGCGCGCCACTTCGGGTCAGGCCGCTTCGAGCGGTATTTGAACCCGACCGGCCGCAGGATCAGCGCGGCGAGCACCAGGAACATCGCAAGGTAGAAGCCGGAGAAGCTGACGGCATAGACGAACGGCCATGCGGCAAAGATCGCGCCGCCGCCGAGGATGAACCAGACTTGGTTCCCCTCCCAGGTCGCGCCGACGGTGTTGATCACCATGCGGCGCTCTTCATCGGTCTTGGCAATCCATGGCAGCAGCGACGCCACGCCGAGGTCGAACCCGTCGGTCAGGGCAAATCCGATCAGCAGCACGCCCATCAGCAGCCACCAGATGACGCGGAGCGTCTCGTAATCGAGCGGTAGGGTCATGATTGGTCTCCTTGTCCCGCGCGGCTCATTCGGCCGCGACGGTCTGGAAGGGGTTGGGCGCGCCGGCAGGGGCGATGGGCTCGGCTTCGGGAGCGCCATGCTCGGGGCCGTGCTTGATCGCGCCGAGCATCAGCCGCACCTCGATCACCGCGAGCACGCCATAGATCAGGGTGAAGCCGATGATCGTCGTCCACACCTGCGCCACGGTCAGGCTCGACGCCGCGAGGAAGGTCGGCAGCACGCCTTCGACCGCCCAGGGCTGACGCCCGATCTCTGCAATCAGCCAGCCCGACTGGATCGCGACCCATGGCAGCGGGATCACCCACAACGCCGTGCGCAGGAACCATTTGCGGTCGAACTTGCGCGTGTTGGCGTAGTAGAGCGCAACCCCGAAAAAGGCGATGAAGAAGAAGCCAAGCCCCGCCATGCCGCGGAACAGCCAGAACAGCACCGGCACGTTCGGAACGGTCGACCATGCCGTCTTGTCGATCGCTGCCGCATCGGCCTGACGCGGATCGGCGACATAGCGCTTGAGCAGCATCGCATAGCCAAGATCGGCCTTGTTCCGCTCGAACTGCTCGCGCGCGGCGAGGTTGGTGCGGTCGACCTTGAGCTTTTCCACCGCATCATAGGCGTCGATGCCGCGGACGATGCGGACGCGGGCCTGTTCGACCAGCGGCGTGATGCCGGCGACCTCGCCGGTCAGGCTGCGGGTGGAGATGAGGCCGAGAACATAGGGGATCTTGACCTCGTACTTGGTTTCGCGCCCCTCATTTGACGGGATGCCGAAGATCGACAGGCCGGCCGGCGCGGGATCGGTGTGCCAGGCACCCTCGATCGCGGCGAGCTTCATCCGCTGGTTGTCGGTCAGCGCATAGCCGCTCTCGTCACCCAGCACGACGACCGACAGCGAGGAGGCAAGGCCGAACGCCGCCGCAACCGCGAAGCTGCGCTTGGCGAATTCGACGTGGCGCCCCTTGAGCAGATACCAGGACGAGATGCCGAGCACGAAGACCGACGCGAGGACATAGCCCGCGCTGACCGTGTGGACGAACTTCGCCTGCGCGACGGGGTTGAACACCACCGCCATGAAGTCGACGACTTCCATCCGCATCGTTTCGGGATTGAACCGCGAGCCAATGGGGTTTTGCATCCAGCCATTGGCGACGAGGATCCACACCGCCGACAGGTTCGTGCCCAGCGCGACCATGAAGGTGGTGAGCAGGTGCTGCCGCTTGGACAATTTGTCCCAGCCGAACACCATCAGGCCGATGAAGGTTGCCTCGAGGAAGAAGGCCATCAGCCCTTCGATCGCAAGCGGCGCGCCGAACACGTCACCGACATAGTGCGAGTAATAGGCCCAGTTGGTGCCGAATTCGAACTCCATCGTAATGCCGGTGGCGACACCAAGCACGAAGTTGATTCCGAATAATTTGCCCCAAAAGCGCGTGATGTCGCGCCAGATCGGCCGGTCGGTGATCACATAGACCGTCTCCATGATCACAAGCATGAAGGCGAGGCCGAGCGTCAGCGGCACGAACAGGAAGTGATACATTGCCGTGAGCGCGAACTGGAGCCGCGACAGCTCGACAACTGCCATATCTATCATCGTCATTTCCCCCCTTTTGCGGGACGTGTACCGCGCTGCCCTAGGTGGCGCGCTGGCATGCCGACATCGGGAATAGTACGGACTCGACCCGGCAACCGATTAGGCAGAAGGTCCACCCCATGCGAAAAGGCAGTCGCGCCGGAGGCTTCTGGCTTCTCGATATTGGTGGCGCCGCGGCCTTTGCTTGGGGGCTGGCGGCAGCCGTTTCCGCGTTGATCGACGGATCGACGCCGCTGACCGGCGTTCTTGCAATGCTGAGTGGCGGCGCGATCCGTGCGCTGTCGGGCTTTGCCGCCCAGTCGCTCGCGATCCGTGAGGCTCAGCGCAGCATCGCCCCGTTGCGCGCGCGGCTGCATCGGCGTTTGCTTGGCGAACCCCTTCCGCGTGCCATCCCGATCGGCGAGAGCGCCGCGATTGCGATCGATCATGTCGACCGGATCGAGGCGCATGCCGCACGCTTCCTGCCCGTCCGATATGCGGCGGCGATGGGGCCGTTGCTGGTCGCGGGTTGCGTCGCGCTGGCGAGTCCGATTGCGGCGGCGATCCTGATCGGGACGCTGATCCCGTTCATCCTAGGCATGATCCTGGCGGGCACGATGGCGCGCCGCGCCGCCGACGCGCAGCTGCGCGCGCTGGAGCAGCTTTCCGACCTGTTCGTCGAACGACTGCGCAGCCTGTCGATGATCCGCCATTTCGGTGCCGGGGAGCGGATCACGCGCCAGATCGGCGCGGCGACGCAAGGGGTCGCGACGCGCACGCTGGTGGTGCTGCGGATCGCGTTCCTGTCGAGCGCGGTGCTGGAATTCTTCGCCGCGCTCTCGGTCGCTTTGGTCGCGGTCTATTGCGGGTTCAGCCTGCTCGGCATCCTCCCCTTTCCGGTCCCGGAGACGCTGACCTTTCGCGAGGCGCTGTTCGCGCTGGCGCTGGCGCCCGAATTCTACCTGCCGATGCGCCGCCTCGCCGCTGCCTATCATGAGAAGCAGCTTGGTGAGGCCGCGCATGCGGTGGTCGATCCGCTCTGCGTCCCGCCGCCCGTATCACCTGCCACACCTGCTCGGTTTTCCGGAATTGAGGTCGCAGGGCTGGTCATCGCATGGCCCGGCGCGCGCATCGGCCCGGTGTCGTTCAGCCTGGGGACGACCGGCCTGGTCGCGCTCACCGGCCCGACGGGCAGCGGCAAGACCAGCGTGCTCGCCGCCTGTGCGGGACAGGTCGCCGCGTCGGAGGGCACCGTGTCGGCGGTCGCCGGGCCGGATATAGCCTGGGCAGCACAGCGCCCATTGGTGGTGCCGGGAACGCTGCGCGATAATCTCGCGCTGGCCCGACCCGATGCGCGCGATGCCGAGATTGTTGAGGTGTGCTACCGCGTCGGGCTCGACCCGCTGCTCGCGGCGCGCGGCGGGCTGGACCTTTCGCTCGATCATCGTGCGGCGGGATTGTCCGGCGGCGAGCTTCGCCGGCTTGGCTTGGCCCGCGCGCTGCTGTCGCACCGTCCGCTGTTGCTGTGCGACGAGCCGACCGCCGATCTCGATGCCGCCAGCGCCGCGCAGATCACGGCGTTGCTCGTCGAACTGGCCAAGACCCATGCCATTCTGGTCGCGACCCACGATATGGCACTTTCCGCACATGCGCAGGCGGAGGTGCGGCTGTGAGGGGGATGGACCGCATCGCTGCGCAGTTGGGCATTGGGCGGAGCATCGGCCTTGGCTGGCCATTGCTTTTGTCAGGAATCGCGGCGGCGGCGTCGGTCGCGCTGCTCGGCATTTCCGGCTGGTTCCTGACCGGTTCGGCAATCGCCGGAGCGGGCGGCCTGGCAGCCGTGACCGCGTTCAACTATCTGCTGCCCAGCGCCGCGATCCGCGCGCTGGCCATCGCGCGCACCGCTGCCCGTTATGGCGAGCGCTTGACGAGCCATAGCGCCGCGCTGACCGCGATGGCGGGGCTGCGCACGCGGCTGTTCGGCACGCTCGCCGCCGCTGACCCACGAAGTGCTCCGGATCTTGCCAGCGGTGAGGCCAGCACGCGCCTGATCGACGATATCGACGCGATCGAGGATCTGGTGGTGCGCCGCTCTGCGATGCCCGGTGCGTTGGTCGGCGGCGTGGTCGCCACTGGCTGTATCGCGTTGTCTGGATGGCGCGCGGCGGCTGCGTTTGTGGTGCTCGCGGGGATCGGCCTGATCGTCGGCGCAGCGCTGGCGCGGCGGGTCAGCGTCGGCCCCGCACGAGCCGCAGCGGCAGCGCGCGGGCGGGTGCGGGACCATTATGTGGAGCTGGCCGCAGCCCGGCCCGAGATCATCGCTTACGGGCTGGCCGATCGCGTTGAGGCTGCGCTCGCCGAGGATCTCGCAGCGCTCGACGCGGCGCGGCGGTCGCTCGCACGGGGTGAGGCGGCGCTGAACGGTCTTGTCGCGCTATGGAGCGCGATGCTGGCGGTCGTGATCCTACTGGTCGCCGACAATGGGCCTGCGCTGGCAGCGTTGGGAGCGCTCGCCGCCTTCGCCGGGAGCGAGGCGCTCGCGATCCGGGTGCGCAGTGCGCTGCGGGAGGCGGTCGTGGTTGAAGGGCTGGCGCGTGTTGGCGCGTTGGCGGCTATTGCGCCTCAGCCCGCGCCGGAGCCGGGCGCTGCGGCCCTGCCGCTTCAGATCGGGGACGTGGAACTTGCGCCCGGCGCGCGGCTCGTTGTCACGGGCGATTCGGGAAGCGGCAAGACCATGCTGGTCGAGACGCTCGCAGGGCTGCGTTCCGCGCCGCTGCCGCTCACCGTCGGCGCGACGCCGGTGGCACAGGCCGAAGCCTCAACGCTTGCCGCGCAGTTCGCGCTTGCCCCGCAATCAGCCCAGCTGATCGCCGGCACGATCGGCGACAATCTTCGCCTCGCCCGGCCGGGCGTTGATGAGGTCGCGATGTGGGCCGCACTTGAAGTCGTCCGCCTCGCGGACCGGGTCCGCACCATGCCCGGTGCCCTCGACTGCCCGATCAGTGAGAGCGGCGGAACGCTGTCGGGCGGCGAGCAGAAGCGCCTGTCGCTCGTCCGCGCGCTGCTCGCGAACCGGCCGTGGCTGGTCGCGGACGAGCCCAGCGAAGGGCTCGATCCGGGAACCGAGGCGGAACTGGTCGCGCGGCTCGATGCGTGGCTGACGCAGACCGGCACCGGCTTGATTCTGGTGTCGCACCGCCCTGCCCCGCGCGCGCTGTGCCCGCAGTCGCTGGCGCTTACTCCGCAGCCGTGAGCGTATCCTCGGCGTCCGGCTCAGCCGCAGTGGCATGGCTGGCGAGCAATTCGACCGGCGGCACGCTCTCGATCTCGCGCGCGCCGGTCTCGATGTTATAGTCTCTGAGCTTGCGCGCCGACACAAGCGCGCGGCTTTCGAGCGAGTTGGCGAAAGCGTTGAAATTCTTGACCGCGGTGTTGAGCCCGCTGCCGACCGTACGCAGGTCGCCAAGCGCCTTCGCCAGCCGGTCGTAGAGTTCTTTCCCCAGCGCACCAATCTCGCGCGCATCCTTGGCCAGCATCTCCTGCCGCCACACCGCCGCCACCGTCCGCGCAATCGCGATCAAATTGGTCGGCGTCGCCAGCAGCACGCGCTTCTCGAACGCGAAGTCCCACAGCGCCGAGTCATGTTCGAGCGCAGCTGACAGGAAATGCTCGCCGGGCACGAACATGATCACATAGTCGGGCGCATCGTCGAACTGGTTCCAATAGGCCTTGTTGCCCAGCGCGTTGATGTGGTTCTTCATCGACGCGGCGTGCGCGGCTAGGCCGATATTGCGCTCGCTCTCATCCACCGCTCCGAACGCATCCTGATAGGCGTTGAGCGAAACCTTGGCATCGATCACCAGCGACTTGCCCCCCGGCACTCGCACGATCGCATCGGGGCGCAATCGCCCGCCATCCTCTCCCGCTACGTTCACCTCCAGGTTGAAGTCGGTGTGTTCGGCGAGGCCACAGGTCTCCAGAACGTTTTTCAATTGCTGCTCGCCCCAGCGCCCGCGCGACTTGGGGGCGTTGCGCAGCGAGTTGACGAGCTTGGCCGCCTCGGTGCTCACCCGCTCCTGCCCGATCCGCATCTGTTCGATCTGGCCCTTGAGCTCGCCGAACGCGTCGCGGCGCTCCGCCTCGACCTTGGCGACGCCTTCTTCATAGCGCTGCAGGCGCTCGGTTACCGGCTGGAGCAGCGCCTTGAGATTCTGGCCGGCGACGCCTTCCGATTCCTTGAAACGGTCCTCGGCGCGCTTGAGGAAGGCGGCCTGAGTTTCGGCAAGCATCGTTCCCGCGACCTCGCGGAATTGGCCGGTCAGCCGTTCCTCCAGGCCCTCGGCCTTGACCCGCAGCTCGGCCAGCTCGATCCGCGCCGCGTCGCGCTGGTCACGGATCGCGTCGAGTTGCTCTCGCAGTTCCGGAATCTCCCTCGCGCGCTCCTCGGCAGCGGCGAGATCGGCGATGGCGGCCTTGAAGTCCCCCTCACGCCGGTCGCGCTCGGCGCGCAGCGTGGCCGCCGTGCGGCTCCCCGCAAACCATCCGAGCAACGCCCCGACCACCAGCGTCACCAGCAATGCCACCACGACTTCGATCGACACGCATCTTCCCTTCGGTTCCGTACGCGATGGAACATAGCCCGAACGCGCGCCGGGTTACAGGGTTAATCGAAATGCGCGAGTCAGAAGGCGTGGGCGAGCCGGTCGAGCATCGTCCGCGCCGGGCTGATCGGAATCCCGACAACCTCGTCTTGCGCGGCATCGAGCCGGGCGATGCGGCGGTGCAGGTCGATGCTGGCGGCGATCAAATGCTGAGCGCCGACCGGCATGGCCTCGAGCGCGGCGTCGTCGGTCACCGGCGCCTCGCCAAGCCGGCGTGACGGATCACGCGCTTCGCCCGGACCAATCTCTCCCGCCGCGACCGCCCGCTGGGTCAGCAGCCAAGCGATGCTGTGCATCAGCCGTGTCGTCACCTTGAGCGATTCACACGAGAAGACGACGCGGTCCATCGCACCCAGCATGTCACGCTGTTCGCGCCCTACCACGTCGAAATAGGCGCGCGCCTCATCGGCGAGCAGCATCGACTCGGTATAGAGCGAGTCGATCAGCGCGCGCTGAACGCGCATGGTTTCCACTTCCCCGGTCATGGACATGAACGCTGACAGAAAGAGTTCATTAACGAAATAGGGATTTGTGCGGGTGCCCTGTCCCAAAGCGGCGCGGGAGCGGGCCGGCGCTGCCTCACCAGCGCAATCCTCAGGCGATGATGTCTGGGATCAGTTGATCCTCAAGCATCGCAATCTCGTCACGCAGCAGCAATTTGCGTTTCTTGAGTCGTGCGATCTGGAGCTGGTCGGGCATCGTCGTGGTGATGAGCGCGTCAATCGCCACGTCGAGATCGCGATGGTCGACGCGAAGCAGCTCAAGCCGCCGTAAAATCTCGCTTTCGTCCATCACTCGCCCATCCCCGGACTCAACCCGTCGCATGTCGCCGTTGCCCTGTCGATGGGTAGTTTTGCAAGGGGCGACAAGCCCTGCGAATCGTGATCTACTCGATATTCCCCCAACCAGAGCAGGAGGATTGCTTCCATGCAGAACGCGCATCTCTCGGCACTTGAGGCCAAGCATGCATCACTCGACCGGCGGATTGTCGCCGAGTCGCAGCGGCCGGCGCCCGATCAGATCGTCATCGCCGACCTGAAGCGTCGCAAGCTCAAGCTGAAGGAAGAAATCGCGTTTAGCTGACGCGCTCACCGGGTTGCCCCGCTTGTGCGGGGCGGCCCATCGGCGCCGCGATGTTGGCGCGATGTTTAGAAATGCCCGACCGATGCGCGCGCCACTCTGAGCGCAACGCGCCGGCTCAACCCCGAAAAATCTGAGGCTTAGCGTAGTGCGGCGTGCTCTGCCCGTGCCCGACCGGCTTGCGCGCCAACAGCGGGTCGATCGGACGGTCGAACGCGATGCCGATCCGGCCCTCCGCGCTCCACGCGATGTGGCCGCGGGTCCAACCGACGCCACGCACGTTGATCTCGACCGGCGTGCCCGAATCGACGGGGTCGCTATATTCGGCCATCAGCCCGCCCGCGGAGAGGTTGCGCACGCGAACCGGAACCTCGACCTTTTCGATGCGCAACGTCGCAGCGAGGAACAGGCTGTCGCGCACCGCATTGCGCTGGCTTGCCGGATCGTCGCTGAAGCGTCCGCTGAAAGGGTCGGAAGAGAACTGGTCCATCTGCCGCTCGTGTTCACGTGTTACGCGCGTAGTTTAGAGCAGCAATGACTATCGAAACCGTTAACCCGGGGACGAAAAGGCCGTCCTCACTCCTCGCGCGAGACCTTCTCGTTCCGCTCGTGGCGCTCCTGCGCCTCGACGGTCATCGTCGCGATCGGGCGGGCTTCGAGCCGCGCGAGGCTGATCGGCTCGCCGCTCACCTCGCAATAACCATATTCGCCCTCTTCGATCCGGCGCAGCGCGGCGTCGATCTTTGAGATCAGCTTGCGCTGGCGGTCGCGGGTGCGCAGCTCGATCGACCAGTCGGTTTCACTCGACGCGCGATCGGTCAGGTCCGCTTCGCGAAGCGAGTCGACCTGAAGCTGGTTGAGCGTTCCCGCCGCCTCACGATGGATCGCGTCCTTCCAGGCGAGCAGCTTCTCACGAAAATATTGCTGCTGGCGCGCGTTCATGAACGGTTCGTCGGCAGTCGGACGATAGCCATCAGGCAAATCGTTCGCAGCGACAGGCTTTTCAGGATCGTCGCGGTGATCGAAAACGGTCGCCATCCCACACTCCACAACGGGATCGGATGGCTGGGCCGATCGCAATCCCCTTATCCCCGCGCGCCCTATATCGGGGCAAATTGGGTATCACAAGCTACCGAATCCACAGATTCGTGCGCCAAGCCGTTCTTGGCACGCGGGAAATTACACCGCGCTGAACCAACGTGCAGTTTTATCTCAACAAAGTGCGGGCGTTGGTTAAGCATTAAATAACCAACCGCGCCCATTTCGTCCCTTTAAGGCACATTAACCATAGATCATCCGAGCACCCTGCAAATAATGGCGCGGATAGCATCGAAACCATGGTTAACGACATTGCACTTAATACTTTCTTCTGCACTTTTAGGGCAATGACCCGCCAAACGGGTGCAGTGCGCACCCCTCGGCGGCCGGGGACAAGAGAGAAGCACAATGTCGGTTCGGATGGCTTTGGCAAAACTGTGCGCCTGCGCATGCGGCGGAGCCGTAGTTGGCGGCGGCGCGGTGCATGTCGCCGAAACCCGCGCCGAGCGCAGCTATCAGCAACAGCGTCAGTCGGTGAAGCAGGGCGTTGTCCAGCGCCGCGTCGTCAAGCGCCCGCTGCGCAAGCGCGTCGTCCGTCGCACGGTGACAACGACCGCACAGTGCCAGCCCCAGGTCCTCACCGTCACGACGCAGGGAACCGCAATCCCCCTGCCCCCGCCCACCTATGGATCGAGCGGCGAAATGCCGGTCGTCGGCGGTGGTGGCGGCGGCGGTGGCGCAGCGGCGGCGGTGACCGGTGGTGGCAGCGGTGGCTTTGTCGGCGGCTTCTTCGCGGGCGGCTTCTTCGGCGGATCGAGCGGCGGCAGCGGCGCGTCGGGCAGCGGCGGCATCGTCATCTCCTCGACCAGCAGCACCAGCGGCGGTTCGACTTCAACCTCGGGCGGATCGACTTCGACTTCGGCCGGCGGGTCTTCGGGTGATGTGTCGTCGTCCAGCGGCAGCGTCAGCTCGACGTCCTCGACCGGTGGATCGTCCACGTCGACCGGCGGCCTGTCGAGCACGAGCACGTCATCGACCGGCGGATCCTCGACCAGCTCGGCATCGGGCGGCTCTTCGGGCAATGTCTCGTCGGCCTCGGGTGGTTCTTCGGGCGACGTTTCGTCTTCGTCGGCCTCGGGCGGCTCGTCCGGCAACGTGTCCTCGTCGTCGAGCGGCGATGTCTCGTCGGCATCGGGCGGCTCATCGGGTAACGTCTCGTCGGCATCGAGCGGCGATGTGTCCTCGTCGGCGTCTTCGTCAGGCGATGTCTCGTCGTCTACCTCTGCATCGTCATCGGGCGACGTCTCGACGTCTTCGTCCAACTCATCCGCTTCTTCGACGTCGGCCTCGTCTTCGGGCGATGTGTCGTCATCGACCTCCAGCGGCTGGAGCACGTCGAGCGGCTGGAGCACCTCGACCTCGAGCAGCACGTCTTCGGGCACGTCGAGCGGCACGAGCAGCTCGTCGGGTGGTCCCGATCCGGTTCCCGCGCCGCCGATGGTGCTGCTGTTCGGCGCGGCCGCAGCGGCGCTGGTGGTGCGCAAGCGGTTCCAGAACCGCAAGGCAAAGGACGCCGCGGCGGCTGAATAAGCGCCGCGGCGACCAGCGCCGAATTACTCGGCGTTCATCAGCGCCTGTTCGATGTCCGGAATCGGATGGCCGGTCAGCGTCTTGTCGATCTCGCCGGTCAGCCGCTCGCTCACTTCCTTGTGATAATGTTTGCGCAGCTCGCCCAGCGTGCGCGGCGGCGCGATGATGATCAGCGATTCGAAATCGTTGTTCAGCGCACGCTTCTTGAGCAATTCCGCCGTTTCGGCGGCAAACCGGTCTTCCTCGAGCTGGTGAAAGTCGGTCTCTTCATAGGCGCTGCGGCCCGTCCCGACGCTTGAATGCGTCCGGCCCGGTGCGTCGGTGCGCTGATCGCCATTGTCGGGATTATCCTGCACCCGCTTGCGCTCGACCTGCAGATTGAGATGCACCGCATCGCCCTCGTTCCTCAGGAACAGCATCTTGCGGCCATCGGCGACGACGACCATTGCGTTATGGGGAACCTGCATCGGTGTTTCTCCTGGTTATGTTGTGCCGCATGAACGCACGCCGCGCGCACCGGGTTGCCTAGCCCCGCGCGGCTCGTCATAGCCTGCGCCCATGCACGACATCCGCGCCATCCGAGAGAACCCCGAGGCGTTCGACGCCGCCCTTGCCCGCCGTGGCGCCGAGCCGCAGGCCGACATGCTGGTCGCGCTCGACGAAGCCCGCCGCGCGCTGACCACGCAACAGCAGGAGGCGCAGACGCGCCGCAACGACCTGTCGAAGCAGGTCGGTCAGGCCAAGGCGGCGAAGGACGAGGAGCGCGCGCAGGCATTGATGGCGGAAGTCGCGGGGCTCAAGCAGACGCTGGAGGACCTTAATCTCGCCCAAGGCGCGGCGGACGAAGCGCTGCGGACCGCGCTCGCCGCGATCCCCAACCTGCCCGCCGCCGATGTTCCGGAAGGCGCGAACGAGGACGACAACCAACTCGTCCACACGATCGGTACGCAGCCTGCCTTTGCCTTCGGCCCGCGCGAACATCACGAGTTCGGGCCCGCGCTCGGCCTCGATTTCGACACGGGCGCGATGCTCGGCGGATCGCGCTTCACGCTGCTGCGCGGCCCGGCGGCGAAGCTGCACCGCGCGCTTGGCCAGTTCATGCTCGACACGCTGACCGGCGATCATGGCTATGACGAGTGCGTGCCGCCGGTGCTGGTGCGCGACGAGATCATGTTCGGGACGGGGCAGTTGCCGAAGTTCGCCGAAGATTCGTTCCGCACCACCGATGGCCGCTGGCTGATCCCGACATCCGAAGTCAGCCTGACCAACAGCGTGCGCGAGCAGATTTTGAGCGGCGAGGAACTGCCGCTGCGGCTCACCGCGCTCACCCCCTGTTTCCGCTCCGAAGCGGGCGCAGCGGGCCGCGACACGCGCGGCTTCATCCGCCAGCACCAGTTCGAAAAGGTCGAGATGGTGTCGATCACGACTCCCGAGCAGTCGGAGGCGGAGCATGAGCGGATGACTGCCTGCGCCGAGGATATTCTGACCCGGCTCGGCCTGTCCTTCCGCCGCATGCTGCTATGCGCGGGCGATATGGGGTTCAGCGCGACGCGGACCTATGACCTTGAGGTCTGGCTGCCGGGCCAGGCGCGCTATCGCGAGATTTCGTCCTGTTCGACCTGCGGCGACTTCCAGGCGCGCCGGATGAACGCGCGCTACCGCAACGCTGAGGGCAAGCCGGCGTTCGTGCATACGCTCAACGGATCCGGCCTGGCGGTCGGCCGCACGCTGGTGGCGGTGCTGGAGAATTACCAGCAAGAGGATGGCGCGGTTTCAGTGCCCGACGTGCTCCAGCCCTATCTGCGCGGCGTGAACCGGCTTGAGCCGCACGGGTGAGGATCCTCCTCACCAATGACGACGGCGTCCATGCCCATGGCCTCGAGGTCCTCGAGCGGCTCGCCCGCACTCTGTCCGATGACATCACCATCGTTGCGCCGCTGGAGGAGCAATCGGGCAAGGGTCGCTCGCTCAGCCTGACCGATCCCGTGCGTCTGCGCCGCTTCGGCGATCGTCGCTTTGCCGTCACCGGTACGCCAACCGATGCGGTGATGATGGCGCTGGCGGAGATCATGAAGGACGGTCCGCCCGACCTGATCCTGTCCGGCGTCAATCGCGGCGCGAATCTGGGCGAGGATGTCAGCTATTCCGGCACGGTCTCGGCGGCGATGGAGGGCGCGCTCGCGGGTATCCGCTCGATCGCACTGAGCCAGCGCTATGCCGCGCTCGCGCCGGGCGAGCGGGTCAGTTTCGAGGCGGCGGAGCAATGGGGCGAGCGCGTGCTGCGTCCGCTGATCGCGGCGGACTGGGCACCGCGCACGCTGATGAACGTCAACTTCCCTCCCCTGCCCGCCAGCGAAGTCGCCGGTATCAAGCCGGTCGGACAGGGCCTGCGCGACTATGGACGGCTCCGACTCGACAAGCGCACCGACCCGCGCGGGTTCGACTATTACTGGTTCGGCCTTGGCCGCGTGCCGCACTCGCCGGTCGCCGATACCGACCTTGAGGCGATCGAGCAGGGATGGATTACCGTTACGCCCCTGCATCTGGACCTGACGCATCGTGAATCGCTTGTTATGCTCAACCGGACATTTGGCTAAGCCGGGCGGGACATGCGGGGGAACAGCAACAGGGCGGGATTGATTGCGGCGCTGGTGCTGGCACCGCTGACGGCCGGGTGCATCCCGCCGGGAGCGGCTCCCGCTGCGCGTCCGGCTCCCGAACCCCGGCAGGTCGATCCCACCACCGCCCCGCGCCGTGAGGCCGATGTTTCGGCACTCCCCGCGCCGGTCTCGGCATGGGAGGCCCGCCGTGTCACCGCCGATGCCCGCGCCATCGCTGCGTCGGAATATGTCGTGGTTCCTGGCGATACGCTGCGCCGAATCGCGGACCGGACCGGCGCAGGGTCGGAGGCGATCGCGCGCGCCAACAACCTGCCCCCGCCCTATACGATCCGCATCGGCCAGCGGCTGTCGATCCCCGGCGGGCGTTATCACCTTGTCCGTTCGGGTGAGACCGGCATCGCCATCGCCCGCGCCTACGGTGTCGACTGGGGGCGTATTGTCACCGAGAACGACCTGGCCGAACCGTTCATCCTGCGCACCGGCATGCGCCTGCTGATCCCCGGCGATCCCCGAACGATGACGCTTGAAGAGCGCGCCGCCGCGTTCCGGCTCGACATCGACGACATCGTCACGGGCGGCCAGCCCGCGATTGCCGAGACGGCCCGCCCGACGCGGCCGACTGCGTCATCGGCGCGCATCCTGCCCCCGGACGCGGCGGTTGCAGCGCCAGCGACGCTGCGCGGTGGCTTCGCCTGGCCCGCGCGGGGTACGATCATCCGCCGCTTCGGTCCGATCGCAAGCGGCGAGCGCAGCGACGGGATCAAGATCGCGGTGCCACTCGACACCCCGATCCTCGCCGCCGCCGACGGCACCGTCGCCTATGTCGGCAGCGAAATTCCCTCGCTCGGCGGCCTCGTGATCCTTCAGCATGGCAGCGGCTGGACCAGCGTCTATGGCCATGCCGGCCAGTTGCTCGTCCAGCGCGGCCAGTCGGTCAAGCGCGGTCAGATGATCGCCCTGTCCGGCGACAGCGGAACCACGCGCCCGCAATTGCATTTCGAACTGCGAGAGGGCCGCACCCCGGTCGATCCACTACCGAGACTGCCCAAACGTTGAACCGCAATCGCATCCCGGCCCATGCCGCGCTCCGGCGCAAGTCGAGCATCTCGCCCTGGGTGTCGATCGCCTGGCGCGTGGCCGCCGTTGTCGGGCTCTACGCCTTCGCGGTCGCCTTCCACTGGTTCGACCGCGAAGGGCTGCGCGATAATTTCGACCAGCATATCAGCTTTCTCGACATCATCTATTTCACGATGATCTCGATCACGACGACCGGCTATGGCGACATCGTGCCGATCTCGACCGGCGCACGGATGTTCGACGCGCTGGTGGTGACGCCGATCCGCATCTTCGTGATCCTGATCTTTATCGGCACGACCTACCAATTCATCCTCAAACGCACATGGGACAGGTGGCGCATGGCCCAGATCCAGAAGATGCTCACCAATCACATCGTCGTCGCGGGGTACGGGAAGACCGGGGCCGACGCGGTCAATGAGCTGATCGCGCGCGGCATCGACCCCGCCTGTATCGTCGTGGTCGATGGCAGCGAGCACGCGCTGGCCCGTGCCGAAGAGGCGGGCTGCAATGTGCTGGTCGGTGACGCGACTCGCGACCAGACGCTGCAGGACGTCCGCATCGGCGAGGCAAAGACGCTGATCGTCGCCACCGGACGCGACGACACCTCGATCCTCGTCACCCTGACCGCCCGTCATCTCGCGCCCAAGGTGCCGATTTCGATCATCATCAAGGCGGACGACAATGAGTTTCCCGCGCGCGCGGCCGGGGCGAATACCGTCATCAACCCCGTGAGTTTCGCCGGCCTGCTGCTCGCCGGGTCGGTCGAGGGGACGCATGTCGCGGACTATATGCTCGACCTCGCCTCGGTCGATGGGCGCGTGCATCTGTCGGAGCGCTACGCGGCTGCGAACGAGATCGGCAAGCCCCTGTCGGCGATCACCACGGGCCTTGGCGTGCGCATCTACCGCGACGGGATACCGCACGGGTTCTTCGAGCCGGAAGCACAGGCGCTGCGCGAAGACGATGTGATCGTCGAGATCATCCCTACTGGCGCCGCGTCCAGCTAGCAGGTCCGTCAATCCAGCGTCGGAAGCGCGCTTTCACGTTTCACGGTGATGCTGATCGTCGCGCCCTGCCCGCGGTTCCACGCTTTCAACTCGCCGCCATGCACCTCGATGATCCGGCGGCAGATCGACAGGCCGATGCCCAGCCCATGCTCGGCCTTGGTCGAGATGAACGGCAGATTGAACTGCTCGAGGACGCTGTCCGGAAAACCGGGGCCGTCATCCTCCACGCGAATTTCGAGCATGTCGTTGGGAAGGATGTCGCACGAGATCCGAATCTCCCGCCGCTCCGCCGTCAGCGGGGCCAGCGCCTCCTCGGCATTGCGGATCAGATTGACCAGAACCTGCTGGATCTGGATCCGGTCGATCAGCACGCGGGTCTGCCCATAGCCACCGGAATAGAGGATGCGCGCACGCGGCCCGGCATTACCGCCACGGGCCAGTTCAATCGCGTCGTAGATGACGGGATCAAGCAGCTCAACGCGGAGCTCCGCGCTGCCCTTTGACAGATAGTCGCGGATGCGACGGATAATGTCCCCCGCGCGGGCGATCTGGCCGCGTACCTGATGGAGCTGCGACGCAACCCCTTCGCGCGTCCCATCGCCCCGTAGCATCAGTTCGCCAACTGCAAGATAGTTCGACGCTGCGGTCAGTGGCTGATTGAGCTCATGCGCCAGCCCCGCCGCCATCTCGCTCAGCGACGAAACGCGCGCGGAATGTGCGAATTCATTGCGCATCATGTCGATCCGGCGCTGCGCCTGTTCCTGATTGCTGATGTGCCGGAAGTAGAGCACGAGCAGCGCACCGACCACCAATGTCAACGCGGTCGCGAAGCTCAGGAACCACCCCGCCCGGCGGGCAGCCGGAGCGAGAACATCCGCCTCACCGACGCCAGACGTGACAAAAATGGGGTAGTTGGAAAGCCGCTCATGGCTGAACAGCCTCCTCTGGCCGTCGAGCACGCTCGGCCCCCAATAGTCTCCCATCGGGTTTGCCAGCTGGCGCTGCATGACCAGCGTAAACTGGACGTCCTGTCCCCAGGTCACCCTGTCACCTTCGCGCCGCGCCAACGTCATCCCCTTAAGCGAGATGATCGAGATCAGGTCTGCCGCCCGATAGTTGAGCCCAACGTTGAATTCGACGAAACGGTGCGCCGGAATCTCCACCGCCGCTACGCCGCGGAACCTACCTTGTTCATCGCGGAGCGACCGGGTGATCAGCAGCACCGTTTCGCCGGTTTGGCGTTGCAGGATGGGATCTGAAATGGCGCGCTCGCGCCCCGGCGTGTCACGCAAGTCACGAAAGACTCGAAGCCTTTTCAAATCTGGTGGCTCGCCGTCCCCGGCGCTGAAGCGAACATTGCCATCCGCGTCTGCAATTTGCGCACCGACGATCGCCGGATCGAAGTAGCGCGGCAACACGATCTGGCGCGGGGTGGCAATTTCCTGCGCGCGCGCCCGTTCTCCATAGCGTTGCTCGAGATAGACCGTGGCAAGCTCCGCAGCCTCCAGCGTCTTGCGCACATATTGGCCGAACGCGACGACCCGACCCCGGTTTTCGCGGATAGCCGCCTCAGCCGCAGCGGCCCGGTCTTCCGTGATCTGCCAGATCACCGTGACCCAGGCGACGATGATGAACAGCGTGCCCGTGATCGTCACGAGCCGCGCCGCTGGCTGACGAAGGATCGTCAGCATGATGTTCGGTGCCTGCACCCGCCCCACCAGCCTCATTCAAATGAGGACCTTTCGTTAACCATGTTAGGGCGGTGATTCGGCAAAGACCAGAGACGTCATCACCGCTGCGCCAGCCGCCACGCGGTCGCGACCTTGAACTTGAAGACGGGTGCGTATTCGCGGGTTTCGCGCTGGGCAGCCGCATCGAAATCGCGATAGCTTGCAATCCGTTCGAGCAGCAGGCGCCCTGCATCAGAGAGGTAGGGATAGGCGCGTGCAGGCTGCGACTGGGCGTTCAGCAATGCGCCGGCGTACATCTGAAAGTCGATCAACAACTTGTCGCTGCCCGCCTCTGATCGCTTGGCGATCGCTACCAGTTGCTCGATCACCGGCAGCGCACGGTCAAAGCTGCCCTTGTCCTGCGTCGTGATCATCGCGATCCGCCCGATCAGCAATTTGATCCGAACCGACGCCGGAATGGACGGATTGCCGGCCGCAGCCTCCAGCCGCGCGACAAAGGGCTCGGCCTCAGCGAATCGCCCTGCTTCGATCAGCGCGATCCCATAACTTGCGCCCGCCATATCGGTCACCGGGGACTTCGCGCCGTAGCGCGCTTCAGTCTGCGCAAACTCGGCACGCGCAGCGTCTAGCGGATCGCTCGTCGGCGCACGTGCCCAGTCGATGCGGGACAGGACTTCCGATCCGGGCTTGGCAAGGCCCTCCACCCGCTTGGCGAGCGCGAGGGACTCGCCGTCACGGCGAAGCCGTCTCAGCGTGTTTGCAAGGCTCGCCATCACGTCGATCGCGTTGCCGCCTTGCGGCCCCTCCGCGCGTTCGAACAACGCTAGCGCCCGCCGGAAAGCAATCTCCGCCTCGCGATTCTGATCCATCGAATAATAGGCGGTGCCGGTGCAGTCATAGACGCGCCCGGCAAGCTGCATCTCCTCGGCCGTCTTTTCGGGTAGCTTGCCGTGCAGCGGGGTCATCAATTCGACCGCGGCCTGCCCCTTGCCGAGGTTCCACTGAACAGCGCAAAGCGAGACAGCCGCCAGCACCGTCGGGCGCGCAACTGGCCCATGAAGCTTGCGGGCGAGCGCATAGCGGCGCTCGGCGACCGCGCCGAACTTTGCCATGTCCAGCACGCGGTCATAATAGCTCGACAGCATGGCGAGCATTCCGAGTGCATCCTCGGTCTCCCGCCCGACGCGCGTGTCGATATAGTCCTGCGCCGCCAGAATCGTCGGTTCGGTTTTCGCATTCCCCGCCACCGCGACCAGAAGCGCGACCGCCTTGGCAAGGTCCGTACAAGCGCCGCCCGGGGACTGCGCGGCGCGACACGCTTCGAACGCCGGGACAATGATCCCCGCCGCCTTGCCATAGTCCCCCGCGTCGAATGCGGTGATGCCATCGGGCGGGACCGGAACGCGGCGGCTCTCCTGCGCTGCGGCGGGGTATGCAAGCAACGCCGCCATGCCGACCAGCACACCTGCTGCCCAATTCCAGCGCTGCACGATCCCGATCATGGCATTTGCGTCCAGTTGCGCGGGACCACAGCCCCGGGGTGAAAAGACACGCACTTACAACGTCGTGGAAGTCTGGCCGCTCGCTGCCCGGACAACAACTGACAAGTTCGGGCACGGCGAAGCCGGGCGATTGCCCCCGCCCCTATCTTTTTTCGCAAAATCGCCTATGTCGCCGACCGATCATGGCAACGCGACTCCCCGAAGCCCCGAAGGTGGGCATGGTGTCGCTCGGCTGTCCCAAGAATCTGGTCGACTCCGAGCGTATCCTGACCAAGCTCCGTTCCGATGGCTATGCCATGTCCGCCGACTATGCCGGCGCCGACGTGGTGCTGGTCAACACCTGCGGCTTCCTCGACAGCGCCAAGGAAGAGTCGCTCGAAGCAATCGGTGAGGCGATTGCGGAGAATGGCCGCGTCATCGTCACCGGATGCATGGGCAAGGAAGCCGAAGTCATCCGCGCCCGCTTTCCCAATGTGTTGGCGGTGACAGGTGCGCATCAATATGAGGAAGTGGTCGGCGCCGTCCATGACGCCGCGCCAATGCCGCCCAATGCGTTTCTCAACCTCGTCCCCGAAGGCGGGCTGAAGCTCACGCCGCGGCACTACAGCTATTTGAAGATCAGCGAGGGTTGCAACCACCGCTGTTCCTTCTGCATCATCCCGGCGCTGCGCGGCGATCTGGTCAGCCGCCGTCCCGACGCGATCCTGCGTGAAGCAGAGAAGCTGGTCGAGGCGGGGACGAAGGAACTGCTGGTGATCAGCCAGGATACCTCGGCCTATGGGGTCGATATCCGCAAGGAACCGCGGATGTGGAAGGGTGCGGAGATCGTGCCGCACATGACCGACCTCGCCCGCGAACTCGGCAAGATCGCGCCTTGGGTGCGGCTGCACTATGTTTATCCCTACCCGCATGTCGACCAGGTCATCCCGCTGATGGCCGAGGGGCTGATCCTCCCATATCTCGACATCCCGTTCCAGCATGCCGCGCCCAGCGTGCTGCGCACGATGCGCCGCCCGGCGAACGAGGCGAAGGTGCTGGAGCGCATCCACAAATGGCGCGAAATCGCCCCGGACATCACGATCCGATCGACCTTCGTCGTCGGCTTCCCCGGCGAGACCGAGGCGGATTTCCAGTATCTGCTCGACTGGCTGGACGAAGCACAGCTCGACCGTGTCGGCGCGTTCCGATTCGAACCGGTCGAGGGCGCAGCCGCCAATGACCTGCCCGGCGCGGTGCCGGAAGAGGTCAAGGAAGAACGCTACGCCCGGATCATGGCCAAGACCGCCGCGATCAGCGCCGCCAAGCTGCAGGCAAAGGTCGGGCGCACGCTGGAGGTGATCATCGACGAGGTCGATGGTGACGGCGCCAATGCCCGGTCACAGGCCGACGCGCCCGAGATCGACGGCACCGTCTTCCTGCGTGATGCCGGGCATCTGAAACAGGGCGATATCGTCCAGGTCGAGATCGAAGACGCGGACGAGCACGACCTCTATGGCGCGCCGCTGGCCTGAATGAAGCGCCTGCTCCTCGCCCTTCCGGTCTGGCTTGCCCTTACCGGGATCGCGCCGGAGCCGGGTGTCCGCGGCGAGGCGGTCGATCCGCTGACGCTGAACGACGACGATTTCGCCCGTCATCGCGACCCCGCGACCTGGCGCGGGCTGTCGGTCACGCGCATCGAATTTCGTGAAGAGAGAGGGGCTTGGCGGCTGTTCCGCATCGCCAACGTCAACAAGCCGCGCGGCCCGTTGTGGTTCGTGCCGCATGACAACGAGAATGCCGGGTTCGAAGCAGGTCTGGCCGGCGTGCGCGCCTATGGCGGGGTGATGATCGTCGTCGATTCCGGGATTGCCGAGGATGGCCGTCGCCGCAACGCGGCGGTCGATCGTGGCGGGCCGATCGACCCCAATCGCAATTTCCGTGATGGCACGCCGCTTTACGCCAATACCATCCTCGCCGATGTGCGCCGCGGGGCGCTGCCGATCATCGCGCTGCACACCAACTCACCCGGCTTCGACACGCGCAACTCACGCTGCAACCAGTCCGACCCTCCGGGGCGCGGCGAGGTGTCAATCCGCTTCTGCGACGACGTCATGCAGCCGCATGCGTCACAGGGCCGGGCATGGCCGTTCGATGATGACGACAGCCTTGCCTATGTCGCCTACCGCTCCGGCCGCTCGCCCTATTCGGCCTGGTGCGGCAAGGCGCTGGCGCTGGCCGACTTCAACGTCGTGTTTGAACGGGTGAGCGTCAGCGACGGGTCGCTGTCCAACTATGCGCTGCTGCGCGGCCTGCCCTATGTGAATTTCGAGACGCAGGAGCGCGGGCTGGACCCTGCCCGCCTCGCGGAAAGGCGCAACCGGCTGGTCGCGATGATTGATCGCGCAATGGAGCGCTGCGCCGCGCCAACGACGCGGCTCGCCCGCTAGTTGCCGTCGCCGGGTCACCGTCCTAGATCAGCGGTGATGACCGATCTCTCCACGCTGCTTCAGCCCGATCGCGGCCAGCCCGCCCGCACCATCCATGTCGTCCACCCCCACCAGTGGCAGGACTGGCTCAAGTCACAGCCGCCGCGCATCCGCACTGCGGTCGCCGCGCACAAGCTGACCGGCAAGCCGGGCAACCGCGCCGTGCTGCCCGCCGAGGGACCGGAGGACTGGGCGATGCTGCTGGTGTGCGACGAGCCGGAGACCTCGCCCTTCCGCATCGCCTCGCTGGGCGAGCAACTTCCCGAAGGCACCTATCGCCTCGCGAACGGAGAACCGGGCGCAGCGATGCTCGGCTGGGTGCTCGCGCAATATCGCTTCGACCGCTACCGCAAGGACGAGGCGGCACAGGGCCCGCGCGTCCTGCTGACCGGTGAGCCGGGGCGGATCGAGGAGACGCTGCGCCTCGCCGCAGCAACCTTCAAGGTCCGCGATCTGGTCAACACCCCGGCGTCCGACATGGGACCGGCGGAGTTGGAGGCCGAGGTCGAGGCGCTTGCGAAGAGCCATGGCGCAACGCTGACCGTCACGCGCGGCGATGCGCTCGAGCAGGGTTACCCGATGATCCACACCGTCGGCATGGCGGCTGCGCGCGGGCGGGAGCCGCGGCTGATCGAGCTGGAATGGGGCAATCCTGACCATCCCCGGCTGGCGCTGGTCGGCAAAGGCGTGTGTTTCGACACGGGCGGGCTCGACATCAAGCCGAGCGCCGGCATGCGGTTGATGAAGAAGGACATGGGCGGCGCGGCGCATGCGATTGCGCTCGCCGGGCTGGTGATGGCGCAACGCCTGCCCGTGCGGCTGCATTTGCTGGTCGCGGCGGTCGAGAATTCGGTGGCGGGTAATGCCTTCCGCCCCGGCGATGTCCTCAGGACGCGCAAGGGCCTCACGGTCGAGAATACCAATACCGATGCCGAGGGGCGCCTGATCCTCGGCGACGCGCTGACCAAGGCGGTCGAGGGCAAGCCGGGGATGATCCTCGACTTCGCAACGCTGACCGGAGCAGCGCGCGTGGCGCTCGGCCCTGACCTCCCAGCCCTGTTCGCCAACGACGACGCGCTGGCGGGCGCGATGCTGGATGCGGGCGACCGGGTGAAGGATCCGCTGTGGCGGCTGCCACTGTGGGACGGGTATGACGAGATGCTCAAGTCGGACATCGCCGACATGGTCAACGCCCCCGATGGCCCCTTCGCCGGGCCGATCACCGCCGCGCTGTTCCTGCGCCGCTTCGTGCCGAAGGACATCGCCTGGGCGCATCTCGACCTGTTCGCCTGGCGACCCGCTGCCAAGCCGGGGCGACCCAAGGGCGGCGATGCGATGGGGCTGCGTGCAACCTGGGCGATGTTGAAGGCGCGCTATGCCGACAAGCCGTAACCGGCTCGACTTCGCGTTGTCGCGGCGGCAAGATGCGGCGATGACGAACACGCGCAACGGCGGCCGCATCCTGGTCGATAACCTCGTGGCTCAGGGCTGCGACCGCATTTTCCATGTGCCGGGCGAAAGCTTCCTCGCGGTGCTCGACGCCCTGCACGACGTGCCCCAGGTCGATCTGGTCACCTGTCGGCAAGAGGGCGGCGCGGCGTTCATGGCGTGCGCCGACGGGGCAATGACGGGGAAGCCCGGCATCTGCTTCGTCACCCGCGGCCCCGGCGCGACCAATGCCAGCATCGGCGTGCATGTCGCGATGCAGGATTCGATCCCGATGATCCTGTTCATCGGCGATGTCGACCGAGGGATGCGTGACCGGGAAGGGTTTCAGGAGGTCGATTTCCCGGCCTTCTTCGGTCCGCTCGCCAAATGGGCGACGCGGATCGAGGATGCGTCGCGCATCCCGGAATATGTCGCTCGTGCTTGGAATGTGGCGATCAGCGGTCGTCCCGGCCCGGTCGTCGTCGCACTGCCCGAAGACATGCTGCTCGATGTCGTCGAGACGCTCGACCGCCCGCGCCTGACCCGCCACAGCGCCGGGCCGGACCCGGAAGATTTCACCGACGTCCTCGACCTGCTGCGTACCGCCGAGCGTCCGGTGGCGATCGTGGGTGGCGCGGGCTGGGACATCGCCACCGGCGCCGCGTTCGACAGCTTCGCGCGCAGTTGGGGCATTCCCGTCGCGGGCGCGTTCCGGCGGCAGGACGCGATTCCCAACAGCTCCCCGGCATGGGCGGGCAACCTTGGCTATGGCCCCAATCCGAAGCTCGTCGCGCGGATCAAGGCCGCTGACCTGCTGCTGGTCGTCGGCGCGCGGCTGGGTGAGGCGACCACCGATGGCTATACGCTGGTGACGCCCGATCATCCCGGCCAGACGCTTATCCACGTCCACCCGGACGCGGGCGAACTCAACCGCGTCTATCGCGCCGACCTCGGCATCGCCGCCCCGGTATTCGAATTTGGGGCAATGCTGGCCGCTGCCGATGCACCCGCCACTCCCCGCCCCGCCTGTGCCGAGGCACATGCGGAGTGGCAGGACTGGTCCACGCCAAAGCCCCGCGACGGCGTTGCGCTCGACCTCGGCCAGTGCGTTGCGGCAATGCGCGACCGGATCGATGCCGACCATGCGATCGTGTGCAATGGCGCGGGCAATTTCTCCGGCTGGTGGCACCGCTACTGGCGCTATGGCGCGCAGCCGTCGCAGCTGGCTCCGACCGCTGGCGCGATGGGGTATGGCACCCCCGCCGCCGTCGCCGCAGCTTTGCGTCGCAAGGACAAGCTGGCGGTCGCGCTCGCGGGAGACGGCGACTTCCTAATGAACGGGCAAGAGCTGGCGACCGCGGTCCAGCATGGCGCGGACATGCTGGTGCTGGTGATCGATAACGGCGCCTACGGCACGATCCGCATGCATCAGGAGCGTGAGTTCCCCACGCGCCTGTCGGGCACCACGCTGCACAATCCCGATTTCGCGGCGCTTGCCCGTGCTTATGGCTGCTGGGCGGAGACTGTCGAACGCACCGAGGAGTTCGCCCTGGCGCTTGACCGTGCGCTGGCGGAGCGCGGGGTCCGCCTGCTGCATCTGAAGACCGATGTGGAGGTCATCAGCCCAGCGACCACGATCACGGCAATTCGGGGGTAGCGATCAGGCACGGGCGGGCTTCAGGCCATCCGCCAACAAGGCGCTAACCGCGTCGACCGCCCAGCGCTCGCATAGCCCCACCGCGCGGGCGAACGCTTTCACGAACCCCTTGATGTAGATCGCGCCGGGAATCTCGTCGAACCGCTCCGCCTCAATCGCGGCGAGGTAGCGGATTGGCACGCGCGTCTGCGCGGCGATATCCTCGATCGACAGGGCGCAGCGGCGTCGCGCGTCGGCCAGCGCATTACCCACGCTCCCACGCGGTTCGATCCGCCAGTCACCTCTGGCAAAGGGCAGAACAGGCTGTTGAGTAGCGGCGGTCATCGGCGTCTAGCCCCCCGGATGGCTGACAGTGCCGGGATCAGTCCCGGCCCGGACCGATGTGATGACTCGAATCGCCACAGGAGTCGATTCGACTCGTCCACGAAAAAGGGCCGTTTCCCGAAGAAAACGGCCCCAAATCGGTTAAACGTTGGATTCGAACGATCAGATGTCGTCGCCCAGCGCGCCCTTGATCTTGCCGCCGAGCTGCTGGGCCTTGCCCTTGCCTTCCTGAGCGGCGCCCTCGGCGCGCGTCTCGGGGTCGTTGCTCTGCTGCTTGGCCTTGCCGATCGCTTCGTTGACGTTGCCTTTGATCTTGTCGACGAGTTCGCCCATGATGGTCTCCATTGGCTCGGGGTTGGGGTTTCCTGATCAACCGCCGGGCCCCGTTTGAGTTCCGAAATTTCCGCCCCTGTTCCGGAGGTTCGGACGATGCCGCACCGGATTGTCGACCTTTATCAGCGCCATGCAGCAGCCTTTGACGCGGCACGGCGCGGCAGTTTTCCTGAGCGGACCTGGCTCGAACGATTCGACCGCATGCTCCCGCGCGGGGCCAATCTGCTCGACCTTGGGTGTGGCGGCGGCGAGCCGGTTGGGCGCTTTCTGGTGGACCAGGGGCATCACGTCACCGGGGTCGATACCTCGACCACGCTGATCAACCTCGCCCGCACGCGCTTTTCACGCCACACATGGATCGAGGCGGACATGATGCGCTTTGGCGGCGACAGCGCGGCCTATGACGGCATCGTCGCCTGGTGCAGCCTGTTCCACCTTGAGGTGGCGCGGCAGGAAAAGCTGATCCGCCGGATGAGCGTATGGTTGCGCAAGGGTGGCGTCGCGCTGTTCAACACCGGCCCCGCCAACGGTGTCGCGATGGGCGAATTCGAGGGCGAAGACCTCTACCATGCCAGCCTGTCCCCCGCCGAATATCGCGCGATCCTTGCCGAAAGCGGGCTGACTGTCGTCAATCACGTCAGCGAGGATGCAAGCTGTGGTGGGTTCACCGTGTGGCTGGTGGGGAAGATGTGATGCGGTTCAGTCGAAGGAGCCTCGCGACCGGGCTTATACTTGTCACGGCTGGTTGGGTCGTTGGACCGCTCATCACTGCCGTAGTTCAAGCAGCCAGTCCTTTGGCAGATAACGGAGCGGCTCGGGCCATCGCGGCGTACACGTCGGATCCGGTGTACTATCTTCCGCGGCGTGCAGAACACGCCGACTTTGTCGATCGAATTCCGGCAGAGGAGTGCGGGTATAACAAATCACTGTTCCGCAAATCCGAGCATCTTCCACATAAACCCGATCAGACAAACTTGGGCTATAATCGCCTGATGGATGTAAGCCCGTGGGTAGACCGTCATAGCGCCCAGACCCTGCAGGCTTGGCAGCTTGAGGCGAGCGCTTCTGAACTCGAACTCAACTTCCTTGCTAATTGCATAAACTACACAGCGTTCAGCGGGTTATGCCGGCGCAGGGTCGCTCACCATCTCGCGCGAGACACCGATCTGGATACTACTGTCGCTAAGGTGGTCGCGCTGGGCCGCTCAAATGGCAGGTATGTCATGTGCCGCTATCTCGATGGAATCGCGTTCCGAAAGGGAGTGCCGATTCCGAAAGACCGTTTTGGCGCGGCCCCCTAGATCAACCCAGCCAGCGGACTCGACGGATCGGCATAGCGCCGCTGCCCCATCCGCCCGCTGCGATAGGCAAGCCGCCCGCTTTCGACCGCGAGCTTCATCGCACGCGCCATCATGATCGGGTCCTTGGCCTCGGCGATCGCGGTGTTCATCAGCACGCCGTCGCAACCCAGCTCCATCGCTACCGCCGCGTCGCTCGCCGTTCCGACGCCGGCATCCACCAGCACCGGCACCTTCGCGCCCTCGACGATCAGGCGGATGGTCACGCGGTTCTGGATGCCCAGGCCCGACCCGATCGGTGCGCCGAGCGGCATGATCGCGACCGCGCCGACATCCTCCAGCCGCTTCGCCGCGATCGGATCGTCGACGCAATAGACCATCGGAAGAAAGCCTTCCTTGGCCAGCACCTCGGTCGCGCGTAGCGTTTCAACCATATCGGGGTAGAGCGTCTTGGCCTCGCCCAGTACCTCGAGCTTCACCAGATCCCATCCGCCCGCCTCACGCGCCAGCCGCAGGGTGCGGATCGCGCTATCCGCGTCGAAACAGCCCGCGGTGTTGGGGAGGTAGGTGATCTTCTTGGGATCGATGAAATCGGTCAGCATCGGCGCATTGCGGTCACTGACGTTGACGCGCCGCACCGCGACGGTGACGATCTCCGCCCCCGAAGCCTCAACCGCCGCCGCATTCTGCGCGAAGTCCTTATACTTGCCGGTCCCGACGATCAGCCGCGAGTTGAACGTTCGTCCCGCGACGGTCCAGCTGTCGTCATGGTCGCCGCCGCCGACGAAATGCACGATCTCGATCTCGTCGCCATCCTCGACCACGACCTGCGCCAGCGTCGAACGCGGCACGACTTCCAGATTGCGCTCCACCGCCACCTTCTCCGGCACCAGCCCCAGCTCGTTCGCCAGATCGGCAAGGCTGATCCCGCCTGCAACGCGGCGATGCTCGCCATTGACCGTGATCGTGATCGTCCCGTCGGTGTGAGTCATGCTGGTCCTTTCGCTGCGCCGCGATATAGGGAGTTCGGCGCAAGGCTCAAATGCGCGCAGCAAATTCCTGGGGGTTGTGAATTGGCCGACACCATCTTTGTCCTCAACGGTCCGAACCTGAACCTGCTCGGCACGCGCGAGCCGGACATCTATGGCTCCGACACGCTCGACGACATTGCCGGGATGCTGGAGGATCGCGCCCGCGAGCTCGACCTGACCGTCGATCTGCGCCAGTCGAATCATGAGGGCCATCTGGTCGACTGGATGCATGAGGCGCAGGCGCGCGGGGCAAAGGCGGTGCTTCTCAACGCCGGTGCGTTCACCCACACCAGCATCGCGCTGTACGATTGCATCAAATCGATCCGCACCCCGGTGATCGAGGTGCATCTGTCCAACCCCCATGCGCGCGAGGAATTCCGGCATGTGAGCTATGTCGGGCGCGCGGCAAAGGGGACCATCGCGGGCTTCGGTGCCGTTTCCTATCTGCTGGCGCTCGAGGCTGCCGCCCGCCTTTGACCCAGGACCGGTTTGCAAGCCGGTCCATCTTGACTATTAGCCGCGTTTTCCTGCGCGCCCTTGGGGAAGGGGCGCGCGCCAAGATATTCGAGGTCGCATGAGCGAAGAACACAAAAAGGGGATGCACGTTGATATCGAGCTGGTGCGCCAGCTTGCTGCCGTGCTCGACGACACCAACCTGACCGAGATCGAAGTCGAAGACGGCGATCGCAAGGTCCGCGTCGCGCGCAAGGTCAGCGCCGCACCGGTCGCCTATGCCGCGCCAGCGCCGATGGCTGCACCGGCCGCGTCTGCCGCTCCGGTCTCGATGCCGTCCGACCCTGCGTCGATCACCCCGGCGCATGAGAATGCCGTCAAGTCGCCGATGGTCGGCACGGTGTACCTTTCGGCCGAGCCGGGCGCGAAGGCGTTCGTGTCAGTCGGACAGGCGGTCAAGGCCGGCGACACGCTGTTGATCGTTGAGGCGATGAAGGTGATGAACCCGATCGCTGCGCCGCATGGCGGCACCGTCAAGGCGATCCTGGTCGACAATGGCCAGCCGGTCGAATTCGACCAGCCGCTCGTCGTCGTCGAGTAACGCGCCTTGCCCGAGATCAAAAAGCTCCTGATCGCCAATCGCGGCGAGATCGCGCTGCGCATCCATCGCGCGTGCCATGAGATGGGGATCAAGACCGTCGCGGTGCACTCCACCGCCGATGCCGACGCGATGCATGTGCGCCTGGCGGATGAGGCGATCTGCATCGGCCCGCCGGCTGCGGCGGAGAGCTATCTCAACATCCCCAACATCATCTCGGCCGCCGAGATCAGCGGCGCCGACGCGATCCACCCCGGTTATGGCTTCCTCAGTGAGAATGCCAAGTTCGCCGAGATCGTCGAGCTGCATAACCTGATCTTCGTCGGGCCGAAGCCCGAGCATATCCGCACCATGGGCGACAAGATCGAGGCGAAGCGCACCGCTGGCGCGCTCGGCCTTCCGCTCGTCCCCGGATCCGACGGCGCGATCAGTGACCTTGAGGAAGCCAAGGCGATCGCGGCAGAGGCGGGCTATCCCGTGATCATCAAGGCCGCATCGGGCGGCGGCGGTCGCGGCATGAAGGTGTGCACGTCCGAGGACGAGCTCGAGACGCTGATGCAGCAGGCCGGCCGCGAGGCGAAGGCCGCGTTCGGCGACGCCACCGTCTATCTCGAAAAATATCTCGGCAACCCGCGCCACATCGAAATTCAGGTGTTCGGCGACGGCAATGGCAACGCCATCCATCTGGGCGAGCGCGACTGCTCGCTCCAGCGCCGCCACCAGAAGGTGCTGGAAGAAGCCCCCTCCCCCGTGCTCGGCCAGGCCGACCGCGAGCGGATCGGCAACATCTGCGCCAAGGCAATGGCCGATATGGGCTATCGCGGCGCAGGGACGATCGAGTTTCTGTGGGAGAATGGCGAGTTCTACTTCATCGAGATGAACACCCGGCTCCAGGTCGAGCATCCGGTGACCGAGGCGATCACCGGCCTCGACCTCGTCCGCGAACAGATCCGCGTTGCCGAAGGCCATGCCGCCTTACGGTGCGTCAGGAAGACGTGCAGTTCCGCGGCCACGCGATCGAATGCCGCATCAACGCCGAAGATCCGCGCACCTTCGCGCCCTCGCCGGGGCTGGTGAAGCAGTTCCACGCGCCGGGCGGCATGAACGTCCGCGTCGATAGCGGCCTCTACTCGGGCTATCGCATCCCGCCATATTACGACAGCATGATCGCCAAGCTGATCGTGTACGGCACGACCCGCCAGGGCGCCCTGCGCCGCCTCCGCCGCGCGCTCGAAGAGTTCGTGATCGAAGGCGACGGGATGAAGACGACCATCCCGCTGCATCAGGCACTGCTCGACGTGCCGGAATTCCAGCAGGGCGACTATACGATCAAGTGGCTTGAGGAGTGGCTGGCGAAGCAGGATGCCAGCGAGTCCTAACATCCGTTTGCCCTGAGCCTGTCGAAGGGCGATCTTCATACGGTCGTCGCTTCGTGCTTCGACAAGCTCAGCACAAACGGAGGTTCCGGTGAACGCCACGATCTACCACAACCCGCGCTGCTCCAAGTCGCGTGAGGCGTTGGCGATCCTTCAGGGCGCCGGCGCCGACGTGACGGTGGTCGAATATCTCAAGACACCGCCATCGCGCGACGAATTGGCGCGGCTCTATGCCAAGGCGGGCATGTCTCCGCGCGACGGGTTGCGCAAGACGGAGGCCGGCGCGAAGCCGCTCAAGGACGCGTCGGACGACGCGATCCTTGATGCGATGGCTGCCGACCCGATCCTGATTGAACGCCCTCTGGTCGAAACCGAAAAGGGCGTGCGGCTGGGCCGACCGCCGGAGCGGGTGCGGGAAATCCTCTAGCTCCCCGCCCCGTCCGGGCATGCGAACTCAGATCTCAAGACCCTTCGCGATCGTCCCGCGCCAAGGCGTCGTCGGGCGCCCGATCAGCTGGCTCAACGTGCCCGAATCGTTGAAGAGGGCGCCCTCCCCTGCCCGCGCATCGCTGTCGGCAAGGACCGCCGCGAACGGGCCGGGAAGGCCCGCCTGCTCCAGCGCGGCCGCATAGTCGGCTTGCGGCAGGTTCTGAAACACGACCGGCTTGCCCGAAATCTCGGCCAGCGCAGCCGCCAGTTCGGCCTGGGTGAAGCCGACATCACCCGCCAGCTCGAAAGTGCCGGTCAGGCCGCGCACCAGCGCCACCGCCGCAGCCTCGGCATAGTCGGCCCGCGCCGCAACCGAGGCGATGCCGTCCCCGGAACTGCCCAGCAGCACGCCATGCGCAATCGCCGCACCCGCACCCATCAGATAGTTTTCGGTGTACCAGCCATTGCGCAGCAGCGCGTGGTCGACCCCGCTTGCCGCCAGCATCTCTTCCGTCGCCTTGTGCTCGGCCGCGAGCAGCATCGGCGAGCGATCCGCGTTGAGGAGGCTCGTATAGGCGATCAGCGCCACGCCGGCGGCCTTTGCCGCAGCGATGACGGCGCCATGCTGGGGCACGCGGCTACCGACCGCGTTGCCCGAAATCAGCAGCAACCGCGTGACGCCGGCCAGTGCAGGCGCCAGCGTTTCCGGCGCATCATAATCGAATGCGCGGACATGAATGCCCTTGGCGGCGAGATCGCTCACGCTATCGGGCGAACGCACCAGCGCGACGATTTCGGTCGGTGCAACCCGGTCGAGCAAGGCATCAATGACCAGGCGGCCCAATTGGCCAGAGGCTCCGGTTACGGCGAACATCGGTCTTTCCTTTCGTATGGAATGTTGACCGCACCCATCTAATCGAGCACTTACCCAACGTAAGTACGCACGAAAAGGTTAGTGTAAAAATGTCCGATCGCCTCCGCATGGCCGATATGCTTGCCCGGGGCGACGTCTTCGCGCCCGAATGCCCGAGCCGTATGATCCTGCGCCAGATTACCAGCAGCTGGGGGCTGCTCGTGCTGGTGGCGCTACAGCCGGGCACATTGCGGTTCAGCGCGCTGCGCCGTCGGATCCGGGGGATCAGCGAACGCATGCTGGCACAGACGCTACAGCAGCTTGAGGCGCACCGGCTGGTCGCGCGGCACAGCCTGCCCGTGGTTCCACCACATGTCGAATACAGCCTGACCCCGCTCGGCATCGAAACGGCGCGTCGTGCGGAGGATCTTGTCGAGTGGATTCAGACCAATCTGGTCGAGATGCTGCCCGACCCGGAGACGTCGGCTAACGGCTCAGGCGCGGCTTCCGGCGGCTGAACTGGCAGACTGGGTTAGGCGCACATGCGCGACGACGCGATGATCTCGTCAGTCACGTCAATCTTGGTGCCGTAGAGGTAGCGCGCGACGCCATCCTCAACCGCCACATCCGCCGTCACCCGCATCCACCGCAACTGGCCATCGGGACGGCGAATCTTCGCCTCGAATGTGAAGCTGCCACGTTCGGCAATCGCCACTTCGCGCAGCCGTCGCAATTCCTCACGCGACTCGGCTGAATACATCGCGACCACCGCTTCGCGCGTCACAGGTGCACCGCGTTCAAGGCCGAACAGGTCGTAGACCCCGTCGCTCCAACTGAGCGAGTCGTCGCTGAGATCACACTGCCAGCGGGCCTGGATCGGCATCAATCGCTGGGGGCTGAAAACCGGATTCGCGTCCATGGCGTCTGGTTACCAAGCCCTTTGCTAAAGTCCAGTGAACGCGTGACCTTTCGCGCATGTGAAGGTATCGATGCCGGCATGTCCGCCGGCTCAGACGACTCACTGCTCCTTGAGCCTGGCCACAATTGCTGGCGTACTGCGCAGGCGTCGCGGCTGTCGGTCATCGTCGATGCCGAGGATTATTTCCGCACCGCCCGCGCCGCGATGTTGCGCGCAGAAAAGCAGATCATGCTGATCGGCTGGGATTTTGATGCGCGCATCCTGCTGACGCATGACGATCCGCCCGACCATCCGGAGGCTCCGCGCGAAGTCGGCGCCTTCATCACCTGGCTGGTGCGCCGCAAGCCCGAGCTGAACGTCCATATCCTGCGCTGGGATGTCGGTGCCATCGCCTCGATCCTGCGCGGGCGCACGCTGCAGACGCTGATCAAGTGGAAGCTGGCCAAGCGGATCCACCTGAAACTCGACGCGACCCATCCCGCCGGCGCGTCGCATCACCAGAAGATCGTCGTGATCGATGATTGCCTCGCCTTTTGCGGGGGGATCGACATGACGTTGGGCCGTTGGGACACGCGCGCGCATGCCGATGACGATCCCGGCCGGACCAACCCCGAGGGCGAGCGCTACATGCCCTGGCACGACGCGACGACGGCGATTCAGGGGCCGGCCGCCGCCATGCTCGGCGATCTGTGCCGCGAGCGCTGGCACCGCGCGGGCGGGCATCGTCTCGACCGGCCGCAAGTCGAGCATGAATGCTGGCCCGACAAGCTGACCCCCGACTTCACTGATATCCGCGTCGCCGTTGCGCGCACTCAGCCCGAGTTGAACGGCGAGGCGCCGGTGCAGGAGATCGAGAAACTCTACCTAGACCTGATCGGCACGGCGCGCCGCTTCATCTATGCCGAGAGCCAGTATTTCGCCTCGCGCGCGATTGCCGAAGCGATCGCCAAACGCCTCGCCGAACCGGACGGGCCGGAGTTCGTGATCGTCAATCCGCGTAGTGCCGATGGCTGGCTGGAACAAAGCGCGATGGACACCGCCCGCGCGCGGCTGTTCGAGGCCCTGAAGCAGCGCGACCCACACGGGCGGCTGCGCATCTACCACCCCTACACAGCAGCGGGCGAGGCGATCTACGTTCATGCCAAGGTACTGGTCGTCGACGACCGGTTCCTGCGCATCGGCTCGTCCAACTTCAACAACCGCTCGCTCGGCCTCGACACCGAATGCGACGTGGCGCTTGCGGCGGGGACGCTGGAGGAAGCGGCCCGCATCGCCGCGATCCGCGACGGGTTGCTCGCGGAGCATCTCGGCACCGATTCGCTGACCGTGGCGGCGGCGATTGCGGACAAGGGCTCGCTGGTTGCTGCGGTCGAGGGACTGCGCGGCACCGGCCGCTCGCTGCGGCCTTATGAGGTGCCCGATCTCAACGCGGTCGAGGAGTGGCTGGCGGAGAACCAGATTCTCGATGCGGGGGATGAGTCCCCGATGGAAGCGATGACCAAGGGCGGGCTATTGCGAAGGCTGGGGCGCCGCCTTTGACCGTCTCCATCGCCAAACCTCCCGGACGACGATCCACCCGTGGATCGCGACCAGCGCCAGCCAGACTGCGGCGAACAAACCTTCGGAGCGCGTAAAAAAGAAGGCCCCAAGCGCAATGAAAGCGAGAGATCCGGGCCATTGCGGAGGCTGGGCCGCCGCCTTTGACCGTCTCCATTGCCAAACCTCCCGGACGACGATCCACCCGTGGATCGCGACCAGCGCCAGCCAGACTGCGGCCAACCAACCTTCGGAGCGCGTAAAAAACAAGGACCCAAGGGCAATGAAAGCAAGGGATCCGGGCCATTGCTTCATCTTGGCGCGATACACACGCGCATTATCAAGCGGCACGCGCATTTGTGCAAACGCGTTCGCTTGATAATGCGCGTAGGCCAGCGTCACGACCATAATCACGCCGAACAGGAGCGCGACCATGAACACCGGTACACTCGAACCGCGTACATACAGCAGGATCGGTAGCGCGACTCCCAGCAAGAGCCACCCGCCCCAAATATAGGGGCTCAGCCACACGCGCCGCCATTCCGCGAGCAGCTCGGCGACCTCCGCACGCGAGAGGTGCACGTCATAGCCCCACTGCGTGAAGGTGAAGCCATCTTCGACCGGGGTGAACCGCCTGAGATACCAGTTTTCGAATGTCGTCACAGCACGGCCCCCATCCGCCTTTGGGCCAGCGTATCAAGGCTCCACGCGCTCGAACACCCACTCATGGCTTTCACGGATCAGCGCCGGTACCGGCTTGCCCGCACCGTTACGCGACGGGCGGAAGCGGAAGCGCTCGCGGATCAGGCGGCAGGTCAGCGCATCCAGGCGGCGCACCCCACTCGATCCCACCACATCGCAATCGCTGACCCGACCATTCGCTTCGACCAGGTACAGCACGGTCACCCGTCCCCCCACCCCGGCATCGGCAAGATCATCGGGATAGTCCGAATCGCGGATGCTGCCGCGGATCCAGCGCGGTGGGGTCGCGTCGGGATCGCCTGCACCGCGCCCGTCGCCGCGCCCGCCCGCGCCGAATCCATCGCCTTGCCCGCCAGCACCGCTGCCCGGCCCCGGCACATCCGCAGCACCGCTGGTCGCTTGATTGCTGTCCGCAGGCTTCTCTGCGACCGGCAGCGGGGGTGGAGGCACGGGTAACGCCACCACGGGCTTCGGGGCGACAATCGGCGCGGCCCGAGATGTCAGATTGGGCGGCGCCGCCTCCCCCTCGGGTCGCGTGTCGCGCTGCGGCGCTCGGATCGCTTCGGGCGGCGGCGGTGGATCGGGGACGACGCGGAACAGCGCCATTCCCTCCCCCTCCTCTGCCACCCGCGCGCGCACCGCCAGCCCCGCGACCAGCAGCGCGCCCAGCGCCACGGTCAGCGCAGCCGCTGCTGCCGCACCGCCTGCGCGCTCTCGCGGTCGGGACAGGATCGTAGCCATGCCCCCCAAACGCACGAGCCGCCTGAACGATCGCTGGCCGCAAGGGGATGACGAACCCGCGCGGCCCCGCTATGCGCGCGACCATGACTCAGATCACGCCCGAAATCGTCGCCGAACACGGCCTGTCGCCCGAGGAATATGAGCGCGTCCTGCACGCGATGGGGCGCGAGCCGAACCTGACCGAACTCGGCATCTTTTCGGTGATGTGGTCGGAGCATTGCAGCTACAAATCGAGCCGCATCCATTTGAAGAAGCTGCCGACCGAGGCCCCCTGGGTCATTTGCGGCCCCGGCGAAAATGCCGGCGTCATCGACATCGGCGACGGGCAGGCGGCGATCTTCAAGATGGAGAGCCACAACCACCCGTCCTACATCGAACCCTATCAGGGCGCGGCGACCGGCGTGGGCGGCATTCTGCGCGACGTGTTCACGATGGGCGCGCGTCCGATCGCCAACATGAACGCGCTGCGCTTTGGCCGCCCCGATCATCCGAAGATGAAGCACCTCATCGCCGGCGTCGTTCACGGCATTGGCGGCTATGGGAATTGCGTCGGCGTGCCGACGGTCGGCGGGGAAGTGAGCTTCCACAAGGCCTATGACGGCAACATTCTGGTCAATGCGATGACCGTGGGCGTCGCCGCGACCGACAAGATTTTCTACAGCGCGGCCGCCGGGATCGGCAATCCGGTGGTCTATGTCGGCTCCAAAACCGGTCGCGACGGCATCCATGGCGCGACCATGGCCTCGGCGGACTTTGACGAGCATAGCGATGAGAAGCGCCCGACCGTCCAGGTCGGCGACCCCTTCACCGAAAAGCTGCTGATCGAGGCATGCCTTGAGCTAATGGCGTCGGACGCGATCGTCGCGATCCAGGATATGGGCGCAGCGGGCCTCACCTCGTCGAGCGTCGAGATGGCGAGCAAGGGCGGCGTGGGGATCGAGCTGGTGATGGACAATGTCCCGCAGCGCGAAACCGGCATGACGCCGTATGAAATGATGCTGTCGGAGAGCCAGGAGCGCATGCTCATGGTGCTCAAGCCCGGCCGCGAGGATTTCGCTGAGGCGATCTTCCGCAAATGGGAACTGGATTTCGCAGTCATCGGCACCGTCACCGATACCGGCCGCATGGTGCTGAAGTGGAAGGGCGATGTCGTCGCCGACATCCCGCTCGCCCCGCTCGCCGATGACGCGCCGCTCTACGATCGCCCGCACGTCGCGACGCCCAAGCCCGCTGACCTCGCGGACGAACCGGAATCGACTGACATCGCCGCTGACCTGATCAAGCTGATGGGCTCGCCCGACATCGCCTCGCGGCGCTGGATCTGGGAGCAATATGACCACATGGTCGGTGCCGACACCGTCCAGCGCCCCGGCGGCGACGCTGCCGTGGTCCGCGTCCATGGCACCGACAAGGCGCTGGCGATGACCACCGACTGCACCCCGCGCTATTGCTTTGCCGATCCGGTCGAAGGCGGGAAGCAGGCGATTGCGGAAGCATGGCGCAACCTCACCAGCGTCGGCGCGACCCCGCTCGCGGTGACCAACTGCCTCAACTTCGCCAATCCGCAGCGGCCCGAGATCATGGGTCAGATCGTCGGATGCCTTGAAGGCATGGGCGACGCCTGCCGCGCGCTCGACTTCCCGATCGTGTCGGGCAACGTCTCGCTCTACAATGAGAGCAAGGCGACCGGCGGCGGATCGGCGATCCTCCCCACCCCCGCGATCGGCGGCGTCGGCATCCTCGCCGACTGGTCCAAGTCGATGACGATCGCCTTCAAGGAAACCGGCGACGCAATCATCGCAGTTGGTGAGCGCATGGGCCATCTCGGCCAATCAATCTGGCTGCGCGAAATCCACGGCCGCGAAGAAGGTCCGCCCCCGCCGGTGGACCTGAAGGCCGAAAAGCGTACCGGCGACTTCGTCCGCGACATGATCACGCGCGGGTTCGTCAACGCGGTCCATGACGTCTCGGACGGCGGCGTTGCCGTGACGCTCGCCGAAATGGCGCTCGCCAGCGGCATCGGCGCGACAATCGACCAGGCCCAGCCCTTCGGCATCGCCGGCAGCTTCTTTGGCGAGGATCAGGGCCTCTACATCGTTACCGTGCCGGACGAGGCGCTGACCGAGTTCCTCTCCGCCGCTGCCGCCGCCGACGTTCCCGCCGACCCCATGGGCCGCACGATCAAGGACCGGCTGATCTTCGAACTCGACGAAGGCGACTGGTGCGTGACCATCGACGACCTGCGCAGCGCGCACGAAGGCTTCTTCCCGGCACTGATGGGGGCCTGACACCCCGCCACCAACGCAACCGTCGCCCCGGGCTTGACCCGGGGCCGGGCTTCTTGCGCCATTAGCGCCACGCATTCCCTCAATGCAGTGAATCTGTCACCCTCGCGCACGAGTCGTCGCACGCACCCACTATGCGGACCACGCGACGTCTCGACTCGCAGGAGGGACCCATGACCGCCGGCTATTCGACCACCCCGCTCGCCGACAAGCTCGGCTTCAAGCCCGGGATGCGGCTGTTCATCGCCGATATGCCCGCCAGCGTCCGGGCCGAGGCGCAGGTCGATGATCTCGGCCTTGAGGTGCTCGCAGCACCCTACACCGGGATCGACGCGGCGCATATCTTCGTCACCGAGCGCGCCACGCTGGACCGCGAGCTGGGCGCACTGCGCCAGCTCATCGCACCCAGCGGGTTCGTCTGGGTCTCCTGGCCAAAAAAGGCGGCAAAGATGGACACCGACATCACCGAGGACACGATCCGCGAAGTCGCCCTCCCCCTTGGGCTGGTCGATGTGAAAGTGTGCGCAGTGGATGACGTCTGGTCGGGCCTGAAGCTGATGATCCGCAAGGAGCTGCGCGTCGATGCCTGACGTCCCTGCAATCGCTTGGCGCCCCTATCCCGACCTCGACGACGCACAGCGGATCGCCGCCGCCCGCGCGTTCCACGATGCGATGGTGACCCGCCGCTCGTGTCGCGCCTTCGCCGACACGCCGGTCCCGCGCGAAGCGATCGAATGGGCGATCCGCGCGGCCGGAACCGCTCCCAGCGGCGCCAATCATCAGCCATGGCACTTCGCAGTGGTCGCGAGCGCGGCGGGCAAGGCCGCGATCCGTTCAGGGGCAGAGGCGGAGGAACGCGAATTCTACGCCGGCAAGGCGGGTGCGGAGTGGCTTCGCGCTCTTGCCCCGCTCGGCACCGATGCCGACAAGTGCTATCTCGAGATCGCACCCTGGCTGATCGTCATCTTCGGCCAGCGGCGGGGCGGTCTCAAGTCGGGCGACGACTTTCAGAACTACTATGTGACCGAGAGCGTCGGCATCGCGACTGGCCTGCTCCTGACCGCACTCCACGCGGCGGGGCTGGCGACGCTCACCCACACCCCCAATCCGATGAAGTTCCTAAATACTGTCTGCGCGCGACCGGACGCCGAGAAGCCGGTGATGATCGTCGCGGTTGGCCATGCCGCGCCCGATGCGACGATCCCGCTTCATGCGCTGCAGAGAAAGCCGCTCGAGGAGACGGCGTCCTGGCTCTGACACGACTGGCGCCGGCCGACGAGTAAGTGTATTCCCCGGGCAACACGGGGGGAGACATTTCATGGCGACGACCATGGCGGGTGACCGCCATCTCACGCTCGACACCGTTCGCGGGGTCGCGGTGCTGGGCATTTTGCTGCTCAACATCATCGCCTTTTCGATGCCGCCAGCGGCCTATTTCAATCCGGCGGCCTATGGCGGCGCAGACGGTATCGATCTGAGCGTATGGTTCGGCAATTTCGTGCTGTTCGACGGCAAGATGCGCGGCCTGTTCTCCTTCCTGTTCGGCGCCTCGACCCTGCTGGTGATCGAGCGCGCGACCGCGAAGGGTGAGAGCGCCGCCAAGGTCCATTATGCCCGAATGATCTGGCTGCTGGTCTTTGGCCTGCTCCATCTCTGGGCGATCTGGTGGGGCGATATCCTCAATCACTATGCGCTAATCGGGATGATCGCCTTCCTGTTTCGCAATGCGCGCGTGAAGACGCTGCTGATCGTCGGCTGTATCCTGCTGGTGGTGCAGTTTATCGTGAGCGCCTTTATCCCGATGCTCGCCGCGATTGCTCAGGTGAATCCGGGCAAGCCGGGAATGGCTGAGGCGTTCGAGGGACTCAAGCAAGGCTTCGGCCAGCCCTCGACCGCGTGGCTGACGGAGGATGTCGCGCTGCATCGTGGTGGCTGGTGGGCCATCGCGGTCGAGCGGTTCAGCGAAGCCAAGTGGCTGCCGCTCGCCGGGCTGATCCAATATGGCTGGGAAACGCTTGCCTACATGCTGTTCGGCATGGCCGCCTATCGCAACGGCATGTTGACCGGGCAGTGGGAGCGGCGGCGCTACCGGCGCTGGGTCGCGATCGGCTTCGGGATCGGCATCCCGGCCTATGTCGCGCTCGCGCTGTGGATGATCCGATCCGATTTCGGCCTGGTCGAGGTAACCTCAGCGACGATGGTGCTGACCACGCCGATCCGCCCACTGATGATCATGGGCTGGGCCGCGCTGATCGTGCTGCTGATGCGTCCGGGTGGGTTCCTGACTGATCGCCTTGCTGCTGCGGGTCGCATGGCGTTCACCAACTATCTCGGCACCAGCCTGATCTGCACCACCATCTTCTACGGCTATGGCCTGGGCTGGTACGGCGCATTGTCGCGCGCGGAGGTCTATCTGGTCGTACTCGGCGTGTGGGCGCTGATCCTGCTGTGGTCGAAGCCCTGGCTCGAACGATTCACCTATGGCCCGCTCGAATGGCTGTGGCGCAGCCTGTCGCGGGGTCGGCCTCAGCAGATGGCTGGTGGGGCCTTGGTCAAGGGGTAAGGACCGCGTGCGCGTCCGCCAGCGGGCGGATGCGCACCGGCCTCGCCCGCTTATCCAGCCCAGGAAGTGGACGCCCATCTGGCAGGAAGCTACGCAAGAGGAACGTGCGGTCGGGCTGCTCGAACGCGATCACGCAGATCTCGAACCTGCCTAATCGCTCAGCTACGAGCGCGTACACCAGGGCGAGCGTGAGCGGCTCACCGAACAGCGGGGCATCGCTCACTGCCAAGATTGTCAACGTCTCCCATCCGTACCCGCACAGCGCATTTTCGCGACGAGACAGTCGTGTGCGCGTCCGCATCCACAGTTCATCGTCCAGCCGAGTTACACGTTGCCAATGAACCTCGCCCGAAACCGGGCGTCGGGGCATGTCGAGAAGGGGTTCGGTCCCCGTCGGCGTTGGAAGTGTTCCGCTGCCGTATAGGATCACAGACTGATCACCATCCGGCTCCGTGACCACCACATTGCTGTCACGCCCACCCGCAGCCGCGTCGATATGCGCAATCAGATCAACACCTTGCCTCTGCCAGTCCAGTGCTGCGTTCCCGCTTGGGGCCAGCATCTCGGCCACCGTTTTATCAACGATTTCTACGACACCCTCTGGCGGCACGAAGTCCGCAGGCAGCGTCTGAGCTGTACGAGCCGCAAAAGCCGGAATCGGAGCGAGAATCAGGGCGAGCGAGACCAGCCGAAACATGGGATCTATTGTCTCACCCGACCCATACAGCAGCAAACCAAATTTTCGCGAATGCTTCGCAATAGGGTTGCGAATCACTCTCAATCGCCTTAACTCTTATATATCGAGCGAGAGGGTTCCATGGTTGTCTGCGTCTGCAATGCCATTCGGGAAAAGGACGTCCGCGCTGCTGCGCGCGACGGCGCGATCAGCGCGTGTCAGGCCTATCGCGCGCTCGGCCGTCAGCCGAAATGCGGTCAGTGTGTCCCGTTTGCGCGAGCCATTATCGACGCCGAACGCGCTGCTGCGTAGCGTTCGCACCTGCGCTAACCCGCAGAAATCCGCCATTTTCTGACTGTCTGAAGCGGCCTGCCCGCGCTATACTCGCGTTCGAATTCCGAACGCGAAAGGTGCGACATGAAGGGCGACCCCAAGGTCATCGATTTTCTAAACGAGGTGCTCAAGGGCGAGCTGACCGCGATCAACCAATATTGGCTGCACTATCGCCTGTTCGATCACTGGGGCGTCAAGAAGCTCGCCGAGTTCGAGCGGCACGAATCGATCGACGAGATGAAGCACGCCGACATGCTCGCCGAGCGCATCCTGTTCCTTGATGGCCTGCCCAATTTCCAGCTGCTCGGGCGCCTTCGCATTGGTGAGAGTGTCGAAGAGGCGCTCAAGGCCGATCTGGATCTGGAATATGAAGCGGTCGCGCTGCTCAAGGACGCGATCGAACATTGCGAAAAGGTCCGCGACTATGGCAGCCGCGACCTGTTCCAGCGCATCCTCGACAGCGAAGAAGAGCATGTCGACACGCTCGAAACCCAGTTCGAGATGATCGAGCGGATGGGGATCCAGAATTACATCCAGCTCAACGCCAAGCCCGAGCAGGCGGAGTGAGAATTACGCGGCCGGGCGGCGTCCGAACATCGGGCGCCGCTCGACCAGCGGGTTTGCCTCGCGCTCCAACAGCGTCAGCGTTGCCTGAAACAACGGGCGGAGTTCGACGACATGCTTGAGCGCCTCGCTCGGCTCATAGCGATTCTCGACGCAATGGCGGGCGATATCCTCGATCGCGGCGGCACATTCGGCCAGCGGCTCGGCACCGAACTGGCGCGACTCCCCCTTCAGCGTGTGCGCGGGCAGCACCATCGCGGCGGCATTGGCTGACCGCATCGCGTCTTCGATCAGCGCGACCGACTTGACGCCGTCCTCCTGAAAATAGCCGAGGATGCGGACGAAATTGGCACCAAGCTGCGTCCGGGCCTGCGCGAACGCCGTCCAGTCCACCAGCCGGTCACCATCGAGCGTCGCCACATCAGCCTCCAGCACACGCGTTACTTCCAGATCACAGATATGGGTAAGCCGGTAAACGTGAGGTTGACGTGAAACGCTTATCCGATCCGAAAACCGCCCACGCCGTCGATTTCGACATGCTGCACGATTAGCCCATGCGCGCTGGCGAGCGCGCCGATCTCGCGTTCGGCCGCGGGGTCGTCGGCGAGGATGTCGACCCGCTGCGCGCCCGACCGCAATGCCCGCGCCAGTCGCAGAGCGGGCCAAGGGCAGCGCAGGCCGCGTGCGTCGATGCGCAGCGGCGTTACGCCGTCACTCACGATCGAACGGGTTCTTCGACGGCCGCATCGTGAGCCGCACCGGCACTGCGCCGAAATCGAACTCCTTGCGCATGCTGTTGACCAGATAGCGCTCATAGCTTTTGGGCAGCAGGTCGACACGCGTGCCGAACAGGATGAAGCTCGGCGGCCGCGACTTGGCCTGGGTGACATAGCGCGGCTTGATCCGCTTGCCACCGGGCGCGGGCGGCGGGTTCGCCTCAATCGCGCGTTCGAACCAGCGGTTGAGCTGGCCCGTAGTGATGCGCCGCGACCATGCCTCACGCGTTTCGAACGCGACCTTGATCAGCGTATCGAGCCCCTTGCCGGTCGCGCCGGAAACGGTGAGCAGCGGAACACCTTTAACCTGCGCCAAGCCCTCGTCGAGCGCACCCTTCACGCCGTTGAACAGGCTCGACTGATTCTCGGCGACATCCCACTTGTTGAGCGCGATAACGAGCGCGCGCCCCTCTTGCAGCACCTTGTCGGCGATCTTGAGGTCCTGGACCTCGAGCCCCTTGGTCGCATCGAGCAGCAGCACCACCACTTCGGCGAAATCGACCGCGCGCAACGCATCGAATACCGAGAGCTTTTCCAGCTTCTCCTGCACCTTGGCGCGCTTGCGCATCCCGGCGGTGTCGATCAGCCGCACCGGGCGGTCCGCGCCGTCGGCATCGGTCCACATCCATTCGATCGCGATCGAATCGCGGGTGATCCCCGCCTCTGGCCCGGTGATCAGGCGGTCCTGCCCGAGCAGCTTGTTGATCAGCGTCGACTTGCCGGCATTGGGGCGTCCGACCACGGCGAGCTTGAGCGGCGCGTCGGGGGACTCCGCATCCTCCTCCTCGAACTCGTCCGCTTCGCGGTCGATATAGGGCTGGAGCGCTTCGAACAGGTCGGCGATGCCCTCGCCATGTTCGGCCGAGAACGGGACCGGATCGCCCAGCCCCAGGGCCATTGCCTCATGGATACCCGGTTCAGCGGCGCGGCCCTCGGCCTTGTTGGCGAGCAGGACGATCGGGGTGCCGGAACTGCGCAGCCAGCGCGCGACCTCGGCATCGAGCGGGGTGATCCCGGCGCGGGCATCGATCATGAACAGGGCAACGTCCGATTCGCGCACCGCCGCCTCGGTCTGCGCGCGCATCCGGCCCGGCAGGCTCGCCGGGTCTTCTTCCTCGAACCCCGCAGTGTCGGTCAGCCGGAACTTGCATCCGAGCAGGTCGCCATCGCCTTCGCGACGGTCACGGGTGACGCCGGGCTGATCGTCGACAAGCGCAAGGCGCTTGCCGACCAGCCGGTTGAACAGGGTCGATTTGCCCACATTGGGGCGGCCGATGATCGCTACGGTAGGAAGACGCATCCGCGCCTCCTACCGCAACTCCTGCCTTAGCGATAGGCGGTGATCTCACCCTTGTCGGTCAGGAGGTACAGCATGTTGTTCGCCACGATCGGGGCAAGGCTCAACTTGCCACCAACCTCGATCGTCGAACCCAAGCTGCCGTCTGCGGGCGATGCCGAGACCAGCTCGCCGCGCGAATTGGCGAGCCACAGGCGATCACCGGCCAAGACCGGGCCGACCCAGTTGATCGGGCCCTTCTTGTCCTCTTCATCGCGCCATGCCCGCATCTGGCTGATCCAGCGGATCTTGCCGCTGCCGCGTGCGATACAGACGAGGCGCGCATCGTCGGTCATCACGAAGATCCACTCTCCCGCGACCCATGGGGTCGAGATGCCAGCGAAATTCTGTTCCCACAGGCGCGTGCCCGTGTTCAGCTCGACCGCAGCCATGCGCTCGCCCTGCCCGACCGCATAGACGCGGCCCTGGTCGATCACCGGCTCGGCGTCGATATCGACCAGGCTGGAGACCGAGGTCGAGATGGTCGAACGCGACAGCGTGTCGGTCCACAGCGACCGGCCATTTTCGTAGCGATAGGCGTTGAGCTCACCCGACGAGAAGCCGGCGACGATCGTGCCCTGCGCCGCAGCGGGAGCCGCCACGCCGAACACGCCCTGGGTTTCGGGGGTGCCCGACTGGGTCCACACCACCGAGCCGTCGGTCTGTGCCAGTGCGAACAGCTGATTGTCCTGCGACACGACATAGGCGTTGCCGAGGAACAGCGTCGGTGCGCCGCGCAGCGGGCCGCCCGGCTTCTTGCGCCAGACTTCGGTGCCCGCAGCCGCATCGATCGCGACGACATCGCCGATCCCGTTGGTCGCGAACACGCGCCCGCCTTCGACGCTCACACCGCCGCCGAACGCCGCGTTGCGGTTTTCCTTGTCGGCCGAGGTCGCGAGCGACCACAGCTTGCCGCCGGTGTTGGCGTCAAAGGCGTGGACGACCGCATCGGTGTCGACAACGAACAGCTTGCCGTCCGACACCACCGGCGTGGCGGCGAGCCGCACGCGGCCAGTCGTACCGGCGATCTTCGCCGACCACACGCGCACCGGCGTCTGGCCGAGTGCGAGATGGCCCATCGCCTTGGACGCGTTGCCGCCCGGCTGGGTCCAGCCCGGGTTGACCGCAGCCACCGGCAAAACGACCTGAACCTCGGCGATCGCCTTGTCGGCGGTGATGCCGGACTCGCCCGCGAGAATCGGCACGCGCTGCCCGAGCACCGGAGTCTTGCTGCCGCCGCCCTTGAAGATGCCGCAAGCGCTCAACGCGACCAGCGCCGCGAGCGCGACGGGGATACGAACCGACTTCATCATTGTGCTTTCTTGTCCTCACCCTCGTCGACGATCGCGTCGACACCCAGTACGCCGGCCATCTGAACCGCGCGTTGACGGATCGAACGCGGAACGCCCTCGTCCTTGGCGATTTCGCCGTAAAGCTTGCCGGCATCGGCGCGCTTGCCCTGGCGCAGATAGGCACCGGCGAGCATTTCGCCCGCGCTGCCATACCAGGGGCTGTCCTTGACCGCGAGCGGACGCAGGCGTGCGACGACCGCATCGGGCTTCATCGTGTCATATTCGATCATGGTCTGACGAATCAGCGCGAGGTCGCGAAACTCCTGCGGGACTTTCGTGTCCGCGGCGATCGCACCCATCAGCGCGGCCGCGCCCTTGAGGTCGTTCTTCTGCAGCAGCAGCGTCGCCTGAGTGAACCGCGCGCTCGCGCTGAAACCGGCGGTGCCGGAGCCGGCCAGTTCCTTCAGCGACGTCTCGGCCAGCTGCGGCTTGTTCTCGCCCAGCGCCTTGAACACTGCGGCATATTTGTCGCCCTCGGCCGCGCGCTGCCCCTCATTGTGGGTCTGCCAGTAGAGGAAGCCGCCGAACGCGACGAGCGCGGCGATCACCGCGACGATGATCCAGCGTCCGTAATTCTGCCAGATGTGCAACGCCTGATCCTTGCGGAGCTCTTCGTCGACCTCACGCAGAAAGGCATCGTTGCTTTGCGGGCTCAGCGCCAAGGGGAAACTCCATCGGGAAAACTAGGGGGGTGCGGGCGCGGACCTTAGCCGCGCCGAACGGGAAACGAAAGCGTCAGTCCTTGGGCTTATAGACTTGTTCGTCGCCCGGAAAACTCCGATCGCGCACGGCCCCTGCATAGCTCTCGACCGCGGCGGAAATGCGGCCAGCCATGTCGTCGAACTTCTTCACGAAGCGCGGGGTGCGCTCGAACAGGCCGAGCATGTCCTCGGTCACCAGGACTTGGCCGTCGCACTGTGCCGACGCGCCGATGCCGATCACCGGACAGGACACCGCAGCGACGATCTCGTTCGCCAGCGTCTCGACGACACCCTCGGCAACGATGGCAAAGGCACCGGCCTCCGCCACGGCCCGCGCGTCGCCGATGATCTTGGCGAACTCGGCATTGCCGCGCCCGCGCGCGCCATAGCCGCCCAGCGCGTTCACCGCCTGCGGCGTCAGGCCGATATGGCCCATCACCGGAATGCCACGGCTGGTGAGGAACGCGACCGTCTCCGCCATCGCCTCCCCGCCCTCCAGCTTCACGCCGGCGGCACCCGTCTCGGCCATGATCCGCGCAGCCGATTCGAACGCCCGCCCAGGGCTCGCTTCGTAGCTTCCGAACGGCATGTCGATGATGACAACCGAATGATAGCTGCCCCGCACCACCGCCGCGCCATGCGCGCACATCATGTCGAGCGTCACCGCCAGCGTTGACGGCAGGCCGTAGATGACCTGCCCCAGGCTGTCGCCGACCAGCAGCATGTCGCAATGCGGGTCGAGCAGCTGCGCCATGCGCGCGGTGTAGGCGGTCAGCATCACCACCGGCTCTTTGCCCTTGCGCGCCTGAATCGCCGGGACGGTCAGCCGCTTCATCGGCGCCGGAGTCGGCGTCGCGCGGCTGGTGGAGGTGTCGATGGTGAAGGTCGTGGACATGGGTGGCGCTCTAGCGAGGCCAGCGCCAGCACGCCAGCGACCTCATTCGACATGTCAGATCATCTTGACTCTATGTTCGATATACATAACATTGAGTCGCATAGAGCTTACATGGGAGGAAGCGCATGGCGTTTCGAGAGAAGATTGCGTGGGTGTCGTTCCTGAGCACGGTGCTGATCTGGGGTGCGTTCTTTATCATCCTTGCCCTGACGCCGCATGGCGTGCGCGGGCTGGCGATGCTTGGCCCGTTCATCGTCGCGACGGTGGCACAGGCGGCGGTGATGATCGCTGCGGCGTCGATCTGGGCGATCGGCGCGCCAAAGGAGGCCAACGCCCCCGCCGATGAGCGCGACCGCGCGGTCGGGCGACGCGCGACTGGATTTGCCTATCTCACCCTGATCCTTGGCGTGGTCGCCGTGATCGTCTGGCTGCATTTCGGGCTGCACGGCCCCGACACGATCTTCGCGCTGGCAGGCGCCTTCATCCTTGCCGAAGCGGTGCGGTTCGGCGCCACCGCGCTCGGCTATCGCAAGGGAGTCTGACAATGGCTTATCGTGAAAAGCTCGCCTGGCTCGAACTGATCGGGATGGTGATCGCTTATGGCGGCTATTTCATAGCGGTCGGTATCGTTGATCCTGCGCCCGGCCGACTGGAGACGCTGACCTATGTCGCGCTGTTTGGGGCGGCGAGCGTGGTCCGGCTGCTGATCCTCGGTTCCGGATGGCTGTTCCTGCGCGCGCAGATGGGGAGTGACGCGCGGGCAAAGCCCGATGAGCGCGACCGTTCGATCGCTCGGCGCGGTGCCAGCACCGGCTATTATGTCCTGATGGGCCTGATGCTGTGGGTCGGCGTCGTGCTGCCGCTGACCGACAGCGGCTGGGCCGTCGCCAATTCCGCGCTCGCCGCGATCATCATCGCCGAAATCGTGCGCGATATCATGGTGGTGATCAGCTATCGGCGGGGCTGGCATGGCTAATCCCCCGATCAGCAATCAGATCCGTACATTGCGCTTCATGGCGGGTGAGATGACCCAGGCCGATCTCGGCGACCGGGTCGGCGTCACCCGCCAGACGATCGCGGCGATCGAACAGGGGAAGTATTCCCCCACGCTCGAAACCGCATTCCGCATCGCCCGCGCGTTCGACAAGCCGCTGGAGGAGGTCTTCCAATGGGCGGGGGAGTGATCCCCCTGCCCGTTACAGCAACGCTGCGGCCCATAGATCGGGCTTGAACCCGACCAGCAGTCCGCCGCGATATTCGACTACGGGGCGCTTGATCAGCGAAGGCTGCGCCGCCATCAGCACCAGCGCCTTGGCCGCGTCGATATCGGCCCTGTCGGCTTCATCGAGCTTGCGAAAGGTTGTGCCGGCGCGATTGAGCAAAGGCTCCCACCCCACCGCCTCGGCCCATTTCGCGAGGCGCGCCGGATCCGCGCCCTCCTTCTTATAGTCGTGGAACGCGTAAGCGATGCCACTGGCGTCGAGCCAGGTCCGCGCCTTCTTGACCGTGTCGCAATTGGGGATGCCGTACAGCTCGACACTCATGCCATGACCTCCGCCGTAACATCCGCACCGACCGCGACCCAATTGGTGCCGCGATGCCCGAAATCGACACCCGGATGCAGGATTTCCGCCAGGATCTCCGCCGATTCGACCAGGCGCGGGCCGGGGCGGTTGAAGAAATACTGGCCATCGGTCGCCGCGACGCGCCCTTCGCGGACGGCGCGCAGGGACTGCCACAGCGGATGCGCGGCGAGCGCGGGCAGTTCGTCCAGCGTCTGCGGGATACGGAACCCGCACGGCATTAGCACGATCGCGTCGGGGTCCGCCTCGGCCAGCGCCTTGATCCCGACATAGGGCGAATGCTGGCCGTGCGCCGCGAGCAGGCTCTCGCCCCCCGCGATCTCGATCAGCTCCGGCACCCAGTTGCCCGCCATCATCAGCGGATCGAGCCATTCGATTGCTGCGACGCGCGGCCGGGGCCGATCGGCGACCGCCGCGTGCACGGCGTCCATCCGCGCCTTAAGCTGCGCCACGACCGGGCCGGCATCGGTGCCAGTCGCCGCCGCCACTGCCGCAAAATCGCCCCACACATCGCCGAGCGTATCGGGCGCGGTACTGATCAGCACCGGCGCGGTTCCGGTCCAGTCGTTGAGCGCGGCGCTCAGATCGTCCGGCGTCACCGCGCACACCGCGCATTGCGTCTGGGTCAGGACCAAATCGGGGTTGAGCGCGCGCAGGCCATCGGCGTCGACTTCATAGACCGACAGCCCGGCGCCGACGATATCGCGCACGCGATCCTCGATCTCGCCCGAATTCAGCCCCTTGGCGAGCTTGCTGCGCGTCAGGACCGGCAGCCCCTCGACGCGCGGCGGCCAGTCGCATTCATGGCTGCGCCCGACCAGCGCATCGCCCAGCCCCAGCGCGACCGCGATCTCGGTGGCGCTGGGCAGCAGCGAAACGATCCGCAGGTCCGACATCAGGCGAGGCGCAGCCGCCGTCCGAACAGCTGCGGCGCGCTGCTGCTCAACACCGCATAGGCGGCCATCAGCACCGCCAGCCACAGCGCATCATTGGCGAGGATGGTCAGCACGATCTTTGGCGTGAAGGTGCCAAGGCCACCAAAGGCCAGCGCGACCATGTAGAGCGACCCTTCATAGGCGATGAAGCCCAGCGCCGCGCCGCCCGCGATCTGCACCAGCGTGGCGCCCTTGCGCGCGACCATCCGCGCGGCGAGCCATGCGAGCATCGCGCCACCCGCAATCGCTGCGCCCCAGCCGATTGCATAGCCATCGGCCGGATAGCCCATGAACCCAAAGCCCAACGCCTGGTTCGCCGCCCAGCAGGCCAGCACGGTCAGCGCGCCCGCGCGCCGCTCCATGGTGCCCGCCGCCGCGGCCGCTGCCGCGACGAACGGCGTCACGCAGCCGAAGATCGGCGTCGCGGCCAGCACGAACAGGAACAGGGTGGTCGGCCAGGCATAGCGGCTGGCGGAAGGAAGCTGCATCATCTGTCTCCGAAACCGTCCACTTATTCCCACTCGATCGTGCCCGGCGGCTTGGACGTATAGTCGTACACTACGCGATTGACGCCCTTCACCTCGTTGACGATCCGGGTGGCGACGCGGGTCAGGAAGCTCGCATCGAACGGATAGACATCGGCAGTCATGCCATCGGTGCTGGTCACCGCGCGCAGGCCGCACACGCTGTCATAAGTGCGCCCGTCGCCCATCACGCCGACGGTCTTGACCGGCAGCAGCACCGCGAACGCCTGCCAGATTGCGTCGTACAGGCCAGCATTGCGGATTTCCTCCAGGTACACCGCATCCGCCTTGCGCAGGATGTCGCAGCGTTCCTTGGTCACCTCGCCGGGGATACGGATCGCAAGGCCGGGTCCGGGGAACGGGTGGCGACCGACGAACACGTCGGGCAACCCCAGCTCGCGGCCGAGCGCGCGGACTTCGTCCTTGAACAGCTCGCGCAGTGGTTCGACCAGCTGCATGTTCATGCGTTCGGGCAGGCCGCCGACATTGTGGTGGCTCTTGATCGTGACCGACGGACCGCCGGTGAAGCTGACGCTCTCGATCACGTCGGGATAGAGCGTCCCCTGTGCCAGGAACTCCGCGCCCCCGATCTTTTTCGCTTCATCTTCAAAGACATCGATGAAGGTCTTGCCGATGAATTTCCGCTTGGCCTCGGGATCGGTGACGCCCGCGAGGCCGTTCATGAACAGCGTCTCGGCGTTCACATGGACCAGCGGGATGTTGTAATGGCCGCGGAACAGACTGACGACCTGATCGGCCTCGCCGCTGCGCATCAAGCCGTGGTCGACGAACACGCAGGTCAGCTGCTCGCCGATCGCTTCGTGGATCAGTACCGCAGCGACCGCGCTGTCGACGCCGCCCGACAGGCCGCAAATGACCTTGCCGGTGCCGACCTGCTTGCGGATTTCGGCGATCTTGGTCTGGCGGAACTCCGCCATCGTCCAGTCGCCCTTGAGCCCGCAGACATGCCGCACGAAATTGGCCAACAGCTTGCCGCCATCGGGGGTGTGAACCACCTCAGGGTGGAACTGCATCGCGTAATAGCGGCGCGTATCGTCCGCGATCACCGCGAACGGCGCGCCGGGGCTGGCCGCGACCGGGCGGAAGCCGGGGGCAAGGTCGGTCACCTTGTCGCCATGGCTCATCCACACCTGATGTGTTTCGCCCTCGCTCCACAGCCCGTTGAACAGCGCGCAACCATCGGCGATGTCGATGAACGCGCGCCCGAACTCGCCGCTGTCGCCCAACTGCACGCGACCGCCCAGCTGGTGCATCATCACCTGCTGGCCGTAACAGATGCCCAGCACCGGCACGCCGCTTTGGAAGATTGCGTCGGGAACCCGCGGCGACCCTTCTTCCAGCACCGAGGCGGGCGAACCCGAGAGGATGACGCCACCCGGCTTCATCCGTTCGAACGCCTCTGCGGCGGCATTGAAGGGGGCGATTTCGCTGTAGACGCCCGCTTCGCGCACGCGGCGTGCGATCAGCTGGGTCACCTGGCTGCCGAAATCAACGATAAGGATGGATTCGCCGGGCTGTGTCATGGCGAGCCGATAGGAAGCTGCGGCGCGGGTGTAAAGGCGAAGCAGCCCGCTTTTGGCCCTCCAATCATGGTTACCGCGCCCTTAACCCCACCCGCACACCATTCGGAAGCGCGCCCCTTTTATCCTGCCCATATGCAGTCGAACCGGACCCCCCGCCGGATCATGCTGTCGATCCTTGGCGCCGCGGCACTGGTCGCGGCGCCCGCTTCGGCATCGATCCTCAACTATGTCGGCGAATGTGTGCCATTCGCGCGCGCCGCGTCGGGCATCCAGATCTGGGGCGATGCCTGGACCTGGTGGAGCCAGGCCGCGACCAAATATCAGCGCGGGCAAGCGCCGGAGGTCGGCGCAGTCGTCGCCTTCGCCAAGTCGGGCGCCCTCCCCCTCGGCCACGTCTCGGTGGTGAGCCGCGTGATCGAGCCGCGCGTCGTGATGGTCACCCACGCCAACTGGTCACGCTTCGACGGCAAGCGTGGGCAGGTGGAACAGGACGTGACGTTGTTCGACGTGTCGCCGGAAGGCGACTGGACGCAGGTAAAGGTCTGGTACCGCGACAATCGCGGCCTTGGATCGACCACCTACCCCGTCCACGGCTTCATCTATGGCCGCCCGACCAGCGGGGCCAAAGTGGCAAAGGCCCGCCCTGCCCCCGAGCTGACCGGCGAGCGCCCGGATTATGTAGGATCGCTGATCGACGCCTACGCGCGCTGAGGCTGGACGCGCGCGTTTCCCCGCGCCACACTCGCCCCATGTTCTTCTCCTTCGTCGATGAGCTCCGCGCCGCAGGCATCCCCGCCAGCATGAAGGAGCATCTCGTGCTGCTCGAAGCGCTCGACCGCGACGTGATCGACCGCACGCCAGAGGCATTTTACTATCTCGCCCGCGCGACCTTCGTGAAGGACGAGGGGTTGCTCGACCGGTTCGACCAGGTGTTCGCGAAAGTCTTCAAGGGCATCGCCTCGACCTACGGCGTCCAGACCGCCGAGATTCCGGAGGACTGGCTCAAGGCGATCGCCGAGAAATATCTGACCGCCGAAGAGATGGAGGCGATCAAGTCGCTCGGCTCGTGGGAAGAGATCATGGAGACGCTCAAGAAGCGGCTCGAGGAACAGCATGAGCGCCATCAGGGCGGCAACAAATGGGTCGGGACGGGCGGCACCTCTCCCTATGGTAATTCGGGCTACAACCCGGAGGGCGTCCGCATCGGCGGCGAGAGCGTCCACAAGCGCGCGCTGAAGGTCTGGGAAGGCCGCGAATTCAAGAACCTCGACTCCACCCGCGAACTCGGCACCCGCAACATCAAGGTCGCGATGCGCCGCCTGCGCCGTTTCGCCCGCGAAGGTGCGGCGGACGAGCTCGACATCGATGCAACGATCGATGGCACCGCGCGGCAGGGCTGGCTCGATATCCGCATGCGCCCCGAGCGGCACAATGCGGTCAAATTGCTGCTTTTCCTCGATGTCGGCGGCTCGATGGACCCATGGGTCAAGCTGTGTGAAGAGCTGTTCAGCGCAGCGACCGCCGAGTTCAAAAATCTTGAATTCTTCTACTTCCACAACTGCCTCTACGAAGGCGTATGGAAGGACAATCGCCGGCGCTTTCAGGAGCGCACCCCGACCTGGGACGTGCTCCACAAGTTCGGCCACGACTATAAGGTGATCTTCGTCGGCGACGCCTCAATGTCGCCCTATGAAATTAGCCACCCCGGCGGATCGGTCGAGCATTTCAACGAGGAGGCCAGCGCCGCGTGGATGCAGCGGGTGACCAACACCTACCCCGCCACCATCTGGCTCAACCCGATCCCCGAAGAACAATGGGGCTATTCGCAATCGGTCCGCATTATCCGCGAGCTGATGAACGACCGCATGTACCCGCTGACGCTGGCCGGACTGGACGATGCGATGCGGGAGTTGAGCCGCAAGACTTGATTGCCGCGCGAGCGGGGCGGCGCATCGTGCGGGCTTCCGCCGCTCCCGCCCCCTGCCTATAGGCACAGCCGTTCGCGCAGCACCGGGACCATCCATGACCGTCAACACATACCAGATCGTTCAACGTGACCGCCGCGACCAGCTTGGCGAAGGGCCGCTCGCCTCGCGCGACGGGTCGGTTTATTGGGTCGATATCATCGAACAGCGGATCAATCGCCTGTCGCTGGCTGACGGCGCGGTGGCGAGCTGGGTCATGCCCGAGATGGTGGGCTGGGTGATCGAGCGGCGCGATGCACCGGGCCTGGTCGCCGGGTTCCGCAGCGGAGTGAAGGCGGTAGTCCTCGACCCCGCATCGCCGGTGCCGGTGTCGATCGAACCGGTGGTCGACCTTCCCGCCGACGAACCGGCGATCAACCGGATGAACGATGCCAAGGCGGATCGCGACGGGCGGATCTGGGCCGGGACCATGCCGGTGACGTGCGACGTCCCGACCGGATCCTTCTACCGCATCGAAGCCGATCGATCGATCACGCGGATGGATGACGGCTATCACGTCGCCAACGGTCCTGCGATCAGCCCCGACGGACGCTGGCTGTTCCACACCAACACGGTGCTGGGCCAGATCTACCGCTTCCCGCTTGACGGCGCCACGCTGGGGCCGCGCGAAGTGTGGCTGCAGTTCGAGCCCGAATGGGGCCATCCCGACGGCATGACCTTCGATGCCGAAGGTGGGCTGTGGATTGCGCATTGGGGCGGGTCGCGGGTCAGCCGGTTCGATCCGCAGGGTAAGATCGAGCGCGCGATCCACGTACCCGCAAGCCAGATCACCAGCATGAGCTTTGCCGGTGAGTCGTTCGAACGGATGTTCATCACCTCCGCCGCCGACGGCATCGACGAGCCGCATGGCGGTTGCCTGTTCGAGGTCGATCCCGGCGTCAAAGGCCTGTCCCCTCAACGCTTTGCGGGCTAGCCGGCGCTGTCATCGCTGAAGCCGGTGCGCTACACCGGCGCGATGCGAACTCCATCCCTACTCGCCGCGCTGCTGGTCCTCTCCGCCTGCGCCACCACCCCGCGCGAGGCGCCGGCAACCTTTGCCAATCCGGTGTTCGACCACGAGTTCGCCGATCCCGCCGCGCTGCTTGCCCCGGACGGCTATTACTATGTCTATGCGACGCAGGGCGGCGAACCCGGGCGGATGCACAATATCCAGGTCGCCCGCTCGCGCGATCTCGTCCGCTGGGAGCATCTCGGCGACGCGCTGCCGCAAAAGCCGGGCTGGGCGAGCGCGACGCAGGATTTCTGGGCGCCGCATGTCGCGCAGCATGGCGGCCGCTATTATCTCTATTATTCCGCCAAGCCCGACGCCGCGCTGAAGGACACGACGCGCGGCCTGTGCCTCGCGGTGGCGGTCGCCGACCGGCCGGAGGGGCCGTTTGCCGACAGCGGCCGCCCACTCGAATGCGGTGAGGGCTTCGTCAACATCGACCCGATGTCGTTCGACGACCCGGCAACCGGCAAAAAGCTACTCTATTGGGGATCGGGGTTCGGCCCGATCAAGGTGCGCGAACTCGCCCCGGACCGCATCACCTTCGCGCCCGGAAGCGCCGCGATGCCTCTGGTCGAAGTCGACAAGACCGACGATCCCGCAAACTACCAGCGCCTGATCGAGGGCGCCTGGGTCTTGCGACGCGAGGGCTGGTATTATCTCTTCTACTCAGGCGACAATTGCTGCGGGCCGAAGGCACATTATGCGGTGATGGTCGCGCGGTCGCGCAGCGCAACCGGACCGTTCGAGACATTGCGCGACGCGACCGGTTCACCCGCTAGCGTGATCCTCGCCCAGCGCGACCAGTGGGTCGCACCGGGCCATAATGCCGTCGTCGCCGACGCGCGTGGCGATCACTGGATGCTCTACCACGCGGTCGATGCAAAGCGCCCGCGCGCCAAGCCGGGCGACGACGTCAACACGCGCCGCATTATGCTGCTCGACCGGATCATGTGGCAGGACGGCTGGCCGCGCATCGCGGGCGACGGTCCGTCGACCGGCGCGCAACCAACGCCCGCAGTCCGGCCCTAGCCCGTCGTCACACCGTCTGGCCCGAAACCAAGCCGGGTCGTCAGCAGAGCGCGGAACTCGTTATAGCCGCCGGTGCCGGGGAAGAAGGCGTGGAAGAACAGCTGTGGCTCATCATCCAGCCCAGGCGCGACCGAAGCATGGCCCGGCGCCCACCAGGTCGTGGTCGACTTGAGCAGCGGATCGCCCTGCTTGACGTATGGCCCGAAAATATGGTCGGCGACCGCGACACCGATGCCATAGGCCGGCGTTCCGAAATCATTGCCGGCATAGAACATCCAGTAGCGGCCCTGCTGCTTCGTGACCCACGGCCCCTCGATCAGATGCCCCTCCCAATCCAGGTCGTTGGTAAGCGCCAGATGCTCCTCGCCCACCCGCTCGCCGGTTTCGGTCAGCCGCTGCGCGTAAATCGGCGTACTCATCGCATCGAGGATCGCTTCAGCCTCCGGAATGTCCGCCAGCGCGGTCTTTACCTGCTGCCAATTGTCGAGCACCGCCTCGATCAGCGGCTGCATCAGGAAGAAGCGTTCCATCGGCCGCTGTGAGTTGGCCCAGGGCTGAAGCGCGGCGGCGAGCGATGCGGTGCGGCGATCGGCTTCGACCGTGAAGACCTGATCGATCAACTCGGGCCGCTGGCGGAACAGGCCGGCGAGCGGGCGCGGCCACACGCCGTTGGTGTCGCGCTTCCACAACAGATAGCGCTCGCCATCGTCATCGATGAAGATGTGCGAATCGATTACCCCGCCGCTCATCACCGGCTGGGCAGGATCACCCGCGATCCCGGTCGTGTTGACCGCATGCGCGGTGACCAGCGGATGACCCAAGTCGCGCCACGGGCCGAAAGGGCTGTCGCTCTTGGCCAGCCCGATCGCGAGCGCGTTCGACTTCTGGCGCGCGGTATAGACCAGCCAATATTCGTCACCGACCCGCGCCATTTCCGGCGCCCAGAAGTCGCCGACATGCCGGCCATGCGCGGTCCACTCCGGCGCCTCCCCCTCGGCGAAGACGAAGCCCTTGTGGGTCCAGGTCTGAAGGTCGTCGGACTGCAGGATCGGAAACGCATCCGGCGCATCGTTGGAGGTCGCGACGAGAACGTAGCCCTGATCGGTCTTCAGAACCGCCGGGTCGCCATAGCCGCAGGTGATTCGCGGGCTGGCGTTCGTGGTGAGCAGCGGCTGCCAGTCCGGTGCGGGCAGGTCGCTGGGTGCGGGACCGCTCAACACATGCGGGCGACGCGTGGCGAAATCATCGGCGACCCGATTGAAGAAATCGACATAGGCAGGATGCTCGCCCGAGGCGAGTTGGTAGGTGCGTTCGGCGTCGCCGCGGCGGACGGTGATCTGGCTGTGCGGCGCTTGGGCGGCGGCGATGGCTTCGAACTGGATGGTCATGGTCGGTTACGGGTCCCACAGGCGGTTCGAGATGCGCTAAACCACAATTATAAGATAAATGCGAGTGTGGTTTCAGCGGCCGTTTTTGGGCATGCTCTCCACCGCGATCTGCGCAGCGCGGATTGACGTCCGGCCCGCTTTTGTTAAAAAGTGCGATAAATAAGATAATATGGGATGCCGCAGTGAGCCTCGAGCTTCGTAACGTCCGTAAGGCCTATGGAGAAACGCCGGTCCTCGACGACGTGTCGTTGAGCATGGCCGACCGTGAGTTCATCGCATTTCTGGGACCGTCGGGCAGCGGCAAATCGACGCTGCTCCGGATCATCGCCGGTCTCGAAACCGCCGATGCGGGCGAGGTGGTTCTCGATGGCAAGCGCATCGACCAGCTGCATCCCGGCGCGCGCGACGTGGCGATGGTGTTCCAGGCCTATGCGCTCTACCCGCATATGACGGTGCGCGAGAATATGGCGTTCGGCCTGCGCAACGCGCGCGTGCCACAGGCCGAGATCGATGCCCGCATCGCGCAAGCGGCAGCGGTACTGGAGATCGAGAGCCAGCTCGACAAGAAACCGGCGCAAATGTCGGGCGGCCAGCGCCAGCGCGTCGCGATTGGTCGGGCGATCGTCAAGCATCCCAAGCTGTTCCTGTTCGACGAGCCGCTCTCGAACCTCGACGCCGCGCTGCGCACGCGGACGCGGGTCGAACTCGCCCAGCTGCGCCGTCGCGTCGATGCGGCGATCATCATGGTGACGCATGATCAGGCCGAGGCGATGACGCTGGCCGACCGGATCGTGGTGATGAACGACCGCCGCATCCAGCAGATCGGCGCGCCGATGGACATCTATACCCGCCCGGCGAACAGCTTCGTCGCGCGCTTCGTCGGCTCGCCCGCAATGACCCTGCTCCCCGCATCGCTGGTACCCGGCGACGGCGCCGCGCGCGTGCGGCTGGGCGACGGGACCGAGGTGACGACCCGGATCGATGGTGCCGCCCTGCCCTCCGGTTCGGTCGAACTCGGCCTGCGCCCCGAACATGTGCGGGTTGCCGCGTCGGGCGAAGGTGCCTGCGACGCCGAAGTGCTGCTGGTCGAGCGGCTCGGCGATCGCACGCTCGTCTATGCCAGGCTGAACGACGGGCAGGAGATCACCGCCGAGGATGCGGGGCTGAGCGCCGTCAAGCTGGGCGATCGGGTTCGTCTGCGCATCGATGGCGCGGCGGCGCATCTGTTCGACTGCAACGGCAACGGTCACCATGCTCAGGTCATGGACGCCGCGGCATGAGGCGCGGTGATCGTCTCGCCAGTTTCGGTTTCGTCGCGCCGTTCCTCGCGATCTACCTGCTGATCCTGATCTATCCGCTGCTGGCGGGCATCGGGCTCAGCATGACCCGCGTCGATCTGTTCGGCGGGGGCAGCTTTGTCGGGTTTGAAAACTATGTGCGGCTGGCGGGTGATCCGGTGTTCCATGCCGCGATCTTCCAGACGCTGCTGCTCGCGGCGATGATCGTCCCGATCCTGACGGTGCTGTCGCTGATGCTCGCGCTCGCACTGAACCGCCCGACCCGCGACGCGGCGGTGTTTCGCGGCATCTTCTTTTCCTCATCGGTCCTGTCGGTGACGATCGTGACGCTGATCTGGCGCTTCGTGCTCGCCCCTGACGCGGGGCTGTTGGGTGAGGTGGCGCAGGGGCTGGGAACGCCGCCGCTACCGTTTTTGAGCGATCCGACGCTGGCGCTGTGGGCGCTGGCGATCACCACGATCTGGTGGTCGATCGGTCTGCCGATGATGTTATTCCTCGCCGGGCTCCAGCAGATACCGGGCGACATCTATGAGGCCGCCGCACTTGACCGGGCGAGCCGCTGGACGATCCTGTGGCGGATCACCCTGCCCTCGCTCCGCCGCACGCTGGTGCTGGTGGTGATGCTCCAGACCGCAGCGCAGCTTCAGCTGTTCGGCCAGTCACAGCTGCTTACCGCCGGCGGCCCCAATGGCGCGACCCGGACGATGGTCCTGTTCATTTTCGAAACCGCCTTCTGGCGCTGGGAACTTGGCTATGCCGCTGCTGCGGCGGAGATCCTGTTCCTGCTGATCGTCGCGCTGACGCTGGCGCAATATTGGTTCACGATGCGGACGTCGGAGGCAGGCAATGGCCGCTGATCGCACCACGACTGCGTTCCGACCGGGCGAGGGCCGGGTCCGTCCTGCGACGCTGATCGCACTGCTGCTCGCCGCGGCGGTGATGCTGGCGCCGCTGATCTGGACGATCCTGCTGTCGCTCAAGTCCAACCAGGCGCTGGTCGGCAACAGCGGCGCGGCGCTCGAATTTCCCTACACGCTCGAAAACTACTGGGCGATCCTTTCGGGCGATCAGGTGTTCCGCTGGCTGTTCAACAGCCTGATCGTGTCAGCCGGAACCACGGCCGGCGTGCTCGCGCTGTGCAGCCTCGCCGGATACGGCTTTGCGCGGCTTGAATTTCCCTTCCGCCGGACGCTGTTCGTGTTCGTCCTGCTCGGCCTAGCGATCCCCGAACAGGCGGTGATCCTGCCCCAGCACCAGCTGTTCGCCGCGCTCCACCTTCACAACAGCTATCCCGGGCTGATCCTGCCCGGGCTGGCCGGACCCTTTGGCGTGTTTTTCATGACCCAGTATTTTCGAGCGATCCCCCGGGATCTGGATGAGGCGGCGATGCTCGACGGCGCGTCGCGGCTGCGCATCTTCTGGAGCGTGCTCCTGCCGCTCACCCTGCCCGCTCAGGCAACGCTCGGCGTGTTCACCTTCCTCGCCAGCTGGAACAGCTATTGGTGGCCGCTGATCTCGGCGACGCGCAGCGACATGTACACGCTGACCGTCGGCCTCGCCTCGGCCCAGATGAACTATGCCCAGACCAGCGGCCTCGGCTTTCTGATGGCGCAGGCGGTGTTCGCGTCGGTGCCGATCTTCATCGTCTATGTCCTGTTCCAGAAGCACATCGTCCAGTCGATGGCGGGGACGGCGTCGCGATGAGGATCGCCCTGGCACTCGGCCTCGCCCTGCTCGCCACCGGCTGCGGCAGCAGCAGCGGAGCGGACGACGGTAAAATCTATCTGCAGCGCTTCTTCGGCGAATGCGGCGCGGCCTATGGCACCGCGACCGATGTCGCCGCAGCGAAGGGCGAATGCGGGATCATCACGTCGATGATCAACAAGTTCAACGCCGAGAACGCCGGCGCGCCAATCAGCAGCAACGTCGTCGCCTGGCCCGGCTATCCGCAGCTGAGCGCGCAGTTCGCCGCCGGCGACCCGCCCGACATCGTCAGCATGCATGGCGGGGTGATCTCCGACTATGCCGCGCGCGGGCTGCTCGAACCGGTCGAGCCCTATCTTGAGGCCGCCAGACTGAAGCCCGACCAGTTCACCGACGCCAGCCGCATGGCCGCGACGGTCGACAACCGCCTCTACGGCCTGCCCTGGGACACGCATGGCGGCCTGTATCACATCAACACCAAGCTGTTCGCGCAGGCAGGGTTGATGCGCGACGGCAAGCCGATGCTCCCGCGATCGGCGGAGGAATTGCTCGCCCATGCCCGCCAGTTCAAGGCGCGCACCGGCAAGCCCTACCTGCTGCAAAGCCTTGTCGCCGACACAGCGGCTCAGACGCGGACGCTCTACACCTATCTGATGGCGCAGGACGCGGTGATCTTCCCCGATCCGCTGCACATCAAGCTGCAGACGCCAGAGGCACGGCGCGTGGTCAATTATTTCAAGGCGCTGACCCAGGAGGGGCTGGGCACGCTCGATCAGGACACCCCCGCAGCGATCGCGGCGTTCCTCAGCGGCGAAGGCGGCATCTATCCGACCGGCACCTGGATGATCGACCAGTTTCAGCAGGACGCGATGACGCCCGGCCGTCCGCTGCACGGAAGCTATGCGGTCTATCCGTACCCCCGTCTGTGGGGAAAACATGCCGAGTTTGTGAGCGGCCATGTCTGGGTCGTCCCCAAGCGCGAGCGGACCCCGGCGCAGCGGGCGATGATCGCGCGCTTCTTCAAGTTCATGACCGCGCATAATCTCGACTGGGCGCGCACCGGGCATCTTCCGGCGGTGCGCAACGTCATCGATTCGGCCGCGTTCAAGGCGATGCCGCATCGCGCGGAGATCGCGCCGCTGGCGACCATTGGCCATCCGCTGCCCGGCTATGTCCAGCGGCAGTCGGCGATCGAACGGCTGGTCGGCGAAGAGGTCGGTGCCGCGATCACGGGGCAGAAGACCGTCGATCAGGCGCTGGCCGACGGCGAACGTCGCGTCAACGAACTGCTCGCCGAGCTGCCCGTGGTCAGCCCGTCTTCCCCGCCTCGTCGATCAGCGTCATCACGTCCGTAATCAGCGCGATCATCCCGTCACGCGCTGCGTCGGGATCGCGCGCCTCGATCGCGCTCAGCACTTCGCGATGCTGCGGCAAGCTGGCGGTGCGGCCCTTGAACCGGTTGGTAAAGCGGATCGAGGTGCGCAGCGCGGTTTCGACGACGTCGCGAAACTGCGCGTAAAAGGGGTTGGCCGATGCGGCGAGGATCGCGACGTGAAACGCGATATCGGCCTCGAGCGGATCGTCCTCGCCAACCTCGGCCGCTTCCATGCGGCGATATCCGGCCTGGATCAGCGCGAGGCCGGCTGCATCGGCAGCGCGGGCGGCGAGCGCGGCCGCAGCCGGCTCGATCGCAATGCGTAGTTCGGTAAACTGGCGCAGCAGCTCGAGCGAGAAGGTGCGTTCGAGCAGCCAGCGCAGCACATCGGCATCGAACAGATTCCAGTGCGCCGGACGCTGCACCGTCGTGCCCTTGCGCGGGCGGGCGGTGAGCAGCCCCTTGGCGGTCAGCATCTTCACCGCTTCGCGCGTCACCGAGCGGCTGACGCCATGCTGCTTGGCCAGATCCGCCTCGGTCGGGAAGACGCGCGCGTCATAATGGCCGGTGACGATCGCGCGTCCGAGCGAATCGAGCAGTCCGTAGGTCAGGTTCCGCCCGCCGGTCGCGGGGGAGCTCAGCATCGGCGAGTCAGCCTCCATGCGGTCAGGCTCCGTTCCGGGCGCGGCGCGGGTGCGCCGATCGAACAATGGCAGTCATGGGCATCATTGGCGTTAGTAACGCGGGTCAGTCGAATGCTGCAACGCTTTCGCGGCGCGCAACAATGAAAGCGTCGGCAGCGATGCGCAGCGGCTCGCGATCGATCTCGCTGGCCCGCGCGCCGATCAGCGTCGCGAACCGGTCGTAAATCTGGGGATATTCGCTGTCCTCATCCAGCGCCTGATCGACTCCGTCGAGCGTCAGCCGCGCACCACCATCACGCAATTCGATCCGCCGCCCGTCGCGCGTGGCAATATGGATGATCCACTCCTCACCCGCATCGAACCGCCAGTCGAACTCCGCCCGCCAGTCGCCGCCGATGAAATCGATCGTCGCGGCAATCGGTGCCTGCCGGTTGTGCGGCACCGACAGCGTGGCGGCGCGCACGAGCAGCGGCATCGGCGCGATCCGCGACAGGATCGACAGCGCGTTGATCCCGGTATCGAACACGCCGAACCCGCCGGCATTCCAAATCCACTCCTGCCCCGGATGCCACTTCCGTACGTCTTCGCGCCACGAAATGTGCAGCGAGTCGATCGCCGCCTCCGCCAGCATAGCGGCAGCCGGAGCAACCCCCGGCGCGAATTGCGAGTGCCAGGCGGTGTAGAGCACCCTGCCCCGCGCCTGCGCCAGCGCTTCGAGCGCGTCGAGTTCGCCCAACGTCGTCGTCGGCGGCTTTTCGAGCAGCACGTCGAACCCGGCGAGCAACGCATCGCGAGCAAAGTCATGGCGCGCGCTGGGCGGCGTGCAGATCGCAATCGCGTCCGCCGTCCCGTCCATCGCGGCCAGCAGCGCTGCGGCATCGCTGTACCAGGGCACGCCGATATCTGGATCGCCGGCTGGCGTGGCAACCGCAGCCAGCTCGAAGCGCGGATCGGCGGCGATCGCGGGCAGATGCTGGTCCGCGGCGATCTTGCCGAACCCGATGATGGCGACGCGGATCACCTCACCGTGCTCCGATCGCGGCGACGAACGCGCGCGCTTGCGCGGCGACCTCGGCGCTGGTCTGTCCGGGCCGATACAGCGCGCCACCCAGCCCGAACCCGTCCGCTCCGGCCGCGAAATAGGGCGCCATCGCATCGGGGGTAATGCCGCCCACGACGACGAGCGGCACATCGAGCGGAAGCACCGCACGGTGCGCCTTCACAACGGCGGGCGACGCGGCCTCAGCGGGAAACAACTTAAGCGCGTGCGCGCCCGCATCGAGCGCGGCGAATGCTTCGCTTGGGGTGAAATAGCCCGGCGCAGAGACCAAGCCCGCCGCAGCGGTGGCGGCGATCACCTGCGGATTGACGCAGGGCGACACGATGATCCGTCCCCCCGCATCCGCGACCTGCCTCACCTGATCCACCGTCAGCACGGTGCCCGCGCCAATCAGTGCGGCATCGCCCAAACGGCGCGCCAGCCGCTCGATGCTCACCAGCGGATCGGGAGAATTCAGCGGCACCTCGATGATGCGGATGCCAGCCTCAACCAGTGCGTCGCCGACCGCCTCGACCGCGTCCGGTGTGACGCCGCGGATAATCGCAATCAGCGGACAGGCGGCGAAGTGGGTCGTGAAGGCGTCAAGCGAACCGGTCATAGAAACTCCGTGATGCGACGAATGCCGGCCAGAAACGCCGCCTCGCCATCGATTACTTTGCCGACCGTGCCAGCCTGGCCGAGCGCGGCGAAATAGAGCGCGCACAGCGCGGGCGCGCCGACGAGCGCGACCGTGCCGCCCGGCGCACGACCCGCGAGCGCGGTCCGCACATCGCTGCCGATCAGCAGGCCGCTGGCATAGCCCGAGTCGCTCCGGCCGCCCCCGAGCAAGCTCCGCGCACGAATACCGAACAGCGATGCGAGCAGGTCGGCGCCGCTCAGCGCATCAGCAACGCCTGCCGCAAAGGACTCATCGAGAGCCACTTCACCGGCCAGTTGCGCCGACAGGATCGAATGATCGCGCAGTACGGCAAACAACTCGCCGGTCATCATGGTGCGGAACGCGTCGATCCGCCCGTCGCGCATCGCGATCCATTTGGCATGGGTGCCCGGATGGCAGATCAGCCCGTCGCTCGGCACCAGCCCGGCGGCGACCGCGCCCAGCGCCTGCACTTCCTCGCCCCGCATCACGTCCGCACCCGGACCGCGTTGGCACACGCCCGGCACGATGCCGACGCGCCCGGCTTCGATCCAACAGATCGCCCCTGCCAGCGCCTGCGCATCGGCTGGGCAATCCACATAGGGCGCCTCGCGCCAGCCACGGTTCGACCCGGCCATGCCCGCGATCAGCATCGCGCGATCGCCCAGCGCTTCCCGGTTTTCCGCAGCAGCGCGATCGAATCCGCCCGGCCCGACCGACAAGACGCCCTTGGCATCCTCCAGCTTTGCGACCACCCGGCCCTCGGCATCCACCGAATAGGCCCGGCGATTGGTCGAGCCCCAATCGACCGCGATATACCCCTCGCGCCAGCTCATCGGCGGCTCGCTTTGCGTCTCTTTCCCATGGCTGCGGATCATACAGGCGCGTCCCGGCCTTGCTAGATATAAATTATCAGATAAATAGGTTTAATGCCCGGGTGGGGTTTTGAGGTGACCATGAAGATTGCGCGTATCGAGACGTTTCACGTTCCGCCCCGTTGGCTGTTCGTCCGCGTTGAGGCGGAGGATGGCTGTTTCGGCTGGGGCGAAGCGAGCCTGGAAGGGCATAGCGAAGCAGTCGATGGCGCATTCGAATCGCTGCGGGACCGCTTCATCGGCAGCGACCCGCGCCGGATCGAGGATGTCTGGCAGGTCGCCTATCGCGGCGGCTTTTATCGCGGCGGCGCGGTGCTGATGTCGGCGCTCGCCGGTCTCGATCAGGCGCTGTGGGATCTCAAGGGACGTCACTACGGCCTCCCCGCGTGGGAGATGCTGGGCGGGCAGGTCCGCGACAAGGTCCGCGCCTATGCCTGGATCGGCGGCGACCGACCCGACGATGTCGGCGAAGCTGCTGCCGCCCGCAAGGCGCAGGGCTTCTCGGCGGTCAAGATGAACGCGACTTCCGAACTCGACTATCTCACCGCGCCCCGGTTCGACGATGTGATCGAGCGCGTTCTCGCCGCACAGGCGGTCGGAATGGATGTCGGGCTCGACTTCCACGGCCGCGCCCACCGCGCGATGGCCAAGCAGCTTGCCAAGCAGCTCGAGCCGCTCGGGCTGTTGTTCATCGAAGAGCCGATCCTGTCGGAAAATCCCGAAGTCCTCGCCCAGATTTCGAGCCAGATCAGCACCCCGATCGCGCTCGGCGAGCGGCTCTATTCGCGGTGGGATTTCAAGCCGTTCCTCGCCAGCGGCGCGGTTGACATCATCCAGCCCGACCTCAGCCATGCCGGAGGCATCAGCGAATGCCGCCGGATCGCCGCAATGGCCGAGGCCTATGACGTCGCGGTCGCCCCGCATTGCCCGCTGGGCCCGCTCGCGCTCGCCGCGTGCCTGCAGCTCGCCGGGTGTACGCCCAACGTGGTGCTGCAAGAGATGTCACTCGGCATCCACTATAACGAGGGCCACGACCTGCTGCATTTCTGCACCAATCCCGACGTGCTTTCGCCGGTCGATGGCTTCCTGCCGATCCCGACCGGGCCGGGCCTGGGCGTCGAGATCGACGAGGCGGCGGTGCGCAAGGCGCATGCCGAGAAGTTCCGCTGGCGCAACCCGATCTGGCGACAGGAAGACGGCAGCTTCGCCGAGTGGTGACCCAAGACGCGAAACCATTATCCGATAAATCTTATAATTACCTTGTCAGCGCCGGGAGCGCGCTTCTATAGCGACCACAAGAAGAGTCGCTGACCAAGCGACCGGCGTGCTGTGAATTATCGAAGGGGAGGACATCGATGCGTTTGAGAACCTTGATCCGCTGTTCCGGCTCTGCCGCCGCGATCATGCTGGCCGCCGCGCCTGCATGGGCGCAGGACGCCGGGACGCCAGCGCCGGAAGCGCAGCAGACACCGGCCGCAGAAGGCGACGAAATCGTCATCAGCGGCTACCGGCAGTCGCTTGAGTCGCAGCAAAATATCCGCCGCAACTCGACCCAGATCGTCGACGCGATCGTTGCCGAAGATATCGGCAAGCTCCCCGACATCACCGTTTCCGACACCGCCGCCCGCATCCCGGGTGTGCAGGTCGAGCGCAGCGGCGGCGAAGCCGGACGCGTGCTCGTGCGCGGTCTTCCAGACTTCGTCACCACCTATAATGGCCGTGAGATCTTCACCGCGGAGACGCGCTCGGTCGCGCTGCAGGATTTCCCCTCCGGCGCCATCGGCGCGATCGAGGTGTACAAGACCTCGACCGCCAATCTCGTCGAGCCGGGCCTTGCCGGCCTTATCAACGTGCGCTCGCGCCGTCCGTTCGACTTTGCTGACTTCCATGTCGCCGGGTCGGCATGGATGACCTACACCTATCAGGCGCGCGACTATAACCCGAACGCCAACATCATGGTCTCGGACCGGTGGGACATCGGTGGGGGTGAGATCGGCGCGTTGCTCGGCCTGTCCTACACCAGCATGCACTATCGGGATTCGACGCGGTCGAACACCGACTTCGTTGCTGGCGGCGGACCGGGCGGGACGCAGTTCCCCGACATTCAGCGCGTCACCTATGACGAAGGCGATCGCGAGCGTCCTTCGATCAACGGCGCGATCCAGTGGCGCCCGACCCCCGGCCTCGAATTCTATGTCGAGGGTCTGTATCAGGGTTTCCGCAACAAGCTGTCGTCGCGTGAAATGGAAGCGGCTTTGTGGGGCGGCTCGGGCTTCTCCAACGTCGTGACCGTGCCCGATCGCCCCGACCTGCTCGAAAGCGCGACGGTCACCAATCCGCGCCGCGTTCAGGGCTATCAGGGCGGCACGTACAACAAGACTGACACCTATCAGATCGCGGTCGGCGGCAGCTTCGAGACCGGCGGCCTGAAGATCACCGCCGATGTCGCACGCACCGATTCCACCTTCACCGGATCGACTGCCAGCATCGACTATGCCTTCGCCAATCCGCAGACGATCGTGTTCGATACCAATGCCGACAGCGGCGATGGCGGTGCGGTCTTCTCGATCCCCGGGTTCGATGCGAGCAATCCCGCCAACTATGTCTATCGCGGCTTCTACGAGGAAGCACAGCAGGCCGAGGGCAAGGATTGGCAGGCGCGCATCGACGCGACCTACGAAACCGAAATGCCATGGGTAAAGGCGTTCGAAGCCGGTATCCGCTACACTGACCGCGACGCGCGTCGCGAATATGGCAATCGCTATTTCGATCGTGAAGGCGACCGCCGTCCGTTCTCGGCGGTGCCGCTGACCTATGAGCTGTTCGACGCCGGCTTCCGCGGCGCCAACCCGCAGCCGGGCCTGCTGACCTGGCTGTCGCCGACCTATGACAGCATCCGCGCCAATCTGGATCAGCTGCGCTCCTTCAACCAGCCAGGCCTGATCGGGGCGCCCGCGGCCGATCCGCAGCAGACCTGGGACGCCAACGAGAAGCACTTCGCCGCTTATGGCCAAGTGCGCTACGAAATCCCGCTCGGTGGGGATGCCAGCATCGATGGTACGATCGGTCTGCGGTACACGCGGAGCGATCTTGACCTTTCGGGCACGCGCTTCGTGCTGCCTGCAGGGGGCGGCGCTGGCGTACAGACGCCAACGGTTGTCGAACGCAGGTTCGAAGCCTGGCTGCCCAACTTCAACGCGCGCATCCGCTTCACGCCGCAGATTCAGGCACGGATCGCGGTCACCGAAACCCAGACGCGACCGAACTTCATCGACCTGCGCGCCTCTGGCACGCTCGACCGGCCTAATACCAACGGTTGCTTGTCGCTCACTCCGATCCCGGCAGGCTGCTACCGCACCGGCAACGGCGGCAACCCGTTCCTCAACCCGTTGACCTCACGCAACTATGACGCCGCGCTCGAATATTATTTCTCGCGCAATGGCTTCGTATCGGTCAGCGTGTTCCACCGCGACATGAACGGATTTATCGAGGGGAATACCTTCACCGGCACGCTCCCGGACGGCACACCGCTGCGCCTGAACTCGCCAGTCAATGCAGGCAAGGGTCGCATCCGCGGCTTTGAAGTCCAGGGTTCGACCTTCCTTGATTTCATCGGCCTGCCGCAGTTCGGCCTGCAGGGTAACGTCACCAACCTCGATGCGCGGTCTGACTTCAACTATGACGATGGCCTGCAGCCGGACGGCTCGCCGCTGATCCGGACAGTCAACCGCGAGCTGTTGTTCGTATCCGACTGGTCGCTCAACGCGGCTGCATTCTACGAAGCCAACGGCCTGTCGGCACGGCTCGCGTACAACTGGCGCAGCGCGTTCCCGCTGACCTATCAGCGGCGCGGCGACCATCTGTACACCGAAGAGGCAGATCCCGTTAAGCGGCTCGATCTCTCGGTCAGCTACGACGTCATGCCTGCGGTCACGGTGTTCGGCGACTGGACGAACATCCTCGGCGATCCGTTCAGCTCGACGCTGACGCGCACCAACACCGTCGGAAATGCCCTGCCCGCAGCGGGTGCGTTCACCGCCACCTATCCCCGCGTCGTCCGCTACGAGGAATCGACCCTCACCGTCGGCATCCGCTTCCGCCTCTGACCGGGGCGGTTGGTATCAACATGGGAGCCGGAGAGCCTTGCTCTTCGGCTCCTGTCGTTTGAGGATCATGGGATGAGCAGCGAAGTCCCCCGCGACGACCGGCCACGCACGCGGGTCGTCATTGTCGGCGGCGGCACCGCGGGGTGGATGGCGGCAGCGGCACTGATCCGCCGGCTCCCCCATGCCTGCAGCGTACGGCTGATCGAATCCGAGGATATCGGCATCGTCGGCGTTGGCGAGGCCACCCTCCCCCATTTGCGCGCGTTCGTTTCGATGCTCGGGATCGACGAGGCCGAGTTCATGCGTGTGACACAGGCGACCTATAAGCTCGGCATCGAATTTCGCGACTTTGGCAAGATCGGCGACGCCTATCTTCACCCGTTCGGCAATTTCGGCCGACCGCTGAACGGTGTCCCCTTTCATCACTATTGGCTGCGGATGCGGGCGCAGGGCCGGCAGGACTCGCTGTTCGACTATTCGCTGTGCAACCAGATGGCGGCGCAGCGCCGCTTCGCCCCGCCGACCAACGACGCGGCGTCGCTGCGCTCCAGCTATGGCTATGCCTATCAGTTCGACGCCACGTTGTTCGCCCCCTATCTGCGCGATTATGCCGTGGCGCGTGGTGTCGATCGGACCGAAGGTCGCGTCGTCGATGTGTCGCTCGACCCGCTGTCGGGCGATGTGTCCGCGCTGACCCTCGCCAGCGGCGAGCGGGTCGAGGGCGACCTGTTCGTCGATTGCTCGGGTTTTCGCGCGCTGCTGATCGGCGGGGCGATCGGTTCGGCATGGGAGGATTGGTCGCGCTGGCTGCCGTGCGACCGCGCGGTCGCCGCCCCCTGCCGCTCGCCCGAGGGGCCGATCGAGCCCTACACGCGTGCCACCGCTATGTCCGCCGGCTGGCGCTGGCGCATTCCGCTGCGCCACCGGGTCGGCAATGGCTATGTCTTCTCGTCCGCGCATCTTGATGAGGACGCGGCGAGCACCGCCCTGGTTTCCGCGCTTGAGAACCCGCCGCTCGCCGACCCGCGCATCCTGCGCTTCCGCGCCGGACGCCGCGCGCGCAGCTGGGACCGCAACGTCGTGTCGGTCGGCCTGGCCTCTGGCTTTCTCGAGCCGCTCGAATCCACCAGCATCTATCTGGCGCAGGGCGCGGTCGAGCAGTTGATCGCGCTATTCCCGATCGACGGGCGCATTGCCGGTGCCGATCGCGACGAATTCAATCGCATGGTCGACCTTGAATATGACCGGATCCGCGACTTCCTGATCCTCCACTATCACGCGACGGCGCGCGATGATTCCCCGTTCTGGAACGACATGCGGACCATGCGCATCCCCGACAGCCTGTCGGAGAAGATGGAGCTTTTCCGCGAGTCCGGCCGCGTTGCGCACTATACGCAGGGGCTGTTCTTCGAACCCAGCTGGCTCGCGGTGTATCTCGGTCAGGGGATCACCCCCCGCCAGTGGGACCAGCGCGTCGATCCGATCGACCCGGCGCAATTTGGCGGTGCGCTGGACCAGTTGCGCGCGCAGGTCGCTGCAGCGGTGCGCGACATGCCCAGCCATAACGCAGCCTTAGGCCGGGTCGCGTGAGCGCGCGCGCGATCCGCAGCATCTGTGTCGTCGGCGACGGGATCGTCGGTCTGTCCGCGGCGGCGGCATTCGCCCGCGCTTTGCCGCAGGTCGCAGTGACGATCGTGCCCGCCACGCCAGACCCTGCGGCAGTCGCGGAAATCCAGTGCGCAACGTGGCCGAGCATCCACCGCTCTCAAGCCGCGATCGGCCTCGACGAGCGGGAGCTGATACGCGCAGGAATCGCGACACATCTGCTCGGCACCCGCTTCGTCAACTGGCCGCAAGGGCAGCCAGAGTGGGTCCATGGCTTCGGCGAGCACGGCCTGAAGGCGGGCGACATCCCGTTCCACACGCTGTGGCATCGTGCGTTTCAGGCGGGAGCGGCGGCACCCTATTGGCGCTACGGCGCGGCAGCCTTGCTCGGCGCGGCGGGGAAGTTCGTCCACCCCAGCCCCGACCCCGCCTCGCCGCTCGGCGGTTTTCTCTACGCGCTGCGCATCGATCCGCCCCGCTATCGCGCGCGGCTCGACACGCTGACCGCCCCGTTACCACGCCACGCGCCTTTCGCCTCCGTGGAGCGCGGCGAGGATGGTGCGATCGCTGCCGTAGGGACAGCCGATGGCGGTCGTGTCACCGCCGACCTGTACCTCGACTGCTCGGGGCCTCAGGCGTTGCTGCGCGCCCCCGATGACGCCGAGTTCGAGCCGTGGGATTCGTGGCTTCCGGGCCGCTCAATGGCGGTGCGCGACGTACCGGGCGATGCCGTCGATCCACTCGACCGCGCCGAAACAACCGCAACCGGCTGGCGCTGGCAATCTCCGCTCGCGGAGCGGACACGGTCGATCGAACTCAGCGACGACACCGGCGGCGTCGCGGTGCGCTTCGGCCGCCGCACGCCATGGGTCGGCAATATGCTGGCAATCGGCGACGCTGCAACCGCGATCGATCCGCTGTTCGGCACCGCGCTTCACCTTGCCCACGATGCCATCCTGCTGGCGCTGGACCTGTTGCCCGGGCGCGACTTTGGCCAAGCAGAGATCGCCGAGTATAACCGCCGCAGCCGGGCAGTTTCGACGCGGATGCGCGATTTCCACGCGCTCCACCATCTGCGCGCCGGGACGATGACCGCCCCGCTTCCCGAAGGGCTTGCCCGCACGCTTGAACAGTTCAAAAGCCGCGGTCGCCTTCCCCCGTTCGAGGGTGAGCCGTTCGAGGCGGACGCATGGCTCGCGTCGCTGATCGGTCTCGGCCTGGCGCCGGATGCAATCGATCCGCTCACCGCCTCGGTCGATCCGGTACGCGCTGCTCACGCAATGGACGCGCTTGCCGCCCGTCTCGCACAAGCGACCGAGCGCGTGCCGCCCTACCCGCAACTGCTCACGCGGTTGCGGGCGGGCTGATCGCAATCACTTCTTCGCGCTAGGTCGAATGCTGACGCCGACCGCCGGCTCGCCATCCTTCCACAGCAACGGCGCGACATACAGGTAGCGCTTGTTGTCGAGCTTGCGGCACCCCGGTGTCGCGGCCCAGGCGTGGAACGACACGAACTGCCGTGCGCCGACGTTGAAGATGCTCTGATGCCCTGGCCCGCTCAGGCAGCCGGCCTCACGGTTGTTGTAGCTATAGAGGATCGGGTTCTTCGGCGCATCGGTGCACGGTCCCATCGGCCCGTCGCACTTCGCCCAGCCCATCGCATAGGGCGACAGGCGCTGATGCGTCTCCCAGCCATAATGGTTGGACGAATAGAACATCGCATAGCCCGTCGGCGTCTTCACCATCGTCGGCGCCTCGATGACATGCGCCTCCCACGGCTTGTCATTGCGCAGCAGCGCGACGGCGGGGCCTTCCAGCTTCAGGCCATCGGGGCTCATCTTCTGCGCATAAATATCGGTCGGCTTGCCGAACTTCGGGTTGTTGCCGTCATTCTTGTAATAGAGGTACAGCGTGCCATCGGTGTCGCGGAACGGTGCCGCGTCAATCGTGCCGCCCAGATCGCGCTGGCACACCATCGGCTCGGTTTCCTTCGACACGAACGGCCCGCGCGGATCGCTCGCAAACGCCGCCCCGATGCACTGCAGCCCACTCTCCTTCTCGCGCGCCGTGATGTAGATCACGAAGCCGTTGGCGACGCGCTGCACCTCCGGCGCCCAGGTAAAGCCCTCGCGCGCCCACACTGGCAGAGTGGGCATGGCATCGTGGATCTTGCCCCCCGTCTTGACCAGCGCCCAGTCGGCCAAATTGGTCGACGTCGCCATCTGCACATTCGCGACATTGCCCGGAGGGTTGGTCGCATAGGCATAGAAGGTGCCGTCGTGCAGCATCACGAACGGATCGGCGAAATCCTCCTCCAGTACCGGTGCGAACGGCGCATCGTCCTTCGCCGGTGCGAACGCGGTGCAGGTCAGCGCCAACACTGCCAGAAACCCGTATTTTGCCATGCCTAACTCCCTTGGCTCCATCATCCTGGCCGGCCGGGTCAAATCGCCCACTCGACCTTTCCTGTCTTTTATCATATAAATCAGTCCAACAGGAAAGACCGTTTATCGCGATCGGGAGCCGCATATGAATTTCACTGTGACCCGCGCCGATTTCGGCATGCTGAACGGCGCGCGAGTCGAACTGATCCGGTTAAGTAACGGCGAGATTGAGGCAACGATCCTGACCTATGGCGCGTCGATCCACTCGGTGCGCGTCCCCGATCGTGACGGGCGGCTCGGCGATGTGGCACTCGGCCATGCGACGCTCGCCGAATATATCGATCAACCCCAGTTCATGGGATCGACCGTCGGTCGCCTAGCGAACCGTGTTGCGGGCGGGCGCTTCTTGCTGGATGGCACCGAGTATCGCGTGCCGACCAACAACGGCCCCAACTCGTTGCACGGCGGCGATCAGGGGTTCGACAAGGCCAACTGGCAAGTCCTCGCGCTGGACACCGAGGACGCGGCCTCGGTTACGCTGGGCCATGTCAGCCCGGACGGCGACCAAGGCTATCCCGGCACGCTGAATGTCACCGCGCGCTACGCGCTCGACGCCGCCAACACCCTCCATGTCGATTATCGCGCGGTCAGCGATGCGGTCACGGTCGTCGCGCTGTCGAACCACGCCTATTGGAACCTCGCCGGCGAAGACAGCGGCAGGAGCGCGCTCGACCACATCCTGACCATACCCGCCGACCGTTACCTCCCCACCGATGCCACCGCGATCCCGACGGGCGAGTTGTGCCCGGTGGAGGGAACCGCGTTCGACTTCCGCGCGCCCATGCCGATCGCTGCACGCGTCCGCGATGCCGGCGAGGCGCAGCTGCGCATCGGGCGCGGCTATGATCACAATTGGGTCGTCGCGCACGACATCGCCGATCAGCTGCGGCTGATGGCGCACGTCCTTGACCCTGTCTCGGGCCGGGTGATGGAGGTCCATTCCACCCAGCCGGGCCTGCAATTCTATTCGGGCAACTTCCTCGACGGCAGCTCGGTCAACAAAAGCGGGCGGATGCTGCGCATGGGCGACGCCATCGCGCTCGAGCCCCAGCAATTCCCCGACACCGTCAATCGCCCGGACTTCGGATCGGTGCGGCTGGAGCCGGGTCAGCTCTATCGCAACCTGATCGCATGGCGCTTCGGCGTCCAGTCCGCCTGAAAACCATACAGCAAGATCAAGGAGAGGCCGTTTGAGCAAAGGGAAAGCATGGGCCGCGTTCGGTTTGAGCGCCGTAGCACTGGCGCTGGCGACCCCGGTCGCGGCGAAGTCGCTCGACATGGAGGGCCGCGCCGCCGCAGCCTCCACCGTGACTCGCGGGCAGGCGCGGTTCACCGTCCTGACCTCCGGGCTGATCCGGATGGAATGGTCTCCCTCCGCCCGCTTCGTCGACGCTCCGTCACAGGTCTTCATCGACCGCGACCAGCCGGTGCCACGCTTCACCAAGACGGTCGAGAACGGCAGGCTGGTGATCCGCACAGACGCGCTCGAACTGTCCTACACGCTCGACAGCGGTCGCTTCACCGCCGCCAATCTGACCGTCCGGTCGCGCACGCTGAAGCCCGCATTCAGCTGGCGCCCCGGCACCGCTGCGACGGGCAATCTCCACGGCACCGCCCGCACGCTCGACCGCTATTCGGGCGACCGACAGATCGACAACGGCTCCCGGCTCGACCTCGGCCAGGGCCTGATCTCGCGCGATGGCTGGCATGTCGTCGACGACAGCAACTCGTTCGTATTCGACGACGACCGGCAAGCCCCGTGGGTGCAGAAGCGCGACTGTGGGGATTGCCAGGACCTGTATTTCTTCGGCTACGGCCATGACTACACCACCGCACTCGGCGACTATGCCAAGGTCGCCGGCCGCCAGCCGATGCCGCCGCGCTTTGCGTTCGGCTATTGGTGGTCGCGCTATTGGAATTATTCCGACCGCGAGCTGCGCGATCTGGTCGGCGATCTCGACCGCACCGGCTTCCCGCTCGACGTGCTGGTCATTGACATGGACTGGCACCGCACCGACGATCTGAGCTGGGACCCGCGCTATGTCGTCAAGGACGAGGTTGGCGAAGGCGTCGGCTGGACCGGTTATAGCTGGAACCGCAGCCTGTTCCCCGACCCCAAGCGGTTCCTGAGCTGGCTTGAGCAGCGCAAGGTCAAGGCGACGCTGAACCTTCACCCCGCCTCCGGCATCCCCCCGCGCGAGGAGACCTATTCGGCGTTCGCCAAGGCGATGGGCGTCACCGATGGCAAGGCGGTCCCGTTCGAAGGCGCCGACCGCCGCTTCGTCGACAACTGGTTCAAGCTCACGCTCGATCCGCTGACCGCGCAGGGCGTCGATTTCTGGTGGCTCGATTGGCAGCAATGGCCAGAATCAAAGCTGATGCCCGGCCTGTCGAACACCTGGTGGCTCAACCACATGTTCTACACCCGGATGCAGCAGGCCGATGCCAATCGCGCGCTGATCTATCACCGCTGGGGCGGCCTCGGAAACCACCGCTACCAGATCGGTTTCTCGGGCGACGCGGTGATCACCTGGGACTCGCTGGCCTATCAGCCCTATTTCACCGCGACCGCATCGAATGTCCTCTACGGCTATTGGAGCCACGACATTGGCGGCCACATGTTCGCCGACGGCTTGGCCCTTGACCAGCGCAAGATCGACCCAGAGCTCTATGTCCGCTGGATGCAATTCGGCGCGTTCAGCCCGATCCTGCGCACCCATTCGGCCAAGGACGGCAATTTGCGCAAGGAGCCGTGGCGCTTCTCGCCCGAGGTGCTGTCTACTCTGCGCGACACGGTGGCGCTGCGCTACCAGCTCGCCCCCTATATCTACACCGCCTCGCGCCAGGCCTATGACACCGGCGTTTCGATCCTGCGCCCGCTTTACTATGCGTGGCCGGATCAGGCGCAGGCCTATGCCGAGCGCGGGCAGTATATGTTCGGCGACGACATGCTGCTGGCTCCGGTGACCAAGGCCGGTAAGGACGGTGTCACCCAGACCTCGATCTGGCTGCCGCCGGGGCAATGGTATGACAGCAATCGCGGCGAGATCCTGTCGGGCGGCCGCACCATCGTGCGCGACTATCTGCTGAACGAAATCCCGCTGTTCGTACGCGCCGGCGCGGTCATCCCGATGAACCCGCCGTCGATGCAGAACCTGCAACAGGTCGATGGCAGCAAGCTCGTCCTGCGCGTAATACCCGGCGGCACTGCACGCACGCGCCTCTATGAAGATGCCGGCGACAGCGAAGGCTATCGCGGCGATGCCTACAGCTTCACCCCGATCACCAGCGCGCGCGACACCGGGCAGGCACGGCTCACCGTCCACCCGCGCGAAGGGCGCTATCCCGGAATGGCGGCGGCGCGCCAGATCACGATCGAGTTCCCCGCGGCGACGCTGCCAACGCGTGTCACGGTCAACGGCGCCAGCTATTCGCGATCCAACGAGCCGAGCGAAGGGCGCTGGCACTATGACGGCAACGCGCTCACCGCCCGCATCGTCGTTCCCGCAATCGCGGCCGACGCGCAGTTGAACGTGCAGGTCGCATTTGCCCTGGACACCCGCATCGAGGGCCTCGCATATCGCATGAAGCGCACCTCCGCCGCGGTTGCGTGGCTCAAGGACCATTGGCCCGCGCCCGAACCCCTGCCGGACGATGTCTCGCTCGCAGGGCAGTTCGGCCAGCTGGTCGATTATGCCCCGGAGCGGCTCGCCACGCTGATCGCCGAATTCGACCAGCGATCGACCCGGCTGGTCCCGCTGGTTCAGGCGTCGCGTGCATCCCCGGAAGTGAAAGCCGAGTTCGCACGCCGCATCGCAATGATCCGGGCCGAGCGCTGACCGGATCAGCCGCGCAGTATCAGAAGGCGATTTGCAGGCTGTTGCGCTGGCGCAAAAGCCGTACCGGGCTCCAGTCATCTGACGGAGCCCGGGTGGCGCCGACAAGCAGCGGGCGCAGCCGGTCGAGCACGATACGCGCCTCCAGCCGTGCCAGATGCGCGCCAAGGCAGTGCGTCACGCCCGAGCCGAATGCCAGATGCCCGCCCGCCGTGCGCGCGGGATCAAAGCGGTCGGGGTCCGCGAACCGATCCGGGTCGCGGTTGGCATCCGCCAGCATCAGGTAGACGAGATCACCCGAGGCGATAGCATGATCGCCGATCACCAGATCCGCCGTCGCCACACGCCCGACGCCCCGCACCGGCCCTTCCAGCCGCAGTGCTTCATCGATCACCGTATCGACCGACACCGTTCCGTCGGCCAGGTCCTGCGCCGCCTCCGGATGGTCGATCAGCAACGCAATCGCGTTGGCGATCAGATCGCGGGTGGTGGCGCTACCGGCATAGAGCAGCATGGTGCCCCAATAGGCGACGAGCGACGGCTCGATCCCCTCGGCTTCGGCGACCGCGCGGATCGCGTCCACCATCGGCGTCGTACGCGCCTGCGCCAGCCGCGTGCCGATCCAGCGCGAGACGGCGGCCTGAGCAAAGCGCGCTTGCTGCCGCTCGGGCTCGGTCGATCCGATGTCATGGCCGCGCGTGATCGCTTCGAACAGCGGCCGTAGCTGGGCGTGATCCGAATCCGGCAGGCCAAGCAGTTCGGCCATGACCGCGACCGGCAACGGAAAGGCCAGTTCGCTCACCACCTCCATGCCGCCGCGTGCCTGCGCGTCGCCGACGATCCGGTCGATACTGGCTTCGACGAACGCGCTCAGCGTCGCCACATTTTCGGGCCGAAGCTGCTGCGCCAGACGCTGCCACAGCGGACGCACACGGTGCGATCGCTGCCCCGCGATAGCCTGAGCGACATGCGTGTCCGCATCACCGACCGCGAGTGGCTTGTGGATCACCAGCCGCGCATCGTTCAGCGCATCGCGGACATCGCGATAGCGGGTCAGCAGAAGCGGTGATGTGCTCATTCCGGCGTCTGCGCGCGCACCACCACATAGGCCAAAACCGGCAGCTCCTCGATATTGCGGACGAATTGGATCAGCCGGTTGAACGTCGCGGCATCGATCCGCTGGGACAGCAATTCGGCCAGCGCCTTGCTCTTGAAATGCGCGACATAGGCGGGCCAGCTTGCCTCGGTGATATCCTCGATCTCGATATCCGCGAACCCACACGACTCCCACAGCGCGCGATAGCTGGCGAGGTCGGGATAGCATTCCTGCCCGGCCAGAACCTTGGGAAACGCCGTTGGTTCACCGTGAAACACCATGTCGGCGACGACGATTTCCCCTCCGGGCTTCAGCACGCGCCGCGCCTCGTTCAGAAACTCCCGCCGCCCCTTGAAGTGCAGCGCTGCCTCGACACTGACGAGCGCGTCGAACATCGCGTCGGGAAAGCGCATATTCTCCGCCGGCATCACTTCGAAATGCGCCTCGGGCACGCGCGCGCGGCATTGTTCGATCTGATAGTCGGAGACGTTGATGCCGTACACGCCGTCCACCGGGAAAGAGCGCGCAAGATATTCGGTGGTGCCGCCCAACCCGCAGCCGACATCCAGCAACGGCCCCTGGTGTCGACGAAACTTGCCGACGACCTTCGCCATCATGTTATCGCACGCCTCGCTGAAGTCAGCGGTTTCAGGCAGGAATAGACCCATATTGGCGTAGCCGGAATCTGCCCGCTCGCCGACATAGAGCACCCCTTTCTGGAAAAAGCGATCATAGGATCCAGTCAGGGTCTGCTGATATTCAGTCGGCATCGAATACTCCGTGAAGCTTTACCGGTAAGGATCGCGCTTCGTGTAACAGCCAGGACTCCCGCCATTGCACGGGACCGGACAGCCGCAGCCTTGGCGCGATCGGTTTAACGGCGTCAAGCACCGCCCCGATTTCGAGCCGAGCCAGCATCGCGCCCAGGCAGTGATAGCGCCCCAGCCCAAAGGTCAGCGGCGGTGCGTGCGGTGCGCCGACGGGCGTCCGGTTCGACCCGCCGATCAGCAGATACAGGCTCTGCCCCGGCCGGATCACCGCCGCGCCCAATTGCACCTCAGCCAGCGCGACGCGCTTGATCCCGAGGACGGGCGTGTCGAGCCGCAGCAGATCATCGACCTGATAGGGCGGCCGCACCGCATCCGAGTGCTCAGCCGCGCCCAGCAGCCGCGCCAGAATATTGGCAATGCTGGCGCCAGTGGTGGTGGTGCCAGCGCTGAAGAGCTTGCTGCACGTATCGACCATGCTGGCATCCGACAGCGCGAACTCTGCCTGGGTGGTACGCAGCAGATCCATCAGCTCTGTCGCGGGGCCGTTGCGCCAGTGATTCCGGAAATACAGGCTCAGCACCCGTGAAGCCGGCACCGCCGCAGTGGGTCGCCCGGTCCATTTGAGGTCATAGCTCTCCAGCAGTCCCTCTGCGGCGAACTGGAGCGCGGGGACATCACCTGTCGGAACCCCCAGCAGTAACGCCATCACGCGTGTGGGGATGGCGTGCGCCACCATCGGCACTAGATCGCCTTGTCCATTCTGGATCAACGTCGCCACGCACGCGTTGGTCGCGGCGGAGACGGTGTCCGTCAGCAGCGCCCCGGAGGACGCAAACCACCCGCGCAGCCGCCGCACCACCGCCATACGAAACGGATCGGAACGGTCCGCAAAGGAACTGCCCTGGGTGATGTCCAGCCGATCGTCGCGCAGCAGGGCGGCGTTGTCCGCGCGCTCGGAAATGAACCAGGCGTCACGCTCCGGTGCGTAGTGCAGCGGTGCAATGTCCCGCAGGCGGGCCAGCGCGGGATAGGGATTGCGGGCGTACTCGATCCCCGGCGGGTCGAGCCCGAACGGCAGGGCTGCAGCGCTCATTGCTGTTTGCGCACCAGATACGGCCCGACCACCAGCGCGTGCAGCCCGGTGTCGCGGAACAGCGTCGCGGCCTCCACCGGCGTTTCCACGATCGGCTGGCCCCGGCGATTGAGCGACGTGTTGAGCAGCATCCCGATGCCGCTATGCGCCTTGAACGCGGTCAAAAGGGCGTGGAATGTCGCGTCCTCCTCGCGCCGCACCGTCTGCACCCGCGCGGTGCCGTCGACATGCACGACCGCGCCGATCCGGCTGCGCCATTCCTCGCGCACTGGCACGACGAACAACATATAGGGACTGTCGCGATCGAGGTCGAAATAGGTCGCGGCGTCTTCGGCAAGCACGGCGGGCGCGAACGGGCGGAAGTCCTCGCGGAACTTCACTTGCGCGTTGATGTAATCGCGCAGGTCAGCGCGGCGCGGATCGGCCAAAATGCTGCGATGGCCCAACGCGCGCGGGCCAAACTCGGCGCCGCCGCGATGCCATGCCAGCGTTTTGCCCTCGGCAAGCGTGTCCGCCATCGCCGCGATCAGATCGTCGGGGCGGTCGATCGTGACATTGTCGCCCACAGCCTGCAGCGCGCGGTCGATCTGCGCGGCATCCGCGTCATAGCTGCGCCCAAGGAATGGCGATCCCCCATCGCGCACCGCCTCGCCCCCCAGGATCGTGCGCCAGCCATGATAGGCGCAGCCGATCGCAAGGCCGGAGTCATCGGCGGCAGGCGGCACGAACATGCGCTCGAACGGCGTCTCGTTCAGGATCCGCGTATTGGCGACGGCGTTGAGCGCCACACCCCCGGCAAAGCACAGATTGGGGCTAGGGTGCAGCGCGTGGCGGGCACGGGCCAGCTCGACCAGCGCGCGCTCGACTTCGCCTTGCACCATCCGCGCGACATCAGCGAAATACTGGAACCGCGCCTTGAAGTCCGCCGCCGATCGCATCCGCTCGCGAAACTCCGCCATCCAGCCATAATCGACGAACACGCGCCCGTCGCGAATGTCGAAGATGCGATGGCGAAACGCACCAGGCTGACCATAAGGCGCGAGCCCCATCAGCTTGCCGAGATCGCTCATGCTGCCCAACACATAGCGGCTGGCCCCGGCATAGACGCCGCCAATCGAATGGCGCGTGGTATCGGGGTGCATCGGATAGTCGGTCTGAAAGCGGCCCAGCGGCGAGAAGTCCTTGAACACCGACCGCATTTCGCTGCCCGATGCGGCGTAATAGCTGTCCTTCTCGAAATAGAGCGCCGCCATCTCGCCCTCCGGCCGCTCGGGCAGGATCGCGCCGTCGAGGTCCATGCAATCCTCAAACGCGTTGCCGCACCCGTCCACCGTCAGCACCGCCGCGTCATCGAACGGGCTGAGGAAGAACGCGCTACATGCATGGGCGAGATGGTGCGAAATCGTCTTCACGGGCACGCCCTCAGGGATCGTGCGCTCGCCGCGATACCAGCGATCACCATACGCGAAGCTGCCGAAATTGGCGTTCTGGACCACCAGCGCGATGTCGTCCCAGCCGATCCCCGCCGCATTCATGCAATAGGCGATCGCGAGCGCATCATTCCCGCCGTCATTCTTGACCTTGGTCAGCCGTTCCTTCTCGATCGCCACCGCGATCCGACCATCCTTCAGCAGGCATGCCGCGCCATTGTGCGACAGCCCGACGCCCAGGACATAAACGGGTTTGAACGATGCCATCTACGCGCTGCGCTCCCACCGGAAAGCGCCCGCAATAGGATAATTCGCCGGATCGGCAAGCGTGCGCCCGCGATAGTCGCACGGCCCGCCCGCTGGCGCTGGACCGGCTTTGGCGATAGATCGACCCGATGGATGCCAGCGCCGCTCTGCGAGACTTTTTTCACCCAGTCGATCCCGCCGAGATCGCCGCCGCGGTCGCTGAAACGCGCCGGCTGGTCGGAACAACCGAACGCGCATCCTCTTTTGCGCGACTGCTACCCTGGGCGACGCTCGGCACCCTGATCACCGCTGAAGCGCTGCGCAAAGGGCAAGTGACCATCGCCCGCCAGGGCCGCCCGCTGCCGCTAGAGATGATCGGCGTCGGCGCCAACGGACTGGCACCGGAGGCCGTGCAGGCGCTGTGCGATCAGGGCGCAAGCCTCGTGCTGGACCAAGTCGACAAGCAGGTGCCGGCCATCGCCGCGATGAACGCGATGGTCGAACGCTATCTGCGCTGCGACACGCACACCAACGCCTATGCCAGCTTCAACCGCGAAAGCGCGTTCAAGGCGCATTTCGACGGGCATGACGTGCTGGTCCTCCAACTTCAGGGCCGCAAGCGCTGGTGGTGTTACGGGCAGAAGGTGCGGTTTCCGCTGAAGGGGCAGACCTTCTCCACGCTCGAGGAACTGCCGCCGCCAGAATGGGAGGGCGTGCTGGAGCCGGGCGACATGCTCTATATCCCGCGCGGCGATGTCCATCGCGCGATGGTGGAAGGGCCGCAGTCGCTGCACCTGACCGTCACGATGATCCCGCCAACCGGCGCCGATGTCCTCACGCGGCTGGGCCAGAAGCTGCTGCATGAAGAGATCGGCCGCGCCTATCTGCCGGTCCTCGCCGATGCTGCGGATCGTGCCGCGCATCAGGCCGCGTTGCGTGCGGCGTTCCACCAACTGGTCGAGACGTTCGACATCGACGCCTTCCTTGCCGAAGCGGATCGTGCCCGCGCGCCGTGTCGCCCGTTTTCGCTTGGACTTTCCCAGGCGATCAGCTCCGATATGCGCGTCCAACCAGCGATGCGACGCCGGGTCCCGATAGCGGAGGTGGAGGCACGGCATGGCGCGCTTTCCGATGCGGAGCGGGCGGTGCTTGCGCTGCTACTCGCGGAGGATTCCCTGACGGTGCAGCAACTTGCCGACAGCCTGCCGGGCCAGGACACCCATTCCGCGGTCGAAACGCTTGCGCGCCGCGCGCTCGTGTTCCTTTTCGCAGATCTCTGACGTCCCCCTGCGCCGGGCGCGCTTGTCTTGCTACTGCTCCGATGCTAGCGCCCGGCGTACAGGGGCACAGGGTCCTGGAAGGATGTATCATGCGCGATGTGATTGACGACGTTCGGGAAACCGCAAACGAAGCCAAGCTGGCCTATGCGACGCCTGATCTGGTCGAAGCGGGCAAGATCGCTGACGTCACGCTCAGCAACGGCAACAACGGCGGCGGCGACGGCGGATATTCCTGATCCATCTTTAGTTCCGGAGGGGCGCTCTCGACGCAGTGCGGGACGCCCCCCCCCCCCGCAAATGCTTTCGCTGGACGCAGCAGCCCCGGGCCGAGCCGAGTTCCTCCGCTCTCCGCGCTTGTGCAGTTCAGCCCAAATCTGTGATGCGTTTCCCAGGAGCCCCGATGTTCGTACGAAGCCCAAGCGCGCTGTGGACCGAGCTTGATGGCCAGTTCATGCTGATGAACATCGAGAACGGCTCCTATTACGAGATGGCGGGTATCGGCGGCGTGATCTGGCAAATGCTGGAGACGCCGCAGTCCGAAGCGGACATCGTCGAGGCGGTCCTCAACCGCTATCAGGTCGAGCGCGAGCAATGCGCGCGCGACGTCCGCGCGTTTCTCGACAAGCTGGTCGCGACGCATGTCGTCACCGAACAGCCCGAAGCCGCCGGCACCGCGGCTCACCCGGCCGGATGAGCTTCATCGCAGGGATCGTTCGACACGATTCCCCGATAATTCCCGATGACTGGATTTCTGCGCTGACAGATGCGTCTGGGCGCGCGGTGGAAACCGTCCGCTTTGGCGCCGACGCCGTGTTCGTGTTCGATGCCGAAGCGTCGCGCGGGCATGACGCTGGCACGATCAGCCTTTGCGAGGGCGACGGCGGCCCGGTGTCCATCGTGTCGCACGACGCATCTGCCCCGCCTCACCCGGAAGATGTAGCCCGCGCGCACTGGACGCACGCCACGCGACGGCTGGTCATGTCCCGGTCGCATCTCGGCACCCGATCGATCTTCTATGTCGCGCAGGGCGGTTTTTTCGCCTTCGCGTCGACATTGCCGGCATTGCTCGCATTGCCCGGCGTGTCGCGCACGCTCGACGACGGCGCGATCGCGCGCGCGTTGTGCCTCGATGGCACCGGCCCCGCGAACGATACCTATTATGCCGATATCCGACGCGTACCCGGCGGCCACGCCCTGACGCTGGACGCAGGCGCGCTGGCGCTCACCCCCCTGCCCGCCCCCTGGGATGTCGGACCAGTACCGGGCGAGCCGGAAGACCCCGCCGAAACCCTGCGCGCGCTGCTCATCGCGGCGGTCGAAAGCCGGCTGGACGATGGGAAGACGATCGCCGTTCATCTGAGCGGCGGGCTGGATTCGGCGACCATCGCGTGCATCGCCGCCCGGCGACTGAAGCAGCAGGGCCGCCGCCTGATCGCGCTCTGCTCGGTGCTCCCGCAGGACCATGTCGGCCCGGAAACCGATGAGCGGCGCTTCATCGAGGCGGTACTCGCGCAAGAGGATACGATCGATCCCGTCTGGATCACGCTCCCGAAAGAGGCGGACCCGCTCGGCGCATTGCCACGCTGGTTCGACTGCCTGGGCGAACCGCATTTCAGCACCGTCACTCATGCCGAAGAGGTGCTGGGCAGTGTCGGGCGCGCGCATGGCGTCGATGTCGTGCTGAGCGGCTTCGGCGGCGATTTCTTTGCGTCGGCGCACGGCATCCCGACCGCGGAACTGCATCTGCGCCGCGGACGGTTCGGCGCTGCGCTGGCCGAGTTGCGGCGGCAACACCGCGTCCATGGCACAAGCTGGTCGCGCTTGCTGCGCGACAATGTCGTGCGTCCGCTGGCGCGGTGGCGCTTTCTCGTTCAGCGCGCGCCAGCAAACTGCGCGGCACCGGCATTGATCCGCCGGGTCATTGAGCGCGAAGGCCGACGACCTGCCACATCCATTTCGAAAATCCGCCAGCTCCCACATCAGGAAATGGACCACCTGCTCGTCCCGGGGCATCTGGAGCGGGTGCTGCCGGGGATGCGCCAGCTCTTCGCGCAATCCTATGGACAGGATCTGCGCTTCCCCCTGCTCGACACGCGCCTGATCACCCTGCTCCGCAACCTCCCCGAGACGGAATTGCATCGCGACGGCCAGACCCGCAGCATCATGCGCCGCGCAACGGTCGGGATTCTCCCCGAACTCGTGCGACTGCGCCTGGATAAAGGGCCAGCGTTCGACCCGGCGCTGGCCGCCCACTGCGCGACTGCCCGGCCAGCATTGCAGCATTGGGCAGAGCATGCAGCGCCGGAATGCTGGGACTATGTCGACCGCGCCCGCTTCCTCGCCGCGCTCGACACGATCCGGCCCAGCGATCGCAACGGGTGGCAGCGCCAGATGTTTTCAATCGTGCTGACCGGCGGCCGCTTCGCGAAGTTCATCGACTGGCATACAAGACAGCAGGCACAGCGCCCATGACGCTTTATCGCTGCCGGCTTTACGGCCTGACGATCGCGAGTCCGTTCCCGCTACCCGGCGCGCATCCGCTCGCGACCACGGAAGCACCTGACGTCACCATCGTGTGGGAGCTGGAAACGGCATGGCGCGACGTGGCCGATACGCAGCAAATCCCGCCGCACGACCCGGATGCACCGCATATCGGCGAAACCGCCGTTGGCGACCTGAGCATCGCGTGGCGGCGCGAATTGCAACTGATCCTCGCGGCGTCGCATGATCGCATCACGGTGGTGTGCACCCGCGCCAAGCTGGAATTCGCGCCGACCGTACTGGTCGGCATCGGGCTGGGGCTGTTGCTGCATCGGCGCGGCATCGTCTGCCTGCACGGATCAGTGATCGCGCTGAACGGTCGCACCTTCGCGCTGCTGGGCGATAGCGGCACGGGCAAGTCGACCGCAGCGGCGGCGCTGGTGGCGCATGGCGGGACGCTGGTTTCCGACGACATCGCTGCGTTGCGTCCGGACGGAGCCGGATTCACGGTCGCATGGGGCTGTGCCAATGTCCGGCTTGGCGCAGCGGCGAGCGCCAGAATCGTTGGCACCGACCAGCTCGCAACGGTCCCATGGATCGACAAGCTGATGTGGGACGTATCCGGGGACGCCAACGCCGCGCACCTGCCTGCCCCCCGCCTCGACGCGCTCTACCTGCTCGGCCCGGCGGCGGACGAGGACGGCGTGACGATCAGCGCCCCGATCGCGTCCGCGCGCGCCCTGCCCCGTCTCGTCGACAGCTGGTATCCGCAGGGTTTCACCCCGATGCTGACCCAGCCCCGGTTCGATTCGCTGCGCGCAATTGCGGAGCGGGTGCCGATGTTCGACCTCTCCTACCCCCGCCGCTGGGATATCCTGCCCCAGCTGATCGCCGCGTTGGGCGGATGACCGTGCAGAGCCTCGCGCCGATCCTGCGCTTCGTGCTGGACGAACGCGGGTGGCCGTGTCCCGGCCGGCTGGCGCAGCTGGCGACGCAGCTGCCTGCCGTTGCGACTGCCGGGCTGGAAGTGTCACTGGGGTCGGAGGGCGCGATCGACCTGCAACAACGCGTCCAGACCGAAGACGAGATCGCCCGCCTGAAGCGCTGGCTGACCCGAACCACGCCAAAGGGCGCAGGATGGCAGCGTCTGACCGCTGCGCTCGACCCGATCGCGGGCGATGTCGATGAAATCTGGCTCGAACTCGACGCTGCGGAAGGGGCGGAAGAAGCGCCGCTGTCGGTGTTCGTGCGGCTGCGCGACCCTGGCGCCCCTGCCATGGCCCGCGTCCTAGCGGCATTCGACATGCAGCTTGAGCCCGCCCGGCAGGAGGCACTGGCGCGGTGCCTGAACGCATGCGGGCCGGGTGCGCGCCTGTCTTATCTCGGGCTGATGCTCGGTCGAGCGGGCGCACCGCTGCGGCTGATCATTGAGGGCGTGGCACCACAGGACGCCCGCGCCCTGCTCGACCGATCCGGCTGGCCGGGGCCGATCGACAGCGCCGCCGAGTGGATCGACCGACTGTTCGTCCATGCCGACCGCATCCGCCTCGCCTTGACGCTCGCCGACACGCTGACCCCCGATATCGGGCTGGAGTGCTTTGTCGGCGATCCCACCGCGAACGACCCGCGCTGGCGCTGCCTGTTCGACCTGCTGGTGCAGGACAGTCTGTGCACCCCCGCGCGCCGTGACCAGCTGCTCGCTTGGCCGGCCGTGCTAACGCCGCTGTCGGCACCGCACTGGCCGGAATCGCTCATCGCCGACGCGCTGTTGCGGGCCGATCCTGGCGTTCGCTGGCTCGATTGCCGGATCAGCCATGCCAAGGTGACGCTGGCACCCGGCCAGCCTCCTCGGGCAAAGGGGTATTTCGGCTTTATCGAGGTGCAGAATTCGCCCGCCTCCGATCCAAAACCGCAAGCCCGCACAGACGCCGGGAACGTGGCCGCGGCGGCAAACGCGGCCACCGATTTTCTGCTCGGGGCACGAAATCAGGCCGGCTGGTGGCTGGACTATGACGGGTTCTCGGAAGGGCCGGCCGACGAATGGGTGAGTGCCTATGTCGCTCATGCGCTGCACGACAGCGACCGCGCCGATGCGCGCGATGCGGCGGTGCGGGGCTGGCACCTGCTGAAGGCGCGTGCGCGCTCTGGCTGGGGGTGGAATTTCCTCCAGCCGGCCGACGCTGACAGCACGATCTGGGGCCTGCGCCTCGCCGCATCGCTGGGGCATGGCGCAACGCATGAAGCGCGGACAGCGACCGAGTTTCTTCGTCAGCATCTCGACGCAGATGGCGGCATCGCCACCTATCGCCGCGCGATTTATGCACATTGGTCGGACGGCAAGGCGGTGAACCCAGCCTGGTACGACGCGCACGCCTGCGTCACGGCGGCGGCGGCACATGTGCCCGCGCTCGGACTCGAGCCGCTCGCCTATCTGCGGAGTGTGCAGCAGGCGGAGGGCACATGGCGCGGCTATTGGTGGCAGAGCGACCGGTACACCACTGGTTTGGCGGCAGAAGCACTCGCCGCCAGCGGGAATGTCGACGACATCAACCGCGTGCAGCGTGCCGTCGCGGCAACTCGCGATTGGTTCGATCAAAAGGGCCGCGCCGAAACGCTGGCGCAAAGCCCGTTCGAGGCGGCATGGGCGCTGCGCATTCTGTCGCTGGGGACGACCGACGAAGCGGCGCAGCGTGCGCAACTGGCCGAACTGCTCCTCACCACCCAACGCGAGGACGGTTCCTGGGCTCCGTCGGCGGCGCTGGCGATCCCGAACCGGCAGGGGGATATCGTGCCGGCGATCGACAATCGCCGCTGCTTCACGACCGCAACCGTGCTGACCGCGCTCAGGCAGTTCGAGCGTTAGCCGCCGCCTTTACCCTCACGCAGTGCCCGCAGCGCCCATTCATGCCGAAACGCCTGCTGCAGCTCGCCCAAGTTGAACTCCAGCCCCCGCGCATGACCCAGCCGGCACAGCACCCCGCTATCGTCCCGCCGGGCGTCAAGCTCGTTACGCAGCGCCGCATCCCGCCGCGCGGTCGCCAGGAACAGCAAGGCGTTCTGGACCGTCATGCCCGAAAGCGCGCAGTCAGCCGACAGGAAATGGCCTGCGCCGCGCGAACATTGTCATCTCCGGCAAGCCAGCGCAGCGTCGGCATCGATCTTCCTCGTCCCGCCAATGATCTGACGCAGCGATAAGGGATTGCCCCCGCCACTGAAAAGCGGTTTCGCGCCGCCACTCCCGCCCACCGCACCAGGCCACTCGGCAGCGCGCGCCGCCTGGTGTAGCGATCAGCGATGGACACCCCGCCCGAACTCGCCATCCGCCTGAAACGCGCCCGCTTCAACCAGGCTCTGGCAAATGCGGAGCTGTCGGCAATCGGCCCGTTGCTCACGAATGATGTCGTGCTCGTCGCAGGCACCGACAGCGCGCTACTGTCCGGCCGCAAAGCCCAGCTGCTCGCGTGGAAGCAGGAGTTCGCCTCGCCCGACCGAACGATCTATCTGCGCACGCCCGACACGATCACCCTGTCGCCGATCGCACCGATCGCCTTCGAGCAAGGGAAGTGGCAAGGCACCCTGGCAAGCGGCGCGATTCTGGCGAGCGGCATCTATACCGCCAAGTGGCGGCAGGTCGGCGCGGACTGGTTGATCGAGGCGGAGCTTTATCTCACGCTGACATGATCACGCGACGTCGCCGCAGGATACGCCTGCGCACTGCGGTCCTTCACGGTTTTTGAAACCGGATAGGTCGTATAGTCGATCTCCATCACCAGGAACGGCGCCATCGTTTCGTGATAGTGGCGGACATTGCGCGCGAAGATCCGCATCGCATAGTCGCTCGACCCAGAGACGGCGTCGCATAGGACGATGTTCGGGGTCGCTGCGACGATCGCCTCGAACTGGCGCGCCGTCTCGGCTGTGTAGTCCCGGAGTCTGGCCAGCACGATGAACTGGCTGAAACTGCCGAGCCGTTCGATATCGATGTCCGCATGATAGCCGCGGATATAGCCCGCACGCTCCAACCGCTCGATCCGCATCGCGCAGGGGGTCGGCGACAGGCCGGTGATCCCGGCGAGCCTGACCTTGCTGATCCGCCCATCGCGCGCCAGCGTTGTAAGGATTTGAAGGTCGATCGCGTCGAGCGGCGCGCAATTCATGTCCCGCATCGATGGCGCAGAACCATCCCCGCGCGCGCGCCGGTATGCCGCCCCTGATCCAGCGTCAGCACGCCGTTGACGATCACATCGGCAATGCCGGTCGCGGGCCGCATCGGCGCGGCCCAGTTCGCATGATCCTCGACCGCCGCCGCGTCGAAGATGACCACATCGGCGCGCAGCCCTTCGCGCAGAAGTCCCCGATCGCTGAGCCCCATGCGCTGCGCAGGCCATGACGTCATCTTGCGGATCGCCTCCTCCAGCGACAGCACGCCCCGCTTGCGCACATAGTGGGCGAGCACGCGGGCGAAGGTGCCGTAGGAGCGTGGATGCGGCAGACCCAGGCCATCGAGTTCGCCCAGCACCGCAGCCGCCGCGCCGTCGCTGCCGATGCTGATCCACGGCTGGCGGATCGCGGGGTCGATATCGCCATCGTCCATCACGAAATAGAGGGCGAAGGCGCGGTTGGGCAGCGCGGCGAGCAGCATGTCCCATGCGGCATCGGCGGGGTCCTTGTTCAGCGCCGCGCCGATCTCGACGAAATTCTTGCCGTGGAACCGCACCATGTCCGGCTGGTACGAATTGGCGAGGACGATGTTCTGCCAGCCACCCGCCGCCTCGATCAGACTCGACCATCCGGGGACCGATCCGGCGGTCGCATCGCGCTTCAACCGGGCGCGCAACGCCGGATCGCGCAGCTTGGCGACCCCCGCCTCGAACCCTTGCGCGAACACATGCCCCGGCACCGTCCCCTCAAGCCCCGTCCCCGCGGCGGTATAGGGATAGAGGTCCGCAGCGACGTCCACCCCGCGCTCGCGCGCAGCGACGATACGGGCGATCGCCTGTGGCATCAGCATACCCCAGCCGGGGGCATAGGCGGCCTTGAGGTGGAAAATCTCGACCTTGGCGCCGCTTTCCTCGCCGATCCGGATCGCCTCATCGACGCTGTCCAGCAGGCGCGCGCTCTCGTCGCGCATATGGGTCGCATAAAACCCGCCGCATGTTGCAGCGACCTTGGCGAGCGCCACCAGATCCTCGGTCGCGTGGAAGCGGTCGGGCGGGTACATCAATGCGGTGCTGATCCCGAACGCGCCCGCCTGCATCGCGCGATCGACCAGCCCGCGCATCGCGTCGAGCTGGGCAGGGGTTGGTGCGCCCGCGCCGTCGCCCATCACCGCAACCCGCGCCTGGGTTGCGCTGTAGTAGGTGCCGAAATTGACCGCGATGCCGCGCGTTGCAAGGTCGTCGAAGTAACGCGGGATTGCGTCCGCCGCGACCGGCGTGCCCCCTTCCCCGCCGATCAGCGTCGTGACACCCATGCGTAGCTTGTTTTCCGCCGCACCGTGCTTCAGCAGCACGCTGCCCGACTGGTCCATCATGTCGATAAAGCCGGGGGCGACATAGCGGCCGCTCGCGTCGATCTCCTTCGTTCCGCGCGCGGCAATGTGCCCGATCTTCGCGATCCGGCCATCCTTGATGCCGATATCGGCACGGACCCACGGGTTGCCCGCGCCGTCGAGTACGCGACCGCCCCGGATGACGATGTCATAGGCCGGAGCCGGTCCCGCACCGAGCAGGAGCAGGGCCGCACCACTCGCTGCGATCCGCCGCCACGTCATGCCGGCCAGCCCCACAGCGCGGGCGGACACGACGCCAGGCCGTTGACGTAGCTGACCGATGGCTCGCGGTCGCGCTCCAGAAAGATCGGACCGTCGAGATCGACGATGTCGCAAAGCTGACCCAGCACGAACGCAGGGGCCATGGCGAGGCTCGAGCCGACCATGTTGCCGACCATCACCTCGAGGCCGTGCAGCCGCGCCGCGTCGGCCATCGCCAGCGCCTCGGTCAGCCCGCCGCATTTGTCGAGCTTGATATTGACCACGCTGAACCGCCCGACCAGCCGCGGGATGTCGCCGACCGTCAGCACGCTTTCGTCCGCTGCGACCGGGATCGGGCATTTGACGCCGTCCAGATCGGCCTCGCGTCCGCGCCGCACCGGCTGTTCCAGCAACGACACGCGCTGCTCGACCAGCATGCTGATGAGCGGCACCAGACCGTCCCGGGCAAACCCCTGATTGCCATCAACGCCGAGCCAGGCATCAGGCCGCGCGGCGCGGATCGCGCGCACCCGCGCGCTGTCGAGCGGCACGTCGCCGGTCAGCTTGATCTTGATATGCCGGACATCGGCATAGGATGATGCGCGCGCAGCCATGGCGTCGGGCTCGTCGGCGCTCAACGTGAAGGTGGTGGCGAGCGGCCGGGGCGTAGGGACGCCAGCAAGCTGCCATACGGGTTGCCCGCTACGCTTCGCCTCCAGATCCCACAGCGCCGCGTCGACTGCATTGCGCGCGCCGCCCGGCGGCATCGCCGCGCGCAGCCTGTCGCGGCTCACCCCGCGCTCGATCAGGTCGCGCTGGGCCTGGATCTGCGCGATCATCCGTTCCGGGGTTTCGTCGAGATAATAGACGCCCGACGCTTCACCACGACCGACATGCTCGCCATCGGTGAGGGTGACCACGACGACGTCCTGTCCGTCGAAGACATAGCCAGCGATGCGGAACGGCTCGACAAAGGGAAAGCTCTCGACCGCGATATGCAGTGTGCAGCGCCGCTCAGTCATGGGGCCGCCCCAGGATCGACGCGACCGCGCGGTCCATCGATGTCCGCATCGGGTCGAAGGCCGGAACCCCCATCTCCTCGCTGGCGCGCGCGAGTGCCTCAGCACAGGCGGCATCGTCCAGTTGCGCGGTGTTTAGGCTGACAGCCCCCAGCCGCGCCGCCGGATTGGTCACGCGCGCGGCGGCAAGGCAAGTCTCGGCGACCTCCGTCAGCGAACGCAGCGGGAATCCGGTCATCGAGTGGAAATGCGTGCGGCCCGGCTCGTGGCACAGCACCAGCACATCGGGCTGCGAGCCATGGATGATCCCCAGCGTCACCCCGGCAAACGCGGGGTGATGGATCGCCCCCTGCCCTTCTATCACGTCCCAATGATCCTCGGCGGCGTCGGGCGAGAGTGCTTCGGCGGCACCAGCGATGAAGTCGGAAACCACCGCGTCCATCGGGATGCCCGCCCCCGCGATGATGATGCCGGTCTGGCCGGTCGCGCGGAAATCAACATTGGTGCCGGCGTCGCGCAGCGCACGCGTCAGTGCGAGCGCGGTATATTTCTTGCCGAGCGCGCAATCGGTGCCGACGGTTAGGACGCGCTTGCCGGTGCGCTTGCGGCCGGTTGCGGTCGTGATGCCGGCGGGCGGCACGCGGACGTCGATCAACCGCGCGCCTGCCGCCTTCGCAGCATCCGCCAGGCCGGGAACGTCCGCGAGCCTCGTGTGCATCCCGCTGACGATGTCGAGCCCGCCGCGTGCCGCCGCCATCAGGGCCGCGTGCCACGCCGCAGGGATCTGCCCACCGACCGGCGCGACCGCGACGACCAGCGACCCCGCGCCCTGTCGGACCGCGGTCGCGACATCCAGATCGGGCAGACCCAAGTCTGCCGCCTGATCGCTCAGCCGAAACTGGCCGAGACAGGCGTCGCGCGCCCAGTCGCGGATGCCAAAGCCGGTCTTGGCATGGAGCGGCTTGGCGACGTCGCCGACGAACAGGACATAGGGTTTGCGCAGTTCGATCATGTCATCCCTCGACTAGAAGTTGCGCCGATTCAGCTAGTGCAAATCGCCCCGGAATTGCGTCTGAATTGACCCGCCGAAACAGCAGCATCCACTATCGGTCACGACGCTCAACCCAGCAGGCCCATCAGCGGAACGTCATGCGGCGCACGCACCGACCGCGCGACCGGAAACAGCGTGCAGTCGAGCCCGATCGCGTCCAGCGGCGCGAGCAGCGCGCGGCAATCGCCTTCATTGGCGGCATAGATGGTCATCACGAAATCCACCGACCCGAACACCGCATCGCATTCGACGATCTGCGAGGTAGTCACGACCAGTTCCTCGAACCGACGTGCAGCTTCGGGCGTCCATTCCCGGATGCTGACGATTACGGTGAAGCGCGTCAGCCCAGTGATCCGTTCGACCGCAATGTCCGCGTGATAGCCCTTGATGAACCCCGCCGCCTCTAGCTTCGCGACCCGCGCGCCGCACGGCGTCGGCGACAGGCTCACTACGTCTGACAGCTCCGCCTTGGTCATCCGCCCGTCGTGTTCGAGCGCAGCCATGATCTTGACGTCGAGCCGGTCAATCGGGCGGCTCATCGACAGGGGTCAGGCGCCGATGGTCGCCGCATAGACGCGCATCCAGTTCTCGCCCATCACCTTGTCGATCTCGTCCTTGCGCCAGCCGCGCGCGACCATCTCCGCGCGGACTGCGGGCAGTTTCGAGATATCCTCAAACCCCTGCGCATATTGGATCGGATCCTGAACGTACGTCATTTCGGGCGGGAAGGCGAAGGACTCGTCGGGAACGATTTTCGAGGCCGAGCCCACGGTAAAGTCGCCGCCGATGCCGATATGATCGACCCCGACCAGCGTCTTCAAATAGTCCAGCTCATCGACATAGCGCTTCACATTGGCGCGGACCTTTGGCTGGGTGCGCTTGCCCGCATCCGCGCTGCTCCAGCTCATGAACGGGTCGATCGCGCTGACGCCGAAGAGGCCGCCCGATTTCGCAATCCCCTCGATCACCCGGTTCGACGTGTTGCGCGGGTTGGGATTAAGCGCGGCGAGGTTCGAGTGGGTACACACCACAGGACGCTCGGCCATCGCGATCACATCGAGGCTCGACTGCTCGCCCATATGCCCGCCGACATCGACCAGGATGCCGAGCTTCTGCATCTCGGCCACCATAACCCGGCCCGCCTTGGTCAGGCCGATATGCGGGTCGAGGCAGCCTCCGGCGAACTGGTTGGTGAGGTTGTAGATCAGGCCAACGACGCGCAGCCCGGCTTCGTAGAACAGACGCATCGTCGTCTTCGGCGGCTTGGACCACCAGTCGCTCTCGCCCTTCATCGCGAACAGATCGGCCTCCTGCCAGCCGATGGTGAGCGAGATCTTGCCCTCCGCCTTCAACCGGCGGATGTCGCCAGCGGTCTTGGCGATGCCGACCTCGTTGGAATGCTGGTCGACAAATTCGTGCAGCGCCGACATCTGGAGCAGGGTCGGGAGCATGGAGATGCTCCAGCTGTCCACCCCGCCCTTGCGCAGCAGCGAGAGGTAATTGGCGGTCGGTGCAGACGGGCTGCACCCATCCACCACGATCGGCGTGGTCGCGGGCACAGCGGCGGGCTGCGCCGCTGTGCCGGCCGTCGCGGCCCCCGTCGCCGCAGCAAACAGGCCTCCGCCAGCGAGTTTCATCATGCCGCGGCGGTTCAGGTCAGTCGTCACGATTCAGTCTCCACCAGCCAGATCTATTTCGACGGTTGCGCGAACGGCACCGGCGGCTCCTGCGCCTTGAGGTGCTGCAGAAAATAACCCGCGAGCCGCCGCGCGACATAGGGGTGATAGCCGACATCGTGCGCGGCATTGGGCACCAGCACCAGATCGAACTCCTTGCCCGCCTTGATCAGCGCGTCGGACAAAGCGACGGTCTGGTTGAGCGGCACATTCTGGTCGAGATCGCCGGTGACCAGCATCAGCTTGCCCTGAAGCCGGTCGGCAAGGTGCAGATTGTCGACCCGCGAGTAAGTGTCGCCCGCCTCGCCCGGCACGCCGAAGAAGCGTTCGAGCGAGATTGACGAGATCATCGTGCGGTAATCGTGCGGCCCGGCGATCGACACCGCCGCCTTGTAGAAATCCGGGAACAGGAACATCGCCCGCGCCGAGGCATAGCCGCCGAACGAAATGCCAGTGATCCCGACCCGGTCGAGGTCCATATAGGGCCGGCTGCGCGCAGCAGCGCGGATGCCCGCGACATGGTCGGACAGCGCGATCGAATCCTCATCCGCCATTGGCGATATATGGAAGTTGCGCGACCGGCGCGGCGTACCCCGCCCGTCCTGCACGATGATAACGAAGCCGAGTTCGGCGAGTGCCTGCATATAGGCGGCACGCCCGGCCAGTGCGTCGGTAAAGCCCTGTGGCGCGAACGACACCTGCGGGCCGGCATAGATTTGCTCGATCACCGGATAGCGTTTCGCTGGATCGAAATTGGTCGGCTTGAGCAAGACGCCATAGATGTCATGCTTGCCATCGGCGCTCTTCGCGACGAGCCGCTCGGGCGGGGTCCAGCCGGTCGCGCGCAACGCGCTCGCATCGGCTTCGACCAGCTTGGCAACCAAACGCCCGTCAGCGGCGCGGATCACCGTCACCGGGGGTGTCGCGATCGTCGAATGCGTATCGACGACGTAGCGCCCGCTCGGCGAGAAGCGCGCCGCGGGCGTGTCCCAATGCCCGTTCAGGCCGCGCGCGGGATAGTTGGTGAAGCTGTGATCGGCGTCCTCGGGCGTCAGCAATTGCGGCGCACCGCCATCGAGCGCAACGCGATACAGGTGGCGGTAATAGGGATTGCGCCCCGCCTCGCGCCCGCCAGCGGTGAAATAGACCAGCCCGGCCGCCTCATCGACGCGGACAATGTCAAACACCGTCCAGTTGCCGCTCGTCACCGCATTCTTCAGCGCGCCAGTCTTGGCGTCATAGCGGTAGAGATGGCCCCACCCGCTGCGCTGCGACCACCACAGGATCTCGCCGCGCTTGGCCAGCAGGCGGACATTCGGGACGTGATAGTCGAACGGGTTGAGGTTGAGGAACTGGGCCTCGCGCTCTTCCACCACCGTCCGGCTCTTGCCGGTATCGAGATCAATCGCGACCAGCCCGAGCGCGCGGGAATCGCGGGTCGACGTGGCGAGGTAGAGCGCATTGTCCGCCATGTCCCAGCCCGGCTCGCCGACCAGCGCCCAATAGGGGGCATAATCGTTGAACCCCAATGCCCCGCCATCGACCGGTACGCTGCCGCCATCCTGAAGGTCGATCAGCACCAGTGCGTAGCGCTTCTCCGGCGCGTCGGCCGGGGTCGGCATCGGCACCTGGTGCGCGATCGGGCGCGGCGCGTCCGGTGGGAGGAATTCGGTCACATAGGGCGCGGTCTTCACCCCGCGATCATCGGTGCGGATCGCGAGGATGTAGCGCCCATCGGGCGACCAGGTCGCGCCGGGATAGACCGGCACGGCCTCGCCCCGCCGTTCCTCGACAAAGGTCGTCTTGAACGCGGTGTAGCGATAGGGGAACTCGGCGCTGCCATCGCGGGTCAGCGCGCGTTCCGCGCCGGTCGCGGTGTCGCGCAGCCACAGATTATGGTCGCGCTCGAACAGGACTTGGCGTCCGTCCGGCGACGCGACCGACGCCGGGTCGGGCGCGGCGGCGGCTTCGGCGCGGCACTTGGTCGCTGTGCGGTTGCACGCGAAGGTCTGCTTATCGACCGTGAACGATACCGTCTTGAGGTCGGACGAATAGCGGATCGACCCGAACGGCAGCTGGCCCGGCACGACCGCGCGCGCCAATTCGCGCGACAGCATCGCCGCCATGCGCGCGTGATCGAAGGACTGCTCGGCCTTGCCGGTCGCAGCGTTGACGGTGACGAAGCGAACGCCGCCCTCGCCCTCGTGCCGATACCAGAAATAGTCGCTCGCCCCGATCCAGTTGGGCACCGGGGCGGCGTTGCGCACCAGCTTGCGGACATTGGCGGGGTAGAAGGTGGACGCACGCTCGATATCCGCCACGGTTACCGGGGCGTCGCTCCGCGCTGCCGCTGGCGGGGCCAAAGCGAGGCCGCCCGCGATCGACATGGCCACCAGAATACGCCCGACAACGAACAGCATCGATACAGTCCCCAGCCTGTCACAAGGAGCGGCGACCCGCGTCATGCGCGAGCCGCCGCCGTTTGGAGCTTCCTTAGTAGCGCACGGTGAAGGTTAGGCCAGCCGTGCGCGGGCGATTGATGAAGGCGGACGACAACGGGCCATCCAGCACCCCGTTGACCAGCCGCGCCGAGCTCGTCGGGATGGTCGTCGCCTGCAGCTCCAGATCGTTGAGCACATTGGTGACATAGGCGGTCATCGACCACCATTTCCGCTCAAGCCCGATGCGCAGGTTGAGCATTTCCATGCTCCCCAGCTTGCCCGTAGCGAAGTTCTGCGGGAAGGTTTCGCGCTCGCCGATGTACTGGAACGCCACCTGACCGGTCAGCTCCAGATCGTCGCTGCCCAGCGGATAGTTGAAGTCCGCGCCGGTCGAGAACGACACCTTGGGCACGTTCGGCGGGCGGTTGCCCTTGGCGAGATCCTGATAGTCCGCAGGTGCACCGGCAACCGCGAACACCGACATGCCCTCGCTATAGCCGGCCTCGGTCAGGTTCCCGCTGAAGAACAGCGACAGGTTGCGGCTCGCCTTGTAGCTGCTCTCGACCTCGATCCCGTAGATCCGCAGCTGCGGCCCGTTCGCGGTGAGCGCGCCGGGGTTGCTGATCCCGATCTGCGGATTGTCGAAGTCGGAGTAGAACGCCGCGACATTGAGCGTCAGCGCACCGTTCATCAGGCGCGACTTCACGCCGATTTCGCCGGTGACGACATCGTCCTGGTCATAGGTCAGCGCGTCGTTGAACGCCTGCGACCCGACCGGGCCGAAGCCGAGCGCCGAGAAGGGGCTGTTCAACCCGCCGTTGCGCACGCCACGGGCGAGCGTGCCATAGACCATGACGTCGTCATTGACGTCATATTCGATCGCAACGCGCGGCAGGAAGGTGTTGAGCTTGAAGTCGAAGCTGGTGCCGGGGCCGCCCGGCGCGTTCAGCGCATCGACGTCGTTTGGCACCGGGAAGTAGATCGGGGCGAAGATGTCCGCCGGATTGGTGAATATCGGCGAGAAGATGCCGATGACGAAGGATTCGACGAGGGTCGAGGTGACCTTCTCGTTGACGTAACGCGCCCCGGCAAACAGCCGCAGCCGGTCGGTCGCCGCATAGCTCAACTCGACAAAGCCCGAGAATTGGCGCGTGTCGGTCTGGGTCGTGCTGCGTTCGATCTCGGTCGATCCGGTGTCGGTGATGTTGGCATAGCCATCACCCGAAACCAGCGCGGTCGAGGTCGATTTGGTGTCCTGGAAATACGCGCCAGCGACGATGTTGAGCGGCGAGTCGAAGTCGGTGACGAAGCGGAATTCCTGCGAAACCGCGCGCTCCTTGCTCTGAATCTGGGCAATCGCCGTCAGGTCGGACGAGAGCAGGTTGCTCGCCGTGTCGAACGGAGGAAAGGCGTTGAAGAACCCCTGGAACCCATAGGTATAGGCCGAGCTGAACGTCTCCGCCTGCCGCCGCCGCTGGTACAGGCCGGTGATCGATTCAACCGTGATCAGGCCGGGATTGTACGAGAGCTTGCCGCTGTAGAGCTCGAAATCATCCTGGTTGAGCCCGTCGATCAGGCTGAGCGAGGGCGCGATCAGGTCTTCGCTGCCGACGCTGTCGCCGATCGTGGTCGGCTCGATGAAGCTCAATTCACCGATATCGTCGCGACCAACATGCGCGGCGAGGCGGATGGTCAGATTGTCCGTCGGCTTCGCCAGAATGATCGCGCGACCGCCATAGGATTCGAAGTCGTTCATGTCCTTCTGGTTGAGGCCCAGATTATCGATATAGCCGTCGTCCTTGCGGTAGAAACCGACGAACCGAACGCCGAGCCTGTCGGGGACGAGGATCAGGCTGGTCGCATTTTCGACACGATAGTTGAAGCCGCCATGATCGGTGACGCTGGCGCCGCCGCTCCAGGTGCCCGAGATGGTCTTGCCGCCATCAAGATCGGGGTCGGCCGCGAAATAGCGGATCACGCCGCCCATCGCGCCTTCACCGAAATAGGTCGGCTGCGGCCCGCGCAGGATTTCGACGCGATCGAAGTCGAAAAAGTTGAAGTCGCGCTGCGATGCCGAGGAGGATGCGACCGAGATATCATCGACCAGGATCGAGACCAGCGGCTGCAACGCATTGCCCGACACCTGGGTGCTGTTGGTCACGCCGCGGATGTTGATTTCATTGGTGTTCGGGCCGCGATCGAGCATCTCGACACCCGCGACGCGGTTCGCCAGATCCTCGAAATCGACGATGCCCGATTTCTGCAGATCCTCGCCACCCAGCGCCGTGACGCTGCCGCCGATGTCCTGAACCGACTCCTGCCGGAAGCGCGCCGTGACGACGACTTCCTCGACGTCACTCGCCGCAACCGGAGCGTCCTGTGCGGCAGCCGCCGAACTGAAGCCGAGCGTCGATACGCCCGCGACCAAGGTCGCAATTACCCCCCTTAGTGCCACACTATCCTCCTCTTTATTTGAGCCGGAACACGCCGCTGCGACGCAACGGAACTGATGACGCTTGAGCTGCATCGTCCCGCCCGCACGAACGGTGTCCGCGCGGCTGGAACGCTATGGCCTGACGGTCCCCGCCGCCTGTTAAGCCCGCTCAACTCCCCACATGAGTCACTCTACAATACATCAATGTATTGTCAATAAACCGTCATCGAAATTTCACGGAGTTTCGGCGAAGTTTCTTGCGACCAGCAGCCGCGAAACCGGCCGCGCGACGACCAGCATGACGAGGCATGCACCGCCCGCGAATGCGGCGTTCAGCGCAAAGAACCTGGCATGCGCCATCGTCTCCCACAGGGTCGCGACGTGACCGACGAGCAGATTGCCGAGGAACACCGACAGGAACACCGTACCCATCATCGTCGAGTTGATCTGGGCGGGTGCCGCGCGCGAAAACAGTGCGAGCAGCGTCGGCCAATAGAAGGTGAAGCCGAGCGCGTTGAGCCCATAGAGCAATACCGGCCAGATCGCCCCGACACTCTCGCCCCGGTCGGCCCAGCCGGCGGGCACGATCATCATCAGGTTCGCACCCGCGATGATGAAATAGCCGATGGTGAGTTTCGACATCTCACCTGCCTCACGCCCACGCCGCGCCTGCCAGCGCCACAGCGCAATCAGCACCGGCACCGCGAGGATGCAGAACAGCCCGTCGAGTGAATTGAACGATGCGGTCGGCACGGTCCATCCAAACAGGCTCCGCTCCACCGATGCGTCGATGAACAACAGGCCCGCGTTCATCTCCTGAAAATAGGCCGCGCAGGCCGGGATGCTGATCACACCGAGGAACAATAGTGCCGCGATGCGCCGCCAATCGTCTTGGCCAAGCGGCTGACGCGCCGACGCATCCTGCTGACGCCTGCGGTCGGGTGGAAGATGCTTCCAGCCACTGAGATACGTCGCCAGCGCGATCAGCATCAGCACGCCCGCCGCACCGAATCCGATATGCCAGCCATAGAGCTGCGCCAACACCCCGCACAGCAGCGGCCCGAGCAGCGCGCCAATATTGATTGCGGCCGAGAAGATCGCGAATGCGCGGGTCCGTTGCCCGGCTTCATCGGCGCCATAGAGGAAGCCGACCTGCACCGAGATATTGCCCTTGAGGCAGCCGGTCCCCGCGATCAGGAACGCGATGGCGAACAGGAAGCTGCTCTCGAACGCCATCAGGAAATGGCCGACCGCCATCAGCACAGCGCCGAGCAGGACCGTGCGCCGCTGCCCCAGCCAGCGATCCGCCAGCAACCCGCCGAAGATCGGGGTGAAATAGACAAGGCCCGTATAGAGGCTGAACACCTGACTGGCGAACGCCTGATTGGACAGCGGACCTGTCAGCCCCTCCAGTCCAGCGCGCAGCCCGGCAAAGCCTAGCACACCCTCCGCGACTCCCGGCGTCAGGATATGCTGAAGCATGTAGAGCAGCAGCAGCGCCGACATGCCGTAAAAGGAAAACCGCTCCCACGCCTCGGCAAACGCCAGATAGGCGAGCCCCGCGGGATGCCCCCAGAGCGTGTCACGCGACCGAACAGGCGCTGCCCCCGCCACGCGCTAGATATCCGTCCAGACCGGTGCGTCCGGATCGGCGAAGCGGTCGGTCGCACGGATCAGCTGGTCGAGAATTCCCGGCTCGGAATAGGCGTGCCCTGCCCCGTCGATCAGGTGGAACTCCGCCTCCGGCCACACGCGGTGCAGCGCATAGGCATAGCTCGCCGGGCATGGCAGGTCGTAGCGGCCATGAACGATCACGCCGGGGATGCCGCGCAGGCGGTCCGCGTCGCGCAGCAATTGGCCGTCCTCCAGCCATGCACCATGGGTGAAATAGTGGTTTTCGATCCGGGCAAAGGCCAGCGCATAGCGCTCGTCCCGCCACAGCGCGTCGAGCGCCGCATTGGGCAAGAGTGTCGAGGTCTCGCACTCCCAGCGCGTCCACGCCTGTGCCGCCTCGATCTGCGCCGCTGCATCGTCGCCGGTCAGGCGGCGGCGATAGGCCGCGACCAGATCGCCGCGCTCCGCCTCCGGGATCGGCGCCTGAAGGCGCGCATATTTTTCAGGAAACACTTCCGACACGCCGAAGCGGTAGAACCAGTCGATCTCGGCGCGCGACACGGTGAAGATTCCGCGCAGGACCAACGCGCTGACACGATCCGCATGGGTCTGCGCATAGGCCAGACCGAGCGTCGATCCCCATGATCCGCCAAACACCAGCCACTGCTCCGCCCCAACCAGTTCGCGCAGCCGCTCCATATCGGCGACCAGATGCCAGGTCGTGTTGTCCTCAAGGCCCGCATGCGGCGTCGATCGCCCGCAGCCGCGCTGGTCGAACAGCAGGACATCATAGCGTGCCGGGTCGAACAGGCGGCGGTGCGACGGAGCAAAGCCACCGCCCGGCCCGCCATGCAGGAAGATCGCAGGCTTGGCGCCGGGCGTCCCGACCCGCTCATAATAGAGCTGATGCCCGCCCCCCACATCGAGCATCCCGCTCGCATAGGGCTCGATCTCCGGATACAGGCCGCGCAGTTCCGACTGGAGCATTTCGCCATCCCACCATGACAATACAGATGTGTATTGTTTCAGCGGTTAGATGGTCGGTGTCAAGGCGGCGTGATCCGGTGCGCTCAATCGCGGCCGGTAAACACCTTCACATAGCGATGAATGAGGTCCTGCCGCTGTTCGAGCGATTCCTTGAGGCCGGTCGCGTAATAGCCGACCTGGTGGAAATAGACGATTCGGGCGCGGATCATCGCGTCGTCTTCGCTGTACCCGCCCTCGGCAAACACCGCCTGGATGGCATCGATCCGGACCGCATCGACCTCCTGCACGACCGCCTCAACCTCTGCCGAGAGATTGGCCCAGGCGCGTACTGCGCGGTCATAGGCCGGGCTGAACCCCTGTTCGGAAATATAGAGATGCGCCAGCCGCGACAGTCGTTCCTCGACCGTGCCGGATGCGGCAAGCACGTCCAGCATCGGCTGGGTATTGCTCGCTCGCCAGTCCTTGAGCAGCGCGTCGAGCAGCTCGGTATGATCCTTGAACCGCCAGTAAAACCCGCCGCGCGTCACACCCACCGTCTTGGCGAGCCGGTCGATCTTCACGCCGACAATGCCGTCCTCAATCAAGGTGCGGCGCGCGATATCGATCCATTCCTGAGTCGAGGGCGTATGGTCCGGCGGCGGAGTACGGCGCCATGTTCGGCCCGTCTTGCCAGCACCCTTCCCCGTCTTGGTCGCTGTCGCTTTATTCTCAGCCATAGTGCCTCATTGCCGGATAACCAGGCGCGGGGTCAATCGCCGCTACTGGTGCGCGATGCCGCTGTCGGGAGAGGCTGGACATGTCAATACATAGATGTATTTCTTGACGGAAATCGACACGGGCAGCCTGCCGCGCCGTGAGATCGGGGAGAACAGGGTGGCACGCAGAACCGACAGCCTCGCATTGATCGCCGCCGTCGTGATCGGCAACGGCATTGCGCATATCGGCACCTCGACCATGCCGCTTCAGGTCGGCGCGCTGATGGACCTCGGTCTTAACGGCCGTGAGGCCGGGCTGTTCGGCTTTTTCCAGATCGGCGCACTGGCGCTGTCGATGATCGCGCTCGCCCCGTTCATCCACCGCGCGCGGTCGGTCACCGTTGCGATGATCGGGGCAACGCTGGCGCTGGGCGCGCACATGCTGATGTATTTCATGCCGGGGTCGTTCGCGCTGCTGCTGGTCTTCGCGGCGCTGGCCGGCACCGGATATGGGCTGGTTTTCGCCGCCACGATCACCGGTGGATCCACCGCAGCGAACCCCGACCGGGTCTATGCGATCGGCAATGGCGGCGCGGTCGCCTATGTCGTCGCGCTGATGTTCGTGATGCCGCTGGCGAGCATCCATCTCGGCCGGATGGGCGCTTTTCTGGCGGTGGCGCTCGCGATCCTGATCACCATGCCGATGATGCTCGCGTTTCGCGCGCGGACGGAGCTGCCGGCGATCGATGCGGGCGGGCTGCTGCGCCAGCCCGCGATCCTGGCGCTGATGCTGATGTGGGCGGGCTATTCGCTCGGCACCGGGGCGCTGTGGAGCTTTGCCGAGCGGATCGCCAAGGGGCTGGAGATCACGCCCACCACCACGGCGACGATCCTGTCGCTGAGCGCTTTGTGCGGCATTGCCGGGACGGTCGTCGCCGCATGGCTCGGCGGCCGCGCGCCGCGGGTCGCGTCGATGGTCTTCGGGCTGATCGGCACGGGTGTCTCGTGCCTGTTGATGGGGTTCGCGACCGGGGCGGTCATGTTCGCGATCGGCGTGCTGACCTATTGGATCTTCTACATGTACCAATATTCGGTGTTCCTGGGGGTCGCGGCGGCAATCGACCCGTCGGGTCGCGCCGGGACGATGGGCGGCGGCTGGGAGCGCTTCGCCTTTGCCATCGGCGCACCGATCGGCGGACTGGTTGCCGATTTCGGGTCCTATTCGACGCTCGGGATCCTCGGCTTTCTGTCCTGTGTCCTCACGATCCCGCTGTGCATGCCGCTGGTCGCGCGGCGGCTTGCCACCACCCAGCCCGCCCCAGCCTGAAAATCGCCATTCGCCCATTGCACAAATACACTTGTGTATTTATGCATCGTGTTTCGCAGGAAGCAGGGGGGAGCGGCGCAAGTGACACGATATTCGGCGTGGTCACTCCTGCGCGCGGGCCTTACCGGGCAACGCAACTGGACGCCCGCCTGGCGCGGTGCCGAGCCCCGCAAACGCTATCAGGCGGTGATCATCGGCGGCGGCGGACATGGCCTTGCGACCGCCTATTATCTCGCCGCGCACCACGGCATCCGCGATGTCGCGGTGCTGGAGCGCGGATGGATCGGCGGCGGCAATACCGGCCGGAATACGACCGTCATCCGGTCGAACTATTTCTTCCCGGAAAGCGCGCGTTTTTACGACTTCTCGCTGACCCTGTACGAAGGGCTGTCGGGCGCGCTCAACTACAACATCATGTTCTCGCAGCGCGGCATGTGGAGCTTCGCGCATGACCGGCATGGCGTCGAGATGCTGCGCCGCTCGGTCAATGCGATGCGGCTCAACGGGGTGGATGCCGAGTTTCATAGCGGTGAAGAGGTCCAGCGGCGCATCCCCGGCCTGAACCCCTCCCCACGCTTTCCGATCGTCGCCGGGCTGTTCCAGCCACGTGGCGGCACCGCGCGCCACGACGCCGTCGCCTGGGGCTATGCCCGCGCCGCCGACGCGCTGGGGGTCGACATCATCCAGAATTGCGAAGTGACCGGCTTCGATCTGCGCGATGGCCGGGTCGTCGGGCTTCAAACCAGCCGCGGCGACATCGCGACCGATTGCGTCGGTATGGCGGTTGCGGGGCATAGCAGCGTGATGGCGAAGCGCGCCGGGTTCCGCCTGCCGATCGTCTCCTACGCGCTTCAGGCATTCGTGTCCGAGCCGTTGAAGCCCGTGCTCGACACGGTGGTGCTCGCGCAATCTACCGGCACCTATCTCAGCCAGTCGGACAAGGGCGAGCTGGTGATCGGCAGCGCGCTCGACCTGTTCCCGTCCTATGCTCAGCGCGGCAGCCTGCCCGTGCTGGAGGATACCGCAGCGGGCCTGATCGACCTGTTCCCGCACTTCTCGCGCGTCCGCCTGCTCCGCCAATGGGCGGGCATCGTCGATGTGACGCCGGACTCCACCCCGATCCTGGGCGAAAGCCCGGTGAAGGGCCTGTACCTCAACTGCGGCTGGGGCACCGGCGGGTTCAAGGCGATCCCCGGCGGCGGATATTGCCTCGCGCATCACATGGCGACCGGCGCGGCGCATCCGCTGGCAGAGTCCTTCGCGCTCGATCGCTTTCGGACCGGGGCGCTGATCGACGAATCCGCCGCCTCCGGCATCGCCCATTGAGGACTCCATGCTGCTGATCGACTGTCCCTGGTGCGGCCCGCGCGCGGAACTGGAATTTCGCTGTGGCGGCGAAAGCCCGATCGTGCGCCCGCCCGATCCGCAGGGGACCGACGACGCGGACTGGGCCGACTATCTGTTCCACCGCGACAATGCGCAGGGGGCAAGCTTTGAGCGCTGGCACCATCGCTTCGGCTGCGGCCTGTGGTTCAACGTCGCGCGCGACACGGTGACGCATCGCATCACCGCCGTATACGGCATCACCGATCCCCGCCCCGCGCCGGAGGGGCAGCGATGAGCGGCTATCGCCTGTCGGATGGCGGAGCGATCGACCGCGCTCGCCCGCTGACCTTCCAGTGGGAAGGCCGAACTTACACCGGCTATGCCGGCGACACGCTCGCATCTGCGCTGCTGGCGTCGGGCGCGCGCATGATCGGGCGCAGCTTCAAATATCACCGCCCGCGCGGATTGATCGCCGCCGGGCTCGACGAACCCAATTTCATCGTTCAGCTCGAAACGGGCGCGCATGCCAGCCCGAACCTCAAGGCGCCCTATGTCGAGCTGTACGCCGGGCTGACCGCCGCCCCGGTCAACGCCTGGCCTAGCCTGCGCTTCGACCTGATGGCGGTGAACGGCGCGTTCAAGCGCTTCATCCCGGCAGCCTTCTATTACAAGACCTTCATGTGGCCGAGCTGGCAGTTGTTCGAACCGCTGATCCGCAAGGCTGCGGGTCTGGGCGCTTCGCCCCGACTCCCCGATCCCGACAGCTATGCGCAGACGACAGCGCATACCGACGTGCTGGTCATCGGTGGAGGTATTGCCGGTCTGGCCGCCGCGCAGCATGCGGCGGCCTCCGGCCAGTCGGTCATGCTGGTCACCGGCGGCGCGCATTGGGGCGGACGGCTGGCCGGCACGCGCGAGACTATCGAGGGCCGGCCCGCGCAAGAGTGGATCAAGGAAACACTCCGCTCCCTCGCCGCACTGCCCAATGTCACGCTGATGAACCGGACACTGGCCACCGGGCACTATGATCATGGGCTGGTTTCGCTGTGCGAGCGACTGACCGATCATCTTCCAATCGCCGAACGCACCGGCCCGCGCCAACGGCTTTGGCGGGTCCGCGCGCAGCAGCTGATTCTGGCAACCGGCGCGATCGAGCGGCCATTGGTGTTCCGGGGGAATGATCGCCCGGGCGTCATGCTGGCCGGGGCGGCGCACGCCTATCTGCATCGCCACGCGGTTGTCGCCGGGCGCGAGATCGTCGTCGCAACCACCAACGACAGCGCCTGGCACGCCGCATTCGATTTGTCCGAAGCGGGAGCGAAGGTCGCCGCCATCCTCGATACCCGCCCCGATCCCGACAGCACGCTGATCGCGCGCGCCGAAGCGCTCGGTATCGCCGTTCACCTGCGCAGCGCACCGGCTGAGGCGATCGGTCGCAAGGCTGTCCGCGCCGTGCGGCTCGGGCGGGTCTTCCCCGGCGGGCGCATCGTCGGCGAGACCCGGACCTTGTCGTGCGACCTGCTGCTCATGTCCGGCGGCTGGAGCCCGGCGGTGCATCTCCATTCGCAGGGCGGCGGGCGGCTGACGCTCGACCCCGACCTGCACAGCTTCGTGCCCGAGCGCGCCAGCCTCCAGCGCAGCATCGGCGGCGCAGCGGGCGAATTCCGGGCCGCAGCGACGCTTGCAGCCGCACGGGATGTAAAGGCGGAGCTCAGCCGCGAGGCCCCTCACCCGCCCGTGTGGTCAATCTCGGAAGGCGACGCCCCCGACGACGACGCCTGGGTCGATTTCCAGAATGATGTGACCGCAGCCGACATCGCGCTCGCCGCGCGCGAGAATTTCCGCTCGGTCGAACATCTCAAACGCTACACCACACTCGGCATGGCGTCGGATCAGGGCAAGACGTCCAACGTCAACGGCATCGGCATCCTCAGCACCGTGCTGGGCAAGCCGATGGAGGCGATCGGCACCACCAAATTCCGCCCGCCCTATGACCCCGTCCCGTTCGGCGTATTCGCTGGCCATCGCATCGGCGACGGGCTGCGTCCGCGTCGGTACCTGGCGATGGATCGCTGGCATGCGGCGCAGGGCGCAGCGTTCGAGGAATATGGTGGCTGGATGCGCCCCGCCGCCTATCTGCGCCCCGGCGAAAGCGAAGCCGATGCCGTCCACCGCGAGGTGACGCACGTGCGCAACGGTGTGGGCCTGTTCGAGGCATCGCCGCTCGGCAAGATCGAGGTCAAAGGCCCCGACGCCGCCGAGTTTCTCGACCGCATGTATGTGAACCGGATCGGCACGCTGAAGCCCGGGCGCTGCCGCTACGCGATCCTGCTGACCGAGAACGGCGTGGTGTTCGACGATGGCGTGGTGACCCGGATCGCTGATGATCATTTCCTCGTCGGCACCACCAGCGGCCACGCCGCCGCCGTTACCGAGCTATTTCGCGAATGGCTCCAGTGCGAATGGACGAGCCTGCGGGTGCTGGTCGAGGATGTCACAGCCTGCTGGGCGGTCGCCAACATCGTCGGCCCGCGGTCACGCGCGGTGCTGGAGCGGCTGACGAGCGAGATGGATGTGTTGCGCGACGGCTTCCCCCACATGGCCGCGAAACAGGGTGCCGTTGCGGGGATCGCGGCGCGGATCGCGCGGGTCAGCTTTACCGGCGAATTGTCGTTCGAGATCGCCGTACCATGGGGCGACGCGGAGGCGCTGTGGGACGCGCTGATGAGCGCTGGCACCGTCGAAGGGATTGCCCCGTTCGGGGTCGAGGCGCTGATGACGATGCGGGTCGAGAAGGGCTATCTCCACATCGGCGCGGACACCGACGGCACGACGCTGCCGCAGGATATCGGCTTTGGCGAGATCATGCGGAAAAAGCCGATGGATTTCGTCGGTCGCCGTTCCGCCCTTCGCCCGGACGGACTGCGCGACGATCGCCGCAGCCTGGTGGGTCTGGCAGTGACCGACGGGGATCCGACCCCCCTCCCGATCGGGGCGCATGTGCTTCCCGCCGGGACGACGCGGCCGCAGCCGGGCGAGGGCTGGGTGACGTCGAGCATCTGGTCGCCGACGCTGGCCGAACCACTTGCGCTGGCCATGGTCGCGCAGGGACAGGCGCGGATCGGCGAGCGCGTTCGTGTCTGGGATCTCGACCAGTGGCGGGAGGCGCGCATCGCTCCCGTCCGCAGCTATGACCCCGAAGGAGCGCGGCTCGATGCATGAGGAAACCGCGCTGCCCCCCTGGTGCCGGATCGACCGGGATTTGCGAATCATCAAAATCCAGCTTCGCGACGATCCAGATGCGGCAGAGCGACTCGCCGCGCTGCTCTGTGTCGCGGCTCCCGCACCGTGCCGTTTCGCCATGACCGACGCGCACATGCTGGCGGCCATGGCGCCCGGCGAGTGGCTGTTGCTCAGCAGCGATGCCGACGCAGGACTGACCGCCAGCCGCATAGAAGCGGCGATGTGCGCAGAAACTGCGCTGATGATTGACGTGACCCCCGGCGTGGTCGCGCTGCGCCTAACCGGGGCGTCGGCGACCGCCTGTCTCGCCGCCTACACCGCACTGGACCTGCGCGACGCGGCCATGCCCACCGGATCGGCGGTGCGCACGCGGTTCGGCGATATCGGCGTATTCGTCGCGCGCACAAGCGACGCACCCGGCTACCTGCTGATCGCTGACCAGAGCTACGCGCCCTATCTGCTCGCGCTGATCGCTAGAAGCCAACTCCAAGCTTAACGATGAGGCGCTTGCCTCGTGAAAGCTACCGGGGCGCCCTGCGAAAGCGGTAATGGTCGGGGAGACAGGATTCGAACCTGCGACATCCTGCTCCCAAAGCAGGCGCGCTACCAGACTGCGCCACTCCCCGACGCGAGGGGGTCGCCTATACAGGTCTGAGCATAAAGGCAATGCGCTGGTGGGCCCGGCAGGACTTGAACCCGCAACCTAGCCGTTATGAGCGGCCAGCTCTAACCAATTGAGCTACAGGCCCCTCCAGCGCGACCCGCCGATTAAGGGCGATCCGCCGCTCCCGCAAGCGCCGCAAGTATCTGGTCGTGCGACGCAGGCGCGATGCCGAGCCGGTCGAGCAGCGCAAACGCCCGCTCCCACCAGCGGCGAAACCCGGCCAGTTCACCGGCGTCGCGGACATAGGGCGTATAGCCCGGCGCCGCAGACGGCGAATGGTAGGAGAACATCAGCAACCGCATGTCCGAATCGGCCGCGACCCGAATCGCTTCGAGCGCCAGTTCGATCGGCATGTCCTCGGGAGTCAGCGCGACGCGCGACGACAGCTTCAGCCGGGAGGCGATCCCGCGCCCACGCGGCACCCGGCCCAGCGCCTCATGCAACGCGATCCCGCCGCGCCGCAGTGCGCCGGTGTAAACTGTGGTCAGCGGGATCTCGATCAGATCGCCCTCCCCCGTCGCAAAGGCGTGGTTGGGGATCGCGCGATAGTCCGGCCCGCCCTCCGCGGCATAGCTGTAGCCCGATCGCATCGAGGTATCGACGCGATACCCCGCCGCCGCGAGCAGGCCGAGCGTGTCGGGACCAAGGCCATAACGCCCCGTCCGCATCATCACCGGCCGCCGCCCGAACGCGTCGGCTATCCCATCGGTCAGCGCCGCGATCTTCGCCGCCTGCAAATTCCGCGGCAGATTTCCGAGGAAGCTGTTGTGCGGGCTCACCACCTCGTCATGCGGCGGGTTGACCCATGGGTGCAGCTGCGACCCGATCGCCGATCCGCCATCGGCCATCAGCGTCGTGAGGATATCCACCGACCGCGCACAGCGCACGATCGGATCGTCGATCATATAGGTCGCCGGAACGCCATGATCGGCGAACAGCGCGTGAATGCCGGGCAACGCATCCATCGCCCGCGTCCCCCGGTTTTCGCGCGCCAGCGGCTGCGACCAGTCGAACTCTTCCTCGGTATCGACGAACACCGCAAAACGCGTGCCGAAGCTGTCCGGCCACTGCACGGCGGCATCGGCTGGCGGTGCAGACGGCCGATAGCCGCCCGGTTCGGGCTGGGGTTGCGCTGCGCTGTTCACAGGCGCTGGTTTAGCGCGCCTGTTCCAAAGACTTGGTTACCATCGCGGGAAGCTCGACCGTCACCGCTTCGGGCGTGATCGCCAGCGACCCGCCCAGTTCACGCGCAATGTTGCGGACCAGCCGCAGCGCGAAGCCGGTGCCGAGCAGCGCCGTATCCTCATGCTCGTCATCCAGGTCGAACAGCGTATCACCGGTGTAGGCGGCGAGCGCTTCGGGCCGGTCGAACGCAATCGCGACCCGGCCTGCGTCCTCGCTCACCTGCACGCCCACCCGCTCGCCATCGCGCGCCGCGGACAACAGCGTGGCCAGCAAACGCGCCATCATCCGCTCGATCGCGCGCGCGTCGCCGCGCACCACCGGGTCGTCGATCGGCAGCGAAATCCACGCACCACGCATCTCGGCCAGCGCGGCCAGATCGTCGGCGATCCGTGAGAGCAACGGACGCAACGTCACCTCGCTCGATGCGAGCTTCAGCGCCGACGCATCGATCCGCGCCGCAATGTCGAGATCGTCGATCGCGGCGAGCAGCGCGCGCGCATGCATGCGGATCGTCCCGGCCCGCTCGCGATACACCGGCGGCGCGTCGCCCAGCATCTCGCGCTCAATCATCTCGGCAAAGCCCGCAATCGCGTTGGTCGGGGTGCGCAACTCATGCATCAGCTGGCGCAGCGAATCCGCGGCCGGGTTGGGCGGCGGCGGCGTGGTGACCACCGCGCTTTCCTCACGCCTTGGCCGACGCGCGGTGCCGCGATAGCCCGAGAAGCGACCGGTCGCGCGGTCGAAGGCGGGCGCACCCGAAATCCGCCATTCGCCGGCAGCATCGGATTCGCCGACTACCATCAGCCGCGCGTCGCTGAACACGGCACGCTGACGCAGCGCCCCAGCCGCCACACCATCGGCGCGCGAGGCGCCGCTCGATGCGTTGAGTTCGAGCGACAGGCCGATCAGCGGCGCACGCGATACGCCCTCGACCCAGCGGATCACGCCCTGCTCGTCGGTCTCGAAGCGGAAGCCATCGACACGCACCGGCGTCGGCGTTTGCGCGGCGCGCTCCTGCTGCAGCGTGTAGAAGGCGTCGATCCGCGCGACGACCTCGGCAATCTCGAACGGGCCTGCGGGTTCGGCGACCGCGTCGTCCGGTCCGATCGCATCGGCTTCAGCATTACCCAGAATGAAGGAATCATCCATGTCCGACGCCTGCCCGTCGTCGGACTCCGCGGCAAGTGGCAATGCGACGGACGGTTCCGGATCGGTCCCGCTTTGGGCCGTGATGAGGCTGTCCCGGTCCTGACCTGCCTCAAGCGCCCGCGCGACCACCGGAATGCCGAGCGCCGCCGTTGCTAGCGACACGAAGGGCGAGATGTTGGCAGGCACCGCACTGGGCTCGGCTTCCTGCGTGACCTCGGGTTCAGGCTCAGGCTCAACGGCGACCGGCTCAGGCTCAACCGGCGGCACCACGACCGGATCGAGCACGGGACGCAGCCGCATGCGGATCCGCGATTCGACTTTCGCCACCGCATCCAGCACCGAATCCGCTTCGCCGATCGCAATCGGCTCGGCCTCCTCATCCTCGCGGATCACCGGAAGCGCGACCAGCGCGGGCGTGTCGGCATGGGCGACCGCGACCGGCTCCTCCGGCTCAGGCTCAGCCATGGCAGGAACTTCGGCGACCGCTTCGACTGGCTCGACCTCGGCTTGCTCCAGCGCAGGAGCTTCCTCGATCCCCACCGCAGCCGCGTCGGAAACCGGCGCCTCCGGCATCTCCGCCTCGGCTGTGACCGGCTGAACATCCTCCGCTACCGCACCAGCCACAACGAAATCCACCGGCCCGAACGCTTCCAGCGCCCGCTCGATCCCCGGCGGAAGGTCACGGCGGCCGCGCAGCACCGATCGCGCTGCCGACGACATGCGGGGCAGCAATTCGATCCACTCGCCCGACGCCAGCCGCGCCGAACGCAGCAGCGGGGCCGCCACCGAAATCTCGTCGAGCACGCACAACGCGACCAGCGGCGCGGGCGGATTGGCGTGCTCCAACGCGCGGGCGCTCGCCGCGCGGACGCCGATCGGCACCTCGTCACGAATCCGCCGAAGCAGGTTGAACGCGCGGGCATCCGCCGCTACCCGACGCCGGCCGATCAGGTCGACGATCTGACGCCACGCCGATGCCTTGCCGAATGATGTCGAAACATCGCCGGCCAGCACGGTTTCCAGGGTGTCGTCGTAACGCAAAAAACGGTCTGCCCAGTCGGGCCGGAAAATCGGCCGGTAAGGATTCCTTAACCCGCCCGAAGCCCCCGTGGAAACAGGAGAATTCGTCCCGAAACCGTGGCGTAGCATAGTGGGACAATTGCGCTTGCCAGTAATTATATTATGTCTAACTCGCGCAATGCGACCGAATCATGTGGCGCAGGGGAATCATTAATGGCTTTCGACGATATCGACCGGCAAATCATGGCGCATCTGCAGGATGATGGGCGCATGACCAATGTCGAGCTGGCCGATCGCGTCGGTTTAACCGCCCCGCCATGCCTGCGCCGGGTCCGCGCGCTGGAAGAAAAAGGTGCGATCCGCGGCTATCACGCCGATCTCGACCCCACCTGGCTCGGCTATTCGATCACCGTCTTTGCGATGGTCAGCCTCAAGAGCCAGGCCGAATCCGATCTCGAGGCATTCGAGGCGCATGTCGCCGCGATCCCCGAGATTCGCGAATGCTATATGCTCAACGGCGATATCGACTTCATCCTCAAGATCGTTGCGCGCGATCTTGCGGGGTTCCAGCAATTCCTCACGACCCGGCTGACCACCGCGCCCAACGTCGCGCATGTCCGCACGTCGCTGACCATCCGCACGTCGAAGTCGCACCCCGGCGTCCCGGTGGACTGAACAAAAAAGGGGCGGCACCGTGGCCGCCCCTCCTTTATTCCCTGAGACCCGAGTTCAGGCCGCCGGTGCCTGGTCGACCCATGTCGTCCAGAAACGGGCGATCTCACCGCGCGGTGCGGCGGTTACCGCCTGGAACGCGGCCTTGGCTTCGGCCTTCTGTCCCTGCATCGCCAGCGCGATGCCAAGGCGGGTGTTGACCAGGTTGGCGTCCACCCCACCCTTTTGCAGCGCGAGGCGATACAGCTCGACCGCCTTGGGATAGTTGCGGCTGCCGAGATACGCGTCGCCGACATTCTTTGCCGCGGTACCGTTGGCCGCCGCGCTCGCACTCTTCTCTTCGCCGGCGAGCGACCCTTCGGCCTTCTCGCGGGTCACCGCCGAACGGTGCAATTCGTTCGCCGCGGTGTTGGTTGCCTGAATCTTGCCGGCCGCACGGCCTTCCTCGATCACCGCCTTGGCTTCCCACGGCAGGCCGCGGCGCTGCGCCAGATCGGCCAGTTCGATATAATCGGCCTCGCCGCCCATCGCCTTGGCGGCGCGCATCAGGCGGAACAGGTCGAGCTGCAGGTCGGCGTCCATCGCCACGCCCTTCTCGCGCGCCTGCTCCATGTAGATGAGCAGTGCCGCGCGCCAGCCCTGCGCGCTCGGATAGGCTGCGATCTGGCGCCCCAGCCACTCGCTCGCCGCGGCCTTCTTGCCACCACGATAGAGGCGATCGACCGCGAACTTGTACCAGGTCTCCGGCGCCTTGCGGCCCGCCGCTTCCTCGCCCTTGATCGCGGCATCGATATTCGCGACGCCTGCATCAAGCTGCCCCGAATCGAGCTGCGCCTGGGCGATCAGCAAGTTCAGGTTCGTGCCGTTGGACGCATAGCCAAGCTCGCGCGCCTTCAGCAGGAACGGGATCGCCTCGGCATGCTTCTTCTGCCCAAGGGTCAGGTCACCCCGAACGAAATAATATTGCGGGAGCCGATCCGGGGCGGTCTTCGGATTGGCGATCAGCACGTCGAGCGCGCGGACGATCGCCGGGTTGTCCTTGATCCCGATCGCGGTCTGCAGGCGGAAATTGGCGACGTAGAATTTCTCGTCCTCATTGGTCGCCAGCGCGTCGAGCGCGTCCATCTTCGCCGCTGCGCCCTGAAAATCCTTGGCGTTGATCAGCGCTTCGATCTCGACTGCTGCCTTGCGGAACGGCTCGCTGACCTTCAGCTTGGGCGCCTCTTCCTTCTGCTTTTTCTGCGCAACGGCGGGTGCCGACGCCGCATAAGGGCCAGCCAGCAGAACTGCCGCAACAAGCGCAGCCTTGGAAACAGACTTCATCCGGAACTCTCCTCACGCGATTTGCGTAGCGGTTGACGCGACCGCTCTAGTAATCCGCCCCGCCCGGTCAAGGCGGAGTCTATGCGTTCGTGCCTTCGCATCCGCTGGCTGAACGCATTTTGAACGCTCTGGCTCCCGAAATGGCACGTATGGCCAAATCTCTCGCGTACGCGCGCACGCGGGTGCGCGGGCTTGGCAGGTAGCCGCCGCGCCGCTAGAGCGGTCACAACACTGAAACAACCCTTCGAAAGCATTGCAACTTGACCGACGAGACCGTCCTCGCGGACCGCTCCGATATCACTCCCATCTCGATCGTTGACGAGATGAAGACCAGCTACCTCGATTACGCGATGAGCGTGATCGTGGCGCGTGCGCTTCCTGACGTGCGCGACGGGCTGAAGCCTGTTCACCGCCGTATCCTCTACGCGGCGCAGGAGGGCGGCTACCTGCCCGGTCGCGCCTATCGCAAGTCTGCCCGCCTCGTCGGTGACGTGATGGGTAAATATCACCCGCACGGCGACAGCTCGATCTACGACGCGATGGCACGCATGGCCCAGGATTGGGCGATGCGGGTGCCGCTGATCGACGGTCAGGGCAATTTCGGATCGATGGATCCCGATCCCCCCGCCGCGATGCGCTATACCGAAGCGCGTCTGGCCAAGGTCGCGATGGCGCTGCTCGACGATATCGACAAGGATACGGTCGACTTCCAGGACAATTATGACGGCTCCGAAAGCGAGCCGACCGTCCTCCCGGCGCGCTACCCCAACCTGCTCGTCAACGGCGCAGGCGGCATCGCGGTCGGCATGGCGACCAACATCCCGCCGCACAATCTCGGCGAAGTGATCGACGCCTGCCTTGCCTATATGGACAATGGCGCGGTCACCAATGACGAGCTGATCGAGATCGTCCCCGGCCCCGACTTCCCCACCGGCGGCATCATCCTCGGCCGCACCGGTTGCCGCAACGCCTATCAGACCGGGCGCGGATCGATCATGGTGCGCAGCCGCCACACCACCGAACAGCGCGGTGAGCGCCGCTCGATCGTGCTCACCGAAATCCCGTATCAGCAGGGCAAGAACCGGCTGGTCGAGCTGATCGCCGAGGCAGCGAAGGAAAAGCGGATCGAGGGCGTCAGCGACATTCGCGACGAGTCGAACCGCGAAGGCGTGCGCATCGTCATCGACCTCAAGCGCGACGCGACCCCCGAAGTCGTGCTCAACCAGCTGTGGCGCAACACTCCGGCGCAATCGAGCTTCCCGGCCAACATGCTCGCGATCCGCGGCGGCCGGCCCGAACTGCTCAACCTGCGCGACATCATCGAAGCGTTCGTCAAGTTCCGCGAGCAGGTCATTACCCGCCGCTCGAAGTTCGAACTGGCCAAGGCGCGCGACCGTGCGCACATCTTGCTCGGTCTCGTCATCGCGGTCACCAACCTCGATGAAGTCGTCCGCATCATCCGCGGATCGTCCAGCCCGACCGCGGCGCGCGAAGCGCTGCTGACGCGCGAGTGGCCGATCGCGGAGATCGCGCCGTACATCCGCCTCGTCGAAGCGGTCGAGACCGAGGTGACCGGCGACGTCTATCGCCTGTCGGACATTCAGGTCCGCGCGATCCTCGACCTGCGTCTGCATCGCCTCACCGCGCTCGGTCGCGACGAGATTGGCGACGAGCTCAAGGAACTCGCCGATTCGATCGCCGAGCTGCTCGAAATCCTCGCCAACCGCGCCAAGCTCTACGCAGTGCTGCGTGGCGAGCTGGTCGCCGTGCGCGACCTCTACGCCACGCCGCGCCGCACCGAAATTGCCGCCGCCGCCGACGGGATTGAGGACGAAGACCTGATCGAGCGTGAGGACATGGTCGTCACGGTCACGGTGCAAGGCTATATCAAGCGCACCAGCCTCGACACGTTCCGCGCGCAGGCGCGCGGCGGCAAGGGCCGCGCCGGCATGGCGACCAAGGATGAGGACGTCGTCACCGAGCTGTTCGTCACCTCGACCCACACCCCGGTGCTGTTCTTCTCCACGCTCGGCCGCGTCTATCGCATGAAGGTGTGGCGCCTGCCCGAAGGCGGGGCGAACACGCGCGGCCGCCCGATGATCAACCTCCTGCCGCTCGCGGCGGGCGAGACGATCTCGACCGTCCTCCCGCTGCCGGAGGATGAGAGCGAATGGGGCAAGCTCCACGTCATGTTCGCGACCGCGAAGGGCAATGTCCGCCGCAACAGCATGGACTCCTTCACCAACGTGCCGAGCAACGGCAAGATCGCGATGAAGTTCGAGGGTGAGGACGAGGACGATCGCCTGATCGGCGTCGCCCTGCTCGACGAGGGCGACGACGTCCTGCTCGCCAGCCGCGCGGGCAAGGCGATCCGCTTTGCCGGCGACGAAGTGCGCGAATTCCAGAGCCGCAATTCGACCGGCGTGCGCGGCATGCGCCTGCTTGGCGACGATCAGGTGATCTCGCTGTCGATCCTCCACCGCGTCGGCACCGATGCCGATGAGCGTGAGGCGTATCTCCGCTTCGCCCCATGGAAGGCGGAGAAGGAGGGCGAACCCGACCTGACGCCGGAGCGGTACGAGGAGCTGCGCGCGAAGGAGCAGTTTATCCTCACCGTCTGCGCCAATGGCTATGGCAAGATGAGCTCGGCCTATGAATATCGCCGCACCGGTCGCGGGGGTCAGGGCATCACCAACATCGACAATATCGCCCGCAACGGCCCGGTGCTAGCCAGCTTCCCGGCGACCCAGTCGGACCAGTTGATGCTCGTCACCGATCAGGCCAAGATGATCCGCCTGCCCCTCACCTCGCTGCGCGTCATCGGTCGCGGTTCGGCCGGCGTGCGCCTGTTCCATGTCGCGCCGAACGAACATGTCGTCTCCGCCGCCCGGATCGAGGAAAGCGAGGAGGACGCCGAGGTCAATCTGGCCGACAACGAAGTCGAAACCGCTCCCCTCCCCGACGCGACCCCCGGCGACGATCTCGCCGCCGGGCCGGAGGGCGGCGAATAGACTTCGTACCGCAACCGAAATGGGTTAGGCTCCCCCGATCTGCATTCGGGGGAGCCGTCCCATGCAATATAGCCTGCTCAAGCACCGCATTCCCGCCGCCGATCGCCCGCGCGTCGTCGCGCACCTCCAGCGGCTGATCGCCCAGCTCGACCGCGACATCCCGGACAAGGACAGCGAGCGCAACCTGCTGCTCGCCACCTGGAACATCCGCGATCTCGGCAAGGCGGGCAAAGGCTGGGGCCATGGCAACCGCCTGCCCGAAAGCCTGTTCTACACCGCCGAGATTATCTCCCGATTCGATTTCGTCGCGGTGCAAGAGGTCAACGAGCTTGGCCCGTGGTACGACATCATGGCGATCCTCGGCCCCGACTGGGACTTCATCGCCACCGACGTCACCCACCGCAAGCTCGGCGGCAATGGCGAACGGCTGCTCTACGCCTTCGACAAGCGCAAAGTGTGGTTTCAGAAGATCGCGGGCGAAATCGTTCTCCCCGCCGACATGCTCGTCTCCGCCACCACCGGCGACAGCACCGACAAGCTCGCGCAGGGCAAGCAATTCCGCCGCACCCCCTTCATGGCGCGCTTCCAGTCCGGCTGGTTCAAGTTCGATATCTGCACCGTCCACCTTTATTATGGCGCGGAACGCGGCGCGGAGTTGCAGGAGCGCATCGCGGAAATCGATCGCGTCGCCAAATATCTCGCCAGCCTCGCCGACATCGCCAAGGATAGCGGCCGCGCGACGATCCTGCTCGGCGACTTCAACATCGTCCACCCCGAGCATGAGACGATGAAGGCGCTCAAAGCCCATGGCTTCAAGACCCCCAAACGCCTCGACGCGCCCAGCAATCTCGATCGCACCAAATATTACGACCAGATCGCGTTCATCGCCGACCCGTCGGTGATCGACTATATCGACAGCGGCCCGGCATCGGCGCGCAACGCCGGCATTTTCGAGATGTTCGACAGCATCTTCCGCCCCGAAGACCTGCCCGATTACCAGGCGACCGCCGCAACCACGACCGAGGGCAAGAAGGCAACCGATCTCCCCAAATATTATGCCGACGACTGGCGCACCTGGCAGATTTCGGATCACAAGCCATTATGGGTGCGGTTGAATACCCACCACGCCGCGCGCTATCTCGCGTCGCTCGTCGGAACGTGAAGGAATTGCAATGTCTCGCCCCACCACCGCCTACAAGGTCCTGACCGCCCGACAGATGGGCGACCTTGAAGCGGCCAGCTTTGAGGGCGCACCGATCGACATTCAGGACGGCTACATCCACCTCTCCACCGCCGCCCAGCTGACCGAGACCGTCGACAAGCATTTCGCCGACCAGCCCGATTTGTGGGTTGCCGCCGTCGATCTCGAAGCACTGGGCGACGCGATCAAATGGGAAGTCTCGCGCGGCGGCGCGGAATTCCCGCACCTCTACGGCGCACTGACTCTGGAAACCGTGATCGCCTACTCCCCGCTTGAGCGGACCGAAGACGGCTCGGTCGCGCTGCCCGTCACGGGCTAGGATCGCACGCCGGCTGCACCAACTCAAAGCTGTCGGTCGCCTCGTTATACGCAACCGAAATCACCGGCCCCTGCGTGCTCAGGTCCAGCGTCAGCGCGTTGGTCGGGATCATGCGCAGCACCGTCCCGTCGTCCAGATAGGTCGCCAGAAAAATCGCCAGCGTATTCCCCGGCGTCACATTCCGCGCCTCGCCGCTGACCAGTTCGAACACGCTCGTCGCGGCAATGCGCTCGGTACCGTTGACCCTCGCCTTCAGTGCCAACCCGAACCGGGCCGGGCCGTCCTGATGGTTGACCACCTCGAACCCCTGCGGGTTGGTGCCCGCCGGATCGACGCTAAAAGACCCATTGTCCAGGGTATAGCGCGCACCCAGCTTGCCTGGCGTCACGCCATTCAAATTGATATTGATCCCCGGTTTCAGCGGCGTGGTGGTGGTGACGTAGAACGCATACGCCTCTTCCCACGTGATCTGATTGCTGTTGAAGGGCGCGTTCATCAGCCATGCGATCGTCGTCGACGATGGCGGGGTCGAGTCGGCGGAACGGGCCAGGGCAACCGCCTGCCCCAAGTCATAGACCCGCTGTAACCCCTTCTGATCGAATGTGATGTTCAGCTCATAGTGCATCGCCGATCTCTCCCATCGTGCGCCGCCCGTCCGGCCCCTGCCGCGCGATCATCCCGGGGTATGCAATCTTTGAAATGATCATTCTGAGCCAGACTGCGATCCGCCCAGTTCCAGCGCCAGTCGATTGACTCCTTCAATTTCTGTAATTACAGAAATTACATCATGACCCGTTTCGCAGAACATCCCGACGCAAAGGCCTTCATCCTCCACTGGGGTGAGATGGGGACGCATTGGGGCGTCAACCGCTCCGTCGCGCAGATCCACGCCCTGCTCTACCTCGCCGATCGCCCCCTCCACGCGGATGAGATCGTCGAAACGCTAGGCCTCGCCCGCTCCAACGTGTCGACCGGACTCAAGGAGCTGCAAGGCTACAGCATCGTGCGCCGCGTCCATGTCGAGGGGGATCGCCGCGACCATTTCGTCGCGGAAACCGACCTGTGGGAAATGCTCATGCGCATCGTCGCCGAGCGCAAGCGGCGCGAGATCGACCCCACCGTCCAGCTGCTCGGCGAACTCGCCCAGCGCCTCGCCGCCGACAAGAGCGCCCCGCCACAGGTCCGCGAGCGCGTCACGCGGATGCACGAGTTCATCGGCACGCTCGGCGGCTGGTACGATCAGGTCCGCGTCCTGCCCAAACCCACCCTCGTCACGCTGATGAAGCTGGGTGGCAAGGTCGCGCGGTTTATTCCGGGCTCCGGCAAGGGGAAGGACTGATGCTGGCTCTCACAACCCAAGCCGTCACCCCCGCGAACGCGGGGGCCCATCTCCTGCACGTGCGGCAAATCGAACCGGTGAGTCTGGACGACAATACACGAGCTGAACCCCCGCTTTTGCAGGACTGATGAAAGCCGGAAACCACATCGAAAAGCCAACCCACGCCCATAAATTTCTTAAATTCCAGAATTAACGGAAAGAGGGAGAAGCGACATGGCACAGCATCACCCGGCCCCCGACCCCGCACTCCGCCGGGTCGCCTGGCGCGATCTGGTAACAATGCGCCGGCGCGACGGACTGATCGAGTGTCTCCACCCGCTCCCGTGGCTCGCTTTGTCGCTCCCCGCCGCCGCGTTCGGCATCTGGCCACTCGCCGCCTTGGCCTCTTTCCTGCTCTTCCTGACCGCGCTGCGCCTCAACCATGAAGCGATCCACCACAATCTCGGCTTCACCCCGCGCGGCCATCGCATCGTTCTCCACGCACTCAGCGCGCTGATGCTCGGCTCCAACAGCTCGGTCGCGTTCAACCACCTGCACCATCACCAAAAGGTCGGTACGGACGACGATATCGAGGGCCGCTGCGGCCAGATGACGCTGGCGCAAGTGCTATGCTTCGGCCCGCGCTTTCCGGTGGAAACCCATATCTATGGCTGGCGAAAAGGTGGCCCGGCGCTGCGGCGGCGGATGGTGATCGACCTGGGACTCAACCTCACGGTCGTCGCGACTGCGCTCGCGACGCAATGGCCGCCCCTGCTCTATCATATCGCCGCCATGCTCACCGCCCAGTGCCTCACCGCCTTCTTCGCGGTGTGGATCACCCATCATGGCTGCGACGGCGCCCTGATCGCCCGCACCCAGCGCGGCCGGCTGCTCAACCTGCTGAGCTACAACATGTTCTTCCACCTCGAACACCATCTGTTCCCCGCAGTGCCGGTGAGCCGCCTGCCCGCGTTGGCGGAGCGGATCGACGCCGCCGCGCCGCGGCTTGGTGCGAAGATGGTGGTGCCTGTTCGGCTGTGAACGAACCTCATAAAAGGAGTAAGGTGATGCCTCGAGTATCCTATGCCGGCGGCGTGGTCCGCGCGCTTCTTGCTGCTGGCCCGATCTTTCTCGGTGTTTTGATGATCGGCGTATTCCTGTTCTATCCGCAGCATGGCCCGTCTGGGTGGGAGTTCTTGGGCCTGATTCCGCTGCTCATGATGTCGGTAGCCGTCGGCCTCATCCTGTCCCTCATCCCCATTCTCATCGGGAGCTTCCTGATGGCAACGGCTGGGATCAATGCGCCTTGGACGCGATTGCCCGCCCTTTGGGCCTTGGTGGGTGCTCTGCTCGCCAACATCGCTACCCTTGCTATCGGTAACAACCCTTTCGTTTTCGACCCGGCTTTGTTCACACTCTTCGGCCTAACCGGCGCCATCTGCGCCCTGATCATCCGCTACGGCACCCGCTGGTCAGACGACAGCACCTGACTCACCCCCCACGCAATCAACGCCTGCGCCGCAAAATAAGTCGGCCAGACCAACAGCCCCGGCACCACCGACCCTTCCAGCGGCCCAAAGCGCGAAAAGATCAGCAAGTCCGACACCACAAACAACACCGCACCCAGCCCGACGCGGTAGCGCGGAAACCGGCTCGTCCACGCCAGCGCCGCCATCACGCCAAGGAACGCCGAATACGCCCCCGCCTGCACCGCCCCACCCGCCGGAGCCGCGAACAACGCCGCGATCCCGATCGTCGCCGGGGCCAGCAGCAACCCGAACGCCTTCTGGCTTACCGTCAACACCGCCCGCCGATTGCGCAGATACAGCACGCACGCGACCAGATGCCCCGCAGCAAACGCCGCGCCGCCGACCACCAGTCCATGCGTCTCCAGCAAAAGATCGCCCAGCGCCCCCAGCGCCAGCGCGCCAGTCAGCAACCAGCCATCCGTGCCCCGCGCGCGCGTCGCTGCCCAGATCGCCAGCAACGCGACGCCACTCGTCTTCCACACCGCCCCCCAGACGCTCGGATCGACCAGCCCCCACGCCTCCAGGCAATAGCTCGCCCCCGCGACCACCGCCGCCCCGAACAGCCACCCCATCGCTTCCCCTTTCCTACAAGCCTCCCCTTGGCGTAAGGGCATCGCAGGGGTCCGGCACCGCCGGACAAGTGTCAAGCACGCGCATGACAACCCGCATTTTTCGTCAGTTTCCCCACCAAAGGGTGTCAGGCTCGGTTCTCATGAATAGCCATCAAGTCCATATCATCGGCGGCGGCCTCGCCGGGTCAGAAGCCGCGTGGCAGCTCGCCAATGCCGGCATCCGCGTGAAGCTCTCAGAAATGCGCGGATCGGGCACCATGACCCCCGCGCACCACACCGATGGCCTTGCCGAACTCGTCTGTTCGAACAGCTTCCGCTCCGACGATGCCGAACGCAACGCGGTCGGCCTGCTGCATCAGGAGATGCGCGACCTCGGCTCGCTGATCATGGCCAAGGGCGACGAGCACAAGGTTCCGGCCGGCTCTGCCCTCGCGGTCGACCGCGACTTGTTCTCCGAAGGTGTCACCGCCGCGCTCGCCGCCCACCCCAACATCACCATCGTGCGCGAACGCATCGACCAGCTTCCGGCCGAGGGGCTCACCATCGTCGCCACCGGTCCGCTGACCGCTCCGGGCCTTGCCGACAGCATCGGCGCGGCAACCGGCAGCGACGCCCTCGCCTTTTTCGACGCCATCGCGCCGATCGTCCATTTCGAGAGCATCGACATGGACAAGGCGTGGTTCCAGTCGCGCTGGGACAAAGTCGGACCTGGCGGGAACGGCAAGGATTACATCAACTGCCCGATGACCAAGGACCAATATCTGGCCTTTCATCAGGCCCTGCTCGATGGCGAAAAGACCGAGTTCAAGGAATGGGAGAACGTCCCCTATTTCGAGGGCTGCATGCCGATCGAGGTGATGGCCGAACGCGGCGTCGATACGCTGCGCTACGGCCCGATGAAGGGCGTCGGGCTCGACGACCCCAAGACCGCGTGTGACGAGTTTCCCAACGGCCGCTGGCCCTATGCCGTCGTCCAGTTGCGCCAGGACAACGCCACCGGCACGCTGTGGAACATGGTCGGCTTCCAGACCAAGCTCAAATATGCCGAGCAGGTCCGCCTGTTCCGCACCATCCCCGGCCTCGAAAATGCCGAGTTCGCCCGGCTCGGCGGCCTCCACCGCAACACTTTCATCCGCTCGCCCGAACTGCTCGATCCGACGCTACGCCTGAAGAGCCGCCCGCATATCCGTTTCGCGGGGCAGGTGACGGGGTGCGAGGGCTATGTCGAAAGCAGCGCAATCGGGCTGATGGCAGGCCGCTTCGCCGCTGCGGAGATCCTCGGCCGTGAACTAACGCCGCCCCCGGTCGAAACCGCGCTCGGCGCATTGCTCGGCCACATCACCGGCGGTGCGGAGGTCGAGACCTATCAGCCAATGAACGTCAATTTCGGCCTGATGCCGCCGATCGAGGGGCGGACCAAAAAGGCCGACCGCAAACTGCTCTACACCGCCCGCGCGCGCACGGCCTTCGCGGAGTGGGTCAAGGCGGCGTAGGTTACTCTTCCGCCTCCGCCAGCGCCTTGGCGACCTCGGCCCGGCAGTCGCAGCGCGGGGTCGTTTTGGCCTTGCGTTTCGGCGCGGTGGCGGCGAATTCGGCGCGGGTCAGGGTGCCCGACTTGTCCTTGTCGGCGGCGGCAAACTTGTCGCTGGTCCGCACAGCCCATTCCTCGAACGACAGCCGCCCATCGCCATTGCTGTCCAGCTTGGCAAACGCCTTGCGCCGCGGCTGTTGCAGTTCGGCCAGCGAAATCAGGCTGTTCTTGTCCTTGTCGTTGCGATCGAACCGCTTCTCCTCGCGGGTCCGATCCGGAGCTTCCGGCACCTCCGCCAGTTCCTCGGCCGGCGCCGCGCCCTGCGAAGTCTGGGCAGCGGGGGCAGACGGCAGCGGCTCCGGCGTCGCCTTGCTCTGGAATAGAAACACCCCTGCCCCCGCCATCAGCAACGCCGCCACCCCACCCGCCAGATATCGCCACATGCCGACTCTCCCCTGTCGATGCGACAGGCTAGCGCCTTCAGCAGCGGCAGCAAGACGTCACCGCCCGGTCATCCGATGCCACAGCGCCCGCAGCGTCCGCTTGGGTGATCCGACAGGCACCCCTTCAAGCTCCAATCGCGCCAGATGCGCCATCGCCCCCAGCGCCCGCCCATTCCGGCTCCACCGGACAGCACAGGCCTCGCCCAGCAAACCCTCGGCGATCCGCCGCGCCACCGCTGCCTCGCCGGGATCACTGAGCTTCCCCGACAGATCAGCCAGCGCCCAACCTTCGCCCGCCTTCGCTACCGGATCAGCCTCATCCGCGCCCGCCGCGAGCGCGGCAATCTCGAACAACCGCCGCCCGCGCTCGGCATATTCGTGCAGCGCCGCATCATCCAGTTCGGTCTGCAGCAGCATTTGCCACCCATCGACCACCCCCGCGACCGACGCGCCGCTAACGCCCTGCCGCAGCACATCGCGCGCAATCCCCTGCAGCACCGGCTCAGCCGGCGGCGGCGCGCTGTCGAGCCGGGTCAGCGCGTCATGCCACCATTGCATCCGGATCTGCCCCAGCATCGGCTCGCTGGTCGTGCGCAGCGTCTCGGCGAGCTTGTCATCGAGCGCAAACAGCGCCGCCAGCGCCGCCCCTGCCTCAAGGCTCGGCGCATAGGTCAGCACCAGACGACGTTCGGCCTCGTTCACCCGAAACCTCCACGCCACTTGGCCTTAATCGTTTCGTTAACCATGCGCCTTCAATCCCCGTTAGCCCAACTTCGCGCATAGCGGATGCAGGAACCGGGGATCCCTTACCATGCCGTTGCGCCCAACCACCGTGACCAGCGCTCGCGCCACGATGGCTGCGCTTGCCCGTGACAAGCGCGGCAACACGCTCGCCATCGTCGCCGCATCGTTGATCCCGCTGGCCGGGATGGTCGGCGGCGGCGTCGACCTGAGCCGCATGTACATCGTCAAGACGCGGCTGCAACATGCCTGTGACGCCGGCGCGCTCGCCGGGCGCAAGCAGATGGGCGGCGGTACCTGGGCATTCAACAACAATGCCGCACGCACCGCGGCCGAACGGTTCTTCGACGCGAACATTCAGGCCAGCCCGTACGGCGCCGCCTCGGTCAGCAAGACCTTCACCGAAAGCGCCGGCAAGGTCACCGGGGTCGCCAGCGCGACGCTGCCGATGACGCTGATGCGGGTGCTGGGCAAGACGACCGAGACGCTCAGCGTCACCTGCGACGCCGAAATGCGCCTGCCCAACACCGATGTGATGTTCGTGCTCGACACGACCGGGTCGATGGCGAGCAAGGCGGTCAACACCGACAGCCAGACCAAGATGGAGGCACTGCGGTCGGCGGTGAAGTGCTTCTATGAAACCGTCGCGCGGCTCGACACCGCCGAAAACTGCGTCGGCGGTGCGCCCTCGGGCGGGACCAGCAACACCGTCCAAATCCGCTTCGGATTCATGCCCTATGCGACCAACGTCAATGTCGGGAAACTGCTGCCGACCGCCTATTTCGCGGACAGCTGGCCGTACCAGTCACGCGAGGCCCAGTTCACCACGTCGACGGAAACCACTTGGTCAGACAGCGCGACGACGGAAACCAGCGTCGAATGGGACCGCACCAATTCGGGCAGCTGGAGCAATACATCCGGCGTGAACACCACCGCCAGCAGCAATAGCGATTGCCAGTCGAAACTGCCCGGTAATGCGCTGACCTCATCTTGGGGCCAGTCTGGACGGATCGACGAGTCGGTATCTGGCGGAAACCCGCGCACGGTGACGTGGTACACCAGCGAGAGCGCGCAGTGGTATGAGTATCGCTTCCGCGACTATCGCACGTCCGATGGGCGCTGCCGCTTCCAGCGGCGGAGCGCAGAAGGCAGTGTCCTGCGCTATTTCAGCATGACCCAGACGGGAACCGAAACCACGACCCAGACCTTCAACCGCTATCGCTATGCCCAGATCTCGCACAATATCAGCGGCCTGAAGAACGGCACCAACTGGAACAATTCGGTCACCCTGCCGATCGGCTATCAGGGCGCGGCGCGCAGCCTGACCTGGGACGGCTGCATAGAGGAGCGCCAGACGGTCTCTCAGGCAAGCTACGCCCCGATCCCGTCCGGTGCGAAGGACCTGGACATCGATCTAGTCCCCAACGCCGGCGATCCTTCGACCCTGTGGGGACCGGCTCTCCCGGGCGCGATCTTCGCGCGCGATGTCCAATATTATTGGTCCGAGCTCGATCGGAACGAGTCACTGACAACCGCAGACTATTACAACAACGTTCCTTACTACTGCCCGGAAGAAGCGAAGAAGCTTCAGGCGTGGCCAACCGCGTCGAACTTCGAATCCTACGTCAATGGCCTCACCCCCAGCGGGAACACATACCACGATATCGGCCTGTTGTGGGGTGCACGATTCATCTCGCCAACCGGCATCTTTCGTTCGGAGAATGAATACACTTCGCAAGGCGGTGAAATCGAACGGCACCTGATCTTCATGACCGATGGTGAGGCGTGCACCGGCGACACCGACTATGGCCCGTACGGATTTCCCTGGCTTGATCGCCGCACGACTGACCCGTCGAGTGCGCCGACCGGCGGCTGCCTGACCACCGGCACCATCACGCAGCAGGTCAACGCCCGCACCCAGGCGATCTGCACCGCAGTGAAGAACAAGAACATCACCTTGTGGGTGATCTGGTTCGGCGCATCGAGCACGACGATCGAGGGCATGATGCAGAGCTGCGCCACCCCCGGGCGCTACTTCGCGGCGCGCAACTCGACCGACCTGCAAAACACCTTCCGCTCGATCGCGGACCAGATTTCCCAGTTGAGGCTTACCAAGTGAAGCGGCGATTCTCCCTCCGTCGCTTTGCCCCCGGCGCGCTCCGGCGCGACGAGTCGGGCGCCACCATCGTCGAATTCGCGGTGGTGGCGCCCGTCCTTGGCATGGTGCTGCTTGGCGCGTTCGATGTCGCACACACGCTCTACTCCCGCGCCGCGTTGCAGGGCGTGGTGCAAAAGACTGCGCGCGATTCGACGCTGGAGAGCGGTTCGGAGGCAAGCGCCCAAACCGCGCTCGACGATAAGGTGCGGGCTCAGGTCAAGGCATTGGCGAACAACGCCACGATCACCATCAATCGCCGCTTCTATCGCACCTTCTCCGAGGCATCGGCGGCGCGCGCCGAAACCTGGACCGACACCAACAACAATGGCGTATGCGACGGCAGCGAACCCTATCAGGACGCCAACCGCAACAATAGCTGGGACCGCGACGGCGGTAATGCGGGTCAGGGCGGCGCGAAGGATGCGACGCTCTACACGGTGACCGCCAGCTACCCGCGCATGTTCCCCCTCTACAATCTCGTCGGCGGATCGCGCACGACGACCATCACCGCGTCCACGGTGCTGCGCAACCAGCCCTATGGCGATCAAGGCAGCTATGGATCGAGCCAGGTGAAAAACTGCCCCGCAGCGATCGAGGCGTCGCCGACCCCGGTCAACACCAGTTCGCCCTCGTCGACGCCGACGTCCAGCCCTTCGGCCAGCCCCAGTGCCACGCCGACGTCAAGTTGCGGTGTCGGCCTGCTCGGGCTGTGCCTGTTGTGAAGATGCGGTTTCCCCGACATAGGCGCGCACTGCGTGCGCTCGGACGCGATCAGGGCGGGCTCGCGCTGCTCGAATTCGCGCTGTCGCTGCCGTTGCTGCTGACGCTCAGCCTCGTCGGCGCCGAGCTCACCAGCTATATCACCAGCCGCATGCGGATCAGCCAGATCGCGCTGCACCTCGCCGATAACGCAGCGCGGATCGGGTCGGGCAGCCAGCTTCAGGCAAAGACGATCAGCGAAGCCGACATCAACGACCTGCTCACCGGCGCCGGCCTCCAGTCGGGCGAACTCGACCTGTTTCGCAACGGTCGCGTCATCATCACCAGCCTTGAGCCCGATCCGGCCAATGCCGGCAAGAACCGCATCCGCTGGCAGCGCTGTCGCGGCAACAAGACCGGACAGGCGTCGCTCTACGGCGTCGCCGGCGCGGTCAATCTCAACGGAATGGGCAAGACGGGTCGCCTCGCCATCGCGCCGACCGATGGCGTGACGATGTATGTCGAAGTCTATTACGAATATCAGCCGCTGTTCCGCGCGGCCCTCGCCCCCAACACTAATTTCCGCGAGGAAGCATCGATGATGGTTCGCGACCGCCGCGATACGGTGGGCGGCACCAACGGGGTCTATCAGGTCAACGGCGTGGCTGCTTCGACCTGCTGATCCTTGGTAAGCCCCTCCCCGTCAGGAGAGGGGCTCCAAGTCTCAGCGGTACGTAACCTTCTTCACGCCCGCCACCACCTTGTCAGCGGTGATCAGCGCGAGCTTCTCAAGGTTCGCGGCATAGGGCAGCGGCACGTCTTCGTTGGTCACACGGATCACCGGAGCGTCGAGGTCGTCGAAGCCCTGCTCCATGCACACCGCAATGATCTCCGACGCGATCGAACAGACCGGCCAGCCTTCCTCGACCACCACCATGCGGTTGGTCTTCTTCAGGCTCTTGAGCACCGTGTCGGTGTCGAGGGGGCGCAGCGTGCGCAGGTCGATCACCTCGGCGTCGATGCCCTCGGCGGCCAGCTTCTCGGCGGCTTCGAGCGCAACGCCGACGCCGATCGAATAGCTGACCAGCGTCACGTCCTTGCCCTCACGGACGATGCGCGCCTTGCCGATCGGCAGCACCCAATCGTCGAGCTTGGGAACGTCGAAGCTGCGCCCGTACATCAGCTCGTTCTCAAGGAACACGACCGGATCTTCCGACCGGATCGCCGCCTTGAGCAGGCCCTTGGCATCCGCCGCGTCGTAGGGCGCGATCACGATCAGGCCCGGAACGCTCGCATACCATGGACCATAGTTCTGCGAGTGCTGCGCACCGACGCGGCTCGCCGCGCCATTGGGACCGCGGAACACGATCGGGCAGCGCATCTGGCCACCCGACATATAGTTGGTCTTCGCGGCCGAGTTGATGATGTGGTCGATCGCCTGCATCGCGAAGTTGAACGTCATGAACTCGACGATCGGCTTGAGGCCACCCATCGCCGCGCCCGACCCGATGCCGGCAAAGCCGTACTCGGTGATCGGCGTGTCGATCACGCGGCGCGGGCCGAATTCGTCCAGCAGGCCCTGGGTCACCTTATAGGCGCCCTGATACTCCGCGACTTCCTCGCCCATCACGAACACGCGGTCGTCGGCGCGCATTTCCTCGGCCATCGCATCGCGCAGTGCGTCGCGGACGGTCGTCTTGACCATCTCGGTGCCCGCGGGGAGCTCGGGATCGGCGACGCTCGCCGCCTTGTCACTCGCCAGCTGCTTGGTGCCGCTGTCAGCTTTCTTCGGCTCTTCCGACGCCTTGGGTGCTTCCGGCGCAGGTGCCGGTGCAGCAGCCGGAGCAGGAGCGGACGCATCCTCACCCTCGGCGGCGATCGTCGCAATCACCGTGCCGACCTTCACCCCATCGGTGCCCTCGGCGACCAGAATCGAGGCGATCGTGCCTTCATCGACGGCTTCGAATTCCATCGTCGCCTTGTCGGTTTCGATCTCGGCGATGATGTCGCCCGACTTGATCGTATCGCCTTCCTTCACCAGCCACTTGGCGAGGGTTCCCTCTTCCATCGTGGGCGAGAGCGCGGGCATTTTCAGCTCGATCGCCATTTCAGTACGTCTCCACCAGAACGTCGGTATACAGCTCGGCAGGATCCGGCTCGGGTGCCTGCTCGGCAAAGTCAGCCGACTCGTTCACCGCCTTGCGGATCTCGGCCTCGATCGCCTTCAACTCGTCTTCCTTGACGCCGATCGCTTCGAGTTCCTTCTTCACGCCGTCGATCGGGTCGCTCTTCTCGCGCACCGACTGAACCTCGTCGCGCGAGCGATACTTGGCCGGATCGGACATCGAGTGGCCGCGATAGCGATAGGTCTTCATCTCGAGGATGATTGGCCCCTTGCCCGCACGAACCCACGCCAGCGCTTCCTCCGCAGCGCCACGGCACGCCAGCACGTCCATGCCGTCGACCTGGATGCCGGGAATGCGGAAGCTCTCGCCGCGCTTGTACAGCTGGTCCTCGGACGAGGCGCGGTTGACGCTGGTGCCCATGGCGTACTGGTTGTTCTCGATCACAAAGATGATCGGGAGCTTCCACAGCTCGGCCATGTTGAAGGTCTCGTACACCTGGCCCTGGTTCGCGGCGCCGTCGCCGAAATAGGACATGGCGACGCCACCGTCACCGCGATATTTGTGCGCAAAGGCAAGGCCCGCGCCGAGCGAAACCTGCGCGCCGACGATGCCGTGCCCGCCGTAGAACTTCTTCTCGGTCGAGAACATGTGCATCGACCCGCCCTTGCCGCGGCTGATGCCCGCGGCGCGACCGGTCAGCTCAGCCATGATCTCCTTGGGATCGATGCCATAGGCCAGCATATGGCCATGGTCGCGATATCCGGTGATCACCGAATCCTTCTCGCCGTCCAGCGCCGACTGCAGCCCCACAGCGACCGCTTCCTGGCCGATGTAGAGATGGCAGAAGCCGCCGATGAAACCGAGACCATAAAGCTGGCCCGCCTTCTCCTCGAAACGGCGGATGAGCAGCATCTGGCGGTAGAATTCGAGCAGCTCCTCCTTCGAGGCCTCGTACCGTTTTGGTTCGTTTGGGCGCTCGCGGTTCGACGGAGCTGGTTCGTTAGTGCGGCCTTTGGCCGGTGATTTTGCCACGATGATCCTCATCCTGGGGAAAGATGGAAGCGGCCCTATAGGCCGGATATCGCACCCGGCGCAATGGCAAGCGCCGGTAGTTACGACCGCATCTAAAGCGAGAGGGAAAAGTCGGTCAGCACGCCCACGCAAACCCGAGGCAACACCCGGCCTGCGTCAATCGAGCGTGACGATAACTTCGTCGGGGTGGACCACGTTGAGCTTCTTGCGGGTCAGTTCGTCCACCATGTCCGGATCGGCGCCGCTCTGCTTGAGCAGCGCCACCCGGTTGCGCAGCTGTGCCCGCTGGGCCTCCAGCTTGGCGAGTTCGGACTTCTTGACCTCGAGCTGGCGCTTGTAATCGCCATAAACCAGCACCCCGTTCGGACCCAGCACCGCCGAATAGGCGAAAAAGCCCATCAGGATGATCGCCACCGCGGGCAGGCCCGCGCGGCGCAAGATCGTATTGAACGGAGTGGACCGGCTCATGAGGTTAATGTCGCGCAAACCGATTCGCCGATCAACCCCGTAGAATGCCGCGACCGGCATAAACCGACGCATCACCCAGTTCTTCCTCGATGCGGATCAGCTGGTTGTACTTGGCGAGCCGGTCCGAACGGGCGAGCGAACCCGTCTTGATCTGTCCGCAGTTCGTCGCGACGGCGAGGTCGGCGATGGTCGAATCCTCGGTCTCGCCCGAACGGTGCGACATGACCGCGGTGTAGGCCGAACGCTGCGCCAGGCTCACCGCCTCCAGCGTTTCGGTCAGCGTGCCGATCTGGTTGACCTTCACCAGCAGCGAGTTGGCATAGCCACCGTCGATGCCGCGCTTCAGCCGCTTCGGGTTGGTCACGAACAGATCGTCGCCGACCAGTTGAACCTTGCCACCGAGCTTTTCGGTCAGCAGCTTCCACCCGTCCCAATCGTCTTCGGCCATGCCGTCCTCGATCGAGAAGATCGGGTAGCCAGCGCACAGATCGGCGAGGAAATCGGCATTCTGCGCCGACGAGAGCGTCTTGCCCTCACCCACCATCTTGTACGCGCCGTCGCGATAATATTCGGTCGCGGCGCAATCGAGCGCCAGCATCACATCGTCGCCCGGCGTGTATCCGGCCTTCTCGATGCTCGCCATGATGAAGTCGAGCGCCTCGCGGGTCGATGCGATGTTGGGGGCAAAGCCGCCCTCGTCGCCGACTGCCGTCGACAGGCCCTTGTCGTGCAGGCCCTTCTTGAGCGTGTGGAAAATCTCCGCGCCACAGCGCACCGCCTCGGCCAGCGACTCCGCGCCGACCGGCACGATCATGAATTCCTGGAAGTCGATCGCGTTGTCGGCATGCTCGCCGCCATTGATGATGTTCATCATCGGCACCGGCAGGACATGCGCCGAAACGCCGCCGACATAGCGGTACAGCGGCAGGCCGCGCGCATCCGCCGCCGCCTTGGCGACCGCGAGGCTGACGCCCAGGATCGCGTTCGCGCCCAGCCGGCCCTTATTCTCGGTGCCGTCCAGCCCGATCATCGCATAGTCGATTTCGGCCTGATCCTCGGCGTCGAGGCCGGTGATCTCCTCGGCGATCTCGCCATTCACGCCCTCGATCGCTTCGAGCACGCCCTTGCCGAGATACATCGACGCGTCGCCGTCGCGCTTTTCGACTGCCTCATGCGCGCCGGTCGAAGCGCCCGACGGCACCGCCGCACGCCCGAAGCTGCCGTCTTCGAGCAGCACATCGACCTCCACCGTAGGGTTCCCTCGGCTATCGAGAATCTGACGAGCATGGATGTCGATGATTGCGGTCACGAAATGGTCTCCCTACCTTGGGTCAAGACGGTGTCGCGCGGGCCTCTATCCCGTTCGTCGCCGCCGGGCAAATCATGCGTGCGTGGGAACCGCGACCGCGCGGCTTGGTTGTCTGGACGAACAAGCAGAAGGGATTCGAGCGATGGCTGACGACACTTTCCCCAAGGACCAGAGCATGGACCCGGCGACCGACGCACTGGTGGCAGCGCGACCGATCAAGGACACCGGCACCTCCGCCGATGAGGGCAAGCGCAGCGCTGGCGCATTCGTCCGCGACGAAGCAGGGAAGCTGGCCGGCCAGGCTGGCGACAAGGCCCGTTCCTTTGCCGACACCGGCAAGGAAAAGGCGACCGGCGCGCTCGATGAATTCTCGACCATGATGCGCGACGCCGCCGGAACGGTCGATGAAAAGCTCGGCGAGCAATATGGCCAATATGCCCGCTCGGCCGCCGACCAGATTTCGGGCCTCGCCGACTCGCTGCGCGGCAAGCAGGTCGATGACCTGCTCGACGACGCCCGCGAGTTCGTGAAGAAGAGCCCGGCGGTCGCAGTCGGCATTGCCGCTGGCGTCGGCTTCATCCTCGCCCGCCTCCTCAAGTCGGGCCTCGATGCCGCGGGCGACCTCGCCGACAAGGGCGATCCGAACCAGGGTGGCCCCGACAGCGGCCCCAAGGCGTAACCATGGTCGGGGGGTGCGTACGTGGATGATCGGGACGACGACAGCATCGGCACATTGGCGGCTCAGGCCGTCGCCGATGCGCGCGCCTTCGCCGATGCCGAGATCGCTTATTGGAAGACGCTCGCGCTCGCCCGATTGGGCGATGCGCGTGCGGCTCTCATCCTCGGCGCGCTCGTCTTCCTGCTCGCGAATTCCGCCGCGATCGCGCTGATAGTCGGCTTCGTGCTGATCCTCTCTCCGCATGTCGGCCCCGCCGCAGCGACCCTGATCGTGGTGGTGACCGCACTGACCGCCGCCGCACTCGCTGCACGCGCAGCGTTTCAGCGCTATCGTCGCGCGGTCCGCCCCCGGAACACCCCATGACCGAACTCCTCCCCCCCGACCTCACCGAAGCCGAGGCGCGTAGCCGCAATGCCCGCGAACGCCTGTTCGGCACGCTCGGCCGGATGCAGGACAAGCTCAACCCGATGGCGCTTGCACAGGACGCGGTCGAGAATGTCGCGATCAATGTCGCCCGCGACACTATCGCCACCGTCCGCGCCAATCCGCGCACCGTCGTCGCTGTCGCTGGTGCGGCAGTACTGTTTCTCGCCCGCCGGCCACTCGCCCGCTTGCTGGTCGGCGGTGCAACCGCTGCGGCCAAAGCGAGTTTGAAGAAGCGTAGCGCAACACCCAAATCCAGGGCCAAGCCCCGCCCGAAGAAAGGACCGTCCGCATGACCACCCCCCGCAAGACGAAGGCTCCCGCCACCACCGAGGGCATTGCAAAGAACCCGCTCGCGCTCGTCGCCGGCGGCGTTGCACTGGGCGCCGTGATCGGCGCGCTGATCCCGCGCCCGCAACAGGAAAAAGACCTGCTCGCCCCCGTCGGCAAGCGCATCGCCGAGGGCGCGACTGCCGCCGCCGCTGCCGCCCGCGAAGCCGGCAAGGCCGAGATCGACGCGATCCTGCCCCAGCGCGACGCGGCAAAGGAGCAAATCGGCAAGATCATCGGCTCCGCGATCACCGCCGCAAAGGACGCCGCATCGACGAAGGCCGACGCGTGACACTACGACCCTCCCCCGTCAGGGGGAGGGTTTGTTATGCGACGAAACACTAGGGCACTTCACGCTATTGAGTGCGGCGCAACATCGGCGCTAAGGCTTCCCGGGTAATCTCATTCCCCGGGAGCAATTATGAGCAAGCTGCACCTCGTCTTCGGCGGTCGCGTAAACGACCCGATGACGCTCGATTTCAAGGATCCGACCAAGCTAGACGTCGTCGGCATCTTCGCCGACTATGCCAGCGCCGAAAAGGCATGGCGCGGCGCCGCGCAGCGCACGGTCGACGATGCCGAGATGAAATATGTGGTGGTCCACCTCCACCGGCTGCTCGAGCCGGACCTGGAGGCTTAAGACCAAACTCTCCCCTCCCGCATGCGGGAGGGGAACCCGATCAGATAAACTCGATCTTGCTGACCTCGTACCAGCGATCACCCGCCGGCACGGTCACTTCGACCTCCTCACCCACGCTCTTGCCGATCAGCGCGCGGCCCAGCGGCGAGTTGTAGCTGATCCGGCCGGTCTTGGCGTCCGCCTCGGCCTGACCAACGATCTGGTACTTCACCGATTTGTCGGCCTCATCGAGCAAGGTCACGGTCGCGCCGAACACGATGCGGTCGCCCGACAGCTCGCGCGGGTCGATGATCTGCGCACGGCTCAGCTTGTCCTCGATGTCCGAGATCGTCGCTTCGACCTGACCCTGCCGCTCCTTCGCGGCGTGATATTCGGCATTTTCCGACAGGTCGCCATGCGCGCGCGCTTCCTCGATGGCGTCGACGATCAATGGACGCTCGGCCCTCAGGACTTTGAGCTGCTCGTTGAGCATCTCATAGCCTTCCGGAAGCATCGGCATCTTTTCGACCGTGGCCATTCTACGCGTCCTTAATCAAAACCCCTTCCCCCGGCGGACCTGAATTGGCCCGCCTCGCACCCTAACCTTCGTTGTGGGGGATCAATTGTGCGATTGCGAATAGTAAGCCTGCAAGGGGCGGACTTCAAGGGACTGGCCACTCAGGGCGGCAATCGCCTGTGACGCGGCGACGCTGGCAGGTGCCGTGGTGAAGTACGGAACCTTGAGCGATAGTGCCGATGCGCGGATCGATTCGCTGTCCTTCAACGACTGCCACCCTTCGGTGGTGTTGAAGATTAGCGCGATGTCGCCGTCGCGGATGCGATCGACGATATGCGGACGGCCCTGCGCGACCTTGTTGACCCGCTCGACCGGCACGCCATGTTCGGCGAGATAGTCCGCGGTCCCACCGGTCGCGACGATATTGAAGCCCTGCTCGACCAGCAGCCGCACGCCCGGCAGAATCACCGGCTTGTCGCTGTCCTTGACGCTGACGAAGACATTGCCGCCGCTCGGCAGCACCGTGCCCGCACCCAGCTGCGCCTTGGCAAAAGCGATCGGGAAATCGCGATCGATTCCCATGACTTCGCCGGTCGACTTCATTTCCGGTGACAGCACCGGATCGACGCCGGGGAAGCGGCCCCACGGGAACACGGCTTCCTTCACCGCGACATAGGCGATGTCGCGATCGATCTTGGGCAGATCCTTCAGCTTCTCGCCCGCCATCACCCGGCTCGCGATCTTCGCGATCGGCGTGCCGATTGCCTTGGCGACGAACGGCACGGTGCGCGACGCACGCGGATTCACCTCGATCAGATAGACTTCGCCATTCTTGACCGCGAACTGGATGTTCATCAGCCCCTTGACGCTCAGCGCACGCGCCAGCGCCTCGGTCTGCCGCTCGATCTCCGCGATGATCGCGTCGGGCAGGCTATAAGGGGGCAGCGAGCAGGCGCTGTCGCCCGAATGGACGCCGGCTTCCTCGATATGCTGCAGCACGCCAGCGACCACGACATCGTCGCCATCGCTGATCGCGTCGACATCGACCTCGATCGCGTCGCGCAGATACTGGTCGATCAGCACCGGGGCATCGCCCGACACCTGCACCGCCGTCTGGATATAATGATCGAGCTGCTCGACCGTATCGACGATCTCCATCGCCCGCCCGCCCAGCACGAAGCTCGGCCGCGTCAGCACCGGATAGCCGATCCGCTCGGCCACTGCGATCGCCTCTTCGCGGCTGCGCGCGATGCCGTTCTGCGGCTGCTTTAGCCCCAGCTTCGACACGAGATCGGCAAACTGCTCGCGATCCTCCGCCAGGTCGATCGCGTCTGGCGAGGTGCCCAGGATCGGAATCCCTGCACTCTCCAGCGCCCGCGCCAGATTGAGCGGCGTCTGCCCGCCAAACTGGACGATCACCCCGACCAGCTCGCCGCGCGACTTCTCGACCTCCAGGATCTCCAGCACGTCCTCGGCGGTCAGCGGCTCGAAATACAGACGGTCCGACGTGTCATAATCGGTGCTCACCGTTTCCGGGTTGCAGTTGATCATGATCGTTTCGAACCCGGCATCCGCCAGCGCGAAACAGGCATGGCAGCAGCAGTAATCGAACTCGATCCCCTGCCCGATCCGGTTCGGGCCGCCACCCAGGATCACGACCTTGCGCCGCGTGCTCGGCTCGCTCTCGCACTCGGGCTCGCCGAACGACGGCGCCTCATAGGTCGAGTACATATACGGCGTCTTCGCCGCGAACTCGGCCGCGCAGGTGTCGATCCGCTTGAACACCGGACGCACGCCCAGCTTGTGGCGCAGCGCGCGCACATCCGCCTCGGTCGCCCCGCCGGTCATCGCCTTGACGACCTCACCGATCAGGCCCGACGAGCGCGCCATCTGGTCGGTGCCCGCGCGCAGATTAGCCGAGCGCAGCGCCAGCCACGCCAGCCGCTTGTCGGAAAAGCCCATCGACTTCAGCCGCCGCATCCCCGCCGCATCCTGCGGCAGGCCGTTGCGGCACACACCCTCTTCCGCCGCGATGATCTCGGCGATCCGCTCCAAGAACCACGGGTCATAGGCCGCGAGCGCATGCACCTCGGCCACCGTGAAGCCCTCACGCAGCGCCTGCGCCGCGATCAGCAGCCGGTCGGGCGAGCGGACGGCCAGCGCCGCCTCGATCACGTCGCGCGGCGCGCCCTGCAGATGCTCGACATTGTTGAAGCCGGACAGGCCGGTCTCCAAACCGCGCAGCGCCTTCTGCATCGATTCATGGATGTTGCGGCCGATCGCCATCACCTCGCCGACCGACTTCATCGCGGTGCCCAGCGTCGCTTCGGCGCCCTTGAACTTCTCGAACGCGAAGCGCGGAATCTTGGTCACGACATAGTCGATCGTCGGCTCGAACGACGCCGGGGTCGCGCCGGTGATGTCGTTGGTGATCTCGTCGAGCGTGTATCCCACGGCCAGCTTCGCCGCGACCTTGGCGATCGGAAAGCCGGTGGCTTTGGACGCCAGTGCCGACGACCGCGACACGCGCGGGTTCATCTCGATCACGATCAGGCGCCCGTCCTTCGGGTTCACCGCGAACTGCACGTTCGAGCCCCCGGTCTCGACGCCGATCTCGCGCAGCACCGCGATGCTGGCGTTGCGCATGATCTGATATTCCTTGTCGGTCAGCGTCAGCGCGGGCGCGACCGTGATCGAGTCACCCGTGTGGGTGCCCATCGCATCGACATTCTCGATCGAACAGATGATGATGCAGTTGTCGTTGCGATCCCGCACGACCTCCATCTCATATTCCTTCCAACCGAGGAGCGATTCCTCGATCAGCACTTCGGTCGTCGGCGACAGGTCGAGCCCCGAGCGCACGATGCCGATAAACTCTTCGCGGTTATAGGCGATGCCGCCGCCCGATCCGCCCATGGTGAAGCTCGGTCGGATGATCGCGGGCAGGCCCACCTTGTCCAGCGCGGCCAGCGCCTCGGCCTCGGTATGCGCAATCGCCGATCGCGCGCTTTCGAGGCCAATCTTGTCCATCGCGTCGCGGAACTTCAGCCGATCCTCGGCTTTGTCGATCGCCTCGGCATCCGCGCCGATCATGATACAGCCGAACTTCTCCAGCGTGCCGTCATTGGCCAGCGCCAGCGCGGTATTCAGCGCCGTCTGCCCACCCATCGTCGGCAGGACCGCATCGGGCCGCTCCTTCTCGATGATCTTGGCGACCACCGCGGGCGTGATCGGCTCGACATAGGTCGCGTCGGCCAGCTCGGGATCGGTCATGATCGTCGCCGGGTTCGAATTGACCAGGACGATGCGATAGCCCTCTTCCTTGAGCGCCTTGATCGCCTGCGTGCCCGAATAATCGAACTCGCACGCCTGACCGATCACAATGGGACCAGCGCCAATGACGAGGATGGAGGAGATGTCGGTGCGTTTGGGCATTAGTTGTTCAATCCGGAATTGCGGTTGCCAGCTGAAGTGGCTGAGTCGGGTGAGGTCATCACCCAGTTTTCATCGTTGGGCTGCAAACTATCTCTGTCGCCTCGTACCCAATGGAAATTCGCCATGAGCCACTTCGCGCCGTGGTCGCTAATCTTGATAGCAGGCTCGTCACCAACGCTATCGAGCACAATCATCTCAAAGCGCTTCAGAGTTTCTACGGCGCTCTCAAACTGCACACCCGTCATATAGGCGCCAGCAGTAAAGCTGTTGCGGACCCTGTGTAACTTCGTCAGCAAGTCTCGCCCCATCGAACGACTATAAACCGAAATGAGCAGGCTCAAATCGGCTTCACGCTGGGAGATCACGCGGATCGGTCCTGGAGCATCCCCACAAACCGCTCAAACAGATAGAAACTATCCTGCGGCCCAGGCGACGCCTCGGGGTGGTACTGCACCGAAAACGCCCGCCCGCCGTCGATCTCGATCCCGCAATTGCTGCCGTCGAACAGCGACACATGCGTCTCGACCACGCCTTCGGGCAGCGTCGCGCTCTCGACCGCAAAGCCGTGGTTCATCGACGTGATCTCGACCGTCCCGTCGCTCAGCCGCTTGACCGGATGGTTCGCGCCGCGATGCCCCTGGAACATCTTGGTTGTCTGCGCGCCCACCGCCAGCGCCAGCAGCTGATGGCCAAGGCAGATGCCGAACAGCGGCTTCTTGGTCGCCAGCAGCTCGCGGATCACGGGCACGGCATAGGCGCCGGTCGCGGCGGGATCGCCCGGCCCGTTCGACAGGAAAATGCCGTCGGGGTTGAAGCTCAGCACCTGCTCGGAGGTCGCGGTCGCGGGCAGCACCGTCACCTTCGCCCCGGCCTTCACCAGATTGCGGAAGATATTGTGCTTTGAGCCGTAATCGATCGCCACGACATGCGGCCGCGCGCCATCGCCATCGACCTCATAGCCAAAGCCCAGCCGCCACACGCCGCCTTCCCACCCGAAATGCGTTTCGGTGGTGACGGTGATGGCAAGGTCCATGCCCTCCAGACCCGGCCAGGCCTTCGCCTGCGCGATCAGCGCGGGAATGTCGAACTGGCCATCCGCCGAATGTGCGATCACGCCATTGGGCGCGCCATTGCCGCGAATGCGCCGCGTCAGCGCGCGGGTGTCGATGCCCGACAGGCCGATGCGGTTATGCTTGCGCATCCAATCGTCCAGCCGCTCGACGCTCCGGAAATTCGACGGCGCGGTCACATCCTCGCGCACGATCATGCCGAGCGCATGCGGATCGTCCGCCTCGACGTCATCGGGGTTCGCGCCGACATTGCCGATATGGGGGAAGGTGAAGCAGATCATCTGGCCCGCGAACGACGGGTCGGTCATGATCTCCTGATATCCGGTCATCGCGGTGTGGAAGCAGACCTCGCCCGCCGCCGCGCCCTCGGCCCCGAATCCACGGCCCCAGATGACCTCGCCGCTCGCGAGAACCAGAACGCCTGTAGCTCCTTCAGGCACGATAATAGGCGTGGCTTCGGCCATCAGAGAAGGTCGCTCCTGTCAGTTTTTCCGGCGATGTCGCTAAGCGCTGCCCGCTAGACCGCTACCCCCCTCGCGTCAACCGTCCGTCGCGACTATCTGGGGCAAATTCCGATTCAGTTGAAAGATGAAGCAAATGATCCGCGACGACATCAAGGCAGCCCTGATCACTGCGATGAAGGGCGGCGACAAGGACGGCACCGCCGCCATCCGCCTGATCCAGAGCGCGATCAAGAACCGCGACATCGAAGCGCGCACGCAGGGGCCGATCGCCGACGACGACGCACTGATCGTCGAAGTGCTGCAGAAAATGGTGAAGCAGCGCCGCGAATCGATCGAGATGTTCGAAAAGGGTAACCGCCAGGAACTCGCCGACAAGGAAAAGGCGGAAGTCGCAGTGATCGAAGGCTTCCTCCCCGCCCAGATGAGCGCGGAGGAAACCGCGGCGGCGATCGAGGCGATCAAGGCCGACCTCGGCGCCACCGGCATGAAGGACATGGGCCGCGTCATGGCGGAGCTTAAGGCCCGCCACGCGGCGAGCCTCGACATGAGCAAGGCCAGCGCAGCGGTGAAGGCGGCGTTGAGCTGAGGGTTGGCGGCGAGGCGCAGCACACCATAAACTCCCCCTCCCGCTTGCGGGAGGGGTCGGGGGAGGGCCTGTCAGATGAGCAACCCGATCGACAAAGGCTCAAAGCGAAACACCCCCCGCGCCCGCGCCCTCCGCAACAACCCCACCGAAGCAGAAAAGCACCTCTGGGAAGCGCTCTCAGCCCGCAGAACAGCCGGCGTCCGCTTCAACCGCCAGGTCCAGATCGGCCCCTATTTCTGCGATTTCGTCGCACGTTCGATCAAGCTGGTGGTCGAGGTGGACGGTGGCCAGCACGCGGACGATCCCGCCGATGAAGCACGGACCCGGTTTCTCGAAGCACGCGGCTATCGCGTCATCCGATTCTGGAACTACGACGTGCTGGGCAATCTCGACGGCGTCGTCGCTGAAATCGAGCGCGTGCTGGGGGACAGGCCCTCCCCTAACCCCTCCCGCAAGCGGGAGGGGGACGGATAAGCGGCAAAGCGCATCCCACAAAACACCCTTCCCGGTGGCGGGAGGGCACCAAAAAACTCCCCTCCCGCTTGCGGGAGGGGCTGGGGGAGGGCCTGTCCAAACTCCCCGAACCCCACCAAAGAAACCCTACACCACCCACCACGCGAACACCGCTTGGCGTCGCGGCAATCCCCGCCTAAACGCCCCTCATCATGAACCAGCCCAACTCCTTCCGCGCCCAGCCCGATGACCGCGGCCATTTCGGCCAGTTTGGCGGACGCTATGTCGCCGAAACGCTGATGCCGCTCGTCCTCGACCTCGAGCGCGAGTATAAGGCGGCGAAAGCCGACCCCGCGTTCAAGGCGCAGTTCGACGACCTGCTCGAACATTATGTCGGCCGCCCCAGCCCGCTCTATTACGCCGAACGGCTGACCGACGCGCTGCGCGAAAACGCGCCCGACGGCATGGGCGCCGAAATCTGGTTCAAGCGCGACGAGCTCAACCACACCGGCGCGCACAAGATCAACAACTGCATCGGCCAAATCCTGCTCGCGATCCGCATGGGCAAGACGCGGATCATCGCGGAGACCGGCGCGGGCCAGCACGGCGTCGCCACCGCCACCGTCTGCGCGCGCTTCGGCCTGCCCTGCACCATTTTCATGGGCGCCAAGGACGCCTCGCGCCAGCAGCCGAACGTGTTCCGCATGAAGCTGCTCGGCGCCGAAGTCCGCCCCGTCACCAGCGGCGCGGGCACGCTCAAGGACGCGATGAACGAGGCGCTGCGCGACTGGGTCGCCAACGTTCACGACACTTTCTACATCATCGGCACCGCCGCCGGCCCGCATCCCTATCCGGAGCTGGTCCGCGACTTCCAGAGCGTCATCGGCAAGGAAGCGCGCGCGCAGATGCTCGCCCGCACCGGCCGCCTCCCCGACCTGCTCGTCGCCGCGATCGGCGGGGGCAGCAACGCGATCGGCCTGTTCCACCCGTTCCTCGACGACGCCGATGTCGCAATGCTCGGCGTCGAAGCGGCGGGCGAAGGGCTGAACAAGAAGCACGCGGCGAGCCTCGCGGGCGGCGAACCCGGCATCCTCCACGGCAACAAGACCTATCTGCTGCAGGACGAGGACGGCCAGATCACCGAAGCGCATTCGATCAGCGCCGGCCTCGACTATCCCGGCATCGGCCCCGAACATGCCTGGCTCAAGGACATCGGCCGCGTCACCTACACCAGCGTGACCGACACCGAAGCGCTCGACGCGTTCCAGCTGCTCTGCCGCACCGAAGGCATCATCCCCGCGCTGGAACCTTCGCACGCGATCGCAGCAGTAGCGGTCAAGGCCCGGGAAATGCGCCGAGATCAGGTGATCCTCGCCAACCTGTGCGGCCGCGGCGACAAGGACATCTTCACCGTCGCCGAGGCGCTGGGGGTAGCGATATGACGTACAAGACGTGGACCAACCTGCGCGTCTGGCTGGTGTACTTCGTGATCTTCTCGATCATCGCCGTTGGGCTGCGGATCGGGCATAACGTCTGGAAAGGTGAACCTCTGTTGTCGCTGTTCGAGGGCCTAACCGCAGTGATCTTGCCTGCCGTGTTTGCCACTGGGCTTACATACCGCTGGGGTAAACGATGACCCGCCTCGCCACCACCTTCACCGCCGCCGCGCGCGACCACCGCGCCGCGCTCGTCACCTTCGTCACAGCAGGTGACGGCGACACCGCCGCGATCCTCGACGCGCTCGTAGCGGGCGGTGCCGATGTGATCGAGCTTGGCATGCCGTTCACCGATCCGATGGCCGACGGCCCGGCGATTCAGGCCGCGAACCTGCGCAGCCTCGCCGCCGGCACGCGCACCGCCGACGTGCTCGCCATCGCCGCCGCCTTCCGCACGCGCCACCCTGGAACCCCGCTGGTGCTGATGGGCTATGCCAACACCATGACCCGCCCGACGCCCGAAGCGTTCGCGCAACGGGCAGCGGACGCGGGCGTCGACGGCGCGATCATCGTCGACATCCCCGCCGAGGAAGCCGACGATATCGCCGCCTTCGCCCCGCACGGCATCGCCACCATCCGCCTCGCCACCCCCACCACCGACGCCGCGCGCCTGCCCGCCGTGCTCGATGGCGCGAGCGGCTTTCTCTATTACGTCTCGGTCGCCGGCATCACCGGCAAGCAGCAGGCGGCACAGGGCAGCATCGAAGCCGCCGTCGCCCAGCTAAAGGCCGCAACCGCCCTGCCCGTCGCGGTCGGCTTCGGCGTCCGCACGCCCGAGCAGGCCGCCGCGATCGGCCGCGTCGCCGATGGCGTCGTCGTCGGCTCGGCGATCATCGACATCATCGCGGCAGAGGGTGCCAACGCCCCCGCCGCCGTCCGCACCTATATCCAATCCCTGTCGGCCGCGCTGGCCGCAGCACGCAAGGAAACCGCCGCATGAGCTGGCTCACCCGCGTCCGCAACGCGATCTCGCTCGTCATCCCCAACAAGGCGGAATCGCCCGATAATCTCTGGCACAAGTGCAAGGGCTGCGGGCAGATGGTGTTCGTCAAGGAACTCCACGAAAACCAGTCGGTCTGTCCGATCTGCGACCATCATGAGCGCATCGGCGCCCGTGCGCGCTTCGACCAGCTGTTCGACCCCGGCTACACGTTGCTCGCCAACCCCAAGGTCGCCGAAGACCCGCTCAAGTTCCGCGACCAAAAGCCCTACCCCGCCCGCATCAAGGCCGCCCGCGCCAGCACCGGCGAGCAGGACGCCTTCCTCAACGCCAGCGGCACGATCCTCGGCCAGCGCGCGGTGATCGGCGTGCAGGATTTCGCCTTCATGGGCGGATCGATGGGCCAGGCGGTCGGCGAAGCCTTCATCGCCGGCGTCGAAGCCGCCATCGGCGCCCGCGCGCCCTACATCGTCTTCACCGCCAGCGGCGGCGCGCGCATGCAGGAGGGGATCCTGTCCCTCATGCAGATGCCGCGCACCACCGTCGCCATCTCAATGCTCCACGACGCCGGCCTGCCCTATATCGTCGTGCTGACCGACCCGACCTCCGGCGGCGTGATGGCCGCATATGCGATGCTCGGCGACGTCCAGATCGCCGAACCCAAGGCCACCCTCGCCTTCACCGGCCGCCGCGTGATCGAAAGCACGATCCGCGAAAAGCTGCCCGACGATTTCCAGACCAGCGAATATTATCTCGACCACGGCCTGATCGACATGGTCGTCCACCGCAAGGATCTGCGCGACAAGCTCGGCGCCCTGATCGGCCTGCTGGTGGAGGAAAAGGCGGCGGCGTAGGGGGCAACTAAAACTCCCCTCCCGCTTGCGGGAGGGGTCGGGGGAGGGCCTGTCACCGCCACCTCTGCTTGCGTGGGTTAGGACAGGCCCTCCCCTAGCCCCTCCCGCAAGCGGAAGGGGAATCATGGACCAAGCCACTTCACCGCCACGGCCCATTCGCCACCGCCCCCCCCGCGCCCTCCGCTGGCTGCTCCTCCCCCTCGCCGCCTGGCTGATCCTCGTCGCGCTCCAGATCGACGCAACCGGCAAGCTGCACCACCCCGGCTCCGCCGATGCCGCCATCGTGCTCGGCGCAGCAGTCAACGGCGGCGCCCCCTCGCCCGTCTTCCGCGAACGCATCCGCCACGGCGTAGCCCTCTACCGCACCGGCCGCGTCCGCAAACTCGTCCTGACCGGCGGCTATGGCGAAGGCGCATCGCACGCCGAGTCCGAAGTCGCCCGCGCCGTCGCGATCCGCGCCGGGGTGCCCGTTCAAGCAATCCTGATCGAAACCCGCTCCCGCACCACCCAGCAAAACATGGCCGAGGCCAAGCGCCTGATGGACCGCCACCGCCTCTCCAGCGCTCTGATCATCAGCGACCCCCTGCACATGAAACGCGCGCTCCGCATGGCGCACGACATGGGGATCACCGCCTATGGCGCACCCACACCGACCACGCGCTACCGCAGCTGGAGGTCAAAGACGGGATTCCTGCTGCGCGAGGTCTATTTCTACAACCATTACCTGCTGACAGGCGATTGAGACGCGAGCCGCATGATCAACAGGCGGCCGCCATCCTCGCAGCCTAATTGCCAGCTCGTTCGCGATACCTCTTATAAACAACGATGTCAGGATAGACCACATCAGATCCACTGTCGACCTTATCAATTATTTCACAAAAGAAATCCACGTTCAAGCTTTGCACTGATACACAATCCGTTAAAATATCATCGATATCATCAGAACCGACATCACTACCCGCATCTACGAATAACTTTACGGTCCATTTGAGACCACTTCCCGACAGGACTATCATATCAACATTAGGTGCAATCGCTCCAAGCAGTGCCTGTGTCACAACGACGACCTGGTAGTTTCGGAAATTTACTTCGTCATCGAAAACTTGCATCATCTACACCTTCGGGGCGGCCGATTGAACTTGCGACCATAGTTGCGGGGCCGTTTACCGCAGTCCGCTCGTTTGTCGCCATATCGAGACTGATAGACAACCCCCTCCCCACCGCCCCCACACCCGCTATAAACCCCCGCGATGCCCGACCACGCGACCTCCTCCCACCCCGCTGTCCAACGCCAGCTCGACCGTCTCTGGGCGCTTGGCCCCGGTGCCGATGTCCTCGGCCTCAGCCGCATTACCGCGCTGCTCGACCGGATCGGGAATCCACACCTGCACCTGCCCCCCGTGCTCCATGTCGCGGGGACCAACGGCAAGGGCTCGACCTGCGCCTTCCTGCGCGCCGCGGTCGAGGCTGCGGGCCTCACCGCGCATGTCTATTCCAGCCCGCACCTCGTCCGCTTCAACGAGCGTATTCGCCTTGGCGGTAAGCTGATCGACGACGCCACCCTCGCCACCCTGCTCGAACAGGTGCTCGACGCAGGCGGCGACATCGGCGCGAGTTTCTTCGAGGTCACCACCGCCGCCGCCTTCCTCGCCTTTGCCCGCACCCCGGCGGACGCGTGCATTATCGAGGTTGGCCTGGGCGGGCGGCTCGACGCCACCAACGTCATCCCCGCCCCCGCCGCGTGCGCCATCGCCCAGCTCGGCATCGACCATCAGGCATTCCTCGGCGACACCGCCGAAGCCATTGCCGGGGAAAAGGCCGGCATCGCCAAGCCCGGCGTCCCGCTCGTCACCATGTCCTATGGCGACAGCGTCACCGCGCGCATCGCGGAGGTCGCGGCCGCCGCGAACGCCCCAGTCCACGCACGCGGCACCGCATGGGACTTCACCGTCACGCCCGATCGCCTGATCTACCGCGACGCGCAGGGCGAGGTCGCGACCCCGCTCCCCACCCTCGCCGGCCCGCATCAGCCCGCCAACCTCGCGCTCGCCATCGCCGCGCTGCGCCACCAGCGCACGCTGACCATCTCCGACAGCGCCTTCACCAGCGCCGCCACCGCCGCCCGCTGGCCCGCGCGCATGCAGCGTCTGACTCCCGGCCCGCTCCACGCCCGCCTGCCCGCCGGAGCCGAAATCTGGCTCGACGGCGGCCATAACGAAGCCGCCGCGCAGTCGGTCAGCGCCACGCTGGCGCAGGTCGCGGACGGCCGCCCCGCGCACCTGATCCTGGGCATGTTATCGAACAAGGACGCGACCGGTCTGCTCGCGCCCTTCGCCCCGCTCGCCGCCAGCTTCACCGCAGTCCCGGTGCCCGGCCACGCGCATCACGATCCGGCCGACCTTGCCGCCACCGCCCGCGCACTCGGCATACCCAGCACCGCGACCGCGCCCGATGTCCCGACCGCGCTCGCCACGCTGGAAACCGCCGCTGCCCCGCTCGTCCTGATCCTAGGTTCGCTCTACCTTGCAGGCGAAGTGCTCAGGGAAAACGACGAACTCCCCGACTGATGCTTATTGCGATTGACTATCAATAGAAGAATGGCAGACTGGCACTCCAGAGCAAGGAGTCGCCCCGTTGCGCCACACACCCGCCCGCCCCCTCACCGCCGAGACGCTCGGCAACGCCCTGCCCCGCATCCAGCCGGAGGACCCTGCCGCGCGCCTGTTGCTGTTCGGCATCCGTCAGCTCGGCGCCCACGGCCTCAATGACGCGGCCACCGCCCACGCCTTCATCACCGCATTCGGCAAGGAGTTTCGCCGCCCGCTGCTGCTGCTGCGCACGCTGATGGCGGAGATGTCGGCGGCCAGCTCAGGCCCGATCCAGATCGCCCCGTGGTGCTGCGCGCGCATGACCGCGTCGGAAGGCGCGCTGATCGAGGTCGTCGCCAGCGTCGAACGCGACAGCGAACGCGCCCGCCTGTTGCTCGGCGACCTGCTCGGCATCCGCCGCGTCGACGGCATGCTCGCAACCGCCCACGCGCTCGCCAACGCCTTCGCCGATTCCGGGATGCCGGTGGAAGTTTAGGTCGCGCCTTCCGCCGTCTCGGTCGCGGCGGTACCGATCGAGCGATCGACCAATCCGCGCTGCATCATCCACCAGAAGATGACAACGCCCGGCAGTGCGAGCAGGGTCGTGAGCAGGTAATAGTTCACATAACCCATGCCCTCGATCAGCCGCCCCGCGCTGGTCCCCGACAGGAACCGCCCCAGGATGCTCGCCGCGGCAGACAATAGCGCGAACTGCGTCGCGGTGAAGCTGAGGTTGCACAGCGCCGACAGGTACGCGACCACGCACACCCCGCCGACACCGCTCGCGAAATTCTCGAACCCCATCGCCAGCGCCATGCCGATGTTGCTCTTGCCGCTCGCCGCCAGCCACGCAAACGCGGCGTTGGAAATCATCATCAGGAACAGGCTCAACAGCACCGATCGCTTCATGCCCAACTTCACATACAGCACCCCGCCGACGAAAATGCCGGCCAGCAGCGCGATGAAGCCGACGAACACGTCGTAAAACGCAATCTCGCTGTTGGTGTAACCAAGGTCGTTGAACAGCAGCCGCAGGGTCAGGTTCGCCAGCGTATCGCCCAGCTTGTGCACCAGCACGAACAGCAGCACGACAAGCCCGCCGTCGCGGCGGAAAAACTCCATCAACGGCCCGATCTTGCCGCTCTCGATCGTGGTCATCGCGATCGGCGTCAGGCTCGCGATCCACAGCAGCACCGCCGCGCCCAGCCCGCACAGCCCGATTGCCACCGGATCGCTCCAGCCGAACCACAGCCCCGCTGCGACGCCGACGACCGGCACCAGCCCCGCCCACGCCAGCGCGCTCGGCTTGCCCGCATCGCGCGCGCGCCGCGCGGTCAGGTCGAACAGCGGGAACAGATACCCGACCAGCACCATGTTGGAGAGGATGTTGACCCCCAGCGCCTGATCCATCCACCGCGCGCCCAGATACAGCGGCACGAACGCGAGGATGAATGCGAAATACGGCTTTTGCCCCATCCGCTCGGGCCATTCGCGGAACACCTTGCGCTCGGGCTCGCCGACGATCAGCCCGGCGAGCACTGCGGGCAGCGCAAAGATCGCGCACGCGGCATAGGCAACGCCCCAGCCCGCGCCCTCGGCCACATACAGCGCCAATCCGCCCGCCGCCGCCGATCCGATGCGCCAGCCATATTGCGACATGCCCGACCCGACGCCCAGCTGGCGCGGCTCGAGCAACTCGATGCGATAGGCGTCGATCACGATGTCGAACGTCGCGCCCGCCAGCCCCACCATGATCGCCGCCGCCGCGACCCAGCCGAGCGATGCGGTCGGGTCGAGGCTGCCGAGGAAGATCACCGCTGCCGAGACCAGGGCCCCGGTGACGATCAGCCAGCTACGCCGCGCGCCGATCGCGCCCAGCACGGGAATGCGGAACTTGTCCACCACCGGCGCCCACGCCCATTTGAGGTTATAGGCGAGGAAGGTCAGCGCAAACGCGGTCACCGCCGACTTGGTGATCCCGTCCTGCGCCAGCCGCGTCGTGAGCGTCGCGCCGATCATCGCAAAGGGGAAGCCGGACGAAATGCCGAGCGCAAGCGCGGCGAGCGGCGCCTTTTCGAAATAGGGCCGGATCCCGTCGATCAACGATCCACTGGCCGGCGTCACCGCGTCACTCATGCAATCCCCCACGCTTTCGCCGCGAACCCTAGCGGGAAAAACGCGGCTGCAAAGCCCGGCGAAGGATTATTGCGCGACGGGCTGGAACAGGCGCAGGGCGGATGGAATGCGCTTGGGCGTGCGCCCGTCGGTCAGCGCTTCGCAAATGTCGATCGCGGCCACCAAATCGCGCTGCTTGTAGGGTTTCATCAGGCAGCCAAGCCCGATCGCCTCGAACTCGTCGGGATTGCGTCCGGTGACGATCAGCACGGGGATATTTTCGGCACAGGCGGCATGCGCGACGTCTTTGCCACTGCCATCGCGCAGGCCCAAATCGACCAGCACGATGTCGGGCTTCTCAACCGCGATGATATGCCCGATCGCCTCGCCCACCGAATCGGTCGTGGCGACGACGGTAAAGCCTTCTTCTGACAGGAAATGTTCGGTGTCGAACGCCACCAATGGCTCGTCCTCCACGATCAGCACCCGAACGATCCGCCGCTTCTTCTTCCCGAACACCATGACCCACCCGAACGTTACGGTCCAACAACGCGTTAGCCCCATTCCGGGTTCGCCCGCGCACAAGATTTTTGCGCGAAACCGAAACCCGCTGTATCGCGCGCCAATGTCCCCTTCATCCCCCAATGAATCTGAACCGCAAGGTACCAGGTCCGGCGAGCGTATCGCCAAGCTGCTTGCCCGTGCCGGAATCGCGTCGCGGCGAGAAATCGAACGCATGATCGCCGATGGCCGCGTGGCGATCGACGGCCAGGTCCTGACCACCCCCGCGACGGTCCTGACCTCGCTCCACGGCGTCACCGTCGACGGCGAACCCGTCGCGGCTCCGGCGCCCGCCCGACTGTTCCGCTTCCACAAACCCGCCGGCTTGCTGACCACCGAACGCGATCCCGCCGGTCGCCCGACGATCTACAGCCGCCTGCCCAAGGGCCTCCCGCGTCTGATGCCGGTCGGCCGCCTCGATCTCGCGACCGAGGGGCTGTTGCTGATGACCACCGACGGCGAGTTGAAGCGCCAGCTCGAACTCCCCGCCACCGGGGTCGAGCGCAGCTATCGCGCTCGCGCCTACGGTCAGGTCAGCCAGGAGCAGCTCGAAGAGCTGATGCTGGGCGTGGAGATTGAGGGCGTCCGCTACGGCTCGATCAACGCCAATCTCGAACGCCGCACCGGCGCGAATGTCTGGATCGAACTGACGCTGACCGAGGGGAAGAACCGCGAGGTCCGCCGCGTCCTCGAGCATCTCGGCCTCAAGGTCAGTCGCCTGATCCGCACCCGCTACGGCCCATTCGAACTCGGCGACATGCCCGTCGCGGCGGTGGACGAGATCCGCCAGCACGACCTGATCGTGTTCCGCAAGGCGCTGACCGGCCCCGGCGGCGGCAAGGCCGCGTCGAACCTGCAATTGTCAGGCAAGTCCAAGGCAGTCGACGCCGATCCAGAAGCGGCACCGGCAGAACCCGCCGCCACGCTCCCCGCCAACCGCGCCGAACGCCGCAAGGTCGGCGCGCAAACCAGCGAGCCGGAAGCCTACAAACCCGCGCGGCCCCAACGCCCCAAGGCGGAAAAGAAAGGCCCCGAGAAATTCGGCGTCGCCCAACGCCGCCGGCATCAGGCCGCGGCGGAAAGGCAAGCCAACCCGGCCGCGTTCGGAGAAGGGCAAGGGGACCGGAACCGCGCGAAGCGGGGTGCCACGCCTGACGCAGCTGCGAAATCCCCCCGCCCCCCGCGCCAGGACTCACCAGGACGCCCCCTTCAACAGAAGGGTAAGCCGTTCAACAAGCCAGCACCCACGCGTCATGCCCAGCATGACGACGACGCCGGCCCGCTGCTCAACCGGCCCAAGCGCGCCTTCCGCCCCAATGATCGCCGCCCCGGCACCCCTGCGGGACCACGTCCGCCCGCTGGCAAGGGTGGTCCAGCCAAACGAGGCCCCCGCAAATGAGGATCATCGCCGGCACCTTCCGCGGCCGTCCGCTCATCGCGCCCAAGGGCGAGGCCACCCGCCCCACCGCCGACCGCACGCGCGAGGCCTTGTTCTCAATGCTCACCAGCCGCGTCGGCAGTTTCGAAGGGCTGGCCGTCGCCGACCTGTTCGCGGGTTCGGGCGCGCTGGGGCTTGAGGCGCTGTCGCGCGGCGCGGCCTCGTGCCTGTTCGTCGAACAGGACCGCGCCGCACTCGACGCCTTGCGGGCCAATGCCGACAAGCTCAGCATCCGCCCCGACATCCGCGCCGGATCGGTCCTGTCGCTCGGCCCGGCGGCCAAGCCGCTCGACCTGATCATGATGGACCCGCCCTATGGCACCGGCGCGGGTGCAGTCGCGCTCGACAAGCTCGCCCGCCTCGGCTGGACCAGCCCCGCAACCTGGGTCAGCATCGAAACCGCCAAGGGCGAGAAGGTCGAGGTCGACGGCTTCGTCACCGATACGGAGCGGGTTCACGGTAAGGCGATGCTGACGATCTTGCGGCAAGCGACGTAGCGGCGCATACTCGCCCGATGGGAAAGCTCGACCCGATCTACTCGGAATTCGAAACCGAGGAGGAGGCGCAAGCCTATGACACCTGGTTTCGCGCGCAGGTGGAGGCTGGGCTTGCGTCCAAAAAGCCGCGAATTCCGCACGACGAAGTAAAGGCGCGTATCAGGGAAATACTGGACGGGAAGCGCCGTGCTGAGCCTCCGCTGGGAAGCTGACGCCCTCCTTCAGTATGAGCTGCTGATCCAGTTCGTCCGGGACCGGAACGAGCGGGCAGCAGAATCTCTCGCAAGCAGGATTGACGATGGCGTGGAGCGGGTTTGCCTCTTCCCCGACTCGGGCCGTCCCGGCCGGGTCGATGGAACGCGGGAGTTGATCGTTCATCCGAACTACGTCGTCATCTATCAGGTCACTGCGGGAGCCATCGAGGTCATCCGTATCTTGCACGCACGCCAACGCTACCCGTAACGGTGACGGCGGCTCCCCATCGGGAAGCCGCCGCGTAAGCATCAGGGAAGCATCCGCACGCCCGGCTCACGGTCCCAATACCGCTTCGCCGCTGCCGCGATGAACTCGTCATCCAGACCCATCACACCGTCGTCGGGCTCCACGCCCGCCTTGTCGAGCAGCGGCTGAGCTTCGTCACTCGCCGCGATCGCCTTCAAATGCGCGAACGCGTCCATCACGAACTGCACCGCTGCGCCTTCCTTGAGCAGCATCGCGGTGCCTTCCTTCGACAGCGCAATCACCACTGCATCCGCCATCACCGACGGATAGCCCGCCAACTGCGCGTCTGCTTTCAGCAACGACCCGTCCGACATCTTGGCACCGCCGACCTTGGGCGCGACGATCACCGCGCGCGCACCCGCGCCCTCGATCGACTTGGTCATCTTGGCGACGGCAGCGGCGTCCGATCCGTCTGCGACCAAAATCGCGATCGACCGGCCGACAACATCCTGCGGCTCCAACGGTCCGTCGATGATCCGCAACGCCGGCGACAGGTCGAAATCCTGCACCTCAGCCGCGGCCTTCGACGCCTTGGGCACCGGCATCCCGATCCCGTCGGCTACGCGCTGCGCCAGATCCGGGTCGACATTCACCAGATTGGCCACCGTCCGAACCCGGATATGCTCCAGCCCGACCTTCGACAGCTCGAACACCAGCGCGAACGCAACATGCGCCTGCTCCGCCTCGGCCAGCGAGCGGTAGAACATCCGCGCCTGGCTGTAGTGATCGGCAAAGCTCTCCGGCCGCAGCCGCAGCTTGTCGCCCTGCTCCTGCTCGGCATCGCGGCCCGGATGCGTCTCGAACCCGGTCACCGGGCATTCGCGCGGCCCGGTCACTTCGCCCGCCATATCCAGGCTGTTCGGCTCGTAATTCGCGCGCCCCTTCGGCACGTTCATCTGCATCTGGCCATCGCGCTGGAAATTCATCACCGGGCATTTCGGCGCGTTGATCGGTAGCTGATGGAAATTCGCGGTCCCCAACCGGCTCTTCTGCGTGTCGAGGTACGAGAATAGCCGCCCCTGCAGCAGCGGATCGTTGGTGAAGTCCAACCCCGGCACGATATTGCCCGGGCAGAACGCAACCTGCTCGGTCTCGGCGAAGAAATTGTCGGGATAGCGATCCAGCACCATCCGCCCGATCGGGCGCACCGCCAGCACTTCCTCGGGAATGATCTTGGTCGGGTCGAGCACGTCATAGGGCAGGCTGTCGGCGAACTCCTCGTCGAACGCCTGGATACCCAGCTCCCATTCGGGGAAATTGCCCATGTCGATCGCCTCGAACAGGTCGCGACGATGGAAATCGGGATCGGCCCCGGCGATCTTCACCGCTTCGTCCCAACAGGTCGACTGCACGCCCTGTTTCGGCTTCCAGTGGAATTTGACGAAGGTCGACTTGCCCTGCGCATTGACCATGCGGAACGTGTGGACACCGAAGCCCTGCATCGTGCGCAACGAGCGCGGGATCGTGCGGTCGCTCATCGCCCACATGATCATGTGCATCGATTCGGGCATCAGGCTGATGAAGTCCCAGAAGGTGTCATGCGCCGACGCCGCCTGCGGATAGCCGCGGTCCGCCTCCATCTTCACCGAATGGACGAGGTCCGGGAATTTGATCGCATCCTGGATGAAGAACACCGGGATGTTGTTACCGACCAGGTCCCAATTGCCTTCTTCGGTATAGAATTTGACCGCGAACCCGCGCACGTCGCGCGGCGTATCGACCGATCCCGCGCCGCCCGCCACAGTCGAAAAGCGCGTGAACACCGGCGTCTTCTTGCCCTTCGCGCTGAACAGCCCCGCCTTCGTCAGGTCGGACAGGTCCTCGTAGCTTTCGAAATAGCCATGCGCCGCAGAGCCGCGCGCGTGCACGATCCGCTCCGGAATGCGCTCATGGTCGAAGTGAAAAATCTTCTCGCGCAGGACGAAATCTTCCAGCAACACCGGCCCGCGCGCCCCTGCCTTCAGCTGGTTCTGATTGTCGGACACGCGAATGCCCTGATTGGTCGTCAGGTGATCGGCACCGGCATGGTCGCCCTTGGCCGGAATGCGCTGATGCGTTTCGCCACCGTTACCGAAGTCGGTGTCGAACTGTGTGTCGTCTGCCATGTGGGAAGCCCCTTGAGATGCCGTGCCGGATCAACGGGCGGCGACGGGCAAGGGTCCCCCGACTAACGTGGATCAGTGCGATTGTGCAGCGTCGCGCCCTTTAAGCGCCAGCAAGGCGACAAGGCTCAGCACTGCCGCCGCGCTTAAATACCAGCCGACGGGTGCCAGTCCGCCACCGCGCATCGCCAGCGTCTGTGCAAAGAACGGCGTTAGCCCACCTCCGATCACCCCCGCGACATTGAACGTCATCGACGCGCCGGTGTAGCGCACGCGCGGCGGAAACAGTCCGGGTAGCCACGCCCCCAGCGGCCCATAGACGAACCCCATCGCCAGCAGTAGCAGCGAGAGGAAGACGAATACCCCGCTAAGCCCCGCGCCCATCAGCGGCGCCATCGCGAACCCGCTCAGCGCGACCAGCACGCAGCCGCCCGCCAACACTCTGCGCGGGTCATACTTCGCGTCCGCCATCCAGGCTGCCAGATAGATGCCCGCCGCCATGAACAGGATCGCGACGAGCTGAACCCCCAGGAAATCCTGCATCGTATAGCCCAGCGTCTTCGTGCCATAGCCCAGCAAGAATGCGGTCGCGATGTAGTACGTCGCAAAGCAGCATACCGCGCCGATCGTCCCGCCCAGCAAAGCGCCACCGTGCCGACGCGACACCTCGCCCAGCGGAACCTTGGGCGGGGGCGCTTCCTTCAGCGCCGCCGCGAACTCGGGCGTTTCGCACAGCTTCAACCGAACCCATAGCCCGACCGCCACCAGCGCCGCGGACAGGATGAACGGAATGCGCCAGCCCCATTCGGCGAACTCCGCCGGTGTCATCCACATCAGCAGCAGCAGGAACAGACCGTTCGCGGCAATGAAGCCCGCAGGAGCCCCCATCTGCGGCGCAGCGCCAAACCGCGCGCGCCAGCCGGGAGGCGCATTCTCGACCGCCAGCAACGCCGCCCCGCCCCATTCGCCGCCCAGGCCAAAGCCCTGCCCGAACCGCAGCACGCACAGCAATGCTGGCGCGACCCAACCAGCCATCGCATAGGTCGGCAGGAACGCTACCAGCGTCGTTGAAATGCCCATTGTCAGCAGCGACGCGACCAGCGTTACCTTGCGTCCGATGCGGTCCCCATAATGACCGAACACCGCCGCCCCCAGCGGCCGCGCAAAGAACGCGATCGACAACGTCAGATACGCCCAGAGCTGCTTTTCAGCATCGGTCCCGGTGAAGAACAGGCCTCCGAACACCAATGCCGCGGCGGTCGCGTAGATATAGAAATCGTAGAACTCGATCCCCGTCCCCACGAAACTCGCCCACAGCGCGCGCCGTCGCCGCGTCCGGTCAGCGTCCATCGATGTCCTCCCCGTGCAGACGCCCCCCGGCGCCACTTACTTCTTCACGTCCTCATAACAGGTCGTGCGCGTCACCTGCACCACCTTGCCGTCCTTGTCCTTGATCTCGTTGCGCCCCTCGACGCACGGCTTCTGCTCGGGTTGCGTCTCAAACCCGCCCATGCGCCACCCGACATACAGCCCCACCAGCGCCAGCGCCGCGATCAGCACCAGCCTGCGGCGATCGAACCGTTTGCGATATTTCTCGAACATCGCGCATCCCTGCCTCAAGCGATGGCGCTGCGCAACGCGTCCGTTGCAGGGCTGAATAGGTTAGAGGAAATCCTCCAGCGTCAACGCAACGGAACGGCTCGCCCCGTCCCGCTCGACCGTCAGCGGCAGCACGGTCCCCACCGGCCCGGATGTCTCGCGGATCAGCCGCTCGAACGGCATCCCCGACAGCTGGTCGCCGGCCTTGATCCCGGCCTTTTCAGCAGGGCTCCCAGCACCCACGACGCCGACCACCGTCCCCCGCCCGGCGCGATCGAGCCACATGCCCGCGCGGTTGTAGCGCGCCGGCTGTGCAGCCTGACGATTGCGGGTCAGCAGCACCGCGCCATCGCGGTTGCTGGTCGCGATGTTGAACTGGCGCAGGATCGGCAGGCCGATAATCCCGGTGTCGAACTCGTCCCAATCGGGCTTGTCGCGCATCTGGATCACCGGCCGCGCGATCGTCGCACCGGCCAACTCGAGCCGATCGGGCCGGATCACGCGCGTCTCGCCGCGTGGTGCCGCCGGGGTCCAGCGCGGCGAATCCCACAGCCCCGCGGCCTCGGCGGTCTTGCGATAAATCCGCATCACGGTCGGCATGCCCGTATCAAGCCCGAAACGAAAGCTGCGCCCGTTCAGCGCCGCATCGGCGAACAGAAAGCGCTTGTCCGCCGTCGCGCCCTTCTGAACGATCGCCTTCTCAAACCGCGTCGCGCCCGGAAGCGTCGGCAAACCGCCCTCATAGGCGCGCCACAGCCCCACATCGAAATCGAGCTCGCCATCGGCCAGCGTCAGCACCCAGGCCGGAAGCGACCCGATCGCTCCATCACCCAAATCGCGGTCGATCCCGGCCAGCTCGAGCGTCTCGAGCCGCACCCGCCCGCCCAGCATCACGTCCTTCGCCTGAAACACCGGATAGTCGGTATTGCCCCAGGCCAGCCTCAGCCGCTTGCTGCCGATCTTATTCAGGCCCATCGTTTCGGCGATCCCGGTGTTGATCAGCCCCATCTGCCCCCCGGTATCGAGCGCCAGCAGGAAAGCGCGCGCCCCGCCGAACATCGCCTCGACCAGCACCCGGTCCTCGGTCAGCCGAATCGGCACGCTGTACGACGTCGCCGCCGCCACCCGCGTCGCGCTACCCAGCGCCGCTGCCGCCGCCCCGATCAACAATGGCCGTCGTCCGATAATCATTGCCGATCTCCTTGAGGATACACGATAAAGTGTCTCGCAGCTTGATGACGATAGCAAGACGGCAATCGCGCTTGCCCCGACTCGCCGCGTTCCCTACCTGTTCACAATGTCCGTACCTCAGCCTTCCGCCGACGATCCCCCCTATCTGCGCGGCCTCAACGCGCCACAGCGTGAAGCCGTGCTCACCGTCGATGGCCCCGTCCTCGTCCTGGCCGGCGCCGGCACGGGCAAGACCGCCGCGCTCACCGCCCGCCTCGCGCACCTGCTCTGGACCCGCCGCGCTTACCCGTCGGAGATCCTGTCGGTCACCTTCACCAACAAGGCCGCACGCGAGATGCGCGAGCGGGTCCGCCACCATGTCGGCGACGCGGTTGAGGGGATGCCGTGGCTCGGCACCTTCCACGCGATCGGTGCCAAGATGCTGCGCCGCCACGCCGAACTGGTCGGGCTGCAGAGCAACTTCACCATCCTCGACACCGACGACCAGCTCCGCCTGATCAAGCAGTTGATCGTCGCCAACGACCTCGACGAAAAGCGCTGGCCCGCGCGCCAGCTCGGCGGCCTGATCGACGGGTGGAAGAACAAGGGCCTGACCCCCGCGATGCTCGACGCCGGCGAGTCCGAGCATTTCGCCAATGGCAAAGGCCAGGCCCTGTATCAGCAGTATCAGGACCGCCTGCGCGCGCTCAACGCGTGCGACTTCGGCGACCTGCTGCTCCACATGCTCACGATCCTGCGCACCCATCGCGACGTGCTGGCGCAGTATCAACAGCGCTTCCGCTACATCATGGTGGACGAGTATCAGGACACCAACAGCGTCCAATATCTCTGGCTCCGCCTGCTCGCGCAGGAGCGCAAGAACATCTGCTGCGTCGGCGACGATGATCAGTCGATCTACAGCTGGCGCGGCGCGCAGGTCGAAAACATCCTGAAGTTCGAAAAGGACTTCCCCGGCGCGAAGGTGATCCGCCTCGAACAGAATTACCGCTCCACCCCGCACATCCTCGCCGCCGCCGGCGCGGTGATCGCCAACAACAGCGGCCGCCTCGGCAAGGAATTGTGGACCGAGATCGACGAGGGCGAGAAGGTCCGCGTCATCGGCGTGTGGGACGGCCCGGAAGAAGCCCGGCGCGTCGGTGAAGAGATCGAATCCGCCCGCATCCGCACCGGCAAATCGCTCGACGATTTCGCCATCCTCGTCCGCGCCCAGCACCAGACGCGCGAATTCGAAGACCGCTTCATCGCCACCGGCCTGCCCTATCGCATCGTCGGCGGTTTCCGCTTCTATGAACGCGCCGAAATCCGCGACGCGCTGGCCTATCTGCGCCTGGTCCAGCAGCCCTCGGACGACCTCGCCTTCGAACGCATCGTCAACGTCCCCAAGCGCGGCCTGGGCGACAAGGCGATCGCCAAGATCCACATGCTCGCCCGTGCCGAGGGCATCCCGCTGCTCGTCGCCGCCGCGCGCATCCTCGACACCGACGAGCTGACGCCGCAGGCCCGCCGCGCGCTCGACAGCTTCGTCGGCGACGTCGCCCGCTGGAGCAAGATGCTCCGCGCCCCCGTCCCCGATGGCGAGGCGATGCCCGAAACCCGCATCGGCCACCTTCCCCACACCGAACTCGCCCAGATCATCCTCGATGAATCCGGCTACACCGCAATGTGGCAGGCGGACCGCACCGCCGAAGCCGCCGGCCGCCTCGAAAACCTCTCCGAACTCGTCCGCGCGATGGAGGAATATGAAACGCTCGGCGCGTTCCTCGAACATGTCAGCCTCGTCATGGACAATGACGCCAGCGCCGACGAGCCCAAGGTCACGATCATGACCATCCACGCCGCCAAGGGCCTGGAATATGACACCGTCTTCCTCGTCGGCTGGGAAGAAGGCGTCTTCCCCAGCCAGCGCTCGCTCGACGAAGGCGGCCTCGCCAGCCTCGAGGAGGAACGCCGCCTCGCCTATGTCGCGATCACCCGCGCCCGCCGCCTCGCCACCATCTTCCACGCCGCGAACCGCCGCATCTACGGCCAATGGACCAGCAGCATCCCCAGCCGCTTCGTCGGCGAGCTGCCCAAGGCGCATATCGAGGAGGAGAGCACGATGACCGGCGGCGCGTCGCTATGGCGCGCCAACTGGAGCGAACACGCCGACCCCTTCGCCCACGTCGGACGCGGCACCGGCCGCGGCCCCGGCTGGCAACGCGCCGCCGCCCCCAGCTCGTCCTTCACCACCGCCCCCAAGCGCGTGGTCGAAAACCGCGGCAGCGCAGTCAGCCTCGGCAACAAGGGCCGCGACGACCTGTCCCTCGGCATGCGCGTCTTCCACCAGAAATTCGGCTATGGCGAAATCGTCGAGATCGAAGGCAACAAGCTGGAGATCGAATTCGAGACCAGCGGGCGGAAGCGGGTGATGGACAGCTTCGTGACCATCGACGCCTAAAAAAAGCCCCTCCTCTTTAGAGGAGGGGTTGGGGTGGAGGACTCATGGCAGAAAGCGGGGGCGGCATCGCCCCACTCAGTCCGCCAACCAAGCCTCCACATCCCGTCCGCGCGCCAGCACGTTGAGGATACTCACCAGATCGCCTTCGACGCGATAGGCAATCACGACAGACCGCCGAAACACGATCGTCCGCACTCCTGGGCGCAGACCGTCCCGCGGTGTCCCGCGAAAAGGATACGCGTCCAGCCCGGCGACTTTCTCAAGGATCGCTTCCAAATAGCGGGTCGCGATTTCCGGCGTGGCGCGCTCACCGATATAGGCTTCGATCGCAGCGAGCTGATCCCGCGCCTGCTGCCCCAGCTCGACGCGATATCGCCTCACTCCGCGGCGTTCCGGGCATCCCGCGCCTGCTGCAAATACGCGCGCACTTCCTCGACCGAATAGGTGCGCTCCGTCCCAGCCTTTAGGCGGTCGTAAGTAGCGGCGACTTCGGTCTTCAGCCAGTGCTCAACCTCGGCATCCCAGGCCGGATCATCCTCCCGCTCCGCCAGCGCCCGCAACCCGTCCGCCACCACGTCGCTCACACTCGCATACTCCCCCGCACTCACCCGCGCCTCAATGGCATCGGCCAGATCTTCAGGCAGTTCGATATCAAGGCGGCGGGTGGATTCCATCGGATGACCTCTGGCGCTATGCCGGGAGGATATGCGCGAAGGGGACGCGGTTCAAGCGCGCCAACCACGACAATCTTCTCCCCCTCGCCGCCCGCGGGGAGAGGGCCGGGGAGAGGAGCCTATCTAAACAGGAAAACGCCAAAGCATAAGAGACCCCACCCGGAGGAGAGGGGCCTAACCAAACCCGCCCAACCCAAAAACAAACCAGCCCCCTCTCCCGGCGCCGCTCCGGGCGCCACCCTCTCCCCGCAAGCGGAGAGAGGGTAAGATCGCCACGTCAAAGGTGTCGGATGGATTTCATCTGGGTAGCGTCTGGCGCGATGCCGGGATGGGATGTCGGAAGGCGGCTGGTTCAAACGAACCCGGCCCCCGCTACCGTTTTGGTTTCAAACTAAGCAGTCGCCAGTGGTCAACAGCCTTTTGAAACCGAAAGAACAAACCACAAACAAACCCCTTTCCTACAAACCCCATCCCAGCACATAAACTGGTGGATGAACGACTCACCCAACCCGCTCGCCGCGTCTGACGAGGATGAAGCCATCCTCGCCTTCACGCCCGCTCCCACCTGTGGCCGCGCCGATGGCTGGACTGCGCGCCGACAAACAGACTTCATCCATGCCCTCGCCGTCATGGGCACCGTCACCCGCGCCTGCAAAGCGGTCGGGATGAGCCGCCAGACCGCCTACAAATTGCGCGAGCGGCCGGAGGCGGCCGACTTCGCCCGCGCATGGGATGCGGCGTTGATGATGGGTTATGACCGCATGTTCAGCATGGCGATGGACCGCGCGCTCAACGGCGTCACCCGCCCGCGTTACTATCGCGGCCGTCAGATCGGCACGATCACCCGCCCCGACTTCCGCATGGCAATGGCCGCGCTCGCCGAGCCTCCCGAACCGCCGCAACGTCGTCCGAAGCTGACAGAATGAAGCGCGTTGCGCGGAACTTCGTCAGTTTCACGCCGCCGCCACGCCCCGCTCCGCCCGCACCGCGCCGACCGCCCACAGCGCCCACGCCATCAGCAAAGGCTGCGCCAGCAAGCGCGGGACATGGTACCACGCCGACAGCCCAGTCCCGCTCCCGCCCAGCCACGCCAGATCGATCATCGCGTGCTGCACATTGGCCGGCCACACGCACAGCGCATAGAGCGCCAGCGCCCAGCCCGCCGCCAACCGCCACTTGCGGGTCATCAGCGCGGCGACACAGATCAGCTCGGCCGCGCCGGTGGTCAGCACCACCTCGCGCGCGTCCCATGGCACCCATGCCGGCACGATCCGCACCATCGCGCCAGTGAACAGGAAATGCGCCACGCCAGCCGCCGCATAAAACAGCGCCAGCGCCCACCGCCCGATCCGCCGCGCCCGCGTCTCCGGCACATCGGGGGGCGCGTCTGCCATCGGGGTTACAGCGTCGCCGCCGCTGCGATGATCGGCACGAACTTCTCGGCGGTCAGGCTCGCCCCGCCGACCAGCGCGCCGTCGACATTGTCGACCGCCAGAATGCTCGCCGCATTCGCGCCGGTCACCGACCCGCCATACAGGATGCGGATCGCCTCGGCCTTCTCCGCGCCGACCATCATGCCCAGCTTGGCGCGGGCGATGGCGTGGATCAGCTCGATTTCCTCCAGCGTCGGGGTGCGCCCGGTGCCAATCGCCCAGCGCGGTTCATATGCCAAAGTGAACCAGCTGCCGTCGGCATCCTCGGGCACCGATTTCTCGATCTGCGCCTGCACCACCCGCTCGGCGCGCCCGGCATTGCGCTCCGCCTCGGTCTCGCCGACGCACAGGATGACGTTCAGGCCATGGCGATGCGCCGCCGCCGCCTTGGCCCAGGCGTCGTGGCTGGTCTCGTTCTGGTCCGCCCGCCGCTCGCTATGCCCGACAATGGTCAGCGTGGCGCCGGCATCCTTGAGCATAGGGGCGGAGATGCAGCCGGTATGCGCGCCGCTGTCATTCTCATGGCAATCCTGCCCGCCGATCGGCATCCCGCCTGCAACCGCGACCGCCGGGGCGATCAGCGTCGCCGGGGGGCACAGCGCGACATCGACGCCGGGATTGGCGGCCGCCGCTTCGGCAATCGCCGCGACTTCGCCCAGCGAATCGGTGACGCCGTTCATCTTCCAATTGCCCGCCACCAGCTTGCGCCGCATCCCGCTTCCCCGTCCTGTCCACTATTGGACAATCGCGATAGGCCGCGCCGACCAGCCGCACAAGCACCTTGCCCACCCCCATTACCGTTGTCGCTTGATGCCCGTGGCCCTCCCCCCTAAAGCGAGGGCAATCCTTCCCATTTCAGCGGGTTTTCATGCTCACCAATTTGCGCCGCGTCATTTTCTCGACCCCCGGCAAGATCGTTGCCCTGCTGCTGCTGGTGGCACTTGGCGTCGGCTTTGCGATGATGGACGTCCAGAGTCTCGGTGTCGGCGGCGCATCGTCCAGCGGCGCGCTGGTCCAGGTCGGCGACAAGAAGCTGAACGAACAGGAATTGCAGGACCGCCTCCGCAACGCGCTAGAGCGGGTGCGTCAGCAGCAGCCGATGCTGGACATGGCCCAGTTCGTCCGCACCGGCGGGTTCGATCAGGTGCTGAACCAGGTCATCGACGGCATGGCGCTCGAGGAATATGCCGCCCAGCAGGGCATGGCCGTTTCGACCGCCGCGATCGATGGCCAGATCGCATCGATCCCCGCTTTTCAGGGCTTCGACGGCAAGTTCAGCCAACAGCGCTTCGACCAGCTTCTGGCCGAACAGCGCCTGACCGCCGAACAGGTGCGCAGCGACATCCGCCGCGAAACGCTGGTCCAGTGGCTGATGGCCCCGATCGCCAATCCCGGCCCGGTCCCGGCCGAACTGGCGACCCCCTATGCTTCGCTGATGCTGGAGCGGCGCAAGGGTTCGGTCGGCTATGTTCCGATCGGCGCAATCGCCCCCGGCACCCCGCCGACGGGTGCCGAGATCCAGGCTTATTACCAGAAGAATTCGGGCCGCTACACGCTGCCCGAGCGCCGCGTGGTCCGCTACGCCGTCGTCACCCCGGCTCAGTTCGAAGCTGGCGCCAAGGCGACCGACGCGGAAATCGCCGCAGAGTACAAGAAGAACGCCGCGCAATATGCCGCGACCACCCGCCGCAATCTGGCGCAGATCATCGTCGCGAACGAAGCCGCCGCCAAGGGCATCGCGGCAAAGGTGAATGCCGGCACGTCGATGGCCGACGCCGCCAAGGCCGCTGGCCTGCAGGCATCGACGCTGCAAAATGCCGAGAAAGCGGCCTTTGCCCGCGCCAGCAGCACCGCGATCGCCGACGCCGCCTTTGCCGGCGCGCAGGGCGCCGTCGTCGGTCCGCTCCGCTCGCCGCTCGGCTGGCACATCGTCCGCGTCGAGAGCATCGAACAGGTCGCCGGCAAGTCGCTGGATCAGGTCCGCGCCGAACTCGCCGACACGATCGCCAAGAACAAGCTCGCAACGGCACTCGCCGATCTGCGCGCCAAGATCGACGGCGAGATCGCCGGGAATTCCACCTTTGACGAACTGGTGGCCGGATCGAAGCTCAAGGCGGAAACCAGCGCCCCGCTGTTCCCCGACGGTCGCGCTGCACAGGCCGGTGAAACCGCGCCCGACCCCACGCTGGCACAGATCGCTCAGGCTGGCTTCTCGATGGAAGCAACCGACGATCCCCAGCTGATCCCGCTCGGCGGCGAAGGCGCCTTTGCGCTGGTCAAGACCGACCGGATCATCGCCGCCGCACCCCGCCCGCTCGCCGAAATCCGCCCCGGCGTTGCTGAGGATCTGGTGCGCAGCCGCCAGCTCGATGGCGCACGCAAGGCCGCCAACGCGATCCTCGCCAAGCTCAACAAGGGCATGCCGATCGCTCAGGCGATGAAGGAAAGCGGCCTCAACCTGCCCGCGATCCAGCCGCTCGACGCCTCGCGCGGCCAGCTTGCCCAGATGGGCGACCAGTTGCCCCCGCCGGTCCGCCTGATGTTCAGCATGGCCGAAAAGAAGGCCAAGGCCATCCCTGCGCCCGAGCAGGGCGGTTACTGGATCGTCCAGCTCGACGATATCGAAGAGGGCAATGCCAAGGGCAACGCCGCCCTGATCGGCCAGACCCGCGGCCAGCTCGCCCAGCTGATCGGCAATGAATATGTCGAACAGTTCGCCGCCGCCGCGCGCAAGGCCGTGAAGGTCAAGCGCAACGAAGCCGCCATCGCCGCGCTGAAAGCACAGCTGAGCGGTCAGGCGACGGGCGGCAATTGATCGCGATGCGCGGGGGGATTGAAGGGATCGACGCCGCCCGCGCAGCGCTTGCCGCTGGCCGGCCTGCGCTGATCTGGCGGCGACAGCTGGCGGATACCGACACCCCGGTCGCCGCCGCGCTCAAGCTGATCGAGCCGGGCCGCGGCGATTTCCTGCTGGAATCGGTTGAAGGCGGCGCGGTGCGCGGTCGCCACAGCATGATCGGCCTCGCCCCCGACCTCGTCTTCCGCGCCCATGGCGAAGCGGCCGAGGTGAACCCGACCTGGCTTACCGACCGCGACGCCTTTGCCCCGGCGGATGCGCCGACGCTGGATGCCTTTCGCGCGCTGGTCAAATCCTGCCGCATCGACGTCCCGGCTGAACTGCCGAGGGCGCTGGCCTGTCTGGTCGGCTATTTCGGCTATGAGACGATCGGGCTGGTCGAAACCCTGCCGCGTGCCGCTAGTGACGCGCTGGGCCTACCCGACATGATCTTCGTCCGACCGACGGTGATCCTGATCTTCGACCGGCTGGCGGATTCGCTGTTCCTCGTCGCGCCAGTCTGGCCCGATGCGGCGCGCGATCCGGAGCAGCAGATCGAAGCAGCCGCCGAGCGGATCGAGGCAACCGCCGCGCGCCTGTCCGCCGCCCCGCTCCCGCCGCGCACCACTGCTGAGCTGTCAGACGTGGTGCCGCAGCCGGTGGTGCCCGCCGCCGACTATGCGGCGATGGTCACCCGCGCGAAGGAGTACATCACCGCCGGCGACATCTTTCAGGTCGTCCTCGCCCAGCGCTTCACCGCGCCCTTCGCGCTGCCGCCGATCGAGCTGTACCGCGCGCTGCGCCGCGTAAACCCCTCTCCCTTCCTCTATTTCCTCGACCTGCCCGGCTTTGCGCTGACCGGATCGAGCCCGGAAATCCTCGTCCGCGTCCGCGATGACGAGGTAACCATCCGCCCGATCGCCGGCACGCGCCCCCGCGGCAAGGATGCCGCTGAAGACGTGGCCAACCGCGACAGCCTGCTCGCCGATGCCAAGGAACGCGCCGAGCATCTGATGCTGCTCGACCTGGGCCGCAACGATGTCGGTCGGGTGGCGGAGGCCGGATCGGTAAAGGTCACCGACAGCTACACCGTCGAATTCTACAGCCACGTCATGCACATCGTCTCGAACGTGGTCGGCAAACTGCGTCCCGATGCCGATGCGCTCGACGCCCTGTTCGCCGGCTTCCCCGCAGGAACCGTCAGCGGCGCGCCCAAGGTCCGCGCATGCGAGATCATCGCCGAACTCGAACGCGACCAGCGCGGCCCCTATGCCGGCGGCGTCGGCTACTTCTCCCCCGACGGCTCGATGGACAGCTGCATTGTCCTGCGCACCGCGATCGTGAAGGACGGGACGATGCACGTCACCGCCGGCGCGGGCATCGTCGCCGACAGCGACCCGGTCTATGAGCAGCGCGAGTGCGAGGCAAAGGCCGGCGCATTGTTCGCGGCCGCACGCGAAGCCGTGACCCGCGCAGCCGAGCCCGGCTTCGGCCAGTAACTAATCGTCCAGTTCGGAGCCGCGCGGCATCGCCGCTTCCTCGTCCTTCTTCGCCTTCATCTCGGCCTTCCACTGCTGAAGCATTCGGATCGTGCAGCCGCTCTGGCCATAGCTGCCGATCGGGCTGCAACTGCCCGGTAGCGTCGCGCGGTTGACCTCATCGACCAGTTCGGCGCGGCGGACCCAGCTCGTTCCCTCCGGCCCCGGCTCGGTTTTGCGCAGCGCCTTGGGAATGCGGAACGGCGAGTCACCGGGCCGGGCGCAGATCACCACCTCGTCCGGCCCGTCGGGCTTCGGGCATGCTTCCTCGCCATAGAGCAGGACACTGCGCACCCGCTGTGGCGGTGCGCTGCCATCAGCGCTCTCCCCTTCCTGTGCCAGCACGGGGGAAGTGGCCAGCAACGCGATCAGGAAGGGACGGATCATACAGGTCTCCACGGCTACATCCCGTCTATCGCACGCCGCCCGATTAAGCTTCGCTGAACCGCCGTGCACAGCGGCAATGTCATTTACCCCGGGCGGGTGAATTTCGCGCTTGCATTCATTTACCCAGCACGGGTAAGGCCGCGCTATGACGACGTTAGCCGGTTCAAAAATTCGCCGCTTCCGTGAGGAACGCTCCATGTCCCGCGCCGCATTCGGCGCGTGGTTCGACACGCCCGGATCGACCGTTCAGGGCTGGGAAGAGGACGGAAAGCGCGCCTCCCCGGCGGTTCTCAATCAGATCGCCGCGAATGGCATCGCGCATCATCAGGACTGGTATGTCCATGTCCGCAATTTGGAGCAGGCGATGGACTGGACCCCTGACAGCTGGACGCGCGCCGAAGCACGGCAGCTGCCGATTTACCCCGACGGCGCGGCGCTCACCGCTGCGACCGACACGCTGTCGAATTTCCCCCCGCTGGTGTTCGCGGGCGAGGCGCGCGCGCTGACGCAGGAACTCGCCCGTGTGTCGCGCGGCGAGGCGTTCCTGCTGCAGGGCGGGGACTGCGCCGAGAGCTTTGCCGAGTTCCACCCGAACAACATCCGCGACACGTTTCGCGTGATCCTTCAGATGGCGGTCGTCCTTACCTTCGCCTCGAAGCTGCCGACGGTGAAGCTGGGTCGTATGGCCGGCCAGTTCGCCAAGCCGCGTTCGGCGGATACCGAGACGATCGATGGGGTCGAACTGCCCAGCTATCGCGGCGACAACGTCAACGACATCGCCTTCACCCCCGAAGCGCGCATCCCCGATCCGCAGCGGATGATCCGCGGCTATACCCAGTCGGCGGCGACGCTGAACCTGCTGCGTGCCTTCGCGAGCGGCGGTTATGCGAACTTGCATCAGGTCCACAAATGGACGCTCGACTTCATGGGCCGCAGCCCCTGGGCTGACAAGTTTGCAAACGTCGCCGACCGCATCGGCGAGTCGCTGGACTTCATGGAGGCGTGCGGGATCAACCCGGAAACCGTGCCCCAGCTCAAGCGCACCGATTTCTACACCAGCCACGAAGCGCTGCTGCTCCCCTATGAGCAGGCGCTGACGCGGCAGGACAGCCTGACCGGCGACTGGTACGATACCAGCGCGCACTTCCTGTGGATCGGCGACCGCACCCGTTTCGACGGGTCGGCGCATGTCGAATTCCTGCGCGGCATCGGCAATCCGATCGGGATGAAGTGCGGACCGAGCCTTGAGCCCGATGCGCTGCTGCGCATGCTCGACACACTCAACCCGACGCGCACCCCGGGCCGGATGACACTGATCACCCGCTACGGCCATGACAAGATCGAGGACGGCCTGCCCAAGCTGGTGCGCGCGGTGAAGCGCGAGGGGCATCCGGTGGTGTGGAGCTGCGACCCGATGCACGGCAACGTCATCAAGGCCGCAAATGGCTACAAGACCCGCCCGTTCGATCGCATCCTCGCCGAAGTGCGCGGCTTCTTCGCCGTCCACCGCGCCGAGGGGACCTATGCCGGCGGCATTCATGCCGAGATGACCGGACAGAATGTCACCGAATGCACCGGCGGCATGATCGACGTCAGCGAACACGACCTCGCCGACCGCTACCACACCCATTGCGACCCGCGCCTGAACGCCGGGCAGAGCATCGAGCTCGCCTTCCTGCTCGCCGAAATGCTCAACGAGGAGATGGCGGAGCGGCGGAAGGCGGCGTGACGACCAGCCGATCCTGCGGGCTACAGCGCCCGCAGGATCGGCAGCCCTTGCTTTCGCGGCATCCGCAGAACGGCGTCAAGCAGCGCAATCCTGACCGCGCAGCGATCGGTCGCATCGCCGTCGCCCCTCATGCTTGCGCGGACCCGCACTTCAGGCAAACGCGTGCGGGACAGAACGTCCGCCACGATTTCACCCGGAATCGTGATATCCTTCCCGCCCGGCACGAAGGGAGCCTTTGCAGTGCGTAGCACACGCTCCTCGATCTCCCGCTCGCGACGCTGAAACTCAACCCTGCCTGCCACAGGTGGCGTGTCCCCTCGCCGCAGATAGTCGTCACACAAGACGACGCCCCGCTCGCGATAGGCCTGCGCCCATGCGACGCGGTTGCGCTGATAGTCGGTAACGTCCTCGTAACCACCGCCACGGATTGCCATGACCAGCCGCTCGCTCAGCGCCGCGGCCAACCGATCCTCGAAGCTGCCCATGCCCCGGCCTTCCTCCGCGACCACGATCCAGTTGCTCTTGAGCATCTGCGCCAGCTCCGGATTTTCCTGCTCGGCAACGGCAAGCGTGAGGTCGGAATAGCCCCGCGCCCGCAATGCATTGTCGATCTGGAAGCGCTGCTGCGTCAGATCAGGCGCGATGTAACCAGCGCCGGCGACTTCGCTCGGCGACAGCGGCGATCGGCTCATCTCCTGTGAACATTTGCCGAGGACCGACAGCAACATGAACCCGCCCACGACGATCTGGACCCATGGAAAGCTGCCCCATTCACGCTTGGTTTCCCACAGGGCGACGCGCGTCCCGTCGAAATGCTGCTCAAGGTCGGGATTTTCGCTTCGCACATGCTCGAGCAGTTCCCGAACATGCTGGCGCTTGACGCCCCAGCCTCGCCGCGAATGCTCATGCGCGTAGGTGGTCAGCTCGGTCCACGCCTTGTTCCAGGGGTGCTCCGGCTTTGAAACTGTCTCGATGAACTCGAAGACTTTCAGGCGGCGGTTGATGAACGCCACCGCATCCCCCTCGCCCAGTTCCCCGGCACGCTCGCCCCAGCGGAAAAAGGCTGCGGCAGGCGCCATCAGGCAGTTCGAAGCCGGCGCGCCATGCGCAATTATGTCGGCGCACCAGCGCTCAACATCGGCGTAATAGTTCATTTCACCGATGCGACGACCATGCTGGATACCGTCAAAATGCTCCAGCAGCACGCGTTCCTCATCGGCCGAGGGCATGGTGTCGCGGCGGCCGCCATCCTGAAACAGGATCGCGATGATGGCCTGGAAATGATCGAATTCCGGTTCGGATCCAGCGGTCGCGCCAAAGGCCATGATTGTCTGCGCCACATGCGCGTCGAGCCGCGGCGGCTTCAGCGTGGCACAATCCGGAATCGGGATGGTCGCATCGACGCCATCGTCGGAACGGCCGATCAAATCGCTCCAGCGCCACATGATCGGATCGGCGGGCAGCGCAATGGTGCCAAGCGACAGCCAGCCACCACCTTGGGCCGAAGCCATGATCGCGGGCGCATGAAATGGGTTCACGCGAAGGCGCAGTTCGCCTTCCCTTTGCGGAGCGGGCTGGTCCGCGCCGTCGATACGATCACCGCCATCGCCCTGCCCATTCGCCAGCCGCAGCGCGGCGTCACGGGCGAGGCGCAGCGCGGCATAGCCTTCGGGATCGGTGTCGATTTCGATCGACTTCAGTCGCGCGGCATAGGCCCGGCGAACGGCCCGAGCATCGTCGGTCGGCGCGATGCCGAGCACGTGCCATGGATCAGAGACCATCACAGGAAGCGCTCGCCTTCGAGCGCGTCGAGCAATGCGGTCAGTTCCTCATGCGCGACGCGGATCGCGCGCGGATCCTGTCGGTCCAGCGCCGACTGGAACAACAGCATCGCTTGCCCGATGCGCTCGCGATGCTCCCCGATAAAGCTCTCGTAACAGCGCGTCGCGCGCGCGGTCAGCGCGGCATTCTCGCTCCCGTCACGCGGATGGAATTTAAGCGCGGCCAGCGCTTCGCGGCGCTCGCCCAACTCGCGTTCCGACATCGCGTCGGCCTCGTCGATGATCACCAGATTGCGGGTCATCCCGGTTTCGGGGACCCGCACATCCACTTCCAGAAGTCCGCTGGAGTCGTAGCTGAAGCGGCACTCAACGGAGATTTCACCGGCCGGACGCGGCGGCACCGGCACGCTCAACTGACCCAGCTTGATGTTGTTACGCACTTCGCGCGCTTCGCCCTGATAGATGCCGAACTGCACCTCGCGCTGATTGTCGGAGAGGGTTCGGAAGTGGCTGATCCGGCTGGCCGGGATCGGCGTGTTGCGTTCGATGACGGGAGAGAACAGCCCCGGATGCCACGCGCCGCGCGCGTCGCGTTCGGTCGTGTCGACGCCGAGGGAAAAGGGACAGACATCAGTCAGCCGAATTTCGTCAAGCGCGGCATCCTTGGCGAGCAATCCAGCTTGCACCGCCGCCCCCAGCCCAACGGCATGGTCGGGATGCACCGATGCGTTGGGGAAGCGGCTGAACATCCGGGTCACGGCCTTGCGGACGATCGGCATGCGGGTGGCACCGCCGACCAGAACGATCTCGCTCAACCCATCGACCCGGATGTCGCTCTCGCGCAGCGACCGCAGGACCGGGTCACGCAGACGATCGAGCAGTGCCGCACCCTGCGCTTCGAATTCCTGCGCCGAGATATCGGTTTCGAACACCGTATCTCCGACCGTGATCCGAAATGCCGCGCGCTCGGACACCGTCAGTTCGCGCCGCGTCCGCTCGGCTGCGGCGCGCATCAATTCGTGCAGGACCGCCGGACTGACGCGTGTTCCGATCGTTTCCATGTCGAGCCGGGTCCGCGCGAATGCCGCCAACATGTCGTTGAAGTCTTCGCCGCCAAGGCGGTTGTCACCCGCCGAAGCGCGGACCTCGACCACCCCATCGAACACCTCGACGATCGAAACGTCGAAGGTGCCGCCTCCCAGGTCAAACACCAGAAACGGCTCGCGCTCCGCATTGTCCTGGATGCCGAAGGCAAGCGCCGCCGCGGTGGGCTCGTTGAGCAGGCGCCGCACGTCGAGACCGGCAAGCTCGCCCGCGCGGCGGGTTGCCTTGCGCTGGCGGTCGTTGAAATAGGCCGGCACGGTGATCACCGCCTCGGTCACCGGCTCCCCCAGATGCGCCTCGGCATCCGCCTTGAGGCGCCCCAGCACGATCGCCGAAAGATCTTCTGCGCTGAATTCGATGCCGCCGAGTTTGGTGAGGTGACGCGTCCCCATATAGCGCTTGAACGCGGTCGCCGTGTCGCGCGGATGGGTCGATTGACGGTCCCGCGCAGCGATACCCACCAGGATCGTGCCGTCATCGGTCACGCTGACCGCCGATGGCGTCAGATAGTCGCCGATCGCATTCGGGATCAGCTGCGGTTGCCCATCCCGCCAAATCGCAACCGTGCTGTTCGTCGTTCCGAGATCAATCCCGATGATCATCCTAAGCCCCCCGACCCGGCGGATGCCCGCCGGCAACGGGAGCTATCGCGATCTGCCCTCGCGCATCAAGTGTCTAAAACTCTTCAGTTTCACTGCCAATTCCCCAACAGCACGAAGGGCGCCCAGTAGAACGGATGCGCATAGCCGGTGACCGCCGGGCCGGTCGGCCCGTCCTGCGCTGAACGCCCCTTGCCGCGGTCAGCGCCGGCGCTGCCCTGCGCGGTCATCAGCGCGATCTGTGCCTGCCGTAGCGCTTCGGCCTTGCTCGTCCCGCCCTTGGAATGGATCGCGTAGAAACGCTGCATCAGCACCGCAGTTGATTCATCCGCCACCGACCACAGTGAGGCCAGCACCGCCGACGCCCCCGCCTTTTGCGCGAGTTCGGCGAGGCTCGCATCGACCTCCGACCCGTTCTGGTTGCCCCCCGGCACGCCGGTCTGGCAAGCCGACAGCGCGAGCAGGTCGACGTCGATCGCCGTGAAGCTGCCATCCTTGATAAACTCGGTCAGCGGCAGTTCCTTGCCCGTGCCGAGCAGCAAGAAAGATTTGTCCGCGCTGGTCGGATCGAGCGCGAAATGCGACGCGATATGGATAACGCGATAGCCCCCGGCCATCGCCGCCCCGAGTGCGGCCCGGTCGAATGCGCCGTCAAGGCTGACTACGCCGGGGAACACGCCGGTGGCCCTACCCTCGGCCCGGACAATCCCCGACAGTTCGGCCGGAACGGCGGGCAATGGGCTGAGCCCCGCACCGCCCTGGCTCGCCCCCAGCGCCGCCACGCGCCACTCGGTCGCGTCCGACGGCCCCGTCTGCACTTCGTCGATCGATCGGAACGCGCTGAAGGCATAGCGCTCGGCGAGCCACTGCTTGCCATCGTGGAGTGCGGCCATCGGCAGATAGCGCAGCGCATCGTCGAGCGAGAGCATCACCTGCCGGATCCCCGCTGCACGCAACGCCTTGTCCACCGGCTCGAACACCGACTGGTACAGCTTCGAGGCCGGGTCGGTGATGAACACCGCCTTGTCGCTGATCGCCTGACGGTACAGGCCGATATCCTTGCGCATCGCGGTGATGTCGACCGGCACCACGACCGATTTCTGGTAGTTGGCGGTGGTGATCAGCCAGTGGATGCGGTCGGGCAGCACCACGGCGTGCAGCGCCGCGACATCCTTGCCCAATCGCCGCACGGTGGAAATGAGCCGCGGCTGGATCGCGGCAACGCGATCCGCCTTCGCCTCCTGATCCGGGGTCATCGCGGCGTCGAGCCCGGCGACGACATTGGCCAGATCGCCCAATTCGCCGCGGAACGCGGTCTGCGCTGCCCCCAGCGCAGTCGTCGCCGCGGCCAGTTCCTGCTGCTGCTCGGCGGTCAGCGTGCCCTGCCGCTGGAGCGCAACCAGCCGGTCGCGCGCCGCCCCCGCCTGTGCCAGCGCTGCGGTCGCCGCGTCGAACGCCGAGATGCTCTGCGTCTGCTTGGCGTCGAGCGGCATCTGGTCGAACGCCTCGCCTTCGCGGCGCTTGTCGCGGGTGTAGTTGTAGCTCTCGAAATCCTTGAGCATCGCGAGCACATGCTCGGCCTCACCGAACCGCCCCATCTCCATGAAGATGCCGGCGAGGTAGCGATAGCGGTCCTGATGCACGCGGATGAAGCATTCGCGGATCGACGGGTCGAGGTCGGATATCCGCTTGCGCGCATCCTGCAGCTTGTTGACCGCGACCTTGGCGAAGAACAACGCCGCCTCGCGTCGCCCGCCGCCACCGGCCTCTTTCGCGGCGCTCGACCAGTGGCAGGAGCTTTCGATCAGCGCGAAGTAATTGTCGCGGCTCCCGAACCGGTTGGTCAGCGCCGCTTCCTTGATCGCCAGCGAGCGGACCTTGGTCGCGAGATACTGATCCATCTTGCCGTAAAGGAGGTAATGTTCCTCAAGGCTGCGGAACCCTTCGAACACCGCGAATTCAGACCCGTTGTCGACCGCGGTGTCGAGGTCCTTGCGCAGCACTGCCTCACGCGCCTCGAATGCGGGTTCGGCCGCCAGACCTTCGGTTTCCGGACCGATCGGGATCGGGGTGAAGCCTTCGATCTTGATCAGGCATTTGATCGTCGCCTGCGCCCCGCACGCGGCCTGCCACTTCTTCGCATCGTCGCTACCGCGCCGCACCGCTTCGGCCAGCCAGTAGCGGGTCTGCTTCGCATCGGCCTTCATGCCCCAGCCAAGCGCGGATGCGCGGACCATCGCCAGCGCACCGCCGCTCCATCCTGTGCCGGCGGCGTGCTTGAACCAGCGCAGCGCCATTTCCGGGTCCTTCGCCACACCGGACCCGTGAAGATACGCCTCACCCAGTGCGACCCGGGCGCTATAGTCCCCACAATGGACCGCCCAGCGCAGCAGGCGGATCGCCTCCTTCGGGTTGGCCTTGGTCCCGTCACCGGCGAGGTACATGCGGGCCAGCAGCACCGCGTTGGCATAGCTGAACGACGCTGCGCGCTGCATCCATTCAAACGCCTGTGCCCGGTCGACCTGCGGCGCGCCTGCACGCTCGGCGTCGCTGAACTCGAGCTCGCCCTTGTAATAGAGCGCAAGGCTCATCGCCGCGCTGGTTTCGCCCCGGCGATAGGCTTCTTCCCAGGCGCGCACCGCCTTGACCGCGCTCTTCTCGACCCCGAAGCCCTTGAGGTGGAGGTATCCGATCGCGCGCTGCGCATCCGCCGACCCGCGTTCGGCGGCGATCTCGAACCATTTCAACGCTGCGGTCGGGTCGCCCGCGCCGTCATCGAGCAGCCGCCAGGCATATTTGGCCGCCGCCTCACGCATCCCCAGCTTCGCCAGTGCTTCGAACAGCGGGATGTAGGATTCATCGCCGTTGAAATTGAACGCATAGGGCGTGTCGAATTGAGCAAGCAGCGCGGTCCTGCGATCCTCCGGCAGCGCCTTGAACTCGTCCCCCTCAGCATAGCGCGCCAGCTCGCGCAGCGCCGCTTCCTGCAGCCTGAGGTCAAGCATCAGCTTGAGCTGATATTCCTTCGCCACCGACGGGTCGCTCGCCGCCTTGGCATATTGCACCGCCAGCCCGAATTGCTGCTTGGCAAGCTTGCCGGCCTGCAGCGCCTTGGCGACATCGGTCAGCACCTTGGGGTCGGTCAGCGCCGCGATCTTTGCCCGCCACGGCGCGCTGTCGATCCTCAGCCCCGCCGCTTCGATCATCGGACCCGGATGCGCCAGCGCCGCTAGCGCCCACCCCGCGCCCTTCCCAGCGTGCTCGGTCAGGATGCGCAGGGCATAGGCGCGCTCGGCGTCGCCCGGATTGTCGCGCAGGATGGTTTCGACCAGTGGCCGCCCGCTGTCCTCGACTCCCCCGGCGAGCGCCTTTTCATAATATTTCCGCGCGGCCTTGAGGTCCGGCGGCACGGCCTTCCCCTCCGCGAGAGCATCCGCCGCAAAGGCCGCATCCTCGGGATCATCCGTTTCGCCGAGCTTGTGGTACCATTTCAGCGCCGCGGGGTTGTCGCTCGGCACTCCGGTGAACTCGCTCGAGGCAAGGTCATAGGCGAGTTTGCGCATGCCGCGCGCATTGCCGGCTTCAGCTGCCTTGCGGTACCAGTCACGGCTCGCCGTCTCGTCGCGCGGCATCCCTTTGCCGTTGGCGGCAAGGTCGCCCAGTTCGACCATTGCGTCGTCATCGTCCTCATCGGCCGCCTTGCGGTACCAGGCGATCGCCATTTGGATGTCGCGTTCGAGGCCGATCCCGTCGCGGTAAAAATGGCCCAGCCGCCGCATCGCGCTGGCCTGACCGCGATCGACCGCCAATCGCATGTAGCGCGCCGCCTCGGCGGCATCCTTCGGTCCACCCCGGCCGATCTGGAACATCCAGCCGAGATTTTCCGCACCCCACCCCGATCCGCGATCCGACGCGACCTTGTACAGCTTGCGCGCCTCGACCGGGTCTGCGGTCCCGCCGAGCCCTTCATCGGTCATATACGCGAGCGCAGCCACGGCATCGGCATGGCCCAACGCCATCGCCCGGCCATACCATTTGCGGGCCAGCGCATAGTCCTTCGGCACCCCCTTGGACCCGAAGCGGTAGTGGTCCGCCATCGCGTCCGCCGCACCATCATGGCCAACGTCCGCCGCGCGCGCATAGGTCGCCAGCGCGGCATCGACATTGACCGGCGTGCCGGTGCCATTCAGATAATAATCGGCCAAACGCCCGAGCAGCCAGGCGTTGCGCCCCTTCTCCCCCGATTTCGCCAGCGCAAAGGCGCGCGCCGGGTCCTTGGGGACACCACTGCCGGTTTCATACATCGACGCGAGCGTGTTCACCGCCTGCAGATTGCCCGCCGCAGCGGCACGCTCGATCAGGCCCAGCGCCGCTTTGCCGTCACCGGCCTTGCTCAGCGCACGACCGAGATTGGCCATCGTCGCCGCATCGTCCGGATGGGCCTCCAGCGCGCGGCGGCACAGCTCGATCGCGCGGTCGGGCACAAGGTCGTCGAACCGCCTGCCGGTCTTGTCATCGGGGGTGGGCAGCCGTGCTTCCTGCGCGCACGGCTTGCGCGGATCTTCCTGCCCTGCCTGAGCATGGCCAGGGATCATCGCGGCGATCGATACGCCCGCAGATAGGACGAAGCTGCGTCTCATCGGCCCTGCCTCCGCCCTCTTATCCCCCAGTGGAGGATGCGGTGACAAGCCCCGCAATTCAGACGAAATCAGGTGCCAGAGGGCCTGTAAGCCGGGTTCTGTCCACGCGGCCCTTTCCCCAAGGGGAGGTGCGCGCGATAGGCGACCATTCCTCTAGGCCCACATTTACATGGGGGCTCAAGCAATCAACCCGGACCGCGGGGCGGAACACCCCATGCGCGGTCCCTATTCGATCTTGCTCCCGGTGGGGTTTGCCGTGCCGCTTCCGTTGCCGGTCGCGCGGTGCGCTCTTGCCGCACCCTTTCACCCTTGCCCTCAGTCCGAAGACCAGTGGGCGGTCTGCTCTCTGTGGCACTTTCCCTGACCCCGGCGAACCGGGACCGCCGGGCGTTACCCGGCACCGTTTTTCCGTGGAGCCCGGACTTTCCTCGGTGCACTTGCATGCAACGCGGCCGCCCGGCCCTCTGACGGGGTCGGCGATAGGCTCAATCGCGGCGTGGTGCAAATAGCAGTTTGGCGGCCGGCCACCACGACAGCCACGCCTCAACCATGAGAAGTGGCAATACGAAACTGAGCCAGCCGCGAGTCGCTGCGCGCAGTTCGGCATTCTCGATGAAAGCCAACAGCACCCCATCCCCCGCCGCCATCATCCGTACCCACACGAACGACAGCGCGATCGCGGTCGCGCGGATCACAAAAGCACGATGCAGATCGAACCGCCGCCGCCTTGCCGCCTGCCACGCCACCACGACAAAGCCGATCCACACCGCTGCAAACAGCGTCAGCGGCACCTGCGTCTCCTGTGCGGCGATCGTGCCGCCCAGGCCCAACGCGAACAGCCCGCCAAGCAACGATGCGGCAAGATACACCCGGCCCAGCCCACGATGCAGCCATGGCCAGCGCCCACGCACCGACGCCGCAAACTGGATCGGCGCGATCAGCAGCACGGGAATGGCAAGCGCGACATGCGCGAAATACCAGATGCGCCGCCCCCAGAAGGTCTCGCCGGTCGGAGCCTCGCGCGTGGCGATAAAGCGGAACGAGTCGGTCAGGAACCACGCTGCTGCGGCCGCGACGATCAGCCAGAACAGCGCCCAGCCCCATCGCCGCGTTGCGTTCACTTCCTGGCCGCGCCCTTCACCGTCGCAGGCAGGCGGTAGCGCGCATCGTCGATCGCCACTTCGATCGCATCCTTGTCGATGATCGTCACGCTCGCCGCACTGGCGCCATCGGCGGCGATCACTCCGCGCCCGTCGCGTGTGACCCGCAGCCGATGGAACCCGCCATCGGGGTGGTGAACCGTCAGGATCAGCCCGTCCTGAGTCTGCGCGCGGTCGATCGTGCAGCGCGTGGTGAAGTCATCGCCGCCACCCAGCGCGCACGGGATACGCCCCTCCGCCGCGTCACGCGCCTGCTGCGCGCGCGCGTCCTGCGCGTGGTCCGCCTTGGTCTTGACCGGTCCCGGATCGCAGGCGGCGAGCATCAGCAGCGCCGCCGCGCTCAAACAACTAGATATCCGCAAAGACATGCGTTTCGGACTTCGCCCCCGGATGCGTCACCGCGCCCTTATAGGCAGGCCCGACATTCTGCGCATAGCGCCACAACGCGCCTGATTGATAGTCATTGCTGCGTGGCTGCCAGCGCGCGCGGCGCTCGGTCAGTACTTCATCGGCAACGAGCAGGTCGATCGTCCCCGCCTCCGCATCGATGCGGATCGCGTCGCCATCCTCGACCAGCGCAATCGGCCCGCCCTCGGCCGCCTCCGGCCCGACATGGCCGATGCAAAAGCCGCGCGTTCCACCCGAGAATCGCCCATCGGTGATCAGCGCGACCTTCTCGCCCAGCCCCAGCCCATACAGCGCAGCAGTGGTCGACAGCATTTCGCGCATGCCCGGTCCGCCCTTCGGCCCTTCATAGCGGATGATGATCACCTCACCCTCGTTGATGGATCGCGCCTCGACCGCAGCAAAGGCATCCTCTTCGCAGTCGAAACAGCGTGCCGGCCCTTCAAAAACGAGGCGGCTCATCCCCGCCACCTTCACGATCGCACCATCGGGGGCCAGGCTGCCGCGCAAGCCGACGACACCGCCGGTCGGCGTGATGGGCGTCTTGACGTCATAGATGACCTTCTGGTCCGGATTCCACGTCACCTGATCGATATTCTCGCCCAGCGTCTTGCCAGTCACGGTCATGCATTTGCCGTCGAGCAGATCATTGGCGAGCATCGTCTTCATCAGCATGTACACGCCGCCGGCCTCGTACATGTCCTTTGCCACATACTTCCCACCCGGCTTGAGGTCGGCGATGTAAGGCGTTGATTTGAATGCATCCGCAACATCGAACAGGTCGAAGTCGATGCCCGCCTCATGCGCCATCGCCGGCAGGTGCAGCGCGGCATTGGTCGATCCACCGGTTGCCGCGACAACGCGCGCCGCATTGATGAACGCTTCGCGCGTGCAGATGTCGCGCGGACGCAAATTGCGCTCGATCAGGTCCATCACCTGGTATCCAGCCGCGATCGCGATCTGCTCGCGGCTGCTATAGGGCGCAGGGACCATGTTACTGTTGGGCAGCGACAGACCGATCGTCTCGCCGACACAAGCCATGGTGTTGGCAGTGAACTGGCCGCCGCATGCGCCATGGCCGGGGCATGCGACCTTTTCCATCGCGTGCACCTCGCTGATCGGGCAGTTTCCCGCAGCGAAACGACCGACGACTTCGAACACGTCGACGACGGTGATGTCCTTTTCGTGGAAGCGGCCCGGCAGGATCGACCCGCCATAGACGAAGATCGACGGAATATTGAGGCGCAGCATCGCCATCATCATCCCCGGCAGCGACTTGTCGCACCCGGCAAAGCCGACCAGCGCGTCATAGCAATGGCCGCGCACACTGAGCTCGACCGAGTCGGCGATCACTTCGCGGCTGACCAGCGAGGATTTCATCCCCTGATGCCCCATCGCGATGCCGTCGGTCACGGTGATCGTGTTGAAGCGGCGCGGCATCCCGCCATTGTCGCTCACGCCCTTGCGCGCGGCATCTGCCTGCGCGTCGAGCGTGGTGTTGCACGGTGCGCTGTCGTTGCCCGCGCTGGCGAGCGCGACGAACGGGCGCGCGATTTCTTCCTCGCTCAGGCCCATGGCATAGTAATAGCTGCGGTGCGGCGCGCGCTCGGGACCGACGGAGACGTGGCGCGAGGGCAGGCGGGATTTGTCGAAACGGTTGGTCATCGCGCGCCTATGTCGCCGCAGGCCGCCCCTGCGCAAGCGGATTGCGTACAAATGTTACTAAATTTCCAAGAATTTCGCACCACTGCGTCACGCCAGCGTCGCTGGAGATAAGATCATTACGAATCTCGATGCCCAGATATGGCATTCCGGTCGCCTCGGCATGACGGTTCATCGTCGCATTGAGCAGGCGGCCCGAATAGGGTTCATTGTCACCGGTGACGATGCCCTGCGCTGACAGCCAGTCCACCGCCACCCGGGCGGCGCGGGCATCGCGATTGTAGAGGATGCCCGCTTCCCACGGCCGGGGCGCGGCGATCCCGCATTCCAGCGCCGGAGTGAAGCTGTGCACCGAGACGATCAGCGCCGGCCGCTGCGCCCGTACCTGCGCGGCGATGGCGCGATGATAGGGGGCGTGGAAGCGCGCGATCCGCTCGGTGCGATCCGCCCCGTCATTGCCGGGAATTGCATGCCCGTCGCTGGCGTGCGGGATCAGGCCGAGCGCATCGACCTCGCGATTGAGGTCGATCACCAGCCGTGAGACGGTGGCGAGGATCGCGGGTGCCCCCAAGCGCGCCGCCAGCCCCCGGCTGACCGCCGCCGCGCCGATGTCGATCGCGATGTGGCGATCTAGCAAGGCCGAGTCGATGCCAAGATCGATGTCCTCAGGCACGTGGTTGCTGGCGTGATCGCACAGGATCAGCACGTCGCCACTGCCCTTGATCCGTTCAACGATGCTCATCGTTTGCCTGCCAGAAACGCATTTAGCCGCTGGGCAAATGCGGGCGAGCCGAATGCGTCCTCGAACGCCTGATCATGGCCGGGCGTGTCAGGATCGCGAAGGACGGCCTTCAGCATCCGCACGGCATCGGCATCGTTGGCCGCGATCAGCTCGGCCATCGCCCGTGCCTCCACGCCCGCATCCGCCACCCTGCAATGCGCGAGCCCGATCCGCGTGGCCTCGTCGGCGTCAATCCGGTCGCCGGTAAACAGCATCCGTGCCGCCTGCCCCGCCCCGACCCGCGCACGCAGCCGGGCCACATCGCGCGCCGGATAGCCGATGCCGAGCTTTGCGGGTGTGGTGGCAAACACCGCTGCATCGCCCGCAACGACGATATCGCACGCCAGCGTCAGCGCGACGGCTGCGCCAAAGCACCCGCCATCAACCGCAGCGACCACCGGAATTGGCAGCGCTGCCACCGCCTCAATCCCGCCCGCCATCGCGGTTCGGAACCGGGTGCGCATGGCGGGATCGGCGACCAACGCTGCAAACTCGGCCAGATCCGCGCCAGCCGAGAACATGCCCGGCATCGCCGACTGAAGGATCAGGAGACGCGCCTCGCTGGCTGCAACCGCTTCAGCAGCGTCGGCAATCGCGTCCCACGCCGCAATCGGCAACGCATTGCGCGCACCCGCGCGATCGAGGGTCAGCAGCGCAATCGTTTCGGCGAATTGAACGCGGATCATCGAAGCCCCGAGGGGCGAGGATGGCGCCCGTCCGAAGACGGGGGCCACCCACGGGCGTCTCGCTCCCGGCGCATGACCCGCAGAGAAGCCTCAGCAAGAACGGGGCCAGTCGTCCCCCCCCTCCTGCACGCACTGGCTGGGGACTCGACCCGTCCCATTATGAAGCAGCAAAGTGTCACGACAGCACCGTTTCGAGACACCACCAGCCGGGATGTTCGTCCGCCATCCGCGCGGCAGCGGCTCGACATGAAGCTGCGTCGGCGAAGGTCGCGAAGCAGGTCGCGCCCGATCCGGACATGCGGCACAACCCAGCGCCGGGCTGAGCCGCGAGCCACGCGACCGAGTCCGCGATTGCCGGAGCGACCGTCAATGCGGGCGGATACAGGTCGTTGCGCCCCGCTTCAGCCCGTTCAAGCAGCGAGCCATCGACCGGGATCGGACCTCGATCGATCTGGTCCCACGCCCGAAACACCGCGCCGGTCGAAACCGCGACGCCCGGATTGACCAGCAACACCGGCACGCCCGGCGCGCCGTCGATCCACTGCAACTGCTCGCCCCGCCCGGTTCCGACCGCTGTCCGCCCATAGAGGCACGCCGGAACGTCCGAGCCCAGCGCATCCGCGACCGCGAACAGGCGCGGATCATCGATCGACACACCCGCACGCCGCGCCAGCAGCCGCAGCGTCGCGGCCGCATCCGCCGAGCCACCGCCCAGCCCCGATGCGACCGGCAGGCGCTTGTCTAGAATGATCTGCCCCCGCGTCGCCACCCCGAACGCAGCGCCAAACGCGTCGCGCGCGCGCGTCACCAGATTGTCGCCCTCGTCCGCCAGCACCGCCCCAAACGGCCCCTCGACCGCAAAGCCCTCGCCTTCGGGCTCAAGCCGCACGACATCACCATCGCGCACGAACGCGAACAGCGTCTCCAGCTCATGATAGCCATCATCCCGCCGCCGCCGCACGTGCAGCGCCAGGTTGAGCTTGGCCGGAGCGGGCTCGATCAGGATCAGTTTGCCGCCATCCTCTGCACGACGCCATCGGCCAGCTTCGTCGCCAGCCGGGCCTTTTGCGCGTCATCGGCATAGATCGACGCCGCGCGCCAGGCATAGCGTGCCTCGAACCGCCGCCCGGCACGCCAGTACGCGTCACCCAGATGCTCGTTGATCGTCACGCTCCCCGGCTGGCCCTGCGCCGCCTGTTCCAGCAGCGGGAGCGCGCGCGCGATGTCGCCGCTGCGATAATAGCCCCAGCCGAGCGAGTCGGTGATCGCGGGATCGTCGGGCCGCAGCCGATTGGCGCGTTCGAGCAGCGCGACCGCCTCGGCCAGATTCTCGCCGCGCTCGACCTGTGCATAGCCCAGATAATTGAGCGCCACCGGCTCGTCCGGCGCCAGCTCCACCGCCTTGCGCAGATGGGGCAGCGCCGCCGCCCAGTTCCCCGATCGCTCACGCGCGCCGCCGAGCTGCAGATGGTGGATCCAGGTCGCGTCCGCCCCGGCCCGTGCCAGCGCATCGGCGTAGAGCGGCGCCGCCTCGGCATCGCGCCCCTGATCGGACAGGATGTCGGCATAGCGCCGCACATCGCGCTCGCTCGCCCCGCGCGCGGTCGCAAGCGATTGCGCCAGCGCCAGCGCTTGCGCGGGATCCCCCTGCTTGCGGCGAAGCTCGATCCGCTCGGCCTGCGCCGCGCTGTAAAAGGGGCTGGTCGCCCTGATCGATCCCAAGACCAGTTGCGCGCGATCGAACGCGCCCTCCCCACCCAGCGCCGCAGCGAGCAGCAGCCGCGCGCGATCGTCGCCTGGATCGAGCGACAGGGCCGCACGCGTCAGCAGGATTGCGAGCGTCTGGGTTTCCTGCCCGCCAAGGTCGGCGGCGAGGCGGGTCAGCACACGGCTGGTCGCGAACGCGGTGCCGGGCCGCGCGCCAACCAGCCCGTTGCGCAGCCCCACCATCGTCGGATTGTCGCCGGCCAGCAGCTCGCCCGCCAGCCGCCGCTCACCAATGCCGGCGAGCAAGCTTGCCGCATTCCAGCGCAGATCGATGCTGCCGGGGTCGGTCCCCATCGCTGCGCGCAACGCCGCAATTCCCTCGTCGCGACGCTTCGAAGCGAGCAGCAGCAAGGCGCGATGCTCGGCGATGTAACGGCGGCTCAGCCCGCTTTCGCTGGCGCTGTCGAGGATCGGAAACGGATCGCCCCCGCGATCGAAAGCAACCCATGCGCGCAGAACTGGCGTCAGGAAATCGAGCGGCCCCGCCCCGATCCGCCCGAGCGCGTCGTCGATTGCGATTTTGTCGCGCGTCCGCACCGCATCGGCAAAAGCGAGGATCGCGGTATCCGGCGGCGCGACATCCGACCGCACCAGCACTGCCGCCGCGCGCCGCGCCAGCACCAGATCGCCCGCCGCCAGCGCATTGCGATAGGCACGGATCGCCACGACCTCATCGCCCGGCGCCGCCGTCAGAGCGGCGGCATAGCCCGCCGCAGCGGCATCGACCGCACCGTCCGCCGCCGCCGCACGTGCCTTCACATATTCGCCAAGGTCCGCGCGGGCGGTTCCGGGCAGCGCCAGGGCAAGTGCCGCGATCGGCAGGACGAGATGCTTACATGTTGGGATAGTTCGGACCTCCGCCGCCCTCGGGGACGACCCAGTTGATGTTCTGCGTCGGATCCTTGATGTCACAGGTCTTGCAGTGGACGCAATTCTGCGCGTTGATCACGAACTTCGGGTCGCCCGTTTCCTCGCCGACAATCTCGTAAACGCCCGCCGGGCAATAACGCTGCGCCGGCTCGTCATACATCGGCAGGTCGTAGGCGACCGGGATGTCCGGGTCCTTCAGCGTCAGGTGGACCGGCTGGTCCTCCTCATGGTTGGTGTTCGACAGGAATACCGACGACAGGCGGTCGAAGGTCAACACACCATCGGGCTTGGGATAGTCGATCGGCTGGACCAGATCCTTGCGCCACAGGCTCTCATGGTCGGGCTTATGCCCCAGCGTGAAGGGCATTTTGATGCCCCAGCTTTCGAGGAACATGGTGACGTTGGCGAGGCCCGATCCGACCAGATCGCCGAACTTCTTGACCAGCGGCACCACGTTGCGAACGATGCTCAGCTCCTTGTAGAGCCAGCTCGCCGCGAACGCTTCGGGGTACGCGGTCAGTTCGTCGCCCGAACGGTCGGCAGCGACCGCAGCGAATGCCGCCTCTGCGGCCATCATGCCGCTCTTCATCGCGCCATGCGTACCCTTGATCCGCGGCACGTTGAGGAATCCCGCGCTATCACCGATCAATGCGCCGCCCGGGAACACCAGCTTCGGGATCGACTGCAACCCGCCATCGCTGATCGCCCGCGCGCCATAGCTGACGCGCTTCCCGCCCTTGAGCAGCTCAGCGATCGCCGGATGCGTCTTCCAGCGCTGCATTTCCTGAAACGGTGAGAGATAGGGATTGGAGTAGTTGAGCCAGGTGACGAAGCCCAACGCCACCTGCCCGTTCGCCTGATGGTACAGGAACCCGCCGCCGTTCGACCCGGCGGTCTCGTTGAGCGGCCAGCCCTGGGTATGGATCACCCGGCCCGGCTCATGCAGCGCGGGGTCGATGTCCCACAATTCCTTGACGCCAAGGCCATAGATTTGCGGCTCGACACCCTCGCACAGTCCGAACTGGCGCTGCACCTGCTTCGACAGATGCCCGCGCACGCCCTCACCGAACAGCGTGTAGCGCGCGTGCAGCTCAAGCCCGGGCTGATAGTCATGCTTGCGCGTGCCATCGCGCGCCACGCCCATGTCGCCGGTCGCGACACCCTTCACCGACCCGTCGTCATTGTAGAGGATTTCAGCGGCGGCAAATCCGGGGAAAATCTCGACCCCCAGCCCCTCGGCCTGTTCGGCCAGCCAGCGGCACAGGCTGCCGAGGCTCCCGGTATAGGTGCCTTCATTGTGCATGAACTTGGGCGTGATGAAGTGCGGGATCGCCCACTTGCCCTTTTTCGACAACAGCCAGTGCTGGTTGTCGGTCACCGGCACCTGCGCCAGCGGGCAGCCTGACTCGCGCCATTCGGGGAGCAGTTCGTCGAGCGCCTTGGGATCGATCACCGCACCCGACAGGATATGCGCGCCGACCTCGGACCCTTTTTCGAGCACGCACACGGCGATCTCGCTGCCCGCTTGATTGGCCAGCTGTTTCAGCCGGATCGCCGCCGCAAGGCCCGCCGGCCCCGCGCCCACGATCACCACGTCATACGGCATCGACTCGCGTTCGCTCACTTCCTGTCTCCTCTCGGAACACCGGCGTAACATCTCGTCGTGTGTCCGGCGCATTCTGTCCCTGCCCCGATGAAGGCAGATTGACGCTGGCGTCAAGGCATGACTCTGTGGGTTTATGGGTATTGAGGGGGTCATGGACTGGCGGGCCGAAGCCGCAAGCGCACTCAACTGGTGGCGCGATGCGGGGGTCGACGTGCTGGTCGAAGACGATCCGCGCGACTGGACCGCGCGTCCTGCCCCTACGGCACAGCCCGAAACGCCAGGCCGCCCGATCCCATCCGGTCCTGAACCCGAAGCCCCGCTGCCCGCGACGATCGAGGCGTTTCTCGACTGGCGCTATGGTTCGGGCGCGCCGGAAGCCGCGACAGGCGAACCGCTCGCCCCAGCCGAGGGTGATCACGCGGCGCCGCTGATGGTCGTCACCGACCTTCCCGAGTTCGATGGCACCGCCCCCGCACTGCTGGATGGCGCGGCGGGCAGGCTGTTCGACCGGATTCTCGCCGCGATCGGCCAGTCGCGCGAGTCGATCTACCTCGTGCCACTCTGCGCCACGCGCCCGATTACGGGGCAGGTGCCGCGTGACCTCGACGAAAAACTTGGCGAAATTCTGCGTCACCACATCGCGCTTGCGGCTCCCCAACGCGTGCTTCTGCTCGGCCAGGCGACGAGCCGTGCCGTTCTCGGGACTGACGCCGACAAAAATCGTGAGGGTTTAACGCCATTTAACTATTCTGGCGGAAAATCAGAGGTCGTCGCCATTCGCCACCCGCGCTTCCTGTTGAACAAGCCGGCGGCGAAGGCGGATGCCTGGAAAGACCTGCAATTGTTGATCGGGGGGCAGAGCCTGTGACTGCGCGTATCCTGCTAGCCGCCTGCGCCTTGATCGCGCCGCTGATGGCGCACGCCTCGGACGAGCGTATCCCATCGAGCGTCGAGCGCCGCGAAGGAAGCGACGGCGTCCCCGCTCAGCTGTCGCGCGAAGAGCGCGAGGCATATCGCGCCGTCTTCGCCACGATCCGTGAGGCACGCTGGGCCGATGCGCAGATCAAGCTCGCCGCGATGCGCCCCGGCCTGCTCCACGCTACTGCCCGCGCCGAACTCTACCTCGCCAAGGGATCGCCGAAGGTCGAACTGCCGCAATTGATGGAAGTCCTGGGCGAAGGGCCGCAATTGCCGCAGGCCGAACAGATCGCTCGCCTCGCCAAGCTGCGCGGCGCGGCGGAATTGCCGGCACTCCCCGTTGCGCAGCGGATGATCTGGCATGCCGGCGCGCCGATCCGCAAACGCTACCGTTCGGCCAAGTCCGATGCCGCCGCAGCTCAGGTCGCCGCCGCGATGACCCCGCTGGTCAAGCTGGACGACGCCCCGGGGGCCGAGGCGCTGATCGACACCCGCGCCGCCGATCTCGATCCAGAAACGCTGACCGAATGGCGCCAGCGGATTGCGTGGATGTACTATACGATCGGTCGCGATGCCGATGCGCGCCGCGTCGCCGCACTCGCCCAGACCGGCAGCGGCGAGTTCGCCCCGCTCGCCGACTGGGTGCAGGGCCTTGCCGCATGGCGTCAGAATGACTGCGTCGGCGCGCAGGCCGCGTTCACTGCGGTCGCGCAGCGCGCTGCGGATACCGAAAAGCGCACCGCCGGCCTCTATTGGGCCTCGCGCGCCGACATGGCGTGCGGCCGCCCCGACCTGGTCAGCGCGCGCCTCAAGAGCGCGGCGCAGCATGACGAGACCTTTTACGGCATGCTCGCGCGTCAGGCGCTGGGCATGAAGGAAGCACCCGTCCGCGCAGAGAAGTTCGTCGCTGCCGACTGGAAGGCGCTCGACCGCCGCCCCAATGTCCGCGTTGCGGCGGCGCTGGCCGAGATCGGCGAGGATGCGCTCGCCAGCGAGGTCATCAAGCACCAGTCGAAAATCGGCGATGCGCGCGAACACGCCTCGCTCACCCGGCTCGCCGGGCGGCTCGGCCTGCCCGCGACGCAGCTGTGGCTGACGCATAACTGCCCGGTCGGCGCACGCCCGGTCGAGGAAGCGCGCTATCCCGCACCCGACTGGACCCCCGATGGCGGCTGGCGCGTCGACAAGGCGCTGGTGTTCGCCCACACGCTTCAGGAATCGCGCTTCGACGCCAAGGTGCAAAGCCCGGCCGGCGCCTATGGCCTGATGCAGATCATGCCCGCCGCCGCCACCGACATCGCCCGCAAGCGCGGCGTCAGCATCGGTCGCGCCGACCTCACCCGCCCCTCGACCAATATCGAGGTCGGCCAGTCCTATATCGAGCAGCTCCGCGACCAGCCCTTTACCGGCGGCCTGCTGCCCAAGGTGATCGCCGCCTATAATGCTGGCCCAACCCCGGTGACCAACTGGAACGTTCAGATCCGCGACAAGGGCGATCCGCTGCTCTACATCGAGAGCATCCCCTATTGGGAGACGCGCGGCTACGTCATGACCGTGCTGCGCAACTACTGGATGTACGAAAAACATGCCGGGCGGGAGAGCAGCAGCCGTGCCGCGATGAGCCAGGGGCTGTGGCCCAAGGTGCCGGGCAGCAACGGCTCGGCGGCGGTGCGGATGACTGCATCGGTGCCGCAGGATGGCCGCGTGACCAGTGCCAATTGACGACAGCATCGCGTTCCGGCCCGTCCGGATCGCAGTTCTCACCGTCTCCGATACCCGGACCCACGCGGATGACCGCTCGGGTGACACGCTGGTCGATCGACTGACCAGCGCGGGCCATGAACTCGCCGATCGTGCGATCGTCCGCGACGATCCCGGCCTGATCGTCGGCAAGCTGCACCCTTGGATCGATGACGAGCAGGTCGACTGCATCATCACCACCGGCGGCACCGGCGTTACCGGCCGCGACGTCACGCCCGAGGCGCTGGAGCGCGTCGCCGACAAGATGATCCCGGGCTTTGGCGAGCTGTTCCGCTGGCTCAGCTACGCCAAGATCGGCACATCGACGATCCAGTCGCGCGCCACCGCCTGCGTCGCGCGCGGCACCTATATCTTCGCGCTTCCCGGCTCCACCGGCGCGGTCAAGGACGGCTGGGACGACATCCTCGCCACCCAACTCGACATCCGCCACCGCCCCTGCAATTTCGTCGAACTGATGCCGCGCCTGCGCGAGGGATAACCCTCAGCCGCACCACGCGATGACTGCGCCGAGCGCCACATCGACGCCCACGCGCTGCCACAGCCACCATCCGCCGGCCAGCAGCGCCGCGACGCCGATCAGCGCCAGCGCCTTCATGCCGCCGCCTCACGCAGGCGCGCGACTGGCCGCTCAGAAATCGGCAGATGCACCAGTGCCGCGATGAAACCGAGCGCGACCGACGCGACCCAGATGCTGTCGTAACTCCCGGTCCAGTCGAACATCAGGCCCGCAATCCACGCGCCGCAAAAGCTGCCCAGCTGATGCCCCAGGAACACGATGCCGTAGAGTGTCGACAAATACCGCATGCCGAAGATCTGCCCGACCAGCCCGCTGGTCAGCGGCACCGTGCCGAGCCACAGAAACCCCATCGCCGCAGCGAACAGCAACGCGCTCACCGGGGTCAGCGGCGCGGCGAGGAAGGCGATCATCACCACGCCCCGCGCGGCATAGAGCGCCGCGAGCAGCCCCTTCTTGCTCCACTTGCCGCCCCACACGCCGAACAGATAGGATCCGAAGATGTTGAACAGCCCGACCAGCGCCAGCGCATTGGCGCCGATCGCCAACCCCAGCCCCTTGTCGGTCAGATAGGCCGGGAAGTGCGTCGCTATGAACGCGACATGGAAACCGCAGACAAAAAAGCCCGCGTTGAGCAGCCAGAAACCGCGATGCCCCGCCGCCTCGCCCAGCGCCTGACGCAACGTCTGACCATCCCCGCCGGCCTGCGCCCCCGCCGCCTGCGGCTTGCCCGAAACACCGACTGCCAGCGCCAGCATCACCGCGATCAGCCCCGCCAGCGCGACCAGCGCCATCCGCCAGCCCAGCTCGCCGATCAGCAGCTGCCCCGCCGGCACCACCAGAAACTGCCCGAGCGATCCTCCGGCGGTGACGATGCCGAACGCCATGCTGCGGCGCTCCGGCGTCACAACCCGCCCGACCGCACCGAGCACGACGACAAAGGTCGTCGCCGACAGCGCCATGCCGACCATCAGCCCGAACGACAAATGCAGCCCGATCGCGCTCCCTGCGAATGAGGCGGCGATCAGCCCGGCGGCGTAGAGCAACGTCCCGCCCGCCACCACGCGGCCCGCGCCGTGCCGGTCCGCCAATGCGCCGACAAAGGGCTGGGCCAGCCCGAACAGCAGGTTCTGAAGCGCCAGCGACAGGCCGAAGCTCGATCGCCCGATACTCAAGTCGGTGCTCATATCGGGCAGGAACAGCCCGAACGCCTGCCGCACCCCCATCGCAATCGTCACGATTGCCGCAGCGCTGAAGATCACCCAGCCTTTACGCTTCATCCGGCCCTCCACGGCTTCAAGCCGCACCGCTAGGCTTTTCAGGACAGTTCGACCAGTCCGGTTGCGCGCGGCGACGGGCGGGCGTCAGCTCGCTTTCTTCTCGGCTGGCTTGGCCGGGATATGCTCGTCGAAGAATTCGCCGAGCTCGCCCAGCACCATTTCCCAGGTGCTCAGAACGTCGGCGAAATTCTTCTTCCCCAACCCGCCAACCGTCGTAACGTCCCAGCTGACGACCAGTTCGCCATCTTTCGTGACGGACATTTGCGAGAAGCGCATCCCGGCGTTCCACTTGTTGGCCAGCTCGACGATGTTTTCCGGCTCCTTGGTGAAGGCGACGCGAAACTGGAGCGAACTGCATGCCTTGGTCTCGACACAGCCATAGAAAGAGGTTTCGAAATTATACCCCGATGCCGCGCTTTCGATCATCGGGTCGCCGTCACGGTCGAGCATGAGCTTGGCCTTGAGCCCCGCCTCGCGGAATGCCTCAACCACCGTCTTGGGTGCACTGGCGCACACCAGTTCGGGGCCGCACGGCTCCTTGTCCTCCGCAGCGGCCGGGGTGGCGCTTAGCCCCAAAAACAACAAGGCGGCGGGCAGAGTATACAGGCGAATCGAATTCCCCAAAATGGCTATTGGCAACCGGTGTGGCGCGCCGCGTATCGTGTGGTCAACCTGTTTAAGGGCCGAGAACACGCGCAGCGGCAGTGCGTATGTTCTTGGTTTGTTTCATCGGGTGGGCTATGCATGGGGGATGACCAGCCCCCGCCCCGTTCGCGGCGCGACGCACAATCGCGAAAGCACCCGTTTCGCCCTTCCGGTGCGTGAAGCGGACGGCGACTGGCTGGACGCGCGCGGCGATATCGACGGCGCGCCGCCACCGCTCCGCACCACCGTCACGGTCGAGCATTCCCGCACGATCCTGTCGCGCAACCAGTCGCCGGACATCCCCTTCGACCGCTCGGTGAACCCCTATCGCGGGTGCGAGCATGGTTGCATCTATTGCTTCGCGCGGCCAACCCATGCCTGGCACGACCTGTCCCCCGGCCTCGATTTCGAGACGAAGCTGTTCGCCAAGCCCGACGCCCCCGCCCTGCTCCGCGCGGCGCTGGGCAAGCGCGGCTATGACTGTCAGCCGATCGCGTTCGGGACCAACACCGATCCCTACCAACCGATCGAGGCGACCTGGCGGATCACGCGCGGCTGTATCGCGGTGCTGGCGGAATGCGACCACCCGATCACGATCACCACCAAATCAGACCGGGTGACGCGCGATATCGACCTGCTCGGGCCGATGGCGGCGAAGGGGCTGGCGGCGGTGATGCTGTCGATCACCTCGCTTGATCCGAAGGTCGCACGCACGGTCGAGCCACGCGCACCGCACCCCGAACGCCGCCTCGCCGCAGTGGCGAAGCTGCGCGCGGCGGGCATCCCGACGTTCGTGTCGCTCTCCCCGATCATCCCCCAGATCACCGATCACGAGGTCGAGCATATCATGGAACGCGCGGCGCAGGCGGGGGCGCTGGGCTGTTTTTATCTCCCTGTTCGCCTGCCGCATGAGGTCGCACCGCTATTCCGCGCCTGGCTCGACGAACATTTCCCCGATCGCGCGGCAAAGGTGATGGCGACGATCCAGTCCCTGCGCGGCGGGCGCGACAATGACCCCAATTTCCACACCCGCTTCCGTGGGCAAGGGCCGTGGGCCGACCTGCTGCGCACCCGCTTCAAGATCGCTGCGAAGCGGTTCGGACTCGATCAGCCCTTCCCCCCGCTCCGCCGCGATCTGTTCCGCCCGCCCGCAGGGGATCAGGGGGAGTTGTTTTAGAAGCCCATCCGCCCCTGCCCTCCCGGCTTCGCCGCCACCTCGGCTCGCAACAAGTCGATCAGCCGCGCCGGATCGACCTTTCCAAACCGCAACTGCCGCCGCACCACCGCAAAGTCGCCCGGAGTCAGCCCCGCAACCTCCATCAGGTCTGCCGGAGCGGGAAACCCGAAGAACCGCTCGAACGCCCGTGCGGCCCGCGCACTACCCAGCGGACCCAATTCCAGCTTGAACACAAACCGACGCAACGCCGCCGGGTCGAGCCGCCCTTTATGGTTGGTCGCGGCAACGACCGGAAGCGGATGCCGGTCGAGCCACGTCAGCAGCTCATTGACCTGCGTCACCTCCCAACTGGCCTTGGCGGTGCTGCGGTCGAACAGGATCGAATCCGCTTCGTCAAACAGCAACAGCCCCTCACGCCGTTCCGCCTCGGCAAATGCCTCGGCGATGTTCGCCTCGGTCTCGCCGACCCATTTGGACAACAGGTCGGACGCGCGCTTGACGATCAGCGGCCGCTCCATCGCCCGCGCCAGATGCGCGGCAAGCTCGGTTTTGCCCGTCCCCGGCGGCCCGGTGATCAGCAGCGAGACGTCGGCTGGCGCATCGCGTGCGGCCATCGCCGCGACCAGTCCGGCCATGTCGCGATTCGCCTCATACAGGTCGAGATCGACCACGCCTTCAGCCTCACGCACCACCCGTCCGCCACGCAGCGCGCCGACCAGCGCACGCGCCGCAAGCATCGCGTCCTCGGGCTCCCCTGACAATTGCCCACTCCGCGCCGCGACACGCGTGACGCTCGCCGTTTCGGGCGCAGCATCGGCGAGCGCGCCAAAACCGGGCGGCAGCGCCAGTTCCTCCTCCTGCGCGATCCGGTCGATCATCGCCATAGCCCCCTTACCCGCAGGCGGATCGAGCCTCAGCACAAAGCTCATCCGGCGCAGGATCGCGGGGTCGATGTTGCCAATCGCGTTGCTGGTCCAGATGACGGGGACGGCGTTGGTCTCGATCTGGCGATTGACCCACAGCTTCGATCCACGCCGCCCGCGCATCCAGTCGCCCTCGCCCGGCGCTGCGTCGCCGATCAGATCCTCCATCTCGTCGAACAGCAAGGCCGCCCCGCCCCGCGCAGCCAGCATCCGCTGCGCCAGCCGGAGCGCCGAGACCCGCTCGCTGCGGGTCGGCTCCTCGCCATATTCGTCGCTCTCACCCACGCTGAACAAGGCCGCCCCCGCCGCAGCCGCAAGCGTGCGGGCGAGTTCGGTCTTGCCGGTTCCGGGCGGCCCGTGGATCAGCACGTTGATGCCCGGCGCACGCGCGGCAATCGCGCCCGTCAGCAGCCGGATGAGGAACGCGACCTCGGTCCCGACCCGCGCAAAGTCGCGCGGCTCCAGCCGTGCCTGCTGACGCGGGCCGATCACCGCCTCGAGCAACTCATCATCCGTGATTGCACCGCGCTCGAGCACGCGCTCCAGCGTCCAGCTGCATTCGACATCGACCCCGCCGCCGCGCCGATCGTGCAGGCTGACCAGCCCCAAGCGTACCGGCGCGAGCCTGCGCACCGCGAGCGCATCCACACCCGCAATGCCCGCGACGATTTCGCTCAGGTCCATTTCCTGCTCGAGCATCAGCCGCGACAGCGTGCGGGCATGACTGCACCGCTCGATCGCGACGATGGCAAGCAACGCCCGGCAATCCTGTTCGCCAAGGCCGAGCGCCGTGGCGAGCCGCGCCGTCATTTCGAGCGCACGCGCCGGAGCCTCCGCCGGAGCGTGCTCCTGCGTGACCCGTTCCTTCAGTTCGCGCCAACCCAGCTTCGGCACCGGCGCTCCGAACAGCCAGCGCGCATGCGCCTTCGCCCAGCCCAGCACCGCCTTTGCGAGCGGCGACGTGGCGGGAACGTCCCGCCCGGCCCGCACCAGCATGGCGCGGACCACATCATATTCATGCAACATAGCCCATCCCAGCCGGGCGCACGGCATCCGCCGCTGACCCGGTTCAAGTCGTTGATCGTCGGGATTTGCGCGGGGATGCCATCACCCCCGCGGCGCCTGGGCAGGCGTTACGGAAGGGTGCTGGCGATACCCGGGGCAAAGCCCGCTATTTGGTACTGATCCAGCAATGATCGTCTCCAATCAGGCACGGGGACGCCCCCTGTGCGGGCGGGCCATTAGCGCAGATGGTCATCGCGCGCAAGAACCGCCGGCCTCCGGCAAGTTGTACTGGTTGCCTTGCACTAAATGCTGGGCGATGTTCATTGGATGGCAAAGCGAGGCTGGCCCGAACTAGACTGGTGGCGACATGCCGCGCTCTATGGAGCGTTGCTGGCACTTGGCGCGGTGGTACTGCAATGGCTCGACTATCGCTGGCTCGCGCGGACGCACTCGACCGAATTCTACCTGTTGATTGTCGCCCTGGGGTTCCTGGCGCTCGGCCTCTATGTCGGCGCGCGCGTGATCGGCCGCCCGCCTTCGCCGCGTGCGCCGGGCAATCCACAGGCGCAGGAATCGCTCGGGATCAGCAATCGCGAGATGGCGGTTCTTGGCGAACTGGCGGCCGGCTATTCGAACAAGGAAATCGCCCGGCGGCTCGCGGTCTCGCCCAACACCGTGAAGACCCATGTTGCTCGGCTGTTCGAAAAGCTCGGCGCGCGCCGCCGCACCGATGCGATTGCGCGGGCGCGCGAACTGGGGTTGCTGTCCTGACCGCATTTCGGGTGATCGCGGGCAAATCACCCCTTTGGGCGATTGCCCATCACGGCCCCCGCTGCCCAGTTCGCGCAACCTGAACCGAACGGGAGAACCCATATGCAGCGCATCATCCTGACCTACGGCGTGATCGCCGGCTTCGTCGTCGCCATTCCATTATTCCTGATGGGCACGCTGATGGCCGACAACCCGCCGACCGGCTGGACCGGCATGGCGATCGGCTATCTGATCATGCTGATCGCCTTCACCGCCATCTTCGTGGCGGTAAAGCGCCATCGCGACGAAAATTGTGGCGGCGTCATTCGCTTCCTGCCCGCTCTCGGCATGGGTCTCGCGATCGCACTGATCGGCAGCCTGTTTTACGTCATCGCATGGGAAGCGGTGCTGGCGACCAACAGCGGCGACTTCATCGCGCAGATGAGCGCCCGGATGCTTGAGGAACAACGCGCGGCGGGTGCCACACCCAGCGAGCTTGCCGCGCTTCAGGCACAGATGGCGCAGATGCAGGATCTGTATGCCAACCCGCTGTTCCGCGTCTTGATCACCCTGACCGAAGTCCTGCCGATCGGGCTGCTGGTGGCGCTGGTCGCGGCGCTCGTGCTCCGCAACCCCCGCTACATGCCGGCGCCAACGAGATGAGCAACGGGAGGGCGGGCCGCAACCCGCCCCACCCGTTCACGCCGCCGCGAACTGAAAGTCGCGATATTGTTCGCGCAGCGCAGTCTTGAGCAGCTTGCCGGTGGCGGTGTGCGGCAGCGCATCGACGAAATGGATCTCATCGGGCAGCCACCATTTGGCGACCTGCGTCGCGAGATGCGCCTGAACCTGCGCCGCATCCACCTCACTGCCAGGCTTGCGAACAACCAGGAGCAGCGGCCGTTCATCCCATTTGGGATGATGGATGCCGATCGCCGCCGCCTCAGCGACGCCGGGGCAACCCACGGCGGCATTTTCCAGCTCGACCGAGCTGATCCACTCCCCACCCGACTTGATCACATCCTTGGCGCGATCGGTGATCTGCATGATCCCGTCGGGGTGCAGCACGGCAACGTCGCCGGTGTCGAACCAGCCATCCTGCGTCAGGCACGGGCCATTCGTGTCCTGGAAATACTGCTTGATGATCCACGGCCCGCGGATCTGCAGCCGCCCCGAACTCACCCCGTCACGCGGGAGCAAAGCGCCCTCATCGTCCACCGTGCGCAGTTCGACGCCGAACGGCGCGCGCCCCTGAAACACGGTCTTGTCGACCTTGTCCTCGAAACTCAGATCGTCCCAGTCATGCGTCGGTGCGCCCATCGTGCCGATCGGCGAGGTCTCCGTCATGCCCCAGGCATGGTTGACCCGCGCGCCCATCTTCATGATCCGCTCGATCATCGCGCGCGGCGCGGCGGAGCCACCGATGGTCACGACCTTCAGGTGCTGCGGTGCTTCCCCGGTCTCATCGATATGCTGGAACATCGCGAACCACACGGTCGGCACGCCCGCCGTATGCGTCACCCGCTCGCGGTTCATCAGGTCGCACAAAGTCTTGCCGTCATTCACCGCCGACATGACCAGCTTCACGCCCGCCATCGGCGCAGCAAAAGGCAGGCCCCATCCCACCGCGTGGAACATCGGTACCACCGGCAACACCACCGACTGGGTCGACAGGTCGAACACCGCCGGCTGCAGCTCGGCCATCGCATGGATCATCGACGAGCGGTGGGTGTACAGCACGCCCTTCGGATTGCCCGTCGTGCCGCTGGTGTAGCAGAGCATGCACGGTTCGCGCTCGCCGCCCTCGACCCAAATGTAGTTGCCGTCTTCAGCACCGATCACCGCTTCGAAACTGTCCGGCCCTTCGCCATCGAACACGATATAATGCTCGATCGTCGTCCATTGCGGCTTCAGCTTGTCGATGATCGGCTGGAACATCCGGTCATAGATCAGCACCCGGTCTTCGGCATGGTTGGCGATATAGGCGAGCTGATCCTCGAACAGCCGCGGGTTGATCGTGTGGATCACGCCGCCCATCCCGATCGTGCCGTGCCACGCGACCAGATGGCGGCTGTGGTTCATCGCCAGCGTCGCGACGCGATCGCCCGGCTTGATCCCGCGCCGCTCCAGCGCCTGCGCCAGCTTGCGGCTGTCGCGCGCGATCCCGGCCCAGTCGGTGCGCGTCTCGCTGCCATCAGCCCAGCGGCTGATGATTTCGCGCGATCCATATTCGCGCTCGGCATGCTCGATCACCCGAGGTACCCGAAGCTCGAAATCCTGCATCGCGCCCAGCATCACACTCTCCTTGTTCCGCGCGGGTTTCCGCGTCCGTAAACCCATCCTGCGGGTTCGAAAGCGCAGATGCAAGGGAGGAGCGTCAGCTTGCGAGCGCCAGCCTCGGCTGCGCAGTCGGCTTGAGCTCGGCCCGCTCGATCCCCGGCAGCCCTTCGATCCGCGTCGCCAGTTCGCCGTCGAGCCGGAAGTTGCGCCCCAACACCAGCTCCGCCTCGCCCCCATCGGGCAGCGGCGCATCGACCACCACTTCGCATCGCCCGCCGCGCGCATCCTCCAGCAGCTTGGCGACCGCCGCCAGCGTGCCCGGCTCGCGCACCGCCATGCGCAGCGTCAGCCGCACGTCCTTGGCCATGCCCTCGAACGGCTGCACCTTGCGCACCGTCACCCGCGCGCTGTCCTCACCAGCCCGGCGGTCCAGCTCGACCGTCAGGATGCCGCAGCCGCCAACGCGCGCCGCATCCTCCATCTCCTTGGACGTATGCTCCTCGAAACACGTGCACGGCACCGTCCCGCTGGCATCGGACAGCGTCGCCATCATGTAGCGCTTGCCGCGCGCCGAGGTGCGCCAGCGCGCATCCTCGATCAGCGCCGCGATCGTCGCGCCCGCGCGGCCGCCCTCGGCAATCTCGATCTCGTTGAGGCTGGCGATGCTGCGCGCCGAATGCAGCTTGGCGAGGTGCTGGTAGCGATCGAGCGGATGCGCCGAGAAGAAGAAGCCGAACGCCTCCTTCTCCGCCTCGATCCGCTGCCCCAGCGTCCAGTTGGCACTCTTGGGCAGCTGGATTGCCGATCCGACCGGCTCGGCCTCGCCGAACAGGCCGCCCTGCCCGCTGGTCCGGTTCTCATGCGTGCGTTGCGCCACCGCCATGATGGTCTCGGCGGCCGCGTGAACCTTGGCGCGGTCCGGCGCAACACTGTCGAACGCCCCCGCCCCGGCCAGCGCTTCGACCTGTCGCTTGTTGAGCAGCCGCGGATCGACCCGCCGCGCGAAATCATCCAGGCTCTGGAACCGCCCCTTGGCCTGCCGCTCCTTGACCAGCAGCTCCATCGCCTTCTCGCCCACGCCCTTCAGGCCCGCGAGCGCATAGCGGACGGCGAACCCCTCCTGCGTCTCCGCAACCGAAAACTCCGCCTCGCTCGCATTGATGTCGGGCGGCAGACACGGGGTGCCGAGCCGCTTCATATCCTCGACGAACACCGCCAGCTTCTCGGTCTGGCCAAGTTCGAAGCACATCGACGCCGCGTAGAATTCGTGCGGATAATGCGCCTTCAGCCACGCGGTGTGATAGGCGAGCAGTGCATAGGCCGCCGCGTGCGACTTGTTGAAGCCGTAGCCCGCGAACTTGTCGATCAAGTCGAACAGCTCGTTGGCCTTCGCCTCGGAGATATTGTTCATCTTGGCGCAGCCCTCGACGAACAGCGCGCGCTGCGCGTCCATCTCGGCCTTGATCTTCTTGCCCATCGCGCGGCGCAGCAAATCCGCGCCGCCCAGCGAATAGCCGGCCAGGATCTGCGCGGCCTGCATCACCTGTTCCTGATAGACGAAGATCCCGTAGGTCTCCTGAAGGATCCCCTCCAGCAGCGGGTGCGGATATTCGATCGGCTCACGCCCGGCCTTGCGCGCGCCGAACATCGGGATGTTGTCCATCGGACCCGGCCGATAGAGCGAGACGAGCGCGACGATGTCGCCGAAATTGGTCGGCCGCACCGCCGTCAGCGTGCGCCGCATGCCTTCGGATTCGAGCTGGAACACGCCCACCGTCTCACCGCGCTGGAGCAGTTCGTACACCGCCGGATCGTCCCAGCCGAGCGCGGCCAGATCGATCGTGATGTTGCGCGCGGCGAGCAGATCGACCGCCTTTTGCAGCACCGACAGCGTCTTGAGGCCAAGAAAGTCGAACTTCACCAGCCCGGCGCCCTCGACATATTTCATGTCGAACTGCGTCACCGGCATGTCGGAGCGCGGGTCGCGATACAGCGGCACCAGCTCCGCCAGCGGCCGGTCGCCGATCACCACGCCGGCAGCGTGGGTGGACGAGTGGCGCGGCAGGCCCTCCAGCCGCATGGCAAGGTCGATCAGATGGCGGACATCGGTCGCGCCATCATACTCGGCCTTGAACTCGCTCACCCCGTTCAGCGACCGCGACAGCGTCCATGGGTCGGTCGGATGGTTCGGCACAAGCTTCGCAAGCCGATCGACCTGGCCATAGCTCATCTGCAGCACGCGCCCGGTGTCCTTCAGCACCGCGCGCGCTTTCATTGTTCCGAATGTGATGATCTGCGCGACCTGATTGCGCCCATATTTCGCCTGGACGTAGCGGATCACCTCGCCACGCCGCGTTTCGCAAAAGTCGATGTCGAAGTCGGGCATCGACACGCGTTCAGGATTCAGGAAGCGCTCGAACAGCAACCCCAAAGCCAGCGGATCGAGATCGGTGATCGTCAGCGCCCAGGCAACGACGCTACCCGCGCCCGAACCACGCCCCGGACCCACCGGAATCCCGTTCGCCTTGGCCCATTTGATGAAGTCCGCAACGATCAGGAAGTAGCCCGGAAACCCCATCTGGACGATGATGTCGGTCTCGAACGCCAGCCGATCGAAATATTCCTGCCGCTTCGCCGGATCGGTGATACCGGCATAGGCTAGCCGCGCCTCAAGCCCGGCGCGCGCGTCATCGCGCAACTGCGTCGCTTCACCCTCGATGTCGCCGGCCAGGCTGGGGAGGATCGGCTTGCGCTTGGGCGCGGCAAAGGCACAGCGCTGCGCGACCACCAGCGTGTTGTCGATCGCCTCTGGCAGATCGTCGAACAGCCGCTTCATCTCCGTCGCGGGCTTCATCCACGCATCGGGTGAGGACCGCTGGCGATCATCGCTCGCGACATAGGCGGAACCCGCAATGCACAGCATCGCGTCATGCGCCTGATGGAAATCGGGGACCGAATAGCAGGCCGGATTAGTCGCCACGATCGGAATGCCGCGGGCATAGGCGAGCTCGAGCAACCGCGGCTCGGCACGCGCCTCGACTTCATCCAGTCGCCGGACGATCTCGATATACAGCCGTTCGCCGAACAGCCCCTGCAGTCGGTCGGCATAAGCCAGCGCCGCCTCGTCCTGCTCCTCGGCGAACAACCGCGTCAGCCCGCCCTCGCGTCCGGCGGTCAGCGCGATCAGCCCGTCGGTGCGCCCCTCCAGCGCTGCGAATGGGACATGCGCGTCCTTTTCGATCGGCCGGTCGAGATGCGCCATCGACACAAGGTGGCAGAGATTTTCGTAGCCCGTCGCATCCTGCGCCAAGAGCGCCAGCCAGTCGAGCGGCGGGGTTACGCCATCGGGCATGTCGGGCCGCTCGACGCACAGCAGCGACCCGATGATCGGCTGCACCCCGGCCTTCTTCGCGGCGTCGGAATAGGGCATCGCGGCATAAAGCCCGTTGCGATCACACAGCCCCGCCGCCGGAAACCCCAGCTCGCGCGCCCGCGCCGCAATCGCCTTCGGCTCGATCGCGCCTTCCAGCATCGTGTAGGCGGAGAAGATACGGAGGGGGACAAAGCCGGAATGGGGCATGGGAGTTGTTATAGGTGGGCGAAGGCGCGGGGGTCAAAGCGGCCGGTCGCGTTTTCCACAGTTAAATCCTCCCCGGCACGCGGAGGTGGCCGCACGAAGCGCTGCCGGAGGGCCCCCTCCTCGACTGGCGTCGCGTGCCTCGAGCCCCCTCCACCATGCTTCGCATGGTTCCCCTCCCCGTTCCGGGGAGGATTTTAACTACAGCAGCTTCTCGATATCCGCCGCGATATCCTCGGGCTTGGTCTGCGGGGCGTAGCGTTCCACGACGTTGCCCTCGCGATCGATCAGGAACTTGGTGAAGTTCCACTTGATCCCCTCGGTACCGAACAGGCCGGGCGCTTGCTTCTTGAGCCAGCGATACAGCGGTGCGGCGTCCGCGCCATTGACGTCGACCTTGCCAAACACGGGGAATGTCACGTCATAGGTCAGCGAACAGAAATTCGCGATCTCCGCAGCGTCGCCCGGCTCCTGCGCGCCGAACTGGTTGCACGGGAACCCCAGCACCTCGAACCCGCGATTGCCATAGCGGCGGTGTAGCTCCTCAAGGCCGGTATATTGTGGGGTAAACCCGCATTTGGACGCGACGTTGACGACCAGCAGCACGTCGCCGGCATAGGTCGAAAGATCGGTCTCTTCGCCGGTCGCTGCAGTTACGGGGATTTCAGTGAGCGCGGTCATTTCGTTTCCTCCAACAAACCCTCGTGCAACCGCACCACGCGGTCCATCTTTGCCGCCAGCCGCTCATTATGCGTTGCGATCAGCGCCGCCGCTCCCTCGCCGCGCACCAGCCGCAGCAGTTCGGCGAACACAACATCGGCGGTTTTCTCGTCCAGATTGCCGGTTGGCTCGTCCGCCAGCACCAGCATCGGCCGGTTGGCGAGCGCGCGGGCGACTGCGACGCGCTGTTGCTCGCCGCCCGACAGCTGGCTTGGCCGATGCGTAAGACGCGCACCGAGACCCAGTGCGGTCAGCAACGCCTCAGACCGCGCCCGCGCATCGGCATGGGTCGCATTCTGGATGAGTTGCGGCAGCTCGACATTCTCGACCGCGTTGAAATCGGGCAGCAGATGGTGGAACTGGTAGACGAAGCCGAGCTTGTCGCGCCGCGTCACCGTCCGCTCATGGCTTTCCAGCTTGGCGACCTCGATCCCGGCGATGCGGATCGATCCCTCGAATCCACCTTCGAGCAGCCCCACCGCCTGCAACAGCGTCGATTTGCCCGAGCCGGACGGCCCCAATAGCGCGACGATCTCGCCCGGCGCGACGGTCAGGTCGATGCCGCGCAGCACCTCGATCGTCGCATCGCCCTGGACGAAGACGCGACGCAGGCCGCGGGTTTCAAGGACAGCTTCACTCATAGCGCAACACCTGAACCGGATCGGTACTCGCCGCCTTGAACGCGGGGTAAAGCGTCGCGAGGAAGCTGAATCCCAGCGCCATCAGCGCGATGCTGGCGACCTCAACCGGGTCGGTCTTGGCGGGCAATTCGGTCAAGTAGCGCATCGACGGGTCCCAGATCTCCTGTCCGGTAATGAAGCCAAGGAAGCTCAGCACTCCCTGACGGAAATAGAGCAGGATAAAGCCGAGGATCAGGCCCGCGACGATCCCCAGCCCGCCAATCGCGGTGCCGACCGTCACGAAGATCTTGATGAGGCCGCTGCGCGTCGCCCCCATCGTGCGCAGGATCGCGATGTCGCGGGTCTTGGCGCGCACCAGCATGATCAGCGACGACAGGATGTTGAACACCGCGACCAGGATCAGGATCGACAACACCGTGAACGTCACCAGCCGGTCCACCGCCAGCGCCTCGAACAGGGTCGCGTTAAGCGTGCGCCAGTCTGACAGCTGCGCGCTCTGCACGACCTTCTGCGCCAGCGGGGCGAGGATTTCGCCGACCCGGTCGGGATCTTCGGTGTCGATCTCGACCATGCTCACCGCATCGCCCATCAGCAACAGCGTCTGTGCGGTCTCCATCGGCATCACCACGAACGCCTTGTCGTAGTCATAGACCCCGACCTCAAAGATCGCGGCGACGCGGTACGACACGATTCGCGGCACGGTGCCGAACGGCGTCGATGGTCCCTGCGGACTGATCAGCTGCACGCTGCTGCCCAGCGACGCGCCGAGCGTGCTCGCCAGCCGTGACCCGATCGCGATGCACTCGCAATCCGCGGTCAGCTCGGCCATCTGGCCCATCACAACATTGCGGTTGAGCGTTGGGTTGGCGCGCAGATCGGCAACGGTCATCCCGCGGACCAGCACCCCCTCAACCCGCCCCTGAAAGCTCGCCATCAACGGCTGCTCGATCAACGGGGTGGCCGTGGTGACGCCCTGCGTCTTGCGCGCCTCCGCAACCACCTCGCGCCAGTCGCGCAGCTGGCCGCCATAGCCCTGAATTACCGCATGGCCGTTCAGGCCGGTGATCTTGTCGAACAGTTCGGCGCGAAACCCATTCATCACGCTCATCACGATGACCAGCGCGGCAACGCCCAGCATCACCGCAACCAGGCTGATTGACGCGACGAGCGCGATAAAGGCTTCGCCCCGGCCCGGCAGCAGGTACCGGCGCGCGATCATGCGTTCATATCGGGAAAGCAGCATGGGCGCGGTGTTAGGGGGTGGCGGGGGCACACGCAATCGCGCTGTTGCCAAATCAACACAGGGTTGCCGCAAAGAGTCACGACGCGCCCATCGCCCCGTGACAACCGCCACATGCCATCCTAGCAAAGCGCCACGAAGCAATGGCAACGGCCGTGGTTCGGGGAGGCTCTTCAGCCCCGCCTTGAAAAAGGCGCGCGGGCAGAAGTGGCCACTTAAGGGGGCTGACGAGGCATCGTCACGCAGGGGCCCGGGTCGGAAACGGCCCGGGCCTTTGGCATTTCTGGCCCCGTGCACCCGCTCTTCCACCGTCGCCCCGGCCTTGAGCCGGGGCTGGGCATCCTGACAGCATCAAGGAACGGCAGCCCTGCCCCGGATCAAGTCCGGGGCGATAAACTCAATGCGCTTCTGGTCGTCGGACGAGGAAGTTCGGGGAGGAAGCCTTGGGAGCCATCCCGGCCCCCTCCCCTGTCCAGCCGTGCGATCCCGCGTGCAAGGGACTCGCACCGCACCGGAGTCGCGATCAGAAGTTGAACTTGATGGTTCCTCCGAACGTCTGGGGATCGCCGACCTGCGCCGCGATCAGGCCGGTGTTGCCGCCGGTGCCCGCGAGGTAGAGGTCGATATAATCCTTGTCGAAGGCGTTGCGCGCCCACAGGAACGCGTCGAACCGCTCGGTGCGAAAGCCGCCACGGAAGTTGTGCAGCGCATATCCGTCCACCCAGGTGTAGATCGAGGGCGACGGGTTGGACGACCAGCGCGATCGCGAGCTGGCGTCATAGCCAAGGTAGAATTGCCCTTCCTGCCCGAACAGCTTGCTCGGCACATTGCCCTCGGCACCCCAGGAAAACGCCCATTTTGAAACGCCCGGCAGCACCGATCCGGATGCGTCATAGATAGGCGGGCTGACCGCGCCCGGCGTTCCGGGCGCACCGACCGTACCGGTGAAAGTGCACTTGCCCGTCTGGACGATCCCGGTCGTCGCACCACCGGCGAGTTCCGGCGGCGGCGGCGCGTCGCAGAATTCGTCGAACTTCGCGTCAGTATAGGCGCCGCTGACATAGGCGTTGAAGCGCGCGCTCAGACGGATCGAGAAATCGGCCTCGACGCCCTTGCTGCTCACTCTGTCCGCATTCGCCAGATAGCCGCGCACGGTGACGAGCTGGCCATTGCTCACGCTGGCCTGGAAATCCTTGATCTTGGTCCAGAAGCCGGTGACGTTGAACGTCGCCTTGCGATCCCAGAACTGGGTCTTGAGGCCCACCTCGAAATGATCGACCTTTTCCGGCTTGATCGTGAAGTCGGCCGCGTTGGGCACGCCATTCGCGTCGGCGCGGACGCCGTTGAGGTTGATGCCGCCCGTCTTGAATGAGCGCGCATAGGTCGCATAGGCGTTGATATCGTCAGTCAGCTCATAGCGCAGGTTGAGGTCGTAGGAGAGATTCCACGCGCTGAATTCAGGCTCGAAATACTGCGATGCCTGAATGCCGCGCTGTGCTGCGATCCAGGAATCGGAGTAGTAAGGCGACCCCGGGACGGGTGACACTTCGCGCCGGGTGCCGTCCGACGCGGTCCCGGTCACGACCGAGTTATACAGCCCATCCTTCTTGTCGTGATTGATGCGGATGCCGGGCGACACCGTGAAGCGCTCGCCAACCTTCAGGTTCAGCTTGCCGTATAGCGCGAGGCTGGTGTTATCGAGCCGGATGTCGTTGATCGCGACCAGATTGTTCAGCACCGCCGGGTTGTTCGACAGCGCGCTGGTCGGGTTGAGCAGCCAGCGGCTGGCATCGCGGCCCGTCTCCTGAATGCCGCTGGTGCGGATCTTCTGGTGGAAGGCGAATGCGCCGACCACGAAATCGAACCCGTTCCCTTCATGGTTGAAGCGGAATTCCTGCGAATATTGGCTCTGCTCGGTCGGGTTGTTGACCTTGGTGTAGACCTGCAGGCCGGTATAATCGCGGTCGTTCGCCGGCGTCCAATCCCAGAAGCGCCACGCGGTGATCGAGGTGAGGCTATTGCCCTCGCTCACGTCCCACACCGCCCGGATCGACGCGCCGCCAATCTCGTTGCGTGCCGACAGCTGCGCATCGACATCGGTCACCCGGTCGTACGGGTTGGTGCTGGGCGGCGCATAGCCGGGGAATGCGGCGATCAGCGCAGGATATTGCCGGTTCGCGGCGCGCTGCGTCGGGCCGTAACCACCATAGGTAAAGGCGCAGCAGATCGGATCCTGCAGGTTCCAGTCACCGGCAAAGGTGATGCTCAGATCCTCGCTCGGCTTCCACAGCACCGACCCGCGGATTCCGACGCTGTCCTGCGACTGGATCCAGCTTTTCGAATAGGTGTTCCACAGCGTGCCGCGGCGGTGGGTCGTCGTCACGCTGAGCCGCGCGGCGAGGTTGTCCGACAGCGGGCCGGAGATCGACGCCTTGCCCTGCTTGAAATTGAGGTTGCCGACCGAAATCTCACCGCGCCCCTCGAACTCGAAGCTCGGCGCGCGGGTGGTGATGTTGATCGCGCCGGCGGTGGTGTTCTTGCCGTACAGCGCCCCCTGCGGCCCGCGCAGCGTCACGATCTGCTCGACATCCACGAAATCGAGCGTCGCAGAGGCGATGCGGTTGTAGAACACATCGTCGATGTAGATGCCGACGCCCTGCTCGAACCCGTCATTGGTCAGCCCGAACGGCGCCCCGATCCCGCGGATGTTGATGAAGGTGTTGCGCGGGTTCTGCGAATAGAATTGCAATGTCGGCTGGAGCTGGGTCAGCCCGGTGATGTTGTAAGTGCCGCGCGCCTCCAGCGTGTCGGAATCGACCACCGAAATGGCGACCGGGACCTCCTGCACATTCTCCGCCCGGCGAAACGCGGTTACGACGATCGTGTTCGAATCCTGCGCTTCGGTCTCTTCGGCAGCCGCGACGACTTCAGCGGCGGCGGGCTTTGGCTCGTCCGCCAGAGCGGACGGCGATGCGCTGCTCAACAGCAGAATGGAAAGGCTCGTCAGGCTCACAGTTGGTCCCCTTTTATGATGTCCCGATTAAACTCCATCAATTGAGTATGGTTTAGCGACAAAGCAATTCTATTCCCACCGCATCAGTAGGCTTTATATCGTTCGAACGGCACGCCCTGCCGCTCTTGAAAGCGCGCGCGCAGTTCCCAAATCACGATTGTTCGGTGCCTCAGGGGCCGGACAGACTTGGCATCGCGGGTGAACCGGATGCCGCAAGACGTTGAAATTGCTCATTGGAGGATTACGCTATGCGTCAGATTGATTTGACCCCTTTCCGCCGCTCGACCATTGGATTCGACCGGCTCTTCGACATGCTCGAAGCAACCGCGCGCCAGTCCAGCAGCGAGAATTACCCCCCATTCAACCTCGAGCGCGTGTCCGACGACCGCTATCGCATCACGCTCGCCGTCGCCGGGTTCAAGGCTGACGAGATCGAGATCGTCGCCCAGCAGAACCTGCTTCAGGTGACGGGCAAGAAGGGCGAGACCCAAGACAACAACCCCGCCCAGATGCTGCATCTCGGCATTGCCAATCGCGGGTTCGAGCGCCGCTTCGAGCTGGCCGACTTCGTGCGCGTCGAAAGCGCGGACCTCACCGATGGCCTGCTCGTGATCGAGCTGGTGCGTGAGGTTCCCGAGGCAATGAAGCCGAAGAAGATCGCCATCGGCGGCGGCACCGGCGAAGCGACCCCGATCGAGCATCGCGACGTCGCCTGACAGCCACCCCCCGGCGGCGCGCTGACCCCTTGCGCACCGCCAACAAAGAGGGCGTCCGAACTGCGGTTCGGACGCCCTTTTTAATGCGATCAGGAAACTGCGTTCAAACCAGCCGCGACTGCCGCACTGCCGCTTCGATGAAGCTGGCGAACAGCGGGTGCGGATCGAACGGCTTGGACTTCAGCTCCGGGTGGAACTGCACGCCGACGAACCACGGATGGTCGGGCCGCTCGACGATCTCGGGCAACATCCCGTCCGGCGACAGGCCAGAGAAGACCAGCCCACCAGCCTCCAGCCGCTCACGATAGCCCGTGTTGACCTCGTAGCGGTGCCGATGGCGCTCGCTGATGTCATCGCTGCCATAGATCGACGCCACGACCGAATTGCCGTCGAGCTTCGCGGGGTACGCGCCAAGGCGCATCGTGCCGCCCAGGTCGCCGCCCTCTTCGCGCTTCTCGATCCCGTCGGCGCTCATCCATTCGGTGATGATGCCCACCACCGGCTCCTGCGTCGCGCCGAATTCGGTCGACGAAGCCCCCTCGATCCCGGCCAGGTTCCGCGCACCCTCGACGCACGCCATCTGCATGCCGAAGCAGATCCCGAAATAAGGCACCTTGCGCTCGCGCGCGAAGCGGACGCTGGCGATCTTGCCCTCCGCACCGCGCGATCCGAACGCGCCGGGAACGAGAATCGCATGGCAGGGTTCAAGATTCGCCGCGACCTCGGCGTCGTCGCCCTTCTCGAACAGCTCGGCGTCGATCCAGCGGATGTTGACCTTCACCTTGTTGGCGATGCCACCGTGGACCAGCGCTTCGTTCAGCGACTTGTAGGCATCCGGCAGGCCGACATATTTACCGACCACGCCGACCGTCACTTCACCCTCAGGGTTGAACAGGCGGTCGGTGATCTGCGTCCAGCGGCTCAGGTCAGGCGCAGCGCCCGGTTCGATGCCGAACGCGCGCAGCACTTCGCTGTCGAGCCCCTCGGCGTGATATTGCAGCGGCACGGCATAGATGCTCGGCGCGTCGAGCGCGGGGATCACCGCACTGGCAGGGACATTGCAGAATTGCGCGATCTTGGCGCGCTCGCCCGCAGGCAGCGGCTGTTCGCACCGGCATACCAGCACATCGGGCTGCACGCCCAGCGACGCCAGTTCGCGCACGCTGTGCTGGGTCGGCTTGGTCTTCAGCTCGCCCGCCGCCTTGATGTACGGCACCAGCGTGACATGGACGCTGATCGACTGGCCCCGGCCGAGCTCGTTCTTGAGCTGACGGATCGCCTCGATGAACGGCAGCGACTCGATGTCGCCAACGGTGCCGCCGATCTCGCACAGCACGAAATCCAGATCCTCGGTCTCCGCCTGCGCGAAGTCCTTGATCGCATCGGTCACGTGCGGGATCACCTGCACGGTCGCGCCCAGATAGTCGCCGCGCCGCTCACGCTCGATGATCGTCTTGTAGATACGGCCCGAGGTGATGTTGTCCGACTGGCGGCTCGCGACACCCGTAAACCGCTCATAATGGCCAAGATCCAGGTCGGTCTCGGCCCCGTCGTCGGTCACATAGACTTCGCCATGCTGATAGGGCGACATCGTGCCCGGATCGACGTTGAGATAGGGGTCGAACTTGCGAATGCGGACCTTGTAGCCGCGCGCCTGAAGCAGCGCAGCGAGGCTCGCGGCCATCAGGCCTTTGCCAAGCGAGGAGACCACGCCGCCGGTGATGAAAATATACCGCGTCATGGGAGTCACCGCTTATCCTTCAAGCACGAGTGGGGGCAAGCGCCCGACTCCGGACGCCGCCAAATAAAGTTTCGAAAATGCCGTTTAGTTGGCGAGCGGGACCGCGCTGTTGTCCGCGGGAGCCACGGGAACAGGCTGCGTCGCCGGCGCACTCTGCGTGGCAGGGGTCGCCGCACGGCTGGTGTCGATCGCGGTATCGCCGCGGGTTGCCGCCAGAACCGCCAGCGTGATGCTCATCACCACGAACGCGCCTGCCAGAACCGCAGTCGCGCGGGTGAGGAAATTGGCCGCGCCGCGCGCCGACATCAGGCCCGACGGGCTGCCGCCCGAGGTCAGGCCGCCGCCTTCCGACTTCTGCATCAGGATGATCGTCACCAGCAGAAATGCGATGACGGCATGAACGACGAGGAGGAAGGTGAACAGCATGGCGGTCTTTCTCGGGAAAGCGGCCACATAGGGAACAGCGCGGCGCGGATCAACCGCGTATCGCCCGCACGCGCTGCTTCGGGGATTGTCACCGAAACGGAACATTTCGTCATCGACCTGAAACCCGTTGGGCATCGAGGCGTTAATGAACCCGAATGTCCGGTTTCTTCCGGCACTGTAACAGAGTGATGAGTAGCGCGATGAACGCCATGAGCGACCCTTCGCTGGATCAGTGGAAATCGACCTTGATCGATTATGTCCGGTCCGGTGAGCCCGATCTGACCAACCGCCAGATGGCGTTGATGCTGCTCGTGTACCTCGATCCGGGGCCGCACACGGTCCGTGGACTGGCGCGCGCGCTCAACGTGTCGAAGCCCGTAGTGACACGCGCCTTGAACAGGCTGGGCGCACTAAGCTATCTGCGCCGCCAGCGCGATGAAACCGACAAACGGAACATCTTCGTCGCGCGCACACCTGAAGGGGCGGAGTTTCTTGCAGAATTCGGACAATTCGTCACCGGCGACGGCGTCGCCAGCAACGGCAAACAACCCGCCTCCGCGTAACCGATTCGCGCTGACGGGCCGCTCGGTCCAGATCGACCCGCGGCGTGAGGCCGCGCGCCGTGATCTGGCCGATGTCCGCCTCGCCGATCGCGTGTTCGCGCCGCATTACGCCGCGCCGCTGATTCAAATCGCCGCGCGCCCGACGGCGCTGCGCGTCGCCCGCGATGCCGACTCCGAAGTGTTGGCGACGCTCGGTTCCGGCGATGTATTCGAAGTGCTTGAGCTGTCCGGTGGTCTCGCTTGGGGCAGCGCGCCCGGTCACAAGCTCGTCGGCTATGTCCCGACGACCGATCTGGGGCTGCCGGCATGACCATCTCGGTTTTCATCGATGGTGCAGCGGGAACGACGGGACTCGAGATTCGCGAACGCCTGTCGGGTCGCAACGAGATCGTGCTGATCGCGCTCGCCGATGCCGACCGCAAGGATGCGAGCAAGCGCTCAGAAGCGCTGAATAGCGCCGATTTCGTTATCCTCTGCCTCCCCGACGACGCCGCCCGTGAAGCGGTGGCGCTGATCGACAATCCCCGCACCCGCGTGATCGACGCATCGACCGCCCACCGCGTCGCCGATGGCTGGACCTATGGGTTCGCCGAACTCGAGCCGTCTCAGACTCAGGCGATCGCCGATGCGCCGCGCGTGTCCAACCCCGGCTGCTGGCCGACCGGCTATCTGGCGCTGGTACGCCCGCTGGTCCGCGCCGGCCTGATCCCCGCCGACTGGCAGCTTAGCGCTGGCGGCGCATCGGGTTACTCCGGCGGCGGCAAGGCGATGATCGCGGAGTTCGAGGACGGGTCCGAACCGACCGGCTTCCGCGCCTATGGCCTGGACCTGGACCACAAGCATTTGCCCGAGATGCAGAAGCATGCGCGGATGGAGCACCCGCCGATTTTCATGCCGGCGGTGGCGCACGCCTATCGCGGCATGCTGGTCGAAGTCCCGCTGGCGCTTGCCGCCCTGCCCCGCAAGCCATCGCCCACCCAGATCCTGCACACGCTCGCCGACGCCTATCGCGACTCGCCGATCGTGCGGGTGATCGAGGAGAATGACGCCACGCTCGTCCGGCTCGAAGACGACGCGGGCACCGATCGCCTGACCATCCGCGTGTTCGGCAATGCCGATCGCGGCCAGGCACGGCTGATCGCGACGCTCGACAATCTCGGCAAGGGTGCTGGCGGCGCAGCGGTTCAGAACCTCAACATCATGGCCGGGTTCGACCCGACCGCGGGTCTGGTGCTCTGATCGCAGGCGGGTCGGTGCCACAACCGGCCCAACTTTAGCACCGAATAGGTATGCGCGGCTTCGCAAGCCGCGCATCCGCTGCTAGGGCGGCGGCGACGACACATTGGGAGGATCGATGCGACAGCCATTCGGCAAGCTGCTGCTGTTCGGAGCCACGGGTGACCTGGCCCAGCGCATGCTGATTCCTTCGCTTTACGGCCTCCACGCGGATCATCTTCTGCCCGAAGGGCTGACGATCACGGGCACCGCGCGGTCAACGCTGTCAGATGCCGAGTATCGCGACTTCTGTGCAAAGGCGCTGGAAACCTACCTGCCCGAGGACCGCAAGGACGCCGCCGCGATCGCCGCGTTCCTCGCCCGCGTGCAGTATCAGCCGCTCGATGTCTCGACGATCGAGGGCTATGACGCGCTCGCGACCAAGCTCGGCGACATTTCCGATGGCCTCGCCATCTTCCTGTCCACCGCACCCAAATTCTTCGAACCGACGATCAAGGGCCTCGCTGCGGCGGGGCTCGCCGGACACAATGTCCGCATCGGCCTCGAAAAGCCGCTCGGCACCGACCTGCCGTCCAGCCGTGAGATCAACGACGCGGTTGCGTCGGTCTTCCCCGAGGACCGCACCTTCCGCATCGACCATTATCTGGGCAAGGAAACCGTCCAGAACATCCTCGCGCTGCGCTTCGGCAATTCGCTGTTCGAGCCGGTATGGAACGCCGCGGGCATCGACCATGTCCAGATCACGGTCAGCGAAACCGTCGGCCTTGAGGGACGTGCAGGCTATTATGACGATGTCGGCGCGCTGCGCGACATGGTCCAGAACCATATCCTTCAGCTGCTCGCCCTGATCGCGATGGAGCCACCGGCCCGCTTCAACGGCACCGCCATCCGCGACGAAAAGGTCAAGGTGCTGCGCTCGCTCCGCCCGATCGTCGGGCAGGACGCTGGTAACCTGACCGTCACCGGCCAGTACACCGGCGGCGCATCGACCGGAAAGATCGTCGGTGGCTATGCCGAGGAGCTCGAAAAGCCGTCAAAGACCGAGACGTTCGTCGCGATCAAGGCGCATGTCGATAACTGGCGCTGGCAGGGTGTCCCCTTCTACCTGCGCACCGGCAAGCGGATGACCGAGCGGCGCAGCGAGATCGTCGTCCAGTTCAAGCCGGTCCCGCATTCGATCTTCGCCGAGCGCGGCGGCGTGCTGCAATCGAACACGCTGATCATCCGCATCCAGCCGGAGGAATATGTCCGCCTGCTGGTGATGGCGAAGGAACCGGGTCTCGACCGCGACGGCGTGCGCCTGCGCGAAGTGCCGCTGAACCTCAGCCTCGACACCGAATTCGCCGGCACCCGCCGCCGCATCGCCTATGAACGGCTGTTGCTTGACCTGATCGAGGGCGACCCCACCTTGTTCGTGCGCCGCGACGAGGTCGAGGCGCAATGGGCCTGGATCGACGCGATCCGCGCCGGATGGGACATGGCCGACGTCAAGCCAAAGCCCTATGCTTCGGGCACCTGGGGTCCCTCCGCCGCCATCGCGCTGACCGAACGCGACGGCGTGACCTGGAACGAATAGCCCTCACACCGGATAGAAGTTTTCCCACTGGAGTAGTTGAACATGGCCGAAGAAATCGAATGGTGGGAGTATGAGGAAGCCAGCGAGTGGAGCGACGCTCTCGCCGGTGACATCGCCTTCATCATCGAAAGCGCGATCGATGCGCGCGGCGGCGCGGTGATCGCGCTTGCGGGCGGCAAGACCCCGGCCCCGGTCTATGAAAAGCTCGCCGCGGCGAAGCTCGACTGGAAGCGCGTGACGATCGTCCCGACCGATGACCGGCTGGTCCCGCTCGGCGATCCGCTGTCCAACGTCACCGGCCTTGGCAAGGTGTTCATCCCCAAGGGCGCGCGCGTCGTGCCGCTGGTGAGCGAAAAGGCCGACGACTATAAGGCTGCCGGCCGCGCCGCCGATGCGCGTCTCGCCGATCATCACTTCCCGCTCGACCTCGTCCTGCTCGGCATGGGCACCGACGGCCACACCGCCTCGATCTTCCCAGGCCCCGATTTCGACGAAGCGCTTAATGGCCCGAAGGAGCGTCGCGCGCTCGGCGTGATGCCCGATCCGCTGCCGCCCGAGGCCCCGGTCGCGCGCGTCACGCTGTCGTCGGCTGCCATCGCCAACGCCAAGTCGCTGATGATCGCGATCACCGGGGCTGAGAAGCGCAAGGTGCTGGAAACCGCAATCAAGCAGGGCGCGGCGGGCAATTATCCGATCGGGCGCGTGCTGGCCGAGACCGAACTGCCGGTCGACGTCCACTGGCTGGAGTGACCCCGATGCCGACCCTGCACCCCGAAATCGCCGCCGTCACCGACCGCGTCATCACCCGGTCGAAGGACCGCCGCGACGCCTATCGCGCGCTGATGACGCAGCAGCGCGAAGGCGGCGTCAGCCGCCGCGGCCTCGGCTGCGCCAACCTCGCCCATGCCTATGCCGGGACGGACGAGCAGCGTGACGCGATGAAGCCGGGTAACCGGATGAACATCGGCATCGTCACGGCGTATAACGACATGCTGTCTGCGCACGCGCCCTATTACCGCTACCCCGAACAGATGAAAATCTGGGCGCTGGAGGCGGGCGCCACGGCGCAGGTCGCGGGCGGCGTTCCCGCCATGTGCGATGGCGTGACGCAGGGTTTTGCCGGCATGGAGCTGTCGCTGTTCAGCCGCGACACAATCGCGCTGTCGACCGCAGTCGCGCTTAGCCACAATACGTTCGAGGGTGCCGCGCTGCTCGGGATCTGCGACAAGATCGTCCCCGGCCTGCTGATGGGCGCGCTGCGCTTTGGTCATCTGCCGATGATCATGATCCCGGCCGGCCCGATGCGCACCGGCATCGCCAACAAAGAAAAGGCGCGGGTCCGCGAACTCTATGCCGAGGGCAAGGCGAGCCGGGAAGAACTGCTCGAATCCGAAATCGCCGCCTATCATGGCAAGGGCACCTGCACCTTCTACGGCACCGCCAATTCCAACCAGATGATGATGGAGGCGATGGGCCTCCACGTGCCCGGCGCGTCGTTCATCAATCCCGGCACGAAGCTGCGGCAGGAACTGACCAAGGCGGCGGTGCAGCGCCTGCCCCAGATCGGCTGGGACGGCGACGATTACCGCCCGATCGGTGAGGTCGTGGACGAACGCGCGATCGTCAACGCGGCGGTCGTGCTGCTCGCCACCGGCGGGTCGACCAACCATCTGATCCACCTGCCCGCCATCGCCCGCAGCGCGGGGATCCTGATTGACTGGGAGGATTTCGACCGCCTCTCGCGCAGCGTGCCTCTGCTGGCGCGCGTCTATCCCAATGGCTCGGCCGATGTGAACGGGTTCGAGGATGCAGGAGGCCCGACCTTCGTGATCCGCGAACTGCTCAAGGCTGGCATCCTCCACGGCGACACGCTCACCACCTTCGGCGACGGCCTCGACGCCTATGGCAAGAAGCCGGTGCTCGACGGTGACGCGCTCGCCTGGGCCGATCACGAAGCGGTCAGCGGCGATGAGACCATCGTCCGCACCATCGACGCCCCCTTCTCGGAAGAAGGTGGCTTCCGCATCCTCTCCGGCAATCTCGGTCGCGCCTGCATCAAGGTCAGCGCCGTCGAGCGCGACCGCTGGACGATCGAGGCGCCGTGCCGCGTGTTCGAAACGCAACAGGCGGTGCAGGACGCGTTCAAGGCCGGCGAACTCGACCGCGATGTGGTCGTCGTCGTCCGCTTTCAGGGCCCACGTGCCAACGGCATGCCCGAACTGCACAAGCTGACCCCGCCGCTCGGCGTCCTCCAGAATCGCGGCTTCCGCGTCGCTTTGGTCACCGACGGGCGCATGTCGGGCGCGAGCGGCAAAGTGCCCGCCGCGATCCATCTGTCGCCCGAAGCACTCGGCGGCGGCCCGATCGGCAAGCTGCGCGACGGCGACGTGGTTCGCGTCTGCGCAGAGGAAGGTATTCTGCAGGCGCTGGTCGATGCCGCTGAATGGGACGCCCGCGACCTCGCCGCCGCCCCCGCGCCCGACCTCGGCAGCGGGCGCGAGCTGTTCGCGATGATGCGTCAGGGCGCGAGCGAGGCCGAAGCCGGCGGATCGGCGATGCTCGCCGCAGCCGGCCTCTAAGAAAAGAACAGGGAGAAGACGTTTGGAAGTCGTAGCGGTCGATATCGGCGGGACCCATGCCCGCTTCGCCATTGCCGAGGTTGAGAATGGCCGCGTCGTCTCGCTGGGCGAGCCGGTCACGCAAAAGACCGCCGATCACGCCAGCTTCCAGCTCGCCTGGCAGGCATCGGCGCGCGAATTCGACAGGCCGATGCCGCGCGCCGCCGCCATTGGCATCGCCTCGCCGATCAATGACGAGTTGATCAAGCTGACCAACAACCCGTGGATCATCCGCCCGCGCCTGATCCACGAACGCCTTGACGTCGATAGCTACAGCCTGATCAACGATTTCGGCGCGATCGGCCATGCCGTCGCCCAGCTTCCCGACAGCGATTTCGTCCATCTGTGTGGCCCGGTGACAGCGTTGCCGGAGCGCGGTTCCATCACCGTCTGCGGCCCCGGCACCGGGCTTGGCGTCGCGCAGGTCTTCCGCCCCCCCAGCGGCGGCTATCACGTCATCGCGACCGAGGGCGGGCATATGGATTTCGCCCCGCTCGACAGCATCGAGGACGCGTATGTCCGCCGCCTGCGCTCGACCTACACCCGCGTTTCGGCGGAGCGGATCGTGTCCGGCCCCGGCATCGTCCCGATCTACGAAACGCTGGCGCAGATCGAGGGCAAGGCGGTGCACAGCCTGTCGGACAAGGAAATCTGGACGCTGGCGCTGGAGGGCAAGGACAGCCTCGCCGTCGCCGCGCTCGACCGCTTCTGCCTCAGCCTCGGCGCGGTCGCGGGCGACCTTGCGCTTGCGCACGGCCCGACCGGCGTGGTGATCGCCGGCGGCCTTGGCTTCCGTCTCAAGGATCACCTGCTCGGCTCTGGATTTGCACAGCGTTTCGTCGCAAAGGGGCGCTTCCAGGGATTGATGTCCTCGATCCCCGTCAAGCTGATCACCCACCCCCAGCCCGGCCTTTACGGCGCGGCGGCGGCCTATGCGCAGGAGCATACGCAATGAGCATCGAAACCATCATGCGCACCAGCGCGGTCATCCCCGTCCTCGTCATCGACGACGCGGCAACCGCCCGCCCGCTGGCCGAAGCGCTGGTCGCCGGTGGCCTCAAGGTGCTCGAAGTCACGATGCGCACGCCCGCCGCACTCGACGCGATCCGTGAGATGAAGAAGGTCGAGGGCGCGATCGTCGGCGCGGGCACGGTCGTCAACACCGACCAGTTCGCGCGCGTGATGGACGCAGGCGCCGAATTCATCGTCTCGCCAGGCCTCACCGATCGCCTCGGCCAGGTGATCGTCGAGAGCGGCGTCCCCTTCCTTCCCGGTATCGCAAATGCCGGCGACATCATGCGCGGCTATGACCTTGGACTGCGCCACTTCAAATTCTTCCCGGCGGAAACCAGCGGCGGGCTGAAGGCGCTCAAGGCGCTCGCCGCGCCGTTCTACGAAGCGAAGTTCTGCCCCACCGGCGGCATCAGCGCCGCGACGGCCCCCGACTGGCTCGGCTTCGACCCGGTCCTGTGTGTCGGTGGCAGCTGGATCACGCCCAAGGGCGCGAGCATGGCCGAAGTCGAGGCGCTGGCGCGGGAGGCGAACGGCCTGCGGGGATAAGGTTCAGCTGGCACGGCGGCAAACGTCGGCCAGCATCAGGAGGGGGATAGCATGGATGATGCGGTTTCGCCGCAGGCGACGCTTGCGAAGATCAGCCGGCGGCTGATGCCGTTGCTGTGCACCATGTATCTCCTCGCCTATATCGACCGGCAGAACGTCTCCTATGCCAAGCTGGAGATGGTCGACGCGCTCGGTATGTCCGAAGCCGCTTACGGCCTCGGGGCCAGCCTGTTCTTCCTCGGCTATTTCCTGTTCGAGGCGCCGGCGAACATGGTCCTCGCCCGCGTCGGCGCGCGCGTGTGGTTCACCCGGATCATGCTCACCTGGGGCCTCATCACCATCGCGCTCGGCTACACCCAAAGCCCGACGATGTTCTACGTCCTGCGGTTCCTGCTCGGCGTCGCGGAGGCGGGCTTCTTCCCCGGCGTGCTCTACCTCCTCACCCTCTGGTACCCGCAGGCGCATCGTGCGCGCATGGTCGGGCTGTTCATGATCGCCAGCGCTTTCGCCAATGCAGTGGGATCGCTGATCGGCGGTGCGCTGCTGGAGCTGGACGGGTTGGCGGGCCTTGCCGGATGGCAATGGGTGTTCGTCGCCACCGGCCTGCCCCCGGTGCTGCTCGCGCCGGTGGTGCTATGGAAGCTGCCAAGCACGCCCGGCGAAGCGAAATGGCTGAACGCAGGCGAGAAGAAATGGCTCGCCGACACCCTCACCGCCGAAGCCCCCGCCGGAGACGCTGGCTCAGCCTGGCGCGCGCTCACCGATCCGCGCGTGCTGTTGCTCGCGCTGCTCTATTTCGCAATGCCGCTCGGTGCCTATGGCCTCAGCTATTGGCTCCCGACCATCGTCAAAAGCTTCGGCGCGTCGAACATCCAGAACGGCATCATCAACGTGATCCCGTGGATCCTCGTCGCGGTCGCGCTCTGGGCCGTCCCCCGCCACGCCGCGCGGCATGGCACCAGCCGCTGGCACGTCGCCGGCCCGATGCTGGTCGCCGCCGCCTTCTTCCTCGCCAGCGTCATTCTGCCCGGGGCAGCGGTCAAATTCGCCTGCCTGTGCATCGCCGCCGCCGCGATCTTCTCCGCCCAGCCGGTGTTCTGGAGCATCCCCCAGGGCCTGCTCCGCGGCGCCCACGCCGCTGCCGGGCTCGCGGTGATCAACTCGGTCGGCAATCTCGGCGGATTCGCCGCACAGAACGCAGTGCCGATGGTCCGCGACTATACCGGCAGCACACTCGCCCCGATGGCGATGCTGGCTGGCATGCTGACCGTCGCCGCCCTCGCGCTGCTGGTTGCCCTGCCCCGGCTAGGCGTCGGCAGGAACCCACCATCCGGCGGCGGATGACGCGCCGCCGATCATCGGATCAGCGAAGGCGGGGATCGAAGCGCCGCGCCTCGGCGAGCGTTGCCCAGCCGAGCACCCCCGCCGATCCGAAATACACGTCCAGGCGCTCGCCCTTGCGCGGTTCACGCGTCTCGCCACACACCGACAGGACATAAGGCAGGGTCAATCGGGTTCACGGCCGATCGCTGCCCCGGATCGGCCGGACGACCCGGACGCTTGCCACCGTGCCCTGCCGCCGATCGACGCTTAGCGCGACGATATCGACGATGCTCGTCCGTGCCGTCGACGGCGGTACCGAGCCTAGTGGCTTATAAGGCATCGCAACGGTGCAGGCCGATACAGGCGCCGCATGGACCAACGCGGCGGCGAGCAAGGCGATCGCACCGCGCATCCTTGTCACATCTCCCCGCGTGCTCGCCGCAGCGCATACCATTTCTGGACGTTCGCGTTGTGCTGCTCCAGCGTGTCCGCGAAGATATGCCCGCCGGTCCCATCCGCGACGAAGTAGAGCGCGCTGGTCGCCTCGGGGTCCAACACCGCGTCGATGCTCGCACGGCCCGGATTGGCGATCGGCCCGATCGGCAGCCCCGCGCTGGCATAGGTGTTATACCCGTTCTTATCCTGCAGTTCGGAGCGCAGGATGCGGCGACCCAGCGGCTTGCCCTTGGTCACCGGGTAGATGACGGTCGGATCGGCCTGTAGCGGCATGCCGCGCTTGAGCCGGTTCGAGTAAACCCCCGCGACCTTCCGCCGCTCTTCGGACTTTCCGGTTTCCTTCTCGACGATCGATGCGAGGGTCAGCGCCTCTTGCGGTGTGCTGACCGCGATGTTCGGCTTGCGACGCTCCCACGCTTCGGCGAGATATTTGTCCATCGCCGTTTGCATGCGATCGAGCACCTGCTGCCGCGTATCGCCGCGATTATAGGCGTAGCTGTCCGGGAGGACACTGCCTTCGACCGGCACATCGACCTCGCCCTCCAGCTGCTCGGCCGCCATCAGCCGTTCATGGACGAGGATCGAGGGCATCCCCTCGGGGATCATCACGAACCGCTGGAGCGTGCGCCCGCCCTGCAGCATCTTGAGCAGGTCGGACTGGCTGATCTTCGCCGGCACGCGATATTCGCCAGCCTGAATCGGCGTATCGTCGCCAAACACCCGCGCCATCGACAGGAACAGGTCCGCGTCGCGGATCGCCCCCTGCTTCTCCAGCTCGCGCGCGGCGGTGGTCAGGGTCGATCCCTGCGCCACCATCAACGACACGTTGCGCGTCCCCGGCCCCGAACCGCCCCATAGCTGCGCCGCCCAAAAGGCCGCGCCGACCAGCGCGAGGATCAGGAGAACGCCGAAACAGCCGAACTTGCGCAACGCGAATCTCCGTCCCGGAAAATCTCCCCTCCCGCTTGCGGGAGGGGAACGAAGAAGTGTCAGACCGCTTTCATCACCAGCGACGCGTTGGTACCACCAAAGCCGAACGAGTTGTTCAGCACCGCGCGCACCTTACGCTCCTTGGCCTTGTGCGGGACCAGATCGACGCCCGCGCAATTCTCGCTGGGGTCGTCCAAGTTCAGCGTCGGCGGCACGATGCCGTCGCGCATCGCGAGGATGCAGAAGATGCTCTCCACCGCGCCTGCGCCGCCCAGCAGATGGCCGATCGCCGACTTGGTCGAGCTCATCGACAGATCGCCGATCGCATCGCCGAACAGGCGACGCACCGCGCCCAGTTCGAGCTCGTCGCCCAGCGGGGTCGAGGTGCCGTGCGCGTTGATATAGTCGATGTCCGACAGCGACAGACCCGATTTCTTCATCGCCATCTGCATCGAGCGGAACGCGCCCGATCCTTCGGGATGCGGCGCGGTGACGTGATAGGCGTCGCCCGACAGGCCATAGCCGAGCACTTCGGCGTAGATCTTCGCGCCGCGCGCCTTGGCCCGCTCATATTCCTCGAGCACGACGATGCCCGCGCCCTCGCCCATCACAAAGCCGTCGCGGCCCTGATCCCAGGGGCGGCTCGCGCGCCATGGCTCATCGCGGAAGCCGGTCGACAGCGCACGCGCCTGACCAAAGCCGGCAATGCCGATCGGGCAGATCGTGCTCTCCGCACCACCCGCGAGCATCACATCGGCGTCATCCATCGCGATCATCCGCGCGGCGTCGCCGATCGAGTGCGCGCCGGTGGAACAGGCGGTGACGACCGCATGGTTCGGCCCCATCAACCCGTACTTGATCGACACCTGACCCGAGATCAGGTTGATCAGGCGGCCATGAACGAAGTGCGGCGAAACGCGCTTCGGCCCCTTTTCGGCGAGCACCAGCGATTCGCTTTCGATACCCGGCAGGCCGCCGATGCCCGATCCGATCGAACAGCCGGCGCGATAGCGCTCCTCCTCGGTCATATCGAGCAGGCCGGCATCCTCGATCGCCTGTCCGGCGGCGTCGATGCCATAGATGATGAACGGATCGACCTGACGCTGGATCTTGTGATCCACCCGCTTGCCCGGATCGAAGCCATATTCGTGATCCGCGGGCTTCACTTCGCAAGCGTAGTTGGTGTGATAGTCGGTTGCGTCGAACCGGGTGATCATCCCCGCGCCGGATTTGGCGGCGAGGATGTTCTTCCACGCGGTTTCGACATCCGCCCCCAATGGGGTCACGAGGCCAAGGCCAGTCACGACGACGCGCCGCATAATCAGTCTCCGTAATCGAGCATCGCGCTACCGACGATGCGACAACAAACTTGCTTCAAAAACGAAACGGCTCCCCACCCCTTTCCGGGACCGGAAGCCGTTCGTCAAATCCTGCCCGCCCAAATCTTGCCTGAGCTGGCGGCCATGCGATAGCGTCGCTTAGCCCTGATTTTCGTCGATATAGGTGATCGCGTCCTTGACGGTCGTGATCTTCTCGGCCGCGTCGTCGGGGATTTCGACACCGAATTCCTCTTCGAACGCCATCACCAGCTCGACGATGTCGAGGCTGTCCGCGCCCAGGTCGTCGATGAAGCTCGCATCTTCGGTCACCTTGTCGGCTTCGACGCCGAGGTGCTCGACGACGATCTTCTTCACGCGATCGGCGGTCTCGCTCATGCCCTGTTCCTTCTTGATTGGGTCGTTAAAAGTTCAAAATCCTGAACGCACCTAGAACGCCGCCCGCCCCTGCGCAAGAGGGTCGCGACCGGCGCTGCGGTCGATCACAACATCGCCATGCCACCGTTGACATGCAAGGTCTGGCCGGTGACGTACCCCGCCTCCTTCGATGCGAGATAGACGACCGCCGCACCGATATCCTCGCCACTGCCCAGATCGCCCGCCGGAATTCGGGTCAGCAGCGCGGTCTTCTGCGCTTCGGGCAGCACATCGGTCATCGCCGAGCGGATGAAACCGGGCGCGACGCAGTTGACGGTAATGTTGCGGCTGGCCAGCTCCTGCGCCATCGCCTTGGACATGCCGACCAGCCCCGCCTTGGACGCGGCATAGTTCGCCTGTCCGGGATTTCCCGTGGCGCCCACGACCGAGGTGATCGAGATCATGCGGCCATAACGCGCCTTCATCATCGGCTTGGCCGCGGCGCGCATCAGGCGGAACGCAGCCTCCAAGTTGACGCGGATGACCGTGTCCCACTCCTCGTCCTTCATGCGCATCGCGAGGTTGTCGCGCGTGACGCCAGCATTGTTGACGAGGATGTCGAGCTTGCCGAGCGCTTCCACCGCCTGTGGCACCAGCGCATCGACCGCGGCGGCGTCGGACAGGTTGCACGCCAGCGCGACATGCTCGCCGCCCAACTCGGCGCGAAACGCCTCCAGCTTCTCGGCATTGGACCCCGAAACCGCCAGCCGCGCACCCTGCGCCGCCAGCGCCTTGGCGATCGCAGACCCGATCCCACCCGAAGCGCCAGTCACCAGCGCGGTCATGCCTGTAAGGTCGAACATGTTCATTCTCCTCAGAGCGCTTTCTCGAGCGCTTCGATATCATCCATCGTCACTACGCTGGTCACGGTCGCGTCCGGCGCGATCCGCTTGACCATCGCGCCCAGCACCTTGCCGCCGAGCTCGACATAGTCATGCACCCCGGCGTCGAACATCGCCGACACCGACTCGCGCCACCGGACCATCCCCGTAACCTGCTCCACCAGCAGCGCGCGGATCGCGTCGGGATCGCTCACCGGCGCGGCGGTGACATTGGCATAGACCGGCACCAGCGGCGCACGGATCGCGACATCGGCGAGCGCCTTGGCCATCGCGTCGGCGGCGGGCTGCATCATCGGGCAATGGAAGGGCGCGGAGACGGGCAGCAGCACCGCGCGCTTGGCACCATGATCCTTGGCAATCGCCACCGCACGGTCGATCGCGCCCTTGGCACCCGAGATCACCACCTGCGACGGGTCATTGTCGTTGGCGACGGTACAAACCTCGCCTTCCGCCGCCGCATCGGCAATCGCCTGCGCCTTGACCAGGTCGGCGCCCAGCAAAGCCGCCATCGCGCCCTGCCCCACCGGCACCGCCGCCTGCATCGCCTGCCCGCGCAGCTTCAGCAGCTTCGCGGTCGTCGACAGGTCCAGCGCGCCCGCAGCGCACAGCGCGGTATATTCGCCGAGCGAATGCCCGGCGACGAAATCCGCCTTTTCGGCGAGGCGGATGCCGCCTTCCTTCTCCAGCACGCGCAGCACCGCGATGGCATGCGCCATGATCGCCGGCTGGGCATTCTCGGTCAGCAACAGGTCGCTCTCCGGCCCCTGCGTCATCAGCGCGAACAGCTTTTGCCCCAGCGCCTCGTCCACTTCCTGAAACACCTCGCGCGCCACCGCGCTCGCCTGCGCCAGCGCCAGGCCCATGCCGACGGATTGGCTCCCCTGACCGGGAAAGATGAAGGCTCGCATTGTTCTGGCTCCTAGAAATCAGGCCACGCGCCCTATGCCGATGGGGCCGATCCCGCAAGATGAACGAAGCTGAACGGGTTGCGACACAAGGCGACCATTTACCCCATCCACCGCGAAACCCCTGCGACACGCGACCCCCAAATTGCACTTGTCGCCCGATACCGGGCTCGAACGCAGGAGACACAAGATGAAGAAGTTTGTTCTCGCCATCGTCGCCGCATCGGTCGCGGTCGGCCCGATCCTCGCCGCCGCGCCCGCCGCTGCCGCCCCCGCGCAGCAGACCCGCACGGTCGTGAAGCACAAACCGAACGGCAATGTCGTGGTCCGTCAGCAGACGGTGAAGAAGGCAACCCCGCAGCGCTATCGCAAGTGGCAGCGCGGTCAGCGGTTCGACCAGCGTCAGGCCCAGAACTACCGCCAGATCGACTATCGCCAGTATAACCGCCAGTATCGTGGCAAGCTGAACGCCCCGCCGCGCGGCTACCGCTACGTCCAGTCGGGCAATGATATCGTGCTGGTCAGCATCGCCAGCGGCATCATCGGCGCCATCTTCGGCAACATGATCCGCTAAGCGATCCTCCGGTTGGCGGGGCAGCAATGCTCCGCCGCTTGCCTTTTCCCAAAACCGAGCGTAAAGGCGCATCGTTGAGCGGCGGCTTCGGCTTGCCGCTTTTCGTATTTTGGAACGACAGCCGGAGGGGCGACCGCATGGGGCGGCGTCAGCGATCGGCCAACAGTGAGAAGAAACGCATGGCTCTGTACGAGCATGTGTTCCTTGCGCGCCAGGATCTGGCACAGGCGCAAGTGGACGCACTGGCGGAAAACGCCACCAAGATCGTCGAGGATAATCAGGGCAAGGTCGTCAAGACCGAGACCTGGGGTCTTCGTTCGCTTGCCTACAAGATCGCGAAGAACCGCAAGGCGCACTACGTGATGCTCGAAATCGACGCCCCCGCAGGTGTCGTCGCCGAGCTCGAGCGCCAGACGCAGATCAACGAAGACGTGATCCGCTACATGACCGTCCGCGTGGATGGCCATGAAGAAGGTCCGACCGTGATGATGCGCAAGGGTGACCGCGAGCGCCGCGGCCGTCGCGACCGCGACGGTGACGAAGGCCGGGGAGAATAAGACATGGCACGACCCTTTTTCCGCCGCCGCAAGAGCTGCCCCTTCTCCGCGAAGGACGCGCCCCGGATCGACTATAAGGACGTCCGGCTGCTGCAGGGCTTCGTTTCCGAGCGTGGCAAGATCGTCCCCTCGCGCATCACATCGGTGAGCGCGAAGAAGCAGCGCGAGCTGGCAATTGCCATCAAGCGTGCACGCCATCTGGGCCTGCTGCCCTTCATCGTTAAGTAAGGAGCGGACCCATGCAAATCATTCTGCTCGAGCGGGTCGAGAAGCTCGGCCATATCGGCGACGTGGTGACGGTGAAGGACGGGTTCGCCCGCAACTTCCTGCTCCCGAACAAGAAGGCGCTGCGCGCCAACGAAGCCAACCGCAAGGTGTTCGAGGCGAATCGCGAGCGCATCGTCGCCGAGAACGCCGCGAAGCGCACCGAGGCCGAGAAGGAATCGAAGACGCTTGAAGGCGTTTCGGTCACCCTGATCCGTCAGGCGTCGAACACCGGCCAGCTCTACGGCTCGGTCGCGGTTCGCGACATCATCGATTCGCTCAATGCCGATGGCCACAAGGTCACCAAGGCGCAGGTCGTCCTCGACAAGCCGATCAAGGCGATCGGCCTGTACGAAGTGAAGGTCGCGCTGCACGCAGAGGTAGGCGTGACCGTCAAGGTCAACGTCGCCCGCTCGCCTGAAGAGGCCGAGATGCAGGCACAGGGCGTCAACGTGATGGAGGCGATGTTCGAAAAGGACGAAGCCGGCTTCGTTGAAGCCTATGATCCGAACGCCGAACCCGGCGAGATCGCCGTCGAGGCGACCGAGGAGCAGGCCGAGGGCTAACCCCCTCGCCACTTCCGGCTCAGACAAAGAGAAGGCCGCCCGGTAACACGACCGGGCGGCCTCTTTTTTTCGCTTGGGAGCGAAACCTTTGAAGTTACGGCGCGACGACCATCGCGCCCAGCACCGCAACCAGCGGAATGGCGGCCAGCGCCACCGACATCAACTTACCCATCTGCTATCTACCTGAAGCGTCGTTCAGGGTTAACAATGCGTAGTGGCGGGGAAGGTTGCATGGGACGGGGGCTGACGCCCCATCCATTCCGTCCGACAGCATCTCAACATGGCCATTAGCCAGCTGCATCGGGAGTTGGCTTCCATATCCCGCTCTTCAATTCCAGCTCGACCCTCTGCACAAACATCGAATAAGAAACTTCGGAAGGCGACACTGAAAAGTCTCCGCGCCGCATGTTCAGCTTCGCGCAGTTCCAAAGCGCCTTATAAAATGCCCAGATTTCGAGTTCGATGCTATCTTTCTCATCGCCAAGCTTCGACTCGATAGCCTCAAAAAGGTCGCGCATTAGATTGAATGCCGCACCCGATCTCACTCCGTTGGCCGTGACGGCAACGTCGAGACTAATACTTTGCGGCCACAAGCAGCGCACGCGCTCAAACAGGTGATACAGGTCTGTCATGGCTGATACTCGACTGTAAACTACGCAAACCGATCTAGGCGTTACGACCGTATCCTAGTTTGGGCATGCCTACTTCCGCCCGAACAGCTTCTCGATATCGCCATGCGCCAGCTTCACCCAGGTCGGGCGGCCGTGGTTGCACTGGCCCGAGTGCGGCGTCACCTCCATCTCGCGGAGCAGCGCGTTCATCTCGGCGACCGACAGTACGCGGCCCGCGCGCACCGATCCATGGCACGCCATCGTCGCGGCGACATGGTCGAGCTTTTCCTTGAGGCTCAAGGCTGAATCGAACGCCGCCAGTTCGTCGGCGATGTCGGTGACCAGACCGATCACATCGCCCTTGCCCAGCAGCGCCGGGGTCGCGCGGACCAGCATCGCGCGCGGGCCGAAGCGTTCCAGCTCCAGCCCGAACTCCGCGAGCTCGCCCGCGCGCGCCTCCAGACGGTCGCATGCCGGTTCGTCCAGTTCGACCACCTCGGGCAGCAGCAATGCCTGGCTCGCCACCCCGCCACTGCTCACCGCGCGGCGCATGCGTTCGAGGACGAGGCGTTCGTGGGCGGCATGCTGGTCGACCAGCACCAGCCCATCCTCCGCCTCCGCGACGATATAGGTGCGCGCCACCTGCCCCCGCGCGACGCCGAGCGGGTAGCTGATCGCAGCCGGCACCGGCTCGGCGGCGAGTTCGGCGCGGGCTTGCGGGGGAGCGATGAACGATGGGCGGCGGTCTTGGACGGTGCCCCCAAACATCGTCGTCACCGCGGCGAAAGCCGGGGTCTCGCGATCGGGTAGCGTATCACTTCCCCACGGGAGATCCCGGCTTCCATCGGGATGACCGCCTGGTTGGGCCGCGTCCGAAGTCCACAACCCCATCACCGCCGCATCGGGCCGCTGCGCGCTGCGATGCCCTGCCCCGTCCAGCGCCCGCCGCAACCCGCTAACGATCAGCCCGCGTGCCAGCTGCGGATCACGGAAGCGTACCTCGGTCTTCGCCGGGTGGACGTTCACATCGACCTGATCGGGTGGCACGTCGAGGAACAGCGCCACCACCGGATGCCGGTCACGCGCCAGCATCTCGGCATAGGCACCGCGCACCGCCCCGGTCAGCAGCCGGTCCTTCACCGGTCGGCCGTTCACGAACAGATATTGATGATCCGCCACGCCACGGTTGAACGTCGGCAGCCCCGCGACCCCGCCGAGCACGATCCCCTCGCGCTCGAAATCGATCCCAACGCTATTGGCCGCCAGATCGCGGTCGGTTAGCGCGGCCACGCGCGCGATCCGGTCCATCCCCTCCTGCACACTCAGCACCCGACGCCCGTCATGCTCGACCGAAAAGCCGATTTCGGGCCGCGCCATGGCCAGCCGCTTCACCACGTCGAGGCACGCGGCATATTCCGACCGGGTCGAGCGCAGAAATTTGCGCCGCGCCGGCACCTTCTCGAACAGCCCTTCGACCCGTACGCGCGTGCCCGGGGGCAGTGCAGCAGGCCCCTCTGCCGCCAATGCGCCATTGTCCACCGTCCGCGACCAGCCATCGGCACCGCGCGGGCGGCTCTCGACCGTGAAGCGGGACACGCTGGCGATCGACGGCAACGCCTCGCCACGAAAGCCCAGTGTCGTGACCGCATCGAGCGCCCCATCTTCCCACAAGGCTTCGGGCAGTTTCGACGTGGCATGCCGCTCCAGCGCAAGCGCCATTTCGGCGGGAGTCATCCCGCATCCGTCGTCCGTAACCTCGATCAGTTCGATCCCGCCGCCGCCCAGCCGGACGGTGATCCGGGTCGCACCCGAATCGACAGCGTTTTCCACGAGTTCTTTGAGCGCGCTGGCAGGGCGTTCCACCACCTCACCCGCTGCAATCCGGTTGACAAGATGCTCCGGCAAGCGGCGTATTGACATGCAGGTTGGTGTAGCCCAAGCGACGCCATCCTGCGAGCCGTATCCTCCAGAATTCCCATTCCTGAGCTGACCTGCTCCGGATGGGTCAATGCTAACCCAAATGCGTATCGCGCCGCCCGTCAAGCGCGAAGGACGGAACCATAGATGGCGTTTTTTTCCCGCTTTTTCAAATTCATGTCCCACGACCTTGCGATCGATCTGGGGACCGCGAACACGGTCGTCTATCTGCGCGGCCGCGGGGTCGTGCTGAATGAACCGTCAGTCGTAGCGGTCGAAACCATCAACGGGATTAAGCGGGTCAAGGCTGTCGGCGACGACGCCAAGCTGATGATGGGCAAGACCCCCGGCAGCATCGAGGCGATTCGCCCGCTGCGCGATGGCGTGATCGCCGACATCGATGTCGCCGAAGAGATGATCAAGCACTTCATCCGCAAGGTGCATGGCGGCCGCAAGTTCATGCGCTGGCCCCAGATCGTGATCTGCGTGCCTTCCGGTTCGACCAGCGTCGAGCGCCGCGCGATCCGTGACGCCGCGTCCAACGCCGGCGCGTCGCAGGTCTTCCTGATCGAAGAGCCGATGGCCGCCGCGATCGGCGCCGACATGCCGGTGACCGAACCGATCGGGTCGATGGTCGTCGACATCGGCGGCGGCACCACCGAAGTCGCCGTTCTCTCGCTGCGCGGCCTCGCCTATTCGACCTCGGTCCGTGTCGGCGGCGACAAGATGGACGAAGCGATCGTCTCCTATGTCCGTCGCAACCATAACCTGCTGATCGGCGAAGCGACGGCAGAGCGGATCAAGCAGGAAGTCGGCGTTGCCAAGCCGCCTGCGGACGGCATCGGCCTGACGATCCACATCAAGGGTCGCGACTTGGTCAACGGCGTTCCCAAGGAAATCCAGATCAACCAGGGCCAGATCGCCGAAGCACTCAGCGAGCCGGTCGGCACGATCGTTGAGGGCGTGCGCATCGCGCTCGAAAACACGGCGCCCGAGCTGGCGGCGGACATCGTCGATCAGGGCATCGTCCTGACCGGCGGCGGCGCGCTGCTCGAGGGCATCGACGAAGTGCTTCGCGATGAGACGGGTTTGCCCGTTACCGTCGCCGAAGACCCGCTGACCTGTGTGGCGCTGGGCACTGGACGTGCGCTAGAAGATCCAGTGTTTCGTGGTGTTCTGATTCAGGTCTGAGGAAACGGGGGCTATGGCGCCGCCACATAATCGGCGCTCCGGCTTTTCGCGACGGGCGCAATATGGACTGTTCTTGGGGTATGTGGTCGCGGTCGGCGGTGCGCTGGTCGCGGTCGCCTTACTGTTGCTCTCGACCCTGAACCCGCCCGCCTTTGCGGTGGTGCGCGGCGCATTTTCCGAACTGGTCACGCCGATCGCTTCGGGCGCCGACGGTTTGCGCCGGGGCGTTTCGGGAATTCCGTCCGGCATCGGCAGCTTCTGGGGCGTGCGCGAGGAAAATGCGCGGCTAAAGGCCGAACTCGAAGCGAACAAGACGCTGATCGAGCATGCCCGCGTCGTTACCCGCGACAACCGCCGGCTGCGCGCGCTGGTCAAGCTGCGCGACCGCGTTGCCGACCCGGTGGTGGCAGCCCGCATCGTCTATGCCAGCGGCTCCAGCACGCGGCGCTTCGCCACCCTCAATGCCGGCAGCTGGCAAGGCGTCCGTGCAGGCCAGCCCGTGCGCGGCCCGGATGGGCTGATCGGCCGGGTGGTCGAAGTGAGCCCCAACACCGCGCGCATTCTGCTCGTGCTCGATCCCGAAAGCATCGTTCCGGTCCGCCGCATCCGCGATGGCCTGCCCGCGATCGCCGCCGGGCGCGGCGACGGACAGCTCGAAATACGCTCGGCCGGTGAAGCGCAGGTGCTGTTCGAACCCGGCGACACCTTCGTCACCTCGGGCACTGGCGGCCTGTTCCCGCCGAATATCGCAGTCGCAGTCGCTCTCGAACGCGGGCGCGACACCACTAAGGCTAGGGCCACCGCCAGCCCGGACATGCTCGACTATGCACTGGTTCAGCGCGCCTTCTTCCCCGAAGCGTCCGATGTACGCGCACGGGAAGCAGCCCCCCGGTGACCGGCACTCCCTTCGCGGGCCTTGGCCAGCCCACCCTGTCATCGCGCGCGCGCTGGCTCGCCCCGCTGTCGATCGTCATCGGTTCGCTGATTACCCTGATCCCGCTCAAGGCGACCGTCCCGCTGCTCCCACCGTTCGGGCTGATGATGCTGCTCGCATGGAGGCTCCACCGGCCCGATCTGCTCAAGCCATGGGCGCCGCTGCTGCTCGGCTTTGTCGACGACATGGTCAGCGGCCAGCCGCTCGGCAACGCGATGTTCTTCTGGACCGTGTCGTTTATCGCCATCGATGTGCTAGACACGCGGATCGTGTGGCGTGACTTTCTTCAGGACTGGCTGCTGGCCGCAGGCGCGCTCGGCTTTTGCCTGATCGGCGGGCGGCTGGTCGCGACGCGGCTCGACGCGCATGTCGATACGGTGCTGCTGATCCAGATCCTGATCTCGATCGCGCTGTTTCCCGTACTGGCGCGCCTCGTTTCCCGCCTCGACCGCCGAAAGAAATGGCAATGAGCGGCCCGGTGCGCATGATTTCCGACGCGCAGCAGAGCTACAGCTTCTCGCGCCGCGCCATGCTGCTCGGTGGCATCCAGGCGACCCTGGGACTGGTGCTGGCCGGGCGCATGACCTGGCTGTCGGTCTATGAGAATGACAAGTACAAGCTGTTGTCGGAGAGCAACCGCGTCAACCTGACGCTGACGCCCCCGCGCCGCGGCTGGATCGTTGACCGGCGCGGCGTGCCGATCGCCAACAACCGCACCGACTTCCGCGTCGACATCATTCCCGACCGGCTCGAAGACAAGGGTCAGGTGCTGACCGCACTGAAACAGATCCTGCGCCTGACTGCCGAGGATATCGCGCGGATCGAGGATGACCTGAAGGGTGCGGCGGGGTTTCAGCCGGTTCAGGTGGCCGAGAATCTCGACTGGGAACGCTATGCCGCAGTCAGCGTGCGGCTGCCCGAGCTGCCCGGTGTCGCGCCCGCACGCGGCTTTGCGCGCAACTACCCCGCCGGCGCCGCGGTCGGCCATCTGATCGGCTATGTCGGCGCGGCGACGTCGGAGCAGTTCAAGGAAACCAAGGACCCGCTGCTGCTCACCCCCGGCTTCAAGCTCGGCAAGGACGGGCTGGAAAAGATGCTGGAAGGCACGCTGCGGGGCGCGCCCGGTGCCAAGCGGTCCGAGGTGACGGCACGCGGCAAGCTGGTCCGCGAGCTTGAGACGCGGCCGGACACGCCGGGCAAGACCGCGCGCCTGACGATCGACGCGGGGCTTCAGGAATATACCGCGCGCCGCCTCGGCAATGAATCCGGGTCGGTCACGGTGTTCGACATCACCAATGGCGACATTCTCGCGATGGTGTCGATGCCCTGCTACGACCCCAACGCCTTTTCCGACGGGATTAGCCGGACCGAGTGGAAGATGCTGTCGGAAGACGACCATCTCCCGCTGATGAACAAGACGCTGCAGGGCCTGTATCCGCCCGGATCGACGTTCAAGCCGGCGACCGCGCTCGCGATCCTCGGCGCTGGGGTGGACCCCAAGCGTGTCGTCTATTGCAATGGCGGTTATCAGCTCGGCAATCGCCGCTTCGGCTGTCTCGGCCGGCACGGGCCGATGACGATGCACACCGCGATCGCGCGCAGCTGCAACACCTATTTCTATACGATCGGGCGGGAGATCGGGATCGATCCCATCGCCGCTGCGGCGCGCAAGCTGGGCTTTGGCGCGGAGTTCGACCTGCCGCTGCCCTCGCAACGGTATGGCACGATGCCGGATACGGCGTGGAAGATGCGCCGATACAAACAGGAATGGACCCAGGCGGATACGCTCAATGCCGCGATCGGCCAGGGCTATGTGCTGGTCAGCCCGTTCCAGCTTGCCGTCGCGACCGCACGGATCGCGTCCAGCCGCGCGCTGCTGCCCTCGCTCATCATCGACCAGCCCAAGCCGCCGCTGCGCCTCGACTTTCCCGAAGAGCATCTCGCCATCGTCCGCGCAGGGATGGACGAAGTGGTCAACGGAGCGGGCACCGCCGGCGCCTCGCGCTTGCCCTTCGACAATATCCGCATGGCCGGAAAGACCGGCACCGCGCAGGTTCGCCGCATCATGGACCGCAACCGCGGTCAGGGTGGCGAGTGGAAGTATCGCGACCACGGCCTGTTCATCTGCTTCGCGCCGGTCGACAACCCCCGCTACGCCGCGTCGGTCGTGATCGAGCATGGCATGGGCGGATCGCGCGCAGCCGCCCCGGTGGCAAAGGACGTGCTGACCTGGCTGTTCGATCGCCAAAAGGCGATCGACGCGCTTGCCGTGCTCGAAGCCGGCTGGGGCGGCGATATCCGCACGCGCATGGCGGCCAAGGAAGCCGCCTTCCGCACCGCGCAGGGACTTCCCCAGCGTGCCGGACAAGCGCCGGTGCCGGTACCCAACCCGGCCGCGTCGCCAACTCCTGCCGCAACCCCGACAGCCTCGCCCGCGGCCGCATCGACACCCGCCCCCACCGCCAGCGCGACCCCGACACCAGAGGCCCCGGAATGAGCACGATCGGATCCGGCTTTGTCCCCGCCCCCGTGCTGCGTCTGCCCTGGGGGGCGCTGCTGCTAGTTGCCGGGATCGGCTTGTTCGGGACGGCGATGCTCTATTCAGCGGCGGGCGGTAGCCTGACCCCCTGGGCGCTCAGCCACGGGGTCCGTTTCTGCATTTTCCTCGCCATCGCGCTCGCCATGTCGCGCGTCCCAGTCGACTGGTATCGCCAGCTCGCTTTCCCGGTCTACGGCGTCTGCATCGTCCTGATCATCCTCACCGAACTGATCGGCCATGTCGCGGGCGGCGCGCAGAGCTGGCTCGACCTGGGCTTCATGCGGCTCCAGCCATCGGAGCTGACCAAACTCGCGCTCGTCCTCGCGCTCGCCCGGTTCTATGAAATGCTTCCGGCAGGTGAGACACGCAAGTTCGGCGCAATCTGGCCCGCCGTCGTCATTACGATGATCCCCGCCGGCCTCGTGCTGATTCAGCCGGATCTGGGCACCGCGATGATGATCATTGCGGGGGGCGGCGCGATGATGTTCCTGGCCGGTGTCCCGCTGCGCCTGTTCATCGCGGGCGGCATGGCGGCGGCAGTCGCGATCCCGCTGATGATCAACTATGGCATGCAGCCCTATCAGCAAAAGCGCGTGCTGATCTTCCTCAACCCCGAAGAGGATCCGCTCGGCGCGGGCTATCACATCACCCAGTCGAAGATCGCGATCGGGTCGGGCGGCCTGTTCGGCAAGGGCTTTGGCAACGGCACTCAGGTCCACCTGAACTATCTGCCCGAAGGCCATACCGACTTCGTCTTCGCACTGGTCGCAGAAGAGCTGGGGCTGGTCGGCGGCGTCGCGCTGATCGCCGCATTCGTCGGCCTGTGCCTGTGGGCGATCGGCGTCTCTACTCGCGCCACCAGCAAGTTCGAACGGCTGACGGCGGCGGCGATCGCGGCGATGATCTTCTTCTACGTCGCGATCAACCTGTTGATGGTGATGGGCATGGCCCCGGTCACGGGAATCCCGCTCCCACTGGTCAGCCATGGCGGCTCATCGATGATGACCGTGATGTTCGCGATCGGCATCCTGTTCGCGATCGACCGCCAGAATCGGCACCAGGCGAACACCGCGCGTTGGTAATGCGCATTTTTGGCAAAAAGCCTGTTGCATTCCACAAAAGCCCCCGCTATCCGCGCCACTCCCGAACGCGGCAAGCGGCTTCCCAGCCCCTTCCCTCCGCCCGGAATGGACGCATAGCTCAGTTGGTAGAGCAGCTGACTCTTAATCAGCGGGTCCTTGGTTCGAGCCCAAGTGCGTCCACCATTCTCCATCCAAACAACAACGGTTTTCAGACCAATCGTCGCGAGCGTTTTAGCGCCGCAGGGTGCACTATGACCATGGCGCGCTATCGTCGCGGTCACGGCGTGTCTTGGACTGGCGCGAACCTCCGATGAGGATTGGTGCGAATTTGTGTCGGGTTCACGGTCGCACGCGATGCGGATGAGGCGCATCAGACCCGAAATTGCACTCAGTTGGCCATCAAGCGTTTTTGGCTGAGATCGAACACCCCTTCAGGTCCTCGACAAAATTGATGTTGCGCAGGTCGAGCGCGGAATCATCTACGGCCTCAGCCCCGCTTGATGCGATCCACCCACGGATTGAGCGCTCGCCCGAAGCCAGATACTGGTCGAGCAGAGGCGCCAGTGTGGTCGGCCAATAGCCGATGGCATGTTGACGCAGAAGCGTCCGCGACGGTCCACCCGCAAGGCGCGCTCGCAGATCAAGCGGCAGAGGAACGATGTCGACCGGCGCGGTCAAGACACCCTGATGCCCATGGGCCAGCGCATAGTGGAGCGCCCCATTCAGGCCGGCCAGTGGCCCCAATCCCGGGTCAGGTCGATCGGGAATAGTCTCAAGACCAGGCCATGATCGCCCGCACACAACCACCGCATCGACCTGCGGCGTCAGGGCAGCGACGACGTGATCGATCAGCTTGATGCCGTCGATCGTCGCCAGCGCCTTGTCGCTGCCGAACCGGCGCGATTGCCCGCCTGCGAGGATGGCGCCGAGAATGGAGTCCGCCACCTCTTAAAACCTCAGTGTCGGAACAAGCGTGCCGACCGGCAGTGCGGGTCCTGATCCCGCCAGCCGCACCAGCCGATCCGCGCGGGCGAGCAGTGCCTGCGAACCGGCAGATTGGCGCTCAAGGATCCGCACGGCACCCCCGTCGGTCGCGCCGCTCAGGAAACGCTCCCGTCCGGTGCCCGGCGGAGCGACGTCTGCCAGCGGTTGATCGGTCCACGCGAGCCCGGCATCCGTTCCGCGTCCGGCAAGCCCGGTCAGCAACGGAACCAGCAGCAACCGGGCCACGGTCATCGCTGCGGTCGGATTGCCGGGCAAGCCGATGACGTGTCGCTCACCGACGCGCCCGTACCAGACCGGCTTTCCCGGCTTGATCGCAAGCTTTGCGAACTGAATGTCGAGGCCCAGCGGCTCGAGCGCTGCCCGGGCAAAATCGCGACGCCCGCGTGAGGCACCGCCAACCAGGACCAGAACGTCGCAATCGGCCAGAAGGCTGGCGGCTTCCCGGGCGATTGTTTCGACATTGTCGGGCGCGCGCCTGTGCTCGACCGGCTTGGCGGCCCATTGATGGCACAGCAGCAGGACCGCCTCCGACAGGCTGTCGGGGATCGCATAGGGGGAGTTGGCATCCGCGGCGGTGCCCGGTGCGACAAGCTCGTCGCCGGTTGCGAGAATCGACACGCGCGGTCGTTGCCACACTGTGACCATACCGGCATCGGCAGCCCCGGCGGCCAGCAGCGCGCGCGGGTCGAGGATGCGGCCGGCGCTGAGGATTGGTTCGCCGCTGGCGAAATCGGATGCGCGCCGCCGCACGTTGCGGTTCGGGGAAAGCGGTCCGGCGAGCGTCAGAATGTCCTGGGCCTCGGTCGCATCCTCGCTCATCACCACACAGGTCGCGCCCTCCGGCATCGGCGCGCCGGTGGTGATGCGGACGGCTTCGCCCGCCGCAATGCTGTGCCCGAACGGTGCGGCCGGGAAGCTGGCACCGACAATACGAAATTGGGTGCGCCCCGCTTCCATGTCGGATGCGCGCAGCGCAAAGCCATCCATCGCCGCAGTATCGGCGCGTGGGGCATCGATCGCAGCGTACACCGGTGCCGCCAACATGCGCCGACCCGCCTTGGCCAACGCGATCATTTCCTGCCCAAGCGGGACGGCGTGCGATGCCAGCACCTCCAATGCCGCATCGAACGTCATCTCCGGGACCGCCGGATGCCCTGGTTCGGCGGCGGAAGTCATTTAATCGGGGCCAGCAAAGCGTCGCTCCGGACCAGTACGCGCAACGGCAAGCCGGCAGCCTCGGCACGCTGCATCGCCAGCGTGGTCGGTGCCGAGATCGTGGCTAGCAGCGGACAGCCCGAAAGTACGGCCTTCTCGACCAGTTCATAGGAGCAACGCGAGGTCAGGAGCGCAAAGCCCCCGTCCCAGCCGCTTCCGGCCCGGAGCATCGCGCCGATCAATTTGTCGAAGGCATTGTGCCGCCCAACATCCTCGCGCACCATCAATGGCTCGCCCTTTACCGAACAGGCCGCAGCGCCGTGTACCGCCCGCGTCTCACGATTGAGCGGCTGGTGCTCGTCCAGCGCCGCAAACGCACGAAAGATTGCGGCGTCGTCACCCTGCCAGATCGCCGACACGCGCGGGATCGGTCGCAACGCCTGTTCAAGATTTTCGATGCCGCACAGCCCGCATGACGATTCCGAGATGCGGTGCCGAACCCGCTCAACGACGCGATCCGCGACGGCTTGCGCGAGTGTCACGCGAAGCAGGATTCCGTTCTCGACTGGATGCGTATCGACATCCAGCACGTCAGCGGCACGATCGATCAACCTCTCGCACAGTGCAAAGCCATAGGCGAGGTCGGCCAGATTGGCGGGTGTCGCCATCAACACCGCATAGCCAATGCCATTGAACTCGATGGCGATCGGCGTCTCACTGGCGATCGCGCGCTCGATCGCCACCGCCTCGCCACCCGATCGCACACGATCGAACGGCAACCGCGCGCTATCGGACATGGCGTCAGTCAGCGCGGGTCCCCGAGCGGCTATCGATGAACTGCATGGCCATTGGCCCTCCCTTTAGACAAACCGTGTCGTTGGTAGCAAACGGAACGCCAACCGGTTTGTTCACGCAGCCGAACTGGCTAGGGTCGGCCGGTCTTCCCTTGTCAATTCTTGCACCGTGGCGGAACCGAACCGCAGCGGGTTATTTACCCTTAAAGCCAGTACAGCGGAGCAGGCCATGACCGACCAGCCTAAAACAGTCGAGTATAAGAGCGCGACGGGTGGCTGGGGCTCGCTGCGTGGCATGGGCCAGACGGCGCTGAGCGAGATGCCGACGCCGGGGGTGCTCGGCACCTTGCTGAGTCAGAACAAGACCGGCGGATTCATGTGCACCAGCTGCGCCTGGGGCAAGCCCAAGCATCCGCATGCATTCGAGTTCTGCGAAAACGGCGCCAAGGCGACGATGTGGGAGCTTACATCGCATCGCTGCACGCCGGACTTCTTCGCCAAACACAGCGTCACCGAATTGCGGAGCTGGAGCGATCACGATCTCGAGCATGAGGGCCGGCTAACGCTTCCGATGCGCTATGACGCCGCGAGCGATCATTATGTCGAGTGCAGCTGGGACGAGGCGTTCACCGCGATCGGTGCCGAGCTCAAGGCGATCGATCCGAAGTCGGCGATCTTCTACGCCTCGGGCCGCGCCAGCCTTGAGACCACCTATCTCTATGCGCTGTTCGCGCGGCTCTACGGGCACAACAACCTGCCCGACAGCTCGAACATGTGTCACGAGACGACCTCGGTCACGCTGAACAAGCTGATCGGCTCGCCGGTCGGCACCTGCACACTCGACGATTTCGAAGAATGCGACGCGATCTTCTTCTTCGGCCAGAATACCGGCACCAACAGCCCGCGCTTCCTGCATCCCCTGCAGAAGGCGGTGGAGCGCGGCTGCAAGATCGTCACCTTCAACCCGATCCGCGAGAAGGGTCTGATCGAGTTCATCAGCCCGCAGAACCCGGCCCAGATGCTGACGCGCAAGGGAACGCCGATCAGCTGCCAATATCTGCAGGTGCGGGCGGGCGGTGACATCGCCGCGATCATGGGCTTGTGCAAATTCGTGCTCGCCGAGGACGAACGGCGCGGCGGCACGCTGCTCGATCGCACCTTCATTACCGAGCACTGCACGAGCTTCGATGAATTCCGCGCCACGGCGGATGCGACGAGCTGGGAGCGGATCGAGCAGGAATCGGGGCTGAACCGTACCGACATCGAAGCCGCGGCTAAGGTCTATGTCGAGGCCGAGCGCGTCATCGGGGTCTATGGCATGGGCCTGACCCAGCACGTCCATGGCTTCGAGAATATCGCGATGCTGCTCAACCTGCTGCTGATGCGCGGCCATATCGGCCGCCCCGGCGCCGGGATTTGCCCGGTACGCGGCCATTCCAACGTTCAGGGCCAGCGTACCGTCGGTATGTCGGAGAAGCCCGAACTGGTGCCGCTCGACAAGTTCGCCGAGCAGTTCGGCTTTGAGCCGCCGCGCGACCAGGGCATGACCACAGTCGATGTGTGCGAAGGCATTCTGGACAACAGCGTGCAGGCGTTCATCGGGCTTGGCGGCAATTTCCTGCGCGCGATCCCCGATCAGGGGCGGGTCGAGCCGGCGTGGGAGCGCATGCGCCTGACGGTGCAGATCGCCACCAAGCTCAACCGTAATCACCTGTTCAACGGCAAGACCGCCTATCTGCTGCCATGCCTTGGCCGCAGCGAGGAAGATCTGCAGGCCGGCGGTCCGCAGACGGTGACGGTCGAAGACAGTTTCAGCCACATCCACGGCTCGCTCGGCCACCGCAAGCCCGCCAGCGAACACCTTAAGTCGGAACTCGCCATCGTCGCCGGCATCGCAATGGCCACCCTGCCCGCCAACCCGAAGGTGCGCTGGAAGGAATGGACCGGGGATTACGGCCTCGTCCGCGATCTCATCGCCGAAACCTATCACGCGCAGTTTCACGACATGAATGCGCGGATGTTCGAGCCCGGCGGATTTTATCGCGGCAACAGCGCGCGCGAACGGATCTGGAAGACCGAGAGCGGCAAGGCCGAGTTCACCGCGCCCGAGATGCTGTCGGCCACCGATGTCGCCGATGCCCAGGGCCGCTACCGCCTGGTCACGGTCCGCTCGAACGATCAGTTCAACACGACCATCTATGGCTATAGCGACCGGCTGCGCGGGATTGAGGGTAAGCGCGACGTCGTGCTGATCAACCCCAACGATATGGCGCGCGCAGGGCTGTCCGCAGGCCAGCGCATCACGCTCGTCGGCGATGCGGAAGATGGGCATGTCCGCCGGATCGAGCGCCTCGAAATCGTTCCCTTCGACCTGCCGGACGGCACCATCGTCGGCTATTATCCCGAGCTTAACCCGCTGATCCCGATCCAACACCATGATCGCAATTCCAAGACCCCTGCGAGCAAGGCCGTCCCGGTCCGCATCGAGGCAGGCTGATGGCGCAGGACGCGACAGTGGAGGATCCCAGCGGAGAGGCGATCGCAGGCGCGGCCCCTGAACTGCTGGTCGCCAAGGCACAACAGCCTTGGGCGCGGATGTTCGTGCTGGCGATTCTCGCCGGCGCCTTCATCGCCTTCGGGTCGGTCGCGGCATTGGTGGCACAGGCGAATATGGGCGACGGCGGCGCAGTGCGGCTGCTGTCGGGCGCGGCCTTTTCGGTCGGGCTGATGATGGTGATGATCGTCGGCGCGCAACTCTTCACCGGCAACACCATGATGCTACTCCCGTGCGTTACCGGCCATCTCACGGGCGGGCGGTTGGCGTCCGCCTGGACAATCGTATGGCTGGGCAATCTGGTCGGTGCGGTCGCAGTCGCATTGCTGTTCTCCGCCAGTGGCGGATTGGGCGATGGCGTTGGCGAGGCCGCAATCGCGCTCGCCGATGGCAAGCTGGCCAAAGCACCCGGCGCCGTGTTCTCCTCAGCAATTCTGGCGAACATGCTGGTCTGCCTCGCGGTGTGGATGTCGATGGCCGCGCGCACCGTGCCCGCCAAGATCTTGGCAGTGTTCGGGCCGGTGACGATCTTCGTTGCCGCGGGGCTGGAGCATTCGATCGCGAACATGTCGATCCTGCCGCTCGGCTGGCTTGCTACGTCCGCCACAGCCCCCGACCTCGCCTCCGGTGCGCTCAATCTGCTGTTCAGCACGCTCGGCAACATTGTCGGCGGGGCTGCGCTCGCGATCGGCATTGCTTATGGCCACGACGCGCTGGCCCCGCAAAGTGGTTCGAAATGAGCAGTTACTGCGGGGAGCCTCCCCTGCCCGAGGACTGGCTGCTGCGCTGGAACCTTGATCCGGTCCTGCTGCTCGGCCTTGCGATCTGCGCCGCGATCGCGCTGCGCTCGGAACGCCCACGTCTCGCGCTCGGCGGCGTCGGGGTGCTCGCGATCGCGTTCGTGTCGCCGCTATGCGCGCTGAGCGTTGCCCTGTTTTCGGCGCGGGCCGTTCATCATATCGCGCTTGTCGCCATCGCCGCGCCGCTGATCGCGCTCGCGTTCCCCGCCCGCCGCTCCGGGCAGCTGGCGGCGGCGCTGCTGGTTGCGACGATCACGCTGTGGCTGTGGCACGTCCCGACATTCTACGATCGGGCGCTGGCGAATACTCCCCTATACTGGCTGATGCAGTTCAGCCTGATGGCGAGCGCGATCTGGATGTGGCGTAACGTGTTTGCGGCGCCGCCGGTACCGGCACTGCTCGCCGCGATCTTCGCCATGGCGCAAATGGGGCTGTTGGGGGCGTTGCTGACCTTTGCCCCCGACGCGCTTTACGCGGCTCACGCCGGCACAACATTGGCCTGGGGCATCGGGCCGCTTGCCGACCAGCAGCTTGCCGGGCTGGTCATGTGGGTCCCGGGGATCCTCCCTTACGCCATCCTCACGGCAATGCTCGCGCGGCGCTCCTGGACGCAGGCGGCGAGCGCAGCATGATCGTTGCGGTCAAGCTGTTGCACATCGCAGCCTTGTCGGTCTGGTGCGCCGGGCTGGTAGGGTTGCCGCTGCTGCTCGCCAAGCACGAGGCGGGCGACGAGCAGGAAGACTATGCGCGTCTGCGGTTGCTCACCCATCATGCCTATATCCGCGTCGTCACGCCCGCCGCCGTCGTCGCTATCGCGCTCGGTACAGCCCTGATCTTCATGCGCGGCGTGTTCGTGCCATGGATGTTTGCCAAGCTGGTGCTGGTCGGTGCACTGGTTCTGCTCCACGCCTGGATCGGGCATGTCACCGTCAATATCGGGGAGAGCCGCGGCGGCTACGCCCCGCAACGGGCCTGGCCGTTTCTCGCCGCCACACTGGCCGCGATGCTCATCATCCTGGTGCTGGTGCTCGGGAAACCAGTTCTCGACGGTGAATTACTGCCGTCCTGGCTTGTGGCCCCGCAGGATCAGCCCTTGCCGGTCGACGAGGTGCCGAGGTGATAGTCGAACACCAGCTTGCCGCCATGCCATCCGGTCACCGCAGTGAACCCGGCGGCGAAGGCCGACAGCAAGATGCCCCAAGGCAACACCGCCTGCTCATAGCCGGACGTCAGGCGGTAGCCCCAGTTCGCGCCGAGGATCGACAGCAGCATCACCGCGATCACGAAATGCGTCCAGCTCGCGGCGCGCGCGCGGATGCCCGGAACGAGCAGCAATTCGACGGTGCCCGACAGGCCCGCGAGCAGACCAAACAGGAAGGCCATGCCGCTGGCCCACAGCGCCGCGCGCGCCCAGAAGACATCGCCAGTCCACCAATAAAACCCATCGGCGCCCAGCGTGCACATCGTCAGTGCGATCGGAAACGCGACCAGCATCGCGTGGATCGGATGCCCGGCGATCGCGATCTGCGATTCGGTTCGATGAAAATTGGGTTCTGCCGAGATCGGATCGACCAGCGCGCCCGTGCCTTTGGGTTCGTCATCCATCCCCGGGTCTTGCACCGAAGCGCAGCAACGATACCAGCCCTGATTGCAGGGGGTTGCGCCGGACCGTTGTCGACGCTCGACACGGCAGGACCGGGTGCCGGCGATGTCGCGACCCTGTGGTGGGTGATGGCGGCGGGGGCAGCCGTGCTGGCGCTGTTCACCTGGAGCTTGCTTGCGCTGGCCTTTCGCCGCCGGACCGCGACCGGCGCGCGCGGTGTTTCGTTGTGGATCGGCTGGCTCGGCCTCGCCATGCCGGCCGTCGTCCTGACGGCGCTGCTAGGCTATGCCTTGATCCTGGGTGAGCGTCACCTCGCCCGCCCCGCGCCCGACGTGGTGACGGTCGAGGCGACCGGGCACCAATGGTATTGGAGCTTCCGCCAGCCCGGCGCTGCGGGCGTGATCGAGACCCGCGATATCCTTCACATCCCCGCCGGCCGGGCGATCGACGTGCGGATCGCGTCCGCCGATGTGATCCACAGCTTTTGGGTGCCGCGGCTCGGGGGGAAGATGGACGCCATTCCTGGACAAGTGAACGTGCTGCGGATCGAGGCGGGCCGGCCCGGCATCTATGAGGGCCAGTGTGTCGAATTTTGCGGGCTGAACCATGCCAGCAACCGCTTTCGCGTCGTCGCGCACGACGCGGCTAGCTGGTCGGCATTTCAGCGCGGAGGCGGGCAATGAACGCGCTCCAGCGCCACCGTGCGCTGACTGCCATCTGGGGCAGCCCAAAGGGATGGCGCGGGACGATCGTCTCGGTGAACCATTCCGATATCGGCCGGCGCTTCATCCTCACCGCCTTCGCCTTTTTTGCGATCGGCGGCGTGCTGGCGATGCTGATCCGCGCGCAGCTGGCGACCCCCGACAGCGCGTTCGTAGGTCCCGCAATCTACAACCAGCTGTTCACGATGCATGGCAGCATCATGATGTTCCTGTTCGCCATCCCGATGTTCGAAGGGCTGGCGCTCTACATGCTGCCCAAGATGCTGGGCAGCCGCGACATGGCCTTCCCCCGCCTCTCCGCCTACGGCTGGTGGTGCTACCTGTTCGGCGGCATGATCCTGATCGCTGCGCTGGCGTTCGGCGTGGCGCCCGATGGCGGCTGGTTCATGTACACGCCGCTGAACTCGAAGCCCTATGCGCCCGGCATCAACGCCGATGTCTGGCTGCTCGGCATCACCTTTGTCGAAATCTCGGCGATCTGTGCGGCGATCGAGATCACCGTCTCCATTCTCAAACTGCGCGCGCCGGGGATGCGGCTCGACCAGATGCCGCTGTTCGCCTGGTATCTGCTGATCACCGCGCTGATGATGATCGTGGCCTTCCCGCCGCTGATCCTGGGCTCGATCCTGCTCGAGGTGGAGCGCGCCTTCGACTGGCCGTTCTTCGATCCGGCGCGCGGCGGCAGTCCGCTGCTGTGGCAGCACCTGTTCTGGCTGTTCGGCCATCCCGAGGTCTACATCATCTTCCTGCCCGCCGCCGGTGTGGTTTCGACGGTACTGCCGGTGATGGCCCGCAACGCGATCCTTGGCTATGGCTGGATCGTTGCCGCGTTGCTGGCGCTGGCATTCCTCAGCTTCGGGCTGTGGGTCCATCACATGTTCACAACCGGCATCCCACACATGGCGCTCGGCTTTTTCTCCGCCGCCTCAGCCCTGGTGGCGATCCCGACGGCGGTGCAGATCTTCGCCTGGATCGGCACGCTGTGGACCGGACGGCCCGAGCTCAAGCTGCCGATGCTCTATCTTCTCGGCTTTTTCGTGGTGTTCGTGCTGGGCGGGCTGACCGGAGTGATGCTGGCGATGGTGCCGTTCGACTGGCAGGCGCATGACAGCTATTTCGTCGTCGCGCACCTTCACTATGTGCTGGTCGGCGGGTTCATCTTTCCGATGCTGGCCGGTGCCTATTACTGGCTGCCGCACGTCACGGGTCGGGCGCGCGTGCCACGGCTGGGCGAAGCGGCGTTCTGGCTGATCCTGATCGGGTTCAACCTCACCTTCTTCCTGATGCACCTCACCGGCCTGCTCGGCATGCCGCGCCGGATCTATACCTACACGGAAGAGATGGGCTGGACGTGGCTCAACCTGCTCTCGTCGGTGGGCAGTTTCATCATGGCGTTCGGCTTTGCGCTGTTCGCGGTCGATGTGGCGCTGCAGATCTTCTTCTCGGGGCGCAGTCGCCGCAACCCGTGGCGCGCCGGTACCCTGGAATGGGCAATGCCGACCCCGGCGGCAGCCTATAACATCGCCAGCCAGCCGCACGTCGAAAGTCGCGAGCCACTCGCCGACGACCCCGAACTCGCCGTCAAACTGGCGCGCGGCGAAGGCTATCTGGGCGAGGCCCGTCACGGCTGGCGTGAGACGATGGCGGTGAACTCGGCCAGCGGCGCCGTCGACTATGTCGTGATCCTGCCCGGCAATACCCGCCTGCCCGTCGTGACGGCGGTGGTCACGGGCGGCTTCTTTCTGTCATTGCTGTTCGGCTATTACTGGCTGGCATTGATCCCGCTGGCGGGAGTGGCAGCTCTCGGCTGGCGCTGGGCGTGGGCTCTCGGCGCGCGCAACGATGTCGGTCCGGTAGCGATCGGACGGGATCAGACTGCGCCAATCCACCGCGAAGCCCCCGGCGCACCCGGCTGGTGGGGCACAGTGCTGTTGCTCGTCGCCGACGGAACCCTCTTTGCCGCGCTGCTGTTCGGCTATGCGTTCCTATGGGTGATCGCGCCCAACTGGCCTCCGCCCGAACGGATCGAGGGCGGCACGATCACCGCGCTGATCGCGGCCCTCGCGTCGATCACAGCCATGGTTCTGGCGCGCGGTGCAGGCCGAGCGATGGGCTCAGGATCCTTGCGCACGGCAGGGCAGATGGAATTGGCCAGCGCTGTGGCTCAGGCCGTTTCTGTCGTGGCGCTGGTGGCTACGGGTGCAAGCGCGCTGCCGATCCCGGACACGCACGCCTACGCAGCCGCGAGCTGGGCGTTGATCGCCTATGCCGCCATTCATTGCTTCATCTCGCTGCTGTGCGCCGCATTCGCCTGGGCGCGGATCGGCGCTGGATTCGTCTCGATCGCACGCGCTCAAGAGCTGGTGATCGCCCGCTTGTTCGCCGACTATTCGGCGGCCGCGACGATCCTGGTGCTGCTGTGCCTGTTCGTGCCGGGACTTTTGGCATGAGGCTCCTGCTGCGCGCCAGCGCCGGTCTATGGCTGTGGGCGCTTGGATTCTCATTGCTCTACGGCCTTCACGGCATCGGCTGTGCGCAAGGATGGAATCGCCTCCCGCTCCTCGGTGGAACGGTCTTTGGATGGAGCATGATCAGCGCGTGGGTCCTGCTGATCGCAACCGCAGCTGCGATGATTTTCTGGGCACGTCGCAGCCGTGAAGGATTGGAACGCCGCCTCACCCTGTGTTCGACACTCGTCGGCTTCGTCAGCATCGTCGTAACCGGATTGCCGGTCATCGCCACAACCGCTTGCCTCTAAGAACGCCGCCAATGCCTTCGCTCAACGCCGAGGACAGGGCTTGAGCCAGAACAAGGTTGCCAAGCCGATCGCGACGCTGACCGGTGCTTGTCAGCGCGACATCGTGATCGCTGCGCTTTTTTTGAGAAAATTTGATCTCACGCGACACCCGACCCGGTGTCGCCAAGCGCGTCCGGGTCACGGGGTGTTCGCGCGGTTCGTCCTTTTCGTGTTGGGCTGCGCGCTATCATGCTGGCGCCTAGAGCGCGGGAACCGGTCAGCGCGAGATGAGTTTCGCGTCCGGAACGTTTTCGATGAGTTGAGGACGTGGCTGCGTGGCACCGAGGCCAGGCAGCGTCGCGCCGTCCACCGATATCAAACGCACGTTTGAATTTATTCAACGGCTATTGAATTATAGCGGTCGGGAGCCGATCTGGTTCGCACAAGGAGCAGCGGATGAGCGAGCGACGTGGCCGCGGGCGGCCGAAGGAAACCGACACCGATACCAGCGCGCTGATCGCGCGTTCGGCGCTGCTGCGCTTTGCGGCGCAGGGTTATGATGCGACGACGTTGCGCGAAATCGCTGGCGATGCGCGGGTCGATGTGGCGCTGGTCGCCTATCGCTTCGGCGGCAAGGAAGGGCTGTGGAAGGCGGTCGTGACGCAGGCGGCGGAGCATCTGCAGTCGGCGCTTGGTGCGATTGAAGCGCAGGGCTCCCCGACCCAGCGGTTGCGTGACGCGATGCGCGCCTTCCTCGCCTATTTGCTCGAGCGTCCCGAAGTACCGCGCCTGCTGCTGCGCGACGTCACGATCGACAGCGAGCGTTCGCAATGGCTGTTGAATGAACTGTCATTGCCGCTGCACTCCCATTTCTACGATCTCGCGCGCGCAGCGGCAGCCGACTGCTCCCCCGCCGGGACGAGCCATCTGCAATTCCGCGTGGCCAATTTCATCTACGCCGCAGCGAGCACGGTGGCACGACGCGACCGGCTGGTGCAGCTGGTCGACGGCATCGCCGACGATGCGGCGTTCGCGGCGGCGCTGGAGGCGACCTTGGTCGACGGGGCGTTGCGTTGTGAGTGAGCGCCCCGTCCTGATCGATGATGCGGCCGGTTACCGGTTCAAGCCGCACGAAATGCCGATCCTGCCGGGGTCGCCGGCCAACCCGGATCATCCGCGCCGACGGCGCATTGCCTATCTTGGCATCGGGATTTTCATGGGGCTGCTCGGCGGGGCGCAGAACGGGTTTCTGCTGGCCAATGCCGGCGCGCTGCAGGCGCAACTGGCGCTGACCCCGGTCGAAGCGGGCTGGCTGACGGTCGCCTTCTACTCGACCTATGCGACCATGAGCATGATGCTGTTCCGCGTCCGGCAGGAATTCGGCATCCAGATGTTCGTGCGCTGGGCGATGGTCGGCCTGGTTGCGGCCAATTTCGTGCAGATGATCCAGCCCGGCTATTATCCCGAGCTTGCCGCGCGCGCGGTTGCCGGGATTACCGCGAGCGGCCTGTCGGCGCTGGCGATCTATTATCTGATGCAGGGGCTGCCCGCGGCGGTGCGCGTCGGAGGGCTGGTCATTTCGCTGGGGCTGACCCAGGTCGCGTTCCCACTGACCCGCGCGCTCTCCCCCGCTTTGCTGGTCGATGGCGATATGAGCCGGGTGTTCCAGTTCCAGTTTGCGCTGTCGCTACTGGGTCTGGGGCTGGTCACGTTGCTGCGGCTGCCGCCGGGTATCCGCAAGAAGACGTTCGAACCGCTCGACATCCCCAGCATCGCCTTGTTCGTGACCGGCGTCACGGCGCTGTGCGCCTTTCTGATCCAGGGGCGCATCGAGTGGTGGGACACGCCGTGGCTTGGCTATGCGCTCGCGCTGTCGATCCTTGGCATCGGCGGCTGTCTGTTGATCGAAGCCAATCGCAAAAGCCCGATGCTGGACCTGAGCTGGTTGTCGAGCCGAGCAATCCTTGGGCTGGCACTGATTGGCGCGACCGTGCGCATTCTCGTGGCGGAGCAGGGCTTTGGCGCCAGCGGCATGTTCGCCGCGCTGGGTTTCGGCAATGACCAGTTGGTCGGTTATTTCTGGGTGCTGACCGGTGCGACCTTCGGGGGCATGATGGTGTCGGTGGCGCGGCTCGATCCCCGCGATCTGACCCGCCCGGTGCTGGTGGCGGTGCTGCTGATCTGCATTGCGGCCTTTGCCGATACCCGCACGGGCGTGATGAGCCGGCCGCAGGACCTGTACCTGACCCAGGCCGTGATCGCATTTGCCGCGGTGTTCGCGATGGGCCCGTTGCTGATGGAAGGGATGCTGCGTGCGCTGGCCGCAGGACAGAATTATGTGGTGAGCTTCATTGCGATCTTTTCGCTGTCGCAGTCGCTGGGCGGCCTTGCCGGCATTTCGCTGCTGTCCGCCTATCATACGGTCCGGCTCAAGACCCATCTGATCGATGCCGGGAACACGCTGACGCTGGGCAATGCACCCTTGGCGCAGGCGCTGAGCAACGCCGCGGAGCGGATCGCACCGGTTCAGCTCGATCCCGCATTGCGCCAGCAGGCGGCCGCGTCGAGCATTTCGGCTGAGGTCGGCCGCGAAGCCGCGGTGCTCGCGTTCAACGACGTGTTTTTCGTGATCGGCACGCTGTCTGCGCTGACCTTCGTCGCGCTGCTGGTGCCGTGGCTCATCAACAAGATCCGCGGGCGCAATCCGCTCGCCAAGGAACTGGCCTTCATGGAGGCCATGCGCACAGGGACCCCGCAATGACGAAACCACCAGAAACCGGACCCGAAGCAGCGGTCCTCGACGACGAAGCGCCTGCAGTCGAACAGCAAACCGGCTGGGCACCCGCGCGGTCGCGTCGCAACATCGCAATTGCGGTGGTCGCGATCGTGATCGGGGCGCTTGTTGCATTGTTTGCCTGGGGGTTGCCGCCGTTCGATGGCGCGAACCAGACGACGAACAATGCCTATGTCCGTGGCCGCACGACCATCGTCAGCCCGCAGGTCGGCGGCTATCTGGTCGACGTCCCGGTGGTCGATTTCCAACGCGTGGAGAAGGGCGATCTGCTCGCGCGGATCGACGACAAGCCGTTTCAAGAAAAGGTGCAACAGGGCGCTGCCAACACCGCCGCCCAGCGCGCGACGCTCGCCAACAGCGCCCAGAGCCTGCGCTCGGCACAGGCGCAACTCGAGCTTCAGGATGCTTCGGTCGCGGCGGCGCGGGCCGGACTGCAGAAGGCGCAGGCGGACATGAACCGGATCGCCGAGCTGGTCGACGAAGGATCGGTCTCGCTGCGCGAACGCGATCAGGCGCGGGCAGCGCTGCAACAGGCACAGGCGGGCGTGCGGCAGGCGCAGGCGCAGCGCGCGATCGCGGCGCAGAATGTGCGATCGGTCACGGTGGGGCGCGGCGCGCTCGAAGCACAGGTCGCCGGAGCCCAGGCGACCAAGGGGCTGGCCGATTTCGAACTGTCGCGCACCGAAATCCGGGCCGCGCGCTCGGGTCGGCTGAGCGAAGTCACCGCGCGCGTCGGCCAGCTCGTCACGCCCGGAAGCCAGCTGATGTACATCGTGCCGGATGATCTGTGGGTGGTCGCCAATTTCAAGGAGACGCAGACCGCGAAAATGGCGGTCGGCCAGCGCGCCACGCTTGAGATCGATGCGTTGGGCGGGGTCCGCCTGACCGGGCGCGTTCAGAGCATCGCGCCTGCCGCCAGCAGCGAGTTCAGTCTGGTCAAGCCCGACACCGGCGCGGGGAATTTCGTGAAGGTGCCCCAGCGGATCGCGGTGCGCATCATCCTCGACAAGGGCCAGGACGCGGCGCGTCGGCTCGGCCCGGGCATGTCCGTCGTCGCCACGGTTCACACGAAGGGATGAGGATCATGCGCAAGTCCATGACATTGGCGGCATTGTCCGTCCTCGCCCTGTCCGCCTGTGCGCCGGCCTTGCAGCAGGTGCCGCCGGGCAGCGCCGTCGCTCCCCCGACCGAGTGGCGCACCACGCTTGGCGTGACGGGACCCGTCGAGGCGGATTGGTGGAACGGGTTCGGTGATCCGCAGCTCACCCGGCTGGTCGAGCAAGCACGGCTGAACAATGCGGATGTCCAGATCGCCGCCGCACGTGTCGATGAGGCGCGCGCGACCGAGCTCGGATCGCGTGGGTATCTGCTGCCCTCGGTGGGTGCGGGCCTGGACGGCGGGGTGCGGCGCGAGGTTTCGCCATTCGGGCGGGCGCAGGAGTCGATTGTGGCGCAGCCGACCTTTCGCGCTTCGTACGAGCTTGATCTGTTCGGCAAGAACGCGGCGCGGGTCGACGCCGCAAAGGCCGGCGCAGCGGCGAGTGCGGCAAGCGCGGAGGCGGCCAGGCTGTCGGTGACCGCCGCGACTGCGACAGGCTACATCACCCTGCTCGCGCTCGACAAACGGCTCGAGGTGCTTGAGGCGACGCGCGAGGCGCGGGCGCGCGCCCTCAAATTTGCGCGCGATCGGGCGGAGGTCGGATATACCTCGCAGCTTGAGTTACGTCAGGCGGAGGCGGAGTATCAGGCGACCGTGCAGTTGCTCCCGCAGCTGAAGGCACAGATCGCGCGCCAAGAAAATGCGCTGTCCGTGCTGACCGGCGCCTTGCCGGGAACGATCATGCGCGGCGGATCGCTGGCGTCGCTGCGCCAACCCGCACCGCCAGCGACCTTACCGTCGCAGCTGCTGCGGCGTCGCCCGGATATCGCTGCGGCGGAATATACAATCGCAGCGGCTGACGCGCGCATGCGCGTGGCACGGGCCGACTTCATGCCGTCGATCAATCTGGGGGCGAGCGCCGGGGTGGCGCTATCCGACCTGCTCGCCAATCCGATCGGCGTCTGGTCGCTCGGGGGTAGTGTCCTCGCACCGATCTTCCAGGGCGGGAGGCTGCAGGCGCAGCTCGACGGTGCGACCGCACAGCGCGATCAGGCCGCGTGGAACTATCGCTCGGTCGTGCTCAATGCCTTTCGCGAGGTCGAGGATCGTATGGTGGTGCTGGCCCACTTAAAGCAACAGGAAGCCGCACTTGAGGCGCAGCGCGTTGCGGTCGCAGACGCGCTGCGCCACGCGCAGAACCGCTACCGCGCCGGCTACACCCCCTATATCGAGCAGATCGATGCACAACGCGCGCTGCTAGGGGTTGAGCTGTCGCTCGTTCAGACCCGGGCGGATGAACTGACAACGTTGGTTGGCCTGTATCAGGCAGTGGGGGGCGCACCGGAATAGGGTGTGACCCGCATCGATCAGCGATTGTCGCGGCGGAACCATTCGACATAGCGCGCGATCGAATAGGCGTTCATTGCCGCATGCGTCTCCGCCTCCCAACCTGAATTATGATCGTCGGCGCCGCGCGCGTGGAGCAGCGCCCGAAGTCGCGGAAAATCGATCATCGCCGTGAGCGACGTGGATGCCTCCATGCGGTCGATGTCCGCAAGAATCTCCGGCTTGGCGCGATGAATCGCCGCCTGGAAATCGGGGAACAGGTCGTCTCGCCGCCGCCCGCGCTGCTGGAACTCGCGCGGATAGATGTGCCGCAACGCCTGACAGGCGAGGTAGCGGTTGCGCCCCTCCTTCACGTACAGGTCCTGCGGGATCGCCAATGCCAGCTCGACCACGCGCTTGTCGTGGAACGGCCGGGTGAGGATCAGGCCGTGCCGTGCATAGGCGACGGCGCTGCCGCTCCCGCTTCGTACGCGATTCAGCGTCGCCAGCATCGGACCGTGCATATCGGTCAGGTCGGGCAGCGCGCGCCGCGATGGCGTTGCGAAGGTTGCCACAAAAGCCGGCTGCACGGCGAGGCCCGGTCCTGCGCTTCGCCGCCTGCGCCAGCGCCGGATCCATTTGGGCAGCAGCCGCGGAACCACTTCACGCCGCAACGCCGAGGCGATCGATTGTCCCGTCAATCGCCGGTGTGCGCGCAGTTCGCGCCAGAAGCGGGGAAGCCTGCCGGTCGCCAGCCACCGGGCCAGCGCGGCGCTCCCCAACGGATTGAGCGTATAGTCGCCGCCATGTCCGTCCATCGCCAGCCGCACGCCCGCCGCGGCCAACTCGCCGTACAGGGCATCGTTCACGGCTCCATAGGGTGAGGGCAACGGGTGGCGCTCCGCCAGCCGGGTCGTCATTGCTTCGAGCGGATCGAGCCCTTCCCGCGTTACGCGCCGCACCGATATCCACGGCATGTCCCGTTCGCACAGATCGACCCACGGACCCGCGTGGCGGATCGTCCCCGAATAGTCGGGCGGCATCACCGATGCGGCGGCAGTCATCTGCTGGCCGGAACGGGCCAGCGGCGCGCGCGCGAGTCCGGCGATGGCGCTACTGTCGTAGCCGCCGCTCAGCAGCATTCCCGGCGCGTGGGATAGCCCGGTCAGCCGGTCGGCAACCGCCTCCCCCAGCACGCGCGCATAGGCTTCGACATAATAGGCTTCATCGCGGTCGAGATGCACAGGATCGGCACCCGGCTCCCAATAGCAGCGGATCACCGGCGGACGTCCCGGTTCGGCGATCAGCATGTGTCCCCCGGCCAGAGTCTGGATGCCGTTGAACAGCGTCGCACCGGGCGGCGCGACAAACTCCTGCGTCAGCGCGCTGCACAGCATCGCATCATCCAGCGCGCGCGGCACTTCCGCCAATGCCCAGAGACCGGCGATGTCAGGCGCGAACGCCAGCATGTCCTCGCCGAGATGATAGAACAGATCACGCTGGCCCATATGATCCCGCACCAGCAGCAGGCGGCGGCGGCGTTCGTCCCAGATCGCAATGACGAAATCGCCGAGCAGATGGGTCGCAAACCCATCGCCCCATCGCAGATATGCCTGCAGCAGGAGCGCGCTATCCGGCAGTTGCGCGAGCTGACGTTCATCGATCCCGAGTTCCGCACCGAGCGGTTCGCGCGCGTCCAGCCGGACCGACGCGGCGAGCGTGACATGCCCTGCGGGATCGCTGACGGGCTGCACATCGCGCAGGTCGAACGCGCGCAGCACCGTCCGGCAGACGCCCAACCCCAACTCCCCGAGCACCACGGTGTTGCAGCCGTCACGCGCAAAATGTGCGAGGGCGCGCGCCATGCGGTCGACGTCGCGCGATGCGGCCATCGCTCCATCGCGGCGCAAGATGCCAAAGACCGCGCTCATGTGCCGTCAGCCGTGCGTCACGGATGCAAGACCATGTTGCTCCAGCTTTTCGACGAAGATCTCGACATCGTTGCGGCAGGTGGCGGCGTCGATCTCGAACTCCACGACCAGCTCGTCGCACAGATCGCCGATGTCACGCGGCGTCTCGATCAATTCCCAGATACGCGCGCCCACCGCGTTCATCCCGATATAGGTGCCGCGATCGATGTTCATCATCATCAGCGCGTCGCCCAGATCATTCGTGAGCCATTCGCCGCTCCGCCGGATCATGCACATCTCCTTCGTTCTTCCGCCATTTGATAGTGGAGCCGCGCCATCATCGCGGCGTGACGGGTTTCGATCCGCGCCGCCTGCGCTGCGCTGAGTTCCTCATGCCAACCGCCCGCGACGCCTTTGCGGAAGAAGTTTCTCTCGGCATCCGGACGCGGCGCCTCGGCGAAGCCGGACGCCAGTTCCTGCGTCTTGAGCCCGTCGAATTGCGCGAAGCGCGCAGCGCGTTCGGCGGCTTCGGGCGACACCATTACGCCTGCAAACGCCAGCGCGCTGGCCAGCACCCCGGCGGCATCTTCCTTCATATCCTCGTAGCGGATCAGGTGGACCGGGACATCGCGCTGGTCGAGCCAACTTGCGTTGAAGTCGCTCCAGTCGAGCAGGCGCTGGCGAAGTTGCCGGCTCAGCCGGTCGGTCCTGCCGCAATAGACTGCGTGCCGGTCGCCCATGAAGTCGATCGTCTCGTCAAGCGTTGCACCATTGTGGCTGGCGAGCGATGCGACGATATCGCGCGGGTCGCGGACGATCAGGATCGCGCCAGCCGCGGCCTCCGCCCCCCCCAGCAGCGGTTGCCCCTGCGCTGTCTGCGTCCAGGCATCGTGGGTCTTGACGAAGGTCGCATCCTCGGACCCGTCATGTGCTTCGTCGTCCAGGCCGGCGGCCGCCATCCGCGCCATCGCCCGATAGGCTTCGGGCCGCAGCAGATCGCATTCCTCGTGCGTCAACAGGCCGGACGGGATCAGTGTCAGATTGTCGAAGGTCTCGCGCAGGCTGGCAATTGCGGGCGACGGTGGCAGCCGGTTGATGTCGGCCGGCTCCGTGCGCGTCAGATTGGCGACCAGCAACCGGAACCAGGTGCTGCCGGACTTGGGATAGGAGGCCAGCCAGAACCGCCTCAAGCCGCGCACGCCGTCACGCCCAAGGTCCGCCAATGCGCCTTCAGCGATGCGAGCAGCGCGGGCAGTTCCCCGAAATCCAGCTTGCGCGCGAGCGAGTAGATGCCGACCGATCGGGTAAGCCGGCCAGCAGCTTCGAAATAGAGCGGCATCTGGTCCATCTGCCGGACAAGCAACGGGCGATAGGCATTGTGACGGATGATCAGTGCCGCATCGACCACGTTGGGCAGGTGGATCCCCGGCGTCCATGGCCCCCGCGCTTCGCGCAGCGCGTAGATCGCCGCAATCGGCAGCGCGGTTCCGCTAGCGGCGCGAGGCTGGACGTAGAATTTGCGGATCGAGTCCCGAACGGCGTCGCCCTTGCGATGGCTAAGGCTCAGCCCCTCGCTGGCCTCTTCCCACAATTTGAGGTGACGGCCATCGGGGTGGACCATCGGCGGCGCGCCATCGCGCAGGTCGATCGCGCAAAGATCGTCGGAGACCAGATCGAACCCGGTCTCGCACAGCGCGGCCGCGATCGTCGATTTGCCGGCTCCGGAAGCGCCACAGAATAATACGGCATGATCGCCCACTCGCACCGCGCTCGCATGCAGCACGATGGTGCGCCGCTGATGGAGAAGGATTCCGATGCCGGTCCCGGTGACGAAGACTGCCGCTTCCTTGCGATCCGCGCCGTCGGCGACATGGTAAAGCAGTTCGCTCCCGTCGAGCATCATCATCCGGACGATGCCGGCGATGTCGATCAGGAAGCGCCCCTCGGCGATCTGCCAGCGCGGGCCGACGAACGTAGCGCCGTCGAGTGTCTCGGGGAGTTCGCTTTCGCGGATGACGATCTCGGCAACGCCCGAAGCCTCGGTCGCGACCAAGCTGGGTAGCGCGATGTCGCTATGCACATTCAGGCCAGCCACACGATAGCTATTCATCCGATCCACCCGGCCCAAACGACTCTGGCACGCACAACTCTCCAAGTAATTGCTTAGTGAAACACCGTTTCTCAATATATTGCGGTTTATTTCTATCAATTTCTAATTGACCGGGCATAACGAAATTGAGATATTCGGGCCGAACTTAAATTGACGATCGGAGAATTGTTATGGCGTTCGACAATGGAATTGATATCGTTGCGGTCGAAAATGGGCAGTCTGGGCGGAAGCCCTGGACATCACCTGATTTGATCTTCTCGGATATTGCAAGTTCGACGGAGAAACTTTCGTCCACGTCAGAGTTCTTTGTGCCCGAGTTTAACCGGACCCTGGGCCCCTCGTGACCTAACTGGTTGGCGGCCAATTCAGATTTCGAAATCGACGCATTTCGGGTAGGACCTTGTCATAACCTGGATCCCCGCGCGGGAGCCAGTCGTTTCGGACCCGGCTCATAAACCAGGTTAATTATTCCCAGAAATGCCGATTTTGGCGGCTCCCATACCACGGCTGATATGCATCCGATTGACGCCCGCACCCTCGAAGTGTTCCGCACTGTCGCCGAAACCGGCTCCGCCACCCGCGCTGCCGAACGGTTGAACTCGACTCAGCCGAGCATCACCCGCACGATCAGCGCGTTCGAGAAGCAATGCGGCTTTTCGCTGTTCGATCGCGGTCGTTACGGCATGACGCTGACCGAGGCAGGCAGTGTCCTGCTCGAATCGGTGGAGCGCAACTTCGCCGGGCTGAACATGATTCAACACGCGATCGGGCAGTTGCGGCAAGGGCTACCGGGGACGCTGCGCACCGTCGCGGTTCCGGTGGTAGCAGAAGGCGTGCTGTGTGATTTGCTGGGCGATTTTGCCCGCGCCCATCCGCGCGTCGGCATCAACATCAAGGCGGCACGCCCGGAGTTGGTCATCAACGACATTCTGACCGGCGAAGTCGATATGGGCGCGATCATCGGCTCCCCCCCGCAGGGGTTCGATCTCGAAGTCCGGGTCATCGGGCAGCGGCGCATGAAGCTCGCGGTGCCGAACGACCATCGCTTCGCCAACCGTGACCGCCTGCACTTTCGCGAGCTTCATGATGAAGCCTTTGTGCTGATGGTCCAGCCGCACAATATCCGGCTCGCGGTCGATACGATGATGAATGATTTCGGCGTTCGCCCCTCGGTCATGCACGAAATGTCGACCCAGCGGACCGTCGTCGAAATGGCGCGGCGCTGCGGTGCGATCGGTTTCGCCGATGACGAGATCATCGCATCGGCCGCCGATGGTGAGGTGAAGGCCGTCGAGCTCGACCCGCCGACCGAATGGAACATCAACCTGATCCACCGGCGCGACCGGAAATTCTCTCAGGTGTTCACGGCGTTCCTCAACTGGCTGCAGGAAACCCATCCGGTCGGAACCCCGCGGCCCGGCGTTGCTGGATGAACGCGCAGGGTGAGTGGCCCGCAGCGTTTGCGGAGATCATCGCGCCGTTGTCGCTGGCAGCGCTCCGGACCCTGCTGCAACAGCGCAAGCCATGTCACGTCGTTGGCCATGCCCCCGATCGCTATGCCGGGCTTGCGAACTGGGATGGCCTGATGGACGCGTTGCGGAGCGGCGAGGTTCCGGCCCGCAAGCTGCGGCTGTCCCAGCGCTCCAAAATCCTGCCCGGCGCGTTCTACCGCGACGGGAATCGCCTGCGCGTCGAAGCACTGGAAGCGGTGATGCGGTCCGGTGGCAGCGTCATCGTCGAGGCGATCCAGCCACACCATGCAGCGCTTGGGCCGCTGTGCGCGGCGCTCGCCGAACAGCTGGGCGAGCGGGTCACCGCCGGCATGATCGCAACCACGGGAAGCGGCGGCGCGCTGCCCTCGCACCATGATGGCGAGGATCTGCTGATCCTTCAGGTCGAAGGCAGCAAGCGCTGGTTGATTGAGCACGACCCTGCGCCGGATCCGATCCCGTACCTCAATCCGCTGAAGACGCCACGCACGGCGGCGCCGATCCTGATGGACCTGACGCTGAACGCCGGTGATTTCCTGTTTCTCCCGGCCGGCTACCGGCACCGGTGCGAGACCGTAGCGGACCGATCCCTGCACATCGGCATCTTCATCTGGCCGCTCACGGTGGCGCGGGCACTCGATCTGCTGGTGCGCGAACTAGCCGACGACCCGGCTGCGCGCGCACCTCTGCGTGGCAATGACGATGACGCGGCGGTAACCGAAACCCTGCGGCGCGCGCTGAGCGATCGGGTCGACCGGTTTTCGCTAAGCGCGCTCAGGCAGATGCATCAAACGCAAAAGCTGAACGGAGAATAACCCGGCGCCTCACGGATCGAACCGTTTTGGCATGTTTCCGACGTATGGGAGCCGTCGAAATGCGAATTTGATCTCTCGCCTGTGCGGCTCGATGGTTTCGGCAACGAAATCGTTCGGGAACTACAGCGCAGGGAGGCGGATGATGTCCAACGCGACACGGAGCGTGCAACTCACCTTCGAGAATCAGACCGGAATCACGCTGGCCTGGAGTCAAGACACCAACAGCGGCGACAGGCTGGCATGCGAACCGTCTGCATCATCGGTAAAAGATGGAAAGACGATCACGCTATCCGCGTCCAGCACCAGCGCGGCGTGCAAGGGCACGGTCACCTTCCACACCGACGACAAGAGTGCCACCCCCTGCCTTGTCGTCGCGTATTGCGCGTCGTCGGACAGTGACAAGACCGGCCTGACGATAAGCCCCTGCAGCGGCTTTGGCGTCGGCCCGCAGAGCGTCAAGCAAACCGACCATAGCATCGCCGGCACGTTCACTTTCTATCCCGGAATCCTCCAATCTGCCGATTCAACGGTTCAGGTGATGTCGCTGTCGAGCGATCCGATGACCCTCGCCGCATCCGTGCCGCATGTCTTTGCGGATTTCACCAATGCGATGTTCGATCCACAGATCCGGTCCACCGATGCGATCACCGCTGCGGTGACGACCGCCACCACAACGATCACCAACCAATGGGATGCCGATTCTCCGCCGCCCATATTCTACGCCGATTTCACCGGCGGCCAGATCCCGGTGATAGTCGCGATGTGGAAGAAATACTGGATCGACCGGAAAGCGGAAAGCTGCCCGGCGCCGGATGCGGCGCTCATCGACTGGCTCAAAGGCTTCCTCACTGCAAATGGCCCGCCGCAATTGTGGATCCCGCGGCTGACGGTCCATGATGCAGGCCCGCCTGCGGTGTTCAACCTCAAGGGCTATAACGCGATCGACTTCCACACTTCGAATGGCGACTGGATCGAAACTACTGTCGAGCGGTTTCTGACCATGCTCGCCTCGGGCGCCCATTTCGTTTCGATCTGCGCGAAGTCCGATCTCGAACCGATCGGCAAGAGCTATTCATCGGCCGCCGATTTCTACGCCAGTTTCGCCGACGCGTCGTTCGTTCGCGGCAACGATCTTGGTAACTCGCATTATATCTCGAGCGGCATCATGAACACGTCCGGCTGGTACTTCCTGGATATCGATGGCGAATGGATGCCGTCCACCGTCAAGGTGACCCCGAACGGCGATCAGACGGATGCGGGCCTTATCAACGCCCTGATGACCGGGGCGAGCGTGACCGATCCTGCCGGCCGGGCGGTGAACGGGGGCCAGTATAGCCCCTTCCTCCAGCTCGAAGGTTGGCAGCAGCAGGGCACGGGCGGCGGCGATCGCCACATGGCCGATTATGACAGCTACAACAGCATGTTATGGAACATCTCGACCTTCGGCGCCTCTCCCTACAGCGAGAAGCGCGGGACGACCGTATTCCTGGCGCCGAAGGACTGGACGCCGCAAGTCACCGAGGTCACCCGGATGATGCCGTATGTCGGCGCGTATGCCAGCGCGATACCGTTCACGCCAAGCTATCCGACGGTCGCGAACACGTTCCCTCAGGCCTGGCTCAACACGGGCCTTGTCCGCATCGACGACGATTCGGCCGCCAAGCTGGATTACCAGTTCGTCCACTGGCTCCCTTAGGCAAAGCCGTGAATTAGCCGAGTGCGTTCACGTTCTTTGAAACGGTTGGCGACTTCAGGCCCGCCCCAGCGCTAGAGGGTTCCAGCGTGCGAGCACGCGGGGCGATCAAGTCGATCGGCTGAACCAAAGCGTTCGGCTGAACGTTCAACAGGCAAAGGAGAACTTCCGATGCCCGTCGAACCGCCGATCCCCGCACAGCCGTCCATCCCCTCGCCCGAAGCGCCGCCGATGCCGCAACCCGGCCAGCCAGAGCCGGCAGGCCCCGAAGTCACGCCCCCGGCACCCGATATCGATATCCCCGCCCCCCATCCGGAAGGCGAACCGCTATCGACACCGGTCCAGCCGGTGGCGTGACGTCAGATGATCCGCAGGGTCACGGCGTAGCCGTTGGCCCTGCGGATGGCGCCGAGCTCGGCCTCGGCGCATTGTGCTGCATGGGTGGCAGGCCGATGGCGCGATTGACCATCAATCCGTAGACGTTGTTGAAACGAATATCGGAATGATACTCGCGTCGCGGACGATCAGCTTGACGCTCGCCGGGAGCGTTTCCGTCGCGCTTGCGGGCCGGATGAGGTAGGTGTCGGTCGTCACGATGTTGGTGAGCGTGCCGAATTCGACCAGATCCTGCGACAGCTTGGTAGCGGCAATCTCCGGAACTGCCGACTTGCCGTCTTCGTGGCCGACCAACACGGTGCCCGCATTCACGATCTCACCCGCGCGCACATCGAACCCATAGGTGCCCATCGAGAAGGTCGTCATTCCAACACTCGTGAAGATCCAGCGCCCCGGATTGACCGGCATCTTGCCATCGGACGAAATGAAGTTGCCCCCCGCCACACTCGCGACGTTGAACTCCTTCTTGCTCAGGCCATTCCCGACGATCGGCTCCTGCTCGGCCCAATCTAGCCGCGCCAACGCCACACCGATCGGCGTTTCCTTCGCCGATCCGGGGCCGACGCGAACCAGAATATAGCCGTTGGTGGGATCGAGCGCGGCCAATTGTTTGGGTTTGAGCGGCTGGGCGTAACCATCGCTGCGTTCATGCCTGAAGCAATGCTGAGGCGTATTAAGTGAGAGCGACCGGCTTGCGACCCGATCAACGGCCTACCGCGCCGCCTGTCGCCGCCACCCCGGTTTTGACGTCAATCGGCCTGCCCCTGACATACTCCAGCACGCCGGGTACCGGGCCAAGCCGATTGATCCCGCCATTGTTCAGATCAACGAAGCTGCCAACCGCGACATAGTCTGCGGACGACACGGGAATTGCCGCCAATGCCGCCGGCAGCGCGCCCTCGCGGCGGTCCGGGCGCACCGTGCCGCCGATCAGGAACCAAGGCGTATCGCTGCTCGGTCCAAAGCCGGTTTCGTCCTTCAGTTCGGGGACTTTCGAACGGAATTTGGCGGTATCGAAGAACATCGTTCCAAGGTCGCTGACCACCCCGGCCTTTGCCTTGAACCCGACGGTACCGAGACACCAGCACACTGCCAGACCCTGTGGCCCCGTTCCCCACGACGTGCCGTACAGCACATAGTCGCCCGGCACGGCCTCGATCAGATAGAGGTTGTCGGGAGCACCCTTGGCCAGCGGGAAATTGTGGCGAATTCCCGCTAGATTGGCGACCGCGGGGTAGAAATAGGGGAAGGTGTCGAGTGTCGGCTCCGGTGGCACCGGACCGCTCGGCTTGCGGCCCTGGCTCTCCTGTTCCGCGCGGCGGCGCAGCGTCTTTTCGCGCTCTTCGATCAGCTTCGGCCGCGCCTCCTCGAACGCCTTCGCCTTTGCCGCGCGATAATCGTCAAGCTCTGTCGAAGTCGGTTTGCGCAGGAAGATCGGCTCGAAGGACGGGACGCCCTTGGGCCGGTGAATTCGGAACAGCAGGTACGCGCGATCCTGCCGGATCGTCACCGGCTGCCCCTCACTGATCTCGATCAGCATCGGCGACGGAGCCGCAGGCATCTGCGCTGGGGCCGGGGCAGAGGCGGACAACAATGCAATCAGGGCGGACAACATCAGCGATCCTCCGGCAGCGGTTCGCCATCGGGCGTCGGTCCCGATGCCGCCTTTGCCTGCATCGCGATCGACGCTGGCGAGAAATTGTCGGTCAGCACCTCCCAGCGGCGCTCCTGCAGCGGGTAGCGCTGGTATCCGCGCGGCTCCATGCAGCGGCGAAGCCGGGACTGATGCGCGCGGCGCACCAGCGGCCCGGCGATGATCTCACCGATTACCGCACCAACAATGCCATAGGGTTGAATGACCGAAGGCTGGACCGTCGCGACGCTGGCCGCCTCTTCCCATGGCACGAAGCGTGGGACCGATGCCGTGGCATTGGGCGCGGGCATGTACCGATAGCAATCGGCGATGTCGGCATAGGCCTCGGCATAGCTGGTGTCGGCGCGCCAGAAGTAGAAATACTTCCATCCGTTGGACACGACCGCCGGATCGCGACCACCCGACAGATCCGGGATGGTCACGGTCGCGGGATCGGGCGGACCCGCTGCCGTTTGCGCGCCTGCCGAGGGCACCATCGCAACCAGCGTCAGCGCCGCGCATGCAATCCTGAGATCCATTCGCCCCTCCCCCTGCGGGATGGATATCGCGCGCACCGGCTGCGCGCAATGCGAAGGATCAGCCCGCGAGCGCCTTCTTCAGCAGGTCGTTGACCACGCCCGGATTGGCCTTGCCGCCCATCGCCTTCATCGTCTGGCCGACGAAGAAGCCGAACAGGGCTTCCTTGCCGCCGCGATACTGTTCCAGCTGGCCGGGGTTCTTCGCCAGCACCTCGGCGATCACCGCCTCGATCGCGCCGGTGTCGCTGGTCTGCTTGAGCCCGCGCTCCTCGACGATCTTGCCCGCGCTGTCGCCGGTTTCGAGCATGATCTCGAACACCTGCTTGGCGAGGCTGCCCGAGATGGTGCCGTCAGCGACGAGGCCGAGCAGCTCCGCCGCCTGCGCGGCGCTGACCGGCGACTCCTCGATGCTCTTGCCGAGCTTGTTGAGCGCACCGAACAGCTCCGACGCCACCCAGTTCGACGCCGCCGCGCCCTTTGCACCCGCGTCGAGCAGCGCGTCGAAGTAACGCGCGGTTTCGACCTCGGCGGTCAGCACGCCTGCATTATAGGGCGTCACGCCCGCCGCGACGTAGCGCGCACGCTTGGCATCGGGCAGTTCGGGCAGCGACGCGCGGCATGCGTCCAAAAACGCATCGTCCAGCTCCAGCGGGAGCAGATCGGGATCGGGGAAGTAGCGATAATCATGCGCGTCTTCCTTCGACCGCATCGATCGCGTCTCGCCGCGATCGGGGTCGAACAGGCGCGTTTCCTGCACGATCGTGCCGCCGCTCTCCAGCACCTCGATCTGGCGCTTCGCCTCGATCTCCACCGTCTGCATGACGAAGCGGACCGAGTTGACGTTCTTCGTCTCCGTCCGCGTGCCGAACTCGGCGCCGGGCTTGCGCACCGACACGTTGACGTCGGCGCGCATCGAGCCTTCTTCCATATTGCCGTCGCACGACCCGACATAGCGCAGGATCGAGCGCAGCTTGGCGAGATACGCCCCGGCCTCGGCGGGCGAGCGCATATCGGGCTTCGACACGATTTCCATCAGCGCGACACCGCTGCGGTTGAGGTCGACATAGGACATCGTCGGATGCTGGTCGTGCATCAGCTTGCCGGCATCCTGCTCGACATGGATGCGCTCGACGCCGATCGTCTTGGTCTCGCCGTCGATATCGATCTCGACCTCGCCCTCGCCCACGATCGGGTGGTAGAGCTGGCTGATCTGATAGCCCTGCGGCAGATCGGCGTAGAAATAATTCTTGCGGTCGAAGCGCGACCATTTGTTGATCTGCGCGTCGATCGCCATGCCGGTGCGCACCGCCTGACGAATGCACTCCATATTCGGCACTGGCAGCATGCCCGGCATCGCCGCGTCGACAAGGCTGACCTGCGTATTCGGCTCCGCCCCGAACGCGGTCGCGGCGCCGGAGAACAGCTTGGCGTTGGACGTGACCTGCGCGTGGACCTCCAGGCCGATCACGACCTCCCACTCACCGGTTTCGCCTTTGATGCGGTATGCTGCTTCAGTCATTTTTTTCTGTTCCGTTCGGTCCTGAACCGGACCGCTTCGCTTTATTTCTCTTCATCGAGAACGCATCGACAAGCACATGAAACAGTGTCCCCAATGCGTGAGCGATTGCGTCGCCCATGTCACCACCACTGCTCCGGCCGCGCCGTGAACCCCGCCCGCTGTTCGATCGCGAGGCTCGCATTCAGCACGCCCTGCTCGTCCAGCGGCTTGCCGATGATCTGCAGGCCGAGCGGCAGCCCGTCCTTGTCCAGCCCGCCCGGCACCGACATCGCCGGAATACCCGCCAGCGAGGACGGCACGGTGAAGACGTCGTTCAAATACATCGCCAGCGGATCGGCCGACTTCTCGCCCAGCGCGAATGCCGCAGACGGCGCGGTCGGGGTCAGCAGCAAGTCGCACTGCGTCCACGCCCGCTCGAAATCGCGCGCGATCAGCGTGCGAACCTTCTGCGCCTGGGTGTAATAGGCATCGTAGAAGCCCGCCGAGAGCACATAGGTGCCGATCAGGATGCGGCGCTGCACCTCCGGCCCAAAGCCAGCAGCGCGGGTCGCGGCATACATGTCCTGCAACCCCGCCCCATCGGGCAGGTCGCGCAGGCCGTAGCGCACGCCGTCATAGCGCGCGAGGTTGGACGACGCCTCCGCCGGGGCGATGATGTAATAGGCCGGCAGCGCGTATTTGGTATGCGGCAGCGAAACCTCGACGATCTCCGCGCCCGCATCCTTCAGCCAGTCGATGCCCTGCTGCCACAGCGCCTCGATCTCGCTCGGCATACCATCGACGCGATATTCCTTGGGAATGCCGACCTTCTTGCCGCGCAGATCGGCGCTCAGCGCAGCTTCCCAGTTCGGCACGTCGAGCTTGAGCGAGGTCGCGTCCTTCGCGTCAAAGCCCGCCATCGCCTCCAGCATGATCGCGCAGTCGCGCACGTCGCGCGCCATTGGCCCCGCCTGATCGAGCGACGAGGCGAACGCCACCACGCCCCAGCGCGAGCAGCGGCCATAGGTCGGCTTGATGCCGGAAATGCCGGTGAAGGCCGCAGGCTGGCGGATCGAGCCGCCGGTATCGGTGCCGGTCGCCGCCGGCACGAGCCGCGCGCTGATCGCCGCCGAGCTGCCGCCCGACGAACCGCCCGGCGCGAGCGGGGCATTGCCGCCATCCTTGCGCCGCCACGGCGAAATGACATTGCCGAAATAGCTCGTCTCGTTCGACGATCCCATCGCGAACTGGTCGAGGTTCAGCTTGCCCAGCATCCCCGCGCCCGCATCCCATAATTTCTGCGAGACGGTCGATTCATAGACCGGCTTGAACCCCTCCAGCATATGGCTGGCGGCGGTGGTCTGCACGCCCTTGGTGCAGAACAGGTCCTTCATGCCGATCGGCACGCCGGCCAGGGGTTTAAGCGTTTCGCCAGCGGCGCGCGCGGCGTCGGCCTCACGCGCGGCGGCGAGTGCGTGCTCGGGCGTTTCGACGATGAAGGCGTTGAGCTGCTTGGCCGCGCTCACCTTGACGATGAACGCGTCCGCGACTTCAGTCGCGGAAAATTCGCCGGTGCGGATGCCGTCGCGCAGCGCGGCGACGCCGAGGTTGGTGACGTCGGTCATTATTCGATCACCTTGGGCACGGTGAAAAAGCCATGCTCGGCGAGCGGCGCATTGGCCAGCACCGCGTCGCGCATGTCGCCGTCGTTCACGACATCGTCGCGCAAGCGCAGCGTATTGGGGATCACGGCGGTCATCGGCTCGACGGACGAAGTATCGACTTCGCCCAGCTGCTCGATCCAGCCGAGGATGTTGTTGAGCTCAGGCGCGAGCCGCTCGGCGTCGGCATCGCTGATCGCGATACGCGCAAGGCTCGCGACCTTCTTTACGGTGGCGGGTTCTACGGACATGAGGGAGCGCCTAGCAGCGACGCCCCCGTTTCAGCAAGCGGGGTTATTCGAACGGATCGCCAACCGGCACGCCGCCGACGAAGACCTGGCGGCGCTGGACGGGACGGACCTCGATGGTGCCGACGCGGTACCCATCCTCAATCGCCTTGCGCTGTTCCGATGTCAGCGCCAGCACGTCGTTCGGCGACACCAGCTCCCAGCGCTCGCCCCGTCGCGCAAGATGGACCGGATCGGTGCAACGCCCCGCGACATAGGGAACACTCACGCTTCCACCTTCGGGATCAGGGAGGTCGCGATAGCAATGGTCATTGAATACCAGTGCGCGATCTCCGCCGGTGTAGAGTAACGTACAAGGCTGATCCGGCGACGGTCCACATGCTTGGTAATCGAGAAGCGCCTCCCGTAGTGCGGGCGTCAGCGCAACGGGGCGCGGAATAATGCGCAGTCGCTTCTCCAGCCCCGCCAGCTTTGGCGCAGGGTCCGGCTCTCCTCCTTCGATGGCCCAACGATCCTTCTTCTTCGCGATGTCGATCGCCGTCCGGCGGATGACCGCATTGCCGGAGGACTTGAGCCGCTCCAGCGCCCGCCGCCCCGGCTCCCCAAAATCGAACGCCAGCGCCGCCCAGTCGAACTTGTCCGGCGATACCTTCCCCGACTCCAGCCGCGCGACCTGATCGCGGGTCGAGATGGCGTTGAAGCTCACCAGCGGCGTCGCCAGCAGCAGTGCGACGCCGCAGACGATCATCGCCAGATGCAGGTTCGCGGGCCGCACGCGCTCCGCCCAGCCGCCGCGTCCGCGGATCACGCTGACAAGGTAGGCGACCGCGACCACGCTCGCGATCACGACGAAGGTGAGGCCCCAGAGCCGCTCCGGCGTAAACCCATATTGCCCGATCCGCAGCCCGGTCGCGACGGCCGCGATCCCGACCAGCGGCAGGATCGCCACCGCCAGCACCAGAGCCGCCCAGCGCAACATCCGGTTGCGCGGGGCATCGTCGCCACCATTCCCGATCACCGCATTGACCAGCAGCAACGCGCCCACCGAGCACGCGAGCAGGATCGGAGTCGTCGCCTTCGTCGCCTCCCACAAAGGCTGCAACCCGGTGAACGGCAGCGCCAGCAGGAACAGCCCCAGCCCGATCGCGAGCACCGGCGCGAGCACGCCCAGCACCAGCATCGCGACATTCTGGAGCAAGCCGACGATCCGCCGCTGTTCGCGCAGCAGCGCGAGGCCCAGTCCGAACGCCAGCCCGACCAGCGGTCGCCAGAACCATTCCTTCTGAAGCAGATCCTTCAGCAGCTCGATCCCGATGAGGTCAAACAACGCGGCGAGCAGGACGGACAGCAGCAGCACGACACCGACAAACGCCCAACTGAGGCACCACAGCACCGCATTGGTCCAGGCGTGATCGTGCGCGAGAGGATAGGACAGCGGGCGAAAGCCGCCCTCACGCCCCGCCTGAAACAGCGGCGCGGCGATGCCGATGGCGAGCGCGAGGCAGACCAGCCGCCACCCTTCGGTCGCGCTCCAGCCCGATGTCGCGCCGTTGAAATAGAGGATCAGCGCAGCGACCGCGCCACATCCGACCGCGAAGACCGCCGAGCGGATCAGGTCGGTACGGATCACGACGAACCCGAACAGGATCGCAGACACACTGACAAAGCTCAGCAGCGCGAGTCGCAGCGCGCTCACCTCTGCCTGATACCCCGTGCCGATGATCCAGTGCGCGATCAGCCCCGCCGCCAGCCCCAGCGCGGCAAGGATCGGCGGCAGCAGCGGCCAGCGTTCGTCCCGTTCCCCGATCGCGTCCGTCATCCCCGCCCCCCAATCATGTTCGGCGAACTTGCATCCTTCGCAACCATCGCGCAACGGAAAGCGATTGCCCGGCAGCGGCTCATGCTGCATTGCACAATGGAGAGCCCGAAGTGGCGCGTAAGTTCCTCTATATCGTGGCGGTGTTGATCGTGCTCGCGCTTGCAGCGACCTTTGCGTACCGGATTTGGGGGGTGGAGCTGCTGCGGCAGGCCATGGTCCCCGGCACGCGCTTCGAATCGCAGACGGCGCTCCCGACCGACAGCTATGCCCGCCCCGATATGTGGCTCGCGCGGCCCGACAAGCCGGGCAATCCCGCGCTGTGGACGCCCGCGGGGATCAAGCCGGCGGACAAGCCCGAGGCTGCGGTCTTCTTCATTCACCCCACCTCCTATCTCAACCGCGCGAAATGGAATGCGCCGCTGGATGACAAGGAGGCGAATGATCGCGCCAATCTGTTCCTGCGCGGCCAGGCGAGCGCATTCAATGGCGCGGGGGCGATCTGGGCACCACGCTATCGCCAAGCGACGTTCGGCGCGTTCCTGACGACCCAGGCGGATGCGCAACAGGCGCTCGACCTCGCCTATCGCGACGTGACCGCTGCCTTCGACCAGTTCCTCAAGGAAGCAGGCGACCGCCCGATCATCCTTGCCGGGCACAGCCAGGGCGCGCTGCATCTCACCCGCCTGCTGCGCGACCGCGTGGCGGGCAAGTCGCTCGCGCAGCGGATCGTCGCGGCGTACGTGGTCGGCTGGCCGGTGTCGAAGACCGCCGACCTGCCCGCGCTCGGCCTCGCCGAATGCACCGCCGCCGACCAGAGCGGCTGCATCCTGTCGTGGCAGAGCTTTGCCGAACCCGCCGACCCATCGCTGATCCTCGACACCTTCGATGCCTCGAACGGCTTCACCGGCGCCCCGCGCAAGGGAACCGCGATGATCTGCACCAACCCGGCAACCGGAACCCCGGCACCCGAGGCTGCGACAGCGACGGAGATCGGAAACCTCGTCCCCGCGTCCGACTTCTCGAGCGCGACGCTGGCGAAAAGCGCCACGACGCTCCGCTGCGACGGGCGCGGCTTCCTGCTGCTCGGCACGATGCCACAGGGCGTCGGCGGGCAATATGTCCTGCCGGGCAACAACTACCACGTCTTCGACTATTCGCTGTTCTGGACGAATGTCCGCGCCGATGCCGAGCGGCGGCTGACCGCCCATCAGAAGGCCGGCACGCGCGGATGATCACCACCGACGCCGCCACCTATCGCGAAGCTCTGCCCGAAGGCGGGCGGCTGCTCGGCCTCGATGTCGGCACCAAGACGATCGGCACCGCATTGTGCGACGCTGGCTGGTCTTTCGCCAGCCCCGCGCATCTGATCAAGCGCACCAAGTTCACCGCCGACAAGGCCGATCTGGTGACGCTGATCGCCCAGCAACAGGTCAAGGGGCTGGTCATCGGCCTCCCCCTCAACCTCGACGGCAGCGACAGCCCGCGCACCCAGTCCACCCGCGCCTTCGCCCGCAACATGGCCGACCTCGACCTGCCCATTTTCCTGTGGGACGAGCGCTGGTCGACCGCCGCGGTCGAGCGCGCGATGATCGCCGCCGACGTCAGCCGCGCCAAACGCGCCGAACGGATCGACAGCGCTCGCGGCAAGCTACATCCTGCAAGGCGCGATCGACGCGATGACACGCGGTTGATCCGCTATGTCGTCTATTGGCTCGCCGCGGCAAACGGTGTCGCCTTCGGCCTGATGATCGTCGACAAACGCCGCGCCGAAGCAGGCGCGCTCCGGATAACCGAAGCAAGCTGCTCGGCTGGTGCAAGCCCGCGCCATCGGCATCATCGCCCGCGTGCGCCACAAAACGCGCAAACAGCCTTTTGCGACGCAGATGATTACGCTGCGCCGTCGTTCTCCGCACTGCGCATTGTTGCCCTGACGTGGCGCATTTCCTCCAGCCTAATCGCCGGCTGTCTGCCAACCGCACCCCTTTAGACATCCATCCCCAGCGACTGTTCGGCGGCGATGCCTTTCGCCATCGCCACCTGATCGGCATCGCCCAGCTGACCCCGTGGGAGATCAGCTACGTCCTCGACGCCGCCGAAGAGTGGGTCGACCTCAACCGCAGCGGCGCCGCCAAGCATGACGACCGCCTCGCCGGGCTCACCATCATCAACGCCTTTTTCGAAAATTCGACGCGCACGCTTCTGTCGTTCGAAATCGCCGGGAAACGCCTCGGCGCCGACGTCGTCAACATGCACGCCGCGCAGTCGAGCGTGAAGAAGGGCGAGACGCTGATCGACACCGCGATGACGCTGAACGCGATGCGCGCCGACGCGATGGTGATCCGGCACGGCAGCTCGGGCGCGGTGCAGCTGATCGCCGACAAGGTCGACTGCCCGGTGCTCAACGCGGGCGACGGCCGCCACGAGCATCCGACGCAGGCGCTGCTCGACGCGCTCACCATCCGCCGCCGCCTCGGCCGCGTTGCGGGCTCACGCGTGGCGATCTGCGGCGACGTCCTGCACAGCCGCGTCGCGCGCTCGAACATCCTCGCGCTCACCCTGCTCGGCAACGAGGTGCGCGTTGTCGCTCCCGCCGACGCTCACCCCGCCCGCAATCGACCGGATGCACGTCACCACCTTCACCGACATGGACGAAGGACTGAAGGACGCCGACGTCGTGATGATGCTGCGCCTCCAGAACGAGCGGATGGACGGCGCCTACCTGCCCAGCGCGCGCGAATATCACGCGCTCTACGGCCTGACCCCGAAACGCCTTGAAAAAGCGAAGCCCGACGCGATCGTCATGCACCCCGGTCCGATGAACCGCGGGGTCGAGATCGACAGCAGCGTCGCCGACCACCCCGGACGCTCGACGATCACCGAACAGGTCGAAATGGGCGTCGCGGTGCGCATGGCGTGCCTCGACATATTGACGCGCCGCCAGCGCGGGGTCGCGGGATGGAACATGAAACCGCTCCTGATCACGAACGCGCGCCTACTCGGCAGCGAGATCGGCAGTCTGCTCGTTACGGACGGCCGCATCGCCGCCCTCAACCCGAATGAGACGCCGGACGGCACCGAAACGGTCGATGCCAAGGGCCAGTGGCTCGGCCCCGGTATCATCGACCTCGGCGTCTTCGCGACCGACAAGCCCGCCTTTCACTTCGGCGGCATCACGCGCGCCGCGCTGATGCCCGACGTCGGCCCGCTCGACGGCCCGGGCCTCGTCGAGCGCGCCGCCGAAGGGCGGCAAGCCCGACCTCTGGGTCCACCCGCTCGCCGCCGCGACCAACAGGCTCGAAGGCACCGAACTCGCCGAAATCGGCCTGATGAAAAGCGCCGGCGCGCGCGCGATCGCCACCGGCCGCGCGCGCATCGCCGACAGCGGCGTGATGCGCCGCGTCCTCGCCTACGCCGCCTCGCTCGGCCTCGTCACGATCATCCACGCCGAAGACGAAGGCCTCACCGCCGGCGCGGTCGCGACCGACGGCGAAATGGCGACCCGCCTCGGCCTCGCCTCGGCCCCAGCCATCGCCGAAGCGATCGCGATCGCGCGCGACCTCGCGCTCGTCGAGGAAACCGGCGCGCCCGTCCATTTCCGCCAGGTCACCACCGCGCGCGGGCTCGACCTGATCCGCGCCGCCAAGGCGAAGGGCCTCCCCGTCCTCTGCGGCATCACCCCCGCGCATCTGTTCTTGTCCGACACCGCGATCGGCGATTTCCGCACCTTCGCGCGCCTGTCGCCGCCACTGCGATCGGAAGACGACCGTCAGGCGTGCCTCGCCGCCATCGCCGACGGCACGATCGACGTCCTCGCCTCGGGCCACGATCCGCGCGGCCCCGAGGACAAGCGCCTGCCCTTCGCCGAGGCCTTGCCCGGTATGGCGGGCGCCGAAACGCTGCTGGCGCTCGGCCTCGAACTCGTGCGCGACGGCCATGTCACCCTCGGCCGCCTGTTCGACCTGCTCGCCGCCACCCCGGCCTGCCTGCTCGGCCTCGACGCCGGGCGCTCGCGGTCGGCATGGAGGCCGACCTCATCCTGATCGATCCCGATGGCACCCCCTGGCAGGTCGATGCCGACAGCATGGCCGCCTAGGCCGGCAACACCCCGTTCGACGGCATGCCGGTTCAAGGCCGCGCGAGGCACGTCCAAGCCTGGATTGCGAAGGGCGGCAGCTGAAATGCATCGCTTGCGAACACATGAAAAAAGGGCCGGGACCATGTGGCACCGGCCCTTTTTCGATGTCCCTGATTGGCGGCGTCAGCGCAGCCAGCTGGCCTTCCGGTCGCCCGCAGCGGTACGCACGAAACACGTGCCGCCATCGCCACGCACTTCGCGGCACAGCGCATCGGCATCGGCGCGGGCAAGCCCGCCGACCGACAGCCGCTGGAACGCACCCGCCTTGGTTGACACGCTGGCGCTTGCCGGGGTCAGGCTCTTGAGCTGCGGCGTGCGACGGACCAGACGGCCCCATGCGTCGCGCGCAACGCCGACACTGTCAAAGGCGCCGAGCTGGACATACCAGCTGCCCTTGGCGAAACGCTGGGTCGAGGGCACATCCATGCGGACCGGCTTGATCGCGCCGACGCTGGCGACCGAAGCCTCAGCACGCACAGCGCGGGTCGGAATCGCCTGAACGATCTCCTGCCGCGGGCCAAAGACGATCTGCTGTCCGCTCGGTGCGGTGATCGACGGACCCTGCGCGACATCGGCCGCGGCCACGTCCACCGCCGTGGCGGCCACGGCAGCCACCGCCTCGACCGGCGCGGGGCCGGGCATATAGGTTTCGACCGGATCGGCGACCCGCGTCGCTGCGACCGCACTGGTCATCGAATGCGCCAGCGCCAGTCGCTCGGGCTGGCCATTGTCGGCGATCGGCGTGACGCCGAGCAGCGACGCAACCTGATCATAGGCATTTTGCGGACGCGCAAAGCTCGCCCACTGCATGATGCGGCCATCGACCTGATCGGGCGACAGGTCGAGCGCGGCGATCGCGCGCGCCTGCTGCCACTGACCCGCCAGCGCGAGGCTGAGCGCGAGGTTCTGCCGCGTCTTGGCATCGGCACCCGGCTGGCGCGCAATTTCCATCAGCAGCCCGACCGCGCCCGCAGGATCACCCGCCAGCGCCATGGCAAGGCCACGGTCGCTCGCCGGGATCGTCGCGCTGTGCGTCGCCAGCGTCTGGCGCGCGACGTCCCACTCGCCGGTCGCAATCTGCGCGAGTGCGAGGTTCAGCGCGGTGCGGCCATTTGCCGGATCGAGCGACAGCGCCTCGTTCAGCGCCTGCGCCGCCGACACGAAGCGGCCCGCGAACAGATAGGTTTCACCCAGCAGCTTGCGATACTCGCCGTTGCGCGGGTCGAGCGTCACTGCAGCCTCGGCATGCGTCACCGCCTTCTGCCCCTCACCCTTTTTCAGGGCTTTGGTGGCGGCGGCAGCTTCCTTGGCGGCGCGGCGCAGGTCGGCGGTTTCGACACCGCCGCTGGCGACGGCAAGGCCGCCGATCAGCGTCGGGCCACCGACGATCGGTGCGCCCAGCACCAGTGCAGAGACCGATACGGTCAGGATACGGCGAAGGTTCATGGCTGCATTTCCCCTAGATCAGCGAGCCTTGCCCGCGGGGAGCCGGTCAACCAGCGCCCCCAATTCGGGCAGCGTTTCAAGAAACACGTCGAGCGCCTCGGTCACGAGCAGCTGGGCCGAGCGGCCCGTGACTGCCGACGCAAGGCGCAGCTTCAAATGGCGTTCATGGTCGAGCCGCAGCGTGAAGGCAGCCTTGCCCTTGCGCGACGCGACCTCGCGCCCGATCCGGGCGGCGGTGGCGGTCGATACCGGGCGTGCCGGCGCTTCGGGCTCGGGCTCGCGCGCAACGGGTGCGGCGACCGGCGTGGGAGCGGGCTGTGGTTCGGGCGCGAATTCTTCGACCAGCGTCTGGCGCTGCGCCAGCACCGGCGGCACCGGCTCGAACACCGGCGCGGGCGCAGGCATCTCGCTCCCCATGTCGTTCCAGCCAAGATCGTCGAGCGACGTGCCCGGATCGAGGCCGATGAACCCTTGCGGGCGCATCGCGGGGCGTGCCTGTCCCTTGCGGGCGAGCAGGCCCGAAGACAGCGACGCGGCGGGCTTGGCGGAACCGAACATCAGCTCACCACCCGGCGGCCAAAGCCACCCTGTGCGCGCCCGGCAAAGGCGGCATGCGGCGCCGCCGCGACGGCGGGCGCGCTGAACACGGTGCGGCGGAAGTTCTTCTCCAGCCGATCGTTGATATAGGCCCACAGCGCCGTCACCTCGGCGGCGGATTTGCCCTTGGGGTCCACCTCCATCACGGTGCGCCCGTCGATCATCGATGCGGCGAAATCGGTGCGGTGGTGCAGCGTCACCGGCGCGACGGTGCCATGCTGCGACAGCGCGACGGCGGCTTCGCTGGTGATCTTGGCCTTGGGCGTCGCGGCGTTGACCACGAAGATCAGCGGCTTGCCCGCGCGGTCGCACAGATCGACCGTGGCACCGACGGCGCGCAGATCGTGCGGGCTGGGCCGGGTCGGGACGACGATCAGCTCGGCAACCGAAATCACGCTCTGGATCGCCATGGTGATCGCGGGCGGGGTATCGATCACGGCAAGGCGAAAGCCCTGCTGGCGCAAGACCTCAAGGTCGGCGGCGAGCCGGGCGACGGTGGTCTGCGCAAAGGCGGGGAAATCCGTCTCACGCTCGTTCCACCAATCGGACAGTGACCCTTGCGGATCGATGTCGATCAGGACGACCGGACCATGACCGGCCCGCTGCGCCTGCACCGCCAAGTGCCCGCTCAGCGTGGTCTTTCCCGATCCACCCTTTTGTGATGCCATCGCAAGTACGCGCATCTGCCCCTCGAAAATAACCCGGTTGCCCAGCATTGGGGATGCCATCGGGAAGCTAAGAAGGTGTTAATACGGTAGTGGCCCCCGGGATTTGTCCCATGCCGGGCTTAACCAAAGCGCAAGCATTGCTTGGCCATCTTATGGTTAACTGGCATTATCCGTGCGTGGGCGGGATCGGGAACTGACTGAATGAAGCAGGTGATCTGGACGGCGGCGATGGCCGGCGCACTCCTGGCCGCGCCGGCGCTTGCCGATGTGAAGGCGGGGGTCGATGCGTGGCAACGCGGTGACTATCGCGTCGCGGTTTCCGAATGGCGCGGCCCGGCGGTCGCGGGCGACGCCGACGCGCAATTCAACATGGGCCAGGCCTATAAATTCGGCCGTGGCGTGCCCGCCGATCTGGCGCAGGCCGAGGAATGGTATCGCAAGGCCGCGCTGCAGGGGCATCCTCAGGCGGAGGAAAACTACGGCCTCGCGCTGTTTGAAAACGGCAAGCGGCTGCAGGCGATCGAGTGGCTGGAAAAGGCCGCCGGTCGCGGTGCACCGCGCGCGCAGTACGTGCTGGGCACGATGTTGTTCAACGGCGATGCGGTGACCAAGGACTGGGTCCGCGCCTACGCCCTGATCGTCCGCGCGGCAGCGCAGGGCCTGCCCCAGGCATCGGCGTCGCAGGCCCAGATGGACGGCTATATCTCACTGCAGGACCGGCAAAAGGCGCTTGAGCTGGCGCGGGTCTACGAACGCGATGCCGGTCGCCCAAGCGTCGCGGCGGTCCAGCCACCGCGCAGGACGCCGCAGCCCGGGGCAGTCGGTCGCACCGACCTGCCCCCCTCGACCGCCTATCAGCCGCGCGACCCGATCCCGGCCCCCGCGCCGACGCAGAGCGCACAGACGCGTCCCTCCCCGCCGATCGTGCGCCCCGCACCCAAGCCGACGCCCGCGCCCACGGCAACCGCGGCAATCCGCGACGGGGGCTGGAAGCTGCAACTCGGCGCGTTCGGAGAGGCCGGCAATGCGCAGAAACTCGGGTCGCAGGTCGGCGGCCGCTTCCCGGGTCGCAAGGTCAGCTATGTGAAGTCCGGCCGCCTGACGAAGGTGCTGGTCGGCCCCTTCGCCTCCAGCGCCGAAGCCGGCGCGGCGTGTCGTGGGCTCAGCCCCTGCGTGCCGGTGCGGGATTAACGACAAATCCTCCCCCGCCAAGGGGAGGTGGCGCCGAAGGCGACGGAGGGGGAGGACGGGTGTGTCCTCAAACCTCTTGCCGTCGTGCTTCCGCCCCCTCCGTCAGCGCTGCGCGCTGCCACCTCCCCCTTGCGGGGGAGGATAAATTTGACTCACTCGACCCAGTCACTCCGCGCAATCCCCTGCGCGTAGAGCAACGCCGTCAAATCCCCATGGTCGATCCGCGCGCGCGCCGCAGCGGCAACGATCGGCTTGGCGTGATAGGCCACGCCCAGCCCCGCCTTGCGGATCATGGCGAGGTCATTCGCCCCATCGCCGACCGCCAGCGTCGCCGAGGCGTCCAGCCCCAGCTCCGCCATCGCCCCGAGCAGCGTCACCTCCTTGGTCGTTGAATCCACGATCGGCTTGGTCACCGCCCCGGTCAGCACATCGCCCTCGATCAGCAATTCATTGGCGATCACGCGGTCAAAGCCGATCTGCGCGCCAACCGGCTCGGCGAAACGCGTGAAACCGCCCGACACCAGGATCGCGGTTGCCCCACGCGCCTTCATCGTCTGCACCAGCGTCCGCGCGCCGGGCATCAGCCGCACCCGCTCCGCCAGACAGCGGTCGATTGCGTCCGCGCCCAGTCCCTTGAGCAACGCCACCCGTGCGTCCAGCGCCTCGGCAAAATCCAGTTCGCCGCGCATCGCCGCCTCGGTCACTTCGGCGATCTGCGCCTTGATCCCGGCATAATCGGCGAGCTCGTCGATGCACTCGACCGTGATCATGGTGGAGTCCATATCGGCGACGATCAGCGCCTTCTCGCGACCCTCGGCGGGCTGCACGACCACATCGACCCGATCGAACGCCCCCTCCAGCGCCGCACGCGCCGCATCGGGGTTCGCGTCGAAGAACAGGTCGCTCGCCTTGTCCTCCTCCAGCGTCTCCACGCCGCGCGGCCCGCACCCGGCATCACTCAGCTTGTCCAGCGCGGAGGAAATATCCCCCGCGTCGAGCCGATCCGCTGCTATCAGCGTCGCGATGAACATGCCGCTCCTTCACTCCTCCAGGCCAAGGGTCGCGCTCATTGCAGGACCGACCGCCAGCGGCAAGTCCGCTTTGGCGATCGCGCTCGCGCAGGCGACGGGCGGGACGGTGATCAACGCGGATTCGGCGCAGGTTTATGCCGAGCTGCGCGTGCTCAGCGCGCGTCCTTCGGCACAGGAAGAGGCACAAGCCCCGCACCGCCTGTTCGGCCATGTCACCGGCACCGATGATTATTCCGCCGCGCGCTGGGCCGCCGAGGCCAAGGCGGAGATCTCGGCGGCGCAGGGGCGCGGCAGCCTGCCGATCCTCGTCGGCGGGACCGGCATGTATATCCGCACGTTGCTCGACGGGATCGCCCCGGTCCCCGGCATCGACCCCGCGATCCGCGCCGAGGTTCGCGCGCTGCCGGTTGCCGAAGCCCACGCGCTGCTGAGCAAACGCGACCCCGAAGCCGCCACCCGCCTCGCCCCTGCCGACACCACCCGCGTCGCCCGCGCGCTGGAGGTGGTCACCGCCACCGGCCGCACGCTTGCCGACTGGCAACGCGCAAAGGTCGGCGGGATCGGGGAGCAGATCGACCTCACGCCGCTGATCCTCCTGCCCGACCGGGTCTGGCTCACCGCGCGCTGCGACCGCCGCCTTGCTGCGATGTTCGACGAGGGCGCGATCGATGAGGTCGCGGCCCTGCTCGCGCGCGACGACATTCCGCCCGAGGCCCCGGTGCGCAAGGCAATCGGCGTGCCCGAGATCGCTGCGCTCCTCGCCGGCGAACTCGGCCGCGCCGAGGCGCTGGAGCGCGCCCAGGCGGCGACCCGGCAATATGCCAAGCGGCAATATACCTGGCTGCGTCACCAGCCGCCACCTGACTGGCCACGCACTGACGCGACAGATATTTCCAATCGAATGGCTAATTTCGCACGAATCGTATAAAGACAATGCTTGACACGCATCTTTCATACGCATAGCAGCGCGCTTCCCCCATCGCATTGCACTGCGGCAAACAAGGAGACCTCACGTGGCCGAGAAAAGCGGAGCCGATATCCTGATCGAGGCGCTGGTCGACCTCGGCGTGGAGGTCGTGTTCGGCTATCCGGGCGGCGCGGTGCTCCCGATTTACGACGCGATCTTCAAGCAAAAGAAGATCCGCCACATCCTCGTCCGCCACGAACAGGCAGCGACGCACGCGGCAGAGGGCTATGCGCGCTCGACCGGCAAGCCCGGCGTCGTGCTCGTCACCTCCGGCCCCGGCGCGACCAATGCGGTCACTGGCATCACCGATGCGCTGATGGATTCGATCCCGATGGTCGTCATCACCGGCCAGGTGCCGACGCACCTGATCGGCAGCGATGCCTTCCAGGAATGCGACACGGTCGGCATCACCCGCCACTGCACCAAGCATAACTATCTGGTGAAGGACCCCGCCCAGCTCGGCGCGGTGGTGCATGAGGCGTTCCATATCGCCACCTCGGGCCGCCCCGGCCCGGTCGTCATCGACATCCCCAAGGACGTTCAGATCGCCACCGCGCGCTACAGCAAGCCCGGCCCGATCCAGCACAAGACCTATCGCCCGCAGGTCAAGGCCGACAAGGCGCTGATCGAGGCGGCGGTCGAGATGCTGGCGGCGGCAGAGCGGCCGATCTTCTACACCGGCGGCGGCGTCATCAACTCCGGCCCGGGCGCGTCGCAGTTGCTGCGCGAACTGGCCAAGATCACCGGCGCGCCGGTCACCTCGACCCTGATGGGGCTGGGCGCCTTCCCCGCATCGTCCGACCAGTGGCTCGGCATGCTCGGCATGCACGGCACCTATGAAGCCAATTATGCGATGAATCAGGCAGACCTGATCATCGCGGTCGGCGCGCGCTTTGACGATCGCGTGACGGGACGGCTCGACGCCTTCGCGCCGCATTCGAAGAAGATCCATATCGACATCGACCGCTCGTCGATGAACAAGACCGTCCGCGTCGACCTGCCGATCGTCGCCGATGTCGGCCACGCGCTGGAGGACATGCTGCGCATCTGGAAGGCGCGCCAGCACCCGAAGCCCGACCTGTCCGAATGGTGGCGTCGGATCGAAGGGTGGCGCGCGGTCAAGTGCCTCGACTTCCCCGAGGAAGGCCCCGGCATCGACGCCAACACGATCATGCCGCAACGCGCCGTCCGCGCGTTGTGGGAGGCGACGCGTGACCAGGCCCCGATCATCACGACCGAGGTCGGCCAGCACCAGATGTGGGCGGCGCAGCACTTCCACTTCGAAAGCCCCAACAAGTGGCTGACGAGCGGCGGTCTCGGCACGATGGGCTATGGCCTGCCCGCCGCGATCGGCGCGCAGTTGGGCAATCCCAATGCGCTGGTGATCGACATCGCCGGCGAAGCGTCGATCCAGATGAACATTCAGGAGCTTGCGACCGCGACCCAGTACCGCCTGCCGGTCAAAATCTTCATCCTCAACAACGAATATATGGGGATGGTCCGCCAGTGGCAGGAACTGACCTATTCCAGCCGCTATTCAGAGAGTTACAGCGACTCCCTGCCCGATTTCGTGAAGCTGGCCGAGGCCTATGGCTGGAAGGGCATCCTGATCGAACACCGCGACCAGCTCGACGCCGGCATTGCCGAGATGCTGGCTTATGACGGGCCGGTCATCGTCGATTGCCGCGTGGCCAAGCTCGCCAACTGCTTCCCGATGATCCCATCGGGCGCCGCCCATACCGACATGCTCCTCCAGGCCGCCGAAGTCTCCGGCGAAATGGACGACGAAGCCAAGGCGCTGGTCTAAGCTCATGCACATCAAGGAAGAAAAGGCCGAGCGGCATACGCTCGCCATCATCGTCGACAACGAGCCGGGCATCCTCGCCCGGATCGCCGGCCTGTTCACCGCGCGCGGCTATAACATCGAGAGCCTGACGGTGAGCGAGATTACCGACGACAAGTCGGTGAGCCGCATCACGATCGTCACCAGCGCCAGCCCACATGTGCTGGAGCAGATCGTGTCGCAGCTCGACCGCCTCGTACCAGTGCACAAGGTCCACGACCTCACTGCCGAGGGCGACCATGTCGAGCGCGAGCTGGCGCTGGTCAAGGTCGCAGGGGCCGGCGACCACCGGATCGAGGCGCTGCGCCTGTCCGAAGTCTATCGCGCGCGCGTGGTCGATGCGACCATCTCCAGCTTCGTGTTCGAAGTGACCGGGACCACCGAGAAGATCGACAAGTTCATCGAGCTGATGAGCGAAGTCGGGCTGATCGAGGTCGCCCGCACCGGCATCGTCGCCATCGCGCGAGGGCGCGAGGCGGCCTGAACCAAATCCGTCGCCCCGGCGCAGGCCGGGGCCGGCCCGAGAGGGTGCATAACATAGCGGCCCCGGCCTCCGCCGGGGCGACGAAGTTTCAAAAGGGAACCGAGAAATGCGCGTCTATTACGATCGTGATGCCGACCTGAACCTGATCAAGGGCAAGAAGATCGCCATTGTCGGCTATGGCAGCCAGGGCCACGCCCATGCCCAGAACCTGCGCGACAGCGGCGTGACCGAAGTCGCCGTTGCGCTGCGCGCCGGCTCGGCGACCGCCAAGAAGGCCGAAGGCGCAGGCTTCAAGGTCATGTCGACCAAGGAAGCAGCCGCATGGGCCGACATCCTGATGATCCTCGCCCCCGATGAGCATCAGGCCGCGATCTGGGCCGACGACATTGCCGGCAACATGAAGCCGGGCGCCGCCCTCGCCTTCGCACACGGTCTCAACGTCCATTTCGGCCTGATCGAGCCGCCGGCAGACATCGACGTGATCATGATCGCGCCCAAGGGCCCCGGCCACACCGTGCGCAGCGAATATGTCCGCGGCGGTGGTGTCCCCTGCCTGATCGCGATCCATCAGGACGCAACCGGTAACGCGCATGACGTCGCGCTCGCCTATGCCTCGGGCGTCGGCGGCGGCCGTTCGGGTATCATTGAGACCAATTTCAAGGAAGAGTGCGAAACCGACCTGTTCGGCGAACAGGCGGTGCTGTGCGGCGGCATCACCCACCTGATCCAGGCCGGGTTCGAGACGCTGGTCGAGGCGGGTTACGCCCCCGAAATGGCCTATTTCGAATGCCTGCACGAGACCAAGCTGATCGTCGACCTGCTGTATGAAGGCGGCATCGCCAACATGCGCTATTCGATCTCGAACACTGCCGAATATGGCGACATCAAGACCGGCCCGCGCATCATCACTGATGAGACCAAGGCCGAAATGAAGCGCGTGCTCGCCGACATTCAGTCGGGCCGCTTCGTCAAGGACTTCGTGCTCGACAACCGCGCCGGCCAGCCCGAGCTGAAGGCCAGCCGCAAGGCAGCGGCAGCGCATCCGATCGAACAGGTCGGTAGCGAGCTCCGCGCGATGATGCCGTGGATCGGCGCGAACAAGCTGGTGGACAAGGAAAAGAACTGACCGAAAGCCGGGGCGGGGTTGGATTCCCCGCCCCGCCTCCATAAAGCTGGGGCATGCGCTTCCCCGCCCTGCCCCTCGCCGTCGCGCTCGCGCTGATAGCGGGCGGCTGTGAGCGGCGCCCCGATGACGTCGCGGTCGTGGTCAGCGCGATCGGCGGCCCGCCAGAACTCCGCGATCCGACAAAGGTCGAACTCGGATTTACCCAGAGTGTCCTGCTCGGCGCGACCGCGCAGGGCTTGGTCCGCTTCGACGCCGCCGGCGGGGTCGAGCCGGGCATCGCCGAACGCTGGATCGTCACCGATGGCGGGCGCAGCTACATCTTCCGCCTGCGTGAAGCGCAATGGGCCGATGGGACGCGGATCACGGCGGCCGATGTCGTCGCCAGCATGCGGGCGGCGATCGCCCCGCGCGGGCGGTCCGCGCTCACCCCGTTCGTCGCGGTGATCGACGAGGTGGTCGAGATGACACCTCAAGTGGTCGAGGTGCGGCTGAAACACCCCCGCCCCGACCTGCTCAAGCTGTTCGCCCAGCCCGAATTCGCGATCCTGCGCCGTGCGAAGCTGGCCGGAACCGGGCCGTTTCGCATTGTCGCTCCCGCCCGCGCTGCACCATTGCTGCGCCCTGCCATCGACCCCACCCAAATGCCGGACGAGCCGACCGAGCCGGATCCGGCGGACGATGTCAGGCTGTATGGCGAGCGCGCCGCAGTGGCGCTCGCTCGCTTTGCCGCGCGTGAGTCCGACCTGATCCTCGGCGGCACCTTCCGCGACTGGCCGCTGCTCGACCATGCCGGGATTGCGCCCGCCAACCTCCGCATCGACCCCGCCGCCGGCCTCTTCGGCCTCGCCATCGTGTCGGAGGAAGGGTTTACCGCCGATCCCGCCAACCGTGAGGCATTGGCGATGGCGATTGATCGCGATGCGCTCACCGCACGGTTCCGTCCGGAGTGGAGCCCGGTCGAGACTGTCCTTCCGGCACAGCTGGACTCGGCGTCGCCGCCCAAGGCACCCGACTGGTTTGCCGATCCGCTCGACAACCGCCGCCTGATCGCGCGCAACCGCGTCGCCGCCTGGCGCGCCGCCAATCCCGGCGCCACCCCAACGATCCGCCTCGCAATGTCGCGCGGCCTTGGCTCCAAGCTGCTGTGGTACCAGGTCGCGGCCGACCTTCGCGCAATCGGTCTCCAGGCCGCCTGGGTCGATGAACGCGAAGATGCCGACCTGCGTCTGATCGACGCGGTCGCGCCCTATGACAGCGCGCGCTGGTATCTGGTCACCGCCTGCCAAACCTGCCCCGAAGACCTCGCCGCCGTCATCGATGCCGCACGCGATGCTTCCACGCTGGGTGAGCGCGCACGGCGGATCGCGGAGGCGGACCTCGCACTCAGCGCCGCGCATCGCTATATCCCGATCGCACAACCGCTGCGCTGGTCGGTCGCGGCACTCAGGCTCAGGGCGTTCCAGACGAACCCCCGCGCCTGGCACCCGCTGACCCATCTGCGCGAGCCTTAGGAGAAGCACGAACGTGGCCAAGGCGACCCGAATGCAGCGCACCCCCAGCTTCCCGATCGGCCGCGATCCCCATTCGGTGCGCCAGCGCGTCGTCGCGCTGGAAAAGCTGCTCGAACGCAGCTTCACCATTCCCGGCACACGCCAGACCGTTGGCCTCGACGCGCTGATCGGTCTGGTCCCAGTCGGCGGCGACGTCATCGCCGCGGCGATGGGGCTCTACATGGTCTGGGAAGCGCGCAATATCGGCATGTCGCGGGGAGCGATGGTGCGGATGGTCGGCAATGTCGGCTTCGACTGGCTGCTCGGGCTGATCCCCGGCGTCGGTGACGTCGCCGACTTCTTCTACCGCTCCAACTCACGCAATTTGAAGATCATCAAGCGGCACCTCGACAAGCACCACCCGGCGACCGCAACCATCGATAGCTGATCCGATCAGGCGATTGGCGGCGGAGGAACGCTGCCGTCGCTGGCACGGAACCATGCCGAGGCGTCCGGGCGGAACAGCATCCACACCGCGACCGCCGTCAACGCGAAGGTGACGATATTGAGCGCCACCGGCAAAACGCCGGTCGTCTCGAATCCCGCCAGCGTGAACGGCAGCCCCACCGCCGACAGCCCGAAGAACGCGACGATGATCCACTTGGTCACCTCGCTCGCCTTGCGCGCGGTGAAGTACCAAAGCAGCAGCGAGACGAAGAGTGCGAACAGGGTAAAACCGATCAGCATCGCGCGACCCAGCGGGACCATCTCCGGCATCGGCGCGAACGAGGCTTCGACGGTCGCCATCTGCGTGCCCCAGCCAAGCGCCGTGTTGATCCCCCACACGACGATCGACGCCAGATAGGCCTGTTCGAAACGGATAATCGACTGGGGTCGCATGGAATTGCCTCTCCTGAATTCCCGAAAATGCTAGGCGTCAGGCGGGGGCGAAGTCCAGCCCGATATCGGCGGCGGGTGCAGATTGGGTCAGCCGCCCGACGCTGACATAGGTCACCCCACTTGCCGCGATCGCGCCAATCGTGTCGAGCCGCACTCCGCCCGACGCCTCGGTCGGCACGCGCCCGGCGACCAGCGCCACCGCTTCGCGCAACAGGTCCGGCCCCATATTGTCGAGCAACAGATGCGTCGCACCCGCCCCCAGCGCTGGCGCGATCTGGTCGATCCGGTCGACCTCGACGATGATCTCGCCGATCCCCGCCCGCACCGCCCGCGCCACCGCTTCCTCCACTGATCCGGCGACGGCGACATGGTTGTCCTTGATCATCGCCGCGTCCCACAGGCCCATGCGATGGTTCTTCGCCCCGCCCATCCGCGTCGCATATTTCTCCAGCCGTCGCAGGCCCGGGATCGTCTTGCGCGTGTCGAGCAGCGTCGCGCCGCTCCCCGCCATCGCATCGACATAAGAACGCGTCATGGTCGCAATGCCCGACAGATGCTGGACGGTGTTGAGCGCCGAGCGTTCGGCCGTCAGCAGCGCGCGGGCATTTCCGCGCAGCCGCATCAAGTCGCTCCCCGCCGGGACCGCCGCCCCCTCTGTAACCACCAGTTCGATCTCGACGGAGGGATCGAGCGCCCGGAAAAAGGCAGCCGCAATCGGAAGGCCCGCAACGATCACCGCATCGCGGCTGTCCATCACCCCATCGAACACCGCATCCGCTGGGATCACCGCAGTCGCGGTGACATCGCCCGATCCGACGTCCTCGGCCAGCGTGGCGGCGACGAATGCGTCGAGGTCGAACCCTTCGAGGTGGAAGACGGACATGGCAACTCCTGAACCCTGATGCCTGCCGCCTACCGCCCCGCCCGATCCGGGGCAATGTCGGTCGCGCTGTGGCGGACCCGTTGCCATGCGCGCGGGCCGCCCCTATCTCCCCAACGACACAATTTTGAGGGTGACGCAGGATGACAACCTTTGACGATCGCGAACGCGCGTTCGAGGCGAAATATGCCCGGGACGAGGAAATGGCGTTTCGCGTGACCGCGCGCCGCAACCGCCTGCTCGGCCAGTGGGCGGCCGAAAAGATGGCGCTGACCCCCGAAGAGACCGACGCCTATGCCAAGGCGGTGGTCCAGGCCGATTTCGAGGAATCGGGCGATGACGACGTGATCCGCAAGCTGCTCGGCGACCTGACGGCTGCCGGCATCGAGATCGACGGCACCGCGGTGCGTGCAGCGGTCGAAGAGAAGACCATCGAAGCGCGCCGCCAGCTGATGGAAGCGCAGTAAGCATGCCGATGGCGGCAAGCGAGATCGAGGCGCTGATCCGCGCCGGCATCCCCGATGCCGCGATTGAGATCACCGACCTCGCCGGGGATGGCGACCATTATGCCGCCCGCGTGACCAGTGAGAGTTTCCGGGGGCTGCCCCGTATCCGGCAGCACCAGGCAGTTTACGCCGCCCTTGGCGGTCGGATGGGGGGCGTGCTCCACGCGCTCCAGCTGACCACTGCGGTTCCGGCAGGGAGCGAATGACCATGACCGACGACACCAACGCCCGCCTCCAGTCCCTCGTCGATTCGAACGCGGTGCTGCTGTTCATGAAGGGCACGCCGCTGTTCCCGCAGTGCGGTTTTTCCAACCGCGCGGTTTCGATCCTCAGCCATCTCGGCGTCGAATTCGAAAGCGTAGATGTGTTGCAGGATCAGGAAGTGCGCCAGGGCATCAAGGCGTTTTCCGACTGGCCGACCATCCCCCAGCTCTATGTGAAGGGGGAGTTCATCGGCGGTTCGGATATCATGATGGAAATGTACGAGAGTGGTGAACTCGCGCAACTTCTCGAAGAGAAGGGCGTTTCGGCCTCGTAATTTCGGCCTCGTAACGGGGGGTTGAAAGACGAGTAAAAGCGTATGTTTGTACAACCTATTGCTGCCGCGCCTGGCGCGGCGGCACGGGACAGTGCGTCCCTGCTTATTTGTGACCTGACGCAGAGCTATTCGCCTGCGGGCGGCGGGGGCATCAGTACCTATCTCCGCGAAAAGCGGGATTATGTGCTGACCCGCACCCCGCACCAGCTGCTCCAGATCGTGCCCGGCCCTGAGGATCGGATCACGATCAACGGGCGCCACATCTTCGCCGAAGTCGGCGCAGAGCCGGTGCGCGGTAGCCCCAACTACCGCTTCATCCTGCGGACCGATGCGGTGCGCGACCTGCTCGCGCACTACCGCCCGGACATCATCGAATCGCTCTGCCCCTGGGTTCTGCCCTGGACAGCAATCAACCATCGCCGCGACTATCCGGAGACCGCTTTGGTCGCCGGCTATCGCACCGACTTCCCCAACGCGCATATCCACCGCGTGGTCGAGGCGAAGGCAGGGCGCATGGCGGCCGATTTCATGCGCGTGCTTGCCTATGGCTATGCCGAGATCACCTATCGCGAGTTCGACCGTGTCTACACGCTGAGCGAAGATGCGCAGGCGATCCTCGCGCGCAAGACGATCACGCGGACTGATGTGATGCCGCTCGGCGTCGATACCCGGCTGTTCAGCCCGGCGCGGCGAGATCCGGACTACCGCGCGTCGCTCGGTCTGCCGGGTGACGGGCCGCTGCTCGTCTACGCCGGTCGCATCGACAATGAGAAGCGCGCCGACCGGCTTGTGGACATGTTCCGCCGCCTGCCCGCCGATCTCGGCGCGGCAATGGTCATGATCGGCGACGGCAAACTGCGCGAACGGCTCGCGCTAGAGGCGGCGGACCTCCCGATCGCCTTTACCGGGTTCGAGAAGGACCGCGCAGGCCTTGCCCGCGCGCTCGCGTCGTCGGACATCTATGTCTCGGCGATGGCGGATGAGACGTTCGGCATCTCGGTGCTCGAGGCACAGGCGTGCGGCCTTCCTGTGGTCGGCGTCGCCAGCGGAGCGATGCCCGATCGCGTGCCGCATGGCCTCGGCCTGCTCGGACCGGTCGACGATACCGCCGCGATGGCGGCGAATGTCGTGAAGCTGTGGCAGGATGGCGCCGAGCTTGTCGGTGCCCGCGCCCGCGCGATGGTGGTCGAGCGCTATGGCTGGGACCGCACGTTCGAGCGGCTGTTCAGCGAAGTCTACCCCAAGGCGATGGCCCGCGCGGCCGAGCGTCTGGAGGAAGACAGCATGCGCCTGTTCCGCCGCCGCCGCCGCCGCGATGGCAGCCCGGTGGACTACGCATCAGCCTGAACGGGAAAGGGCGGGTGGCCCGAAAGCCACCCGCCCCTGAAGCGTCACACACGAGGGTGAACACATATGCCCTTAGTGTTGCACCGGCCGTGCCAGTTCCGCCAACCCGCGCAAAACCGCCGATGACGGTGGTTAACCCGATTTAGCCTTTCGCAAAGCTGTCAGAATTTCCGACAGGCGCGGCACTCTCGGCGCCGCCTGAATATCATTCATCGTCCATTCAGCCCCTTGACTACAGATGTGATCGTAACGATTACACCCGTAGTCAAAGAGGGATGCGATGACCGAGCGAATCAGCGATGCCGAGCACGCCGTGATGGAAGTGCTATGGGAGGAATCGCCCCTGACGGCGCAGGACGTGGTCGAGCGGGTGACACCCGCCCGCGCATGGAGCGCCAACACCGTCAAGACGTTGCTTGGCCGTCTGCTCGCCAAGAATGTGATCGCCGCCGAAGAGGATGGCCGTCGCTACCAGTACCGCCCGCTCGTCGCGCGTGGCGACTATGTCGAGGGTGAATCGCGCCGCCTGATCGACCGCCTGTTCGGGGGCAAACTCACCCCGCTGGTTGCGCATCTCGCCGAACGCGATGCGCTGACCGATCAGGACATCGCCGAGATCGAAGCCCTGCTGAAGGAGATCAAGCAATGATCGCCTGGATGGTCGAAACCTGCATCGCCACCACGCTGCTGATGCTGGTGGTCCTCGCGCTGCGCAAGCCCGTGCGCGAGCAATTCGGTCCCAACATCGCCTACGCGCTATGGCTGTTGCCGGTGCTGCGGCTGCTGATGCCGCCGCTGCCCGGCGCGTGGAGCTTCACCGAGTTTCTCGGCGGGCTGGACTACGCGGCCGAGGTACCGGCCGCCGCCCCCAGCACTCAGGCGATCATCGATCAGGCGCTGATCGAGGCGCACGCAGACATCGCGGCCAGCACCACCGCTACGGTCACTGAGGCAAGCGTCGTCACGGTGAGCGGGCCGAGCCTGTTGCTAGTGATCGGCACCATCTGGGCCGTGGGCGCGCTCGCCTTCTTGCTCTGGCACGTCATCTCGCATTCCCGCTTCTGCGCCAATCTGATGCGCAAGGCCGAGGTGCGCCGCACCGTCGCGGACGGGCGCGTCCATGTCATCGAGACCGATGCCGCCACCGGGCCGCTCGCCTTTGGGATCTGGCGCAAATATGTCGCGTTCCCGCGGGACTTTGCGGAACGCTACGACCCGGTCGAGCGCAACCTCGCGCTTGCCCATGAACTCGGGCACCATATGCGTGGTGACCTGATTGCCAACTGGATCGCGCTGGTCGTGCTCGCGCTCCATTGGTTCAACCCGGTCGCATGGCGGGCGTTCCGCGCCTTCCGTGCCGACCAGGAACTGGCCTGCGACGCCCTTGTGCTCTCAGGCCGCGCACCGGCGCTGCGCCATGCCTATGGCCGCGCCATCGTCAAGTCCGCGCATGGGGGTGCGGTCTCGGCGGCATGCCACCTACACACCGTCAACGAACTCAAGGGGAGGCTCAAAATGCTCTCGAAACACAATCCCAAGTCGCGTGCCCGTGTCACCACCGGAATCGCCGGCGCCGCGGCGCTGACCCTCGCCGGACTTGCGCTTACCGCCTCTGGTGCGGGTGCCGCCATCAGTCAGCCCGACGCCCCGACCCCGCCTGCTATCCCCGCCGCACCGCCAGTGCCGGCCGCAGCCTGGATGCCTGACCTGCCGCAGGTGCCGGAAGCGCCAGCCGCACCGGAAGCACCCGAAGACGCCCAGGAAAAGCGCGTCCATCGCATCGTCATGGTCGAGCGGACCGGCAGCAAGGACAAGGACGCCAAGGGCAAGGTCGAAACCCGCGTCATCCGCCTGCGGGAGCACGGCAAGGACATGGTATTCACTGGCGACATGGACGTCGATGTGAAGTCGATGAAGTGCGGCGGATCGAAGGATGACTCGGTCAAGATCGAGAAGCGCGACGGCGACAAGCGGATCGTCGTGCTCTGCACCGACCGCATCGAAATGCGCGCCAAAGCTGCCGACGCGCACGCAAAGGGTGCCGAAGCGCTCGCGCGCCGCGCCGAGGTCTTCGCCATCGCCAGCGCCGACATGGGCAAGCGTCATGCCGTGATGGGCCTCAAAATGGCCCGGCGCTCGATCGAGGAACAGACCGACCTCGGTGCCGAGCAAAAGGCCGCAGCGCTCAAGGGCATCGACGATGCGATGCGCGAGCTGGAAACGGCCGACAAGGACTGATCGCAACGCGGACCATCGCGCGGCTAGTCCATCGCCGCGCGATGTCTCCTCTAGGGCCGGCCGCGATCCCTTCACGCGGCCGGCCCGTTCGCGTGCGCGTCGCTGGGGCGTCTCGCGCAGCGTTCGGGGTTGTGCCCGCGCCGATGAACCGCCATTTCAACATGATGGATGAGGCGACAACCGGCGTGGCGATGCAACTCGAACCGCTGGTGGCGCGGGTTCTCGCCGCCAACCCCTCCCCTTTCACCTATACCGGCACGCAGACCTATCTGGTCGGAACCAGCGATGTCGCCGTGATCGACCCCGGCCCCGACCTGCCCGAGCATCTCGATGCGCTGGTCGCGGCGATCGCCGGTCGGCCAGTGCGCGCGATCCTGTGCACGCACACCCATCGCGACCACAGCCCAGCCAGCCGCCCGCTCGCCGCCGCGATCGGCGCGCCGATCATCGGCTGCGCCGCACTCGCCCTCGACGATGACGGCCCGCGCTCCGACGCCGCATTCGACCGCGACTATGCGCCCGACCGCGTGCTGTCCGATGGCGAGAGCATCGCCGGGGATGGCTGGACGCTCGAAGCCGTCGCAACCCCCGGCCACACCTCGAACCATCTCTGCTTCGCCCTGCTGGAGAGTGGCGCGCTGTTCACCGGCGACCATATCATGGGCTGGTCGACCAGCGTCGTGGCACCGCCCGACGGTGATATGGGCGCGTATATGGCCAGCCTCGACAAGCTGCTCGCGCGCGATGATCGCGTCTATTACCCCGCCCACGGGCCGGAAGTGACGACGCCGCAGCGGCTGGCGCGCGGGATGATGGGCCACCGCAAGCAGCGCGAGGGTCAGATATTGCGCCTGCTCGGCCAGCAGGTCGGCGCGATCCCCGACATGGTGACACGCATGTACGTCGGCCTCGACCCGCGCCTTACGGGTGCAGCCGGGCGCTCGGTGCTGGCGCATCTGATCGATCTGCAGAACCGGGGTCTGGTGAGCGAGGAGGCAGGAACATGGCACAGCGCAGCATGACCGACCGCCCCCTCCGCATCCTGCTGGCGACCGCAGCGCTGGCGGTAATCGCGGCGGCCGCCTGGATCTCATGGGATCGCTTTGCGGAGACCCGCCTCGAAACCCTGCCCGCCGATGGCGGCGATCCGGTCACGCAGATCGTCACCGCGCGCCTCGATGGCGCCGGCACGCTCAAGGTCGCCGAACTGACCGGAACCGTTCAGGCCACCGCATCGGACACCCGCGGTCTTGGCCTGTTGCGCAGCGATCAGGTCGTGAAGATGCCTTATTCGGTCAGCTATTTCGTCGATCTGTCGCGGCTGGGATCGGGCGATCTGCAATGGAACGCCCAGACGCGCACGCTGATCGTCGATGCCCCCGACGTGACCGCCGCTCCTGCCAATACCGATGAAGGCCGTCGCACGCTGATCGAGACCAAGGGACTGTTCGTCACCCGCGACGCCGCAGAGGCTTTGAGCAAGAGCACCTCCGCCCGTGCCACCACTGTCGCCGAGCGCGAGGCGAAGAGCCCGGAGCGCATGGCCCAGGCGCGCGAACTCGGCCGCGCCGCCATCGCCCGCCTGCTTGCCCAGCCGCTGACCGCCGCGGGCATGGGCGAAGTGCGCGTCGTCGTCACCTTCCCGCCCGAGCGCGCGCTGCGCGACGGCGAACGCTGGGACATGTCCAAGCCGGTCGATCAGGTCATGCGCGAACGCGAACAGCGCGAAGCAGACGCAAACTAGGCGTTCACCCTGCGGCGGCAATATGGTATTGGCGCCCCCAGAGACTGGTTGCGGGGGCAGCTTATGGCGACTTTGGCTAACGACGCGGCGTTTGCGCGCACGCGCGATTCGCGTTTCTTTGAAATCAGCGCAATCCTCATGGCGCTCATTCTGGTTTCCGGGTTCAGCATCCATTTGGCGATGGGGCGATCCAACTTCGGCGCGCCGTTGTTCGTCCATGTCCATGGCGTCATTTTCTTTGGCTGGGTGGTGCTCTATGTCGCCCAGACCTTTCTCGCGACGCGCGGCTCGCTCGCACTGCACCGCCGGCTCGGCTGGCTCGCGGCTGGCTGGGTGGCGGCGATGGTGGTGGCAGGCTTTGCTGTCATCATCTGGCGCATCCAGTTGGCACAGGCACCCTTCTTCTTCCGCCCACAGCATTTTCTGATCGCCAACCCGCTGGTCGTGCTGCTCTTCGCGGGCCTCACCAGCGCGGCTGTCGCGATGCGCAAGCGCACCGACTGGCACCGCCGCCTGCATCTCTGCGCGATGGCGGCGCTGCTTGGGCCGGGCTTCGGGCGGTTGCTGCCGATGCCGCTGATGATCCCATGGTCCTATCAGATCGCGATGGTCTGCGGCCTCGTGTTTCCGATCGCCGGGATGGTCCGCGACCTGCGCCGCACCGGGCGCGTCCATCGCGCATGGCTGTGGGGGACCGGAACGATCCTGGCGGTGATGGCGGGGACCGAGGCGATCGTCTATTCGCCGATCGGCGATGCGATCTATGGCTGGGTCACCGCAGGCACGCCGGGCGCAGCGGTCGCGCCGCTCGAGTTCGGGCCAATGCCGCCAATGGGTTGAACCGCGCCCTCGACAAGGCCATGTGAGGCCCGAATCAGAGGGCATCACGATGAACGCACGCACCGACCTGTCCGGCCTCGACATTCGCGCCGAGATCGACCGCCTGCGCAAGGAGCGCAACGCGGTCATCCTCGCGCATTATTATCAAAAGCCGGAGATTCAGGACCTCGCCGATTTCGTCGGCGACAGCCTTGAACTGAGCCGCAAGGCCGCGGAAACCGATGCCGAGGTGATCGCATTCTGCGGCGTGCGCTTCATGGCGGAAACGGCCAAGATCCTGTCGCCCGACAAGACCGTGATCCTGCCCGACATGAACGCCGGGTGCAGCCTGGAAGACAGCTGCCCGCCCGACCAGTTCGCCGCCTTCCGCGCGCAGCACCCTGATCACATCGCGCTGACCTACATCAACTGCTCGGTCGAGGTGAAGGCGCTCAGCGACATCATCGTCACCAGCTCGTCCGCCGAAAAGATCCTCAGCCAGATCCCGCCGGAGCAGAAGATCATCTTCGGCCCCGACAAGCATCTCGGCGGCTATATCAACCGCAAGATGGGCCGCGACATGCTGCTGTGGCCGGGCGTGTGCATCGTGCACGAAGCGTTCAGCGAGACCGAGCTGCTCAAGCTCAAGGCGCAGCACCCGAACGCGCCGGTCGCGGCGCACCCCGAATGCCCGCCGCACGTGCTCGACCACGCCGATTATGTCGGTTCGACCAGCGGCATCCTGCAATATGCCAAGGATTTCGACGGCGACACGCTGATCGTCGCGACCGAACCGCACATCATCCATCAGATGGAAAAGGCGGTCCCGGAAAAGACCTTCATCGGTGCGCCCGGTGCGGACGGCAACTGCAACTGCAACATCTGCCCGTACATGGCGCTCAACACGCTGGAAAAGCTCTACATCGCGCTCCGCGACCTCGAACCGCGGATCGAGATTGCCGAGGATATCCGGTTGAAGGCCAAGAAGAGCCTCGACCGGATGCTGGCGATGGCGAGCGGCACGGTGGGCCTGGGCGACCTGGGGCCGCTGCGCGTCACCGGCGACTGAGCCTCACCGCCAGTCGCGGTGGACCGTCAGCGCGGGCGAATAGAAGTTCACATATTGCGCCATCCGTGGCCGCGTCGCGCGGTTGGGGCTGGCGCCGTGCGGCAGGTCCTGTCGCCAGATCACCAGGTCCCCCGCCCCCGCTGCGATCGGCATCGCTTGCGGGTCGAGATGCACCATGCGCGGATCGGTGTAGCCGATCTCCTCCAGCCAGGCATCGAGCCGATGGTGGAAGCCGGGAAGCAGCGCGAACGCCCCCTGATCCGCCGCCGTGTCGGTCAAATAGAGGATGCCCTGCGTCGCAAACGGGATCGGCCTCGCGAGGCTGACGTCCCAGTGCATCTTCGGCCCCTGGAACGGCCGGCCGGGAGCTTCGGGCGGGTTGAAGCTCATCCGGTCGACGATGCACCACAGGTCGCTGGTGCCCCATAGCTGCGCGAACGCCTTGTGCACGCGTGGCGAGCGGCGCGCGATTTCCAGCGCCGGGTCTTGGAAATGCTGGACCATGATGCCGTTGAGGTCCTGGCCGTACCAGCTTTCCGGCTGCCCCGGATCGGCGTCCAGCAACCGCCACAGCAGCGCCTCGACCTGCGCCGCGTCGTCGCGAGAGATCGCGCCACGCAGCGTCACCCAGCCCTCGCGCTCCCAATGCTCCAGATCCTCGGCATCCAGTACGTCCGGCATCGCGTCGATCGCATCCAATCGCGCCTGAACCTCCCCAGGCAGCGGCGCGCCGTCCAGTGCCGCATGGTAGCGCGCCACCGTCAGCGGGTCGGGCCGTCCCGCCGTCGCGATCACCCACGCCTCGAACGCATCGAGCTCGGGCCGTTCCCATCCCAGATACTGGATCAGCTGCTCCAGCCCCAACCCGAGCGTGTCGATCAGCATCCGCTCGCTCTGGTCGTGCCGCACCACACGCGGCGCGCGGAACGTCAGCTCCGCCCAAAGCGTCTCGAAACCACGGATGTCGCGAAGGGAAGTCACTGACATGCTACCGCCAGAGAACGGCGAGCAAAGGCATCGCAACACCAAACAACCAAGCTCCCGCAGATGCATTCAATGCCATAAGCGCCGGGATGGAGTATCTGAAATCTACCAATGGTAGCTTGTGATACTCCTCCATGACCGGCCCTACGCGGTCGTAATTTACCTTGGTGAACTTAGCTGAATAGAGTGCGGTCAATCTGTTCAGTGTGGACTGGCGAGCAACCGCATCGCCCGCCTCCACCCTCTGAAGATTTGATTCCAAGATTATCGATATGCCGCCGCAAACAGTGCCGAGGATAAATGCAGCTGCGGAGTAGCGCGCGCGCTCCTCATCAAAACCTAGCCAAGTTGCGGCTGTCCCGTCGCCACCGACAGCAGAAATCAGCGCAACTAAGGATGCACCATTAAGCGCAAGTAGGCCGAACCGCAGTTTCTCAAGCGACTGATCACGCCTGGAAATCAGGTATTCGTAGCGCCGAGTTGCAAGCTCTCGATCTGCGACAAACATCGCAGCGTTGACTGGGTCAAATTCTGCAATGGACGGTTCATCGCTCATGCTTCTGCATGCAACGCCAAACCGTCCTTTACAACCTGTCGCTTCTATCGCGTCAGCTTCTTGTACGCCAACCGCGTAGGCCGATCCGCAGCATCCCCAAGACGGCGTCGCTTATCTTCCTCATACGCCTCGAAATTCCCCTCGAACCATTCGACGTGCGAATTGCCCTCGAACGCGAGGATGTGCGTCGCCAGACGATCGAGGAAGAAGCGGTCGTGGCTGATGACCACGGCGCAGCCCGCGAAATTCTCGATCGCTTCTTCCAGCGCGCCCAGCGTTTCGACGTCGAGGTCGTTGGTCGGTTCGTCGAGCAGCAGCACGTTGCCGCCGCGCTTCAGCATCTTGGCGATGTTGACGCGGTTGCGCTCACCACCCGACAGCTTGCCGACATTCTTCTGCTGGTCCTGGCCCTTGAAGTTGAACGCGCCGACATAGGCGCGGGTCGACTGGTCGTGGCCGTTGACCTTCATGTAATCGAGCCCGTCGGAGATTTCCTCCCAGACATTGTTGGCCGGATTGAGGTGGTCACGGCTCTGATCGACATAGCCGAGGCGGACCGTGGTCCCCATCTCGATCGTGCCGCTATCGGGCGTTTCCTGCCCGGTGATCAGCTTGAACAGCGTCGACTTACCCGCGCCGTTCGGCCCGATCACCCCGACGATGCCACCTGCGGGCAGCGTGAACGACAGGTTCTCGAACAGCAGCTTGTCGCCATAGGCCTTGGACACGTTGTCGAGCTCGATCACCTTGCCGCCCAGCCGCTCGGGCACCTGGATGACGATCTGGGCCTTGCCCGGCGTGCGCTGCGACTGCGCTTCGACCAGCTGCTCGAACTTCGAGATACGCGCCTTGGACTTGGTCTGGCGGCCCTTCACGCCGGCGCGGATCCACTCGAGCTCGTCCTTGATCGCCTTCTGGCGACCGGTGGCCTCGCGGTCCTCCTGCTCCAGGCGCTTGGCCTTCTTCTCCAGATAGGTCGAGTAGTTGCCCTCGTACGGGAAATACTTTCCGCGATCGAGCTCGAGGATCCAGTCCACCACATTGTCGAGGAAATAGCGGTCGTGGGTGATCATCAGCACCGCGCCGGCATATTCCTTCAGGTGGTTTTCCAGCCACTTGACGCTTTCGGCGTCGAGATGGTTGGTCGGTTCGTCGAGCAGCAGGATCGACGGCTTCTGGATCAGCAACCGGGTCAGCGCGACGCGGCGCTTCTCACCGCCCGACAGGCTGTCGACCGGCCAGTCGCCCGGCGGGCAACGCAGCGCTTCCATCGCGATTTCGAGCTGGTTGTCGAGGCTCCAGCCATCGACCGCGTCGATCTTGGTCTGAAGATCGCCCATTTCTTCCATCAGGGCGTCGAAATCGGTGTCGTCCTTGGGATCGCCCATTTCGGCGGAGATCGCATTGAAGCGCTCGACCAGATCGGCGGTTTCGCGCGCGCCGTCCTTGACGTTCTCCAGCACCGACTTGCTCGGGTCGAGCTGCGGCTCCTGCTCCAGATAGCCGACGGTGATGTTCTCACCCGGCCAAGCTTCGCCGGTGTAATCCTTGTCGATGCCCGCCATGATCTTGATCAGGGTCGACTTGCCCGCGCCGTTCGGGCCGACGATGCCGATCTTCGCACCCTGATAGAATTGCAGGCTGATGTTGCTCAGCACCGGCTTTTGGGCGCCGGGGAAGGACTTGGTCATGTCCTTCATGACATATGCGTATTGGGCGGCCACTTGTGGTCTCCGTTCGATCGAACTGGTGGGTCGGGATTTGACGCGCGATGTAGCGATGGCGCGCCCTCAAGGCAATCAGCGCAGCCAGCGTACCATTGCGGGATAGACCGGGGCGCCCTCCGGCGCGGTCAGCGCGCTGTGCGCCATGCCCGCCGCGACCAGTTCCGGCAGGCCGATATACAGGCCCATCGCATACGTCTGCGCGAGCCCCGGGCCGCCGCCTTTATAGCCACCTTCATGAAACACGATTGCCGGATCGATGCCCAACTCGATCGCCGCGGCATAGGACCACGCCATCGCCGCCAGCTCGAGCGCGCTGTCGTCGGGCACTTCGCCACTCCGCGCGGCAGGCTCCAGCACCGCCAGATGCCCCGCTTCATGCAGAATATCGCCCGGCCATTGCAGCCGCGCGCGGTCCACCACGACGCCGCCGCCCGTGACCGTAACCGCAGGCAGGAACGAATCGCCCGCGACCACGTCCTCCGTCACCGGAATCCCGATCCCGCGCACGAATGCGATGATCCGATCAAACATCTCTGAATCGCCGTCCATCGCCATGACCTACCCCAGTTTTTATCGATCGGAAGGGGTTTCGGCCCATGACGAATGCGTTTCGCGACTTTAGGACGGCGTGCATGACGCATCGCCTCACCCGCCTCGCCGCCGCGACCGCCCTGTTCGCGCTTCCCGCCACCGCTTTCGCGCAAAGCATGGACCCGGCCGCGCTTCGCGACGCGGCGCTCAAGGACGATCTGGCCTATGAGATCACCGAGGGACTGACCACCGAAGTCGGCCCCCGTCTCGCCGGGACCGAGGCCGAAGCGCGGGCACGCGCCTGGTCGCTCAAGAAGCTGGCTGCGCTCGGCTTCAAGAACGTCCGCAACGAACCGTTCCAGATGAAAACCTGGGTGCGCGGCGCGGAAACGCTGGAAGTGCTCGCCCCCTTCCCCCAGCCGCTCCACCTCACCGCACTCGGCAATTCGGGTGCCACCAGCGCCAAGGGGCTTGAGGCGGAGATCGTCTATTTCGCCGACCTCGCCGCGCTCAACGCCGCGCCCGAGGGCAGCCTCAAGGGCAAGATCGCCTTTGTCAGCCACGGTATGACCCGGACCCAGGATGGGTCGCAATATGGCGCGTTCGGTGCCGCCCGGCGCAGCGGTCCGACCGTCGCGGCACGCAAGGGCGCGGCGGCGATCCTGATCCGGTCGATCGGCACCGACTATCACCGCAACCCGCATACCGGCGTCACCAACTTCGCCGATGGCGTGACGCCGATCCCCGCCGCCGCTTTGTCGCTCCCCGATGCCGAGCAGCTCGAACGCATCGTCAAGCGCGGCCAGCCGGTGAAGGTCAAGCTGACGCTCACGCCGCGCCAGATCGGCACCACCGAATCGGGCAATGTCATCGCCGAAGTCCCGGGCAGCGATCCCACGGCCGGCATGGTCGTCGTCGCCTGCCACCTCGACAGCTGGGACCTCGGCACCGGCGCGTTCGACGACGCCACCGGCTGCGGCATCGTCGCTGCCGCAGCGAAGCGGATCATGGACGCGGGCACGCCGCGCCGCACGATCCGCATCTTGTGGGCCGGAGCCGAGGAGGTCGGCGTGTTCGGCGGCAAAGCCTATTTCGACGCGCACAAGGACGAAAACCACGTTCTCGCCGCCGAATCGGACTTTGGCGCGGATCGTATCTGGCGGGTCGATTTCAAACTGCCCGACAGCGCCAAGGCAGTGGGCGATCGCGTCGCCACCACACTCGCGCCGTTGGGGATCAGTCGCGGTCGTGAGCGTGCGGGCGGCGGCGCGGACGTCGCCGCGCTGGTCGCGTCCGGCGTCGCGGGCATCGACCTGCAACAGGATGGCAGCCGCTATTTTGACCTCCACCACACCCCCGACGACACGCTCGACAAGGTCGATCCGGTCCAGCTGCGCCAGAACGTCGCGGCATGGACGGCGATGCTTGCGGTCGTCGCGAACGCGCCCGAGGAAATCGGTCCGGTCAAGTGATGCGCTGCACCATTTCGGCTCGCCGCAAACCTTGCTGACAGATGAATTTCCATTGACGGACGCGTAACGGGCGCTATTCCGACTAACTCGCACGGCAATCGGGCCGGGGCGAACCGAAATAGCTTTGCTTGGGAGCAAACGAATGAAGAAGATTCTCATCGTCGCTGCCGCGACCGGCCTGATGTCGCTCGCTGCTTGCAACACGCCTGCCACGAACAACACCGCCGAGAACGTCGCTGCTGGCCTCGAAGAAGCTGCCGACAACATGGAAATGGTTGCTGACAACGCGACCAACGAAGTCGTCGAAGACGCAGCCGAGAACGCTGCTGACAACCTGGAAGCAGCTGCCGACAACGTCGCTGGCTAATCCGGTTCGTTCTTCGCGGGCCCACGCGGTCCGGTAGAATTGAAAGGGCGTCCCTTCGGGGGCGCCCTTTTTTCTTGCCGGCTTCCCGCCGCCGTCCGTCGGCGACGAACGGCGGCGGATAGAAAGCCGGGCCTTGGCGCGCTATTCGGGCGCGGTCGCGTCGATTGGCGGCTGCCCCTTCATCGACCGGGCGACCGCCTCTGCCCGCTCCATCACGCGCAGCACATTGCCCTGCGCGAGCTTGGCGAGGTCGGCATCGCTCCACCCACGCCGCGCCAGCTCGGCGAACAGCAACGGATAGCTGTCGACACCCTTCATCTGGACCGGCCCGGTGCCGCTGATCCCGTCATAATCGCCGCCGATGCCGACATGGTCGCGCCCCGCGATCTTGGCGACATGGTCGACATGGTCGGCAACGTGCGCGACGCTGACCACCGGTTCCGGGTTGGCCTTCTCCCACTCCGCCAGCACTGCGGGGGTCTGGCCGCCATAGAGATTCGCAGGCACGCCGCGTTCCTTCGCAAAATCGGTGCGCTTGCGGTCCCACGCGCTCCACTCCTGCGACAGAAATCCGGGGTAGAAGGCGATCATCACCACCCCGCCATTCTTCGCGATCCCGCGCAGCAGCGCGTCGGGGACGTTGCGCGGCCGGTCAGTCACGGCCCGCGCCGAGGAGTGCGAGGCGATCACCGGCGCCTTCGACACCTCGAACACCGCCGCCATCGTCGCATCGGAGACATGGCTAACATCGACCAGCATCCCCAGCCGGTTCATCTCCGCGACCACCTGGCGACCGAACGGCGACAAGCCATTGGCGCGCGGTGCATCGGTCGACGAATCCGCCCAGCTCAGGCTCTTGCCATGGGTCAGCGTCATGTACCCGACGCCGAGTTCATGGAATTGACGCAGCACCGCGAGCCGCCCGTCGATCTGGTGCCCGCCTTCGACCCCGATCAGCGACGCGACCCTGCCCTGCCGCGAAATGCGCCGCACATCGGCGGCCGTGCGCGCCATCGCGAAGTCCTGCGGGTAGCGATTGACGATCCGGCGAACAATGTCGATCTGCTCGATCGTCGCCTCCACCGCCTTCGGCCCGGTCATGCTCGCCGGGATATAGACCGACCAGAATTGCCCGCCGACCTTGCCCTTGCGCAGTCGCGGAATGTCGGTCTGCAGCGGATTGTCGAGCGAGGCCGTATCGGCACGCAGCTCAACCCCCTCGACCCGCGCGTCATGCGAACTGCGCAATTCCCACGGCAAGTCGTTGTGCCCGTCGATCACCGGCGCGCGGGACAGTATCTTGTCGACCCGCTTTTGCGTCGCGGCATCGGGTGCGGGGGGCAGCTGCGCCTGACCGGCGAGCAGCAGCAACGAAGCGAGGGTCAACATCGACATGGCGCAAGCCTAGCGCAGCGGGCCAGCGATGGAAGGGCTGATCGTTCACCGGTTGCGGTGACATCCGCCACAGGCAATAAAGCGCCTATATTCAGCATCTCCAAGGGAACATGCGCAGATGAGTTGCCTCCGTCAGCCGATCGCCGCGCTCTGCCTTGCCACGCTATCTGTCCCGTCGGTCGCCCAAATGCTTCCAAAAATCCCGGCGATGCGCGCGATCCCAGCAGGTAAATGGTCGGTCAACTTCGACGACCGACAGTGTGTCCTCGAGCGCCCCTACACCGTCGATGGCAAACCGGCGCTGTTCTCGCTGAATATGGAGCCGGTGACGCACACCGCCTGGCTTCGGCTTGGCATCGTCGACAAATCCGGCGTGCGCGACGATGGCGACGCGGTGATGATGATCGACGGCGTGCGCATCGACGGCACGCTCCACTATAACATCTTCAGCAGCACTACGCACCGCGTTCGCGAGTATATGCTCGACCTGCGCCGCCACGAGTTAAGCAGTGTCAAACAGGGCATCCGGTTCTGGACCCATCGCGGCGGAGATGTCGAAATCGACGCCGCAAGCTTCCCGGCCGCATGGTCGGCGATGCGCACCTGCATGAACGACCTCCATACCAAACTCGGCATCAAGCCCGAGGTGTTGGCCCGTGTCGCCAGCCCGCCGGTCGGAAGCCCGCACGACTTCATCGACCATCCAAGGGGCGATGGGCCCATCGACTTCGCGTTTCTCTACTGGGTCGCCAAAACCGGCCGGGTAGACGATTGCAAATTGTTGGTGCCGAGCGGTATCGCCAAGTTCGACGCGGCGCTGTGCGCCAGTCTGATCGCAAAGGGACGGTTCAAGCCTGCGCGCGACGCACAAGGCAATGCGATCCGCGCGCCGGGCTACGAATATGCGCGACTAAGAACCGCAACGTTCACCACGCCAGGTCCATGATCGTAGAAACCGTAACCGACTGCTTTTCGCCTAGAGCCGCTCCACCGCGCGCTCAATCTTGCGCAGCACCGCGCGGTCGCCCGCAGGCGCATCCGCCGCATCCTGCGCCAGTGCCATCAGCCGGATCGCGCCAAAGCTTGCCGCCAGGCCCTTGAGCCGCAGCGCAGCACCGCGCCACGCCTCGGGATCATCCGCCTTGGACAGCCCGTCCAGCGCGCGCTTTGCGCTTTCGAGGAACGCCCCGCGAAGCTCCGCGATCAGCCCGGGCTCATCGCCCACTGCCGCCGCCAGAGTCGCATCGATTGCACCGGGATCATACGCCATGCCCGACCCTAGATTCCGCGTGCTTAATGAGTGGTTTCACAATGCTAGGCGGCGATGGGGCGATTGTGCTAAACCGGGACAATGAACGGGGGAACGAACAAGATCGGACCGCGTCCGCTTGACGACGAGGACGACGAACTGCTGCTCGTCGAAGAGGCGGGTGAGCCCTTGGCAACCGCGCCCGAAACGGCGCCTCAGTCCGACGAGGAGCCGCCGCGCGTGCGCAGCGCATGGCTCCCGGCGACCTTCGCCTTCGGGCTGGTGCTGGCATGGATCGGTATCGCCGGCTGGTTGCTCCAGCCGGTGTTCGCCGCCCCGCCCCCGCCCGCTGACCTCATCCAGCTGATCGCAGCCTTGTGCATCCCGCCCGCGCTGATCGGCATCCTGTGGCTGCTCCTCCGCCGCAGCAGCGCTGCCGAGGCACGCCGGTTCGGCGACACGGCGCGCGCGATGCGCGCCGAAGCCGCGAGCCTCGAGCGCGTCGTTGCCACGCTGTCGCGCAAGATCGAAGCGAACCGCGCCGAACTCGCCGACCAGACCACCGCGCTGATGGCGATGGGCGACCGCGCCGCCGAACGGCTTCAGGCGATCTCCAACGGCATGGCCGCCGAAGCGCGTGCCGTGTCCGACAGCGCGCAGAAACTGGTCGATAGCGGCGCCTCTGCCGAAAAGAGTGTCGGCATCGTCCTCGCCTCGCTGCCGCGCGCGCATGAGGAAATGACCGGCATGGCCGCGACGCTCGATGCGGCGGGTATGAAGGCCAGCGAACATGCCTCCGCGCTCGACGCCCAGCTCGTCGCGCTCGGCGAGCGCGGGCGCGAGGCGGACAGCATCGCCGGCGGCGCGGCCCAGCGGCTTGCTGCACATATCTCGCGGATGGAAGCGACCAGCGAATCCGCCGGCACCCGGCTGGAGGGCGTCGCCGCCAGCATGTCCGAAACCGTCGACGCAATGCTCGACCGCGCCGCCGCTGCGGTGGACGAAGCGCGCAAGGGAATCGCCGCGCAGGGCGAAGCGATGCTCGCCATGCTCGCCGCCAATCAGGCATCGCTCGACAAGGCCGGGCGCGACAGCATCGATACCGTCGGCACGCGCATCGGGGAGGTCGAGGAGACGATCGGGCGGATTGCCGACCGGCTGGGCGAGGAACAGACGCGAGTCGATATTCTGCTCGCCTCGGTCACCGGCGGCATCGCCCAGGCCGATGGCCAGCTGGCGTCGCTGCACAGCCACGGCATGGAGCGCACGCAGGCGCTGTCCGCCTCGATCAGCGCGCTCGACAGTTCGGCCAATGCGATGGCTGCGACGCTGCGCGATGGCGACGAAACCGCGCGCCGCGTGATCGCGACCGCCGAGGAGCTGCTGACTGCACTTGATGCCTCTGCGCGCGAGATGGACGAGACGATGCCCGAGGCGCTGGTGCGACTCGAACAGCGGATCGGGGCGACGCGCGGCGTCATCGCCGCGTCGAAGCCCGAACTCCTCGCGCTTGTCACCGCCGCCGAAAGCACCCACGACGCGATCGAGGCGATCGCCGATGTAGTCCGCACGCAGCGCGACATGCTCGCCAAGACTCAGGCGGCGCTGCTCGACTCGCTTGAGGACGGTCAGGCCAAGACCAACCAGCTCGAGGATGTCGTCGACCGCGCCATCGCCAATGCGCGCCGCTTCGCCGAAGAAGCCGCGCCCGAGCTGGTCGACGCGCTGCTCCGCATCCGCGAAACCGCCAACGCCGCGTCGGATCAGGCCCGCGTCGCGCTCGCCAGCCTTGTCCCCGAAGCGACCCGCCAGCTCGAAGAGGCCGGCTCCGCCGCTCTGCGCCGCGCGCTCGACGCCAGCGTCCGCACCCAGCTGATCGAACTGGGCGAAGTGACTCAGGGTGCGGTCAACGCCGCCGCCCGCGCCAGCGAACGGCTCGCCCACCAGATGCTGTCGATCAACGACGCCTCGGCTCAGGTCGAGGCCCGCATCGACGAAGCCCGCGCCGAGCGCGAAAATGCCGACCGCGACAATTTCGCGCGTCGGGTGTCGCTGCTGGTCGAAGCGCTCAACTCCGCCTCGATCGACATCTCCAAGGCGTTCGCGCACGAAGTGTCGGACAGCGCATGGGCCGCGTATCTCAAGGGCGACCGCGGCGTCTTCACCCGCCGCGCCGTCCGCCTGCTCGACAGCGGTCAGGCGCGTGAAGTGTCGTCGCTGTACGAAGGCGATCCCGACTTCCGCGAGCAGGTGAATCGCTACATCCACGATTTCGAAGCGATGCTGCGTCAGGTGCTTGCCCTGCGCGACGGCGCCCCGCTCGGCGTGACGCTGCTCTCGTCCGACATGGGCAAGCTCTACGTCGCGCTGGCACAGGCGATCGAGCGGCTGCGGGGATAGTCTCCACGGCCGTTTGATAGAAGCCGCACTCAATCCTCCCCCTGGCGGGGGAGGGTAAGTAACTACTCCTTCGCCGCCGCCTGCACCTTCATCGCGAACGCCATCCGCTCCTGCGTCAGCGCGCGGTCGCTGGCGCGCGGCCACGCGGCGCTCGTCACGATGACCAGCTTGCGCGCCGGATCGACGATGATCGACTGGCCGAAAATGCCCACCGCAGCAAAGGTGTCCGCCGTCGGCACCCACCATTGATAGCCATAGCCGCCGCCGGGGAAGCTCACCTGCGCCTTGGTCGCGTCCGCAAACCAGCCGGGTGGGACGATCCCCTTGCCGCCCTCCAGCGCCATCTGCCCGATCCGCCCATAATCGCGCAGCGACACCGACAGGCAGCATCCCGAGACTTCAGCCCCGGTTTGATCGGTCATCCAGAACGCGTCGCGCTCCATCCCGAACGGCTTCCAGATCTTCTCCTCGAGATAGGCCGACAGCGGCTTGCCCGTCGCGCGGCGCACCAGCACCCCGATCAGATTAGTCTCGCCGGTCTTGTAGACGAACTTGACCCCCGGATCGCTCTCGCGCGGCAGCTTGCGCATGTAGAAAACGGTCGGGTCCTGGCCCGCCGGCACCGCCTCGGCGAACATCCGCGCCACGTCGCTATTGGGGTTGGTGTAATCCTCGTTCCACTTCACCCCCGACGTCATCGTCAGCAGCTGGCGGATCGTCACCCCGTCATAGCCAGCACCGGCAAGGTCCGGGATGTAGCGCGTCACCGGATCGTCGATCGACTTGATATGCCCGTCCTTGATCGCCGCGCCGACCAATGTCGATGTCACCGACTTGGCGACCGAAAAGCTGGTCCAGCGCCCCTCCGGCCCATAGCCGCGCGCGTAACGCTCGAGCCGCACCTTGCCATCCTGCAACACCAGCAGCCCGGTTACATTCTGCGCCGCCATGAACGCCGACACATCCGCCTCAGCAATCGGCAGCGGCGCGCCCTTTGGCAGCGCGCGGACCTTGCGCCCGGCCTTGGCGGTGGTGCCGGGGAAGATCTTCTCCATCGCCGGGAAGTTGCGGTACCGCTCCTCCTGCGACCAGAACAGCACGGCGGCACCGACCTGACGCAGCTTCGCCATATCCTGCGGCGTGGCCTGAACCGCGGGCGGCGGCGTTCCGGCACCGGTCGCACAGCTTGCCAATGCCAGCGCGCCCAGCGCCACTCCGAATGCCCGCATCACCGCTCTCCCTAATCCTTGATCAGCGTGACCTGCGCGACATGGATGCCCCCGCCGCGAAACCCGCCTTCGCAATACATCAGGTAATAGCGCCACAGATCGACGAAATGGGAATCAAATTCGGCAGGCAAGCACTGCTCCGCCACCGCCGCATCGAACGCCTCGCGCCAGATCTTCAGCGTGTCGGCATAATCGATCCCGAAATTCTGCTGATCGCTCCAGCGCAATCCGTGTGCCTCCACAATCGCGCGGAACCTGCTCTCGGACAGCAGCATCCCGCCCGGAAACACATAGGCCTGGATGAAATCGACATTGCGCGCATAGGCGTCGAAGATCGCATCATCGATCGCGATATACTGGATCGCCGCGCGCCCGCCGGGCTTCAACACCCGCGCAATCGTCTCCAGATAGGCGGGCCAATAGTCCTGCCCCACCGCCTCGACCATCTCGATGCTCGCCACCGCGTCGAACACACCGGTAACGTCGCGATAGTCGGTCAGCCCAACGGTGACCCCCGCCAGCCCCGCCCGCGCCATCCGCGTCTCGACATAGGCCTTCTGCTCCGCCGACAGCGTGATGCCATGCACCTGTCGCCCCTCGCGCGCGGCGAGTTCGGCGAACGATCCCCAGCCACACCCGATCTCGAGGATCCGGTCGCCCGGCACAGTCCCGGTCCGCTCCAGCACCGCCGCCAGCTTCGCCGCCTGCCCGTCCGCCAGCGACGCCACCCCCGGCGCGAACAAGGCGCTCGAATAGGTCATGCTCGCGTCCAGCCACGGCGCGTAGAAGTCATTCCCCAGATCGTAATGATAGGCGATGTTGCGGCGCGAACCCTTGCGCGAATTACGCTGGAACCAGTGCCACGCGCGCTTGGCGATCCGCCCCACGCCCCCTGCCCGTCCGGCATCGCCCAACGTCGCGCGGTTGCGCACGAACAGGTCGAACAGCGGCACCGGATCGGGGCTGGTCCATTCGCCCGCCGCCCACGCCTCATACCAGCCCGCCGACCCGCCGGTCGCCAGCCGCCACAGCGCACGCCAGCTGCGGATCACCACCACCGCCTCCGGCCCCGGCGCCCGCCCGCCCAGCCGCCGCTGCATGCCGCCGGGCAAGGTCGCCGCAATCGCTCCCTCGGCCAGCCCCGCATCGATCCGGTCGAGCAGGCGGTGCAGCCACGGCTCGGCAACGCCCGCAATCATCGCGCCGACCGCGCCACGGAGGTTCGATCCGTCACGACGGCCACGGTTGCGGGTACTGGTCTGGGTCACGCGCGCAACAACCATGCGAACCGCGAGTCGGGCAAGGTGCAATTGGCCAAGAAATCCTCCCCAGCCAGGGGGAGGTGGCGCCGAAGGCGACGGAGGGGGAGGACGGCTGTGTGCTTGAGCCTCTAGCCGACGTGCTTCCTCCCCCTCCGTAAGCTACGCTGCCACCTCCCCCTGGCGGGGGGAGGATAACTGGCTTTTAAATCCCCCGCACCGCCGCCAGCGCCCGCTCGCGCGCTTCGCGATGCCCGATGATCTTGCGCGGATAGTCGCTTGGCCGCCGTCCATGCTCCTCCGGATCGTGGATCACATCGTCATGCAGCCGTGCCAACTCCGGCACCCACTCACGAATATAGCCCGCCGCATCGAACTTCTCCGACTGCGACAGCGGCGCCATGATCCGCACGAACATGTTCGAATCGATGCCGGTCCCCGACACCCATTGCCAGTTCACCGCATTGCTCGCGTAATCGGCGTCGACCAGCGTATCCCAGAACCAGCGCTCCCCCTCGCGCCAGTCGATCAGCAGATGCTTGATCAGGAAACTCGCCGCGATCATTCGCACGCGATTGTGCATCCACCCGGTCGCCCATAGCTGACGCATGCCGGCATCGACGATCGGATAACCCGTCCGCCCCTTGGTCCACGCGTCGAAATCCGCGCGGACCGCGGCAGACCCGGTGTCGCGCCAGGGAATTGCGTCGAACTTCTCCCGCGCATTCTTCGCGGCATAGTCGGGAAATTGCAGGATCACATTCTGCGCATAATCACGCCACCCGATCTCGCTCAGAAACACGTCGACCGACCCGCCCGCATCGGCGACGCGGTGCCAGATATAGGCCGGCGACACCTCGCCGAAATGCAGATGCGGGCTCAGCCGCGAGCTGCCCTCGATCGATGGCAGGTTGCGCGTACGGTCATAATCCGCCGCCTTGTCGGCAAATGCGTCGACCCGCTTGCGCGCACCCGCCTCGCCCGGCTCCCACTCGGCAAAGCCCGTCGCCCAGTCGGGCTTGGTCGGCAACAGCCCCCAATCCTCCAGCCGGTCCGACTTCGGCCAACTCGACGGCGCGGGTATCTCGCGCGGCCGATTGGCGACGGCAGCGGGCGGCATCCGCCCCTGCAATGCGCGCCAGAACGGCGTGAAAATCTTGTATGGCTCCCCCGCCCCGGTCGTCACCGACCCCGGTGGCGCGAGGTAATTGCCGTCATGGCAGACCAGCTCCAGCCGCTTGGCCACCGCCCGCTCGGCATTGCGCCACCATGGCTCGTAATGGCGCAGGCAATGCACGCGCCGAGTCCCGACTTCCTCGGCCAGCGCCGCCAGCACCTCGTCGCACTTGCCCCGCTTCAGGATCAGCCGCGACCCCTTCTCCCGCAACGCCGCGTCGAGGCTCGCCAGGCTATGGTGCAACCACCAGCGCGACGCCCCGCCCATCGCGCGATGCTTGGGCGTCTCGTCGTCGAGGATATAGACCGGCACCACCGGTCCCTCGCCCGCCGCAGCAATCAGCGCCGCCTGATCGGACAATCTCAGGTCACGGCGAAACCACAGGATGCTCGTCATTCAGTTTCCCTGTCGGGCGGGATGCGGACGCTGAATCGTCCGCGCGCCAGTTCGTTGCCGAACCGCTGATCCCCGATCACGATGCTGCCGTCACCCTGTCTCTCGGTGTAGGGCATGCGCGACCAGAACAGGAATGCCCGTACCTCCGGATCGCGCGCTGCCGCCGCCGCGATGCGCGGATCATCCATCCCGATCGGCAGCGGTCCGCGCTCCGGCTCGGCGAACAGGCTGGGCAGCACCCCGCCGGTCAGGTTGAGCGACCCGCTCCCGCGCTGTCCCTCACCACGCCACAGCGTCTCGCGCTGCCAGAAGGCGATCGGCATCGGGTTGGCGACCACCAGTTCGGGCGTGATGCCATATTCGGCCCGCACCCGCTCCGCCGTCCGCGCTTCGGCGAGGCCCGTCAGCACGCCATTGCCCAGGATATAGGCGCTGACCGCTGCCACCACGATCCCACCGCGCCGCCGCCAGTCGCCCCCGCGCCGCTCCGCCCGGCGCGACCACAGGAACCCGCCGATCAGCATCGCCCACATCCACACATCGATGATGAAGATGCTGTCGCCATAGAACCAGCGCGACGAAAACGGCTCGAGCAGGCGAACGCCATAGCTGTTGAGCCAGTCGAACGCAGGATGGCTCAGCGTGCCGATGAACGCGAGCAGCAACAGATGCCACGGCCGCACCGGCGCGCGCGCCTCCGGCCGCTTGCCCCGCCGCGTTTGCCACCGGTCGAACCCGACCATGATCGCGGTCAGCAGCACCGGCAGCACCAGCATCGCGATCGGCCCATGCGTCAGCCCGCGCCGCATCTCCAGCGACTGGATGCCGTAAACGGTGCACGCCGCGTCCAGATCGGGGATGTTCGCCGCGATGATCAGCGTCGGCATGCCCAGGCCCGACAGCTTCTTGAGCCCCGCCTGCCCCAGCGCAGCGCCGATCATGCTGTGTGTCAGATTATCCATAGGGCCAGTGCCCTATGCTTCGCGCGGTTCCTTGTCGACCTGCCAGGTCTGGCCCTTGCTGACGAGCTTTTGCAGGTCCGGAACCTTGCCCTCGCTCGCCGCGCGATTCTGCGCCACCACCGCGCTTTCGAACGTCGGCGCGGGATCGTCATAGATCACGCCCAGCGCCATCGGGAACGGCCCGAACGGCATCTCGACCAGCATATGGGCAAGCCCGCGATTGGTCTGGTCGTGCACTACCACACCCGACACATCGCCATCGACGATATCGACCACCTTGAGCGTCAGCCGCTCGACATCCAGCGCCAGCCCCTTGGTCCCGCCGGCAAACACCAGCGGCTTGCCATGCTCGACCCACAGCTGATGCCCGGCATTGGCCTTGTCCACGAACGATGCGAACACATCGGCGTTATAGACGATGCAGTTCTGGAAGATCTCGACGAACGCCGCGCCCTTGTGCGCATGCGCCGCCTTCAGCACCACGGGCAGATTCTTGTTCACATCGATCCCGCGCGCAATGAACCGCGCGCCCGATCCCAGCGCGAACGCGCACGGCTTGGCCGGGTGATCGACCGATCCGAACGGGGTGGAGGGCGATCGCGTCCCCTCGCGGCTGGTCGGCGAATATTGGCCCTTGGTCAGGCCGTAAATCTCGTTGTTGAACAGCAGGATCTGGCAATCGAGATTACGGCGCAGCAGATGCATCGTGTGGTTGCCGCCAATCGACAGGCCATCGCCGTCGCCGGTGATGATCCAGACGTCGAGGTCCGGATTGGCCAGCTTCACCCCCGTCGCCACCGCCGGCGCGCGGCCATGGATCGTGTGGAAGCCATAGGTTTCCATGTAGTAGGGGAAGCGCGACGAGCAGCCGATGCCGCTGACGAACACGGTGTTCTCCGGCGTCGCGCCGATCTCCGGCATCGTCCGCTGCACCGCCTTCAGGATCGCATAGTCGCCGCAGCCGGGACACCAGCGGACCTCCTGATCGGTCTCCCAATCCTTCGGCGTCGACGGGCGGATGGTGGTGATCTCGTTCATGCCTTCCCTCCGTTGCGCCGCCGACTGCGTTTCGACGCGACATCTGACGCACAACATGTCTACCGCGCGGCAAAAGGCTCGAACATCATCGAGATGCCTTCCTCGCACCTCAAATATCAGACGCATGGCTTCGATTGATCGGCCTCAATCTCATGGATCCGGAAGGGCTGGCCCGACACCTTGTTCACCGGTTTGGCGTCGACCAGATACTGATCGCGCAGCACGGTCTTGAGCTGGCCGGTGTTCATCTCGGGTATGATCACCTTGTCATAGCTTTTGAGCAGCTCGCCGAGATTCCCCGGCATCGGCCAGATATGGCGGATATGGATGTGGCTGACGTCCAGCGCCCTTGCGCCGCGCGCGCCGCACCGCCTGGGTGATCGGGCCATAGGTCGATCCCCAGCCGACGACGACCAGCTTCCCGCCCGCCTGGCCCTGCTCGACGACCTGATCAGGGACATCGATCCCCGCCACCTTGTCACGGCGGATATTGGTCATCGCCTGATGATTGTCGGCCGAATAATCGAGATTGCCGGTGCCGACCTGCTTCTCGATCCCGCCGATGCGGTGGAGCAGGCCGGGCGTGCCGGGCTTGACCCACGGACGCTTGAGCTTTTCGTCGCGGCCATAGGGCTTGAACTTCTCGCCCTCGGCCGGCACATCGGTCTTGAACGTCGACCGGGAACGGCGCATAGGTCGTCATGTCGGGCACTGTCCACGGCTCGGCGGCATTGGCGATATAGCCGTCGGTCAGGATCATCACCGGCGTCATATATTGCGTCGCGATCCGCACCGCCTCGATCGCCACGTCGAAGCAATCGGCGGCGGAGCGCGTCGCGATCACCGGCATCGGCGCATCGCCGTTGCGGCCATAGACCGCCTGATAGAGGTCCGACTGCTCGGTCTTGGTCGGCAGGCCCGTCGATGGCCCGCCGCGCTGCGAATTGACGATGACGAGCGGCAGCTCGGTCATGATCGCGAGGCCCATCGCCTCGCCCTTCAGCGCGATGCCCGGCCCCGAGGATGAGGTAACGCCCAGCTGCCCCGCATAGGACGCGCCGATCGCCGACGCGATCGCTGCGATCTCGTCCTCCGCCTGGAAGGTCGTGACCCCGAACTCCTTCAACCGGCGGAGATAGTGCAGGATCGCCGACGCCGGCGTAATCGGATAGCCGCCGAAGAACATCGGCAGCCCGGCCAGCTGCGCCCCCGCGACCAGCCCCATCGAAATCGCCTCGGCCCCCGTCACCGTGCGGTACAGCCCCGGCTCGACCGGGGCGGCAGGAACATGGACCTGTGCAATCCCCAGCGCGCCCAGCTCCGCCGTCTCGCCATAGGCGTGGCCGGCGTTGAGCGCGGCAATATTGGCCTCGGCCAGCTCGGGCGCCTTGGCGAACTTGGTCTTGAGCCAGTCGATCAGCGGCCCGCGCTCACGGTCGAACATCCACAGCGCCAGCCCCAGCGTCCACATATTCTTGCAGCGCAGCGCTTCCTTGTTGCCCAAGCCGAACGGCTTCACGGCATCCAGCGTCAGCTGCGAGATATTGAGCTTGAGCAGCTGCCACTTAGCGAGGCTGTCATCCTCGAGCGGGTTTGCGGCATATTTCGCCTTGGCGAGGTTGCGGTCGTTGAACTCGCCCTCGTCGGCGATGATCAGCCCGCCCTGCTTGAGCGACGGCACATTGGTCTTGAGCGCCGCCGGGTTCATCGCGACCAGCACATCGGGCGCATCGCCCGCGGTCTCGATCGCCGCCGACCCGAAATTGATCTGAAAGGCGGAGACCCCGAACAACGTCCCCTGCGGCGCGCGAATTTCGGCAGGGAAGTCGGGGAAGGTCGCGAGATCATTGCCGGCCAGCGCGGTCGACAGGGTGAATTGCCCCCCGGTCAGCTGCATCCCGTCTCCGGAGTCGCCGGCAAATCGGACGACGACCGCCTCGGGTGGCGGATTGGCGGAAGCCTCTTCGGGCGTGACCTGATGGGCGGCAGTGGCCATTCAGTCTCTTCCTGCAATGTCCCACCCTCTTACGCCTCGGGGTGGGTTGCATGGAAGGTAGAAGGATGCCGGACGGTTGCAACCGGTTCTTTTAGGGGGGCCCGCCCAGCGCCAGGATCGACGCGACATGCCGCGCCGACACCTCCATCGCATCCACCCCATAGCCGCCGCCCAATGCGCTCGCGAGCGGCAGGCCGCGCCGCCGCGCCAGTGTCGCGATCCATGAGTCGCGCACGATCAGCCCTTCCAGGCTCAGCGCCAGCCGCCCCAGCCGGTCGCCCTCCCATGGATCGACGCCGGCCTGATACAGCAGGATCGTCGGCTCGAACGCATCGACCAGCCCCGGCAGCGTGGTGGTGAGCGCGTCCATGTACCCGGCATCATCCACCGCATCGGGCAGCGCGACGTCGAGCGTCGATCGCGCCTTGCGCACCGGGAAGTTCTTGTCGGCATGGATCGAATAGGTTGCGATGTCGGTGCGCCCGGCGGTCAACGCCGCGGTGCCATCGCCCTGATGCACATCGCAATCGACGATCAGCACTCGCTCGCCCTCTTCCGCCAGCCGGTGCGCGGCGATGGCGAGGTCGTTGAACACGCAGAACCCTGCGCCCGTCGCGTGCAGCGCGTGGTGGCTGCCCCCGGCGGTGTTGGCGGCAAAGCCCCGCTGCTGCGCGATCTTCGCCGCCGCATAGGTGCCGCCCGGTACCGCCAGCGCCCGCGCCGCGACCTCCGGCGTCACCGGAAACCCGATCCGCCGCTCCTTCTCGCGCGGCACCCGACTTTCGATCACCTCGGCGACATAGTCGGGATCATGCACCGCCTCGATCCACTCGCGCGGCATCGGCGCGGGCTCATGCCACTCCAGCGCATCGCCCAGATTGCGCAACAGGTCGCGGACTAGGCCATTCTTGTTCCACTGATACTGGCTGCGCGCAGGGGCCGGCGCGACGTAAAGCGGGTGGTGGACGACTGCGATGGCCGTCCCGCTGCTCACGCCGCCAGCGTCTCCAGCGCCTCCTGCGCCTCCAACCACGTCACTTCCGCCGCCTCGATCGCCTTCACCACCGCGCCGCGCTGCTTCATCAGCTCGGTCATGGTCAATTTGGTGAACTCCGGCGCAGCGCTCGACGGATCAAACATCGCCCGGTCGATCGCACTCAGCTTTTCCTGCAGCTTGGCCAGCTCTGCCTCTGCCGCCTTGGCGGCCTTGCGCATCGCATTGCCCTTTTCGCGCGCCTCGGCCGCCTCGCGCCGCGCATCCTTGCGGTTGCCGGCCTTCGCCGCGCCCTCGGCCTTGGGTTCCTTGGCCAGCACGAAGGCGATATAGTCCTCAATGCTCCCGTCGAACGGCGTCGCGGTCCCGCCATCGACCAGCACGAGCCGGTCCGCCGTCATCTCGATCATGTGTCGGTCATGGCTGACGATCACGACGCAGCCCTGATAGGCGGTCAGCGCCTGAATCAGCGCCTCACGCGAGTCGACATCAAGGTGGTTGGTCGGCTCGTCGAGGATCAGCATGTGCGGCGCGTCACGCGTGATCAGCGCCAGCGCCAGCCGCGCGCGCTCGCCGCCCGACAGCTTGCCGACCTTGGTCATCGCCTTGTCACCGGCAAAGCCGAACCGGCCAAGCTGGCCGCGCACTGCCGACGGCTTCTCGCCATCCATCAGCCGCTGCATATGGTCGAACGGCGTCTCGTCGCTGTGCAGCTCCTCGACCTGATACTGGGTGAAATAGCCCACCCGCATCTTCGCCGACGCCGCCTTCTCGCCGTCAATCGGCGTCAGCTGCGCCGCCAGCAGCCGCGCCAGCGTCGTCTTGCCATTGCCGTTGCGCCCGAGCAGCGCGATGCGATCGTCCGGGTCGATCCGCAGGTTCAGCCGCGACAGGATCGGCGTCCCGTCATAGCCGACACTGGCATGATCGAGCGTGATCAGCGGCGGGCGCAGCTGGTCGGGGTCGGGAAAGCCGAACGCCAGCGTCGGATCGTCCATTACCGCCGCAATCGGCTGCATCTTCGCCAGCGCCTTGGCGCGCGACTGCGCCTGTTTCGCGGTCGACGCGCGGGCCGAGTTGCGCGCAACGAAATCCTGCAACTTCGCCCGTTCGGTCAGCTGCTTTTCGCGCGCCGCCGCCTGCTGCGCCTGTCGCTCGGCGCGCTGCCGTTCGAACGCGTCATATCCGCCGGGATAGAGCGTCAACTTGCCGCGCTCGAGGTGGAGGATATGGTCGACGACGTTGTTCAGGAAATCCCGCTCATGGCTGACGATCACGATCGTTGCGGGATAGGAGATCAGGAAATCCTCAAGCCACAGCACCGCTTCAAGGTCGAGGTGGTTCGACGGCTCGTCGAGCAGCAGCAGGTCCGGCTGGCTGAACAGCAATGCCGCGAGCGCAACGCGCATCCGCCACCCACCCGAAAAACTGTCGAGCGGGCGATGCTGCGCCTCTTCATCGAACCCCAGCCCGACCAGAATCCGCGCCGCCCGCGATGGCGCGGTATAGGCATCGATCGCCCCCAGCCGCTCGTGAATCTCGCCCAGCCGGTGCGGATCCTCAAGGCCCTCTGCCTCCGCCATCAGCGCCGCGCGCTCGACATCGGCTTCCAGCACCGTCTCGAATGGCGTCGTCTTGCCCGCCGGTGCCTCCTGCGCGACATAGCCCAGGCGCGCGCCGCGCGGCATGTCGGCACTGCCCTCGTCCGGGTCGATCATCCCGGCAATGACCTTGACCAGCGTAGACTTGCCCGCGCCGTTGCGCCCGATCAGGCCGATGCGCCCCTTTGGCGGCAACGCCGCGCTCGCACGGTCGATGATGACGCGGCCACCAAGGCGCACGGTGATTCCGGAAAGATTCAACATGCGCGCCGCCTATCACCGCAGCGCAGCATTCGATAGCCCCCGCTCGATCGCCTGCACACCGCCAGCGGCGGTTACGACAGCCGCCCCTCGAAATCGGCATAGCCGAACGACTTCACGATCCGCAGATCGTCGCTCCGGCTATCCCACAGCGCGATGCTCGGCAGCGGCACGCCGTTGAAGGTGGTCGTCTTGACCATCGAATAATGCGCCTGATCGAGGAACGCGAAGCGCTGTCCCGGCACCGGCCATTCCGGAAAGCGGAAATCGCCAAGGATGTCGCCCGCGAGGCACGATGGCCCGCCCAGCCGCACCAGCACATCGCCCTCCTCCCCCAGCATCGCGGGACGATAGGGCGCCTCGATCACATCGGGCATGTGGCAGGTGGCGGAGATATCGACCACGCCGATCGGCATGCCGTTGGTGAACACATCGACGAACTCGCCGACCAAGATCCCGGTATCGAGCGCAATCGCCTCACCCGGCTCCAGGATCACCTCCAGCCCGGTCTCGTCGCGCACCTGCTTGAGGAAATCGACCAGATCGTCGCGCTGATAATCGGCGCGTGTAATATGATGCCCGCCCCCGAAATTGAGCCATTTCAGCTGGCCCAGATACGGCGCGATCCGCGGCTTCAGCGCTTCCCAGGTCCGGCGCAGCGGCGGGAAATCCTGTTCGCACAGCGAGTGGACATGAATGCCGTCCACGCCCTCAAGATGCTCGGCCTTCAACTGATCGGCGGGGAAGCCAAGCCGGGAATGCGGCTGGGCGGGGTCGTATTTCTGGACCTCACCCTCGCTGTGCATCGGGTTCAGCCGCAGCCCGACCTCGAACGTCTCGCCCCGCGCCCGCGCCGCCGCCAGCTCGCTCTTCATCGCCGCATGCTGGAACGGCGTGTTGAAGATCACATGATCGGAAATCGCGCAGATTTCCGCCATGTCGGACTTTTTGTAGCCCGAACAATAGGTCGCGATCTCGCCATGATAATGGTCCCGCGCGAGCCGCGATTCATACAGGCCCGAGGTCGCAACCCCGTCCAGATAGCGCCCGACCAGATCGCCCAGCGACCACATCGAAAACGCCTTGAGCGCCAGCAGGATCTTCACCCCCGCGCGATCACGGACATCCGCGATCGTCGCCAGATTACGCTCCACCGCCGCCGCATCGACGACGAAGCAGGGCGACGGTACGCGCGACAGGTCGAACCCGGCGAACGCGCCCGGATCGCCGGCCTTGGTGGACATCACGGGCGACGCTGCACGGGTATCGGCCACGGGACTAACCTCCGTTTGCCCTGAGCTTGTCAAAGGGCGGTCTTGTATCTGGAAAAAAGGAGCGTTGCTTCGACCCCGGATCAAGTCCGGGGACAAACGAAAGAAGGGAGCCGAAGCCCCCTTCCCCATCAAAATTTGAGCGGCTCGGGCAGCTCATGCACCTGCCACGGCAGGCCATGCTGGTTCAGCATGTCCATGAACGGGTCCGGATCGAACTGCTCGATGTTGAACACGCCCTCGCCACGCCACTGGCCATTCAGCATCAGCGCCGCGCCGATCATCGCCGGAACGCCGGTGGTATAGCTCACCGCCTGATTGCCGGTCTCCTCGAACGCGTCCTCGTGGTCGCAGACGTTATAGACGTAGAAGGTCTTCTCTTGCCCGTCCTTCATGCCGGTCGCGATGTCGCCGATATTGGTCTTGCCCTTGGTCGTGGTGCCCAGCGTCGACGGCTCGGGCAGCACGGCCTTGAGGAACTGCAGCGGCACGATCTCGCGCCCTTCGTACATGATCGGCTCGATCGAGGTCAGGCCGACATTCTGCAGCACGCGCAGATGCGTCAGATACTGCTCGCCGAACGTCATCCAGAAGCGCGCGCGCTCCATCTCGGGGATGAACTTGGCCAGGCTCTCCAGTTCCTCATGGTACATGAGGTACATGTTCTTCGCGCCGACCTGATCAAACTCGAACACCTGCCGCGTCGACAGCGCCGGGGTCTCGACCCACTCGCCATTTTCCCAGTGCCGCGCGGGCGCAGTGATCTCGCGGATGTTGATCTCGGGATTGAAGTTGGTCGCGAAATGCTGGCCGTGATCGCCGCCATTGCAGTCGAGAATGTCGAGCGTGCGGATCGTGTCGAGCAGATGCTTCTTGATGTACATCGCGAACACGCTGGTCACGCCCGGATCGAAACCCGAACCGAGCAGCGCCATCAGGCCCGCATTCTTGAAGCGGTCCTGATAATCCCACTGCCAGCCATAATGGAACCGCGCCTCGTCGCGCGGCTCATAGTTGGCCGTGTCGAGATAGTCGGTGCCGGTGTTCAGGCATGCGTCCATCAGGTTCAGGTCCTGATAGGGCAGCGCCAGGTTGACCAGCAGGTTCGGCTTCACCTGCTCGATCAGCTTCGACGTCGCGGCGACGTCGTCGGCATCGACCTGCGCGGTATCGATCGTCACGCCAAAGCGCTCCTTGACCGATTCGGCGATCGCATCGCACTTGAACTGACGGCGGCTGGCGAGCGTGATCTTGCCGAACAGCTCGGGATTCTTCGCCATCTTGTGCACCGCGACCGACGAAACGCCGCCTGCGCCGATTACGAGAACGTCCTTCACGCCTTTGTCCTTCCTCATATGTCCCGGGGGAATGCCGCCCCCATATGGGAGCAACGCCCCGGATGCAAAGGGCGTTGCGCGGGCTGGCCCTTCGCGCCCTCATTCCCCTATGACCGCGACATGAGCATGACGATCGGACGCAGGACATTCATCGGCGGCGCTGCCGCATTCGGGCTTAGCGGAACCGCCGCGGCGCAATCCGCGACAAAGGTGTTCGCCCCCGCCCCACCCTGGCCCCCGCGCGAAACGCTGATGCTGTGGCCGACCCTCCCGCCCGGCACCCCGCCCGGCATCGCGCCGTCGAAACAGCCGGTCCCCCTCCCGCTCGGCACCCCGCAGCGCTGGGAAAAGGGCATTCGCCACCCCTATCTCGGCGTATTCCGCCCGCAGCGGCCCGACGGGCGCGCGGTGCTGGTGATGCCGGGCGGGGGCTATGTCTTCGTCAGCCTGATCAATGAAGGGGTGAATGTCGCGCGCGTGCTCAACCCGCTCGGCATCACCGTGTTCGTCCTTGCCTATCGCCTGCCCGGCGAAGGCTGGTTCAACCGCACCGACGTGCCGCTGCAGGATGCACAGCGCGCGATGCGCCTGATCCGCGCCAATGCCGCGCATTACCGCATCGACCCGGCCAAACTCGGCATCCTCGGCTTTTCCGCCGGTGGCCATCTCGGCGGCACGCTGACCGTCGGCCATGCCGATCCGGTGTACAAGGCCCGCGACACCGCCGACAGCCTGTCCGCGAAGCCCGCCTTCTCCGGCCTGATCTACCCCGTCACCCAGTTCGCCAGCGCCGGCCCCAACAGCCGCTCTGGCCCCAACCTGTTCGGCGGCCCACCGCCCGCCGGCGCAGCGTCCGCCCGCTTCGACGTCCTCACCCGCGCCAGCTCGGCGATGCCGCCCTTGTTCCTCGCCCACGCCATGGACGACGGTACCGTGTCGGTAGGCCAGAGCATCGCGTTGGTCGAAGCCGCCCGCCGCCACAAGGTGCCGGTCGAGGCGCATTTGCTCGAACGCGGCGGCCACGGCTTCGGCGCGCTCTCGCTCCCCCCGACCAACCCCGGCCACAAATGGCTGGAGTGGTTCGCCACCTGGACTGCGACGCACGTGAAGTAGCCCAATCCTCCCCGGAACGTGGAGGAGTTGGCGCTAGTTGCACCCCCGCAACAAATCCGCCACCCTCCCACTCACACAAGGGGGAGGAAACACCATGCACAGCGCCATCTTCGGCCCAGTGATCGCACTGATCGGCTGGACCCTCATCATCTGGCTATGGATGTACTTCACCCGCATCCCCGCGATGAAGGCGGCCGGGATTGACGTCGCCAATCTGACCGGCGGCACGGGCAGCGATCTCAAAAAGGTAATCCCGGCCAAACAGCAATGGCCCGCCGACAATTACAACCATTTGCTCGAACAGCCGGTGCTGTTCTACGCCATCTGCATCGTGCTGGCGCTGATGGATCAGGGTGACAATCTCAACGCCCAGATCGCCTGGGCCTATGTCGCGCTGCGCATCGCCCACAGCCTGATCCAGGTCACCACCAACCGCGTCATCATCCGCTTCACGCTATTCTCGTTGGCGACGATCGTGCTGATGATGCTGACCGTGCATGCCGCGATGGCGTATTGGGGCGTGAGCTTCCACTAAACCCATCGTCGTCCCGGGCTTGACCCGGGACAGGGCTTTCTTGACGACGGACAAAGGCAGCCAAGCCCCGTCTCAAGGCCGGGGCGACGGGCTAGGGAAACAGACGGGCGAGACTCCGCTCCAGCATCATCAGCTGCCACAAGGTCCGCCCATGCTCGGCGCGTCCGGAGCGATGTTCCTCCGCCAGCCGTGCGATCGCCTTGGGCTCGAACCACCCGCTCCCGGCCAGCACGCGCGACCGCGCCAGTCCCGCCGCCTCATCCGCCAGCGCCTTGCGGAACCACTGCGACACCGGGGTCACAAATCCCATCTTGGGCCGGTACAGGATGTCGTGCGGCAGATAGCGTTCCATCGCCTGCTTCATGATCGCCTTGCCCGTCCCGCGCTTGACGCGCAACGACGCGGGCAGGCTCGCGGCAAATTCGATCAGCCGGTAATCGAGCAGCGGCTCGCGCGCCTCCAGGCTCACCGCCATGCTCATCCGGTCGGTCTTGGTCAGGATGTCGCCGGGCAGCCAGATCATCAGATCGGCATATTGCGCACGATCAAGCGGCTCGCGCGCCGGCGCCTCGGCCATCGCCTTCCAGTAACGCGCCTCGGCGACGTGATCGCCCAGCGCGTGATGCGCCGCATCGTTGAACAGGCGCGAGCGTTGCGCGACGCCGGTCACCCCGACCGCCTCGGCATAGCCCTCGGCCCCGCTCTTCGACAGGCTGGCGAGCGTCGCGCGCGCGCGCAGCGGGCGCGGCGCCCAGTCCATCTGCGGCCATATCTTCGCCAGCGGCCCCAGCATCCCGCGGCGCAGAAAGCCGGGGATCAGCCCGCGCAGCCGTTCCTCCTGATGCTGGAACACCAGTCGCCGATATCCCGCAAACGCCTCGTCGGCGCCGTCGCCCGACAGCGCCACCGTCACCTCTTCGCGCGCCAGTTCGCACACGCGGTACGTCGGCAGCGCGCTGGCATCGGCGAAAGGTTCGTCGAAATGATCGGCGATCGTGTCGACCAGCCCGAAGTCGCCCGACGACACGGTGCGCGTGCGGTGATCGGTCGCGAAACGCTCGGCGATTTGCTGCGCATATGCGGTCTCGTCGAGCGCCGCCTGATCAAAGCCGATGGTGCAGGTCTTGACCGCCTTCGCGCTCGCCTCGGCCATCAGCGCGACGACCGCGCTGCTATCGACCCCGCCCGACAGGAAGGCGCCGAGCGGCACGTCGGCGACCATGCGGTCGGTGACCGCGGCGCGCATCAGATGGATCAGATGCTCGGCGGCTTCGCCTTCGCTCGCGCGCACCCGCTTCGAGAAATCCGGCGCCCACCAGCGCGTCGGCGCGGGCACCGGCTTGCCGCGTTCGAGCAACAGAAAGTTGCCCGCGGGCAGCTTCTCGACCCCGGCGACGATGCAATTGTCGTCGGGGACATATCCGAAGGCCAGGAAATCCTCGATCGCGGTCAGGTTCGCTTCCTGCCGCAGCAGCGGATTGCGCAGCAGCCCCTTCAGCTCCGACGCAAAGGCCACCGACCCGTCCGACAGCCGCGCATAATGCAACGGCTTCACTCCCAGCCGATCGCGCGCCAGGAACAGGCAACTGCGCTGGTGATCGTGGATCGCAAAGGCGAACATGCCGTTCAGCCGCGACAGGCAATCCGGCCCCCATTGCCGCCACGCCGCGATGATGACCTCGGTATCGCCACTGGTGCGGAACCGATGCCCGCGATCCTCCAGCTCGCTCCGCAACTCGCGGAAATTATAGATTTCGCCGTTGTAGGTGAGCGTCACCGCCTCATCGTCGCTCGCCATCGGCTGCGGACTGCCGTCGATGTCGATGATCGACAGGCGCAGATGGCCCAGCCCGACGCCCGGCGCGGTCCACTCGCCCGATCCGTCGGGGCCGCGGTGCTGCATCGGCGACAGCATCGCGCGCAGCCGCGCGGGGTCGACCGGCTTCGCCGTCTCGAGATGATAGATGCCCGCGATCCCACACATATGCTGATGGGCCTAGCGGGTTTTCAGCGCGCGGTCAGCCATTGCCTTGGCTCCGCCCGACGCGGAAACGAAATCCTCTATCGCATCGCGCCCGCCCTGCCGCTCCTCGCTCGACACGATCAGCGACAGCGCACGCGGATCGCCGCCCAGCAGCCGCGCTCTCAGCCCCGCGAGCTTCGCGCGGCGCGGATCGCCGGTCGCCGCGCCATTAACGACATACCAAGTCGCCGCATCGCGCAGCACCGGGCCGGGGTGGAGCAGACGTTCGGCCTTGCCGCCGTCGACCGCGGGCAACGCCGCGCTCCACGCCCATTGGCTGTCGGGATCGACCGCCCCCTGCCCGAACGCGACGACCTCGCGCCCTTCGGCCTGACGTTCATAACCGCCGATCGCGACGGACACGCGGCGTCCCTCGGCATCGACAAAATGCCGCATCAGCCGTTGGTCGGCGCCGTCGAAGCGCGGCGTCCACGCCATGCCCTCGGCGCGCGCGTCGCTCCAACCGCGCGGCGCCTCGACCGTCATCGTCGCGGGCAGTGGCGCGCTGCGTCCGCCGACCAGCCACGCCCAGCCAGCAAAGAACAGCGGGATCGCAACCGCTGCGGGCAGCACCGCCTTCGCCGCACCGGCAAAGCGCGACGGGCCACCAAGCCCGCTCACATCGACCGCAACATCGTTCGCGGGCCGGTCGAACCAGCGCCACGCCACCAGCATCACGATCGCAATCACCAGCCCGAAAAAGATCCAGCCATAGAAGATATGGTCGATCCCGCCCGCCGCCTCGATCCCCCAGAGTTCGGCCGCAACCATCGTGCCATAAGTGCGCAGCGCCTTGGCAAGGATCGTTGCCGCCAAGGCAGCCAAGACGAAGACGATCCGCCGCGTCCAGCTTTTGAAACACAGATGCGCCGCGAACACCGCATAGGCGAGCATCGCGATCAGGAAATTGACCCCCGAACATTCCTCGGCGACCTCGAAGAAGCCCGCGGGCGTCGTGATGAACACCCCCTCCATCTCGCGCCGGCATGCCCGACAGGTGGAGCAGGATCACGCTGATCTGCGCGGTAAAGGTCTGGAGCAGCGGCACCAGTTCCTCGCCGAACGGCACCAGCAGCAGCGCATAGCCCAGCGGGAACAATAGCCCGCGCACCAGCTTCTCGCCCAGCGCCGCGCCGACCGCGCCTTGCAGCATCAGCACCAGCCCGAGTTGCCGAAACAGCCCGACCCCCGCCGCCTCGCCGACCAGCCACACCAGCCCCGCCCCCGCCATCCAGACCAGCGCGGGCCACCAAAAGCTGGGGGTCAGCGGGCGCAGCAGGTCGATGCGCTGCGACACCAGCCAGCCGATCATCGGCACCATCAGCAGGCAATGGGTAAAGGTCGAGCTGTGCCACCAGATGCCCGCCATATCGGCGGCGTCGCGCCAGAAGATCGCCAGGATCGCCACCGACATCAGGGCGAGCGCGCCCAGATGGCGTTGCCACAGCGTCATGCGGGCAGCCCCCCAGCAGCTCGCGCAGCGGCGCCAGTCGCGCATCCCAGCCATAGCGCGCAATCATCCGCGCCCGCGCCGCCTGCCCCATCGCGGCAGCAGCGGCGCGATCCTCGAATAGCGACCCCACCGTGGCGGCCATGCCGTCGGCATCGTCGGCGACGAGCAGGCGATGCTCGCCCACCGCTCGTCGCATCGATCCCGCCTTCGGCCAGCGGCGCCGCCCTCGCCACCACCGGCCGCGCCATCGCCATCGCCTCGAGCAATTTATTCTGCACCCCGCGCGCCAGCAGCAGCGGCGCGACCACCGCATCGGCGGCGGCAAGCCAGGGTCGCACATCCGGCACCTCGCCGGTCACGGTCACGCCCGGCAGCTTTGCCAGCGCGCGCACCTCGTCGCTCGGCGCCCGCCCGACGATTGCAAAACGCGAAGCCGGATGCTGCTGGCGGATCAGCGGAAGAATGTCGGCGGCGAACCAGCGCACCGCGTCGATATTGGGGCGATAGTCCATCTGGCCGGTGAACACCGCCAGCGGCCCCTCACCCGCGCCATACCGCGTCGAACGTCAGCGCCGGATCGAACCGCTCGGTGTCGATACCATTCTCGACCGCCCGGACCTTGTCGGCGCCTAGCCCACTGCGCGCCCGAAACAGCGCCGCCTCGGCCTCGCTGACGAACAGGCTGGAATCGACCCGCCGCGCTACTCCGGCCTCATAGGCGCCGAGCACCCGCGCCTCGCGCGCATGCACCCACTGCAGCGGCTGGAGCTTGACCTGCTCGGCATAGGTCGCGAATTTGGCCGAATCGACGTCGACAAAATCCATCAGCACCGGCCCGCCGAAATCGGTGGGCAGATACTGCGCCATCTGGCCCGAGAAGCCGACGATATGGGTGATGGACCCACCGCGAACCAACGCATCGACATGGCGCGCAAGCGCGGCATTTTTGAACAGCCGGTTCGACACCGGCTCGCCGCGAAGCACCGCCTGCGCCAGTGCCACCGGGCGCGAGACGTTGCGCACTTCGATCGCCAAACTCTTGCAAATGCCGCGCCATCTTGGCGCGCGCGATGGCCGCATCCTGCTCATTGTCGGCGAGCGCCGCAACATGCACCGGCGCCAGCTTCGCCAGCGCCTCGAACATATGCCAGCTGCGGATCCGGTCGCCGCGGTCGGGGGGCCACGGCGCGCGGTGCACGAGGAACAGGATTTCGGGCATGACCCGCGTCTTACCCAAGGCCGCGCGCGATCAGTGGCCCGATCCGGTTCGCCGCCCACAGCGGCAACTTCTTCCACAGATCGACCTGCAACCGATATTTGGCGCTGTTCGGATTGATGTCGCGCGGCGTTTCGCCCGGCGCGAGCCAGCGCGCATAGACCAGCGGCTGCGGCTCGAAGCCCCAGTTTTTCTTGTAGCTAAAGGGTCCGGTTCCAACCTTCGACCGCCCGAAATCGAAGCGCGTGCAACCCTTCGCCCGCGCATGGCGCATCAGCGCAAAATACATCAGCTCATTCGCGCGCAGCCGCCGCGCATCGGCGATCCCGCCGCCCCAATAGGGCATCACCGTGCCGCGCCAATACAGGCTGAGGACGCTCGCAACCGGGCGCCCGTCCTGCCGCACGGTCAATATGTCGGCATCGTCGCCGAACGCATCGAGCACCGCGTCGAACAGCGCCTTGGGAAACACCGGTGTCCCGAGGTTCCGGACACTGGTCGCATAGACGCGATAATGGTCGCGCCGCTCCGCCGCATCGCGGCCGGTGGTCACGGTCAATCCGCTCTCCAGCGCCTTGCGCACCTCGGCGCGCTGCTTGCGCGGGATCGCGAGCAGTTCGGCATCGTCGTCGCTGGCGAGGTCGCGCGCAAACCCCGCGTATACTCCGTCTTCGCGGTGCCACCCTTCGCCTTCGGGCTGCGGCCCGCCGCGCAGTTCAACCGAGGGAACGCCCAGCGATTGCGCCATCGCTGCCGCCCCGTCGGCCAACGTCGCCGCCACCGCGGGATCATCGGCCAGCATACCGCCATCGACAGCAAAACCGCTGCCCACCAGCGCCTGCCCGAACAGCGGCGAGCGGACATGGTGGAGCGGCAACAGGCCGGTCAGCGCCCCCTCCGCATCGCGCGCCGTGACCAGATGGCATTGATGCCCCGTCGCCCGCGTGATCGCCTCGCACCACGCGCGGCTGTGAAAGGGCGTCGCGCCAAGACGCGCTGCGACATAGGCGTCCCACGCCGCCGCGTCGGACAGCGGCGCCCCGGAAAAACCATCCATCACCGGACGGATCGGAGCATTCACGCCGCCGCGCGCCACGGCTGCGCGCGGTTCTGCTGCGCGGGGAGCAACGCGTCGGCGCGCGTCCATTCGAAATCGGCGAGCAGTTTCTTCAGCTTGCCCGCCATGGCCGACAAGCCGCTGTAATGGCGGATCTTCGACTTGATCGGCGCATCGGCAACACGCGGCTGGCCGGGGTCGATTTCCCACGGATGGAAATAGAGGATCGCCGGATGCCCCTCGGCGTTCATCCGCGCGATCGCCCAGCGCGTGAAGCCATAGGGCAGCATCCGCATAAAACCGCCGCCCCCCGCTGCCAGCGTCCGCCCCGCAAAGCGCGCCGTCGTCACCGGCCATTCGACCAGTTCGCTATCGGGCAGCGGCCGCCACGCATGGCGCGGGCTTTGCGGCCAGCCATAATGGTCGTGGACTACCGGCGCGACGCTGCTCGAATAGGCATAGCCCTGTTCGGCAAGCACCGCATGCGCCCAGGGCGTTCGCGTATCGACCGAGAAGCTCGGCGCGCGATAACCGCGCACGGCGACGCCGCCGAGATCCTCAAGGATCGCCTGCGTCTGTTTAAGATCCGCGGCAAATTCGTCGGCGGTCAGGTTAAACACGCGCTTGTGGTCATAGCCATGGCTCGCCAGCTCATGCCCCGCGGCAACAATCCGCTTGATCAGCGCCGGATAGCGTTCGGCAACCCAGCCCAGCGTGAAGAACGTCCCCTTCGCATCCGCATCGGCGAAAATCTGCAAGCACCGCGTCGCAATTCGCCTCGACCCGGCACTCGAGCGTCGGCCAGTCGGCGCGGTCGATCGTGCGCTCAAAGGCGCCGACCTGGAACCAGTCCTCGACATCGACCGACAGGCCGTTCTGCATCATTTCTCACCTTCATCGACCGGATAGCCGATTTCGCGGCGGGTGTCAGGCCGCCCAAGTCCGCGACGTCGCCGGGTTGGGGGCATTCTCGGGATCGCGCTCGACCCATTCGATCAGCAGGTCGAGCACTCGGCGCAGCGCGGCATCCTGTTCGACCAGCCGCGCCTCCAGCGAAGCGATCTGCGCTTCGAGCGCCGCCAGATGTTCGGGATCGATCGCCGGGGCCGGTTCGGGAGTCAGCTCCAGCACCTCGGCCTCGGGAGATGTTGAGACAGGCTCCGCAAACGGGGGGCGTCCATCAGCGGCGCGCTGCGGCCATTCGAGCGCGGTTTCGTTGGCTGCCGTCGGGGCGGCGAAGGGCGCCGGGGTCGGCGCCACCGCAGCGGCAGCCGCCGCCACGACTTCCTCGACCGGCAATGGCGCCAGCGTCGATGCATCGATCCCGCGGTCGGCCTCGATCTCCGCCACCACCGAGCGCACATTTTGCGCCGTGATCCGCGTCATCTGCTCGACCGCGCCATACAGCAGCAAGCGGCTGACCAGCACGTTCAGCTTGCGCGGCACGCCTTCGCTATAATCGAAAATTTCCTCGAACGCGTCAGGGCTGAAGCTCGGGTTGCCCGTCCAGCCGACCTTGCCCAGGCGGTGGAGGATATAAGGCTCGACCTCCTCGGGCTCCATCGGATCGAGGTGATGCGTCGCGATCACCCGCTGGCGCAGCTGCTCCAGCGTCGGCGAATGGAACAGGGTCTGGCGAAACTCGGGCTGACCGAGCAGGAAGATCTGCAGCAGCGAATGGCCACCGAGCTGGAAGTTCGACAGCATCCGCAATTCTTCAAGCGCCGAGATCGCAAGATTCTGCCCCTCGTCGACGATCAGCAGCGTGCGTTTCCCCGCGCGCGCCTGTTCGCGCAGATATTGCTCCATCGACCGCAGCAACTCGGCCTTGCTCTGCCCTTCCCATTCGATCCCGAACTGTTCGGCGACCAGGCGAAGCAGATCGTCGCCCTCGACCTGCGTCGACACCAGCTTGACCGCGGTCAGGCGATTGGGGTCGATCGTGTTCATCAGATGCCCGACCAGCGTCGTCTTGCCCGCGCCGACGTCGCCGGTGATGACGATGAAGCCCTCACCCTGCGCGAGTCCGTAGCCGAGGTAGGACATCGCCTTGCGGTGCGTGCCGCTTTCGAAATAGAAGTGCGGGTCTGGCGTCAGCTGGAACGGACGCCCGGTGAAACCATAGAACTGATCGTACATCGTCAAAATTCCCGTTTGCCTGGTCAGAAGTTGTAGCGCAGTCCCACCAAAGCTGAACCAATAAGCTGGCTGTTGAAGCCGTCCTGATCAAAGGCGTTGAGGCTCGCCGCCGCGGTCCCGGTCAGCCCGCGCCAGAACCGCCGCGAATAAGCCGCCGACAGCCCTGCCGACTGGACGTCGCTGACCCCCGGCGCGCCGTTGTCGAAATAATTGACGTAGCCCGACAGGCTGATGTCCGAATCGACGTCGAGCTGGCGTCCTGCCGACAGGAAGAGATAATAATTCTCGTCCTTGATCCCGTTCAGGTTCGCGATCGGCGACAGCAGCGGCGCCAGCAACTTGCGCTGGTCATATCCGATGCCGACGCCATAGCTCCACCCGGCATAGCGCGACCCAATCGTCGCCTGCACGCCGCGGCTGCGATATTGCGCCGAGGTCGCGTTGCCGAGCTGGTTGTTCAGGCATCCGCCGCCCTCCTGCCCAAACACGCACGGATTGATGGTCCCGCCGATCGGGTTGCGCGTCGGATCGAACTGGGTCGGCAGCGCCGCCAGCCCGCCCGACAGCCCGCGGCCCAGGCTCGACAGCCCGTCATAGACGCCGACCTGGATCGTCGTCGCATGATCGGCGCGATAGGAGAAGCTGCCGGTATAGATGGTGTCGCCATAGCGGCGTCCGACCCGCGCGGTCGCCGACGTGCGGCGGCTCGGCTGCCACATCACCCCGGCGTCCCAGATCAGCCCGTCGGTATCGAACGACAGCTGGCGCGGGGTCGATTTGTCGGTGACGAAACGGCCGTTCGCATCGCGAACCGGCACGCCGCCGGCATCCACGACCGGATTGCGCTGACCGATTTCGATGTCTTCATAACCCACGCCGCCGAGCAGCGCGACGGTCGGCCCGATCGGCATTGTCACGTCGGCGCGGGCATATTTGCCCTCGAAACGCTGGTCGAGCTGGCTCGCATCCTCGCGTTCATAGCCGCCCGACAACTGCCAGCCAAACGGCAGGTCGCCGGGGCGCGCGCCGACGCTGGCCCACGCGACATGATTGGTCGAGCTGTCGAAAATATCCTGCGGCTGGCTGCCCGGCGCCAGGATCGCGGGGGTGTCGACATCGACCTTGGTATAGCCAAAGCGATAGCCGGCACTCAGGCTCGCCGGACCGTTACCGGTGTGGAAGGTCGGCCCGCCATAAACCGAATAGACCTGCGCCACGTTGCGGACATTGCCCGCCAGATTGCTCGGCGCATCGCCACGAATGTCGCTGCGCGCCCGCGTCGCCAGCGCACCGCCCTCGACCGTAAAGCCCGGCGCAACCTTCACCGCCGCGCGCGCAAGACCGCTATGCGTGTCCTGATCGGCGACGTCATTCTGCCAGTCGAAGCGCCGCTCATATTTGTACGAAAGCTGCACCTCGACCCGGCGCGTCTGGATCGACGCATCGACCCCCGCACCAATGGTCGAATAGGTCAGCACCTCACCCCCGCCCGACAGGTCGGCGACCAGCACCTGCCCCGCATCGACATAGGGGGTGATCGACTTGCTCTTGTCCTTCGCCAGCGCGGGCGCGGAGATCAGGGCAGTGGCGGCAAGTGCCGCGGCGAACAGCCTCATTGGTCGGGCTCCCCGTAATAGGCGCCATAGCTGCCAAAGCGGCGCCCGCCCGGCTGGATGGAAACGCTGTTGAGCAACAACTGGATATGGTCGCACCCGTCGAGCAGCCCGACCGCGTCGCGCAGCTCGTTCTCGCGCGTGCGGTCGGCGCGGACCACCAGCATCACCTGCCCGACATGGCTGGCGAGCGCGCTGGCCGGCGATGCGGCAAGGATTGGGGGCGAATCGAAGATCACGATGCGGCGCGGATTGGCCGCGGCCAGCCCGTCGAGGATCGCATGCGCGCCCGCGCTGGCGAGCAATTCGGTATCGGCGACGCTGCGCGTTCCGGCGGGCAGCACCGACAGCTGCGGCACATCGGTGTCGATCACACAGTCCTCGGCGCTCGCCACCGCGCCCGCCAATACATCAAGCAGGCCAGGGCCGTCCGGCGCACCGAGCCGCGAAAGCACATCGGGCTTGGCGAAATCAGCATCGACCAGCAGTATCTCGACATCCTTCTCCGCCGCCATCGACAGCGCGAGGTTGATCGCACAGAAGGTCTTGCCGTCATTCGGCTTGGCCGAGCAGACCAAAATCATCCGCGACCGGTCGTCAGCGCCCTCGCCACCCCCCGCACGGATCTGGCGCGCAGTGGTCAGCAACTGGCGCTTCACCAGCCGGAATTCTTCGGCCAGCGCAGTCACGGTCGCGCCGGGCACCAGCATGCCATGCTCGGCGAGCTTCTTGCGGTCGATCGCGATACGGCGACGCGCGCTCACCGGCTGTTCGGACTGGGCAACGGGCGCGGCTTCGGGACGCACCAGCGGCGCGCGCGGCGCTTCGACCGCACCGAATACCGGAATATCGTGACGCGGCCTGGGCGCAGGAGCCACAGGCGCAGGAGCAGCCGCCTGCTGCGCAGCTTGGCGCTGCACGAACGCCTGATGCGCCGCCGCCCGCTCCACCAGCGATCCGCCAAGGCGTCTGGGAGTCTGGTCGTTCATGGCCCTACCCTCACGCGCTCATGCCGCGCTGGAGCATTTCGAGCCCCAACAGCGCCACCCATGCGACGACCAGCCCTGCGGTCGCCGCTGCAAACATCTGAAACCGCTTCCGACGCAGCGCGGTCTGCGCGCCCGTCACGACTTCGCCGATCGATCCGATCACCGGCATCCCGCTCATCTTTTCGAGCCGCGCGGTGGTCGGGAACGTCCCCGCCAGCTGGCTGAGGCCAAACGCCACCGCCAGCCCGCCACCCAGCCCGACGATCAGCACGCCGGTCAGCAACAGCGGCCGGTTTGGTGCCGTGGGCGAACGCGGCGCGGTCGGCGGGTCGATCACGTTGAACTTCACCGCATCGGCCTGGCCCGCAGCCTGACTGCGCAGCTTCACCTGCTCGCGATCGGCGAGCAGCTTGTCATATGCCGACTTCATCACCTGATAATTGCGGTCGATCTCGGCCTGTTCCTGCGCCGCAGCGGGATCGCCCGCGATCTTCTGATCGATCGCGCCCATATCGGCCTCGATCTGCGCCTTGCGGTTGGTCAGCGCAGCAACCTGCGCCGCCTTGTCGGCCTGCATCGCGCGCAGGCTCAGATACAGCGGGTTGGCACTCGCGCCACCGCCGCCGCCCGAATAGACCGGCTCGCGCTTTGCCGCGCCCTGTGCCGCCGAAAGCTGGCTCTTGAGCGCGATCACATCGGGGTGGCTATCCGTCCACCCGCGCGCCCGCGCTTCCGTCAGCTGTCCCTGAATCGCCGAAAGCCGAGCCCGTGCCGGCCCGGCAACCCCGCCACCGCCGCCTGCGCCCGCGACCGTCGCCGAAGTCCCCGCCATCTGGCCATTCACCGCAGCAAGTCCGCTCTGCGCCGCCGCTAGCTCCTGATTGACCTGCGCCAGCTGCGCGCGCGCCGCCGACAACCGCTCCGACAGCGTTCCGGTGCCGGGCAGTGAACCCAGATACCGGTCCTGGAAATCCGCCTTTTTGGCTTCCGCCTCCTGCAACGCCTTTTGCCGCTGGGCGAGCTGCTGGTCGAGGAACTGGAGCGACTGGCTCGCCTCGTCGCGGATCGTGCCGAGATTGTCCTCGACGAAAATGTCGATCAGCTTCTGAACGATCGTGCGCGACAATTTACCATTGTCCGCGGTCGCGGTGATCTCGAACAGATTGTCCTGCTGCGCGGTGATCTTGATCTTTTTCTGCAGCCCCGCGACCCGGTCCGCGACATCGCGGTCGGTGGCGACGGTGTTGGCGAGGTCGGTGCCGCGCACCACCTTTTCCAGATTGGTCGCGCTCGCCAGCGTCGTGCGGACGCGGTCGATATCCTTTTGCTGCTCCTGCTGGGTTGCAATCCCCTCGCCGGGCAGGATCTGGCGCAGCTGCACAAAGATGCGCGCGCGGCTCTCATATTGATTGGGGATCTGCGACACGACGAGCCAGCCCGCCAGGCAGATCGCCCAGGCGACGGCCACGGCAATCCAACGGCGTTGCCACACGCCGTGAAGTGCCGTCCTGATCTCGTCCCACAATCCCCCCACCGGGCGGTCTCCGTCTGGTTAGAACATGCTCTCGGGAATGATGATCACGTCGCCCGGCTCCAGCCGGACGTTCGCGCTCGTGTCCCCGTTTTTCAGAAGATCGGACAGGCGCACCTTGTATTCGCGCTGCTTGCCCGTCGCCTTGTCGTAGCGGACCAGCCGTGCGCGGTTGCCCGCCGCAAACTCGCTCAAGCCACCCACGGCGATCATCGCGTCGAGCAGCGTCATATTGGCGCGATAGGGCAAAGACGCCGGCTTTTCGGTCGCCCCGACGATGCGAATCTGCTGGCTGAACGTGCCCGAGAAGCTCTTGACCACGACCGACACGATCGGGTCCTTGATATATTCGCCCAGCGCGTATTTCAGGTCGTCGGCCAGCATCGCGGGCGTCTTGCCCACCGCCGGCATGTCGCTCACCAGCGGCGTGGTGATGCGGCCATCGGGGCGCACCTGCACCTCCGCCGACAATTCCTGATTGCGCCAGACAAAGATCTGCAGCGTGTCGAGCGGGCCGATGACATATTCCTCGCCCGGCCCCTCACGGCTCGCGACGAAGTTGGTCGATGGCAGCTCCGGTCGGCTTCCGCCGCCCATACAGCCCGAAAGCGCCCCCGCCATCATCAGCGGAAGCGCCACCCTCTTGCCGACCTGTCCCAAACGCATCACTCTCAAACCTCCTGACGTTCGCGCAGTCCCGGCGTCCCGGGACGACATGCACGAACAACCGCTTTGCTATGGCGGCGGGAGGTAAAGATATTGTTAGGAACGACCGCCCTGGCGGCGTGGCGTCAGAGTCAGGCGACAATCTCGGCCGCCGGTCCGTGCCCGAGGAAACCGGCAGGACTCGCGCTCGCGCCATAGGCTCCGGCAAGGAATACGGCGACCAGATCACCCACCTGCGCCCCCGGCAGCGCCACCTTCTCGCCCAACCGGTCGAGCGGGGTACACAGCGGCCCGACCACCGAAACAGTCTCCTCGGACGCCGCCCCCATCTTGTCCACAATCGCGATCGGATAATTGCGCCGCACCACGGTCCCGAAATTTCCCGACGCGGCAAGCTGATGGTTCAACCCGCCATCACAGATCAGGAACGTCTCGTCCCCGCTGACCTTCCGGTCGACGATCCGGGTCAGATACACCCCGCATTCCGCCGCAATCCAGCGCCCCAGCTCGATCGCATAGGCCTGATCCGGCTCAAGCACCCCGCCCAGCCGCGCGCCGACCATCCCAATATCTACTGGGGTATCGCCCGAGAAATAGGGCACGCCCAGCCCACCGCCGATATTCACCAGCGGCGCCCGCGTGCCCACCGCCTCGGCCAGCTCGCGCGCCAGCCCGACGGTCGCCGCCTGCGTCTCGCAAATCGCTTCGCTGTCGAGCGCCTGCGACCCGGCAAAGATATGAAACCCCCGCCAGTCCGCGCCAGCAGCGATCAGTCGCCTGACCAGATCGGGCACCCGCGCCGCATCGATCCCGAACGGCGAGGGCCGCCCGCCCATCTTCATGCCCGAGCCCTTGAGTTCGAACGACGGGTTGACCCGCACCGCCAGCTTCGGCGTAACCCCCAGCCGCTCGCCGATCGCCAGCGCGCGATCCGCCTCACCCTCGGACTCAAGGTTCAACGTTGCCCCGGCAACGATCGCTGCCTCCAGCTCGACATCACGCTTCCCCGGCCCGGCAAAGCTGATGTGCGCCGCATCCTTGACCGCCAGCGCCTTGGCCAGTTCGCCCCCGGACGCAACGTCCAGCCCGCCGACCAGCGGAGAAACGATTTGCAGAAACGCGGGCAACGGGTTGGCCTTGATCGCAAAATGGATTTCGACCGCGTCGGGCAACGCCGCGCGCAGCTGCCCCAACCGCTCGCGCACGATTGCCGTATCGTAGACGAACAGCGGCGTCCCCGCCTCCGCCACCCAGTCGCTCGCCGCGCGCCCGGCGATCTGCAACTCCCCGCTCTGCCCCGCAAAATAGGGGGGGATCGGCCCCATCGGCTTCATGCCGTCATCTCCGCCTTCAGGCCCGACCGGTCGAGCTTCCCGTTCGCATTGCGGGGCAGATCCTCGCGCCAGACATAGCGCGTGGGCTGCATGAACGCCGGCAACTCGCGCCGCAACCGCTCGCGCAACGCCGCCTCCGCCGCCTCGGCCTCGCTCCGCGCCACCGCGATCACCACCACCGCTTGCCCCAGCCGCAGATCGGGTACGCCCAGCGCCACCGCCTCACGCGCCTCGCCGCCGGCCAGCACCGCCTCCTCGACCTCAGTCGGGCTGATCCGGTTGCCCGACGATTTGATCATCTCGTCATCGCGCCCGACAAAGCGCAATAGCCCGTCCGCGCCCTCGACCACCGTATCCCCCGAAAACACCGCCATCCCGCCATAGCCGGACTCCGCCGGTGCCGGCTTGAACCGCAGCGCGGTCCGCTCCGCATCCTGCCAATATCCCTGCGCGACCAAAGGCCCGGCATGGACCAGCTCCCCCGCCTCGCCCGGATCAGCGCGCGTGCCATCGGGCCGCACCACCATGATCTCGGCAAACGGAATCGCGCGCCCCATCGACTCGGGGTGCGCATCGACCAGCGACGGATCAAGATAGGTCGATCGAAACGCCTCGGTCAGCCCATACATCGGGAACAGCGCGGCCTCCGGAAACCGCGCCCGCAACCCCCGCACCATGCCGATCGTCAGCGCCCCGCCGGAGTTGGTCAGCCGCTTCAGCTTCCCCGCGACCGCGACCGGCCACTCCGCCTCCAGCAGTTGCGTCCACAGCGGCGGTACGCCCGCAATCGTGGTGGCGTCATGCCGGTCCACCGCCTTGATGACATCGCGCGCGGTCAGATAATCCAGCGGGATCACCCGCCCGCCAGCGGCCCAGGTCGACAGCAACTGGTTCTGCCCATAGTCAAAACTCAGCGGCAGCACGCCCAGCACCCGGTCCTCGGGCGTAACCTTCAGATAATGCGCCACGCTGATCGCACCCAGCCACAAATTGGCATGGCTCAGCATCACCCCCTTGGGACGCCCGGTCGATCCCGATGTATAGAGAATCGCCGCCAGCGCCCCGGGATCGCGCTCCGAAAACGACAGCCCCTCGCCCGTCAGCGGTGCATCCGCATCGAACACGACGCGGCACCCCTCGGGCACATCGCCATCCTCCAGCGTCCCCGCCCGCGCGCCCTGCGTCAGCAACAGCCGCGCGCCGCTATCGGCCAGGATATGCGCCACCTGTGCGCGCTTGAGCACCGGGTTGACCGGCACATGCACCAATCCCGCCCGCGCCGCCGCCAGCGGCATCACGCACGCATGCCGCGTCTTGGGCAGCCAGGTCGCAACTCGCTCGCCCGGCTCCAGCCCCTGCGCGCGCAGCCACTGCGCCAGCGAAGCGACCGCAGCCTCAAGCTCAGCATATGTCAGCGTCCCCGCGCGATCCTCCAGCGCGACTGCATCGGGCGCACCGCGCGTCGTCAGCGCATCGATCGGGTAAGGGGTCGGGTCGAGTTCCACCATCGCGCCTGCATATCCCGCATCGGTTAACGATCCAGTGTCTATTCTCGCTTAGCAGGTGCAGCACTTGGCATCGCGGCGTCCAGCGCGTAACGGGCGCAAAACAACCGGGGATTTGGGGCCGTGCAGCCTGACGGATACAGTGAAGTCGAAGAAACCGTGCGCGGCGTGCTGCGCGACGTGCTGGGGATCGATGCCGCCCGCGCCGCGACCTTCGACGAAGCGACGCCCTTGTTCGGTGCGCTCCCCGAACTCGATTCGATGGCGGTCGCCGGTGTGCTGACCGAGATCGAGGACCGCCTCGGCATCATCATCGACGATGATGAGGTGGATGGCGACATGCTCGAGACGTTCGGTGCGCTGGTCCGCTTCGCCGCGTCCAAGGCGCTGACCTGATCCGCGCCGACGCCTATGACTGGCCGGGCGGCCGCGAAGCGATGCTCCGCTTCGGGCCCGGCACCGGCCCGGTCGTGGTCGTCGCGCTCCCCTTGTTCGAAGAAGCCAACCGCACCCGCGCCTTCGCGGTGACGATCCTGCGCGCGCTCGCCGATCGCGGGATCGCCGGGCTACTCCCCGACCTGCCCGGCCAGGGCGAAAGCCTGCTGCCCACCCACGAAGCCACGCTGGCCGGCCTCAGCGAAGCCTTCGCCGCCGCCGTCTCCAGCCTCGGCCGCTCCGCCTATAGCCTCGCCATCCGCAGCGGCACCCTGCTCGACGGCTCGGCGCTCGTCGTCGCGCGCTACCACCTCTCCCCCGCCACCGGATCGGACCTGCGCCGCGAATTGATCCGCGCCCGCCAGGCATCGGCCCGCGAATCCGGCGAACCATTCGACCCGGCGAGCCTCGACACCGCGACCGATCCGGTCGAACTCGCCGGCAACCGCATCGCGCCGCAATTGCTGACCGAACTCGCCACCGCCACCCCGGCGACCACCGCCGTCCGCACCGTCCGCCTCGAAACCGAAGCACGCCCCGCCGACGCCAAGATCGCCGGCAGCCCGCTTTGGCGCCGCGCGGAGCCGGATAACGACCCCGATTTCGCCGCGCGCATCGCCGCCGACATCGCCGACTGGGTTGCGACATGCGAAGGCTGACACATTTCCGCTGCGCCGACGAAACCCTCGCCGCCACGCTCGACGAAGCGCCCGGCACCACCGGCCTGCTGATCGTCTCCGGCGGCAACGAAATCCGCATCGGCGCGCATCGCGGCATGGCCGAACTCGCCGCCACCGTCGCCGCATCGGCCCATCCCGTATTTCGCTACGACCGTCGTGGAATCGGCGATTCAACGGGCGAAAACAACGGCTTCGAGTCCACAGCGCAGGATATCTCTGAAGCAGCCGCAGCATTCCGCCGCGCGGCTCCCCACCTCACCCGCATCGTCGCCTTCGGCAATTGCGACGCCGCCAGCGCCCTGATTCTGTTCCACGCACAGGCCCCCATCGACGCCCTGATCCTGACCAACCCCTGGACGATCGAGCCCAGCGCAGGCGGCAACGACCTCCCCCCCGCCGCCGCAATCCGATCGCGCTATGTCGAGAAGCTCAAGAACCCCCGCGAACTGCTCCGCCTGTTCACCGGCGGGGTGAATATCCGTAAACTTGTCAGCGGCTTGGCAAAGGCATCAGTGAAACTATCGCAACCGGCCACCAGCCTCCCGGCCCGTCTCGCCGCAGCGCTCGGGTCCACCAAGGTGCCGGTCACAATCCTCCTCGCCGAACGCGACAACACCGCCCTCGCCTTCGCCGACCATTGGAAAAGCGAAACCTTTGCCCCGGCCCGCGCCCGCCACACCCTCACCACCTGCCCAACCGACAGCCACAGCTTCGCGCGGCCGCATGACAAAGCATGGCTGACCGACCAAGTGCGCGCCGCCCTCGCACCCGAATAAGTTAGGGCGCCCCCCGCAAGGGTGCTATGATCCTCCCGGGCAGCTTTGCCCCCTCTTCAATCGTCTGGACGTCGCTACCCGGGGATGGATCGCTCACCGCGAACCTCCGGCCTTTTTGGGCCATGCCAATGCGTTCCGCGCCGTCACCGCTCCCCAACAGTCTGGGGATCGCGCTCGTCATCTCGTCTGCAACGCCGTTGCTGTTGCTGGACAAGGATCTGTGCGTGGAAGCCGCCAGCCGATCCTTCTGCAGCGCGTTCGAACTCGACCCGGCAAAGGTGGTCGGCATCGAATTGTCCGCACTCGGCGACGGTGAATGGGCGGCCCCCCAGCTTCGCTCGCTCTTGCGCGCGACAATAGCTGGCAGCGCCGCGATCGAAGCCTATGAAATGGACCTGATCCGCACCGGCCACCCCACTCTGTGCCTGATCCTCAACGCCCACCTGCTTGACCATGACGGCGCCGATCAGCGACGCATGGCGCTGGCCGTGCTCGACGTCACCGAGGTCCGAAAGGCCCAGAAGGCCTGGGCCGCCGCGGAGCGAGAAAAGGACGTGCTGCTGCGCGAACTGCAACACCGCGTCGCCAACAGCCTTCAGATCATCGCCAGCGTGCTCATGCAAAGCGCCCGCCGCGTCCAGTCCGATGAGGCGCGCCTCCACCTCCACGACGCCCACCACCGCGTCATGTCGATCGCCACGCTTCAGCGCCAGTTGGCTGCTGGCACGCCCGGTGACGTCAAGCTGCGCACCTATCTCAATGACCTGTCCGAAAGCATCGGCGCGTCGATGATCTTCGACCACAATCTGACGCGGATCGACGTCATCGTCGATGACACCAGCACCAGCGCCGACGTCTCGGTCAGCCTCGGCCTGATCGTCACGGAACTGGTCATCAACGCGCTCAAACACGCCTTCCCCGACCCCGCAAAGCCCGGCTGCATCACCGTCGAATATTGGAGCCGCCCAACGGGGTGGAAGCTCACCGTCTCCGACAACGGCATCGGCATGCCGCCCGAAAGTGAAGCGAAGAAGCCGGGCCTCGGCACCGGCATCGTCGACGCCCTGTCCAACCAGCTAGACGCGACCGTCATCGTGACCGACACCGCGCCGGGCACGCGGGTGGCGATCACGCATCTGCAGAAGGTTTAGCCGCCTACCGCGCCCCCGCCTCCGCCGCCGGAATCACCCCCTCCGCCAGCAAGCGGTGCAGCGCATCGATATGCCCGCCCTCGCGCGCCGCATCGGACTGCGACGTCATGACGACCGTCAGCTTCAGGCTCGGCACGATATACAGCATCTGCCCGCCATACCCCCAGCCATAGCGAACGGCATGCCCGCCCATCTCGCCGACGAACCAGCCATAGCCATATTGCCCGCCGCTCCACGGCGACACGGCGCGCGGCGTCCAGCTTTCCGCGATCCATTCGGCAGGCAGGATGCGCTTGCCATCGATCACCCCACCAAGGCGATAAAGTTCGCCGAACCGTGCCAGATCCCGCGGGCTCATCAGCATGTCGTTGCCGCCGAAATACACGCCCTGCGGATCGCGCGGCCATGGCGGGATGGTGATCCCCAGCGGTTCGCCCAGCCACTCGCGCGCCAGCTCCAGCGTGCTGCGTCCACTCGCCCCCGTCAGCATCGCCGAGACAAGGTGACTGCTCCCGGTCGAATACAGCATCCCCCCGCCCGGCTCGTCGACGAACGGCCGTGACAGCGCAAAGCGGACCCAATTGGGGCTGGTCACCCAACGCCCGTAATTCGGGCCGGATGTCCGCTCCAATCCCGCCTGCATCGACAGCAGATTGCCCAGCGTCAGCCGTGCCAGCCGCGGATCGGGATTGGCCGGCGCGTCGGCCCGCAGCACCGACACCACCGGCTGATCCGCGCCCGTCAGCACGCCGCGCGCAATCGCGATTCCCGCCAGCGCGGACAGCACCGATTTTGACGCCGACTTGATATTGACCGCCCGGTCCAGCGGCGGCCCGCCATTGAAGCGATGCTCCGCCAGCGTCTGCCCGTCCCGCAACACCAGCAACGACCGCAACCGCGGCAACCGCTCCGCCCCCGCCACCGTCTGCGCCATCCGCGCCGGGTCGAGCCCGGTCGTCGCGGATTGAGCCTGCTGGCGGGTATCTCCTGTCGGAACCTGGATGGGGGCAGGCGCGGCATTGCAGCCGATCAACAGGATCGGGAGCAGGGCTTGCGCGGAAAGCGACAATCGGGTGCGTGAGGGCATTGCGATCCAACGCCCGGCTTCCAGACTTGATCCTGCCGGCATGGTCACCAACCCAGCCCCCGGTCCGCGCGTTTCAATCACGCGTCTGGGCAAGGTTTGGCCGCGCAGACTGACCCAACCCCACCGTCGCCCCGGCCTTGAGCCGGGGCTGGGCTTCTATTTCGACCGCCGAGAATAGCCCGGCCCCGGGTCAAGCCCGGGGCGACGATCAGGGCATATCATTCTCTCGATCTTGGGCATGTGGCTCGTCTGATCAATTTTGCCTGCCACCCGCCCCTCGCTTTGTGACTCCAACTGGCCATCGAGGTAGATTCCCGACCGAATCGAGCGATAGGTTCGCGCTGTGCAGTCCAGCCGATACAAGGTTCGGATCTGGGCCCGCTCCCCACCAACCTGTATCCAGTTCGTAGAGGCAAGAACGGTCTCGAACTCGACGCGATTCCCCATCCGCTTGACGGTCGCATTGTCGAAATAGAACGCGGATTGATCATACTGCTCGATGACCACCCAGGATGCTTCAGGCGACGCACAACCCATCGTCGCAGCCAACAGAGCAAGTATCGCCAGCCTTGATCCCATCGCGCCGTTTGTCTCCCCGTGCTGAAGGGCCTTTCCTACAACATCCCGAAAAGCGCATAAACTGCTCGATGCGCAGCCGACTCGCTCAGCCCTGCAAAAACCGCCGCGAGCGCCGCCGCGCCGCGCCATATCGCCCCGACAGTGTCAGACGACTGTCAGCTCCGGCGCACTACGCACGTCAGACACCCCGATTTTTGTCAGTTTCGTTAGCCGAAGCTGACAGGATCGCACGCGTTGCCCAGAACTTCGTCAGTTTCTACGGATCACTCCGCAGCCTGGGCAACCGCCTCGAAATCCGCCTCGGCCAGAAACCGCTCGGCGTCCAGCGCGGCCATGCACCCCGTGCCCGCCGCCGTGATCGCCTGGCGATAGACCTTGTCCATCACGTCGCCGCACGCGAACACGCCGGGCACGCTGGTGCGCGTCGTCCCCGTCTCGACGGTGATGTAGCTATCCTCGTCCAGCTCCAGATGCCCGCGGAACAGCTCGGTCGCCGGGTGGTGGCCGATCGCGACGAAACCGCCCTCGACATCGATGCGCGACTCTTCTCCGGTCACGCGGTCCTTCAGGTCCAGCGCCACCAGCCCCTCCGGGTCGCCGCCGCCGACGAACTCGACAACTTCCTTGTTCCACAGCACCTTGATCTTGGGATTGGCGAACAGCCGCTCCTGCAGGATCTTTTCGGCGCGCAGCGTGTCGCGGCGGTGGATCAGCGTCACGTCATGGCTGTGGTTGGTCAGGTACAGCGCCTCTTCGACCGCGGTATTGCCGCCGCCGATCACCGCAACCTTCTTGCCACGATAGAAGAAGCCGTCACAGGTCGCACAGGCCGATGCGCCCTTGCCCTTCATCGCCTCTTCGCTCTCCAGCCCCAGCCACTTGGCCTGCGCGCCGGTGGCGATCACGAGCGTATCGCCCGAATAGACGGTGCCGCCATCGCCGATCAGGCGGAACGGGCGCTGCGACAGATCGACCTCGACGATCGAATCATACATCATCTGCGCTCCGACATGCTCGGCCTGCGCCTGCATCTCTTCCATCAGCCACGGCCCCTGGATCACTTCGCGAAAGCCGGGATAATTCTCGACATCGGTGGTCGTGGTCAGCTGTCCGCCCGGCTGAACGCCCTGCACCACGATCGGGGCAAGCCCCGCGCGCGCGCCATAGATGGCGGCGGACAGGCCGGCGGGGCCGGAACCGAGGATCAGCATGCGGGTCGAGTGGGTGGCGGTCATTCTGAAATCCTGTTGAGCCCCGCAATTGGGGTGGCGGTGCCGCATCTAGGGGGTCGGCACCGCCGATGGCAACATGGGTGGTGCCCGCGTCACTGCCAGCAAAGCGATTCTGTTGTGGACGAAAGCCGGTTGAAGGGCAGCGCCCAGCTGGGCAGACTGGCGGCATGACACTTCGCCGCACCCTGCTCGCCGCAGCCTTGCTGCTCCCCCTCCCCGCGCTCGCGCAGGAAGCCGTCCCAATGGTGGCACCGCCCCCGCCCAAGCCAGCAACGCAAAGGATCGCGATCGACACCAGCATGGGCCGCATCGTGCTGGAGATCGAAACGCAGCGCGCGCCGATCACTGCGCGCAATTTCCTGCGCTATGCCGATCAGAAGCGGCTCGACGGCATCGCCTTTTACCGGACGGTGAAGGTCGCCGACAAATTCGGCTTCATCCAGTTCGGGATCGACAACGACCCCAAGCGCATCCTGCCGCCGATCAAGCATGAACCGACGACGCTGACCGGGGTGAAACACGTCAACGGCGCAATCTCCACCGCGCGGCTGGCACCGGGCACCGCGCGCGGCGAGTTCACGATCAGCGTGGGGGACCAGCCCTCGCTCGACGCCGATCCGTCAAAGCCCGATGACAATCTTGGCTATGCCGCCTTCGGCAAGGTCGTCGAGGGGATGGAGGTGGTGTGGAAGATTTTGGACGCCCCGACCTCACCAACCGCAGGTGAAGGCGTGATGAAGGGGCAGATGCTCAGCCCGAAGATCCGGATCCTGAAGGTGAGCCGAGTGCCTTAAAACGCACTGAACAGCAGGAGCACGAACAGCCAGAACAGCAACGATCCGCACACGACCATCAGAAAGCCCGAACCCGCCGGCAGCGCATCGTCGATCGCGATCATGTCGCGGTCATTGGCGCTGGCAATCTCGTGGTAAGAAGACATGGCAACTCTCCGGTCGATGTTGCCATATCTGCCATGTGCCCAGCGGCTTGCCCATATCGGGAAAGTGCGATCGGATTGCTACGGATGTCGGAGTTAACCCTTCGGATCACGGCGCCGGCGGGTATTTCTCCGCCAGCGCGGCGCGAACATCGGCGACCTTGATCGCCCGCCACTGCCGCGAAGGCTCATCCCCGGCGGCCAGGCTGATCGGGCGGATCAGCAGGCGATACTCGAACCCCTGCGGCGTCCCGCCCCCGGCGCTGTAGCCATAATAGCCATAGGTAACCGTGCGCTCGACCAGCAACGCGCTCTCGATGATGAAGGCATCCTTGCCAAGGCCGCGAACATGATCCGCCGCGACCAGCATCGCCGCCTCTTCGACCATCGCCGGGCTGGCCGAAAGGCTGCCCATCCGCAGATTGACCAATTGGGGATCATCGCCCTTCATGACCCGATACCCTTCCATATCGGTGCGCCAGAAATTGCTCCCCTCGTCCCGCATCTTGGGCTTGGCCTCGGCATGCTCACCGCGCGGGAGCAGCTTGACCAGATCGTCGAAGCCCAGCTGAAGCATCTTGGTGGTGCCGGCGTCTTGCATCCGTCGGATCTCTTCGATCGTCGCATCGATGGCCCGCGCTTCCGCCGGGCCCTCGGCACGCAGTTGCGCGATCAGGTCGGACATGACCACCAACGCCTCGCCGCGCGGCCGCTCGGGTTCGTCGGCGAGCGACTTCATCGTCATCTTGCCGGCACGCAACCGCAACGCGATCGCGCGCGACCAATCGTCGAGCACCTCGGTCGCCTTGTCCCCCGCCGCGACGCGCCGCCGAAAGTCCTCCTCGACCCGCTTGGGCTGCTTGCGTCCGTCAGGGCGTGGCGGCGGCGGCTCCACGGCAAAGGCAACCTCGTCCCGCGCGCCCTTCAGCTCGATCGCCGATTGCTCGGTCTTGCCCGCCGCAAGCAGCGCATAAGCCCGGGCGCCCCGGATCGCGGCGCGCCCCTGGATCTCTTCATACTTACGATCGGCATCGCCGCTCAGGCTCCACCCGCCGCGGTTCTTTGGCAGGTCAAAGCTGATCTGCTCGGCATAGAGCGCAGCATTCTCGAAATCGCCCGTCTGCAGCGCGATCATCAGCATCAGCCGCAGCATCATCGGATTGTAGGAGGCCTGCTCGCGCAACTGGGCGATGCGGTTGCCCCGATCGGTATCGAACAACAGCCGGATCGCCGACGCCAGCCGCCGCACACTCGCCGAATAGGGCCGCCGCGCGATGATCGAATCGAGCATCTTCTGCGCGTCCGCAGCCTTTTTGGTGCGGTAGAGCGCAACGGCGCGCAGCGCGTCACTGCCAAGGCGCGTCGCGGCGAGTTCTTCGCGCGTCGCGTAGGTGGCGTGGAAGGCGTCGAACTCGTCGAGCGTCGCCATTGCGGTTTCGTCGCTCTTCTCGGCGAGTTCGTGCAGGGCGCGGGCGCGGAGCAGCGAGAGGCGGCGGTTGCGGAACTCGGGGACCAGCATCGGGTCGGCGAGGGTTCGTTCGCACGCCGCGCTGCCCTGGACGCCGAACGATCGCAGGCGGATGCCGTAGTTCGGACCCAGTCCGCCCCAACCGCGGTGTTCGGGCTGTTTTTCGCCGGGCTTCAGCTTCTTCTTCGGGTTCGGGACGGGATAGCCGTCACAGGTCGGATAGTCGGCCGCGACCGCCGGTTGGGCAGCGACCGGAGTTGGCGGCGCGACCGGGGCCGGCGGTTGCGGCGGGGATGGGACCTCGACCACCTTGGTCTGCCCCGCCTGTGCGCCACCCATTGCCCCGCCAGTCGCCAATGCGCCGGCCAGCACCGTCCAAAATCCGTTCACCGAAAGCCCCCTTGCGATTCGCAGGATGATAGCTTCGGCAACCGGGGGCAGGAAGCGGCAACGAAACGATCCGCCGTCCTGCCCCGAACCACAATTTACTCGACCGGCTTGACCTCAAGCCCGGTCCACTTCGCCGCGAAGGCGTAGAGGTCGGACGTCTCCTCGATCACCTTGTCGGTCGGCTTACCAGCGCCATGCCCGGCCCGCGTTTCGATGCGGACGAGGTGCGGCTTGGGGCCGATGTCCGCCGCCTGCAGCGCGGCGGTGTACTTGAAGGTGTGGCCCGGAACGACGCGGTCGTCGGTGTCGGCGGTCGTTGCCAGGATCGCGGGATAGGTCTTGCCCGACTGGATGTTGTGGTACGGCGAATAGGCGCGCAGCCGCTTCCAGTCGGCTTCCTTCGACGGGTAGCCATAATCGTCGACCCAATACCGGCCGGCGGTGAAGCGGTCGAACCGCAGCATGTCCATCACGCCGACGGCCGGCATGGCCGCCGCGAACAGGTCAGGCCGCTGATTGACGACCGCGCCGACCAGCAGGCCGCCATTCGACCCGCCCTGAATCGCCAGCCCGTCCTTCTTCGTAACGCCCTGAGCGATCAGATATTCGCCGGCAGCGATGAAGTCGTCGAACACATTCTGTTTGTTCGCCAGACGACCGCCGTCATGCCACGCCTTGCCATATTCGCCGCCGCCGCGGATGTTGGCGAGGACGAACGCCCCACCCTGCTCCATCCATGCGACCCGCGCCGCCGAGAAGGCCGGCGTATAGGCGATGTTGAACCCGCCATAGCCCCACAGGATCGTCGGCGCAGGACCGGTCGTCGTCTTCTTGCGCACGACGAACATCGGCACGCGGGTGCCGTCCTTCGACGTGTAGAATTTCTGGTCGACGACATAATCGGTCGGGTTGAACGCCACCTTTGGCTGCGCCCAGACCGTCGCCTTGTCGGTTGCGACGTCGTAGCGGAAGATGGTCGTGGGATAGTTGAAGCTGGTGAAGGCGAAGAACGTCTCATTCTCGTCCGGCTCACCGCCAAAGCCCGATGCGGTACCGATGCCCGGCAGCGTCACCTTGCCCAGCAGCTTGCCGTCGAGCGCATGGCGGCGCACTTCGGTCTTGGCATCGACCAGATAGGACAGGATCAGCTTGCCGCCGACGATCGACGCGCCGCCCAGCACCGCGGCATCCTGTGCCACGATTTCGCGCGGGGTCAGGTCGCTGCTCGCGACGTCGATGGTGACGACGCGGCTGCGCGGCGCATCCTTGTTGGTCGACAGATAGAAGGTCGATCCGACATTGCCGATCACCGACCAGTCATGCGTCAGCGCGCCGATGATCGTCTTCGGCTTGGCCGCCGGGTCCTTGAGGTCGATGATGTGCAGCAGGTTGCGGTTGTCGGTCCCCTCGCTGGTGTAGATCACCAGCCAGCGGCCATCGTCGGTCAGGCCCGAATAATGGCTCTGCTTGGGCTGGGTCGGGGTTTCATAGACCAGCCGGTCGGCGCTCTGCGGGGTGCCGAGCTTGTGGAAATAGATGCGGTGATTTTCGTTCAGCGCCTGGAACTTGGCGTCGGCCGGCGGCTCGGGATAGCGCGAGTAGAAAAAGCCCGACCCATCCTTGGCCCACGACGCGGCCATGGTGAACTTGGCCCAGTCGATCTTGTCATCGAGCACCTTGCCCGTCGCAACGTCGAGGACGCGGATCGTGCGCCAGTCGCTGCCGCCATCCTGGATCGAATAGGCGAGCAGCTTGCCATCTTCAGACGGCAGCCATTCGCCGAGCGCCGTCGCGCCATCGGCCGCCCAGCTATTGGGATCGATCAGGACGCGGCCTTCGCCATTGAGGCCATCGCGGACATACAGGACCGCCTGGTTCTGGAGCCCGGAGTTGCGCGAGTAGAAATAGCGCGTGCCCTTGCGATACGGCATGCCGAAGCGCTCGTAGTCGAACAGCTTGGTCAGGCGCGCCTTGAACGCGTCGCGGCCGGGCAGCGTGTCGAGATAGGCGTCGGTCACCTTGTTCTGTGCCGCGACCCATTCGGCCACTTCCTTGTCGTTGCGGACGTCGTTTTCGAGCCAGCGATAGGGGTCGGCGACCTTTTCCCCGAACGCCTCGTCGACGACATCGACGCGGCGGGTGTCGGGATAGGAAAGCGGTGCGGTCATGGTCGGCGCGGACTCCGGGCTGGCAACGGCAATGGGCGAAACGAACAAAAGCGGCAGGGCGAGAATCGACGCGCGGCGCATTGGTATCTCCTGAAACGGAAGCGCCTTACCCTATTGCGACACTGCGCAGGGTCAAGCGGGCCGTCCGACGATGCTGACAGAAAAGCGGGGGTTTTCGGCTGACGCGACCGGTTTGCGACCGCGACGGCACGCCAACGCGACCGCCGCGCGACACCGACGCGACAGTCACGCGCCGTCCGGACTACAGTGTCAGGCGCGGCCCGTGGCGGGCGATCGGGGTTGGAGCGGCGGCGCATCGACCAGTGTAGATCAGAGGAAATCCAACATTTGAAGCCCCGATCGTCACGCGAAGGACATCAGCGCGCTTTCATAGGCGACCCAGCTCATCACCATCAGCGGGAGCATTGCAAAGGCGAGTGCCACTGCGTTGCCAGCCCCATGTCCACGCGCATTTTTCATCTGATCCTCCTGCGCCGCAATGTTTGCAGGGCGCGTGCCAAATCGGCGATCGGCGGATTTCCGTCGGTTCTTCCGTTGAGCAGTAAATGGGGAGTCGGACGCCGCACCAAAGTTCAGCGATTCTTACGGAGGCGCAACATTAGCTTGGGGCGGCGTGCCGTGGCAGGATGGAGTGGATGATCCTATCTGCTCTGATCCTTGCCGCCACGCCGCAGACCGACCCCGCCGCGGATGCCAGCGCGTGTATCCGCGCGGTGCCACCGGCCAACGGTACGATCGGAACGCTGGAGAATCGCTGCACCGATCGGCTGGTGGTGTTCATGTGCGTGACCGGGCCGCCTTTGCCCGAGCGCGAGACCTATTTCGACTGCGCCATGGGGCAGGTCGGCAGCTACGACGTGAAGGCAGCGGGCAGCGCGCCCGCGATCTTTGCCGGGGCGCGGCGGTTGCACATGTTCGCGTGCCGGTTTCCGCAGTTTCTGCCGCGTGATGTGCGGTACCATCATGGGCGGGGGTTGAAGGGGGTTTGCCGGTGAAGGAGCGGCGCCAGTTACCTTTCCTCCCGCCGTCATCCTGAACTTGGTTCAGGATCCATGGCTCCACGGGCGACTGAGCAGCGGGTGGCCGGGTGGATGCTGAAACAAGTTCAGCATGACGGAAGAAGAAGAAGAAGAAGACCCTCCCCAACCCCTCCCGCAAGCCGGAGGGGCTTTAGAAGAAGTGGGAGGGATCACGGAAGCCCGCTCCAAACGAGAAGGGGCGGCCGCACCGTCGTGCGACCGCCCCAGCTCTGGTCGATGAAGCGCCCGAAATCAGGCGGCTTCGTCGAAATCCTCGTCGGTCATCACCGGACCCGAGTCCTGGCCCTTGGCCGAGACGTCGCGGTCGACGAATTCGATGATCGCCATCGGCGCCGCGTCCGAAGCGCGCGGGCCGGCCTTGATGATGCGGGTGTAACCACCGTTGCGGTCGGCGTAGCGCGACGCAAGCACGTCGAACAGCTTCACCAGCTGCGCATCGTCGAGCAAACGCGCGTGCGCGAGACGGCGGTTCGAAAGACCACCCTTCTTCGCCAGCGTGACCAGCTTTTCGACGTAAGGACGCAGTTCCTTCGCCTTGGCGACGGTGGTGGTGATCTGCTCATGCTTGATCAGCGCGGCCGACATGTTGCGGAACAGCGCGATGCGATGTGCCGAGGTGCGCTGAAGCTTACGACCGCCGTATTTATGACGCATGGTATTTCCTTCGTTCGTTAAGGGGCCGTCTTACGGAACCCCAGACCAGGCAGCACTTGGGGTGGCTGCCCATCGACCCTTCTTCCAGGAGGCCCGCCGCGGCAAAGCCGCGGCGTCAGACGGAGCCTTCGGCCCCGCTGGCCGGGCTGGCGCTGTCTCCGGGTTAGCTTGCGCTAACCCGGTGCAGCTTAGCCCATAATTTCCTGTTCGAGCTTCTTGGCCATCTCTTCGATGTTCTCAGGCGGCCAGCCCGGGATTTCCATGCCGAGGCGCAGACCCATCGACGACAGCACTTCCTTGATTTCGTTCAGCGACTTGCGGCCGAAATTCGGGGTGCGCAGCATCTCGGCTTCGGTCTTCTGGACCAGATCGCCGATATAGATGATGTTGTCGTTCTTGAGGCAGTTGGCCGAACGGACCGACAGCTCCAACTCGTCCACCTTCTTGAGCAGGTAGCGGTTGATCGTCGCGGTGTCGCTGGTGCCTTCCGACGCAGTCGACTGGGCGGCGACGCCGACCGGCGCGCTGCGGGTGATCGCCGAATCGTCGAAGTGGACGAACAGCGCCAGCTGGTCCTGAAGGATGCGCGCGGCGTAAGCGAGCGCGTCTTCCGGCGTGACGGTGCCGTCGGTTTCGATCGACAGGCTCAGCTTGTCATAGTCGAGTTCCTGCCCAACGCGGGTGTTCTCGACCTTGTAGCTGACCTGGCGGACGGGCGAATAGAGCGCATCAACCGGGATCAGACCGATCGGCGCATCGGCCGGACGGTTGGCACTGGCGGGGACATAGCCCTTACCGGTGTCGGCGATGAGTTCCATGTTCAGCGTCGCACCATCGTCGAGATGGCACAGCACCAGTTCCGGGTTCATCACTTCGATGTCGCCCGAGACGGCGATGTCGCCGGCCTTGACTTCCGCCGGGCCGGTTGCGCTGAGCTGAAGGCGCTTGGCGCCCTCACCCTGCATGCGCAGAGCGATCTGCTTCACGTTGAGCACGAGATCGGTGACGTCTTCGCGCACGCCGGCGAGCGAGCTGAACTCGTGCAGGACGTTTTCGATCTTGATCGACGTGACCGCAGCGCCCTGAAGCGACGAGAGGAGCACGCGACGCAGCGCGTTGCCCAGCGTCAGGCCAAAACCACGCTCAAGGGGTTCGGCAACGAACGTCGCCTTGCTCTTGCCGTCACCGCCCTTTTTCTCAAGGCCGTTCGGCTTCTTCAGTTCCTGCCAGTTCTTTGCATTGACAGACACAGGCTTCCCCAAGGTTGGGCAGGATGAGGGGTGCACCCTGCCAGTAGAGAGAACCGCCCCGCCCCGAACCCGGCACCCCGGGTCCGCAGGCGACGCGGAAAGGTAAATCAGACGCGACGGCGCTTGCTGGGGCGGACGCCGTTGTGCGGGATCGAGGTCACGTCGCGGATCGACGTGATCTGGAAACCGACCGACTGGAGGGCGCGCAGGGCGCTCTCACGGCCCGAACCGGGACCCTTCACCTCGACCTCGAGCGTGCGGACGCCGTGCTCGGCAGCCTTGCGGCCCGCGTCTTCGGCAGCGACCTGGGCCGCATACGGGGTCGACTTGCGCGAGCCCTTGAAGCCCATCATGCCGGCCGACGACCAGCTGATCGCGTTGCCCTGGGCATCCGTGATCGTGATCATGGTGTTGTTGAAGCTGGCGTTCACATGGGCGACGCCGGCGGTGATGTTCTTGCGTTCGCGACGGCGAAGACGCTGCGGTGCTTGTGCCATTGTTCAGTAATCCTTCGAGTTTCGAAGCAGGCGGGCCGCCGTAAAGCGGCCCAGCGGCTTACTTCTTCTTGCCGGCAATCGGCTTGGCCTTGCCCTTGCGGGTGCGCGCATTGGTGTGCGTGCGCTGACCGCGGACAGGCAGACCCTTGCGATGACGCAGGCCGCGATAGCAGGCGAGGTCCATCAGGCGCTTGATGTTCATCGCGGTTTCGCGACGAAGATCACCCTCGACCGTGTGGTCGGCGTCGATGGTTTCGCGGATCTGCAGCACTTCCTGATCGGTCAGGTCCTGCACGCGACGCTCGAGCGTGATGCCGAGCTTTTCGGTGATCTGCTTGGCCTTTGCAGGGCCGATGCCGTGGATATACTGAAGCGCAATCAGAACGCGCTTGTTGGTGGGCAAGTTAACGCCCGCGATACGTGCCATGAAATAGGTTCTCCCAGCTCCACGGGGCGTGCATGGCAGCATGCCCCATCTCGTCGCGTTGACCCGGAACGCAAGCGCGCGGCAGACATGCACGCACGCCGCCGTTCACCGGTGTTTCGGAAGATGGGCGACATATTGACCGCAGCCCGCACTGTCAAGCGCCGGGTCCGGGGAAAATCTGGTTCTGACGACATACACCAAATCAGACCTCCGGCCAAGCACGCGCGGCCACCGTCCGTCTCATTGCCGGACTCGGTTCGGCCCGGTCATTTCGCAGGCGGCGCGTCCTTGCCCATGTGCCGGTCGAGGAAGTTGAGGATGGTCGTCCACAGATGCACGCTGATCCCCGGGCCGGCGACGCGGTGCGTCTGGCCGGGATAGAGCATCGTTTCGAACGGCACCGCCGCACCCTGCATCTTGGCCATCATCACGGTCGAATGTTCGAGCACGACATTGTCGTCGGCCATGCCGTGGATCAGCAGCAGCGGGTCGGCGATCCTGGTCGCGTCGGCCACGGTGTTGGCCTTGTCGTACGCCGCCTGCACCTGACGCGGGTCGCCCATGTACCGCTCGGTATAATGGGTGTCGTAGAGTTCCCACTTGCTGACCGGCGCGCCGGAGATGCCCGCCGCGAAGGTGCCGGGCGCGGCCTGGAGCATCTTGAGCGTCATATAGCCGCCGTACGACCAGCCATAGGTGGCGATGCGGCCCGCATCGACGAAATCGAGGGTCTTGAGATAGGCAGCTCCGGCGAGTTGATCCTCGACCTCGACCCCGCCCATCGCCTGGAACAGGTGATCTTCGAACGCCTTGCCGCGATTGGCCGCGCCGCGATTGTCGAGGACGAACCAGATATAGCCGCGATCGACCAGATACTGCTGCAGCGCGCCGCCCCAGGCGCGGCTGACCTGCTGCGAGTGCGGGCCGCCATAATGCTGGAAGAAGACGGGGTATTTCTTGCCCGGCTCCAGCTTCGGCGTGATCATCTCCCAGTGCAGGACCGTGCCATCGGCGGCCTTGATCGTGCCGAAGCTCTTCTGCTGATGGCTGGCGAGATAGGGCGCATAGGGGTGGTCGCCCGCGACCTTGTTCTCGTTGACCCAGGCGAGGCGCTTGCCCGCCGCGTCGGTCAACATGATCTGTGCCGGCTGGTCGGACTTTGAGCGGGTGAGGATGATCTTGCTCGCCGTACCGTTCGCGCTGGCGCCGTGCCACCAGCCGGGTTCGGTGATGCGGGTGACCGCGCCGGGCTTGTTGAGGTTGACCGTGTAGAGGTGGCGTTCGAGCACGCCGTCCTTGTTGCCGGTGAAGGTGATGCGGCCGCTCGCCTCATCCACCCCGACGATGTCGGCGACTTCCCACTCGCCCGTGGTCAGCTGCGTCCATTTGCCCGCTTTGAAGCGATAGAGATGGCCGTGGCCATCGCGTTCGGACCACCAGATCAGGCTGCCGTCCTTGAGCGGGCGATAGGCGTCGGACAGGTTGACCCAGCTGCGTTCGCCCGATTTCTCGCTGAACAGCACGCGCGACGCGCCGGTCGCGGGATCCACGGCGAGCATATCGAGGACGGTCTGCGCGCGGTTCTGGCGCTGGACGAGCAACGTCTTGCCATCGGGCGTCCAGTTGACACGGGCGAGGTAGATGTCGGTTTCGGTGCCGAGGTCGACCTTGACCCGGCCCGAGCCGTCGGGGTTCATCACATAGAGGTCGACCAGCACATTCGCGGTGCCCGCCTTGGGATAGCGCTGGTCGTAGATCTTCGTCCCCTCCGCCCCGATCGCGGCGCGGCTGACGATGCCGACCGGGCTTTCGTCGAAACGCTGGACGGCGATGCGCTTGTCGTCGGGCGACCACCAGTAACCGGTGCGGCGGCCCATTTCTTCCTGCGCGACGAACTCGGCCTCGCCGAAATAGACGGTCCCCTTGCCTTCGGTCGTCGCCTTCATTTCCGTGGCGGTTGCGAGGTCGAGGACGACGAGATTCTGGTCACGCACGAAGCTGGCAAAGCCGCCGCGCGGGCTGATCACCGGGTTGAGCTCGCCGCCTTCGGTCGCGGTCAGGCGGCGGACATTGCCGTCGAGCGTGGCGAGATAGAGGTCGCCGTCGAGCGGCACGAGGATCGACTTGCCATCGGGTGCCCAGTCATAGGCGACGATGCCCTTGCTGCCGCCGATGCGCGCGCGCTCGCGCTGCATCTTTTCCGCTTCGGACAGTTCTGCGCCGGTGCCGAGTTTCAGGCTGTCGACCAGCATGCGCCATTGCCCGGTGGCGGTGTCCATCGCCCACAGGTCGAAGCGCTGATTGTCGTCCGGGCGGTTGCGCAGGACGGTGACAAGCGTGCCATCGGGCGAGAGCTTGAGCGCGCGCGGGGTGGTGCCGGCCAGGTCAGGGCTGGCGAAGACGCGCTCGAGCGTCAGGTCGCTGCCTGCCATTTGCTGTGCCTCAACCGGCATGGCCACACCCGCCGACAGTAACGTCATCGCACCCAACGCCGCTTTCCACATCCTGCAACCCGTCCATCATTATGCCTGTCCGCACGCCTATCGGGCTTCCGGGCGGGGAGGTAAAGTCTCATGCGAGACAGCTTCGCTCAACACGTAGCGCGGCCCTGCCCCGTTCGCGCCAGCTTCGTCGCCGGGATTGTAGAGGCTGCATTTGCGCAGCGACAGGCAGCCGCAACCGATGCACGCATCGAGCTTCTCGCGCGTGCGCTCGAGCAACGCGATGCGGCGGTCGATCTCGGCGCGGAAATGGCGGCTGATGCGGTTCCAGTCGGCCAGCGTCGGGGTGCGGCCCTGTGGCAGGCGGTTCAGCTCGGTCGCAATCTCCTCGATCGTCAGCCCCAGTTTCTGGGCGATCAGCGCGAAGGACAGGCGGCGGATGTCGGAGCGCAGGAAGCGCCGCTGGTTGCCGCTGGTGCGGATCGGCGCGACCAGCCCCCGCCCCTCGTAGAAGCGGATCGCCGAGACGCTAAGCCCGGTGCGCGCCGCGAGATCGCCGATGGTGAGCAGTTCGTTGCCGCGCATTTTCCGTTTGACCTCAACTTAAGTTGAGGTTGTAGCGGAGCCGGGCAATCACGCAAACCGCAAAGGAACCGCGATGCCCACGACCTTTATCGAACACGCCAATCTCACCGTCACCAGCCCCGCACGCACCGCGAAGCTGATCCAGCATCTGTTCGGCTGGCACATCCGCTGGCAGGGCGCTGCACGCGACGGCGGGACGTCGATCCATGTCGGCGACGACCGCAGCTACCTCGCGCTCTACTCCCCGCCGGTCGAGGGCGAGCGGCGCTATCCCAAGGGCCAGCCGCTCAACCATGTCGGCTTCGTGGTCGATGATCTGGATAGCGTCGAGGCCAAGGTCGCCGCGGCGGGGCTCAAACCGTTCGGGCACGACGATTATGAGCCGGGGCGGCGGTTCTATTTTTTCGACTTCGACGGGATCGAGTTTGAGATTGTCAGCTATGGGTGACGCCAAAAATCCTCCCCCGCCAGGGGGAGGTGTCAGCGCAGCTGACGGAGGGGGAGGAAGGGTATCGGCATGAGCGGAGAGGGCATCGCCGTCCTCCCCCTCCGTCGCCTTCGGCGCTACCTCCCCCTGGCGGGGGAGGATTACGCGCTAATTCTCCCTTCTTCTTAGCCCTCTCCCGCTTGCGGGAGAGGGTTGGGTGAGGGTCTTCTTCTTCTGCCTTCTGGGCGGCGGGTTGGAAGGAAGAACAAGAAGAAGAAGACCCTCCCCTGCCCCTCCCGCAAGCGGGAGGGGTTTTTAGAAGAGAGGGAGCGGGGTTACGCCCGCCCGATCGGGACCGCACACAGGCTGAGCATGCGGTTGGCGATCTCGCGTTCGCCCATCACGACGTCCCCAGCACCACGCGCTTCGAGATGCTCGACTTCAGCATCGGAATGCGCGCGGGCGACGATGGCGATGCCGGGGTTGAGCTCGCGTGCTGCCTGAACGACGGCGCCGCCCTCGAACCCCTCGGGAATCGCGATCAGCAGCTTGGCGGCGCGATCGACGCCGGCCGCCTTGAGCGCTTCGGGATCGACGCCGTTGCCGCGTACGACATCCAGCCCCGCTTCCTTCGCCGCCTTGGCGATGTCCGGCTGATCCTCGATCAGGATGAACGGGCGCTTCCGGGCCAGCAGGTCGCGCGCGATCAGCTTGCCGACCCGGCCATAGCCGACCAGCACGACGTGGCCGGTGCGGTCGCCGGTATCCAGCGGCGGTTCGATCGGGTCGGTCTTTTCCTGCCGGCGCGGGACCAGCCAGGTGAAGATGAACGGGTTGGCGAGGATCGAGATCAGCGCACCAGCGAGGATCAGGTCGCGCCCTTCGGGTGGCAGGATTTCGAGGCTGGTGCCAAGGCTGGCGAGGATGAACGAGAACTCGCCGATCTGCGCAAGGCTCGCCGCCGCAGTGATTGCGATGCGGTGCGAGCGGCCGAGCACGCGGACGATCGCATAGGCCGCAAGCGACTTGCCGACGACGAGGATCAGGACGGTGGCGATCAGCGGAAGCGGCTGTTGCACCACCACCGCCGGGTTGAACAACATGCCGACCGACACGAAGAACAACACCGCGAACGCATCGCGCAACGGCAGCGTCTCCTCAGCCGCCTGACGGCTGAGCTGGGTTTCCCCGAGGATCATGCCGGCGAAGAAGGCGCCGAGGGCAAACGACACGTCGAACACCACCGCCGCGCCGAACGCGACGCCCAGCGCAATGGCGAGGACGGCGAGGCGGAACAGCTCCCGCGATCCGGTATGCACCACCCAGTGCAGCGCGAGCGGGATCAACCGCCGCGCGACGACCAGCATGACGACGAGGAAGCCGGTAATCTTGAACGCGGTCTGCGCCAGCGGGACGAGCACTGCGTCCCAGGTCATCGGCCCATCGCTCTTCATCACCTCCGCCAGCGCGGGGAGCAGGACGAGCGCGAGGACCATCACCAGATCCTCGACGATCAGCCAGCCGACCGCGATCCGTCCACGTTCGGTATCGACGATGCCAAATCCCTGAAGCCCGCGCAGCAGCACCACCGTGCTCGCGACCGACAGCGCCAAGCCAAAAACGAAGCCGGCGAGCGGATCCCAGCCCAATGCCCAGGCGAGCGCCATGCCGAGCAGCACCGCCGATGCGATCTGAACGATTGCCCCCGGCACTGCGATCTTGCGCACCGCGAGCAGATCGCGGAGCGAGAAATGCAGGCCGACACCGAACATCAACAGGATGACGCCGATCTCCGCCAGTTCGGCGGCAAGGTTGCCGTCGGCGACGAAGCCGGGCGTAAACGGCCCGACCATGATGCCCGCGAGCAGATAGCCCGCGATCGGCGATACTTTCAGCTTGTGGGCGATCGACCCCATGATGAAGGCGATGACGAGCCCCGCGACGATCGTGGCGATAAGGGGGGTGTGGTGCATAGGCTGGCGGTCGTCCCTGTTGTGGCCCGGACCGCAGCGCGCGGCCCGGGCGATGCGGCTATCCCGTCGTCCCGCCGATCACGAGGGCAGCAGCGGCAGCACTTGCCGCGACTCCGCCCCAGACGACCGGCGCGAACCACCAGGGTGGCCGCTTTTTCTTCTGGTCCATGACAAAACTCCAATGACGCCAGGATTGGCGAATTGGCGAAGGGTCAGGCGAGCGGCGGGCCACGCGGGCTGCCGTCGAGGACGGAATGCGGTCGGAGGGGAAGCGGTTCCGGCGCCGCGTCGTGCGCAGCGGGAATCCATGGCGGCGCAGCGATCGGCACGACCGCCAGCGGTGCCACCGCGATGTCGCTGGCCCCGGCGGCGGGGCCGTCGTCGCGGCGGACGGTTTCGGCCATGATCCGGGGCGCCGGGCGGATCGGCCGGAGCGCGACGACGGTCGTCGCCGGATTGAACGCCGAGCCATAGGCGATGGTACGCGGCGGGCCGCTGCTGAGCAGCGACGAGGCCAGTGCGACCAGCAGCGCGATCCACAACGCCGCTGCCCGGACTGGCCGGGCGTTGGACGCGGATGGGATCGGGCGGGCTGTCACCCGGTCAACTTAGTGTCGCGAGTCGCAGAATCAAACGGGGCGCGGAAGCTTTCGCCTCCGCGCCCCGCAGATGTCTTGCCAGCGGGCCGATTACTCGGCGGCGGTGGTCGCCTTGGCCGGACGCGGGTCGCGGCGCTCGGCGATACGCGCCGACTTGCCGGTGCGGCCACGCAGATAATAGAGCTTCGCACGACGCACGACGCCGCGACGGACGACTTCGATGCTGTCGATGTTCGGCGAGTAGAGCGGGAAGACGCGCTCGACGCCCTCACCGAACGAAATCTTGCGAACGGTGAAGTTGCTGCCCATGCCCTTGTTGGCGCGGGCGATGCAGACGCCTTCATAGTTCTGAACGCGGGTGCGCTCGCCTTCGACGACCTTCACGCCGACGCGCAGCGTGTCGCCGGGGCGGAATTCGGGGATCGTCTTTTCGGCCAGGAACTTCGCAACGTTCTCGGCTTCGATCTGCTGAAGCAGGTTCATGGATCTTCATCCTTCTGTTGCCGCGCGCCAGAGGGAGACTGGACCCGAGCGCCCTCATGGCGCTCCCAAAGATCCGGCCTCCTTAGCCGTGTATCGGTCTCGGCCTGTTGCTTTCGCCAGGCCGCGATCCGCGCATGATCCCCCGATCGCAGCACTTGCGGGATCATCCGCCCTTCCCATTCGACGGGTCGGGTAAATTGCGGATATTCGAGGAGGCCGCTTTCGAAGCTTTCCTCGACTCCGCTGGAAGGCGCGCCCATTACGCCGGGAAGCAGCCGAATGCAAGCGTCGAGCAGGACCAGCGCGCCCATCTCCCCGCCCGACAGGACATAGTCGCCGATCGACACCTGTTCGATCGGCCGCGCGTCGAACAGGCGCTCGTCAAACCCCTCGAACCGGCCGCACAGGATCGACACGCCGGGACCGGCGGCGAGCGCGCGCACCCGGTCCTGCGTCAGCGGCGCGCCACGCGGGGTCATCGCGAGCATCGGGCGGTCATAGCCGACGCTGTCACAGGCGGCGGCGAGGATATCGGGCTTGAGCACCATCCCCGCCCCGCCCCCCGCCGGCGTGTCATCGACGGTGCGGTGTTTGTCGGTCGCGAAGTCGCGGATCTGGACGGTGTCGAGGCTCCACTTGCGTTCGTTCAGCGCGCGCCCGGCGATCGACGCGCCGAGTGGGCCGGGGAACATGTCCGGGTAGAGGGTCAGGATGGTGGCGGCGAAGGTCATCGGGTCCAGTTTTCCACTTTGAGACCCGGCACATCGGCGAAGTCACGTTCGTTGTTGGTCACCAGCAGCAAGCCACGCGAGCGGGCGTGTGCCGCGATCAACCGGTCGAAGCTGCGGCGCCGCACGCCAACCTGTCTGACGATATCGGCATAGTCTTCAGCAGCAGCGGCATCGAAGTCGAGCAAAGTGAGTGAGTGGATCAGCAGATCGAGCCGCCGGGCGTCGGTCGGGTCCGCCCCCGGTGCCTTCGCTCCGACCCGCAATTCGGCCAGCGTCACCGCCGAGATCGCGATGCCGCCCTCAAACGCCTCTCCCAGCCGGTCGCGCAGCCGATCGCTGCGCGCCTTGGCGAAGTCGATACAGGCATTGGTGTCGAGCATGATCATGCGGCGCGATCCGGTGCCGAACCGCTCCAGTCGCGCTCTTCCTGCTCGGTGTCGCCGCGCCCATCGGCCATGAACCCTTCGGAGAAGGCGCCGTACAGGCTGAGGAACACGCGCTTGGCCGAACCGCTTGGCCAGAAGGAGAAGCTGCCATCGGCATGCGGTACGATCGTCACCTCGTCGCCATCGCTCAGCCCGAGCGCCTTGGGCAGGCGCAGCGCGACCGAATTGCCCGATTTGAACGTGCGGGTCTTGAACTCGTCACCCATATGCGCCTCCGTATAGTCTGAATGTATATACATTCGCGTCATTGGCTTCAAGGAACCTACCCGCCCCCGCCGCGCTATGGCGGTCATGGAAGACTGTATCATCATCGGCGCTGGGCCGGCCGGACTGACGGCGGCGATCTATCTGGCGCGCTATCACCTGTCGATCCGGATGTTCGATTGCGGGTCGAGCCGGGCGGCATTGATCCCGCGCACGCATAACCATGCCGGTTATCCCGAGGGGATCGAGGGGGTCGAGCTGTTGCGGCGGATGCTGGCGCAGGCGGAGCTGTACGGCGCGGTGCGCGAGCCGGCCAAGGTGACGCGGGTCGAGCCGGTGGACGACGGCTTTATCGTCCATGCGGGCGAGCGGCGGGTTGCGACGCGGTCGGTGTTGCTGGCGACCGGGGTGGTCAATCACCGGCCGGAGGGGCTGGAGGATGCGGTGCATGATCCGGCGCTGGCGCGCGGGCTGCTGCGCTATTGCCCGGTGTGCGATGGCTATGAGGTGACCGACAAGCGCGTGGGCGTGATCGGGACCGGCGATCATGGAATGCGCGAGGCGCTGTTCCTGCGCGCCTATACCCGCGACGTGACGCTGATCGCGCCGGATGTGGAGCATCGTCTGGACGCGACGTGCCTCGCCAAGCTGGAGGAAGCGGGGATCGCGCGGGTGGATGGGCCGTGCGGCGGCTATGCGATCGAGGGTGATCGGATTGCGCTGGATACGGCGCAGGGGCGGCTGGCGTTCGACAGCATCTACCCGGCGCTGGGATCGCGCATCCGATCGGACCTGGCGGTTGCGGCGGGCGCGGCGGCGACGGCGGAGGGGTGCCTTGAGGTGGACGACCACCAGCGCACCAGCATCCCCGGCCTGTTCGCGGCGGGCGATGTGGTGAAGGGGCTGGACCAGATCAGCAATGCGATGGGTCAGGCGGGGGTGGCGTCGACGACGATCCGGAATATGCTGAGCGAGCAGCGGGCGATTTGGCGGTAGTGCGGGCAAGAGGTTAGAGGCAATATCAGCGTTGACCGTGTAATTTAGGACGCAGCATCGGCTTCAATAAACGAAGCGCGGCGAGGGTCGGACAGCTTGCCGAAGTTTTCTTCGAGCACGTCCTCCCAAGCCTGCCACCCGGACTGATCAATGAAGTGAGCCTCAGCTTGCTTGATAGGAATGGCCCAAACCAGGTTCACGATTTCATTGCCTGCCTGGACCGCATGATCAACCTCATCAATGAAGATGGGTAGCGTCATGTAAAAACCAAACCAGTCGCTGGATACGCCGCTGATATTAAGCCAATCCCCTCTCAGCACAGCGTCGTGAGACTGGATTATCCTCTGCGACACCATCATCAGTAGCGGCACGAGAAGCTTCCTGTCGGCCCCCTCGGGGCACACCAGTTCGATCCGAATTCCGCGCTGGCTCTGCCCCGAGGTCAAGATGTGACCACTCAGCCCTAGAGTGGCGAGAACCGGAGGAGTCAATCTCGTGCCGGCGAATGAAACGACCTGAACACCCGTCTCGACGGTTCCGATTGCGGGAACGGCCCACCCCTCCCGAATGGGGCCGAAGACGGATTCAAGCTTCATCGGCAATGATTGCCCGCCACTCGGCATAGTCGTTTCCTCACGGTCTTTGCTTGGCGGCATCCAATCTGCGCATCGAGATCGTCGGCCGACCGTCCGCTTTGGTTGCGCGTGCCTTCAATCCGGCCTTGGTAAGAACCGCAGCGCTTGGATCGTCGGCGGGTTGGTCGGGGCGAGGAGGATCTGGCCGTCGAGTTTGCCCTTGGTGCAGTTCCAGCGGAAGTTGACCGAGAGGTTGCCGGTCGGCTGTAGCGGTTCGGTGGTGGGGCAGTCGCCGACGACGCCCTTGATCCGTGCGAATTCCGCCCGCCAGTGCGCGGCGTCGCGGTCCATCAGGAAGTTCATGGCGAGTTTGCCGTCGAGCGGCTTGAGGTCGCCTGCCGCATACGCGGCGCGGGCGGCGTCGTGTATTTGCGCCAACAGCGGATTGAGCGGGGTCGCGCGGGGCTCCGCCCCCCCTGCCCGTGCCAGCGACCAGAGCGACTGCCACACCGGCACTGCGGGCGCGGTGTAGGTCTTGTTGGTGAAGGCGAAGGCGGCGACGCCGCGCTCCGGCACCAACACGACATAGCTGCCATAGCCGGGATAGCCGCCGCCATGCTCCAGCGCGGTGCCGAGGTCGCAGTCGCTGGTGATGCGCATGCCCATGCCATAGGCGGTGCCGTGGCGGCAGGTGTCGCTGTCCGGCGCGCCGCGCCGCGGGCCGACGCGGACGAAGTTCAGCCCCTGTACCATTTCCCGCACCGTCGCGCGCTTGACCGGGCCGGTCTCGGCGCCGTCGCGCGGGGGCCAGGCCGAGAGCAGGAATCCGACCCATTTCGCATAGTCATTGGCGGTGGTGATCATGCCGCCCATCGCCCCGAATGCACCGTCGCGCATTTCCGGCTCGGCGACCCACTTCTCATCCTCCCAGCGATAGCCAAGCGCGAACCTGTCGCGCGGCACCTGCGCGATGTCATAGGTGGTCGCGGCCATGCCGAGTGGCTTCAGGATCGTGCGCCCGATATAGCGCTGGTAGGGCTGGCCCGAGGCGTTGGTGATGACGCGCCCGAGCAGCGCATAGCCGTAATTGGAATATTCGTGCGCCATGCCGCCGGTGCGGCTCCACGGCACGCCCTGCGCAATCATCGCGCTGAACTCGGCCTCGCTCAGCACCTGTTGCCGGTCGCCCCACGGATCGTCGGTGACCATGCCGCCGACATGGGCGAGCAAGTCGCGGATCCGAATGCGCGGGCTGTCGCTGGTCGGGTAGGTCCAGCCGCGCATTTCGGGGATGTGCTTTTCGGCGAGGTCGTCGAGCACCAGCCTGCCCTCGTCGCGCAGCCGGAGGATCGCGAGCGCGGTGAACGCCTTGCTCATTGATGCGATGCGGAAGCGGGTGTCGAGTGTGACTGGCGCGCCGCCGGGGGTCTGGGTGCCGACCATTGCGGAGAGCGCAGGCTTGCCGTCCTTGATGACGAGATAGACCATGCCGGGGGTCGGGTTTGCCTGCCGGTAGCGGGCGAAATGGTCGCCGATTTCGGTGACCTGCGCGGGTGGGATCTGGGCCGCTGGCGCCTGTGCGAGGGCGGGCAGCGGGGCGAGCGCGAGGGCGACGGCGACGGCGACGGCGGCGAGGTGCAGCTTCATGGTCGCCAAGCAATCAGAGATTGGCGGCGATGGGAAGCCTAATCCGGTGCGAACCCGGAGCGCAGCGCGAAGGCCCAATCGTCGCGCCCTTCCCGCTCCGCCTTGGCGGCGGCGGTGGTGTGGTCATAGGCGATGGCGCGCAACTCGACCTGCATGCCACGAACCAGCGCATAGCGGGCGCGCGGGTCGCCGGTCTGGGCGACATGCGGAAAGGGCAGATCTTCGCGATAGGCCTGAAGGCCGACACTGCCCGGATTGGCGGCGGTGCGGCCATCGCCCAGCGTGCGGACGCCGGGGAGATGCGAGTGGCCGCACAAGGTGAGCATTGCGGGATCATCGCCGAGCCGCGCGGCAATCTCGGCGTCGGTGGCCGCGCGCAGGCCAGTCGGCTCGACGGTTTCGAGCAGCTGTTCGACATCGCTGCGGGCGGTGCCGTGGACCAGGCGGATGCCATCGAGGCTGAGTGTCACAGGTTGTGCGGCAAGCCAGTCCAGCTGCGCATCATCGAGCGCGGCGCGGGCGAAGCGGTCGGAAGCGTTCATGCGCTCGGGCGCGTCGGTGAGCAGCTGCCGCTCGTGATTGCCCGCGATGGTCGGCCAGTCGAGGCGCATCAGCAGCGCGGCGGTTTCTGCGGGCCAGAGCGGGCCGGACAGGCTGTCACCGAGATTGGCGAAATGAGTCGCGCCCGCCGCCTGCGCGTCAGCGATCACCGCTTCGAGCGCAGGGAGATTGCCATGGATGTCGGACAGGACGGCGAGCATGCCGCCTGCGCTCACTCGGCCCAGCCGTCGGCGATGGTGAGCGTGGTGTCGTCCCAGACGGGCACCGCTTCGGGGCGCATCGGGACCATGAAGCGCTTGGCGCTCTCAGCTTCTTTGGCGGGCTTTTCGATTTCGATCACATCGCCCGCGCCGAAATTCTCGATTGCGACGACGGTGCCGAGGGTGTCGCCGCTTTCGGAGACGGCGGTCAGGCCGAGCAGGTCGGCGTGATAATATTCGCCCTCACCCAGCGGCGGGAGTTCGTCGCGGATGACGGTGAGTTCGGTGCCGCGCAGCGCCTCGGCCGCGTTGCGGTCGGCGACTTCGGCAAAGCGCGCGATCGCGCCGTTATTGCCGGGTCGCACCGATTTGAGCGTCAGCGTGCCGCCGTTGAAGCGGCGGTGCGCGGACAGGTCTTCGGCGAAGACCTTGAGGCGGACCTCCCCCGTCACGCCGTGCGCGCCGATAATGACCGCGAGCGTGACGGGGGTGTCCTTAGCCAAGGATCAGCCCTCGGCCTTTTCTTCGCCAGCGTCGGCAGCCGGAGCTTCCTCGGTGGTCGCTTCTTCAGCAGCAGGCGCTTCTTCAGCGGCGGGTTCTTCGGCCGGCGCAGCGGCGGCGGCTTCAGCAGCGGCCTTGGCTTCTGCAGCGGCTTCCTCTGCGGCCTTCAGCTTCTCGGCCTTCTCTTCGGCGCGCTCGACGGCCTTCTCGCCCGGCTTGCCCTTGTTCGGGTTGCTCTTGGCAGCGCGCTCCTTGACGCCAGCGACGTCGAGGAAGCGGGCGACGCGGTCGGTCGGCTGCGCGCCAACGCTCAGCCAGTGCTTCGCGCGATCGGCGTCGAGGATGATGCGCTTCTCGTCGTCCTTGGCGAGCAGCGGGTTGTAGGTGCCGATCTTCTCGATGAACTTGCCGTCACGCGGGCTACGCGCATCGGCAACGATGATGCGGTAATAAGGGCGCTTCTTCGAACCGCCACGCGACAGACGCATGCTGAGAGCCATTTAATTTTCCTTCTGTAAATTCAAAGCGTTGAAACGATTACTTCTTCTTGTTCAAAAACTTGGCGAGTTCGGGCGGAATGTCGCCGCCGCCGCCGGGAAGACCCGGAAGCCCGCCACCGGGACCGCCGAGCTTGCCCATCATCTCGCCCATGCCCGGGCCGCCCAGCGCATTGCCAAGGCCACCCATGCCGCCCTTGCCGAGCATGCCCAGCATCCCCTTGAGGCCGCCCATCTTCTTGAGCCGCTTCATCGCGCTGGACATTTCCTGGTGCATCTTGAGCAGCTTGTTCACGTCCTGAACGGTCGTGCCCGAACCCTTGGCGATGCGGATCTTGCGCTTGGCGTTGATCAGCTCGGGCTTGGCGCGCTCCTTGACCGTCATCGAGGTGATGATCGCGTCCATGCGCAGCAGGATCTTGTCGCCGCCGGCCTGTTCGACCGCGCCCTGCGCCTTCTTCATGCCGGGGATCATGCCGGCGAGCGCGCCGAGGCCGCCCATGCGGCGCATCTGCGCGAGCTGACCGCGCAGGTCGTTCATGTCGAACTGACCCTTGGCCAGGCGCGACGCCATCTTCTCGGCATCTTCCTGCTCGATCGCCTGCGCGGCCTTTTCGACCAGGCTGACGACGTCGCCCATGCCGAGAATACGGCCCGCGACGCGCGAGGGGTGGAAGGGTTCGATCTGGTCGAGCTTTTCGCCGACACCGGCGAACTTGATCGGCTTGCCGGTGACGGCGCGCATCGACAGCGCCGCGCCACCGCGGGCATCGCCGTCCATGCGGGTCAGCACGACGCCGGTCAGCGGCACCTGATCGCTGAAATTCTGTGCGACGTTGACCGCGTCCTGACCGGTCAGCGAGTCGACGACGAGCAGGATTTCCTGCGGGGTCGAGATGTCGGCAACCGCCTTCATCTCGTCCATCAGCTGCTGGTCGACGTGCAGGCGGCCCGCGGTGTCGAGCATCAGCACGTCGAAGCCCTGCAGCTTCGCGGCCTGCATCGCGCGGCGGGCGATGTCGACGGGCTGCTGGCCGACCATGATCGGAAGGGTCGTGACCTCGATCTGCGTGCCGAGGACCGCGAGCTGTTCCTGCGCGGCCGGGCGATTGACGTCGAGCGACGCCATCATCACCTTTTTGCCCTGCTTCTTGAGCAGCTTGGACAGCTTGGCGGTGGTGGTGGTCTTACCCGAGCCCTGCAGGCCGACCATCATCACAACGGCGGGCGGGGTGACGTCGAGGTGCAGCTCGGCCGTGTCCGGACCCAGCATCGCGACCAGCGCGTCGTTGACGATCTTGACGACCTGCTGCCCCGGCGTGACCGAGCGCAGCACCTTTTCACCGACCGCCTGTTCGGTCACGGTCTCGACGAACTGGCGCGCGACCGGGAGCGCGACGTCAGCCTCGAGCAGCGCGATTCGCACTTCGCGCATCGCGGTCCGCACATCGGCTTCGGTCAGCGCGCCACGGCCCTTGAGACGGTCGAATACGCCGCCAAGCCGCTCGCTCAGACTGTCAAACACTCGCTTCTCCCATTGCTCTCAGGTCCGAAACGCATAAAACGCCGGCGGACGAAACCTCGTCAGCCAGCGTTGCCCAATGGGCATATGTCGTCGCGTTCATGAGAACGGTCGGAGGCGCGCTTAGCCGCAATTAAAGATAAGTGCAACCACGCCGTTCTTTAACCCCTTCTACACGGTCCGCATGGGATAGCTGCCGCTCGTATGAAGGGGAGCAATTCCGGCATGTCGCTGGACAACGACCACGATCAGCCTGAACGCAACGGAGCCGGATCCGACCTGATCACCGGGGCGATCAGCGTCGCTGCGATCCTGATGTTCGTCGGGACCGGCAGTTCGGTGCTGTCCAAGACGCTGCGCCATTATCTGGAGGGCGCGGCCCCGGCCGATCGTACGTTGGTGATCGCCCTGCTGCTCAACGTCGCGCTGATCCTGTTCGGATGGCGCCGCCATCAGGGCCTGAGCAACGAGGTGCGGATCCGCACGGCGGCAGAGGAACGCGCGCAGATGCTCGCCAGCCGCGATCCGCTGACCGGGTTCCTCAACCGCCGCAGTCTGGCCGAGGAAGGCGCGGCGATGTTCGTGCGCGGGCAGAAGCGGCGCAAGGCGATGGCGATGCTGATCATCGACCTCGACCATTTCAAGACGGTCAACGACATGCACGGCCATGCGGTCGGTGACGCGCTGCTGCGCGCTGCGGCCGGCGAGATTGCGGGCGCGATGCCGCCGATCGCGCTGACCGCGCGGCTGGGCGGCGACGAATTTGCCTGCGCCTTCCTGTTCGATCCGCAGCATCCGGACATGATCGAGCGGATCGCCGAGAAGCTGGTCGCACAGATGTCGCAGCCGTTCGAGGCGGAGGGGCTGCGGCTGCATGTCAGCTGTTCGGTCGGCATCGCGCGGTCGGACTTCGACTGCCAGTCGGTAGATTCGCTGATGCGGTCGGCGGACATCGCGATGTATGTCGCCAAGAAATCGGGCCGCAACCGCTATGCGTGGTTCGACCATTCGATGGAGCGCGAGTTGCAGACGCGCAACGAGCTGGAGAATGGCCTGCGCACCGCGATCCCGCGTGGTGAGATCGTCCCCTATTTCGAACAGCAGATCGATTTGCAGACCGGCAAGCTGATCGGGTTTGAGGTGCTTGCGCGCTGGGAACACCCGACGCGCGGCCTGATCAGCCCCGAATTGTTCATCCCGATCGCCGAGGAAACCGGCCTGATCGCGGACATGTCGATCGCGTTGATGCATCAGGCGTTCAACGCCGCGCGCGACTGGGACAGTTCGCTGACCCTGTCGGTCAACATCTCGCCGGTGCAGCTGCGCGATGCGTGGCTGGCGCAGAAGATCATCAAGGTGCTGACCGAAACGCGGTTCCCGGCGAGCCGGCTGGAGATCGAGATCACCGAAAGCTCGCTGTTCGACAATCTCTCGCTCGCCCAGTCGATCGTCGGCAGCCTGAAGAATCAGGGCGTGCGGCTTGCGCTCGACGATTTCGGGACGGGCTATTCGTCGCTGGCGCATCTGCGCGCGCTGCCGTTCGACCGGATCAAGATCGACAAGAGCTTCGTCATCTCATTGAACGAGAGCGCGGATTCGGCGGCGATCGTCAATGCGATCGTCTCGCTCGGCGAGAGCCTCAACCTGCCGATTACTGCCGAGGGCGTCGAGGACGAAGCGATCGCCGCGCGGCTCAAGGCGCTGGGCTGTGCCAAGGCGCAGGGCTGGCATTATGGCAAGCCGCTGTCCGTCAGTGGAGCCCGCCGCCTGCTCGCCGAACGACGGATGCTGGTGCAGGCGCCACCAGTGCCGACGATCGAGAGCGAGCTGCCGATCGAACGTCCGGGCCGGATGGCGGGTTAAGCCCTACCAACCCGCATCCGGGCGCTGCAGATATTCCAGCTCTTCAGGCGTCGACTCGCGGCCCAGTGCTTCGTTGCGGCTGGGGAAGCGGCCGAATTGTTCGATCACTACGGCGTGCTCCATCGCGAAGCGGAGATTTTCCGGGCGGCCGAGCGCGGTGAATTTCTCGAGGCACATCCGCTGCGCCTCGGCGTTTTCGGCGTGCATCAGCGGCATGTACAGGAACGTCGCGCGCTCCGGCGCCAACTCGCGGTCCCAGTCCTTCCCGATCGCCTCCAGCGTCAGCGCGAGTGCGAGCGGGTCGGCGGCGAACGCCTCTGGCGTCCCGCGATGGATGTTGCGGCTGAACTGGTCGAGCAGGATGACGGCCGCGAGCAGCGTGTCGGCGTCGTCGCGCCACCCCGCCGCGCCTCCCGCCAGCACGATGTTGCGGGCATCGCTGAAGCGGCGCGCAATCTCCGCATCGACCGCATCGTCCTTCGCGAATTGCTGCTGCGGCTTCAGTTCGTCGAACCAATAGTCCAGCACCGCTTTCGCGCATGCATGGACTTCAACCCCGTGCGTCTCTAGATCGCCTGCCATGTCGTCCTCCATTGCCGCACCAGAGGTAATCAGCCTCGGCTGTCGGCTCAACCTTGCCGAAAGCGAAACGATCCGCGCGCTGTTGGGGTCCAGCGACGTGGTGGTCGTCAACAGCTGTGCCGTGACCAACGAGGCAGTGCGCCAGACGCGCCAAGCGATCCGCCGTGCGCGGCGGGCGCGACCCTCGGCGCAGCTGGTGGTGACGGGCTGCGCGGCGCAGATCGATCCGGCATCGTTCGGCGCGATGCCGGAGGTGGACCGGGTGATCGGCAATGCCGAAAAGCTGGTCCCGGCGTCGTGGGCGCGGGACGACGCGGCGCTGGTGCAGGACATCATGGCGGTGCGCCAGACCGCACCGCATCTCGCCGCGAGCTTTTCCGCGCATGTCCGCGCCTTTGTCGAGGTGCAGAATGGCTGCGACCATCGCTGCACCTTTTGCGCGATCCCGTTCGGGCGCGGGAACAGCCGGTCGGTACCAGCGGGCGCGGTGATTGATCGGGTGCGGGCGCTGGTCGATGCGGGGCATCGCGAGATCGTGCTGACCGGGGTCGATCTGACGAGCTATGGCCCCGACCTGCCCGGCGCGCCGTCATTGGGGCAATTGGTCGAGCGGGTGCTGGCGCATACGGCGGTCGAGCGGCTGCGGCTGTCATCGCTCGACGGGATCGAGATTGACGACCGGCTGTTCGCGCTGCTTACGCAGGAAGCGCGGGTGCTCCCGCATGTCCATCTGTCGCTGCAGGCGGGCGACGACATGGTGCTCAAGCGGATGAAGCGGCGGCATTCGCGGGCGCAGTCGGTGGCACTGGTCGAGCGGCTGAAGGCAGCACGGCCAGGAATCGCGATCGGCGCGGACCTGATCGCCGGGTTTCCGACCGAGGATGAGGCGATGGCCGCGAACACGCTGGCGCTGATCGACGATTGCGACATCGTGCATGCGCATATCTTTCCCTATAGCCCGCGTGAGGGCACGCCGGCAGCGCGGATGCCGCAGGTTGCGCCGGGCGTCGCCAAGGCACGCGCGGCGGCACTGCGCGAGCGGGCGGCGGCGCGACGCGGGGACTGGCTGCGCGACATGGTCGGGACGACCCAGCGGGTGCTGGTCGAGCGGCCGGGCGATCGCGGCCATGCGGAGAATTTCGCGGAGGTGCGGTTAGCCCTCCCGGCTGAGATTGGAACCATCGTGACAGCCACGGTCTCCGGCATCGAAGATGAGCGGCTCACTGCCACACTCACTGGTCACCCCGGCCTTGTGCCGGGGTCCACTGTGCGTCCAGGCGCGGAGCTTGAGCCTCTTGATTCGCGCTTGCCGCCGGGTGGACGCAGGCACAAGGCCGGGGTGACGAAAGAGGAATTGATTGTGAAGGAAGCACAGGCATGAGCGGCCCCAGCTGGCGCGAGCGGTTGCTCGGCGGCTTCAAGAAGACGTCGGACCGGCTGGTCGGCAACCTTGCCGGGCTTGGCACCGGGCGGCTGGATGAGGCGACGCTCGACGAGATCGAGGAGGCGCTGATCGCGTCCGACCTTGGTCCGGCGACGGCGGCGCGGATTCGCGAACGGCTGGCGGAGGAACAGGTCGAGCGCGGGATGGAGGAGCTGGGCATCCGGCTGGTCGTCGCCGACGAGATCGAGAAGGTGCTGACCAAGGTCGCCAAGCCGCTGATCACCGACAAGGCGCGGCCGCAGGTGATGCTGGTGATCGGCGTCAACGGATCGGGCAAGACCACGACCATCGCCAAACTCGCCGCGATCCTGAAGGATCAGGGGCTGAAGGTGATGGTCGCGGCGGGCGACACGTTCCGCGCGGCCGCGATCGGCCAGCTGCGCACTTGGGCCGAGCGGATCGGCGTGCCGATCGTCGCGGGGGCCGAGGGCGGCGATGCCGCGGGGGTCGCGCATGAGGCGCTGCGCCGCGCGACCGCCGAGGGGATCGACCTGCTGATCGTCGACACAGCGGGCCGGTTGCAGAACAAGCGCGAGCTGATGGACGAGCTGGCGAAGATCCGCCGCGTGCTCGGCAAGCTCGATCCCGATGCGCCGCACGACGTGCTGCTGGTGCTCGATGCGACCACCGGCCAGAATGCGCTCAACCAGATCGCGGTGTTTCAGGAAGTCGCCGGCGTCACCGGCATGGTGATGACCAAGCTGGACGGCACTGCGCGCGGTGGCGTGCTGGTCGCGGCGGCGGAGAAATACGGCCTGCCGATCCACGCGATCGGCGTCGGCGAAAAGGTCGACGACCTGCGCGGATTCGATCCGCGCGAAGTGTCGCGGATCATCGCCGGGGTGGAGGCGTTGACCAAGGGCTGACCGCCCTGCGTCCAGTTTTCTTCGACAAGCCCGGCGCCATTTGTAGAGTGAGTGCATGACCGAATCCACGACGTCCCAAAATCCGGGCAAGCCCGCCCCTACCCCCGGCCTGCGCATGCTGATCGATTTCGGTCCGCTGGCAGTGTTCTTTGCGGTCAACAGCTTCATGGGCGGGCCGCAGCTGACCCGGATGCTCGCGGCAACCGCCGCGTTCATGGTTGCGATCTTCCTCGCGATGGGGCTGTCGCTGTGGAAGACCAAGCATATCTCGCCGATGCTGTGGATTTCCGGCCTGCTGGTGCTGGTGTTCGGCGGGCTGACCCTGTGGTTCCACGACGAGACCTTCATCAAGGTCAAGCCGACGCTGGTCTATGCGATGTTCGCGATCGTCCTCACCTATGGCCTGATCGCCAACAAGCCGCTGCTGCAAACGCTGCTCGAAAGCGCCTATCCGGGGCTGACCGCGCGCGGGTGGAAGCTGCTGACGATCAACTGGGCGGTGTTCTTCGCGGTGATGGCGGTGCTGAACGAGATCATCTGGCGCACGCAGAGCTGGGACTTCTGGGTCGCGTTCAAGCTGTGGGGCGTGGTGCCGCTGACGCTGTTGTTCGCGATCGGCAATGTGCCGTTGCTGCTGCGCCATGGGCTGAAGACCGATGGCGAGATCGTCGACAAGGCACTGCCGCCGGAGCAATAAGCGCACTCCTGCAACTAATCGTCACCCCGGCCCTGTGCCGGGGTCCACTGCGCGGCACGCGTATCGCTCCAGCCTCTTGCTTCGCGCCTGCGGGACCGTGGACCCCGGCACAAGGCCGGGGTGACGAGGGATTGAATAAAAAACGGGCCGGAGTTTCCCCCGGCCCGTCTGTTCAATCGATGATCGGTTCGATCAGCCGGCCTGATCGGCGCGGCTGACGCCTTCGCCGTCGAGGTTGGCGGCAACGAAGTCCCAATCGATGATCTTGGTGATCGCTTCCAGATAGCCCGGACGCGCGTTGCGGTAATCGATGTAGTAGGCATGCTCCCACACGTCGATCGTCAGCAGCGGCTTGTAGTCATAGACGACAGGCGTGTCGGCGTCGTGGAGCGAGGTCACCTTGATCTCGTCACCGTCGAGCACCAGCCAGCCCCAGCCATTCGAGAAATGCGCGGTGGATTCGGCGATTAGCTGCTTGACCAGCTCTTCCTTCGAACCGAACTTCGCTTCGATCAGCTCGGCGAGCTTGCCGGTCGGCTCCTTGGTTTCCGGCGTCAGGCCGAACCAGTAAAAGCTGTGGTTCCAGATCTGCGCGCTGTTGTTGAACAGGCCCTTGTCGCCGGTTTCCTTGGCGTGCTTGATGACCTCGACCAGCGACTTGCCTTCAAGGCCCTTGTCCGCGACGAAACCGTTGGTCTTGTCGACATAAGCCTTGTGATGCTTGCCATAATGGAAATCGAGCGTCTCGGCCGAGATCGTCGGGGCGAGCGCGTCCTTGGCATAGGGGAGCGTGGGAAGTTCGAACGCCATGGGATGTCCCTCCGTTTTTTGGTTCGCGACCGCCTAACGCATGATCGACGCGAATGCCGCACAAATTTTTCTGCGGATGGGATCGAGTGGAGCGATCAGCCGCCCGCGTTCAGCAGGTCATGGCGCTTGAGCGCGTGGCGGAGCTGGTCGTAGCTCAGGCCCAGCGCATCGGCGGTGGCGCGCTGGTTGTAGCGGTTTTCGGACAGCGCGCGGCTGAGCAATTCGCGTTCGAAGCGGTTGACGCGGCTCTTGAAGTCGCCGGACAGATCATCCTCGCGGCGCGGAAGCGGGCCGGGTTCTTCGGTGGTCAGCTGAACCGGGGCGGCGTTGCCGGGGATGCCGTGCGGCATCGGGCGCGGGCGATAGGGTGAGGCAAAGGGGTCGACCTGAATCTCGTCCACCGGCCCCGATCGGTCCCAGCGATAGACCGAGCGTTCGACCACGTTGCGCAATTCGCGGACATTGCCCGGCCAGTCGTGATTGGTGAGGCCATCCAGCGCCGTCGGCCCGAACCCCTCCCAATCGCGGCCCAGCTCCGCCGCCATGCGCCGGCCGAAGAACTCCGCGAGCACCAGCACGTCGCCGGCGCGCGCACGCAGCGGCGGCAGCGTCACCACCTCAAAGCTCAGCCGGTCGAGCAAATCGGCGCGGAATGTGCCGCGCTCGACGCGTTCGGGCAGATGTTCGTTGGTTGCGGCGACGATACGGACATCGACCCGCATCGGCCGTGAGGCCCCGATCCGGGTGATCTCGCCATATTCGACCGCGCGCAACAGTCGGTCCTGCGCCGCCATGCTGAGCGTGCCGAGTTCGTCGAGGAACAGGGTGCCACCATCGGCCTCTTCGAACCGGCCTGCCCGCCCCTTGGTGGCGCCGGTGAAGGACCCCGCCTCGTGCCCGAACAATTCCGCTTCGATCAGGGTTTCGGGCAGGGCCGCGCAGTTCATCACGACGAGCGGCTGATCCCAGCGCGGGGACAGGCGGTGCAGGCGCTCGGCGACCAGTTCCTTGCCGGTCCCGCGCTCGCCGATCACCAGCACCGGACGGTCGAGCGCCGCCGCGCGCGAGGCGTGTTCGAGCGCATCGAGAAAGGCCCCCGACTGGCCAACGACATGGGTGGTCCGCTCCATGCGCGAAGTCTTGGGATATTTTCCCAACCTTTGGCAAGAGTAGAGTTTTCCGATCGCGCGCCAGCGTTAGAAAATGGCGGAAATCTGCGGAAAAATCGAATTGGCACGCCCCGTGCAAAGTTCCTGGCAAGCCGCGAAGGGCGGCGAACGAAACGACGAAAACGAGGGACGGAAACAATGTACAAGGGCAACAACAGCTTTCGCACGACGATCGCGGCGCTGGTCTGCACCCTGGTCGTGAGCACCACCAGCCTGGCAACCGTGGTCGGCCCCGCCGTCACGGCGACGGACGGTATCACGGTTTCCGCCCCAGCCATCGCGTAAGCGATCCCGCCGGGCGGGCACCCCCTAGCCTGCCCGGCGGCACGAGTTTCAAGGAGTATGTTTCAGATGGGCATTTTCTCTCGCACCCGCGACATCATCGCCGCCAACTTCACCGACCTGCTCGACAAGGCGGAAGACCCGGCGAAGATGATCCGCATGATCATCCTCGAAATGGAGGAGACTTTGGTGGAGGTCCGCGCCAGCGCGGCTCGCACCATCGCCGACCAGAAGGAAATGCGTCGCCACATCGCCAAGCTGGAAAACCTCCAGATGAGCTGGACCGAAAAGGCCGAGCTGGCGCTGAGCAAGGACCGTGAGGACCTGGCCAAGGCTGCACTGGTCGAGCGCCAGAAGGCGTATGACATGTGCGATCAGCTGAGCGCGGAGATTGCGGTGCTCGACGATGCGCTGCGCGCTTCGGAAGAGGATATCGCCAAGCTTCAGACCAAGCTGCGCGACGCCCGTGCCCGCCAGAATGCGATCATGACCCGCCTGGAAAGCGCCAACAACCGCGTCAAGCTGCGCGAGATGACCCACGGGTCGAAGGTCAGCGACGCATTCAGCCGCTTCGACCTGCTCGAGCGCCGCGTCGATTTCGCCGAGGGCCGCGCCGATGCGCTGAACCTGGGCGCGCCGAAGAAGACGCTGGAGGAGGAAATCTCCGAACTCCAGTCGGCCGAGAAGGTCGATGCCGAACTGGCCGCGCTCAAGGCGCGCCTGAACAAGGGGAATTAAGCCATGGAAGACATCCTGGTCCCGATCGGCGTCGTCGGCATGCTCTTCATCGGCATGCCCTGGGTCATCCTCCACTACGTAACCAAGTGGAAGCAGGCCAAGTCGCTGACCGGCGAGGACGAGAACCTGCTCGACGAGCTGCACTACACGGCGCGTCGCATGGAGGATCGCCTGCACACCATCGAGCGGATCATCGCCGCCGATAATCCCGAGTTCCGCCTGCGCGGCAATGACACGCCGCCGGCCCGCGAACTCCCCGACTATGAACGCGCACGGAGGAACTGAGATGTCTGTCAGCCGCACGCAACTGTATCGCGACAAGGTCAACGGCAAGTGGCTCGGGATCTGTGAAGGTCTGGGCGAATATACCGGGGTCGACCCGTTGTGGATCCGCCTGGGCTTCCTCGCTCTGCTGGTCGCCACCTTCCCGCTGATGTTCTTCGTTTATATCGGCCTCGCCATGATCATCTCGCAGAAGCCGATCGGCCTCTACGACAATGCCGAGGAAGCCAAATTCTGGCAGGGCGTGCGGGCCAATCCGCGCCGCTCGACCCAGGAAGTCCGCTCCAAGCTGCGCGACATCGATCGCCGCATGGCCGACATCGAGACCTTCTACACGAGCCGCAACACGCAGCTCGCCGACGAGATCGAGCGCCTCCGCTAAACGGTCGGGGGGCTCAACAGGAGGGAAAAGTTATGAGTTGGGGTGGACCGGGCTTCGTCATCGCCATCATCGCGATCACGACCTTTGGCTGGCTCGCTTCGACCTGGATCCGCGCAAAGCACGGATACCCGATCGAAAACGAATGGATGGGGACGACCACCAAGGAAAATCCCCAGGCGGATCGCAAGATCGAACTGCTGACCAACGAAAATGCGCGACTGACCGGGCAAGTTAGCCGGCTGGAAGAGCGGATCGCGGTGCTCGAACGCATCGCCACCGACCCCGCCGAGCGGACCGCCCGCGAGATCGACAGCCTGCGCTGAGAAGGACGAGAGAGATGGAAAAGCTGCACTTCTTCACCGCGCTGGCTCCCACGATCGCAATCGTCGGCGTCGCCGGGATGATCGGGTGGATGTTCACCACCTGGCTCCGCATCAAGAATGGCTACCCGCTCGACGGGGCCTGGGGTCAGGCGGTGTATCCGCAGAAGAATGACGAGATGGTCGAGCGGATCAAGCTGATCAGCCAGGAAAATGCCCAGCTCCGTGCGGAACTGGGTTCGGTCAAGGACCGGCTGGCCAATGTCGAGCGGATCGTGACCGACAGCAGCCACGCACTCGATCGCGAGATCGAAGCGCTGCGGGTCAGCAAGAACTAAGGGGCCAGACGATGGAAAAAGCGCCTTTCGTAATCGCCTTCTTCTTCATCGTTGTAGGCATCCCGGTGATCCTTGGGGTTGGCGGCGAGATGTTCAAACGCTGGCTGAAGCACAAGGAAAAGATGGCCGAAGTGCTCACCGCCCAGACCGCCGAACGCGCCGCGCAATATGCGGCACACACCGAGCGGCTGGAGCAGCGGGTGCGGGTGCTGGAGCGGATCGTCACCGACCGCGGTGCCGACCTGGCGAACGAGATTGAACGGCTGCGCGACGACCGGCCGGTGAACTGAACGAATTTTGTGAGGGAGTATCTACCATGTTGATCGGATTGATCGCGGTACTGGGCGTCATCGGCGCGATCGGCGTCACGATGGCCGAGATGCGCGACCGCCCCGTCCGCCGCGCCGAGCGGCTGGCACGCGAAGCGGCGGCCCAGCCTGCCGAATAAGCCCTCCAGGGCTGACACGAGATCATACGAACAGGAGACAGGTGATGGATTGGGCGTTCATGGTGGTGATGATCGTAGCGATCGTAACCGTCGGCAACATCGTCCGCGCCAAGATGGGCATCCAGAAGGATGGCCGCGGCAACGACTATGTCGCCAACGATCCCGCGGTGAGCGCCGAAGCCCGCCGCCTGGAGCAGGAAGTGCGCACGCTGAAGGACCGGATCGCGGTGCTGGAGCGGGTGATCACCGACAATCATTCGAGCGTAAGCCTTGATCGTGAGATCGAGAAGCTGCGCGACGACCGCAACTGAAACCCGGCGACCACCGGAGGAGGATGTGATGACCGACCCCAATTTCTACATGGCCATTGCGCTGGCGACCCTTGCGGGGCTGGGCATGGTGACCGGAGCGGGCCTGGCCGGATGGCGCGGCTGGCTGGCACTCAAGCGGCAGGAGCTTTCGCTGGTCCATCAGGGCGACACCGCCCATGCCGCACCGACCAATGCCGGCGCGCGGATCGAGATCGCGGACCTCAAGGAACGCATCCGCAAGCTCGAAGCGATCGCCGCAGGCGTGGATTTGTGATCGTGCGCGGTGCCGGCCCGCTCCCCCACCCGGCCACCCAACGACAGTGTATTCTATGGGTGGCCGGGTGGGGGAGCGGGCCGGCACCGCACGGATAAAGAGCCCCCGGAGCAGCGGCGGAAGGGTTGGGAGGCCACCGCCACTGCACCACGGGAGCGGCAGCTGCAGACGCCGCTCCCACCCATCTTCTAAAAGTTCATTCCACCACGCGGTGACGCTTCAGGAAGGTCACCGCATCGGCCAGCAGGCGATCCTGCACGAGCGGATCGAACTTCCCATGCACCCCGCCCGGGACGACATGGAGTTCAGTCGGCACCTTCGCCCGCTCGAGCGCGGCTTTCAGCGCGATCGATGCGGCGACCGGGACCACCGGGTCGGCATCGCCATGGACGATGAAGACCGGCGGCTGGCCCGGCTTGATGCGGGTGATCGGGGACATGCGGGCGGCCATCGCGGCGCCCGCCTCCCCCTCCCCGACCCATTTGCCGATCGAAGGGCTGTTCCACGCGCCGAGCGATTGCGGGCGCAGATCGGTCGGGCCGTAAAAGTCGATCACCGCAGCAGCGCGCGGCGCAGGTCCGCACTCGGCCGGGTCGAGCCGCTCGCTCGCGTCGACATAGGCAGCCATCAGCGCGAGGTGCGCACCAGCCGACGTGCCCATCAGCACGATCCGCTTCGGGTCCAGCCCCTCGCGCTCCGCCGAACGCGCGATCCAGCCCATGACGCAGCGGACATCCTCGACCGCAGCGGGTGCGCGGGCCTGTCCCGACAGGCGATATTGCATGCTGACCACCGCAAACCCCGCCTCGACGAAACGGCGATAGCCGGTCCAACCCTTGGGCCGCTCCCCCCGCGCCCATGCCCCGCCATGGATCACCACAAGCACGGGGGTGCGTTTACCCTTCGCGGTGCTCGGGCGGTGAAGGTCGAGGTGCAGCGGGCCGGTTTCGGGGGTGCGATAGACGATCTCGCGCTGGCTGGAGACGGCGGCCGACGGCGACGGCGCGGACTGCGCGCTTGCCACGCCCGGCGCAGCGAGCAGGGACAGGGCGATACTGAACGTGGCAAAGCGTGACATGGAAATTCCCGGACTTGAGACGAACACGTTGTGCCGTGCCGACGGCCCTGCGCGCAAGATCAGGTGACGGTACGCGCCGACCGCGCTAAACGCCCGGCCATGACCAGCCTGTCCGACCTGACCGACGAGTATGAATTCCTCGATGCCGACGACCGCTATCGGTTGTTGATCGACCTCGGCAAGGCGCTGGAGCCGATGCCCGATGCGCTGAAGACCGAGGCGACATTGGTGCGCGGGTGTTCGGCAGCGGTGTGGGTCTATCCGACGGTGCGCGACGACGGTGCGCTCCACTTCCTCGCCGACAGCAACGCCGCGATTACCAAGGGGATCATCGCACTCGTGCTGCTGACGGTGCAGGATCGCAGCCCGGCGGACATTCTCGCGACCGACATCGAGGGAGCGCTGGCACCGTTCGACCTGCGCAATCAGCTGAGTTCAAACCGGACACAGGGCATCCCGAACATGATCGCGCTGATCCGATCGACTGCGGAACGCTACGCCGCGTGAGCCAAGGCCGGTGGCGGGTCGGTCAAACGACCGTACCCGCCCGGCCTGAGAGACAGTGGCCGGGCGGGCGGTAGTCCCGCCGATGGTTAAAGAGGGAAACAACACCGGCGGGGTGTCGCGCGGGGCCGGGTAAAAACCCGCGCGACGGGGGTCAGATCAGGGCAGCAGCACCGAGTCGACGACGTGGATCACGCCGTTCTTCTGCGCGACATCGGCGATGGTGATGGTGGACGTGCCGCCCTTGGCATCAGTGACGATCCAGCCCGAACCGCGCATCGACAGGGTGATCTTCTCACCCTGAACCGTGGTCAGCTCCAGCTTGCCGCCATTCGCCTTGGCCTTTGCCGCGATATCGCCAGCCATCATCTTGCCGGGCACGACATGGTAGGTGAGCACTGCGGTCAGCGTGCCCTTGTTCTCCGGCTTCAGCAGCGTGTCGACGGTGCCGGCGGGGAGCTTGGCGAACGCCGCATTGGTCGGGGCGAACACGGTGAACGGTCCGGGCGACTTGAGCGTGTCGACCAGGCCCGCAGCCTTCACCGCCGCGACCAGCGTGGTGTGATCCTTCGAATTGACGGCGTTATCGACGATATCCTTGGTCGGATACATCGCGGCACCGCCGACCATCTTGTTCTGTCCGGCGATTGCGACCGAACCAGTGGCCAGCGCGGCACCGGCAAGCGCCAGTGCGAAATGCGAGGTACGAAACTTCATAAATCCTCCTGCTTTCGTGGCAGTGCCCGGACCGCTTGGGACCGGGTTGCGCAGGAGATACGGCGGCGGATGCGCGCCGGATGTCAGATGCCGAAAATTTTTCCTGCAGCCACGCGCGGGCCAGTCGGCGCGGGGTGCGGCGCGGTCGCACGCGGCTCCATCGTGATGGCCAGCGTCGCGCCGTCATGCAGCATCGAGCGGTGCCCTTCGGCCACGGCAAGCTGGGTATCGCCCGCAGGCTGAATCACACCGAGCGAGCGCGGGATGCCGTCCTCCGGAATGATCCACAATTCCGGCACGCGCGGATCCTCGCCCATGTCCTGCGCGACCAGCCGCAGCTGTGCCGTTGATGGATCATAGCGCGCGGCGACCAGCGGCAGCTCGCCCTCGCCGCGCAGCTGCGCGACGATTGCGGGCTGCGCCGCGACCTGCGTCGGCGGCGGGATGATCATCGGCTCAGGGCGCGGGATGACCAGCATGACCGCGAGCGCGGCAGCGACCGCGCCGGCTGCGGCGGTGCCGAACTGCCAGCGCCGCAACTGACGACGTGGCACCAGATCGACGACCGGCGCGGCGCCGGTGCCGTCAATCGCGCGCTCGATGCGGCTCCACAATTCGTCCGGCGGCGTTTCGTCGGGCACGTCGAGCGCCATGCCCGCCAGCCGATCGCGCCATGCCTCAACCTCTTCGGCGAAGGCCGCGTCGGTCAGCAGGCGACGGTTGGCCGCAGCCAGCGCGTCGCCCTCCAGCACGCCCAGCGCCAGCTCGGCGGCGAGCAGTTCGCGTTCGTCGGGAAGGTCCATCGGGTCAACCATCGCCCAGGCACGTCCTCAGCTGCAGCAGGCCACGGCGGATCCACGTCTTCATCGTGCCAAGCGGCACTCGGTCCCGCTCCGCCAGCTCAGCATAGGTCAGCCCGCCGAAAAAGGCTGCGCGGATCGCGGAGGAGGCGCGCGCTTCAAGCGCGTCGAGACAGGCGCGCATGCGGCCCTGCTCCTGTGCATCCTCGATCGCAGTATCGGCGGCGGGGGCATCGTCGGCGACATAGGCCGCGGCCTCGATCGGCGCGGCGGCCATCGCTGGCCGGGCGCGCAGCCGGTCGATCGCGCTGTTGCGGGCGATGGCGGCAAGCCAGGTGATCGGGCTGGCGCGTTCAGGGTCGAACCGCCCCGCCCGCTGCCACACCTTCACATAGACTTCCTGCACCACGTCCTCCGCTTCCTCCCGGCTTCCGCAGATACGCAGGCAAATGCCGAATAGCTTCGCGCTGGTGAGATTATAGACCTCTGCCAGCGCGGCGCGGTCGCCGCGGCCGACGGAAATCAGCGCATCGGCCAACCGCTTGCGCGCGAGAATTGCGGAGGGCGATGACGGCGTCACGCGGCGAACCGTAGCGAAGCTGTGGTCCGGCGCAAGCGGGGACGATCAGGAAAGGCCGAGTTCACCGGCGACGGTATCGAGATCAGCCCCCGCCGGCACCAGCAGCCACTCCCGGCTCGCCGCGCCATTGACCACCGTGACCGCGCCGCGCGGGCACACGCCCAGGCATTTCACGTCGACGACGCCCGCCGCAGCCTTGCGCCCCTTTTTGAGATGCAGCTGTTTGCGCAGCGCCTTGCCCAGCGACTGCTTGCCCCTTGGCCCGAACCCGCCATCCAGCTTTTTCGAGCATTTGGCGCAGACCAGCACGGCATTCGACCAGTTGGACTGGACGCGGGTTTTCAATCAGGCCGCCATTGCCGCCGCTCCTCGGCAGCGCGGAGCACTTCATAGGCGGTCTGGATCGCCTGAAACCGCTTCGCCGCGTCGGCATCGCCGGGGCGGACATCGGGGTGGTTTTCCTTCGCGAGCTTGCGCCAAGCCGCCCGCACCGCCTCGAACTCCGCATCGGGATCGAGCTTCAGCACGTCGAGCGCGCGCATCTCGTCGCGCGAACGGCTGCCATCGCCCGGTCCGGCCCATTCATTGTGGCGGCTTTCAGAGAAATCGCCGGCGTCGCGGCGCTCCTGCGCCTCACGCTCGGCGGCTTCCTCAGCCGTCAGCCCCTCGAAGTAATTCCAGTTGCGGTTGTATTCGCCGGCATGCGTTTCGCAGAAGTACCAGCGCTCCGGGCTGTTCGGCGATTTGGGCGCAGGGCGATCGCCCGGCAGCTCGCAGCCATGCCGGTCGCACAGGCGCACCTTCACCGCTTCGCGCTCGCTGCCATAGGCACGCCAGCGGGGGAAGCCCCAGTCCATCGATCGGGTAGAACGCGCCATTCGACGCCAGATAGGGCGCGAATGACGCGAACGCCACCCCGCCATTTGTTTTCACGCCCCCCGCTTGACGCCCCGCCCGCCCCCCGATAAAGGCGCCGGTTCAGCTCATATGGCCCCTTCGTCTAGCGGTTAGGACGTCGCCCTCTCACGGCGAAAACACGAGTTCGATTCTCGTAGGGGTCACCAGCGATTTCAAGCGCTTAGCCGCCTTCTAGCTGCACATTTGTGCAACTTACTGCAGATTTACTGCAAAACCGTAGCTGGAAATCGGCGGATTTTCACGGATTGTTCCTCACATCGAAGTACGTGCGGCTGCAACCGGAGGAGTTAAGGAACTTCTCTGATTCGCGCTTCAATCCCGGCCGTTTGCCGGGCCAAGTGGAGATTCAGAAACCGCCGTTCCTTCGGATTGTGTCGACGCTTACGGCTGGTGGAACCGTCCCGACTGCCCTCAGGCGGCAATCGGCGTGACCGGACCTTCGTTCATGCTACACGCGAGGGCGTGAACGCGGGATGCTGGAGAGTTACGATCTCCCGTTTGGAACGAAAAATTTCTTGCCGACCGTTCGAGCCGAGGCGATGCACCGTCGGCCAGAACTCGCCGCCCGCGACCATCATCGTCCTTGGATTCCGGTCACCCGCCATTTACCGACGCGCCCGATTTCGTCATCGGAATAAGCGCGTGGGAGCCCGGCTTCGGGATTGCGCCATTCCGGATAAATCTCCACGCCGCCGCGGCTGACGCGCGCCAGATTCAGATAGCCGCCTATATCTCCAATCATGGCAGCCTTGGCATCGGCCGCGATCACGTCCTTGACGGCGAGCGCGGGCACATATTCCACGTCGTCGCGAAGCCCCTGCTCAATGATGGCGGAAATCTCCAGCCGTCTGCTGCCGAGGAGAGCGAAGCTACCGCTCGGCTCGAGGTCGAGCGTTTCGATCGACCGGGCAATGCCGGTCCGGTCGAAGCGCAACCGATATGCCGCGTCCTTCCCCTGTCCGTTGCTTTGCGGCGACGTGCCGACGAGAAACGCCTCGAACGGCTGCCGTGTATCGGCCGCGTACTTTGCCCCAATCCGATTCACCAGATCCGCCAGCGCGTCGATTGTGGGTAGCTCGGTAGAGGCTGGCCCTGTCAGCCGCTTCAGGTAGGACGAGACCATCGCGTATGTCGCGGTCGCAGGCAGCATATTGCCCGCCCAAGCGTAAGCGAGTTCGCCCGTATAGGCGATTGTCGTGCCTGGGCCGCCGTCCTCGCGCTCCTGGTAAAGCTCGAGCGTGATCGGCAGGATCTTCAGCGCCGCATCGGTGGACACCGTGCGCGTCCCGGCATGTGTTTCCGCGCTGATCCGGGTATCGGCGGCGAGCCAGATGTCGCCGACATGCATCCAAGGCGTTGCCGGCGCGATTGCCGAATGGTCATCCCACTCGGCGCGCAACGCCTCGCCGTCAATCAGCTCGCGCCGCCGCCAAATCACTACGCTCGTCATAGCCGCAGCCTAGCCGCCGCGCCTCTTGCCGCGCCAATCCATTCTACAAGAGGTGAGCTTATTGTGAGAAGAACATTGCGTGACCCGGAGATCTGCGTAGACGCGCGCTCGACTCCATCTGGTTGCCGACCACTATGACCATGCCGCCCCGTTCTACGAAGCCGTCCACCATCTGGCAGGCATATCGCCATTACCGGGGCCGCGTGACGCAAAGCGTTCAGCCCGCGATTTTGGGCGAGTTCGAGGAGGCCGTACTTGAGGGTATCGAGGCGCGCGCTGCCGAGGACCCCGGTGGCAAGATCGCCGCGGCACATGCCGATCTCCTAGCGCTGCTCAGGCAGCCAAACCTGCATACTGACGAAGCAGGCCTGGCTAGCACCCGCGCGCTCTATAACGTCGCGCGGCGCGCGACCTATCCGGCAAGTGCCGCCTTCACCGATCACGCACAAGGCCTATCGGGCCTCACTAACAACTCTAGCATGACCGAGGTCGACTCGGACCTGCTCCGCGCCCTCGACCTGCTCGCGCACGACGATCCGGCCTACAAAGACTTTGTCGACCAAATGGTCGCCAAGCTTGCCCAGGTCAGGTCGGCACCCGATATCGTCGCCTACAACCAGTTCTTCGAGATCTACGCGGAAGCGATGGTCCTCCACTTCCTGCGCGCGCGGGGCATTCCGACGAGCCGGGTCACCGATACGGCGTCGGCGCCTGATTTCCGTTGCGAGCTTGACGACGGCCGTCCCTATTTCGTCGAGGTTAAGTCGCTCGACATCGTCGGCGGCGCCTTTCGGCACAAGCAAATTATGGAGGACGGACTCGCGCCCAACATCGAAATCGAGCGTCAGATGCGGGAGGGGCGCCGCGTCGCGTCGGCCGAGAGCGAGGTCGCGCCCTACCGCAAGCCGTTCGGAGACACGGGCTACGACGCCTACTCGGTCAAGCGCATCATCGACACGCTGCGCGAGAAGAGCCACGGCGCGTTTAAGGCTTCGCAGTTCAAGCGCGGGCCGACCTTCGCGCTGGTGGTTGCCGACCGCCTGATCCTGCACGGTTGGAAGTCGGCATTGGTTCCCTATTACTATGACGAGCACCAAGGCAGCGGCGACTGCGTTAGCGGCGTGATCTGGCAGGCCGCATTCGGCCATGTCGGCGCGCCGGTGATGCGAAGACCGGAGTTCGAAGGCAAGCCGAGTGTGGAGGGCCACCTCGACACCGACGGCCTCTACGTCGATGCCGGCCGCCCCTTCCCCGGCGAAGGCCTGGTCGTTCTTCAGAAATCGAGCCGGCGCCGGCTGAGCTACGGTCTTCGGGCGCCTGATACGAACCGCACCGACTGGACGAGCGACGACAGTGAGGCGGCTCTCCATGCGATGTGCGATGCGTGGAACGACCAACTCTCTAGTCGAGGGTTCGCACTGTCCAAATACGAGATCGAGTACTGAGGAAGTCTGCCTGTCAGCGACCGGCCCAATTGCCGCCCTACCCCTTCTTTCACGGCTGAAACACGGGTTCGATTCCCGTACGGGTCGCCAATCTTTTCAATGACTTAACGTCATTGCATGGTGGCGAAATCGAGAACATCGTCAAAACGTCGTCCACGGTCGGGGGCGATTTCGTGCGGACGGGCACGAACGAAAATTTCGATGATTCTCATCGCGAGCGAAGTCTAAGCTACTTTGGTTGGAGCGTCGCCCCCCAACTAGGATCGGTTTGGGACTGTCCTCGCTTCGACGTGAGCCATTTTTCGCGTCGGACGGATCTGCACGGCGCGTCCGGAATGCGCCCCATCAGCAGCCATTCCGCTCAACTCCGCTCGATCCTAAAAGTGGTCGTTCGCTCAGTCGTAACGCACCCACAAGCATCGGTTGTGACGTATCATATAGAAGTTGCGCAGCCTCGACCGACCGCGCATCCTGCCACGGTGAAACGCTTCACCCGTTACTGGCAGGACCCACGGTTTCGCGCAGCAATTGATCGCGAGAGAGCGCGAGCGAAGGTTGAGAGCCAAGAGACAGGTTGGATCACCTACGCGATCCACGATCCCACCACCCCTGACCACGTTGGCCCATTTAATACCCTGATCGTGTATGTCGGCCAGTCGAAAAACTTCGGATCGCGTGTAGACCGAAGGCTACGCGAGGCGGGCACGGCGATACGCCGCCCGACGAGCTACGTGGAAGGCTTGATGTACGACATCATGCTTCGCGGCGGCGTGCCTCGGTTCCGGGTCATCGAACGCGTCGGTGATGCAGTCGCTTCTTTCGCTTCAGAAACTAACTGGGCACAGCACTACATCGCCCAAGGCTATCCGCTGCGTAATAAATGGAAAGAGCAAAGGCAGCCTGGCGAAAAAATGAGCCGTGCGACCGTGCCTCACAAATGGCTTTGGCGGCTTGCCGTCGAGGACGCCATTGAGGCCCGGTTCACGATCGCCGTCGTCGACAAGGTGTCCGGCAAGAGCCTGGAGATCGACTTGGCCGCCGAACCTCCAAAGCAACTCCTTCGAGTCGTTCGTTCCGAGCTGGAGGTGCGCATGCGCGAGCTGGGCGCGCAGCCGCAATTCCGATTGCTGATGCAAGAGCTGCTTTAGGGCGAGCGTCGAACCGCTCTGCTGACCTGAGCCGCCGGCCCGCAATGTGCTCTAGCTCTGCACGTTCGCGAGGCCGACGATCGACGTCACAGCGGACATCCGTCAGGCGCCGTGACTATTTCTACAAGTCCAGTCCCGCTGCTTTAGCGCGTAATGGCATGAGAGGGCGCATTCATAAAGCTCGCGGCTGCCGCTAAGCGGCCACTCTGACGGCATCAGCCCCACCGGCCCTGACGTGCGCCCACAGGCTCAGTAGACCGACGGGGGGCCTCAGAGGTTATGCTTATGCACGTCTGCTGCCGGGAACGTCCCTTCGAGGCACGGCCGCTTTTCGATTATGATGGAAGTTTTGAAATCGGAAAGCGTAGCCCAGGTGTAAGTGAACTCGTCGTCGGCGCGATCCCAGATGGTCAAAACGATAGGCATTGCAAAAAAGTTTTCAGCATTCACCAGCCTTGAATATTCGGTGGCGCCGAGAGCGAATCCAAAGTCCGTCGCCGTTTTGCGCGTCGGCTTTAGGTTCTTAGCATCGAGAAAGAAGTTAGTGTCCTCAAGACGAACGAGATAATCGGGGCGCGCCACTCGCGTTTGCTGCAACACCGAACTGTATACGTTGTCGTGCTGGACCGTCTTGATCCACCCAAGGGGAATACAGTCCAGAAGGTTTTCGGTGAGAAATTCGCCTGCATCCCCCGCCGCCTTCAGACCCTTTAAATCCATCGCGTTAGCGGCTTTTCCAAGCATGCCTCGCAGGCGCGTCAGGTCGATCGAAGGTGTCCCCACTTCTACTTCTCCTTTTTACTACCCATTCGCGTCTGAGGTCGCATGAGTGATGCCCCTTACCGCCCGGTTTGAGTTCGTACATGTCTTCGCTCATGGACGTTGTCCGGATCGCTCGGCTGACACTGCGGCGAGGAGATGCTCAAGGACGCGCCGGGATATCGCGGCGAGCTGATCGAAGGTGATCACTTCGATGCGGTGCAGATGCCCGTTTAAGCGACGAAGTGCCATCCGCTGCCCGTCGTCACCGTCGCGACCGATGATTACCTTGGCGCGCACCTTTAGAGTGTCGATTCCGTCGCTGAACATGATAGCGTGCCGGTTGCTTTCCAGCTCCTCGATATACTTGGAGACCTGACCCATCGCGGCTGAAAGGTCGCGGCCGGCGAAGTGTGCTTGGCGGGATGTGTCGAAGCGGAAGAGGTCGGCGCCAGCCAAGGGGGTTTTGATTTCCACAACCTCGACGTGGCCGTCGGTCGTACGGCGGAGCAGGAAATCCTGCTGGGTGTCGCGGGTGAGATGGCGCTTGTCGGCGAGATGCTCACTGTACTCAGAGCCGAACATCCACGGGTTCCGCTCGAGCAGCAACTGGAACTCACGCTCGTTCGCGTCCGCAACTATCAGTTCGTCGAGACGCTTCGCCTCTTCGCGGTACCGGGCCAAGTTTAGCGTTGCCGCAGCCGCTGCGAAGGCACCGGGGTCAGCTGCGACGCGCTTAAACAACTCTACGGCGGGACCGCGTTCGCGCGCGATCCGCTGGAGCAGACCTGCTAAAATGTCAGACTGCCCTGATATGCCGAGTTCGTTCAGAGCCGACTGGATTTCGCCCGCATTCAGCTCCTTCGCTGCCGGTACCACAACGAACGTGCCTGCGAGGTCTGGGATGCTGCCTCCGCAGGCTGCTGCGATAAACTGAGATGCCTTTCGGATTTCGTGGTCGCTTTCGAGGGTGAACGACTTAGCGGGATCCTTTTGCCATCCATTTCCGGATCGATTGAATGAGCGAAATCCGATCGTGTTGGTCTTGAACTCTCCTGTGTTGCTGCTGTGGACAGCGAAGTGGACGATTTCGCGTCGGACTTTCGGCCCCTCTCTCAAGACAGTGCTATCTACTCGCCCAAGCGAAGGGTGGCGCGAGGGATCGGGGCGAGTCGTCCGAATCGTTGTGGGTGATTGGGATTTGGTCGGATCGTCCGTTGGGTACGTCATTGGCTAGTTGAACCATGTAGAGATCAGGAAGGAAAGCCGTTCGGTACTGCATCCGGCTAGAGAGGCTCGCTGATCGTCTTTTGTCAGTCGCTGGCCCATTCGGCACTGAAGGACGCGCAACATGCTCATCCGAAGCGCGCAGCGATCTTTTCCCTTGGCAGGTGAGCTCGTCGCGGAAGATTTGAGGTCCGCACGAAGAAGAGATGAACCGCGCCTGCAAAATGCCCCGCCGCCACGGCAAACGTCTGCCTGCTACTGGGCTGCCCCAATCCTGCCGGTTCGCAAACGGCCCTCTTAGCCACTCAAATGACAGTCGAGAGATTGAGCGCCGGACGACCGATTTTCGCGATTCACTACCAAAAGCTCCGTGACCGCTCACGGCCCAATGCCGGTTACTAATATGCTCCCGACCGCGACGGCAGGAACTGGGCCGGCTGCAGACCGGCCGCGTCCAGGCTGCTGATCGCGGAAAGCGCACATTGGTTCGGTCGGCAAGCCGGGTACTAAGGGCTGAGCCGATTGTCCGCCCCAGCTTCGCCTAGGCCAAGTTTCTGCTTACTTTACCATATCCTGGCGCTACACTTGTCGGTGGGGTAAGGTCGACCGGGGGCAATTTGAGCCAGCAGAGCGCAGAACAAGCCGAAGGCCCAGACTTGGATGCAGTTCTTGCGGCTCTTCGCCGGGACTATTCAAAACTAGGGCCGAGGATAAGAGAGCTACAGCATGAGGTGCTGTGCGAGTGCTCAGGCGTCACTCTTCGACTGCATTTCCCGGCATTCCGGCAAGGCAAAACCACGGTTCACGAACTGGTGGAGCTGGCATGGCTGCACCTGACGCCTTTCGCGCTGACTCGCAAGGAAATCGATGCAGTGAGAGCGCTGCAGTCTACCCTGCCGTTCGACGATTTCCTGGTCAAAACCACTCAGCTTAATGATGCGGCCGCCAAGCTTTTCATCAAGGCGCACAAGGCGACAAACCGGAATGGCGAAGCCGGCGAGCTACTGCTTTACCTCCTGACAGAATGGATTTTAGGCGCCCCACAGGTCATCGCGAAGATGACCTTGAAAACCAATTCGCAGATGCCCGTTCACGGCGCGGACGGGGTCCATGTCCGATACTGCCCTGAGACCGCGCGGCTTTTTCTCTATTGGGGAGAGTCGAAGATGTACGGCGACGTCGGTGCAGCCATCGCGTCTGCCGCGAAATCGATCGCAAAATCTTTGGAGCCGGACGAGCTGGATCACGAATTGCAGCTTGTTCAGCGAAATATCGATTTCACAGGATTGGGCGCCGAAGGCAAGGAAGCCCTTCTGCGATATCTGGATCCGCATGAGGAAGAATATAATGAGCGCAAAGACGTCATCACCTGCCTGATCGGCTTCGATTTCGACGGCTTCCAAAAGGCCAGCGCCGCGGGCGACCAAGGCGCGGAGGATGTCTTTAGAGCGCTGGCGCACGAGCACCTTGAAGCGGTCGCTCCCAAGGTCGCCGCTGCGCTCAAGGCGGCGGGACTGGACTCTCAGGATGTGGAACTCTTCTTCTTCCCGCTCCCGGCGGTCCAGGAATTTCGCGATCTCTTCCAGGCTCGGATTGGCTGGCTGCAATGATGCAGGAACTAGCCGACAAAGTTTGGGGGAACCCCGGATTTCACGACGCGGCGCACCGCATCGAGCTTGCATGGCTCACTAGAGAGATCGGCGGCGTCGATGACCGCCCCGCGGACATTACAGATGCCACGCGGTTGATGCGTTCAGCGGCAATCCTGGCTTGCTCGGAGAAAGCAGATCATCGACGCGCGGCCTTCAGGGTGGCGACTTGTGCATACGATCTTTTTGGCACGGAACAGGTGCCCTTGGATCAAGCCCTACGGGTAGTGCTCATGCGTCTAGGCAACTTCCCATCAATCGGCACGCGAGCAGACGTTGATTCCGCACAGCCCAGCCTTCCCTTCGCGCTTGTCGCTGAAGAAATCGCGTCGGCCGATGCGCATGAGGTGACGATAAACGGGCGCACGGTGCTGCTGACAGACTTCCAGCAAAAGCTTTGGCTTAGCCTTATGCAGAGCCGCCGAATCGCGCTGGCGGCGCCCACGTCTGCAGGGAAATCCTTTGTGTTGCAGGGGTATCTCTCGGCGCTCTTCGACAACGACCGGGCAAAATCGGTTGTATACATCGTCCCGACCCGTGCCTTGATCGCCCAGGTCGCGGACGATCTGAAGGTCCAGTTCGAGGGAACGACACGCAATGTTCCCGACATTGTCACGGTGCCGATCGACGCGGACACCACGCTTGCCGAGCGCGCCATCTATGTGATGACGCAAGAGAGGGTGCAACTCGCTCTCGGCTCCCATCCCGACTTCAGCGCCAGCATCATCATCGTTGATGAAGCGCATTCGATCGCGGACGGATCACGAGGTGTTCTGCTTCAATGGGTCATCGACGATCTGCTCATCCGCAATCCGACATCCCAGATCCTCTTCGCCAGTCCCGCAATCCGCAATCTGGATATCTTCAGTCGGCTATTCGGTCTGGACGATATGATCGAGTTCTCGTCTGTAGAGCCGACTGTTGCCCAGAACTTCCTGGTCACCACCATCGAGTCAGCTACCAAGGGCAAACTTTCGATCAAGACCGCCGGGGACGGATCAAAGGCGCTACGGTCAATCGCGACGCTGCAGCTGGATCGAACGGTCGCGAGCCGAACAGAGAAACTCGTCCATATCCCGGCGGAACTCGGGCGCGGGCATTCAAACATCATCTATGCAAACGGCGCGGCGGAGGCCGAAAGCGTTGCGCTTCAACTGGCCGAGCTGATGTCTGATCGCGAGCCAACCGTCGCGCGACTGGCTCTATCGGACCTAGCGAAAGAAGCGGTCCACGCCAACTACGCGTTGGTTGAGTGCGTCAAGTACGGCGTCGCGTTTCACTATTCCAACATCCCCACCCAGCTTCGACGCGCAATTGAAGCGGCAGTATCGTCCGGTGAGATCGACTTCCTCGTATGCACGAGCACGCTGCTTCAGGGAGTCAATCTGCCCGCCAAAAACATCTTCATGTTTGCTCCGGAGAAGGGTCGGACCAAGGCCCTTGAGTCGACCGACTTCTGGAACCTCGCCGGTCGCGCTGGAAGACTGAAACGAGAATTCCAAGGCAACATCTTCCTCATCGATTACGAGAAATGGAAGAAGAAGCCGCTCGACGGGCCAAAGGACGCGATCGTCACTCCGGCGATGGAAACCAGCCTCAACGACCATCACGATCAGCTCATGACCGTCATCGCCGGAACGCCGAGCGCCGGCCGCAGCGATGAAACTGATCTCGAGACCGCCTTCGTCCGCCTTTATACCGATTTCAAAGGCGGTGACCTCAGTCAGACATTCGAACGAGCAGGCGTCGCTGCAGGCGATGCTCAGTCGAGCCTGCTAGAGGCCGCACTCGCGGCCGCCAGTGAAAAACTCACCCTCCCGGCGGCGGTTATCCGCCGGACTCCAAACATATCAGCTCACAAACAACAGCGGCTTTACGACCGGATAAGCGCGAAGGTGGCTCAAGGCCCCGACGTCGCTCGCGCCCTCATCCCCCTGCACCCCCGCGAGAGTGAAGCCTTCCAGTCCTATGCGGATGTCCTGAAACTTTGCCACGAGATCATCCTCGGCATCGACACCTCCAAGAATCTGCATCGGTTCCACGCTCTGATCGCGCGACGATGGATGCTCGGCCTGCCGCTCCCCCAGATCATCGACGAGCAAATTTCGCGAAATACGTCCAAGCCTGTTCGGACGACGATCAGAAACACCCTAGATTTGATCGAGGGCGACATCCGTTTCCAAGCCGTTCGGCTGTTTGGTTGCTATAGCGCCCTTCTTGTCTACGCACTCGATAGCGCGGGGTTGGTGGACATGGTCTCGAGCATTCCGTCTTTGCCTCTTTACTTGGAGATCGGCGCATCCGACAAAACGATGATCAGCTTCATCTCGCTGGGCTTGTCGCGTGTCACCGCAATGAAACTGAACGAAATGTCCGCCCGTAAAGACCTCGACACCGCCGGTGCGCTGCAGTGGCTGCGGACCCGGCCGCTGGAGGCGCTGGGGCTTTCCCCACTCTTGCTCGCCGAAGTACGCGCGATCGCGACTATCTCTTTGTCGAACTGAACGATCGACTGGCTACGAACTGAGCTCAACGGAGGGCGGGTGGCGATTTTCGCTAGAAAGCTGTCGTTCCGTTCTCCACCCAAGGGTTCGGATCGACTTTGCTTGAGCGGACGTCGGCCCTCGGGACCATGCTGCAGCCAGCAGTACGGCGAATGTGGCCAGATGCCGACCTCGCCGAGCGCATCGACAAGCTCGCGTCCTTCTTCAGCGCGGCCGCGCTTTAGCCTTTTTTAAAGGCTGCCTCGGCGCGCATCTATCGAGAGAATTAGGAAGGGAGGCCTTATGGCGAAGACGTCCGAAGCCACAATCTTGAAAGAAGCGCGCGATCGCGGGAAGCAGAATATCTTCTCGCCGATCGACGAGAGCGTCGAGCGCAAGAACTGTAAGAGGACGATCGTCATTGGCCGCGACGGCAAGGCGACCGAACGGGTACGGCTCTCGGTCAGCGATCCGGCGCACCGCGAGGAACTCATCTTCCGCCACTATATTCGCCATCACGCTAATGCCTTCGGCTCGCTCCCAGTGGACGTAAAGATATGGGGCCGCGACAATCCCTGGGACTTCGACGTCGAGCTCAACGACGAGTACCGTTTCTTTGTCGAGATCACCGCGCTCGGCGACAGCGAGTTCCAGTTCAGAAGGGAAAAGCACGAGGAAAGGCTCGCGCATGAATCGATGAAGCCCGAGATCCGACTCGGCGATCTTCGCAAGGTCCACAAGATGTTCTCGCTCGACGGTATCGACGATCTCATCAAACGTTATGCGAAGGAGCCTGCGGGAATGAAGGTCGCGAACCCGCTCTATGGCGACCCGTCCAAACGCTTGATCACTGGTCAGATCAGGCACCCCGACGCGCGTCTCGTCGACAAGATCATGGCTGCAATCGATGCGAAGGCTACGAAGAAGCATGACAGCAAGGAAAAGACGGTCCTCATCCTCGATTACCGGACCAATTTTCCGACCAAGGAGGGGCTCCTCGAGGCGATGGCCGAGCTTCCCGACTATTTCGCAGCAAGCCCGTTTCCCGAAATCTGGCTCTATCATGGCTATTTTTCGGACGACGACGGCAATTATGCCGAGTTTTCCTTCGCGCCGCTGAAGCTCCCCGAGACACAGGCGCGGCGGTTCGAAGAGCTGGCGGTGGAACGCGGGGTCGACAAGCATGGTCGGATCGTCTGGTAGGCGCGGAACGGCGGCATCAGAATCTCGCGATCAACGGAATGTGGTCTGCTTTTTGGCCTTCGGTAGAAGTCGCTTGAACGACCAAGATTGGGGTGCGTTTCAGCCCGCCGCTGTTCGGCGCGTCAGCTGCCAGGCAGCTTCCAGATAACGGGTAACCGATCGCGGGTATCGCGAGTCGACGCGCGCCAGGACGGCGCCGTCGATTCGCTAAGGCGGGCATCAACTTAATAACTTACGGTCTAGCGCCGTTCCAAATCGTCAGTTACCTCAAGCTTCGAAGGGGATAACCAATGACAACAATCATCAGCATTTTCAACAATAAGGGTGGTGTTGGAAAGACGACGTATATGTATCATGTAGCGCACATGCTTGCCGAACGTGGCAACACCGTGCTGATGGTCGATTGTGATAGCCAATGTAATTTGACCGCATACAGTATGGCCGATAGCGAAATAAAAAAGTCTTGGGGGACCGAAGGCAACAGCATCTTTCGGAATATCGAACCGGTGTATCGCACTACGGGAGATATCAGGAACCGTGCGCCATCGAGAGCCATAAACGCTAAGGGCGATCTCTTTATCGTTCCCGGCGACCTCAGACTTAGCGATTTTGAAGATCGCCTAGGCGACACTTGGAATTCTGCAAAGGGCGGGAGCGAGCCGGACATCCGAGCTCAAGCCGCAATCCATCGGTACATCCAGTTTGCCGCCGAAAAGGTTGGGGCCGACCTGGTCTTGATCGACTTGGGGCCGAACTTGGGCGCGCTTAACCGTGCAGTCCTTGCGACGTCCGACTATTTCATAACCCCGGTCGCTCCAGACCTGTTCTCAATTCAGGGTACCGAGAATCTTGGCAACAAGCTGGTATCGTGGCGAAAGGATTGGGATCAGGTCAACGCTGCGTGGAGCGATAACTCAATCTCTATCCCGGACGGAAGCCCGCGATACCTTGGTTACGTGATTCAGCAGCACAATATCCGTACCAACGCGGCCGGAATGACCCATGGTTGGCAGATATATGGCAACGAACTCGTGCCAGCCATTATGGCCAATATCGTTCGGAAACTAAAACCCATTCAGCAGGTGGTCGAATGGGAAAACGATGACTTTAAAATGGGCCAAATTCCCAACTTGCACAGCCTAATCCCGTATTCGATGGACGCGAAAAAACCAATTTTCTACTGCAACAGCTCGGATGGGTTGAATGGGGCGCACATTACTAAGGCAAAGGAGAGTTCGGAGCACTTTGAGGATATCGTCGAAACCCTTGAACAGGTTCTAGATCCCAACTTCTGATCGAGCGTGACACAGGGCCCGGGAATTCTCGACACAGCGGCTGAGCGAACGCTCGTATTAGGTTCGGCGAGATCGCGCTCGAATGACCGAGATGTGGCGCTTGCTGTCAGGCCGTCGTCTCTTTTTTTGGGCTACTAGCGGGCCGGCGGCTTTCTGCAGCCGCGAATGGAAAAGTGGACGCTGAACGATTCAATCCGCCAATGCCTATCCCTAGTCTAACTGAAAATCGCCCTGAACATACGTCTCAATTGGCGTGTCCTTGATTTCAAGTTCTCAAGAAGGTCTTGGCGTTATGTATTTTCTCTAGAACCGTTCGTCGAGTGGCGGCATTTTTTGTCAAGCATCTTGCTTGCCTGATCACTCAAAATTACTGATCAGCCAGCCTGGCTATGACACAGCCTCATGCGACGATGATTGCAATACGAAGACACTCGCGGGGAACGCACGACGAATGGATACCGGTTTCGTAGATCTCGACATCTTGCTGACGCGCGTGAGAAACCCGCCATCCAAGAAATATTTCCTCGACGCCACACGTGCTTACAAGGCAGGCGCGCTGCGCGGAGCGCTCACATCCATCTGGGTTGCTGTCGTCTTCGACCTGATCGCGAAGTATCGCGAATTGACGGCCATGGGTGACGCGGCAGCCGCAGCGTTCATTGCTGACTGGGATGCCGCCACGCACGGCGACGACATCCGTAGATTGCTGCAGCTCGAAGCAGCCATTGTGAGCGATGCGACGGAGAAGACGCAGATCCTCAATCGTGTCTCGCGTACCCATCTCGAGCGGCTCCGAGAGGACCGAAACTTCTGCGCGCATCCCGCCTTCTCTGCCGAGGCGGAACTGTTCGAGCCTTCACCCGAACTCGTGCGCCTCCATCTCGTTAATGCCGTCGAGCTGGTACTTTCGCAGGAGGCGCTGCAGGGCAAGGCGATCTTCGATCAATTCGACAATGACGTCCAATCGACCGGTTTCCCAACCGATCATCCGCGGATTCTCGATTATGTCGAACAGCGTTACCTGCTCCGCGTCCGTCAATCGAGCGTGATCAATTTCGGAACGGTGCTGACGAAATCGCTGCTCAAAGGTGTCCCGGCGCAATGGGAAGCAGAATCGAGCAAGATCGCTTCGTCGCTTGTCGCAATCCGAGATCGAGCCGTCGCTGCCTGGCCGGACCTGGCCGGAGCCATCGTACGGCTGATCGACAATATCCCGCCCGAACATCGGCTTCGCGCAATTGCATTCCTCGCGCTTTTTCCAGACTTTTGGGACCAGCTTGAGAATGCAACGCAGATGACGTTGCGACAGACTCTCGCCAACACCAACGCGGCGGAACTGCCCAACTTCAGGCCGCTCGCAGCGGTCCGGATCGAGCCGCTAAAGGAACCGATCCTGCGCCTGATCGAAGGCTTTGATGAGGAGGAACTCGGTTCCGCAATCGCCGCGGCGCCTCTAGCTGAACTCTGGCCGCGGGCGCTGCATTTCTACACCGTATCCGGGAGCTTTCGCGGATCGGAATCGACCTTCGCGAAGCTGGTGCTGCCCTTTGCCGGAAAGTTGGACAGCGCCCAGAACGACGCTCTGCTCAATGCTGTGATCGCAAACGGCCAGAACTGGGACGCGGCGCAAACTCCCGCGCTTCTCGTCAGGACATTGCTCGATGCCTCGCCCGCAAACCTGCCGGGTGGCGAGGCTCGATCACGCTTCTATACCTACATGCATGAAATGCGGCGGCTCGCAAAATACGATGCCGTGTTCGAGCTGCTGAAGGCAGATGGGTGGGAACCGCCGGTGATTGAAGAGAAGGATGAAGAATGAAGCTCGGGATCGATTGAACGGCAGCTTTTGGGCGCAGCGTCTCGGCACGCGAATGTCCGAAATTAGGCGCAAAGCCGCCGTCAAAGATCACCCTTCCGACGCATACATCGCTTCGATGATGATTGTGACCATTGCATCCTCGGCATTCACACGAGTTTTTTCGTGCGTCGACGCGAGATCATGCCGGATATCATGAGGCAGGTCCGCCACTGCGGCTGTCATGATTCCGCGCGCCAGCGTTGGATGTACGGAAGCTGCGAGCCGCTGCGCGAACGCGCCCTTTGCCATCCACGACCGACCGCGACCAACCAGCGCCCGGATACCGTCCAGTGGCAGTAGCGTGATCGCGCCGACCTTGATCGTCTCGATCTCGCCGGCGGCAATGAGTTCATAGAGTTTCGACCGTCCGATCCCAGTGATCCGGCACGCCTCCGCAATTCGGACCGTAAACGGTTCGATGCCAGTGACTTGCTCGCTCTGAACTTTTGCCATGAGTCTATCCTCCTTTTCCGGGATTGCGGCCGCTCAGGCGCGCATCGCCGCGTGCCAGGATCTGACCGACCAGCTGCACAAACTGATCGTAGCGGAGCTGCCCGAGTTGCCGCGTCTCCGCGTCAAATGGCGGCTGATGGGCCGTGAGCGTCAGCTGGTGGCGGACGAACAGCCCGATCACCTCGGTCACGAAATCGATCTTCTGCTCGATACGATCGGCACTGCGGCTTTGACGGTCGAGGCGAACACCGAACCGATCGTCGAGCTCATGACCTGCCCGACGCTCAAACCAAGCGTTAAGCGCGTCCGTGAGGATCGCTGTCTTCGACGAGCCGGGTTGCGCCGCCAGCGCATCGAGCTTCGCGGTCAAGTCGTCCGGGAGATAGAATTGGTGGCGGGTCTTAGCGGTCTGCATGAGCGCAGGTTCGGCTTTTCGGATGCAAGCGAACAGGGTCTCGCTGGTGCCGCAGCGTACCTTTCTGGGGTCACTCAGACCGAACCGATCTCCGGCCCTGCTCGCCCACGTCCAAATGTCCAGTTGATCGAGCCTGCACGATCGACGCCTGCAACATGGCGGCCAAGTTGCTTGTCGAGCACTTGCCGCCACGGCACGAGCGTGAACTCGCGCGACTTCTCAATCACAGCGAACCTTGCCGAACCGACCTGCACGGGCTTGCGATAAATGCCCTCGACCCGCCCGCCGCGATGCTCGACAAAGTCGAGACCCAGTTCCTGCGAAAGCTGCGTAGCGACCTGCCGGAGCTCACGCCGTCGTAATTTGGCGACCAATCCGGTGCGTAATTGCACGCCCTCCCCTTCCCTCAACGCCAACCCCTGCTCGATCAACCACTGTTGCCGTAACGCCAGCGCCTTGCGAACTTCGGCTCCGAACCCCGACCCGAGCTTCTCCGGAACCGGGGCGACTAGTTGCTCATCGAGCCAGGTCACACCGTCGCGGCTGGCCAACTGCTTGAGCGGCTCAGTCGAAAGCGGTTCCAGGCTGACGGGCTTGGCTGCAGCGGCGGCATGCTCGAAAACTCGCGCGCGGTCGAGATGATCTGGCGCGATGGTCCAGCTGCCGTCTTGCTGACGCTCGACACCTAGGCCGGCACGGCGCATCGCTTCGAGCCGCCGCACATGCGCTTCGGCAAAGCGCCGCGTCGCGGTTGGATCGTGGAGCAAGTGCTGCTCGACACTGTAGATCCCGCCATTGCTGGCAGCGACCTCTGCGATAACCTGGTCCGCCGGGCGTAGGGCGACAGCCACTGGGTTCACCCGCACTATCCCTGACGGCCCGGGCGTCGACGAGAATGGCCCCTCGCCCATCTCGACATAGTGGCAGCGCCCATCGGTGGCGGCGATGATCGCATACATGCGATCGCTGTGCTCGTCGGCCAGCCCGCGGGTAACGATCCTGCCGATCAACGGTTCGCCTTTGGTCGGGTCGTAGATCGCATAGTCCTGCGGCTTCACCTCCGCACCGCGTTTCATTTGCTCATGCATCAGCGCGATGATGTCACCACGTCGGCCCATCGCTCGTAGCGTCGGTTCGAGTGCCGCGTCGAGCCGGTAGCGACCGCGTTCCTCCTCAATGGCCAGCCCCATCCGCGCAAGTGTGCCCAGCCGCCCCGCGCGCAGGCTCTGCTCGGTGCTGTCTGGGTGCCACGCCGAAACGAGCCCGTCGGTGTCGCGTGCGCGCAGCAGCGCGCGATCGAACCCGGTGAACCGCTCTTGGTCGATCTCCCGCCGGCTCGCGTCGAGGATTTCGCGGTCGGTTCGTGGGCCCAAGTCGAGGTTGACCAGTTCGGCTGCGCGCATGGCCAGACCCCGGCTCATATACTCGCGGGCAATGATCAGGTTCTGGCCGCGCTGGTCGATGCCGCGCACCAGCACATGACTGTGCGGATGACCGGTGTTGAAGTGATCGACCGCGATCCAGTCGAGCCGGGTGCCAAGGTCGGCTTCGACCTGCTTAATCCAGCGCCGCACCAGCGGCTTCAAATCCTCATATTGAGCGCCGTCTTCCGGCGCGACAATGAAGCGGAACTGGTGACGGTCGCCTGCACCTCGCTCGAGGAACTCCTTGCCATCGACAGTATCGCGATCCGCGCCGTAAAGCGAACCACGACCGCCCTCGCGCGTGGTGCCGTCGCGCTGTAGATAGCGCAGGTGAGCGGCCGCTGCGCTCCGCTTGCCGGCGAGCTTTACGAAGCGTGCCTTGACCACAACCCGGCGCGCGCGCGGATCGGCGTAGCGATCGGACGAACCAAGCACCCTGCCGATGCCGGAGCCGCGCCCAATCCGGCTGCCGTCGAACCGGCGGGCTCGGGGGCCGCCCAGGCGCTTAGCCCCTCCCGCCAGATTGACCGCCTTGCGCAGCCTGTGCGCGAGCGGTCGATCATGCCCTGCCCGGCCCAACCACAGCTCGAATTCATCGTCGCCCATCACCGCTCTCCTCGTGCAAACGAGCGATGAGGGAGCAGAGATTAACCCATTCAAGGGCCTCCAAGCCTGTCTCGCGCCAAACCCGCACAAATGCTGACAAAACTAGCGGTCGGTCTCGCGAATGGAGGCGTAGCTGCGGACCGACGCATGCCTGCCTCCATAAAAAACGACGTGCAGACGCCACTTTGCGCGCCTCTTGGAGGCAGCGCCTTTATCTTGCCTTAAACGCTCCCTCGCCCCCTTCCGTCCATACCCCCCCCCAACCGAGCACTGGCGAAGAGAACTCTCACCCGATAAACATCCAAAATGGACCAAATAAGAGGTGTATAAATGGACGACGAAGCCCCGCTCAACGCTGTTGAACTGGCAGCTGAACTGACAATTGCATGGCTCGGAAATCCCAATACACGCGTTGCCGCCGGCGAGGTTCCGGCGTTCCTCAAGGCAATGCACGACGCGGTGACCGGCCTCGAAAGCAGCGCTTCGGCGGGCGCTGAAAGCGCCCCTGAAACTGCTGCGCAGGACGACTACCAGCCTGCCGTTAGCGTGCGCAAATCGCTCGGTTCACGCGAACACATCATCTCAATGATCGATGGCAAACCCTATCGCACATTGCGCCGCCATCTCTCGACACATGGTCTCACGCCTGACGAATATCGGCGGCGCTACAATCTTAAACCCGAGTATCCGATGGTTGCTCCGGCCTACTCGGAAGCCCGCCGCGAGATGGCCAAAAAGATCGGACTTGGCGCAAAAGGACGTGCCAAGCGCGGGCCTGCGAAGAAGAGCTGAGCACGTTCTGGCGCGCGTGCCATGCGCGCGCCGGGCGATTGCGACGCCCCGAAACCACCGCCAGTGCTGAACTATTAGCGGTCTGTCGGCTAGCGACCCCATTGCTGACACTATGGAAGGTGCGGAGCAAGATCGTAGCAAATCAAGGATGAGGCCTCGGCGACAAATGTGCATCGTGGTTGGAGTGCAAGTGGCACGACGTCACCAAAAGCCAGCGTGAAGCTGTCCTTGTAGCCTTGTGAGTTGATCCCCACCCAGCACCAGCCGAGGGGCTGCCCTTGCGCGAACGAGAACGATGAGATCGGTTCCCACCCCTCACCGCTCGGCTTATCCGTCATAGAAACCTCAATCTGATCGGTGTCCGGCTCTACTGACAAACTGACGGCTCGGCCTTCGATGCAAATCGCAACAGAGTCCCAACACGCCGAACCGTCGCTCACGATTCGTGAGTTCCTTCCAAGGATGTCGGTGACGTGATGGTGCTTTACGTCATCCCAATTGAAGCGAAGCGCAATGTGTTCGGCCATGCCTCGCCTTATTGCATCTGACTGCGACCGCTTTCCACCCCGTTTCCGCCCTCACAGCGCTAGCACCGGCATCCCGATAGCGGTCCGGCCGGAAGCGACCCAATTGCTGACGTTCAGCGTGGTATGCCATGAGCTCTTTCTTATGGATCACTTTCCACATCAGTATCGAGCATGGCTTGAAGCCGCTCTGGCCGAAGGCATCCCGAACGATGTTGTGGCGCTCGTATTCAACTTGTTCGAGCAAACGTCGGAGGCTTCTCGCTACGGCGTAGAGCTAGTTGGCGCGTCTGAATTTGATCGCGATAATCCCGATTGGGCATGCTCAGAGACTTGGGAGCCACCCAAAGGCAGGAAGGCGGATATCCCGCTCTCGTTTTGTGATGGGAGCTGGGAGGTATGCCTGTCTCAAATGCGGGATCTTATCTCATCAATTTTGAGAGAGCCGTCCCCGTTATCGCGAAAACTGAACTCTGTAAGGGGGATTGGCGTAGGCTTTGTCGATGGGGAATTATCACTGCTCAAAATCGAATGACCTTCGCGCCCGCTTCCCACCCAGTTTCAGCGGCTCCCGCGCTTGGAACGCGATCTCAAAACCGGACCAACCGCTAACGACCCCATTGCGGACGTTCGGGCCTTCGCGCAGAATAGAAGTATGACGGACTATGGTGTTCAGCCGACGACCGGGTTGGTGGGAGGCGCTACGATCCAGTTTGCCGGGGGCATCTACCCCGACATTGGTACTGGTATCGCCGTTTGCGAAGATGCCTTCTTTTCTGTTGAGCCGTGCCTCCGCAATGCGTGGGGTGGCTGGACTAATTCGTCGCGGTATGGGGTATCAGAGTTGCCGGGTTCAGTGAGAAGCGCTCTCGTGCGATGCCTTCGTTCGCAAGCTGCCGACTTGCGCGCAGCTGACGCAGATGACCAAGCCGTATTTTTGGATAAGATTGCTGATTGGCTAGCTGAGCGCTGTGACGAGCGCCTGTCGGTGTCGGTCCTCGGCGTTTAGCGTCCGCTTTCCACCCAATTCCAGCGGTTCCCACGCTCGTGACGTGATCCCGAAAGCGGCCCTTCAGGTGCCGACCCAGTTGCGGACGTTTGAGATCAGTGTCAGCACTTGGACATGGGCAAGCTGGTGAAGCAGAAGTCGTTGGAGAAGTCGGCATGAGCGCGGATGATGTTCCGCGAACCATCAGCTTCCATGACATTGATCCAGCGCGCGTAGAGATCGCGAATGAATATGACGATGGATTGTTCATCGCCGTTCGAGATTCCGAGGGCAATCTGTCAGGCATTGTTCTTGAGTTCGATACTGAGGAAGCGCGCGCGACAGCTGCATACCTTCGAGCGCACGGTGTAGCGGTGACACGCGGCGAAACGTCGGATTTGTAAGCACGCAATCGCCAACTCTTAGGGTTTGGAAATTGACTGCTTCCCACCCAGTTTCCGCCGTCGCGGCGCTGATACCGCCATCCCGAAACCGGACCTGCCGCAAACGACCCATGAGAAGACGGCTCGCGCTGCTCAGAGGGACCAACGGCCAGCGGCCGCTTTCACTCGAAGAATCGGAGCTTGGCGTTCGTCTGGCTGCCCCTGATCAACCAGCCCAACGTGATCGACTCGGCAAACTTCGAAGTTGGAAGGCGGCGCGGAAATCAGGAGCGTAATGCGATCACCAGCGCTGGGCAGAGCTTCAAACCACCAAAGCTCGTCGACCTCGGCGTCTTCAGAAATCACTCGAGCTCTGATCATCGTTTGCCTTCGTCCGCAGCTTCGCTGGGAACTAAGTCTAAAGGGCCGAATGGCCGCTAACCACCCAGAAGCTGTCGTCTCCAACCGTCCGCTTAGCCGGGTCGGCTTGCGGCGACGGCCTGCTCAAGCTCCCCGATACGCCGCTCGCACGCTTCCCTGACGAGCTTTTGAAGCAGGTCGATCCGCTCTGCGAGCCACTCCAGTTCCTCCGGCTTGATCCGGTAATGCGGCGAGTAGCGGGCATTCACATAGGCCTGTCGCAGCAACTCGAAACACCGATTGGCGAACCGCGTATCACGCGGCCAGACCTGAATCAGCTCGGGGACTAAAGGCTCTGCCTGGCTGCGCAGAAAGTTGAGCTTGTGCGACTTCGGGCTGTAGAGTGACAAGGTAAGCAGCAGGGCGTGATAGAAACGTTCAGTCGCTTGATGAAAATTAAAAGCAGCTTCGTTGCTCCAACCCTTGGAGCTTTGCTCGACACCAGTTTGCAAAAATCGCCCTGCGCTTTCGAACCAATTCTCGTAATATGCTCGAGCCTCCTTCAGAGCGGCCGCAGGCGTCAGCGGACGCGGATTATCGAACGGGTGTCCGTCGGTCTCGTACAGCACGACCCCATCGCGCACGATGTCCACGAAGAACGGGCGGCCATGCTGAAGCTGCTCGTTCACGTCCCGCAGACTGTGAACGATGAAGTTGACCGGCGCTGAAATGCGCTTGGCGATCGTCACTTCGCGCGTCAGATGTTCGTCCGCCTTGGCCCAGAATTCCAGAGTGTCGGTGAGGCGCTCGTCACTCACCACGACGAGGATGTCGTAGTCAGAGAAATAGCCGCCAACCGGGTCCTGGACCCAGTCGCCGCGCGCATGCGAGCCGTAGAGAATGACCTTGAGGATGCGCCCCTGCTTCTTCCACTTCTGGGTCGCGAGCGCGGTCGCATCCTCGAACTCGGCGAACAACAGCTGCACGACGCGCTCAAGGTCGCGGCGTTTGCGGTCCGGGAGATGATCGAGGCTGGTCCTCATATGTCCTTCCTAGCGAGCGAGCGCCCGTGCGCAAACACGGACGCTCGACAGAATTACCGGAAACGCCACCAACGGGGCGGTCGTCGGGCCATACGGCGGGCGATGCTCACGAGTGCCTTCGCAATCGCCTGCTCGATCTGCCCAACGGAAAGGCCGGTGCGCTCGGCGATCTCGACATAGCTCATGTCGTCGAGCCGGGCGGCGAGGAAGATTTCGCGCTGGAACCGGGGGAGCTTGCGAACGGCCCGTTTCATCCGCTTAAGCGTCACGGGATCAGGATCATCGGTCATGACGTCCTCCAGCAAAGAGTGGGAGGTCTGGCGGCGCGTTGGCCGCCAGACAGTCAGGCTGCGCGACGCAGCGGCTCGGGTTCGGGCGACCCTGCCAATTCGGCGACCTTGGCCGCCCGGCTGACGGTCGCGACCCCGCCGCGCTCGGTGTAGGCGGCTGGCGGGAACGCCATCCATTTCGGCACCCAGTTCCCGACCTTGGCGCGTCCGTTCTCGCCATTGAGGCAATCGCGGATGATCGTGCGCTTGACCTTGCCGGTCGCGGCCTCGTTCGCTTGCGACACGCCCTCGCCCGCCACGTCCGCCAGCACATGGTGCAGCACCTCGCGGTCGCGGATCAGGTCTAGCAACGCGTCGTCGGAATGCCAGACCTTGGCCATCTCGGTGCCGAGCATCGGACCCAGCACCTCGATCAACGCACTGCCCGCCTCGAGCGTCTCGCCCATGACGATAGAAGCGACGTCCATTACCGCAGGATCGGGTAGCGCGATCAGCTTGACGAACAGACCCGCCACGCCATGCTCGCCGTCATAGCCGCCCGTCACGGTCGGCATCTCGGGGTCGAACCCGAGCAGTGCCAGCACCGCGCGCCGCTTTTCGTCGAACACCGCTTCGGATGCGCTGTTCTCGACGCTCTCGGCAATCGCATCGGTCGCGGCACGCTGTGCCTCAACCCGGACGTTCCAGTGCGGCGAACCGGCGATGACGTGCGCCACCATCAACCGCAGAGCGAGCGAAGGCCGACTGGCAAGGTCTGCGCGCACCCCCGCATGCCGGTGCAGATCGATATAGTTCTGGATCGGTGCGCTGACCTCGGGCCGAACCGGCTTCTCGACCGCCTCACCGCGCTCCAGCTTTCGCGCTTCCTTGGTAGTGACATTGCCTTCGTGGAAGGTCACGTCGCCGCGATGGCCGAGGCTGATGAACACCTTGCCGCCCTGCTTCTTGGACCGGCGCTCATGCTCCCAACTGTGGAAATAGTCGCCGCGCTCCAGCACAACGACCTCGCTCCACCCCGCCTCGCGATACGCCTCGACCCGCGCCGCAATCGCAACTTCCTGCGCGGTCCAGAACGTCTCCACGCTGGCGAAGTAGCGCTCGTCGCCGAAGAGGTCGGACACGATCTCGCCCTTGTAGTCCGCAAGATCGAACAGTGCCGCTTCGCACAGGATCGAGGTACCGCCGAACAGCCACGCCTTGAGCTGCTGGCCGACCGGCGCGCGCTGCTCGGGATCATCGACCAGCGCCAGCCAGTCACGCTGCTGCGCCTTGCTCGCGAGGGTCAGGTGCCGCACCGTCACCGCGTCGATCTGCTCATGGCGGTAGAGGTTGCGGATGCGCGGCAGCAAATTGCCGAGCGCCAGCGTGCGCTTCACCTGCACCTCGGTGAGGCCAAAGGTGAGCGCGATATCCTCGGGACTGCGACCCTCGCGGATCAGCCGGGTGAACGTCTCCCACCGCGTCACTTCGTCCGGATCGAGCCGCGCGATGTTCTCGATCAGCGAGGCCTCCAGCGCCGCTGCATCGTCTCCCGCTTCCATGATCGCGCACGGCAGCGCGTCAACTCCGCCACCTTCCTCGGCGACTGCGAGGGCGGCATGATAGCGCCGCTTGCCTGCGACAATCTCGTAGGTGTCGGGCGATCCGTTCTGCCGCACGATCAGCGGCACCAGCACCCCGCGCGCACGCACAGACGGCAGGATATTGGTGAGGTCGGGCACCTTCTTCACGCCCCGCATATTGGCGGTCGAGACAGACAGGTTAGCGAGGTCGATATGCTTGAGTTCCATTGTCTTGCTCCTTCTTCCTGAACCGCACCGGCCCCGGCGAAGGGGGGTGGGCGGCAAGGAGCGGACTGGCAGTCCCGCCGATCGGAGGCGGGCTGCACCCGAAGGGCTGCAACGCAGTGGAAGACCCGGCGTAGCCGGGTTGCGGCCCGCCGCGGCGGGACTAGAAGGCAGCGACGCCCACCCCCCTTGGCCGCGGCCGAGACCAACAACGCCAGCGCACCGCGCTGACCGCAGCCCACAAGCGCCACGCGCTTGCCGATCCGCCAGGAGCCCACAAACACGCACTCTCGAAACCGGACGGCCGTCGCGGCGGCGTGCGCGCGCAGCTGTGCGCCAGCCGCCGCCGCGCCCTCCGGCCGGATCGAGTGTGCCACGCGGCCATCACAACACGCGGCCTCTGGCGGCTCCGCAGGATGCGGCCAGTGTACGCCCCGCTGAACCCGCGTTCCGCGTTGGGCGGCATGCCGCCGCCTCTCGCGCTCGCGATCATCACCCGGAAGGGCCGAGGCACGTCAGGGGCTCGGCGGAGCGCAGCGAAATAGAGCGCGGTCGCGCCGCCCGCGCGGAATGCTGTTCAATCGCTTTGAGCTACCCACTGCTCATCGTCGGACGACCGCAGCTCATGTGTAAGAAATGTGAGGGCAGAAGTATATCGGGCCAATGAATCTGGTGAGCCCGACACCACCACCAAGCTCGCCAACTGGCCGATGTCGGCCCCCGCGAATATCATGCGTAGAGCATCACTCGGATCGCGCGCACGCGGCGCTTTGTGTTCGCTCTTCAAACCGCTCAGCAAATAGGTCGCAAAGTCGACGCTGTCCTCGAGAACGTTGGTTCTATCGTACGTCGTCACTGCCTCGACGGGCTTGACCAGTGGCGGAAGCGGAGCCGGAATCGCACGATCCCCATTTTCGTAAAAGATATAGGCGGACGCACACTCATTCGAGGCGAGCAGGTCGCGCTGATAACCCCTCCGGGAGTTATGCTGCGACACGCTCGCATATGGCCGCTCATACCGTTTGGCCTGAAAGATGAATGGCACAATGCGCTCACGCGCTGAACCTCGTTCGGGTGGTTCGACAGTTCTTCCATCGACCTCAAGGATCAGGGCGAAGTCGCCGCCAGTGGACTGCTCGCCACCAAGCAGTTCAAGGTCGATTTCATGTACCGCAAGCCTACTTCTGGTCCTTTCTTGGAGCCGAGCCAATAGGGCACCCCAAGTCTTCCCGTGCGACGCCAAGGATTGAAGAAGGTGGCCGGTCAGCCGGTTTTCCCGGTGTGGGCTTACCGAGACCCCGAGCTGAAAATCGATAGACGTCGCGAGGGTCGTGAATAGAAGCCACCACTCGGCTGCATCGCGATGGACAGGAGGCTCGGCAAAAAGCCGGTCGAGCAGCGCGGGCCAAGATTGCAGCGGCGAAGGCTCGCTCCGCCCGGCAAGCACCAAGCTGTATTTTCCCGCTTGAGACAAACCACCCGCGAATGATTCACTTAATAGTGTCTGGCAAATGCGCGAGATAGTTTCGGGCGAGGTCTCTTCCAGTGCGCCGAAAGCGCGCCGCGCGCGTGCACTTGAGACCAGCCCCCTGGCCACCGCCGGAAGCTGCACCAACTCGTCCACGGTGAAGCCAAGCGCTTCAAGTAGAGTGTCCCCCACGTCCTGTTCCTCGTCCGCCATCACAGCCCTTTCTCAAATATACCACTCTGCAGATCTACCTTTTGTGAGGCGGTCGTTCTTCTGCCAAAGGCCATGCCTGGTTGGTCCTTCCGAATCGCAAACGTCGCGTTTCCCCTATGTTCCGAAAAATCATTGATGGTGAAACACGAAACGCAGATAAGATGCATACTCGCCGCATCGCGCAGGAGAAGCAGTTGGCTACACTATTCTTTTCATATTCGCACAAGGACGAGGCGCTCCGCGACCAACTTGAAACTCAGCTGGCGATGCTCAAGCGACAGGGTGTCATCGACACTTGGCATGATCGTCGCATCGACGCCGGCCAGGAGTTGCACGCTCAGATTAACAGTCACGTCGAGAATGACGACATCATTCTTCTGCTCGTCAGCCCTGACTTCCTCGCTTCCGACTACTGCTATGACCAGGAAATGCTGCGAGCTATGGCGCGCCATGATGCCGGGGAGGCAATTGTAATCCCCGTAATTCTGCGCCCATCGGAAGGTTGGACAGGAGCACCTTTCGGGAAGTTGAATGCGGTCCCGGCCGATGGCAAGCCAATTACGCTGTCGCCCGATCGCGATCAGGCCTTCGTCGAAGTCGCCGGGGCAATTCGCAAGGCAGCGGCACGCCTTTTGCCCAAGCCCGCTCCTTCCACTCCAGCGGCCCCACAAATGCGCAGCGTTGCGCAGCCCCCCTCTCTCAGCGTCCCCGCAAGACAAGGCTTTGCACCTCGCTCGAGCAATTTGCGCCTCGCGAAAACATTTTCCGAACGAGACCGCGATCGATTCAAGGACGAAAGCTTCGAGTATATCGCGCGCTTTTTCGACACATCGCTCGCAGAACTGGGGGCCCGTAACCCCGGAATCGAAGGGAGCTTTCGCCGCGTCGATGCGAACCGCTTCACCGCGTCGATCTATCGTGCGGGTCAGGCGGTCTCCCGTTGCACCATCTTCATCGGTAGTTCCATGCTCAGAGACGGCATCGCGTTTGCGTATGGCGAAACCAACTCGAACAACTCTCTGAACGAGAGCCTCTCCGTCGTGGCGGATGACCAATCCATGTTTCTGCGCAGCATGGGGATGGCGAGTTATTCACGTCAGCAAGATGAGGCCGCCAAGCTGTCACAGGAGGGCGCCGCGGAGCTTTATTGGGGATTGCTGATCGCGCCCCTACAGCAGGGACAGCGATAAAAAGTGAACCAGATGCTTTGTCCGGACGAATTTTCGGTCGGCCCGCTAGCGGATGCTCTGCCGCTGACGCTGTTGCTCCCACCGAGCCCGTTCGAATATTGTTTCCTTATAGGCGGCACCTTGGAAGAACCTGTCGCCGTATGTCTCTCCGAGGCACACAGATATGGGGCATTCCGCAGTTCTGGGAACGACGCTCACAAGGGAGTGTTGATTCCGAATGTGGGAATCGAGGTCGATCCTGCCTCGGCGTTTGACCCCAACAGTTACGACGTGCCCCTTGGCGCCATGGTCCGGCGCAACACAAGCTTGGGCATTACGGCAAAGCTGGATGGGCACGCGTTCTATTCCAGGCAAGTCGTACCTCTCATTTCCGGCTTGGCAGAAGCACGCGAGGACTATGCGGTGGGATTTCGACATTGGACCGTCACACTCGGCACTGGCGAGAGCCGCAGGGTCCTATTCGAAGTCGATCTTGTCCAAACGCAGGATCGCGCCATCCCAGCTCAATGACCGCACCCTAACTTGAAGCACCCCCAAAAAAACAGCAGGCTTCAAGATATTGCTCTCGCAGGAGACCGAAGTGATGGAGATAGTGAGGCATAAAAATGGGCACGCTGGGCGGATCGAAGCTCATCTCGTGTTGACTCGCCGGGGTGACTGGATTCACGCGGTCGTCTCGGTTAAATCGCCAATGCAAGCAACAAGCGAATTCGCGGACCACGACGCGCTGGAGAAGGCGGAAGCATACGGAATTAGGTTCGCCCAACGTCACCACGCGCATATACTCTATATCGACGACCGAACCTGATGTGATTGCGAGACCGCACTGATCGGGCCGACGCAAAAAAGTAGTTTCTGTCAATATTAGGCGCAACTAAATCCACATGTCCCATTCGAAGAAGCACCTTCAGTGCTTTGCTATTGCGAACATTCTAGGTTCTTTCGATGTGCCGGGGTTCGGTGAATTTAAGGCCAGAATGAGTACATAGGTAGGGATGTCCGTTGGAGCCAAAGTTCGATCAATTCGCAGGGCGTTTACCTAACGAGACGCAGTCCGGCTTGCTTCTGAACAATCCCATAGTTCCCCAGCCCTGCCCGCACCGCATCGCGAACGTAAGACGGGCATAGATGGGCGTAATGCTTTCGGGTAATCCGCTCATCCGCATGCCCGAGCGCTTCCGCGATGACCGCCATCGGCACACCAGCCATTGCCAGCCGTGACCCGTAGGTGTGCCGAAGGATGTGGAAGCCTGCATGCTCAACACCCGCCGCATCGCAAGTCTCGCGCATCGGCCTGATCTGGTGCGAGGTGCCAAGCTCCCGGCCATGCTGGTTGAGGAACACGAGTTCGTCGGTTCGCTTGCCCGTGCAAAGCCCTCGCAAGAGCGCGATGCCTTCATCGCTCAAATGCACGAACCTCGGCCGCCCGCTCTTGGTATCTGGGAATGTCAGCACTCCGCTCATCAGATCGACGTCCCGCACGCGCACGCGATGAATTTCCGACCAGCGCGCGCCAGTTAGCAGCGCGGCCTGGATCAGCGGCCGGAACCAGTCGGGCGCGTGCTCGATCAGGCGATGGATCTCAGGGCCCGTGAAGTATCGAATACGGGGCGCACTGACCTTGGCGTAGGGCTTCACCCGACGCCACGCGCTGTCGTCCGCAACCTTGCCCAGCGCGAATGCGCGATTGAGCGCGGCGCGAAGCGGGGTGAACGCGCGATTGGCGTTCGCCTGTTGGACGCGTGCGGCATCGTCCCGAACTGGCCGCTCTTTGCGGACGCCCTTCTTGTTCGCGCGGTAGACCGAGCGCCGCGACGCGATCTTCTCCATGAACGCGCGCAACCGCTCGGTGGTGAGGTCGCTCACCTGCACGTTCAGGAACTCGGGCCGCACGAGCCGGTCGATGACATAGCGGGTCTTGTCGAGCGACTTGCCGGAGAAGTTGGCGATATAGTCGTCGAGCGCGTCCTCGACGGTGTAGCGCGGACGCCTTCTGCCCGCGTCCCGATCCAGCGCCTCGAACCAGTCCCGCGCCTTGACCTGCGCGGCAGCGAAGGTCAGCACGTCGGAAGTCTCGCCATCAAAGGCGTCGTCGGCAGCGCCGAGCAGCAGTTGCTCACGCTTGCCGTCGGCGGTGCGATACTTAGCGATCCAGATCCCGCCCTTTGCTCCTTTACGATAGCCGAGCGCCCTGCCCCGCGTCAGCGGATGCCAATAGGGCGCGTGGCGCTTCGGGAGCAGCGCTCGCGCACTCCTGCTGTCGAGCCGTTGGTTGCGGATGATGCGCGCCATGCCCTGCCTCGCGGCCTTACTGCAAATTTACTGCAAAACCGTAGCAGAAATGGGCTGGACGCGGAAGGACCGAAATCTGAATAACAGATTGAATTACAACGGATACATAGGCGTCCATACGGACCCGAACACCCCCCGTTGCGTGTACTCTCACGGCGAAAACACGAGTTCGATTCTCGTAGGGGTCACCATCGTCAAGCAGAAAATGGCGGAATTGCGCCATTTCAGACGATCTGGTGAAAGCGGCTCTCACTTTTTGTCTCACACTTTTTCGAAGCGCTAGTGGCATCCATTGGAATGCCCTCGGGGCTCTTTGCGATTCCTCGTGGGAATGGCCTCAGAATCGAAGATCGTTCGACGCCTATTGGCCGGTAGCGGTTCGACGATTTTGGGCTCGGGTATGAGGAAAGCCGATATGCCTCGCTCGATCAGATCCGTTGGAAAGCACGGGACTTTAGAAGCGAGAAACAACGCGGCGAATGGCTTGGTAACACCGGGCGCCTAGCCGATGCGGGCAGCCATGAGTCCTTCAAAATCCTGCCGAAAATCCGTTGCGTACAATTAGCGCTTTGGACAATAATGAATAAATTTTTGTTCCGGGGGGTACATTGTTGCGTTTGCCTTTTCAGACGTCGTTCGGCGTCGCCATCGCTGTGTTCTCGACTCCTGCCAATCCGGCGATAGCCCAAACGGTCCCCGGCGCGTTGCCGAGCCGCGAGCAGATCGAATTGCCACGAACTGATGCGCCGGTTCCGCCAGCGGGGGTGACGGTCAAGGACGAGACGCCGGGTGGCGCGGGAAATTGCCCGTTCGACGCCGCAATCAGCGTTGAGATCAGCGAGTTGCGCTTCACCCTCCCCGATGGATCGCCACTTCCCGACGAACTTGCCGAACCTCTGGGCGATCTCCTGCCCGCTTCGGGCAAACAGCCGCTGCCCGAACTTTGCCGACTGCGCGATGAAGCCGCGGCACGGCTGTCTGCGCGCGGCTATATCGTCGGGGTGACCATCCCGCCGCAGGAGCTGACGGGCGGCGAGGCGCGTCTCATGGTGATCCCCGCAAGGCTGGTGGACGTACGGATCACAGGCAATCAGGGACGCCGCACGGCCGCGATCCTCGCCCGGATCGAACAGCTGAAGGCGATGCCGGTGCTCAACACCCGCCGGGTCGAGAGCATCCTGGTCGCGGCAAACGACGTGCCGGGCACGCAGGTGACGATGGCGCTACGCAACGCCGGAACCGCGCCGGGCGAAGTCATCGGCGAGCTTAACATCGTGTCGACTCCCTTCTCGGTTCTGGCAAACGTGCAGAACAGTGGCTCGCGCTCGATCGGGCGCGAAAGCGGCTCGGTGCGCGCGGAGCTGTTTGGGTTGACCGGGATGTCGGACCGCACCTTTATCGGCCTGTCCTCCACCTTTGACACCGACGAGCAGCAGACCGTTCAGGCTGGCCATTATTTCGGGCTGGACAGCGGCCTGACCCTTGGCGCCCGCTTCAGCTATGCCTGGTCGCGGCCCGATATCGGCGCGCTCGACCTGCGCTCGCGCTCGCTGATCGGCGGCGTCGATCTGTCGCAACCGCTGCACCGCTCGGTTCGCGGCAACGCCGATCTGGGCGGCGGGTTCGAGATCATCGAGCAACGCATCAAATTCTATCCCGGTGGCGTGACCGACGGTCTGCCATTGACCCGCGACAAGTTGCGCGTCGCCTATCTGCGCCTGTCGGGCAGCAAGCGGGCGCCGCAATTCAACGGTCCCGACGCATGGGGCGTGTCCGGGTCGATCGAACTGCGCCAGGGCTTCGATATCTTCGACGCGACCCAGAGCGGCGTCATCACGCCGCAGGGTTACGCGCCGAGCCGGTTCGAGGGCAGCGCCACCGCCACGGTCGTCCGCGGGGGCGTCGGTGCCTTTGTGTCGCTCGGCCGCCTGTTCAGCGTGTCGACGACGGTGCAGGGGCAATGGGCCAGCGGCCCGCTGCTCAGCTTCGAGGAATTTTCGGTCGGCAACCTGACGATCGGCCGCGGCTATGATCCCGGCGTCACCGCGGGCGACAAGGCGATTGGCGTCCGCGTCGAGCCGCGCATGCAGTTGCCGATCCAGTCCCGCTTCGGCATCCAGGCGTTCGGCTTCTACGACGCTGTCCGGATCTGGAACGAGGACGTGTTCACCACCGAGCGCGATCGTCAGCTGCAATCCTGGGGCGGCGGCATGCGCGCGACGCTGCCGGGCCTGATGTCGCTTGAGGCCGTCTATGCCCGGCCCGACGATCCCGAGCTGAACGTGCCGGGAGCGCGCCGCGCGTCCGACCGGCTGCTGCTTTCGCTGACCGCCCAATTCGCTCCGCGCCGTTGAATTTGAGAGGACCCGCCATGACCAAGTCCATCCGCCTGCGCACCGCACTGTCCGCCACCACCATCCTCGCCGCCGGCCTGATCGTCGCTGCGGCACCCGCCCGCGCGCAGAACCTGCCCGACACAGGCAACGTCACCGCAGTGACCAGCGGCCTCAGCGGTGGCGCGCCGGGTTCGACCAACCCCACCTTCACCACCACCGGCACGCCGGGCGCGCAGACGCTGCGGGTCGACCTGAAGGACAACCGCACGATCCTGAACTGGAGCGGCACGGGCTTCGACATCGCGACGGGTAATACGGTCGATTTCAAGGATGCGCGTGCGACCAGTGGGGTCAGCGGGCGGACGGATAATATCGCGGTTTTGAACCGGGATTTGAGCGGGAGTGCGTCCGGTATCTACGGGAATTTGCGCTCCGATCCCAATGTCGCGGTCTATGTCATCAACCAGTCGGGCATTTTGTTCGGCGACAATGCCAGTGTGAATACCGGAGCGTTCTTCGCCAGCACCGCAAACCTTACTGACGACAATTCGTTTCTCAACGGGGCGAGCTCGCTCCGATTCCTCGCTACAAATGGCGACCAGACGGTTTCGCTGGGGTCGGCCAGCTTCACGACGACGGGCAACGCTGGCACCACCGGCGGACAGATGGGCGACCTGGTCTTTATCGGCCAAGTCGTCCGAATGGCGGCGCAGGGCGCTACGACGTTGACCGCCAATGGCGGCGACATCGCGCTGGTCGCCGCCCGCGATGTTTCCATTCACAATGCACCGGGCAGCCCGCTTTCTATTACGATCACCGCGGGGGCTGTCGCGCCCAGTTCGGACCTCATCTACGGTACGGGCACCATCACGGGCCGCAACGTGACGATGGCTGCGGCGCTGGTCGCGGGCCAAGGCGACGTCGGCATCACCGTCCAGGGAACGCTGTCTGCGACAGGCGCGACGGCAACCGATCGCGGTGTTGTCCTGACGGTCGGTCAGAACGCTCCCGGTGTCGCGATGGCGTCGGCATCGTCCGAAGCCGCCAATGCTCCGATCGGAAAGCGGGGCTCAATCGCTTTTGGGAGTTTCGGCAACAGCACGCCGTTGATGACGAGCGCAAAGGACATCTGGGCCAGCGCCAACAGTGTTGTGGTCCTTCAACCGATCACGGCGACCAACGACATCACCCTGGCCGGCGCCAACTTCGAGATCGAGCGGACCACGATCCGGTCGACGGTGCAGGCAGCCAATATCCATTTGAACGCCGACGCGACCGAAGTCTATGGCAGTCTCCGGACTACAACGGGCGACATCAACATCGCCAACCGGATCAACTTCCACGAAGGAAGCTTGATCCACGCCGCGCGAGACATTTTCTCGAACACGTTGCGATACATCAACGCCCAGGCACCTCTGGTCGCCGATCGCGACGTCAACATCACGATGACCTCAACGTTGGGCGGTTCTTTTGGTGCGCAGAACCTGACTGCAGGCCGCGATATCAGGGTCACGGCGATGGGCATGTTCGGCGGAACCTGGGAAGCAACTACCGGGTCGGCGATTCTCAATGGCCAGAATTCAGTCAGCGTGTTCCGTCTCAAGACAGGCATCGATGCGCGCCTTTGGTCCGTCGGGGACGTCACATTGCGTAACGCGACGATCGGCAACGATCTCATCGTAAACGGCCCGGGCTATATCTACAATGCTACGGTCGCCCGCGACATCGTCCTGAACATCCCCAGCAACAACAGCGTATTCCTGGGCGGCGATCTCGACACCTACGGCGTCGTCCATGCAGGACGCGACATCGTGGCGACCGGCGGATTTCTGTCCACCAAGGGCAACATCTCGGCCGACAACAATATATCCGCCGACCTAACCGGCAGCATCGTCGCCGGAAATTTCGACGGTTCGGCATCCACGATTGAGGCTGGCGAGACGGTCACGCTCAAGCTGGCGGGTCCCGGACAATTCGCGCTGCGACCCGGCCTGTCGATCAACGCGCGCGATATCATCCTCTCGACTCCTGGCGGTTTCACCAACACGGCAGGGGCCAATGTCCTGAACGCGTCGGGACATTGGGTGATCTACACGGCGAACCCGAATGCCAACACCTATGGCGGGCTCAATAGCGGCAATACCGCGCTCTGGGGCAGCACGCTTGCGACGCGTGATCCGTCGGCGGTCAGCGGCAATCGCTACGTTTTTGCGCTGGCGCCGACATTGACGTTCAGCACGCAGAATCTGTCGAAGACCTATGGGACATTGCTGACCGGCACGGATGTACCAGTGCTGGTGACGGGCTATCAAGCGGGCGTCGTCGGCGCCTTTCTCGGCGACACAGCCGCTACCGCCTATTCGGGCACGCCACTGGTCGGATCCGCGGGGCTTGCTGCTCGTGCCTCGGTTGCAGGTGGCCCCTATGCGACGACCATTGCCCTCGGCAGCCTGGAGTCGGATACGGGCTACGCGTTGGCGCTCAATCCATCGGGCCTGATCACCATCACGCCAAAGGATCTAACCGCCGGGGTCACAGCCAGTGGTAAGACCTATGACGGCACCACGGCGACGACCGGGACGGTGACGCTGAACGGCATTCTTGCAGGCGATGTCGTGGGCACCAGCGGCACGACCTTCACCTTCACCAACAAGAATGCAGGGACGGGCAAGGCGGTCAACGTTGCGGGCACCACGCTGACCGGTGCGGACGCGAGCAATTATACCGTGACGGTCCCGGCCACTGTCCTGGCGGACATCCTCGCCAAGGCAATTACCGGCAGCCTGACGGTCAACAACAAGACCTATGACGGCAACACAGCTGGCACGGGCACCGTTACGTTGAACGGCGTGGTAGCGGGCGATGCGGTGGGGACGACCGGGACCACCTTCACGTTCAGCGACAAGAATGCTGCAGTCGGCAAGACGGTCACGGTGATGGGCACCACTCTAACCGGCTCGGATGCAGGCAATTATACCCTGACGGTTCCGACAACAGCGCTAGCCGACATTCTCAAAAAGGCCCTCGTGGCCAACGTTACCGCCGATAACAAGATTTATGATGGCACGAACGCCGCCACCGGCAGCGTAACGCTCAACGGCGTCGTTTCGGGCGACAATGTCGGCACCGCCGGGACGACCTTTGCATTTGCCGACAAGAATGCTGGAGCGGGCAGGACCGTGAACGTGGCGAGCACCACGCTGATCGGGACGGACGCCGGCAATTACACGCTCGCGATCCCGGCGACTGTACTTGCCGATGTCTTGAAAAAGGCACTTACCGCCGGTGTCACGGTCAACGGCAAGACCTATGACGGCTCGACGGGAACAACCGGCACCGTGACCCTCACCGGCGTGCTGGCAGGCGACACCGTCGGCACAGCGGGCACGACCTTCACCTTCAGTGACAAGAATGCCGGAACCGGCAAGACGGTCAGCATCGCGGGCACTACATTGACCGGCGCGGATGCGGGGAATTACGCGCTGACCATCCCTGCCTCCGCGCTGGCCGACATCCTCAAAAAGGCGATCACCGGCTCGATCACCGCCGACAGCAAGACGTATGACGGCTCCACCGCCGGCACCGGCAGCATCGCGCTCAACGGCGTGATCGCAGGCGATGCAGTCGGGACCACCGGCTCGGTCTTCACCTTCGCCGGCAAGAATGCGGGGGCGAACAAGACGGTGACCGTCACCGGCACCACCCTGAACGGCACTGACAGCGGCAATTACACTCTGGCGCTCCCTGCCTCGGCTCTGGCGGATATCCTGCAAAAGGCGCTGACGGCGACGGTCACGGTCAACGGCAAGACCTATGACGGGACCATCGCGGCTACCGGCAGTGTCGCACTCAATGGCGTAGTCGCGGGTGACAGCGTCGGGACGACCGGATCGGTCTTCACCTTCGCCGACAAGAACGCAGGCACCGGTAAGGCCGTCAACGTCACCGGCACTACGCTGAACGGCGCGGATAGCGGCAATTATACGCTGACCATCCCGGCCTCCGCACTGGCCGATATCCTCAAAAAGTCGATCAACGGCTCGCTTGCCGTCGACAACAAGACCTATAACGGCACCACCACCGCAACGGGGACCGTGACTCTCAGCGGCGTGGTCGCAGGCGACAGCGTCGGGACGACCGGATCGGTCTTCACCTTTGCCGACAAGAACGCCGGCACCGGCAAGACGGTCACCGTCACCGGCACCACACTGAGCGGCGCGGACAGCGGCAACTATACGCTGACCATCCCCGCCTCCGCGCTGGCCGATATCCTCAAAAAGTCGATCAACGGAACAATCACGGCCGACAACAAGACCTATGACGGCATGACAGTCGGCAGCGGAAGTATCGCGCTCAACGGCGTGGTCGCGGGTGATGCAGTGGGCACCACAGGCTCCGTCTTCACCTTCGCCGACAAAAACGCCGGGACCAGCAAGGCTGTTTCTGTCACCGGCACAACGCTGAACGGAGCCGATAGCGGCAACTACACGCTGACCGTCCCCGCCTCCGCGCTCGCCGACATCCTGCAGAAGGCGCTGACCGCAACCGTCACGGCCAACGGCAAGACCTATGACGGCACCACCGCGGCCACTGGCAGCATCGCGCTCAACGGCGTCGTTTCGGGCGATGTCGTCAGCACCGGCGGGATCACTTTCACCTTTACCGACAAGAACGCCGGCACGGGCAAGGCGGTCGCGGTCGGCGGCACGCTGTCGGGCGCGGATGCCGGCAACTACACGGTCAGCCTGCCGACCACGGTGTTGGCCGACATTCTCAAAAAGTCGCTGACCGCCACGGTGTCGGCAAATGGCAAGACCTACGACGGCACGACCGCCGGAACCGGTTCGGTTGCGCTGGACGGCGTCGTCAGTGGCGATGTGGTCAGCACCGGCAGGATTACCTTCACCTTTGCCGACAAGAATGCAGGTACGGGCAAGGCCGTTGCCGTTGGTGGCAGCCTGTCGGGCGCGGATGCGGGCAACTATACCGTCAACCTGCCCGCCAGCGTGCTCGCCGACATCCTGCAAAAGGCGCTGACCGCGACGGTCACGGCCAATGGCAAGACCTATGATGGGACCACTGCTGCCACCGGATCGGTCGCGCTCAACGGCGTTGTGGCGGGCGACACCGTCGGTACGAGCGGTACGGCGTTTGCGTTTACGGACAAGAATGCGGGTACCGGCAAGACTGTCAGCGTTTCTGGAACCACCCTCACTGGCACCGATAGCGGCAACTATACGCTGACCATCCCCGCAAGCGTGCTGGCCGACATCGCGAAGCGCGGGCTGAGCCTGAGCGCAGACGACAAGGAGAAATATAGCCGCGATCCGGATCCTGCGTTGACCTACACAATCACGCTCGGCTCGCTCGTCGCGGGGGACCAGCTGACTGGCGCGCTTGCCCGGGCTCAAGGCGAAACGCCGGGCGATTATGCGATCGGGCAAGGCAGCTTGACGGCCGGCGATAACTACACGCTTACCTTCACGCCTGGCAGGCTGACGATCTCGATCGATCCGGCAACGAACCAGCCGCAGACGCTGCGCGCGGTACCGCTGCCATCGGGCATTCAAACACCGCCGACCGCCGGGTCCACAGTGAATGTCGATGCGAAAGCGCTTTGCGCCGACGATAGCAGCTGCGTGGCAAACTAGGGCGAAGGCGTGACACGGCCATCCCTGACCGGGCTATGCCTCCGGTCGGGGGTGGAACGCCTCGCTCCAAGGTCCTGAAAGACCTGCCATCTGCCTTGCGCCGGAAAGGACAGTTGGGAGAATGCGTCGCACGCCAAAGGCTACGCGCTCAGCAGGACGAATGGCAGGTTTCAGAATTGCTATACCGCATGGCTGATGTCTGGAATTAGGGCGCTTAGCCGTCGTACACCCTCGGGCAATCCGCCGTGCTCTCGGCGGACCTGCCAGCGCCTCAGACGTTGGAATCCCTATCAAATTTTGCTGACGCGACGGCAGCCTTCACCGAGCGACGGCGCAATTTCTCTCATTTCTACAACCATATGCGCCCCGGCCGACGGCGGCGCTTTTATCTTGCGCTCTTAATTTTCTGCCCATGTCGCAAGGATTCAGCGGGCCATTCTGAGTGGATGGTCGTTCCTAGCCAGCGGCCAGTCTGCGCTCGCAAACGGCTTTGACGAGGGCCTGAAGGTCGGCCACACGCGCGGCGATCCAGCGCAATTCCTCATCGCTGATCTCGTAGTGGGGCGAGTATCGCGCGTTTACATAGGCCTGTCGCAGCAGCTCGAAACAGCGGCGGCTGAACCTGTCGCCACGCGGCCAAGCGGCGATCAGTTCGGGCGCAATTTCCTCCGCGTGCGAGCGCAGGAAATTCAGCTTGTGAGACTTGGGGCTGTAGAGGGTCAGCACGAGCAGCGCGCAGTGATAGAAGCGCTCCGCTGATTGATGCAGCAGGAAGGCAGCAAGATTCCGGTCGCCATCGTTGATCGCGTAGCCCGCATTGCGGGCGAACCCTCCGGCACTCTCGAACCACTTGTCGAAATGCTTCTTAGCCTCCGCCCAAGCTTCCTCGGGCGGCAGATCGCGCGGCTGCGCAAACGGAAACCCCTCGGCCTCACAAAGTGCAATGCCCTGGCTCACGATATCGACGAAAAACGGCCGCCCCTTCTCAAGCTGGGCATTCACATCGGTCAGCGAATGGACGATGAAATTGACCGGCGCGCTGAGCGCCTTGGTGATCGTCGTGTCGCGCATCAACCGGTCCTCGGCTGCCGACCAATATTCGAACTCGGTCAGCCGCTCGTCATTGACGACGACGAGGATGTCATAGTCGGATTGATAGCCGCCGACGGGATCGTCCACCCAGTCACCGCGCGCGAACGATCCGTAGAGCACGATCTTGAAGATGCGCCGGGCCTTCTTCCAGTCCTTGGTGCCGATCGCGTGCGCGGCCTCGAACTCCTCGCACAGCACGCGCGTCACATGGGCAAGCTCGCGCTGCCGGGAGGCTGGAAGGTGGTCGAGAGACGTCCACAACATGGCTCTAAACCTGTGGCATGCACGGACGCGAAGGCAAGGCCTATCACGTCCGCGCCATGTCAGTCGTCGGCGGCTGCCTCAACAAGCACCACCATCGCCGCCGCAATCCGCCGCTCGACCTCGGTCACCCCGATCTGAAGACGCTGGGCGATCTCGACATAGCCAAGGCTGTCCAGCCGATGCATCAGGAACACGGCCCGCGTGGTGGCATCCATGCGCCGCACGCGACGCTCCAGACGGACCAGCTCGGCGTCAACGCCGGACGCCCGCTGCCAGAACCTCCACCGCATCGTCTTGCCTCCTTCCTCAAACCGCATCGGCCCCGGAAAAGGGGGTGGGCGGTAGGAGCGAACCGCAGTCCCGCCGATCGAGGCGGGCCGCACCCAACGGGCCGGAGCAAAGCGGAGGACCCGGCGCAGCCGGGTTGCGGCACGCCGCGGCGGGACTAAGGGCAGCGACCGCCCAGCCCCTTTGCCGGGGCCGCAAACAGCGCCGTCGCGCAACGCGCGGCGTCAACAGACCCAGCGCGCCAGCGCACGGCTCCACCGGAGCCCCGCCAATACGCACTCTCGAATCCGGGCGGCCGTCGCGACGGCGTGTGCGCAGCTGTGCGCCAGCCGCCGCCGCGCCCTCCGGCCGGATCGAGTGTGCCACGCGGCAACGCAAAGACGCTGCGGACCCTGGCGGCTTCGCAGAAGTCCGCCAGCGCACGCGCATCCAAACCCGCGTTCAATTTCCCGGCACCGCCGGCGCGTCAGCGATCGCAACCCACATGGGCAGAGACGCGCAGCGACTCGGCGGCGCGCACGCGCCGTAGAGCGCGGCCGCGCGATAGCGCGGGACGCCAAGGACGCAATCGGGCAACGATCAGCCTACGCCAGAGCCGGTATTCCTAACCGCGAGTTCGATCACACGACTTCGGTCTTGCGAATTCTCGGAGAAATGCACCTGATCCTCTGACCTAAACTCCGCGAGCCAGCCATGCCCGAGCCCATTGACCGAATTCTCCGGATCAACACGGTTCTCGACCGGACTGGCCTCAGCCGCTCGACCCTATATCGGAAGATCAACCAAGGTACCTTCCCCAAGCAAATCGCGATCAGCGAGCGATGCGCGGGATGGCGCGAATCTGCCGTGAACGCATGGCTACTGAACCCGATTCACTACACCTATATGGAAGTGTCCTGATTAGGCACCGACTCCAGGGCTTTGTGCAGGAGCGCCTCCAGCAGGCGGGAGCGGGTCCGCTCGCCCGTGGTGATGCTCGCTTCAAGTTGGTCGCACAAGGCCATCAACTCATCGACCTTGGCAACGATGCGGTTCTGTTCACCGAGGGGCGGAAGGGGGACCGACAGTGACCGGATATTGTCCAAGTTTAGGCCCCGCTTTCCAGCTCCGTAAGCTCTGATGGTTAGTTCGGCTGGCCCGCCCGCATCTGCCATCAGGCAGAGCAACAGCCATGTGGCCAACCTTCGATAGCCAGCCGATATGAACTTGACTGATCATGGCGAGCTTGCAAGAGGGCTGCTCAGTCGGCCGCAGCCCTTGGCATGCAGTCATCAACCACTGAACTTCAAACGGGGCCGTCATGGACAACACCAATACCCAGCCGGATCACCAGCCCAAGGCCGAATGGAAGGCCCCGGAATTGCAGCGTCTTGACGTCAATACCGGCACGGAAGTGGCCTTTTCCGGGCCTGCTAGCCCCGATGGTAACTGGGGCCAGGGCGCCACGTCCTGATTCGGTGACGGTTCCTCATGCCCTCCGCACCACGGAGCGGCAGGGTAAATGACGGCCATTGCCGGCCTGTGGCAGCATGATCGCGCAATCCAGGTAGCTGACCGCGTCAAGCATATGGGGGCGGCCCTCGCCTCCTATGGCCCGGCTCGTGCTGGCATCAGTGACATTGCCACGGCCGGTCTGGCTCTGACCTGTCGGCAATCCCACATTACCGATACCGATATGATCGACCGCCAGCCCCTGTGGGATGGTGATCGGCGTATCTGTGTGGCGGCCGATGCCCGCATCGATAATGCTGCTGAACTGGCACTTGGCCTCGGCTGGGCATCCCGAGAGGGGGAGCGCTGTTCCGATGCGGCCCTGATCCTCGCCGCCTATCGCCGATGGGGACCGGACTGCGTGGGCCGGCTGACCGGCGATTTCGCCTTTGCCCTTTGGGATGATCGGGAACAGCGGCTGCTATTGGCCCGGGATCATTATGGCGGCAGGCCCCTGTTCTTCGCCCACCGGCCCGGGCTGTTTGCCTTTGCGTCCATGCCGAAAGGGCTGTTTGCGCTCGGCGAATTTTCCAACGCCCTCGATGCCGCCGAACTGGGGGCCTATGTGGCCCTGCTCCCACAGGAAGGGACAAGGACCCTCTACCGCGACCTGTCGCGGGTTCCGCCTGGACATTACCTGCTGGTTCAGGGGGAGCAGCGACGGCTGGTGCAGTATTGGCCGGGTGCGTTCAAGGAGCCGGTCCGATCCGGGGACTACCGGGAGCATGTCGAGGAGTTTGGCCGGCTTTATACCCAGTCAGTCCGCGCCTGTCTGCGGGTGCGGCCCGGCGGGGGTATCGGCAGTCATCTTAGCGCGGGGTATGACAGCGCCTCCGTCACGGCCCTCGCCGCCCGCGAACTGTCGGCCCAGGCAAAAGGCCTGACCGCCTTCACGGGAGCCCCGCGCGAGGGTTTCACCGGCCCCTACGCCCCTGCCCGCGTGATTGATGAATCCGGGATCGCTGGCGAGGTGGCCCGCCGCTTCAGTAATATCGACCATCAGATCATCCGTGCGGGCCCGGACGGCCCGCTGCGCGACCTGGAACGGACATTACCCTATCTGGAGACACCGTTCCTCAACATCTGCAACCTCGGCTGGGCGCGGGTCATCGAAGAGACCGCGGCCCGCAGCGGCATCACGGTGCTGCTGACTGGCGCCATGGGCAATCTGTCGGTCAGTTTCGACGGCCAGCACCATCTTGCCCGGCTGTTCCGGCAGGGCCGCTGGTGGCAGTTGGCCACCCTGACGCGTGGTCTGATGCGCGACGGGGGCGGGTGGCGCATGGCGGCCTCCGCGGCCCTTGGCCCCCTTCTGCCGCCTCTGCTCCGTCTACTGCGGCACCGGCACCGGCACCAGCCTGGCGTTTGCGACTATACGGCCCTGTCCCCCGCCTTCGCGGCTGCAATGGAGATGGACAGGCTCACGGCCACCCGGAAGAGCCGCGCCCTGACTCCGAGATTCAGCGACAGCCGGACCGCGCGCCTGTTCGCGATGCGTCTCGCCGACCCCGGCGTTTACCACCATGCCACCCTCGCCGAACATGGCATCGATGTCCGCGATCCGACCGCCGACCGCCGGCTGCTGGATTTCTGTCTGACGATCCCGGAGGGCTTTTTCATACAGGGCGGCCGGCGCGCCTCGCTGTTCCGCGATGCCATGGCGGGTTTGCTGCCTGATACCATGCTGAACCGCCGGACCCGTGGCGTACAGGCGGCGGACTGGTATGAAAAGGTCGTGGCCAACCGCGATGGGATAGCGGACGAGCTGGCGCGGCTGCGATCGTCTCCGGTGGCGTCGCGTGTTCTGGATCTCGACCGGCTGTACCAACTGGTGGCCGATCTGCCCGACCCGGCCACCCCGACCGAACAGCTACCGGCAGAGCGGTTGGCAAGCCCGGACGGCGAAATGGCCTATCGTCTGGTGTTGCTGCGGGGGCTGTCCGTGGGGCGCTTCATCCGCATGGTGGAAGGCGGCAACGGCTGATCGTGTGTTCGGCGCCCTCAGGCGCTCACCAGCCCTTCCAGCATGTCCAGCATCTCGGGCAAGTCGGCAAAATCGGTCGTGCGGGCCAGTTCCCAAACGGGCACGCGCGCCGCCAACTGCACTGCCGCCGACAGGACATGCCGACGCCCATGCAGGGCGTCGGCCAGATAAGCCCGGTAGATCATGGCGTCCAGCACCGCCGCCGCATGGGCCCGCGGCCAGCGGGTCAGGACTGGCTGCTGGGCTGACGGGTCAGCCCGCAGATGCACGATGGCGGATAGCGGTCGGGACTCTGAATCAAAGGCGCCAAGCATCGGCATGTGCCATTTGCCGACCTTGCGGCCCACGGCCTGCTGCCCCTCCCGGCCAATGTCGAGGGCGCTGCGACTGCTGTCCCACAGTTTGACCATGGGGAAGCAGGGCTGTGCCACACCCGTTTCCGGATCGGCGACCAGCACATCATCTCCGAGCAGCCGGTGCCCCCGCTGGACCATGGCGGTGGCCGTGGTGGACTTGCCTGCCCCGCTGTTGCCGACGATGCCCAGCGCGCCATTTCCGACCCGGATCGCACAGGCATGAAGCGGGAGTACACGCCGCTGATGGCAAATCACCCCCAGGCCCGGCCCCAGCAGCCATGTCTGGATCTCGGGCCAGGGCGCACCCGGCGCCGGATCGACAATGATGTCGCGTCCGCCCGTCAGCCCGATACGCACGCAATCGGGGATGTCGATCACGGTCCGGCCATCAGCGCCGACCTGGATCCCGTCCCGGTCCAGCCGCAGCGGCGCCTGTGGCTGCGGCACCGATCCCAGACGCAAGGTGATGTCGATCCCCGCCCCGCCCGCCGGCGCCGAGCAGGGAAAAAGATGCGGCAGCGGAACCTCTGTTGCCAGCGTCCAGCCGCTGATCCGGTAATGATGCATCAAAAGGGTCCTTGGTGGGGAATAGGCGGGTCTTGGGTGCGAAAGCTCAGGCTTGAAGCCCGCCGATGACTGTCACCCGGCGGTCGCCAGCCAAGCATCCGCCGCCCGTGTCAGGGCCGGGGATGGGTTTGCATCGTACCCAGCCAGCGCGAAGCCGGGCAATGCACAACGCCAGCACCGCTTTTCGACCGGAACGGCCGATTGCGCAGCCGACGGACGAAGCAAACGCTCACGCCACGGCTTTCACCAGCCCCTCGCCAGCCATAACGTTCAGAAGGCGCAGCACATCCGACGTGATCACGTCCAGCGGGGCGGAATAGGCGTGTTCCAGAGCCACGCAGAGATCACCCACCCGTACCGGCTGTTCCAGCCGGTTCCAGATATCGTGGCCGATCGCATCGAGGGAGAAATACTGACCGCTCTCCACATCGATCATCACCAGTTCATCGTCGATTCCGCTGGACAGACAATGGTCGCTCCGGACCAGCACGGTTTCGATTGTCGCCATCATTCAAGAACCTTCAGCCAACTCTGGCGCCCAGACTACCGACCGGGCTTCACCCCTCTGTTATCGGATCGAGCCATGGCATAAAAGATCCGACCGTCCAATGCGGAGGCCGCATGGGTGGGTGGGGTCATTCACAGTGATTCCGAGGGAGTTCCTGCCTAAGATTGAAGCGTGGGCAGTAAAGAAGCTAATGAAAATCAAAATGGGCAATCATGATGATCAGTTTCTCGGAAAAGATGTTCTCGATCCTGCCGTTATCCGAATGGAATGAGCAATTTTCCAGTCGCCAACTACGCCACATGCCGGCAGTCTTTCCCGAAAGTGCTGATCTTGTATCCTGGGGATGGCTGGAGGATTTTCTGAACCGGGAATATGCCCGTCCCGATATTTTCCGTTTTTTCAAGAATGGGAAGCCCATTGACCTCCGCCGGTTTGGCATGATCGACCCGAAAGGGCGGTTGGACCGCACCGCGCTGCGGCCTTGGCTGAGCCAGGGCATCACCGCCATCTTCAATGGCCTCGACAGTTCATCGGGCTATTTCTGGGATGAAGCCGTCAAGCTGGAGCAGGCCCTGGGCGCCGTGGTCAGCATCGATGCCATCGGCTCCCTTGGCACGGTGTGCGGCCTGCCCCCTCATTATGATGACCGGGATCTCATCATCGTGCAGGTCGCGGGGCGCAAGCACTGGAAAATTCTGGGAACTCCGATTGAGGCCCCTTGGCGGAAGCGTACAATGCCCGCTCCTGAGACGGTCACGGATGAGTTCGTGATGCAGCCTGGCGACATGCTGTTCGTGCCAGCCGGCCTTTATCATCAGTGTGTTCCGCTCGAGCCATCGCTGCATCTGGGAGCATTGATAAGGCGACCCTGCGGCGCTGACCTGCTGAAGATGGTTCAGCAGCAATGGGAAAAGACCGATCCGGGATTGGCGTCGCGGCTGTATGTGGACGAGGGCGAAACCGACCTTCAAGCGCAGGACGCGCGGCTGAAGGAGGCGCTGATCCGCCGGGTCCAGGAAATGGACGTAACCGCGCTGACCCGCGCGTGGCTTGCCCAGACACAGCGGGCGGCGCGCTCCGGACTGCTGGGCGGAGACTAACGGCAGACGATGGGGCCGATGGGCAGGTTGCGTCGTCCGGTTTCGCTTGGCCAGATACACGCCACGTGAACTTTCTTGGGAACATCCCTCGCTCCATTCGGCGGCAGGGGGCCCAGGCTAGGTTACCTAACCGGCGAGTCCGCCGATGGCGGAACGCTAAAAGAACGCTGCGAATCAGCATGGTCATTGCCGCCTTCACTCGATCGCGGATCGAATGGCTTAAGACCCAGCCCAAATCTTGGCGACTTCAGCCCAACAAGAACTCAGCCCACTCGTTCATCAGCACGCGACGGCGATCGAAGAAGTCGGTCCGGCGATATGCAGCTTCGACCGCGTTGGGGATGCGGTGCGCCAAGGCCTTGTCGGCAACTTCCTTGGGCACGTTCGTGCACTCCGCTACCCAGTCGGTGAAGGTGCTGCGGAAGCCGTGCACCGTCGCGTCGGCGATGCTCATGTCGCGCAAGACCTTGAGCATCGTCATGTCACTGATCGGCTTGCCGCGTGAGACACTAAACAGTAGCTCGTCCGGACTGACCGTCCCGTGAAGCTCAACGTGGCGCTGCTGGATTGATCGCAGCAGCTTCACGGCGCCGGGAGCGAGCGGCACAACGTGCGCCTCTTTCATCTTCATCCGGGCGGCAGGGATCGACCAGACCGCCTTGTCCAAATCGAACTCACCCCAGGTCGCTTTCCGCGTCTCATTCGAGCGCACGGCGGTCAGAATGGTGAGCCGGAGAGCGTCGCGCCCCAAGGTCGAAGGAAGCGCCGTAAGTGCCTTCATGAACGCGGACGCATCTTCGTGCGGCATCGCGGCTCGGTGTGTCACCCGGTGGTTCTGGCGCGGCAGGCCTCGCGTCACCGATCGCAACGAGACCTCCTCCGGCACCAGCCCCTTGATGTGAGCGAAGTCAAGAACCGTGCCGATACGCTGCAACACACGTTTGGCTGTGTCCGGGATCTTAAGCCAGATCGGCTCCAGCACGGTCAGAACCGCCGCGCTATCGACAGCTGTCACTGCCCTGCTGCCAATGTGCGGGAACACATGGCGCTCGAAGCTGGATATCCAGGACGCATGCCGCTGGTCCTTCCAGCCGCCCTTCATCGCCTCGTAGCAGTCCCGCGTCACCTTCTCGAAGGTCGGGACCGACTTACGCGCCCTTCCCTTCCTCGCGCTCAGATCGACACCAGCTCGGACCGCCCTTCGCAAATCGGCAGCAAGCAAACACGCTTCTGCCAAGGACACGTCGTGCGCGGCACCCAATCCAAAGTCGCGCCGCTCGCCCTCATGCTGGATTCTGAGCACCCAAGACCGCGTTCCGCTTTCGCGGACGAATAGATGAAGTCCATGAACATCCGCATGCCTGCCCGGCCCGGAATTCCTGACTCTGAGAGCGGTCAACGCCATCCGAAACCTCGTCCTGAAGTCCCACATCACGTCCCACGTTTTGACTCAGATTTTGCGAGAAACTGTGGGACCGACTGGCCCGACGAATTTCAAATACGCTATTCTGAATCAATAGGTTGAGACGCTTTGAGTGTTACTGGAATTTCAGAACGATGCCCGGAGGGAGTCCGCCAGCGCATGCCCATCAGCTATCGCGTTCCGCTACCGGGCAGCGCCCGGCCCGCGTCACGCGACCGTTACCCGTATGGGCCGAGACGCGAAGGCGACTCGGCGTCGCGCAAGCGGCGTAGAGCGCGGTCACGCCACGCGTGAGACGCCCTGACACTTTGCCCCTCCGACGACCAACCTACGCCAGAGCTCGTATTTGCACGCTGACACCGCAAAGCACCCTCCCGACACCAGAGAGGGTCTGTCCAGAGGCGAGGATTTCCGCCCAACTTAGCTCCGGGGGCACCAGTCAGACGCAAGCAATACAAGGATATCCCGATGCAACCCGTCCCCCCCCCCGATCCCATCCTTCGGATCAACAGCGTCCTCGGGCGTACCGGACTGAGCCGCTCGACCATGTATCGGAAGATGGAGAACGGCACGTTCCCGAAAAACGTGCAAATCAGCACGCGCTGCGTTGGCTGGCGCGAATCCGCTGTATCCGAATGGATGTGCAATCCAATATTCTTCGGATTGGATCGAGATGCCCGACGCTGAGCATCCGTGCGTTTGAAATTCGTTGAAGCCCACAGCCTGAAGCGGGCTCTCAAGTTCCGTCGCCCAAGTCCAAGTATAGCAACAAGAATCCGCTTGTCGGCCACCGGTAGACACGCTAGCGGCACGTTATACCATTACATGACTCGGTTCGGGGGATTTGATGATTTCGAAATCACTACGCGTGGGCGTCGCGCTTGGTTTGCCGTTGCTTGCCGTGCCCGCTCAGGCGGACGATCAGGCCGATGATCGCCAGCAGCGCGAGATCGTTATCACCGGCATTGCCGAGGATAACGGCTATGCGCCACAGCAGGCCGCCGTCGCCGGCAAGACCCCCGCCCCCCTCCTCGAAATCCCGCAATCGGTCAGCGTGGTCACGCGCGCGCAGATCGAAGATCGCAACCTCTTCACCGTCGGCGAAGCGATGCAGACCGTCGCGGGCGTCACCGTGATGCCATTCGACGGCACCAACCCCGATTACCGCGCGCGCGGGTTCGTGCTCGACTATGCCTATGGCGGCATCCCCTCGACCTTCTCCTCGGGCGTGCCCGAATTCGATCTGGTGATTTATGAGCGGGTCGAGGTCCAGCGCGGCCCGACCGGACTGTTCCGGGGTTCGGGCTCGCCCGGCGGGACCATCAACCTGATCCGCAAGCGCGGACAGGATCGCTTCTCGGTTTCGGGCGCGCTCTCGGCAGGATCGTGGAGCAATTATCGCGGCGAGTTCGACATTGGCGGACCGGTCGACGCCGAAGGGCGGCTGCGCGTGCGCGCGGTGGCCGCGCTGCACGATCGCGACTTCTTCCAGGCCAAGTCGCACACCCGCAAGCTGACCTCCTATGTCGCGGCGGACTTCGACCTGACCCCCTCGACAACGCTTGGTGGGTCGATCAGCTATCAAGATACCAAGGCCGACACGCCGATGAATGGCCAGCCGGCTTATGGCCTGCGCGTGGTCGGCGCGACATCCACGCGCCCCCCGCTAACCGACCAGTTCCTGAATCTGCCCCAGGACTTCCAGCATTTTCCAAGCTGGAACCAGTTCACCGAGACCACGACGGAGTATGCGGGCGAGATCAAACAGCAGGTCGGCGACTGGTCGCTGGTGGTGCGCGCGCTGCATCGCGACATTCCGCGCGCGTGGGAAGACGCATTCATCCGGCCGGGCACCGGGGTTGATCCGGTCGATTTCACGGCGGACTATGTCAATCGCCGCAGTCGTGGCGTCAATCGCAAGACCGCGGTAGATGCCTATGCAAGCGGCCCTTTCTCCCTGCTCGGCCAGGAGCATGAACTGGCGGTCGGCTACAGCTTCGATAAGCGGACCACGTCGTTCCTGAGCCGCACCCAGACATCGGTCGGCCGCTATTCGATTTACAACGCCGATGCGATCCCGTTGCCGTCGGGCACCTTCACCAGCGGCAGCGAGACCGACTTGCGGCAAAGCGGTTTCCACGCCCAGCTGCGCCTCCGCCCGGTCAAGGGGCTCACGATCGTCGCCGGCGGTCGCCTGAGCGATTATTCCAATGCGACGCGCGGCATCGCGCCGTCTCCGGTCACGCCATAGACCATCAACCCGAATTCGAAGGTGCGCGGGAAGTTCATCCCGAGCGTCGGCGCCGTGCTGCACGTGACCGACAACATCACGCTGTACGGCAGCTATTCGGACATCTTCAATCCGCAGACCCAGCTTCAGAAGATCGACGGCCGCGACGTGCCGCTCGATCCGCGCATCGGCGAGCAATATGAAGCCGGTGTGAAAGGCCGTTTCCTCGACGGCAAGCTCAACGCCAGCGCCGCGATCTTCCGCAGCAAGGACAAAAATCGCGCGATCACCGACCTGGCCAATCCCGGCTTCTCCTTGCAAGCGGGCGTGGTGAAGATCGAAGGGTTCGAGTTCGAAGTGACCGGCACCCCGGTTCCGGGCCTCGACCTCGTCGCCAGTTATACCAATGTGAAGACCGAGTACGAGGTGGGCAATGCCGGCCAGGCTGGCGCTGCATTCGATCTTAACACGCCGCGGCACCAGTATAAGGTCTATGCCCGCTACGAGCCGGCCGCACTCGGCGGCGCGTTCGCCTCTGTCAGCGTGAACGGGCAGAGCGGGGTCGTGGCTGGTGGCGTTGCCGGCGTGCGCGAGCAAGGTGCGTTTGCGGTGGCGGGGGCCCAGCTCGGCTGGCGCTTCAACGAGAACCTTTGCGCCTTCGTCAGCGTCAACAACCTGCTCGACAAGACTTATTATCAGCGTGTCGGATCGATCAACACGTATAACTTCTACGGCGAGCCGCGTAACTTCCTGCTGACGCTGCGCGCGAGCTACTGAGGTGACGCGCGCGCTCGCCCCGGTCATCGCGCGCCAGCAATGGCGACTGCTGGTACGCGACCGACGGCTCGGCATTCTCGCGCTGGCGCTGCTGCTGGTGCTCTGCACTGCAGCGCTTGCCGGGGCGGCGCTGCATCAAGCACGGGAAAGCGAGCGTGCGGCCGCACAAGCCGACGAAGCACGCGTCTGGGCGATGCAAGGTCCAGCTAACCCGCATGGCGCCGCGCACTTCGGGCGTTACCTGTTCAAGCCGGTGTCGCCGCTCGCGGTGGTTGATCCGGGCCTGCTCCCCCAGCTCGGCACCTCGCTGAAGCTGGAGGCGCATTCGAACAACCCCGCGCGCAACCGGGGAATCGACGGCGGCACCGCGCTCGATCGCTTCGGCGGATTGAGCCCGGCGACGCTGTTGCAGGTGCTGGCGCCCTTGCTCATCATCCTGTCGGGCTTCGCCGCCTTTTCGGGTGAGCAGGCGCGCGGGCTGTTGCGACAGGAACTGGCGGCGGGCGCGTCGCCCATGACGCTGATGGCGGGGCGGCTTGCCGGCCTTGGCCTGATCGTTCTGCTGCTACTCGCCGTCGCATTCGTGGCGAGCGCGATTTCGCTGTGGCTGGCGGGCGGGACCGCAGCGGACCTCCAGCCGCTGGTCTGGATGACCGCAGGCTATGCGCTGTACCTGTTCGCCTTTTCCGGACTGACCCTGGCAGCGTCGGCAGCCTTTGCCTCGTCGCGCACCTCGCTCGTAATCCTGCTCGCCTTCTGGGCGATGGCCACTTTGTTCGTGCCCCGCCTTGCCCCGACGATCGTCGAAGCCGCCGCGCCGACGCTGTCGGGCCCGGCGTTCGAGGCGGCGGTGACCAAAGAGGTGATGGAGGGGCCAAGCGGCCATGATCCGCGCGACGCCCGGCTCGAGCGCCTGCGTCAGGATACGATGCGGCGCTATGGCGTGACGAAGATTGACGACCTGCCGATCGACTTCAATGGCGTTGCCTTCTTCCATGGCGAGGCGCTGTCGACCGCCATCTATCGCCGCCATTTCGCCGCGCTCTATGACGGCTATGACCGGCAGGCAGCGATCCAGCGCGCGCTGGCGCTCGTCTCCCCCGTTCAGGCGATCCGCCCGTGGTCGGCCGCGATGGCGCAGAGCGATCAGCACGCGCACCGCCGCTTCCTCGAACAGGCCGACGCGTTCCGCTACGATCTGGTACAGCGGTTGAACCGCGCGATCATCCACCGGCCCAAGGGTGGCGAAGGGCCGTATATGGCCGATGTCGCCGCGATCACGCGCGACGCCAAATTCGTCGCAACACCCACACCGCTGCGCGAGGCGCTCTCGCGGCACTGGATCGATCTCGCGATCCTCGCCGGTTGGACAGCGCTCGCCCTGTTGCTTGCCCTTGCCGCGACACGACGTCTTGGGAAGGCAAGCGCATGACGGCCCGTTCCGAAGTGACCCGGCTGGAGGCCCTGCGCGCGTGGCGAGATCCGGTGATGCGCGTGATGCTCATCCTGTTCGCAGTCGCGGCCGGCTATGCCTCGCTGACCGGCGGGCAGTGGGCGACGGCACGGCAGGCAGCTGTCACTACCGCGGTTGCCGAAGCCGACACGATAATGGCTGACCGGCGGACCGCGTTCGTCGAGACGATTGCCAAGGGTGAGAAGCCCAATTTCGGCCTGATCTACGCGACCGCGCTGCCGTTCCGCGCGGGCCTGCCCAACGCCCCACTCGCCGCGCTGTCGACCGGGCAGGCCGAGGGCTATCCGGCGGCGGCGAACATCGCTCCCTTTGTCGATCCATGGGCGATCTTCGACGCGCACGCGACCGGCCTCGAAAGCCCGGCAGTGCTGGCGGCCGGGCGGTTCGACCTGGCCTTCGTCATTGTCGTGTTGCTGCCCCTCCTGCTGATCGCCGCAACCTATGACTTCTGGTCACGCGACGTCGAGAATGGCAGTGCGCGGTTTCAGCTCGCCCAGCCCGTACGGCCAGCTCGCCTTATCCTGACGCGCGCAGCGGTGCGCGGCGGTGGTCTGCTTGTCGCGGCGATCGTCATTGCGATCGGCTGGCTGGTTGCCACCGGGGCTAACGACATCGGCGGCCTCGCGCTGACCGCGCTGATTATCCTCGCCTATGGCGGGTTCTGGATCGCGCTCAGCATCGTCATCAACCTGCTGGTCCGCGCATCGACCACGGCCGCGCTGGCGGGCGGGACCGCCTGGCTCGCTATCGTCGTCCTGATCCCGGCAGCTTGTGCCGCGCTCGCCGACCTCGCCGCGCCACCGCCATCGGCGATGGCCTATACCAACGCCATCCGCACTGCCGGGCTGGAGGTGCGCGCCGCAAACCGCGATGCTGCCACGGCGGACTCAGGGCGCGCCTACCCTGCCTCGCTCTGGCACAACCGCAACGAAATCCAGCAGCGCGACGCCCGGCTCGGCCCGATCCATCGCGTCTATGCCGATGGCTGGGCGCGACACCGCGCGCTTGAAGGGTCGCTATCGCTGCTGTCCCCCGCCGTGATCGCGCAGGGCGCGCTCGACCGGATTGCAGGGACCGGTTCGGATCGCGCGCTCGCGTTTCAGGACCAGGCGCGCGCCTTTGCTGGCGACGTGCGCCGCCTCGCCTTTGGCTGGATGGATGAGGAACGGCTGATGACGCTGGCCGATTACGACCGCCCGATGCCGCGCTTCGCCTTTGTCGAGCCGGGATCTACGGGGCCGCTGACCCGCGACATCCTGATCCTGCTCGGTTTTGCTTCGCTGTTGCTGGCGCTGGCCGCCCTTCGCCTGCGGCGCGGCGCCGCCCAATTGCTCTAAGGACTTCCGCCATGCTCGAAGCCGTCGGCCTCACCAAGGATTTCGGAACGCACCGTGCGCTCGATACCCTCGACCTGCGCGTCGAACCGGGCGAGATCGTCTGCCTGCTCGGCGCGAACGGCGCGGGCAAGACGACGACGATCAACCTGTTTCTCGGCTTTCTCGAACCGAGCGCAGGCGAAGCGCGCGTCGATGGCGTCGATGTCCGCGCCGATCCCGTCGGCACCAAGCGCAAGCTGCTCTACGTCCCCGAACAAATCGCGCTGTTCGGCGAGCTAACGGGCGTCGAGAATCTCGCCTATTTCGCGGCGCTGTCCGGAATCGACGAGCGGTCCGCGACGTTCCTCCGGCAGTGCCTCGCCCAGGCCGGGCTGCCGGACGCGGCTATGGAGCGACGTGCATCGGGCTATTCAAAGGGCATGCGGCAAAAGGTCGGTCTCGCGCTCGCCATCGCCAAACAGGCGCGCGCGCTGCTGCTGGATGAACCGACCTCGGGCCTCGACCCTCAAGCGTCGGCGGAATTCCACGAACTCATCGTCCGCCAGCGTGACGCCGGCGCGGCGGTGCTGATGGTGACCCACGACCTGTTCCGCGCGCGCGAGGTTGGCAACCGGATCGGGTTGATGCGCGAAGGCAGGCTGCGTCGGATGATTGACGCAGCGGACATCACCGCGTCCGATCTCGAACGACTATATCTCGAAGAGATGGGCCAGGCGCTGGCTTGACCCTCTCGCCGCTACGCGTGGCGCACAGGCGCAACTGGACCGCCTCACCGGCAGGTTCACCACCACCCCTTCAGCGGAGTTGCCGCAATGATCCGTCACATCCTGCCGGGCCGCGCCGTTACGCTCGCCCTGATACTTGCCCTGCCGCTTGCCGCCTGCGGCGGAGAGCCAAATGCCGATGAACATGCCGAAGGCGAAGAACATGGCGAGGGCGAGGAGACCGTAAAGGGACCGCACGGCGGCCGGCTGCTGACTGATGGCGATTTTTCGGTCGAGGTGACGATCTTCGAGGATGGGCAGGAACCGCAATATCGCGTCTATCCGATGCGGGACGGCAAGCCGGTCGATCCGAAAACGGTAAACCTCGCCATCACGCTCAAGCGTCTCGGCGGACAGATCGATCGCTTCGCGTTCAAACCCGAAGTTGATTATCTCGCCGGGCAAGGCGTGGTCGGCGAACCGCACAGCTTCGATGTCGAGGTGATCGCGTCCGAAAACGGCAAGCGTCATCGCTGGGCCTATGCCAGCCCCGAGGGCCGCACGCGCATCACCGCGGCGGCGGCAAAGCGCGGCGGCATCACCATCGAACGGGTCGGTCCGCAGATGATCGGCGAGGTCCGTGAGCTTGTCGGCACGGTCCAGCTTGCCACGACGGCGCGATCCGAGGTCCGCGCACGCTTCCCTGGCAAGGTCATGGCGGTGACCAAGAAAGTCGGTGACCGGGTGCGTGCTGGCGAAGTAATAGCCCGCGTTGAATCCAACGAAAGCCTGCAAGTCTATTCGGTAACCGCGCCGGTCAGCGGCATCATCGCCGAACGCAACACCAATGTCGGCGACGTGGCTTACGACAGCCCGATGTTCGTCATCACCGATCCCGCGCAAACGACGGTGGTGTTCAACATCTTTCCGCGTGATCTGGAATCGGTGCGTCCGGGCCAGACCGTGTTGATCGAAACACTGGAGGGCGCGCCCGTAGCCAGCGCGAAGCTGGGTGATTACCTGCCAGAGGGGAATGTTCAGGCCGGAACCGCGCTGATGCGCGCGACGCTGCCCAACCCGACCGGCCAGTGGCGCGCGGGCATGGCGTTGCGCGGCAAGGTGACCGTTAACGCGGTCGAGGTGCCGATGGCGGTGCGCACCGAGGCGCTCCAGCGATTCCGCGACTTCACCGTCGTCTTCGCCAATTACGGCGAGGATTACGAGGTGCGGATGCTCGAACTCGGGCGACGGACGCCCGAATGGACCGAGGTGAAATCGGGCATCGCGCCCGGCGTCCCCTATGTCGCCAAGGGCGCGTTCCTTGTGCGTGCCGATGTCGAGAAGTCGGGGGCGAGCCATGACCATTGATCAGGGCGGGCTGCTCGCCCGCATCATCAGCTTTTCGTTCCGTCAGCGTTGGTTCGTGCTGGCGATCGTGCTGGCACTGTCCGCACTCGGCGTGTGGAGCGCGACCAGGCTACCGATCGATGCGGTGCCGGACATCACCAATGTGCAGGTCCAGATCAACACCGAAGCAGAGGGGTTCTCACCGCTCGAATCCGAACAGCGCATCACCTATTCGGTGGAGACCGCCATCGCCGGGCTGCCGGGGCTGGATTATACCCGCTCGATCTCGCGCTATGGCCTGAGCCAGGTGACCGTCGTGTTCGAGGACGGCACCGACATCTATTTTGCCCGGCAACTCGTCAACGAACGAATTCAGGCGGCAAAATCGCAACTGCCACCCGGCATCGACCCGCAAATGGGACCGATCGCCACCGGCCTCGGTGAAATCTTCATGTTCGCGATCGAGCCGAAGCCGGGCGCGCGCAAGGCCGATGGCACCGAATTCACGCCAACCGATCTGCGCACGCTTAGCGACTGGGTCATCCGTCCACAGCTTCGTACCGTGCCGGGCGTTGCCGAGGTCAACACGATCGGCGGCTATACGCGTCAGTTCCACGTCACCCCCAACCCCGAACGCCTCGCCGCACTGCGCCTGTCGCTGAGCGATGTCGTCGTGGCGCTGGAGCGTAACAACGCCAATGTCGGCGCGGGCTATGTCGAGCGCGCGGGCGAACAGGTGCTGATCCGGGTGCCGGGTCAGGCCGCGAACGAGGCAGATCTGTCGCAGATCATCGTCACCACGCGTGGCGGCGTGCCGATCCGGATCGCCGATGTGGCCGAAGTCGTGATCGGCAGCGAGCTTCGCAACGGTGCCGCGACCGAGAACGGCAAGGAGATCGTGCTCGGCACCATCTTCATGCTGACCGGGCAAAACCCGGCGATTGTGGCAAAGGCGGTCGCCGAACGATTGGAGGAGGCGTCGAAGGCATTGCCTGCCGGCGTGATCGCACATCCGATGTATGATCGCACCGCGCTGGTCGATCGAACGATCAAGACGGTCGAAACGAACCTGATTGAAGGCGCGCTGCTCGTCATCGTCGTCCTGTTCCTGTTGCTCGGAAACATCCGCGCAGCACTGATCACGGCGGCGGTGATCCCGATCTCGATGCTGATGACGCTTACCGGGATGGTGCAGGGTGGCGTGTCGGGCAATCTGATGAGCCTTGGCGCACTCGATTTTGGCCTGATCGTCGATGGCGCGGTCATCATTGTCGAAAATTGTCTGCGGCGATTGGGCGAAGCGCAGCACCGGTTGGGGCGCCTGCTCGACCGGGAGGAGCGCTTCGGCATGGTGGCGTCGGCCAGCGCCGAGGTGATCCGCCCCAGCATCTTCGGCATCGTCATCATCACGGTCGTCTATCTGCCGATCTTCGCGTTGCAGGGGATCGAGGGCAAGACGTTCCACCCGATGGCGATCACCGTCGTGCTGGCGCTCACGGCGGCGCTGATCCTGTCGCTCACCTTCGTGCCCGCCGCCATCGCGATGTTCGTGACCGGCAAGGTCGCCGAGAAGGAGAACCGCGTGATGCGTGGTGCCAAGGCGCGCTATGCGCCGATGCTCGATTAGGTGATGGCGCGCAGCAAGCTGACCATCGCGATTGCGCTGATGCTGGTCGCGGCCAGCGGCCTTCTGGCGACGCGGCTGGGGTCGGAGTTCATCCCCAACCTCGACGAGGGCGATATCGCGCTCCACGCGCTGCGGATTCCGGGTACCAGCCTTAGCCAGGCCATCGCCATGCAATCCGCGCTGGAGGCGGAAATCAAGAAAGCACCCGAGGTCGAGCGGGTATTCGGCAAGATCGGGACGGCAGACATCGCCAGTGACCCGATGCCGCCATCGGTCACCGACACCTTCATCATGCTGAAAGATCGTGCGCTGTGGCCGGACCCCCGCAAACCGCGCGACCAGTTGGTCGCCGAGTTGAACGCCATCGTGCAAAAGGTGCCGGGCAACAATTACGAGTTTACCCAGCCGGTGCAGATGCGGATGAACGAACTGATCGCAGGCGTCCGATCCGATGTTGCGATCAAGCTGTTCGGTGACGATCTTGACCAGTTGCTGGAAACCGGGGGTGCGATCGAACAGGTGGTCGGGACCATCAACGGCGCGGAAGATGTGAAAATCGAGCAGGTCACGGGTCTCCCGGTCCTGTCGGTCACGCCACGACGCGAGCTTCTGGCGCGCTATGGCATCAACGTCGCCGACGTGCAGGACACGGTATCCGCTGCGATCGGCGGCAAGATGGCGGGCCAAGTGTTTGAGGGGGATCGCCGGTTCGATGTGGTGGTGCGCCTGCCCGAGGCAACCCGCACCAATCTCGATGGGCTAAACAGCCTGCCGATCCCGGTGAAGACCGAAGGGCCTGGACCCGCTTACGTCCCGCTGGGTGAGGTTGCCTCGATCGAACTCGCCACCGGGCCCAATCAGATCAGTCGGGAGAACGGCAAGCGCCGTGCCGTCGTGACCGTCAATGTCCGGGGTCGTGATCTGGGCGGCTTCATCGCTGAAGCACGCGAGAAGATCGCGGCGGAAGTCGAGATGCCCGAAGGCTATTATGTCGAATATGGCGGCACGTTCGAGCAGCTTCAGTCCGCCACCACCCGTTTGCAGATCGTGGTCCCACTCGCATTGCTGCTGATCTTCGGCCTGTTGTTCACGTTGTTCGGATCAGCGCGGGACTCTGCTGTGGTGTTCTCCGGTGTGCCGCTGGCGTTGACCGGGGGCATTGCCGCACTGGCACTACGCGATATCCCCCTATCGATCTCTGCGGGTGTCGGCTTCATCGCGCTGTCCGGCGTGGCCGTGCTGAACGGTGTTGTGATGTTGTCGTTCATCAAGGATTTGCGGGAACGCGGCATCGGGCTGGAAGCGGCGATACGGGAGGGCGCGCTGACGCGCTTGAGGCCGGTGCTCATGACCGCACTGGTCGCGTCGTTGGGATTCGTGCCGATGGCGCTGAATGTCGGCGCAGGCTCGGAGGTTCAGCGCCCGCTGGCCACAGTGGTGATCGGGGGAATAATCTCCTCGACCATCCTCACCTTGCTGGTGCTGCCGGTCCTGTACGGACTGGTGCACCGGCGTCGGACGGCTGCAATTTCGCCTTGATCGCTCGGCTTTCAACACTGCTGGGCTAATGGGTCAGACCGATCCTAGACCGGGGCTGTCTCTCCTAGCCGGCCAAGGATCCCAATCGGCTGCCAGTAATCGCGCCATAAGTTTCCTGTGACCTCAGCCCAACAGAAACTCGGCCCATTCGTTCATCAGCACACGGCGGCGATCCAAAAAATCGGTCCGGCGATATGCAGCTTCGACGGCATTAGGAATTCGGTGCGCCAAGGCCTTGTCAGCGACCTCCTTGGGCACGTTCGTGCACTCGGCCACCCAGTCAGTAAAGGTGCTGCGGAAGCCGTGAACCTCGCGTTTTTTGCAGAGGAACTCGCCGGTGAAAAGCTTAGTGCTGGCGCAGCGGCGCAGATTGTAAAAGCGAGTACAGATGGCTGGTGTCTTGATCGCTACCCAGTCAACGGAGAAGGCGTATCTGGCACTTGGCCTGAGATGAACACCCACGTGGTTCTTCAACCAACCAAAAATACCGCAACTGTCTGGGTCTTTGCGAGCGGCAGCTAGCCACCCATCACCTGACTTTCCCGCACTAACGGCGCGATGCCAGCAGCGGACGCGCCACAAATGCTGCATGATAACTGTCAGCGGTGTTTGAAGGTCCAGCTTCGATCCGCGCCCGGCTCGTCGTTGAACAGGTATCGGATGTCGTCAATCTCACCATTCGGCCAGACGACAAGCTTGCGTTAGTTGATGAAGTCGACCTGCATAGCATCGCCAATCGTTGGCGCATCCCAAATGAGCGTCAGCTTGTCGCCCGTTTCAACATCAAAGCACTCTGGCCAAGCCTCCACCGACACAAGAATCGGGCCGCCCTCGCGATTGACGAAAGTCTGCTGTGTCGATGCCATTGGCCCGTTTAGGCTCATCCGGCTTTGCGGCAAACATCCGCTTCCCACCCAATTTGAGTCCTTCCCGGTGGCCACTCGCGATCCCGAGACCGATCAGGCCGCTACGGCCCCAATTCCCCCCAAAGCCGACTTTCTCATGCCGACCGATTTGCAGACGTTCGCTATTCCGAGCAGTCTCCACAGAAGTTGCTCCGGCGGCTCACGACGTAGGGGTTATTCAATGTTCAAACTGAGTTTCTCCGGCGCGGTGATTGCATCGACTCTCGCCACGCTTTCGGCCTGCGCTGCATCCACCGAGCCCGACATCGTAGCATCGAAACACATGATAATAGGGCCGAAAGGTTATTCGGTAGACTGGGGCCTTCCCCTAACTGGCAGTTACTGGGTTCCAGATGAGACTAAAGATAACATAAAATCAGCGTCGGACGCCTGTAACGCGCCTCCGAGTATGTTTGTCTACCACCATATCCCGCGACCGCCGTGGTTCAGCTATATGGGCTTGCGCTTCCCGGATAGAGTAACGGATAAACAAAAATCTTGCGTGGTCATGCGGCTCAAAGCCGTTCCAGCGCTCACAGTTTATCCGAAGCGGAAGTGATACGTCTCCCTTGTATTTTACTGCGCAGACACTGACGAGAGCCAACTAAGCATAAGCTAGATTTGCGAACGCGGAGACGCAGAATATAACTCGTTCCGGGAAGTCTGTCTGGGCCTGATTCCAGATATGGAAGCCGAAGCAGCCAGCATGCAGATGGGCGCGTATTTCGAGATCGGTGTCCCGGGTTGATTGAACCAAGGTCGCCTATCCGTTCCAATTCGCTGCGTGGTTCAGAGAACTTGAACGCTCCGTATCCAAACGGAAGATCGCACACGCTGCAAGTTTCAGGAGCGAGGGTGTTGATCGGCCCAGCCAGCCGCCGACATTCAGCTCTTCGTAGGCCAATTGCTCATCTCCCCCGCTCGGCTGGGACGATGCGCATCGCTAGCCGTTAACGGGAAGGCCAAATCGGAGATGTCGCTTGGCCGGGCGTCTGAGTGCGGAATAGTGCTAGCCCTTGGTTCCGGCTGTCGATTACAGTCGAGATCAAGGGGGATCGTCGATGCGGCGCTTGTTCAGTGTGATTTTTGGCGCTGGGCCATTGGCCGGATTCAGTGATGCCCGGCTGGAGAAGCACTTTGCGGTGCTTGATCGGGCAAGTCCGGGCCTGATGCGCAAAACCGTGACGTTCGTTGGAATTGGCGATGGTGGATCGGTCCTGTCCACGCTCGGAACCCCTGCAGCTGTATCGGCCTGGAAGAACAGGCCCGGCAGATATGGCGGGGGTCCCTCACCCGTACTGCACATGCTGGCTGACGGCGGTATGGAACTCGATGTCCTCGTACGCTTTGGTCAGGCTATCGCTGCGCTCGACCCACTGCCGCAGAGCGGCCACTGGGGAACGTTCGGCACCAAGAACGCGCCTGACTGGTTCCGACACGCGATATCGAGAGATGCTGGCAACAATCGCACCAAGGCGCTCTGCTCAGTGGACCGCCTTGCTTCTCTGGCCGCGGCGGGAGGCGCTGATGCCTCCGCCGTGCTGGATGTGCTTTTCCATCCGGGGCCGGGCGTATCCTATGGGACCACGCACAGCACCGATATGTTCGATGGCGTCGCCGATTGGCTTGGATCGCAGGTCGCGTTGGTAACCGAGCATCAATCGAAGCTCGATGCGCAGGGCCGGGTCGAACTGGCGCATGCGATCGGCCGTTTCGATCTGGCTGAACGCTATCTCGATCTCCTGGTCGAATACGGAACTTCAGTCGCCAAGACCGTGCGAGCCGCGGCGATGAAGGCGCTCACGGCGGCGCCGCGCGACGCACTGGCGGCGGCGCTGGACGATAGATATTCGAAGTCGAATCCCGGCATCCGCGTCGAACTCATAGTTTTGGCCCTCGGTGCGTTAGGCACTGACTCCGCCGCCCTGCTCAAGCGCTGGAATGAGGGGGAAGCGGAGAAGCGCCCGAAGGACGCACTCAGCCGCGCATTGGGCAAGGTGGCACTCGGCGAAGGTCCGAAGCCGGCAGTCGGGCCATGGGAGCGCGGCTATGTCGCGCTTGATGGGTCGACCGTTTCGCTCCCCCCACGCGCGCCGCTACCGGAGCTTGGGCGCATCACGGACGACGCATTTGTCCACCTGCAGTCGGCTATTCGCAGTTACAACGCCGCAACGCTCGCGTTGCGCGAAGCACATCGTCATGAACCCAACCACTGGAGCCGTCATCGCGTCGTGGTCAGCGATCGTGATGTGGCGGATTTTCGCGGCTGGATCGAGAAGTCCGGCAAGGTGACGAGCAATCATCCGCGCAGCGGAGTGAGCGGCCTGTTGTGGACCCACCAGTTCGTGAAGTGGGATCGGAGCGGGATCGATGCATTCTTTGCGCACCCATCGGTGACAATCCGGCATTTGATCGCGAGCCTGCGGCACGACGCCGGCTGCACGTTTCTCCCGATGCTCGGCAGCGGCTTTGGGCACGCTGCCGCGCAGGAACTGCAACGACGGATCAAGACCAGTACGGACTTCCAGATTGCCGCCGATCTCTGGGTCGAGATGGGTGGCAAGCCTCCTGCGGTCGAATATCTGCAGGTCGCGTGGCAGGCCTCCCTCGCGAATGTCGACCGGGATTTGCTGTGGCCTCAGGTGGCAGAGGCCTTTGACGGGATCGACGAAGCTCTTGGCCTTGCGCCCCAGAAGCATCAGCCGGGATTGCAGGCGTCGAACGCGCTCGACCTGCTCGAGACACTGCCCAAGGTGCCGCACCGTTACATGATCCCGCTGATGACGATCGCCACGGGAACGCAGAAGACGTTGCGGTTGCAGGCGCGCAACCTGCTGAGCGGCGCGCCGAATATTGATGTCGCGATCATCGACCTGCTCGGCGACGGCAAGCAGGAGGTTCGTGCCGGCGCCGCCGATTGGCTGGCTGCGCGGGGCACGACTGCCGGCATCCCGGCGCTGCGCAAGGCGCTGAAAAAGGAGAAGAGCGAGATCGCGCGCGCCGCGATCATCACCGCGCTGCAAAAACTGGGTGACGACGTTTCCGACTGCTTCGACCCGAAGGGATTGTTGAAAGATGCCGAGGCCGGGCTCGCAAAGGCTTCGACCAAGGGCCTCGAATGGTTTCCGTTCGATCTGTTGCCGCGTCTGCACTGGCAGGATGGCAAGGCGGTCGATCCAAAGATCGTTCGATGGTGGGTGGTGCTGGCACACAAGCTGAAACAGCCGGGGAGCAATGCCTTGCTCGAACTCTGGCTGGACCGGTTGGTGAAAGAGGATGCGCGCCGATTTAGCTTGTTCGTGCTGCGAAGCTGGATCGAGCACGATACGCGGCGGCCCACTGAGGATGAGGGCAATGCCTATGCGGCCGCCAATGTAGCGTCGGTGCTGAGCCAGAACCAACAGGCAGCGCGACAAAACCCGCGCTATGCGGAATATTATGTGACGGACCGTGACAAGCTGTTCGCGATGCTGAAGCGCACCAAAATGGGCGAGTATTTCGGCAGCGCGAACGATAGCAAGGGCGTGCTCGCGCTGGCTACGCAGGCCGAGGGTGCGGATGCGGCTGCGGCGGTGCGGAGCTTCCTGAAGGATCATGGCGCCCGCATCTCGCAGGACAAGGCATTGCTCGAAGTTCTGGCCGCAAGTTCGGCGCCAGCGGCAATCCAGGTCGTGCTTTCCACCGCGAACCGCTTCAAGGCGCGGACGGTGCAGGAGCATGCCGCGGCGCTGATCGAACGCATTGCCGAACGGCGGGGCTGGACGCCGGAGGAACTGGCCGATCGCACGATCCCGACGGCCGGGCTCGACGAGCGGGGCGTATGCGAGCTCGATTGCGGCGAAGGTCGAACGTTCCAGCTGGTGCTCGATGCGCAGGATGCACTGGTGCTTCTCAATCCCTCCGGGCAACCCGCCAAGGCGCTCCCCAGTCCGCGCAACGAAGACGAAAAGCCGCTGATCGCCGAGGCGAAGAAGCAGGTCGCGACTGCGCGGAAAGAGCTCAAACAGGCCGTCATCGCACAGACAGAACGGCTCTATGAAGCGATGTGCCTTGAGCGGCGCTGGTCGGTCGACGATTGGGAGCGGTATTTGCTGCGTCACCCGATCGTCGGGCGATTGGTGCGCCGGCTGGTCTGGGTCGGGATCGATGACGACGGAAAGTCATGCGCGTTGTTTCGCCCTCTCGATGACGGCACGCTGAGCGACGTGAACGATAGCGAAATCGCGATCGACGCCATGGCGCAGGTGCAACTCGCGCATTCGAGCCTAGTCACCGCGAGCGAGGCGGCGGCGTGGCGCGCGCATCTCTCCGACTATGAAGTCACCTCTCCGTTCGCACAATTCGAAGAGGGCCTGCCCAAGCTCGCCGAGGGTGACGGCAACAAGACCTCGATCGACGATCGCCTGGGCTGGATGATCGAGACCTTCAAGCTGCGCGGAACCGCCAACAAGGCGGGGTTTGTCCGCGGCGCTGCCGAGGATGGCGGGGTCTTCATGACCTATGAGCGCCGGTATGAATCCGCAAAGATCGTCGCGCAGATCGAGTTTACCGGAAGTCCATTGCCCGAGGAGAATATCCCCGCCGCGCTCCAGCAATTGCGTTTCGTGAGGCTCCGTCGCGGAGGATGGCACGGAAATGGCGTACCGCTGAAGGAGGTTCCGCCGGTGCTGGTCACCGAAAGCTGGAAGGCATTGCATCGTATCGCGGCGGCCGGAACCGGTTTTGATCCGGCATGGGAGAAGAAGGCGGGATGGTGACCGAAACCGCACTGCGCGCGCCAGCGGAAGAACGCTACGCCGACGAACTGGCGAAGCTAGCGCAAGCCGACGATTCGCCGCGCCCTCGGGGTTGGGTCCTGTCGGCCCGGGCGGTGCGGCGGTTCATTCTGGGCGATCCCAAGCTAGGCATCGTCCGCAAATTCTATGGCGACGATCCGCTGGTAGATCGCGCGATCGTCAGCCTAATGAGCAATCAGGGGCTGATGCTGGTCGGGGAACCCGGCACCGCAAAATCGATGCTGTCGGAATTGCTGGCGGCGGCGATTAGCAACGATTCCGCGCTTGTCGTGCAAGGGTCGGCCGGCACCACGGAGGATCATCTGCGCTACGGATGGAACTACGCACTGTTGCTGGCCGAGGGGCCAAGCGAGAAGGCGCTCGTCCCCTCGCCCGTGCTGACGGCGATGCGAATGGGCAAGATCGTGCGGTTCGAAGAGATTACGCGATGCCCGCCAGAGGTTCAGGACGCGCTGATCTCGATCCTGTCCGAAAAGGCACTGGCGGTTCCCGAGCTTGGCGCCGAGCAGGCGGTGCGCGCCGTTCCCGGATTCAACGTCATCGGCACCGCCAATTTGCGTGATCGCGGCGTGCACGAAATGTCGAGCGCGCTCAAACGGCGGCTCAACTTCGAGACCGTCCATCCGATTGCCGACCCGGCGCACGAGCTCGAACTGGTGCTCAAGCAATTGGGCGAGCGGCTCGGCCCAGCTGGCGTGAAGGCCGACGTGAGTGCCGATGTCGCCGATATCCTGGTCCAGACTTTCCAGGATTTACGCACCGGTCGTACCAAAGAGGGTGCGAGCCTCACCCGGCCCGAAGCCGTGATGTCTACCGCGGAAGCAGTGAATGTACTTCACGCCGCAGCGCTGGACGCGGCGTTCCTCGACAATGGCAAGCTCACCGGCGCGCATCTGGCACGGCAGATCCAGGGCGTGATCATCAAGGACGAGCCCGAGGACGGCAAGCGCTTCAAGGCTTATCTCGATCACGTCGTGAAGGAGCGTTCGGCGCGAAACGGGCCGTGGCGGGACTTCTATCAGGCGGCGCGCGCGCTGCGCCTGACCTGAGCCTGCCATGCCTGAGGATGCGGCGATCCTGCTCTCGGACCCAGAGCGCGATATCCACATCGCGCCGATCCGGCACCATAGCCCGTCTTGTGCTTGGCATCTGCGGGCCATGATCGCCGAGATCGGCCCAGCCACCATCTTGATCGAGGGGCCCGACGATTATGACCTGCTGATTCCATTGCTCACGCATGCGGAGACGCGGCCCCCGGTCGCGATCGTGTCGATCCTCGAAGGGCCTGATCGGGGCGCGAGCTATTTCCCATTCTGTGCGCATAGCCCTGAATATGTCGCGCTCCAGGAAGGCGCAGCACGCGGCGTGCCGGTCCGCTTCATCGACCTGCCGGCGACCAACAAAGCAATGCGTGAGGGCGATTCGAATCCACTCGATCCCGAACAGCCGCTCGCGCTCGACGAGTGGGCGTTCGACAGTAGCGATTATGTGCGGGCGCTGGCCGACCGCCTGGGTTGCCGAGATGGCAACGAGGTCTGGGACCAGTTGTTCGAGGCGAGGATCGGAGAGGCGGACTGGCGCCGGTTCTTCGACGATGTCGGGCGTTATTGCAGCCATATGCGCGAAAGCACTGCCACGAGTACGATGGAAGCGGACGGCACAGTCGTCCGCGAGGCGCGGATGGTCGCGCATCTCGCCCAGGCGCGGCGCGAGATCAAAGGGCCGATACTCGCCGTGGTTGGCGGCTTTCACGCGCCGGCACTGGCCGACGCACTACCGAGACTGGAAAACGTCGCGGCTCCTCCACGCGGAAAGGCGGAGCGGCCGCCCTATCTGATCCGCTATGGCTATCGGCAGCTCAACGCGTTGACCGGCTATGGGGCGGGCCTTCCGCTTCCGGCCTATTACGAAGGCCTGTGGCAGACCGTGGCGGCAGGAGACGCTGCCCCTTTCGAGAAGCTCGCGCACCGGTTGATCACCGATTTCGCCGCCCATCTGCGCACCGCGCTGCTCGGCGTCTCGACGGCGGTGCCGATATTGGTCGCGACGCTGGAGAACGCGCATCGGCTGGCGCAGCTTCGTGGACGCCCGGGGCCATTGCGCGATGACCTGATCGACGCATGCCGCTCGACCTTCCTGAAGGGCGAGGAAGGCGGCGACGCCAGTCCGGTGATGGCCGAACTGGTGGCCTTCCTCACCGGCTCGGCAATCGGCGACGTCCCGGCTTCTGCGGGTTCACCGCCGCTGGTCGAAGCGGTCCGGCAGCGCGCACGCGCGCTTGGCTTTCGCGTCGATGATGGCGAACGGCGCAATCGCGAACTCGATATCTACCGCAAACCGCGCCATCGTGATGCGAGCCGCTTTCTACATGCTACGGTGTTCCTCGAAACAGGGTTCGCGCAGCGCACCGGTGGCCCCGATTTTCGCTCGGGCGTCGATCTCGACCGGTTGATCGAGCATTGGTCGGTCATGTGGTCGCCACTGTTCGAGGCCCGGCTGATCGAACGTGCGGCGGACGGTGACACGATCGAAGAAGCGCTTGCCGCCGAACTCAACCGCCGCCTCGCCGCGCTCGAAGCGCAGGGAATGGGCGGCAACGCCAGCGCCGCCATCGATCTTTTCGCTGCCGCCTGCCAGGCCGGCATAGCCGCATATGCAGAGCGCGTGTTGCCCGTGATCGAAGCCGATATCGTGCGAGACGCCAACCTCGCTTCAGTCGCCGCGGCACTGCGCGACCTGATTGGATTATGGCGCGGCCGCGCTGCGTTGGGGTTCGACAATAGCGCGGAGATCGAGAGCCTGGTCGGCACGACGTGGCGGCGTGCGCTCTACCTTCTGCCCGATCTCGCCAACGCGGGAGAGGATCGTATCGCGGCGACCCTCGATGCGCTGGTGGTGCTGCGCGAAGCGACCGGGCTTGCCGACGAGTCCTTGCGCGCGCTCGATCCGGTCCTGTTCGACGAGGCGATAGCCGCGTTGCTCGACACCGAACTCGATCCGGCGCTGGCGGGCGCGGTCGCGGCACTGGCGTTGCTTGCGGGCAGGATAGACGACGCGGAGTTCGCTGCGCGGCTCTCGGGCGAGTTGCGGGGCGCTTATCCCGAGATGGCGCGCCGGATTTCCTGGTTACGCGGCGTGATCGCAATCTCGCGCGAATTGCTGTGGCGTGTACCCGAACTCATCGAGACAGCGGATCAGGTCCTGACCGCACTCGACGATGGCGGCTTTGTCGAATTGCTGCCGCACCTGCGCATGGCGTTCGCCGCGCTCGATCCGCGCGAGATCGACCGGCTGGCGCACGCCGTTGCGGGGCGGCATGGCGGGAATGCGGCGGCACTGATCGTCCGCCACGATCTGCCTGAAGCCGAAATGGCTGCGAACCTTCGCGCCGATGCGCGCGTCCGCGAAATGCTCGAAGCGGATGGCTTGCTGTGAGCGGCGATGCGCCCCAGCTCAAGCGCTGGCGGATGGTGCTGGGGCGTTATGCCGATCCCGCACTGGACGGTCCCGCGCTGGATGGGTCCGAACGGCGGATGGATCGTGCGCTCGACTATCTCTACGCTCGCGAACTTGCCCAGCGCGGTCTGAGACAAGACAAACCTGCGTTCGGCAGCCTTGACCCCAGTCGCCTCTCCGCCCTCGACTGGATCGGCGAGGTGCGCGAGCTGTTCCCGCGCTCGGTGCTCGAAATGCTCCAGAGCCACGCGGTCGACCGGCTCGGCCTGACCGAACTTCTGAGCGATCCCAAGACGCTGGATTCGCTCGAACCTAATCGCGATCTGCTGAAGGCGCTGGTCGCCTTCAAGGGACGGGCAAGCCCGGCGGTGCAGGACAAGATCCGCGAAGTCGCGCGCAAGGTGGTCGAGGACACGATCCGGCGGCTCAAGCCATCGATCGACCGCGCCTTTTCCGGCCGCCGCAATCGCTTCCGCCGAAGCCAGACCAAGCGGCTCCAGGATTTCGACTGGCGCGCGACGATCCGCGACAATCTCAAAAACTATGACCCCGATCGCAAACGGATCATCGCCGATCGGCTCCGCTTCACCGGGCGCTCGCGCCGCCAGCTTCCCTGGACGATCATCCTGTGCGTCGACCAATCGGGGTCGATGCTGGGTTCGGTGATCTATGCCGCCGTGATGGCCGCGATCCTTTCCGCTTTGCCGTCGGTCGAGGTGCGGCTCGTCGTGTTCGATACGTCAGTGGTGGACCTGACCAGCGAAGTCGCCGATCCGGTTTCGGTGCTGATGTCGGTCCAGCTCGGTGGCGGCACCGATATCGGCCGCGCCGTCCAATATTGCGAACAGCAGATCAAGCAACCGAGCCGGACCATCTTCGTGCTGCTGAGCGATTTCTGCGAGGGCGGCCCCGTTACGCCGATGGTCGCGGCGGTGCGGCGGATGGCGTCGGCGCGCGTGACCCTGATCGGGCTCGCCGCGCTCGATGATCAGGCCGCGCCCGATTACGACCGCGCGACGGCACAGCTTCTCGCCAATGCCGGCATGAAGATCGCCGCGCTGACACCGGACCGTTTCGCCGAATGGATAGCGGGCATTATCGAATGACCCTCGCAGCGATCCTGATGGCGTTCGACGAACCCGCGCTCGCCGCACTCGCCAACAAAGGCATTGTTCGCCGGGCTGCGCGCGATGTCGAAGAAGGAAAGGCATCGATCAGCGGCTGGGAAGGCGAGACCGCCATCGTCTCGGCGGACGGAGAAACGGTTCGCATCGATGCGCGTGGTCCCGCGAAAGCGAGTTGCACCTGCCCGGCTCCCGGCACTTGCCGTCACCGGATCGCTGCGGTCCTCCTGCTCCAGCAGCAGAAGAAAGAGGTGCCGGCAGAGGATGCCGTGCCGAACCTGAGCGCCGAAATTGCGGCGCTGCCGGAAGACGTGATGATCCGCTTCGCCGGTCGCGCGGCATGGCGGGCCGCGCAGGAGATCGCAGCGAATGGCGGCGAAGTCTCCGATGCGGGGGCGACATTGGTCATCACGCTTCACGGGGAAGACGTAGAGATCCGGTATCTTCGCGGACTCGGCATCGAGGGGATGGTGTCCAAAGCGTCATCTGCGCGGCGCAAGGCACTTCACGCCGCTGCGCTGATCCTGGTGCGCCAGGCGGCAGGCGTGGCGGTAAGCGAACTCTCCGCCGAAGCCGAAAAAGCACCGGCAAGCATCGACGAAGCCTTCCTGGCCGAAGTGCGGGATGCGCTGGCCGATGCGTGCCGCAATGGCCTTGCTCTTGCTCCACTGGCGCTGGAAGAGCGGCTGTTCACCCTGTCTGTATCGTCGCGAGCGGATTCGTTGCCGCGCTTGAGCGCGATGTTGCGGGGCATTTCGCGTATGCTGCGCGCGCGCCGGACGAGAGATTTTCGCTTCGATCCCGACGCGTGCCTCGGCGCCATTGCCGCCGCGAATGCCCTCGTTCGCGCGCTGTCGGCCGTCAGTGATCCCGATCGCCGCGCCGGGCTCATCGGAGCAGTTCGTCAGGCCTATGACGAGGTCGGGCCCCTCCACCTCTACGGCGCTGGTGGCGAAACCTGGCGTGCGGAGGGCGGCGCGCGGGGCGCGGTCGCCTATTTCTACGATCCTGCACGCGACCGCTGGTTCACCGCATCATTGGCGCGCGGTGCGGGCCAGGATCCGTTTTTCGATCCCAGACATGCCTTCGCCTCGGAAGCGATCTGGGGCGGGCAGACGCTCGTCGGCCTGTCGCAAGCCGAATTCCGGCTCGATAGCGTCGCTGGATCGCTTGGGGGCCGTCTCTCGACAAGCGCGGCAAGCTCGCCGAAAATATCGGGCGGCACCACGCTGTCCCGCGACTGGGCTTGCGCATTCGATTGCTGGGATATGCTCGCCGAACGCCTGAGAACCCGGCTGGTCGGGAGACTGGCGGCACCTGCTGCCGCGCAGGAGCCGGTAGTCCTTTGGCCGAAGCGCACTGGGAGGCCTTGGTTCGACGATCTTACCCAGCAACTGCACTGGGCTCTCGAGGATCGCGACGGACAATGGCTTGCCGTGTCGCTAGGCAACAACCCGGATCGCCCCGCGCATCTCGATCACCTGGCCTCTGCCGTTTTCCGCCCGGGCTTCAGCGGTGCCGTTATTGCCATAGCGTCCGTCGCCGGCGCGGCGTTCGAACTCCGCCCGATGGCGCTCTTCGACGAGGATGGTGTGCGCTCGCTCGATTTCCAGGAACCCAGTATCCGGAAGCGCAGCTTCTCGGATTTCCTCCAAACATATTCGAGGCGCAACCGCAGCGCACCCGTTCCTTATGCCAAGTCGGCAGGCATCTCGGTTGTGGACAAGGCGGCAGCCGAATTGACGGGGATCGCCGACACCGGCTGTCGCGCGATCAGCCGCTCCGGCAGCCAGCGCCTTGCCGAAATCGGTGCCCAGGCCGAGCGTATAGGCTTGAGGACTGTCGCAGAAACGCTGGCGCTCGTTGCTGTTGCCAGCGGCTCGTTAGCGAGCCAGGTTCTGATTAGCCGCTATATCGTCGATCAAACCCGACTGCGACTCACGGTGCTGCCAACGCTGCGGCTCTAAACCTGATGGTATATGTGTTGGTACTAACTCGATATGTTCATAATTGGTCATTTAATCTCAGATACTTAGAGACATCTGGTCGCTGCCGCAGGGGTCACCATCGTCAAGTAGAAAATGGCGCAATTGCGCCATTTCAGACGATCGAGTGAAAGCCGCACCCACATTTTTCCGCGGCTCTAGTGGCATGCCATCGGACAGTTTTAGCGATTCCTCGCACGAACGGGCCTGAAGCGCGCCGCACTGCAGAATCTGAGAGCGAACCCAACGGAGATCGGGGTCTATTCGCGCGTTTCTATCCAACACGCGCAAAAGCCGCGGCCCCCGTGGGTCGCCGGGAAGGTCGGTCGTCGCCTGCGCCGCGTATCGCCTGGCTTAGCGCCGCAGCAGCATCGGCATTGCCGCTGAACATCGCCTCGATGCCCTTGACGCAGACCAGGACGTTGTCGTCCGCCAGCCGATAATAAACCTGCTTCGACGCGCGACGCGTCTGGACGATGTCCGCGCGCCGAAGTTCTGCCAGCTGCTGGCTGAGTGCCGGCTGGCCGATGCCAGTGGCCTCGTCGATCTCGCTCACCGTGTGTTCGCCATCGATCAGGCGGGACAGGATCATCAGCCGCTGTGGCTGGGCATAAATTTTGAGGCGTTCGGCAGCGAGATCGGCTGCCGCGCGCGAGGCATAAAGCGTCATTTCGAATCCGCCACCGTCTGGTAAAACCAATGCTCATCGTCGCCCGCCAGCACCGCGTGCTGTTCCTGCGGGGGCGTTGCCAGCAGATCCTGGCCGGGGCGCCAGCCTTCGGGTGCCAGCACCTTGTCATCCGCAGTACGCTGGAGCGCGGCGACCATGCGCAGCATCTCGTCCACTGAGCGCCCGACATTCAGGGGATACCAGGTCATCGCCCGGATCACCCCGTCGGGATCGATGAAATAGGTTGCGCGCACCGCCGATGAATCGTCCGAATGCGGTTCGATCATCCCATAGCCACGCCCGATCGCCATCGACGGATCCTCGACGATCGGAAACGGGATGGTGACGCCGAACTTCTGGCGGATCGCACGAACCCAGGCGAGATGGGCATAGAGGCTGTCGACCGACAGGCCGAGCAGTCCGCAGTCCAGCGCGGCAAAGGCTTGGGCGGCCTTGGCGATGCTGACGAACTCGCTGGTGCAGACCGGCGTGAAGTCAGCCGGGTGCGAGAAAAAGACCAGCCATTTTCCGCGATAGTCGGACAGCCGGACCTCGCCGAGCGTCGAGCGCGCCCGAAACTCCGGCGCCGCGTCGCCGATGCGGAGGGGGCGCGGAGGCGCGCCGGCGGGAGAAAGAGTCGATTCAGTCATGGTGGCTCGTTGGCATTCCGAATGAGTTGACGCAACACAGATACACGATTACATACATATTGTAATTGTTAAATTCTGAGTCGGAGCATCCCATGAGCGATCCCCATCTCGACCAAGCCGCCGCACTGATCGGCAACGCCCGTGGCGGCACCGGCCGCACGCCGGTCGTCAAAAGCTTCTTTGACGAGCCCACCAATACTGTCAGCTACGTCGTGCATGATCCGGCGACGCGCGAAGCGGCGATCGTCGACAGCGTCCTCGATTTCGATCCGGCGGCCGGACGGACCAGCTTCGCCTCGGCGGATGCGATCATCGCCTATGTGCAGGGCGAGGGTCTGACCGTGACCTGGCTGCTGGAAACGCACGCCCATGCCGATCACCTGTCGGCCGCGCCCTATCTCAAGGAGAAGTTGGGCGGCGCCCTCGCCATCGGTCGCGAGATCATTCACGTCCAGAATGTCTTCGGCAAAATCTTCAATGAGGGCACTGATTTCGCCCGCGACGGGTCAGAATTCGATCGCCTGTTCGAGGATGGTGACACCTTCCAGATCGGCGAGCTGCAAGCGATGGCGCTGCACGTGCCTGGCCACACCCCGGCCGACCTCGCCTACGTCATCGGCGACGCCGTCTTTACCGGCGACACGCTGTTCATGCCGGATTACGGCACGGCGCGCGCCGATTTCCCCGGCGGTGACTCGCGCCAGCTGTTCCGTTCGATCCGCCGCCTGATGGCGCTGCCCGAACAGACCCGGTTGTTCCTCTGCCATGACTATAAGGCAGTCGGGCGCGACAGCTATGCCTGGGAAACGACGGTCGGGGCGCAGCGCACCGGCAATGTCCATGTCCATGAAGGCGTGAGCGAGGATGATTTCGTGGCGATGCGCGATGCCCGCGATGCCACCCTGGCCATGCCCAAGCTGATCCTGCCGTCGATCCAGGTGAATATCCGCGGCGGCCACCTGCCGGAGCCGGAATCGAACGGCACGCGCTACCTCAAGATCCCGCTGGACGTGCTGTGATGGAGGCTATGCTCGCCAACGCCATGCCCGTTCAGGGGCTGATCGGCGGCCTGATGATCGGCACGGCGGCGGCAATCATGCTGCTCGGCCTGGGTCGGATCGCCGGTGTGAGTGGCCTTGCGGCGCGTGCCACTGGCCTGTCCGGCGAAGGCGCGCCATGGGCGGTCGCGGCGGCGTTCGTGGCCGGCCTGCCGCTGGGCGCGGCGGTGATCGCGGCCGCGCTTGGCCCGGTTGAAACCCGCTTTCCGACCAGCCTCGCAACGATCGTGCTCGGCGGCCTGCTCGTCGGCTTCGGCACGCGGCTGGGTAGCGGCTGCACCAGCGGCCACGGCGTGTGCGGCATGTCCCGCCTTTCGCCGCGTTCGCTGATCGCCACCGCCAGCTTCATGGCCGCAGGGATCGCGACAGTTGCCGCAATGAACGCACTGGGGTTCGTCCAATGATGCGCCGCAGCCTGTTTGCCCTGGTCGCCGGAGCGTTGTTCGGTGCGGGGCTGGCCGTGTCGGGCATGGCCGATCCGCAGCGCGTGCGCGGCTTTCTGGACCTGTTCGGCGCGTGGGATCCGACGCTGGCGTTCGTCATGGGCGGCGCGCTGATCCCGATGGCGCTCGCCTGGGCCGTGCAGAAGCGCATGGCCGCACCGATTGCCGATATTCGGTTCGCGCTGCCCACCCGCCGCGACGTCGATCCGTCGCTGATTGGTGGGGCGGTGCTGTTCGGCATCGGCTGGGGGATTGCGGGACTCTGCCCCGGCCCAGCCATCGCCGACCTCGCCCTCGCCCCGGTTCCCGCTGCGCTCTTTGTGGCGTCGATGCTCGGCGGGATGATCCTGCACCGCCTGCTGCCTGCCACCCCGGCACGGCAACGCAACCCGGAGACGTCCAATGTCTGATACCCCCTCCGTTGGCCTGCCGCGCCTCAATGCGCCTGCACCGGCCTTTTCCGCCAAGACCACGCACGGCGACCGCGCGCTCGCCGATTACAAGGGCAAGTGGCTGGTGCTATTCTCGCACCCGTCCGATTTCACGCCGGTGTGCACGACCGAGTTCATCGGGTTTGCCGAAGTTGCGGCGGAACTGAAGGGCAAAAACTGCGAGCTGCTTGGGCTGTCGATCGACAGCATCTATTCGCACATCGCGTGGACTCGGAACATCGCCGAGAAGTTCGGCGTCGAAATCCCCTTCCCGATCATCGAAGACCTTAAGATGGACGTGGCTCGCGCCTATGGCATGATCCATGAGGGCGCGAGCGACACCTCCGCCGTGCGCGCCACCTTCGTGATCGACCCCGAAGGCGTTCTGCGCGCCATGCTCTATTATCCGATGAGCAACGGTCGCTCGATCCCCGAGATCGTGCGCCTCGTCACCGCCATGCAGACGAGCGACGCCAACGGCGTTGCCACGCCAGCCGGCTGGCAGCCCGGCGATGACGCCATCGTCTCGCCGCCAAAAACCATCGCCGCCGCCACTGCCCGCGAGGGCGAGGGCTTCACCTATACCGACTGGTATTTCTCGACGCGCCCGGTGGCCGCCTGAACCCGGTGCCGGGCGTCGAGCCATCGACGCCCGGCATCACTGACACCCGCCGACCCTGTTGTTCAAGGACGCCCCTGATGCCGTTCAAACCCCTCACCCCGAACTTGTCGGTATCGCCCCAGCTCAGCGAAGCCGATGTTGCGCAGGCGGCGCGGGACGGATTCCGTGCGATCATCGACAACCGGCCCGATGGCGAGGAGCCCGGGCAGTTGTCGGCGGCGGACATGGAGTCGCTCGCCGCGCGCCACGGCTTGGGATTTGCGCACGTTCCGGTCATTCCCGGCCAGATCGGCGACGCAGAGGTCGCGCAGATGGCCAGCGCGCTCGTGCGGCTTGATGGACCGGTGCTCGCTTATTGCCGGACCGGGACCCGCTCGACGACCTTGTGGGCACTGTCCCAGGCGGGTGCGCGGTCCGCCGACAGCATCATCGCCACCGCTGCGGATGCCGGTTACGATCTGACGCCACTGCGACCGCGGCTGGAGCTGCCGTCCACGCGCCCTGAGGGTGCAAGGCCCGGCAAGGCCGACATCGTCGTTGTCGGTGGAGGATCGGCCGGACTCGCGACGGCGGCGTCACTGCTTGAGCGTGACGCAACGCTCGACATCGTCGTGATCGAGCCGCGTGAGAGCCATGACTATCAGCCGGGCTGGACGATGGTCGGTGGCGGCGTATTCGACGTGGCCGAAACCCGGCGCGCCGAAGCGAGCGTCATCCCCGCCGGCGTGCGCTGGATCAAGGGCGCAGTCGCCAGCTTTCAGCCAGAGCGCAATGCCGTCACGCTGGAGGACGGAAGCACGATCGGATACCGCGCGCTGGTCGTCGCGCCCGGTATCGCGCTCGACTGGGCGGCGATCGACGGTCTGCCCGAGACGCTGGGCCGGAACGGGGTCACCTCGAACTACAGCTATGACACCGCGCCCTATACGTGGGAGCTGGTCCGGTCATTGAAGGGCGGCACCGCCCTGTTCACTCAGCCGCCAATGCCGATCAAATGCGCGGGCGCGCCGCAAAAGGCGATGTACCTGTCCTGCGATCACTGGCGCCGCGCCGGGGTGCTGCGGGATATCGATGTCCAGTTTCATACCGCCGGCGCGGTGCTGTTCGGGGTGAAGGAATTCGTCCCCCCGCTGATGGAATATGTCGACCGCTACGGGATCGATCTTGCATTCGAATCGACGCTGATCGCGATCAATGGCGCCGATCGCACGGCGACCTTCCGCGAACAGGCGGGTGAGGTCACCAAGTCCTTCGACATGATCCATGTCACACCACCGCAACGGGCCCCGGAGTTTGTCGCGCGCAGCCCGCTCGCCAACGAAGCAGGCTATGTCGATGTCGATCAGGCCAGCCTTCAGCATGTCCGCTACGCCAACATCTTTGGTCTGGGCGACGGCGGATCGACCCCCAATGCCAAGACGATGGCCGCGGCGCGCAAACAGGCACCGGTGGTCGCCGAAAATCTGATCGCGTTCCTGGCGGGCAAGCCACCCCGAGCGGTCTATGACGGCTATGGCTCGTGCCCGCTGACCGTCGAGCGCGGGAAGATCCTGCTCGCCGAGTTTGGCTATGGCGGCAAGCTGCTGCCGAGCTTCCCAAGCTGGATCATCGAAGGCACCAAGCCGCAGCGCCTGTCGTGGCTGCTCAAGTCCGAAGCACTCCCATGGATCTACTGGAACGCAATGCTCAAGGGCCGCGAATGGATGGCCCAGCCGCAGCATCGTAGCGCAGCCTGAGATGAGCGTGCTGACCCGATATCTGCCGGTCCTCGATTGGGGACAGCGCTATAACCGAACGACGCTGACCAACGATCTGGTCGCGGCGGCAATCGTCACGATCATGCTGATCCCGCAGAGCCTGGCCTATGCCATGCTGGCGGGGCTCCCGCCGGAAATCGGACTCTACGCCTCGATCCTGCCGATCATCGCCTATGCGCTGTTCGGGACCAGCCGCACGCTGGCGGTCGGGCCGGTCGCGGTCGTCTCGCTGATGACACTGGCGGCCGCGAGCAGCGTCGCGGCGCCGGGCACGGCCGAATTCATCGCCGCTGCCCTGATTCTGGCGCTGCTGTCAGGCCTGATCCTGATCGGCATGGGCGTGCTCCGGCTCGGCTTTCTGGGCAATCTGCTGTCCCACCCGGTCGTGTCCGGCTTTATCACCGCCAGCGGGATCATCATCGCAACCAGCCAGCTCAAATCGCTGCTCGGGGTCAGCGCCAGCGGCGAGGCGATGCCCGAATTGCTTCACAGCCTGGCCACCAATATCGGCGCAACCAACCTGCCGACGCTGATCATCGGCATCTCCGCCACCGCCTTCCTGTTCTGGGTCCGCAAGGGCCTGAAGCCGTTGCTGATCCGCATCGGGATGGCCCCCCGCCCTGCCGATCTGATCGCCAAGGCCGGTCCGATTGCGGCGGTGGCGGCCTCCACCCTTGCCGTCATCCTGCTCGATCTGGAGGCGCAGGGCGTCAAGGTGGTCGGCACCATTCCCCAGAGCCTGCCGCCCTTCACCATCCCGCTGTTCGACGCTGGGTTGTGGGGACAGCTCGCCGTCCCGGCCCTGCTGATCAGCATTATCGGCTTTGTCGAATCGGTGTCGGTGGCGCAGACTCTGGCCGCCAAGCGACGCCAGCGCATCGACCCGGATCAGGAGTTGATCGGTCTGGGCGCGGCCAATGTCGCGGCCGCCTTTTCCGGCGGCTACCCCGTCACCGGCGGCTTTGCGCGATCGGTGGTCAATTACGATGCGGGCGCCGAAACCCCGGCGGCTGGTGCCTATACCGCGATCGGCATCCTGATCGCCGCGCTGTTCCTGACCCCGCTATTGCATTCGCTGCCCATCGCGACGCTGGCTGCGACGATCATCGTCGCGGTGCTGAGCTTGGTCGATTTCAAGACGCCGCGCGCAATCTGGCGCTTCTCAAAGCCGGATTTCGCCGCAATGGCCGCGACCATCGCCGTCACCTTGCTTGCCGGGGTCGAGCCCGGTGTGATCGCTGGCGTCGGCATCAGCCTTGCCCTGTACCTGTGGCGCGCATCGCGCCCCCATGCCGCCATCGTCGGCCGGGTACCGGAGACCGAGCATTTCCGGAACGTGAAGCGCCACAACGTGCTCACCGATCCGCGCATCGTCACCATCCGCATCGACGAAAGCCTGACCTACCTCAACGCCCGCTGGCTTGAGGAGTTCGTGTTGGAGCAGGTGGCCGAGCATCCCCGCATCAAACACCTGATCCTGATGTGTTCGGCGGTGAACGCGATCGATGCATCCGCGCTGGAGAGCATCGAAGCGATCAATCAACGGCTGCTGGATGCCGGGGTGCAACTGCACCTGTCGGAGGTGAAGGGCCCGGTCATGGACGCGCTCGAGCGATCGCACCTGCTTGGCGCGCTCGGCGGTGCCGTGTTCCTGTCACAGAATGATGCGTTCGCGGAACTTCTAATCCAGGCCGATCAGCGCGACCATCCAGGTGGCGACCGAGATCCGTGGATGGCGCGCGGGCTTATCTGATCATGCCCCCATCTCCCGCCGCACAACCCACCGCGATCAAAACGGAAGCCGACCATGTTTGATCATCTCGACGCTGTGTTGCTGGCGCGCATTCAGTTCGCGTTTACGGTCAGCTTCCATTTCATCTTCCCGTCCTTCTCCATCGGCCTGGCGAGCTATCTGGCCGTGCTCGAAGGGCTGTGGTTTAAAACGGGTAAGAGCGTCTATTTGGATCTGTTCAAATATTGGGTCAAGATTTTCGCCATCGTCTTTGCGATGGGTGTCGTGTCGGGCATCGTCATGTCCTATCAGTTCGGCACCAACTGGTCGGTGTTCTCGGCCAAGACCGGCCCAATTCTTGGCCCCCTCATGGCATATGAGGTGCTGACCGCCTTTTTCCTCGAGGCTGGGTTCTTGGGCGTCATGCTGTTTGGGATGAACAAGGTCGGGCGGAAGCTGCACTTCGCCGCCACCTGCATGGTCGCGCTCGGCACCTTCATCTCGGCAACTTGGATCCTGAGCGTCAATAGCTGGATGCAAACGCCGGTGGGGTTCGCGATCAACGCCAATGGGCAGTTCGTTCCGGATGGATCGTGGCTTACGATCATCTTCAACCCCAGCTTCCCCTATCGCCTGGTCCACACAATCATCGCTTCGTATCTGACGACGTCACTGGTGGTTGGCGCAGTGGGGGCGTGGCATCTCCTCAAGGATCGCCAGAACCCCTACGCCCGCAAGATGTTCTCCATGGCGATGTGGATGGCGGCGGTCGTCTCGCCGATCCAGATTTTCGCGGGGGATATGCACGGGCTGAACACGCTGGAGCATCAGCCGGCCAAAGTGATGGCAATGGAGGGGCATTACGAAAGCCATCCTGACGGCGCGCCGCTGATCCTGTTCGGCATCCCCAACAGCGCGGAAAAGCGCGTCGATTATGCGATCCAAATTCCTAAGGCGTCGTCACTGATCCTGAAGCATGACCTGAACGCGCCGATGGCAGGCCTCGACACCATCCCCGACGATCGCGAACCGCCGGTCGGCATCGTGTTCTGGTCGTTTCGCGTGATGGTAGGCCTTGGCTTTGCCATGCTCGGCCTGGGGCTGTTCAGCCTCGTTGCCCGGTTTCGGCGCGCGCTCTACGACTGGACGCTGCTACATCGTCTCGCCATCCTGATGGGGCCGACCGGCTTCGTCGCGGTGATCGCCGGGTGGATCACGACGGAAGTCGGAAGACAGCCGTATACCGTCTATGGCCATTTGTTGACTGCCCAGTCGCATTCGCCGCTGGCCGCCCCCGCTGTGGCGACCTCGTTGACGGTGTTCGTCATTGTCTATTTCGCAGTATTTGGTGCGGGCACTTGGTATCTGCTCCGCCTGATGGCCCATGCACCTAAAGCGCATGAGACCGCACCGCCGCAAATGCCGATCCGCTCGGCGGGCATCACGCCTGCCCCCGCGCTGGACAGCGCCCCCGGTCCAGCGGAGTAAACCATGGCCGACACCCTCGATCTAACCACCATCTGGGCGTTCATCATCGCCTTTGCCGTGTTCGCCTATGTCGTCATGGACGGCTTCGACTTGGGCATCGGAATCCTGTTTCCCTTCTTCGCCGTCGGCGAGGAGCGCGACCAGGCGATGAACTCGATTGCGCCAGTGTGGGACGGCAACGAAACTTGGCTGGTGCTGGGCGGCGGGGGCCTGTTTGCCGCATTCCCGGTGGCCTATGGCGTCATCCTGCCAGCAACCTATCCGCTGATGATCGCCATGCTGTTGGGCCTGGTGTTCCGAGGCGTCGCGTTCGAGTTTCGCTGGCGCGACCCGCGCCACCGGCCACTGTGGGACCTTGCCTTCACGCTCGGGTCGGTTGTGGCCGCCATGGCGCAGGGCATGATCCTGGGCGCGATCCTGCAGGGCGTAACCGTCGTCCAAAGCGCGCAGGCGGGCGGATGGGCCTATGCCGGCAACTGGCTGGACTGGCTGACACCCTTCAGCCTGCTCACCGGCCTAGGTGTCGTTGCCGGCTATGCGCTGCTGGGCGCCACCTGGCTGAAGTGGAAGATCGAGGGCTCGGGTCAGGCGCGCGCCGTCCGGCTGGCGCGTATTTTGGGCGTCATCACGCTCGCCGCAATGGCTGCCGTCAGCGCCGCCACCCCTTTCCTGGATTACGCCTATTGGCAGCGCTGGGTCGAGATGCCCGGCGTCCTGCTCACCGCCCAGGTTCCGATCCTGGTTGTCATCGCAGGTTTTTTCTATTTCCGAAGCCTGGGGGCGGGTGCCGAGTGGACACCGTTTCTTCTCGCGCTTGGACTGTTTCTCCTGGGATTCGCGGGGCTCGGCATCAGCCTGTTCCCCTATATCGTCCCCGATCGGATCACGATCTGGGATGCCGCCGCGCCTGCGCAAAGTCAGATTTTCATGCTGGTCGGGACGGTCATCATCGTCCCCATCATTCTCGCCTATACCGCCTGGGCATATTGGGTGTTTCGCGGCAAGGTCGGCACCCACGGATATCACTGATGGATGAAGCGCCTTTTTGGAAGCGGTTGGCGTGGCTCGTCGCGATTTGGGCCGCAAGCGTGGCGGCGCTTGGCGTCGTCGCTTTCATCATCCGGTTCTGGTTGAGATCATAGGCCGGGCGAGTGGGCGAGACTTCGACAACCCTATCGGCACCCCAAACAGTCCTCTGAGGCGCGCCAATTCGGCATCCCCTTATTCAGACTGTTGTGGTCGTGGCGACTTCAACGACATAGGCCGCGTGCCGATCACCCCGCCTTCGTCGATCACCAACAGGTTGCGGTTTGCGAGCAACTCACTTGCGAGCAACTCCGTATCCCTGGCCCATTGATGCTCCAGACTGGCGATCAATGCCGAAGCCAATATGATCTGCACTTTCGACTTGTCATTGACGAACAGCGCGACGCGGCGCGCCGCGGACTGGCCAGAATTCGGTTTATGTGACGGTGCCTCTCCAGCATTTGAGAAATCGGCAGCGCAGCGATAAAGTCGCGCCTTCTTGCCCAGCCTTCCGGCGACCCGCACACCTCTCAGGAGTCGTGACATGACTTTGGACATTGGCCGCCGCGCCTTCACCGCGGGCCTTGCGGCGAGCGCCTTCGCCGGACTCGCGCGCGTGCCCGCAATTGCCTCGGCACCCACTGCGCCCGGCTATGGCCCGCTGCGCGCGGACCCGGCCGGGTTGCTCGACCTGCCACAGGGGTTCAGTTACCGCGTCATCTCGCAGCTTGGCGACGCCATGGATGACGGCTTCGTCGTCGGCGACCGCGCCGATGGCATGGGCTGTTTCGCGATCGACCGCCGTCGCGTCGCGCTGGTCCGCAACCATGAACTGCAGGTTCGGCATCAGAAGAGCGGGCCGTTTCAGCGCGGCGATGCGGCACGGATCGCCACCTATGACCGCGACACAGACGGCCGACCCCTCCCCGGCGGCACCAGCACGTTGATCTACAATCTCGCCACCGGTCGGGTCGAGCGCCAGCATCTCAGCCTTGCCGGCACGATCCGCAATTGCGCGGGCGGCACCACGCCATGGGGCAGCTGGCTGACCTGCGAGGAAGACATGACCCGCGCGGGCAAGGGTGTGGGCAAGGATCATGGCTGGATCTTCGAAGTGCCGGCGCGCGCGCGCGGCCTGGTCGACCCGGTGCCGCTGAAAGCAATGGGCCGCTTCAACCATGAGGCGGCCGCCGTCGATCCGCGCACCGGCATCGTCTATCTGACCGAGGATCGCGAGGACGGGCTGTTCTACCGCTTCCTGCCCGAGCGGCCCGGTCAGCTTGCGCGCGGTGGGCGGCTTCAGGCGCTCGGCCTGCGCGACCGGCCCGAAGGCGGCAACACGTCGAACAAGGGCCGCCGCGACATCGGGGTGGGCGCGTGGAAGGCGGCGCGCTGGATCGACCTCGATGGCACCGACGCGCCGGACGACGATCTGCGGCTGCGCGGCCACAAGGCGGGTGCGGCGCGGTTCGCGCGTGGCGAAGGCATTCATTGGGGCGATGGCGAGGCGTATTTCACCTGCACCTCGGGCGGGGCGAAGGCGCTGGGGCAAGTGATGCGCTACCGCCCCTCCCCGCGCGAGGGTCAGCCGGGTGAAACCGACACACCGGGCATGGTCCAGCTGTTCGTCGAATCCACCGATCCACATATGTTCAACTATGGCGACAACCTCACGGTCGGTCCCAACGGCCATCTGATCGTGTGCGAGGATCAATATACCGACGTCGTCGACAACTATCTGCGCGGTGTGACGCCCGATGGCGCGCTCTACCCCGTCGCGCGCTGCCGGGTGCAGACCGAACTGGCCGGTGCGTGCTTCTCGCCGGATGGCTCGACCCTGTTCGTGAACCTCTACAGCCCGACCAAGACGCTGGCGATCACCGGGCCGTGGAACGCGGTCACGGTGTGAGCCTGCGCTTTGGGACGACGACCGGTAACACTTGCAACGATACCGGCCGAAAGCTATCCCGATTCTGTAACATTGTATCATTAAGGATTGAGCCTTGCGCCATCGTTTCCTGTTGCTCGCCCCCCTTCTTCTGGTCACCGGTCCCGTCGCTGCGGATGAGGGCATGTGGCTGCCCAGCCAGACCGAAGCGATCGGCGAGCAGATGCGCGCCGCGGGACTCGAGCTCGATCCCAAGACGCTGGGCGACCTCAATCGCGCGCCGCTCACTGCGATCGTCTCGCTCGGCGGCTGTTCTGCGGCGTTTCTCAGCGATCAGGGGCTGATCGCGACCAACCATCACTGCGTCTACGGGTCGATCCAGTATAACAGCTCGCCCGAGCATAATTATCTGCGCGACGGCTTCCTCGCCCGCACGCTCGGCGACGAGCTGCCCGCAGCGCCCGGCAGCCGCGTCTATGTGATCGAGGATCTGCGCGACGTGACCAGCGACATGCTGCGCGGCGCGACCAAGCTCGCGGGAGAGGCGCGTAACGGGCGGATCGAGACCAACCGCAAGGCGCTGATCGCCGCATGCGAGAAAAAGCCCAACCGCCGCTGCGACGTGCGCGCCTATTTCGGCGGCAAGCAATATTTCCTGCAGCAGCAGCTGGAGATTCAGGACGTCCGCCTCGTCTATGCCCCCGCCGGCGGCGTGGGCAATTTCGGCGGTGAGATCGATAACTGGCAGTGGCCGCGCCACACCGGCGATTTCGGTTTCTACCGCGCCTATGTCGCGCCCGACGGGTCGTCGGCGCCCTATTCGAAGGCCAACGTCCCGTTCAAGCCGAAGGCGTGGCTGCCGATCGCGAAGCAGGGGCTGAAGGAGGGCGACTTCATCATGGTGGCGGGCTTCCCCGGCACCACCGAACGCCATCGCACCGGGGCCGAGACGCGCTTCTATTTCGAGAAATTCTATCCGCTGCAGCAGCGGTTGCTGTCCGACTATTCCGATGCGATCAACGCCGCGACGACATCGTCCCCCGACCTTGCGATCCGCTATGCCTCGATCCTCAAGGGCACGGACAACTACAAGAAGAAGATCCTCGGGCAGCTTGCGGGCGCGGAGTCGATCCGGCTGATCGAGCGCAAGGAAAGCGATGAACAGGCGTTCCGCGCCTGGATCGCTGCCGATGCGACCCGCAACACCCGTTGGGGCGCTGCGCTGACCGCGCTCGACACGCAGGCCGCCGCGGCCAACACCGCTGCGCTCGAAGGGCTGCGCCGCGGAATGCTCGACCGCAGCCAGCTCTATGGTGCGGCGATGCGCGCCTATCGCTGGTCGATCGAGCGCGCCAAGCCCGATGCACAGCGCCGCTCCGGCTTCCAGGATCGCGACCGCCGCGCGGTGCAAGAGGCGCTGACTCAGATCGAGCGCCGCTTCGATCCGAAGGTCGACCGCGCGCTGTTTGAAAAGGCGCTTTCCGAATATCGCCAGCTGCCCGCCGCCGCCCGCAACCCGGGCTTTGACGCCGCGATCGAGAAGATCGGCATCGACGCGCTGTATCGCGATACGCAACTCGGCACGACCGCCAACCGGATCGCGCTGCTCGACATGTCCGCTGACGCGCTCAAGGCATCGACGGATCCGTTCGTCCAGCTTGCCATCGCGGCCTATCCCGATCTCGACGCGCGCGAAGCGGCGACCAACGCGCGCGCCGGCGATCTTCAGGCCGCACGCTCCGCCTATATGGAGGCGCGCATGGCCTATGCCGCGTCGCAGGGGCGGACGCTCTATCCCGACGCGAACAGCTCGCTGCGCTTCAGCTATGGCACGGTGAAGGCGAAGAAGCGCGACGGGATGGCCTGGTCGGCGTTCACCACGGGTGATGGCATCGTTGAGAAGCAGACTGGCAAGGAGCCGTTCGACGCGCCGCAGAAGACGATCGATCTGATCAAGGCGAAGGACTACGGCGCCTACACCGCTCCGGAACTGGGTACCCTGCCGGTCAACTATCTCGGCACGGTCGACATCACCAACGGCAACTCCGGCTCATCGACGCTCAACGCGCGCGGTGAGTTCGTGGGGCTGGTGTTCGACGGCACGATCGAGGGGATCATCTCCGACTGGTGGTTCGACCCGTCGATCACCCGGTCGATCCATGTCGACAGCCGCTACATCTTCTGGACGATGGCCAAGGTTGACGGTGCGCAGCGTCTGCTCGACGAGATGGGCGTTCGCTGAGGCCATTCAGCTGCCGGGCGCGCGATGCGCGTCCGGCGGTTGGTCGGCTGGCTATGCAGCCGTCGCGGTCGCCGTGCGTTGGGGACGCATGTCCGACACCTTGGAAACCCTGCACAAGAAAATGGAGGCCGCAGCGCTCGCGCTCGACTTCGAGGAAGCGAAGCGGCTGCGTGACCGTATCAGCCTGATGCGGGGCGGCGCGACTGCGGTCGAGGCGAAGGACGCCGATGTCGCAGGGCTGGTGCGACAGCAACCGGGCGCGATGGGGCTTGGGACAAGCCAGCAACGCATGACGCCGCCCCCCGGCTGGAAGCGACCGCCCAAACCCGACCCCATGACGAAGGGGAGCAACCGTCGTGGGCCGCGTAAACCCTGAGTCGCCCTAGCTCGCGGCGGCTTCTCCGAGCACATCCCGATACAGTGCGAGGTATGCGTCCGCCATCCGATCGATGCTGAATCGCTCACGGACCGAGCGGCGCACGACGGCCCGGTCGATGTCCGCGACCGCGTCGACCGCGGCAATCGCTTGGTCGATCGTGTCAACGAGCATGCCGGTGACCCCATGTTCGATCAGTTCCGGCATCGATCCCCGCCGAACCGCGATCACCGGGGTGCCACAGGCCATCGCCTCGATCACGGACAGGCCGAAGGGCTCGTCGAAATTGATCAGGTGGAGCAGCGCGCGGGCGCTCCCAAGCGCATTGATGCGGTCTGCCCCGCCGACGACACCGTGATAGCGGATCGACGGACTGAGTGCCGGGATCACCTCGCGCGCATGATAGCCCTCGTCCTGCACAACCCCGTACATGTCGAGCGTTCGGCCGCTCGCGGTCGCGACGGCAATCGCCTCTTTCGCGCCCTTGTCCGGGTGGATCCGCCCGAAGAACAGCAGGCCGTCGCTGCCCTCCGGGTCGAACGCGAAATTATCGAGGGGTATGCCGTGGTGGATGGTTGCGGCATAGCGGAGCGCGGGGTGCCGATCGGCTTCGCTGATCGCGACATAGTGCACGCGATCCTGAAACGGCGCGTACATTGGCAGGATGCGGTCGGATGAGAAGCCGTGGATCGTCGTGACGATCGGCGTGTTCGTCAGCGGCGCGAAGGCATGCGCCGGAAAATCCGCCTGATTATGGATGAGGTCGAACTGGTCCGCCTGCGCGAACAGATGCGACAAATGCCGAAATTCCCAGACCTTGGCATCGATCGACGGGTCCTCGTTGTAGGAAGCGGGCACGACGCCATCGAGGGTCGCGCTGGTCACGCTGTCGAGCGTCGCGAACAGGGTGACGTCGACCCCGCGCGCGACAAGCGCTTCGGTGAGCAGGCTGGTGACAAGCTCCCACGGACCGTAATGCCGGGGCGGCGTGCGCCAGGCGATCGGCGCGAGCATGGCGATCCGCATATCAGTCGGCCTTTTCAAGACGCAGGATGAAGCCTTCATCGGGAGCGATGGATCCGTCCATCGCACGCGGTGGATGCGTCGATGCCAGTTGCGCTGTCACCACGGCGCCGTCGGGAGTGACAAGCGCGCGTCGCTGCGCGCCAAGGTTCAGCACGATGAGCGACCATTCGCTGCCGTGACGGCGTTCATAGGCCAGAACATCATCGTCCCCCGGCACCAGCGCCAAGCTTCCGATCGACAGCGCATCGCTGCTGCGCCGCACGGCGAGCAGGTCCTTGTAGAGCGTCAGCATCGATGTCGGATCGTCGGCCTGCGTCGCCACATTGCGCGTTCGCCAGTCGGCGTTGAGCGGCAGCCATGGCTCGACCGGACTGAACCCGGCATGGGCCGATCCGTCCCACGGCATCGGCGTGCGCGATCGATCGCGCCCGATGCCAAGCCCCGGCTGGCGCAGATCCTGAGGGTCGCGCACGCGTTCGGGCGGGATGGTGACTTCACCGATTGCCAGTTCGTCGCCCTGATACAGCGTAGGGGTGCCGCGCAGGGTCAGCAGCATGACGGCAGCGACCCGTGCCTGAGCCTCGCCGATCCGCGCTGCGATACGGGGCGCGTCGTGGCTGCCGATCACCCAGTTCGGCCAGCCGAATTCCGGCAGCGAAGCCTCATACTCCGAGATGACCTGACGCAGGACCGCCGCATTCCAGGGGTTTTCGATCAGCTGAAAGTTGAACGGCAAATGGACCTGCGGGCGCGCGGGCGTCCCGTACCAGCGGGCGTGACGCGCGTTGGGCAGGAAGATCTCACCGATCAGAACGCGCTCGCCATATCCGTCGGCGAGGGCGCGCATCTGTGCGGAAAATTCATGCGCCTCAGGCTGATCGGTCGAGTGCAGCTGGATAACGCGATCGCGCTCGGTGCGCTCTGGGGTCCAGGCGGGGTTGAGCGGGTTATCCTCGAACTGCTCCGACTTCACGATGTGCCACAGCACGTCGATCCGAAAGCCATCGACGCCCCGGTCCATCCAGAAGCGCAGCACATCCATCATCGCCGCGCGCAGCTCCGGGTTGCGCCAGTTAAGGTCGGGCTGTTCCTTCAGGAAGGCGTGGAGATAATATTGGCCGGTCGCCGCGTCCCATTCCCACGCCGATCCGCCGAAATCGCTGATCCAGTTATTGGGTGGCCCACCATCGGGCGCCGCATCGCGCCAGATATACCAGTCGCGCTTTGGATCATCGCGCGCGCGGCGGCTTTCGCGGAACCAGGGGTGCTGGTTCGAACTGTGGTTGGGTACGAAGTCCAGAATCAGCTTCAACCCATGCGCGTGCGCGGCGGCGAGCAGCCGGTCGAACGCGGCGAGGTCGCCGAACATCGGATCGACGCCGCAATAGTCCGCCACGTCATAGCCGAAGTCCGCCATGGGTGACGGGAAGATCGGCGACAGCCAGATCGCGTCCACGCCCAGATCGGCGATATGCCCGATCCGCCGCTCGATCCCGGCCAGATCGCCGATCCCGTCGCCATCGCTGTCCTGAAAAGAGCGCGGATAGACCTGATAGATCGTGCCGCGTTTCCACCATGGTTCTGTAACGGGCATATCGCGCCAACTCCTGAACAGGGCATCTGGCTGCACGGTCCCGAAATTCAGACCAGTGCCGCCCTGCCCGACCCGTCCGCCCACTGGCCCGCCCGGTCAGATCAGCCGTTTGAGCTTCTCCAGCGCGACTTTCTGGTCCTCCTTATGGTCGATCGTCGCGACGAAGCGGCCTTCGCCGTCCATCAGGAACACCGATGCGGTGTGGTCGATCGTATAGTCGCCGCCCGCGACCGGCACCCTGGCGTAATAGACGCGATACGCCTTGGCGATCTGTGCGATCTGCGCGTCGGTGCCGGTCAGGCCGATGATCGGCGTGCCGAACAAATCGAGATAGCCGCCAATGTCCTTGGCCTTGTCATGCTCGGGATCGACCGAGACGAAGACGATATCGAACTTGTCGCCATCCGCGCCCATCTGCTTGCGCAGCGCCGCCATGCGGCTGAGCGTCGTCGGGCAGACATCGGGGCAGCGGGTGAAGCCGAAGAAGATCGCATAGGGACGGCCGCGCAGGGTCTGGTCGGTGACGGTGCGCCCGGCCTGGTCGACCATTTCGAACTTGCCGCCAAACGCGCTGGCATAGCTTTGCGCGGGCGAGAGCGCGGGTTCGCGCTCTCGCAGCAAATACAGCGCACCGCTGGTGATCGCCGCAATCGCGACGCCGACCCACAGCACGATCCGCAGCCGTGCCAGCCCCGACCTAGTGGTGTTTGTGGACATCGCCCGCCCCCGTGCCATGGCTGATCGCTTCGACCTTGAGCTGGACCGTTACTGCGCCGCCGCGCTGGAAGCGCAAGGTCAACGGCACGGTGGTGCCCAACTTCAACGGCGCTTTCAGACCGATCAGCATGATGTGATAGCTGCCGGGCTTGAGCTCAAGCCGGCCCCGCGCCGGCACCGCCAGCCCGTCGGGCAGCGGTCGCATCCGCATGATGCCGCCGTCCATCGACATGGTGTGGATCTCGACCCTGGCCGCTGCCGGGGAGCTGCCGCCGACCAGCCGGTCGGCCTGGCCCCCGGCATTGCTGATGGTCATGAAGCCACCGCCATTCGCCTGACCCGGCGCGGTCTGGCGGGTCCACGCCGTGGCGATGCTGAGGTCGCCGCGCTTGACGCTTTGCGCGACGACCGGGGTGGCCGCGGCCAGCGCGAGCGCGCCGGCCACGAGGGTGCGGGAAATGGTCATGCGTGCCCCCTGCATGTCAGCGCGCCGTCGCGGCGGCGTAGCGGTCGGACACGGTCTTCCAGTTCACGACCTGCCACCAGCCATCGAGATAGTCGGCGCGGCGGTTCTGATATTTGAGGTAATAGGCGTGTTCCCACACGTCGTTGCCGAGGATCGGGGTCCCCTTCACCTCTGCCACATCCATCAACGGATTGTCCTGATTGGGGGTCGAGGTGATGGCGAGATTGCCATCCTGACCGACGATCAGCCAGGCCCAACCCGAACCGAAGCGACCGGTCCCCGCCGCCTTGAACGCGGCCTTGAACTTGTCCATCGATCCGAAGCGCGCATCGATCGCGCGGGCGAGTTCGGGAGACGGCGCGCCGCTCTGGGCGACGGGTGCCATCGTCTGCCAGAAGAAGCTGTGGTTCCAATGCCCCCCGGCATTGTTGCGGACGACCGGCGCCAGCGTACCGGCCTTGGCCACCAGCTGTTCGAGCGTCTGTCCGGCGAGTGCCGGGGTCTCGCTCACCGCCTTGTTCAGCGTGTCAACATAGGCCTGGTGATGCTTGCCGTGATGGATCGTCATCGTCTGGGCATCGATCGCAGGATCGAGTGCGTCGGCGGCATAAGGCAAAGCTGGCAGGGCAAACGGCGCGCGCTGTGCCGCCGGGGCGGGCGTGGCTTGCTGCGCCAGCGCCGCACCGGGCAGGGTGAATGCCATGATGGCGGCGAGGCCGGTCAAACGGATGGACATGAAACTTCTCCTCATTGCACTCAGGAACGCGGTGACCGGGCAGCGCTGCCCGATCGGATGAAGCGGATGATCCGCTCCACGACGAGGATCGCGATAAGCGATGCGCCGAATAGCGGAAGTAGGAAGCCGAGCAGGATAATCGCAACCACCATCATGCGCGGCATCCGCATATCGCTGGCGGGGGGCGCGCGCAGCGTGCCGGCCGGGCGTCGCCTGAGCCACATCAGGACGCCGAGCACGCTGATCGCAATCAGCGCCAGCGCCGTGGCGACGCCGATCAACTGATTGGCGAGGCCGAACAACTGCCCTTCATGCCAGGCGATGCCGGTATTCACGACGCGATCGATGACATGCCGATCGGCAAAGCCGCTGTGCCCGGTTTCGGTGCCTGTGACCGGGTCATAGGTCACCTGCCGCGCCAGCGGGCGGTTCTGGGTTTCGGTCTTGACCGTCCACACATTTCCGGTCGGCGGCCCGAAGCGCTGCGGCGCGTGTGGCGGGATCACCAGCACCGGGAAGGCCATTCCCTGTGCCTGCGCCTGCGTCGCGAAGGTCGCTAGCGGCAGGGTCGTTGGGCGCGGGGCGGCCGCGGCGCGCAGCATCGCTTCATGGTCATGGTCGTGCGCCGCATGATCGGTGCCCGCCCCCACTTTCCAGTTCTGTCCGCCCTGCACCCAGCCCATCTGGGCGCGGACCGCCTTGAACGCGCTGCCCCATACACCGGCCCAGGGCAGGCCGCTAGCCAGCATCACCAGCACCAGCCCCGCGATCCAGAAGCCGGTGACGCGGTGGATATCCTTCAGCAACGGCCGCCCCCGCAGCGAAAGCCGCGGCCAGAACGTCCCCGCCGCGCGGAACGGGCGCGGCCACCACAGATACAGGCCGGTCAGGATCATCACGATCGTCCAGCTTGCCGCGAGCTCGACCAGCCAATCGCCCCATTTGCCCAGCAACAGGCTGCCATGGATCGTCCCGACCATATCCGAAATGCGAGTCCCGGCATCGATGCTGCCCAGCACCGCGCCCTGCGGCGACACGAACACCTCCGTCACGCGACCATCGGGAAGGCCGAGCTGAACCATCGCTGGATCGCCCGGCTCACGCGGCAGGCGGTAATGGTTGAAGCGCGCATCGGGATAGGCGGCGAGCGCAGCCGCCAGCTGGCGGTCGGGCGACACTGCGCCCTGAACGCCCTGCGCCAGATAGGCCCGCTCCTCCCACCGGTCGATCTGCGGCTTGAACAGGTAGATCGCGCCAGTGACCGAGAGGATCAGGATGAAGGGCAGCACGAACAGCCCGGCGTAGAAATGCCAGCGCCACAAGGTGCAATACAGCGCGCCGGGCGCCGCCTTTACGGGGCTCACCATGGCAAGCGCGCTCCATCACAGTCAGCGCTCGGCGCGATCAGCGCCGGTGCCGCATGGGCGGGTGCGTGCAAAGCGGCGTCGCCCGCCTTACCAACGATGCAGATAAGGGTCAGCAGCCAGGCCGACCGGCGCACGCGTCGCAGCCTGAGATTTCGGGCACTCCCTGCCCGGTTGAACATCGACATGTTGAATTCCGTTCGCCGTGCGCCGGTCGCAGATGCGATGGCGCGGGAGGGCGAGGCGTCAGGCGCCCCGCGCGATCAGGCGGCGGACTGATGTCGGCCGCGCGGCTGTCAGGCGCGCGCGGGTGGCCCTTGGGACGGCGGTGGTGGGGCCGCGAGGCGATGGACGGTGCGGTGGGCGGGAGCGCGCGATGCGACGCCCCCATAGGCCGAAGCGATCGCCGGCATGGGATCGCCCGTCGCTGGCGCGAGCAGCCCGCCACCAAGGCCAGCGGCGAAGGTGCAGGGACTTTCGGCGTTGCTGTGGCGGTCCTGATCGCCCGGCTTCTCGATCGGCAGAAACGCCTTGGCCTCGCCCATCCCGGTGCACACCGAAATGACGATGCCGTTCGGCGCGTAGGTCGGCATGAAGCCGGTCGGGATCGCCACCCGGATCGCCAGGACGAGCGCGAACAGCACCACAAGGATGCTGCGTGCGCCGCGCGCGTTCCGGATCCAGCCCGCCATGCCGATGCCTGTAGCGGCGCGGGATTTGCGTGTCATGCGGTTTGACGCCCGAACACGTCCGGCACTGCGCACATCGCCCGCTTTTCGGTTGCCGCGCCGGTGTGATCGCGTGCATCGGTGAATGCCCATTGCCGCTGAGGAAAACCGCGTGACGCTGCCCGACCTGATCATCCCCACCTATGTCCAGATGTTGGCGGCGCTGTCCGGATGGCTGCGCAAGGCCGAGGCGCAGGACGGCGTCACCGACGCGCTGATGTCCGCGCGGCTGGCGCCCGACATGTTCCCGCTCGCGACCCAGATCCGCTTTGCCTGCGTGCAGGCGCAGGAGGGCGTGTATCGGCTGCGCGGCGAGGCGTTTCCCGCATCGATTACCGAATTGCTGGACGAGGGCCGCACCGCCGGCGAACGGCCTGGAACGATCGCCGATGCCTGCGCGCGGATCGCGGAGACGCTGGCGCTGCTCGAACAGGTTCGCGCCGACATGCCCGCGATCGACCCGGCTGCACCGATCGCCCACACCCTGCCCCAAGGCATGGTGTTCGACCTGACAGCGGAGCAGTTCGTCCGCGACTGGGCGCTGCCGCAATTCTACTTCCACCTGATGACCGCCTACGCGATCCTGCGTGCGCAGGGGGTGGAACTGGGCAAGGTCGATTATGTCGCGCACATGTTCGCCTATCTGCGTCCCGGCACCGCGCCCGGCGCATAAGCGCTCCGGCGATCGTGATATAAAGAATCCTTTATATAAGGCTTGCCGGGACACCGATGCGGGCGTAGAGGCCCGCTCGAGGCACAGGGGCGACCCCGTGTTTCATGATCGCGCCGGTGCCCCGAAAGGGGCTTAAACGGGAATGCGGTGCGGATGGCCTTGGCTGTCCAAATCCGCAGCTGTCCCTGCAACTGTAAGCGGTGAGCGCGATGCACCAGCTCCTTTCGGGGGAGCAGCCACTGGACATGCGTCTGGGAAGGCCGTGCATCAAGCCCTGACCCGCGAGCCAGGAGACCTGCCGGCGCATGGTCGCTCTTGCCTTGGTCCAGGGAATGGCCGCGGCACGGTCCTCCGTCTGAGCGACGAACCAAGCGGCGGGGGCCGCGTCGGTGTCGTGCGTCAGGCGTTCATGCGCCCGGCTGGCGCGTGCATACCGGCCGTTCGGACTGGACGGCAGGCCCCTGCCCTCGTTGCACGGCGCCGGGGGTAGAGTTTCCCATGTTGAAGTTGTTGTCCGTTTCCACGCTCGCCATCGCTGCGGCATCGCCCGCCTTTGCGCGCGAGACCGTCATTGCCGAAGACGCTAGCGAAATGGTGGTCGTCACCGCGTCGCGTTCGGGCGAAGCGGTCCCCGTCGATGAGGTCGGCGCGTCCGTCACCGTGATCGATGCCGAGGCGCTGGAGCAGCGCCAGACGCGCACGCTGTCCGACGTATTGCGCGACGTGCCGGGCGTCGCGGTCAGCCGCCAGATCGGCGGCCTGACGCAGATCCGCATTCGCGGCACCGAGGGCAATCACGTCCTGGCACTGATCGACGGCATCGAAGTGTCCGACGCGTTTCAGGGCGAGTTCGATTTCAGTGGGCTGCTCGCCGACAGCGCGGCGCGGGTCGAGGTGCTGCGCGGGCAGCAGAGTTCGCTCTATGGCTCCGACGCGATCGGTGGCGTGATCCACTATCTGACGCTGTCGGGCCGCGAGGCACCGGGGTTCAGCGCGCGGATCGAGGGCGGTTCGTTCGGCACCGTCAGCGCAGCAGCGCGCGCGGCGGGCGTATCGGGTGATTTCGACTATGCGCTGTCGGCGACCGGCTATCTGACCGATGGCACGCCCACCGCACGCGGTGGCACCCGCAACGTCGGATCGGAAAGCGGCGCGCTGAGCGGCAAGTTCAACTGGACCCCGACCGACAGCCTGACGCTGACCGGCGTGCTGCGCTATAGCGTCAGCGATTCCGATGCGAACGCCAGCGACGGCAACCCCGCCAGCCCAACCTTTGGCCTTACGGTCGATACGCCCGGCATGCATCAGCGCAATCACGGCCTGTACGGCCTGCTGAGCGCCGCATTCACCGCGCTCGACGGGCGCTGGACGACGACCCTGTCGGGCCAGTTCGCCGACAGCGAACGCACGATGTACCGCAACGAAGACGATGTCGATTTCGGCAGCGAGGCGCAGCGCTACAAGGGCTCGCTGGTGTCGAGCCTGCGCTTTGGTAGCGACGCGGTCACCCATCGCGTGACCGGCGCGGTCGATGTCGAGCGGGAAGAGTTCCGCAACACGACGCCGGGCAGCGGATCGCCGTTCGATGCCTTTACCGGCAAGCGCAACACGGACAATCTCGGCCTGGTCGCGCAGTATGAGCTGACCGCTGGCGGTTTCGCGGCCGGCGCATCGGTACGGCACGACTACAATAACCGCTTCGACGACGCGACCACCTGGCGCTTGCAGGGCAGCTATCGCCTGCCGACCGGGACGCGGGTGCGCGGCGCCTATGGCACCGGCGTCAAGAACCCCGGCTATTACGAGCTCTATGGCTTTTCGGACGGGCGCTACATCGGCAACCCGAACCTGAAGCCGGAAAAGTCGGAAGGCTGGGAAGCCGGGATCGAGCAGAGCTTCGCCGACGATAGCGTGACCCTCGGTGCGACCTACTTCGATTCCACCCTGAAGGGCGAGATCTACACCACCTACCCCGCCCCGACCTTCGTCGCGACGCCGGCCAATCGCACGACCCTGTCCAAGCAGCATGGCGTCGAGCTGTTCGCGAGTGCGCGGCCGATCCCGCAACTGCGGCTCGACGCCAGCTACACCCACCTCAATGCCAAGGAGAACGGCGTCGAGGAAGTGCGCCGTCCGGGCGACATTGCCAGCTTCAACGCGACCTATATCTCCAGCGACGAGCGGCTTTCGACCACGCTGACCGTGCGGCATAACGGGCGGATGACCGACGTGGCCTTCACCGACCCGAGCTACAACCCGGTGCGGGTTTCGATGAAGCCGTACACGCTGGTGAACTTCAACGTCGCGTTCGATGTGGTGGAGAAGGTGCAGCTGTTCGGCCGCGTCGAGAACCTGTTCGACGTCGACTACGAAGAGGTGTTCAGCTTTGCGACCCCAGGCATCGGCGCGTTCGCTGGTGTGCGCGTAAAGCTGTGATGCGACGCGCCGGCATCCTGCTGGCGATCGCGGTATTGGCGCTGCCGGTTTCGGCCGGCAGCGCTCCGCCGCGTGCGCAAGCTGCTTTGCCGATGCGAGTGATGTCGATCAACCAGTGCACCGACCAGCTGGTGCTGATGCTGCTGCCGCCCGAGCGGATCGCGTCGGTCACCTGGCTGTCGCGCGATCCGTTGCTGTCACTGATGGCATCGCGGGCGCGCGACGTGGCGGTCAATCGCGGCGAGATCGAGGATGTGGTGTGGCAACAGCCGGACCTGATCGTCGCCGACAGCTTTGGCTCTGCGGCGACCCGCGCAGCGCTCCGCCGCTTCGGCTTTCCGATGGTCGAGGTGGCACAGCCGCAGAGCTTCGACGAGATCCGTGCGACGGTGCGCACGCTCGCAGCGCAGTTCGGTACTGTCGAACGCGGCGAGGCGCTGATTGCGGGGATGGACGCGCGGCTCGCCGAACTGGCGCGCCGCCCTGCCCTCAATCTGCGCGTCGCGTCGTGGAGCGGCGATGGACTCTCGCGCGGCGAGGGCGCGCTGTATGACGCGGTGCTCGACGCGGCGGGCGCGCGCAATGCCGTGAAGGAGGGCGTGGCGGGCACCGATGTCGAGGCGCTGCTGGCCCTCAACCCCGATATTCTGGTCGCGCCCGTTGGCGGGGTCGTCGGGCAGAGCCTGCGCGATCGCGTCGCGCGGCATCCGCTGGTGCGCAAGCGCTGGGCCGGACGGCAGGTCAGCGTCAGCCCGCGCGCCTATATTTGCGGCACGCCGCTGATCGCCGGGGCAGCGGCTGAGTTGCGCGATCAGCTTGAGGCTGCGAGATGAGCGGGCGGTTGCTGATCCCGGTGCTGGTAGTGCTGACCCTGTTGCTGGGGCTGATCTCGCTCGGCATTGGCACGTTGGGGCTCGACTATGCCGGATGGCTGGGCGGCGAGACCAGCGGCACCGCGCGGCTGACCGGGGTGGTCATCACCGAAATTCGTCTGCCCCGCATGCTGCTTGGCGTGCTGACCGGGGCGATCCTGGGGCTATCGGGCGCGGTGTTGCAGGGGTTGCTGCGCAATCCGCTCGCCGAGCCGGGGCTGCTTGGCATTTCGGGCGGCGCGTCGCTCGGCGCGGTGATCGCGATCTATTACGGGCTGGCAGCGGTGGCTCCGCTTGCTGCACCGCTGGCGGGGCTGGCCGGAGCGATGGCGGCGGGGCTTGCGGCGTTGCTGCTTGCGCGTGGCGGGGGGACGTTGGCGCTGATCCTCGCTGGCGCTGCGATTTCGAGCCTTGCGGGCGCGGGCATCAGCCTCGCGCTCAACCTCGCACCTAACCCCTATGCGGCTTATGAGATCATGACCTGGCTGATGGGCTCGCTCGCCAATCGCGGGTGGGAGGAGATCATGCTGGCCGCGCCGCTGATCCTGATCGGTGGCGGCGCACTGCTTGCGACCGCGCGGTCGCTCGACGCGCTGGCGCTGGGCGAGTTGCAGGCGGAAAGCCTTGGCGTCGATGTGCGCCGGACGCGGCTGCTCGCGCTCGCGGGCACCGGGCTTGGCGTTGGCGCGGCGACGGCCGTCGTCGGGACGATCGGCTTTATCGGGCTGGTCGCGCCGCATCTGGTGCGCCCGTTTGTCGGGCATCGCCCCGCCGCGACGCTGGTCCCGGCAGCATTGGCGGGTGCGGCGCTGCTGACTGCGGCTGACATCGCCACGCGGCTGATCCGGCTCGACAGCCCGATCCATCTGGGCGTGTTCACCGCATTGGTCGGGGCGCCGTTCTTCCTGTGGCTGGTGCTGCGGATGCGGAGCCGGACGCCATGACCGCACTGACACTCGAAGCGATCACGCTGAGGCGCGGCGGTCGGCTGGTGCTGGATCGCGTCGACGCGCGGTTTGCGGCGGGGCGCCTCACTGCGGTGATCGGCCCCAATGGCGCGGGCAAGTCCAGCCTGCTCGAGGTCGCGGCGGGGCTGCTGACGCCGGAGCGCGGCAGCGTCCGGCTGGGCGACACCCCCCTGCCCGCGCTGCGGCGGCAAGCGCTGGCGCGGCGGCGCGCCTATCTCCCCCAGCGGGTTGGCGTGGACTGGCCGATCAGCGTCGAGCGGGTGGTCGCACTCGGCCTGCTGCCCCAGCTTCCGGCATTTGGCGGGCTGCCCGCCGCGTTGCTTCCGGCAATCGAGCGCGCGCTCGAGGAGTGCGACCTGATCGGGCTGCGTGATCGCCCGGCGACCGACCTGTCAGGCGGCGAGCTGGCCCGCGTCCTGCTGGCCCGCGCAATCGTCGGCGATCCCGAGCTTCTGATCGTCGATGAGCCCACCGCCGATCTCGACCCCCGCCACGCGATCGACGCCGCCCGGCGACTGCGCGCGCGGGCCGATGCCGGGCGGACGGTGGTGATGGCGATCCACGACATCGACCTCGCCTTCCGCTTTGCCGACGATGTGGTCGCGGTGCGTGAGGGACGGATTATCGCCGCCGGGCGGACCGACGAAGTGATGCGCGATCAGACGCTGTCGGTGCTGTACGATGTGCAGGTGCGGATCGTCCGCGACGAATATGGGCCGACGATCCGCTTTCTCGATTAGCCCCGAAGCGTCTGGACCAGCACCCAGATGCCGATCGCGAGGAACAGCAGCGCGGCGACGATCCGTACGGTCTTCATCGGCACGCGCTTGACCAGTTCGTTGCCGAGATAGACCGCGGGGACGTTCGCCAGCATCATGCCGAGCGTGGTGCCCGCCGTGACCCAGCCGACCTCGGCAAAGCGCGCGCCGAGCGCGACGGTCGCGATCTGGGTCTTGTCGCCCATTTCGACCAGGAAGAAGGCGACGGTGGTGGTCAGGAACGGCCCGAAGCGCGCGGGCTTGTCCTCCAGGTCGTCGATCTTGTCGGGGACCAGAGTCCATGCCGCCATCGCGATGAAGGATGCGGCGATCAGGTAGCGGAACCAGACCCCCTCCAGCAGCGCGGCGGCCTGTTGTCCGACCAAAGCCGCGAGGAAATGGTTGGCGAGCGTGGCGACGAGGATGCCCGCCACGATCGGCAGCGGCCGCTTGAACCGCGTCGCCAGCAGGATCGCGAGCAATTGCGTCTTGTCGCCGATTTCGGCAAGCGCGACGACGGCGGTGGAGGTGAGGAAGGGTTCCAAGATCGTCTCCGGGCCGGGCGCGAGAATTTCCAACGACACCACAGCCTCCCGCCCGGCCGGACGGAAACTATGGCGCCATTGGTCTCGCCCGAACCGTTTCCGGTTCCCCTCGCACCATGGTCTCTCGACCAAGTATGTTGACGCGAAGGCCCGTCCGAAGACGGCTGGCTACTCCCCAGATGACTGTCGCGGCCCCTAGCCCATGTTGCGTCGCAGCGCAAGTTGCGTCGCCCCGCCCGCTCATGGCATACATACCGCAACCACGAAAAATGGAGAGGATCATGGCTACTGCCGCTGCCGCGCCCCGCGTGATGACTGACGCCGAATGGGAGGCGCGCCAGCAGCTCGCCGCCGCTTACCGCGTGTTCGACCATCTTGGCTGGTCGGAGATGATCTACAACCACATCACGCTGAAGGTGCCGGGGGAGGATAATTCCTTTCTTATCAATCCCTTCGGACTGCATTTCAGCGAGGTTAAGGCGTCGAATCTGGTCAAGATCGACATTGACGGCAACAAGCTCGACGACAGCCCCTATCCGGTCAACCGCGCGGGGTTCGTCCAGCATGCGGTGTTCCACCGCAACCTGCCCGACGTGGATTGCATCATGCATACGCACACGACGGCGGGGATGGCGGTGAGCAGCCTCGAAGGCGGGTTGCAACCGATCAATTTCTACGCGTGCAATTTCGCGGGGCAGATCGCCTATCATGATTTCGAGGGCGTGACGGTGCGCGACGAGGAAGGCGCGCGGCTGGTCGCCAATCTGGGCGACAAGCGCATGCTGTTGCTGCGTAACCATGGCATCGTCGCGATGGGGCGGACGCTGCCCGAGGCGTTTATCAAGCACTGGTCGCTGCAGCGCGCGTGCGAGATCCAGCTGGCGACGCTGTCGATGGGCAAGCCGCTGACCGTGTCACCGGAGGTGGTCGCGGTTCACCAGCGCGACCTGCATATGGCGCAGGTCCCCGGGGGCGCGGGCGCGGCGGATTTTGCGGCGATGGTGCGACTGGTGGACCGGGTGGACCGGAGCTGGCGGGAGTAAGCAACCGTCCGTTGACCTCAGCGACGGCTATTCCGCCTTCACCACCTTCGCCAGCAGGGCATCGACCTGAACCTGCGCGCCTGCGACGGCAGTCAGCGTTTCGACCACGCCGTCGAACGGGGCGAGCAGGGCCTGTTCCATCTTCATCGCTTCGAGCACCAGCAGCTTTTGCCCGGCGGTCACCGCCTGCCCTTCTCTGACCTCGACCGAGACGATGCGGCCGGGCATCGGGGCGAGGATCGCGCCGTCGCCGGCAGCAGCAGCACCATCGCCGCCGCTGCGCGCAAGGTTGAACACGCGCGTGACGCCATCTTCGGTCACCACCCAACCGGCGTCGATGCGCTCGACCCAAGGAAGGGTGTCGATCGACCGATCGGTTAAACGGACCTCATAATCCTGTAGCCCGTCATTCAGGCGAACCGTCACTGGAGCAGCCTCGCGATTGAGGCGGAAGCCCCGATTGGACCACGGCCCCTTGTCGGTCGCGAGCCACGTTTCCCGGATATGTGTCGCACAACCGCCCAGAGCATTGTCCCCCGCCAGATGGGCCACTGCCTGAAGAACCGATTCGGGGGCTTCTGCGTCGGGGATTAGCGCATCGCCCTCACGCGCGATCAGGCCGGTATCCAGCACCCCCGCTTCGAAATTGCCATCCCACAGCAGCAGATTGAGGAACCCCGCATTGGTCTTTACAGGCCAGCAGCTGGTGCCTTCGGTCATCTCGCGCAGGTTTGTGATTGCTTCTTCGCGCGTGTCCGCGTGGGTGATCAGCTTCGCGATCATCGGGTCGTAGAAAGGCGAGATGCTGTCGCCCTGCTCCACCCCGGTATCGACCCGACAGGTCTTGCCGCGGCGCAGATACGGTCGCTTGAAGTATTCGAGCTTGCCGGTGCTGGGCAGAAACCCCTTGGCCGGGTCCTCGGCATAGAGCCGCGCCTCGATCGCGTGGCCGTTAGTCGACAGGTCTTCCTGCCGCAGCGGGAGCGGTTCGCCGCTGGCGACGCGGAGCTGCCATTCGACCAGATCGACGCCGGTGATCGCTTCGGTCACCGGGTGTTCGACCTGAAGCCGCGTGTTCATTTCCATGAACCAGATGCGGTCGGCGTGGAGGCCCTGCGACGCGTCGGCGATGAACTCGATCGTGCCGGCGCCGACATAGTTGACCGCGCGCGCGGCCTTTACCGCGGCGTCGCACACGGCGAAGCGGGTGGCGTTGTCCATGCCGGGTGCGGGGGCTTCCTCGATCACCTTCTGGTGGCGGCGCTGCATCGAGCAGTCGCGTTCGAACAGATGAACGATGTTGCCGTGGCTGTCGCCGAACACCTGCACCTCGATATGCCGCGGCGCGAGGATGTATTTTTCGATCAATACCTGGGTGTTGCCGAACGAGGAGGCGGCCTCGCGCTGGCAGCTGGCGAGCGCATCGGCGAAGTCGGCGGCGGCGTCGACGCGCCGCATCCCCTTGCCCCCGCCGCCCGCGACCGCCTTGATCAGCACGGGGTAGCCGATGCGGTCGGCTTCGGATTGCAGGCGATCGGGCGACTGGTCTTCGCCGAGATAGCCGGGCGTGACGGGGACGCGGGCGTCCTGCATCAGCTTCTTGGCCGCGTCCTTGAGGCCCATCGCGCGGATGCTGTCGGGGTTGGGGCCGACCCAGATGAGGCCGGCGGCCTGTACCGCTTCGGCAAACTCGGCATTTTCGGAGAGGAAGCCGTAGCCCGGGTGGATCGCCTCCGCCCCGGTTTGCTTGGCCGCAGCGATGATGCGCTCGCCGATCAGGTAGGACTCGCGCGCGGGGGATGCGCCGATATGCACCGCCTCATCCGCACTGCGGACGTGGAGCGCATTGGCGTCGGCGTCGGAATAGACCGCGACGGTGCGGATGCCGAGTTTCCGCGCGGTGCGGATGATACGGCAGGCGATCTCGCCGCGATTGGCGATGAGGAGGGAGGTGATCATGGGGTTTCCTCGGGTCCTTCCCGGTACGGGGATGGCGACCGCCGATTACGCGGCCGGGGGGCAATCGCTACGGGCACCGACGGGAGCCTATTCCCAGGCACAGACCCGCACCTTTCGATTGATCCAACAAGCCCCCTTCCGCACCAACCTTCCGAGATAGGTGTGGGCGTGGGTCGCCCGCTTATCTCGGTTCCAGACACCATAAGCTGTCTTGTCACCATCCAAGTTGACCTGAGCGAAGTAGTCCGTTGAACGTTCGTGCGAGAAAATCTCCGGCTTTGGATAGTCGATGCCACCCCATATCTGATTCGGTCCATGAATCTCGAAGTTACCCGTCACAGATCGATAGTAGGCACAGGGGCCAGAAATATAAGTCTTTCCATCGACTTCCAGCAGACATCGACCCCACTTAAACCCTTCCGGCAGGGGGCGTTGATTAACGCCGCTTGCGGCAAGGAGCGGGATCATAAGCGACAGGGCGGTCATGGCCTTCAACACGATTGCCACCTCACATCCGAAACACGCCAAAGCGCGTGCCCTCCTCGACCGGCGCGTTCAACGTCGCCGCGAACGCCAGGCCCAGCACATCCCGCGTCTGCGCCGGGTCGATGATGCCGTCGTCCCATAGGCGGGCGGTGGCGTGCCAGGGGTTGCCTTCGTCTTCGTAGCGTTGGCGGACCGGGGCCTTGAAGGCTTCGGCCTGTTCGGGGGTCCAGTTCGCGGCGTCGCGATGCACCGTCGCCAGCACCGATGCGGCCTGTTCACCGCCCATCACGCTGATGCGGCTGTTGGGCCAGCTGAACAGGAAGCGGGGGCTGTAGGCACGGCCGCACATGCCGTAGTTGCCGGCGCCGAAGCTGCCGCCGATTAGGACGGTGATCTTGGGGACGCTGGCGGTGGCGACGGCCGTCACCAGCTTGGCGCCGTGCTTGGCGATACCCTCGGCCTCGTACTTTCCGCCGACCATGAAGCCGCTGATATTCTGGAGGAACAGCAGCGGGATGCGGCGTTGGCAGGCGAGTTCGATGAAATGCGCGCCCTTGACCGCGCTTTCGCTGAACAGCACGCCGTTATTGGCGAGGATCGCGACGGGGATGCCCCAGATGTGCGCGAAGCCGCAGACCAAAGTGGTGCCGTAGAGCGCCTTGAACTCGTGAAATTCGCTGCCGTCGACCAGCCGCGCGATGACCTCGTGGACGTCATAGGGTGCGCGGACGTCGGTTGGGACGATGCCGTACAGCTCCTGCGCGTCGAACTTGGGCGGGCGCGGGTCGAGGATCGCGATGTCGGGTTTGCGGTCGGCTGGGAGGTGGCTGACGATGTCGCGGACGATGGTCAGCGCGTGTTCGTCATTGTCGGCGACATGATCGACCACGCCCGATTTGCGGCCGTGCAGGTCGCCGCCGCCCAGATCCTCTGCGCTGATTTCCTCACCCGTCGCGGCCTTTACCAGCGGCGGGCCGGCGAGGAAGATCGTGCCCTGTTCGCGCACGATCACGCTCTCGTCGGACATGGCGGGGACATAGGCGCCGCCCGCGGTGCAGCTGCCCATGACGCAGGCGATCTGGGGGATGCCCTTGGCGGACATGTTCGCCTGGTTGAAGAAGATGCGGCCGAAATGGTCGCGGTCGGGGAAGACTTCGGCCTGATGCGGCAGGTTCGCGCCGCCGCTGTCGACGAGGTAGATGCAGGGCAGCCGGTTGGCCTCCGCAATCTCCTGCGCGCGCAGATGCTTCTTGACCGTCATCGGGTAGTAGGTGCCGCCCTTTACCGTGGCGTCGTTGCAGACGATCATGCAGGTGCGGCCAGAGACGCGGCCGATGCCGGCGATCATGCCGGCGCCGGGCACTTCGCCTTCATACATGTCGCACGCGGCGAGCTGGCCGATTTCGAGGAAGGGGGCGCCCGGGTCGAGCAGGCGTTCCACGCGCTCGCGCGGGAGCAGCTTCCCGCGGGACGTATGGCGTTCGCGGCTCTTCTCGTTCCCGCCGAGTGCGGCCTGCGCGACATCGGCGCGGAGCTTGTCGGCCAGCGCGCGGTTGTGCGCGGCGTTGGTGCGGAAGGTCTCATCCTCAGGGGAAAGGATCGACTTAAGGACCGGGCCGCTCATCTTGCGCCTCCCGCATGCTGCGCGCAGAGCGGGGCGAAGGGAGTTTTCATGGCGACTATCCTGCTGCTGATCGCGTCGAATATATTCATGACGATCGCGTGGTACTGGCATCTCGGCAAAGGCGGGCTGGAGAAGCCGTTGCTGACGGTGATCCTGATTTCATGGGCGATCGCCGGGTTCGAATACTGCCTGGCGGTGCCGGCGAACCGGGTGGGGTTCCTGGCCGGGTGGACGCCGGGCCAGTTGAAGATCGCGCAGGAGGCGATTGCGCTGACCGTGTTCGGCATCTTCATGGTCGCGGTGCTGGGCGAGGCGCTGCACTGGCGCCACTTCGCGGCATTCGCGTGCATCATGGCGGCCGTCGCGTTCTTGTTTGTGGGCAAGTAGCTCACGCTGGCAGCCAGCGGTCGTGCATCCATGCGTCGGCGGCGGCGCGGATGCGGTCGGGATAGTCGGGCAGTTCGTTGCCGACGAGCGGGAGGTCGAAACCCGCGATGACCTGCGCCACGCCAGCGGTGTCGAGTTCGATGCCCGAGGCGCGGGCGTGGCGGGCGATCTCCATCTCCTGCGCCCAAAAATAGATTTTGGCGGCGGCGACATTGGCCTGCATCGCGCGGACCTCTTCGACGCGGCCGTCGCTGACCAAGGGCAGCCAGATATCGGGCATCAGCAGATCGACCGGTGCGTCGGGGCGCCATGCGAGCGCGTCGCCCTCGACGATGCGGATCTTGGCCCCCGCGCCGTCGGGCAGGCGGGCGAACAGGTCGAGATCGGCGTGGAGCGCGATCACGTCGGGGTCGCGCTCGACCACGGTTACCTGCGTCACGCTGTCGCGCAATGCGGTCGCGGCGGCGACCCAGCCCATGCCGAGGCCGAAGATCGCGACATGGCCGGTGGCATAATGGACGCCGATTGCCTGGCTCTCGAATTCGAGCGGGGTCAGCGACATCCAGGTGTCGCCGTCGCGGGTCAGCGCCCGGACATTGCTGACCAGCGCCGGAGGGCTCCAATAGCCGCGCGTCAGCACCATTGCCGGGGGGTGTAGCGACCAGCGGCCGCTGTCGAGCGGGCGGTATAGCTCCTCGAACAGCTCGGTGCCGAGGTCGAGCAGCGGATCGGCGGCGGCGATCATTGGGCCGTGCCGGTGGGCGGGGCGTAGAACACCCCTGCCCCCGGCCCGAGTGGCAGATCGAGCGCGACCCATGCGATGACCATCGAGATGCCGAGCGTCATGAAGGTCAGCGCATAGGGCAGCATCAAGGCAAGCAGCGAGCCGACGCCGAACGAGCCGTCCCAGCGCCGCGCAAAGGCGAGGATCAGCGGGAAATAGCTCATCAACGGAGTCATGATGTTGGTGTAGCTGTCGCCCATGCGGTACGCCGCCGTGGTCATTTCGGGGCTGATGCCGAGCAGCATGAACATCGGCACGACGACCGGCGCGAGCGCGCTCCACTTGGCGCTGGCCGATCCGATGAACAGGTCGAGGAAGGATGACAGCAGCAGCACGCTGACCAGCAAGATCGGTGCGGGGAGCGCGAAGGTCTGGAGCGCTTCGGCGCCGTTGATCGCGATGATCGGGCCGACATTGGACCAGTTGAACATCGCCACGAAATGCGCGGCGAAGAACACGAACACGATGTACGGGGCGAGGCTGGCGATGCCTTCGCGCATCATGCGGGTGACTTCATCGGCCGACTTGATCGATCCCGTCGCGGTGCCGAAGGCGATGCCGCAGCTGACGAACATCAGGAAGAAGCCCGCGATCAGCGCGCCATAAAAGGGCTGAAGCTGCGCCGTCCCCTCGGCCTTTTCGTTGATCAGCGGAGTGTAGCCGGGGGCGAGCGTGAGGACGAGGTAGAGTGCGATCACCGCGAGCGCGGCGAGGCCAGCGCGGCGCAGGCCGCGGCGTTCGTCGGCGGTGACTTCGGAGCGGGCGAGTTCGGCCTTGACCTCGGCATCCGCTTCGCCGCCCCAGTTGCCGAGGCGCGGTTCGACCACCTTGTCGGTGATGAACCAGATGGCCGGGGTGAAGACGACGACGATCGACAGGATGAACCACCAGTTTCCGACCGGGTTCATCGTCCAGCCCGGCTCGACGATCCGCGCCGCCTCTTGCGTGAAGCCGAACAGCAGCACGTCGATCTGGCCCGGGGTGATGTTACCGGCATAGCCGCCGGACACTGCGGCAAAGGCGGCGGCTAGCCCTGCGACGGGGTGGCGTCCGGCCGCGGCATAGACGATCGCGGCGAGCGGGATGAACACGACATAGGCAGCGTCGGAGGCGTGGTGCGACACCATGCCGATGATCGCGACGATCGGCGTCAGGATCGCGCGCGGCGCGTTGGCGAGGCTGGCGCGGATGAGGGCCGAGAACATGCCAGACCGCTCCGCCACTGCCGCGCCGAGCATGATCACGAGGATCAGGCCGAGCGGCGCAAACCCGCTCATCGTGCGCGGCATGTCGACCAGCAGCTTGCCGATATTGGCTTCGGAAAACAGGCTGGCGGCGGTGTAGGTGAGGACCCCGCCCTCCAGCGTCGCGCCGGTGGGTGCTTCGTCGCCGGTATAGGGGAGCGATGCCGACCATCCGGCCCAGTCGCCGATCGCGCTCACCGCCATCAGCGCGATGATGAGATAGACGAAGATCATCGTCGGTTCGGGCAGCAAATTGCCCGCCCGCTCGACAAATCCCAGGAAACCGCGCTGGCGGCGGCTTACCTCATCCGATGGTGCGGCGATTTCAGTCATACGGCTCCCACAAGCTCCCGTCCGATCAGCATGCGGCGAATTTCATTCGTCCCCGCGCCGATGTCCAGCAACTTGGCGTCGCGCAGGAAGCGTTCGACCGGCCAGTCCTTGGTATAGCCCGCGCCGCCGAGCGCCTGCACCGCCTCACCCGCGACCTTGAAGGCGTTTTCGGAGGCGAGCAGGATCGCGCCGGCGGCGTCGAAGCGGGTGGTCTTGCCCGCGTCGCATGCCTTGGCGACGGCATAGACATAGGCGCGGGCGGAGTTGAGCGCGACGTACATGTCGGCGACCTTGGCCTGCATCAGCTGGAAGCTGCCGATCGCCTGGCCGAACTGCTGGCGTTCGCGCAGGTACGGCAGGACGACGTCGAGGCACGCCTGCATGATGCCGAGCTGAATGCCCGCGAGCACGGTGCGCTCGTAGTCGAGGCCGCTCATCAGCACGCCGACGCCGCCGTTGAGCGGGCCCATGACGTTTTCTTCCGGCACCTCGCAATCGGTGAAGACGAGTTCGGCGGTGGGCGATCCGCGCATGCCCATCTTGTCGATCTTTTGCCCGATCTCGAACCCCTTCATCCCCTTTTCGATGATGAAGGTGGTGATGCCGCGGCTGCCTTCGCCGGTCTTGGCATAGACGACCAAGGTGTCGGCATAGGCGGCGTTGGTGATCCAGAATTTGGTGCCGTTGAGGACGTAGCGGTCGCCCTTGTGCTCGGCGCGCAGCTTCATGCTGACGACATCTGAGCCCGCGCCGGCTTCGGACATGGCGAGGCTGCCGACATGTTCGCCGTTGATCAGCTTGGGCAGGTATTTCGCCTTTTGCTCCGCGTTGGCCCAGCGGCCGATCTGGTTGACGCACAGGTTGGAGTGCGCGCCGTAGGACAGGCCGATCGAGGCCGAGGCGCGGGACACTTCCTCACACGCGATGACATGTTCGAGATAGCCGAGGCCCAGGCCGCCATCTTCCTCCGCGATGGTGATGCCGTGCAGGCCGAGTTCGCCCATCGGCGCCCAGAGTTCGTCGCGCGGGAACCAGTCGTCGGCGTCGATCTTTGCCGCCAGCGGCGCGATCTGTTCGCGCGAAAAGCGTTCGGTGGTCTCACGGATCATATCCGCGGTTTCGCCCAGCGCGAAATCCATCTGGGGCAGGCTCATGGCGCTCTCCTGAACTTATTTTGCCGCATCCTAGCGCCCGATGCGCGCTGCGGGAAATTGAAAGGCGGCGCGGGACAGCATAGATGGTGTCTATGATCGAACGCTATTTGCTGCGCTATTTCCTCGCCGTCATCGATAGCGGGACGTTCACCGCCGCCGCCGCGCAGATGGCGGTGTCGCAACCGACACTGTCGGCGGGGATCGCCAAGCTGGAGCGCGAGGCGGGCGCGAAGCTGCTGCGCCGGTCGAGCCAGCGGATCGAGCTGACCGAGGCGGGGTCGCAATTCGCGGTCCATGCGCGGCGGATCGAGCGCGAGTTCAACCTGGCGGCAGCGGCGGTCGGCGGGATCGCGCAGCCCGCGACGCTGCGGCTGGGCGTGCTGACGACGATTGCGAGTGGCGAGCTGGCGGCGTTGGTCGCGCGGATTGCGGCGGATGCGCCGGGGCTGGCGGTCGAGCTGGTCGAGGGCAATGCGACGGTTCTGGCGCAGCATGTCGCGCGCGGGCGGGTCGATCTGGCGCTGACTGCGGTTCAGGGCGATGCGACGGGCGATGGCGAGGCGTTGCGCAGCGAACCCTATCTGCTCGCGCTGCCTGTCGGGCATCGGCTTGCCGGGGAAGCGGCGCTGCCCGGCGAGGCGCTGGCGGGCGAGACGATGATCGTGCGGCGCAGCTGTGAGGCGCTGCCGGAGACGAGCCGATACTTCACGCGGCGCGGCATCCGGCCGAGCTTTGCACTGCGCACGCCGAATGACGACCGCGCGCTGGCGATGGTTGCGGCGGGGCTGGGCGCGACGGTGGTGCCGGCGTCGCATCGGCATCCGGGGGTGGCCAATCCGGCGCTGATCGGGTTCGATCTTGCACGGACGCTGGTGCTGGCGCGGGGGGAGGATGCGCGCGAGGGGATGGTGGCGGTTGTGGACGCGGTGCGGGGGGTGTTTGGGGGGAGTTGGGTTGCGGGGGAGTGATTGCGGGTGTCGGGGTGGCGGTCGGATGTCTGCTATTGGATGGAAAGCTGACATCGAGTCGATGAGCTAATTCAAGCTGAAGGGGAGCACGCGGATGCGGACCGTGATCGACACAAACGGCCTGCAAGATCAAAGACTTGAACGCTACCTAGCGCGGGATCGGAGAAATATCGCTGTCATCCCTGACATGGTACTGATGGAGACATTTAAGAAGAATTCGTTAGTTTCTGCTGACAAAGCCACCGCGATCCTTCGGCGTTTCGCGCGGCAGACTGTCATCCTTAAGCGCCCTGATAGAATTCTTAGAGTCAGCACACGCACGAGTGGGCTGGGCCCGAGAATGATCGATTCCAAACAGACCGCCGCTTTTCAAAGCTTCAGTTCCTTTATTGCTCGCGCTAAGCTGCCAGGGCTGGAGCGGAATTACATCGAAAACAGCCAGCGCGAAGCGGAAGCAAACCTAGATTTTCTTCTTAAAAATGCAAAACAGTTTCCGCGCATTTTCGCGACGATCACGAACCTGTTTACGCGCGATGAGATTATCGAATTGCGTGACCGCTCGCCACGCTCTGCTTCGACGCAAATAAAACTGCTAGGTCTAATGTTTGAGCAAACCAAAGTTTTATACAGTCATGGAGGCATAGAAAAACAATACTGGCCAGAAACGATCAAAGATGCCACAAATACTTTCCCGTTTCGCTACGCAATTTGCATGACATTGTTGTTCTCGCATTGGGTTCACGAAGGCAGACCGATGGAGAAAAAACCTGAAAAGATCGTCAACGATATTGTCGATGTGAATGTCGCGGCGATGGCTACCTTTTTTGATGGGATACTGTCCAATGACGCACGTGTTTTGAGCCTTCACTCAGAGGCGCGCTACGTGCTTTCTCAAATTGGTGCCTATTTGACCCGCACGGCATGATTATCGGCGTGGCGGTGCATGAACGGACGCCGCATGGAGTCCGAGACGATGCCTGAAGGCCGTTTGGGGACGATCAGGTCCGATAGATCCGATGGCCACAATGCGGACGCGTGACAACGGTCCCGCATTACAAGCGCGGCCCTGTCCCGGCCGTCTGCGCGGCCGCCCCTCCACCACCGCCTTCGGCGGCGGTCCCCCTCCCCTGAGCAAGCTCAGGGGAGGAATGATTTGGGACTGACAAACCCGGTTCGCGCGTTAAGTGGGGCGATAGAGGGAGACGGTGATGGCGGGACGCTATTTCGATCAGTGGCAGGTGGGCGACCGGATCGTCCATGATCTGCGCCGCACGGTGACCGAGACGGATAATCTGCTGATCTCTACCCTCACCCATAATCCGCAGCCGCTGCACCTCGACGCCGAGTTTGCCGGCGCGACCGAGTTCGGGCGGATCGTCGTCAATGGCACTTTCACCTTTGCGCTGATGGTCGGGATTTCTGTCGGCGATACGACGCTGGGCACGCTGGTCGCCAATCTGGGCTATGACGAGGTGCGGATGCCGAGCCCGGTGTTCATCGGCGACACGCTGCGCGCCGAGACCGAGGTGGTGGCGCTGCGCCCGTCCAAATCGCGGCCGGGACAGGGCGTCGTCACCTTTCGCCACATGATGCTCAACCAGCGCGACGAGACGGTGTGCACCTGCCTGCGCAGCGCGTTGTTGCATGCTAAAGCGGGCGCATGACCCGCTTTACCGTCAACAACCAGCCGGTTTCCTACAAGCTCGATCCAGCCACCCCGCTGCTGTGGGCGTTGCGCGATGCGTCGAACCTGACTGGCACCAAATATGGCTGTGGCACTGGCGATTGCGGCGCGTGCACGGTGGATATCGACGGGACTGCGGTGCGGTCGTGTCAGGTGAGCATCGGCGCGGTCGAGGGCACGTTCGTTACCACGATCGAGGGGCTGTCGGCGGAGGGCAATCATCCGGTGCAGCAGGCGCTGATCGCCGAGAATGTCGTTCAGTGCGGATATTGCATCCCCGGCATCGTGATGAATGCGGCGGCGTTGCTGCGCAAGAACCGCAACCCGTCGGACGACGAGATCATGGGCACGATCACCAATTTGTGCCGCTGCGGCATCTATCCCCGGCTGATCGAGGCGATCGGGCGTGCGGCGCGGGTAGCGCGGGGCGAGGAAGAGATCACGATCGACCGCGGCATCCCGGTCGAAACCGGCGAAGAGGGATGAAAGCTTTCAATTGGCTGTCAGTCCAATTCAGAAGCGTGTCAGCCGACTCGATGTAAATCCGCGTTAGTCTGAACGCCGGCGCTTTGTCGGGGAGCGGAGGAAAGCATGAAGAAGATAATTTTGGCGGCGCTGATCGGCGCGACCATTCTGACCCCCGCTGCGGCAATTGCGCAGGACCGGGGCGGACGTGAAGGCCGTGGTGGCGGTCAGGCGCGCGAGCAGCGCCAGCAACAGCGGCAGGAAGTCCGGGCCCAGCGGCAGGAGCAGCGCCAGCAGCGTCCGCAGGTCCAGCGGCAGGAGCGCCCACAGCCGCAGCAGGTTCAGCGGCCGCAGCGCCCGGCCCCGGCAGTGGCACCGCAAGCGGGCGATCCGCGCCGTGAGTTCCGTCAGGAGCGTCGCGACGACCGGCAGGATTTCCGGCAGGAACGCCGTGAGGACCGCCGCGACCTTCGCCAGGGCCAGACGAGCCCGCAGCAGTTTCGCCGGGACCGCCGCGATGATCGCCAGGATTACCGGGCCGACCGCCGTGACGATCGCCAGGACTTCCGGGGTGACCGCCGCGACGGGCGACAGGACTATCGTCAGGGCCAGCGCCGCTATGGCGACTGGCGCGATCAGCAGCAGTATCGCCGCGGCTGGGACGACAACCGCAACTGGAACCGTGGCTGGCGCGGCGACCGCCGCTATGACTGGAGCGACTATCGCGCGCGCAACCGGCACGTCTATCGCCTGCCGCGCTATTACGCGCCGCGCGGGTACCATTATGGCTATCGCCGCTTTTCGATCGGCCTGACCATTGGTTCGATGCTGTTCGCACCGGATTACTGGATCAACGATCCGGCCTATTACCGCTTGCCGCCGGCCTATGGTGGGTATCGCTGGGTGCGCTATTACAATGACGCGCTGCTGGTTGATGTCCGCTCCGGCTATGTCGTAGACGTGATCCACGACATCTTCTGGTAAGCGGACGCGCGCTTCACGCAGGGAGGCCCGGCCGGCAACGGTCGGGCCTCTTGCGTTTCGCGGCCCTCGCGGCAAATTGGCGGGCATGAGCATCTTTTCGCGTTTCAAGGCCCCTGCCGCTTCCACCCCCCGCGCGCGCCTGAGCCAGGCGGTGACTGCACGGGTCGAGGCCAATCCCGCGATGCGCCGGGCGAAGGTCGATGCGGCGCAGGTCTATTATCACCCCGGCTTCCTCAACGACGCCGAGTGCGATTCGCTGATCCGGCTGATCGACGCCAATCGCCGCCCCTCGACATTGCTGTCGCAGTCGGAGGACCCCAATTTCCGGACCAGCGAAAGCTGTGACCTCGACCGCTGGTCGGCGGACGTCCAGCCGATCGACGAGCGGATGGCCGCCCTGCTCGGGATTCCGCCGGAAAATGGCGAGACGATGCAGGGGCAGCGCTATGCGCCGGGGCAGCAGTTCCGCGCGCATTATGACTGGTTCAACGAACAGCAGGATTACTGGCCGGCGATGAAGGCATCGGGCGGGCAGCGAACCTGGACCGCGATGATCTACCTCAACGATGTCGAGGAAGGCGGCGCGACCTGGTTCCCGCAGGCCGGGGTGCGCGTCGCGCCCAAGCGCGGGTTGCTGCTCGCGTGGAACAATATGAAGCCCGACGGATCGCCCAATAAAGGCACGCTGCATGAAGGGACGCCGGTGGTGAAGGGCGTCAAATACATCATCACCAAATGGTTTCGCGAGCACGCCTGGATCAACATGCCGGTGCAGACATATTGATCCTCCCCTAGCCTCTCCCCTTCAGGGAGCGTTTGGCTTTAGAGGATCATGTCGTCGCCGCTGCGCAGCGCGAGTACGCGGCCGATCGTGTCGAACAGCGCGTCCATCGCCACCGGCTTGAACAGCACTTCGTCGGCACCGGCAGCGAGGCAGCGTTCGCGCAGATCGACGGCGGTGTCGGCGGTGACCACGATGACGGGAAGCTCCGCCTTGGTGTCGCCGCGCGCGCGGATGCGCTCAATCGCCTCGATCCCGTCCATGCCCGGCATGCGCAGATCGACCAGCACCACGTCGTAATCGCCCGCCCCGATCATGGTCAGGCCCTCTTCTGCATGCGCGGCCTCGGCCATCGTGGCACCGGCGACATTGAGCATGTCGCGCACCACGCGGCGGTTCATCGGATCGTCCTCAATGAAGAGGATATTCATTGTGCGATCATCTCGACGAGGGGGGCGGTCAGGACCGGGGATTTCATAGGCGTGCTATCACCCTAAGCCGCTTGTGATACAAGCGTTGTGCGACGGGATGTCGCACAAATTTCAGTACGCGCCGCCGTGAGCGCCGCGACCAGCGCGGGTCCTTTCACAGGCTTAATGATAATCAGGTCGATTCCGGTGTCGTAGAGCCGCTGCTCTGCCTCCGGCTCGGGCTTGCTCCACAGCGCCGCAGTGCGCACGTCGGACGGCGCCGCAGCAGCAAGTTCAGTCAGTTTTTCAACGGGATCGGCTTCACCCGCTGCCAGCGTCCCCTGATCCGCGAGGATCAGCGCAGGGCCGGCGTCGCGCGCAAGCGCCACCGCTTCGTCGATCGACGCGGCGAAATGTACTGCGGCGAAATGCGGGGTGAATAGCGCGCGCATCATGCCGCGAACGATCGGGTTGCGATCGAGCACGACGATCGTCTCGCCCTCCCCCGTCACCTCGATCGCCGAATCGGGTATTTCGGCAATGCGGAGCGGCAGATCGACGGTGAAGGTCGATCCCTCGCCCACCACGCTGGCGACCGAGACGGTGCCGCCGAGCGCATGCGCAAGATTGCGGACGATGGCGAGGCCAAGGCCGGTGCCGCCGAACTGGCGCGTCGTCCCGGCATCGACCTGTTTGAAGGATTCGAATACCTCATCGAACTTGTCGGCGGGGATGCCGATACCGGTGTCGCGGATCGCGACCCGCAACCGCTCACCCGCCGCCTCGACCACCACCGACAATGCGCCCTGTTCGGTGAACTTCACCGCGTTGGACAACAGGTTGAACACGATCTGGCGCAGCCGACCCGGATCGGTCTCGATCCAGCGCGGCGTCCCCTCGTGGCTGAGGGTGAAGGCAAGGCCCTTGGCGCGCGCCTGCTCTTCCCAGATCCGGGTCACGTCGTGCAGCGTGGTGTGGAGGTCGGTCGCGGTCATTTCGACCGTCAGATTGCCCGTCTCCATCTTGGCCATATCAAGGATGTCGTCGACCAGCGCGCGCATCGTCATGCCGGCGCCATGGACGATGTTGATGCGGTCGCGCGTCTCCTCCGGCACGCTGGCGTCGCGCAGCATGATCTGGGTCATGCCGAGAATGCCGTTGAGTGGGGTGCGGATTTCGTGGCTGGTCGTCGCGAGGAATTCGGTCTTGGCCTTGAGCGCCTTTTCGAGCGCGACATTGGTTTCGGCGAGAACGGTGTTCGCCTGACGCACCTGGTTGCGGCTGCGGCGGATCGTGAACAGGCCGATGCTCAGCAAGGTCACGATGACCAGCGACGCGCCGCCCAAGCCGATGAACAGCGTGCGCTGGAACTCCGCCGCGCGCCGCAATTCTTCGGCCTGAAGGTTGGCGATGCGCAGTTCCTGGTTCGCGTAGTCGAACCGCGCGGCCATCAGCGCGGTGCTGGCGGAAATGGCGAGTTTCGAGGCATCGTCGGTTACTGCGCGAAGCCGCTCGAGATGGAGCAGCGCGAGCCGGTTGTCTTGCTCGGCGCGATAGACCCAATAGGCCGTAAAATGCGCGTCACGCATCGCGAAGGTCGTTGTCGCAATGTCGACGCCGTCAAAGGCACGTTCGATCAGCGTCCGCGCCTGGTCGCCCCTACCCTGAAGCCGCGCGGATTCGGCGGCGACGGCGAGCAGACGGCTTTCGCCCGTGTGAGCCGGGTCGCGGCGGATGATGCCAGTCGCCTCGGCGATTGCGGCATCGGCTTCGCCAAAGCGCTTCTGATCGAGCAGCGATCGGGCGATGTTGACCAGGATATTGGGGATCAGGTTCGTCACCCCCTCCGAACGCGCCACGGCCAAAGCCTTGCGATACTCCGCTTCGGCTTCGCGAGGCTTCTCCAACTCCAGAAGGACCGCACCTCGATTGTTGAGCAGGATCAACTGCAGGCGCGGATCACCAGTAAATGCGCCAGCTGCCTGCTTGAGATATTTATCTGCGCTGCGCAGATCCTGCGCCTTGGTGTACAAGTTTGCGATCAACTGGAGCGCGATCGACTGCTTACGCTTTTCGCCGATCGTCGCGAAGATGTTGTGCGCTTCCTGCAACGAGGCGAGCGCCTCGGCAAAACGCATCTGTTCTTCTTGCACCCCGGCGCGTGCAACCAGCAACTCACCCCGTAATCGTGTCGGGGTCTGGTCGGCGCTTATCAGTCGGAGCGCTCGCGAGATACGGGGCGCCGCTTGGGCAGGTTTGCGCAACCGCACGAGCGCTTCACTTTGCAGCCATAGTGCCGTCGCTTCGGCAGTTGCGCGGGCATTCGCGTCGGCGATAGCGGCAGCGCGTGGCTGTGCCTGCTCAGCATAGTTCAGCGCAGCTTGAGGATTGTCGAACATCGCCGTCTTGGATTGTTCGATCAGCGCATCGGCAGCACGCTGCTGCGCAACCGCAGGCGCAGCGAACCCGAGTGCCAGCCAGCATAAGAGGAGGGCAAGGCCCCTCGACATCATCCGCTCTTGCGCCAGAAATTCTCGGCGCGACCAAAGCTGGGCCGCATGGTCGCGACCGACTTGAAGCCTTCTTCGTCGAGATAGCGGACGAACGCGTCGAGCGCGATCGGGCGGCTGATCAGATAGCCCTGGACCATGTCGCAGCCCATGACGCTGAGCAGCGCGAGCGCGGCCGGGGTTTCGACGCCCTCCGCCGTCACCTCCATCTCCAGCGCATGTGCCAGATCGATGGTCGAGCGGACGATCAGAGGATCGCGGTTGCTGCTGGTTAGCTGCATCACGAACATCTTGTCGATCTTGAGTTCGGTCGCGGGGAGCTGTTTGAGATAGGCGAGCGAGGACAGGCCCGCGCCATAATCGTCGATCGCAAGCGGGATACCTATTCCCGCAAAGGTCTGAAGATGGCGGATCGCGCTGTCGGGATCACGGATCACCGCAGTCTCGGTAATCTCGAACCCGATCTTCGCGCCGGATTCGGTGATGATCCGGCATGCCTCGGCGACGAATGCGTCGTCGGCGAGCAACACGCCTGAAATGTTGATGAACACCGGCATGTCATGGCCATGCGCAGCCAGTACCTGTTGGTCGGCGATCACCTGGCGCAGCGTCCACAGCGTCAGGCCGACGATCTCGCCGCCGTCTTCGGCCGCGTTGATGAACTCGCCCGGCAGGATCAGGCCACGCACGGGATGATGCCAGCGCACCAGCGCCTCGGCACCCGTCACCATTTCGCGGCGGACATTCACCTTGGGCTGATATTGCAGGAACAACTGACCCGCAGCGATGGCGCGCGGCAATTCGCGGACCAGCGCCGCGCCGTCGAATGCGGCATGGGCCTGCGACAGGTCGATCGAGACGATTCCGGCGTCGGTGCGCGCCTGTTCGAGCGCCGCCTCGGCGCCCTCGGTCAGCCGCACTTCGTCGTCGTCGCCGAACGGCGCGACCGAGATACCCCAGACCAGCTGGATCAGATGGCGTTCGCCGTCGAGATCGACCGAACGGGCAAAGGATTGTGCGAGCCGCTCGACCAGCGCGCGCGCCGCGACCGGGCTCTCCGCCTCGTAGCCAAGCTCGATCAGCGCGCGACCGGCGGTCACGCTGCGTACGCCCGCCTCCAGATCGCTCATGCGATCGGCAAGGTCGTGGATCAGCGTGTCGGCGCGCGGTCGGCCGAGATGGCGCCGTAGTGACTGGAAATTGGCGATCTCGCACAATGCGAGCACGCGCCAGCGGGTGCAAGCCGCGCCACCTGCGCCGCGCGCGGCGGCGATGCCCGATTGGTCGCCGGGCGCGTCGCCCTCGACCTCAGCGCCGTCATTCATGGCGATACGCCCCGCCTCGAAAGGCGAACCGCGAAAACCGGCGGGGTCGAAACGGTCATACATGCGACCGGCCTAACACCCAGTGCTGAAGGAAGTTTTAAGGAAGCCGCCGCGCCGGGATCACCGATCTAGGTAATTTCCCTATGATCCCTACCATTTGATTCATCATGAATTTTCAGTTAATCAAAATGGGTGCACCCCGTGTGCACAATGGGAGAAAAGACATGTTTGCACTGTTTTTCCGGGACACCGGCGGCGAGACTCTGCGCCCCTGGTAACCCTTTTACGGCCCGGGCTGGCGGCGTGAAGGATGGTCCCTCACGCTAGACCTGCCCGGGCTGACCTCCTCAAGAATGGCCGCCATCCGATTGGGATTGCGGCCTTTATTTTTTCGTATCCGTTTCCGACGCGAAACTATCGGCTGGCACCCCGCAGTTCTGCTCAGCACGCGCAACTGGCTGCCCCACCTAAGCTTGACTCCCTTTTTCGTAGCTCCGGTGCCGCGAATCGAATCGGCGCGACTCGCGGAGTCACCGCGAGTCGCGCTTTGACGCGCGAGTCGGAACACGGTAAATGAATCCCTAATCAGGGGGTTTTATGACGGGCGATGTCTGGTTTCTGATCGCGATGACGTTCAGCTTCGCCGCCTATGGCGTGTATCTGCTGGGCCTGCGCCGCGCGACCGTCCGCCCCAACCGTGCCTCCTGGCTGATCTGGAGCGCATCCGCCGCTGCCGAAGCACTGACCTATGCTGCGGTCAATCCCGGATCGCCGCAGGGCTGGGTCTTCATCCTCTCTGCCGTCTGCTGCCTGATCGTCACCGCATTTCTGTGGCGCGGCTCCAACTGGGCGCCGCCGACAACGATCGAAGCCGTTTGCATGTCCGCCTGCCTGATCGCGCTGTTGATCTGGGTCGCGTTCCGGGAGGCCTATTGGGCGCATATGCTGGTCGTCGCCGCCGTCCCGGTCAGCTTCTGGCCGACCTGGGTCAGCGTGTGGAAGGACCGCAGCGCCGAGCGCTCGCCTGCATGGGGCCTGTGGACCGTCGGCGACCTCGCGACGTTGCTTGTCGCGGCGCGCGCCGGCGGGTCTGGGCCGGACGAGTTCGCGTACATCTTCGTCGAGCTCGCCTGCCATGCCAGCATCTGGTTCATGATCGGCCTCGCCACGATCAACCCGCTGCGCTCGTTCGGCTGGGCGCGCGGCGGGCTGGTGGTGCTCGATCGCTATCGCCACCAGCGCAACCTGTTCACGGTCGGCGACAACCATCTGGGCAAAGCGGTCTACGCCACCTGTCGCTTTGCCGAGGGGGCCGAGCTGATGCGCTTCACCGGCCGCCGGTTCCATGTCGACGACATCCCCAGCCTGATGCGCGGCAGCGACGACCGCTTCGTCCAGGTGACGCCCGATCATTATATGGGGCCCTCGGGACAGCTCGATGATCTGGTCAACCATAGCTGTGACCCCAATGCCGGGCTGCGCTTCACCGACGATGGGGTGATCCTCGTCGCGCTGCGCGACATCGTGTCGGGCGAGGAGATCAGCTGGGATTATTCGACGACGCTCGCGCAATCCAACTGGCACATGATCTGCCAGTGTCGCGCGCCCGAATGCCGCCGCGTCATCGGCAATTTCGATACGCTCGCCCCCGACCGGCAGGAGTTTTTCCGCGCCCGCAACCTCGTCGCGCCGTATCTGCGCCGCAAGGATGCGGTGATGCCGGTGCGGCGGGCGAGCTGACCCTATCTAGACGAAGGAGCGACCATGAACGGAACGAGCGGCACCATCCTCAAGCTGGCGGCGTCGCTGGCGATCCTGTTGCTGGTGATCGTCGGCGGTGGGCTCGGCTCGTGCGCGGCCTATAATTCGGTGCGGGTGTGGAACGCCGAGACTGCGGGTGAGGCCGAGCTGGCGCAGGCGACGCAGAACCGGAAGATCAAGGTGCTGGAGGCGCAGGCGCGGATGGACTCAGCGTCGCTGGAGGCGAATGCCGAGATCGCGCGCGCCAGGGGTCTGGCCGAGGCAAACCGCATCGTCGCGAACAGCCTGGGCGGGCCGGAGGGCTATCTGCGCTACCTCTACATCCAGAATCTGGAGCAGTCGAAGGGGCAGATCATCTACGTGCCGACCGAGGGCGGCCTGCCGATCCTGGAAGCCGGGCGGCTGCGGCAAGCCCCACCGCCGATCCCGGCGGATTGACTTTGCGTGAGGGGGGTGCCGGCGGCAGCGGTTCGCGTAGCGGCTTGCGCGGCGCCTTCAGTTCGCGCGCGATATCCGCGGCGATGGCGACCGAGTCCGCATCGCCCCGCGCTCTGAGCTGGTCGCGTCGTACCTTCATCCGCGCCCGTCGCATCGTTGGAGGCATTGCAGCGATAGCGATGTATTCACGCACTGCCTTGAGCCAGCGCGAGTTGGGCAAAGCCGTATCTTCCGCCGTGCGCGCGAAGGGGTGGGAAATGACGCGATAGTCGAAACCCTGGCGCTTCAGGAACAGCACAACCCGTTGCTCCGGGCTGAAGGTGAAGCGCGTGCAGCCACCGGCATAGGCTTCGAGATGGGCGCGGACGAGTTCGCGGGGGTCGCTGCGCGCGGCAGCGCCGGGCTTTGTCTCCAGTACACCGGGCAAGGTGACGACCATCCGATCGACCTCGAAATACCGGCTGAGTTGCCCCTTGAGTATAACGAGCGGCACGAAGATCACTTCGGACGTGCCGTCGGTGCCGGTCCGCTGCGCCTGTGGCTGAGCAACAATAATGGCATCGGCCTGCTCGGCCAGTTCCAATGTTGTCGGGACGCGGTAGCCGGGCGCGACGCTGCACGCTTCGGCGGCGGGTGCCGCGGCGAGGAGTGCGAGTGCGAAGAGGATATTGCGCATCAGGCCACCCTGCCCCCGCCCGCCGTTCGCCGCGAGAGACGAAACCAGTCGCGTCAGGCCGCGACGTCCTCCCGCACCAGATCCGACGCGGCGAGTTCGAGTACTGCGCTCGCCCCGATCCCGACGCCTTCGCTGAGCAACGTCAGGCTGCCGCCCATCGCGACCATCGTGTTGGCGCACCAGTGCAGGCCGAGCCCGCCCGATTTGTTGACGCGGGTCGAAAAGCCGCGCTGGAACAGCTGCGGTGCCTTTTCGGGGTCGAAGCCCTCGCCATCGTCGGTGATCCGGATTTCCATGCGTCCGCCGGTCTCGCGGATCGATACGGCGATGCTGCCCCCGCCCCGTCCGGTCGCGGCGATCGCCTCGGCGGCGTTGGAGAAGAGGTTGCCGACCACCTGGCTGAGCAGCACGCGGTTGGCGAGCACCCAGTGCGGCGTCGAGGGGAAGTGGAACGCGATCGAGCTGGCGCCCGAATAGCGCGCGATCGTGGCGTTGCGTGCGACGATATCGGTGACGTCGCAGGTTTCGAGCGGCGGGCGTTCATGCGCCTGTTCCTGCTGCCGCCCGATGATTTCGAGCACATTGTGCAGCGCGTCGCGGCCGATGCCGAGCTGTTCCTTGCGCGCTTCCCGCGCCTGCATCTCGCTCGACAGCGCGGCGGCGACGAAGGCGACGAGCTTGTGGCGGCGCGCCAGCGGGATGCTGTCGTCGGCGAGCTCGCCCAGGGCGCGGTCGAGCAATGCGCGGTCGGTGGCCGGTCCCTCCCCCAGCCCCTGGCTCAGCACCGTGCTGATCGGATTGAGGGCATTGCGGACATTGTGCATCACCGCGACCGCGCTTTCGGACTGGCCGAGCTTGAACGACTGCGCCTCAACCTGCTCGCGCAGGTCCTTGAGCTGGCTCAGCATCGCGTTGAAGCTGACCACGAGGCTGCCGATCTCGTCGCGGCGCGGCGTGTCGGCGAGCGGGACCAGATTACCCGATCCGCGCACCACGCCCATATGCTGTTCGACCCGGTTGAGCGGGCGCAGCACCAGCCGGCCGATCATCACGCTGAGCACCGCCATCACCAGCAGCATCAGCGCGGTGGTGCCGATGACCGCGAGCTGGAGCATGTTGCGGCCGAGTTTCGACAGGTCGCGCGGGACGCGGAAAGTGGCGCTGGCGACGCTGCCGCCGCCCTCCCCCGGCACTGGCACCGCCACGGCGATGTCGCGCTCCCCGGCATCGACGCGCGGCGTGGAGACGGGGGCGTCGAGTGCGATCCCGGCGCGCAGCTGGAGCAGATTGCCAAGCTGCTGCGAGGTGATCATGCGCGCCATCACGACATGGCCGCGCGGGTCGCCGGTGCCGTCGGTGCGCCGGACCTGGGCGATGCCGATCGCGGCGATGCGGTTGCCGAGCCGCGCGTAGAAGCTCGCGCTGTTATCCTTGGCCAGCGCGCGGCGGAAATCGATGCGGCGGATTTCGGCGAGCAGCTGCGCGCGCATCTGCGGCGAATCGGTGCCGGTCTCCAGGTCCAGCCAGCGGGCGATCACGACCTCGCCGTCCGGGCGGACATAAGCCATGCCGTTGACGCCGAGATTGACCATAGCGGAGGTGGCGAAGCTGTCCTCCTCGAACGCGCGGTTGGGCGCGCCCATGTAATCGTAGCTTTCGTTCCAGTCGCCATAGTCGCGCACCGACGCCTCGACCTTCGAAGCATATTCGGTCAGCGCGGCGCGGGTGCGTTCGACATGGCCGTCGATCGCCTGCGCCTCCAGCCGGTCGAAGTTGGGGGTGATGACGAGGGCGAGTAGCAGCGTGATGCTGGCAGCACCAAGCAGCGCGACCCCGGTGAGGATCGCGACGAGCTTGGCACCCAGCGAGCGCGGGATGCGGGACCGGAAGCGTTGCAACATCGATCGCGTCGCGGTCACCCGAAGGTGCCGGTGCTCGGCATGGCGACGGGCGCTTCGGGTTCATCGTCGCCCATGAACCGTTCGTGCGCGGCGCGGATCGCGACATCGGCCTCGAGCGGGCGCGCGAGATAATAGCCCTGGATATGGCTGCACCCGGCGAGGCGCAGCGCCTGAAGATGCGCGGCGGTCTCGACCCCCTCGGCGACCACTTCCAGCCCCAGCGCGCGGCCGAGATGGATGATCGAATTCACGATCGCCGCGCTCTCGCGCTCCTTGCCCATGCCGTCGATGAAGCTGCGATCGATCTTGAGGCAATCGAGCGCGAATTTGCGGATATTGTAGAGCGAGGAATAGCCGGTGCCGAAATCGTCGAGCGCGATGCGGAAGCCCATCTGGCGCAGGCGATACAGCGTGTCGGCGGCGCGCTCGGCATTGTCGAAGATCGCGGTTTCGGTGATCTCGATCTGCACGCGGCGCGGCTCGATCCCGGCGCGCTGCACGCGTTCGACGACATGGCCGACGAAATTCTGGCGGCGGAACTGGCGCGGCGAGAAATTGACCGAGACATATTGCCCCGGCCATTTCTGCAGCATCTTGAGCGATTCATCGAGCACCCAGTCGCCCAGCTCGTGGATCAGGTTCGATTCCTCGGCGATCGGGATGAACATGCCGGGCGAAATCGGGCCATATTCGGGGCTGTTCCAGCGCAGCAGCGCTTCGAACGCGACAATCTCCAGCCGGTCGCGCGCGACGATCGGCTGATAGACCAGCCGCAGCTCGCCATTGGCAATCGCGTGGGACAGGCCGCCTTCGATCTGGCGGCGGAAACGGATCGATTCGTCCATGCTCTCGTCGAACACGCGCACGACGCCACGACCGGCGCGCTTGCTTTCGTTGAGCGACAGGTCGGCGCGCCGCATCACGTCGATCGGGTCGTGCTTCATGCCCGGTTCGATGATGACGAGGCCGGCCGAGGCCGATCCCTGCACCGAATGGCCGAACACGGTGAAGGTCTTGGTACAGGCGAGCAGTAGCCGTTCGACCGCCGCGATCGCCTCGCCCTCGCCCGCCACCTTCATCAGCACCGCGAACTCGTCGCCGCCCAGCCGCGCGACGAAGCCGCCGGGCGGCACCGCGCCCTCGATTGTGGAGCAGACCATGCGGATCAGCTCGTCGCCGGCGAGATGGCCGAACGTGTCGTTGACCAGCTTGAACCGGTCGAGGTCCATCATCGCCATCGCGAAGGTATCGGGACCGCGCACATGATCGGTCAGCGCGCGCATGAAGGCGAGCCGGTTGGGCGCGTCGGTCAGGCTGTCGTGATTGGCGAGATGGCTGGCCTTGCTTTCGTTCGCGGCCAGCTCGGCCTTCTGCTCTTCGAGCAGCGCCATGGCGCGCGCGAGCTGCTGATCGACTTCCCAGCGCTTGCCGAGCGCGGTCGCGGTCTGGACGACCTCTTCCACCTGAAACGGCTTGGCGATGTAGAAGATCTTGTCGGCGGGGCCGGCGGCGCGGCTGATTTCGAGCGGGGAGAAATCGGAATAGCCGGTGACGATGACGATGTTGATATCGGGGTCGATCGCGCGGATGCGCTTGGCGGTTTCCTTGCCGTCGATGCCCGGCGGCATGCGCACGTCGATGAACGCGACCGAGAAGCGATCCCCGCTGGCATTTGCCTGAGCGACGGCGTCGACGCCGTCCAGCCCCTGCATGCAGTGCACCGTCACGAACTCCGGGGCATCCTCGACCGGTGCGCTCTCGACCTCGTCATCGCCGAACAGTTCGGCGGCCATCGCGTCGAGCGCAGCACCCTGCGCCGCCCCGATCCCGCTGCCCTTGAAGCACTGGCGATAGGATTCGTGCATCCCTGCTTCATCGTCCACGATCAGAATGCGCAAGGCAAAGTCCCCTCTTCCACTTGCACCCCGCGTAAGCGCTCAGGGTTAAGGCGAGGTAAAAGGGTTAACGCCGCGTTCCCCATCGGCTCCGGGACTTGCCCTAAAAAAAGGGGGCGCCGCGGACTGGCCGGGCGCCCCGTCGAGTTCAGGAGGGGAATGCGTCTCCGCACACCGGCTTTATGCGGTGGACGCCGCGTCCCGACCACAGTCAGACTCTGACGCCAGCGCCCCGCGCCACACTCAGAAATGCGCGCGGGAACTTTTTCTATACACCCGCCATGAAACCGGTTACAGTTTTCGCGCCAAGAACATAATAGGCGGGCCGTCGAGTCGCCCAATGCGGGTGCTCGACTGTTCTCAGGGTAAACGTTGTCAAACCTCCAGGGGGGATGCTGTGAAGTCTTCACATTCCGCAAATAACGGACTCATTCGTGGCTCGCGCCTGCGCGCCGCCGCCGCTGCACTCGCATGGTCGAGCGCCGGCACTGTTCTCGCCATTGGCCTTGCCGTCCCGGCGCAGGCTCAGGTCTCTTCGTCGCTGCGCGGCACGGTCACGGCCGAAGGTGGTGTCAGCCAGGTCACCGTCGTCAATGTCGACACCGGCTTCACCCGCACCAGCACGCCGACTGCCGACGGCGGCTACCAGTTCGCGTCGCTCCCCCCCGGCAACTACCGGCTTGAAGTGACGACCCCCAAGGGCGTTCGCCGCACCGACGAGTTCAACCTCGCAGTCGCGCAGAACGCCGTGTTCGATTTCGACCTGTCGACCCCGGATGTCGCCAGCGCCGATGGCACCGAAGAAGTCATCATCACCGGCGGTCGCATCCGTTCGATGCAGGGCGGCGAAGTCGGCACCACCATTTCCCAGCGCCTGATTCAGGAGCTGCCGCAGAATAACCGCAACTTCCTTGCTTTCGCTGACCTCGCCCCGGGCGTTCAGTTCATCACCGGTAGCAACGGCCAGTCGCGTCTGCAGGGCGGCGCCCAGACCTCCAACACTGTGAACATCTTCATCGATGGCGTCGGCCAGAAGGACTATGTCCTCAAGAACGGCATCACCGGCCAGGATTCGACGCAGGGCAACCCGTTCCCGCAAGCGGCGATCGGCGAGTATCGTGTCATCAGCTCCAACTATAAGGCCGAGTTTGACCAGGTCAGTTCGGTGGCAATCACCGCGATTACCAAGTCTGGTACCAATAAGTTTGAAGGTTCGGGCTTTGTCGATTTCACCAACCAGGATCTGCGCGACGGAACGCCCAGCGAAATCCTGCGCCCCGGCTCAACCGGAAAGATCCGGACCAAGGATCTTCAGTTCGGTGGCACGCTGGGTGGCCCGATCATCAAGGACGTACTGCACTTCTTCGCTGCCTACGAAGGCAAGCGCCGTGTTGAACCGCGCAATGTGACCTTCCCGTCGTCGCTCAGCACGGGGATCGGCCTGGTTCCCTCTTCGCTCGCCGCCAACTACGGGGCGTTCAACGAAGATTTCAACGAGAACCTGTATTTCGGGAAGATCACCTTCACCCCGACCGACAGCGATCTGTTCGAATTCTCGGGCAAGTATCGTGACGAAACCGGCGAGACCTTCAATAGCGGTATTGCCGCATTTGAAACCCGCACACTCGCCCGGGTCGAGGAAATCCGTGGGCTGGCGCGTTGGGAACACACTTCGGAAAGCTGGGTCAACGACTTCAAGGTCGCGTATGAGGACGTGAAGTGGAATCCGCGCCCGGCCACCGAAGCCAACCGGAACGTCTATCGCATCCGCATCCCCAACCCGGCCAATCCGACCCAGAACCTGGACGGCAACGTGCTCGAAACGGGCGGCGGCACCAACTTCCAGGACAAGGGCCAGAAGGGTTGGCAGATCTCCAACGACTTCACCTATACCGGCCTTGAAGGACACACCATCAAGGCAGGGGTGAAGGCGAAGTGGGTCACGCTCAATTCGCTGCAATTGAACGGCTTCAATCCGACGTTCCGCTATTTCACCCCGCTGGGTGCGACCACGCTGAATACGACGACGCCGTATCAGATGAGCTTCCAGGCACTGGCCGGTGGCTTCACTGATGCCGAACTGCGTTCGAAGAACTTCCAGCTGGGCCTGTATATTCAGGATGACTGGGACGTCACGGATCGCCTGACGGTCAATCTCGGCCTGCGCTGGGATTATGAAGAAACCCCTGCGTTCCTCAACTACGTCCACTCGGCGGCACAGGTCGCGGCGGTCCAGCCGGCCAACTACCCGAACCTGACCGGCGCCAACTACAACATCAACGACTATATCTCGACCGGCAAGGAGCGGAAGGCATTCACTGGCGCGTTCCAGCCGCGTGTCGGGTTCAACTACAAGCTCGACGAAGCGGGCCGTTTCGCGATCTTCGGCGGTTTCGGCCGTTCGTATGACCGCACGCAGTTCGACTTCATCCAGCAGGAGTTGGCACAGGGATCGGCGGCGGGCCGCACGTTCAACTTCATCGTCCCCGGCGATACGGTGAACGTCTGTACGCCGAGCGCGACCTGCATTCCCTACAGCGCGACCTATCAGACCGCCGCAGGCCGCGATGCGCTGATTGCCGGGCTTCCGGCGGGTGCGGGGCGTGAATTGCGCTTTATCAAGAACGACCTGAAGACGCCCTATTCGGACCAGTACAGCCTTGGCCTGCGCGGCGACTTCGGGCTGCTCAACGCCGAAATCGGCTATTCACACGTCGAGAGCCGCGATGGCTTCGTCTACATGCTCGGCAATCGCCGCCCCGGCGGCCTGTTCTTCCCGGCAACCGGGAACCCCGATGCGCCGTTCGGCTTCCCGCCGTCGCCGTTCGGGTCGATCATCATCGGCGACAACGGGCTTGAGACCAACGCCGACACCGGCTTCATCAAGCTGATCAAGCGTTACACCAAGACTTCGCCGTGGAGCATCGACGCCACCTATACCTACACCAAGGCGAACGAAAACCGGCAGTTCGGCGAGGTCTTCTCGCTCGACTATTCGCGGATCGAAGAATATCCGTTCCGCCAGTCGGCAGGTGTGCGCAGCCATCGCTTCGTGATGGCCGGCACGGTGGACATCCCCTACGGCATCACGCTGGCGACCAAGTTCCAGATTGCCTCGCCAGTGTGGCTGAAGCGGTTCGTCAACACGCCGGGGACGACCGGACCGGGCACGAAGGACATCGTTGCGATCGAGGCGGATGGCAATGGCGACAAGTGGGGCTACCGTCAGCTCGACCTGTCGGCGACGAAGGAGTTCAAGCTCGGCTTCATCACCGACCAGACCCGCGTGTGGTTCCGCATCGACATCATTAACCTGATGAACGACCGCAACTATAACGGGTTCAACTCGACCACGGGTCTGCGCGACTACAACAACTTCAACATCGATGGTCCGGCGCGCACCGTGAAGGTCTCGACCGGCTTCAACTTCTAACCACTGCCTTGTTGATGGCGCGCGGACGGATTTGCCCCGTCCGCGCGCCTTTTTTTGTGTAAAGGAGTATCCCCATGGGCTTTCGCCTGCCTTCGCTCGGTCTTGCCATGCTGCCGCTTGCAGCCGCCTGTTCGACGATGCCAGCAGCGGTCAGCCCCCCTCCCCCCGCGCCCGTCGCGGGCCAGGCGGCATTCGTCGAGGATCTCTCGCGCCGCACCTTCGATTATTTCTGGGATACGACCAGCTTCGACACCTGCCTTGCGCCGGACCGCTGGCCGTCGAACCCTTTTTCCAGCATCGCCGCGACGGGCTATGCGCTGACCGCCTATGGCATCGGTGCCGAACGCGGCTATGTGACCCGCGATCAGGCGGCCGAGCGCACGCGCAAGTGCATGGAATTCTACTGGAATGCGCCGCAAGGCCCGGCGGTCAGCGGCACTGCTGGGCATAAGGGCTTTTTCTACCACTTCCTGAACAACGAAGACGGCACGCGCCGTGGTCGGACCGAGTTGTCCACGGTCGACACCACCCTGCTGCTGGGCGGCGTGCTGTTCGCGCAGAGCTATTTCGACCGCGACACCCCGACCGAGGCGGCGATCCGCGATCTGGCGGAGAAGATCTACGCCCGCGTCGACTGGACCTTTGTTCAGCGTGAGCGCAGCACGATCCCGTCGGCGAACAGCACGGGCGGCAAGGCGATCGCGATGGGATGGTATCCCGAGCGCGGCAATGGCGGCGACTTCGGAACGCATGACTGGGTCGGCTATGACGAGGGGATGCTGGTCTATATCCTCGCGCTCGGCTCGCCGACGCATCCGGTGGGCAAGGATGCGTGGGACACCGGCTGGTCGGCCAAGCTCGGCAAGAGCTGGGGCACCTATTACGGGCAGGAGCATCTGCAGTTCGAGCCGCTGTTCGGGCACCAGTACAGCCATGTCTGGGTCGATTTCCGCGGCATCCAGGACGCGTTCATGGCCGGCAAGGGCATCGATTATTTCGAGAACAGCCGCCGCGCGACGCTGGCCCAGCGCGCTTATGGCGCCGACAATCCCGGCAAATGGACCGGCTATTCGGGCGATATCTGGGGCTGGACGGCGTCGGACGGTCCGGGATCGGGCGGCAATGGCCGGGTCGTCAATGGCACGCCGCGCGAGTTTCAGGGCTATGCCGCGCGTGGCGTGAGCAGCGGGCGCGTGGTCGATGACGGCACGGTAGTGCCCACCGCAGCGGGCGGATCGGTCGCGTTCGCGCCCGAAATCGCCCTGCCCGCGCTGATGGCGATGCGCGCGAAATATGGCGACAAGCTATACCAGCGCTACGGCTTCAAGGACGCGTTCAACCCGAGCTATACCTTCACCGATGTCGGTAGCCGCGATGGCGTGGTCGATGCCAAGGACGGGTGGTTCGCGCGCGATTACCTCGGCATCGATCAGGGGCCGATCCTGGCGATGCTGGAGAACCACCGCAGCGGGTTGGTGTGGAAGACGATGCGCAAGAACCCGCATATCCGCCGTGGGCTGGAGCGTGCCGGGTTCAAGGGCGGCTGGCTGGAGCAGCCGGCGGGGAAGTAGGTCGGAGCGTCAGGGTGCCCCAAGCCGTCACCCCCGCGAACGCGGGGGCCCATCTCCCGGGCTGTCCATTTACCGCACCGGCGCGTTGCGCCGATCATTCAGGAGATGGGCCCCCGCTTTCGCGGGGGTGACGATGGAGGGGTGGGCGTCTCGGCGAGCCGAGCGCCCCCCTATTCCTCGCCCATGCGCAGCGCGGCGATGAAGGCTTCCTGCGGGATGCTGACCGAGCCGTATTCGCGCATCTTTGCCTTGCCCTTTTTCTGCTTGTCCAGCAGCTTGCGCTTGCGGGTGGCGTCGCCGCCATAGCATTTGGCGGTCACGTCCTTGCGCATCGCGCTGATCGTCTCGCGCGCGATCACCTTGCCGCCGATCGCCGCCTGAATCGGGATCTTGAACAGATGGCGTGGGATCAGTTCCTTGAGCCGTTCGACCATGCCGCGCCCGCGCACTTCGGCGGTGGCGCGGTGGACGATCATGCTGAGCGCGTCGACCGGCTCTTCATTCACGAGGATGCCCATCTTGACGAGGTCGCCCTCGCGATAGCCGATCTGCTCATAATCGAAGCTGGCATAGCCCTTCGACAGTGACTTCAGGCGATCGTAGAAATCGAACACCACTTCGTTGAGCGGCAGTTCGTACGTCGCCTGTGCGCGCCCACCGACATAGGTCAGGTTCTTCTGGATGCCGCGCCGGTCCTGACACAGTTTCAGGATCGAGCCGAGATATTCGTCGGGGACATAGATCACCGCCTGAATCCACGGTTCGGCGATGCTTTCGATCTTGTTGGGATCGGGCATGTCGGCGGGGTTGTGCAGCTCGACATGCCCGCCGCCATGGGTCAGCTCAATCTGGTACACCACCGACGGCGCGGTGGTGATCAGGTCGAGGTCATATTCGCGCATCAGCCGTTCCTGGATGATCTCCAGATGCAGCAGGCCGAGGAATCCGCAGCGGAAGCCGAAGCCGAGCGCGGCGCTGGTTTCCATTTCGAAGCTGAACGACGCGTCGTTGAGGCGGAGCTTGCTGATGCTCTCACGCAGTTTTTCAAAGTCGTTGGCGTCAACCGGGAACAGGCCGCAGAACACGACCGGCTGGACTTCCTTGAAGCCGGGCAGCGCCTCTGCGGCGGGGCGCTTGGCGTCGGTCAGCGTGTCGCCGACGCGCGCCTGCGCCACTTCCTTGATCTGCGCTGTGATGAAGCCGATCTCGCCGGGGCCAAGGTCGGGCAGCTGTTCGATCTTGGGCCGGAACGCGCCGACGCGGTCGACCAGATGGGTCGTGCCGGCGGCCATGAACTTGATCTGCTGACCCTTTTTGATCGTGCCGTCGATCACGCGGATCAGGATGACGACGCCGAGATACGGGTCGTACCAGCTGTCGACCAGCATCGCCTTGAGCGGCGCATTGGCATCGCCCTTCGGCGCCGGGATGCGCTCGACCACGGCGTTCAGGATCTCGTCGATGCCGATGCCCGACTTGGCCGAGGCGAGCACCGCACCCGAGGCGTCGATGCCGATCACTTCCTCGATCTCGTTGCGCACCTTTTCCGGTTCGGCGCTGGGCAGGTCGATCTTGTTGATCACCGGCACGATCTCATGGTCATGCTCGATCGACTGATAGACGTTGGCGAGCGTCTGCGCCTCGACGCCCTGCGCCGCGTCGACCACCAGCAGCGCGCCCTCGCACGCGGCGAGGCTGCGGCTCACTTCATAGGCAAAGTCGACATGGCCCGGCGTGTCCATCAGGTTGAGGACATAATCGAGCCCATCCGGCCCCTTCCAGTCGAGGCGCACGGTCTGCGCCTTGATGGTGATGCCGCGTTCCTTCTCGATGTCCATATTGTCGAGCACCTGCTCGGACATCTCACGCGCGGTGAGGCCACCGGTGCGCTGGATCAGCCGATCAGCCAGTGTCGACTTGCCATGATCGATATGCGCGATGATCGAAAAGTTACGGATGCGGGAAAGGTCGGTTGCCATAGACCGCGCGCGTTAGCAGGGGTGCGGCACTTGCGGAAGATGCCCCGTGGGACCAGTGTGCGGCAATGCGCCTGACACTGATCGCCCTCGCCGCCCTTATCCCCGCCCCCGCGCTTGCCGCGCAGGAGCCGCCGACGATCCATGTCGTCCGCCATTTCGACACGCCGAAGGGCGAGAAGGACCCCGATTTGTTGCCACAGGGCGTGGTCCGAGCCGAGGCGCTGGCGCGCTGGTTTCGCGGCAAGCGGCTGTGTGCGATTCTGGTGACGCAGTATAAGCGCACGCGCCAGACCGCCGCACCCACCGCCGCCGGGCGCAGCATTGCGATCCAGAGCTATGATGCGGCCGACACCGCCGGCGCGGTCGCGCGGGCGAAGGCTTCGGCCTGCCCCGTCCTGATCGTCGGCCACAGCAATACCGTTCCCGACATCGTCGAGAAGCTGGGTGGCACGCGCCCCGCGGACCTCAAGCATGAGGATTTCGGGGATGTGTGGACGGTTGCCGAGGGCAAGACTGCGCGCACCACCATCGCGCCCTGAAACGCACGATCATTCCGGGTAGCGGGCGGCGCTTTTACCGATGCGCCCTCACGCCGGATGCGATATGACCGGCGCGGGGGCCGGGGGCTTTCCGTGTCAGAAGATGTCAGTTGAAGGCGCGCGTGCCACGCGGCAGCGTCGCCACGGCTTTGGGGCAGAATGCTCCATCAAGGGAGGGAATATCCATGCGTGTCGTCCGCAATTTGATCGCCGCCACCGCGCTCGCCTCAATGGCGGCCGGGCCGATCGCCGCTTCCGCGCAGACCGCGACCAGTTCGTCCGGCAAGACCTATAAGGACGGCACGACCAAGGGCGCGTCGTCCGGGCGCCGGGATCAGGAGCGCGGCCAGCGCGAAATCCCGCGCTGCACCAAGAATCTGGGCACCGTCGCGATCGTCGAGCCCGACACTCAATGGTGGCGCGAGCTGAACCTGGGTAGCCCCGAGGCGATCCTGAAGGTGTTCGTCCAGCAATCGGGCTGCTTCACCATCGTCAATCGCGGCCGCGCGATGCAGAGCCGCGCGATGGAACGCGCGCTGCAGGAGCAGGGCGAGATGCAGAAGGGCCAGAATATCGGCAAGGGCCAGGTCCGCACCGCCGATTATTTCCTTCAGCCCGACATCGTGTCGTCGAACAAGGATTCGGGTGGTAGCGCGGTCGGTGGCGCGATCGGCGGCCTGCTGGGCCGTCGCGGCGGCATTCTGGGCGGCGTCGGCGCGCTCGCCGGCGGCATGAAGGTCAGCAAGAAAGAGGCCAGCGTCACCCTGTCGATGGTCGATGCGCGCACCACCGAGGAAAAGGCGCTGACCGAAGGCTATGCGCGCAAGACCGATGTCGGCTTCGCCGCTGGCGGCGGTGCCGGCTGGTGGGGCGGGTTCGCCGCAGCTGGCGGTGGCGGTTATCAGAACACCGAAATCGGCCAGGTGATCGTCCTTGCCTATCTCGATGCCTATACCAAGCTGGTCTATGAGCTGGGCGGACTGCCCGACGATGCTGCGGCGGCGGCACCGCCCGCGCGGCGCTGACCCTCGGTCAAATCATTGAAATCAGGGGCCGGAATTACCCATTCCGGCCCCTTTTTCGTTACCCTCAGTTCCGAAGGATCACTTAACGCCGCATCAACCACGTCTTTACGCGGTTCGGTATAGACCTGTGGGGCAAAGCGACTCCCCAGGGATGCCGGATGGGCCGGCAATGTTGCTTCGCGGGGGACCATGAAACCTGAAACGGCACGGACAGCAGGATTAAGCGGCGCCTCTGGCACGCTGGTCGCGCTCGTCGCCGCTGATGGCAGCGCGACGCACCCCTATCTGACGCGGTTGTCGAGCGGGATCGCGCCGCTGCGCGACCTGGGTGACCTAGTCCATCAGATCTGCCTGCTGCACGCGCGCCACCCCGATCTGTTCGAACAGGCAGCAGCGCATTCGCGCCAGCCGGCCGCCGCCGAATGGCTCGCCCAGTCGGCGCAGGGCTTTGCCGCCGAGCGTGCCTATCTCGTCCGGCTGGTCGCCGCCGCCGGGCCGCTGCCGAGCACGCCGGGTCAGGCCGCATCGGAAGCAGCGGTGACCGCGCAGCGCCACGCCCTCGACATGCTCGCCCAATCCGACCGCAATGGCTGTGCCGATGGCACCGCGATCGCGCTCGCACTCGACTGGCCTGCGATCCGCGCGGTCCTCGATGTCCTTGCCGGGCGCGTCGGGATCGACCCGATCGAAAACCAGCTGCCCCCCGCCTTTGAAACCGCGACGGTGATCGATGTGCTGGCCGGATCGCTGTCGGTCGAGCGCGCGATGGCGTTCGGTGCGCAGCAGATGCTGGCGCAGCATCGCGGCCTGATCGATCTGCTCGAGGCGCGTGCCTCGGCGCGCGGGAAATACTAACCCGCTTGCGCGAGAGGCCCTTCCCCCGCTAGTCCATACCCGATCTTCCAATTTGAGCGGGGACGGGAATGCGCTTCGAAGGTACGCAGGATTATGTCGCAACCGACGACCTCAAGGTCGCGGTCAACGCCGCCGTCACGCTGCGCCGCCCGCTGCTGGTCAAGGGTGAGCCGGGCACGGGCAAGACCGTCCTTGCCTATGAAATCGCCAAGGCAGTCGGCGCGCCGCTGATCGAATGGAACGTCAAATCGACGACCAAGGCGCATCAGGGCCTGTATGAATATGACGCGGTCGCGCGCCTGCGCGACGGCCAGCTTGGCGACCCGCGCGTCCATGAGATCGGCAACTATATCCGCAAGGGCAAATTGTGGGACGCGTTCACCTCGCCCCAGCTTCCCGTGCTGCTGATCGACGAGATTGACAAGGCCGACATCGAATTCCCCAACGACCTGCTGCACGAACTCGATCGCATGGAATTCCATGTCTACGAGACCGGCGAAACCGTGCGCGCCGCCGAACGCCCGATCGTGGTGATCACGTCGAACAACGAGAAGGAGCTGCCCGACGCGTTCCTGCGCCGCTGCTTCTTCCATTACATCAAATTCCCCGATCGCGGCACGATGCAGGCGATCATCGACGTCCATTTCCCCGGCATCCAAAAGATCCTGGTGAGCAAGGCGATGGATATCTTCTACGACATCCGCGAGGTGCCGGGCCTGAAGAAAAAGCCGAGCACGAGCGAGCTGCTCGACTGGCTCAAGCTGCTGCTGCACGAGGACATGCCGCTTGACGTGCTGCAGTCGCGCGACCCGACCAAGGCGATCCCACCGCTGCACGGCGCGCTGCTCAAGAATGAGCAGGATGTGATGCTGTTCGAACGGCTGGCGTTCATGGCGCGGCGGCAGCAGGGGAAGTAGTCAGGCATCACGCCCCGGTAATGGCGGCCAGCTCCGCGACGCAAACGCGTTCAAGGTCATCCAACTGACCGTCGGTGACGTTCCAGATTCGATCGGGGATAACGGCGCCATAGTCATGCGCGACGATATTGCGCATGCCGTAAATGGCATTCCATGGAATTTGCGGCTGTCGCGCCTTCAATTCTGGGGAGAGTTTCCGCGTCGCTTCACCGATTGCAGCGAGGCGATAAGCCGTAAGATCGACCTCATCGCGGTCCTTCGCAAATCGACTGCGGTCCAGACCGCTCAGGCGGCGATCGATATGCGCGATCAGCTCGAGAATTTGCTCCAGATGACCGGCATCGCCCGCATCGAACGCCATCAGAACACGCGGGTCAGGTCGCGGTCGGCCTCACGCTGCACGCGCTCACGCAGTGCGCCACACTCGATCAGATCGACAGGACTACCCAGTAACTCTGTCAGTTCATCCCGAAGTTTCGCCTGGTCCAGGAGGCTGAACGCTCGCGACGGTTCAGCCTCGAACAAGAGATCGATGTCGGAGTCGGGCCGGGGTGCCCCCCGCGCAAGCGAGCCGAAGAGGTAGAGCGACTTGATGCCAGCCGCCCGCAAGCGTGGCGCGAAGTGGTGCAGTCGATCAATGGCGGCCGAGTGGGTCACCGCAGCACTCTACCACGCCTCCCGATTGACGCCTAGTCCGCCACCCGCACCACCAGCTTCCCGATCGCGCCCCGATCCGCGAGCTTGGCGATTGCCTTGCCGCCGTCTTCGAACGCGAACACCTCGCTGACGTGCGGGTTGATCCTGCCTTCTTCCCACAGGCGGAACAGGTGGTCGACATGCGCAGCGTTGGCCTGGGGGTCGCGTGCGGCGAAGGCGCCCCAGAATACGCCGCAGACGTCGCAGCTTTTAAGCAGGGTCAGGTTGAGCGCCAGCTTCGGAATGCCCGCCGGGAAGCCGACGACGAGGTAGCGCCCTTCCCATGCGATCGAGCGTAGCGCCGGTTCGGCATAGTCGCCGCCGACCGGATCATAGATCACATCGGCGCCGTTCGGCCCCACCGCCGCCTTGAACTGTTCCGCCAGCGCCTTGGACGCGTCCTTGTCGAACGGGGCGCGGCCATAGACGACGGTTTCATCCGCGCCGGCCGCTTTGGCAGCGGCGGCCTTCTCGTCGCTCGACACCGCCGCGACCACGCGCGCGCCGAACGCCTTGCCGAGTTCGATCGCCGACAGGCCGATGCCGCCCGCCGCGCCCAGGATCAGCAGCGTGTCGCCGGCCTTAAGATGCCCGCGATCCAGCAGCGCATGGATGCTGGTGCCATAGGTCATCAGCAGCGCCGCGCCCTGTTCGAAGCTCTTGCTCTCGGGCAGCGGATAGAGGCGGCGGCGTTCGACCACGACCTTTTCGGCGAGACCGTTCCAGCCGGTCGATCCGAGCACGCGGTCGCCGGGCTTGAGGTCGGTGACGCCCTCGCCCACCGACTCCACCACGCCGGCGATTTCGCCACCCGGCGCGAACGGGCGCGGGGGTTTGAACTGATACTTGTCCTCGATGATGATCACATCGGGGAAGTTGATCGCGCAGGCCTTGACCGCGACCACCACCTCACCGGGTTTCGCCACCGGATCCGGCAGCTCACCCATGGTTAGAGTTTCAGGTCCGCCCACTTCCTTCGACAACAAGGCCCGCATCACCGCTCTCCCTCTTGAGCCAGGGCCGCGCGTCGGCGACCATCGACTCATATTTCGAAATTGCGGTATCTCTTGCCAGTGTCAGCCCGACCTCGTCCAGCCCCTGCATCAGGCAATCGCGGCGGAACGGGTCCATCTCAAAGCTGAAGCGGTCCTGAAACGGGGTGGTGACGGTCATCGTCTCAAGGTCGATGGTGACGGGATCGGTCTTCGCCACCTCGATCAGCCGGTCGATCGCCTCCTGCGGCAACACCACTGCGACGATGCCGTTCTTGAACGCGTTGCCCGAGAAGATGTCCGAATAGCTGGGCGCGATCACCGCCGTGATGCCCATGTCCTTCAGCGCCCAGGCGGCATGTTCGCGGCTCGACCCGCATCCGAAATTGTCGCCCGCGATCAGGATCGGTGACCCGGCATAGGCGGGGTCGTCGAAGATATTCCCTGGCTGCGCGCGCACCGTTTCGAATGCGCCCTTGCCAAGGCCCTCACGGCTGATCGTCTTGAGCCAGTGCGCGGGGATGATGATGTCGGTGTCGATATTCTTGGCGCCCCACGGATAGGCGCGCCCTTCGACCTTGCGGACGGGGTCCATGTTCAGCTCCAGCTCTGCAATTGGCGCACGACAATGCCGGCCGCGCCATTCCGCCGCCCGGTCCGTCGCCCGCTTAACGTGAATCCGCCCAGCGCGCTCAGCGCACCGGGGCGGTTACCTGCGCGCTCGCCCGCGCCTCGCCGACCGTGAACATGGTGGTCGAATAGACCGCCGCCGCGCCGCTGAGGATCGTGCCCGTGATCAATGCCACCAATACGCGCTTCACCGGTCATTCCCCCGCCTGGGCCCCCATCAGGTCCCGCACGTCCGTCAGTCGCCCGGTTACCGCCGCCGCCGCCGCCATTGCCGGCGAAACGAGGTGCGTCCGGGCGCCCGGACCCTGTCGTCCTACGAAATTTCTGTTGGAAGTGGAAGCACATCGTTCGCCCGGCGGCACCTTGTCCGGGTTCATTGCGAGACACATCGAACAGCCCGGCTCGCGCCATTCAAAGCCCGCGCTGGTGAAGATGCGGTCGAGCCCCTCGGCCTCGGCCTGACGCTTGACCAGGCCAGAGCCGGGGACGATCAGCGCCTGGCGCACGCCGTCGGCAACCTTGCGCCCGTTCACCACTGCCGCCGCCGCGCGCAGATCCTCGATCCGGCTGTTGGTGCAACTGCCGATGAAGATGTTTTCGACCGCGATGTCCTGCATTCGCGTGCCGGGGGTCAGGCCCATATAGTCGAGCGACTTTTGCGCCGCGACGCGCTTCGACGGATCGGCGAAGCTGTCGGGATCGGGGACGATGCCAGTGATCGGCACGACATCCTCGGGGCTGGTCCCCCAGGTGAGCGACGGCGCGATATCGCTGCCCTGCAGCGTCACCACGCGATCATAGACCGCACCCGGGTCGCTCGGCAGCGACCGCCACCATTCGAGCGCCTTGTCCCATTGCTCGCCCTGCGGCGCCATCGGGCGACCCTTCAGATAAGCGTAGGTGGTCTGATCGGGCGCGATCAGGCCGGAGCGCGCGCCGCCCTCGATCGACATGTTGCTGACCGTCAGCCGCCCCTCGACCGACAAAGCGCGGATCACATCGCCGGTATATTCGACGACATAGCCGGTGCCGCCCGCCGCCCCGGTCTTGCCGATGATTGCGAGGATCACGTCCTTGGCGCTGACGCCATAGCCCAGCGTGCCGTCGACGCGGATTTCCATCGTCTTCGACTGGCTGAGCAGCAACGTCTGCGTCGCCAGCACATGCTCGACCTCGCTCGTCCCGATGCCGAACGCGAGCGCGCCGAGCGCGCCATGCGCCGAAGTATGACTGTCGCCGCACACCAGGGTCGTGCCCGGCAAGGTAAAGCCCTGCTCGGGGCCGACGACATGGACGATGCCTTGCTCGGGCGACGTCGCGCCGAAATAGTCGATGCCGAACTCGGCGACATTGCGCTCGAGCGCGGCCAGCTGTTGCGCGCTTTCGTGATCCGCGATCGGGAGGCGCTTGCCCGCCGCATCGACGCGCGCGGTGGTCGGAAGGTTATGATCCGGCACCGCCAGCGTCAGGTCGGGGCGGCGCACGCGGCGGCCAGCGGCGCGAAGCCCCTCGAACGCCTGCGGGCTGGTCACCTCATGGACGAGGTGGCGGTCGATATAGATGAGGCAGGTGCCGTCCTCGCGCCGTTCGACAACGTGCGAGGCCCAGATCTTCTCGTAAAGCGTGCGTGGTTTGCTGGCCATGATGCGGTCCCCTTACGCCTTTGTTGCGCGCGGGCAAGCGCAGGCGACATTTTCTAAGGCAAAGCGGCGCTTCAGTGCCCGACGACACCCAGCGACGCGAACGGCTTGTCATGCTCGCCATAGCGTTCAACCAGCGACGCGCTCGCTTCGTTCAGGCCGATCACCTCGACCGCCTTGCCCTCGCCGCGCAGGCGCAGCACGATCTTGTCGAGCACGCCGGTCGCCGAAATGTCCCAGAAATGCGCGTCGGTGAGGTCGATCGTCACCGTCTCGACCGCATCTTCGCGGAACTCGATTGTTTCCATGATCCGGTCGGTCGAAGCGAAGAAGATCTGCCCGCCGATCGTGTAGCTGCGCGTGCGCCCATCAGGGCTCAGTGCAGTTTCGATCGTCACCAGCTGGCGCACCTTGCCCGCGAAGAAGATGCCCGAGAGCAACACGCCTGCGAGCACCCCCATCGACAGGTCATGCGTCCACACGACGATGATGACGGTCGCCAGCATCACCACGCTCGACTGCCACGGATGGACGCGCAGGTCGGCGAAGGACTGCCAGCGGAAGGTGCTGACCGACACGAACACCATCACCGCGACCAATGCCGGCATCGGAATCTGCGCCACCCATGGCCCCAGCACGACGATCAGGATCAGCAACAGGATGCCCGCAGCAAAGGTCGACAGGCGGCGGCGTCCGCCCGACTTCACATTGATCACCGACTGGCCGATCATCGCACAGCCGCCCATGCCGCCGATCATGCCGGTGAAGAAATTGGCGATCCCCTGCCCCAGCGTCTCGCGCTGCTTGTCCGAGCGGGTTTCGGTCATGTCGTCGACGATCTGCGCGGTAAGCAGGGACTCAAGCAGGCCCACGGCGGCCATCGCCAGCGAGAAGGGCGCGATAATGCGCAGCGTTTCCCAGGTCAGCGGCACCTGTGGCCAATGGAACATCGGCAGCGCTTCGGGCAGCTTGCCCATCTCGCCCACCGTGTTGACGTCGATGCCCATGCCGATCGCCACCGCAGCGAGCAGCACGATCGCGACCAGCGGCGACGGCACCGCGCTGGTGATGCGCGGGAGCAGGTAGATGATCGCAAGGCCCGCCGCGACCATCGCATAGGTCTCCCAGCCAACCCCGGTCAGCTGCGGCAGCTGGGCCATGAAGATCAGGATCGCGAGCGCGTTGACGAAGCCGGTGATGACCGAGCGCGACACGAAGCGCATCAGCAGGTCGAGCCGCAGCAGCGCGGCGATGCCCTGAAACACGCCCATCAGGATCGTCGCGGCGAACAGATATTCGACGCCATGATCGCGCACCAGCGGGCCGACCAGCACCGCCACCGCCGCTGTCGCCGCCGAGATCATGCCCGGCCGCCCACCGGTGATCGCGATGATCATTGCGATCGAGAAGCTGGCATAAAGGCCGACGCTGGGGTCCACACCGGCGATCAACGCGAACCCGATCGCCTCCGGGATCAGCGCCAGCGCGACGACGAGGCCCGACACGATCTCCCGCCCCGGATTGGTCAGCCAGTCGCGGCGGACATTCGAGGCGAAGGACATGTGGACGTCGGCCATGAGACGGCCTCCTCGGTTCAGCAGAGTCGAAACGTGCTGCAATGCAGCGATGCGCCCGTCCCTAGTCCTGCCGCTCCGGCTGATCAACCGGTGTGGCCCCCATCCCGCGCCACATGCCCGCCGCCGTGAATCCGCCGAACAGCGCGCCCTCCGCAATCCCGGTGAGCATCCGGCTGCGCAGTCCGAAGCCGGCTTCGCCGAGCAAGGTGCCGATGCGGCCAAGGTCCAGCCGCGACCCTTCCATCGTCTGGGTCAGCACGTCGAGACTACCGGCGAGCAGGCGCCCGCCGGCCAGAGCGATGATCAGGCCAGCCGCTGCGCCGAGGAACATTCCGGCGATCCCCGCATGGCGTTTGGTGCTGCCCGCGCGCCGAGTGGTGATCCAGAATGCCAGTCCGACTGCGGCGCCCAGCGCCAGTCCCTCGGGCGCGCCGGTGATCCCTTCGGGCGCGCGACCAAGCAGCAAGGCGAAGGCGTCGATGCCGAGCAGCTTGGCTACCGCGCCCACGATCAGTCCGGCAAACGCGCCACCAAGAATGACCAGTGGGGAGCTGGCGCCACGGCGCTGCACGGTCGCTGCGACGCCGAACGCGACCGCCCCGCCGCCGATCGCGGCGACCGCGACGGTGATGCACGCCAGCACCAGCACGATCGAGAGCGCACCGCTATGCACCGGCACGGCCAGCGTCGCACCGAGAATGCCGTAGGCCAGCCCGCCGATCACCCCGGCGGCAACCGCGCCCGCAGTGCCGGTGGCCCCCATCTGCCAGAGCGGCGACGGTGTCGGCGCGGCGGCTGTCAGCGGCGGCGATGGAACGGCAGCACTCGCGGCCCCCTCCCCCTCGACCGCGCCGACGAAGCGGTAGCCGAACTTGGGCACCGTCGCGATGAAGCGAGGATCGCCAGCCTCGTCGCCCAGCGTGCGACGCAGCGTGCGGATGCACTGGGTCAGCGCCTCATCCGTCACCGGAATGCCGCGCCAAACCGCGTCCATGAACCGGTCCTTGGTGACCAGCTGCCCGCGTTCGCGCACCAACAGGATCAGCGCGTCGAGATAGCGCGCGTTGAGCGGCACTTCCGCCCCGTCGCGACGCAGCTGGCGCTCGGCCGTGTCGAGCTCGAAGCCCGCGAAACGATAGATGGCCGGTTGCATGTCGATTTCAGCGAAGCCTCAGGTCCTGCTCATGCCGCTCACCCCCGCTGCGCGGCATGGATCGACCGCAGCAGTCATGGAGGCAAGCAAATGGTCGAACAAGCAAAGAGTGGCAGTGGGTGGCGCAATCCGTGGCGGTTGATCGGATGGGGCGGCATCGCCGCGCTGATGCTGACCCCGGCGGTGGCGATGCAATTCACCGATGAGGTCAACTGGACGGTCGGCGATTTCCTGTTCGCGGCGCTGATGTTCGGCGGCGTCGGGCTGGCGGTCGAGCTGACGGTGCGCGCCAATCCCGCCTGGACCTATCGCGCGGGCGTGGGGATCGCGCTAGCGGCGTCGTTCCTGACGATCTGGATCAACCTTGCCGTGGGGATTGTCGGGAATGAGGACAATCCGGTCAACGCGCTGTTCTTCTTGGTGCCGTTCGTCGCGGTTGCCGCGGCGCTGCTCGGCGGCTTCCGGCCACGCGGCATGGTGCGCGCCGCGGTGCTTGCGGTCGCGGCACAGGTCGGGGTGATGCTGTATATCTGGCTGACCGGTCAGGGGTTCCCGATCGGAGTCACCCTCTTCTTCGGCGCACTCTGGTGTGTTGCTGCCGGGTTATTCCGACAGGCGGCGCAGCGGGGATGATGGCATTCCTCCCCTGCCCCGCAGGGGAGGAATTGGGATCACGCCGTCGCGAGCGCGACCTCATACGCCGCAGTCGTCTTCGCAGCGACCTCGTCCTCGGTAACACCCGGCGCCAGTTCGATCAGGCGGAAGGGCGAGTCATGGTCGGGGCGCTGGAACACCGCGAGGTCGGTGATGATCATGTCCACCACGCCCTTGCCGGTCAGCGGCAGCGAGCATTCCGGGATGAACTTCGGGCTGCCGTCCTTGGCATTGTGCTCCATCACCACGATGATCTTCTTGACCCCGGCGACCAGATCCATCGCGCCGCCCATGCCCTTGATCATCTTGCCCGGAATCATCCAGTTGGCGATGTCGCCGGTCTGGCTGATTTCCATCGCGCCGAGCACGGTCAGGTCGATATGCCCGCCGCGGATCATCGCAAAGCTGTCCGCGCTGCTGAAATAGACCGACTGCGGCAGTTCGCTGATCGTCTGCTTGCCGGCGTTGATCAGGTCGGGGTCTTCCTCGCCTTCATAGGGGAACGGGCCGATGCCGAGCATGCCGTTTTCCGACTGCAACGTCACCTCGACCCCCTCGGGGATGTGGTTCGCGACCAGGGTCGGGATGCCGATGCCGAGATTGACGTAGAAACCGTCCTGCAGTTCCTTCGCGGCGCGCGCGGCCATTTCGTCGCGGGTCCAGGGCATGTCTTACTCCTTGGGCAATTCGGTTTTAAGGGTCGCGGTGCTGCGCACCGGATTGGGCAGCAGGAACCAGCCTGCGCCCCAGAGCGGAGCGACCATCGTCTCGGTCGCGGCGGCGGGGCGGCGCGCGGCGTCCCCCACATCGAAGGTGTCACTGAAGTCGCCCAGCGCGTCGCCGACGATCGCGATGACGCAATAGCCAGCGGCAACGGTGCGACGCACCTGATCGCCCGCGACCGGCGGGTCACCGCCGCGCAGAACCAGCGTCTTGCCGGGCGACAGCTCGCCAAAGCCAAGCCTGGCGAGCAACGCGGCCGCCGCCTTGCCGTCGGAAGGACGCCGCGTGCTGGTGAAGATCGCCTGCACGCCCTCACGCCGCAACGCGTCGATGCCTTCGACCGCGCCCGGCACCGCGCTAACCTCATCGCTGCCGTCGCCGAACCAGCGGCGGTAGCGCGCGTCGGGATCGCTGCCCGCGCTTTCATCGAGGTCGAACAGGATCGCGAACGGCTTGGCCTCACACGGCACATAGCGCGGCGCTTCAAGGCTCGCGCCTTCGGCCAGCACGACGCCGTTCACCGTTCCCCCGGCCTTGCGCGCCGCGACCTGGCGTTCGACATAGACCCAGAGCGACTGATAGGCCTGAAGCGACGCCGCGGCCGATTCCGCCGATGCCTGGGATGATGCAGCCGCCGAAGCCTGCAACTGCGACGTCAGTGCGCGCGCCTCGGGCGTGGCCAGCGTCGCAGTGGCATCGCCGGCCGTCGCCGATACCGGCGCTTGCGTCGCGGCGGCAACCGGCGTGGGCGCGGGCTTGTCGCGCCCCAGCAAGCGCTTCCCCGCAATCGACCCGCCCGCGACGATCGGAAGCGCTGCCGCGACGCATCCGCCGCAGAGCAGCCCCGCCGCGCCGAGCGTCAGCAGGGCGCGCAGCCGGCTCACGCCGCCTCGGTGTCGCTGGTCCGCTGGCGGACCGTGCGGAACTCGATCTTCTTGTCGTAGGGCGCGCCGATGATCATCCGCTTCACATAGATGCCGGGCAGATGGATCGCATCGGGGTCGAGGCTGCCGACCGGCACCACTTCCTCGACCTCGGCAACGCAGATGTTGGCGGCGGTCGCCATCGGCTGGTTGAAGTTGCGCGCGGTCTTGCGGAAGATCAGGTTGCCCGCCTCGTCCGCCTTCCACCCCTTGATGATCGACAGGTCGGCGCGGATGCCGCGTTCCAGGATATACTCCTGCCCGTCGAACACCTTCACTTCCTTGCCCTCGGCCACCTTCGTGCCGACGCCGGTCTTGGTGTAGAAACCGGGGATGCCCGCCCCGCCTGCGCGGCAGCGCTCTGCCAGCGTGCCCTGAGGGCAGAATTCGACCTCAAGCTCGCCCGCCAGATATTGCCGCTCGAATTCCTTGTTTTCGCCGACATAGGAGGAGATCATCTTGCGGACCTGACGGCTGCGCAGCAGCTTGCCGAGACCCTCGTTATCGATACCGGCATTGTTGCTGGCGATGGTCAGGTCGCGCGTTCCGGCGGCCTGGATCGCGTCGATCAGCCGCTCGGGAATCCCGCACAGGCCGAAGCCGCCCGCGCAAATCGTCATGCCGTCGTTCAGCAGGCCTTCCAGCGCCGCCTCGGCAGTCGGGTACAGCTTGTTCATCGCCGCGAGTCTCTCCTAACCCCAATGATCGCGGCGATAGTCGCGGGGGGTCGGCGCGGTCAAGCAAACCTGAACCGACTTTCAACTTTGCGAGCGCCGCAATGCGACGAAACACTGCTGCGTTGCGGCAAATACGTGGGTCGCGGCGTTGAAGAATTAACCAATGCGCGATAGCATTTGATCGGTTTCCGGGGGCGGGATCAGATCAGATGCTTGAATTTTCGGTATTCATGTACGGCCTTTTGACAGGCTTTGTCCTCATTTCCGCCGAGCAGAACCGCCGCGCGGCGCGACCCAATCCCGCGATGGTGAATGCGGTCGGCTGGGGCCTGTTCTCGATGTCATCGACGCTCGCCGTGTTGTGCGGTGCGGTGGGGATCGCCTTGCTGTTCGGTGCGCGCGTTCCCGGGCTGCCCGCCCTTGCCGGATAAAAAAACGGGGCGGCCGGATGGCCACCCCGTAAGGGCTTGGGAAGGGTAGAGTGAAGTGTCCGTTACCGGACCGAGCCGCGACGGACCAGGTTGACGATCGCGAGCAGCACGACCGCGCCGAGGAACGAGATCAGCAGCGAGGTCACGTTGAACGCACCGTCCGTGATCGACGCGCCGCCGATCAGCGGGGTGATCAGGAAGCCAGCGAGCAGCGCGCCGACAATGCCGACCACGATGTTGAGTAAAATGCCCTGCTGGGCATCAGTGCGCATCACGATGCTGGCCAGCCAGCCAAGCACACCGCCCACGATCAGCAGTACAATAAGATTGATCATCCGACGTCTCCCATATCCGTCTCGGCACCGCCGAGTTAAATGCACTACGGTTGAAACCGCAGGACGTTCCGCCTCCGTCCGAATTAGCTGACCGGGAGAGAGTCATGCCGATCTATGCTTTTGAAGATGTCACGCCGCAGATCGACCCCGACGCATGGGTCGCGCCGAGCGCGGACGTGATCGGCGATGCGCGGCTGGCGGCGGGATCGAGCATCTGGTTCGGCGCGGTAATCCGCGCGGACAATACGCCGATCATCCTCGGCGCGCGCAGCAATGTACAAGAGGGCGCAATGCTCCACTCCGACCCCGGCGCACCGCTGACCGTGGGAGAGGATTGCACGATCGGGCATCACGCGATCCTGCATGGCTGTACCATCGGCAACCGCGTGCTGATCGGCATGGGCGCGATCATCCTCAACCGCGCGGTGATCGGCGACGACTGCCTGATCGGCGCGGGTGCGCTGGTGACCGAGGGCAAGGAATTCCCGCCCGGCAGCCTGATCGTCGGCAGCCCCGCCCGCGCGATTCGCGAGGTCGACGCGACGACTCGCGCCGGGTTGCTCTACTCCGCGCAGAATTATGCGGAGCGGCAGCGCCGGTTTCGGACAGGGTTGCGGCGGGTGGACTGATTCAAATCCTCCCCCGCAAGGGGGAGGTGGCACGCGCAGCGTGACGGAGGGGGAGGAAGGGTAAGCGCGAGAGCCTAAAGGACGCAGCCGTCCTCCCCCTCCGTCGCCTTCGGCGCCACCTCCCCCTGGCGGGGGAGGATAGAGCCGGCGCCGCTTTAGAATTTCCGGTACGTCCACCCTTGCCGTTTACGTAAAGCATCTGGACACGCAATTCGGTTCGTCTATGAAACGGGTATGGCCCTGCCCGCTCTCTTCGATCGCCTGCGGCTCCCCGTCATCGGGTCCCCGCTGTTCATTGTCTCCGGTCCCGAACTGGTCATCGCCCAGTGCAAGGCGGGTATCGTCGGCTCGTTCCCCGCGCTCAACGCGCGGCCGCAGAGCCAGCTCGATGAATGGCTGCACCAGATCACCGAGGAACTGGCGGCGTGGAACCGCGACAATCCCGATCGCCCCGCCGCGCCCTATGCGGTCAATCAGATCGTGCATCGCTCGAACGACCGGCTTGAGGCGGACCTTGTCACCTGCGGCAAATGGCAGGTGCCGATCGTCATCACGTCATTGGGCGCGCAGGAGCAGCTCAATCAGGCGGTACATGGCTGGGGCGGCATCGCGCTGCACGACGTCATCAACGACCGATTCGCGCACAAGGCGGTGGAGAAGGGCGCGGACGGCCTGATCCTCGTCTGCACCGGCGCGGGCGGCCATGCCGGGCAGCTCAGCCCGTTTGCATTCGTTCAGGAAACGCGCAGCTGGTTTGACGGCCCGATCGCGCTGTCGGGATCGATCGCCAACGGCAATGCGGTGCTGGCGGCGCAGGCGATGGGCGCGGACCTCGCCTATATCGGCTCGCCCTTCATCGCGACCGCGGAAGCCAATGCCGAAGCCAGCTACAAACAGGGCATCGTCGCGGGCAGCGCGTCCGATATTGTCTATACAAATCTGTTCACCGGCGTGCACGGCAACTATCTGCGCCAGTCGATCGAGGCGGCGGGGCTCGACCCCGACAATCTACCGGCGAGCGACCCCAGCGCGATGAACTTCGGATCGGGCGGAAACAGCAAGGCAAAGGCGTGGCGCGACATCTGGGGTTCGGGCCAGGGCATCGGCGCAGTGCGCGAGGTGCAGCCGGTCGCCGAGTTCGTCGATCGGCTGGATTCGGAGTATCGCGCGGCGAAGGCGCGGATTGCGGGGCTGTCGAACGGCGGCTGGAGCGTCTGACCTAAAGAAACCTCGTCACCCCGGCCTTGTGCCGGGGTCCAACGGGCGGCGAGCGCGAAGCAAGAGGCTCAAGCGCTACGCTGGCGGATGGGTGGACCCCGGCACAAGGCCGGGGTGACCAAGTTTATCAGAGGGATGCCGTCACCCCCCGCGTCGCCCCGGGCTTGACCCGGGGCCGGGCTGCCTTCCTTCAAGTCAAGAAGAAGCCCCGTCCCGGGTCAAGCCCGGGACGACGATCGTGGCAATCAAGCCGCCATACGGCGCGCTTTTTCCAGCTTTTTCATGATCATCTGGCGCTTGAGCCGCGAGAGGTGGTCGAGGAACACGATTCCCTCGAGGTGATCCATCTCATGCTGGATGCAGGTCGCGAGCAAGCCGGTGAACTGCTCGTCATGCGCCACGCCATGTTCGTCCAGCCACTTCACCCGGCACGTCGCGGGGCGATCGACATCGGCGAACTGGTCGGGGACCGACAGGCAGCCCTCGGTATAGGTGCTCATCTCGTCCGCGGGGTCGAGAATTTCCGGGTTGATGAAGACGCGCGGCGCCTTGATCGGCTTGCCCTCTTCGTCCTCTTCCTCCTGAAGGTCCATGACCAGCACGCGCTTGGGCACGCCGACCTGAATTGCGGCGAGGCCGATGCCGGGGGCGTCGTACATCGTGTCGAACATGTCGGCGATCAGCGCGCGCAGATCGTCATCGACCGTCTCGACAGGGGTGGAGATGGTCTTGAGACGCGGATCGGGAACTTCGATGATCGGGAGAATAGCCATCGCGCCAATTTAGGTGTTGCCCCGCGCGGGGTCAATTCCGCGCGACCCGCAGAATTCCGATCAGAGTGATCAGGCAACCGGCCGCCGCGCGCGCAGCGCCTGTGCCAGCGTGCCCTCATCCAGATAATCCAGTTCGCCCCCGACCGGCAGGCCGTGCGCCAGCTGGGTCAGCCGCACCGGATAGCCCTCCAGCCGCTCGGCGATGTAGTGCGCGGTGGTCTGGCCCTCCAGCGTCGCGTTCATCGCCAGCACGACTTCATCCACCCCACCTGCCGCGATGCGCGTGACGAGGCTGTCGATCGCCAGATCCTCGGGCCGCACCCCGTCGAGCGCCGAGAGCTTGCCGCCGAGCACATGGAATTTCCCGGGAAACAGCCGCGAGCGTTCCAGTGCCCACAGGTCGGCGACTTCCTCGACCACGCACAGCTGCCGCGTGTCGCGACGCGGGTCGGCGCACACCGCGCACGGATCGGTCGTATCGACATTGCCGCAGGTCGAGCAGGTCGCCAGCCGCTCGCTCACCGCCTCCAGCGCGCGCAGCAGCGGGTCGAGCGCGGTCTCGCGCTTCTTGAGCAGATGCAACACCGCCCGCCGCGCCGATCGCGGGCCAAGGCCGGGCAGCCGCGACAGGGCTTGCGTCAGGGTTTCGATCTCGGGCGATGCCATGGATGCGACATAGGGGCTTGCCACCCGCCCTGCCAAGCGGTGAAGGGGGCATCATGCGGATCATCTTCATGGGCACCCCCGACTTCGCGGTGCCGACCCTCAATGCGCTGGTCGAGGCAGGCCATGACGTCGTCGCGGCGTACAGCCAGCCGCCACGTCCCGGCGGGCGACGCGGCAAGGCGCTGACCCCCTCCCCGGTCCACGCCCGCGCGGAGGAGCTGGGAATTGAGGTGCGCACGCCGCTGTCATTCAAGAAAGACCCGGACGCCGTCGCCGCCTTTGCCGCGCTCAACGCCGATGTCGCGGTGGTCGCCGCCTATGGCCTGATCCTGCCGCTCAGCGTGCTGGAGGCCCCGCGCCTCGGCTGCCTCAACGTCCATGGCTCGCTCCTCCCCCGCTGGCGCGGCGCGGCACCGGTGCAGCGCGCGATCCTTGCCGGGGATGCGGAGACGGGCGTCGGGATCATGCAGATGGAGGCCGGGCTCGACACCGGCCCGGTGCGGCTGGAAGGGCGCACGCCGATCGACGGCAAGACCGCGGGCGAGCTGACCGCCGAACTGGCGGAGGTGGGCGCGCGGCTGATGGTGCAGGTGCTGGGCGATTTCGACGGGCACCCGGCGGTGGCTCAACCGGAGGACGGCATCACCTATGCGGCGAAGATCGACAAGGCAGAGGCGCGCCTGAACTTCGACCAGCCCGCCGAGGCGGTCGAACGCCAGATCCGCGCCTTCAACCCGCCTGGCGCGTGGTTCGCGCATGACGGCGAGCGGATCCGCGTGCTCGCCGCCACCCGTCATCCCGGCGAAGGCCGGGATCGCGAGAGGGACGCGACGACCTCCGCCACGGGCGGCCCCGGCCTTCGCCGGGGCGACGGATTGGTGCTGGACGATGCGCTGACCATCCAGTGCGCCACCGGAGCCATCCGCCCCACCCTCGTCCAGCGCGCAGGACGCGGCGTCGTCACCACCCGCGAACTGCTCAACGGCTTCCCGATCCCCCCCGGAACACAGCTGTGACCCGCTTTGCGCTGACGATCGAATATGACGGCCGCCCCTTCATGGGCTGGCAGTATCAGGATCACGGCCCCAGCGTGCAGGGGGCGATCGAGGATGCGCTGCACGGCATTACCGGCGAGGATGCGCTGGTCCACGCCGCCGGGCGCACCGATGCCGGGGTCCATGGGCTCGGCATGCGCGCGCATACGGAGATCGAGAAGGACCTCGCCCCGTTCCGGCTGATGGAGGCGCTCAATGCGCACCTCCGCAAGGTGCCGGTTGCGATCCTGGCGTGCGAGGCGGTGCCCGACGACTGGCATGCGCGCTTTTCCTGCATCGCGCGCCATTATGTCTATCGCATCGTCAACCGCCGTGCGCCGTTGACGTTCGATGCAGGGCTGAAATGGCGCGTTCCAGCCGAGCTCGACGCCGATGCGATGCACGCCGCCGCGCAGATCCTGGTCGGCACGCACGACTTTACCACCTTCCGATCGGTGCATTGCCAGTCGGCCAGCCCGCTCAAGTCGCTCGACCGGCTGGATGTGGTTCGGACCGGCGACGAGATCGCGATCCACGCCTCAGCGCGCTCGTTCCTGCATCATCAGGTACGGTCGATGGTCGGGTGCCTGTCGATGGTCGGCCTCGGCCAATGGAGCGCCGACGATCTTCGCGCCGCGCTGGAGGCAAAGGACCGCGCTCGCCTCGGACTCAACGCGCCGTCCGACGGGCTGTATTTCGTGAAGGCGGACTACCCTAACGGCTGAACTTCGCCGCCAGCTCCGCATGCGTCGACCAGCGGAACTGACCCACCGGCTGCACCCAATCGAGGCGATAGCCGCCCTTGACCAGCGCCTCGGCATCGCGCGCGAACGTCGCCGGGTTGCACGAGACATAGGCGATCACCGGCGCCTTGGACGCCGCCAGCTCGACCGCCTGCTCCTTCGCCCCCGCGCGCGGCGGATCGAGGATCACCGCGTCGAACAGGTCGAGTTCCTTCGCGGTCAGCGGGCGGCGGAACAGGTCGCGATGCTCGGCGAACACCTGACGCAGCCCGCGCCCGGCGGCGGCCTTGAGCGACAGGATCGCATCGCGCGCGCCCTCGCCGGCATAGACCTTGGCCTTGGGGTCCATCGCAAAGGTGAAGGTGCCGAGCCCGGCAAACAAGTCGGCGATCATTTTCGCGCCGCCAACCGCCTCACGCACCGCAGCGACCAGAGCCGCCTCACCCTCGGGCGTTGCCTGCAGGAAGCTCGCCGCCGGAAACGGCACCGCCACACCGCCGAAGCTGACCGTCACCGGATCGGGCTCCCAGCGCGCTTCCGGCCCCAGCCCGTCATCGACGCTGAGCCGCCCGAGCGCATGGCGCATCGCGAACGCGGTCACCGCCTCCACCGCCTTGAGGCTGTCGGTCACCAGTCCGTCGACCAATATGTCCGGCCCCTGATCGGTCAGCGCAAGGTGGACATTGACCCGCCGGCTCTCGGGCAGATACGACGCGAGCAGCCCGCGCAGCGGCTGGAGCAGCGAGAACAGCCAGGGGTCGAGTACTTCGCATTGCTGGACATCGATCAGCCGGTGGCTGGACTGTTCGGTAAAGCCCAGATGCACCTGCCGCCCGCGCCGCTCGGCATGCAGCGTCGCACGACGGCGCGTGCGCGGCGGCGACAGCATTGGCGCGCGGATCTCGGCGGTCAGGCCGTGCTGCGCCAGCGCCCCGGCGATCCGCCCGGTCAGGAATTCGGCATAGGCGGCATCGTCGAGATGCTGAAGCTGGCACCCGCCGCATGTCGGAAAGTGGCGGCACGGAGGCTCGACATGGCGCGGCCCGCGCGCGACTGAGCCATCGGCGCGCAGCCGGTCGCCCGGTGCTGCCAGCGCGGCATGGCGCCCGTCCGCGGTTACCCCGTCCCCGCGTGCAGCAATCCGCACGATCGTTTCGTCTTCACTCATCGCGCACGCTCATAGGCCTGCGGAAGCGCATCCGCCAGTTCGTCGGCGAGGAAACAGCGGTCGAGCAGTCGCGCGGCCTGCCCGTGCAGCCAGACGCCCGCGCTGGCCGCGTCGAGCGGCTCGCGCCCCTGCGCCAGCATCGCCGCAATTGCCCCTGCCAGCACATCGCCAGTCCCGGCGACCGAAAGCCACGGGCTACCTGTTGCCGAGACATTGGCCTCACCATTGGGTGCAGCAATTACCGTGTCCGCGCCCTTGAATACCACGACTGCGCCACTGCGCGCAGCAGCTTCCTGGGCGCGCTCGATCTTGCTTCCGCACCCCGCGCCGAACAGCGCATCAAATTCGCCGGCGTGCGGCGTGAGCACCACCGGCGCGGCGCGGTCCTTGAGCACCGCTAGGTCGAGCAAATGCAGCGCATCGCCATCGATCACCAGCCGCCGCTCACTCGCGAGCGCCGCATCCAGCTTTTCGCGCGCGCGATCGTCGCGACCCAGCCCCGGCCCGATCACCACCGCACCGATCCGCTGGTCGTCCAGCGCCTCCGCATTCCAGCGCTGCCGCACGATCGCATGCGGCGCGCTCCGCAAGCCACCGGTCAACAGCAGCACATAGCCCGCCCCCGCGCGATAGGCCGCGCGCGCCGCAAGCTCCGACGCGCCGTGCATCGGGCCGGAGACCACCGCGACCATGCCACGCGAATATTTGTGCGCATCCGCCCCCGGCACCGCGATCCGCGGCCACGCCAGCGTGCGCAGCTGCGCCTCGCTCTCTCCAAGGCCGATCTCGACCAGCCGCACCGCCCCGCACTGCTGCGCCACTGGCTGCAACAGATGCGCGGGCTTGAGCGCGCCGAGCGCCAGCGTCACGTTGAACGCAGCAAGCGCCGCCCCGAAGTTCCCGCCGCCATCGGTCTCAGCCCCGCTCGGCAGGTCCACTGCGATCGAAAGCCCCGCCTGCGCTACCAGCGCGGTGACGATCGCGGCCAGCCCCGGGTCGAGCGCGCGCGTCAGCCCGGTGCCGAACAGTGCATCGACCAGCACCGGCGCAGCACCAGTCTCACCGGACAGCGCCTCAACCGCCCCGCCCCAGGCCGCCCGCGCCGCAGCCGCCGCCTCGGTCTTCGGCTCGCCCAGCGCCGCCACCCGCACCGGCACGCCCCGGCTGGCCAGCACGCGCGCCGCGACATAGCCGTCGCCGCCATTGTTGCCCGGCCCGCACAGGATCAGCACCTCGCTGCCCGCCGCGAGCCGTTGGACCCACTCGGCAACTCCGGTTCCCGCACGCTCCATCAGCGCCGCAACGCTCGATCCAGCCGCGATTGCGCGCTCCTCCGCCGCGCGCATCGCTGCGGCGGTCAGGATCGGCGCCCCTTCGGGCACATTGAGGAACATCAGTCTTCGCCCTGGGGCTTGGGCAACAGCAATGCGAGCAGCAGCATCCGGCATTCAGCGTCGATCGTGCCGTCGATCAGTTCGGGCCGAAACCGCCGCTGAAACGCCACGGTCGCGGCCAGCGGATCGCGCACATCATAGCCGAAGCGTTCGAGCGCGAGCAGAAAGCCGCCATCGGTCCAGCCGGGATCCATCAGATTCTTGGTCGGGCGCGGCAGCGCCAGCCGCAGCCGTGCCAGCTTGCCCCACGGGAACAGTTCACCCGGATCCTGCTTGCGCGCCGGCGCGATGTCCGAATGGCCAACGACATTGCCGCGCGTGATTGCGTAGCGGTCCTTGATATCGGCAACCAGCCGGATCACCGCATCGATCTGTTCGTCGGGAAACGGGCGATAGCCATATTCATGGCCGGGATTGACGATCTCGATCCCCACCGACGCCGAATTGACATCGGTCACGCCGCGCCAGTGCGACCCGCCCGCATGCCAGGCGCGCTTGCCCTCATCCACCATCCGCACGACCTGACCGTCCTCGGCCACTACATAATGGCTGGAGACGCCAAACGCGGGATCGCGCAACCGCTCGATCGCCTCTTCGGCGCTGCGCATGCCGGTATAGTGCAGCACGATCATGCTGACCGGCAGCAGCCGTTCGTTGAAATTGGGCGAAGGCGCCTCGATGATGTTGAGCTCGGCCCGGTCCTGCATGCGCTGAGGGATGCGGCGGCGCGCGCCGAAACGCAAGCCGGTTGAAACCCGGTGTCAGCCGAACGCAGCCGCCGGCGGGACGCAACGTGCGGTGTCGGCGCGATACAGGCCGCGAATCCGCGCGCATGGCACGAACGCATCGGTCTGCCCGATCACCGTCTCCCCCGCCCCCAGCAGCAGCGCGCCGCCATCGCGGACCGCGCTGCGCAACGTCTGATAGGCACGGGTGCGCATCGCCTGCGGAAAGTAGAACAGGACGTTGCGGCACAGCACCAGGTCGAACTTGCCCGGCGGCGCAGCATCCTGCGCCAGATTGTGGCGGCGGAACTGGATACGGCGGGCCAGTTCGGGGCGGACGACCCATTCGGTGCCGTCCTGCTCGAACCACGTCATCATGCGCCGGATCGGCAAACCGCGCTGGATCTCGAACTGCGAAAAACGTCCCGCGCGCGCGCGATCGACCGTCGCCGCCGACACGTCGGTCGCGACGATCTCGGGGAACGGCAGGCCGCGCGCGACATAGGCTTCCTCGAACAGCATCGCGAGCGAGTAGGGTTCCTGCCCGGTCGAACAGCCCGCCGACCAGATGCGCAGACGGCGCCCGGGCTGCTCGGCCGCGATCGCCGCTGCGGCTTCGACGACCAGCTCAAGCACACCGGTGTCACGAAAAAACGAGGTTTCGTTGTTGAGCAGCGCATCGACCACCGCTTCGGCGAGCGGGCCGGTCGGGGTGCCGGTCAGGCGTGCGATCAACTGGTCCACACTGTCGAGGCCGTGCGCGCGCAGCACCGTCTTTAGCGCGGTTTCGATCCGCCACGCGCGGTTGGCCGCGATCTGCTGGCCGGTGCGCTGTTCCAACAATGCACCGATGACACTGATTGCACCGGATGAGGCAAAGGGCTGGGTTGCCGACATCAGCGCGGCCGCCGCTGGCTGGCGACCATGCGTCCGATCTCATCGGGGGGCAGCACTGCGCTCGCGCTCGCTGCGACCGCGCCGGGCATGCCCCACACGACCGAGCTGGCACGATCCTGCGCCAGAATCGCGCCGCCGGCGTCGATCAGGTCGCGCGCGCCGATCGATCCGTCGCGCCCCATGCCCGACAGCATCACGCCAAGGCCGCGCTTGCCATAAACCTCCGCCACTGATTCGAGCATCGGATCGACCGATGGCATGCAGCCGCTGACCGAACGCTCATCGGTCAACCGGATCCCGACCCCCTCGCTACTGCGGACGCAGCGGAGATGGGCATGGCCGGGCGCGACCAGCATCCGGCCGGGGCGCACCCGCATATGATCCTCGGCCACCTCGCACGGGCGACCGGCGAGCACCGCGAGCTGCGCGGCGAAATAGCTCATGAAGGATGCGGGCAGATGCTGGGTCACCAGAATCGGGACCTCGAAGCTCGGCGGAATCGCGCGCAGCATCTGGCTCAGCGCATGGATGCCACCAGTCGATGCGCCGACCGCGACGATATCGAATTCCTGCGGCACGCCGATCGGCACACGGCTCGGCCCGACCAGTTCGCCCGCGCGATCGGTAAGGCGCGTCAGCCGCTCTTCCAGCGTCTCGGCAAACTTGCCGGCAAAGCTGCCCACGCCCGGCTTGACCAGCGTGTCGGCGGCACCCAGCGCCAGCGCCTGGACTGCGGCGGCGGCACCGCGTTCGGCGGCAGAGGACACGACCAGAATCTTCGCCCCCTGCCCCGCGACCAACAGGTCGGGCAGGCCGGTCAGGCCGTGGACGCCAGGCATCTCAAGGTCGAGCAGGATCACATCGGCGCGGTTCGACGCGAGAAAGGCGAGCGCGCCCGGCACATTGCTGACCGCCCCGACCACGGCAAAGCCGCGCATCCCCTCAATCATCCGGGCCAGCACCGCGCGGGCGACGGCCGAATCATCGACGATCAGGATGCGAACGACATCGTCGCGCGGATCCGGCGGGATGCCGGCCGCGAGGGGACTGCCAGACATTCGGGAAATTTCCTTAAGCGACGCCGACGATCTGAAGCTTGCTCTCCAGCGTCTCGCGGTCGAACGGCTTCATCACATATTCGTCGGCACCCGCCTCGATCGCGGCGCGGATATAGGCCATGCCGTTTTCGGTGGTGCAGAACACCACTTTCGGCTTGTCGGCGATGCCGCTGTCCTTGAGCGCGCGCAGGAAATCCATCCCGCTCATCACCGGCATGTTCCAGTCGAGCAGCACCACATCGGGCGACGCCTGAAGGCACGCCTCCAGCGCCTCGCGCCCGTCACCGGCCTCGCGCACTTCGAAATTCAACGTCTCGAGGATGTGCCGCGCGACCTTTCGGATCACCTTGGAGTCATCGACGACGAGGCAGGTTTTCATACGAGACACTTCCCGGTTCTGCGGAACTGACGACGACTATGGAATAAATACGTAAGTAGGACGTTAATTGCCGGTCACGTGGTCGGCGCAACAAGGCCGGGGACCAGCGCCGCCAGATCGATCGTGAGAATCGGTTCGCCGTCCCGCTCGATCAGCCCGCGCCCGGCCTGCTGCCACATCCCCGACAGCGGCACGCCCGCTGCCAGCGGCTGCGGCTCGAACGGCGCGACATCGTCGAGCGCATCGACCAGCATCGCATAATGATGGCCATCAACCGGGGTGATCACCGCGCGACCGCCAGCGGCCTCGCCCGGCTCCAGCCCCAGCGCCGCGCGGGTATCGATCACGGTCACCACCCGACTGCGTAGCGCGGCGAGCCCGCGGACATGGCCTTGCGCACGCGGCACCGCGACGATGTTGCCGATATCGACCACCGATTCGACCTGATTGGCGTCGATCGCGACCGATTGCCCGGCGATATGCGCGATCAGGAACAGCTTTTCGGTCATCGCGTGCCTCCCCGCGCAACTTCGGCGATCGCGCCGAGCAGCGCCTCGCGATCATAACGATAGATGGTCCCGTCGCTGCCACCGCGTTTGCGGCTGCGCAGCCGCACCACCGGCGCGGCCTCGCCGCCCTCCGGCTCGGCATCAAGCGTCAGCACGACCTGTGCTGCCTCGCCCGGAGCCAGCGTGCTGACGACGCGATAGCCCGCGCCTTCCAGCAGCGGCTGGATGAAGGTGCCGAGCCAGCCAGTGTCACCACCGCCCAACAGGCACAGCGGCGCCGCGTCGCTGTCCGAATCCGCCTCGCCATGTTCGCCGAACAGCCACATCGGGTCGAGCATCTCGACCGGCTCGCCATCGATCAGCGCTACGCCCGCGATCGGTCCGGGCAGGCTTGCCGGCGCAATCTCGGTCGGCATCGCGACGATGTCGGCCGGTTCGGCGATGGCATAGGCGATCTCGGCCATTCCGTCGCGCAGGCGCAGGATCGATCCGGTGCGCTTGGGATCCGCCCCCTCGACCGCAGCGACCGGCAGGATGCGGTCATCGATGGTCAGGCGCAGGCGGCCCGCGCTGCGATGGATCGCCCCCGCGCCCACCTTTTCGATCCGGTCGACGACCTCGAGCGGCACCGCACGCCGCGCGCCGTCCAGATCGGTGAACACCAGCGCCAGCGCGCCATCGTCGAGCGTCGCGCACTCCTCCTCGACCTCGACTTCGCGCGCCCGCTCGAACTGCAGCCCGGCGTCGCGTGCCAGACCCGCGCAATCGAGCAACAGCATCGGACAGCCGCTATCGGGCAGAGTTTGCCCGGCATAGATGCCCGTCGCCATGATCGCGGGCGCCGCGGGCTTGATCACCAATTCCTCATTGTCGAGCACGTCATCGACACGCAGCGCATAGCTGCCCTCACCCATGCTCACGATCGCGACCATCGGATAGCCGCTGCTCGCCACCGGCTTCAGCCCCAACTGGTCGGCCAGCACGATCATCGGCAGCCGCCGGTCGCGCAGCGTCACCACCCAGGCGCTGCCGATGCGGTCGACGCGGATCGCGTCGCTGCGCTCGCTGACGATTTCCTCGATCGCCTGACGCGGGATCGCGAACGACTGCCCCCCTGCCCCGACCACGATCGTCGGGATAATCGACAGGGTCAGCGGGACATGGATCAGGATGCGCAGGCCCCGGCCGGGATCATTGTGCAGTTCGACGCGCCCGCCAATCTGCTCGATCGCGGCGCGGACCACATCCATCCCGACGCCGCGCCCCGAAATCTCGGTCACTTCGTCCTTGGTCGACAGGCCCGCCTCAAAGATCAACGCCAGCTTGGCCCGCTCACCCAGCGCACGCAGTTCACGTTCGTCGCGGCCAGTATCGGCCAGCTTGCGGATCACCCGGTCGACATCGATCCCGCGCCCGTCGTCGGACACTTCGACGACGATCTGGTTGCCCGACTGGCGCGCCGACACGGTCAGGCGGCCATGTTCGCGCTTGCCCGCCGCGCGGCGCTCGGCGGGATGTTCGATGCCATGGTCGATCGAATTGCGGATGATGTGGACGAGCGGGTCGCGCAGCACCTCGATCATCTCGCGGTCGAGCTCGACCTCGGCGCCCTCGACATTGAGCAGCACCGATTTGCCCAGCCCCGCCGCCGTATCGCGCACCATGCGCGGCAAGGCGGAGAACAGCGCGTCGATCTTCTGCATCCGCGTCCGCGTCACCGTGTCGCGCAGGTCGGCGACGGTCGCCGACATCCGCTCCAGCGCCGCTTCGACCTGCGGATCGACCTCGGCACTGCGCAGCCGACGCGACAGTTCGTTGCGCGCGAGCACCATGTCGGACATGCCGCTCATCATTCGGTCAAGGAGGTCGACGTTCAGCCGCACGCTGCGGCTCTGCGCGCGCTGCGCCGCCGGGGCGGCGGTTTGCACCACCTCGACGGCACCGCCCGCCAGCGCGGAGATCAGCAGATCCTCACCCGTATCATCCAGCGCCGCGCCCGCGTCGATCGCCTCGACAATCTCGCCGATCCGGTCGACCACGCCCAGCACGGCATTGACCAAAGCGCGATCCGGCACGCGATCGCCCGCGCGCACATCGGCCAGCACATCCTCGGCCGCATGGCTGAGGCGCGCGAGCCGCGGCAGATCGAGGAATCCGCAGCTGCCCTTGACCGTGTGGACAAAGCGGAAAATCGCGTCGAGGCGCTCGCGGTCGTGCGGCGACGCCTCCCAGGCGACGATCTCGCCCGACAGCGCTTCGAGCGTTTCCCGCGTCTCGGCAATGAATTCTTGTAACAGATCGTCCACGGCCGCCCCCACACCACCGTGCGGTCATGGCATCGACACGGTTAACAGGTGGTTAGAGCGGGGTCGGTGGAACCCGCAGATTCGCATCTCGGACCGGCAAAGTAACGTCTGCAACCAAATGACCGGCAGTGCGTCAACGTGCAAATACTCCCGTATTTGCACGGAGTACCCCCCGCTGCTGAATCGGTTTACCCAAATTGAGATCGGTAGGCGCCGGGTTATAACACCCATAACCTATTGACGGGTTGGGGGATCGGATGTCGACGCGACTTGACGTAATGCGTCTCAATTGCAGACTCGTCACACGCGTGGTCGCTGAGCAAGTCTTTGCGGCAACGCTCGATCTTGGGGCGCGATTGCCACCGCAACTGGCGCGCGCGCGCATGGTGTGCATCCCGATCCTGATTTCGGTAACGCGTGACTTGATCGATCGCGAAATGCGCGGCCCCGTAATTGCGCGCGGCCCCTCGATCAACGCCATCGCCTCCTCGCTCGAGCTGCCCTTTGAAACCGTGCGGCGGAATGTTCAGAAGATGGTGGATATTGGCTGGATCGCGATCGCCGAGACCGGCGGAGTCTCTCTCCCCTCACCGATGCCGGCCACGCTCGCAGACTGGTGCCTCGACCTCAGCCGCCGGCTGCGCCGCGCCGCCGCGACGATGGAGGCGCTGGGCGCGACCGATCGCGGGTCGCTGGGTTCCGGAACCTGCGACAATAGCTGCGTGCTGGCGGCGCTCGACCAGTTCCTCGTCATGGCGAGTACGTCGAAGCATTTCGACCTGCGCTTTACCGAGCTGTTCCTGATCCACCTCGTCTGCTCCGCCAGCGTCGCGCATCTCAACAGCCAGCCGTCGGGAACCACGCCCTTCGCCCGCGCCGACACGATTCCGCATGCCGAAGAGCGCGCGTTCGTGCCGCTCGCCGAACTCGCGCGGATGCTCGGGATTTCACGGTCGACCGTGTACCGGATCGTCTCGGACCCCGCTTATGCCCATCTGTTCGACCGCCGCGGCAACGGCGTGCGCGCCTCCGACGGCTTCCTCACCAGCGCGACCTATGTCGAGGCGCTGGAGCTGGTCGCCGGGCGCACCGCGACGCTGTTTTCGCGCGTGGAGCGGCACCGCTGCGGCAGGGGCTGCACCGCACTCGATCACGTCCTGCGCCGCCCGCGCCCGTGGCGCCAGAGCCCCGGCGTGGCGCAACACGCGCACGCGGGCTAGCGGCACCCGCACGTCAGGCGAGCCAGCCACTCCGCCGCCAGCTAATCTCACGCGCAGCAATCTCGCCGCGCAGCAACTCGACCAACACCTCCGCATCAAGGTCCACGATCCGCGCGTACGCCCGCACCGCGCCCATCAGGTAAATCGGCGCGGCAAATTCCGCATAGTCCTCCGCCTCGATCACAGCGATGAACGCTTCCGAAAAGCGCGTGACGCGCGCGATGTCACTCAGTTCGAGCCCCCGCTCAACCCGCGCCGCCGCCAGCAGCGCGCCGCACGACGCCCCCGGCGCGACCGCGATCTCACCCAGATCCATCGGAAGTGCGGGACGAGCGAGTTCGGCGGTCAACATGGCGGCAGCTCCTTTGGCGCGCCGGCTAATGAAAACGGTTACCGCCAGCAATAACGGCGGTACTCATTCTGATATCGTAACAAATGTGTCGATTGATGGTACCCAGGGTCAAGCGCCGCGCCGGCAGTGACATGGCGCTTTGCACGTCCAACGACGGAGGCTAGCTTCACGTAATGCGCCCCGTGCTGCCCGCTTCGCTTCTCCTGTTATCGGCATGCGGCATCGAACCCGATTGCGACACCGAGGTTTTGCAAGTCGCCCGCGACATCGGCAGCGACCGCTATGCGGCAACCGAGGTTCGCAGTTGCGGCGCCACCACGGGCTTTGCCACCATCGTTCGGGTAGGCCGCGCAAGCGAACCCCAATCCGATGCCGTCGAGGTGTTCGTGGCGGACAGCGACCATGGCAAGGCCAACGCCGGGATGGACGGCTCGACTTTCATGAACGTCGTCTGGACCGCGCCGGGCAAGCTGGCGATCGTCCATGACGAGCGCGGTCGGGTGTTCACGCGGGTGGCCGAAGCGAAGGGGGCTCAGCTTACCTATCGTGCTTCCCGCGGCCCCAGCCTTCCGCCTGGCCCGCCTCGCCCTGACGAGAATTTTGATTGGTCGAGGCGTACTGACTAGTCCCAAAACCAGTCTTCCGGAGAACGTGCGGCACAAGGTCGGGTGTCACGCGGTCGGCTGCCAAACCTCCCGAGCCACCATCACACGCTCAAACAGCGGCGACGCGACAAACGTCGCCAACCACCCCTGCACCCGCGGCAAATCCTGCGCCGCGAACCACTCCCGATCTACCGCAGCGAATTGCCGCACGAACGGCAGGATCGCCGCATCAGCCAGGCCGAACCGGTCGCCGCCCAGATATGGCTGCGCGCCGAGCCGCCGCTCCAGCCCCTGCAAAGTCGCTAGCCCTGCCGCGCGGTGATCCACGCCATCCGCCGCATAGCGATCAGGATATTTGTACCGGTCGAGATGCCCCTTGAACGCGCCATCATTCGCCGCGATCAGCGCCGCGTCATCGCCCGCCAGCCAGCCCTCCGGGTCGTTCCGCGCCAGCGCCCAGCGCATGATCTCGAGGCTCTCGTCGATCACCCTCCCATCGGGCAGCACCAGCACCGGCACGGTCCCTTTGGGCGAAGCGGCCAGCATCTCTGCCGGCTTGTCGCGCAGCTTCACCTCGCGATGCTCGACCGCGGTCCCGCTCACTGCCAGCGCCAACCGCGCCCGGATCGCATAGGGGCAGCGGCGGAAGCTGTAGAGGATCGGGTCAGTCAGGATCGCGCTCCCCGAACACCGCGCCGACATGCGCCTCGCCGCGCTTCTCCGCCAACAGCGCCTGGCGGTGCCGCTCGGCATAGCTCGCGCGCTGTTCCTCGGTGCGCGTGCCTATACAGGCAGGACAGCTGACACCCTCGACATAGTCCGCCGACGCCTGCGCCTCCGGGCTCACCGGCATCCGGCACGCGCGGCACAGGACATGCTCGCCGACCTCTAGGCCGTGCTTCACCGCCACCCGCTCGTCGAACACGAAACATTCGCCATCCCACAGGCTGCGGTCCTGCGGCACCTGTTCGAGATAGGCGAGGATGCCGCCCTTGAGGTGATAGACCTGCTCCACCCCCTCCGCCTTCGCGAACGCCGTCGATTTCTCGCAGCGGATGCCCCCGGTGCAGAACATCGCGATCTTGGGCGTCCGCCCCTCCGCCTCGATCTCCGCGCGCTTGGCGCGGAACCAGTCGGGAAATTCGCTGAAGCTGCGCGTCTGCGGGTCGATCGCGCCACGAAACGTGCCGATCGCGACCTCATAATCGTTGCGCGTATCGATCAGCACCGTGTCCGGATCGGCGATCAGGTCGTTCCACTCGGCCGGCGCGACATAGTGCCCCACCCCGGCAAGCGGATCGATGTCCGGCTGGCCCATCGTCACGATCTCACGCTTCAGCCGCACCTTCATCCGGTGGAACGGCATTGCGGCGGCGTGCGAGAATTTGACGTCGATCGCGGCGCATCCGGGCAGCGCGCGGACATGCGCGAGCACCGCGTCGATCGCCGCATCGCTCCCGGCAATCGTACCGTTGATCCCCTCCCGCGCGAGCAGCAGCGTGCCCTTCACCCCCCGCGCGACGCACAGGTCGAGCAACGGGCCGCGTAGCGCCGCCGGATCGTCGAACCGAGTGAACTGGTAGAGCGCCGCAACGCGGACCGGGCCGTCCATCAGCTGAGCTTGAACGCTGCCCCGAACAGCAGCACATCGGCGTCGGGCGGCGATACCTGCAGCTCGCCGCCGCCCTGCGTCACCAGTTGGTGCACCAGATACGCCGCCGCCGCGCGCGGGGTCACCGGCGAATCGCCGGTATCGCCGCTCAGCGCACCGCGCAGCTCACCGTCCAGCACGATGCGCGGCCCCTGCGCGCGCACCACGATCTCGACCATATCGTCGCGCGCCTCCGCGCCGATATCCAGCTGCCCGCCGCGCACCAGCGCGTCGCCGCCGATCAGCGCGAGGTTGAGCAGCACCTTGATCACCTGCTTGGGCAGTACCGGATCCTCGACCATCCAGCCGATCGACACGCGGTGATTGTCGCCGAACAGCCCGTCGATCGCCGCCTGCGCCTCACGCGTGTCGACGGTATCGCCAAAGCCGCCGGCCGCGCCGAACGCCAGGCGGAAGAACTTCAGCTTGTTCGCACTCGCCTTGGCGCTTTCCGCGAGCAACTCCAGGCAGCGCGCGCGCATTTCCGGGTCATGCTCGTCGGCAAGCAGCTCAAGGCCATTGTTGAGCGCACCCACCGGGCTCAACAGGTCGTGGCACAAGCGCGAGCAGAGCAAGCTGGCAAAGTCGGTCGGCGAAATGTTCATCCCTCCCCTTTGGCCCAGCCGCGCCGCCGCTGCAAGCGCGGCAAACCACGATATGCAACGTTCTCACGACAAAATGTCAGGTTTTATTGACAAGCCGATTCTTCGCCGCAATATGTCAGGAAGACCTGACACCGGGTCGTGTCTTTTTGAACAGCAAAGCGGGCGACGTGCGGAACAGGTTGAAAGTGCTGCGCGCCGAACGCGACTGGAGCCAGGCCGAGCTTGCCGGCCGGATCGACGTGTCGCGTCAGGCGATCAATGCGATCGAAACCGGCAAGCACGATCCCTCGCTCTCGCTCGCATTCCGGCTCGCGCGCCTGTTCGGACAGCCAATCGGGGAAATCTTCAATGACGGGAATGACGATGACTGAACGCTGGGGTGAGCAACAACATGCGGCGCGCGCGGATCGCAGCCGGCGGCGCAATCGGTGGCTGACAATCGGCATCGTTGGGCTGCTCATCGCAGTCCCCTTTGCGATTGGCGTGGTCGACGGATTCCGCGGCGTAACGGGCGATCGCATGACGCGGCCGATCCACGCGGCGCTGATGCTGGGTGTTGCGGCGTTGATCCTGGCCTATCTGTGGAGCAGCTGGCGCGCGGCCGACGAATATCACCGTGCGACCGCCACGCTCTGCCTCGCTGCCGCAGGCCTCGTCGCGCTGGTGGTGCCGCCGGTCGCGGAAGTCATCGCCCCCATGTTCGGCCAGACGCTATCGTTCGACCTGCCTTGGGCGCTCGCAGTCGTCGCCGCGATCGGCACGTGGCTTTGGCGTCGGCGGGGCTGAGGTTCGCCGCATTTCGGCATCTGCGCCGCGCGACGCCCCTTTCGTCGCGCGGCGCGCCCGGCTAGCGTACTGCAAAATTCATGGAGGGGATCGCATGTATCGCTTTGCACTGACAACGTTGACGGCTTTGGCACTGGCGGCTCCCATCGCCCCCGCGCTCGCCCAGACCCGCGCGGCCCCCGCCGACGCGGTCAAGCTCGACACCAAGCGGATCGACGCGATGCTGGCGAAGATGGTCGCCGATGGCCGCGCGGTCGGCGGGTCGGTGCTGGTTTGGAAGGATGGGCGCGAGGTGCATTTCGCCGCGCGTGGCGTCGCCGATCGTGAGGCCGCCCGCCCCTTTGCCCGCGACACGCTGGTGCAGATCTATTCGATGACCAAGCCGGTGACCGGCGTCGCGCTGATGCAGCTATGGGAACAGGGCAAGTTCCGCCTCGACGATCCGCTCGCCCGCTACCTCCCCGATTTCGCGAATATGCAGGTACAGGACGGCACCGGCCCCGATGGCAAGCCGCTGTGGCGCGCAGCCAGCCGTCCGATCACGATCCGCGACGTGCTGCGCCACACCGCCGGTTTTGCCTATGGCGACGGCCCGACTGCGGCGCACAAGGCGTTCGCCGCCGCCGATCCGCTCAACCCGCAGAATACGCTGACGGAGTTCGGCCGGCGTCTGGCCAAGGTGCCTTTGCTCTCCGAACCCGGCACCGAATGGCACTACAGCGTCGCGGTCGACGTCCAGGCGCTGCTGGTCGAGCGCCTGTCGGGCATGAAGTTCACCGACTATGTACAGAAGCACATCTTCGACCCGCTCAAGATGCGCGAAGCCGGCTGGCACCAGCCGATGGACCGCCTCCCCCGCTTCGCCGCCACCTATGTGAAGGGCGCGAACGGCATGACCCGCCAGCCCGAGGCGGCGATGCGCGAGCGCAACTTCCCCGGCGTGCCGCTGACGATGGGCGGCGCCGGCATCGTCGCGCCGATCGACGATTATATGCGCTTTGCCCGGATGCTGCTGAACGGCGGCGAGCTGGACGGCGCGCGCCTGCTCAAGCCCGCGACGATCCGCCTGATGGCGACCGATCACCTCGACCCGGCGATCAAGGAACGCGAGTGGCTGATGGGCAAAATCGACGGCGGCTTCGGCGTCAACTTCGCCGTCCGCACCGCCCGCCCCGCGACGCCAGACCGCAACCGCGGCGCAGTCGGCGAATTCTTCTGGGACGGCGCTGCGAGCACCTTGTTCTGGGTCGATCCGGCCAACAACATCGCGGTGGTGTTCTTCGTCCAGACCTTCCCGTTCGACGGGACGCTTCACACGGATATCCGCAAGGCGGTGTACGGCGCGGATTATCTCGGCCCGAAGGGGGATTGAGCGCCTGTAAATCCTCCCCCGCAAGGGGGAGGATTATCGCCCGTCAAACCCCTCGCGCGCCTTGGCGACCGCGTCGAGGTTCGCCTCAGCCCAGTGCCACACCCCGCAAAACGCCTCGCCCAAACTCTCGCCCAGCGGGGTCAGCCGATAGTCCACGCGCGGCGGCACCACCGCGTGTATCGTCCGCGTGACGAACCCATCGCGCTCCATCCGCCGCAGCGTCTGCGTCAGCATCTTCTGGCTGATCCCCGGAATCGCCTTCGACAGCTGCGTGAACCGCATCTCACCGCGCTCATCCAGCGTTTCCAGCAGAATCATCGACCATTTGTCGGCCACCGCGCCGATCAGGTCATAGACCAGCGCATCGACCCGCGGATCGCTCGCATGCCATTCGCCATTGCCCATCGCCCGCACTCTCTTTTCGGTAAGTATAAATCTTTCGGGTGCCTTCTTTCGATACGATAGCGTGCCCCTAAATCCCCGTCACCACGTTCCATGGAGACGCAGATGAAACAGTCCGGCAACACCATCCTCATCACCGGCGGCGGATCGGGCATCGGCGAAGCGCTCGCCCATCGCCTGCACGACGCGGGCAACACCGTGATCGTCGCCGGCCGCCGCCGCGACGCGCTCGACGCCGCCATCGCCGGTCGCGCGAACATGCACGCCATGACGCTCGACATCGACAGCGCCGAAGCCATCGAAACCTTCGCCGCCGACCTGATCGCCGCCCACCCGGCGCTGAATGTCGTGATCAACAATGCCGGCGTCATGCGCTACGAGGACCTGTCCGCCCGCCGCGACCTCACCGATGCCGAGGCGATGATCACCACCAACCTGCTCGGGCCGATCCGCCTGACCAACGCGCTGGTCGATCATCTAAAGGCGCAGGACGACGCCGCAATCGTCAACGTCACCTCCGGCCTCGCTTTCGTGCCTTTGGTCATCGCCGCGACCTACAGCGCGACCAAGGCGGCGATCCACAGCTACACCCTCTCGCTCCGCGACGCGCTGGCAGGATCGGTGCAAGTCATCGAACTCGCCCCGCCCGCCGTCCAGACCGACCTCACCCCCGGCCAGCGCGAGCGTGCCGCCTACCAGCCGCTCGACGACTTCGCCGACGAAGTGATGGCGCTGTTCGGGCAAAGCCCGACGCCAAAGGAAGTGCTGGTCGAGCGCGTAAGGCCGCTGCGCAACGCCGAGGCCGAAGGCCGCTTCGACGCGACGCTGGAGCAACTCACTGCGATGGTGAAGGGCGCGCAGGTCGAACACGCCTGAACCGCGCGCCGCGCGGGCGTCAGATCCCGCGCGGCCCCTTCAGGAACGACCCCGGCGATCAGTCTCAAGCTTCACCATTACAGTAGGCTTCGGGCCGCCCACCGTCGCTCAGGTCATAGTTGATCGAGATATAGTAGCATCCACCATCGGACACGGCCGGAAGGTGCACATCATCATCGAGCCATCTCCGTTGCCCAGCGCCCAAGCCCCATGGAGGTTTGCACGCTAACAGCACCTGCCCGTTCGTCCGCCCTCCCTCTTTGGTGCCAGCACAAAAGTCGCCATCGAGACGGTCATCAGGAGTGAAATAGAACGCCTCGACGCGTTCAGGCGCCACAAATTTGTATGTCCGCGCATAAGTGCGCAGAGGTTGAGCGCCGGGCGGCAACACGACGTTTCGCTCAATCTCGTCCATCAAGTCGGCACGGCGGCGCTCTTCGGGTGATGCGCAACCCGCCACTAGGCCAAACGCTGCGAGGGACAGGGGAAAGCGATCGAGCATGCCGACCTGCATAACTCCAAGCGGACCGGCTTCAAAGCGCGGTCGAGTTAGGGGCACCCCGCGTCAATCCCAATGCGACGACGCAACAATTTCCACCACCACCCGCTCAAACCGCCCATGCAGCCCGCTCGCCCCCGCGCGCCACGCCGTGACGGCGTCCCCCGCGACGATCACCCACAGCTTCCTGTCCGCCGCCGCCATCGCCGCATCGGTCACGGACGGGGTCGCATCCCCGGACGGGTGCGAGTGCCAGTACCCGATCACCGGCTCCCCGCCCCCACGTTCCGCCCGCAGCGCCGCGATCAGCGCAGCCGGATCAATCTCGAACCGCCGCGTCGGATCGTCCGCAACATTGTCCTCGACGCTCGCCCGCTCGACCCCATCCGCCCCGAACAGCAACCCGCACGCCTCCAGCGGCGCCGCGTCCGCCGCAGCACGCTGGATTAGCGCGATAACACAGCTTGAAATCCGCAATCCCATTCCCATTTCCCTACAGCAATGAACCGGGGGGTTTCCACACTCGAAGCGCGTATCGCGGATGCAGCAGATGGCTGGCGGCTCGACCGGGCTTTGGCGGATGCGCTGCCCACGTTGTCGCGTGAACGGATCAAGGCGCTGATCTCCACCGGCAACGTCACCGGCCCCGATGGCCTGATCCGCGACCCCAAGAAAAAGGCGCCCGGCGGCGCGTTGTTCACGCTCAACGTCCCCGAACCCGAACCCGCGCATAACGAGGCGCAGGACATCGCGCTCAACGTGGTGTTTGAGGACGAGCATCTGATCGTGATCGACAAGCAGGCGGGGCTGGTCGTCCACCCCGCCGCGGGCAATTTCGACGGGACGCTGGTCAATGCCCTGCTCCACCATTGCCAGGGCAGCCTGTCGGGCATTGGCGGCGTGGCACGACCCGGCATCGTCCACCGCATCGACAAGGACACATCGGGCCTGATGGTCGCGGCCAAGACCGACCGCGCACATGTCGGCCTCGCCCGCCAGTTCAAGGATCATTCGATCGACCGCCGCTATCAGGCGATCGTCTCCGGCCGACCGAAAACGTCAGGCGGATCCGTAGATGCACCGCTTGCGCGCTCGCCGCAAAACCGCAAGAAGATCGCCATCCAGCCGGGTGGCAAGCGCGCGGTCACCCACTGGACGCTCGTAAAGCCGCTTTACGAGGCAGCTTTGGTCGAATGTCGGCTCGAAACCGGCCGCACGCATCAGGTGCGTGTGCACATGGCGTCGCTCGGTCACCCGTTGCTCGGCGACCCGGTTTATGGTAGAACGAAAAAAGAACACCGGGAGGTGCTGGAAACCTTGGGTTTCCACCGCCAGGCCTTGCACGCCGCCCGGTTGGGGTTCATCCATCCTATCCATAGTCACGCTTTGGCGTTCGATAGCGAAATGCCGGCGGACATGCAGGAACTGATGGCTAACCTCATCGTATAGTATTTTCTGACTCGTCCAAATGGAGGGTCGACCGGCGTCCTCGCCTATAAAGGGGGGAAGCCCAATTAAAGGGAGTAAGTGACCATGGCCCGCGGAAGCAATGTCCCGGCGACGATCCCAGCCCTCGGCGGTGAGGCAAGCCTCAACCGCTATCTGGCGGAGATCAAGAAGTTCCCGATCCTCGCGCCCGAGCAGGAGTACATGCTCGCGAAGCGCTTTCAGGAGCATGGCGACCCCGAAGCGGCCGCGCAGCTGGTCACCTCGCATCTGCGCCTCGTGGCGAAGATCGCGATGGGCTATCGCGGCTATGGCCTACCGGTCAGCGAACTGATTTCCGAAGGCAATATCGGCCTGATGCAGGGCGTGAAGAAGTTCGAGCCCGATCGCGGCTTCCGCCTCGCCACCTATGCGATGTGGTGGATCCGCGCCTCGATCCAGGAATTCATCCTGCGCAGCTGGTCACTCGTAAAGATGGGCACCACCGCCGCGCAGAAGAAGCTGTTCTTCAACCTGCGCCGGATGAAGGCCAAGCTCGACGCGTTCGAAGACGGCGACCTCAAGCCCGAGGATCTGGCCAAGATCGCCACCGACCTTGGCGTGACCGAGGAAGAGGTCACGTCGATGAACCGCCGCATGGCGATGGGCGGCGACACGTCGCTCAACGTGCCGATGCGCGAAGATGGCGAGAGCCAGTGGCAGGACTGGCTGCAGGACGACAGCGCCCTGCAGGACGAGGTCGTCGCCGAGGCGCAGGAAGCCGATGTCCGCCACTCGATGCTGGTCGATGCGATGGACGAGCTGAACGAGCGTGAGAAGCACATCCTCACCGAACGCCGCCTGACCGACGACCCCAAGACGCTCGAAGAGCTGTCGCAGGTCTATGGCGTCAGCCGCGAGCGCGTCCGCCAGATCGAGGTGCGCGCGTTCGAAAAGTTGCAAAAGGCGATGATGCGCCTGGCCGGCGACCGCCGCCTCCTCCCCGCGATGTAAGTCGCGGTCGGGAGCGGATGGACGATACCAACGACGCTATGGGCGGCGCGCGCCCGGGTGCTCCGCGCCCGGGCCAGCCGCTCGGCGCGCGTCCGCTCCCCGACCTTGGCCATCTCGACGGAATCGGCATCCAGCCCGTGAAGCCCAAAAAGCCCCGCAAACCGATCGGCCGCCGCATCCTCGGCTGGCTGTTCAAGGGCGCGCTCGCGTTCGTGCTGGCGTCGGTGGCAATGGTCACGCTCTACCGCTTCGTCCCCCCGCCCTTCACCCTCACCATGATGGGCGACATCTTCACCGGCCATGGCGTGACCAAGAAATGGGTGCCGCTGTCGCGCATCGACGCCGACATGGCCCGCGCCGCGATCGCCGCCGAAGACAGCAGCTTCTGCACCCATTCGGGCTTCGATTACGACTCGATGGCCGCCGCGATGCTGCGCAACGCTCAGGGCGGGAAAGTGCTGCGCGGTGGATCGACGATCAGCCAGCAAACGGCCAAAAATGTCTTTCTGTGGCAGGGCGGCGGCTATTTCCGCAAAGGCCTGGAAGCGTGGTTCACCGTCCTGATCGAGAATATCTGGGGCAAGCGCCGCATCATGGAAGTCTATCTCAACGTCGCCGAAACCGGCATCGGCACCTATGGCGCCGAAGCGGGTGCGCGTCGCTATTTCAAGAAGGGCGCGGGCAACCTGACCCGCGCCGAGGCAGCGCGGATCGCTGCTGTCCTGCCGCTGCCCAAGAAGCGGGCGGCCACCGCGCCCAAGGGCTTCACCCGCCGCTATGGTAATTCGATCGCGGCGCGCATCGGCGTCGTCCAGCGCGAGGGTCTGGACGCCTGCGTGCGCTAGGGAGAGGGCATGACGGATCGCCGAAGTGGCAAACGTCATTCGACCCGCCATGCCCTCCCTACGCCCCTCCTACACATTAGGAGCGCGAGCGGGTCTTATTTCTTTTCGGCAGGAACAGCCTTGTCGATCGCGTCGCCGGCCTTCTCGGCAGTCTCGCCCACGGCCTGCGCCGCTTCGGTGATCGCCGCGTCCTTGCGCGTCTCGGAATTGTTGCTCAGGAAGTAGAAGGCGCCGACGACCACGATCACCAGCGCGATGATCCCCAGGATCAACCCGCCGCCACCGCCGCGCCGCTCGATCACCGTGGTGGTGCCGCCGCCATTGCGCTCGGTCACGCGCTCCGCAGTTACGCCATCGGTGCGCTCGACAATCCGTTCTTCAGCCATCTCTCATCTCCCAACAGGAACATTGGCCGCCCAACGCCGGGGCAAAAGCCATTGTTCCCGTTGTGAAATGTTCAGGCGCTTTCGTTAGTTCGGCACCAGCCCGCTCCCCCACACGGCCACCCATAGGATACTAAAGTTGGGTGGCCGGGTGGGGGAGCGGGCTGGTGCCGCCACAAACGCCCTCAGAACGGCAGCTTGAAGCCCGGAGGCAGCGGAATGCCGCTCGACAGCTTCGACATTTCCGCCGACGCCGCCGCATCCGCCTTGGCCCGCGCATCGTTGAGCGCAGCGGCGACCAGGTCTTCCAGCATCTGCTTTTCCGACGGCGCCAGCAGCGATTCGTCGATATCGACGCCGATGATCCGGCCCTTGGCGCTCGCCTTGACCTTGACCAGCCCGCCGCCCGACGCGCCCTCGACCTCGATCCCGTCGAGGTTCGCCTGCGCCTTGGTCAGCTCGTTCTGGACGTTCTGCGCCATCGCCATGATGTCTTCGATACTCTTCACCCAAACCTCCTGTTTTCGCGGGTCCAGCCGATCAACTCTGCGTCTGGAAAGGCTTCGAGCGCGGCGGCGACCATCGGAGAGGCAAGCACGGCATCGCGCTCCGCCGCCTCGAGCGCCGCACGCTCCTCGTTCAACGTCTGCTGGCCGGGCGCATCGACGACGCGCAGCGACCAGCGTTTGCCGAGCACGCGCCGCAGCGCATTCTCGAAATCATGGACCAGATCCGCCGGGATGCCGTGACTGCTGACCTCGACCACCGGCTCTTCCAACCGGATCAGGCGGACAAGGTTCCGCACGCGCGCCGCCAGATGCACCTCATGCGCGTCCGCCAGCCGCTCGACCAGTTCGGCCATGTTGCGCGGCGCGGGTGCCTCGGCCGGCGCGCTCGGGGCCGCGGCCGGTGCCGGCCCGCCCATCGGCGCACCCTCGGCAATCTTGCGCGCCAGTTCGCCCGGATCGGGTAGCGTCGAAGCGTGGATCACCCGCAGCAGTGCCATTTCGCACGCCTCGATCGGCAACGCGGCGCGGATCACCTCGTCATGCCCCTTCAGCAGCAATTGCCACAGCCGGTGAAGCGCAGGAAAGCCGAGCTTCCCCGCCCATTCGCCCAGCGACGCGCTCTCCTCGGCCGCTTGCCCGGGAATGACCTCGTTGCCCAGCTTGGCGAGCGTCACGCGATGCACCATCTCGAGCAGCGATTTCAGCACCGCCTGCGGATCGACGCCCAGGTCATATTGCCCACGCAACGCCGCCAGCGCGCCTGCTGCATCGCCCGCGATCACCAGCCCGAACAGGTCGCGGATCGCGTTGCGGTCGGACAGGCCGAGCATGTCGCGCACCGCATTTGCGGTGACCGCCCCGCCCTCCATGCCGGCATGGGCAATCGCCTGATCGAGGATCGACAGGCCGTCTCGCGCCGACCCTTCCGCCGCGCGCGCAATCATCGCCAGCGCCTCGGGCTCGGCCTGCGCGCCTTCCTTGTCGACCACCTCGCCGAAATGCGTGGCGAGCTTGTCCGCCGGAATTCGCCGCAGGTCGAACCGCTGACAGCGCGACAGCACCGTCACCGGCACCTTCTGCACCTCGGTCGTCGCGAATAGGAACTTCACATGCCCCGGCGGCTCTTCCAGCGTCTTGAGCAACGCGTTGAACGCGTTCTTCGACAGCATGTGCACTTCGTCGATGATGTAGATCTTGTACCGCGCCGACACCGCCGAGTAGCGCGACGCATCGATGATCTCGCGCACATCGTCGACGCCGGTATGGCTGGCGGCGTCCATCTCGATCACGTCGATATGCCGCCCCTCGGCAATCGCGCGGCACGGCTCGCACACCCCGCACGGGTCGATCGTCGGCCCGCCCTGCCCGTCCGGACCGATGCAGTTGAGCGCCTTGGCGATCAGTCGCGCGGTCGACGTCTTGCCAACCCCGCGCACCCCGGTCAGCAGGAACGCATGCGCCAGCCGGTCGCGTTTGATCGCGTTCCCCAGCGTCTGCACCATCGCATCCTGCCCGATCAGTTGGGCAAAGGTCTGCGGCCGGTATTTGCGCGCAAGCACGCGATACACGCTGTCCCGCGGCTGAGGCGGTTCGTCGAGGCCAAGGAATGAATCGGACATTGAGGAAGACCCTAGCCGGATGGAAACGTCATGTCGAAGATATCAAAGCGATTCGCCAGCCGGGCTTTCAGGTCGGGCCTCACGGAGACGAGATGAGAACGTCATTTTTTGCCATGCTTGCCTTGGCTCTCGCCAGCCTCCCGGCCAGCGCCGGGGCCACGCATCCACAAGACGCGGCGGTGGCTGCCGCGAAACCGGTCGCACCACCGGTGCCCAAGGCTCCATTTCCCGACCCGGCATTGTGCGCCCAGCCGGGTGCACTGGAGAAGCTCAAGGGCGTGATGGACGAGAGTCCCGGATCGATGCCGCACTATAGCCGCGCCTATTCAAAATACCGCGAGGCGATGGTCGCATGGAAAGTGGATCGCCTCACCAGCTCGGGCAAGGTGACGAAAAAGCGCCTCGGCGAACTTGTTCTGGCGAGCCTCAAAGCCGGGTCGCCGGATGGCGACATGGGGGCTGGTTTCGAGCCCGTTTCGGACATGTTCGCGATGGTCGAGGAGGGTGCCAAAATGGAAAAGCAGGGCGACGAACCCGGAGCGTGCCGCGCCTTGTTCAAGATGTTCACGATACTGGAGCGGGGCCTGGAAATCGTAAACCGGCAATGGGATGCGATGGAAGCGGCACTAGACGCAGAAGCGGCGCGCGTCGGCGTATCGTTCGACTAGGCAAGGTGGGAGCCGGGACGACCCGACACGAAAATCGTTACGGCTGCTTCCTTCCGGATCTGACCGGGTTGGCGACGGCATCGTCCGCCCGACTCCCGCCGCGCAGATAGGCGCAACCCCGCGCGATTGCAATGACTCTGCCGTATGTCGCTGCTAAGCCGCTGCGCGATGCGTATTTTGTTGCTGGGCGCCGGGGGGTTCATCGGCCGGCATATCCTGTCCGAATTACTGGCGAGCGGGCATAAAGTCCGCGCGGTCGCTCGCGATGTCGCGCGGCTACGTGACGCCGAGCCGGGCGCGGAGTGGGTCGCGATCGACCTTGCGCGCGCCACCGATCCGGAGGGCTGGCGGGCGCACCTGTCCGGGATCGACTGCGTGGTCAACGCCGCCGGGGTGCTGCGCGGGCCAGAGATGCAGGCGGTGCATGTCGACATGCCGCGCGCGCTCCACGCCGCGTGCAAGCGCGCGGAGGTGCGCCGCCTCGTCCTGATCTCCGCCGTGAGCGCGCGGCCCGATGTCGCGACCGATTACGCCGCGACCAAGCTGGCGGGCGAAGCGGCACTACGCGACTCGGGCCTGCGCTGGACCATCTTCCGCCCCTCGCTGGTGATCGCGGAGAGCAGCTATGGCGGCACCTCGCTGCTGCGCGGCCTCGCCGCCCTTCCCTTCGCTCAGCCGCTGGCGGGTGACGGCGACTTCGCCTTCTCGCCGATCCATGCCGACGATCTCGCGCGGTCGGTGCGCCTCGCGTGTGAGGATCTGTGGTTCGTCGGCCAGAGCTTCGAACCCGCTGGCCCGGAAACGCTCACCCTGCGCGAGTTGATGACCCGCTACCGCACCTGGCTCGGCCTCGGCCCCAGCCGCTTCGTCCGCGTGCCGATGCCGGTAATGCGCACGCTCGGCCGGATCGGCGACCTTGCCGGACCGGGGCCGGTCTCGACCAACAGCGTAGCCCAGCTCGTCGCAGGCAACGCCGCCGACGGCGCCGCCTTCGCGCAGGCGGTCGGCTTTCGCCCGCGCAGCGTGGCGCAGGCGATGCGCGACCGCGCCGCCGGGGTGCAGGACCGCTGGCACGCGCGCCTGTTCTTCCTCGCCCCCGCGATCCGCTGGGGCCTCGCGCTACTGTGGCTCGCCTCGGCGCTGCTCGGCCTGTTCGCCGGACGCGCGCAGACGCTGGAATGGCTCACCGCGATCGGCGCGCCCGACGGTGCCGCACTCCCGCTCCAGATCGGCACCGCCCTGCTCGACCTCGCCATCGCCGCACTCGTGCTGCGCGACCGCACCGCACGCACCGCGACCGCAGTCCAGCTCGCGGTCGTCACCGGCTACACGCTCATCCTCACGCTAGGCCTGCCCGCGCTCTGGACCGACCCGCTCGGGCCATTGCTCAAGAACCTGCCGATCCTGCTGCTGATCCTCGTTTACGGCGCCATCGGCGACCGGCGATGACCGACGCGTCACCGCGTCACCCGAACAACGCCCCGACCAGCTCCCCGACCTTCGCATGCGCCGCATTCGCCTTCGCCGACTCCAAGCCCGGCGCGTCGAGGTAGCAGGCGATCAGGATCGGCTTACGCCCCGGCGGGGTCGCGATCGCAATGGTGTTGAAATAGCCCTCGCCGCTCGTCCCGGTCTTGTCGCCAACGCGCCAGTCCTTGGGCAGACCCGCGCGCAACCGCGCCTTGCCGGTGGGCGATGCCTCCATCCAGCCCGTAAGCTTCGCGCGCGATGCAGGCGTCAGCACATCGCCCAGCAGCAACCGGTTCATCAGCCACAGCATCGCGTCAGGCGTCGTCGTATCGCGCACCTCGCCATTGCGGACATTGTTGAGCGAGGGTTCGTCACGATCCGATCGGGTCAACTGGTCGCCCGCATCGCGGATGAACTTGGTCAGCCCGCGCGGCCCCGAAATCTGTCCGAACAACAGGTTCGCCGCGCTGTTGTCGCTCATCACCACCGCCGCCTCGCACAGCGCCTCGATCGACATCGCGCCCTTGGCCAGGTTCGCCTTCACCACCGGCGCATAGTCGAGCAGGTCGGCCTCACCGAACCGGATTTCGCTGGCCAGGTTTAGCTCGCCCCGGTCCACCCGCGCCAGCACCGCCGCGACCAGCGGCACCTTGAACGTCGAGCACATCGCAAACCGCGCCTCGGCCCCGTCCGAATAGCGCCGCCCGGTGCCGCTATCATACACCGCCAGCCCCAGCCGCCCGCCGGTTTCAGCCCGAATGCGGTCGAACGGCCCGATCTTTTGCGCAAGGGCGGGAGCGGCGGCGAGCGCAGCGGCGCCCATAATTACGGTGCGGCGAGTCGTCATCATCATCGTCCCTGCATATCGCGATGTTCTGAGGGCAGGCTGACTGTCAGCCCATCCAGCTCCGGCGTCAGCACGATCTGGCATGACAGCCGGCTGGTCCGCGTCGCCCCGACGGCAAGGTCGAGCATATCCTCTTCCTCCTCGCTCGGGCGCGGCAGCCGGGCGAAATCTTCCGCCGCGACGATGACGTGACAAGTGGAGCACGCCATCTGCCCCTCGCACGTCCCCTCCAGCGGCATGCCCCGCGCCTGCCCGATCTCAAGCAGCCGGTCGCCCACAGCCGCCTCGGCCTCGACGGCGAGAGCCCCATCGGGCGTCAGGAACCGCACCCGGATCATGCCGCGATCCTCTGCGCGCGGGCGGCGGCATCAATGCGCTGGATGGCGTCCAACAAGTCCTCCTCAGTGGTATAGCGGCCAAAACCCAGCCGGATGCTCGACCGCGCCTCGGCGTCGCTCAGGCCCAGCGCCTGCAACACATGGCTCGGCCGACCCGATCCGCTGGCACAGGCCGACCCGGCCGAAAAAGCGATATCGCGCAGCTCGGACATCAGCCGCGCGACGTCCAGCCCCGGATAGCGCAGGTTGAGATTGCCGGGATAGCGCTCATCCTTCGACCCATTCAGCGTCCAGCCCGCGCTGCCCAGCGCCTGAAACCCCGCGCGAAACAGCTGCGCCGCATGCGCCCGATCGGCCCCGAACCGCTGCTTCGCCAGCGCCGCCGCCGCCCCGAATCCCGCGCACAGTGCAGGCGACAAGGTTCCCGATCGCCCACCGGGCTCCTGCCCGCCACCATGCAGCAGCGGCTCCAGCGTCACGCCCTCGCGCACCCACAGCGCCCCAACGCCCTTCGGCCCATGCACCTTGTGCCCCGACACCGCGACCAAATCGACGCCATCGGGGATCGCCACGCGCCCGAACCCCTGCACCGCATCGGTCAGCATCAGCGCCCCCGCCGCCTTGGCCAGCTCCGCCAGCGCCTCGACCGGCTGGATCACGCCAATCTCGTTATTGACCAGCATCGCCGCGACCAGCCCCGTCCCCGGCCCGATCGCCGCGCGCGCGGCGTTGAGGTCGATCACGCCGTCCGACCCGACCGGCAGCACTGTCACCGCGCGCCCGCGCCGTTCCTCTGCCGCGACCGTGTCCAGCACCGCCGCATGTTCGGTGGCGATCGTCACGATCCCGCCAGTCGTGCCCTTGATCGCCCAGTTCAGCGCCTCGGTCGCGCCACTGGTAAAGCTCACCGTTCCACCAGCCGGCATCAGCCCCGCAACCTGCTCCCGCGCCACCTCGACCGCCGCCTTGGCCTTGCGCCCGGCCGCGTGCGCCGAATGCGGATTGGCGAACTCGTCGCCCAGCCACGGCAGCATCGCGGCGCGCGCCTCGGGCGCCAGCGGCGTCGTCGCCTGATAGTCGAGATAGATCATGCCGCGCGGCTCCCGGCATCGGCGGCAATGTCGATCCACTGGTCGATAAAGGCGCGGATCTCCTCCGCCGTGGTGCTCCAGCCGGTACTGACCCGGATCGTCCGCGATGCGACCTCGGGATCGACGCCGAACGCCTGCAGCACCCGGCTCTGCTTGAGCGTCCCCGACGCGCACGCGCTCCCCGCCGACACCGCAAAGCCCTTGAGGTCGAAACGGACGAGCTGCGCCGCGGCGCTCAGGCCCGGCATGGCGATCGCGCTGATATTGCTCACCGTTTCGCCATATCCCATCAGCTGCTGCCCGCCATAGGATTTGAGCGTGCGGAACATGTCGACCCGCGCTTCATGCCTGTCCATGTCGGGCAGCCCCACGCGCCGCGCCTGCCACGCCTCGACCGCTGCAGCAAAGCCCAGCACGCCCGGCAGATTCTCGGTCCCCCCGCGATAGCCGAACTCCTGCCCACCCGGCGCATCCAGCAACGCGAGATCGCCGACCAGCAGCGCCCCGACCCCGATCGGCCCGCCCAGCTTATGTGCCGACAGCACGATCAGATCGCCCTCGCGCGGAAAGCGGTTAAGCGCGAACATCTGCGACGCATCGGTCACCATCACCCCGCCGCCCTCGGCGATCATCGGCGCATAATGCTCGACCGGCTGGACCTTGCCCGTCTCGGGATTGACCCACTGGATCGCGATCACCGGCCGGTCGCCCACCGCCAGCACATCGGCGAGCGCATTATAGTCGACATCCCACTCGCCATTGACCGGCAGCACGCCCGCATCCGGGGCCGCGCGCAGCACCGCGTCATGCTCGACGCTCGACCGCCAGCGCCGCCCGCCCTTGGCCAGCCGCATCGCGATGCCCAGCGCCTCGCTCGCCCCGCTGGTAAAGATCACCTGCCCCTGCCACCCCAGCGCCGCCTTGATCCGCGCCCGTGCATCCTCGAGCGCCGCGCGCGCCGCCCGCCCCTCCGCATGGGGCGAGGACGGATTGGCCCAACGCAGCATTCCTTCGATCATCGCCTCGCGCGCCTGTGGCAGCATCGGCGTGGTCGCGGCATGGTCGAGATAGATGCGCTGGGTCAGGGGAATCGTTCCAATTGCTTGTCGGGGCGTGAGGACTATATAGCCTGCACCCGTTTCCGCGCTACCGCGCGCCCATCACAGAGCAGGTCCACTTTGCCCGAAGTCATCATTCCCGGTCCCGAAGGCCGCCTCGAAGGGCGTTTCGCCCCCGCCCCCCGCCCCCGCGCACCGGTCGCGATGATCCTGCATCCGCATCCCAATGCCGGCGGCACGATGAACAACCGCATCGTGCAGGAGCTGTACAAGACCTTTCAGCGCCGTGGTTTCGCGACGCTGCGCTTCAACTTCCGCGGCGTCGGCAAGAGCCAGGGCACGTTCGACAACGGCATCGGCGAACTCAGCGACGCCGCGTCCGCGCTCGACTGGGTACAGAGCTTCCACCCCGAGGCATCGACCACCTGGATCGCCGGCGTCAGCTTCGGCGCGTGGATCGGCATGCAGTTGCTGATGCGCCGCCCCGAAATCCGCGGCTTCATCTCGGTCGCGCCGCCCGCGAACATGTACGACTTCACCTTCCTCGCCCCCTGCCCCAGCTCGGGCATCATCATCCAGGGTGACGGCGACGAAGTGGTGACGCCCGGCGCGGTGCAGAAGCTGGTCGACAAGCTGCGCACGCAAAAGCACATCACCATCCACCACGACACCATCCCGCACGCGAACCATTTCTTCGAACATGAAATGGACCCGCTGATGCGCAGCGTGGACAACTACCTCGACATGCGCCTCGACCCCAATTCGCCGATCCGGTGAGGCGCCTTCTCCTTCTTAGGCCCCTCCCGCTTGCGGGAGGGGTTGGGGAAGGTCTTCTTCTGCTTCTTCCAAAGGGCCGGACCACCACTCCGGCCCTTTGCTTTTGCCCTGACCCGAAGCATGATCGTCCCATGAAGCAATCCACCGCGATCAAGATCGCCGCCGGCGTCGCCGCTGCCACCATTGGCGGCCTGTTCCTTTACTCCCGCGCGACCCGCCCGCCGGTGATCAACCCGAACGTGCCGCAACCGGCCAAACCGGTCGACCTCACCCGCTACACCGGCACCTGGTACGAACTCGCCCGGCACGAGAATCGCTTTCAGAAGGGCATGGATTCGGTCACCGCCGACTATGGCCTGGAGCCGGGCGGCAAGGTCAGCATCGTCAACAGCGGCATCCGCGCCGGCGAAACCGAACGCGACGTCAGCGAAGGCACCGCGATCGTCGCGGACGAGGACACCGGCGCCAAGCTCAAGGTCTCGTTCTTCGGCCCGCTCTACACCGGCGACTATTGGGTGCTCGACCATGGCGACGATTACGACTGGTCGATCGTCGGCGAGCCTTCGGGCCGCTACCTCTGGCTCCTCGCCCGCGACCCCCGCCCCGACCCCGCGCTGCTCCAGCGGCTGCTGACGCGGGTCGAGGAACTCGGCTACGACCGCTGGGCGCTGCGCATTACCCAGCAGGGGTGATGGATCGCATCGCCATCACGGTCACCGGCGGATGCCAGTGCGGCGCAGTCCGCTACCGCGCCACCGCGATGGTCGACAACGCCCACCTCTGCCATTGCCGTATGTGTCAAAAGGCGACCGGCGGCCTGTTTGCCGCACTCGTCGCCGCGCCCAATGACGCGCTCATTTGGACGCGCGGGACCCCAGCCACGTTTCGCAGCTCAGCGCATGTCGATCGCGGCTTCTGCGCCACCTGCGGCACCCCGCTCTTCCATCGCGGCGACACCGGGCGCACCAACCTCACCATCGGCTCGCTCGACGACCCCACCGCCTTTCCGCCACGCGTCCAGATGGGCAGCGAATCGCGCATGCCGTGGTTCCTCACCCTGCCCGCGGTCGAGGACGAGGGCGCAACCGAAGCGCAGGACCCGGACTGGGCCGCAGCGATCGCCGCGAGCAACCGCCAGGCGCCCGACCACGACGGACGCTAGAGCCCGCCCGGCTGCAGGGCGAAGCGGCGAGTTCCCCCGGCCTGTTTGAGCGCCGCCTGAACGTCGGCACGCTGCTTGAGCGCGAGCCAGCGCGCATGGGTGAACGATACCGGCGCCGAAGCCGGCGCGGCATCATAGTCGCTGAAGTCGAGCAGCGTATCGATGCGCTGTTCGGGATCATCGAGTTCCGCGATCACTGCCTTCGCTGCGGCGTCGAGGTCGCCGATGCACAGATAAAGCTCGCGCAGCGACTCCGGATCATCCTTGCTGTTGGCCTCGATCAACGCGCGATCCGCCGCCACCGCAGCGGCATTGCCCAGCGCCGCGTTCGCGCAGACCCGCACCAGTCGGATCTGCATCGCCCCGAATGCACTGACCGGAAGGTTCACATCGGGGCCAGGCAATGTCTTGAGCGCATCTGCAAAGCGCCCGAAGTGGTTCTGCGCACCGGCCATGTTGATCACCTGGCTGACATTGGCTCCGCCATTCTCGGCCGCCTTGCCCCCTTCGCGATAGGCCGCAAGCGTCGCATCCGCGTCGCCCAGCGTCATGTGCCGCGACGCCAACGAATCCCACCACCACGGAATCTGGTCGTCGGCATCCAGATAGTCGGCAAGCTGTTTGCCATCGGCGCGCGCGCTTTCGAGCACCGCCAGCGCCTCGTCCGGGCGCCCCAGTGCGGCGAGCAGATGCGACGCCTCGAGAATCGGGGCAAGGTGCTTGGGATTGCGCAGCATGGATGCGCGGGTGCGCTTCAGTTCGCTCTCCGCCGACGCACGTGCGTCGAACCCTGCGGGCAACATCGCTGCAAATGCCGGCTGGAGCGTCAGCCTGATCAGGGTCGATGTCGTCTCGATCTCGGCGACCAGCGCCGCCACACCCGCATTGTCCCCGCGCGCATGCAAGATGCGCATCAGCCGCTCGCGAAACCCGTCCTTCGACGCCATCGGCTCTTCGGGATCGAAACCGCTCGCCGTCATCACTCGCAGGAATCGTTCGCGCGCGGCGTCCGCCTTGGCGACGCGCAACTGCGTATCGAGCTGGTAGAGCCAGGATATCCGATAGCTGTTCAGCGCCCGTCCGCGCCCTTCGCTCATCGCCTCGACCGTCACGACCGCGTCCTCGGCGGCCTTAACCTCCAGATCCAGGCTCAGCCGCAACTGCCACAGCTCATCGGATGCGGATTCGAACGCTGTCCCTGCCACGGCGAAAGCGCGCGCGTCGGTGAAATTCCTCGCCTGCACCGCGCAATAAGTGGCGAGTTGATACGCCAGCGTCGCAACTTCCGGGTCCAGCTGCGATACCGCCTTGGGTTTCAACTGCGGTTTCAGCAGCCTGAGCGCCGCCGGGCAATCACCGCGCTGCGACGCCTCCAGGGCCTTGCCCAGCTGCGCGCGCGCCTTGTCCTGATCCGCCGCTGCAGGCGATGCGCCATACAGCCCCGCGCCAACGATCGCCCCGAATATCCATCGCTTCATGACTGCCCCCGTTCATGTCCACGATAGCCTCCAGCACGCTGAAATCGAGGGGGATTTTACGCGCTAAACCGTCCAGATCAGCACATTCCCCACCAGCACCGCCGCGCACACGATCATCAGCACGCCCTTGGTCCGGCCGCCCCCGTTCCGGTCGCCCTTGCGGATCATCGTCACGCCGCCCCACACCAGCACGATGGCGGCGATGGTCAGCAGCGAGAGGGTCGTGTTCGCGGCGGTGGAGAGTTCGGGTCGCATGCCGCTTCCTTGCATGCCCTCCCCGCCCCGTCGAGGTGTCCCGATTTATTGCGATTGCCTCGCAATAGAGAGTCCGCTAACGGCGCTGATAGATAAAGCTTTGGCCGCATAAGCTCGCAATGGGTTGCGCGCCATCGCCCCGCCATTTAGCGGAGCCCGCAAATGTCTGACCGTAACGCCATCCCGCTCGCCCCGTCCGCCGCGCTGACCGTGGAAACCGTCACCAGCGTGCGTCACTGGAACGAACATCTGTTCAGCTTCACGATCACGCGCCCGCAAAGCTTCCGCTTTCGCTCGGGCGAGTTCGTCATGCTCGGCCTGCCGGGCGAAGGTCGCCCGCTGCTGCGCGCCTATTCGATCGCAAGTCCCGCATGGGCGGAGGAGCTGGAGTTCCTCTCGATCAAGGTGCCCGACGGCCCGCTGACCTCGAAGCTTCAGCTGATTCAGCCGGGCGACCAGCTGTTCCTCGGCCGCAAGCCGACCGGCACGCTCGTCACCGACGCGCTGCTCCCGGGCAAGCGCCTGTTCTTCCTCTCGACCGGCACCGGCCTCGCCCCGTTCCTCAGCCTCGCGCGCGATCCCGACGTGTACGAGATGTTCGACCAGATTCAGCTGGTCCACTCGGTCCGCCGCGTCAGCGACCTCGCCTTCCGTGAGGAGCTGGAGGCGCAGCTCGCCGGAGACCCGCTGGTTCAGGATCAGGCGCTGGTCCAGTTCAGCTACCTGCCCACCGTCACGCGTGAGCCGTTCCCGACCAGCGATCGCATCGGCACGCTGATCGAAAACGGCGCGCTGTTCACCGGCCCGAACATGGCGGGCGAAAAGCGCCTCGACCCCGAAACCGACCGCATCATGCTGTGCGGCAGCATGGAGATGATCAAGGATCTCTCCGCGATGCTCGACGGCATGGGCTTCGAGGAAGGCTCGAACAGCAAGCCCGGCCACTACGTCATCGAACGCGCCTTCGTCGGCTGACCAACGCCGTCGCCCCGGCGCAGGCCGGGGCCGCCAGAGGCTCATTCCCCGATTGCCGACGCCGATATGGTAACGCTATCACCTCTCCGAACGACCATTCGGAGAGCAAGGCGATGCCCCATACCCCCCTGTCACGACGCAGCTTCATCGAAGCCACCGGAGCCCTCGCCGCCACGCTGACGACCACCACCGCCAGCGCCGCCTCGCTCCAGTCCACCGCCGCCCAGCTCAAGGGCCTCCCCCTCCCCGGAGGCGTCCGCCTTCCCGCCACCCCGCCGCGCCGCAAGCGTGAGGACAGCGTCGGAATCGCGATCATCGGCCTGGGCGGCTATGCCCTCAACCAGATCATGCCGCGCGTCGAACAGGCGGAGCGCATGCACATCAGCGCGCTCGTATCGGGCAAACCGGACAAGCTGCGCCAAGTCGGCGACGCATACGGCGTGCCCGCCGACGCGCGCTATTCCTACGCAGACTTCGACAAGATCGCCGCCGACGACCGGACGCAGGCGGTGTACATCATCCTCCCCACCGCCTTCCACGCCGACTTCACGATCCGCGCCTTCGCGGCCGGCAAGCATGTCCTGTGCGAAAAGCCGATGGCCCTATCCAGCGCCGAGTGCGAAGCGATGATCGCCGCCAGCCGCCGCGCCAACCGCAAGCTGATGATCGCCTATCGCTGCCATTTCGAGCCGTACAATGTCGAGGCAATGCGCCTGATGCGCGACAAAGCGGTCGGCACCATCCGCCTGATCCGCACCGAACAATCCTATCCCGCCGGCCCGACAACCCCGGCGCAGAACTGGCGCTTCAACCGCACGCTCGCCGGGGGCGGCCCACTCGAGGATTACGGCCTCTACGGCCTGCAATCGGCGCTCTATCTCAGCGGCGAGATGCCCGAAAGCGTCAGCGCCACCAGCTTCCAGCCCAAGGGCGATCCGCGCTTCACCGAAATCTTCGCGCACGTCGCCGCGCAGCTGCGCTTCCCCTCCGGCGCCGTCGCCCAGCTTGCGACCTCCTATGACTCCGCCGGAGCCAATCTCTCCCAGGTGCGCGGCACCGACGGCACGCTGATCCTGGACCCCGCCACGGGCTATGCCGGGCAAAAAATGCGGATCGAAGGACAGAACGCCCGCGACTTCACCCCCGGCGACCCGACCACCCAGTTCGCCGGTCAGCTCAACCACTTCGCCAACGCCATCCGCGACAACAGCCCGATCCTCACCCCCGGCGAAATGGGCCTGCGCGACATCCGCCTGATCGAGGCGATCTACGCCGCCGCGCGCACCGGCCGCACCGTCACGCTCGCCCCGGATGGCCGGATGCGCGGATAAGCAAAAGGGGAGCCCCGGCGACACCGGAGCTCCCCCATCTGCACGGTCGCGCCGCTTACGCCGCCATCAGCGCCGCACGGCCCCTCGACGTATATCCCGCCCGGCGCGACTTCGAGTCACCGATTTCGAACTTGTCCGCCTGCTCGGTCAGCGCCGACACTTCGCCGGTCAGGTTGCGCGCCGCAGCCGCAGTCTGCTCGACCATCGCCGCATTCTGCTGGGTCGAATGATCCATCGCCCCGATCGCCGCCGAAATCTCGGTGATCGCGGTCGACTGCGCCTGATTGTCCGCGGCGATATCGCCCAGCAGCGTATGCACCTCGCTCACATCGCCGGAAATATCGAGCAGAGCGGCATCCACCTTCTGCACCATCTCCACCGCAGCACCGATGTCGGTCTGCGTCGCGGTCAGCTGATCGCGCGCGCGCCCGGCCTCTTCCTCGGCCCGCATCGCGAGCGCAGAGACGAGGTCCGCCACCACCGCAAAGCCACGGCCCGCCTCTCCGGCACGCCCCGCCTCGACTGCGGCATTCATCGCCAGAACGCGCGTCTGGAACGCGATCTTGTCGAGCCCCTCGATCACGCTGTCGATGCCCTTCGCCGAATCCGACACCCGCGTCATCGCCTGCACCGCCTCATCGGCAACGCTGCGCCCGCTGGTCACCGTCGCGATCGCGCCATCGGCGCGCTCGACGGTGCGTCCAGCCGCAGCCGCCGTCGCCTTCAGCCGCGTATCCATCTGCGTCACCGCCGCCGACGTTTCCTCGAGGCTCGCCGCATTTGCCTCGGTGCGCCGCGCCAGATCCTCGGACGCCTGCGTGATCTCGCTCGATCCGGTCCGGATCGCCCGCGTGCTCTCCGCAACCGACCCGATCAGCCCGCGCAACGACGCCAGCGCCGCGTTGAAATTGGTTTTCAGCTCGACATAAGCCCCCGGGAAGTCCGCATCGATCGATGCCGTCAGGTCCCCGGTGGTCAGCGCCGATAGCCCGTCGCGCAGCGAGGTCGTGACAATCTGCTGATCGGCAGCAGCGCGCGCATCCACCTCGGCCCGGTTCACCGCGGCCATCCGGAACTGCTCGACCGCGCCGGCAATATCGCCCAGCTCATCGGCGCGCTCGCGGAACGGGACCTTCGCCTCGCCCCCCTGCGCCAGCGTCGTGGTCGCATCGGTCAGGTCGCGCAACGGCGCCGCAATCGTGCGGATCAGCAGCCACCCCATCAGCAGCGCGACCAGCGCCGTCAGCGCCACCCCGCCCCACAGCGCCACATTGGCGATCGTCGCCATGCTCGCCTGCTCGGCGCGGCGTTCGGCAATCACCTCATCCTGGCGGGTGAGCAGCTCGGCAACCACCGCGCGCACCACCGGCAGCTGCTTCTGCCCCGAAATCTCCTGCGCCCGCGCCCGCGTCTCGGGAGCGCCGGCCAGCGTGATCAGCTCGGCAAAGCGGCGATCGTTCAGGTCCTTCACCTCCGCCGTCAGCTTGGCAAAGCGCTCGCGCTGGTCGGGCAGCTTGACCCGCTCGTCAAATTCCTTCGCCGCCTTGGCGAACACATCCTGATTGACCTTATACTCGTCGAGCAATTCGCCGCGCCCCAGCATCGCATAGCCGCGCAGCGCATTTTCCTGCTGGATCACGCTCCCCAGCATGTCCGACACCAGTTCCTTGACGCGCAGGCTGTTCACATTCTCCAGCGTGCTGCTGCGCATCGCGCCCAACGACGTGGCGACCACCACCCCCGACGCACAGACCATGAAGATCGCGAGTGCAAAGGACAGCACGATCTTGCGCGCCATTTTCAGGTTCGAGAAATAGTTCACCAAAGCCCCTTTGTGTTGAACGCCCCAAAGGACCGGCCGCCCGACGGCACCAGCCGGGGCGCGCACTCACCAGAGGCAAACCCTGCGTCTTTATAGGCGGGGCCGGCAGCGACCGGTGGAGCAACGCGACGTTTCTTCGCCGCCGCAACCGATTGCGGGGTCAGGCTGAAGCGGGCTCAGGCGCCGAACGACGCCAACAGCCGCCGCGCGCAAGGGGCGGACGGTGAAGCTCGCGCCGCATGGGCGGATGCGGGGGTGAGCCTGTCGCCACCGGGCGCGATGTGAGTGCGTCGATTGCGGCGGCTATTGGAGCGGTTGCTGAAAGACCGCTCCTCGCTTGGAGTGCGGCAAACTAGCCGTCCGCTTTCAGCTAGCTGTCGCTGGGCATATCGTGGCCGCAATTGGGTGGGGAGCCGCCGGTCCGCTTGTGGGCAACGTCCTTGTAGAAGTGGACCTTCGTTCATCGATGCCGCCTAAGCGATCCTGTCGCTGACGCCTTTCTACCTGCTGATGTGACTAGCTCAGCGCCATGCTGGTGACCATAAGACCGGGTCAGCAACTGGCTTACTTTCGCGGCGACCTCCACGCTGAAATCTACGCCGGGCTCGATCGCCTTTGGGCCAGCGGTTCCGTTGCGCCTCAAGCGCGGCGTGCGGACTGCGCAGCGATTAGCGGGGTGCGCCTGCGTGAAGCTTTAGTTTGGCCAGCAGGTCGGCATGAACCAGTCGGACGTCGACGCGCTCGTAAACGCGGACCATCCGGTCGGGTATGGCGTCGCCATAACGCAGGTCAGGCTGGATACGGCGCGCTGGCAACTCCCGGTATTGGCTGCTTTCGGTGGCAATGGCCGTCAACAGGACCGGCGGGCTGTCGCCCATTGGCCACGCGCCGCCGAGCGTTACAAAAGAGGGGGGACGCGTGAACTGGTCGTAGAGCCATTCGGTAAATACCGAGATCGGACGCAGGTCCGCCGTCATTTCGGCTATCGACATCTGCATCAGTCGATAGGCGGGCTGCGGCACCTGCCACAGCGGGACCGTGCTGGACTCGATCACAAGGCGGCCAGCGTCGAGGTCGGTTGCCAGATTATACTCCCACCCGCCGTCAGGATAGCCGCCGCCGCCGATCCAGATCAGCGTCATCCTTTCGGCGATGTCGGGGGCGAGCCGGAGCGCTTCGGCAACATTGGTCAACGGCCCGCCGCAGCACAGAAATAGCGGAAGCGGGTCATCGCGACGGGCCTCGGCGATAATCGCCAGAGCTGCCGGGGAAGGGGCGGCAGCAGGCGCCGATCCGGCCTGCTCACGGCCCATCGCAACCGGCGGCGGCGAAGTGACGCCAAGGCGGCGAATCAATTCGAGCGCGAGTTTGGCGCCGCGCTCTGCGGTCTTGCCGGGGGCCACGCCCTCGGGCGTCAGCTTCGGATAGAGAAAGGACGAGGTGACCAGCACCGTGCTGGTCTTGGGTGATAGCAGGTGATGCGCCAGCGCCAGCAAACCATCGGGATCGCCGGCGAAATCATTGTCGATGATCACGCGTGCCGATACGCGCTGGGGAATCGGTCGGAACGTCTCAGCGGCGAGCGGCCACAGCGGGGCTGCGGTCAGCATGGCGAGACCACTAATCGCGGATCGACGATTGAAATGCATAGGCCAACGCTCCCCTGCCGATGTCGCTATGGCTTTGAACATCCGCGCATCCGGCTGATGTCGCCAGCGCAACAACATCCTTGTAAATAGAATCGTCGTTCTTATAATCTGTCTTTTCAGTCTGACAAGCAGAGCGGATCTGGGAGAGCTTCCTCAACCTAGGCGCCACACACGTGTGGCTGAGATGTTTTGTCAACGCGGCCTAGAAAACGCTTATCGCCGCGAAGTCGCCAATTGGCAGGGTTAGAGCCAGCGTCGAATAACCGACTTTGGGCGATAGCCGCCTCACCGGTGATGGTCAGCTTTGGGGTCGGTTCCTGAATGACATAAAATCGCGACGCTGGCAGAAAAGCGGCCCTTCAGGTGCAGACCCCGTTGTTGCCATCGGCGTCCGCTGCCAGACTAACAAGATGAACAAGCTCGCGACCCTCAGCTTTTGCGTTGTTCTTGCGGTTGGATCGACCGCCACTGCGGGTAACGCTCCAATCGATTCGCAGGAGTTGCAATGGGTTAGTGGCTATCTCGACGCGCATTGGGAGTATCCGAATTTCTTGCCGGACAAGCGCACGGGCCTGAAGATCATGGGGTTTCTGATAGATGAGGACCAATGGCGGAAGGTCTATTCTGATCCCGTGAACCATGCATATGTTCACCGACCTGATGAGACGATTTGCTTTCGTATCATCGGTCAGGGATTTGTCGCCCCTCGCAAACCGACCTACATGCAGCCGTGGGAGGGGAGCCAGTTTGTTTTCAGCAAGATCACGAAATTGGAGCGTCTCGCATCTTCTCAAGAATGCGCCTCACGCATGAAGCGGAAAGTCCGCTAACCACCCACGTTCAGCCATAGCGCGCCCGGCTCGGTAATGACCGAAGCTGACATTGCCGCCGCGTTGCTGGTGAGCGGTTTTGGGCAACGTGACGCGCGGCCGGAATAACCGATACCCGGGGCGCAAACCTCCCCCTTCCAATGTTGGAAATTCCCTGATCTAAACTGATCGGTGAACCCCAACCCGCCGCAATCCCTTCCCAAAACCCCCGCGCCTGACACCCACAGCGCAGGTGTCGCGTCGCCGTCGCGCGCCTGTCGCCCGCGCGTCGCCCACCTGTCGCGTCACAGTCGCGTCGCAGGTGTCAGCCGGTCGCAAACCCGTCCCGACAGCCCGAAAATCCCCATTTTTCGTCAGCTTCGTACGGACACCCCCGCAACACCGTCAGTCGGCCCCGCTCAGCACCCGGGCATAGGCCGCCGGATCGGCATTGCCGCCGCTCAGCACCACCAGCAGGTCGGGCCGCGCCTCGACCTTCCCGGCCAGCAGCGCGGCGAGTGCGACCGATCCGCCCGGTTCGATCACCAGCCGCAACTTCCGCGCCGCCCAGCGCTGCGCTGCCCGCACCTCGGCCTCGCTCACCCGCACCCCGGTCGCCCCGCGCCGCGACAGCACGTCGAAGGTCAGCGGGGAGACGCGCAGCGTCTGGAGCGAATCGGAGGCCGTCGGTGGCGGGTTGTCGCCGACCGGCTCGATCCACCCCGCCTCCAGGCTCCGGCACATATCGTCCCAGCCCTCGGGCTCGACCACGACCACCTGCGCATCGGGCAGCGCCAGTGCGACCCCGGCAGCAAGGCCACCGCCGCCGCACGGCACCGCGACAGTGGCCGGATCGGGCAGCTTCATCTCGGCCGCCTGGGTCAGCACCTCGATCCCCAGACTCCCCTGCCCCTCGATCACCCATGGGTCATCAAACGGCGGCACCAACGTGGCACCACGGGCATGGGCCAGGTGCGCGGCGATCTTGTCGCGATTCTCGGTCATCCGGTCGTAGCTGACCACTTCGGCACCCAGCGCCAGCGTCGCTTCCCGCTTCAATGCCGGGGCGTCGCTCGGCATCACGATCACCGCCGGCACCCCGAGTCGCTTGGCGGCCCAGGCAACGCCCTGGGCATGGTTGCCCGACGAGAATCCGACCACGCCCTTGGCGCGGACATCCGGGTCCAGCGCGGTCAGCCGATGCCATGCGCCGCGAATCTTGAACGCGCCGATCGGCTGGAGCGATTCGGCCTTGAACATCACCGGCACGCCGCGAATTTCAGCCACAAACAAGGGGGTTGGCGGCAGGATCGCCGCCACCTTGGCCGCCGCGTCCCGCACCCCGGCCCTGGTCGGCTGTCGCAATATCGTCACATCTCACCCCGCAAAATTACGATGGTCCCGAAACCACTTTACAGGGGGGACCCCCCACCCTAAATGACCCCTCCGCTGCCCCATGGGACTTCCACCGCAAGGCAGTGTTTTTATCGTCTGCCGCAAGGCAATTGGAGGTCCCTTGAGTTGCACAAGCATCATAGCGCGCTGGGGCTAGCGAAAGCCCTTCGTCCCGTCGAGCCGGTAACGCTCGTTCGTCCGCACGCTGCAAAGCGCGCCGCCCGCTTCTTTGTCGAGAAGTTTCCGGGAACGGTGCTCTACGCGGTCAAGGCGAACCCCTCTCCTGAATTGCTCCAGATCCTCTGGGACAGCGGCGTGACGCATTATGACGTCGCGTCGATCGGCGAAGTGCGCATGGCGCGCCGCGCCCTGCCCCTCGCGACCCTGTGCTTCATGCACCCGGTCAAGGCCGAGGAAGCGATTGAGGAAGCCTATTTCGTCCACGGCGTCCGCACGTTCAGCCTCGATACGATGGATGAGCTGGAAAAGATCGTTCGTGCCACCCGTGGTGCGGCCGACCTGAACCTGTGCGTCCGCATCCGCGTGTCGTCCGATCACTCGAAGCTGAGCCTCGCGGCGAAGTTCGGTGCGGAGCCCGAGGATGTTGCCGACCTGCTCGTCGCGACCCGTCAGGCCGCCGACGCGCTGGGCATCTGCTTCCACGTCGGCAGCCAGGCGATGACCCCCGCGGCCTATGCCGAAGCGATGGAACGCGTCCGCGCGGCGATCGTCGCCTCGTCGGTCACGGTCGACATCGTCGATGTCGGCGGCGGCTTCCCGTCCAGCTATCCGGGCATGGAACCGCCCCCGCTCGAAACCTATTTCGGCGTGATCCACAATGCGTTCGAGAATCTTCCGATCTCGTACAGCGCTGAATTGTGGTGTGAGCCGGGCCGGGCATTGTGCGCGGAGTATAGCTCGCTGATCGTCCGCGTCGAAAAGCGCCGTGGGGACGAGCTGTACATCAACGACGGTGCCTATGGCGCGCTGTTCGACGCCGCGCATGTCGGCTGGCGCTTCCCGGTCCGCGTCCTGCGCGACGACGCCGATGAAGCGACGGAGATGACCGAATACAGCTTCTACGGCCCGACCTGTGACGATCTCGATCACATGGCCGGCCCGTTCGAGCTGCCTTCGGACATCATCGCCGGCGATTATATCGAAGTCGGGATGCTCGGCGCCTATGGCTCGGCCATGCGCACCGCGTTCAACGGCTTCGGCTCGGACCTCGTCCACACCGTCACCGACGAACCGATGGCGACGCTCTACTCGGGCATCGCGATCGAGCGCCCGACCAACGTCGTCAGCCTCGATCAGTTCAAGCGCCGCGCGCGGCGCTGAACGGCAACAAAAAAGGCCACTGTCCGATCGGACAGTGGCCTTTTTTGCTGATCCGCCGCTGTTACTTGCGGGCTTTGCGAGCGGCGTAGCGCGCATCCCGCGCCGCCTTCATCTCCGCCGCACTCGGAGGCGTCAGACGCACCTCCTTCAGCGCTGCAGCCGCGTCGAGCGCAGCCTGCTCCTCCGCCTTCCGCTCCGCTTCAGCCTGCTTCAGCGCAGCCTTCTCAGCCTTGGCAGCAGCAGCAGCCTCAGCCTTGGCAGCGCGTTCTTCGGCAAGCGCCTTGTCCCGCGCTTCAGCGGCCTTGCGGCGCTCTTCCAGCACCGCAGGATCAACCGCAGGCTTGGACCGCAGCAGTTCGAGTGCCTTCTGCTTTGCCCGGGCCGCCGCGGCAGTACGATCCTGAAATGACGGTTCCCTGTATGACGACATGCATGTTTTCCAATGAGTTCAGCCCATGCTGCGTCAACGCCCGACTGGCGGTCACGCATCCGGGGCCATAAAAATAAAGCGGCTTGCGCACTGGCGAACGCGAGTCGCGCTTCGCCGCAAGCGGGCAATCGGGCCGCAGGTTGAGACCTTACGTTACCCTAATCAGGCCCGCCCGTCGAGGATCGCCGCAATCGCCGCAGTCACCTCGCCGATATCGGCCATGCCATCGACCCGCTGGACCAGTCCGCGCGCCTCATAGATCGGCAGGATCGGCGCAGTCTTGGCGCGATATTCGGCCATGCGCGTGCGGACCGTTTCCTCATTATCGTCGGGACGACGCTTGAACTCGGTTCCGCCGCACACGTCGCAGACACCCTCAACCTTGGGCTGGTTGAAGCTGTCATGATAGTTGGCGCCGCAGCTGGCGCAGCTGAACCGGCCCGTGATGCGCGCGACCAGCGCGTCCTCATCGACGACCAGCTCGATCACATGATCAAGGCTGCGGCCGCGCTCAGCCAGCAGGCTGTCGAGCGACTCCGCCTGTGCGGCAGTCCGGGGATAGCCGTCGAAAATCGCGCCCTTGTCGCCCAGCGCATCCAGGCTCTCGCCGATGATGCCGCTGACGATCGCGTCGGAGACGAGCTCACCCGCCTCCATCACGGCCTTGGCCTGCAACCCGACCGGGCTCCCCGCCTTGACCGCGGCGCGCAGCATGTCGCCGGTCGACAGCTGGACCATGCCGCGCTCGCTCTCGAGCCGTGACGCCTGGGTCCCCTTGCCCGCGCCCGGAGGCCCCAACAGGATGATATTCAACTGGCTTCCCCTTCCACGCCGCTGCGCCTGTTAGCGCAGACGGCCACCCTTCAGCTTCGCCTTCTTGATCAGATCGCCATACTGGTGCGCCAGCAAGTGCGACTGGATCTGCGTGACCGTGTCCATCGTCACGTTGACGACGATGAGCAGGCTGGTCCCGCCGAGATAGAAGGGGATTGCGAGCGCCGAGACAAGATATTCCGGCAACAGACAGATGACGGTCAGGTACGCCGCGCCGATCACGGTGATGCGCGTCAGCACATAATCGAAATAGGCTTCGGTGTTCTTGCCCGGACGGATGCCGGGGATGAAGCCGCCATACTTCTTCAGATTCTCGGCCGTCTCCTCGGGGTTGAACACAACCGCGGTGTAGAAGAACGAGAAGAAGATGATGCCCGCGCCGTACAGCAGCATGTACACTAGGCTGCCATGCTGCAAATACTGGTTCAGCGTGATGATGAGGTCGCCGCCCCAGCTCTCGCCGCTCTGCGCCTGACCCGCAAACTGGCTGACCGTCAGCGGCATCAGCAACAGCGAGCTGGCGAAGATCGGCGGGATCACGCCCGCAGTGTTGATCTTGAGCGGCAGATGGCTGCGCTCGCTCTGCACGCCGCGCTGCGTCTGGCGCTTGGGATACTGGATCAGGATGCGGCGCTGCGCACGCTCCATGAAGCAGATGAACAGGACAAGGCCCGCCACCGCAGCAAGGATCGCGACCAGCGTCACCGGGTTCATCGTGCCTGAACGGCCACCCTCGAACAGCTGCACCAGCGTCGTGGGCAGATGCGCGACGATGCCGGCCATGATGATCAGGCTGATCCCATTGCCGACGCCACGGCTGGTGATCTGCTCACCCAGCCACATCAGGAACATGGTCCCGCCGATCAGCGAGATGACCGCAGCGATACGGAACAGCATGCCCGGCTCGACCACGGGCGCAAGCCCCTGCGTTGCGCCCAGCGTTTCAAGACCAACGGCGATGAAATAGCCCTGGATAGCGGTCAGCGCGACGGTGCCGTAGCGCGTATACTGGTTGAGCCGCTTGCGCCCGCTCTCCCCGTCCTTCTTGATCGCGGCGAGCGTCGGCGACAGCGAGGTCGCGAGCTGCACCACGATCGATGCCGTGATGTACGGCATCACGCCCAGCGCGATCACCGACATGCGCTCCAGCGCGCCGCCCGAGAATGTGTTGAAGAAGTCGAGCACGCCGCCCTGCGTGCGGTCGGCCAGCAGACCCAGCTGCGTCGGATCGACGCCGGGCAGCGGCACGAAGCTGAGCATCCGGAAGATGATCAACGCGCCGAGCGTGAACCACAGGCGCTTCTTGAGTTCGGTGGCCTGTCCGAACTTGGACAGGTTGAGGCCGGATGCCATTGAATCGGCTGCGGATGCCATTGAACGATTATCCCGGAAACCAAAGCGGCGGAGAAGCGTTCGCCGCTCCCCCGCCGCCCATATAGGTTACTGTCGGAGCAGGGCAATGCGCTTACATCGCCCCGTCCACAGCTAAGTCAGGCCTTTCCGGCCTTCTTGGCGGCGATGACCTTCTGCACCGAGCGATGCTTTGCAGCATGCTTGTCGGCCGCAGGAACGATCGTCGGGATGGTGACGGTGCCGCCAGCCTTCTCGACCGCCTCGATCGCGCCCTTCGACGCGCCAGCGACGGTGAAGCTCAGCTTCGCCGAAAACTCACCCTTGCCGAGCAGACGGACGCCATGCTTGCCACCGCGCGCGAGGCCGACAGCCTGCAGCGCCGCATGATCGATCTCGGTCGCGGTCAGCGTGCCGGCGTCGACCAGCTTCTGGATCATGCCCAGATTGACCTCGGCATAATCCTTGCCGCGCGGATTGTTGAAGCCGCGCTTCGGGATGCGCATGTGGAGCGGCATCTGACCGCCCTCGAAGCCGTTGATCGCGACGCCCGAACGTGCCTTGGCACCCTTCTGGCCGCGGCCTGCGGTCTTGCCCTTGCCCGAACCGATGCCGCGTCCGACGCGCATCCGGCCCTTGCGGGCGCCTTCATTGTCAGTGAGATCGTTCAGCTTCATGTCGTGCACTCGCTTTCGCTTTTGTCGCGCTGATAAAACTCCCGGCGGGCCGGGAAAATCGGAAAGGGGGCCGATAGCCCCCTCCCCTCATTCTGTCACCTGGAAAAGATGTCGGCGGCTCAGCCCTCGACGATCTCAACCATGTGGGGCAGCTTGCGGATCATACCGCGGACCTCGGGGCTATCCTCGAGCTCGCTGACCTTGTGCATCTTGTTCAGGCCCAGGCCGATCAGCGTCGCGCGCTGATCCTTGGTCCGGCGGATCGGAGATCCGATCTGCTTTACCTTGATCTTCGCCATATCGCTTACTCCACGATCGCCGCGGCATCAGCCTCGGCGGTCTGCGAACCGCCGCGGCCGAGCAGATCGGCAATCTTCTTGCCGCGACGCTGGGCCACTGCCTTCGGCGAATACTGGTCACCCAGTGCCTCGAAGGTCGCGCGGATCATGTTGTAGGGGTTCGAAGTGCCGACCGACTTGGTCACCACGTCGGCAACGCCCAGGCTCTCGAACACGGCGCGCATCGGACCACCGGCGATGATGCCGGTACCGGCGGGCGCCGAACGGAGGGTCACCTTGCCGGCGCCGAAATGGCCCTTGCCGTCATGGTGCAGCGTCCGGCCCTCGCGCAGCGGCACGCGGACCATCTTCTTCTTGGCAGCGGCGGTCGCCTTCGAAATGGCTTCCGGCACTTCGCGTGCCTTGCCATGGCCGAAGCCGACACGGCCCTTGCCGTCGCCCACGACGACCAGCGCAGCAAAGCCGAAGCGCTTACCGCCCTTAACCGTCTTGCTGACGCGGTTGATGTGAACGAGTTTTTCGATCAGCTCTTCGCCGCCGTCGTCGGCACCGGGGCCACCACGACCGCGATTGTCGCGACCGCGATTGCCGTCGCGACCGCGGCCACCGCCGCCGCCACGATTGTCGCCACCACGGCCACCACGGCCACGACGGGGAGCATCGGCTGCAACGGCGTCGGGTGCTGCGCCCTCGACGGGCGTCTGGTTCTGTTCGTCAGCCATCTTAGAACTCCAATCCGCCTTCACGCGCGGCATCCGCCAGCGCCTTGACGCGTCCGTGGAACAGGAACCCGCCACGGTCGAACACGACCTGCGTCACGCCGGCCTGCTTGGCGGCTTCCGCGATGCGTGCGCCAACGGCCTTGGCCGCATCGACGTTGCCGCCATTCGTGCCGCGCACGTCCTTGTCCAGCGTCGAGGCGGCGGCCAGGGTCTTGCCCTGGGCGTCGTCGATCACCTGCACATAGATGTGCTTGCCCGAGCGATGCACCGACAGCCGCGGACGGCCGCCCGAACGCGCGCGCAGCGCGGTGCGGTTGCGGCGACGCCGCTTCTCGAAGAGAGAGAGACCCTTGCTCATTACTTCTTCTTCCCTTCCTTGCGGAAGATGAACTCGCCCTCGTACTTGATGCCCTTGCCCTTGTAGGGCTCAGGCTTACGCCAGCGACGAATTTCCGCGGCAAACTGGCCGACGGCCTGCTTGTCGTTACCCGAGATTTCGACGGTCGTCTGGTCGGGGGTCTTCACCTCCACACCTTCCGGCACGTCGAGATCGACGTCATGCGAATAGCCAAGCTGAAGCTTCAGCTTGCGGCCCTGCGCATTGGCGCGATAGCCGACGCCGGTGATCAGGAGCTTCTTCGAGAAGCCCTCGGTCACACCGGTCACCAGGTTCTGGACCAGCGTGCGCTGCATGCCCCAGAACGCCTTGGCGCGCTTGGTGTCGTTCGCAGGCTTCACCGTGATGGTGCCCTCGCCCATCTCGTACGAGATGTCGTCCGACGCAGGCATGGTCAGGGTGCCCTTGGGCCCCTTGACGCTCACGACGCCGCCTTCGACGCTGGCAGTGACGCCGGCGGGAACGGGGATCGGCTTTTTACCGGTGCGGCTCATCAGAACACCTCCGCGAGCACTTCGCCGCCGACATTCTGGTCGCGCGCCTCAGCGTCCGACAGAACGCCACGAGGCGTCGAAACGATGGTGATGCCCAGGCCGTTGCGAACCTTCGGCAGCTCCTTGGAGCCCGAATAGACGCGGCGACCCGGCTTCGAGACGCGCGCGATCGACTTGATCGCGGGCTGGCCCTCGAAATACTTCAGCTCGATGCGGATGCCGGCCGCGGGGCCCATCTGCTCTTCGCTGTAGCCACGGATATAACCCTCGCGCTGAAGCACGTCGAGGACACGCGCACGCAGCTTGCTTGCCGGAGTAAGAACAGAGTCCTTACGGGCGCGCTGGCCGTTGCGGATGCGGGTGAGCATATCACCCAGAGGATCGGTCAATGCCATCTTCGTGATCCTTACCAGCTCGACTTCGTGACACCCGGGATCAGGCCCTTGTTGGCCAGATCGCGCAGCATGACACGTGCGAGACGGAACTTGCGGTAGTAACCGCGCGGACGGCCGGTCAGCTCGCACCGGTTACGAATGCGGGTCGGGTTCCCGTTGCGGGGAATCTCGGCCATCTTCAAGCGCGCGATCAGACGCTCGGTCTCATCGAGCGACTTGTCGTTCGCAATCGCCTTAAGCTTCGCGTAGCGGCCGGCGTACTTCTTCACCAGCTGCTTGCGACGCTCGTTCTTGAGCACGGAACTCAGTTTCGCCATGACTTAAGTTCTCTTTCCCTTACGCGGCCTGCTTCGCTTCACCGTCCGCCTCGATGGGGAACGGGAAACCGAAGAGACGGAGAAGCTCGCGAGCTTCCTCGTCGGTCTTGGCGGTGGTGGTCACGATCACGTCCATGCCGCGCACCTTGTCGATGCGGTCATAGTTGATCTCGGGGAACACGATCTGTTCCTTGATGCCGCAGGCGTAGTTGCCACGGCCGTCGAACGACTTGTCGTTCAGGCCACGGAAATCGCGCACGCGCGGCAGCGCGATGGTGATGAAGCGGTCGAGGAACTCGTACATACGCTCACGACGCAGCGTCACCTTGCAACCGATCGCCATGCCTTCACGCAGCTTGAACTGAGCGATCGACTTCTTGGCCTTGGTCACGACAGGCTTCTGGCCAGCAATCAGCTCCATTTCGGAAGCCGCCTGCTCGACCTTCTTCTTGTCCTGGGTCGCTTCGCCGACGCCCATGTTGAGCACGATCTTCGAGATCTTCGGCACTTCCATCGCATTCTTGTAGCCGAACTTCTCGGTCATCGCCTTGGCGATTTCCGCGTCGTACTTCGACTTCATGCGGGGGGTGTAGGTATCAGCCATCAGATGACATCCCCGGTCTTGACCGCAACGCGGACCTTCTTGCCGTCACGCTCTTCGAAGCGGACGCGGGTCGCCTTGCCGTCCTTGGTCACATGCGCAACCTTCGACACGTGCAGCGGGGCCTCGGCGCGCTTCAGGCCACCCTGCGGGTCGCCCTGGCTCGGCTTGGTGTGGCGCACTGCGATGTTCACGCCGGACACGACGACCTTGTCGGCCTTCGGCATCGACTTGACGACTTCACCGGTCTTGCCCTTGTCCTTGCCGGACAGAACGATGACCTGGTCGCCCTTCTTGATCTTGGCAGCAGCCATCACAGCACCTCAGGGGCGAGCGAAATGATCTTCATGAAGCCCTTCGAGCGAAGCTCGCGGACCACCGGGCCAAAGATACGAGTGCCGATCGGCTCCTCGTTCTTGTTGACCAGGACGGCGGCATTGCCGTCGAAGCGGATCACCGAGCCATCGGCGCGGCGGACGTCCTTGGCGGTGCGGACGATGACGGCACGGTGCACGTCACCCTTCTTCACCTTGCCGCGGGGCTGTGCTTCCTTGATGCTGACGACGATGACGTCGCCGACGCCGGCGAAGCGACGCTTCGACCCGCCCAGCACCTTGATGCACTGCACCCGCTTCGCGCCGCTGTTATCTGCGACGTCGAGATTGGACTGCATCTGGATCATTGATCCGGTTCCTTCTCTCTTGGCCTACCGGAACATGTTCCGGGGGTTCCAGTTGAACTCTTGAGACCCTGACGGGTCTTAAGCGATGTCGGCCCGCTCGGGGGTCGCGTGGGTGTTAACCCGCTCGATCACCTTCCAGGTCTTCAGCTTGCTGATCGGCGCGGTCTCTTCGATCCGCACGGTCTCGCCCGCCTTATACTCGTTCGCCTCGTCATGGGCGTGGTACTTCTTCGAGCGCCGGATGATCTTGCCGTAGAGCGGGTGCTTGACCTTGCGCTCCACGTTCACGACCACCGTCTTGTCGCCCTTGTCGGACACGATCTGCCCGGTCAGCACGCGCTTCGGCATGTTCGTTGTCCTCTTACTTCGCAGCCGAGCGCGAACGCTCGTTCTGCAGCGTCTTGATGCGGGCGATGTCCTTGCGGACTTCCTTCACGCGGCTCGGCTTTTCGAGCTGGCTGGTCGCCGCCTGGAAGCGCAGGTTGAATGCCTCACGCTTCAGGTTGCCCAGCTCGTCGCCCAGCTGATCGTCGCTCTTGGCGCGCAGATCGGTTGCCTTGGTCATCTCTTAACCCTCCAGGTGCGACGTGTCGCCGAGGCGGGCCACGACCTTGGTCTTGATCGGCAGCTTCATCGCCGCACGCTCGAACGCTTCTGCAGCGAGCGGGCCGGGAACGCCGTCCAGCTCGAACAGAATGCGGCCAGGCGCAACGCGCGCTGCCCAATACTCAGGGGCACCCTTACCCGAGCCCATGCGGACTTCGGCAGGCTTGCTCGACACCGGCAGATCCGGGAAAATGCGGATCCACAAACGGCCCTGACGCTTGATGTGGCGCGTGATCGCGCGGCGAGCCGCCTCGATCTGGCGTGCGGTGATCCGCTCCGGCTCCATCGCCTTCAGGCCGTACGACCCGAAGTTCAGCGTCGCGCCGCCCTTGGTCTCACCCTTGATCCGGCCCTTGAAGGCCTTGCGGAACTTGGTGCGCTTCGGTTGCAACATTGTCTCTAACCCTTAGCGACGGTCATCGCGCGCAGGGCGAACGCCCGACGTCTGCGATTCCATGTTCAGGCGATCGGTCGCCATCGGATCATGGCCCAGGATCTCGCCCTTGAAGATCCAGACCTTGACGCCGCACACGCCATAGGCGGTGTGCGCTTCGGCGGTGGCGTGATCAACGTTCGCGCGCAGAGTGTGCAGCGGAACGCGGCCTTCACGATACCATTCCGAACGCGCGATTTCCGCGCCGCCCAGACGGCCACCACAGTTGATCCGGATGCCTTCCGCGCCGAGACGCATCGCCGACTGAACGGCGCGCTTCATGGCACGACGGAACGCGATGCGGCGCTCCAGCTGATCAGCGATGCCCTGCGCAACGAGCTTGGCATCGACTTCCGGCTTGCGGATCTCAACGATGTTCAGCGACACGTCCGAGCTGGTCATCGACGCGAGCTTCTTGCGAAGCTTCTCGATGTCCGTGCCCTTCTTGCCGATGATCACGCCGGGACGCGCAGCGAAGATGCTGACGCGGCACAGCTTGGCCGGACGCTCGATCACCACCTTGGAGATCGCGGCCTGCGGCAGCGTCTTCATGATGAACTGGCGCATCTTGAGGTCTTCAAGCAGCAGGCGGCCATAGTCGGCGCCTTCTGCGAACCAGCGGCTGTCCCAGGTGCGGTTGATCTGCAGGCGCAGACCGATCGGGTTGCTCTTGTGACCCATTATGCTTCTTCCTGCACTTCGCGCACCACGATGCGCAGACGGCTGAACGGCTTCAGGATGCGCGTCGACTTGCCGCGACCACGGGTGTGGAACCGCTTCATGGTGATCGACTTGCCGACCGACGCCTCGGCGACGACGAGTGCGTCGACGTCGAGGTTGTGGTTGTTCTCGGCGTTGGCGATGGCCGAAGCCAGCACCTTGCGCGCGTCAACCGCCATCGCCTTCGTGCTGAAGGAGAGGATGTTGAGTGCGTCACCGGCACGCTTGCCGCGGATCAGGCCAGCAACCAGGTTCAGCTTCTGCGCCGAACCACGGATCTGCGTGCCAACCGACAGCGCCTCATTGTCGCCAACGCGACGGGGAGCCTTGGGCTTCGACATGTTAGCGCTTACCCTTCTTGTCGGCCGCGTGGCCCGGGAAGAACCGGGTCGGGGCGAACTCGCCGAGCTTCATGCCGACCATGTCTTCATTGACCGACACCGGCACGAACTTGCGGCCGTTGTAGACGCTGAAGGTCAGGCCGACGAACTGCGGCAGGATGGTCGAACGACGCGACCAGGTCTTGATCGGACCGCTACGGCCCGAGCTCTCCTGAGCGACTTCCGCCTTCTTCAGGAGGTGGAGGTCCACGAACGGACCCTTCCAAACGGAGCGAGCCATAGGTTAGCCCTTCTTCTTCGCGTGGCGGCTGCGGATAATGAACTTATCCGTCGCCTTGTTGTGACGGGTGCGCGCACCCTTGGTCGGCTTGCCCCACGGGGTGACCGGATGACGGCCGCCCGAGGTCCGGCCTTCACCACCGCCGTGCGGATGGTCGACCGGGTTCTTGGCGACACCGCGGGTCAGCGGGCGGATGCCCTTCCAGCGGTTGCGGCCAGCCTTGGCGAGGTTGGTGTTGCCATTGTCGGGGTTCGACACGGCGCCAACGGTGCCCATGCAGTCCGCACGGATGTAGCGCTGCTCGCCCGAGTTCAGGCGAACGATCACCATGCCGCGATCACGACCGACGACCTGCACATAGGTGCCTGCCGAACGTGCGATCTGACCACCCTTGCCCGGCTTCATCTCCACATTGTGGACGATGGTGCCGACCGGCATCTGGCCCAGCTCCATGGCGTTGCCCGGCTTCACGTCGGTCTTCTTGCCGGCGATCACCTTGTCGCCAACGCCGAGGCGCTGGGGAGCAATGATGTACGCGACATTGGCCTTGCCTTCCGGCGTGTCACCATAGTTGATCAGCGCGATGAAGGCGGTGCGGTTGGGATCATACTCGATCCGCTCCACGGTGCCCTCGACATCCCACAGACGACGCTTGAAGTCGATGATGCGGTAACGCTGCTTGTGGCCACCCGCGATGCCGCGCGAGGTCACATGGCCCTTGTTGTTGCGGCCACCGGTCTTGCGCTTGCCTTCGGTCAGCGCCTTGACGGGGCCGCCCTTGTGCAGACCCGAACGGTCCACCAGGATCAGGCCACGCCGCGCCGGCGAGGTCGGGTTATAATTCTTCAGAGCCATGTCAGTTGACCCCCTGCGTGACGTCGATCGAATCGCCGTCCTTCAGCGTGACGATCGCCTTCTTGATGTCGCTGCGCGTGTAGGGCTTGCCCTTCCAGCGCTTCGTCTTGCCCTTCTGGACGATCGTGTTCACCGCGGTGACACCAACGCCGAAGATCGCCTCGACCGCAGCCTTGATCTGCGGCTTGGTCGCTTCCCCGGCGACCTTGAAGACCACCGCATTGTGCTCGGAGACCAGGGTCGACTTCTCGGTGATGTGCGGCGCGACAATCACGTCATAATGACGGATGTCGATCTGCTCCTGCTTCTTAGCCATTGAAGCGCGCCTCCAGCTTTTCGACGGCAGCGCGGGTCAGGACCAGCGTGTCGTGCTTCAGGATGTCATAGACGTTGGCGCCGACTGCCGGGAGGACGTTGACGCCCACCAGGTTGCGTGCTGCGAGGAAGCCGTCACCAGCTTCACCGTCGATCACCAGTGTCTTCTTGCCGACGTTGAGGCCAGCGAGCTGGTCCTTGAGCGCCGCCGTCTTGCTCGCCTCGAACCCGTCGAGGACGATCAGCGAACCCGCCTTGGCGTGGCTCGACAGCGCCATCTTCAGGCCCAGCGCGCGAATCTTCTTGTTCAGCGAGCTGTTAAAGTCACGGAGACGTGCACCGTGAGCCTTACCACCGCCGATGAAGATCGGGGCTGCGCGATCGCCGTGACGAGCGGTACCGCCGCCCTTCTGACGACCGAACTTCTTGCCGGTGCGCGACACTTCCGAACGCTCACGCGTCGGACGTGCGGTGCCGCGGCGATTCCACAGCTGCCAGGTGACGACGCGGTGCAGGATGTCGGCGCGCGGCTCGAGACCGAAGACTTCGTCCTTCAGCTCGATATCGCCCGATGCCTTGGCGTCGAGGGTTTGAACCTTGACCTTCACGTTCAGCCCTCCTGGCCGTCGGTCGCTGCAGGTGCCTCAGCCGTATCGGCCGGGGTATCCGCTGCAGCGGTGTCGTTGGTGTTGGCAGCACTCTTGATGCCGGCGGGGAACGGCGCGTCGGCGTGACGCGCGACCTTGACCGCATCCTTGACGTAGAGCCAGCCACCCTTCGAGCCAGGGACCGAGCCCTTGACGAAGATCAGGCCGCGCTCGACGTCGGTGCCGACGATTTCGAGATTCTGCTGCGTGCGGAACTTGTCGCCCATGTGGCCGGCCATCTTCTTGTTCTTGAAGACCTTGCCCGGATCCTGGCGCTGACCGGTCGAACCGAGTGCACGGTGGCTGATCGAGACGCCGTGCGTCGCGCGCATACCACCGAAGCCCCAGCGCTTCATGCCGCCCTGGAAGCCCTTACCCTGGGTCTTGCCCTGGATATCGACATACTGGCCTGCGACATAATGGTCGGCCGAAATCTCGGCGCCCACGTCAAGCAGACCATCTTCGTCAACGCGGAATTCCGCGAGGACTGCCTTGGGCTCCACTTCGGCCTTGCCGAACTGGCCGCGCTGCGGCTTGGCGACGTTCTTTGCCTTGGCGCTGCCTGCGCCAAGCTGGACGGCGGTGTAGCCATCACGATCTTTTTCGCGAACCGAGACAACCTGCAGCCCTTCGAGGCTCAGGACGGTAACCGGCACGTGGCGGCCATCGTCCTTGAACAGGCGGGTCATCCCCAGCTTCTTCGCGATCACGCCAGTGCGCATGATCTGTTGCTCCTCAATACAGAGGCACCCCGCGGACCATTCCGAAGGGTGCGTGCTTCAGCCCAAATATGCAGTACGAGCCCCCGTCCGGGCTGAATTCCCACCCGAAGGTGAAAAAGACGGGGGACGCAGGCCCGAGCCATTTTCCTTGCGGAGCCTGACCCGGCGGTATCCCTATGTCGTTTGAGCTTTCGCTCCGGGTCGGATCATCGGATCGGGATCGATCCGGCCAGCCCTGCGCGACTCCAATGGAATCGCGAATCTCGTTGGGAGAGCGCGGCCTTTAGGCCAGCTTGATCTCCACGTCAACGCCAGCGGCGAGGTCGAGCTTCATCAGCGCGTCAACGGTCTGGGCGGTGGGCTGAACGATGTCGAGCAGGCGCTTGTAGGTGCGCGTCTCGAACTGCTCACGCGACTTCTTGTCGATGTGCGGGCCACGGTTGACCGTGAACTTGTCGATGTGGGTCGGGAGCGGGATCGGGCCACGGATCATCGCGCCAGTGCGGCGCGCGGTGTCGGCGATGTCGCTTGCGGCCTGATCGAGCACGCGGTGGTCGAACGCCTTCAGGCGGATGCGGATATTGTTGTCCATAGTCCCTACCGATGCGAAAGAGCGGGGCGCGTGAAACACGCCTCTTGCTGGTTCATACGCTAAAACGAAGGCGGGCCACTACAGCGGAAGCGGGGGAATGGCAAGGGGGTGCGGGGCAGAAATTTCGCGGCGAGGCTATGGACCGCCTGCAACGGGCCACTGCGCCACGCTCCATCCTTCGCTGCAAAGCGAATGCGGTCCCTTGCAGAGTTCAGAGGCGTCCATGATTTCGCGAATTCTTGCCACTCGGTCACAGCTCGCAGCGGGCGATGCTACCAAGACAGCATGTGGCTCCGGATTCATGCCAGACATCTGATCCATGTAGCGAGACAGGACCGCATCTGAGATCAGCGCCTTATTCCACACCACCGACCCGTCCGTCATAAGATAGATCGGTTGCGCAACACGCAGGTGGCCTATGCCGTCCTTCTCCCGTCCCCAATGGCCAGGAGGCGTCGCACAGTCGGCTGCGTAGGTCGCCTCACGCTGCTTGCAGCCTCCAAGCACCGCGAGCCCCATCGCCGCCATCAAGGCTGATTGCAGTTTCATCCGTTGCACGATGTCCGAGTAGCGCTCCGGCGGCAATGCTCGGATCTTTGGCCCACAGCACTCAACGCAAAAAGCCCGGCCTCCCCTGGGGGAAGCCGGGCTCTTCATTCTCAGCCCTTGCGGGCGTCGATTACTTGTCGATCGAAGCGACGACGCCTGCACCGACGGTGCGGCCGCCTTCGCGGATCGTGAAGCGCTGACCGATGTCCATTGCGATCGGCGCGATCAGCTTCACGCCCAGCGCGACTTCGTCGCCCGGCATGACCATCTCGGTGCCCTCAGGCAGTTCGATCGTGCCGGTGACGTCCGTGGTGCGGAAGTAGAACTGCGGACGATAGTTCGCGAAGAACGGCGTGTGACGGCCACCCTCGTCCTTCGACAGGACGTACACCGACGACTGGAAGTCGGTGTGCGGGGTGATCGAACCCGGCTTGGCCAGAACCTGGCCGCGCTCGACTTCGTCACGTGCAACGCCGCGGATCAGCGCGCCGATGTTGTCGCCTGCCTGGCCCTGGTCGAGCAGCTTGCGGAACATTTCGACGCCGGTCACGGTGGTCTTGCGGACGGTCGGCTGGATGCCGACGATCTCGACTTCCTCGCCAACCTTCACAACGCCGGTCTCGACGCGGCCGGTGACCACGGTGCCGCGACCCGAGATCGAGAACACGTCTTCGATCGGCATCATGAACGGCTTGTCCAGCGGACGCTCCGGCTGCGGGATCGACTCGTCGACAGCGGCCATGAGCGCGAGGATCGCGTCCTTGCCCAGCGTGTCGTTCGAACCCGACAGGGCGCAGGTCGCCGAACCGCGGATGATCGGAATATTGTCGCCGTCGAACTCACGACGCGACAGTTCTTCGCGGATTTCCATTTCGACCAGCTCGAGGATTTCCTCATCGTCGACCAGGTCAACCTTGTTCAGGAAGACGACCATGGTCGGAACGCCGACCTGCTTGGCGAGCAGGATGTGCTCCTTGGTCTGCGGCATCGGGCCGTCGGTGGCCGACACGACCAGGATCGCGCCGTCCATCTGCGCCGCGCCGGTGATCATGTTCTTCACATAGTCGGCGTGGCCGGGGCAATCGACGTGCGCGTAGTGACGCGACTCGGTCTCATACTCGACGTGTGCGGTCGAGATGGTGATGCCGCGCTCGCGCTCTTCCGGAGCCTTGTCGATGTTGGCGAAGTCAACCGCTGCGTTGCCCGCGACGTTCTCTGCCAGGATCTTCGTGATCGCCGCCGTCAGCGAGGTCTTGCCGTGATCGACGTGACCGATGGTGCCGATGTTGAGATGCGGCTTGTTCCGCTCAAACTTTGCCTTCGCCATTAGTTTCCTACCTTCTGGATTCTGATTCGCGGCCTTCACGGCGCCACGCGAACGCGGCCCCATAACGGCTGTTTCTAGATAACGCCAGCCTTAGTCGGTTTGGGCTGCGGTGCCGGAGCGGGCCGGCACCGCGGATGCGCCAACAGCGCATCCCCCAAACAAATTACGCCAGCTTCGCCTTCACTTCCTCGGCCACGTTCGGCGGCACTTCGTCATAATGCGAGAACTGCATGCTGTACTGCGCGCGTCCCTGCGTGAACGAACGGAGCTGGTTCACGTAACCGAACATGTTGGCCAGCGGGACCATCGCATCGACGGTCTGTGCGTTACCACGGCTGTCGGTGCCTTGGATCTGACCACGACGGCTGTTGATGTCGCCGATGACGTCACCAAGATAGTCCTCGGGGGTCACGACCTCAACCTTCATCACCGGCTCGAGCAGCGTGATGCCCGACTTCTGCGCCGCTTCGCGCATCGCAGCGCGGGCACAGATTTCGAACGCCAGCGCCGACGAGTCGACGTCATGGTATGCGCCGTCATACAGCAGCACTTCGAAGTCGATGATCGGGAAGCCGACCAGCGAACCGGTCAGTGCCGTCTCGCGGAAGCCCTTTTCGATCGCAGGGATATATTCCTTCGGAATGTTACCGCCCTTGATCTCGTCCTTGAAGACGAAGCCCGAACCGCGCTCACCCGGGGTCAGCTTGACCTTGACGCGGCCGAACTGGCCGGTGCCGCCCGACTGCTTCTTGTGGGTGTAGTCGATGTCGACCGGCTTCTTGAGGTACTCGCGATACGCCACCTGCGGCGCGCCGACATTTGCCTCGACCTTGAACTCGCGCTTCATGCGGTCGACCAAGATCTCGAGATGGAGCTCGCCCATGCCCTTGATGATGGTCTGGCCCGACTCATGGTCGGTCGAAACGCGGAACGAAGGATCCTCGGCAGCCAGACGGTTGAGCGCGAGGCCCATCTTTTCCTGATCAGCCTTGGTCTTCGGCTCAACCGACAGCTCGATCACCGGCTCGGGGAATTCCATCCGCTCGAGAATGATCGGGTGCGCAGTGTCGCACAGCGTGTCCCCGGTCGTGGTCTCCTTGAGGCCCGCGATCGCGACGATGTCGCCCGCACGCGCCTCATCGATGTCCTCACGCGAGTTCGCGTGCATGAGGAGCATACGACCGATCTTTTCCTTCTTGTCCTTCACCGAGTTCAGATACTGACCCTTGGTGAGGGTGCCGGAGTAGATGCGGGCGAAGGTGAGCGAGCCGACGAACGGATCGTTCATGATCTTGAACGCGAGCAGCGAGAGCGGCGCATCGTCGGCCGGCGGACGCGAATCCGGGGTCTCGCCATCGAGCTTCACGCCCTGAACGTCCGGAATGTCGAGCGGCGAAGGCAGATAGTCGACCACTGCGTCGAGCAGCGGCTGAACGCCCTTGTTCTTGAACGCCGAACCGCAAACGATCGGCACGAACGACATCGCCAGCGTACCCTTGCGGATCAGCTTCTTGAGGTCGGCGACCGACGGCTCATTGCCTTCCAGATACGCTTCCATCAGCGCATCGTCCTGCTCGACGGCCATTTCGATCAGGTCGCTGCGATACTTGGCGGCCTTTTCGGCCATGTCCGCAGGAATGTCCTGATATTCGAACTTCGCGCCCAGCGACTCTTCGAGCCAGATGATCGCGCGGTTGTTGACCAAGTCGACCAAGCCCTTGAACCCGCCCTCGATACCGATCGGGAGGTACAGCACCGCCGGACGCGCGCCGAGACGATCGATGATCGAATCCACGCAGAAATAGAAGTCGGCGCCGGTGCGGTCGAGCTTGTTGACGAAGCACATGCGCGGCACGCCGTACTTGTCGGCCTGACGCCACACAGTTTCCGACTGCGGCTCAACGCCGGCAACGCCGTCGAAGCACGCAACCGCGCCGTCGAGCACGCGCAGCGAACGCTCGACTTCAATCGTGAAGTCGACGTGGCCCGGGGTGTCGATGATGTTGATCAGATGCTCGGGGCCATTGCCGTCCTCGGCCTTCCACTTGCAGGTGGTGGCAGCCGACGTGATCGTGATCCCGCGCTCCTGCTCCTGCTCCATCCAGTCCATCGTCGCAGTGCCTTCATGCACTTCGCCGATCTTGTAGGACTTGCCGGTGTAATAGAGGATGCGCTCAGTCGTCGTCGTCTTACCGGCGTCGATGTGCGCCATGATGCCGATATTGCGGTAGCGATCGAGCGGATGGCTGCGGGCCATGATCGTGGTTCCTTAAGGGTATGGGGAGCCGCCAGAAGCGACTCCCCGGGATATAGGTAAGAATGTTACCGGAAAAAGACCGGCAACGCCGTCATTACCAGCGGTAGTGGCTGAACGCGCGGTTCGCTTCCGCCATGCGGTGCGTGTCTTCGCGCTTCTTCACCGCGTTGCCGCGATTGTTCGAAGCGTCCAGCAGCTCACCCGACAGACGTGCCGACATCGTGTTCTCGCTGCGGTTGCGCGCAGACGTGATCAGCCAGCGAATCGCCAGCGCCTGGGCGCGCTCGGGGCGCACCTCGACCGGGACCTGATAGGTCGCACCGCCGACGCGGCGGCTGCGGACTTCGATGCCCGGCTTGATGTTGTTGAGCGCTTCGTGAAAGACGCCGATCGGGTCCTTCTTCGCGCGCTGCTCGACAACCTGAAGCGCCGAATAGACGATACCTTCAGCGACGGCCTTCTTGCCGTCCAGCATCACGCTATTCATGAACTTCGACAGAACCTGATCTCCGTACACGGGATCGGGCAGGATTTCCCGCTTTTCGGGACGACGACGACGAGCCATCTTGAATTTCCTTCTAAAACTTCAGCCGGTTCCGGAACCTGTCCGGGGCTTACTTTGGCTTACTTCGGACGCTTCGCGCCGTACTTCGAACGGCTCTGCTTGCGATCCTTGACACCCTGGGTATCGAGAACGCCGCGCAGGACGTGATAGCGCACGCCGGGAAGATCGCGAACGCGACCGCCGCGGATCAGGACCACCGAGTGCTCCTGAAGGTTGTGGCCTTCACCCGGGATGTACGAAATCACTTCGCGCTGGTTGGTCAGGCGAACCTTGGCCACCTTGCGCAATGCCGAGTTCGGCTTCTTCGGGGTCGTGGTATAGACACGGGTGCAGACACCGCGCTTCTGCGGGTTCTGTTCCATCGCAGGGACCTTGCTCTTGGCCTTCTGCGGTTCGCGGCCCTTGCGGACCAGCTGGTTAATCGTCGGCATGAAGCCCTTCACCTTCCAATGGTTACTTTGCTGGAGCCATGATTCCGGAAAATACGAAAGGACCCTGGCGGCCCTAAAGCGGCCTCCGGGCCCTGGCGTCTCCAACAACGTTCAGCTCATTAAAGCTCGCGGGACGGAATCCCTGCGAGCGCGCGGCCTATATACGCGCACCCCCGACCGGTCAACGGGGTGTTTGGGTGGGAGTACCCGGTCGCGCGGGGATGCGCCACATATAGACGGTAGCCCCCCCGGCGCGGCGCTTCGCCTCCGGCTTCCAGTCACCCATGTCGAAGGCATGGCTGACCACGCGGGTCCCGGGTTTCAGTTGCGCGAACAGCTGCGGGCGCAGGCGCAGATTGACCTCCGGCAGCAGGTACATGGTGACGACATCGGCCGAGCTCAAATCGGTCTCGAACAGGTCCGCCGCTTCGAATCGCACCTTGTCCGCCACACCCGCCTTGCGCGCCGCCGCACTTGCCTTGCGGATCAGCACCGGATCGAGATCGACGCCCAGCCCCCTTGCACCGCGCTCCTTCGCCGCGGCGATCAGGATGCGCCCGTCACCGGTGCCCAGATCGATCACCGTGTCACCGGGCTTCACCTCCCCCATCTCGAGCATCAGCGCGACCACCTCGCGCCGCGTGCTCTTGTAGGGGACATCCAGCGCCGGCCCGCCAAAGATCGTGGAGGCCGAACAACTCACCATCGTCGGCAACATGCACCGCGCACCCAGCGCGATCAGGCCAAGCGCGACCACCGCCAGGATCAGGGCGGCGATACGGAATCGAGCGGCGGAGGATAGACGGACGCGCATCAACGGCGGTTTTCTGCCTCGCGCCCAGCCACTTGTCCACCACCCGCAAGGGCACACGCTTAACCCGATCTTCAGCGGCACCGCCTATCCGCAATCACGATGCCGTCCGCTCCCAACCATCCGGGATTTGCCGCCCCTGCCCCCTGGCTCGTCGCGCTGGTCGCGGCGGTACAGGCATGGGCGTTGTGGCCGCTGTTCACCCCGGACATGACCGCCTATCTGATCCCCTGGCTCGAAACGATCCGCGACGCCGGGGTCGCCGACGCCTTCGCGCGGCCCTTCTCCAATTACATGCCGAGCTACCTCTATTTGCTCGCGCTGTTCAGCCCGCTCACCGCGTGGCTCGATCCGATGAGCGTGATCAAACTGCTCTCGGTCGCTGGCACTGTCGCGCTCGCGCTCGCCATGCACCGGCTGCTCGGCGCACTCGGCGTTGCGCAGCGCGCGCACTGGGCGGCACTGGTCGTCGCCTTGCCTTCGGTCGCGTTCAACGCGTTGCTGATGGGCCAGTGCGACGCGATCTATGTCGCCGCCTGCCTGGTGGCCGTCGCGATGGCCGTCGAGCGGCGGCACGTCGCGATGTTCGTCTGGTGCGGCGTGGCGGTGGCGTTCAAGGCGCAGGCGGTTCTTGTCGCCCCCTTCTTCCTCGCCATCGCGATCCAGCGCCGCGTACCTTTGGTCCAATGGCTCGCCGCCCCCGCCGCACTGCTCGCGCTGATGGCCCCTGCCCTGCTCGCCGGCTGGCCTCCCGCCGACCTCGCCACCGTCTATTTCCGGCAGGCGGGGACGTTCAGCAACGATATCGCCCGCAATGCGCCGAACATCTGGTCGCTCGCCGGGATGATCGCGCCCGAGTTCGCACCGCGTCTGTTCGGACTAGCCCTCGCCGCCGCGCTCGGTGCTACTGCCTGGTTCGTCGCGAAGATGCAGGTGGTGCGGTTCGACAATGCCGGGCTGGTCGGCATGGCCGCACTCGCCGCCCTGCTGACCGCCGGGCTGCTGCCGCGGATGCACGAGCGGTACTTCCTGCTCGCCGACATGCTGATCCTCGCCTTCGCCATCGCCCGCGGCACCCGCCCCGCCTTCGCGCTCGCCGCGCTGGTGCAGATCGGGTCGTTCGCAGCGATCACCGGCTATCTCGGCCTGGGGGCGCCGATGGTCGCCATGGGCGCGCTGTGCATGATCGTGGCAACCTGGATCGCGGCGGGACCGCTGGTCGCGCCCAATGCAAATGATAATCCCCCAACGGGACGAAATCCGCGACCAGCCGTGCTGCGGCCCGGATTTCGCTATGATATTGAACAGCGACTCAGTTTCCGGGGAAGTGGGGAGTGAAGATGTTCAACAATAATCGTTCGCGTGACGACCGTCCGGCCATGCCGCCTGCACCGCCCGCGCCGAGCGGCGGCGCGTCCAAGCGTGGCATGTTCTCGGTCATCGGGCCGGACATCGTGATCACCGGCAGCATCCGCGCGACCAGCGAGCTGCATATCGAAGGTCGGGTCGAGGGCGATGTCGATTGCGGCACGCTCGCGCAAGGCGCCGACAGCCAGATCTTCGGCAGCGTGACGGCAGAAACCGCACGCCTCGCCGGCGCGATCGAGGGCACGGTCCGCGCCAAGCTGCTCACCGTCGAGCGCACCGCGCGCATCACGGGCGATGTCGAATATGAGAATATCACGATCGAAAATGGCGGCCATATCGACGGCCGCCTCAAGCATATGAGCGCGATCACCGCCGCACCGCTGCGTGCTGAGCCGGTTCAGCCCCTCTCGGGCCAGCCGGTCACCGTCGCATCGGTCATCGGATCGAACTAGGCCCGACCCTCAGCGTCGAGCCAATCAAGGGCGCGCTCCATTAGGAACGCGCCCTTTTTCGTGTCTCGCGTCAGTCGGCGACGCGCGCGCCGCCCTTGATCACATCGGTCACCTTGGTCAGCACGGTCACGTCCTTCAACGGATCGCCCTCGACCGCGATCAGGTCACCATAGCGTCCCACCTCGATCGCGCCGACATCGCTGGTGCGCCCCAGCGCCTCGGCGGCGTTCACCGTCGCCGCGCGGATCGCCTCGATCGGGGTCATGCCGTACTGAACCATATATTTGAACTGCCCGGCCGCCGTGCCGTGCGGCATCACGCCGGCGTCGCTGCCGAACACCATCTTCACGCCGGCGGCATGCGCCTTGCGGAAATTGTCGCGCTGGATCTGCCCGATCTCGCGATCCTTGCGGAGGTTATCCTCCAGCACACCGTTCTTCTTGCCCTCGGACTGGGTATATTCGGTGTTGTAGATATCCATCGAAAACCACACCGGCTGCTTGCGCGCCGCAGCCAGCTTGATCCCTTCATCGTCGACCAGGCTGGCATGTTCGATCGTGTCGATGCCCGCGCGAATCGCCGCCTTGATCCCCGCCGCGCCATGCGCGTGCGCCGCGACCTTCAGCCCCCATTGATGCGCCTCGTCCGCGATGGCGCGCATCTCGTCCTCCGACAGCTGCTGCTGCCCCGGCTCGGTATTGCGCGAAAAGACGCCGCCGGTCGCGCAGATCTTGATCACCTCGGCACCATATTTGCGCTGCTCGCGCACGATCCGGCGTAGCTCCTGCGCGCCGTCGCCGACCGCCACGCCCTTCGACTTGAACGAGGGCGGCAGATAGGTGCTGTCGCAATGCCCGCCCGTCGCGCCCAGCGAATGCGCGCCCGGCACGATGCGCGGCCCGGCGATCAGCCCTTCGGCGATCGCCTGCTTATATCCGACATCGGCATAATTTTCGGACCCGACATTGCGGATCGTCGTAAAGCCCGCGCGCAGCATCGCCCGCGCATTCGCCGTCCCCTGAATCGCCCAGAAGCTGTCGGTGAACTGCAGGCCGGTATAGCCGCCGTAAATCGGGTTGCTGTCGAGATGGACATGCATGTCGATCAGCCCGGGCAGGATCGTCTTCCCGCTCAGGTTGATGTGCCGGACATCGCTGCCCCAGCGCACGACGCGCGCATCGGCGATGCTGGTGATCCGCCCATCGGTGATGAAGATCGCCGGATGCTCGACCACCTTGCCGCTGACCACGTCAATCATGCGGTCGGCGGTGACCACCACCGTTTCGGCGGCGGCGGGCGTGGCGGCGGCGAGCGCCAGTGCGGTTCCGATGATCCCCAACTTCATGCGATACTCCCTTGATCCCGTTTGCAACACGCTCGCCGCGAACGGGATCAAGGTCAATCACCCGCGCACGATCAGATGTGAATCACCCGCCCATAGGCCGCCAGCACGCTCTCGTGCATCGACTCGCTGATCGTCGGGTGCGGGAAGACGGTTTCCATCAGCTCGGCCTCGGTCGTCTCCAGCGTCTTGCCGATCGTATAGCCCTGGATCATCTCGGTAACTTCCGCGCCGATCATGTGCGCGCCGAGCAGTTCGCCGGTCTTGGCGTCGAACACGGTCTTCACGAACCCGTCGGGCTCGCCCAGCGCGATCGCCTTGCCGTTGCCGATGAAGGGGAAGTTGCCGACCTTGACCTCGTAACCCGCTTCCTTCGCCTTCGCTTCGGTCAGGCCGACGCTGGCGATCTGCGGGTGGCAATAGGTGCAGCCGGGGATGTTGCGCGGGTCCATCGCGTGCGGATGTTTGCCGGCAATCGCCTCGGCCGCGATCACGCCCTCATGGCTCGCCTTGTGCGCCAGCCACGGCGGCGCGGTGATGTCGCCGATCGCGTAGAGGCCGTCGATGTTGGTCTTGCACGCCGGATCGGTCTTGAGGAAACCGCGATCGTCGACCGCGACGCCGAGTTCCTTGAGGCCGATGTCCGCCGTGTTCGGCACGATGCCGATCGCGACGATGACATGGCTGTATTCGCCCGCAACCGCCTTGCCGTCCTTGCCGGTGATCGTCGCCTTCACGCCTTTCGCATCGGCGCTGATCGACTCGATCTTGGCGCTGGTCATAATATTCATGCCCTGCTTCTTGAGCGCCTTCTCAAGATGCGCGGAGATGTCCTTGTCCTCGACCGGCACGATGCGGTCGAGCATCTCGACCACCGTCACGTCGCTGCCCATGTCGTTGTAGAAGCTCGCAAACTCGATCCCGATCGCGCCCGATCCGATGACCAGCAGCTTGCCCGGCATCTCCTTCGGCGTCATCGCATGGCGATAGGTCCACACCCGCTCGCCATCGGCGGGCAGGAACGGCAGGTCGCGCGCGCGCGCGCCGGTGGCGAGGATGATGTTCTTCGCCGCCAGCTCGGTCACCTTGCCGTCCGCGCCGGTGACCGACAGCTTGCCCCCAGACTTACCGGCGCCGGTCAGCTTGCCGGTGCCCATGTGCACCGCGATCTTGTTCTTCTTCATCAGGTGCCCGATGCCCTGATTGAGCTGCTTGGCGACGCCGCGCGAGCGCTTGACCACCGCATCCAGGTCGGCGCTGATCTTCTCGGCAGCCAGACCATAATCCTTGGCATGCTGCATGAAGTGGAAGATTTCGGCCGAGCGCAGCAGCGCCTTGGTCGGGATGCAGCCCCAGTTGAGGCAGATGCCGCCGAGCAGTTCGCGCTCGACGATCGCGGTCTTGAGACCGAGCTGGCTCGCGCGGATCGCGGCGACATAGCCGCCGGGTCCGGAGCCGAGCACGATCAGGTCATAGGATTCAGCCATGGTTTTGCCCCTGGGGAAGGAAGGGTTGGAAGAGTGAGATGGGGTCGGTCGGACTATCCGTCCACCGGCCGTGGTTTGCGGTCTTCGCCGACCGCGACAAAGGTGAAGTTCGCCTGCGTCACCAGCTCGCGCTCCTCGCCATGGCGACAGCGGCGCCAGGCTTCGACCTCGATCAGCATCGAGCTGCGCCCGATCTTCACGATCTGAGCATAGACCGAGACTTCGTCACCGACCGCGACGGGCGCGTGGAACTGCATCCCGTCCATCGCGACGGTGACGGCGCGGCCCTTGGCGCGGCGCGCCGCTACGAGGCCGGCGGCAAGGTCCATCTGGCCCACCAGCCAGCCGCCGAAAATATCGCCATAGGCATTGGCATCGGCGGGCATGGTGCTGACGCGGATCGCGGGTTCGATCGCGGGGGGCTCCCGATCAGGCATCGTTGCCGCCTTCCCCGCCCTGCGGGTTGCGCTGCAGCCACATCGCGCGGCGCATCGGGCCGATGCCCATCACGATGATGCACAGGATCGCGATGCCCGTGACCAGCCACACATCCCCCTGCGCGAGCGGATAGGCCCAGCTCGCCAGCGCCCCGATCAGCAACGCGACCGCGATTCCGGCGGCGATATGCAATGCTTCGATCAGGACACGCATGGCGGGGCGCTCAGGCCAGCAGGCCCATGGGCGATTCGATCAGCGCCTTGAGCACCTTCATCAGCTCGGCACCATCGGCCCCGTCGACCGCGCGGTGATCGAAGCTGCCGGTCGCCGACATCACCGTCGCTACGCCGAGCGCGTCGTCGACGATATACGGACGCTTCTCGCCCGCGCCGACCGCCAGGATCATCGCCTGGGGCGGGTTGATCACGGCGTCGAACTGCTTGATGCCGAACATGCCCATGTTCGAGATGCTGGCGGTGCCGCCCTGATATTCGTGCGGCTGAAGCTTGCCTTCCTTCGCGCGCTGGCCAAGCTCCTTCATCTGGGTCGAGATCGACGCGAGGCCGATATTCGCCGCGTCGCGGATGATCGGGGTGATCAGGCCGGTCGGCGTCGACACCGCGACCGAAATGTCGGCGCGGCTGTACTTGACCAGCTTGTCGCCGGCATAGGTCACGTTGCACTTGGGCACCTGAACCAGCGCGACCGCGAGCGCCTTGATCAGCATGTCGTTGACCGACAGCTTCACGCCCCGCCCTTCCAGGCTCTTGTTGAGCTGGCCGCGCAGCTTGAGCAGCGCGTCGAGCTGGATATCGACGGTCAGATAGATGTGCGGAATCGTCTGCTTCGCCTCGGTCAGACGGCGCGCGATCGTCTTGCGAATGTTGCTGAGCTTCTCGACCTCGTGCGGGATGCTCTCGTCATACCACACCGACGCCGGGGCAGCGGCCGGAGCCGATGCAGCAGGCGCAGCGGCGGCGGCAGGCGCTTCGGCAGCCTTGGGCGCAGGGGCCGCACCGGCCTTCGCGTCGGCGACGTCCGCCTTCACGATACGGCCATTCGGGCCGGAGCCAGCGACGCCGGACAGATCGACGCCCTTTTCGGCGGCGATGCGGCGCGCCAGCGGGCTCGCCTTGACGCGGTCGCCGTCGGCTTTTGGCGCAGGAGCCGCAGCAGGCGCAGGGGCAGCGGCGGGCGCCGGAGCAGCCTCAGCCTTGGGCGCTTCAGCCTTGGGAGCCTCAGCCTTCGGCGCAGAAACCGACGCGGCATCCTCGCCCTCGCCCGCCAGCACGGCGATGACGGTGCCGACCTTCACCCCGTCCGTGCCCTCGGCAATGACGATCTTGGCGATCACGCCCTCATCGACCGCCTCGAACTCCATCGTCGCCTTGTCGGTCTCGATCTCTGCCATCAGGTCGCCGGCTTTGACCGTATCGCCTTCTTTCACCAGCCATTTGGCGAGCGTGCCCTCCTCCATCGTCGGAGACAAAGCGGGCATCTTGATTTCGATCGACATGGGTGGGGAGGATCCTGTCGTGATATGGGGTGGGTTCTCGCGCCCTCCTTGCGCGATGAACGGCTTGGGTCAACCCCGCCCCTTGCGCTCAGGTGCGCGACAGGTCACCACCTGTCACCAACGGAGAGGGGAACTGGTTTCATGCGTACCTATCTGGTCGTGATCGATGAAAGCCCCGAGGCGCAGATCGCGCTCCGCTTCGCCGCGCGCCGTGCGCTCAAGACCGGCGGCGGAGTCGAGATTCTCGCGCTGATTCCCAAGCCCGACTTCGTCCAATGGGGCGGCGTGATGGCGACGATCGAGGAAGAGGGTCGGCAGCGCGCCGAAGCACTGGTCGCGGGCGCGGCGGGAACGCTCATCCAGGAATCGGGGCTCAAACCCAGCATCACCGTGGTCGAAGGCGATGGACCCAAGGTCATCCGCGAGATGATCGAGGCGAATCCGGAGATCGCCGCGCTGGTCCTCGGCGCAGCAGTCGGCGGCAAGCCCGGCCCGATCGTCACCCACTTTACCAGCGGCGACATGGCAATCCTGCCGGTCCCGCTGATGATCATCCCGGGAAGCCTCGACCGCGAGGCGATCGACCGGCTAAGCTGAGGACTTATGCGCACCATTATCCTGTCCACGCTGCTGATCGCAGCCCCCGCCGTCGCCCAGCAAAAGCCCGTCGACGCGCCCAGCCCGGAGCGGTTGAAGGCCGATGTCGAAAAGCTGGTCAGCTTCGGCACGCGCCACACCCTGTCCTCGCCCGACGATCCAGTGCGCGGCATCGGCGCGGCGCGCAAATGGGGCGCGGAGGAGCTCGACCGGATCGGCGCTGCGTGCGGCAATTGCATCACCGTCGCGCGGATCGGCCGCACCTTCACCGGCCCGCGCGCGCCGAACGGGGTCGAGGTCGTCAACGTGCTCGGCTTCCAGCAGGGCGAAGACCCCAAGCGCGTCGTCATCATCCAGGGCCATATCGATTCGCGCGTCAGCGACGTGATGGACTTCACCAGCGACGCCCCCGGCGCCAATGACGACGCCTCCGGCACAGCTCTGGTGATCGAGGCGGCACGCATCCTGTCGAAGCACAAGCTCAAGGCGACGATCGTCTATGCGCTGCTGTCGGGTGAGGAACAGGGGCTGTGGGGCGGCACCTTGCTCGCCGAGACTGCGAAGGAGCGCGGCTGGGAGGTGATTGCGGTCCTCAACAACGATATCGTCGGCAACACTGTCGGTCAGAACGGCGTCCGCGTTGCCGACCGCGTACGCGTCTTCTCCGAAGGCATCCGCGCGTCCGAAGACCTGCCCGGCCAGATCGGCCGGCGCGGCGACGGCGGCGAGGATGACGGCCCCAGCCGCGCGCTCGCCAAGGCGATCGACAAGGTCGCGGACGGGATGCGCGAGTCGGACAAGGACGCGCTCGATGTGTTCGTCGTCCGCCGCCCCGACCGCTTCGGACGCGGCGGCGATCACGAGCCATTCCTGCGCGTCGGCTATCCCGCCGTCCGCTTCTCGGTCGCCGCCGAGAATTACGACCAGCAGCATCAGGATCTGCGCACCGAGAAGGGCCGCGTCTATGGCGACACAGTCGACAAGATGGACTTCCCCTATCTGGCGAAGGTGACCGCGCTCAACATCGCGACGATCCGCCGCCTCGCCAACGCGCCCTCGGCCCCGTCAGGCGTGGTGCTCGACGGCGCGGTGAGCGCGGATACCAAGGTGCGCTGGAACGCCGTTCCCGGTGCGCGCGGCTACAAGGTCTATTGGCGCCGCAACGACACGCAGAACTGGAGCGAAGTACGCGGCGTCGCGGGGCGGACCGAGACGGTGCTGAAGGATGTGGTGGTCGACGATCACTTCATCGGCGTATCGGCGGTCGCGGCGGATGGCAGCGAGAGCATCGTCACGTTCGGGACAAGGCCGCCACGGAATTGAGCCAACCTCCGTTTGCCTTGAGCCTGTCGAAGGGCCGCAAGCGAAACGTCTGTTGGGGCTGGCCCTTCGACAAGCTCAGGGCAAACGGAGGTTGTCCTTACCGGCAACAATCCTTGGTCGAACGCCGCACTGTCTTGCTCGGATAGCGCCGCACGGTCTTCACCGGCGCGCGATAGGTGCGGACTTCCTCGACCTCCTCGATCACCTCTTCGGTGACGGTGGTCGTCGTGGTCGCGCCCGACTGAATGACGATCGTCGTCACCGTCGGCCCCGCCATGTAATAGCCGCTGCCATGATAGCCGCGGGCGTAGCCGCCGCCCTGCGCGCCGCATGGGCTGGCGCAGGACGGCGGGGCATACCCCCCCGGGTATCGCTGTGCGGGGATCGATCGCCGCGCGGGGCGCTCGTCCTCGTAACCTTCATCGTCATAGTCCGGAGCCGCGTAGCCCGCGCCATAACCGCCGCCGCCACCACCACCACCAGCCGCAGCCGCCGAGGCATAGCCGCCGCCGGCATAGGCCGTGGCCGAACCGCCGCCGCCGCCGCCGCTCCAGTCGAGCCCGCTCACCGAATCCCACACCCGCCCATCGCGGTCGGCCAGCACGGCATCGTCATAGTAACGCAGCCAGCCATAGCCATGCGCCGGGCGGCTCAGCCCCCAGTTCGACCAGTCGTCGATCCAGAACCCGCCACCAACCCAGTAACTCGGCAGCGTCCAGCCGCGCACGGGGCGGCGATAGGCGCTCCAACCACCCGGCGCGCGCATCCCGGCGTGCCAGCGTCCACCGACCATCGGCCCCCAGCGCCCGCCATGCGTGGTGGCGCGCGGCGGATCGATCCGCGTCGGGGGCACCGAACGCGCCGGATAGCGCACCGGCTCACGATCGCGCTGCACCCACTGCCCGTCGCGCCACACGCGCTGCGCCTCTGCAGGGGTCGCAACCGCAATCGCGGCGATCGATAAAGTGGTCAGGGTAAGGACACGCATGGGCACAACTCGCTGTTCTGGCGAGGCACGGCCATTCAAGCAGGGAAGAAGGACCGCGCCTCTTTACAGCGTTTTAACACTGACGACGCGCCCTTCCCACCGCGCACGATGGTTAAAAAAGTCCCAATGCGGGGCAGCGCTCAGGTCGCTTTCAGCGGTCGCGGCACCGGCCCTCTCCCCCACCCGGCCACCCAACGGCATCGTATCTTATGGGTGGCCGGGTGGGGGAGCGGGCCGGTGCCGCTTCAGCGAAGCTGAAAAATCTAAGCCGCGAGTCGCGGGGCGAGCAGCGCCATCAGCGCCTCGCACCCCGCCGCATCCTCGGCATCGAAGCGGCCGGTAACCGGACTGTCGAGGTCGAGCACGCCGATCAATTCGCCGTCATGCACGATCGGCACGACCAGCTCGGCATTGCTCGCCGCGTCGCACGCGATGTGCCCCGGAAAGGCGTGGACGTCCTCGACCAGCTGCGTCTCGCGCGTCGCCGCCGCCGCGCCGCACACGCCCCGGCCGAACGGGATACGGATACACGCCGCTTTGCCCTGAAACGGCCCGAGCACCAGTTCTCCGCCGACATTGCGGTAGAACCCCGCCCAGTTAAGGTCAGGCAGATACTGGCCGATCAGCGACGCGGCGTTCGCCATATTGGCGATCGCGTCAGGTTCCCCCGCCGTCAGCGCATCGAGCGCGGCGTGGAGATCGCGATAAAGTTCGGCCTTGGACCCGGCGGCAATGTCGAAGCTGTACATGGCTGCGCAGGTGGCGCGGGCAACGCGATGATGCAAGGGGCTAAGGGCACCGCACCCGCGTCATCCCGTCCGACGTCAGGCTGTTGCCATCGGCGGACAGCGTAAACGTCCGCGTAGCCTCCCATGTCTCGCCCTCACCGATATAGCGCGCCGCAACCCGGATTTCCTGCCTGGTCCCCGTTACCCCGGTAACGCTGGCGCTGCTTTCGTAGAAGCGCAGTTCTCCGGGCGCGATCGTCAGCCGGGTGACGTCGCCGCCCTTGCCGCAATCGGTGGCCTTTGCGCTCCACGCGCCCTGAAACGGCGCCGGAATAGTGTCGCTGGCGGCAGTCGCGGTCGGGCTCGACTCGACCGGATCGGGCAAGCTCAACGGCTCCATTTCCTGCGCATTATTCTGGGTCATATCGTCCAGCGCCGGTTCCTGCGAACAGGCGGCGACGAGGATGAGCGGCAGTATCAGGGTCAGTCGGATCATCTCATGCCAACGCACCGCGCCGGGGGATCGTTGCGCGGCTGGATCAATCCAGCTGGACCCTGCCCCGCCCCGCCTTGATCGCCGACCGCCCCTTTTTCTCGTCCACGCGCCGCGCCTTGGCCGCCTTGCCCGGCTTGGTCTTGATCCGCCGCGCCTGTCGCTCCAGCGCCTTGTCGATCAGCTCGATCACCCGCGCACGGGCATCTTCGCGATTGGCGTCCTGGGTGCGAAACTTGCGCGCCGTGACGACCAGCTCGCCGCCCGACGTCATCCGGCTGCCTGCCAGCTCCTTGAACTTGGCATAGGCATAGGGCGGCAGTCCGAGTGCGAACACGTTGATGCGCAATTGAACCGCGGTCGCGACCTTGTTGACATTCTGCCCGCCCGGCCCCGACGCGGCGAGGAACTTTTCCTCGACGATCGCCGCCTCGGGCAGTTCAGCCGGCATCGTCGCCCAGATCGTCCTGGGGCTGCCCGCCCGCAAAGCCGAATGCGCGGAACGAATCCGGGGTCGGTGCCTCGGCATGGATGTCGGGCTTGCCAGGACGCGGCACGGTCAGCTGCGCGGCGTGGAGCATCATCTTGCGCCCGTTGGCGACGCCGTAGACCGGATCCCCGGTGATCGGGAAGCCCAGCCCCTCGGCGGCATGCACGCGGATCTGATGCGTGCGCCCGGTTTCGGGATAGAAGGCGATGAACGCCCGCCCATCCTTCTGCGCGAGCATCCGCCAGCGCGTCCGCGCCGCCTTGCCGTTCGGGCTGCCCGTCATGCGCCAGCCACGCTCGGCGCTGGAAATCTTGGTCAGCGGCAGATCGATCATCCCCGACGGCGCATCGGGAATCCCGTCGATCACCGCGAGATAGCGCTTGGTCACCTGCCCCGCCTCGAACGCCTGCTGAAACCGCGCATGCGCCTTGGGATTGCGCGCCAGCAACAGGCACCCGCTGGTGTCGCGGTCGAGCCGGTGGACCGGCGTCGGCCAGCGCTGAAACCCGAAGGTCAGATTGCCGAGGTGGTTCTCAAGGCTGATCGACCCGTCGCGCGGGGGATCGACCGGAAGCCCGGCGGGCTTGTCGATGACGAGCGCCTCGCCGTCGATGAACAATACGTGATCCTGGATCATCTTCGCGCCTTGCCACCGCAATGCCCCGGACGCCAGCCCTCTAGCCGAAGCGATAGGCGTCCATCGCCAGCACGCCATAGGTGTAACTGTGGTGCAGCCGCCGTGCCCGTCCGCCCCCTGCCCCCATCGCGATGAACAGCGGCAGGATATGATCCATCGTCGGATGGTTCGCCCGGCCATGCGGGCCGCGCTCGACCGCTTGGAGCACCGCGTCGGTGTCCTCCGCGTCGAACCGCTCCTTCATCCAGTCGGCGAACCCCGCCACCCAATCGGGCACCGGAGCGTCATGGTTGCGCCCTTCGACAAAGATCGCGCGCAAATTGTGCGTCAGGCTGCCCGACCCGATGATCAGCACGTTGCGTTGCCGCAATGGCGCGATCGCCTGGCCGATGCGGTGATGCCACTGCGGCGGATGCGCACTGCTGATCGACAGCTGCACCACCGGGATATCGGCGTCGGGCCAGCCCAGCATCAGCGGCACCCAGGCGCCGTGATCGAGGCCGCGTGCGGGATCGAGGAACACCGGATGTCCGGCCTGCGCGACCCGCCGCGCTACCTCCTCCGCCAGCGCCGGATCGCCCTTGGCCGGATAGCGCAGGTCGAACAGCTTCTGCGGAAAGCCGCCGAAATCATGGATCGTCGGCAGGTCGCTGCCTGAGGTCACCACCGCCTCCGCCATGTCGTGATGGGCAGAGATCATCAGGATCGCGTCGGGGCGCGCCACATGCGACGCCAGCCCGGCGAGGAAATCCCGCGCCGGGCTGGGTTCGAACATGATCATCGGCGAACCGTGCGACACGAACAAAGCGGGCTGCACGGCGCGCGTCACCTTATGCGATCAGCTTGGTCGCGACCTCGGCGATGCGCTTGCCCTGATAGCGTGCGCCGGCCAGGTCGATCGCGCTCGGCATGCGGCTGCCATCGCCGCCCGCGACGGTGGTCGCGCCATAGGGTGCGCCGCCCAGCACTTCGTCGATCTTGCCCTGGTCGGAATGGCCATAGTCCAGACCGACGATGGTCAGGCCGAAGTGCAGCAGATTGGTGATGATGCTGAACAGCGTCGTCTCGTTGCCGCCATGCTGGGTCGCCGACGAGGTGAAGGCACCGCCGACCTTGCCGTGCAGCGCGCCCTGATACCAGACGCCACCCGCGGTATCCCAGAACGCCGCCATCTGGCTCGCCATCCGACCAAAGCGGGTCGGCGACCCGACGATGATCGCGTCATAGTCCTTCAGCGCGTCGGGGCCGTCGATCAGCGGATGGGCGCTGTCGGCCTTGAAGCCGGCGGCCTTGACCACCGCCTCGGGCGCGGTCTCCGGCACGCGGCGGATATCGGCAGTCGCACCAGCCGAGCGTGCGCCCTCGGCAACCGCTTCGGCCATCGCCTCGATATGGCCATAGGACGAGTAATAGAGCACCAGAACCTTGGTCACGGCGTGTCTCCTTGATCGGAAATGAAAAGGGGTGGAGCGGCCCGCCTTGGGAGGGGGAGGTTGCGGACCGCTCCGGGGGGTCTGTTATTCGGAATCGACCAGGACGATTTCGGCGTCCTCGATCGCGGTAATCGTCACCGTCTGGCCGCCACTCAGCGCGGCGCCGTCACGGGCGTTGAACGGCTCGCCGTCGATGGTGATCTTGCCGACCGCGGGGACGAGATAGGCATGCCGCCCCTCGCCGACGCTGTGGGTCACGCTCTCGCCGGCCTTGATCGTCGCGCCCAGCACGCGAGCGTCGGCGCGGATCGGCAGCGCGTCGCTGTCCTCGGCAAAGCCGCTCGCCAACGTCACGAACCGGCCCGAACGCTCGCCCTTGGGGAAAGGCTTGGCGCCCCAGCTCGGCGCGCCGCCACCGGCGCGCGGCATGATCCAGATCTGGAACAGCGTCGTCGTCTCGGATTCCAGATTATACTCCGCATGCCGCACCCCGGTGCCCGCGCTCATCACCTGGACGTCGCCGGCCCCGGTCTTGCCGGTATTGCCCATCGAATCCTGATGCGTGATCGCGCCGGTGCGGACATAGGTGATGATCTCCATGTCCTTGTGCGGGTGCGGCGGAAAGCCGCTGTTCGGGCCGATCTCATCGTCATTCCACACGCGGATCGCGCCCCAGCCCATGCGGGCGGGATCATAGTAATTCGCGAAGCTGAAATGGTGACGGGCATTGAGCCACCCGTGATCGGCATGGCCCAGACTTTCGAACGTGCGTTTCTCGATCATGGGAACCTCCTTGCTTGAGGTCCAAGATAGGCGCGGCGTCCGACGCGTAAATGGAAACGTTTGAAACAGATCGTTTCGGGTTTATACAGAGTGGGTCACTTGGGAGTTCCAACGATGCGCCTGCCCGATTTCGAAGCCTGGGCGATCTTCGCCTGCGTGGTCGAACATCGCTCGTTCAGCGGCGCGGCCGCCGCGATCGGGGTGAGCAAGGCCACCGTGTCCAAAGCGATCGCCCGGCTCGAGGCGCAACTCGGCACCGCGCTGTTCCACCGCACCTCGCGCCGCCTGACGCTGACCGACAGCGGCACCGCGCTCGCCGAACGCGCCGGCCGCATCCTCGCCGAAGCGCAGGCGGCGGAAGAAGCCGCGATCGATTCCGCCAAGGCGCCATCGGGCATGGTCCGGATCGCCGCGCCGATCACCTTCGGCATCCGCTTCGTCGCCGATGCCATCGCCGACCTGCTCACCGAGCATCCAGGCATCCAGATCGACCTGCGCCTGTCGGACGCCCGCGTCGATATCGTCGCCGACGGCTATGACATCGCGCTGCGCATCGCCGACCTGCCCGACAGCTCGCTGCGCGCGCGCCGCCTCGCCCCGGTGCAGGCGCGCGTCGTCGCCGCCCCCGCCTATCTCGCGCAGCACGGCACGCCGCGCCATCCTGCCGATCTCGCCCACCACGCCTGCTTCCTCTACGCCAATGCGATCGGCGCCTGGCAGTTTCGCAAGGCCGATGGCGAGGAAGCGGCAGTGCGCCCCGCTGGCCCGCTGATCACCGACAATGGCGACGCGATGATGCCGGCCTTGCTCGCCGGGCTCGGCATCGCCCGCCTGCCCGACTTCATCATCGATCGCGAACTGGCCGATGGTCGCCTCGTCGAAATCCTCGCCGACTGGTCGCCGATGAACATCGCGCTCCACCTGCTCACCCCGCCCAGCACGCTGCGCCCCGCGCGGGTCGAGCTGGTGATCGACTTCCTCTCCCAGCGGTTCCGCAATCTCTGCACGCGGGTTTAGCCCCCCCAAACACAAAGGGCCGGCCCGCATCGCTGCGGACCGGCCCCTTGCTTGGGTCAGTGATACCCGGTTTTAGAAATTCACCTGGGTCGAGAAGGTGAACGAACGGCCGCGCGGATCCGCGACGCGCGGCTCCCACGAGCTGCCCGCACCGGTGTTCGAGTCATAGGTGATCGCGAAGGGCGGGTCGGTGTCGAAGATGTTGCGGACACCCATCGTCATCGTGAACCCCTTCTGCACGCGCACCGTCGCGGCAAAATTGTACAGCGTGTAGCTGTCGACCGTCGCGTTATATTCGGGCCGCGTCGCCGAAGCGGGCAGCGCATTGTTGGTGTAGCCGTCGCGATAGATCTGCGAGAGGCTGAACGTCAGGTCCTCGTTGGTCCAGGTGATATAGGCATTGTGCTTCCACTTGAGGCCGAGGTCGCCGGCATAGGTGAAGCGCCCGATCAGGCTGGGACCATAGGGCGAGGTGGGCAGGAACCGCTCGCGCTTCTTGAGCAGGCGCGTGCCGTCCAGGCCCGCCGTCAGCACACCGCCGAACAGGTCGGTGCCGCCGCGCAGCGAGATTTCGAGGCCCTGGGTGCGCCGCGACCCGATATTGTCGGCGCGCAGGTCAAGCGTGGTGATCGGCGTCCCCGCGCCGCCGGCACGGATCACGCGATCGGGGAACAGCGACTGATTGAACAGCAGCTGGTCGATCGTCAGCGACCCGATCGTATTGTCAACCGCGATGCTCCAGAAATCCACCGACGCGCTGAACCGCGACATCGGACGGAACACGACACCGCCGCTATACTGCTCCGACGTTTCCGGACCGAGGTTCAAATTGCCGCCGGTCTGCGTTTCTGGAGTGATCGCGGCGCAGCCCGGGATCGTCGAGTCCACCCGGCCCGCCGAGCACGTCGTCGGGTCGTAGCGCGAGTTGCCGGGGTTGGGCGAGATCGTCACGCCGTTGAAGATCTGGTTGAAGCTCGGCACGCGGAAGCCGGTGTTGTACGATCCGCGGAACATCAGCCAGTCGAACGGCTGAAACTTCGCGGAGATCTTGGGATTAGTGGTCGTACCAAAGCCGGTATAATCGTCGATGCGCACCGCACCCCGCACCTCGAGCATTTCGTGGAGCGGGATCATGATTTCGGCATAGGCCGCCTTCACGTCGCGGGTCTTGGGGGTCAGCGCATTGGCATTGTCGAACGCCGCGTTGAAGATCGCCGCAGAGCCCAGGGAAGCCGCCGACGACCCGTTGAAGCCATATTCCTCACGGCGGTAATCGACGCCTGCCGCCATCTGCACATCGCCGCCCCAGATCGCGAACAGGGGGCCGGAGATCGACAGATCGGCCTGCTTCACCTCATATTTGCCCGAATAGAGCGCGACGCCGCGGGCCGACACCGCCTCCAGCGCCGCGATCGCCGCAGGCGTCTGGGTCAGCGAGAACGGGTTGAGGATGCCGCTGTTGAACAGGCCGACAATGCCCGGTGCGCTTGCCCCGGGAGCGGTCGGGGCGCGCGAGTCCGCTCCGCCGACAACTGCACCGGGGACGCCCGACGTGCTGCCTGCGGCAGTGGCGGAGGTCGTCGTGAACACGCCCGTGTAATGATAGCCACCGCCCAGCACCGACGCGGATTCGCTGCGGGCATAGGATGCGCCAACGCGATAGTCGAAACCGGCACCGATCGGACCTTCGGCGCCGATTGCCGCGCGGAACGTCTTGGTCTCGGTCGTATAGTCACGGCGACCGCAATCGATGCAGCGATAACGGAAGGTGATCGGCCGGCCATAGTTACCGACCGCATCGACCGTGCGGTCTCCCGGCGCACCGATCGCGGGGAACACGGCCGCGATGCGATCATACACGTCGTTATACGTCGCCGCCGTCAGCGAATTGAGCGGAAACGCGATCGGCAGCGACGTGTTGTTCGACGTATACTGGTTCTCCGAGAAGCGCTTGGCCGAGTTCGCCTGCGATCCCGTCACTTCGGCGGAGATGCGATGTGCACCCAGCGCAACCGTCGCGCGGCCATAATAGGTCAGCGTGTCGATCGGCTGCTGCAGCACGGCGGCGCGGCCGGTGTCATAGGCGCAGGCATAGCGCGCGCCCGGCACTGCCCACAGCACCTCGTCATAGGCCATGCCGCCGTCGAACGAGTCGCACCCGGCCCCGCCCGGCAGGTCGAGGATATTGATGCCGCCATCGGCGCGCTGTGTGCCGCCCGGGAAGGTCAGGCCCGGCAGATAGAAGCCGCCGCCTGCTGCCGTGCTGGAGGCGCTGCCGAGCAGCGTGCCGCCCTGGGTGATGCCGACGCCCGCCGCAGTCGGGTTGATCGGGAAGGCAGTCGCGATCGGCGTACCGCGCGTATCGATCGACAGGCCGCGATTGGGCTGGTTACCGTTCACGAAGTCGCGGTCGCGACCATAAAGCACGCCGTTCCAGCTCTTGCTGACCGCGGCCATCACGTTGAAGCCCTGCTCCTTCAGGTCGCCATAACCGACGGTTCCCGACACGCGGTACACCGGCGCATCACCCTCTTCGGTGATATCGGTGAAGCCGTTGAGCGTAACGCCCTGGAAATTCGTCTTGGTGATGAAGTTGATCACGCCGCCGATCGCGTCGGTGCCGTAGATGGCCGACGCACCGTCCTTCAGGATCTCGACGCGCTCGATCGCAGCGAACGGGATCTGGTTCACGTCGACCGCCGACCCGGTCAGGCCGTGCGCAGCGACGCGGCGACCATTGAGCAGCACCAGCGTCGAGGCCGAACCCTGCCCGCGCAGATTGGCGGCGGACAGGCCGTTGGTGCCGCGCTGTGCGCCACTGGTCACGTCGCCGTTCGCGGCAAGGTTGTCGGCGCCGTTGCCGTTGGTGCTGAGGAAGCTGATCAGCTGCTCGGGGCTGTTGATGCCCTCACGCGTCAAATCCTCGTTCGAAATGATCTGCAGCGGCAGCGCGCTCTTGGTCGGGTCCTGCTTGATCCGCGACCCGGTAACCAGGATTTCCCGGTCGCTGGACGACTCTTCCTGCGCAGGTGCCGAAGTCGGCGCATCCTGCGCGAATGCCGGAACCGTGAGGCTGCACGCCGTCACGAACAATGCGGTCTTGAACTTCATACCCCAACCCCCTTTTGATCCGGCGCGCATTTTTGTGTCGGCTTCGCCGGAAACCACGAAATTAATCACGCATATTCGTTGTTAGCAAATGCAAAATAACAGCCAAGGCTATAACCTTTGGCTATATCATGCGATGTTGATCTTGACAGGATATCGCTCGAATCGGCTTCGCCCCGACCGCTACCCCGCGCCCTGTTACACGCCGCGACTCGTGGAGTCAGGCCGGTTAGAGAAAAATTAACCTTTTGCCTTCATTCCAGCTTAGGTTAATGAATCAGTCGCGTTGTGTGCCACAGGGGGCCTGCAACCGGCACAGGGGAAATCAGCCGATGCGCGTGCTGCTGATCGAAGACGAGCCGACGACTGCCAAGGCCATCGAGCTGATGCTCGCGACCGAGGGGTTCAACGTCTACACTACGGATCTTGGCGAAGAAGGCCTCGATCTGGCGAAGCTGTATGATTACGACATCATCCTGCTCGACCTGAACCTCCCCGACATGCACGGCTATGACGTGCTGAAGAAGGTCCGGGTTGCACGGGTGCAGACCCCGGTCCTGATCCTGTCCGGCATCAACGAAATGGACAGCAAGGTCCGCTCGTTCGGCTTCGGCGCCGACGATTATGTGACCAAGCCCTTCCATCGCGAAGAGCTGATCGCCCGCATCCACGCCGTGGTGCGCCGCAGCAAGGGCCATAGCCAGTCGGTCATCCGCACCGGCAAGCTCGCCGTGAACCTGGATGCCAAGACCGTCGAGGTCGATGGCGCCCGCGTCCACCTGACCGGCAAGGAATATGCAATGCTGGAGCTGCTCTCGCTCCGCAAGGGCACAACCCTCACCAAGGAAATGTTCCTCAACCACCTCTATGGCGGGATGGACGAGCCCGAGCTCAAGATCATCGACGTCTTCATCTGCAAGCTGCGCAAGAAGCTCAGCATGGCGTGCGAAGGCGAGAATTATATCGAGACCGTCTGGGGCCGCGGCTATGTGCTGCGCGAGCCAGAGGAAGCGGCTGGCGCGGTCAGCGCCGTCGCCTGACACCAACTTTCGTCACGTGGGGCAAAAGGGGGCCGCGCTATCCGGGGGGATGGCGCGGCCTTTTCCATTGTGCGCGGCAGCAGCGGGCTGAAGGCGAGCCATCGAAATGGCGGCGCGCGCACTCAAGCAGCTGACGGCGCTGGATGTTCACATAGATACGACCCGACTAGCTAGATCGCACCGGCCTTCAGCTGCTTGACCGCGTGATCGGCCGCGCGCGCCGTCAGGGCCATGAAGGTCAGCGACGGGTTCACGCACGACACCGACGCCATCTGCGCGCCATCGGTGACGAACAGATTGGCCGCGTCATGCGCCTGACTCCATTTGTTGAGCACCGCGTGGCGCGGGTCGTTGCCCATGCGCGCGCCGCCCATCTCGTGGATCGCATCGCCGGGCACATGCTCGCCGCGCCAGCTGTGCACGTTGAGCAGGCCTGCCGCCTTGAGCATCTTCTCACCCTCGATCCGCGCGTCGTCCATCATGCGGATTTCATTGTCGCGAAAACGGACATCGAACCGCATCAGCGGGACGCCAAAACGATCGACCTTGTCGGCATGCAGGCTGACGCGATTATCCTCATAGGGCAGGCATTCGCCGAACGCGCCCATGGCGAATTTCCACGGGCCATAGTCGCGCATCCCCTGCTTCATCGACACGCCGAAGCCCTTGGGCGGGGCGGGCTCGCGCCGCGCGCTGCCCTGGAAGCCATAGCCGCGCCGGAAGCCGATGCCCTCTTCGCCGCCGACATTGCGGAAGCGCGGGATATAGACGCCGCCGGGCCGCCGCCCATATTCGATGAATTGGTCGAACCCGGGGATTTCGCCCGCCGCGCCGACGCGGAAGATATGGTCCATGACGTAGCGGCCGAGCGTGCCGCTGCTGTCGAAATGGCTCTTCCCGCTCCCCGGCGCGCGTGAGTTCATCAGGATCTGGGTCGATGCCATCGCCGAGGCGCACAGGAACACCATCCGCGCCGGAATGATCTCGACCTGCTTGGTCTTCGCATCGACCACGCGCACGCCGGTCACGCGGCGGCGCGGCGCGTCATATTCGAGGCTGCTCACAACCGAATCCGGGCGCAGCGTCAGCCGCCCGGTGGCGCGCGCGGCGGGCAGGGTCACCGCCTGGGTCGAGAAATAGGCGCCGAACGAGCAGCCGCGACCGCACTGGTTGCGATACTGGCATTTGCTGCGCCCCTGATCGGGCTTGTCCTCGGTCATGTTGGACAGGCGCGACGGGATCAGCTTGCGCCCGGGCGAACTCGCTTCGAGCTTTTCCTTCAGCCATTTCTCGGCGACGTTCAGCTGCATTGGCGGCTGGAACAGGCTGTCGGGGAGCTGCGGCAGGTTTTCGCGCGACCCCGATACGCCGACAACCTTCTCGACATAATCATACCAGGGCGCGAGGTCGTCGTAGCGGATCGGCCAGTCGATCCCGACATTCTCCTTCTTGTTCGCCTCGAAATCCTCTGGTGACCAGCGGAAGCTCCACCGCCCCCAGATCAGCGACTTGCCGCCAACCGCACCGGGGCGGATCCAGTAGAATTTGTCGCCCTCGCCATAGGCATAGGGGTTGAGCCGGTCGTTATTGTAGAATTTCTGGCTGGAGGGGGCGATATAGCCGTTCTTCGCGATGAAATAATCGCTGTCGATCAGATGCTTGGGCATCATGTCGCGCGCGGGAATCTCGAACGGTGCTTTGCCGTCATAGTCGTAATCCTGACCATGCTCGACCATCACGCCGCGGTCGAGCATCAGGACTTTGAGCCCCTTTTCGGTCAATTCCTTCGCCGCCCATCCGCCGCTCACCCCGGAGCCGATGACGATCGCGTCGAACATGTCGGTCATGCCGATCCCCCCTAAATCCGGTTACGCGCCGATCCGGCGCAAATGGTCGAAACTGGCCTTAATGTCGGGCAGATAGGGCGCGGGCGCCTGATCATTCTCGACATAGAGATGCTGGACGCCGGCCTGGCTGTTCAGCGCGAAGATGTCGGCGAAATCGATGGTGCCGGCACCGACGCTGACCATGCGCCCGTCGGCGGCGCGATCCTTGACGTGATAGGCATAGATGCGGCCGGGCAGGCGCTTGATCAGTGCCTTGGGATCTTCGCCAGCAGCGACGGCCCAGAACAGGTCGAGCTCGATCTTGACCAACGCCGGATTGCCGTCCGCGACCAGCATGTCGAACAGGCTGCGGCCGTCCGCCTTCACGGTGAATTCGAAATCGTGATTGTGATAGGCAAAGCCGAGCCCGGCCTGTTTGAGCTGCCCCGCCCAGCGGTTGAAATCGCCGATCGCGCGCTGAAACACCTGCGGGTCGCGCATCGCCGGGGTCAGCCAGGGCAGGACGATCGTATCGGCCCCCAGCGTCTTCGCCATCCGGACCACGGCACCCAGGTCGGCCGCCAGCGCCTCATAGCCGACATGGATCGACGGGCAGGCGAGGCCAAGCCGGTCCATCGCCTTGCGCAGCGCGGCATGGTCCATCTTGTCATAGCCGCCGCCGCCATATTCGACCTCGCGATAGCCGATCGCCGCAACCTTCTCGAGCGTGCCGATCGGGTCGGGGGCGAACAGTTCGCGCACGGTGTAGAGCTGGAGGCCGATCGCTCGCGCCGGGCTGACCCGCGCCATCAACGGGGCCCCCGCGAACGCGGTCGCCAGCGCGGCGCCGCCCGCCAGCCATTGGCGTCGGTCGATCATCATGACGAAAACACCTTCGTGCCGGGGGAATAACGGTGGGCGCCGTCATATCGCCCCGGGACGGGGAGATAGTCGCGCTCCTGCGTGATGCCGATTTCAGAGGTGAAATAGCCGGTGATGACGAGTTGCCGGAACTTGTCGAAGAAGCTCAGACCGCCCGGGATCTTGTCCTTCATCGCCAGCGTGAGCAGTGCGTCCTGCTGTTCGGGCGTCGCTTTGACCGCCGGCAGCTGGAAGTCCGCCTGGCTGCGCGCCTCGATCGCGTCGAGTCCGGCGAGGATCGGCTTGCGCTCTTCGGGCATCGCCCAGTCGGCCAGCATCTTCTCGATGAACTCCGGCACGCCGGCGGCAATCGCGCCCGGCGTGTCGGTGGTCGGCATGATGCGTTCGCTGAGCGTGCTCATCAGCGCGCGCTGCTCCGCTGTAAACACCGGCGCGCTCGGCGGGCCATCGCTGATCGGCGTCACCTGCGCCGCCGCCGCGCGCGCGATCGGCGCGAACAGGGCAGTCCCGAACATCGCCGCCATACCGGCCAGCGCATCGCGTCGATCCAGTCTCATTTTACGTCACCCTGATGGTCGTGGCTCGCCGCGGCTTCGGGAAGCGGGCGCACCCAGATGTTGCGGAAGGACACCGGCGAATTGTGATCCTGAAGCTGGATCGGAGCGGCGTCGCCATGCGCCGTATAGGTTCCGACCTGCCGCCAGACGGTAGTGCCGAGCCAGGGCTGACGGTTCTGTACCAGCACGCCGTTGAGGAAGGCGGTGATATAGGCCGGGCGCAGCAGCTTGCCGTCGGCGGCAAAGCGCGGGCGTTCGAAGATGATGTCGTAGCTCTGCCACTCGCCGGGCGGGCGCGACGGGTTCACCAGCGGCGGCTTTGCCCCGTAAATCGCGCCGACGGTGCCATCGGCATAGGTCGGGTTGTTATAGCCATCGAGGATCTGGATCTCGTAGCGCTGCATGAACCAGATGCCGCTATTGCCGCGATCCTGCGAGCTTTTCTCGGGCGGGGTCGGCGAGCGGAATTCGAGGTGAAGCTGGACGTCACCGAAGCTCTGTTTGCTGACCAGCGCATTTTCACCCCCGCCGCCCACGCGCGGGCGCGCGGTGACCGCGCCGTCGGCGATGGTCCAGGGCGTCTGTTGGGACCGCCACGCGTCGAGCGAAGTGCCGTTGAACAGAACGACCGCGTCGGACGGCGCGCCGCCGGGCTGCGCTGCCGGGGTCACGACGGTCGGATAAGGGCGATCGCTATCGTGCACCTTCCACGCGCCACCCGGCAGCGTGGGTGTATCCCGAAAACCGGGCTTTTCCTGAGCCGGCGCGGAACCGCTCGTCACGGTGATCGCCAGTGCCGCGATGGGCAGAATCAGTTTCACGCGCTTACCCTTCATGCCGCGTCGATCTCGCGATAGGCAGCCAGCAGGCGCTCCTCGCCCGCGCGCCCCTCGATCGAATTGCCGTGTTCCATGCCGATCACCCCGGCGAACTGCTTTGCGCGCAGCCAGCGGACGATGGTGGCATAGTTGATCTCGCCCGTACCCGGCTCCTTGCGGCCCGGATTGTCGCCGAACTGGAGATAGGCGATCTCGCTCCAGCAACTGTCCATCGTGCGGATCAGATGCCCGGCCTGAATCTGCTCGTGATACAGGTCGGCGAGGATCTTCACCGCCGGGCTGTCGACACCGCGCGCAACGGCATAGCCCTGCGGCACGGTCCGCAGGAACACGCCCGGATGATCGACGATCGTGTTGAGTGGCTCCATCACCATCACCAGCCCGTGCGGCGCGACGATGTCGGCGGCGCGGCGCATCGTGTCGATCACGCGCCCGGTCTGGATATCGAGCGGCACTCTGGGGTCGAGAAAGCCCGGGACCACCGTCATCCACTTCGCGTTGAGGCGCTTGGCGACGTCGATCGACGCGCGGATATCGGCGAGAAACGCGGTGCGGTCGGCATCGTCATTGGCGCCGAGCACCGGTCGCGACTGCGCCCATTTGGGCATCGATGCGACGAACACGCCCATCGTCATGCCGCGCTGCTGTAGCGCCCGTGCCATCGCGACTTGCTCTTCGACCGGGCGACCGGCGGCCTCATTATCCTCCCACGCGGTAAAGCCCTGATCGGCGGCATATGCGATCTGCTCGAGCCGGCTGCCCCGGCTTTTGAAGCTGCCCTCATGCGGCGCAAAGCCGAGTGAGAAGCGCGGCGCGTTCGATCCGGCCGCAACGGGCGCCATCGCCACCGCTCCCGCAGCGGCCGCACCAGTCGCCAGAACGGAGCGCCGCGTGATCTTCACGCCGCCTCACCCGCCAGCGCCGCGCGCGACTTGCCCCGCTCGCGCATCCAGATGAAGCCGAACACGACCAGCAGGATGACCGGCATGATCGCCAGTTTCTGGAACGACACCGACGCCGCCGCATCCTCGACCGCCAGCTTGGCCGCGCCGGTCAGCGCGGCGAACGCCTCCGGCCCGCCGGCGAACTCGATCTTCGCCTGATCGAACATCGCCCCGAGCCGTGGCAGCACGAAGAAGCTGGCAAGCGCACCCGCCGATCCGACCAGCCCCATCGCCCACGCCCCGCCGCGCGGATAGCGTTCGGCGACCGAGGCGAGCATCGTCGGCCACATCACGCATACGCCAAGGCCCCAGACGGTGGCGGCGAGGATCGCGGTGACCGGCGACTGCGCCTGCGACAGCATGAACAGCCCGATCCCCGCGAGCAGGCTCGACACCCACAACAGTCCGGGGTTCGAAATCCTGTTCGCCAGCCGCCCCGCGAAGTGGCGGAACACGAACATCAGCGCGTTGACGTACACCAGCAGCAGGATGCCGCGCATGCCGACGCGGTTGGACAGGGCGACGTCGATCCACTGTCCGGGCGCCAGTTCCGACGCGGCCGTCAGGAACATCGCACCAAACCAGATGAAGAAACTCGGGCGGCGAAACACCTCGCCGATCATCTGGCCAAAACTCACGCCGGTTTCGCTGCGCAGCGGTGGCGGGAACTGGGTGGTCGCCGCAACCACGATCGTCGCGGCCGCCGGGATCATCACCAGCGCCATGATCCCCTGCCACGGCAGGGTTGCCGACAGGAAGAAGCCGGCGAGGCCGCCGATGATGATGCCGCCCGGAAACCAGGCGTGGAGCACGTTGAGCCGGTGGGTGGCGTCATCGGGATAGAGTTGCGTCGTCAGCGGGTTGATCGCGGCTTCGGTCAGGCCCCAGCCGATCCCGCTCAGCAGCATCCCGACCCACACGATCGTGTAGATGGTCATGCCGGTCGCGAGATGACCCGCACTGACGATCAGCAGCGGCCCGGCGAAGAAGCACAGCCCAGCGGCGACCAGACACCGCTTCATGCCGATCTGGTCCAGAAACGCGCTGGCGACGAACAGCGTGATCGCGAAGCTCAGAAACGCAGCGCCCAGCGCGGCAGCAAGCAATTCGCCCGCCTGCAACGGCGCGATCGGATCGATCCACTCGCTCTTCAGCCCGCTGGCGATGGCGCCCCGGATCGCCAGCCCTGCGGCTGCCGTAAACAGCGCGAGGATGCCCAGCCAGAACAGCCGCCCCTTGTTGAATGTCTCGGCCATCGCCGCTCCCCCCCTTTTTGTAGTTATGTCAGCCCCAGCATCGCGCGGTTGAGCCCCGGATCGCTGCCCCCGGCGAAATCGTCGAATGCCTTGTCAGCCTTGCGGATCATGTGCGCGGCGATGAACGGAGCCCCTTCGCGCGCGCCGTCCTCGGGATGCTTGAGGCAGCATTCCCATTCGAGCACTGCCCAGCCGGCATATCCGTACTGGGTGAGCTTCGAGAAAATCCCGCCGAAATCGACCTGCCCGTCGCCCAGCGAACGGAAGCGGCCGGGGCGATCCACCCAGTCCTGGAACCCACCATAAACGCCCGAGCGCCCGTTCGGATTGAGCTCGGCGTCCTTGACGTGGAACATCCGGATCCGCTCGTGATAGATGTCGATGAAGCTCAGATAATCGAGCGCCTGCAGCACATAATGGCTGGGGTCATAGAGGATGTTGGCGCGCGGATGATTGTCCACGCCCGCCAGAAATCGCTCGAACGTCACACCGTCGTGCAGGTCTTCGCCCGGATGAATTTCATAGGCCACATCGACGCCCTGTTCGTCGAACGCGTCGAGGATCGGCCGCCAGCGCTTCGCCAGCTCGCCAAACGCTTCCTCGACCAGCCCCGCCGGCCGCTGCGGCCAGGGATAGAGATAGGGCCAGGCGAGCGCTCCGGAAAAGGTCGCGTGCGCGTTCAGGCCCAGCCGTCGGCTGGCCTTGGCGGCAAGGTGAAGCTGCTCGACCGCCCATGCCTGACGCTGCGACGGCTTGCCCTTCAGCGCATCGGGCGCAAACGCATCGAACGCCACGTCATAGGCCGGATGCACCGCGACCAGCTGGCCCTGCAGATGCGTCGACAGCTCGGTGATCTCGACCCCCGCCTCGCGGCACGTGCCCGCCAGTTCGTCGCAATAATCCTGGCTCTCGGCGGCCAGCGCCAGATCGATGCAGCGGCTGTCCCAGGTCGGTATCTGCACCCCGACATAGCCCGCCTCCGCCATCCACCGCGCGGCCGAGGGCAGCGTGTCAAACGGCGCGGCATCGCCCATAAACTGTGCGAGGAAAACCGCCGGACCCTTCATGACACCCCTCCGCAGACTGGATCTATTTCGTTTCGGCCTTGAGATACGCGATCAGCGCGGCGCGGCGCGCGGGATCACCCACCTTCATCACCATGCGCGTGCCGGGCACTTTCGTGGTGGGCGCGGCGAGATATTGGTCGAGCGTCTTCGCGTCCCACACGATGCCGGACGCCTTGAGCGCAGGGCTGTAGTTGAACCCCGGCGCCGATCCCGCCTTGCGACCGAACAGCTTGTTGAGATTGGGGCCCATCACGCTTTTCCCGCCTGGGGTAAGCGTATGGCAGGCGCGACATGCGGCGAAGGCCTGCGCACCCTGATTCTGCATGGGGCTTGCCCCAACGCCGGGCGCTGGCGCCGTTAGCGCTACCACGCCGAGAAGTGCTGCCGCGAAGGGCAGTGCGATGAGAGCTTTCACTAACCCCTCCGATTGTGCCAACCTTCAGGCTGACATCGTTGACAGCATCTAAGCGGATGCCGGCGGGTAGCGCAACCCTGCCTGTCGGGGCCGCGCGGATTTACAGATTGGGAGAGGGGCAATGGAGATGCGCGCGCACCAGCGGATACGCTACGGCATGGTCGGCGGCGGCGAAGGCGCGTTCATCGGCGGGGTGCATCGCATGGCGGCGGCCCTAGACGGCGACTATGCCCTCGTGTGCGGCGCATTGAGCAGCGATCCGGCGCGTGGGCAGCGCAGCGGCGCGGCGCTGGGCCTCGATCCGGCACGCACCTATCCGACGCTTGAAGCCATGCTCGCGGGCGAAAACGCGCTGCCCGAGGGCGAGCGGATGGAGGTGGTGTCGATCGTCACGCCCAACCATCTCCACGCCCCGGCCGCGATCGCCGCGCTCGATGCCGGTTTCCATGTAATCTCCGACAAGCCGATGGCACTTGACCTCGCCGAATCGCGCGCGATCGCGGCGGCGGTGGAGCGCAGCGGCAGGCTCTATGGACTGACCTTCACCTATAGCGGCTATCCGCTGGTCGAAGAGGCAAGGGTACGGGTGGCGCGTGGCGATTTCGGCGCGATCCGCCTGGTGCAGGTCGAATATTCGCAAGGCTGGCTCAGCGCGCCGCTCGACCGCGAAGGCAACAAGCAGGCGGAGTGGCGCACTGACCCCGCCCGCGCAGGCCTTGGCGGTTGCCTCGGCGACATCGGCACCCACGCCTTTCATCTCGCCGAGCATGTCTCGGGCCTCGCGGTCGAGGAACTCAGCGCCGATCTGACCACCCATGTCCCCGGTCGCCGCCTTGACGACGACGTCGCAGCGCTCCTGCGCCTCGAAGGCGGCGCGCGCGGCGTGCTGAAGGCGAGCCAGATCGCGGCGGGCGACGAAAACGGCCTGCGCCTGCGCATCCATGGCGAAAAGGGCGGACTGGACTGGTCGCAGATGGAGCCCAACACGCTTACCCTGCGCTGGCTCGACCGTCCCGCCGAGATCGTCCGCGCGGGCGGACCCGGCCTTGCCCCGTCCACCGTCGCAATGCTGCGGACACCCGCCGGACACCCCGAGGGCTATATTGAGGCGTTTGCCACGCTCTACCGCAATTTCGGACGAGCGGTCCGCATCGGCGCGACGGCGGCGCCCGCTCGCGGCGCGGCGAACTGGTTTCCCGGCGTCACGGACGGCCTGCGCACCATGGCTTTGGTCGAGGCGATGATCGAGAACAGCGCCGGTTCGGACAAATGGACGCGTCTGGCGCAGCCTTGAAGCTGATAGGAAAGGAAGTGGCGGAGAGAGTGGAGTTCGAACCCCCTGTTTCGTGACGTTTCTCCGCAGCCCGCGAAGTTCCATATTTTCAATGTTTTCCAGTGTTTTGGAGATTTTTACGTCCTAGGGCTTTTCTCGACATTTCGCTGCATCTAACCTACAAAGTGGGACCGAAAGTGGGACTCAAAAGGTTCGGCGGAGACGTCGAGATGGCAGCGCGCACGCTCAACAAGCTGACAGCGGTTCAGGCCGCAAAGCTGACTGCGCCGGGCCGACGTTCGGATGGTGGCGGGCTCTACCTGTTCATCGATGACGTGAAGCGGCGGCGTTGGATCTTCATGTATACCCGGCGCGGAAAGCGCGCCGAGCTTGGCCTTGGAGGCGGGCGGGACATGTCGCTCGCAGCCGCGAGGACGGAGGCCGCTGCCCTGCGGGCCATCCTCGCCGCTGGCGGCGATCCCAAGGCCGAGCGCGACAAGCTCAAGGGCATTCCCAACTTCGGAGACTTCGCCGACGCCTATGTCGAGGCGATGACGCCTTCGTGGCGCAATCCCAAGCATGCCGCGCAGTGGAAGATGACGCTGACCAAATATGCCGCGCCGCTTCGACACCGCCCGATCGATGAGATTGGCACGCGCGAGGTGCTTGGGGTGCTGGAGCCTCTGTGGAAGCGCACGCCGGAAACCGCCGAGCGGCTTCGCGGTCGAATCGAGAATGTGCTGAGCGCTGCCAAGGCGAAAGGGTATCGGTCTGGCGAGAACCCCGCGCTCTGGCGCGGTCACCTCGACCAGCTACTGCCCAAGCGCCAGCGGCTGTCACGCGGCCATCATGCCGCGCTGCCCTACGCTGCAGCACCTGCGTTCATGGAGGATTTGCGGGGACGCAGCGCAACGGCCGCACGCGCCTTGGAGTTCACCATCCTCACGGCTGCGCGGTCGGGCGAGGCGCTGGGCGCTCGCTGGTGCGAGATCGACATGGAGAACAGTTACTGGACGGTCCCCGCCGTGCGTATGAAGGCAGGACGCGAACACCGCGTGCCACTGTCGCCACGAGCGATTGAGATCGTTGAGGCCATGAATGAACTCGGCACCGAGGGGTTTGTCTTTTCCGGCCCCAAGCCGGGTACACCGCTCTCCTCAATGGCGATGGCGATGCTGCTACGTCGAATGAAGGTCGATGTCACCGTGCACGGCTTTCGCTCGACATTCCGGGACTGGGCATCGGAGGCAACCAGCTTCCCGCACGAGGTGTGCGAGATCGCGCTTGCTCATACCATCGCCAACAAGGCCGAGGCTGCCTATCGGCGCGGCGATCTATTCGAGAAGCGGGGCAAGCTCATGGATGCGTGGAGCAGCTATTGCGGCACTCCGAAGGCGACGAAGGTGGTAGCGATCCGGCGGAGCGCCTAGTCGACCGCCAGAGTCCTGCCTGCCTGTCTGGAACCGGGCCGGTTGCAGGATTTGCGATCCTGGCGATAAACGGATCAAAGCCGCGCGTCGGCTTTCAGGCAGGCTTCGCTGGGCGTAGAATGTCAACAACTGGGTGGGAAGCGGACATGCGGCGTGCCGTTTGCTCTGCTGATCGCTACACCTTTGCTGCCCATCCCCGATGGAGACGGGCAGCGCCTTCAGGTTGGCTTGCCATATTCGCGATTACTTGGGGAAATGGATCCCACAGAGTTTGTTGCCGTCGGGATCTCGAAAATAGGCGAGCTCAACCCTTCCCAACGAGGCAGTTTCGCGCGGTCCGGGCGGGGCTTCGATCGAGGTGCCGCCAGCGGCAACAGCTGTATCGTGAAGCTGCTTCACCTGCTCAGGCGAGTCGCAGGAAAAGGCGACGGTGCTGCCGTTGGCAACGCTCGCCGGTTCGTCGTTTATCGGTTGGCTGACGATAAAGTTGGTTCCGTTGCCGTTATTATAAATCAAACGGGTATGTCCGCTATCAGCGATGTTCCGCGCCCCTTCGCCTGCACCGAGGGTGCCGAGCACGGTGTCGTAGAAGCGCTTTGACTGCTCGATGTCATTCGATCCAACCATCGTGTGAAATAACATTCTCATTCTCCTGCTCAGGATTATATTAGAGTGCGAGTGAGGTATGGAACTTACATGCGCGATCTCCCCGGTCCGGAACGCTAGCACGTTTCCGCCGCGACTAAATTGCGAGCTGCAAGAACCTTCTTGCCCACAACGTGTGCTCGATGAACAAGATTGAACGGTAACCTGGTTGCTTCAGGTTGACCATCCGTCGGCGACTTTGGGGTCGGCAGCGACCGGTCGGCTTTCGGTGGGCGCTATGGTGGCGTCGGACGTCCCGTCATGGGTGGGAACCTGCCGTTCATCCGAACCCAAAGGCCTGCGCGGCTGCGTAGTTTACAAATCCTGCTTCAGATATCCCGCTTCGCTTAGGAGACCCTCGATAATCTGGTCGAACCTCGCATCATCCATCCCGGGCCGCCGGAAGTGGCAGATCACATTGAAGGCCACGCCGTCCACGCCCGGAAAAGCATCGATAAATTCAAAGGTTAGGCGGAGTTTGGTCGCCTCGCTCTCGGCAAGACGTTCGGCAAAAACCTCGGAGGGCTTCCCCCCCTCCAAAATGCGCCTTAGCCCGGTATTCGCCGCGTCGTGTTCCACTAGCTTCCGCGCCCTTCGTCAAAGCGGGCTTTATCGTCGCCTGCCATGCCAAAAAATGGTCTCATGCTTGGGCAATGTCCGCAATGGGGTCGTTTCCTGAATGGCAGGAAATCGCGGCGCTTGCGGAAAAGCGCCCATTCAGGTGCCGACCCCAATTGTGGACACGGACTGAAAGCTTTAGCTTGAACAAGTGCGCTTTCTCATCCTCTCGGCAGCGCTGGGCGCAACCTCCTGCGGCCCCCTCCTCGGAACTGACGAAGAGCGGATCCTGAGCCAAGCCGACGTGTCGAAAGTGCAAATTCTTTCGTCGGGGCAGCGGCTTCCGGCCTCAGCTACCAAAGTCCGGTTGAGGCTTCGTCAATTCCAGGATCCTGTCCTGCTCATCCGGTTCGACGCACCTGAAGATGATGCTCGCGTTTTTGCAGAGGAACTCGCCGGTGAAAAGCTTAGTGCTGGCGCAGCGGCGCAGATTGTGAAAGCGAGTACAGATGGCTGGTGGCTTGATCGCTACCCAGTGAACGGAGAGGGCGTATCTGGCACTTGGCCTGAGATGAACACCCACGTGGTTCTTCAACCAAACAAAGATACCGCAACGGTCTGGGTCTTTGCGAGCGGCAGCTAACCACCCCATTTTCACCGGTTCCCACGCTTATCACGCGATCCCGAACCCAGACCGGCCGCAAACGACCCCATTGCGGTCATTGCAGATGTGTTCAGAATGGCCGGATGATAAAACGCCGGAAGCCAAAGGTGTCACTTGAGCAGGCCAAGCTGCTGGCGGACAAATACATCGCGGCACAGGATCTAAAGGGCTGGTGCTTTCAGGTTGTCGAAGCACATCACGCAGGCGTCGATCCGGACAATTGGACGGTTATCGTAGACTGTTTCTCGCCGGAAGGGGGGGGGTGATGGCCCACAAATACTGATTGTGAATGGCGTAACGGGTGAGGTCCGGACGTTAGAATCATACTACGAATGATCTAGCGCTAATGACCGCTTCCCACCCAGTTTCAGCCATAGAGCGCCCGCCTCGGCGGGACTCGAAGCCGCCACGCATCATCAGTCAGCTAAGCGTTAAGAAGCGCCGTTGAGACACGCGCCGATCGCTTTGGAATTGCGACTTCGATTGTTTCACGCGTCTTTCGAACGCCCATAATGTGCGGGGTTCGCGAGCCAGGAATTCACCACAGACTCTCACCATCCTGCGCATCGCTCGCTGATCGCGATCTGCTTGGGGAAGGCTCCCTGGTTGATCCTCCGGTACAGCGTTGGAAATCGCGCCGGAACTGATTGCCGCTTGGCCCCGTGCGGACAAGTTTAGCCGCCGCTGTTTCGAGCTTCTGCGTCAGGCCTATGAACGCGCGCTACTCGCCCCACTATAAGATCAGCGACGAAGAATTTGCGTTGGCTGGCCGACCATGTCGCGGACCTTCAGGCCCTCGTGAAAGCCGATTGTGAGCGTCGGCTGGCCGCTGGCTAGGCACGGCTTTCAGCTTCAGAATGGTATGGTCGGTCCTCCCGTCGGGGGCAGCGAAATTACGATGGCAAGATAAAAGCACCGCCGTCGGCTGGGACGCATGTGGTTGTATAGCCGGGTAAAATTGCGCCGCCGCGCCGGTAGGACTGCCGTCGCGTCAGCGAAATCTGCTAGAAATTTCAACGCCTGAAGGGCTGGCATATACGCCCCTTTTGAATTGCTTGACTGGCAATGCGGTTGTCTTGCCGTGTATGGTTGGTGGTGTTGTAAGATAAGCCCTACCGAATACAGCAGATTCTATGTCAACCAGACAAACCGCAGATCGCCTTGTCCCGCTATTCTATGGCGAACTGCGCAAACTCGCGGCGCAGCACCGCTGGCGCTACGGTTCCAGCGAGACGTTGAGGTCCACCGCGCTCATTAGCGAGACCTTCATGCGCCTTCGCAACGCACCAGAGTTTGAGGACGAGCGGCACTTCCTGCGTACCGCAGCGCTGGCGATGCGGCAGGTACAGGTCAACCATGCCCATGCCCGGCTTGCCGCCAAGCGCGGCGGTGGTGTCTTGATTCAGCCGATCGAGGACGATCTTCCCGTTTTTTGGGAATCGGACGAGCGCTTGGTCGCGCTCGACGAAGCGCTCGTCCGGCTGGCGACCATCGACCCGCGCCTCGCCGAAATCGTCGAATATCGCTTCTTTGGTGGCTTTTCTGAGTTGGAGATCGCCAACCTGCTCGGCATCACTGACCGAACGGTGCGGCGGGAGTGGGCCAAGGCCAAGGCCCTGCTGTTCGACTTGATGCAGGACGAATAGGGCGGCCCAGCCGCAGTTATAGCCGGTATCGACTTCGGATATCGTCGATCCCCTGTTGCAGCCGGGCGGCGGGCAGGCCCATCGTGGTGACAACGCCCTGCGCAATGGCGATAGCGCTGCGGGCACCGGCGGCGTCGTCATTCGCGGCGAGCGCGCGAGCAAGGGCAATATGGGCGATAGCGCGCGGCGGCGCCGGGTCGGGGCCCGCCTCAGCCGCAGCCGCTCGCGCCGCGATCAACGCCCCTGCGGTATCGCCGAGCGCAACACGCGCTTCCGAAACGCCCGCCAGTGCCGCGACGTGCAGCATCGATCCTTTGCCCGCGAACCGCTCAGCCATTGCCTCGGCCCGGACCAGCAGCGGCAGCGCGCGCTCCGCCTGGCCCAGTTGAACCAGAACCTTGCCATAATTGCTGAGCAACGCCGCCGTGCCACCCGACGGGCCGAACAATCGCTCGCGCAGCCGCACAGCATCGGCGAACAGGGGCGCGGCGCCGGCGGGATTGCCCAGCAGCACCTCGATCGCAGCCAGATTGTTGGCGGTATTCAGCGCGTCGGGCGTGTCGGTCAGCCCGGTCTGTGCCCAGATCGTCCGCGCCTGTTGCAACGCCGCGCGCGCGCCGGGCAGGTCGCCCGAAACTTGGAGCGTCACGCCCAGATTATTCTGGAACACGCCGGCGAGCCGCGTGTTGCCACCGCCCATCGCCAAATGGTCCGCCGCTGCCTGGCGCAGCAATGCTGCAGCGCCTGCCGGATCCTTGGCACGCATCGTGATGGATTCGAGGTTGCGGCTGTCAATCAAGCGGTATCGCCACTTGTCGGGCTGTTCGTTCCAGAAGCGCTGGGCCTGCGTCAGCAGCGTTCGCGCCTCTTCGATCTCGCCGGTGCGGACTAGCGTCTGGGCAAGATCGTAACGCGCGGCGGCCAGGGTCTGCGAATCGACTCCGACTGACGCGCCGGCCGCGACGATCGGGCGAAGCGCGGCAACCGCACCCTGATAGTCGCCGAGGTAGAAGTTAAGCTCTCCCAGCGCGTGCAGCACCGGCGCGTATTCGCCCGGCGAGCGGCCAAACCGCTCCGTGATCCGCGCGGTCGCCCGGTTGAGCACGTCGCGGCGGCTGGCGTCGCTCCCGCCGATGTCCGCGCTTTCGGCGAGCATGACGTAAAGCGATTCGCGGACTGCTTGCGAGCGGTCTTCCTCGTCCAGCACGGCATCGCGTGCCGCAATCGCCTCGCGCGCCTGCCACAAGGTGGCGGCGAGGCCACCCGTCAAACTGACCGCGATCGCCAGGCCGGCGGCGATCGGCCACCGCCACAGCCACAGCCGGCGACGCACGAGATAGCCCCGCTCCCCAATTCGCGCCGAAACCGGTCGACCATCGAGCACGGCGCGCAGATCTTCCGCCAGCGCGTCGAGCGTCGAATACCGGGCGCCGGGCTCCTTGCGCAGCGCCTTGGTCAGAACGGCGCTCAGATCGCTCACCATTGCCGCAGGCACGCTGGCGAGGATGTCGACGCCGCGATGCGCCGACAATGGCTTGGGCGGCGTATCGAGAACGCGGCCGATCCCAAGCACGAAGGGCAGACCGTCCAGCTCGACCGGGGGCCGACGCGTCGCCAGTTCGTAGAGCAGGGCGGCGGCACCATAGACGTCGCAGGGCGGCCCGACCGGAGCGCCGGTCAGCAGTTCGGGCGCCGCGTAGGGCGCCGAAATCGGCAGCGGGTTTTGCGTCTGTATCGGGAGCGCCATGCGTTTCGCGACGCCAAAGTCGATCACGCGCGCCCGGCCGTCGACATCGATCAGCACATTTGATGGCTTAAGGTCGCGGTGCAGGATGAGTGCCTGGTGCGCCTTCGCCACCGCACCGATCGCCTCCAGCACCAGCGCGATGCGACGGGCGAGATCGGCCTTGTGCGTGTCGCACCAGATGTCGCACGGCGGACCGTCGATCCGCTCCATCACCATCCAGGGATTGCCCGCGCCATCGAGGCCGCCGTCGAGGATACGGGCAAGATTGGGGTGATCGAGCGTTGCAAGCACCTGTCGCTCGGTCGCCAGCCGTTCCGGATCGACGTCGGGTCCGCGCCGCATCAGCTTGAGCGCACCGGTCTGTTGAAAGCCGCCCTCGACACGGCTGACGCTATAGACATCGCCCATGCCGCCGCTGCCGATCACGCCATCGATGCGCCAGGCACCATAACGGTCTCCCGCTCTGGATGTGCCGTGATCCGTGGCGCTTGCCCCGATGGCCGGAGCCGGCTCCAGAAAGTCCAGCGCCTGCGTCATCTGGGCCATCAAATGGCGTGCTTGCGCGGCGAGCATCGGATCGTGCGCCGTGGCCTTGGCCAAATGGGCCTCACGCTGATTTTCGGGAAGGTCCAGCGTCTCATCAATGAGCGCGGACAGGCTGGTCCAGTCAATCGTCACGCAACGCCCCCCAACGCCACTTTCTTGCCCTTACATCCCCTCAATCATTTCCGGTTCGCAACCTTTTTTTCTCGAGATGTCCGGTTCGGCGCACCGATCCTGTTCTTCCTTACGTGAGCGCCGGTGCAGCGATGCTGTTCGGCGCGGGGTGAGGGAGCACAGATAATGCAGAGCGTAACTTGGGTGACCGCGGCCGGATCAATCGCGCTGGCTGGACTGGCATTCGGCCCAGCGCCGGCAACCGCGCAGGTCCGTGCTGCGCCGGTGACCACGCCAACGATTTGCAAGGACGGCGCCGGCCCCAGTGCGGCCCTCATCTGCAGTCCCAGGGTATCGACCGGGCGCATGGTCGCTTGTGACACGCCGGGTGTCGAACGTTCGACCTGCATCAAGCAGCGGGCCGATCGGTTTTGTCGCGGTCTGGCCTACACGAGTTCGGTCGCGTATATCGTAACGCCCGACAATTACCTGGCCGAGCTGCTGTGCGCGGGTAAGGCGCCGCCACGGACCGCGCTGGGGACACCCCCTTCGCCGGGCGTCGGCACACCGCCCGCGCAGGGTAGCACGCCCGGCGCGGCCGACGGCTATGCCTATGCCACATCGGTGTTCGAAGCGATCAACCCCCGGCTCGTGCTCAGCGCCACATCGGGCACCGTGACGGGTTCCTACACAGCGACGCAGAGCTATGCCGAACTGGAGAAGATCATGCGGACGGGCACCTATGGGGTGACCAGCGGCAAGGTCGAAGGCCAGTTCAGCGGCAATGTGTTCCGTGGGTATTGGTACGAGGCACAGACCAATGCTGACCTCCAGAATTTTTGCGAGAATGAGCGCAACGGCACGCGCATCTACGGTCAGTTGCTGCTGACCTTCAGCGCGGATCGCAAGAGCTTCAGCGGCTATCGCAGTACGTGCGATGCCGTACCCAACCCGGATGATCACGCTTATCATACCTGGACCGGGAAGTTGACCGGCCGGGCTGCTGTGGCTGGTACTGGCACCCCGGGCCAGCCGGCGGCCAAGCCCGCCGCCACCCCCGCCGGACCCAGCGCGCTCGGCAACGTCTATTCGACGATCGACTGGGGTGATCTGACCATCACCGAATGGGGGGCCGCCAGCTTTCGCGCCGATTATACGCATGAAAAGGGCCGGATCGAGGGCACCCGCAACGGGATGACGATCGAGGGCTACTGGATGCAGCCGAAGAGCGCGCAGGCCTGTCCCACCAGTCGGGGCGGCACCAACCATTATGGCCGCATGACGTTCACCTTCAACGCCGCGATGGACGCGTTCGAGGGGGTGTGGGGCTATTGCGACGAAGCCCCCAATGCGACGTGGAACGGCAATCTGACCCGGCGCGGGGCGGTGGCGAGCAGTGCGGCGGCTGGGACGACCGCTCGGCCCGCAGCAGCGCCGGCCCCGGCAGCGGCGAAGAAGAAGCCGGTGAAAGTGCCCGGCTTGTTCAAGCGGCTCGCCGACCGCGCGCTGGGCCAGGCCGAGGACCGCGCTGGCGCGGTGGTCGACGAGGGCGTCGACAAGGCGGTCGATGCCGCCATCGACCCGCGCTGACGGCATCCATCAATTCAGGGGAAGTGACATGAGCTATCGCATTCCTGCGGCAACAGCGTTGTTGTTGCTCGCGTCCTGCGGCGGCGCGCCGGCGGACAAGGCACCCGCCGATACGACAGCGGCGGACGTTGCGGCCGATGCGGCGGGCGCCGTTCTCGGCGGCGCGACCGGTATCGGCGCTTCGACCGCTGACCTGCCCGATTTCGTCGAGGTGCCGACCGGCGCCAAGGCGATCCATAACATGCGCGTCAAAGATGACGGCAAGGCGGGGGGCAGCCTCTCGCTGGAAACGGACCAGAAGCCAGAAGCCCTGGTCGCATTTTATCGCGCGTCGATGGCGAAGCATGGCCTCAAGATCGGGATGGAGAATATGTCCGATCGGCTGGTGCAGATCCTGGGCGAGAGTGAGGACAAGAGCCGCTCGCTGATGGTGATGGTCATGATCGACGATGCCGGAAAGGCATCGCTGACCCTGACTCATTCGAGGGCCACCAAATGAGCCGCTCAGCTCTGCGCACGGTCGCAATCATGGCCGCGGCGATGCTGGCGGGGTGCGGCGCCGCGCCCGAAACGGCGACGCCCGGCCCGGTCGAGGCGGCGACCAAGGGGGTCGCGGATGTGGTGAAAAGCGAGGTCGCAGGCCGCCCCATTCCGCGCGAAAAGCTGCCCGATTTCGTCGAAACGATGGAGGGCGGCGTCTTTGGCACCCTGATTTCCGGCATGAATCCGCTGCGCACCAGCGGCTCTTTGCTCTACATGGTGCCGGACGCCACCGTCGAGGGTGCGCTTGCCTTTCACCGCGCGTCGATGGAGCGCGCTGGGTTCACCGTCGGCGAGCCGAACGTCCGCAAGGTACGGGACACGACCGAACACAGCATCGTCGGCACGGCGGCGGATGGCCGCAATCTGGGCGTCGTGGTGATCGACGACGGCAAACCGCCGCTGCCGATCCAGATGAACTACAGCATGCCCAAGGCAAGTTCCAAGCCATGATCCGTGCCCCGCGCCGCCTTGCCGTGTTCGCGGTTCTTGCCGCAGCCGTCGGCCCGGCAGTGGCGCAGGGAGGGCCGCACCTGCCCATCGGGCCTTGGCATGGCAACTATCAGCTCAGCCGCGAGGACCCGCGCATCCGCACGCGCGGCGGCGCTGATCTGATCCGCATGCAGGTGATCCATTCGAAAGGGCAGCCGACCGCGACGGTCAGCTGGATCGCCGGCCGTGCGATCTGCGAAGACCCGCTGGCCGAGCCGTGTGAATGGATTGGCGCCAACGGCACGCAGGAAGCGCGCGTGGTCGGCCACACGCTGGTGCTCGCGCTGTCCCTTTCACCAGATGAGAGCGACCCGGCAATTTTGGTTCTCAACGGCCCTCCCGTGGCCGGCTCGCGCAAGCAGGGGCTGATGACCAACGCCCGCGCCGACTTTGGATACCGACTTTCCTGGACAAGGATCGAAACCCGATGACCCGTCCACGTCCTCTCGCCTTCCCATTGTATTCCCGTCGCACTGTTGGCCGAAGGCAGCGGGCCGCGATGCTCGCGCTGGCTAGTGCGGCGGTAGCGCTTCCGGTTGCGGCGCAGGATGCCCAATACAAGCTTGAGGTGGTCGGGATCGATCTGAACACGATGGATGAAATCCCGGTTCCCGACACTATCCGGAAGCAATCGAACGAAATCTACGAGATTCACCGGGCGAAATGGGGTGAGTATCCGCCGGTCGACACCACGATCGGCGGTAAACCAACGCTGTTTCTCATCCGTCGCCCCAAGCCGTGGAACAGCACGGCGGCCGCGTCCGGCTGGCCCGCGCCCCTTGACCCGATGAGGCAGGGTGCGCTGAAGGACAAGGCGCTCGCCATCTGCGCGGATCGTGGAACCGCCGGGCGCAGCCTGGGGGTGATGTTCGACCAAGTTCGTGGAAAGGAGCGGCTGGGCTGGTGTGACACAGCCCAGTACAGCATCAAGCTCTTCGAAGATCGGCTTCAGGAATGGAATGCCAAGCTTCTGATCTCGCATGAATTCGTTCATCAGCAGCAGACCCGTGCCGCCAATGGAAAGAATCAGTTCACGCCTTGGTGGATCGGTGAAGGGCAGGCAAATGGTTTTGGCTATGGATTCATGGAAAACTACCGTGGATTCAGGCGAGAAGACATTGCCAATCGACGCGCTGAGGAACCAAACGGATCCGAACAGTTTCCATTCTTCTTGGGATTGCGTTATTACGATCATCCGCTGAACCACGACAATTTCGCGGAATATTACCCCAAGAATCATCCCGGATACCCCGCAGATCCCAAGGATAAGGGCGCACATGTGGTCATGGCAGGCTACATGACGGGCAGCTTCTGGCGATATGTCTTGCGGGGGCGCCCCGGCGGGGTGCGGATTGCCCGCGACTTCATGACCGCGCGCCAGCCATCTGCTGCTCCAATGGTGATGCCGGGCGCCAGCGATCGCCGCTGGCTGCCTTGGGTCGACGGCGTTCTGCGAAAGGGCGAAGTGAGCGGGCGGAAGATCTGGCGCCGTGGCATACGCGACGTGTTGCCGGAAATGATCACCGAACTCGCCGATTTCCCGGATCTTGTGGCCAAGAGCCGAAAGGGCAAGCTTGAGGCGGCGACCTATGACAAGCTGCTCTGGAGCGAGGGGTGCAAACAGGTCGATCTGACGACGCAGCCCGCTGCCTCGGTCGAGGTCCTGGTTCGCCAGTTCGCCAGCCGGTGTTTCCGGGTGAAGCTGCCCAGCACGGGCGCGGCGGGCACACCAGCCACGGTCGATGTTGCGCAAGGCCCGGCACGGACTCGTCCGGGATTGACCTCCGGACAGGAGCCACCGTCAATTTTCAACATCGCGATCAGCCAGAAGGGGACGGCGTGTTCGCAGTTCGAAGTCGGCACCCGCGGTCAGGTGCTAGCGAACGGATTTGCCGTGAAGAAGCCCGACGGCTCGGGATGCGTCACCACATGGTCGGCCTATTACCTGCCTCTGCAGCCGAATGTAGCTGGCGGTCTGCAAGGGTACCAGACGGTCGTTTTGACCAACATCCCGGAAATCAGCAATCCTGATCAGCCGGTTGCGGTTAAGGTCGAATTTGTGCGCCCCACGGTGAGTGCGACGGTGAAGGCCAGTCCAACGGTGAATAGCGGCCAGCCGCGGCGGGTGCGAAAGCGAGTGAAGGACCCCGGCGGCATAGCTGAGCCAGCAATGGGGACGCCGCCCGTTACGGAACGGCAGCCACCCGCTGACTGCTCACCTTCGGACCGCGCGATTTTCACATGCGGTGACGAGCAAACCTTCACGGTGACCTATGGGGACGCGCGCAAGGCGTCGCGTGAGCTGGAAGCGACGTCCAATGCTGCAATGCTCTATTATCTTCAGGGTTCGTTTTCCAACGAATCGGTCAAGTCGATCGGGACGGTGCTGAACGAGCGCGGGGGCGATGGCGCTTCGGCAACGGCGACGTTGTCGCGCGTGGCTGCCGGCCGGGCGGAAGGCGGTACGATTACGATCCATATGAAGCGGCTGGCAGAAGGGCAGACGGGGACGTTTCCCGCACGGCTCGAATTCAAGTGGTTTGATGGCACCGGAGGCGAGACGGGTGAGGTCTCGTCGCTGACGGAAGGTGAAACGAGCGCAGCGGGCGATTGTATCGTCGTCGACACGCTTCGTACCAACGCCAAGGTCACGATCTCGGCCAACGAGGCCGGATTCGTGATCGGATCGGTTTCGGGCGAACTCTACGAGGACAACCCCGATGGCGACGAAGCCGTATGCCGCGATCCGATCGTCAGCGTCGGTACGATCGAGGCGGCGTTCGCGTCGCCGCAACAGTTCATGATCGGGCCAGGCGACTATGAGGTCGATCTTTCCCGTCGGCTCGAACAGGCCGAGATCGATCAGGATCTGGTCGCTCAGATTCAGCTGCCGCACGAGCAGCGCTCCGACATTCTGGAAACCTCTCCCGACGGCCTCGTCCGCGCACCCGCCCGTGCCGCACCGGCCGCTGGCGCCGCCTCAGCGACATGCAGCGTCCAGCCGACCGACGAACCCTTGTTCATCAGGGTTGTCGCCCTGACCTATGGCGCGACCGAGCCGGCCATGATCGCGCAGGTGGAAACGATGCTGAAGGGCCTGGATCGACTCGTGTTTACGATGGAAATGTGCCGCTGGATCGCGGCCGGCCGCCCCGCCACGTTCGAGATGGACGAGGAGTGATGCGGATGCGGAAGGGCCTGTGGGCCGCCATCGCCGCGCTCGTCCTGACGGGCGGCGCGCTGGCACAGGATAGCGTCAGTGATGGGGAGGCGGTGAAGTTGTTCAGCCTTCCCCCGCCACCGCCTTTGTCGCCCAGCGACACGCCGGCGGCTCCCGGGCCGCGGCCAGCGACAGCGAAGATGATGGCCCTGATGGCCCCGCCGCCGCCCCGTGCCTGCATCACGACCGAGCAATATAACAAAGCGGCTGGCGGGTCGGGCTGCTCCTGTACCTGCCAGGAATATGCCCGCAAACCGGTGTCCGACACCTGCGACATCGCCTGTGGCGGTCACCCGCAGTGCTGGATGCCAAAGCCGACCGATGCCGAGGTCAATGCCGAGTTCGACAAGGTGATGCAGAACCAGCCGGCTGCCATTGCGCGCGCGTCGTCGAGCCTCAGCGCAGAGGAGCGCAACAATCTGCGGGCCGGGATCGGCATGCTCCGGGCGTTCGAGTGGAGCGAGGCGCGGAAATGTCCTAGCGGCATGTAGCGCGCGCCAAGGCTGCCAACTGGATCTTTCGAGACCAATGCGTCTACGGGACGCTTTTTATCGCGCTGGCCCATGCCCGCTTCGTGCTGGCACCCACAGGATTGGTCCAATCGATCATGCCAGTCACAGCCAATTTGCTGGAACGGCAGCTATTGGATTTTCCCTCAGAAAACCGGGCGGTCGGCAACCGGCCCATGAGCTGGCTACGCCAGACACATCGCCTAACTTGGGCTTAACGCCAAGTTGCAAATGGGACCGAAAGTGGGGCCACAATCGGTTCGCCCGAAATTTCCCCAATATAACAACAGTTTAAAGAAATAAGTGGCGGAGAGGGTGGGATTCGAACCCACGTTACGGTTCCCCGTAAACCGCATTTCGAGTGCGGCGCGATCGACCACTCTGCCACCTCTCCGCGAGGGGTCCGCAGGGCATGTGCATGCCGCTCCGTCCGGTCGAGCGGGCGCCTCTAGACCAAGGTTCGCGGGGTTGCAAGCACCTTGCCGCACTCTTCTTGTGCGGACGCGAAAGCGCACTAGATTACAGTCATGACTCGCGCCTCCGACCCGCTCGATCTGGCGACTGCCGGCGTCCCCGTCCCTCCTGTCGCGCATGCGCGCTTCAATCTGGGCGAAGTGGTCCGGCACCGTCTGTTCGATTTCCGCGGGGTGATTTTCGATATCGACCCGGTCTTCGCCAATACCGACGAATGGTATGACGCGATCCCGGAGGATGTCCGCCCGCGCAAGGACCAGCCCTTTTACCACCTGCTCGCCGAAAATTCCGAATCGAGCTATGTCGCCTATGTCAGCCAGCAGAACCTGGTGCCCGACGACAGCGACGAGCCGGTCGAGCATCCGGCGATCAGCGGTCTGTTCGATGAATTGAGTGACGGTCGATATCAGCTCAAGCGCGAGCACCGGCACTAAGTTTGCCGTCCGCCATTTGTCATTTCGATTTCCACAAGCTGCTCGTCACCCCGAACTTGTTCCGGGGTCCACCGGGAGACAATCCCCGGACAAGAGGCAGAAGGGTCGGAGTGGAGGCAGAGTGGACCCCGGAACAAGTCCGGGGTGACAAGAATGGAGACTCCCCGCTCTCCTGCATAAGTCAGCCGCACTGACTGCGCGCCGCACCACCCGAAAACGGCGCATAACGGTTGACTTCCCCCAGCGAATCCCATAACCGCGCCGTTCCTCCCGCCGGGCTTGTCCTGCGCGGGCACATGCTTTTGAAATTGAGAAGAGGCCCATGTTCGCTATCGTGCGCACGGGCGGCAAGCAGTATCGCGTTGCCGCAGGAGACAAGATCGTCGTCGAGAAGCTCGACGGTGAAGCCGGCTCGACGATCACCCTTGGTGACGTGCTGCTCGCTGGCGAAGGTTCTGATCTGAAGTCGACCGACGGGCTGACCGTTTCGGCCGAGATCGTCGCCCAGCAAAAGGGCGAGAAGATCGTTATCTTCAAGAAGCGCCGTCGGCATAACTATCGCCGCAAGAACGGCCATCGCCAGAACCACACGATCCTGAAGATCACCGCCATCGGTGCGCAGGAGACCAAGAAGAAGGCCGCGAAGGCCAAGGCGACCGAGGGCGATGCCCCGGCGGCCGCGGAAGCGTAAGGAGTAACGCGAGATGGCACATAAGAAAGCAGGCGGCTCTTCGCGCAACGGTCGCGATTCGCATTCCAAGCGTCTTGGCGTGAAGAAGTTCGGTGGCGAAGTCGCCATTGCCGGCAACATCCTTGTCCGTCAGCGCGGCACGAAGTTCTATCCGGGCGTCAATGTCGGCATCGGCAAGGACCACACCCTGTTCGCGCTTACCGACGGCCGCGTGCGATTCCACGACGGCAAGCTCGGTCGCAAATTCTGCTCGGTAGAAATGATTGCGGCTGCGGCCGAATAAGCTGGGCACCGTTCGGGTTGCCCGCCAGGGTGACCCGGGTCTCCAACAGGAGACCGCAAAAGGGAGACGGGTCACCCCGGTCTCCCTTTTTCTTTGCTCCCTCCACCCGAAGTCGTCGCGGTCCCGTCATCGAAACGGGCCACGGCGCGATGCGAGGAGAGTGTCGATGTTCGCAAGAACGCAAAGACTGATGCTGCGGCCCGGCTGGATCGAGGATGCGCCCGAACTCGCGCGCGCGATCGGACATCACGAGGTGGTGCGTAACCTCAGCCGTGCGCCATGGCCCTATAGTCTGGGCGACGCCCAGGCGTTCCTGCTGACCGAGCGCAAGGCGACCGCCCTGCCCGTCTTCCTGATCTGCGCGCGTGAGGACGCCACCAGCCCCATCGTCGGCTGCATCGGGCTCGACCGCGTCGAAACCGGCGGCGTCGAACTCGGCTACTGGATCGCGCCGCAGGCATGGGGTCGCGGCTATGCGACCGAGGCCGGCCGCGCGGTGATCGACATCGCCCGCACGCTCCGCGTCCCCACGCTCACCGCCAGCCACTTCGCCGACAATCCGGCATCGGGCCGCGTCCTGCGCAAGCTCGGCTTCCGCCCGACCGGCCGCACGATTCCCCGCCACTCGCTGGGTCGCGGCGGCGAGGATGTGACGGTGGAGTTCGAACAGCGGCTGTCGGACTCGGACTGCACCGATCCCTGCGACCGAATGGCGGCCTAAGGCTCTAAAAGCCCCTCCCCTTTAGGGGAGGGGTTGGGGTGGGGCGTCTAAGTCTCACCGAGATTGCATTCCATGCAAGCACCTGACGGCCAAGGTGGTCTCAACGGACGTTTCAAACTCCGGGGCGAGCGGTCACTGCCACGCTTTCCCGACTTCGGCGCGAACTGCCGCTACAAGTGCGTCATAAACTCGGTTCACGAAGTTGCGCCCATCGATTGGCTTCCGCAAACGCACGGCCACTCCGAAGCCGGCACGGAAGAATGGCCTGATGTCGTCCTTAGCGCCCTCCGACACATTCCAGTCGCGCCATTCTCGAATGATCGCTTTCCGATGCTCCACCGAGCCACCGGTCGTGGCGGCCTTGATTGCCCCCTCCAGCGACCCGAAAAGAACATCGAAATCTTGGTTAAAGTGGCAGGCCATCAGGTTCTGGAGCAACGGCCAGCGCTCTTCAGCATAATCCCAAAAGTCACGCCGCCGCATAGCCATTAGTGCATGGTGCCATCGGTCCATGCGGGTCGCAATGGGAGCCTGGTTCGGGCTGATCGCCCAGAGGACAGGCCCCACCCCAACCCCTCCCCTGAAGGGGAGGGGCTTGAGAACGGCACTCACGTGAAATGATCGGACGGAGCCAGTTACGCAACACGACCCCGCCCGAAACTCTGGACCTCAGTTGGTGGCAGCAGCCTCGCGCCGCACCGTATCCGGCGCGGTTTCCCAGCCGCCGCCCAGCGCCTTGAACAGCGCCACCTGCGCCTCCGCCAGCGCCGCATTCGACTGGGCGAGCGCAGCACGCGCCCCTGCCCGCTCACGCTCGGCGTCGATCCGCTGGAGCAGGCTGTCGCGCCCCGCCTCGAAGCGCAGAATCGCGATCCGCGCGGCGTTGGTGGCCGACGCATCGGCGCGACGCAGCGCGACATTGCGCTCGATCTCGCCCGAATAGCGCGCCAGCGCCTGCTCGACTTCGCGCAGTGCGGTCAGCACCGTGCCGTCAAACGCGGCGAGCGAACCCTCCGCCCCCGCCTCGGCCTGACGCACGCGCGAACGCGCCGCGGTCAGGTTCGGGAAATTCCAGCTGAGCAACGGCCCGAGCGAGAAGTTGAACGACGAGCTCTTGCCCAGATCCTCGATATTCTGCGCGCCCAGCGACACCGATCCGCCCAGCGTGATCGACGGGTAGAGCGCAGCAGTCGCCACCCCGACCCGCGCGGTATCCGCCGCCAGCTGACGCTCCGCCTGACGCACATCGGGGCGACGGGCGAGCAGGGCCTGGCCGTCGCCGACCGGGATCAGCGCCGACACGCCCGGCGGGGTCGCGCAGGCATCGGCCTGCCCGTCCAGCTCCGCCGGCGGCTTGCCGGTCAGCGTCGCCAGCGCATACAGCGCCGCGCGCCGCTCCGCCTCGAACGCCGGCACCTGTGCGCGGGCATTCTCGGCCAGCACGCGTGCCTGATCGACATCGCGAATCGTGCCACGCCCGGCATCGACCAGCCGCTGGGTCAGGTCGAGTGTGCGGCTCTGCAGCTGGACCGTCTCGCGCGCCACCGCAGCCTGTGCGGCAAAGCCGCACGCCGCGGCATAGGTCCGCGCCGTCTCCGCCGCGATCGCCACGCGCGCACCGTCGAGCGCCGCCTGCGCCGCATCGACATCCGCGCGCGACGCCTCGATCGAGCGGCTCACCCGGCCGAACAGGTCGACCTCATAGGATGCGTCCAGTCCGACCCGGAAAAAGTCGCCCTCGACCCCGTCCACGCCAGCGGGCAGCGCGCCCTGCGCACTCTCCGCCCCGGTGCGCGAGCGGGTATAGCCCGAACTCACGCTGGTCCCCGGCAACCGTGCCCCGCGCGATTCCGACAGGATCGCGCGCGCACGCTTCAGGTTCGCCGACGCCTGACGGATGTCGGTGTTGTAGGTCAGCGCCTCGACCACGAGCCGGTCGAGCGCCGGATCCTTGAACAGCCGCCACCATTCGCCCTCGACTGCACCCGGCGACACCTTGGTCATGCCGGGGTCGACGAACGCGGCCGCCGCTGTGGGCGGGGTTTCCGGCCGCTGGTAGGTCGGGCCGACCGAACAGCCCGCCAGCAACGCCGCGCTCGCGCTTACGATGAAAAGGCGCTTCATGCTGCGGGCTCCGTCACGGGGTCATGGGGTTTGCGGCCAAAGCGTGCGCGCTGTGCGCTCGCCCAGATGCCGAACTTGCGACTGATGACATAGAAAGCCGGGGTGAAGATCAGGCCGAAGATCGTCACGCCGATCATGCCAAAGAACACCGCGACACCCAGCGCCTGGCGCAGCTCCGCTGCCGCCCCGCTCGCGATCACCAGCGGCAGCACGCCGAGGATGAAGGCAATCGACGTCATCACGATCGGCCGCATACGCTGGGCCGCCGCATGCTTGGCCGCCTCGAACATGTCCATGCCGTGATCCTCGTTCTGCCGGGCGAATTCGACGATCAGGATCGCGTTCTTCGCCGCCAGCCCGATCAGCACCACCAGACCGATTTGCGTCAGGATGTTGTTGTCCATCCCCATCACGTTGACCCCAAGGATCGCGGCGAGCAGGCACATCGGCACGATCAGGATCACCGCCAGCGGCAGCACCAGGCTCTCATAGAGCGCGGCGAGCAGCAGGAAGACGAACACCACCGCCAGCGCAAAGGCGATCACGCCGGTATTGCCCGCAGATTTCTGCTCCAGCGCCAGTTCGGTCCATTCGAAGCTCATGCCCTGCGGCAGCGTCTGTGCCGCGAGTGCCTCCATCGAATCGAGCGTCTGGCCGGTCGAATAGCCGGGCTTGGAATCACCCTGCAGTTCGGCCGCCGGATAGAGGTTGTGGCGCACCACGCGATACGGTCCGCTGTCGTTCTTCAACGTCATCACCGAACTCATCGGCACCATCTCGCCCGACGCCGACCGGGTCTTGAGACCCTGAATGTCGGTGGCGTCGTCGCGATAGGGTGCGTCGGCCTGCGCCGTCACGCGGAACGTCCGGCCCAGATAGTTGAAGTCGTTGACATAGGACGAGCCAAGATAGGCACCCAGAGTCGAGAAGACGTTGGACACCGGCACGCCCATCCGCTCCGCCCGTTCGCGATCGACATCCGCGGTCAGCCGCGGCGTGCCGGTGTTGAACAGGGTGAAGGCGTTCGTGACGCTCTCCTGCTGGTTCGCGCCCATCATCATGCCAAAGGCGGATTGCGCCAGCGCCTGATAGCCCAGCCCCTCACGGTCCTGGATCATCATCTTGAACCCGCCGCCGGTGCCGATGCCCGGAACCGAAGGCGGCGCGATGACGAGGATGTCGCCGCCCTTGATCGGAGCGAGCGCGCCATAGAGCGCCTTCTGGATATCGTCCGCGCTCTCGTCACGGTCGGCATGCGGCGCGAGCCCGATGAAGAGCACGCCAGCATTGGACGCCGTCGAGAAGCTCGCACCGTCAAGGCCAGCAAAGCCAACAACATATTTGACGCCCGGCAGCTTGCGGGCGGCGACGATCGCCTCCTGCACAACACCATCGGTCCGGTTGAGCGACGAGCCCGGCGGCAGCTGCACCGCGCCGATCAGATAACCCTGATCCTGCGGCGGAATGAAGCCCGACGGGGTCGAGGTGAAGCGCCAGCCGGCCACCAGGATCAGCGCGACATAGACCACGCCGACGACCATCAGCATCCGCACCAGCTTCGCGGTCAGCTTGCCGTAATTCTCCGACAGCCGGTTGAAGCCGCGGTTGAACGCCGCCCCGGCCCGCGCCGGCAGCCCGCGCCAGCCCGGCGCCGGCTCGCTGTCATGTCCCTTGTGCTTGAGCACCAGCGCGCACAGCGCCGGCGACAGCGTCAACGAGACAAACGCAGAGATCAGCGTGGCCGATGCGATGGTGATCGCGAACTGCTGGTAGAAGGCGCCCGAAATGCCCGGAATGAACATCGTCGGCACAAACACGCCGACCAGCACCAGGCTGATCGCGATGATCGCGCCCGACACTTCGTCCATCGTCTTGTGCGCGGCGTCCTTGGGGGACAGCCCCTCCTCTTCCATCAGGCGCTCGACATTCTCGACCACGACGATCGCGTCATCGACGACGATACCGATGGCCAGGACCAGGCCGAACAGCGACAGCGTGTTGAGCGAATAACCAAACGCCAGCAGCACCGCGAACGCGCCGATCAGCGAAATCGGGATCGCCACGATCGGCACCACCGCCGCGCGCCAGCTCTGCAGGAAGATCAGGACGACGAGCACGACGAGCACCAGCGCCTCGATCAGCGTATGTTCGACCGCGGTGATCGACTCGGCGATGTATTCGGTCGGGTTATAGTCGATCGAATAGGTCATCCCCGGGGGGAAGTCCTTGGCCAGGCTGTCCAGCTCTGCCTTCACCGCATCGGCGGTCGCCAGCGCGTTGGAACCGGGCAGCTGGAAGATGCCCATGCCGACCGCGCGCTTGTCGTTGAGGTAGCCGTTAAAGTTGTAGTCCTGCGCGCCCAGCTCGACCCGTGCGACCTCGCGCAAATGGGTCAGGCGGCCGGTGGTGTCGCGCTTGATGACGATCGCGCCGAACTCGTCGGGGGTGGTCAGACGGCCCTTGGTCTGCACGCCCAGCTCGAACGCCGGGCTGGCATTGCCATAGGGCGGTGCGCCGACGGTGCCGGCAGCGACCTGAACGTTCTGCCCACGGATCGCGTTGACCACCTCGTCCACGGTCATGTCGCGCGCGGCGGCAAGGCCCGGATCGATCCACACGCGCATGTTATAGTCGCGCCCGCCAAACGCCTGCGCCTGACCGACGCCCGGGATGCGCGCGATGCGGTCCTGAACCTGCAGCGTGACGTAGTTGGAGATATACTGGATATCCAGGCTCTTGTCGGGTGAGGTGAAGAACGCGACCATCAGGAAGTCGGGCGAGCTCTTGTTCACCGTCACGCCGATGCGGCGGACGTCCTCGGGCAGGCGCGGCTCGGCGGTCGCGACCTTGTTCTGGACCAGCACCTGGGCCTGATCGACATTCGTGCCCTGCTTGAACGCGATGGTGATCTGCGTCTGGCCGTTCCCGGTCGAGGACGACGTCATGTAGAGCATGTTGTCGACGCCGTTGATCGCCTGTTCGATCGGGGCGGCGACCGTTTCCGCCACCGTCTCGGCATTCGCGCCGGGATAGTTGGCGGTCACCACCACGGTGGGCGGCGCGATATTGGGATATTGCGCGATCGGGAGCGATGGGTAGGCGACGGCCCCCACGATCACGATCAGGATCGAGAGGACCGCCGCAAAGATCGGCCGGTCGATGAAGAAATGCGGGAATTTCATGGAACGCGCCCCTTACTGGACGGTTGCCTGGCCCGAAGCCGGCGGATCGATGGGACGCGTGGGGGCTGCCTGCTTGGTCGCGTCGGGCGTGATCTTGCCCGCCTTGGGCGTGACCGTCGCACCGGGCTGAAGCCGGCCGATGCCGGTCAGGATCACCCGGTCGGTCGGGGCAAGCCCGTCGCGGACGATACGCAGCCCTTCGGCCTTCGCGCCCACCTCGACCACACGCGGCGTCGCCTTGTTTTCCTTGCTCAGCACATAGACGAGGCGGCGGGTCTGGTCGGTGACGATCGCTTCGTCGGGCACCAGCATCGCGCGATAGCTGCCCGAACCGAGCAGGCGCGCACGCCCGAACATGCCCGGCGTGAGGAAGCCGGTCGGGTTGGGAACCACCGCATGCGCGCGGATCGTGCCCGAATTGGGGTCCACCGCATTGTCGAGGAACGCCATCTGGCCGTTCCAGCGATAGCTGGCTTCATCCGCCAGCTGGATCTGCACCGGGTTCGCGGTGGTCCGCGACGAGCCGCGCTCGCCGCGCTGATCCTGCCGCAAATTCTTGAGGTAAAAGGCTTCCGCCCCCTCGAACTCGAACCAGATCGGGTTCAGCGACACGACGCGCGTCAGCACCGTCTGCCCCTCCGCCACGAAATCGCCGATGCTGACCTTGCGATCGGAAATGCGTCCGCTGAACGGCGCGCGGACGGTGGTGAAGCCAAGGTTCAGCATCGCCTGCGACGCCGATGCGCGGCCGGCGGCCAGATCGGCGGCGGCGCTGCGCTCGGCAGCCACGTTCGCCTCCAGCTCCTCGGCGCTGACTGCCTGCGCGCTCGCCAGCGCACGGCTGCGGGCGGTGACCTGACGGGCATTGTTGAGTGCGGCCTGTGCCCGCGCAATCTGCGCCTGCGCCTGCATCAGCTGGGCGCGATACGGGCGCGGGTCGATCGTGAACAGCGCCTGGCCCTTCCGGACATCCTGCCCGTCGCGGAAATGGACTGCGGTGATGACACCGTTGACCCGCGCACGCAGCTCGACGTCCTCGGGCGCGACGAAGCGGCCGGTGTAATCGTCCCAGTCGACCACTTCGCGCTGGAGCGGCGTTGCGACCATCACTTCGGGCGGCGGCGGCGCGGCGGGCGGCTGTCCGCCACCACAAGCACTCAAAGCCGCCAGTGCCACAAAGCCTGCCAGGACACGCATAGTCGTCTTTCCCCTTATTGCACCGCAGCAATTGGGGAGCGGGAAAAGAGGTTTCAACCCCGCAACGGATAATTTCTGATATTTTCCGTTCAGTAATTCAAAACGCGGTCAGGCGGCGGCGGTTCCCTGAGGGAGAATCGCCGCTTCATAGTCGCTTTCCGCCTTCTGGATCAGCGCGCGATCGTCATGATTCCACGGGTGAAAACCGGGCAGGAAGTAGCTCATCCAAGCCGGGATCATCCGCGTGACCAGCCCCGGCGAAACCAGCAGATACTTCGCCACCATCGCCTTGGCGCGCCAGCCGCTGACGCCATCCTGCGCCATCAGGTCCAGCGTCCCCTCGATCCGATGCTTCCAGAAGGTGAAGGTGATCAGCAGCATCGTCAGCGACTTGATCTTCCACCGCTTCCACCGGCTCATGCCGTGCGTCGCATGGAGATAGGTGTCATAGGCGACGCCCTTATGCTCGATCTCCTCCAGCGCGTGCCAGCGCCACAGGTCGCCATTCGCCTGATCGGCCCCTTCCAGATGCTTCGGGTTCTTGATCAACTCGGCAGCGAGGATCGCGGTATAATGCTCCAGCGCCATGGTCGCGGCGAGCTGGACGATCTTGGGCCGCGACCGCGCGATCGCCAGCACCTGATCGACGCGCGATTCCAGCCGGGTGATGTCATAGCCATGATCCAGCACGCGCTTGTTGAACGCGACATGCTCGCGGCTGTGGACCACTTCCTGGACGGTGAACGCCTTGATCTCGCGCGCCAGCTTCTCGTCCACGCCGTCGCGGAACGCCTTCACGCTCTCGATGAAATAGGCTTCACCCTTCGGAAACGTCACCGACAGCGCGTTGTAGAATGCGGTCGCGGCGACATCGCCGTTGAGCCACAGGCGGTCCTGCCGCTGTCCGCGCCCGAACCGGCGGTCACGCGGGGTGATGGTCAGATCAGCGGGAGTCTTTGCGTTCGACATGGTTTTGCTCCAAGGCAGTCGGGAACAGACTTATCGCTTACTTACACAAATGTCAATAACACCCATCTCCGAACGCCGTCGGCTCAGCCCCGAAGAATCACGCGATGCCGCGCTGGAAGCGGCGCGCGCGATCCTGATCGAGGCGGGGCCGCAAGCCGTCACGCTCAAGGCCGTCGCCGCGCGGATCGGGCGCACGCATGCCAACCTCCTCCACCATTTCGGTTCGGCGGCGGGGCTTCAGCGCGCCCTCGCCCGCAGCCTGGCCGAGACGGTCTGCGCCCGCATCGTCCGCCTGATTCAGGAGGCGCGCGCCGACGGCCAGGCCCCGACCGAGGACAAGCCACGCCAGGTCGTCGATCTCGCCTTCGACGCCTTCGACAAATCCGGCGCCGGCGCCCTCGCCAGCTGGATGATCCTGTCGGGCAATGAAGATGCGCTGGACCCGATCCTCGAAGTCATCCACGGCCTTGTCGATCAGATCGCTGCGGTCGAGGGCGAAGAATCGGGCGTCGCGCTGCGCGAGGATACGCTGGCGCTCGTCCTCATGGCGATGGGCGACGCGCTGCTCGGTGAACAACTGGCCCGCTCGCTCGACCTTCCCCGTGGCGCCGCGCGCGAAATCGCGCTGCGTCAACTTATCGGCTCCCCCCGCTTTCTGAAGATGTGGGGCCAGGACATTTAATCATGCATTTTCTCGACCAGGCAAAGATCTTCATCAAATCCGGCTGGGGCGGCGGCGGCGCCGTCGGCTTCCGGCGTGAGAAGTATATCGAATATGGCGGTCCCGATGGCGGCGACGGCGGCAAGGGCGGCGACATCATCTTTGAAGCCGTACCCGGCCTCAATACGCTGATCGACTTTCGCTACACCCAGCATTTCCGTGCCCCGCGCGGCCATGGCGGGTCGGGCAGCAACAAGACCGGCGCCGGCGGCGACGATCTCGTGATCAAGGTGCCGATCGGCACCCAGATCCTCGCCGACGACGAGGAGCGTACCCTGCTCGCCGACCTGACCGAAGAAGGGCAGCGCATCGTCTTCCTGCGCGGCGGCGATGGCGGGCGCGGCAACGCCAGCTACAAGACCAGCACCAACCGCACCCCGCGTCAGCACGGCACCGGCTGGCCGGGCGAGGAAATGTTCGTGTGGCTGCGGCTCAAGCTGCTCGCCGACGCGGGGCTCGTGGGCCTGCCCAATGCCGGCAAGTCCACCTTCATCAACGCCGTCACCAACGCCCAGGCGAAGGTCGGCGCCTACGCCTTCACCACCACCCGCCCCCAGCTCGGCGTGGTGCGCCACAAGGGCAATGAGTTCGTGATCGCCGACATCCCCGGCCTGATCGAGGGCGCGGCGGAAGGCGCCGGAATCGGCGACCGGTTCTTGGGGCACATCGAACGGTGCAAGGTGCTGCTGCATCTGGTCGACGCCAATGACGAGGACGTCGCCACCAGCTACCGCATCGTCCGCGACGAGCTCGACGCCTATGGCGCGGGCCTGCTCGACAAGAAGATCATCGTCGCGCTCAACAAGATCGACATGCTCGACGACGAGCTGATCGCCGCCCTCTCCGCCGAACTTGAAGAAGCCAGCGGGGCGGAGGTCATCGCGATCTCCGGCGCGGCCGGCATCGGCGTCGACTGGGCGCTCGACAAGCTGCTCGAAGCCATCGGCCCCGACCACGCCCGCGTCAGCGACGACGACGAGGGCGCGGAAGAGGTGGAGTGGTCGCCGATCTGATTCACCTCTGTGAAATCCGGCACTGACGGGCTATATTCGCGCCATGGCGACGCAGGTCAGATATCCGCTGCTAACGGCTGACGCGTTCCTCGAAATCGATTTCGGGGAGCATAAGGCGGAACTCGACAACGGCGTCATCCGGATGATGGCAGGCGGCACGGCCCGGCATGCTGCGGTCCAGACCAACCTCATCTTGGCGTTGGGTTCCCGGCTCAAGGGAACAGGCTGCCGACCTTATGGCTCCGACATGGCGACGCGCACGAAGGACGCGTCGGTTCGCTACCCCGACGTGACCGTCTTCTGCGGGCGCGACGGCGGTGACGATGATGAGGCGAAGGCGTTCGACGACCCGCGCGTTGTTTTCGAGGTGCTGTCCGCAGGGACTGCGCGCACCGATCTCAGCGTCAAGCTCCCTGAGTACAAGGCGTTGCGCAGCGTCGACACCGTCGTGTTCGTCGATATCGCCACCGAACGCCTCCATGTGTTCCAGCGCACGGCGACCAATGGCTGGAATGAGCAGCAGTTTGAGGAACCGGTGGACCTGCCCCTGCCCTCCCTCGACCTAACCATCCCGCACGACGAGATTTTCGCGCGCGACTGATTGGCGCTAGGCCAGCGATGCCCTAGGTTGCGTCCCATGTTGCTTCGCTTCACGCCGCTCGCCCTTGTCGCCATCGCCCTGCCCGCCGCCGCGCAGGAGGAGGAAAAGGAACGCGAACCGCTGCGCACCCGCATCTATGTCGGGCCGCAGCTGTCACCCAAGACCCCCGGCGCCAAGGACCTCTCGTTCGGCCCCTTCTTCGAAGTCTCCCGCGCGCGCGGCGACGACCCGTTCGATTTCGAGGCGCCGGATGAGAGCTTCGGCTTCCCGGTCGTCGAAGCCGGCGCCGTCGAATTCGGCCCTGCACTCGGCTTCAAGGGCAAGCGCAAGGCCGCCGACATCGGCGTTCCGCTGCACGAAGTCGGCTTCAGTTTCGAAATCGGCGGTTTCGCCCAGACCTATGTCGCCAAGAACCTGCGCGTTCGGGCCGAGGCCCGACAGGCGGTCAGCGGCCATGACGGCCTGGTCGGCGAGCTGAGCGCCGATTACATCGCCCGCGACGGCGACAACTGGCTGTTCTCGATCGGCCCGCGCATCATGCTCGCCGACGCCAAGTATCACCGCGCCTGGTACGGCATCACGGCGTCGGACAGCGCCGCGTCGGGCCTGGCGCAATACCGCCCCGATGGCGGGGTCGAGGGGGTCGGCATCGCCGCCGGCTATCTGCGCCAGCTCAACAAGCGCATCGGCATCAGCGCCTATGCCCGCTACGACCATCTCGTCGGCGACGCCGGAAGCTCGCCCTATGTCCGCGCCGCCGGGTCGCGCAGCCAGCCTTCGGTCGGCCTCGCGCTCAGCTACACCTTTGGCGGCGAGTAACCAGCGCCGGACAGTTTCGGTTCAGCAATGACCTTCCAAAACCACGGCATCACGATCGCCGGAGAGTAAACATGGTCAGGTTGTTGGTTCTTCTTGCCGGAGTCGCCATCGTCACCACGCCCGTCGCCGAGGCGCAGCGCCTGCGCGAACGGCTGGCCGAGCGCATGGCCGAACGCGCCGGTGCGCGCGGCGCCGAGGCTCCCGCCCCCGGAATGGTCGAACACAGCTTCGGCACCGACCCGCTGCAAAAGCTCGATTTCTGGGCGGCAAAGGACAAGGCGAAACCCGCCCCGATCGTGATCTTCGTTCACGGCGGCGGGTGGAAGCGCGGCGACAAGCGCAACGCGACCGGCGCGGACAAGGTGACGCATTTCCTCGAACAGGGCTATGCCGTCGCCTCGGTCAACTACCGCCTCGTGCCCGCTGCGAAGGTCGAGGATCAGGCCGCCGATGTCGCCGCCGCCTTCGCCTGGCTGCGCAGCAACGCCGCCCGCATCAACATCGACCCGGCCAGGATGGTGCTGATGGGCCACAGCGCCGGCGCGCATCTCGTCGCTCTGGTCGGCACCGACCCCGGCTATGCCCGCGCCGCCGGCTTCGCCCTGTCCGACATTCGCGGCGTGATCCCGCTCGACGGCGCGGCCTATGACGTCCCCGCACAGATCGCCGATGGCGGGCGGTTCATGCAGGATACCTATGCGCAAGCCTTCGGCAGCGATCCCGCGCGGCAAAAATCGCTATCCCCCACCCTCCACGCCGCCGGGCCGAATGCCCCCGCCTTCCTGATCCTCCATGTCGACCGCGAGGACGGCAAGCGCCAGTCCGAAGCCCTCGGCGCCGCGCTGCGCAAAGCCGGCACCCCGGCCCATGTGACGCGGATCGAGGGGCGTGGCCTCGTCGGCCATGCGGAGATCAATCGAAAGCTGGGGCAGCCCGACTATCCGGCGACGCCGGTCGTCGATGCGTGGCTGAAGACGCGGTTTTAGGCCGTGAACCCATGACGACCGCCTTTGGCGCGATGGCTGAACGGCTTAAATTGGGTGGAAAGCTGGCGTGGATCGGACGCGATCAGTTAGTCCAAATTAGCTTGGCTGAGCGCACGATGAAGCGCTTTTCATCGTTATGCATCCACTCCGTCCCCGTGCATTCACAAACGAGCTGCTGCCCACCGTGAACCGCCAAAACGTCTGGATGCAGCTGAGCGATGAAAAGGCCCAGGACGCGCTCGTCTAAAAAGTCGGGGCTGACGGATTCGTCCGTGCGGTCGGCTGGGATGAAATAAATTCCGTGGTGCCTCTCATCCATTACAATGAATCGGGCGCTTACGGTCGCTGTAGAAGTCGCAGCCTTTCCGAGAGCTTCGTTGCGTTCGGCACGAACCTGCGTTTGAAATGTCTCCCAATCGTAACCGGGGGCTGACGGAGGCGCGGGGACGGTCGGGCCAGCGCAGGCGCTCAAGCACGCAAGAGCGATGAGAATAGTGCCACCACGCATTCTTGCATCTTAGAAGCAATCGGAATGTCCGCAACGGGGTCGTTAGCGGCCTTTCCGCTTGATGAGCCGAGTGACAGCTCGGGTAGTGATCGAACGGAAGCAATCGGAACCGCTCGCCCTGAGCTTGTCGAAGCGCCACAGACCGCCCTCAATGAGCGCAGGAGCGGTGCTTCGACAAGCTCAGCACGAACGGCGTGAGGTCGCACACACACTTCCCCACTTCCCACATCGCCCGCCTCGCCTGTATGCCGCGCGCGATGAATCTCTTCCCGCCCGCCTCCTGCCCGCGCCTCGTCGTCAAGATCGGATCGGCGCTGCTCGTCGATCCCGATGGCGGCGTGCGGCGTGACTGGCTTGAGGGGATTGCCGCCGACATCGCCGAGCGGGTGCAGGCGGGGCAGCAGGTTGCGGTCGTCTCGTCCGGCGCGATCGCGCTCGGCGCCCGCCGCCTCAACCTCCCCAAGGGCGGCCGCGCCAGCCTTGAGGATGCACAGGCCGCCGCCGCCACCGGCCAGATCGCGCTCAGCCAGGTCTGGGCCGAAGTGCTGGCCGCCAACGGCCTCACCGCCGCGCAGATGCTGGTGACGCTCGACGATCTCGAGGATCGCCGCCGCTACCTCAACGCCGCCGCGACGCTCGGGCGCCTGCTCAGCCTCGGCGTGGTCCCGATCATCAACGAAAATGACAGCGTCGCGACCGCCGAAATCCGCTTCGGCGACAATGACCGCCTCGCCGCCCGCGTCGCCCAAGCCGCCGACGCCAATGGCGTGGTGCTGCTCAGCGATATCGACGGCCTCTACGACCGCAACCCCGCCCTCCCCGGCGCCGAGCATATCGCGCAGGTCACCCAGATCGACGCGCGGATTGAGGGGATGGCCGATCGCGGCTCCGCATCCGGCATGGGATCGGGCGGGATGGTGTCGAAGATCGAAGCGGCGCGGATCGCCGCCAGCGCCGGGGTCAGCCTCGCCATCGCCAGCGGCCGCATCGATCGCCCGCTCTCCGCCGACGCGCGCCATACCATCTTCCTCCCCGAAAAACGCACCCGCGCCCGGAAAGCCTGGCTGGCGGGTCGCCTCACCGCCAAGGGGGCAATCGCAATCGACGCCGGCGCCGCTGCCGCGCTGGCCGAAGGCCGCAGCCTGCTCGCGATCGGCGCGACTGCGGTGCGCGGCATGTTCTTCCGCGGCGACCTCGTGACGATCGAGGGCCCCAACGGCCCGATCGCGCGCGGCCTCGCCGAATATGACGCGGCCGAAGCGCAGGCGATCCTCGGCACCCGCAGCGACGATCAGGGCGACATCCTCGGCTACGCGCCTCGCGCGGCACTGGTCCACCGCAACCATATGGTGCTGCTGTGACCCTCGCCCTCACCGGCGCCACCGGCTTCGTCGGCAAGGCGACCGTCGACCACGCGCTCGCCCGTGGCCACCGCGTCCGCGCACTCACCCGGCGTGATCAGCCGCCGCGCGACGGCGTCACCTGGATCGCCGGCAATCTCGACAGCGAGGATGCGCTCGCCCGGCTCGCCAGCGGTGCCGATGCGGTGATCCACATCGCCGGGGTCGTCAACGCGCTCAGCCCCGCCGGCTTCATCAACGGCAATGTCCACGGCACCGCGCGCATCGCCGCCGCCGCAGCCTCAATGGGTGTGCGTCGCTTCGTGCACGTCTCGTCGCTGTCAGCACGCGAGCCACAGCTGTCCGAATATGGCCGCTCCAAGGAGCGCGCTGAGGACGAAGTGCGCAAATCCGGCCTCGACTGGACCATGATCCGACCGCCCGGCGTCTATGGCCCGGGCGACATGGAGATGCGCGACGTCTTCCGCATGGCGAAGTTCGGGTTCGTCGTGCTGCCGCCCGCGGGCCGCGTCTCGCTGGTCCATGTCCACGACCTCGCCCGGCTGCTGGTGGCGATGGCGGAGAGCGACACCGGGCGGCACATCTATGAATGCGATGACGGGGTGGACGGCGGCTACAGCCATGCCGAATTTGCGCGGCTTGTCGGCGGCGCGGTCGGCAAGCGCCCGATCCCGATCCACGTCCCCCGCGCCTTGCTCCACCTTGTCGGCCATGCCGACCGCTTCCTGCGCGAGGCGAATGCCAAGCTGACCCCCGACCGCGCCGCCTATCTGAGCCACCCCGACTGGACCGCGACCCCGCACCACCGCCCCCCGACGGCGCTGTGGGCACCGCAGATCGCGACGCTCGACGGGATGGTTCAGACCGCCGACTGGTATCGGTCGCAGGGATTGCTTTAGGCATCTCAACCAGCCTTGAAATGTTGGATTTTCGCTGCTTGGGTCCGGCGATGGTTCCGGCCCGCCCCCTCCCGCTATCGCGTCGCGCAGGCCGCCTGACACTTCGCGTGACAACCCATCAAAATTGTCAGCTTCCCCTCCACGGGGTGTCAGGCACCGCCCCGCTCTCCCCGCAATTCCGCCGCAATCGCTTGGCACTGCGGCACCACCCATCTAAGGACCGCGCATGAGCGACCGTAACGACACCTTTGCCACCATCTCGGCCCAGATCGAGCCCTTCAACAAGAAGGGCGTCGCGCTGAGCGACTCCACCACCTTTGCCGGCGATCTCGAATGGGACAGCCTGACAGTGATGGATTTCGTCGCGGCGATCGAGGACGAGTTCGACATCATCATCACCATGAACATGCAGGCGGAGATCGAAACCGTCGGCCAGCTGGTCGATGCGGTCCAGAAGCTGAAGGGCTGAACGACGTGACTGACGCCATCGCCACCCCGGATGCCCCTGCTCCGCTGACGGGTGACAAGCCCGATCTGATGAGCAAGTTCGACGCCATCATCGCGGAGCGCAAGGCGCTGCTCGATGCCGGCTTCACCGATCCCTATGCGGTGGTGATGGAACAGGTGAAATCGCCGACCGAGGCGGTGATCAAGGGCAAGGACACGATCCTGCTCGGCACCTACAATTATATGGGCATGACCTTCGACCCCGACGTGATCGCAGCGGGCAAGGCGGCGCTGGACCAGTTCGGCAGCGGCACCAACGGCAGCCGCATGCTCAACGGCACCTTCCGCGACCATATGGACGTCGAACAGGCGCTGCGTGAGTTCTACGGCACGACCGGCGCGATCGTGTTCTCGACTGGCTACATGGCCAATCTCGGCATGATCTCGACCCTTGCCGGCAAGGGTGACTACATCATCCTCGACGCCGACAGCCACGCGTCGATCTATGATGGCTGCAAGCAGGGCGTCGCAGAGATCGTCCGCTTCCGCCACAACAGCGTCGAGGATCTCGACAAGCGCCTCGGCCGCCTGCCCGCCGAAGCCGGCAAGCTGGTGGTGCTTGAGGGCGTCTATTCGATGCTCGGCGACATCGCCCCGCTCAAGGAGATGGTCGCCGTCGCCAAGAAGCACGGCGCGATGGTCCTGTCCGACGAAGCGCATTCGATGGGCTTTTACGGCCCCAATGGCCGCGGCGTGTACGAAGCGCTTGGGTGCGAAGACGATGTCGATTTCATCGTCGGCACCTTCAGCAAGTCGGTCGGCACCGTCGGCGGCTTCTGCGTCTCGAACCACCCGAAGTTCGAGGCGATCCGCCTCACCTGCCGCCCCTATATCTTCACCGCGTCGCTTCCGCCGAGCGTCGTCGCCACCGCCGCGACCTCGATCCGCAAGCTTATGACCGCGCATGAAAAGCGCGCGCGGTTGTGGGACAATGCCCGCACGCTGCATGCGGGGCTCAAGGACATGGGCTTCAAGCTCGGCACCGAGCAGGCCGACAGCGCGATCATCGCCATCATCCTGACCGATCAGGTCCAGGGTGCCGCGATGTGGCAGACGCTGCTGGAAAACGGGCTGTACGTGAACCTTGCTCGTCCGCCCGCGACCCCGGCCGGCACGTTCCTGCTGCGCTGTTCGCTCTCCGCCGAGCATACGCCCGAGCAGATCCAGCGCGTGCTGGGCATGTTCAAGGCGGCGGGCCAGGCGGTCGGAGTGATCGCCTGACCATTGGCACTGGCCATGGCCATCTAGACACCGGATGATGAGCGAGAGCAGCATCTCCCGACTGATGCGCCGCGCAACGGCGATGGATTGGCGCACCGCGCTGATGATCGTCGTCGCGCTGCTCGGCGTCGGGGTGCTGGTCCTGCTGCTGAGCAACCTGCGCACCGCCGACGTCCAGCGCCAAGCCGCCCTCGCCCGCCAGTCCGACAGCTACGAGATCATGGTGCTGGCGCAGGGCTTCGCCGCCACCGCAGCCCGCGCCGAAGCCACCCTCGGCCGCTACGTCGTCGCCGGCGAGCGCGCAGTCGGGCGCGATTATGTCGAGGAATGGAACCGCGCCGGCCGCCAGCTCGGCGTCCTCCAGCGCCGCGTCCAGGGCAATCGCGACCAGGCCGCACGTTCCGCCCGGCTAAGGCAGGCCTATGACGCACGCGGCGGCGAACTGGCCGAAGTCGCGCAGAACACCAATTTCGGCCGAAACGAAGCGGCCTACGCCTATTTCAACGAAGCGCGCCGCTCGACCCACCTCGCCGCCTTGTCGCGTGAGACCGGCGCAATCTTCGACAATGAGCGCGCCCTCCTGCGCCGCCATACCGACCAGACGCGGATCACCGCGATCGACGCAGCGGCGGAAACCCGCAACCTCGCCATCTTCGGTGTGCTGCTCGCCTTTGGCGCAATCGCGCTCGGCTGGCTGAACCTGCGCGCAATCCGCGACCGCGCCGCCGCCGCCGCCGAGGCCGATGCGCAGCGCGCACGATCGGTCGAGCTGGAAGCGGCCGTCGCCGCCGCCACTGCCGGACTGCAGGCCGAAGCCCGCGAACGCGTCGCCGCCGAAGAGAAGCTGCGGCAGGTGCAAAAGATGGAAGCGGTCGGCCAGCTGACCGGCGGCATCGCCCATGATTTCAACAATATGCTCGCGGTCGTTCTGGGCGGGCTGGAACTCGCCAAGCGCAACCTGCCCGATGGCGCCAGCGACGCGCTGCGCCATCTCGACAATGCCGGCGAAGGGGCCAACCGCGCCGCCGCACTGACCCGCCAGCTGCTCGGCTTCGCCCGGTCGGAAGCGCTGACGCCTGAGGCGATCGAGCCGACCGAGCTGGTCGCGGGGATGTCGGTGCTGCTCGACCGCACCCTGGGCGACGGCATCACGATCGAAACCCGCAGCGAAGGCACACGCTGGCATGTCTGGGCCGACCGGGTGCAGCTTGAAAACGCCCTCCTCAACCTCGCGGTCAACGCCCGCGACGCGATGGACGGCCGCGGGACAATGGTGATCGCGTCAGGCCATGTCGCGCTCGACGGTGAGGCCGACGGCGACTGCGCTCCTGGCGATTATGTCAGCATCGCGGTCAGCGATACCGGCACCGGCATGACGCCAGAGGTCATGAACCGCGTGTTCGAACCCTTCTTCACCACCAAACCGGTCGGCAAGGGCACAGGCCTCGGCCTCAGCCAGATCTTCGGCTTCGTCCGCCAGTCCGGGGGCGCGGTGCGGATCGAATCGACGCTCGGCGCAGGCACCACGGTGACGATGCTCCTGCCCTGCCATGCGGCGGATGCGGTCGCGGCAGCGACACCGGAACGGGTCGCGCCCCGCGCTCAGCTCGATCGCGGGCTCGACATTCTGCTCGTCGAGGATGACCCGCGCGTCCTGTCCGCAACGCTGGCGGCGCTTGAAGAACTCGGCCACCGCCCGATTGCCTGCCCCGACCCGCTCGCCGCGCCGCGCATCGTCGCGGGGCTGCGCGCACTCGACCTGATCATGACCGATGTGCTGATGCCCGGCCAGACCGGGCCAGAAATGATCGCCGGCCTCGAGCCCCAGCTGGATCGGGTCGCGGTTCTTTACGTTACCGGCTATGCCGGCGAGGCGGAGCAGGATCGGTTTGCCGGGCGCCCGGTGCTGCGCAAGCCGTTCACATTGGTGGCGCTGGAACAGGCGCTGGCGGACGCAATCGCGTCGCAGGCACCCGCCGATACGGTGACACCCTAGATTTACGCGCAACCTTCGATATAGCGGAGGTGTTCATGCCGGGCCGGCCGGCACTTAATCTGTTTGAAGGCGCGAACCGACCCCGATGACCGCACTCGACCGGTACATGGCGCGCCTGATCGCGGTCCCGCTGATCTCCACGCTGTTGATCTCCGCGATGCTGCTGGTGCTCGACCGCATGCTGCGGCTGTTCGACTTCGTGGCAAGCGAGGGCGGGCCGGTCAGCGTGGTGTGGCAGATGCTCGCCAATCTGCTCCCCGAATATCTTGGCCTCGGCATTCCGATCGGGTTGATGCTCGGCATCCTCCTCGCCTTCCGCCGCCTCGCCACTACGTCTGAGCTCGACGTACTGCGCGCGGTGGGGATGAGCTATGGGCGGATGCTGCGCGTCCCCTTCATGTACGCGCTCGCGCTCGCCGCACTGAACCTCGCGATCGTCGGCTATATCCAGCCCTATGCCCGCTACAATTACGAAGGGCTGCGGTTCGAGTTACGCACCGGCGCGCTCGGGGCATCGATCAAGGTCGGCGAGTTCACCAATCTGGGCGACCGCATGACGCTGCGGATCGAGGAAAGCAAAAACGAAGGTCGCGACCTCTCCGGCATCTTCGTCAACGCCCGCGCGCCCGGCGGCGACATCGTGTCCGCGACCGCGGAAAAGGGCCAGTTCCTGCGTACCGACGATCCCGACGTCATCATCTTCCGGCTGACCAAGGGCACGCTGATCCACCAGTCGCCCAAGTTCGAAGTGCCGCGCGTGCTGACCTTCGACGCGCATGACCTGCCGATCGATCTGCCCAAGTTCGAACAATTCCGCCAGCGCGGCGAACGCAATCTCGAGCTGACCCTGCCCGAACTCGCGCGGATCGGCGGCGATGACAGCAAATCGGAAACGGAACGCGACACCAGCCGCTCGGCCTTCCACTTCCGCGTGGTCGAGGTCGCGACGATGTTCCTGCTGCCATTGCTGGCGCTCGCGCTCGGCGTGCCGCCCAAGCGATCGACCTCCGCGCTCGGCGTGTTCCTGTCGATCGTGATGATCGTCACCTATCATAAGGTCAACGAATACGCCCAATCGATCGGCAGCCTCGGCCGGATCGACCCGCTGATCGCGCTGTGGGGGCCGTTCCTGATCTTCGCGGCGCTGGTGCTCTGGATGTACTACACCATCGCCTATGTGCCCGGCGGACAGCCGATCGGCGCGCTCGAGAAATTCTTTGCGAAGGTCTGGAAGGGGATCGCGAAATATCTGCCCGGCCGGCGCAAGCGGAAGGCCGCGGCATGATCCACGCACTCACCGATTTCTTCCCGTCAAAGACCGTGTCGCTCTACATGGCGCGGTCGTTCCTCATCAACACCTTCGCCTTCCTGTTCGGGCTGGTGCTGATCCTCCAGACGCTCGATCTGCTCAGCGAATCCGGACGCATTCTCGCCTATCCGGGCAATGGCGATGCGCAGGTGTGGCAATATGTCAGCCTGCGCGTGCCCCAGATCGTCGCGACCTTCCTGCCATTTTCGGTGCTGCTCGGCACGATCATCACCTTCACCACGATGAACCAGAATAGCGAGATCATCGCGCTCAAGGCATCGGGCCTGTCGGCGCATCAGGTGCTCGCGCCGCTGATGATCGCGGGCCTCGGTGTGGCGATCATCTCCTTCACCTTCAACGACCGGATCGTCTCGCGCGCCAGCACCACGCTCGCCGCGTGGAAGAAGGTCGATTACGGCGCCTTGCCGATCGACCGCGGCGATCGCTCTAACGTCTGGGTGCGCGACGGCACCCACCTCGTCCACGCCCAACAGATCAAGGGCCGCGGCGATGCGGCGATTCTGGGCGGCGTCACCGTCTATGAACGCGACGGCGCGGTGCTAAAGTCGCTGGTGCGCGCAAAGATCGGGCGCCGTGAAGGCAATGGCTGGCGCGTCGAAGGTGCGGACCGCTTCGACGTCGCGACCGGCAAGCTCACCCCGCTCGGCAGCGTCGTCGTCGCGCAGGGTGTACGCCCCGACCAGTTCACCCTTTCCAGCGTCGATGCCGAAAGCATGTCGTTCGGCGCCTTGTCCGAAGCGATCGCCGACCTGCGCGCCGCCGGCCGCCCGACCAAGGCGCTGGAAGGAGCATTGTGGCACAAGCTGTCCGGACCGCTCTCTGCGGTGCTGATGCCGCTACTCGCCGCCGTCGCCGCGTTCGGCATCGCGCGCTCGGGCAAGCTGTTCGTGCGCGCGGTGATGGGAATGGGCCTCGGCTTCCTTTACTTTGTCGCCGATAACTTCGCGCTGGCGATGGGCAATCTCGGCGCCTACCCGCCTTTCCTCGCCGCCTGGGCACCGTTCCTGCTGTTCGCGATGATCGGTGAAGCGGTGCTGCTCAAGAGCGAGGAATAGCAGGACGTCCTCCTCCAACGTCGCCCCGGGCTTGACCCGGGGCTGTGCTGCCTTGGTCGAATGAGGGAAGAAGCCCCGGCCCGGGTCAAGCCCGGGCAGACGAGAAAGGGCGGCAAGGCTTCATCGCCCGCCGCCCTAACCTTATCTCAAACTACAAGTCGCTGTCAGCCCGCGCGCACCTTCATCGTGCTCGCCGCCAGCCGCGCCATCAGGCCGCGCAGCGTCGGGTAGTTCGCCCCTTGATAGGTCGACTCCGTCCCAAGCGCCTCCGACAGTCGCCGATGCGCCTCGCCCAGCGAATGGTACGGCAGGCTTGGCAGCAGATGGTGGAGCGCGTGGAAGCGAAGACCCACCGGCGCCCACAGATAGGGGAGGAACCCGCCCGGCACGTTGACGCTGTCGAGATATTGCGCGGTCACCGTCAGCGGCTCGCCCTCATTCTCCCACAGATGCGCCACCAGCGTCCGCACCTGGTTGAGCACCGCAACGCCCGAGATCACGGCCATGTAGGTCAGGAACGCCTTGAGCGGCAGCACGCCGGTGGCGACCGTGGCGATCAGCGTCACCGCCACCACGCTCGCGCCGATCTCCTGCCAGCGCCACTGGCGGGCAAACTCACCTTCGGGCGACTTGCGCTCGAACTTCGGGTTGATCTGCAGGCCCGAATAGCGGCCGACGACGGCACGACGCAGCTTCTTCGACAGCAGCGACAGCGGCCCCAGCACGCCGAAGCGCAGCAAAAGACCCACCGGCATCAGCGTCGACACCAGCAGGAATACCGGCAGCGTCCACGGCTTCATCAGCGCCAGCGGCAGATATTCGGGATCCTCCACCGTGCCATAGCGGGTACGGGTGTGGTGGATGGTATGAATGCCCTCATACATGAAGCTTGGCAGCATCATCGGGATGCCGAGCAGCACGTTCCAGCCCACGCGGAATCCCGGGACCAACGCATGCTTGAGATGCGTGATCTCATGGATGAACAGGCTCGCGCGATACAGCGCCAGCACCGCGAGCACGCCGCTGGCCAGCGCCCAGCCCAACGACGGAGCCAGGATCGCGCCCGCGAGCGCGGCATAGCCAACCACCGCCGAGCCGAGGAAGTCGGTCCAGTAGATGCGCGGGCTCGGCGTCTGCAAATCGCGCGTCAGCTCGGCCGCCGCGCGCAGCATCGCCTTGTCATCGGCCATGCCGGACAGACGGATCTTCGCCGCCGGGACCGGCGCGCCAGTCGCGCGATCCTGCGCGGCCGCATCAAGGGCAAGGCTGTTCATGGGTACAGGCATTGCCAACAGATCGTGGCCATTGCGTGGCATTTCAACAGTCTCCCCGTGGCACGCGTGCATCCGGTTGACTTGCACGCGCCAAGGCGTGACTGAATTGACGCAAATCAACGAAAGGTGCCATTTCGTGGCCATTGCCCCGCTCGCCATCCGCCCGGTCACCAACAAGGCGGACAAGCGCGACTTCATCGAACTCGCATATCGCCTCAATCGCGGCGATCCGAACTGGGTGCCGCCGCTGCGCAGTGAGGTCGCGGGCGCGATCGATCCCAAGAAAAATGGCTGGTTCAGCCATGCCGAGGCACAGCTGTTCCTTGCCGAACGCGATGGCCGCCCGGTCGGCCGCATTGCCGCGCATATCGACCGGCTCGCGCTCGAAATGCCCGCCGAGCAGGGCTTTGGTCCCGGCACCGGATTTTTCGGCTTGTTCGAGGCGGAGGATGACACGGTCGCGCGCGCGCTGATCAACACCGCGCAGGACTGGCTGCGCAAAAAGGGGATGACCCGCGTGGTGGGCCCGATCTCACTGTCGATCTGGGAAGAGCCGGGCCTGTTGATCCAGGGCCACGACCACGCGCCGACGGTGATGATGGGTCACCACAAACCGGCCTATCGCAATTACATCGAAGATGCCGGCTTCGCGCCGGTGAAGCAGCTCAAGACTTACGATCTCGACATCACCCGGGAATTTCCGCCGCTGGTCCAGCGCATCATCGCAATGGGCGAGAAGAGCGACCGCATCCGCATCCGCACCGTCGACAAGTCGCGCTTCGCGGAAGAAGCCGCACTCATCCTCAGCATCCTCAACGATGCATGGTCGGACAATTGGGGCTTCGTGCCGCTGACCCCGCCCGAAATCGATGACGTCGGCAAGAAGCTCAAGCCGATCGTGTTCGAAAAGCTGATCCGCATCGCCGAACTCGACGGCGAGCCGGTGGCGTTCATGATCACCCTGCCCGACCTTAACGAGGCGATCGGGCCGCTCAATGGCAACCTCTTCCCGTTCGGTTGGGCCAAATTGCTGTGGTGGCTCCATCGCAGCCAGACGCGGACGATGCGCGTGCCGCTGATGGGCGTGCTCAAGAAGCTGCAGGGGTCGCGGATGGCGAGCCAGCTCGCCTTTATGATGATCGAATATATCCGCCGCGACGCACTGACCGATTTCGGCGCGACCCGGGGTGAAATTGGCTGGGTGCTCGACGACAATCAGGGGATGAACGCCATCGCCGAAACGATCGAGAGCAAGGTCAACCGCGTCTATCAAATCTACGCGAAAGAACTCGGATAAGCTGACGGAGCGAGAATGCGGCCCGCGGCTATAGGGGACGCCGCGGGCCGCGCCCTCGTCAGCGCTGCGGCGCGAGGGGATCGAAATTATCATCCGCGATCCAGTCCGCACGGGTCTTGCAGGTCTTCCGGGCCAGGCGCGATCCGGTCGTCGTGTCCGTGACGCAGTAGCGGGTATTGGCCTTGGGTGCCCGCGTTTCGGTCGCGGAAGCAGGGTTCGACGGCGCCGGTGCCGTATCGCGGGCCATCGCGGGGACGGCGGTGACTACTGCCAGGGCTGCGGCGGCGGTGGCGATGATCTGACGCATGACTTGGTCCTCTTTGGCTTGGGGGCTGCGGGCCGGCTGGCTGCTCTGCTCTACCCGTACCTGTGTTAGTGCATTAGTCATGCCAAACACTTGGAATCATATATTTCAATGACTTAGCTTGTCGCAAATGCGACGACGCGGAAATATTTCACTGAAGATTGGGGAATTGCGCCAATAGTGCGCAATCGTTTCAGGCGCGCAACTTCACCCAGGTCGGCGCGTGATCGCTGGCCTTTTCCCGACCGCGATAGTCCTTGTCGACGCCCGCATCGGCAAAGCGATCAGCGGCGATCGGGCTGAGCAGTAAATGGTCGATGCGGAACCCGGCATCGCGCTGCCACGCGCCCGCCTGATAGTCCCAGAACGTCCACACGCGCCCCGCCGGGAAGCGAGTGCGGAGCGCGTCGGTCCACCCCTGCGCCAGCAGTGCGCGATAGCCCTGCCGCGATTCCGGCTGCATCAGCGCATCGTCGGCCATCGCCCGGACCGAATAGACATCGTCGTCATTGGGGATGACGTTGTAATCGCCCGCCAGCACCACCGGCTGCTCCTCGGCGAGCAAGTCGCGTGCATGCGCCGACAGCCGCTCGATCCAGCGCAGCTTGTAATCGAACTTCGGCCCCGGCACCGGATTGCCATTGGGGAGGTAGATCGACGCGATCACCACGCCGTTCAACTCCGCCTCGATATATCGGCTATGCTCGTCCTCGGGCTCGCCCGCCAGGCCGCGCTGGCGCTCGACCGGATCGACGCCCTTGGCCAGGATCGCAACGCCATTGAAGCCCTTTTGCCCGTGCCACACCGCGCCATAGCCCGCCGCGCGGATATCGGCCTCGGGAAAGCCCTCATCGGCGGACTTCAGCTCCTGCAGGCACACCACATCCGGCTGCTGCTCGGTGAGATATTCGACCAGGCGCGGCAGGCGCGCCTTAATCCCGTTCACATTGTAGCTGACGATCTTCAAGGCGCGATCAAACGGCGAAGCTGGTGCCGCAGCCGCAGCCCGACGCGGCAAGCGGATTGGTCACGCGAAACGCCGCGCCGCCCAGCGATTCGACGTAATCGACGCTGGCGCCGCGCACGAGATCCAGGCTGATCGAATCGACGAGCAGCGTCACGCCATCGGTCTGCGCGATCGCATCGTCGTCTGCCGGCGCATCGGCCAGCTCGAACTTGTACTGAAATCCCGAACACCCGCCGCCCTCTACCGACAGGCGCAGCGTAGCGGGCTTACCCTGCTTCGCCGCAATCGCAGCAACGCGTGCGGCGGCAGAGGGGGTGAGGCTGATCTCTTCGGAAAGCGCGGTGGCCATACAGCGCAGATAGGCGCACGGGACGTTGGCCGCAACCGCCCTTCGCGGGCTGCTTGACCAGGCGCGACGGCGCGCGCACCCTCAACGCATGTTCGGTTTTCGCAAACGGCCCAAACCGGTAGAGATCACGGGGTTCGATGACGAGCCGCCCCAGCTGTTCACCGCCCTGCTGTGCGACGGCTTTGTCGTGCGCAACGTACCGGACTTCGCGGCCTGGATCGCACTGCTGCGTACGTTCCAGCGCGAACATCCCGAGGTTCGCGTACTCGGGACGCTCGATGACGTCCATCAGAGCGCCTATACGTCGGGCCATACGATCGAAACGCATGACCTCGACCGCAGTGACGGACTGGCCGAGCCGGACGGTGATCGCGGCTATCTCTTGCGCCGCGACCAGTTTCCGATCCGTTTCGCCAACCTGTTGGCGCGCGCGCGTGGTGTGACCTTCGCCAGCCTGGCAGGCTTGTTGCCCTGGAGCACGCCCGGCGACGCCAACGATCCGATCACGATCAACGCCGATCCCGACGCCTCCTTGGGCTGGCAGCACGAAAAGCTGTTCCTCGCACAGCGCGTCTCCGTCGCCACGGCGGCAGAAACGGTGGCGGCGTGGCCCAACGGCTATTTTGGTGGCGACCTCAACCCGATGCAAAATCTGGCATTGGCGCAGCATCTGGAAACACAGTTCGGTCTCCGGCTTTGCGCAATCGGCGCGGGTCGCCTTGCCTTTGTCTCCGATGCCCCGCTCGATGCCGGGGCTGCTGCCGAAGCTGCCGCTGACATCGTCAGCCTCTACGCGGATGCGCCCTCCGACGCCGCGGTCCGGCTCGCTGCGTGGCTGGGCGCCCATGACACGCTGCTGATCCGCTACACCGAAAGCTGAGCCCCCAAACGGAAAAGGGCCGCCCGGTTGTCCCGGTGCGGCCCCATCCCTCTCCTGTTATCTCGTCTGGATCAGTTGCCGCCGACCGCGGTCATCTGAAGCCGTGCTGCGCTCTGCTCGACCTGCTCGATCACGCTGGCATTCTGCATGAACGGCATCGGGTTCACTGCCTTGCCGTCAACGCGCACTTCATAATGGAGGTGGCTGCCCGTCGAGCGACCGGTCGAGCCCATCAGGCCGATCAGCTGGCCGCGACGCACGCGGGTGTTCGGGGCGACCAGGATCTTCGACAGATGCCCGTAGCGGGTCTCGATGCCCTTGCCATGGTTGAGTGTGACCAGGTTTCCATAGCCGCCAAAACGACCGGTGCGGCCCGTCACGCCATCGGCGGTCGCGTAGATCGGCGTGCCGACCGGACCGGGGATGTCGATGCCGGCGTGCATCGCTGCGGCACCGTGGAACGGGTCGGAGCGGACGCCGAAGCTGCTGGTCAGGCGCATATTCTCGACCGGCTGGAGCGAGGGGATGGCGATGACCGACTGCTCGAGCACGTCGAGCTTCTGCCAGGTCTGGAACAGCGAGCGGAACTGCGCGTCGCCGCTGGCCTCACCTGCCGCGGCCGCACCCTCGGGCGCGGCTTCGAACGGGCCGCCCATGCCGCCACCGACATAGCGCTCGGGCTGGATGCCCATCTTGCGCAGCTGCTGCTGGGTCAGATGCAGGCGGATTTGCGCGGTGCGGTGCGCCTTGGCGGCCAGCTGCGCCTGACGCGCCTCGACCTGACGGAGCGGCGCGAGAACTTCACGCGCCATCGCGCTGTCGGCATCGAGCGAGACGTTCTCGATCGGGAGGCCGACATCGGCGGGCGAACCCTTGCCGTTCAGCACGCCGGCGATGATCTTCTGGCGCTGTTCGACGCGCGCGGCGTGGACCTTGGCGGCTTCCTTGATTGCGGCGACATCGGCTTCGAGCCGGGTCATCTCGGCGCGCATCTTTTCCATCCGCGCTTCGGGGGTCGCTGCGGTACCGGCAACGCCGGTCGCCATGATCGCGCCGAACGCGGCCTGCGACACGCCATAGGCAGAGAAGGTGACGGTGATCGCGGCGACACCGGCGAGGATCGCCTGAGTCCGGCCCGCGACGCTGAAGCGCTTGAGGTCACGACCATCGTGGAAGATGAAATCACGGGTCGTGAAGAGATCGCGGAACCGCGCGACGAAGTTGGCGTTGAGTGCAGTGCTGACCATGAGTCCCCGGCAACCACAGACACGCGCCAATTCAGTGGCACACGCCCTTGTTTAGCAATCACGTCTGGAAGCAGCCCCTCCGCATCCGACGCATTGGGTTAGAGACTGATCGGGCCGGGCACGGCAAGGCTTTCGTAATAGTCGCGCGTTAGACCGGCTGACTCGCGCGCCGAGTCGTTGAACGGAGGCTTAACCGTTCCTCCAAAGTAACGACCGAGCAGTGCGCGCCACTCCTGACGCGAATCGATCCCCCGCGCGGCGCACAGCGATTCGAACCAGCGGGTTCCCGCCGCGACATGGACGATTTCATCGTTATAAATCCGGCCCAGAACCGCCGCAGTCGGCAGATCGCCCGCGGCCTTGAACCGCTCGATCGTCGCCGGCGTCACGTCCAGCCCGCGCGCCTCCAGCACCATCGGCACGATTGCCAGCCGCGCCGCCGCATCACCCGCCGTCGCGACCGCCGCTTCCCACAGTCCGGCATGCGCGGGCATTGCGCCATAGTGACTGCGCAGTTGCTTGAGCCGCCGGTCGAGCAACGCAAAATGCATCGCCTCATCTGCGCCGACCTTCATCCAGTCATCGGTAAAGGCGCGCGGAAACTGCCCGCCGAACCGCCCGACCATGTCGAAGGCGAGGTCGATCGCGACGAATTCGATATGGGCGAGCGCATGGATCAGCGCGATCCGCCCATGCTCCGACCCCTTGCCGCGCTTGGGCATGCGGTTGGGCGGGAGCAATTCCGGGATAGCCGGACGCGCAGGTTCGTCGGGCATTGCCACGTCGAACGCGAAGTCCAGCCGCCCCAGCCGCCAGTCGCGCGCAGCCTTTCGTGCGGCGGCGACCTTCGCCATTGGATCGGCGGCAGCGAGCACCGCCCGCGCCGCCCGGGCCACGCTTTGTCTTGTGTTCAGCTCCGCTGAACCGGCACCGGCCCTCTGAAAAGAGCGCTGCGTCACGCCGAACCCAGCTCCTTCGCGGCCTCCAGCACTTCGATCACATGGCCCGGCACGCGCACCTTGCGCCAAGCGCGGACCAGCGCTCCATCGGCGTCGAACAGGAAGGTCGACCGGTCGATCCCCATATATTTCTTGCCGTACATCGACTTCTCGACCCACGATCCGAACGCCTCCAGCGCCTTGCCGTCCGGATCGGTGGCGAGCGGCACGGTCAGGTCATATTTGGTGACGAACTTCTGGTGCTTGATCGTCCCGTCGCGCGACACGCCCAGCACCCGCACGCCCAGCGCATCGAACTGGCTTTTGAACGCGCTGAAATCCTGCGCTTCGCGGGTACAGCCGGCGGTGTCGTCCTTGGGGTAGAAATAGAGCACCAGCGGCGCCCCCATCATCCCGTCCAGTCGAAAGCCATTGCCGTCGAGATCGATCAGCTCGACCGCCGGAATCTTGTCGCCTTCCTCAATCCGCATCGTCAGCTCCCTTGCGCCTGCGCCGCCGCGACCCAGGCCGTGGCGACCTCCTGCCGATGCTGGTCGAGCGACGCAACCACATCATGCCACTCCGCCGCACCCACCGCATGTGCGACCATCGCCCGCGTCGCCTCGCCCGGCGGCTGGGCATCGGGCGCCACCAACCGCAGCGTCACCAGCAAGCGCGTCAGGAAATCATGCGCCGGCCCGATCGTCTCGGGCAGCAGCCCCTGCCCCGCCAGCGCATCGACCGCCGCGCGCAGTCCCGCAGAGAAACCAGTGCGGTGCACCAGCTGGAGCGTGTGAACCGCGAATTCCAGATCCACCAGGCCACCGGGCAACAGCTTGGCGTCGAGCGGCCCCTTGGGCGGCTTGTGCGCCGCCATATCGGCACGCATCTTCGCCGCCGCCGCCGCGATATCGCGTTGCGGACGGTCGCCCGACAGCACGCCAGCGATCACCGCCGCCACCTGCTCACGCCCTGCCGCCGATCCGAACACCGTGCGCGCGCGGGTCAGCGCCATATGCTCCCACGTCCACGCCTCCTCGCGCTGGTACCGCGCAAAGCCATCGAGCGAGACCACCAGCGGGCCCTGCGCGCCGGATGGGCGCAGCCGCGTATCGACCTCGTACAGCGCCCCCGCCGCCGTCGCGACCGACAGTGCCGCGATCACGCGCTGGGCAAGGCGGTTATAATAGGTAACTGCGCCCAGCGACTTCTCGCCGTCGGACTCGGCAAGGTGATCGCCGGTGAACAGGAAAATGAGGTCGAGGTCGCTGGCATGGGTCAGCGCCCCGCCGCCGAAACGTCCCAGCGCGAGGATGATCAGCTCGCTGTCCGGCACCTGCCCATGCCGCACCGCGAATTCGGCGACAGTCGCCTCGGCCAGCACCGCCAGCGCCGCCTCCGCCACCCGCGCATAGCCCGCCGAGACATCGAGCGGATCGCTCGCCCCCGCCACGATCTGCGCGCCCAGCGCAAAGCGCTTCTCGCCGACGATCTGACGAACATGGTCGAGCAACCGCTGATAATCGTCCCCCGCCTCGCGCCGCGCCATATCCCCGGCCAGTTCCGCGACCGACCCAACCGGCGCCAGCGCGCTCGCGTCGATCAGCCCGTCGAGCAGGTCGACGCGCCGCGCCAGCGCATCCGCCAGCGTCGGCGCATGGCTCAAAATCGTGCCCAGCAGCCGGGCGAGCGTCGGTCGCGCCTCAAGCAGATGGAACAGGTTGAGCGCGGTCGGCAGCCGCGAGAGGATTGTGTCGAGCCGCGCCAGCGCCGCGCCGGGATCGGGCGACTGGCCGATCGCGGCGATCAGCGGAGGCAGCGCCGCCTCCATTGCCGCCTGGGCCGGGGGGCTGCGCAATGCGGCATAACGCCCGCTGCGCCACCCCTCGATCAGCCGCGTCGCGCCTGCGGGATCGGCGAATCCAGCCTCGGCCAGTCCCGCCTCGGCCACCGCCGCGCCGGTCGCACCATGCCCGCCCTCATCACCGTCGAGCGCGTCGTAGATCCGCCCCACCGCCTCGACATGCGGGCGCAACAGGTCGAGCAGGTCGCCGCCGCCGTCGAGTCCATGCAACCGCGCCACAGCATCCAGTGCCTCGCCATGCGGCAAGGTGTGCGTCTGGCGATCGTCGATCATCTGCACGCGGTGCTCGATCGTCCGGAACAGAATATACGCCTCGCGCAATTGCGCCGCCGACCCCGCATCGATCCGCCCCGCCGCCGCCAGCGCGGCGAGCGCGTCGAGCGTCGCCGGCACCCGCAGCGCAGGGTCACGCCCACCATGGATCAGCTGGTGGATCTGCGCAAAGAACTCGACCTCGCGAATACCGCCGCGCCCGCGCTTGAGGTCGAACCCCGGCCCGAACGCCTGGCCCTGCGCATGATGGTCGCGGATGCGGCGCGAAATGCCGCGGATCTCGCGGATCGTCCCATAGTCGATCGCGCGCCGCCACACGAACGGGCGGATCGTGTCGAGGAACCCCTGCCCCAGCGCGCAGTCTCCCGCCGCCGCCCGCGCGCGGATGAACGCCGCACGCTCCCATGGCAGCGCCTGCGATTCATAATAGCTGATCGCCGCCTCGGCCGGCAGCACGATCGGCGTCACCTCGGGCGAAGGGCGCAGCCGCAGGTCGATCCGCAGCACATAGCCATCGCCATCGCGCGCTTGCAGGATTTCCACCACACGCCGCCCGATCCGCACCGCCGCCTCTTCCACCGCATCCCGCTCGCGGTGCGGCAGCGTTGCGGGATCGAAGATCAGGATCGGATCGATATCGGACGAATAGTTGAGCTCATGGCTGCCCTGTTTGCCCAGCGCGATGGCGGCGAGCCCGCGCGGCTCGGCCCCCGGCACCCGCTCGACGATCGCCGCCCCGATCGCCGCATCCAGCGCATAATCGGCAAAATCCGACAACGCGCGCGTCACTGTGACGAAATCGAGCTGCCCCGAAAGGTCCCCGATCGCCGCCGCCAGCGCCAGCCGCCGCCGCTCGAAGCGCAAACGGCGGGGCAGCGGCATGGCAGGATCGTCGATCCGCGCCGCGCCGAGGGGATCGCGCGCCGCATTGGCGACGTCGGCGATCAGCATCGGCTCGCGCTCGATCAGGTGGGCGAGGAACGGCGCATAGCGCGCAGCGCGCGCGATCGCGTCGTCAATCGCGGTATTAGATCCAGCCATGCGATTATCGTTTCGGCTGGCGATCAGACAGTTTCTGACCTGTCAAGCAACAAATTGCAAAAGCAGACGTTCTGTATCGCATGGGTTCCAAAGCACCTCGATCGCCCTCAGGGCAACGCGATAGCGGCTATTGGGTGGAAGCGCCACGCACGACCGACGCAATCGGTTTTGCGCTGCGCGACACCTATGCCGATGACCGCGACCTGCCCGACGATATGCGCGAATTGCTGCGTCAGCTTAGCCGGGCAGATCAGCACGGTGGGCGCGACAACCACGGTTGATTGCTGCGAACGCAACCGCATCATTCGCGGCTGAGTTCGTCCACTTCATCCATGATAGTGTCGAGCGCGCTGCGCCCATCGCTCACGCTGTCCGCGCGCGACGGCAGCGTACCGCCGTTCATCAACGCCTCCAGCGCAACGCGACCGCGTGCAACGCGGCTCTTGATCGTGCCGACGGCGACGCCGCAAATCTCGGCGGCTTCCTCATAGGCAAAGCCACCCGCACCGACCAGAATCAGCGCCTCGCGCTGTGGCTGCGGCAAGTGCAGCAAAGCGCGCTGCATATCCGCCAGCTCGACATGCCGGTCCTGGCTCGCTGGCGCCGCGAGGATGCGATCGGCAACCAGATCGTCCCACTCACCCTTGAAACGGGCGCGGCGCATCTGGCTGAGATACAGGTTGCGCAGGATGATGAACGTCCATGCGCGCATGTTCGTACCGGCCTGAAACCGCTGACGTGCGGCCCATGCCTTCATCAGCGTTTCCTGAACCAGATCATCGGCAAGATCGCGGCTGCCCGACAGAGAGCGGCCAAACGCACGCAAATGCGGAATCACGACCGCGAGTTGCTTTTTGAACTCGGGGTCGGAGAGCGCAACATGCTCCACTTGCGTGTAATCGTCGGTGTCGCTCATTGGAATCCGTTCGTCTGGCGCGGCGTTCTGCTGCACCTCTAAAGATAGCCCTGTCGGCCGAATCTACCAACCCTGCCGATCAAATCAGCAGGAAGATCGCAAAGATGATCACGATCAGCGTCAGCGAGATGGCGAGGATGTAGCGGGTCATATGCGGGGTCGCCCCGGCACGCGCGCTATCAGTGTCGATATGAATAGGGGGGTCGTTTTGGTCAGCCATGACCCCACAACCCCCCAGAACCGTTTTAGGTCCGTAAGAAATGGAACTATCAGGTCGCCGGCACGGTCGCCTGATCGAAGAACAGCGCCTGGCTGATCGCCGCCTTCACCGTCGAACGCTGGAACGGCTTGGTGATCAGGAAGGTCGGCTCAGGCCGCTCGCCCGTCAGCAGACGCTCCGGGAACGCGGTGATGAAGATCACCGGCACGTTGAACTGCGCCAGGATATCCTTGACCGCATCGATGCCCGAGCTGTCATCGGCCAGCTGGATGTCGGCCAGCACCAGACCCGGACGATCCTCCATCGCCAGTGCGACGGCTTCGTCGCGCGTGACGGCGACGCCGGTCACGTCATGGCCCTGATCGCGAACGATCGTTTCCAGATCCATCGCAATCAGCGGCTCGTCCTCGATAATCAGAACACGCGCACGCGTCTGACGCTCAATCTCCGACAGCGCCTCCGACACCAGATCCTCGACCGAATCGGCAGACTCGTTGAGCAGATAGGCGGTGTCCTCGCTGGTGAAGCCCTCCATCGCGGTCAGCAGCAATGCCTGACGCGAGCGCGGGGCGAGGCGAGCAAGGCGCGCGCGCGCGATCGCTTCATTCTCGTGCGGAACCCCGACATCGCCGGGATCGCGGTCGGCATCGGGATGAGTCGAGCTCCAGATCGCCTGAAACGTACGATACAGTCCCAGCCGCGGATCGACCGAGCGCGGAAATTCTTCAGGCGCAGCGACGATCGCCTCAAGCGTGGCGCGCACATAACGATCGCCTTCGGTCTGGCTTCCGGTGAGCGCGCGACCATAGCGACGTAGAAACGGGAGGTGAGGCGCGAGCTGCTGTCCAAGCGACATGGGAACATATTCTCCTTCGGCGATACCGGCTGTATCGCCACGGTATCGGTGCATTACAAGACGTATGCTGATCCAAAGGAAGCCCCTCCCCGGATTTCGCATCGCCTGTGGAACAAACGAGCTTGGGATTGGTTTCATCCCCGCTGTACGATCTGGACATCGGACAGTTGGCGACTTGCAGCCGCGTATATTTTTGTGCATCCGCCCATTTCCCGGGCAATCAGGGGGACGAGGTGTTTTCGGCCGACGATAAAAGTAAAACACCGCCGCGAGCCAGCGGCGAACAACCGCCGCGTAAAAGCGGGGCGGCGCCGCAGGCTGATCGCAATATCGGCGATGCGCTGCGTCGCGTGTATCAGGATGCCGCTGGTGAGGACGTTCCCGACGACCTGCTCGACCTGCTTCGCAAGCTCGACTGATCTCCGCGCCGATGGACGGGGATGAGTTGAAGCGTCGAAACGGCGCTGGCCCCGTGGCCGCAATTGCGCGAATGCCGACTGGGGCCAAGGTTTTCCTTATCCTCAGCGGCGCGTTGCTGCCGCTTGCGCTGATCGCCTTTCTTGCTTCGCTTCAAACTACCCGGATCGCGGACCAGGAAGTCCGCGCCCGGCTGCGCATCGCCATCAGTGAGGCCGCCCGCTCGTTGCGCGGCGAACTGGCGTGGGAGCTGCGCGAGGTCCGCAGTGCCCTCCCCACCACTCCGGAACAGGCGCCTAATTGCGGGCGGCTCGCCGGGCTGTTCGAGCCACAAGCGGCGGAGGGCATCCGTTACGCCGTGCTCGATCCGGCAAAGCGCCTGGTCTGCGGCCAGCCGCTTCCGTCCGTCGCGACACCGGTCGACGGCGGCGAGACCTCACCGATCCGCCTTCTCCCAGGTACCGGCGCACAGCTCGAGGTAACCGGCCCGACCGGACACACCGCCCGCGCCTTTTTCCCTACCCGCTTCCTCGCCGACTCCGCGGCCCCCACCGGAATGGCCGGCGATTTCGCGCTGGTGCTGATCGCCGCAGACCGCTCAGTGGTGCTGCGCGAGCTTGACGCGTCCGGCCCACTCTCCCGGACCGAGACCCAGATCGTCGATCTGGATATCGAGGATCTGCAACTGCAGATGACCGTGCCGAGCGCACCGGTAACGTCCTCCGCCGTCATCGCCGCCCTCTCGCCCTTCCTGATGTGGTTCCTGGCCGCCGCGATCGCCTGGTTCGTGGTCGACCGCCTGCTGATCCGCCCGCTGCGACAGCTGCGCACGACGGTTGAGGCGTATCAGCCGGGCGAAGTGATCGATCCGATCGCGGGCAGCGATATCCCGGCACAGGAAATCCGCGCGCTCGGCGATACCTTCCGCGAATTGAGCCAGACGGTGCAGCTCCACGAACGCGATCTCGCCGAAGGCTTGTCGCGCCAAACCAAGCTGACGCGCGAGGTGCATCACCGGGTCAAGAACAACCTTCAGGTGATCGCCAGCCTGATCAACTTCCACGCGCGCGTCGCGGTCGAGCCAGGCGCACTCGAAGCCTATGCCTCGATCCAGCGCCGCGTCGATGCGCTCGCGGTCGTCCATCGCCACCATTATGCCGGGTTTGAAGACACGCGCGGGATCGAGATCCGCTCGGTCATCGGCGAACTCGCATCGAATCTCCGCGCGACCGCGCCTGAGCGCAACGCGGTCGGCATCATGCTGAATATCGAACCGCTTCTGGTGTCACAGGACGCCGCGGTCGCTGTCTCGTTCCTGATCACCGAGATCGTCGAGCTGGCAATGCTCGCCTCGCCGGGAGCGCAGATCAATATCTCGACTCAGACCGACGCGGCCAAGCCCGACAGCGCGACGTTGCGCATCAGTTCCCCCGCGCTGGCTGACTCGCCCGAATTCGCCTCGCTGTACGAGCATCGCTACGGACGCGTGATCGGGGGACTAGTGCGCCAGCTGCGCTCGCAATTGCACCACGATCCGTTGATCGGTGCGTTCGAGCTCATGATCGCGATCACGGGCCGCACCTAAACGTGGCCGCACTGCGGCGCCGAACGGTCCGCGAAAAAAAACGCGAAAAAAATTCACGCGCTTTGGAACCCCGGATCAGGTTCGACGTTTTTTACTTCGGATAGTGACCTTTTGCCCCCCCGCTCTCGCTATCCACGACACAGGCCCGGAAGCGTCTACCCCTCCCCCCCCCGGTGACGCTTCCGGGCCTTATTCGTCCCAGCGACGACCCCCATATCATTCAGATCACACGCGGAACGAAGTCGCGTGCCGGGCATTTCTCCCTCGCACGAATGCGAAACGGAGAATTACCATGCGCAAGATTTTGACGATGGCGATGCTCGCCGGTGGGCTGGCTCTTTCGGCCTGCAACACCGTCGAAGGGCTGGGTCGCGACGTAGAGTCGGCTGGCGACACCGTCGCCAAGACCGCCAAGGACGCCAAGTAAGCGCCTTTCGCGTTATTCCCCTGCGGCGGCTTCGGCCGCCGTTTCTTTTTCACGGCGCTTGCGCGTGAACCAGATCGCGACCAGCGACAGGAAGTACAGCCCGCACAATGGCCCTGCCAGCAACAGCTGCGACCCGATATCCGGCGGCGTCAGCACTGCGGCGATGGCAAAGGCGGCAACCACCGCATAGCGCCACGCGCTCTTCAGCTGCTCATACGTTACGATCCCCGCGCGCTCGAGCAGCATTAGCAGCACCGGCAGCAGGAACGAGATGCCGAACGCAAAGATGAACTGCATCACGAAGTCGAGATAATTGCCGACCGCAGGCAAAGCCTCCTGCTTCACCCCGCCGCCCAGATCGCCTTCCAGCCCGAGCAGGAAGTTGAGTGCCACCGGGATCGCGAAGAAATAAGCGAGCGCGGCCCCTGAGCAGAACAGCACTGGCGTCGCGAGCAGGAACGGCAGCAGCGCGCGCTTTTCCTTGCGATACAGCCCCGGCGCAACAAACTGCCACAGCTGGTTGGCGATGATCGGAAAGGACAGCATCAGCGCGCCGAAAAACCCGACCTTGATCTGCACCATGAAGGCTTCGAAAATCTGGGTGAAGATCAGCCGGTCCTGCCCGGCCTCGGCCAGCGGCTGCACCAGAAACCCGAAAATCGGCTTGGCGAAGTAGAAGCAGGTGCCAAAGGTCAGCACCAGCGCCACGACGCAGTACAGCAACCGCCGGCGCAGCTCGATCAGATGGTCGAGCAGGGGGGCTTCGCTATTGGCGAGTTCGTCGGTGTCGCTCACGACTCCGCCTTCTTCTTGCGCGGTGCGCGCGGCTTGCGCGTCGGTTCGACGGGGGTATCGAGCGCCGCGTCGGCGGGCTCGGCCTTGAGCGCCGGGGGCTCAGCCATCACCGGCGGAGCGTCGTCTTCCGGCCCGGCCATGTTCGCCGGGGTCGCCCCTTGCGGATTGGGATCATAGACCGGCCCGGTCAGCATCTTTTCGGGCGGATGCTCGCGCATGATCCGCGCATTCTCCTCCGCCCACTTCTTTTCCATTTCGGCGAGTTCGGACTCGCGGACCATCGTGTCCAGCCCGCTGCGAAACTGGCTCGCGACGCGGCGCGCCTTGCCGACCCAGTGGCCGACAAAGCGCATCGCCTTTGGCAGGTCTTTCGGCCCGATCACCAGCAGGGCGACGATGCCCACCACCAGAAATTCGGGTGCGTTGAAATCGAGCATCGATCAGCCGGTCCGCAAGGCTGCAGCAAAGCGCCGCAGCGGAAATATCAGCGCTCTTCCTGCGCCGGACGCGCTTCGGTCTGCGCCTGGGGCTGCGGATCGACGACGCGCTTCGCCTCGATCTCGGCGGGCTTGGCGGCCGTCTCGTCGTCCTCGGCCATGCCCTTCTTGAACTGCTTGATGCCCTTGGCGACGTCACCCATCATGTTCGAGAAGCGGCTGCCACCGAACAGAAGTATTACGAGGACACCGACGATCAGCCAATGCACCAGACTCATGCTACCCATCGGAACTCTCCGTTGATTCTGCGCCTATCTAGTCGTCTTCGTCGGGGGTTTCTACCGCTTCCCCGCCACCGGCCTCCGAATGTGCGGCCTCGAACGCCAAATCGACCGGATCGAGCAGCCCGGCGGCGCGCAGATCGTCGATTCCGGGCAGGTCGCGGCGGCTCGCCAGCCCGAAATGGCTGAGGAACTCGGGGGTCGTCGCATACATCAGCGGCCGTCCCGGCACCTCGCGCCGTCCTGCGGGCCGAATCCACCCCGCCTCCATCAGCACATCGAGTGTGCCCTTGCTGATCTGCACGCCGCGAATCGCCTCGATCTCCGCGCGCGTCACCGGCTCGTGATAGGCGATGATCGCCAGCGTCTCGATCCCCGCACGGCTCAGCTTGCGGCTGTCCTCGCGGTCCCGGCGCAGGAAATTGGCGAGATCCGGCGCGGTCTGGAAATGCCAGCGCTCGCCGCGCTCGACCAGTTCGATCCCGCGCCCGGCATAAGCCTCCGCCAGCGCCGCCAGTGCCGCCGCGATATCCGCTTCATCCCCGACATAGGCGCGCAGGTCGGCCAGCGTCAGCGGATCCTCCGCCGCAAACAGCACCGCCTCCACCGCGCGCATCGTCTCATCGGGCGGCGTCATGCCTCGATCCCCCGCAGATACAGCGGCGCAAACGCCGACTTCTGCCGGATCTCGACCCGTCCCTGCTTGGCCAGCTCCAGCGCCGCGACGAACGAGCTGGCCAGCGCCGACTTGCGATACGAACCGCTGGCGTCCTCGGGCAGGAAGCTCTCGATCGTGCTCCACTCGATCCGCTGCCCGATCAGCTCGGACACACGGTGGATCGCATCCTCCAGCGTCATCACCGGGCGCACCGCGACGATGTGCATCACCGGCCGCGTGCGCGCGCTGATCTGGCCATAGGCGGCGATCAGGTCATAGATTTCCGCCTGCCAGCGCGACTTGCGCACCGTCTTCAACCCCTCGGGCGCGCCACGCGTGAACACGTCACGCCCCAGCCGGTCCCGCGCCACCAGCCGTGCCCCCGCCTCGCGCATCGCCGCCAGCCGCTCCAGCCGCAATTGGAGCCGCAGCGCCATCTCCTCGGGGCTCGGCTCGATCTCCGGATCACGCGGCAGCAACAGCGCCGATTTGAGATAGGCCAGCCACGCCGCCATCACGAGATAATCAGCGGCCAGCTCCAGCCGCAGCTCGCGCGCCTCGTTCACATAGGTCAGATACTGGTCGACCAGCTGCAGGATCGACAGTTGGCGCAGATCGACTTTCTGGCTCCGCGCCAGCGCCAGCAACAGGTCAAGCGGCCCTTCCCAGCCGTCGATGTCGATGGTGAGGGGCGCGGGGTCGGTCATGCCAGCGCCAGCAATGCCTCCCGCTTGGCAACCAACGCGTCGATCGCGCCCGCCTCAGGGCGCACGCTCGCCATCGCCCGCTCGAGTCGCGCCAGCGTCACCGGCGGCGCGTCGCTCAGGCGCCCGACAATCTCCTCCATCTCACCCATCCGCGCCCAGCAATCGAGCACGACGTCGCACCCTGCCGCAATCGCCTGCGCGGCCTTCTCGCCCGCCGTGCCGGTCAGCGCCTTCATGTCGATATCGTCGGTCATCAGCAGGCCGTCGAACCCGATCCGGCCACGGATCACGTCGCGGATCACGGTCGGCGACAGCGTTGCGGGGTGCTCGGCGTCCCACGCCTTGAATACGACATGGCACGTCATCGCCATCGGCGCGTCCTTGAGCGTGCGGAACGGTTCGATATCCCGCTCCAGCGCCGCATCATCGGCATCGACCACCGGGAGCTCGTAATGGCTGTCGACCACGCCGCGCCCATGCCCCGGCATATGTTTGACCACGCCGACCACGCCGCCCTTCGCCATCCCGTCGAGCATCGCGCGACCCAGCGCCGCCACCCGCATCGGATCGCTGCCGAAGGTCCGCCCGCCCACTGCCGGGGTCGTCTCCGGCATGCGCACGTCGAGCAACGGCGCGCAGTTCACATTGACCCCGACCTCGCCCAGCATCAGCGCCAGCGCCTGCCCGTTCGCTCGCGCCGCCTCGATCGCCGAAGACGGCGCAACTTCGTAAAGCGCATCGAACGCAGGTCCGGCGGGAAAGGCCGGCCATTCCGGCGGCGCCATCCGCGCGACGCGCCCGCCCTCCTGATCGATCAGGATCGGCACATCGTCGCGCCCCGACAACTCGCGTAACCTGTCGGTCAGCGCGCGCATCTGCGCTCGATCGACGCAGTTACGCCCGAACAGGATATAGCCAAGCGGATCCACGTCGCGGAAAAACGCGGCTTCGTCGGCGGTAAGGACAGGGCCGGACAGGCCGAAAATGACAGGCTTCATGGCGCGGTTAGAACAGGGGCGCGACCAAGATTCCAGAGGCGCGCTCTAAAAAATCATCCCCCCGCCAGGAAACACGCCTCGCCCGCAGCCTTCAGCTTGCCGCACAGCTCGCGCGCCTGCCCGTTGCTACCCGCATTCACCCGCAGCCGGTAGAACGTCTTGCCGTTCACATCCGCCTTGGCGATCCCCTTGCCCAGCGGCGCGAGATAGGAAAACCGCTTCGACAGCCGCGTCCACGCGCCATTCGCTTCCGCCTCGCTCGGGAAGGACCCGAGCTGGATCGTCGCGCTGCCCGCCGACGGCCCGGGTGCGGCCTGTGTCGGCGCTGCAGCCTTGGGCACCGCGGTACCGGGGATCGGCGCGACAACGCGGCTCGCACCCTTGACCGGGGCCGCGCTCGCCTTGGGCGCCGCCTTGCCATCGACCGGAGTCTCCGGCACCGCCGAGACATCGACCGACCCGTTGGTGGTCGCGCCCTCGCTCGCGGCGAAGACGGTGTCGCCCTCGCCCTCGACCTTCATCCCGCCGGGTTCGTCGGGCTTGACCTTGTAGCTGCCTTCCTGCGCGTTGATCAGCGCGCCGGTGCCCTCGCCCGTCACCGTGCGCTGATACCACCACCAGCCAAACAGCGCGGCGGCGATGATCGCCAGCCCGACCAGCACCAGCAGGATGATGCGCAGCGCCGACGGCCCCTCGCGATAATCATCCTCGACCGTCTCCAGCCATGGCAGCCGGTCGTCATTATAGTCCTCACCCGCGTTCATTCAGCTCAGCTCCTGAACGGCCTCGACCCCCATGATGTTGAGGCCGTTGCGCACAACCTGCCCGATCGCGTCGGCAAGGGAAAGCCGCGCGCGGGTCAGCGGCACATTGTCGGGCAGGATGAAGCGGCGCGACGGATCGTCATTGCCCATATTCCACCACGCGTGGAACTCGGCGGCCAAGTCATAGAGATAAAAGGCAATCCGATGCGGCTCACGCGCCGCCGCCGCACCCTCGACCACGCGCGGATACTGTGCAGCAAGCTTCACCAGCGCCAGCTCGCGTGTATCAAGCAGGGACAGGTCAGCCTCGCCCGACAGGTCCAGCCCGGCGTCCGCCGCGCGCCGATGCAGCGAAGCAACCCGCGCATGGGCGTATTGGACATAGAAAACCGGATTGTCCTTCGACGCCTCGACCACCTTGGCGAAGTCGAAATCCATCTGCGCATCGGCCTTGCGCGTCAGCATGGTGAAGCGCACCACGTCCTTGCCCACTTCCTGCACCACATCCGCCAACGTGACGAAATTGCCCGAACGCTTGGACATTTTCACCGGCTCGCCCGCGCGCAGCAGGCGCACCATCTGGACCAGCTTGACGTCGAACCGCGTCTTGCCCTCGGTCAGCGCGGTGACGGCGGCGACGATCCGCTTGACCGTGCCGGCATGATCCGCGCCCCAGATGTCGATCAGCTGGTCAGCCGACTGCGCCTTCTGGAAATGATACGCCATGTCCGCGCCGAAATAGGTCCATTGCCCATTCGACTTCTTGATCGGCCGGTCCTGATCGTCGCCGAACTTGGTCGAACGGAACAGCGGCAGCTCGACCGGCTCCCAATCATCGGGCAGCTCGCCCTTGGGCGCCTCGAGCACGCCGTCATAGATCAGGTCGCGCGCGCGCAGCCACGCTTCGGCCTCTTCGGGCTTGCCCGCCGCCTGCAACTCCGCCTCGGACGAGAACAGATTGTGGTGGATGCCGAGCAGCGCGAGGTCGCTGCGGATCATCACCAGCATGTCGGCGACGGCTTCCTTGCGGAACAGCGCCAGCCATTCGCTCTCGTCCTTGCCGATGAAGGCATCGCCATGCTCACGCGCCAGCCGCTCGCCAACCGGCATGAGATAGTCGCCCGGATACAGACCCTCGGGGATCTCGATCGTCTCGCCCAGCGCCTCGCGGTACCGCAGATGCGCCGACCGCGCGAGGACATCGACCTGCCCGCCCGCGTCGTTGACATAATATTCGCGGATCACCGTGTGGCCGACCGCTTCGAGCAGGCTGGCGAGCGCATCGCCCACCACTGCGCCGCGGCAATGGCCCATATGCATGGGACCGGTCGGGTTGGCGGAGACATATTCGATGTTCACCGTGACGCCCACGCCACCCTGCGACCGGCCATAGGCGTCGCCCGCCGCATGGATCGCCGCCAGCTCGTCGCGCCACGTGCCATCGGTCAGGCTCATATTGATGAAGCCCGGCCCGGCGACCGACACCGCCGAAACCGCGTCGATCTTCTCCAACTCGGCCGCGATCTTCTCCGCCAGTGCGCGCGGGGTGGTCCCGGCAGGCTTGGCCAGCACCATCGCGGCGTTGGTGGCGAGGTCGCCATGCGTCACGTCACGCGGCGGCTCTACCGTCACCGCGCGTCGCTCCAGCCCCGCCGGCAGATCGCCGGATGCGACCAGGGCATCCAGCGCGGCGTCGAGATGGGCAGCGAAACGGGGATAGAGCGTCATGTGCGGGTCCAATGGTTTCAGGAGGCGGCCCCTCTAGCGCAGCGCGCGCGGTTCGTCACGCAATGACGCGGCGTCTCCGTGCAGCGAGCAATCCGTCCGCGGCATAAATGGCAAGGCCGGTCCAGATCAGCGCGAAACAGATGAGGTGCGCCGTAGTCACCCGCTCCCCGAAATAGGTGATCGCCAGCACGAACTGCATCGTCGGTGCGAGATATTGCAGCAGCCCCAGCGTCGAATAGGGCAACCGCCGCGCCGCGCCGGCAAACAGCAACAGCGGCACCGCCGTCACCACGCCCGACAGCACCAGCAACGTCGTCGCCACCGGCTCATTGCCGAACTCCAGCCCGCCATGCGTCGACAGCCAGAACAGATAGGCGAGGCCGAGCGGCGCGAGAATCGCGGTCTCGAGCGTCAGCCCCTCAAGCGCGCCCACCGGCGCGACCTTGCGGACGAGACCATAGAATCCGAACGTGAACGCCAGCGTCAGGCTGATCCAGATGCCCTGCCCCGCACCCACGGCCAGCACCGCGACTCCGATCCCGGCCAGCCCGACCGCAACCATCTGCGCCCGCCCGAGCTTCTCGCGCAGCAGCACGACGCCCAGCAGCACATTGACCAGCGGGTTGAGGAAGTACCCTAGGCTCCCCTCAAGCACATGCTGGTTCTGCACCGCCCAGATATAGACCAGCCAGTTGACCGAAATCAGCGCCGCACTGGCGCTCAACAACAGCATCGCGCGGCGATTGCGCAATGCGGCGATGATCGCCGACGTCCGGCCAAGCGCAAGGATGACGATCGCCAGCAGCCCGAGCGACCACAACACGCGTCCGGCAACCACTTCGCCCGCGCCAACCCCCTTCAGCGCAAAGAAGAAGATCGGCAGCACGCCCCAAATGCCATAGGCACCCAGCGCCTGGAGCAGCCCGGCGCGGTCGAGGCGCTCGGGCGCTGGGGGCGGATCGGACGGGGCCATCTGCGCCAGATAGGGCCTATGCTGCACCGCCGAAAGCCGTGCGGCGGGAAAGATTTGATTTCGGGCGCGACGGTGCCGCTTCAGTCCTTGGGCGCGTCGTCGCGATCGACCTTCAGCCACCGCGCCCAATCGATGCTCACCAGTGCGACCAACAGCCCGAGCATCGCCACCTGCAACGCGATCCCCCAAGCGCTGGTGAGGTTGGCAAACATCACCTCGCCGAAATCCGTCTCGCGCACCCTACGCGCGGTCCAGCCGTAAAAGGCGTAGGTGAACAGCCGTCCGGTGAAAAAGGCCGCGGTAAAGCCAAGCAGCGGCACCCGCGCCAGCCCAACCGCCATAAACAGCTGCGCCGACGGCAGCGGCGAGATGACAAACAGCACCAGCAGGATCAGCACATTATGCTTGCGCCGCTCCACCGCCGTCCGTGCTGCGGCGATATTGCTCTGCATCCGTTGCGGCAGCCATTTCCCGAAATGCCGGGCCCCGATCGCGAGCACCAGCCGTCCCAACGCCGCGCCGACCGCACCGATCAGCACCAGCGCCCAGAGCGGCTGATCGCCATTGATCCCGTACAGCACGATGATCGACCAGGTCGGCGGCCCGAACGCAGGCAGCAGATTGACCCCGAACGCCAGCAGAAACAGCGTGACATAGCCCATATCATGATCGGTGCGATCAAATGGCGCGCTAAGCAAGCTGTTGACGTATGTAACATTATATCATTATGGGAATGTCATGTCCGCCAAAGCTCCCGCAATCCACGATCCCGCCCATTGGGATTCGGTCTCCACCAACTATGCCGCCGAGGCGGACCGGATGACCGGACGCTATGCGCAAGCCGCGTGGGAGCTAGCCGCCCTGCCCCACGGCGCGCGCGTGCTCGATGTCGCCACCGGCGCCGGCGCATTGCTGCTGCACGCGCTGCGCGACGGCGCGGACGCGATCGGCATCGACTTCTCGCCCGGCATGGTCGAGATCGCCCAGGCCCGCGCTGCGGACATCAGCCCCGGCGAGCGCGCGCTGGTCATGGACGGCCAGCGGCTCGACTTTCCCACTGACAGCTTCGACGCCGCCTTCTCGATCTTCGGCGTGTTCATGTTCCCCGACCCCGCGGCGGGCTTCGCCGAAATGGCGCGCGTGCTACGCCCCGACGGCCTCGCCGTGGTCGCGGTATGGGAGAATGCCGGCGGCGCTGGTCCCGGGCAGCTGTTCGCCCAGACCGCGCAGCGTCTGTTCCCCGACCAGCCGGTGCCGCTGCCGGTGTCGCGGCTGTTCAACACCCCCGAACTGCTCAACGCCGCATTCGTCGAGGCGGGGTTACGCCCCGCGGCTGTCCATCACGTCAGCTACGCCTGGCCCGCCCCACCGGTCGACTGGTTCCGCGAGCACGCCAAGCTCGCCTATGGCTGGTCGCCGGTGTGGCAGATGCTCGACGACGCCCAACGCGCCGCATTTGCCGCAGAAGCCGCCGCCCTCGCCGCTGACCTGCCGCCTGAAGGTATCAGCTCGACCGCACTGGTGGGGATGGCGCGGAAGGCGAAATAGACCGTCGGGATCGACCACTTACCTACGTCACCCCCGCGAAAGCGGGGGCCCATCTCCCGGACTGTCCTCCTAGCGCACCGGTGCGATGCGCCGATCCAGTAGGAGATGGGCCCCCGCATTCGCGGGGGTGACGATGGCGGCGTTAAACCCGCACCAGCCCGTCCAGCATCCGCGCACTCTTCTGCCCTGGGAACAGCGCCGGCATCGCCCGTGCCGGATCGACCCCGAAATGCGCCGCCGCCGCGCTACCGATCACCGCGTCGAGCCCTGCCGTCGGGCGCAGGTCGCGGCCCTCATACAGCGCCGCATCGTTCAGCCCCGGCCAGTCGGCGACGACGCGCCCGCCTTTGACCGCGCCCCCTAGCAGCCAGGCGACCGAACCGGTGCCATGATCGGTGCCCTGCGTGCCATTGACCTTCACCGTCCGCCCGAACTCGGTCGCAACCAGCACCATCGTCTTGCCCCAGAGCGGCCCGAGGCCCGTCTTCAGCGCCGCAATCATCTGATCCATCCCATTCAACTGCGCGCCCAGCCGTCCGCGCTGCCCGGCATGCGTGTCCCAGCCGCCGGTCTCGATCATCGCAATCCGCGCGCCATTCTCCGCCGCCAGCAACCGCGCGGCGAGCGCACCCGTCGCCGCCGCATTGCGCCCGTTATTGGCCGCCAGATCGCCGGTCAGCGTCCGCGTCGCCGTCGCCTGTTCCCAGATCGCGTGCAGCTGCGGATCCTCTGCATACAGCATCGCCACGCGCCCCAGCAGATCGTCCGACGCATCGGGCAGTGCCGATGGCGCATAGGACGCGACCTCAACCTTGCCACGCAGCGCCATCGGGATCGTCGCCGCGACCGCAATGCCCTTGCGCTCATCGGCGGGCAGCACGGCCAGCAGCCGGTTCATCCACCCGTCCTTGAGCTGATAAGCGGCGTTCCCACCCGTCTCGAGCACATTCTGCGCATCGAAATGCGACCGGTCGCGATAAGGGGAGGCAACGGCGTGGACGAACATCGCCTCCTTCGCCGCGTACATCTGCGCCACATTTTTGAGGTTAGGATGCAGCGCGAACATCGCGTCCAGCTTCGCCGCATCGGCGAAATCCTGCGCCAGCACCCCGCGCTGCGCGGCAAAGGCCGGGTCACCGACCGGCGCGAGCGTACCAAGCCCATCGGCCGCGCCACGCTGGATAATGAACACGAAGCGGCGGTCGCTCGCCGCCTGCGCAAAGGCAAGGCGCGGCGCGAAGCCCAGCGACAGCGCACCCGCAGCGCCAGTGAGGACAAGATTGCGGCGGTTGATCATCACATTATCTCCGCATGAATTCGGGGGCGACGAGCATCAGCGCGACGCCCTGGGACGCGCTTTCGGCGCGCGCGATCGACTGCTGCGTCGTGGCGCTCAGCGCGCCGGGGAACAGCGCTGCCGCCCGCGCGCGCGCATCGATCGTATCACGGGTGCGCGCCGCCATCCGCTCCGCCGCCTCGACCCGCCGCATCACCGCGTCCGGCCCGGCCCAACTCGCCGCGATATCGTCGAACCCGGCGGGCGATCCCGGCCGCCATACCGGCTGGCCGAGCTGGTTCATCAGCCCGAGCACCGCCTCACCCGGAATCTCGCGCGTGCCGAGCGCGCGCATCGCCGCGATCGACCATTCCCATGGGGTGCGGAATTTGACCGGTTGCGCCACCCACGCCTCGGGCGCCTCAATCAGCACGCGATACACGGTCGGCAGGTCGCCGCCCGATTTCAGGAACGCCGCCTCCAGCTTGCCAACCAGCGACGCCGGCGGTTCGTCCCCGCCAAAATGCCGCGCCAGCTTCACCGCAATATGCTTCGCGGTCGCCGGATGCACCGCAAGGTCGTCGAGCACCGCCGCCGCCTGCCGCTCGCCCTGCTGGGCATAGCTTTTGCCCAGGATCGTCCGCGACCCCGGCTCATGGATGCGTCCTGCAAAGACGAAGCTGCCGGGCTTGCCCTCAAGCCCCGCAAAGCGCGCCGCCGGACCGCGCGTAATTCCCGCGACGCTCCAGCCGGTCATCGCACGCGCGAATTCGGTCACGTCCGCCTGCGTATAGCCGGTCCGCACGCCGAGCGTGTGCAGCTCCAATATCTCGCGCGCCAGATTTTCGTTGAGGCCCACCCGCTGCGGGCCACCGCGCCGCGCCGCCGCCTGCCCCGCAACGCTGCCCGGCCCGACCGACTGCGCCTGATCGAGGTACAGCAGCATCGCCGGATGCCGCTCCACCGCGTGCAGCATGTCGCGAAACGTGCCCAGCACATGCGGCCGGATCGCGTCGAACTCGAACGCGCCGGCCAGGCCCACCATGGTCTGCTTGTCCGCCGACACGGCAAAATGGTTCGACCAGAAATGCACCAGCCGCTCGACGAACGGCGTATCGCTCGCCACCGCCACCTGCGCGCGCGCACCAGCTGCGGTCATGTAGAAATCCCGCCCCTGCTGACGTCCCGCCTGCCGCACCTGCCGCGCCGGGTCCGCAGCCTCGCCCTCCGGCATGGCATCGCCCGCGCGGCGCTCCTGCCGCAAATCGCGCTGAACCATCCGCAGCTCTTCCAGATAGTCGGCGACTGCGGCGGCGATTACCGGCGTGGCGGGAAGCGCCGCAATCGCACCGGGCCGCACATCGAACCGCGCCATTTGGTCGATCAGCGCACGGCGCGGGTCGCCGGGTGCGGGCGCATCCGCCCTTCCGCCTAATCCGAACCGGTTAAGGGCAATGCTCGCGTCCGACATGGGCAATATCCCGAAGAGTGACCATCGAACGCTACGCCCGCTTTGTCGCAAATCTGTGCCAGCGGCGCGGTTCGTCGCATCCGGACATCGCTTTGTCCCCGATGCGTCCCGCGCAATCGCACTTGCATCCTTCGCGCTTGGCAATGTTGCGGCGCAGCATATCAATGGGCGCAAGAACAGAACAATATTGGATGCCGATCTGGCCCTTCAAATCTTCAAGGGAGAAAGATCGTGATCAAGACCTTCATCAGCGCCGCCGTCCTCCTCAGCCTCCCGGTCGCCGCCTATGCCGGCGAGCGCAGCTTCAAGCGTGACGGCGTCACCTATGTCTACACCAGCAAGCGCGACGGCGACGCCACCGTGCTCGAAGGCAAGGCATTCCCCGGCGGCTCGGCCTATACGCTGGTCGTGCGTGGCAAGAACGTCACCGGCCGCGTCGGGGGCACCCCGGTGTCGTTCCGCATCGCCAAGCCGCTCGCGACCACCGTCCAGACGGCTTCGCGCTAAGCGATTCACTCATTCCTCCCCTGAGCGTGCTCAGGGGAGGAATAGGGCCTCCTAAAACCCCTCTGGCAATTCGATCGGCCCCACCACCTCGCGATAGCGCGAAATCGCGTAGCGGTCGGTCATCCCCGCGATGAAATCGGCGATATGCCGACTGCGCCACGGCTCGTCCGTCGGCAGCGTCTCACGCCAGTCCTCAGGCATCAGCGCCGGGTCCGCCGCATAGGCTGCATACAACCCCGCGATCACGCCATGCGCCATCTCCGCAGCCGCCAGCTGGTGCGGATGGTGATAGAGATTGGCGTACATGAAGCGCTTGAGCGCCCGCTCCTCCTCACGCATCGCATCGGAAAAGCCGCACAGCGCCCGCCCCGCCGCGCGCACATCCGCCGCCGTTTCGATTCGCCCGTCGGCGATCCGCCGCCGCGTCTCATCAAGCAGGTCGTTGACCATCACCCCGATCTGCGCCCGCACCAGCTCGCGCATCAGCCGCTTCGGCGAGCCATCCGGGAACCGCGCGCGCACCGCGTCCCAACCCCGCGCGACAAGAGGCACTTCCAGAAGCTGATCCAGCGTGAGCAGCCCCGCGCGCAGCCCATCATCAATGTCGTGATTGTCATAGGCGATGTCGTCAGCAATTGCCGCGACCTGCGCCTCCAGCGAGCTATGCTGCGTGAGCTCCAGCGGAAACGCCGCATCCGCCGCCGTCAACGCCCAGCCCGGTGCAGTCACCGGCCCGTTATGCTTGGCCAGCCCTTCCAGCGTTTCCCAGCTCAGGTTCAGCCCGTCCCACCCGGGATAAGGGCAATCGACCACCATCAATGCACGCAGCGTGTTGCCATTATGGTCAAACCCGCCCCGCCCGCTCAGAGCCTCCTCCAGCGCCCGCTCCCCGGCATGGCCAAACGGCGGGTGGCCGATATCATGCGCCAGGCACAAGGCCTCGGTCAGATCCTCGTTCAGCCCCAAAGTCCGCGCGACCGTCCGCCCGATCTGCGCGACCTCCAGGCTGTGGGTCAGCCGCACGCGGAAATGGTCGCCATCGGGCGCCATGAACACCTGTGTCTTGTGGCGCAGGCGGCGGAAGCTGATCGAATGGACGATGCGGTCGCGGTCACGCTGAAACGCGTCGCGCGGCCCGCGCGTGGTCCCCTTCCCTTCGTCAAACAACCGCCCACGGCTGCGCGCGGGATCACTGGCATAGCGGGCGAGGGTCATGCGGCGAACGTCAGGCGAATCGACATGGCGCTCGCATAGATCAATTTACCGGCAGCTTCTCGATCTTCTGTCCCGCCTCACTGCTCCAGGCAAAGGCCGACACGCCCTTCTTCCGGATCGCGTTGACGAAGTCCTGTGCGGCTGTCGGCGTCTTGAACGGCCCGACCAGCAACCGGTTGGTAAAGCGCAACGGCGTCGTCCACGCCTGCTTCCCCCGGAACTCGGCCGGGGCATCGGCGACGATCGCCTTCCACGCCTTGGGCAGCGCCTTGACGTCCGCCCCACCCGCAACCTGCGCCCAATGCCGCGCGGGCTCAGCCTTGGCGGGGTCGATCTTGGGCTTGGCCTTTGCCTTGGGGTCGGCCTTGGCCTTGGGGTCGATCTTGGCCTTGGGATCCGCTTTCGCTGCTACCACGGGCTTGGCTGGCGGCTTGGCCACAGGCTCGGACTTGGGCTTCGCCGCCTCGACCACCGGAGCGGGCGCGGGTGCAGTGGCAGGCGCAGCTTCCGGCTCCGGCGCGCGACCGGGCATCGGATCAACGTCCAACTCAGACGCCGGAATCGTGATCCCAGCCATGATCCGCGCGATCACGCTATCCTCGCCGCCGACACGCGGCGCTGCCGGACGCGGTGCCGGCTGCGGCGCTGGTTCAGGCGCACGCGCAACCTCGACCGGTGCAGGCGCAGGCGGCGGGGCAACAACCGATGCCGTCGCCGCTTCGGCGGCGCGCCGCGCCTCCGCCTCGCGCGCCGCCCGCTCCTGCGCCGCGCGGGCATCTGCCTCTCGCTGCGCCAGCGCCGCACGTTCCGCCTCGGCGATCCGCCGCGCTTCGGCGTCGCGCTGCGCCTGCGCGACGCGCTCCATCTCCAGCCTTTGCTGCTCGGCGAGCCGTGCCGCTTCGGCGCGGCGCTGCGTCTCCGCTTCCTGCGCCGCGCGCGCATCGGCCAGCCGCTTTGCTTCGGCATCCGCAGCCGCCTGACGTGCAGCCGCTGCTTCCTGCGCCCGCCGCTCGCGCGCACTCACGCGCCGCTCCGGGCGCGCGGGCGTCGATGTCACCTCGGGCGTGCGTGGCGGCGGCGGCGCAGCAGCCACCCGCTCGGGCGCGATAAACGGCAAGGGCGGCGCAACCTGCGCATCCGCGACCCGCGACGGGGTGCGCCGCAGCTCGCCGAAATGCACCGCAAACGCCTTGTCGGCTGCGGTCAGGCTCGGCAAGCGGCGGAAGAACGGTCCATCTGGGTCAGATAGGGCAGGATCCCCACCCCACCCATCATCGTCGCCGCGATCCGGTCGGCTCCTGCGGCATCGCCGTTCATCGCCAGGATGAACGCACGCGCGCGCCACGCTGCACGGTCACTGCGGCGCAGCAGCGGATCGAGGATCTGCATCGCCTCATCGGCCTCGCCCGCTGATCCCCAGCGACAGCGCAAAGCGGCGCGACCGTCTCGTCATCGGGGCCGCGCGCCAGCGCAACAGCTGATAGCTCGCGCTGCGCCGCATGCGGCTGTCCGAGCAGATCGCGCGCAAGCCCGCGATCGGAGGCATAGGAATCCATCGCCACCCGCGCCGAGCTCGGCCTCGCCGAAATAGTCGAGCGCCCCGGTCGGCCGTTCTACCATATGGACCATCGCCGAACCGAGTGCGGCCTTGATCGCGCCGTCGCGCGGGCTGCCTGCTCGGCGCGCGACCAGAAAGCCCAGCGCGGCGCGATGATCGTCGAGCCGCGCGCTCGAGCTCGCCCGCCGTCGAGCAGCGCGCGGGCGTTGCGCTGTTCGTTGGCGAGGATGCGCATCTGCGCGGCCAGCGCCGACGGCATTGGGCGTCCGGGGGCCGCGGTGCGCTTTTCCATCGCGACCGCATTTGGCGCAACCGCCGGGGCGACCACGGCCAGCGCGGCGCTCAAAAGCAATGAAAGGCGAATGGATCGGGCTGCGCGTGTCATGGGAGTCCGCAGGCTACACCATCCAGGGTCTGAATATCTGCTGTCGTCGCGACACGTTGGCGATGGGCCGACGCGCAACCGCGACAGGATGCCGGGGGCTCCGCACGCATCACGCGCGGAGCCCGTCCGGATTACTGGTTGTTCTGACGGTTGAGGAAGCGCGGAATGTCCAGCGGATCCTTGTCGTCATCGTCTTTCGAACCGCCGCGCGCCGCCGCCATCCGCTCGAACAGCGTGCCGCCGGTCTTCTTGGGCGCTTCGGCCGGAGCCGGGGCGGGTGCCGCAACCTCTTCCTCATCGCCACCAGTCAGCCAGCGGCGACGGATCGTCGGCTCGCGCGGCGGCTCCTGCGCGGCGGGTGCTTCGGGCACCATCGCGTCGGAACCGAGCACCAGCTCGTCTGCAGTGTTAGCGGGGAGCGCGTCGGGCGCTTCCAGCGTCAACTCGTCCTCGTCGCGTGCGACAGGCGCGGTGTCGTCGAATACGACCGGCGCAGGCGCAGGCGCGACCGGCTCTGCAACCGCTTCAGCCTCGGGCTCAGGCGCAGCGGCAGGTGCCTCAGACGCCGGAGCGCCAGCGCCCAGCGGGCGGCGCACGGTGCCGAACGAGAAGCTGCGGCTGGCCTCGGGCGCGGCGGGTGCTGCCGGCTTGGCCGACGCATCCGCCTCGATGCCCGTCGCGACGACCGACACGCGGATCTTGCCTTCCAGGTCCGGGTTGAACGCCGAACCCCAGATGATGTTGGCATCGGGATCGACCAGCTCGCGGATATGGTTCGCGGCTTCGTCGACTTCCATCAGGCGCATGTCCTCGCCGCCGGTGATCGAGACGATGACGCCCTTCGCGCCGTCCATCGACACGCCGTCGAGCAGCGGGTTGGCGATCGCCTTTTGCGCGGCTTCGATCGCGCGGTTGTCGCCGCTCGGCTTCGCCGGTGCCCATCATCGCCTTGCCCATTTCGCGCATCACGCTGCGGACGTCGGCAAAGTCGAGGTTGATCAGGCCGGGCATGACCATCAGGTCGGTGATGCCGCGCACGCCCTGCTGCAGCACCTCGTCCGCCATCTGGAACGCTTCCTTGAAGGTCGTGTTCGGGTTGGCGACCAGGAACAGATTCTGGTTCGGAATGACGATCAGCGTGTCGACATGCTTCTGCAGCTCCTCGATGCCCGCTTCCGCCGACAATGCGCGCTTCTTGCCCTCGAACGCGAACGGCTTCGTCACGACGCCGACGGTCAGGATGCCCATGTCGCGTGCGGCCTTGGCGATCACCGGCGCAGCGCCGGTGCCGGTGCCGCCGCCCATGCCGGCCGCGATGAAGCACATATGCGCGCCCTTCAGCGCTTCCTGCACATGCTCGATCGTCTCTTCGGCTGCGGCGCGACCGATCTCGGGCCGGCTACCTGCGCCCAACCCTTGCGTGATCTTCGCGCCCAGCTGGATGCGATGGCTGGCGCTCGACTGCTTCAGTGCCTGCGCGTCGGTGTTCGCCACCAGGAACTCGACCCCCTGCACCTCGGCGCGGATCATGTTCGCGATCGCGTTGCCGCCCGCGCCGCCGACGCCGATCACCGCGATCCGCGGCTTCAGTTCGTCGACCTGGGGCGGAAGGAATTCGATGCTCATTTCAATCAGTCTCCCTGCAGCGGCGCGCCGGTTTTAAGCCGCTTCGTCTAACCCCATGCGACTGCACCATGCGGCGGTGCCGTTCCAGCGTTATCCGCCGCTGCTGACATGAAATGTCAATAATTGGCCCGAAACGCGGCCATCATCCGCTGCAACATCGCCTTCGGGTTGCTGCGGATCACCAATTGGCCCCGCGACGGCTCCAGATTGCGCAGGTCGACCGGATCGGCCGCGGCAAAGGTCGCCAGCCCCGCCAGCGTCGCGAACGCCGGCCCGGCATGCGCCTCGGGCAGCGCGGTCAGGCCGCGCGGACGCCCGACGCGGACCGATCGGCCCAGCGCCTGCTGCGCATAATCGGCCATGCCCTTGAGCTCGGCGCCGCCGCCGGTCAGCACCACCTGGCGCCCGACCGGCCCCGAAAAGCCGAGCGAGTTGAGCGCGGTGGCGATTTCGCCGAACCAGTGATCGAGCCGCTGGCGAATGACCGCGATCAGCTGCGCGCGCGTGATCCGCGCGCCCTCGCCGTCTTCCTCGGCGCTGGCGGGCGCGATCTCGATCATGTCGTGATTGTCGCGCGGACTGTCATGTTCGCCGAGCCATAAAAGCACTTCATCCGCTCGGCCTGACCGCGCCGCGTGCCGAACGCCGAGGCAATGTCGTCGGTGATGTCCGCCGACCCCTGCTGGATCGACGACAGGCCGGTGAGCACGCCGTCCTTGTAGACCGATACATTGGTCACGCCCGCGCCGATCTCGACCAGCGCCACGCCGAGCTCACGCTCTTCCTCCGACAGGCAAGCCAGCCCCGTCGCGACCGGCGCGGCGATGATCGAGCGCACCTCAAGATGCGCCGAGCGGACGCACAGGTCCAGATTGCGCACCGGCGCGCCCTCGGTCGACACGACATGGATATCGACGCCCAGCCGCTCGGCATGCAGCCCGCGCGGCTGCTTGACACCCGCCAGACCATCAAGCGTGTAGCGGGTCGGCTGAGCATGCAGAACCATCCGCCCACCCGGATTGATCGCCTCACGCCCCGCGCGCAGCAGATCGTCGATGTCCGATTGTTCGACGCGGTGCCCGCCCAGATCGACCTCGAGCCGCAGGATGTTGGACTCCAGCCCCCCAGCCGAGAAGCTGACCCAGACATCCTCGATGTTCGTGCCCGCAATCCGCTCCGCCTGCTCGACCGCCTCGCGCACCGCGACTTCGGTCGCGGCCATGTCGGCGATATAGCCGCGCTGGACGCCCCGGCTCTCGCGCTGGCCGGTGCCGAGCACGACCAGTTCGCCGCCATCGCCCTGGCCGCGCGATCAGCGCGCAGACCTTCGACGACCCGATATCGAGCGCGGTGATCAGTCCTTCGATGCGCGGCGCGGTCATGCCATATCCTTCGTTCCCCCTGCGGCGGTCGCACACCGGCATCGACCGCGTCGCGCGCGTCGTCGATCTTCGCGGGCGCCACCTGCCCCGGCGTCCGCGGCAGGCGGAGCACGAAGCGCGTCGGATCGCGCATGTCGAAACGCAGATATCCGCGCCCGAGCAACCGGTTCGCGCCCGTCCAGCTCGCGCGAATTTCACCAGCGCCTTGGCCGCGGCCGCCTCGCCCTCGGGCAGCGCCAGCGTCTCGCCGGACTGGAAGCGCAGATCCCAGCGGCGGTTGCCGATCCACGTCGCCGCCTTGACCAGCGGGCGCAGCGCAGGCGCCGCCCCCAGCAATTTCTGATACGCCGGCTGCTGCGCATAGGCACCGTCACCGATCACCAGCGGCAGATCGGGCATCGCCTCGGCCGACACCGGCTCCAGCAGCACGCCCTCGGCATCAATCAGCATCAGCTGCCCCTGATGCTGCCACACCGCCGCCGCCTTGCGCTCGACGATATCGACCACCAGCGTATCGGGCAGGCGGCGCGACACGCGCGCATCGGCGATCCAGCCGAGCGTCATCAATCGCGCGCGCACCTCGTCCAGATCGACCAGCGGCATCGGCGCGTCCTTCTGCGTCCAGCGCGATATCGTACACAGTCATCTTGTCGGCGATCGCTTGATCGGCGGTCGACGACCTCGACCTTGCTGCACGCGAAAGCCCGGCGCGGCCGACCACTTCGCGCCGCCGATTCCGCGCCGACCATCTGCCGGGCACGCCCATCAGCATCGCGACGCCGATCAGCGACGGCGACCGCGATGCCCCTGATCGTCCAGTTGCCGATCCGGCTGCAGCGTCGCGGGCTCACCGGCAGCCGCGACCATCCGGTCGAGCTGTCATGCGGCTGCGCTTGCGCGGCGCGGCTTGCGCGCGGCGCCGGGCTTGACGGTGGCGGCGCGGGCGTCGGCGCGGCTCATCCGCGCGGCTTACTCGAAACGCTTCCTCGACGATCGCCTGCACCAGCTCGGCATAGCTCCATGCCCATCGCGCGCGCCTGCTCGGGCACCAGGCTGAGCGGCGTCATCCCCGGCTGGGTGTTGACCTCGAGCAGGAAGAGGCCGGCCAGGCCCTGTTCATCATCCCAGCGGAAATCCGAGCGCGACGCACCCTTGCAGCCCAGCAGGCGATGCGCATCGAGCGCGATCTCCATGCACGCGCTGCGCGACGTCCTCCGGGGATCTCGGCCGGGCAGATATGCTCGGTCATGCCGTCGGTATATTTGGCATCATAGTCGTAGAAGCCGCTCTTGGGCTTGAGCTCGGTCACCAGCAAGCGCCGTGTCGCCCAGCACCGCGGTGGTCAGCTCGCGCCCACGGATGAACGGCTCGGCGAGCAGCTCGTCAAACTCCTGCCACGGCCCCTTGGCCTCGGGCGAAATCGGGTTTCCGTAATTCCCCTCCGTGGTGACGATCGCCACGCCGACCGACGACCCTTCATTGACGGGCTTCAGCACATAGGGCCGCGGCATCGGATCGGCTTCGTACAGTGAGGCGGTCGACACAACCTGGCCGCCCGGCATCGGAATACCGTGCGGCACCAGCGCCTGCTTGGTCAGCTGCTTGTCGATCGCAATCACCGACGTGACCATGCCAGAGTGCGTATAGCGCAGCCCCATCAGGTCGAGCATCCCCTGCACCGTCCCGTCCTCGCCGGGCGTCCCGTGCAGCGCATTGAACACGACATCGGGCTTCGCCGCCGCCAGCTTCGCCGCAACATCGCGATCCATATCGATCCGCGTCACGCGATGGCCGAGCGACTCCAGCGCCTCGGCAATCCCCGCGCCCGACATCTGCGAGACGCGTCGGCCGACCAGCCCCCATCAGGACTGCGACATCAGGGGGGTGATAGCAGTACAACTTCGCGCTCCGGCGCAGGCCAGCCGCCCATGGCGGTGCTTGAACGGCAAAACTTGGCGGTCTCGGCCTGCGCCGGGGCGACGATGCATGCATCACTTCGCCACTCCGACACGCTGAATTTCCCACTCAAGCTCAACCCCACTCGCGGCCTTCACCCGCGCGCGCACCTCATCCCCCAGCCCCTCGATATCCGCACTCGTCGCGTCGCCGGTGTTGATCAGGAAGTTGGTATGCTTCTCGCTCACCTGCGCCCCGCCACGCTTCAACCCGCGACAGCCCGCCGCATCGACCAGCCGCCACGCCTTGTCGCCCTCGGGATTCTTGAAGGTCGATCCGCCGGTCTTGCTGCGCAACGGCTGCGAAGCCTCACGCTGCGGCGGCAATGCGGTCCATCTCGGCCTGGATCGCGGCCGGCTCACCCGGCTCGCCGCGAAAGGTCGCGCTCACCACGATAGCCCCCTCGGGCAGTTCGGAATGACGATAGGTATAGCCCAGCGCATCGACCGGCAGCGTCACCCGCTCGCCCGACCGCAGCACAACTTCGCAATCGACCAGCACGTCCTTGGTCTCGCGCCCATAGGCCCCGCCATTCATCCGCACGAACCCGCCGACCGTGCCGGGGATCGACCGCAGAAACTCGACGCCCGCAATGCCCGCGTCCCGCGCAGTCGAGGACACGAGAATCCCGCTCGCCCCGCCACCACAGGTCAGCGTCTGCCCCTCGGCCTGGACCTTGGCAAACGCCTTGCCCAGCCGCACCACCACGCCCGGCACCCCGCCGTCGCGCACGATCAGGTTCGACCCCAGCCCCAGCGCCATCACCGGCACCGCCGGGTCCAGATCGCGGAGAAACTCGGCCAGATCTTCAACATCCGCCGGCTCGAACAGCCATTCCGCCATCCCGCCGCTCTTGAACCAGACGAGCGGGGCGAGCGGCGCGTCGGGGGTCAGCTTCCCCCGGACCTTGGGGAGAAGCGTTGCGCTCACTTCATCCCCCATAGTTTCGTCCACTGCTTCCAGTAGGATAGGTTCGCCTCGGCCGCTTTCTGCCCGGCTTCCTGCAATGCCGCGACCTGCTTGCCCGTATCGAGCATCGTCTTGGCCGCATCCATCTGCGCCTGTTGCGCGCGCAGGATTTCGCGCTGCATATCGGTGGCGAGGGTGAACCAGTCGCTCATGCCGCCACGCTCCGCTGCGCGTCGACTGCCTCGGCGAGGCCAGCAGCCCATTTCGTAATGTCGCCCGCACCCAGGCACACGATCAGATCGCCCGGCAGCGCCACTTCCGCGATCCGCGCCGCCAGCGCGTCGGCATCGGCGACGCTCTCGGCCAGCCGGTGCCCGCGCGCCAGCGTCCGTTCGACCAAAGCCTCGCCGCTCACGCCCTCGACCGGCGCTTCGCCTGCGGCATAGACCGGCGTCACCAGCACCATGTCGGCGTCGTTGAACGCCTGCGCAAAGTCGTCCATCAGATTGCCGAGCCGCGAGAAGCGATGCGGCTGCACCACTGCGATCACCCGCCCCTGACTGCTCTCGCGCGCCGCCGACAGCACCGCGCGGATCTCGACCGGATGGTGGCCATAATCGTCGATCACGATTGCCGGCGGCTGACCCTCGAACGCAATCTCGCCGACCTTGGTGAAGCGCCGCTTGACCCCGCCAAACTTGGCAAAGCCGTTCTGGATCGTCGCATCGTCGATGCCCATTTCCAGCGCCACGCCGATCGCGGCGAGCGCATTCTGGACATTGTGCCGCCCCGGCATCGGCAGATCGATCCCCTCGATCGAGCGCGTCGTGCCGTCGCGATGCCGGATGATCGCCTCGAACTTGTTGCCGCCGGCATGCGGCGTCACATTTACCCCACGCACGTCCGCGCTCGCGGCGAAACCATAGGTCACGATCCGCCGGTCGCGGACCCGCGGGATGATCGCCTGCACCTCGGGATGGTCGAGACACAGCAACGCCGCGCCATAGAACGGCACATTCTCGACGAACTCGACATAAGCGTCCTTGGCCGCGTCGAAGCTGCCATAGTGATCGAGATGCTCGGGATCGATGTTGGTGACCACCGCAATCGTGCCGTCGAGGCGCAGGAAGCTACCATCGCTCTCATCGGCCTCGACCACCATCCACTCGCTGTCGCCCAGCCGTGCGTTGGAGCCGTACTGGTTGATGATGCCGCCGTTGATCACGGTCGGATCGATCCCGCCCGCATCCAGCAGCGCGGCGACGAGGCTGGTCGTCGTCGTCTTGCCGTGGGTGCCCGCGATCGCGACGGTCGATTTCAGCCGCATCAGCTCGGCGAGCATTTCGGCGCGGCGGACGACCGGGATGCGGTGCGCGAGCGCGGCCTCGACCTCGGGATTGCCGCGCTTGATCGCGGTCGAGGTGACGACCACGGCAGCGTCGCCCAGATTTTCCGCCTTGTGGCCGATCGACACTTCGATGCCGCGCTTGCGCAGGCCTTCGATGACATAGCCCTCGGCACTGTCGCTGCCCTGCACCTTGTAACCCAGGTTGTGCATCACCTCGGCGATGCCCGACATGCCGATCCCGCCAATGCCGATGAAATGGATCGTCCCGATATCCTTGGCGACACCCTTCACGCAAACGCCTCCCCGCCCTGCGCGATTTTCACCGGCTCGGCCCGTCCCATTCCTGCCGACGCCCAGTCGGCGTCGATCGATTCCACCAGATCCGCCAGATCGCGCACCGCATCGGGCCGCCCGACGCTCCGCGCACACGCTGCGGCATGCGCCAGCCCTTCGGGGTCCAGCCCCAGCTTCTGGATCTGCTTGGCCAGTTCCTGCGCGGTGAACGACCGCTGCGGGATCGTCCGCGCCCCGCCCGCCGCACTGATCTCACGCGCATTGGCGGTCTGGTGATCGTCGGTCGCGCTCGGCAGCGGCACCAAGATTGCCGGCCGCCCCGCCGCAGTCAGCTCGGCGATGGTCGAAGCCCCCGCCCGCGCGATCACGATATGCGCCCAGGCCAGCCGCTCCGGCAGGTCGGGCAGGTACGTCGCGATCTCCGCCGGAATGCCATGCTCGGCATATTTGCGGCGCACCTCGTCGATATCCTCGACCCGCGCCTGATGCGTCACCTGCAACCGGCGGCGGAAGCGCGCGGGCAGCATGCGCGAGGCCATCGGGCACCACATCGGACTGAGCACCGACGCGCCCTGGCTGCCGCCGGTCACGAGCACGCGGAAAATGCCATCCTCCGCCAGCGGCGGATAGGGCTTCATCGCGCAGCGCCAGCACCTCGTCGCGCACCGGATTGCCGGTCCAGATGGGTCTTGTCGGCATGCCGCGCCGGCCGGTCGCTGCATCGGGATAGGCGGTCGCGATCGCCTCGACCTTGCCCGCCACCAAGCGGTTGACCCGGCCCAGCACGGCATTCTGCTCATGGATCACCGTCGGCACCTTGGCCGCGAACGCCGCCGACAGCGCGGGCATCGACGCATAGCCGCCGAACGCCACCACCGCCGCCGGGCGGAACTGGCGATACAGCTTGCGTGCCTGCGACCGCCCCTTTGCCATCGTGCGCAGCGCCTTCAGCCAGCCGATCGGCCCGCCGGCAAAGCGCGATGCCGGGACGACATGCGTCGCGATCCCGTCGAACAGATCGGGGAAGCGCACCCCGCGCTCGTCGGAGATCAGCGCAACGCTATGCCCGCGCCGCATCAGCTCCGCCGCCAATGCCGCAGCGGGAACCATATGTCCGCCAGTGCCCCCGGCGGCGAGGACGAAGTGCCGTCGTTCGAAGTCATTTATTGTTCCAGTTCGAACCGTATAGATCGAGCGCTTCAGATAGGGGTTCCGCCGCGTCAAGCGACAGCAGCAGTCCCATGCCGATCGACAGCGCGATGAACGATGAGCCGCCATAGCTGATGAACGGCAAGGTCATCCCCTTCGACGGGAAGATCTGCGTGTTCACCGCCATGTTGATCACCGCCTGGCCGCCGAATTGCGCGATCAGCGCTGCGACAGCTAAGATCAAGAAACTATCCTCCTCGTCGAGCAGGCGCACCAGCACCCGCACGATGATCGCGAGATACAGGATCGCGATCGCGATGCACGCGATCATCCCGAATTCTTCGCCGATGACCGAGAAGATATAGTCGGTGTGCGCTTCGGGCAGCTGGAATTTCGCCAACCCTGCGCCCGGACCGGTGCCGATCAGCCCGCCCGCGGTCAGCGTCGCATGCGCCATGTCGGTCTGATAATGCTCCGCCGCCGCCTTTTCAGGATCGGGAAACAGGAAACTGTCGATGCGCGTCCGCGCGGTGTCGTAGAACAGATAGGCCGAGACCACCCCGGCAATCCCCGCCCCGCCCAGGAACCCGATCGCGCGCGTCGAAAACCCCCACAGCATCAGCAGGATCACCCACACCAGCGCAAAGATCATCGTCTGCCCGAAATCGGGCTGCTTCATCAGCAGCGCCGCGATGACGAAGGTCAGCAGCCCCGTCAGCGGGATCACCGGCAGGCTCGGATCTTTGGCGCGCAGCGACAACAGCCAGGCCAGCGAGACGACGAAGAGCGGCTTGAGAAACTCCGACGGCTGGAACGGCAATGCCGCATGCCGATCCAGCGCTGCGCGCCATTGACCTCGGTGCCGAAAGAACGGCACGCAACAGCAGACCAGCAAAGAAGGATCGCCGTCCCCAAATCGCCACACGCCGGGCGCCTGCCGACCGGGCAGCATCGACACGACCAGCATCACCGGCACCCCGACGATCGATCCACATCGCCTGGCGATAGAAATAATAGAGCGCCGCGAACTGCTGGTCGACGAATAGCGCTCCGCCGACCGGCGACGCCGCCGCGACCGCGACCAGCCCGATCGCCGACCAGCATCGAGACGAGCAGCAACAGGACGCGGTCGATTTCCCAGAACCACAGGCCCAGCGGGGTGCGGTCGGCGCGGCTGAGGCGCGGGCCGCGGCGCTTCACCGTCCGCGTCGTCGCGATCACCGGCCGTTCGGTCGTGGCGTCCATATTGTCCATTCCCCCGCTCATGCCCCAAGCGCCTGCACAAGTCGCGCGGAACTGCATCGCCGCGCTGCTCATAATCCTTGAACTGGTCGAACGACGCGCAGGCGGGCGACAGCAGCACGATGTCGCCCGGCTGCGCATTCGCCGCCGCCGCACGCGACCGCGTCGCCGAGCGTGCCCGAGCGTTCGACCGGCATGCTCGCCGATCTCAGGCAGTCCGCAAACATCTCCGTCGCTTCGCCGATCAGTATAGGCCTGCGCGGACATGCCCGAACCAGTCGGCAGGCATCGAGCCCATCGCCGGTCTTGGCCCCCGGCCACCCAGTGAAATCCAGTGGATCCGCGCGGATAGGCCGCCAGCGCCGGTGCGGTCGAAGCCGCGTTGGTCGCCTTGCTGTCGTTGACGAACAGCACGCCAGCGACTTCGCCGACCAATTCCATGCGGTGTGGCAGCGACTTGAATGCCGCGAGACCGCGTTCGATCGCTTCGTCGTTGAGCCCCAGTACGCGGCACACCGCAATTGCGCAGACGGCGTTCTGCGCATTGTGCGGGCCTTGCAGTGCAGGCCAGCGGTGCTGGTCGACCGGGTCGATGTCCTTGCCCGACACGGTCGGTGCAGCCGATGCGCGCGCGACCGGCTCGGCGATCATCCTGCGACGGCTCGTCATCGACCGCGATAATCGCTGCATGGCCGGCGACTGCATCGCGAACAGCCGCGCCTTCGACGCGGCATAGCCAGCGAACCCGTCATAGCGGTCGAGATGATCGGGCGTGATGTTCAGCAGCACCGCGACATCGCAATCGAGGCTTTGGGTCAGGTCGATCTGGTAACTCGACAGCTCGAGCACATAGACGCCGCCCTCCGGCAGCGGCTCGCTGCCCCAGGATCGGCAGCCCGATATTGCCGCCCATGGCTGCGGGCATCCCCGCGATCTTGACGATATGGTGGATCAGCGCGGTCGTGGTCGACTTGCCGTTGGTGCCGGTGATGCCGATCACCTTGTGCGCCGGCAGGCTGGCGCGCGCCTGCGCGAACAGCTCGATATCGCCGATGACCGGCACGCCTGCATCGCGCGCGCTTGCGCCGCGATCGGGTGCGGATTGAGCGGGACGCCGGGCGACACGACCACCCCGGCGAAGCCGATCAGGTCGATGTCGAGCGGATCGCCGATCCGCCTCGCGATCCGCCTTGAGCGCCATCGCATCGTCCCGCGCCTCTTCGCGGTCGTCCCACGCCGAGCACCTCGGCGCCGCTGGCCACCAGCGCACGACGCGTCGCCAGCCCCGAGCGCGCCAGCCCCAGCACCGCATAGCGGCGACCGGCAAAGGCGCGCGAGGTGATCACCGCAGTTTCAGCGTCGCGAGCCCCGCCAGCGCCAGCACGAAGGCGATGATCCAGAAGCGGATCACGACCGTCGGCTCGCTCCAGCCCAGCTGCTCGAAATGATGGTGGATCGGCGCCATGCGGAACACCCGCTTGCCGGTGCGCTTGTACCAGAACACCTGGATGATGACGCTCAGCGCCTCGACCACGAACAAGCCGCCGATGATCCCCAGCACCAGCTCATGATGCGTCGTCACCGCAATCGCGCCCAGCGCACCGCCCAGTGCCAGCGACCCGGTATCGCCCATGAACACCGCCGCCGGCGGCGCATTGAACCACAGGAACGCCAGCCCCGCGCCGACGATCGCGCCGCAGAAGATCGCCAGATCGCCCGCCCCCGGCACATGCGGAATGCCCAGATATTCGGCGAATTTCACATTGCCCGACGACATAGGCGATCAGCATGAACGCCATGCTCGCGATGATCACCGGCATCGTCGCCAGCCCGTCGAGCCCGTCGGTCAGGTTCACCGCATTGCCGAACGCCGACGATCGTGAACGCATCGCAAAGACGATGTAGAAATAGGCCAAGGTCGAGCACGAACCCGCTGAAGAACGGCACATAGAGGTCGGTGCCGGTTCTGCAGCGATACGATCAGGAACACCGCGATGCCCGCGATCAGCGAACTCGATCGAGCAGCCGCACCCGGCCCGAAACGCCCGCCGTGTGGCTGGCCTTGCGTCACCTTGTCGAGATCGTCGAGGAACCCGATCGCCCCGAAGCCGAGCGTCACGAAAATGCACGCCCAGATAAAACGGTTGGACAGGTCCATCCACAGCAGCCAGCGCCAGATCGTCAGCGAGTCAGGATCATCAGCCCGCCCATCGTCGGCGTGCCGACCTTGGCGAGGTGGCTTTGCGGTCCGTCGGCGCGGATCGGCTGCCCCTTGCCCTGCCGGACGCGCAGCCAGCCGATAAAGCGCGGCCCGATGATCAGGCCGATCAACAGCGCGGTCGCGACCGATGCACCGGTGCGGAACGACAGGTACCGGAACAGGTTCAAAATGCCCGGAAAGCCCAGCCATTCGGCGATCTCGTATAGCATCAGCCCCTTCCCGCCAGCGCCGCGACGACCCGCGACAGCCCGACCCCGTTCGAACCCTTGATGAGAACCGCGTCCCCGGCCCGCAGCATCGCGTCGAGCGACACGCGGGCGCTCGCCGCGTCGGGGACATGGACGAAATCGATCTGCCCCTCAAGCGCTGCGGCCAGCGGCGCCATCTCCTCGCCGACGAGCAAGGCGAACGCTTCGACGCCTGCCGCGACGAGCGGCTCCGCCAGATCGGCGTGATAGTCCTCGCGAGTGCTCGCCCAGCTCGCGCATCTCGCCCAGCACCGCGATCGCGCCGCGTCGCCCGGTTCGCGGCCAGAGCTGCCAGCGTCGCGCGCCATCGATGCCGGGTTGGCGTTATAGCTTTCGTCGATCACCAGCGCCTCGCCACCCGCCGACCGGCGCGGCAAACCGCGCGCCGCGCCCGGCAAGGCCGCCCATCTCGCCCAGCGCCAGCCCCGCCTGCTCCAGATCGCCGCCCGCCGCGTCCACCGCGGCCAGCACGGCCATTGCATTGGCAACCCAATGATCGCCCGGCTGCGACAGGGTAAAAAGCTCAGCGTCTTCTCGGCCCCGATCTTCGCGGTGACAAAGGTGCCACCCGGGTGGCCGTGCATCACCTCAACCGCGCGCACGTCCGCACCATCGCCAAGGCCAAAGGTCACGATCCGCGCCGCATGCCCGGTCGCCGCAGCGATCAGACGGTCGCGATGCGGGCTGTCGAACGGCACGATCGCCGTCCCGCCCGGCTCCAGCCCCTGAAAAATCTCGCCCTTGGCGTCGGCAATCGCTTCTTCGCCGTCGAAGAATTCGGTGTGCGCCGGCGCAATGGTGGTCACGATCGCGATGTGCGGCCGCACGATCCGGGTCAGCGCGGCCAGTTCGCCGGCATGGTTCATCCCCATCTCGAACACGCCAAAGCGCGTGTCGCGCGGCATCCGCGCGAGGCTCAGCGGCACGCCGGTATGGTTGTTGTAGCTTTTGACCGAGCGATGCGCCTGCCCCGGCTCGGGCCGCTCGAGCGCCGCGAACAGCGCTTCCTTGGTCCCGGTCTTGCCGACCGAGCCGGTCACGCCGATCACCACCCCGCCCATGGCGCGCGCGCGCTCGCACGGGCAAGCGCGTTCCAGCGCTGGCATCGTGTCGGCGACGCGGACATGCGGATGCGCCGATCGCGGTCTCGCAGACGATCGCCCCGGCCGCCCCGCTGGCAAACGCCTTGTCGATGAAACTTGTGCCCGTCGGTCGCCTCGCCGCGCAGCGCGAAGAACAGGTCGCCCGGTCGCAACCTCGCGCGAATCGAACGCGACGCCGTGCGCGGTGAAGTCCGCCGAAGCCGTCCCCGCCCGTCGCCGCGGCGATGTCGCGCGCGGTCCACAGCGGGCTCATGCCGCCGCACTCGCGCGCGACGCTCACATCGTCGAACGGCAGCACCATGTCGCCGACGATCTGCCCCTGCTCATGCCCCTTGCCGGCGATCAGCACGATATCTTCCGGCCCTGCCGCCGCAATCGCCGCTTCGATCGCCGCGCGCCGGTCGCCGATCTCGGTTGCCTGCGGGCATCCCTTCATCACTTCGCGCCGGATCGATGCCGCATCCTCGCCGCGCGGATTGTCGTCGGTGACGATCACCAGATCCGCACCCGCTACCGCCGCCTGCCCCATCGGCTGACGCTTGCCCGCATCGCGGTCGCCGCCGGCGCCGAACACCAGGATTAGCCGCCCCGCGGCATGCGGCTTCAGCGCAGCAATCGCGGCCTCGATCGCATCGGGCGTATGCGCATAATCGACATAGACCGGCGCGCCGGTCTTGCTGATCGCCGCGCGCTCCAGCCGCCCGCGCACCGGCTGCAACCGCGCAAGATTGGCAAAGGTCTGCGCCGGATCGCCGCCGGTCGCGATCACCAGCCCCGCCGCGACCAGCGCATTCGCCGCCTGATACGCACCGATCAGCGGCAGTTCGACGCTTGTGCGTCTCGCCGCCAACCGCGATCACCAGCGTCTGGTCCAAGCTGCGTCGGCGCGCGCGAAACCAGGCGCAGTCGTTTCGCCATGTTCACCGACCGTCATGAGCCGGACGCCGCGCGCCGCGCACGGCATCGATCACTCGCTCGCCGAATGCGGATCGTCGGCCCACACCACCGCCGTGCCATCCTGGATCGACCACCTCGGCGAACAGCCGCAGCTTGGCGGCCAGATAAGAGTCCATGTCGCCGTGATAATCGAGATGATCGCGGCTGAGATTGGTGAAGGCCGCCGCCTTCACCGGCAGCCCCTCGGTGCGATATTGCGACAGGCCGTGGCTCGACGCCTCGAACGCCAGATGCGTCACGCCCTCGCGCGCGAGTCCCGCGACGTTGGACAGGAACGTCACGACATCCGGCGTAGTCAGTCCCGTCGACACCATGTCGCCCGCGGTGGTGACGCCCAGCGTGCCGATCGACGCGGCATGAAAGCCCGCCATCCGCCACAGCTGGCGCGTCATTTCGACGGTCGAGGTCTTGCCGTTGGTGCCGGTCACGGCGACGCAGGTCGCCGGGAAGCGGTGGAAGTAGCGCGCGGCCATATGCGCAAAGGCGCGGCGCGGATTGGCATCGGCGACATGCACTGCGCCGGCAACCGGCGCCTCGGGCCGCGCGACCACCGCGATCGCGCCGCGCGGCGATCGCCTCGGCGATGAAATCCTCGCCGTTGAAGCGTGCACCGACGAAACGCGCCGAACACGGTGCCCGGCGCGATCTTGCGATGGTCGATGGCGAAACCGGTGACGATGCCCTGCTCGTCACCGCCGGTCAGTTCGGCGAGCTTCACTCGTCCACCCCCGCGCCGAGCGCGGCGACTGCGGCGGGCTTGCCCTTCGCCTCCGCCTTCCACAGCAGCGGGGTCAGGTCGGACACGTCGACGTCGCGGCTCTCGTCGGGGAAGACGCCGAGCATCGGCCCGGCGCGGGTCACGACCTTGCTGACCACCGGCGCCGCGGTCCAGCCCGCGGTCCGCTGGCCCGAGCTATAGGCATTGCCCTTCGGCTCGTCGATCATCACCAGCACGACATAGCGCGGGTTGTCCATCGGGAACGCCGCGGCAAAGGTCGCGACGACCGAGCTGCGGCGATAGCCGCCCGCGCCGGGCTTTTCGGCGGTGCCGGTCTTGCCGCCGACGCGATAGCCCGGCGCATCGGCCTTGCTGCCCGTGCCATGCGTGACGATCAGGCGCATCAGCTGACGCATCCGCGCGCTGGTCGCCGCCGAAATCACCCGGCGGCCCGCCGGCGCCTTGCCCGGTTCGATCTTGCGCAGCGTCGCCGGGCGCCAAACCCCGCCATTGATCATCGCGGCATAAGCGCTCGCCAGATGCAGCGGCGTCACCGCGATGCCATGGCCATAGGCGGTGGTCATCACCGTCGTCCGCGCCCAGTATTTCGGCCACAACGGCCCGGCCACGCCACCCAGCTCAATCGGCGCCTTGGTGTCGAAGCCAAGGCCGCGGAACATCGCCTCCATCCGGTCCTTGCCCAGCTCATCGGCGATCCGCGCGGTTGCGATGTTGGACGAATGGATCAGCGTCTCGGGGATGTTCAGCCAGCGCTTCTGCGCATGGTCGTCGCGAATGCGAAAGCCACCGACCTGCAACGGCTCGGTCGCGTCGTAGCGCTTGGACATCGACGGGGCGATCCCGGTCTCGATCGCGAACGCCATCGTCAGCGGCTTGAAGGTCGAGCCGAGCTCATAGACGCTTATGCGTCACCGCATTGCGGCGCGCTCGGGGTTCGCGCCGCGTCAGCTTGTTCGGGTTGAAGGTCGGCAGCGACGTCATCGCCACCACTTCGCCGGTCTGGACGTCGAGGATGATCCCAGCGCCGCCCCTGCGCTTCCAAGCTTGGCGATCGCCGCGCCCAGCTCGCTTTCGAGCGCCGCCTGCACCGCGCAGTCGATCGACAGCGCCACCGGCTGCCCGCGCTGTGCGGGGTCGGTCAGCTGGCGGTCGAGGATATGCTCCATCCCGCTGACGCCCTTGCCGTTGAAATCGACAAAGCCCAGCGCGTGCGCGGCCAGCGTCGCCTGCGGATACAGCCGCTGCGGCTCGCGCGCGAACTCGATCCCCGGCTCGCCCAGCGCATGGACTGCGGCGACCAGTTCGGGCACCGCGCGCCGCTGGAGATAGGTGAACTTCGAACCGCTGTTGAGCAGCTTGGCGAGCAGCTCGCCGCGCGACATTCCCCGGCAAAGTCGCGGCCAGCTCGTCGCGCCAGCGCCGCGCTTGTCGCCGAGCTTACCCGGTCGGGCCGACGCCGATCGACCAGCCGTCGATCGTGCGCGCGAGCAGCGACGCCGTTGCGGTCGACGATGTCGGCGCGCAGCGGGACCAGCATCGGCGTTGACGCTCGGCGCACGCTGCGGCTCGGCGAACACCGCCAGCAGCGCCAGCCGTCCGACGATCACCGCAAACGCCGCCGCGAACAACAGGGTCAGGATCATCAGCCGCACATGCGCGACCGCAATCGGCGACGACCGGCTGCCATCGCGTGGGCGGATCCGCGGCGCAGGGGCGACCAGGACCGTCACCGCAATTTGCGCGCCTCCGCGCGGACGCCCTGCATCAGGTCGCCAAAGCTCGAATCCTTGAGCAGGCTGCGATCCAGCGCCGCCACCGCCTTGTCCTTTGCCACCACCGGGGCCGGCGCGGCCGCACGCTTCGGCTTGGCCACGGCAGCAGCCGCCACCGCGACCGGTGCGGCCGCCGCCTTCTCGACCACCGCCGGCTTGACCGCCGCGACCGCATCGCTCGCCACCGTCGGACCACTCACCACTTCGGGCAGGCCCTGCGGAACGACCATCGCGGCATAGCGCTCGGCGGTTCCGTCACCCTCCATCGGGCGCAGCGCCGCCAACTCGGTATCGCTCGCCAGGAACTGGCGCGGCGTCGGCGCGGTGTAGCGCATCACCTCGCCATTCCAGCGCTCGAGCTGGGCGAGATTGGCGCGCGTGTCGAACTCGGTCTCAAGGCCCCGGATGTCCTTGTGCGCCTTCGCAATCGCACGCTCGACCGCCTCGACCTTCGACCGCTCGGCCGCAACCTGCGACGACACCAGATAGCACGCCGGCGTCACGACCACGCCGGTCAGGAACCACCCGAATCCGCTCAACGCCTTGATCGCCATCACCGCCTCCTCAACGCCACGCCGGTGCCGCCGTGCGCCGCGCGACGCGCAACGTCGCGGACCGGGCACGCGGGTTCACCGCAATCTCATCCTCACCGGCCCGGATCGCCTTTGCGGGCGGTTCAAAGCTCGGCGCCTGTTCCGCCGCGACCATCGGGCGATGCCGCGATCCCGTCGGTTCGCTCCCGCTGCGTTCGCGCAGGAATTTCTTGACCATCCGGTCTTCCAGGCTGTGGAACGTCACCACCACCAGCCGCCCGCCGGGCTTCAGCGCCCGCTCGGCCGCAACCAGCCCTTCCTCAAGCTCGTCGAGCTCGCGGTTGAGGTGAATCCGGATCGCCTGGAAGGTCCGGGTAGCCGGGTCCTTCTTCTCGTGCGGACGGTACCCAAGGGCGCGCCGCACCACATTGGCCAGATCCCCCGTGCGCGCGAGAGGCCGTGCCTTCACAATCGCTTGTGCCACACGTCGGGCCTGTTTTTCTTCCCCGTAATTCCGCAATATCGTGGTTAAATCAGACTCGCTGATTTCGTTAACGAGTTCGGCTGCGGTCATGCCCGACTGGTCCATCCGCATGTCGAGCGGACCGTCCGACTGAAAGCTGAAACCCCGGTCGGCCTGGTCGAGCTGCATCGACGACACGCCAATATCTAGCGTCACGCCATCGACCGGCGACAGGTCGCGCACCGCCAGCTCCCGGTCCATCGCGGAGAAGGGCGACTGGATCAGGATCAGACGATTTTCGCTCGCGTTCACAAGCGCTTGACCGCCTTCGATCGCGTCGGGATCGCGATCGAAGGCGGCCACCTCGGCGCCCCGCTCGAGGAACGCGCGCGTATAGCCACCGGCACCGAATGTCCCGTCGACATGGCGCTCGCCGGGCTGGATGGCGAGCGCATCGAGCACCTCCGCCAACATCACCGGAACATGTGGACGATCCTGGTTAACGGCGTCGTGGATGAAGGGCGCGGTCACAGCACCACCCCCTTCTCTTCCAGGCAATAGCGGCATGCCGCCTTGATCTGTTCGGAGATCGTCGGGTGATCGAGCAAGGTGCGCGGGTTCCACACTTCGATCGTCGCGCCGACGCCCATGAAAAAGGCGTAACTGCCCTTGGGGATGCCCGCGAGGTGGCCGAGCATGCCCGGCAGCACGAACCGCCCCGACGGGTCGAACGCGATATTTTCGCTCGTCCCCACGCCGTCGCGCCAGATATTGGCGTCGGCCTGACCGCGCTCGCCGGCAAACTCGGTCGCACGCGCGTCGAGCCGCTCCATCAGCGAGTCAAAGAAGGGCTCGTCATAGGCGACCAGGCATTTGTCGGTTTCGTGGGTAGACAGGATCGCGACCCGGGCGTCCTTGCTGTCGCTCGGCTGGCCGCTGTTCTTCTCGAGCGTCGCGCGCAGCCCGGCGGGGATGGCGACACGACCCTTGTCGTCCACCAGCTGTAAGCCAACCCCTCTGTAGCCGCTGCGTGCCACCCTTGCCCCTTGCCTCCCGGGCACGCCTTTCCGCCTGTCGCGGCGCGCCATCGCACGCCCCGGACCCATGATGGCCGACGATAAAGGTTACCCTGTTAACCGCTGGCCTATCGCAAGCAGTCCGGGTTTTCAATGCCTGAACTCGGGAATTCGCGGTAATTTGCCCCACTTGGCGCCTCACCTTACCGCTGTTTTCACTTCATTCGTTAAGTGAGCACCTTCTGTTCCACAGGACTGGCGGGGCAAGGTGGGGCGATGCGCCGCCGTTCGGGCAGGATGGGCGGACAGTGGCGACAATTCCCGGAAATTCCCGCAGCACGACACGGAGTCGCGGGCGCGCGGCGCTCATTCCCCGGTGGCGGGGGCTGGCGTGATATCGGGTGCGGGGGATTCTGCCGTGCGCGGCGCGATGCCGAGTTCGGCGATCGGTTCGTCCTTGGGCTCAGCGGCGCTGTTGGTCACCATGCCCTCGGTCATGTTGGCGACCACTTCGGGCTTCGGCGCGCCTTCTGCGAGCACCGGAGCCTCGTCCCGCGCCGACGAAAAGATCGCGCTCGCCACGCCGATCAGCAGCAGGACGGTGGCAAGCCCGGTCAGTCCGACGCGGACCCGCTGCATACTGGATTGAGGATCGGTGGGCATCGACTTCATAAGCTGTGGCATAAATGTAACGCCTTAACAGCCGATTGTCGAACCCCGTTTTGTCCCTTGATTACCCGCGATCAAGCCAATCGGGCACTTGCAGCCCCTTGAGTCGCAGCCACTCCGGATTGTACAGCGTTGAAAGATAACGGAATCCCGTGTCGCACAGGATCGTCACGACCCGCGCGCCTGGCCCCAATTCGCGCCCCAGATGTACCGCACCGGCGACATTGATCCCCGACGACAGCCCCAGGCACAGCCCTTCCTCGGCGAGCAGGCGGCGGACCCATTCCATCCCCTCATCGTCACCGATACGGAACTGCGTGTCGATCGGCGCCCCCTCAAGGTTCGCGGTGATCCGCCCCTGTCCGATCCCCTCGGCCACCGAAGACCCTTCGGCCTTCAACTCGCCATGGGCGTAATAGTTATACAGCGCCGCGCCATGCGGATCGCTCAGCGCGATACGGACCTTTTCGTCCTTTTCCTTGAGGCCCAGGCCAACCCCCGCGATCGTCCCGCCGGTCCCGGCGGCACAGGTAAAGCCGTCGATCCGCCCCTCCATCTGGGTCCAGATTTCCTCGGCGGTCCCGACGATATGCGCGCGGCGGTTGGCGATATTGTCGAACTGGTTCGCCCAGATCGCGTTGGGCGTTTCCTCGGCGATGCGCCGCGACGTGTGCACGAAATGGCCGGGGTTCGAATAGGGCGCCGCCGGCACCAGCACTAGCTCGGCCCCCAGTGCGCGCAGTGTATCCATCTTCTCGCGGCTCTGCGTCTCGGGCATCACGATGATCGTCTTGTAACCCTTGGCATTGGCGACCAGCGCGAGGCCAATGCCGGTATTCCCCGCCGTCCCCTCGACGATCGTCCCGCCCGGCTGGAGCAGGCCCGTCGCCTCGGCGTCCTCGACGATGAACAGCGCCGCGCGATCCTTCACGCTCGCGCCCGGATTGGCGAACTCGCACTTGCCGAAAATGTCGCACCCGGCGGCCTCGCTCGGCCCTTTCAGCCGGACGAGCGGGGTGTTGCCGATCAGCGCGATGGTATCCTGTGCAACTTTCATGGCCGGAACATAGGCACTGCCCCCGCCGCCCCGCAAGCAAGCGAAACTATGCGGCCACCGCCACACGCTTGCCTCACCCTCCCGCTCGCGCCGCCGGGATGCTAGGGGCCACGGCGTGTCGCACCCCGCTCCACCCCGCAAAGCCAGCTTCGCGCCGGTCACCGACGCCCGCACCCGCGTGCTCGTCTGCGGCAGCCTGCCCGGCGACCGCAGCCTTGCCGCGCGGCAATATTACGCGCACCCGCAGAACCAGTTCTGGCGCCTGATCGCCGCCGTCATCGCGCGCGACGACCTCCCCGCCCGTCCCTACGAAGCCCGCCTCGCCGCGCTCATCGACGCCCGGATCGGCCTGTGGGACGCGGTCGCCAGCGCCACCCGCCCGGGCAGCACCGACGCCGCCATCGCGCATGCCGAGCCCAACGATCTCGCCACCCTCGCCGCCACCCTGCCCGACCTGCGCGCCATCGCCTTCAACGGCGCCACCGCCCACCGGCTCGGCCTGCGCCAGCTCGGCACACAGGCCTCCCGCTGGACGATCCTCCCCCTCCCCTCTTCCAGCCCGCTCCACACCGTCGGCCTGCCCGCCAAGCTCCCCGCGTGGCTTGCGCTGCGCCCATTCCTCACCTGACGCCCGGTTGCAAAAGCCCGGTCGCGCACATCGCGACCGCGCTGCTCGACGCGCCCACCCCTCACGCCACCCCGGCGCGCGCCTGATTCAGCCGGAACAGCCGCGCCAGAATCTCGTCGTCGCTCAGCCCTGATCCGGTCGCAGACCCCACGCGCCAGTCCTCACCCCAGCCATAGGCATCGGCCACCGCCGCATCCAGCGCCGCATGGGCATTGGCCAGCCATTGCGGACGGGCGTTGTAGAGGTTGGTCAGCGTCCGCTTCTTCAACGCCGCCGCCGCCTCCTCATCCTTTGGCAGGATGCGGTCGGGATATCCCGCCACCACCTCCGCCACCCGCACCACCAGATCGGCCGGATTGAGCCAGTTTTCGCGCAGCTCGTTCAGCCGCGCAGCGGCGGCGGCAATCGCCTGCGCGCGCGGGTCGTCGGCATAGTCGGCGGCGGGGATGTTGGGGGTCAGCCCCTCGGGGAAGGGGAAGGTTTCGAAGGTCGTGGAGGGGGTGTAGCGGGGCCGGTCCTCCAGTGACGTCCCCATCCGCAGCGACCAGAGTTCGTGGAAGCGCGAGTGCAAGATGCCAAAGGTCGTGTCGTCGTCGCGGGCGATGGCGTAAATTGAACCCGTCGGAAGCATGGCAACATCGCCCCAAACAAACATCCGGTGTTTGGCCACTTCAGGTGTGGCAATATAACGCGTTAGTGTCTGTAGGGCTCGCCGCATACCTGGTCGCGCTTCTCCGTATCGCCACCATATCACCCTGTGATTTTCGCGTCGGACCAGCTCGCGCTCAGGCTTTACGACGCGATGAATATGCTCGAACGGCTGCTCGTAAAGCTGAGCGTTCTCCAGCGACATATCGGTGCCAAAGTCGACAACCCACCGCTCCTCCGGCCGACGGGTAATGTCCATTCCTGTCTGCCAGCGCTTTAACACATCTGAATTTGGACGCCCGTGCGGGTTGGCAGGAAGGCTCAGCCATTGTCGTGCGATGCTTGCGTCCACGTCGAACCCGCCAACAAACTTCATGCCCTGAAAGGCGAGTCTGGAGTTGGATGCCAAAAGCTCGGAGCTTGAAAGATCGCCCCCTTCCGCAGGCAAGCCCAGATCGGGCGCAATCCGGCTTACCATCCGTCCATCAAGCCACCCCGTTCGAAGGGATGCGTTGCGATCCCAACAAACTATCGAAACCCGCACAGCCGCGCCATCCACCGTCCACTCTTCGTCCGCCCAAGCCTCGAAAATCCGGCCATGTTCGACAATCGGCTTCAACACCTCACGGTTCGCGCCGCCCCGGATCGAATTGGTCGAAACCAGCCCGGCGCGCTGCAACCGCCCGCTCACCATCATCGCCCACGCCTTGGCGAACCAGTAACAGACCAGATCGACCCCGCCCGGCACTTCGGGCCACGCCTTGCGCAGTGCGACGGTGTACTCCTCGCCCAGTTCGGCGATCATCTTCTTGTTGCCCAAAAACGGCGGGTTCCCCACCACCACGTCCGCTTCCGGCCACTCCGCCCGCGTGCCATCCTCGGCCAGCACCGCATCGCGGCACTCGATCGTGTCGAGCGGGCGCAGGATCGGGTTCTTCGCCGCGTCGAATCCGTTGCGCCGCATCCACTGGATTTCGCCGATCCACACGCTCACCCGCGCCAGTTCGGCGGCATAGGGGTTCAGCTCGATCCCCAGCACGCTTTCCGGCCCCACCCGCGGAAACCCGCGCGGCAGGCCCAGTGCTTCGGCGTCCAGATTGGCGCGATGCTCGATATCCTTCAGGCTGCGCAGCGCGACATACAGGAAATTGCCCGATCCGCACGCCGGGTCCAGCACGCGAAACCCCGCCAGCCGCTCGATAAACGCCGAATGGATCGCCGCCGCCTCGCCCTTCAGCTTTTCCGCCTTGCGCTTTTCGGCGGGGGTCAACAGCCGCTCGGCAGTGCGCTTGGGCGCGCTCTCGACGATCGCCGTCATCTGCGCCAGCGCCTGCGCCCATTCGCCCTCCAGCGGTTCGATGATCACCGGGCGCACGATCATCATGATCTTGTCGCGGTCGGTATAATGCGCGCCCAACTGGCTGCGCTTTGCCGGGTCCAGCCCGCGTTCGAACAACGTGCCCAGGATCGACGGGTCGATCTGGCTCCAGTCGCGCCCCGCCGCCTGGATCAGCTGTTCGATATCCTCGGCCTCGACCGGCAGGACATGACTGTCGGTGAACAGCCCGCCGTTGAACCATTCGATCGCGGTAAACCCGACCTTGCCGCCGCGATGCGCCATCGCCCCGAACAGGGTCGCGGCATTTTCCGCAAATTCGGCCGGGTTGCGGCGGCTGACCTCCAGCATCTTCTTGAACAGATGATCGGGCAGCAACCCGACATCCTCCGCGAACATGCAGAACACCAGCTGGTTGACGAAATGCGCCACCTGATGCGCCTCATGCCCGCGCTCGCGCAGCCGTTGCGCCAGTCCCGCAAATTCGCGCGCGGTTTCCTCGGTCAGTTCCTGCCGCGACTTTTCGGGTTTGAACTGGTCGGGGTCGGTGAACGCCGCCTTCAGCTTCGCCCGCACCGCGCCGTCGATCAGGTCGTCCAGCGCAAAGCTGTGCGTTTCCTGCACGCTGTTGGTCCAGTTGGTCCGGATCATGATCCGGTCCATGTCGGACACGATCAACAGCGGCGGGTTCTCCAGCGCGACCGCATATTGCAGCAGCTGGCGGTTGGCCGCGTCCAGATTGGCGTGCCGCCCCTTATACTCCCACGCAAAGCATCCGCGCCGCCACACATCGGCCCAGCCATTGCCGCCGCTGGTCTTGTTCGCGCCCTTCTCGAACGTGAACCACTCGCCCTTCGGATCGGCCGAAACGGGATCGAGCACGCCCAGCAACAGGCACAGATCATTGAAATGGCTCTGTGAAGCTGATCGCTCCTTCAGTTCGTTGGCACGCCATTTGGTCAGAAATTCGCTGGGGGTCATGCCGCGACGCTAGTCAGCGACGCCCGCTCTGACCAGCCCACAAAGCGCGTTCCTACACGCCCCGATCCGGCATATCCGCGCGGATGTGACCGGCCGCTGACGCGCGCCGGTTGCTTATTCCCGCCGCCATTCCTATCCGGGCGCCTGCACACCTGTCCGTGCGGTCTTACAAGGTTAGCGTGTGAACGTCCGTATCGATCAATGGGTCGTCGTGAGCCCAGCGGTTTTTGCCGCTTCGGTCGACGAAAGCGCGGTGCTGCTCGACATCCAGTCGGGGCGCTATTTTGAATTCGATGCCATCGGGTCCGACATCTGGACCCGCATAGCCCAGCCGCGTCAGGTGGATGCGCTGTGCGCCGATCTTTCGGCGGCCTATGATGCTCCGATCGATCGGATCCAGTCGAGCGTGCTGACCTTCCTGACGCACCTCGCCGAAAAAGGGCTGATCGAGGTACGCGACGCATGATCGCCCGGTGGGACGGCACCGCATGACGCTGCACCGCTATCACGTCGCCGGATGGAGTGTCCGCTCACCGCGCCCGCTGCCCTATCTGGGCCCCGATGTCGGTCCCGAGGGACCGGACCCGATCGACATCACCTTCGACGCGTTCGATCCGCCCGCCACTCCAACGCGGACAGTCGGCTCGTTCACGATCCATGGTCCCGACCTGATCGACCTCCACCCGCCCGGCGGACCGCGACTGCGCATCCGCGACGGGCGCGCGATCATCGTCGCGGACAGCGACGGCCTGAGTGCAGCGGAAATCCACACCTTCCTGTTCGGGCCGGCCTTCACGATGTTGGCGCATCAGCGCGGCCGCCCGCCGCTTCATGCCGGTGCCGTGTCGCTCGACGGGCGCACCATCGGCATCGCCGGCAATAGCGGGGCCGGCAAGTCGACCATGGTTCACGCGCTGGTCCAGCGCGGTGCCCGGCTGCTCAGCGACGATCAGCTGCTGATCGATCCCGCCACCCGCCTCGCCTACCCCGCCTATCCCTCCGCCAAGCTCTGGGCCGCCAGCGCCACGCAGCTCGCCGTGCCGACCGATGACGATGCGCGGGTCAAGGACGGCTTCGACAAGTTCCACATCGACCTCGGCACCAGCTTCCTCGACGCCCCCCGGCCGCTCGACCTGCTGCTCGTGCTGGCGCCCACCCCCGATCTGGCCGCGCCCGAAGCGCGCAGCTTCACCCGGAGCGAAGCGACCGCTGTCCTCTCCCGCCTGACCCATTATGGCGAGGTGGCCAGTGCAGCCGGGCGCGGCGGCGCGATGCTGCAGCACGCCGCCGCCATCGCTGCCCAAGTGCCAGTCTATCGCGTCGCGCGCCCGCTGGAGTTCGCGCAGTTCGATGCGCTGATCGACCTCGTCCTCAGCCTGGAAGCCACGCCGTGACCGCAATCTGCGGCATCTGGCACCGCGACGGCCGGCCCGATGCGGCGCAGGATGTCGCGCGAATGCGCCGCGCGCTGGCACCCTATGGCAATGACCGCAGCGCGGCGTGGGACGATGGCGCGATCGCACTCGGCATCGGCCTCGCCCGGCTGTTGCCGGAGGACCGCTTCGACCGCCAGCCGCTCGCGGCGCGCGACCGCTTCCACCTCGTCGCCGACCTGCGACTCGACAACCGGGCCGAGCTTGCCGAAGCGCTTGGCCTGACCCAGCGGCTCGCCACCCTCGCCGACGCCGACCTGCTCCTCGCCGCCTGGGAGCGCTGGGAGACCGACACCCCCGACCGGCTGATCGGCGACTTCGCCTTCGCGCTGTGGGACGCAGACCATCGCCGACTGCATCTGGTCCGCGATATCCTCGGCAACCGCCCGCTCTTCTACCACGCGACCAACGACCGGTTCGCGTTCGCGACCATGGCAAAGGGTCTCCACGCCCTCCCCGACATTCCGGTCGCGCCCGATCCGTTCACCCTGATGGACTGTATCGCGCTCGCCCCCCGCCGCGGCCCGCGCAGCTTCTTCGCCGATATCAGCCGCGTCGAGCCGGGCCAGCGCGTCACCGTCCACGCCGATGGCCGTGTCGCGTGCAGCGACTGGTACGACTGGGACACCCCCCGCGACCTCGGCCTGCGCAGCGACGATGAGTATGTCGATGCGATGCGCAGCCTGCTCGACCGCGCCGTGGCGGATCGCCTGCGCAGCGATGATCCCATCGGCAGCCATCTCAGCGGCGGCATGGACAGCAGCGCCGTCACCGCCTCGGCAGCGCTCCAGTTGGCCGAACGCGGCCAGCGCCTTTCCGCCTACACCCATGTCCCGCTCGCCGGATCGCGCCTCGACCATTGGGGCGACCGCACGCTCGACGAAGGCCCGCTCGCCGCCCTGCTTGCCGCGCGCCACGCCAATATCGACCATGTCCGCGTCGATGCCGCCGACCGCCAGATTGGCGACGACATGGACGCCCAGTTCCACGCCGCCGAATATCCCCCGTTCAACCTGTGCAATCAGGTGTGGATGACCGAAATCTGCCGCCAGATGCAGCAGCGCCGCGAACGCGTGATGCTGGTCGGCACGATGGGCAACATGACGATCAGTCAACAGGGGGGGGAGCGGCTGACGATGCTCGGGCGCGGCGGCCGCTGGCTCACGCTCGCCCGCGAGGGGATGGCGCTGCACCGTCGCGGATGGAAGCCGCACCGCATCGCGTCCGCCGCAATCGGCCCGCTGCTCCCCCCGCACCTGCTCGACGCGATCCGCCGCCTGTTTCGCGGCAAGAGTCCCCCGCTCGACCTGCTCGCCTATGCCGCGCTCAATCCCGCGCTCGCCGACGACGTGGAGTATCGCGCGCATCTGGAACAGCTCGGCCACGGACTCCATTTCCCTCTGGCCCGCACGCCGCGCGATCATGTCGTCCGCGTGCTCCGCCACACCGATGTGATGGGCCTGACCAACAAGGGTCAGCTCGCCCGCTTCGGCGTCGATCAGCGCGATCCCACCGGTGACCGCCGCCTGATCGATCTCGCACTGGCGATGCCGCCGCACCTGTTGCTGCAACAGGGCGAAACCCGCTGGATCTATCATCGCGCCTTTGGCGAGCGGATCCCCTCCGAAATCCGCAGCCAGGCGGGCAAGGGGCTTCAGGGTGCCGACTGGCCGACCCGGCTCGAACAAGCGCGCGGCACGCTCACCGCCGAGCTCGACCGCGCCAGTCCCACCGCCGAAACCCTGCTCGCCGTACCGGCCCTGCGCGCGCTTGCCGCCGCCGATACCGGTACCGGCCGGGTCACCGACGCGCAACGCTATGACCAGCGGATCAAGCTGTTGCGCGGCACCTCCGTCGCGCACTTCATCCGCAAGGCCCAGCGCCGCAACGACTAAATCGCGAGGCCCAGTTTAATGTCACCGCGCCGCCGTTGACCATAATGGGTGTTCGTGTAGGGACTGAACAACGTAACAATAGGAGTTCTGTAATGTCCCAAGCCACCGTCGAGCCTGTTGCATCGATCGCTCCGTTGGTTTGGGCCGATCCGGTCTGCACCGAATATGCCGTGGAAACGCTGACGGCCTCCTTCAACGGCGGCGCGGGCGATGCTAATACCGGGTCGTAATCGCGATCCCCGGCGCGCCGGTTAAGCGACGGCTAGTGTTTCTGCTGACATACTCAGCCAGTTTGGCTAAACTGTGCCGGACACCCTCGTAAGCCAGGGAAGCGACGATGTCCGACCAGATCGATCCGACCAGCGAAACCCCCGCCAACGATGCCCCGCGCGCATGGACCGACCCCACCTGCACCGAATATGCGGTGGAGGAGCTGACTCAGTTCGGCGGCCCGGGAAGCTTCGACGGCATCCAGTTTTCCTGACTGCGATTGCGCCGCGTGACGCGCGGCCGCGGTTGCTCCCTCAGCCGACCCGGTCGCGGATCGGCACGGTTTCCTTCGGGGACATGGTGTGGCGCGCTCTGGCACCGCGTGGGCCAGCGCTGGAGCGCTTCAGACTGCTGCACGGCACCGCTGCCGCGCCCAGCGATGGAACCGTTGCGGCAATTGCGGAATTGGTACTGACATAATCGGCGACTAGACGTTTAAAGCGAATTGCCCACTGCCAGCGAAGGAAATTTTCATGGCCGACCTGACCAACCCGACCGTCGAAACACCGGCCAGCGATGCCCCCCGCGCCTGGGCCGATCCGATCTGCACCGAATATGCGGTCGAGGAAATGACCCAGGCCGGCGGCCCGGGTGTGACCGACTCCACCATTCTGTCCTGATTTCTTCTGGCGGTCGCGCGGAGTAGCGCGCCACCGCCTTTGTCTTCGAAATCGCGCCGCCCGGCCCCCGGGTCGGCGCGATTTTGCGAACGGCGCGCAGGCGGCCTTCAAAATCGCACTGGGTATAAGCCCGGATGCGGATGAAACATGATATTGTAACGATGCGACGCAATATGCGTTGGATGTCTGTTATCCGTTATATCTTGACCCCCGATGCTGCGTACGCAAAGGAAAGTGCCGCTATGAACATGCGTCTCCTCCCCGCCGCCGCGGTCGCGCTGCTCGCGCTCTCCGCCTGTAACCAAGAACCAGAAGTGCTCAGCGAGCGCGCACCCGACCCGATGGAATCGCAACTCGCGAACGCCGCTCCGGTCGAACTGCCGCCGGCGATCAAGGCGACTGTCTCGATGCGCTGCCAGCCCGGCAATGCGCTCGTGTTCGTCGAGTTCTTCGACCGCGACAAGCTGGTCACCGTCGCCACCGAAAAGGGCGGCCCCAAGACCCGCCTGACCGCGCCGGAAGCTGGCCAGCCCTTCACCGCCGAAGGCGGCTGGAAGCTGACCGGTACCCCGACCGCAGCGACGGTCGAAGTTCCGGGCAAGGGCACGCTCAGCTGCAAGGGCTGATCGTTCCGACCACCAATCCAACAAAAGAGCCGGTCGACACCGGCTCTTTTTTTGCCCGCAGCCGACCCGGCCCGTTGCGCTCCCCCCGCCGCTGCGTCACGCTGTCCCTGGGGGCCGGAGAGGAGCAGACGGCGTGGCAACGATTGCGGTGTACAGCCTGAAGGGCGGCGTCGGCAAAACCTCGCTGGCGGTCAACCTTGCCTGGTGCGCCGCGACCCGCTCGGCCCGCCGCACCCTGCTTTGGGACCTCGATCCCCAGGCCGCATCGACCTTCCTGCTCGGCGGCGCCGGCGGCAAGGCGGTGGCCCAGTCGGTGTTCAGCAAGGATGTCGAACCGGCCAAGCTCATTCAGCCGACTGCCATCGACCGCCTCGACCTGCTCGGTGCCGACGCATCGCTGCGCGGCCTCGACCTGCTGTTCCACGAACTCGACAAGAAGAAGCGGCTGGCCAAATTGCTCGCCCAGCTTGGCGGCGCCTATGACCGGGTCATCCTTGACTGCCCGCCGGGACTTACCGAAACCAGCGAACAGGTGATGCGCGCCGCCGACCTCATCATCGTGCCGGTCATCCCCTCCCCACTCTCCGAACGCGCGCTGGACGAAGTCGAACGACATCTGGGCGGCAAGGCGAAAGTGCCACTGATGCCCGTCCATTCGATGGTCGACCGCCGCCGCCGCCTCCATGCCGAGGCGCTGGAGCGCAATCCCGACTGGCCGGTGATCCCGATGGCCAGCATGATTGAATCGATGGCGGTGCGCCGTGCCCCGCTCGGCGCCTTTGCCCCGCGCAGCCCCGGTGCGCGCGCCGTCGACACGCTGTGGCAGGCGATCGAAAAGCGCCTCGCCAAACCGCGCAAAGAGAAGCAATGACGCGGCACACCGCCCGCGCCAGCGATCTCGACCCCGATCTGGTGCTGCGCGCCTATGCGATGGGGGTGTTTCCGATGTCGGAGCATCGCGACGACCCCAGCGTCTTCTGGGTCGAGCCGCGCCAGCGCGCGATCCTCCCGCTCGACGGCTTCCACCTCTCCCGCTCGCTGCGCAAGACACTCGCCAGCGACCGCTTCCGGCTCACCGCCGACACCGCGTTCGAACGCATGATCGCGCTCTGCGCCGAAAGCGCGCCCGACCGGCCCGATACCTGGATCAACCCGGCGATCGAGCGGGTGTTCGTCGCGCTCCACCGCCGCGGCTTTGCCCATTCGATCGAATGCTGGGACGGCGACCGCCTCGTCGGCGGCCTCTACGGTCTCGCGCTCGGCCGCGCTTTCTTTGGCGAGAGCATGGTCAGCCGCGCCCGCGACGCGTCAAAGGTCGCGATCGCGGCCCTCGTCGCACGCTTGCGCGTCGGCGGCTTCACTCTGCTCGACTGCCAGTTCATGACCGACCACCTCGCCTCGCTCGGCGCAGTGGAGATCCCGCGCGACCGCTACCTGTCGTTGCTGTCGGAGTCGCTGGGCGAAGGTGCCGCAGGGCTTGCCGCCGGAGCCGGCGGCGCTGCCTCGGTCTCCGCCGATTTCGGCGCGCTCGACCGTTTGGGCGCATCCGACGCGCCGCCGCCCACCACCTCGCCCCCGGTATCGGGGAAGGTCATCGCACAGCTCTTGACCCACACGTCATAGATCGGATGCTGCACGACATTGAGCGCCGGGCGCTCCTTGTACAGCCAGCCTGAAAAAGCGCGGGTGAACTTGCCGTCGGTGCCGCGGATATCGACCTGCGCGAACGCCCCGGTCAACTGATCGGTCTCCCACGGCGCGGTCTTCTCGCACGCGCGCAGCCGGACGATCACATCCCCCGCACGCATCGCCTGCCCCGGCTTCAGCGTCATCTCACGCGCCGCGCCGTTGCGCTTGTTGAGCAGGCCGAGCACCGCCACCCGCTCGCCCATCGGGGTCACGCCGGTGATCGAAGCGGTCGGCCCGGCGTCCACCGCGACAACCTCAGCCCCGGCCGCCGGTCCGGCAGCCTTGGGCTGAACCTCGACCGTATCGACGGTGTCGGCCTTGTTCTCCGCCGGCTTGCCCCCGCACGCCGCAAGCGCGATCGGCGCCAGCAGCAGCGCGGCAGTCCGGGTGCGGCGCATCAGGCGCCGGGCGTCCAGGCTTCGTAATCGCCGGTCGCACCGACCCGCTGGCCGCCCTTTTCCATCGCGCCGGGCGGGCGATAGGCGAGCGCGCTACCGGTCAGGTTGGGCAGCGCAGGCTGCTCCCACACCCGCACCGGCGGCAGCGCGCGGTCAGGCACATCGTCGATCTGATGGTGCAGCCAGCTGAACCATTCGGGCGGCACGCGGCTCGAATCATTCGACCCCTTGTACATCACCCAGCGGCGCGTGCGGCCATGCATGTCTGCCCCGCCCTGATAATACAGGTTGCCGAGCGCGTCCTCGCCGACCTGCTCCTTGCCACGCAGCCCGACCCAGGTGCCAAAGGTGGATCCGTTCCACCAGGTGAAGATGTTCGCGAAGATACCCATGGCCCGCGCTTTACGCCGCCCAGCGCGGCTGGGCAACGCCGTTTGCGCGTCCCCGCATCACCAGCGCACCTTGTCCCCCGGCGCTATCCCCAGCTCCGCCGCGCGGCCGCCATTGATCTCCAGCACCGCGGCCACCGGCTCGCCGGACTTCACCTGATCCTCGGAAAACGGAATCGTATTCTCGGCGATGGTCGCGATCGTGCCGTCGGCGCGGATGAAGATGATGTCGAGCGAGCTCGGCGTGTCCTTCATCCAGAAGCTCGCTGCACGCGGGGCCCCGCCCTCAGGGGGATAGGGCGCAAACAACATCCCACCATCGGCCGGAATGCCGGTGCGGAACATCAGTCCCTGTTTCTGCTGCTCCGGGGTGCGCGCGAGATCGACCTTGAACACATGCCGATTCGCGCCGGATTCGATCGTCACGGTCGCCTGCTTGGCCTCCGCCTGCGCCGCCGCATCGCTATCCTTTGCGGCACAGCCGGGCAGCAGCAGCGCCGCGCCCAGCGCAATCATCACTGCGCGGTCAGGCCGGCTCCACGACGACCGCGAGCGGCCCCTTGTCGCCTTCGAAAATGCGCGCGCGCAATGGCTGATCGGGTTCGACGTCATAAATCTCCGCACGGCGCAGGGTTTCCATATGCACGAATATATCGGCCGAATCGGCGTCACGCACCAGAAAGCCATAGCCCTTGAGGCGGTTGAACCATTTGACGACCACCGGCTCGAACGGCCCGGCTTCCTCGATCAGCTTGATCCGGTCGATCCGGTCGCCCGCGCCGGGCCGCAACCGCGTCGGTTCGACCGCATCGGTCAGGTCGATCGACAGGATATCCTTTGCCTGCAATCCCCGGTCACGCTGCACCACCGAACATTCGACACGCGCCCCTTCGGGCAGGCTGCGGCGACCATGCGGCTGCAGGACCGAAAAGTGGATCAGGATATCGCCCGCATCGGCATCATCGGCGACGATGAACCCGAACCCGCGGGTCACGTCGAACCATTTGACGGTGCCCCAGTGGCTCTCGTCTGCGGTCTCTGGGACGAGCCCGGGAATCGAGGCTGGTTCATCCAGCTCCCCCTCGCAGGCTCGACACACGCTGCAGGTCGGCTCGCATTACACTATTTCCCCCTGACCGCAGATGTTAACACAGCATTTCCGGAAGGCGCGAATCCTTTGTGATTATCGGTCGTCGAGCAGAAAATCCGGGTCATCCCCCGGATTCATCCGCGCAATCTGCCAGGCGATCCCCGGGGAGTGCCCTGCACGGACCATCGCCGCCACCTGTTTGGCCATGCGATCGCGATCGGCGGGCTCGGCGGCAAAGGGACCGATTCGCTTGCGTCGGGCAAAATCGATCGCGCTCTGCCCGACCCGCGCATCGACCTGCGGCGCGATCGCCTCGACATCATCTGCCTCGACCCCGGCATAGCGCAACGCCTCCCCCACCCGGCGCGCGCCCAGCCCCCGGCGCGCCATCGCCGCCGCCTTGCTCTCGGCATAGAGCCGGTCGTTGACATAGCCGAGTTCGGCGAAGCGTTCGGCAATCTCGGCCAGGTCCGGCGGGGTCCCGTCAAAGCCACGCTCGCGGATCTTGCGGGTCAGATAGGCGGTCAGTTTCCCCCGCGTCGTGGCAAACCGCTCGACATAACGCAGCGCCAGCCGATCCAGCGCGGGGCGGTCCAAAGGCGGGACAGGGCGGCGTGTGGGGCGCATGCGCCTTGTTTGTGCCACACTGACAACCGAATTTGAACGACAGTGCGTAGCAGAGCCGCCTGCATTTCTGGTGTGGGGCCTATCGTCGATGACGGGCGGGTGGCCTGACACGTCAGGGGGCACGGATTTTAGGATATGGCTTTGGACGTCAAGGATCAGGTCGAAACCACGGGCGTGGCACTGGCACCCACCCCAACCGATTGCACGCTTCCCCGCCGACTCGCGGATTTCGCGACGCTGGGCGATGCGCTGGACTATGCCGCGCAGGGAAACCGCGGGCTCAATTTCCACGACGCACGTGGCACACTGACCCGCGCCTATCGCTACAGCGAGATGCGTGAAGACGCGCTGGCGCAGGCGCGCCGCCTGATCGCCGCGGGCGTGAAGCCGCAGGACCGGATCGCGCTGATCGCTGAAACCGGCACCGATTTCGCCTCGCTCTTCTTCGGCGTCATTTATGCCGGCGCCTGGCCGGTGCCGCTCCCGCTGCCCACCAGCTTTGGCGGCAGCCAGCATTATATCGACCAGCTCTCGGTCCAGCTCGAAAGCTGCGACCCGTCGATGCTGTTCTACCCCGTCGAACTCTCGGCGATGGCCGGGGAAGCTGCGCGCCTCAAGGGTGTCGAAGGCATCGACTGGGAGAGCTTCGCCACCCGCGAAGCCCCCGAAGCCGAGCTGCCGCAGGCCAGCACCGACGACATCGCCTATCTTCAGTACAGCAGCGGCTCGACCCGCTTTCCGCATGGCGTCGCGATCACGCACCATGCACTGCTCAACAATCTGTCGGCGCACAGCCACGGGATGAAGCTGCAGGACAGCGACCGCTGCGTGTCGTGGCTGCCCTGGTATCACGACATGGGTTTGGTCGGCTGCTTCCTCTCGGTCGTCGCCAATCAGGTCTCGACCGATTACCTCAAGACCGAGGATTTCGCCCGACGCCCGCTCGCCTGGCTCGACCTCATCTCGCGCAATCAGGGTACGACCCTCTCCTATTCGCCGACCTTCGGCTACGACATCTGCGCGCGCCGCATGTCGAGCCAGACCAAGGCGTCGGAACGCTTCGACCTGTCGCGTTGGCGCGTCGCGGGCAATGGCGCCGACATGATCCGTCCCGATGTGATGCAGAGCTTCGTCGACGCCTTTGCCGATGCCGGCTTCCAGGCCAGCGCCTTCCTGCCCAGCTACGGCCTTGCCGAAGCGACGCTCGCCGTCTCGATCATGCCCCCCGGTGAGGGCATCCTGGTCGAGCTGGTCGAGGAAACCCAGCTGTCCGGCGGCGTCAATGGCGGCGACCGCCCCCAGCGCTTCCGCGCGATCGTCAACTGCGGCAAGGCGGTCAAGGACATGGAAATCCAGATCCGCGAAGAGGACGGCACCCCGCTGCCCGATCGCGCGATCGGCAAGGTGTGGTGCCGCGGCCCCAGCGTGATGGTCGGCTATTTCCGCGATCCTGAATCGACCGACGCCTGCATGAAGGACGGTTGGCTCGATACCGGCGACATGGGCTATATGTCCGACGGCTATATCTACATCGTCGGCCGGGCGAAGGACATGATCATCGTCAACGGCCGTAACCACTGGCCGCAGGACATCGAATGGGCGGTCGAACAGCTCCCCGCCTTCAAGCAGGGCGATGTCGCGGCGTTCGCGATCACCACGCCTGGCGGCGAGGAAACCCCCGCCGTGCTCGTCCAGTGCCGCACCAGCGACGACAGCGAGCGCCAGAAGCTGCGCGAGGAAATCCGTGAACGCGTCCGCGCGGTCACCGGCATGAACTGCGTCATCGAACTGATCCCGCCGCGCACGCTCCCGCGTACCAGCTCCGGCAAGCTCAGCCGCGCCAAGGCCCGCAACCAGTATCTCAACGGCGAGATCAAGCCCTACAGCATCGCGGCCTGACGTTCCTCTCCCCTCCCTTTCAGGGAGGGGAGCTGGGGCCCCGGATTTATTTCCCCGCCCCCGCGATCTCTAACCGATCGCTAACCTCCTCTCGCGTAACCTCCGCGCGTGACGAGCCAGACCACCTCCCAGTTCGCGCGGCCGCGTATCGACATGCGCGCGCTGCTCGGGCTCTATGACCCGGCGGATACGACCGACTGGGGGCCGATCCGTGCGGCCCAGATGAATGCGGGCAGCCAGCTCGCCTTGTTCATGCTCGCCGCCAACGTCCTTGGCGCAACGCTCATCGTCCTCAACTTCGCCAGCCTCGTCCCGATCTGGAAACTGGCAAGCTGGGGCGCGCTTGTCGCCGCAGTCGGCCTCGCGGTCGCCTTCCGCCGCCTCGCCGTGCGCCACCGGACCGAGCGCACCGCAACCCTGCGCGACGTGCGCGACACGATGCTCGACGGCATCGCGCTTGGCGCGGTGTGGTCGATCGCGCCGCTGCTGTTCGGCTCCTTCGCCGATGCGCAGGCGGCAAATGGCATGTGGATCGTGCTATCGATCCTGATGGTCGCCTCCTCGGTCGCGATGGCCGCCCTCCCGCTCGCCACGATCAGCTTCCTCGTCGTGCTCGGCAGCGCCAATGCGGCCGCGCTCGCGCTCACCCAATCCCCCGCGCTCGGGGCGGCGGCCTTGCTGTTCACCCTGCTGCTCGTCATCGCCTGCTTCGCGCGCGGCAAGGCACTGGTCGTCATCCGCGCGGGCGAAATCGCGCTCGCCGAACGCGACGAGACCGTCAGCCTGTTGCTGCGCGAGTTTGAAGACAAGAGCGCCGACTGGCTATGGGAAACCGACGCCCAGCGCCGCGTCCACCGCGCCAATCCCCGCTTCGCCGTCTCGCTCGGCGTCGATCCCAAGGCGATCAACGGCATGCCGTTCCTTCAGGTGCTCGCCGGCTCGGCCTGGGAAAGCGGCAATTTCTCGCAAGGGCTGCGCGACCTCGCCGACTCCCTCAAAAAGCGCGAACCGTTCCGCGACATCCTCCTCCCCGTCATCGTCGATGGCGAAGAGCGCTGGTGGGAACTCACCGGCTCGCCCCGCCTCAATGAACAGGGCGCATTCGTCGGCTTTCGCGGCGTCGGCTCGGACGTCACAGAAGCACGCGAGTCGGCGAACAAGATCAGCAAGATGGCGCGCTACGACACGCTCACCGGCCTGCCCAACCGCCTGCTGATCAACGAAGCGCTCGCGACGGCAATGGCCGAAGCCGACAAGTGGAACGCGCGCTGCGCCTTCATGATGATCGACCTCGACCGGTTCAAGGCGGTCAACGACACGCTCGGCCACCCGGTCGGCGACCGGCTGCTGATGCGCGTGTCCGAACGCCTCAAGCAGCTGATGACCCCGAACGAGATGATCGGGCGTCTGGGTGGCGACGAGTTCGCGGTCGTGGTCCGCGACGCCAATGACAGCGCCGCGGTCGAGCGGCTCGCCCGCACGATCATCGACGTCCTCTCCGCCCCGTACGATGTCGACAACCACACCCTCTACATCGGCGCCAGCGTCGGCCTCGCGGTCGGACCGCGCGACGGCCGCACGGCGGAAATGCTGATCCGCTCCGCCGACCTCGCGCTCTACCGCTCCAAGGACGCCGGCGGCGGCCATTTCCACGCCTATGAACCCCAGCTCCATGTCGAGGCCGAGGAGCGCCGCGTCCTCGAAATCGCCCTGCGCGGCGCGATCGAGAACGACCAGCTCCACCTGCTCTACCAGCCCGTGGTTCAGGCCGGCACCGGCGCGCTGATGGGGTTTGAGGCGCTGCTGCGCTGGACCCACCCCGAGCTTGGCCCGATCTCCCCGGTCAAGTTCGTGCCCCTCGCCGAAGACGCCCGCCTGATCGGCGCGATCGGCGAATGGGTGCTGCGCGCCGCGTGCATTGAGGCCGCGAAGTGGGACGACCCGATCCGCGTCGCGGTCAATGTCAGCCCCGAACAGCTCCACAATGCCGGCTTCGCCTCGTTCGTCAGGAGCGCGCTCAAGGAAAGCGGCCTCCCCCCCAGCCGGCTCGAACTCGAAGTCACCGAAAGCGTGTTCATGCGCGAAGGCACCGCCGCGGTGCAGACGCTCGAAGCGATCCTCGACATGGGCGTCCGCCTCAGCCTCGACGATTTCGGCACCGGCTATTCCTCGCTCGGCTACCTGTCCCGCACCCGCTTCAGTTCGATTAAGATCGACCGCAGCTTCGTCCAGGGCGCATCCAAGGGCCAGAAAGAGGCGATCGCGATCATCCGCGCCGTCGTCGCGCTCGCCGACAGCCTCGGCATGGCCACCACGGCGGAAGGCGTCGAGACCGAGGACGAACACCGCCTGATCCAGACGCTCGGCTGCACCAAGGTCCAGGGCTATTATTTCGGCCGCCCCCTCCCCGTCACCGAAGCCCGCACCCTCGCCACCCGCGACAGCCAGCACGACACCGCGCGCGTCGCCTAAGCCCCTCTCCCCTCTCTCAGCGTGCGGGGAGAGGGTGGCCGAGCGCAGCGAGGCCGGGAGAGGGGCATTAGGATCGGCAGAACCCCCACACATCAAACGCCGCCGCGGCGAAAGCCGCGAAGCGCACAGCTACCGCCTGCTCGCGATGAAATGCCTAGGCGCGTGAAGCTCGGTCGGCTTCTCTCCGGGCAACCCGCGCAAAATGACATTGCCGCATCCGAAGGAGGCGTCCACACCGACGGAGATCAGGGTTTGCTGGGGGAAGACTGATGTCGTTCGAATATGTCGCCTATTACGTAGCCATGGTCACGTATCTCGTCCTGTTCGGATCGATCGCGCTGACCCTGCATCGAATGCAGCGCGCGCTCACCCGGATCGCCGACAAGCTCGAAGCGCCCGCCGCGATCGCTGGCGCGCCGCCAAAACCCGCTTCCGACGCCGCTCTTGGGAACTTCATCGATGGTGGCGAGCAGGGCGGATAAGCGCCGCCGCGGCGAAAGCCGCGAAGCCCACAGCTACCGCCTGCCCGCCATGTACGAAGCCCGCCTGCAACGCGCCCGCGACGCCTTCGACATCGCCGAAGCCGAACGCCGCTCAGCGACTGCGGCGACGAGCGAAAGCCCGCATGAGGAGCCGTTCCCGACGCTACCGGCGCTCGATCAGGTCAAGGAGTGGCGAAAGGGGAAGGGGTGACGGGGCGGATGGTGTTGGGCGACGAGGATTGATCAGGGAGGTACAGAACCTTAGCTGCTGCCGACAATGAGCATTCCACGCGACCATCATTACTTGCCGCAGTTTTATCTGGAGCGTTGGGCGCGCAACGGGAAAGTGGTGCGATATACTCGCCCTCGAGGCAGTGAAGGACCGTTGGCGGTCAAACGTAAGGCGCCTCGCGGGATCGCATATCAGCGCGACCTTTATCAGATTCCGGATATCCAAGATCCGGTCGCGAGTCAGCGTTTAGAACTTATTTTTTTTCAACACGTTGACGATCAGGCAGCGACTGCACTGCAATTCCTTGATGCCGGCAAGTCCCTAACTGAAAATCATCGCGTAGCACTCGTTCGGTTCGTTATTTCTTTGCTCCACCGCTCGCCCAGTCGGCTTAGCGCGATACGTCGTGAAATAGCACAAAGCCCGGGCGCGCCGTTTCAGCATCTGAAAGGTGCAGATTTAGAGCAGTCCGTAAAATCGATGGCGAACCGTCTCTTAGAGATGCTCGTTGGGTCCGCTCAGGCAGCCACCCTCTTGGCGGAGCTAGTACCACACCGGATCATCGTTCCATCGGGAACAAAGAGCTTCCTGACCTCGGATCGACCGGTATCGGTATCTGGTCAACTAGTATCCCCCGATGCCTTCATGGCCCTGCCCTATGGCCCCGATCGAATGATATTGTTCACAAAAGTCGCTGATATCGCGCGCTCTTTTGCCACACAGACGCCAAATATTTTGGTGAAAGGCATCAATGGCGCGGTGGTAGAACAAGCGGAAGATTTGGTAGTCGGATCTGATGACCATGCACGCCGCATGGTCGATCGCCTTTTCCTTCGTCCGCAGCCTAACACTGTGCGTGATCCAGTCGGCCTAGTCCGACGAAAGGCACCATTTGTAGACCTGTCACCAAAGCCACGTGTATTCTCACGGCACAGGAAAGCTGACCTTAAGTATCTTGGAACATAGAGCCACGTTGATATCTCTGCCGGCTCAGCTTTGGCAGAAAACAAAAAAGCCGGGGCGTCTCCACCCCGGCTTTCCCGTAACCCACTAAAGCATCGAAGCCTTACTTCGACCGCTCCACCTGATCGAAGTCCAGCTCGACCGGCGTCGCACGCCCAAAGATCGACACGCTGACCTTGACCTTCGACTTGTCGAAATCCAGTTCCTCGACCACGCCGTTGAAGCTCGCGAACGGGCCGTCCAGCACCTTGACCGAATCGCCGATCTCGTAATCGACCTTGATCTGCTGCTTGGGCGCGGCGGCGGCTTCTTCCTTGGTGTTCAGGATGCGCGCGGCCTCGCTCTCGGTGATCGGCTGCGGCTTCCCCGACGAACCCAGGAAACCCGTCACCTTCGGCGTGTTCTTGACCAGGTGATAGACGTCGTCGTTCATCGCCAGCTTGGCGAGGACGTAGCCGGGGAAGAACTTCCGCTCCGACTGCACCTTCTTGCCGCGGCGCACTTCGGTCACCGTCTCGACCGGCACTTCGACCGATTCGACCAGCGCATCGAGGCCAAGCCGCGTCGCATCGGCCAGGATCTGGTCCCGAACCTTGTTCTCAAAGCCCGAATAGGCGTGAATGATGTACCAGCGCGCCGCCATGGATTTTCCCGTTATCTGGCCGCTCAGCCCGCAAGGCCGAGAAGGAAGTTCACGATCGCGCCGAACAGACGGTCGACGCCAAAGAAGAAGAGGCCGAGCAGCGTCGCCATGATCAGCACCATGACCGCGGTCATGATCGTTTCCTTGCGGGTCGGCCATGCGACCTTCTTGGTCTCGGCCTGCACCTGGCGCATGAATTCCAGCGGATTCGTCTTCGCCACTTTTGCCTCACGAATAAAATGCCCGGCTTCGGGACAGGTTTCTCCGCCCGGCTCCTCACTTAAGGAACCCGGCGAACCCCATCACGCTGTCGGATTGGGGACGCTATCTAGCGACTTGGGCAAAGGGGGGCAAGGGGCTTGGGCAGCGAGAAGCGCGACCCGGCGGCGCACCGCCGAATGGGATGGCGAAGGGACCGTGAATGTCTGACGACGCATGGTCGAACCAAAGTTAAAGTCGGGGCATGTCTTTGGCGGTCTCGTTGCTTATGCTGATCGGCGCTGCATCGTCCGACGATGCCCATTTCGAGCGCTCGCGTGCTGCTGCACGCGCGGCAATGAAGGCGGGCGATTTGCAGCAGGCCGGCGCGTTGCTGCGTCGTGCGATCGATGCCTGCGCGCAGGCCGATCCGAGCGGGCGGCGGTGCATCGACCTGGTGCTGGATCAGGCCGATCTTAGCAAACGCATTGGCTTGCCACAGGATAGTGAGCGCGCTGCTCGTCATGCGCTTTCGATCCTCGAACGCAACGGCATAGGCGCGAGCGCGCATAGATTCGAGGCATTGAACTTCATCGCCATGGCGCTGGAGGATCGCGGCGATCCGGCCGCGGCAGAAGCCTATCATCGCCGCGCAGGGGAAGTTCTGCGCGCGCTGAACCCGCGCAGTCCCGACCTTGAGGCACTTCACTACGCCAACCTCGCCTCCAATCTGGGCTTTCGGGGCCGCCATGCCGAAGCGGAGGCGTTGCATCGCGCTGCATTGGAAATGGAGCAGCAACGGACGCGGCCGAATGAGTGGGCGATTGCCACGACGATGACCAATCTCGCGCAAAGCCTGATGGCTCAGGGCAAATTTGCGCTGGCGGAGCCCTATCTTCACGATGCGTTGCGGAAAAACCTCGCACGATTGTCGCCGAACGATCCAGAACTCGCGCGCACTTACAACGCGCTCGCCGAAATCAGACGGAATCAGCGGCGCTATCGGGAGGCGGGCGACGAGTATCTGAAGGCACTGACGATCCTTGAACGGTTCGGAGAGCATCCCGGCCTGATCCCGATCCTTGGTAATATCGGCCTCATGCTCAATCGGCAGAACATAGACGGTGAGCGCTATTTTCGGCGTGCCTATGCGCTTGCCCGACGCGTGCAGGGTGCCGACGGCACGCTGGTTGCGAAGGCGGCGGAGGCATTGGCGTATAATCAGGGGGTCAAAGGCAGCCGGGATGAGGCGCGCGCCTTGCTGATGGAAGCCTATCGTATCCGTGCGCTGCGGTTGGGAACGGAAGATCAGGAGCGGATCTGGGGCGCCTGGTGGCTGGGACTGACTTCAGAGGTCTGGGACCGCAATCCCGCGCAAGCGCGGGCGCTGTTCCGTGAGGCCACCGATGGCGCCCATGCGCGGATTGCGACCCATCGGGATTACTCGGTGGACGCGCAGGGTGAAGCGCGAAACTTTGCGGAACTGTTCCGCGCGCGGGTCAGGGTCTCCTGGCAACTGGCAGATCGAACCCAACGGCCTTGACCGATGGTGGTCGCCGCTCGGCGAACTGCCCCTCACCGCAAATCCACAACCTCAACCACCGGCAGCGTCACCGCCGCCCCCTGCTCATCCCAATGCCGATAATTGAACACCGACCCCTCACGCCGCACCCGCGCGACCTTGTCCGGGTCAATCTCCCCGAACACCCATCCGGGCGCATCCATCGCCCCGATCGCTACCACGCCATCGGCGGGAAAGCCCAGGTCCGGGGGGCCATAGATCCCCGCCGCGCCATGGCTGGTACCGAGTGAGGGAGTCCATTCGGCATCCCCCACCACCGGCGCCTGCACGACATAGCATTGGTTCTCCAGCGCCCGCGCCTGCGCCCCCACCCGCACGCGATAATAGCCGTGCAGCGTATCGGTCGCCGATGGCGCGAGGATCAGGGTCGCCCCCGCCTCCACCTGCGCGCGGACCAGCAACGGGAATTCGACATCGTAGCAGATCGCAATCCCGATCCGCCCCAGATCGGTGTCGAACACATTCAGCGGCGATCCCGCGCCGATGTCCCAGATCTCGCGCTCGAACCGCGTCATCACGATCTTGCGCTGCGTGCCCATCTTCCCGCTCGGCGCGAACAGCCGGGCATGGTTGCGGAATACCCCGTCCGCCTCGCGCACCGGCAGGCTGCCCGCGCAGATATGGATGCCGTGCCGTACCGAAAGGTCAGCGTGCAGCGCATCGACCCGCTCCACCAGCGCCCCCATCGCCGCGATCGACCCGTGCAGATCCTCGACACTCGCCGCGTCCTGCGCGGTCAGCTCCATCCCGCCATATTCGGGGAATACCGCAAGTTTCGCCCCGCCGTCCGCCGCCTCCGCCACCCAGCGCGCAATCTTGGCGGCATAATCATCCCACGCGGTCAGCTGCTCGACCGGATAGGCGGCGGTGGCGAGGGTGAAGGCGGTCATAGGTCGCGACTCCAGAATTGCAGCGGATGGGGCGTCTCGCCCGCCGCGCCAATGTCCGCCCAGTTCATCGTGCAGACAAGCCCCCGCACTTCGCGATAGCCGCGCGCGGTCCAGAACACCGCATGGCTGCGCGCCTCCGCCGGCCGCATGGGGTGGTCGTCGGGCCGGATCACCGAGCAGAAGGTCGCGGTGCTCGCCCCCGCCCGCCGCGCGCCAGCCTCGCGCTGGTCGAAAAACGCATGGCCAATCCCCTGCCCGCGCCACTGCGGCAACAGCACCGATTCGCCGAAGTAAAAGGTTGTGGGAACGTCGAACCCATGCGCCGCCACCGGCTCCAGCACTGCAGCGCCCTGCGCCGCCAGCGGTGAGGCCGTCGCCATGCCGATAATGTCATCGCCATCGAACGCCGCGACCAGCACCGCGTGCGGCGCGGCGGCAAAACTGGCGAGATACCCGCTCTCATACCCGGCATCGCCGTCATAGAGATACGGCCACTCGCGAAACACCGCGATCCGCAACCGCGCCAGATCGGCGATGCGGTCCTGCACCTCGCCTGGATCGAGCGTGCGGACGCTGATGCTCATCCCCCGACCTGAGCGATCCAGTCGGCGAGGTTGTAATGGACCGACACGCGGGCGATTGCGCCGTCGCGAATCTCGAAAAACGCTCCAGCAGGCAGGACATAAGTTTGCCCCGTCGCCGGTGGCAGCCCCGCGTCGGTCGCCAGATATGCGCCGTGCACGACAAACTCGGCCGCCGCGCGCGCCCCGTCCGGCGCGGTCATCACCACGATATCGGCCAGCCGCTCGCGGTAGCACCGGTCCATATGCGCCAGGAAATCGCGGAACGCCGCCTTCCCGCTCTGCCGCCCACCCTGATTGATGTCGTGCGCGACATCCTCGGTCAGGCAGGCAAGCATCGCGTCACTGTCGCCAGCATTGAACGCCGCATAATAGCGCTCGATCAGCGCGCGCGCCGCGTCGGCGCTCAAAGCAGCGCCAACAGCGCAAACCCGCCGATCAGCGCCGCCAGCACCAGCCAGCCGATCAGGTTAAGCCGCTCCTCCAGCACCTTCTGCACCGGCTCGCCATATTTCTTGAGCAGGAACGCGACGAGGAAGAAGCGTGCGCCGCGCGTGATCGTGCACAGGATGATGAAGATGCCGAGCGGGTAATGCGATACGCCGCTCGCGATCGTGACCAGCTTGAACGGGATCGGGGTCAGCCCCTTCACCAGGATCAGCGCCGCGCCATATTTCTGATAGGCGGCGGTAAAGTCATCGAACGCGCCTTCGCGGAAGAATTCCAGCACCTGATGCGCAAACCCGGTCAGGAAGTATCCGATGGCGTATCCGAACAGCCCGCCCAGCACCGACGCGATCGTACAGATCGTCGCGATGCGATACGCCTGCTCACGCCGCGCCAGCACCATCGGTACTAGCATCACGTCGGGCGGAATCGGGAAAAAGCTCGATTCGGCGAAGCTGACGGTGGCCAGATAACGGTCGGCATGGCGATGACCGGCCAGCCTCAGCGTCCAGTCATAGAGCGCGCGGAACATGCGGGGCGATACCTCTGCAAGGGAACCGGGGCGCGCCCGGGAAAGTGGCAGGGGAGCTCGGATTCGAACCGAGGGCCTTCGGTTTTGGAGACCGACGCTCTAACCAGCTGAGCTACACCCCTGTGCGGTGCCGCGCTTTAACGACGGTTCCGCAGCGCCGCAAGGGGCTCATTCACGCTTCATCGCTTGCCTTTGCGCCCCTGCCCCGCTAATGGCGCGCGCTTCCACCGGATACCGTTGGAATTGCGGGAGCACCGGATCGCAAGTCCGGGGCGCTTGGACCGCTAAACTTGAACCGGACGCGGGCTTGTCTCCGTCCAGCGACAGAGTGAGAGCAATGGCAAAGAAAATTACGGGCTATATCAAGCTCCAGGTGCCTGCGGGCTCCGCCAACCCCTCGCCGCCGATCGGTCCGGCGTTGGGTCAGCGCGGCGTCAACATCATGGAGTTCTGCAAGGCGTTCAACGCGGCGACCGGCGAGATGGAAAAGGGCACCCCCCTCCCCACCGTCATCACCGTTTACGCTGACCGCAGCTTCAGCTTCGAAACGAAGCAGCCGCCGGCAACCTACCTCATCAAGAAGGCCGTCGGCCTCAAGTCGGGCTCGAAGGAGCCGGGCAAGGTGACCGCAGGCAAGATCACGCGCGCGCAGCTCGCCGATATCGCGACCGCGAAGATGAAGGATCTCAACGCCAACGATCTCGATGCCGCAACGCGCATCATCGAAGGCTCCGCCCGCGCGATGGGCCTCGAAGTGGTGGAGGGCTGAACCCATGGCTAAGCAGACCAAGAAGCAGAAGGCCCTGGCTGGCACCGTCGACCGCGAAAAGCTGTACGGCGTTGATGAAGCCATCGCGCTGGCACAGAAGAACGCGACCTCGAAGTTCGACGAGACCATCGAAGTCGCGCTGAACCTGGGCGTCGATCCGCGTCACGCCGACCAGATGGTTCGTGGCGTCGTCACCCTGCCCGCCGGCACCGGCAAGACCGTTCGCGTCGGCGTGTTCGCCAAGGGCGCGAAGGCGGACGAGGCCCGTGAAGCTGGTGCGGACGTCGTCGGCGCCGAAGACCTGCTCGAGATCGTTCAGGGCGGCAAGATCGAGTTCGATCGCTGCATCGCGACCCCGGACATGATGGGTCTGGTCGGCCGCCTCGGCAAGGTGCTGGGTCCCAAGGGCCTGATGCCGAACCCGAAGCTCGGCACCGTCACCATGAACGTCGCCGAAGCGGTCAAGGCTGCCAAGGGCGGCCAGGTCGAATATCGCGTCGAAAAGGCCGGTATCATCCATTCGGGCATCGGCAAGGCGTCGTTCTCGGCCGCCGACCTGCGTTCGAACTTCGACGCGCTGGTCGAAGCGGTGATCCGGGCCAAGCCGTCGGGCGCCAAGGGCAAGTATCTGCGCAAGGTCGCAGTCTCGTCCTCGATGGGCCCGGGCGTGAAGGTCGACGTCGCCGAGGTTTCGGCGCTCTGATCTTCGCAACCCATGCGAACCACGAAGAACCCCGGGGGCAACCCCGGGGTTTTTTGTTGGCGTGCAAGGCGCGCTCAGCAAATGCTCATCCGCCGCTCATGACGATCACGCCGGGCGCCTGACACGAACCCGCCGGTTCCAACCCGGAGGGCATTTCTCTTGCGCATCCTGCTCGTCAACATTCCCCACCCCGCCATCGGCAGCCGCATCCCGCGCGAACAGCTTCCGCCGCTCGGCCTGCTCGCGATCGGCGGGCCGTTGATTGATGACGGACATGCGGTCGAGCTGCTCGACGGCGAGTTCGGCCCGATGCCGCTGCCCGAACTGGTCGCCCGGATCGTCGCGCACGCGCCTGACGCCATACTGTTCGGCCATTCCGGCTCATCATCGGCCCAGCCGATCATCCGGCACGTCGCGGCGCAAGCCGCGGCGGCATTGCCCGGCACAATCATCGTCTATGGCGGCGTCCACCCGACCTATTTCTGGCGTGAGATCCTGCGTGACGAGCCGCATGTCCACGCCATCGTCCGCGGCGAAGGTGAGGAGACCGCCCGCCGCCTGATGCGGGCCATCGCCGATGGGCATCCGCTCGACACCATTCCCGGCGTTGCCTTTCGCCGTGAAGGCGTTCCGTTCGGCACGCCGCCTGCCCCCGTCATCACCGATCTCGACGCCTATCGCGTCGGATGGGAGCTGATCGACCATTGCCGCTACAGCTATTGGGGCGGCAAGCGCGCGGTGGTGATCCAGTTTTCGCGCGGCTGCCCGCATCTGTGCAACTATTGCGGCCAGCGCGGCTTCTGGACCCGCTGGCGGCACCGCGACCCGGTGCTGCTCGCGCGCGAAATCGCGCGGCTCCACCGCGAACACGGCGTCGAGGTGTTCAACTTCGCCGACGAGAACCCCAGTGCAGGACGCAAGCCATGGCGTGCATTTCTTGAGGCGCTGATTGCCGAGAATGTCTCGGTCACGCTCGTCGGATCGACCCGCGCCGACGATATCGTGCGCGATGCCGACATCCTGCATCTCTACAAGCAGGCCGGGTTCGAACGCTTCCTGCTCGGCATGGAAAACACCGATGAGGCGACGCTGAAGCTGATCCGCAAGGGCGGATCGACCACCGCCGACCGTGAGGCGATCCGCCTGCTGCGCCGCCATGGCATCCTGTCGATGGCGACCTGGGTCGCGGGCTTTGACGACGAAACCAACGCCAGCATGTGGCGCGGCCTGCGTCAGATCATTTCCTACGACCCCGACCAGATTCAGGCGCTCTACGTCACGCCGCATCGCTGGACGCCCTTTTACCGGATCGCCCGCGACCGCCCGGTGATTCAGCCGGATGCGACCAAGTGGGATTACAAGCACCCCGTGCTCGGCGTTGCCGGCATGGCCCCCTGGCGTCTGTTCCTGTGGGTCAAGGCGATCGAGGCGATTGCACAGCTGCGTCCCCGCGCGCTGTTGCGTTGGGCATGGCACCCCGACCCAAAGATCCGCCATGCCATTCGCTGGTATTACCGCATGGGCCGTCGGGTGTGGCTGCACGAGATGATCGGCTTTCTCGTCCGCGACCGCTATCGCGCCGATGGCCGCACCGTGGCGGACCATTTCGGCGATACGCAGGACCATGAGGAAGAGGCGTCGGGACCGGCACGACGGGCACCCCGCGCGCTCGCCTGACCACCCCCCTCGCCAAGTGCACAAAAATGCGCTAAGGGCCGCGCAAACCCCCGCGACCCGACCGATTACAACGCGCTGCCCGCGGGGCGCGCGGCAATTTGTGAGCCTGATGCCCTTTTCGCACCTCCCCCTACGCCTCGCCGAGGCGCTGACCCAGCGCGGTTACGAAGCGCTGACCCCCGTTCAAGCCCAGGTGACGCAGGACGATGCGCGCGGCCGCGATCTGCTCGTCTCGGCGCAGACCGGCTCGGGCAAGACCGTCGCCTTCGGCCTTGCCATGGCCGAAGACCTGCTGGTCGACGGCGACCTTCCCGCGCCGCGCCTGCCGCTGGCGCTGGTGATCGCCCCCACGCGCGAACTGGCGCTTCAGGTCGCCAAGGAACTGGGCTGGCTCTACGCTGCGGCAGGCGCGCGGGTTGCGACCTGCGTCGGCGGCATGGACGCATCGCGTGAGCGGCGCGCGCTGTCACACGGCACGCATATCGTCGTCGGCACGCCGGGCCGCCTGCGCGACCATCTCGAACGCGGCGCGCTCGACCTGTCCGCGCTCAAGGTCGCGGTGCTCGATGAAGCCGACGAAATGCTCGACATGGGCTTTCGCGAGGAACTGGAGGCGCTGCTCGACGCGACCCCGACCGAGCGCCGCACCTTCCTGTTCTCCGCCACGCTCGCCAAGCCGATCGTTGCGCTGGCCAAGCGCTATCAGCGCGACGCGCACCGCATCTCGACCGTCGGCGAGGATCGCGGCCATGGCGACATCGCCTATCAGGCGATCACCGTCGCACCGTCGGACATCGAACACGCCGTCATCAACCTGCTGCGCTTTCACGAGGCGGAAACGGCGATGCTGTTCTGCGCCACGCGCGACAATGTTCGCCACCTCCATGCCGGCCTGACCGAGCGCGGTTTTTCCGCCGTGGCGCTGTCGGGTGAGCATAGCCAGAACGAACGCAACGCCGCGCTTCAGGCGCTGCGCGACCGCCGCGCGCGCGTCTGCGTCGCCACCGACGTCGCCGCACGCGGCATCGACCTTCCGACGCTCAGCCTGGTGATCCATGTCGAGCTGCCCCGCGATGCCGAGGCGCTGCAGCACCGTTCGGGCCGTACCGGCCGCGCGGGCAAGAAGGGCACCGCGATCCTCATCGTCCCCTATCCGCGCCGCCGCCGGGTCGAGATGACGCTGAAGCAGGCCAAGATCAACGCCGAGTGGCTCCCCGTCCCCAGCGTCGAGGACATCAAGGCCAAGGATCGCGACCGGCTGATCGAAAAGATCACCGCCCCGGTCGAGCAGGACGAGGATGATCGCGCCCTCGCCACCGAGCTGATGGAAAAGATGACGGCGGAGGATATCGCCGCCGCCTTGGTCCGTGCGCACCGCGCATCGATGCCCGCGCCCGAGGAGCTGATCGACCGCACCCCCGGCGAAGGCCGCGACACGCGCGGCGCGGTCCATCGTCCCGGCTTCGACGACACGGTGTGGTTCAGCATGAATGTCGGCCGCCGCCAGAATGCCGATCCGCGCTGGATCCTGCCGCTGATCTGCCGTCGTGGTCATGTGACCAAGAGCGAGATCGGCGCGATCCGCATCGGTGCCGGCGAAACCCGTTTCCAGGTGCCGAGCGCGATTGCCGACCGCTTCATGCGTGAAGTCGCCAAATCGGCGGGGCCGGACGAGGATGTGCTGATCGAGCGCGCCGACGGCCCGCCGCCTCCGGGCACCCGCGGCGACCATGAACCGCGTCAGGGCCGGCCGCGCGACCACAGCCGCCCGATGCACCGCGCCCGTCCTGCCGGTGGTCCGGGCGCTGCCCGCTCGCCCAAGCCTCATCGCGGCAAACCGCCGAAGAAGTGATCGCCACACACGCGCGTCACCCCGGCCTTGTGCCGGGGTCCACCGGGCCGCGTATCCCGTCGCTTGCGGCGCGCGCCCCGCGTCAGCCGCAAGCGTTGGACAAGGCTGAAGAGTGGACCCCGGCACAAGGCCGGGGTGACGAAGTAGAGAAAAGGACATGGCCTCCCCCCTCCACATCCTGGTCGACGCCGACGCCTGCCCGGTCAAGGACGAGATCTACAAGGTCGCGTGGCGGCGCGAAGTGGCGGTCACGATCGTCGCCAACAGCTTCATCCGCATCCCCGATCACCCGCTGATCGCGCGTGAGATCGTCTCGGACGGCTTCGACGCGGCGGATGACTGGATCGCCGAGCGTGCCGGACCGAAATCGGTCGTCATCACCGCCGACATCCTGCTCGCCGACCGCTGCCTCAAGGCGGGCGCCGTCGTCCTCTCCCCAACCGGCAAGCCCTTCACCACCAGCTCGATCGGCGCGGCGATCGCCACCCGCGCGATCATGGCCGATTTGCGCGCCGGCGGCGACCAGATCGGCGGCCCTGCACCGTTCGGCAAACAGGACCGTTCGCGATTCCTCTCTGCGCTGGACGAAACCCTCGTGCGACTGGCGCGGCTCCCGTAGAGCCGGTCACCAAACGCGGCGTCGACCTGCTCCCCACCTACCCAGACGGGTAATCGTCGCCCCCGCCCCCACCTGTTACGCTCGGCGCACCCCATAGGAGGCGCCCATGACCGAGCAACGCATCGTTCACCCCGACGGCACCGGCATCAACCTGCGCAGCTGGCCAGTGACGCAAGCCACCGCAGTCGTCGTCCTCCAGCACGGCTTCAACGCCCATGGCGGGCACCTGCAATGGCCAGCGGAACAGTTCAACGCGGCAGGCTATGCCTGTTACGCGGTCGATCTGCGCGGTCGCGGCAAATCGGATGGAGAGCGCTATTTCGTCGAGGAATTCGGGGATTATCTGACCGATCTGCAGCTCGCCTTCGACCGCGCCCGCGCCGACCATCCGGGCCTGCCGATCTTCCTGATCGGGCACAGCGCGGGCGGCGTGATCGCGACCAGCTATGCGCTCAAGCATCAGGCGCAGCTCGCCGGCCTGATCTGCCACAGCTTCGCCTTCCGCGTCCCCACGCCGCGCTTCGTGCTCGACCTGGCGCAATGGATCGGCGGTTTCCTGCCGCGTATCGGCGTGCTCAAGCTCAAGAATGCCGATTTCTCGCGCGATCCGGCGCATGTCGCGATGATGGACGCCGATCCCCTGATCGCCAACGAGACGCAGCCCGCGCATACGGTGGGGGAGATGTGGAAGGCCGACAAGCAGCTTGAGGTCGCATTCGGCGCCTTTTCGATGCCGCTGCTGATCATCCACGGCACTGCCGACCGCGCGACCCTCCCGGCAGGCAGCCGCTTGTTCTTCGACCGTGCCGGATCGGCGGACAAGACGCTCAAGCTCTATGACGGCCATGTCCACGACCTGCTCGCCGACACCGGCAAGGATGCGATCATGGCCGACATCCTTGGCTGGATCGCCGCGCGGCTCCCCGCCAGGGCTTGACCCCCACCCCCCGGGGGGTAAGAGGCACCCCGAACACCGGGCCTGCCCGGTGCGGCGCGCCGCCTCTTACGGGTTTCCGGCCTGCGCGCCCGTCCATTCCGAGCCCGCACGCATGGAGACTCCCGCATGGCGTGGATCATCCTCGGCATTGCCGTGTTCACCGAAATCATCTGGGCATTGAGCCTCAAATGGGCCGCAACCACCGGCACGTGGCAGTCGGCGATCGTGCCGATCGTGCTCAGCTTCCTCAACATGGCGCTGCTCGCGCTCGCAATGCGCGACATCCCGGCGGGCACGGCCTATGCGATCTGGACCGGGCTCGGCGCGGTCGGGGTCATCATCGGCGGTGTGATCCTGTTCGGCGACAAGGTGACGCTGGTACAGGCCGGGTTCATGGCGCTGATCGTCATCGGCGTCGCCGGGACCAAGTTGAACGCTACGGTGTAATCGGGCGCGTCGGCGGGTGACAACCGCCGACGCCCGCCCTATCATCCCCCGCACCGGTGATAAGGAAGCAGTTTTCGATGTTCGCACGAACCGGGCCGCATCTGGTCGCGGCCTCTTTGGCGCTCTCAGCCGCGATTCCCGCGCTGGCGCAGACGGCTGCCCCCGCTCCATCGCCCAGCGCGACCCCGACCGGCGCGCCGCTTCAGGTGCAGCCGCTCCCCACGCCGCTTCCGCTGCCAACGGTGACCCCGGCGCAGGCCGAGCAGCTGCGCCGCATCATCGTGCAGGGGCGGATCGCTCAGGGGCTGCGCTATTCGACGCAGGCGGCGGAAATCCTGCCCGCCGATGACGTGGGTCTTGTCCGCGCCGCGCTCGATTATGCCCGCGCGATCCATATCGGCCGGCTCGACACCGCCGATTTCCAAGAGGATTGGGCGCTGCGCCCCGCCGCATGGGATCCGCAGCCCGGCTTCACCCGCGCGCTTGCCGAAAACCGGCTGACGCAATGGTTCGCCGACCTCGCCCCGCCGTACGAGGGGTATGAGACGCTGCGCACCGGCCTCGCCCGCTATCGCCTGATCGAGGCGGCGGGTGGCTGGAGCGCGATCCCCGCCGGCCCCGACATGACCGTCGGCGCCACCGGCCCGCGCGTCGCCGCGCTGCGTGCCCGCCTCGCGGTCGAGGATGACAACGTCGCCCGCCTCGGCAACAGCTTCGATGCTGAGCTGAAAGAGGCGGTGATCCGCGCCCAGCGCCGCTACGGCCTCAACCCCACCGGCACCGTGTCGAGCGGCACGCTCGGCGCGCTCAACGTGCCGGTCGAGGCGCGCGTGCGTCAGATCATGGCGAACATGGAACGCTGGCGCTGGATGCCCAAATCGATGCCGACCGACCGGGTTCAGGTGAACATCGCCTCGGCCAGCGTCGCGGTGTTCGAGGGCGACCGCCCGGTGATGTCGATGCGCGGCGTGACCGGCAAGCCCGGCGGCGGCGAGACGCCGATGCTGGTCTCCAATATTCATTCGGTCGTGGTGAACCCGCCCTGGAACGTCCCCGCCGGCATCGCCGCGCGTGAGCTGTTCCCCAAGGGTCCGGCCTATCTCGCCCGCAACGGGTTCAAGGTGATCGGCACCGGCGCCAATCGCCGCCTGCAACAGGCGCCGTCGCACTCGGCGCTGGGCAAGTTCAAGTTCGACTTCAACAACCCCTTCGCGGTCTATCTCCACGATACGCCGTCGAAAGGCACCTTCTCGCGCTTCGACCGGCTCGCCAGCCATGGCTGCATCCGGCTCGAACGCCCGGCTGACCTTGCCAATCTGCTGATGAGCGGCGATCCGGTATGGACACCGGAAAAGGTCGCCGAGACCCTCGCCACGGGCAAGACCACCCGGGTGCCGCTGCAAAAGCAGGTCGCGGTCTATCTGCTCTACTGGACCGCTTATGGCAGTTCGAGCGGGACGATGAATTTCCGCGGCGATCCCTATAACTGGGACAAGGTGCTCGCATCGAAGATCGAGGCGCGCTCGGCCACCCAGGCCCAGGCCGCCCGCTGAACAGAACCGGGAGACACACAATGAACTATCGCCGCACGCTCCAGCTCGCCACCGCCCTCGCCGCAGCAGCCGCGCTCGCCGCCTGCTCGGGCGCGTCGGAGGAAACCGCACCCGCCGAGAATGCGGTCAACGCGATGGAGCTGACCGAAGACCTGCCCGAAGAGAACCTCGCGGAGCCGACACCTTTGGTGGTCGAGAACACCGCGTCGGCCCCGGTCGCCGAACCCGCGCTGCCCGACGACGAGCAGATTCAGGACGACGCCGAATCGGTCGGCATGACCGCCCGCGTCCAGCGCGGCGACACCTCCGGCAACCAAGCCGCTCCGGCGGAGTGAGCCGACCGGCGGGGCCTCGCGGCCCCGCCCCCGCTTGACTCCTGCCCCCCACCCGCTATGAGCGCGTCTTCGCGTCGTGGGGAAACCTGCGCGCGTTCCGTCCGAGACAGTGGGTGTGCGGCATTTGGCCGTACTTAATTTCCCGCCAAGACGGGGACAGAGATTTACTCCGGTCGCATCCGCCTCGCGGGTCGTCCGGGTCAGCCCGCCGGACCCTTCCGGCCCTGACGATCATGCCCCCACGGACAATGGGGATCGGGCAGCCGCCCGGTTCCTGGCGTAACCGCTCCGGCCCTGGCCGGGGCATAGTGAGGAGACAGGCATGGATCGTTCTCAGAAGACCCAGGCCGTTGCCGAGCTGAACAGCACCTTCAACGAGGTCGCAGTGGTGGTCGTCACCCGCAACCTCGGGATGACCGTCAAGCAGTCGACGGACCTCCGTAACAAGGCGCGTGCAGCTGGCGCGAGCTACAAGGTCGCAAAGAACCGCCTTGCCAAGATCGCGATCGAGGGCACCGATTATGCGGTGCTCGCGGACCTGTTGACGGGTCCGACGGCGCTTTCCTATTCGACCGATCCGGTTGCCGCCGCCAAGGTGGTCGCCGAATTCGCCAAGACGAACGACAAGCTCGAAATCGTCGGCGGCGCAATGGGAAGCATGCTGCTCGACGCAGACGGCGTGAAGGCACTCGCATCGCTGCCTTCGCTCGACGAACTGCGCGGCAAGATTGTCGGCCTGCTTCAGGCACCGGCAGCCAAGCTCGCGTCGATCACCCAGGCACCCGCGGCGCAGCTCGCCCGCGTGTTCAATGCCTATGCGGAGAAGGACGCGGCCTGAGCCGACGTTCATTTGCGATTTTTCGAACCAATCTGAATTTTTGAAGGGAATATCAAATGGCTGACCTGAACGCGCTTGTTGACCAGCTGTCGGAACTGACCGTCCTCGAGGCCGCTGAGCTGTCGAAGATGCTCGAAGAGAAGTGGGGCGTTAGCGCCGCTGCTCCTGTCGCGGTTGCGGCTGCTGGCGGCGCCGCCGCTGCTCCGGCTGCTGAAGAGCAGACCGAGTTCGACGTGATCCTCACCGGCGACGGTGGCAAGAAGATCAACGTCATTAAGGAAGTCCGTGCGATCACCGCGCTCGGCCTGACCGAAGCCAAGGCGCTCGTCGAAGGCGCGCCGAAGGCCGTCAAGGAAGGCGTGTCGAAGGACGAAGCCGAGAAGCTCAAGAAGCAGCTCGAAGAAGCCGGCGCGACCGTCGAGATCAAGTAATCTCGCGGCTGCACCTGCAGCTTATGAAGGGGGCGGTCCGGCAACGGGCCGCCCCTTTTCGTTGGGGGCACGCCGACAAGCTGTTAGGATGCGATCCGATGGAAGAAGACAGGCCCGTCAGCGTCGGCTTCGGCAGTGACGGCGACGAGATCGCGGCGATCGACGAGATCGAGATGACGTTCGGCGTCACGCTCGATTATGCCGACGCGCCGACATGGCAAACGGCCGGCGACGTGTTCCGCTCGCTCCAGTCCCGCCTGCCAACCGGGGTCGCGCTTGCCCCTGACACCTGGGACCGGTTCGCCACCGCCCTGACGCACGAAACCGGCGTCGATCCCACGACGATCACGCCCGGAAGTCCGCTGCTCGATGAAGCGCTTCCGTGGCGCGGTCTCGGCAATCTCAGCAGGATGATGGCGGTACTGCTGATTGCCAGCGCGGCGGTCGTCGTCCTGCTGGTGCTGGCCCTGCGTTAGAGCGTTAAGCGTTCAATCTGGATCGCGCTACAGCCGTTTGCCCTGAGCTTGTCGAAGGGCAGTAAACTGCCCTCTTTGAGCGCAGGAAAGGTGCTTCGACAAGCTCAGCACAAACGGAAATGTGGGTCAGATTTAACGCGCGATGCTCTAGCTTCCGCCAGCATCCTTCGGCACGTAGCGCTTCGCCGCCAGCCGCCCGAACCCATCCGCAGCACGCTCGACCCATAGCGGCCCGAGCCGGTCGCTGCCCGGCGCAGGTACGGTACCGACCATGAAGGAGTCGCGCAGCGTGCGAATCGACAGGCCAGCATACCATTTCAGCGCGACCGGCAGGATCGGCACGAACATCGGCTTGCCCTGAACATTGACGACCCGCATCTGGTCGCCTGCCTGATTGACCTGCCCCTTCAGCATATGGATGCCGCCCGGCGCGATACTGAACGGCTCCGACCCCGGCGCCATCCGCGCGGCGCCGTGGAAGCCCGCGATCTGCGCGTCCTGATCCGGATTGGCGGCGAACAGCGCGAGCACCGCGCGGACATTGTCGGCGGATTCGGGCCCGCGATTCTGGATGTAGAGCTCGAAATCGATGCTCACCATCCCGTCGCGGATCGCCGCGCGCAGCGGGCGGATCTCCGTCACCAGCGGACCCGGCGGCGGCGGCACCGGCGCCATGACCGACGCGGCGGGCGCAGGGCGTGGTGCAGCGGCAGGCTGTGGCGCTGGACGCGGCGGCGTGGTTACACCCGCCCGCGCGGGCGGCCCCGGCGTCGGCGGTGCAGCGACTACCGGCGTCTCGGCGACCTCAACCTCGGCCTCCTCCTCACGACGGCGGCGGCGTCGCCCGGCAATCGCGATCCCGGCGACCAGCCCCACGACCAGCGCAGCCGCCGCGCCAAGCGCAGGCCACAACCATGCCGGCAGCGTGTCCGATGCCGCATCGGGCGCGACAGTCGCACCGGCCGCAGGCGCAACCGCACCCGGCATCACCCCCGGCTGCGGCGTCGCCACCGGCGTGAAGTCGGACGGCCCAAACCGCGTCGGGCTGGGCTGCGGCGTTGGCTGCGCCTCGGGCTGCGCACTCGGTCGAGCCGCCGTAGGACGCGGCGACGGCGTCGCGCGCGGCGGGACCGGAACCGCCGTCACCGTCGGCTGCGGCGCAGGCGTCGGCGTGGGAGTCGCGCGCGGCGTCGGGTTGGGGTTGATGTCGAAATCACCGATCGGCGGCGTGATGATCGTCGGCCGCTGGCCGCTCTGGGCAACAGCGGGGCTCGCAAGCAGCAGGATCAGGGTCAGCGCGGTGGTCGCGCGAAGGGTCGTCGCAGTCACCCGCCGCGCCTAGCATGGAGAAGCCGGACCCGCGCATCAAAAAATGCGCAGGCCCGCCGGAAAAGCGACCCGCCCCAGCGCAAACCGGGGCGGGACAGGGATTTACGGGTCAGACCTTGGCCGGAACGCCGACCAGTTCTGCCTCGATATCGGCGTACATCGACGGGTCGTCCTGGATCGCGATCGGCTCGAGATGCATGCCGCCATTGCTGCGCCCGATGCGGAAGGCGGCGGCAGTGCGCCCCTCGCTTCCATCGGGCAGGCGATAGCGGGCATCGGCGACCAGCACCGGGGTAAAGCCGGCATCCTCGCCCGCGATCGCATCGACCGCATCGCGCGGCATCGTCACCATCGCCTCCAGCGTGGTCCCGTCACCCGGCGCGATCGACCGCGCATCGACGCTCGAGTCGGCGGGCGGATTGATCAGCATCCGCTCGATCTCGCTCTGCTGCGCGGCATGTTCGCCGAGCATGAACGCACCGATCCGGACATTGTCGGCAGGCGCGCCACCGGCATTGGCAACGGTCAGTTCGAACCCGACCGTGGCACCGCGACGGCTCATGCCGGCACGGATCGGACGCATCGCCAGCTCAAGCTGCGGACGCCCGCCCGCTGGCTTGGCACCGCCGACCATGGCGGCGATATCGGCCGGGTCGGCATCGACCAGCTCTGCATTTTCCAGCGCCGGCTTGGGGTCAGTCTTGGCCTTAGCTACCGGCACCGCACGCTCCGCCACTTCCGGCTCACGGCGCGGAGTAATGAACGCAGGTGCGGCGGCCACCGGATTGGCGTCCAGACGCTCGATCAGCGGATCGGGCTTGGCCCGCTCGGCAACGGGCGTGCGAACCGGCTCGACCGGCGCGGCGACCGCGAGTTCTTCCTCGAGATAAGGCTCATCCTCACGACGACGACGCAGCAGCATCGCGCCAGCGATCAGCGCGGCAACACCGCCCAGCGCAGCCAGAATCAGCCACATCGTGCCGCCACCTTCGCTGGCCGGTGCAACCGGCTCGGGCGCAACCTCCGTCACGACCGGATCGGCAACCGGCGGCGCGGCCTGCGTCACGGGCTCAGCCGCTACCGGCGCGGCGGGTGCCGCCTCAGGTGCAGCAGCGACCGGAGCCGCTGGGGCCGCACGCTGCGGTGCCTCGACCGAACGCGCCGGGCGTGCCGCACGCGCCTCAGCCCGGGCAGCAGCGGCACGCTCGCGCGCCTCCTGCTCAACCTGTTCGAGCGCGCCGGGAGCGATCGTGTTACGCGACTCACCCGAAGGCGGCGTCTGCGCAACCGGGGCCTGGACCGGCGGCGGCGTCACCGGCTGCGGCGCTGGGGCCGGAGCCGGCTGGCTCGGCACCAGCACGGTCGGCGGGGTTACCGTCTCCTGTGCCAGCGCGGTTGCGGGGAGAGCGGCGGCGGCGAAAAGCAGCGCCACTGCTCGGCGAAGCGCGGGTCGCGCATGATGTGCTGTGTGGGTCATAACGGGGGGTCAACAAGTGGAACCCGCAATTCGTCGCAGCCAGCCCTCAAAATTGCGGCGAGTTGTTTGCGCCCATCGGCCAGTCGATGATTCAGCAATACTCCAAAACAAACGGGGACGACTTGCGCCGCCCCCGTGAGTAGTTGGATTTCAACATGAACAGATGTTCAGGGAACGGTCACCGTCTTGAACTCGACACCCTTTAGTTCGGGCAATGCCTGAAGCTGCGGCGTGACAACCTTCAGATCACCGACAACCACCAGCGTCATCTTGTCGATCGGCAACCGCTTGGCCGCCTCGCTGATCTGCGCATTGGTGACGCCCAGCGTCGCCGGGACATAGTTGTCGAGCCAGTCGCGCGGCAGCCCCAGCGCATCGCGCGTCGCCAGCGTGTTGACCAGCGCGCCCGGCGTCGAGTTCTGGATCGCGAACAGCCCGGCCATATACTGCCGCATGCCGCCCGCTTCCTCATCGCCCGGCGGGGTCGTCTGCAGTTCGCGGATTTCCTTGAACACCTCGGTCAGCGACGGCCCCGTCGCCGTCGTCGTGACGTCGGCGTTGAAGCTCCACACCGCATTGGTCGGCAACAGCGCGACACCCGACCCCGGCGAATAGGTATAGCCCTTATTCTCGCGAATATTGCGCGTGATGCGCGAGCTGAACGATCCACCCAGCAGCGCATTCATCACCCGCGTCGGGATGTCGCCCGGCGTTCCGGCGTCGGGAGCAGGAAAGACCAGGTTGATCGTCGATTGCGGCGAACCCGGACGGTCGATCAGCAGCACCTGCGGCCCCACCTTCGGATTGACCGGGATCAGCGCCCGCTCCGGCCCTGCGGTCCAGCCGCCGAACGCCTTCTCGACCGCCGCCTTCACCGCCGCCGCATCGAAGCGCCCGGCGATGTAGAGGTGCGACCGCTTCGCCCCGAAGTTCGCGGCATGCCATGCCTTCAGCTTGGCCGCGTCATAGGCGTTGAACTGCGCCGGCGTCGGCAGCACCCGGCCATAGGGGTGGTCGGTGCCGTAATAGGCCCGCGTCACCGCCGCATTGGCCAGCGTCCCCGGCTGGGTCAGCGCGATGGCGAGGCGGCGGTTCCAGTTCGCCTTGACCCGCGCCAGCTCGGCCTCGGGAAAGCTCGGCCGCTGCGCGACATCGGCGACCAGTCCGATCGCATCGACCGTGCGCTCCGACAGGACATTGATCGACACACCGGAGGAGGTCGACCCCGACCCGGTGCCGATTCCGCCACCCATCTCGGCCGCCTTTTGCGCGATCTGCGCCGCGGTCATGCCGCCTGCGCCCTCCCGCATCATGTCGAGCGTCAGCCCGGCGAGCCAGGTATCCGGCCCCTCATTGATCGACCCGGTATAGGTCTGCAGCGACACCACCGCCTTGGGCACGACGCCATAGGGGATCAACGTCACCTTCATCCCGTTGGCCAGGACATAGGTCTCGCTCGCCGGCACCTTGAACGGCTTGGGCGCGGGGATCGGCGGCGGAGTGGTGGGAAGCTCCTGCGCGGCAACGCCCATCGGCGCGGCGAGCAGGGCGGCAGCCGTCAGGCTGGCGATCATGCGGCGCATCTCACTTGCCTCCTTGCTGAGCGGCGGGCGCGGCGGGCTGGGCCGCACCGGGATCGATGACATAGATCGAGCGGTTCGTGGGGCGCAGATATTCCTGCGCGGTCTTCTGGATCAGCTCGGGCGTCACCTTGGCGAACCCGTCCTCAAGGCCGTTGACCTTGTTCGGGTCATTGTCGAACAGCGCATAGACGGCGAGCAGGTCAATGAGGCCAATCCGCCCGGTCCCGTCGATCGTCGAATAGAGCGACGAGCGCATCTTGGTCCGCGCGCGCGTCAGCTCTTCGGCGGACACGGGCTTGGTGCGCAGCTCCTCGATCACCGCATCGACCGCGCCCTTGATCTCGTCGCGGCTGCGATTGGCGTCATGCGTGAAGTTAAAGCTCCACAGCATCGGCCCCTGATAGTTGAACATGTTGCCCAGCGGGTTGTTGATCCCCCCGCTCACCTCGCCCGCAATCCCCGTTTCGGCGACCAGCTTGCGGTACAGGCGGCTGTCATTGCCCTTGACCAGCATCTGGTCGATCAGGCCCATCGCGAACCATTCGGGCGTGCCGCGTGCAGGAACATGGTATCCCGCCGCCCAGCCGGGCTTGGGCGCCAGTCTGTCGGTGCGCGCGCGGAACTTCTCCTCCGTCTGGCGCGGCTCGCTGATGTCGGGCAGCTTGACCAGCGGCGCCTTGGGCATCCAGCCATAATATTTCTCGACCATCGCCTTGGTTGCAGCATAGTCGATGTCGCCCGCCACCACGAGCACGGCGTTGGACGGCTTGTAGAAGCTGTCGAAGAACTGCTTGGCGTCGGCCACCGTCGCCGCCTCGATCTCCTTCAGCTCGCCGTAGAAGTTATGGCTGTTGTACCAGTTGGTATTGGCCAGCATCGGCAGGTCGATCCACGGCCAGGTGCTGTACGGCTGGTTTAGGACGTTGACCTTCACCTCGTTGCCAACGACGCCCTGCTGGTTCTTCAGCACCTCGTCGTTGATCACCGGGCTCGCCATGCGATCGGCCTCGAGCCACAGCATCCGCTCCAGCGCGTTCGACGGCACCACTTCGAAATAGTTGGTGAAGTCGTATCGGGTCGATCCGTTCAGGATGCCGCCGGCATTGCTGATCGTGCTGATATGCACGCCCTTGGGCGCGTTCTTCGATCCCTGGAACAGCAGATGTTCGAACAGATGCGCAAAGCCGGTGCGCTCGCGCGGCTCGATGCGAAATCCGATGCCGTAATAGACGCCGACCGTCACCGTCGGGCTCAGCGTGTCCTTGGCCAGCACCACGCGCAGCCCGTTGGGCAGCGTGAAATACTGCATCTCGACCTGCAGCTTGGCCGGCGCGGTCTGCGCTGCGGCGGGCGTCGCGGCGAGCCCGAGCGGCAGTGCCGCCCCGGCCAGCGCAAGCGCGGTCATCCATCGTTTCACTGTCATGGCGATCCCCTCGATTGACCGTAGGTGTGTGATGCTAGCAGCACAGTCGAGAGAGTCGAGCGGGCATTTGACCTGCACCTTGGTACAGGGTCACAGCTCCGGAATGGCGATGCCCAGTGGCGCCAGCGCGGCCGCCGCGCGGCTCTTCACCTTGAAGAACCCCGCCGTCGCCAGCGGCCACAATGCCGCATCATAGGGGTTGCGCAGCTGCGCCATCGGATAGGTGTCGGGCAGGCTGTCGCGCAGCGGCCCGACCGTCAGCCACGGCGTGACCAGAGGCAGATCGCCCGGCCCCGGCCAGTCCGCGACCAGTTCGACCGGGCAGCCAAAGGCCGCGCCCGCGCGCGCCGCCGCATCCTCCACCGCACCCTCGGCAAAGCCGCGCGCTGCGGCACGCGCCCCGTCGTGCCCATGCGCGGTGACACCGATCACCCGCGCGGGCGGCGGCAGCTCCAGCGCATCGAAGCCGGTATCGTCGGCATGGATCACCAGCGCATAGCGGCCGGCCGGCATGGCATCGCCGCGCGCCGGTGGGGTCATCGGCGCGTCGCCGTCGAACGCCAGCGGCTCCGCCTCCTCATCCAGCCCGTGCGGATCGAACCGCCCCTCGGTGTAACGGCGGATATTCTCCGCCCGCGCCAGATAGTGCTTCCCGCGCGTATGCAGCCCCGCGACCCAGCGCCACGACAGCGTGTTCGACGCCGCATCACCATCGACCAGTTCGCGCAGGAACAGGTCAGCGCCCAGCTGCCATGGCAGCTTCAGGGTAAAGATCCAGATGCTCGCAAACCACATCCGCGCATGATTGTGCAGCCAGCCCTGCGCGCGCAGCTCCGCGATCCACGCATCGAAACAATCAATGCCGGTGCGCCCCTCGACCGCCGCCGCCAGCCGCTGCGCCAGCTCCCGATCGCGCGCCACCGAGTTCCGCGCCGCGCCAAGCCCGGCGACATAGCGATCCCAGATCTCAGGACGCTGCTCCAGCCAGCCTTTGAAATAGCCGCGCCACAGCACCTCGCTGACGAACTTGGCGGCATCGGCTCCGTGCCCCGCTATCGCCATCTCGAGCAATTCGCGCTCGGTGATCAGCCGGCGGCGCACCCAGGGCGACAGCGCCGACACGGTGTCCGCGTCCAGTCCAATGTCGTAATTGCGCCGCGCGGCATAGGCGCGGCCCATCTTCGGCGCGAACGCTTCCGCACGTGCCAGGGCTGCGGCGCGAGTCGCTTCCCACTGCGCCATGGCAGGATCAGATCCCGCCCTGAGTCACATCGCGCCCGGTCGCTTCCAGCTGGGTGGTCAGATCGGCCAGGCACGCCTCGACCACCGCCGCTTCGGTCGCGCGGGCAACGAAGTTCGCGCCCACACGGCCCTCGCGGAAGAACGGATAGCTGCCGATTGCCACGCCTTCATGCGCCTTTTCGGTCGCGCGCAGGATCTCGGCGACCTCGCTCTCGGCGACCCAGCATCCGATCGTCCCGCTCACCACCGGCTTGCCGCCCTCCAGCGTGCCAGTCAGCGCGTCGAGCATCCCCGCCGTGATATGCGGCACTCCGGCCATGATGAACACATTGCCGACCCGGATGCCCGGCGCGCCCGACATGCGGTTGGGGATCAGGTCCGCCCCTTCCGGCACCCGCGCCATCCGCAACCGCGCCTCGGTCAAGCCGCCGCGCGTCTCGTAATAGCTTTCCAGCGTCGCGCGCGCCTCCGGGTGGATGACCACCGGGACACCCAAAGCCGCCGCAATCGCATCGACCGTGATGTCGTCATGCGTCGGCCCGATCCCGCCGGTCGTAAAGCAATAGTCATAGCGGGTGCGCACGGCATCCACCGCTTCGATGATCCGCTCCTGCACATCGGGCACCACGCGCACGTCCGACAGGCGGATCCCCTGCACGTTCAGCCAGATCGCGATCTGCGCGACATTCTTGTCCTGGGTGCGACCCGACAGGATCTCGTCCCCGATGATGACCAGCCCGGCGGTCCAGATGCGCTCGCTCATAATCCCGCCATAGCGCGTGCTTCCAGCCTCGCAAAGTTACCCTTTAGGCCCTATATGGCGCGCATGACTGAATATGTTGCCGTAACCGCCGACACGAACTTCGCCCGCGACGGGGCGATCAAACTTTACGGTCCCGATGGCTTCGCCGGGATGCGCGCCGCGGGCAAGCTCGCCGCCGCGATTCTCGACGCGCTGGTGCCGCATGTCGTGCCCGGCGTGACGACGGCAGAGCTGGACGATATCGTCCGCCGCATGACGCTGGACGGTGGCGCGGTCCCCGCGACGCTCGGCTATCGCGGCTATACGCACAGCTGCTGCATCAGCATCAACCATGTCGTGTGCCACGGCATTCCGGGCAATAAGACGCTGAAGGACGGCGATATCGTCAATATCGACGTGACGCCCCTGCTCGACGGCTGGCACGGCGACACCAGCCGCATGTATCTGGTCGGCGACGTGCCGTTGAAGGCAAAGCGCCTTGTCGACGTCACCTATGAATGCCTGATGATCGGCATCGAAATGGCCAAGCCCGGCAACACGATGGGCGATATCGGCCACGCCATTCAGCGCCACGCGGAAAAGCACCGCTACGGCGTCGTCCGCGATTTCTGCGGCCACGGTCTTGGCCGCGTGTTCCACGATGCGCCCGAAGTCGTCCATGTCGGCCGCCCCGGCACCGGGCCTGAACTCAAGCCCGGCATGTTCTTCACGATCGAACCGATGATCAACATCGGCCGCCCGGACGTGAAGCTGCTCGACGACGGCTGGACGGCGGTCACGCGCGACCGCTCGCTCTCGGCCCAGTTCGAACATTCGATCGGCATCACCGAGACCGGCTGCGAAATCTTCACCCAGTCGGCGACGGGCCGCCACCAGCCTCCCTACGCATAATGGCCGACAGCAAGTTCGAACGCCACCGCCAGCCCTGGCGGCAGGACGAGATCCAGAAGCTGCACACGCTGGCTAAGAAGGGCATGGCGCTGAAAGCCATCGCCAAGGCGCTGACCCGCAGCGAGGAATCGGTCAAGGACCGCGCCAAGGAAGACGGCCTGTCGATCGCGAAGCTGCGCTAGCGCTTCCGCTATCCCAATCTCCAATCGTCACCCCGGCCTTGTGCCGGGGTCCACTGTGCCGCACATCCGGCGCTTGAGCCTCTCGCTTCGCGCCTGACGCCCGGTGGAACCCGGCACAGGGCCGGGGTGACAAACGTTGGAAAGCGCCCGCCCTGTCCACCCCGTCCTCCTACGACGCCATCATCCTCGGCGCAGGCGCAGCCGGCCTGATGTGCGCACTCACCGCCGGCCAGCGCGGTCGTCGCGTGCTGCTGATCGACCATGCCGATCAGGTCGGTAAAAAGATCCTGATCTCCGGCGGCGGGCGCTGCAACTTCACCAATCTCGGCATCGCGCCCGACCGCTACCTCTCGGCCAACCCGCATTTCGCCAAGTCCGCGCTGCGCCGCTACACCCAGCATGACTTTATCGAACTGGTCGACCGGCACGGCATCGCCTGGCACGAAAAAACACTCGGCCAGCTGTTCTGCGACGGCAGCGCAAAGCAGGTCGTCGCGATGCTGCTCGACGAATGCGACCGCGGCGCAGTTGAAATCGCCCTCGGCGAGCCGATCAGCGACGTCAGCCACGCCGACGGCCAGTACCGCGTGACGATAGGCGACCGTACCGCCACCGCCCCTGCCCTCGTCATCGCCACCGGCGGCCCATCGATCCCCAAAATGGGCGCCACCGACTTCGCCTATGCCCTCGCGCGCAAATTCGGCCTCAAGGTGGTCGAACCCCGCCCTGCGCTCGTCCCGCTCACGCTGGGCGGCGACGAGGTGCTGTTCCGCGAACTCTCCGGCGTCGCCGCCCCGGTCGCCGCCCGCGCCGGCAAAACGACGTTCCGCGAAGCCGCCCTCTTCACCCATCGCGGCCTGTCCGGCCCGGCGATCCTCCAGATCAGCTCCTATTGGCGGCACGGGGACCCGGTCGGAATCGACTTCCTCCCCGACCGCGCGCCCGGCTGGCTGACCGACGCCAAGCGCACCGCCCCGCGCACGACCCTGCGCAAGCTGCTCGGCGAGGCTCTACCCAACCGCCTCGCCGACACGCTCGCCGACCAGCTGGCGCTCGACGGCGAACTCCAGCACGCCGCCGACAAGCGCCTCGCCGAAGCCGAGCGCACCCTCGCCGCCTGGACCTTCCACCCCAACGGCACCGAAGGCTACGCCAAGGCCGAAGTGACGATCGGCGGCATCAGCACCGCCGAACTCTCGTCGCAAACGATGGAGGCGCGCACCGCTCCCGGCCTCTACGCCATCGGCGAAGCGGTTGACGTCACTGGCTGGCTCGGCGGCTATAATTTCCAATGGGCCTGGTCGAGCGGCTGGGCGGCGGGACAGGCGATCTAGAGCGTCGCGCGTTAAGCCCGATCCATACAGAGCTCCCCCACCCGATTTCGACCGTTGCCGCCCCCGCCCCCCGCTGCCACAACTCCGCGCGGGAGGATCGGCATGCGCATACTCGTTCTGGCCCTCGGCCTGCTGCTCGCCGCGCCCGCGCTTGCGCAGGAGGCGCCGCCCGCACAGCCCCCCGCCCTCCAGCCTGAGGCCCAAGCCCGCGCCGACACCCTGCTGATTCAGGCCGCCGAACACCTCATCGCCGGCCGCCGTGCCGAAGCCGCACCGCTGATCCGCGAAGCAATCACCCTCGCCGCCCCCGCCACAGATGTCGCGCTGCTCGACAGCGACGAACGGTCCAGCGTCTATTCCCGCTGGCTCGAAGCCCGCACCGCCGCAATGAAGGCCCGCGACTTCGCCACCTTCGCCCGCTGGACCTGGCTCACCGCTGCCTATCGCATGAAGGGTGCGGCGGAGCGCTCCACCGAAACCGGCGCGGTCGAACTCGATGACATCAGCGACCTGTTCTACATGACCTACGGCCTCGTCCTCGCCGGCGACGAAGCCCGCGCAAGCGCCTTCATCGCCCCCTTCACTACCGCGTCCGATCCGACGTTCGAAATCGCCTTTGCCAAGGACATGGCCGGCCGCGCGGTCAGCGTCCAGAATTGGGGCGGGCAGGACAAGCCCCGCGCCGCGCGCCTCGTCGCCTTCGCCATCGCCGCCTTTGACCGCCCCGCCGCCCGCGCGCCCGACCCGGTCCGCGACCTCTACCGCGTGCAAGGCGTGATCCTGCGCACCGCCGGCGACTTTGCCGGTGCCCGCGCCGCCTATGCCAAGGCGCGCAAGCCCGGCACCCCGCCCGCCGACGCTGAACTCGCCTTGATGTTCGCGATGGGCGAAGTCGACGCCGCCATCCGCATCGTCCAGCAACTGGTCGGCGACAGCCCCGGCAGCCCCCTGTCCCGCCGCGCCGCCGACCGTCTGGTCGAGATCGACGGCCAGACCGGCAGTGGCAACGCCGCGACCATCGCGATCTATGAGCGCGTCTGGCCGGTCTATCGCCGCCTGCTCAAATTCGACGACCTCGCCCTGCAAAATGCCGGATCGATCCTCGCCAACCTCTATGTCGAGACCGGCGACCCCGCCCGCGCCGAGCCGATCCTGACCAGCCTGCTCGCCAGCGCCGAGAAACGCTGGGGGCCGGAATCCAACGGGGCGCTCGGCTATGTCATCGACCTCGCCGGTGCGGTCGAGGCGCAGAACCGCCTAGCCGAAGCCGAACTCCTCTACCGCCGCATCTGGGCGCTCTCGCTGCGCTACGACAATTTCGAGGGCGATGACTCGCGGGAGGCGTTCGCCGGGATCACCCGCACCCTGCTCGCACGCGGTCTGGTCGCCGACGCGCTCGCCTTCACCGCCGACGGCATCACCCGCGTCCGCGCGGCGAAGGACATCAATGCATGGCGCCGCATGTTCTACCTGCTCGCCCGCGCCGACGCGCTCGAGGCATCGGGCGCGCTGACCGAAGCCGAGGCCGGTGTGCGCGAGGCACTGGCGCTCGGCGACAGCGACGAGAAAATGAACATCGCCGCCGCATTCGACGACCCCAATGTCTACGCCCGGGCGCGCCTCGCGCATCTGCTCGAACGTCAGAACCGGGCCGCGCAGGCCGAACCGATCCGCCGCCTGTTGCTGGCGAAGATCGAGGCAAACGACATGATCCCGTGGGAAGGCGAATACCGCACCGAAGCCCTGCGCGCGCTCGCCGCCAACCTGACGATGCAGGGCAAGGATGAAGGCGCGCGGCTGTTCGCCACCCGCATCGCCGCCGCCACCCGCATCTACGGCGCCGACAGCCCGCAATTGCTCGACGTCGCCGAACCCTTCGCCCGCGCCCTGCTCCAGTCCGGCCGCCCCGGCGCCGCCCTCACCCCCGCCCGCCTCGCCCTCGCGGCCCGCACCTCAGCCCGCTTCACCGGCGACGCGGCGCGCGCCAACCTCAGCGACCTCGCCCTCGCCCGCAAACGCACCGAAGCCGCCCAGCTGATGGTCGAGGCGGCGTGGAAGGCGAGCCGCTAACTCGCCCCTACTTAACCCCCGCCACCCAATCGTCGATCTTCTTCTCCAGCACCGGCATCGGCAGCGCGCCGGTATCCAGCACCGCCGCATGGAAGCCGCGCGGATCGAACTTCGCCCCCAGCGCCGCCTTCGCCTTGGCCTTCGCCTTCAGGATCGTCAGCTGGCCGATCTTGTACGACAGCGCCTGTCCCGGCATCGCGATGTAGCGCTCGACCTCGGCGGTCGCGTCGGTCCGCGACATCGGCGAGTTGGTGACCATATAGTCGATCGCCTGATCGCGGCTCCACCCCTTGGCGTGCAGCCCGCTATCGACCACCAGCCGCATCGCGCGCAGCATCTCGTCGTTCAGGCCACCCATCCGCTGATACGGCTCGACCCCGACGTCCAGCTCATCGTGCAGCGTCTCGGCATAGAGCGCCCAGCCCTCGACATAGGCGGTGTTGCCGCCAAAGCGCATGAAGGCGGGCAGCGCCGCATTCTCCTGCGCCAGGCTGATCTGGAAATGATGCCCCGGCGCGCCCTCGTGCAGGTACAGCGTCTCCATACCCCAGGTGTAGCGCGTCGGCAGGTCATAGGTGTTGAAGTAGAACACGCCCGGGCGCGACCCGTCCGGCGTTCCCGACGCATAGCTGCCCGCGGCATCGGTCTTTTCGCGATAGGCCGGCACCGGACGGATCTCGAGCGGGGTCTTGGGGATCAGCGAGAATTGCTCGCCGATCCGCGCATCGACCCGCTTGCCGATCGCCTCGAACCCGATCCGCAGCGCGTCGGCACTCTCCGGCTGAAAGCGCTTCTCGGTGCGCAGGTGGGTGAAGAATTCCTGCAACGTGCCCTTGAAGCCGACCTTGGCCTTCTGCGCCTCCATCTCGGTCAGGATGCGCTTGACCTCCGACAGGCCCAGCGTGTGGACATACTCCGCGGTCAGCGGCAGCGTCGTGTTGCTCTCGATCGCATAGGCATAGAGCGCCGCCCCGCCCGGCAGCGCCGATGTCCCGACGCTGTCGCGCGCGGCGGGCAGATATTCGGTGGCGAGGAACGCGCGGATCTTCTGGTGCGCGGGCAGGATCACGTCGCGGATCTGCGCGGAATAGGCCGCCTTCAGCCGCGCCTGATCCGCCGGCGCAATCCCCTCGGGGAACTTCGTCACCGGTCCGTAAAAGACCGACTCCTCCACCCCCTGCGCGATCAGATTGTCGAACTGTTCGATCATGTTGGTGACGACCAGCTTGGGCTGGACGATCTTGCGCTTCATGCCCTCGCGAAACAGGCCGATCACCCGGTCATAGGCCGCCGCATATTGGACGTTGCGCTTGAGGTTGTTGTCATAGTCCAGCGCCGTCTTGAACGGTGCCGCGCCCTGCCCAGACGCAAAGTCCGGGTAAAATGCCTGAAAGCCGGTGAAGTGATCCATCGGCAGATATTTCGACACCGACAGGATTTCCGCCCGGAACCCCTTCTGCGCGCGCAGCTGGTCCGCCTCGAACACGTCATAGGCGATCTTGTTGACGCTGGTCAGCTTCGCCCGATCGATCTTGCGCAGCGCCGCCAGATCGGCTTCGCTCGCCGCAAGCTCTGCCGCCAGATAGGCGTCGGTATAATAATTGCCGAGCTGGTCGGCATAGCGCAGGTCACCGCGAAACAGCGCGTTCAGCGGGTTGCGCTTCAACGACGCTTCGTCGCTCGCATGGAACAGCGCCTTGAGCCGCGCATCCTCCGCCCCCTCACCCGGCAATGCTGCCGGGGCCGGCTGTTGCTGCGCGGCGGCGGGCAAGGCGGACACGCCGGCGAGCAGGGCGGCGAGGAGAAGCGGAACGCGCATCGGGGAAATCCTTGGACCTGGTGTGATAGGCGGACATTACACCCGCGCCGACCCCGCGCAAGGCTGCACCGCAATCGCGCAATGACAGCGCGCCGCTGCCCATTTGTTAGGCAGTTGTTAACCCGCGCCCACGCCGTCCCGCGCATTTGTGGGAGAAGCGCAACTGGCACGGCTTGTGCAGCGTCGCGCGACAGGGGCGTTCCACTTGATCGTGATCCATTCCGCCGTCACCCTGACCGCGGGACCGGACCGATCGGGACTCGCACCGGCGTCACAGAGGGAAGAAACCGTGAAAAAGATCGAAGCCATCATCAAGCCGTTCAAGCTGGATGAGGTGAAGGAGGCGCTTCACGAAGTGGGGGTGTCGGGCATCACCGTGACCGAAGCCAAGGGCTTTGGCCGTCAAAAGGGGCATACCGAGCTGTATCGCGGCGCGGAATATGTCGTGGACTTCCTGCCCAAGGTGAAGCTGGAAGTGGTGGTTGAGGACGCCCTCGCCGAGCGTGTGGTCGAGGCGATCGCCAATGCCGCACAGACCGGCCGGATCGGCGATGGCAAGATCTTCGTCACCGCGATCGAGACCGCGCTGCGCATCCGCACCGGCGAGCGCGACGAAAACGCGATCTGACGACGCCCCTGAAACGGGCTGGCAGCGCGCAGAATTGACGCACTGCAAAAATTTCACGAAGCTGCATTGCAGCGCAAGATGATTCTCCGCACCCGGACCTCAACCGGGGCGGATCAGAGCAAAACAGAAAGGGCTTGGTTCCAATGGCTAACACCGCCGCCGACATTCTGAAGATGGTCAAGGATCAGGAGATCGAATGGATCGACCTGCGTTTCACCGACCCCAAGGGCAAGTGGCAGCACCTGACCATGGTCGCCAGCATCCTGGGCGAGGATGAGCTGACCGACGGCCTGATGTTCGACGGTTCGTCGATCGAAGGCTGGAAGGCGATCAACGAGTCGGACATGATCCTGAAGCCCGATCTGGACGCGGTCTGGACCGATCCGTTCTCGGCCACGCCGATGCTGATCCTGGTGTGCGACATCGTCGAACCCTCGACCGGCGAGCTCTATTCGCGCGACCCGCGCTCGACCGCGAAGCGTTCGGAGGCGTATCTCCAGTCGCTCGGCATCGGCGACACCGTCTATGTCGGCCCGGAAGCCGAATTCTTCATGTTCGACGATGTCCGCTTCGAGAACAGCTATTCGACCAGCTATTACGCGATCGACGACATCGAACTGCCGGGCAATTCGGGCCGCGAGTATGAGAGCGGCAATATGGGCCACCGCCCGCGCGCCAAGGGCGGCTATTTCCCCTGCGCGCCGGTCGACAGCGCCGTCGACATCCGTGGCGAGATGGTCTCGACCATGCTCGAAATGGGCCTGCCCTGCGACAAGCACCACCACGAAGTCGCTGCAGCACAGCATGAGCTGGGCCTGACCTTCGGGACGCTGGTGCAGACCGCCGACCGCATGCAGATCTACAAGTATGTCGTGCATCAGGTCGCCCATGCCTATGGCAAGACCGCGACCTTCATGCCCAAGCCGATCAAGGAAGATAACGGCTCGGGCATGCACACCCATATTTCGATCTGGGAAAAGGGCACGCCGCTGTTCGCGGGCAATGGCTATGCCGGCCTGTCGGAAATGTGCCTCTACTTCATCGGCGGCGTGATCAAGCACGCCAAGGCGCTCAACGCCTTCACCAACCCGTCGACCAACAGCTACAAGCGTCTGGTCCCGGGCTATGAGGCGCCGGTGCTGCTCGCCTATTCGAGCCGCAACCGTTCGGCTTCGTGCCGTATCCCGTACGGCGCGGGTGCCAAGGCGAAGCGCGTCGAATTCCGCTTCCCGGACGCGCTGGCCAACCCGTATCTCTGCTATGCAGCGCTGCTGATGGCCGGCCTCGACGGCATCCAGAACAAGATCCATCCGGGCGACCCGATGGACAAGAACCTTTATGATCTGCCGCCGGAAGAGCTGAGCCTCGTCCCCACCGTCTGCGGCTCGCTGCGCGAAGCGCTCGACAGCCTCGAGGCGGACATGGACTTCCTGCTCAAGGGCGACGTGTTCACCAAGGACCAGATCGAAGCCTATGTCGAGCTGAAGCGCGGCGACGTTGCACGTTGGGAAATGACCCCGTCGCCGGTCGAGTACGACATGTACTATTCGTCGTAAGACGATCCTTTCGTCGCCGCTTCGGGGGAGGCGGCGCCGGACAGCGAGACGCCCGGACCTGGCAGGGTCCGGGCGTTTTTCGTGATCGGATCGGTCGATCGCCGCAAATATCGTTTCGGTCAGCGATTCTTTGCGGCATGATCCACAGCGAACCGGGTCGCGACCCCGCCCGGTCCATTTGGAGGATGCCAGATGCCACGTCCCAAACCGCCGAGCCCGGATGCCGCCGAAGCGCTCGCGGCAATCAACACCCGGGTGGCGGTCGATATCGCTGGGCTCGCAACGAACCCGATGGCCGACTTGCCCGCTCAGAACATCGCCAACGGGATCCAGCAGGCTGAAGCTCAAGCGCTTGCAGAGGCTGCGGCTGCGATCCCCGCTGCCAGACATCCCGCGCCCCCAAAGAACCCACCGTTCGAGCGCTAAAAGGGAATCACCCGCTTGTCGCACGCGCATCGTTCAGGGGCAGACCGCCCCTGAACGCACCATCGCGCTGCGCGTTTGTCCCGTGGCGACCGTGCCCCCGGCGCAACGTCATCAAAGAGTCATCGTTACGCAACTGCACTGAAACGCAAATCGCGCCGAACTGACACGCGCCGGACCTAAGCGCCCCCTCGACTCATCTCGGGGGACACAATGAAATCGATTCTCACTTCGCTGGCCGGCGCCAGCATCGCCACGATCGCGCTCGCCACCGCCGCACCGGCGCTCGCGCAGTCGGACGCCCCCGCCTCCAGCGACGACAGCATCGAAACCGCGCAGGAAATCGTGGTCAAGGGCACCATCGCCTATCGCAACCGCAGCGAGGGCGCCGAGCCCGAGCTGGTCTATGACCAGGACTTCTTCCAGCGCTTCGAACCGCTGACCGCCGGCGACGCCCTCAAGCGCGTCCCCAGCGTCACCTTCCTCTCCGACGTGATCGAGAGCGACGGCGCCCGCCTCCGCGGCCTCGACCCCGGCTATACCCAGATCCTGATCAACGGCGAAAAGGTGCCCGGCACCAATGCCGATCGCAGCTTCTTCCTCGACCGCATCCCGGCCGAGCTGGTCAAGCAGGTCGAGATCGTCCGCTCCTCCTCCGCCCGCCGCACCGGCGACGCGGTCGCCGGCACGCTCAACATCGTGCTGCGTGACGGCTATCAGCTCGACGGCGGCTATCTGCGCGGCGGCGCGCTGTTGTTCGACGATGGCAAGGTCAAGCCGAGCCTCGGCGCGGTATTCGGCACCCAGGTCGGCCCGGGCCGCCTGCTGATCGGCGCGAACCTTCAGGGGCGCTACAACCCCAAGAAGAAGTTCAGCATTCGCTTCGCCAACGCGGAAGACAGCGCGGGCGATCCAACCAATGTGCCCGAGTTCGACAATCGCGAAGACCAGTCGGACGTCCGCAACGGCAACGACTATGCGCTCAACGCCAGCTATTCGATCGACACCGACAAGACCGACTTCGAACTCTCGGGCTTCTGGGTCCACACCGACCGGCTCGAGACTGAGCGTTCGTTCGAATATGACGATCTCACGGCGGTGACCGGGTCGGTGCGCAATGGCAGCGGCGGCAATCTGCTGGTCGATAATTCGAACATCAACAACATCCTCCAGTATAACTACAGCCTCGCGGGCAAGCTGAGCCACGAATGGGCCGCAGGCGAGACCAAGCTGAAGGGCGGCTTCGCCAAGTTCATCGACAACCAGTGGGAGACCGAGAACGAGATCGAATTCGACCGCTCGGCGCCGCGCTTCACCGGCGACCGCTTCGACACGCGCATCATCGACCGGGAACTGTCGTTCGGCCTTGAGCACAAAGTGCCCGCCGGCGAGAGCGTCGATGTAGTGTTCGGCGGCTATTATCAGGACAAGGACCGCGACACCCGCATCGTCGAGGCGACGCGCCAGCGCTTCAACATGGCGACCTCGCTGCACACCGGCTACAGCCAGTTCGATGGCAGCCCGGAGAGCTTCGCTCGTGAATTCACCGGCTTTGCCCCGATCACCGGCGGCTTCAGCACGATCGAGGAACAGCGCAAGGACCTGTTCGCGCTGGTCGAAGGCAAGTCGGGCGCGATCAAGTGGGAAGTCGGCGTCCGTTGGGAAAACACCAATGTCGCGATCCGCGACCTGACCCCGGGCGGGGTCAGCATCGACACGGACTATGACCACATCCTTCCGAGCGCCTCGGCCAAGATCGAGCTGGGCGATGGCCGCGTCACGATCTCGGGCGCGCGCACCGTCCGCCGTCCGCGCTTCGACGACGCTTCGCCGATCCTGCTTGAGGAGGAACTGGGCGACAACGACTTCCTCGGCAACCCGCTGCTCAAGCCCGAATCGGCCTGGGGCGCAGACCTTGGCTATGAGCATCGCCTCGGCCGCACCGGCGTGATCGGCGTCAACGTCTTCTACCGCAGCATCAATGACCTGATCGAGCTTGCGAACACCGGCGTCGCCGGCGCAGCGACCGATCTCGGCGACCCGGCCGATCCCAGCGACGACGAACTCACCTGGGTTTATCAGCCGCGCAACACCGGCAACGGCAAGGTCTATGGCGTCGAGTTCGACGTCTCGACCAGCCTGTCGTTCCTCGGCCTCCCCGACACCGGCATCTTCGGCAATTTGTCGCTGCTCGAAAGCGACATCACCGACGAGCTGGGCGAGCGCCGCTTCAACGGTCAGTCAAACATCGTCTACAATTTCGGCTTCATCCAGGACATCCGCAGCTTCGGCGCGGCGTTCGGCGCGACCTATCGCAAACAGGGTGCGGCGGTCGACCGGCTGGTCGCCGAAGAGGTCCGCACCACCTATGGCGCCGATCTAGAAATCTTCGTCGAAAAGCGGATCGGCAAGGCGTTCACGATCCGCGCGGTCGGCTCGAACCTGCTCGACGGCGCGAAGGCCGAAGAGTTCTACAAGTACAACCTCACCGCCGAACAAAAGAGCGGCACGTTCGACGAATATGAACTCGAAAGCGAGACCGCTGGTCCCGTGTTCCAGATCATGGCACGTCTGGCCTTCTGATGATGAAACACCTCACCCTCGCCCTGCTGCCGCTGCTGGCAGCAGGCTGTGCGACCACCGGGCGTCAAGTCCCGGTGGTCCCCACCACCCCCGCCGCCAGCGTCCAGGCGCGCGGCCAGACCGATGCGGTCGGCACCGCCAATGCCGATGCGGCGGACGATCCCGCAATCTGGCGCAACCCGGCAAACCCCGCCGCCAGCCTGATCGTCGGGACGGACAAAAAGGCCGGCCTCCACGTCTATGACCTGACCGGCAAGGACCGGTTCTTCATCGACGCGGGTCAGGTCAACAATGTCGACCTCAAGGACATGGGGCCGCTCGGCATCATCGTCGCGGCGAGCGACCGCAATGACCGCAAGAACGCCAAGCTCGCGCTGTTCCGCCTCGACACGGCGGCGGTGAAGCTGATCCCGCTCGGCATCGTCCCTGTCGGCGCAGGCGAAGCCTATGGCGTCTGCCTGATGGCCAGCGGCAGCACGCTGCACGCGTTCAACGTGATCAAAGACGGCACGATCCGTCAGGTCGCGCTCGACCTGTCGGGCGCTGCTCCCAAGGGCACGATCGTCCGCACGATGAAGCTGGCCTCCCAGTCCGAAGGCTGCGCCGCCGACGACCGCACCGGCCGCCTCTATGTCGGCGAGGAGAATGTCGGTCTGTGGCGCTTCGACGCCCGCGCCAATGGCTCGGTCGCCGGCACGCTGATCGCGCCTGCCGATGGGCAAAAGCTGGTGATCGATGTCGAGGGCGTGACCCTTGCGCCGGAAGGCACCGGCAATGGCGGCTATGTGATCGTGTCCAGCCAGGGCGACCACGCCTACACCGTCTATCGCCTGTCCGACGAAAGCTATGTCGGTCGCTTCCGGATCGCTGCGGGCAGCACCATCGGCGCGACGGAAGAAACCGACGGGATCGACTTCGCCCCGGGCGATTTCGGTCCCACCTATCCCGGCGGGCTGTTCGTGGCGCAGGACGGCTACAACCCGCCCTACGCCCAGAACTTCAAATACGCCGCCTGGGCGGACATCAAGGCGGCACTGGGAATTAACTGACCGATCCGGGCGGCGGAGCGAAATGCGATCCGCCGCCCGGTGTTGTCTACGCAGTTTGGGTGGCGAGCTAACAACGGATTTGGCAGGACTTGGCTTTAAGCCACGGAGTCCTTCATGATCCTTGCCGCGCTTGCACTGGCCACATCGCCGAGTCCGTCCTTGCAGTCCGATCCGTATGCGGCGCTTTCCGCCTGTCGCGTGCGAAACATTTCGAGTGGGGATCGCTTCACCTTGGCGCGCTGGGCGTACGCCATCTACTCGGAACATGGCCAGGTAAAAGACCTCTCGACGGTGACGCCGGCGCAGCGCGATGCATTGTCCAAAGAGGCGGGCATGATCCTGAATCGCCTGATGCTCAAGGACTGTCGAACTGAAGCGATTGCCGCGCTGGCGAATCCCAAGTCGACTCGCGACGCGGTCCTTCGACAGATGTTTGACGACCTCTTCGTATCCGCCGTAGACGCATTGATGGACGAGCCAACTGTGAACGGGGTCATGCAAGGCCTGGTAGCGGGGCTCAACATCCGCGGCTGGCGCGAGCTCGAGGAGGAAGCGAGCAAGCAAAAGGCTCGGGAGTAACGCCGCGCTTACCGATGTGACGGGAGGGCCGAATGGTTGCGCCATCGGTCCGCGACAGCCATCTTCGATTTGCCAGCAACGCCTAGACGGGCTTTAACGGCACGATGTTCCGCGCCCTCGCCCCGCTCGCCCTGCTCGCCGCCCTCCCCGCCGCAGCGCAGACCCCCACCGAAAGCAAGATGGCGGCGACCATCACCGCTGAAACCGACCGCCACGTCGCGCTGCTCGAACGGCTGGTCAACCAGAACAGCGGCTCGCTCAACATCGATGGCGTGACCAAGGTCGGCGCCATGGTCCGCGCCGAGCTGGAGCCGCTCGGCTTTGCGGTCGAGTGGATCGACATGAAGGAAACCGGTCGCGCCGGACATCTGGTCGCGACGCACACGGGCAATGGCAAGGGCAAGCGCGTCCTGCTGATCGCGCATCTCGACACCGTGTTTGAACCCGAAAGCCCGTTCCAGACCTTCTTCCGCACCGGCGACCGTGCCACCGGCCCAGGTATCGGCGATGACAAGGGCGGGATCGTCGTGATCATCGCCGCGATGCGCGCGATGCAGGCGGCGGGGACGCTCAAGAATGCAGACATCAAGATCGTGCTGACCGGCGATGAAGAGCGCACCGGCGCACCGATGGAGATTGCGCGCCGCGACCTGATCGCTGCGGGCAAATGGGCTGATGTCGCGCTGGAATATGAAAACCTCGCGCGGGAGGATGGCAAGGACACCGGCACCGTCGCCCGCCGCAGCTCAGTCAACTGGACGCTGCGCACCACCGGCAAGACCGGCCACAGCAGCGGCGTGTTCAACGCGACGCTCGGCTATGGTGCGGCGTATGAGCTCGCCCGGATCCTCGACGAATTCCGCCGGACGCTCCCCGAGCCCAACCTCACCTTCAACGTCGGCGTAATGGCCGCCGGCACCCCCGCGACGCTCGCCGACAACAACTATCAGGTCAATGCCGGCGGCAAGACCAACATCGTCGCGGCGGAAGCGGTCGCGCGCGGAGATCTGCGCGCGCTGACGCCGGAGCAGGAGGCCAAGACCCGCGCCGCGATGCAGGCGATCGCCGCAAAGAGCCTGCCCGGCACCACCGCCAGCCTCGACTTTCAGGAGGGCTATCCGCCAATGGCCCCGACCGACGGCAACCGCGCGCTGCTGGCCAAGCTCAACGCGGTCAACCGCGACCTCAAGCTCCCTGAAATGGCCGAGATGGACCCCGCCCGCCGCGGTGCCGCCGACAGCGCGTTCGTCGCGGCGGACGTCGACACGCTCGCTGGCCTAGGCGTCGCGGGCGGCAATGCGCATGCCGAGGGCGAGTGGGTCGATCTCACATCGATCCCGCTCCAGGCCCTGCGCAGCGCCGCCTTCATCACCCGCCTGAGCCGCGAAAAGCGCAACTGACGGAACGCTTCAGCATCCCCGCGCGTCATGCGGGGATGCTGAACGCTTTAGCCCTCAACTGCACGCTCAAGGCCGACGAGTCCGAGCGCTCCTCCACCGATGCGATGATCGCGGTCCTCGCCGATGCCTTCGCCAAGCACGACGTCACCATCACCGAAACCGTCCGCGTCGCCGCGCTCAACATCAAGCCCGGCGTCTCGTCCGACGAGGGCGACGGCGATGACTGGCCCGCGCTGCGCGAAAAGATCCTCGCTGCCGATATCCTCATTTTCGGTGGCCCGATCTGGATGGGCCAGATCTCCAGCATCGCCAAGCGCGTGCTCGAACGGATGGACGCCTTCATCTCCGAAACCGACGATCAGGGCCGGATGCCCTCCTATTCGAAGGTCGCTATCGCCGCGATCGTCGGCAACGAAGACGGCGCGCATTTCAGCTCGGCGCAGCTGTTTCAGGCGCTGAACGATGTCGGCTACACCATCCCCGCCGTCGCCGCCTGCTACTGGGTCGGCGAAGCGATGGGTTCGACCGACTTTCAGGACCTCGACAAGACGCCGAAGAAGGTCACCGAAACCGCCGCGATGGTCGCCGGTAACGCCGCGCACCTCGCCGGGCTGCTCAAGGCCAAGCCCTATCGCGGTCAGGACTGACGGTCACGGGATCAACAGCGTCGCCCCCATCGTCTCCGCGGCGGCGATGGCGCGATGCGCTTCCGCCGCCTCCGCCAGCTGGTAACGCCGCCCTATCTCGACCTGCAGCACGCCACGCGCGACCAGATCAAACACCCGCGCGACACCCGCCGCGCGCTCCTCGGGCGTCGCGTAATAATGATAGAGCGTCGGTCGCGTCACGAACAGCGAGCCATGCTGGCTCAGCGACCCGAGATTGACCCCCGTCACCGGCCCGCCGGCATTGCCAAAGCTGACGATCATCCCGCGCCGCGCAGTGGACTTCAGCGAAGCCTCCCAAGTCGATCCACCGACCCCGTCCAGCACCACCGGCACGCCTTCGCCCCCGGTAATCTCCCGCACGCGCGCGGCGATATCCTCGCACTTATACTCGATCACATGATCCGCCCCGATCGCCCGTGCGCGCTCGGCCTTGCCGGACGATCCAACCGTGCCGATCACGGTCGCGCCGATATGCTTGAGCCACTGGACGATCAGCTGCCCGGTCGCGCCCGCCGCAGCGTGAACCAGCACCGTCTGTCCCGGCTGCACCCGCGCGCAGCGTTCGATCAGATATTCCGCAGTACAGCCCTTCAGCGTAACCGCCGCTGCTACGTCGAACGCGATGCCATCGGGAATCGGCAGCAACGCGTCCGCCGCGACGTTGCGCGCGCTGGCATAGGCGCCGAGCGCGGGGCCATAGGTCGTCACCCGGTCGCCAACCGCGAACGCCGTCACCCCCTCACCCACCGCCTCGACCACCCCGGCCGCTTCGCTGCCAAGGCCGCTGGGCAACGGCACTGGATACAGGCCCGAGCGATGATAGGTATCGATGAAGTTCAGTCCGACCGCTTCGTGCCGCACGCGCACCTCGCCGGGGCCGGGCGGCGGCAGATCGACCTCGGCCCACTCGATCACTTCCGGCCCGCCGGTCGCCCGGATCACTGCCTGCCGCGCCATGACTTCATCTCCAGTTTCAGGTTGCAACCCGTGTCCCCGCTCGCCACATAAAGCTCCATACCCGAACCTCAAATTTTTCGGAGAGCGGAATGCGCAGCTATTTGAAGCACTATATCGGTGGCCAATGGATCGAAAGCGAGGGCGGCACCCGCCATCAGGTGATCGACCCCGCCACCGAATCTGCCACCTCTGAAATCACCCTCGGCTCGCAGGCCGATGTCGACAAGGCCGTCGCCGCCGCGCGTACCGCGTTCGAGACCTTTTCGCGCACCAGCGTCGAGGATCGCCTCGCTCTGATCGAGCGTGTCATCGCCGAATATCAGAAGCGCATGGATGACATGGCGCAGGCGATCAGCGCCGAAATGGGCGCCCCCCTGTCCCTCGCCAAGACCGCACAAGTCGGATCGGGCATCGGCCACCTGATGTCCGCCGCCCGCGCGCTGAAGGACTTCGCGTTCGAGGAGCAGGTCGGCAACAGCCTCGTCGTCCACGAACCGATCGGCGTCGTCGCGATGATCACGCCGTGGAACTGGCCGCTCAACCAGATCGTGTCGAAGGTCGCCCCCGCGCTCGCCGCCGGCTGCACGATGATCCTCAAGCCCAGTGAGGAAGCGCCCGGCTGCGCCGTGATCTTTGCCGAAGTGATGGACGCGGCGGGCGTCCCGGCGGGCGTGTTCAACCTGGTCAATGGTGACGGCCCCGGCGTCGGCACCGCGCTGTCGCAGCACAAGGGCGTCGACATGGTGAGCTTCACCGGGTCGACCCGCGCCGGCATCGCAGTCGCCAAGAACGCCGCCGACACGGTCAAGCGCGTCCATCAGGAACTGGGCGGCAAGTCGCCCTCGCTGATGCTGGAAGGCGCGGATGTCGGCGCGGCGGTCAAGGGCACGTTGTTCAGCGTGCTGATGAACTCCGGCCAGAGCTGCATCGCGCCCGCGCGCCTGCTCGTCCCCGCCGCGCTGGAGAAGGAAGCCGCCGCCGCCGCGGCGGAGATGATGAAGGCCACCGCCTGCGGCGATCCCGCGCAGGAAGGCCGCCATCTCGGCCCCGTCGTCAACAAGGCGCAGTGGGAGAAGATTCAGGGCCTGATCCGCAAGGGGCTGGAGGAAGGCGCGACGCTCGAAACCGGCGGCCCGGGCCGCCCCGATGGCATCGAAACCGGCTATTTCGTCAAGCCGACGCTGTTTTCCGGCGTCCGCAACGACATGACGATCGCGCGCGAGGAGATCTTCGGCCCCGTCGTCACGATCATCCCCTATGACAGCGAGGAAGACGCCGTCCGCATCGCCAACGACACCGATTACGGCCTGTCTGCGGTGGTGTTCGGCAGCCCCGAAGCGGTCAAGCGCGTCGCCCCGCGCCTGCGCGCCGGCATGGTCTATATCAACGGCGGCCAGCCCAACCCCGACCTGCCCTTCGGCGGCTACAAGCAGAGCGGCAATGGCCGCGAGCATGGCAAATACGGGCTGGCGGAGTTCATGGAAGTAAAGGCGCTGGTCGGCGCGCTGGCGTGACTTCTAATCCCTCCCCCGCAAGGGGGAGGTGGCAGCGCAAAGCGCTGACGGAGGGGCCGCCCTCGCAGAGGGCGGAATTTTGCCGAGCTGGAAACGGCCGTCTATGCGGCCGCCCCTCCACCACTCGCTTCGCGAGCGGTCCCCCTCCCCTGCTGCGCAGGGGAGGAATTAATTAGTCGAACAGCTCTTCCAGAAAGCTCTTCTTGCGCTTCTGCTTGTAATAGCGCGGGTCGTGGCCCTGATGACCGTAACCGCCGCCATAGCCCGGCTGCTGCTGCGGATAGCCGCCGCCCTGCTGTGGCCACGGGCTGCCCTGCGGCGGCATCGGCGGCTGGGGCGGCATCGGGGGCTGCGGCGCCTGCGGTGCCGTCGGAGCCTCGCCCACGCCACTGCGCTCGATGATCTTGTCGAGTTCGCCACGATCCAGCCAGATACCCCGGCATTGCGGGCAGTAATCGATCTCGATCCCCTGCCGGTCGCTCATGTGGAGCCCGGTCTTGCACACGGGGCACAGCATTCCGGCAACGGCTTCGGCGGTTCGCATGATCTCTCCTCTACAGGTTTCAAACAGAAGCTAGGAACCGTCCCGCCTTCACGCAACCGGCCAGAACCACAGGATCAGCGGCGGCCCGACGATCAGCACGATCAGCGACAACGGCGCGCCCAGCCGGGCATAGTCGCTAAACCGATACCCGCCCGGCCCCATCACCAGCGTGTTGCACTGGTGCCCGATCGGCGTGAGGAAATCGCAGCCAGCGCCCACTGCCGTCGCCATCAGGAACGCCTCAGGCCGCAGCCCGAGGTCGCCCGCAAACGTGGCGGCGATCGGCGCCATCACCAGCACCGTCGCGGCATTGTTCAGGAACGGCGTCACCGCCATCGCCGCCGCCATGATCAGCGCGACCGCGCCCCATGGCGGCAACCCGGCCGCCGTCGCCGACAGCCATTGCCCGATCAGCTCGGTCACGCCGGTGCTGCGCAGCGTATCGCTGACCGGGATCAGCGCACCCAGCATGATCAGGATCGGCCATTCGATATGGTCATAGGCGTCGCGCACGGGCAGCGCGCCGAGCAGCACGACCGCCGCCGCCGCCGCGAAGAACGCGATCGTCACCGGCACCGCGCCGGTCGCGGTCGCCGCCATCGCCACCGCCAGCACCGCGATCGGCAACAGCCCCTTGCGCACACTGCCCAGCCGCAACTCACGCTCGGCCAGCGGCAACGCGCCCAGTTCGGTCAGCGTCTGGGGCAGGATGCCGAGCGGCCCCTGCAGCACGACCACATCGCCCGCGCGGAACACGACATTGGGCATGCGCCGCACGATCCGTTCGCCCTGCCGCGACACCGCGATCAGGTTGATGCCATAGCGCTGGCGCAGCATCAGCGACCCGGCCGTACCGCCGACCAGCGACGACCCGGCGGACACCACCGCCTCGATCACCCCGATCTCTTCGCCCTCCGGGCTTTCCGGCGCCTCGCTCGTCCCGACAAAGTCGAGCTTGTCGCGCGCAATCACCCGCTCCAGGCTGTCGGGCGACCCACCCAGGATCAGGATATCCCCCTCGTTCAGCACCGTGTCCGAAAGCGGCGTCGCGCGCACGCCATCGCGCAGGAACATGGTGATCGCGACTTCATATTCGTGCCGCTCGATGAAATCCGCCACCCGCTCACCATTGGGTGTGGACTGCTCGACGATCTTCGCCTCGGTCGCATAGTCGTGGACGTCGAGCGCCTCGCCCATCGTCGGTGCGGCGCGGCGGTCGGCGGGCAGTAGGCGATAGCCAAAGCGCAGGAAGACGAGGCCGACCAGCGTCAGGCCGATCCCGACCGGCGCATAATCGAACATCCCGAACGGCTCGCCGGTCATCTCCTGCCGCACCCGGCTGACGATGATGTTGGGCGAGGTGCCGATCAGCGTGATCAGCCCGCCGAGCAACGACGCGAACGCCATCGGCATCAGGAACACGCTGGGCGAGCTTTTCGATTTCTTCGCCATCTGGAATGCAGCCGGCATCATCATCGCCAGCGCGCCGATATTCTTGACCAGCGCAGAGCCCAGCCCGACACTCGCCGATAGCAGCAACAGCTGCGAACTGACCCGCGTGACCCGCTTCTGCAACAGGCGCATTAGCTGTTCGATCACGCCCGACCGCTGCACCGCGCCCGACAGGACCAGCGCCGAACCGACGATGATCACGATGTCATCGGAAAAGCCCGAAAACGCGTCTGCCGGCGCCACGATCCCGGCGGCAATCGCCGCCAGCAACGCCAGCACCGCGACCATGTCGTAGCGCAGCTTCCCCCATAGAAACATGCCCATCATGCCGACCAGCACGACGACGGACAGGATCTGCGGTAATGTCATAGGGCCCCCATGCGCGCTTAACGCGGCGAGGGCGAGGGGGTTGCGTCGCTTAGTGAACGGTTCCCACGGCGCGGTTCACGCTCATCAACACGATCAGCCGTTCGATCTGGCGCCAGCGGCAGAAATTGATGTGGTTGCCCAGGTCCCGGAACTTGTCCGCCCGCGCCGCCGCTTCCAGTCCCGCATCGTCGCCAAAGGCGCGGATCAGGTCCGCGGCATCGAAGACATGGGCACGGTCGGCGAGATAGGGGATGGGCGACATCAGATATCCTTGCAAAGACACGCGCGCACACACGCACCGCGCGTGCCAGCTTCGCGCGATCCCCGCACCCCTGCGGCTTGCGAGGGTAAATTGCTGGAAACCATAGGTCTTTGCCCCGTGTCGCGCGTGCCGTGACGGGACAGTGGCGTCCCGGCGCGGGACGTGGCATGGCGCGGGGATGAGCCGTTCCTCAAAGCCCGCGCCGATCGCCGGCGGCGCCCTCCTCGCCCTTTCGCTGGTCGTCGGTACCGTCGTCGGCGTGCGTCAGGGGCAACCCTCGATCGGCTTCCTCGCCGGCATGGCCATCGGCATCGCGCTGGTCGTGATCGTCGCGCTGATCGACCGGGTGCGCGGGAGCCGCTAGGCTTGCGGGCGCGGCAAAGCCGTGCAACGCTATTGAAATGCTCGACATTCTTCTCGCCGCTGCCGCATCGATCGCCCCGCTTCCGGCGGACGCACCGCTCAAGCCTGCAGGCAAGTGGAATGTGGACTGGGCCGACACTCATTGCCTCGCCATCCAGACCTATGGCGACGCGACCAAGCCAGCCACGCTGGCGTTCAAACCGTCGCTCAATGGCGACGTCATCCGCCTGATGATCACGCGCAAGGGGCCCTATCTTCCTGCGGCGCATTTTGCGGTCATGGTCGGCGATGTGAAAACCACCGCGCTGGGCTTCACCCCGAAAAAGTCGCGTGTCGAGGTATTCTGGATCAACCTCTCGCGTGCGGATTTCAACCGCCTCGCCGCCGGGCCGGCAGTTCGGATCAAGGGCGGCCGGCTCGATCTCGATCTGGCGACGACCGGCTTCGGCGCCGCCGCCGCAGCCATGGACACATGCAACACGGATCTGCGCAGTCACTGGAACGCGGATGAACCCGGCCAGGCACGGGTTGCCGAGCGATCAAAGGCACTGATCCCGCCCACCAAGCTGATCGGGCCGGACGACTATCCCAGCCAGGCGAACTTCGAGGGCCGCGATGGCACCACGGGCGTTTCGTTGCTGATCGACGAGACCGGCGCGATCAAGGACTGCGTGATCGAACATGCCAGCGGCGTCGCGACGCTCGACGCCCAGACCTGCCTGATGATCCAGCAACGCGGCAAATTCTCCGCCGCCAAGGATGCCGCAGGTAAAGCGATCAAGAGCCGCCTTACCTACCGTTTCCGCTGGCAGACGGGCTAACCTCCTCACACCAGCGCGCGGTGCATCCACACCACGCGCCCGACCACCTCGATCGCCCGCGCGTGCACGATCTCGCGCCCGTAATCCGGGTTGTCGCTGACCAGTTCGACCTCGCTGCCCAATAGCCTCAGCCGTTTGACCGCGAGCATCCCGTCGCGGCGGAACACATGGATCGCCGCGCGCGGTCCCGGCATCCGCCGCGCACCATCGACCAAAATCTCGTCGCCATCGCACAGCGTCGGCTCCATCGACGCCCCCTCGACCCGGATCGTCGATGCCATGTCGGCGCGCACGCCCAGCCGCCGCAGCAATGCCGGGTCGAGCAGCAATGGGCTCGCCCGCTCGCTCTCCACCACCCGCCCGCGCCCGGCCGCGGCCCCGGCATCGACCCGCGCCACCGCCACCAGCCCCTCGACCGCCGGACCGCCCAGCGCCGCATCCGCCAGCCCCAGATAGCGCGCCAGCCGCCGCCGATCGCCTTCCGCGAGCACCCGCGGGCTCCCGCGCGTCACGAACTGCTGCAAATACGCCGCGTTGCGCCCGAGCAGCCGCGACAGCGCCGCCAGCGACTCCCCCCGCGCCTCCGCCGCCTGCGCCAATGCGCGCCGCTGATCGTCCGATTCCATCATCGCATCCATAGTCGCAGGATTTTTCCTAGACAAGTTGGACGTGAGAACATCTAAAGAACATATGAGTCGGGGAACGGCCCCGCGAGTCGAGGAAGGGCGATGGCGATTCTGGGAAAGATTGAGCGATATTTGCGGCGGTACGACATGCCGCGCACCAAATTCGGGCGGCTGGCGGTCAACGACCCCCGGCTGGTCGATGATTTGCGCAACGGCCGCGCGCCGGGGCCGGAGCTATGCGAGCGGATCGAGGCACAGCTGTCCCGCGCGCCCGCTGCTCCGGATCAGGGAGACGCACGATGAGCCGCGGCCCCGATGCCGGCACGCTGCTCGAACGTGCCCTGCTGCGTCACGCTGCCGTGGCGCAGATCGACCTGTCGATCGTCTCGGCGGGCTGGACCCGCTGGGCCAGCGCGACCTTCGTCGGCGCGCGCCACGACCTGCTCCTCACCGCCGCCCCCTCCCCAGCACTCGACAACTGGATCGCCGATCTGCCCGAAGCCGAATTCACGCTCCGCCGCCACCTCGTCGCCGAACTGACGGTCGAATCGCGCACCCGCGTCGACGACCGCATCGAAGTGCGGATCGGCGTGCTGACGGTCGAGGACAGGTGAGGCGTTAGCGGCTCACGCCCGCATCGCCATCCGGCGCAGCTCGGACAGCGTGTCTTCCAGGCTGCGCTCCGGTTCGGGCTCCGGCTCCGGTGCGGCGGGGCCGAATTTCGACAGCCCCCGCTCCAGCCGGTCGAGCAGCGCATGCACGCTCGCCTCGGTCTGCGGTGCGGCGATGGCGGGCGCAGCAGGCGCTGGATATGGCTCCAGCGCAGGTGCCGGGCGCACCGCCGGGGTCAGCTCGAACGTCTCGAACCGCTCGCCCGAATCATAGATCGGTGCACGCGGCGCGCGGCGGCGCAGCGGGCGCACCGGCGGCGGCGGCGCCATCGGCACGGCGGGGATCGCCGAAGGATCGAACGCCGCCAGCGGCTGGCTCAGATCGACCGGCAACTCCTGCACCTCGGGCAAGGGCGCGCTCAGTGGTCGTCCCTCCGACGGCGCCCCCATCGCGATCACCGGCTCGTCGGGCAATGCGCTATCGGCAAGGTCGAGAATATCGGTCACGCTGAGCTCAGGCTCCGCCACCACGGGCTGGGGCTCGGCAGCAGGCACGCGGCCATAGACCGGCACCTCAAGATCACTGGCACGCAGCGGCACGCGCGGGCGCGCATCGGGATGCGCATCGGCGCGGCGCACGGTCGGGCGGCGCTCGCCCTCCGGCCCCTCGCCCGCCGCCCGCGAATCGATCCAGGCCAACAGCGCCGACAGCCCCATCCATGCAACCAGCGCGATCAGCCCGCCCGCAAACAGGCCGATGCACAGCCGCGCAGTGGTTCCCAGCGGTGGTTCCGCCGCAGGCACGAACGCCGCGATCCCGCTGGAGAGCACCAGATCCTCGAGCAGCGCGCCCGGCAGCACCAGGCTCACCAGCATCGCGCACGCGCCCGCACCACCGGCGAGCGCGAGCGCCACATTTGGGGTCAGACGTTGAACGAGGGCGTACGCAACCATTTGGATTCCCGTGTGCGGGCAGCAATAAGTTTTTGGTAAACAGGTTCGTAGCGCGAAATGTTTGACGACCAGTTACGCTCGGCCTCAACCCATCGCCGCGCACGCACCCGCTGCGCCTCCCAGCCGGAGCGATCAGCAAACACTCCCGCCACCGTCTGGGCAAGCGCCGCAGGGTCGTCGGGCGGGAACAAGGTGCCGGTATCGCCATGCCGGATCAGCTCGCGATGCCCGCCGACATCCGACGCCGCGACCAGCCGGTGCTGCGCCATCGCCTCAATCGGCTTCAGCGGCGTCACCAGATCGGTCAGCCGCATATGTTTGCGCGGGTACACCAGCAAATCGATCAGCGAATAATAGCGTTCGACCTGCTCATGCGGCACGCGTCCGACGAAGTGAATCGCATGCGCCGCGCTCGACGCCGCCGCCTGTGCGCGCAACGCCTGCTCCATCGGTCCGCCGCCGACCATCACCAGCCGCGCCTGCGGCCGCTGCGCCAGCAGTCCCGGCATCGCCGCGATCAGGTCATCCAGCCCCTCATAATCGTAGAAACTGCCGATGAACCCGATCGTGTCGGCCCCATCCAGCCCCAGCTGCGCCGCCAGCGCGTCGTCGCGCGGCGCCGGATCGCCGAACAGATGCAGGTCGACGCCGTTGGGCGACACCATGATCTTCCCCGCGTCGATCCCGCGCGCGATCAGGTCGCGCTTCAGCCCCTCACAGATTACCGCCACGCCATCGACGCGCCGTGCCGCCCAGGTCTCCAACCCGCGGATCGCGCGATATTTCGCCGATCCCTCGCTCCCGGTCCCGTTGCCGACCGCCGCATCCTCCCAGAAGGCGCGAATCTCGTAGAGCAGCGGAATCCCGTAGCGCTTGGCCGCGCGCATCGCCGCGAGCGGGTCGATTACCGGCGAGTGCGCATGCAGGATATCGGGCCGGAACCGCTCGACCACGTCGCATATCCGCCCGGCAAACGCCGCGATCTCGGCAACCTCACCCAGCACCGGCGGCAGGCGGCGCATCTGTTTCGTCCGATGAAAGTCGATCCCGTCGAGCGTCTCGAACGGCGAATCGCCGGTATGATAGCGCGGCCCCGTCACCCCGCCGACGGTCCAGCCGCGCTCCATCTGCGCCTTCAAAATCGCGCGCGTGCGAAAGGTATAGCCGCTGTGCAACGGCAGCGAATGGTCAAGGACGTGCAGGATCCGCATGCCGTCCCTCTGCCACGCGATCACTTAACGGCCCGTCAACCGGATAACGCTATCCCATCCCCACGATGATCGACACGCTGGTTCTCGCGCTAACCCACGGGCTGTTGCTCGTCGTCGCCTGGCGTCTGGTGAACAGCCCGGCGGTCGATGATGACAGCCTCGACGGCAAGCCACCGCCGCCCAAGCGCGGCTGGAAACGCCCCGGTGCGTGATCTCGCCTTCATCGCATTCCTGGGAGCCATCTTCGCGCTCGGCCTGCGTCGACCGTTCCTGTTCGTGCTCGCCTATGTCTATATCGACATCGTTTCGCCCCAGCGGATGAGCTATTTCCTGCTCAACGCCTTTCCGATTTCGGCGATGGCGGTGGCGTTCGCGGTGCTGTCCTGGGCGGCGATGGACGACAAGCGCGACATGCGCGTCGCCCCGCGTCAGGGGCTGATGCTCGCGCTGCTCGGCTGGTGCTATTTCACCACGATCAACGCCGATTTCCCAATCGACGCGGCGTATAAATGGGACTGGGTATGGAAGGCATTGGCCTTCGCGATCTTCCTTCCCCTCACCCTGCGCACGCGGTTGCGGATCGAGGCGCTACTGCTGTTCATGCTGCTCTCGGTCGCGACGATCATCATCGCGGGCGGGGTCAAGACCGCGCTCGGCGGCGGCGGCTATGGGCAGCTCAAGCTGATCGTAGACAACAACTCCGGCCTGTTCGAAGGCAGCATCATCTCCGCCGTCGCGATCTGCCTGATCCCGCTGATCCTGTGGTTCACCAAATATGGTACGATCTTCCCACCCGACTGGCGGGTAAAGACGTTCGGCTATTCCCTCATCTTCGCCTGCCTGCTGATGCCGGTGGGGACTCAGGCACGCACCGGCCTTGTCTGCGCGGGCCTGCTCGCCGTCCTCATGCTGCGCGACGTCAAGCGGCGCATCCTCTACGTCGCGGGCGCGGGCTTCCTCGCGGTCGCGTCGATCCCGTTCCTCCCCGCCAGCTTTACCGAGCGGATGGGGACGATCTCGACCTATCAGGCGGACGCCAGCGCCTCGACCCGGATCGAGGTTTGGAAATGGACCTGGGAATACGTCAAGACCCACCCGATGGGCGGCGGGTTCGAAGCCTATCGCCAGAATGAGATCAAATACGACAAGGTCGAGATCATCGGCGAAGGCGCCAGCCGCACTGTCGTCCGCACCCCGGAAATCGACAAGTCGCGCGCCTATCACTCGGCCTTTTTCGAGATGCTGGGCGAACAGGGCTGGCCCGGCTTCATCCTGTGGCTGATGATCCATTTAGGCGGCATCCTGCGCATGGAGGTGCTGCGGCGCCGCTACCGCAATGTGCCCCCCGACAAGGCCTGGATCGCCCCGCTCGCAACCGCGCTTCAGCACGGGCACATCGTCTATCTGTTCGGGTCGCTGTTCGTCGGCATCGCGCTCAACCCGTTTGTCTACATGCTGGTCGGCGCACAGATCGGCCTCGACACCTATCTCGCGCGCAAGCGTGCCGAGGAAGGCATCCGCCCGATGGGCAAGCCGCGCGGCACTTCGCCCGCGCCGGCGGCGGCATGATCGGTTAAGGGTCCGCACATGGCCAGCCTGTTTCTTGTCCGGAACGATGATCCGCGCTTCGCCGAGAGCGCGCTGGCAGAAGCGAGCGCGGTGCTCTCGGAACAGGGCTTTCCCGCAGCTGTCGAAACGTCGTTCCCCGGATGGACCCTGCTCCACGCCAGCCACATCATCGCCGGGCCGCCGTCATTGGTCCAGCGCGGTGACGATCTCGTCGCGGTCGCAGGGACGCTGGTCGCGGATGGCAAGATGGGCGAACCCGCGCTCGCCGCCCTGCTCGCGATGGACCCGCTCGCGCTCGACTGGGACCGGCTCGGCGGCCAGTTCGTCGCGCTGGTCCGGCGCGGCGGTCGCAGCTTCCTGTTCGGCGACTATTTCTCCGCCTTCCAGCTGTTCCACGACACGCAGGATCGCGTTTTCGCCACCACCTTCCTCGCCGCCGCGCGCGCACTTCCGCGCCTCAGCTTCGACGCGCAGGGCGTGTACGAACTCGTCTTCAACGTCATGCCGGTCGGCGACGACACCGTGTTCGAGCAGCTCAAGACGCTCTCGCCGCTATCGGTGGTCGAACTGACCGCGACCGGCACCGTCCGCCACAGCATCGCCAAGCCGCTCCCCGCCGCGCCGAGCAACGACGCCCTGCCCGACCGCATCGCCCGCCACCGCGACCGGCTGCTCGCCATCGTCGGTGCGCATGTCGATGCGCTGGGCGGCAATGTCCGCGCGCCGCTGTCGGGCGGCCTAGACTCGCGCCTCGTCCTCGCCGCATTGCGCGACCGCGGCTGCGATCCGCATGTCTATGTCTATGGCGTGCCGGGTGACGAGGATGTCGTCATCGCCCAGCAGATCGGCGCCGAACTCGGCTTTCCGATCGAATGGCTCGACAAGGAGGATGGCGTCGTCCCGCCCGATGCCTTTGCCGACCTGGTCGACCGCAACTACCGCCAATATGACGGGCTGCCGACCTTCGGGAACATCTTCGACAACGGCACCAACGGCGCGGCACAGCTTGCCCGCCACGCCGATGGCGCACTCGCCGTGTCGGGCGGATGCGGTGAGATTTACCGCAACTTCTTCTACCTCCCGAACCGCCGCTTCACAGCGCACGACATCGCGCAGACTTTCTTCGCGCGCTTCACCCCGGCCGACGCGTCCGACCGTTTCGATCCGCGCGGCTTCATCGACGCAATCGCGGGCAAGATCGCCGCATCGCTCGCCCCGCCCGATGCGACCGGCAAACTCGCGCGAAACCGCGTCGAGCAGATCTACCCGCGCATCCGCTGCCGGGCGCTGTTCGGACGCGAGATCAGCCTCGAGGCGCGGTTCAGCCCGTACCTCATGCCCTTCCTCGACCACCGCGTCGTGGCCGAGGCGATGACGCTGCCGATGCCGCTCAAATATGCCGGGCGGTTCGAGGCGGCGTTGTTGAATGCGATCGACCCGGTACTTGCCGCCCAGCCATCAGCCTATGGCCATGACTTCACCGGCCCGCCCAATCTCGCGCATCGCCGCACCGAATGGATGACCCGCATCCGCCCGGTCTGGCTGCGCCGCCACAGCTACGCACTGCGCCGCCGGCTCGGCCCGATGGGCGACGAACATGGCGGCGCGCTCAGCCCGGATTACATGGCCCGCGTGATCGACCTCGATTTCCCGGCGATGCGCGCCTTCTTCAATCCGCAAGCGATCACCGACAGCGCCGTCTGGCGCCGCGTCGCCAACCTCGAATATCTCGCCGCCCGGCTAGGATCGCGCGTGGTGGGGTGAGCTAAACCTTCCCCGAGACGGAGGAGCTGAAGGGCGGGCGACAATAGAACCCGAACCGTCACCCCCGCGAAAGCGGGGGCCCATCTCCTACACGATTGGCGCATCTCGCCGGTGCTGAATGCGGACAGTCAGGGAGATGGGCCCCCGCTTTCGCGGGGGTGACGATAAGAGTAGCCCCTCCCGGTTATGGTGGGAATTGCCCTCACCCCTCCGCCGGCACCGCCATCAGCGCATCATCCTTCGCGCTCGCCCGCTGCGCAGCCTCACGCGCCTGCACCCGCGCGACGAAGTCGACGAACGCATCGCGCTTGGGGATCGTCCCGAACTGCGTGCCCCAGGTCAGGTGCGCCCCGACATACAGGTCCGCCGCCGTGAAATGGTCCGCCGCCAGCCAGCCGTCGCCAGCCGCCCTCACCGCAGCTTCCAGCGCATCGATCGTGCGGTCGTAATCGCCGAAGCCCAGCATCCCTTGTTTCTGCGGATCGTCGCCCACGTCCCAGCCCATCGACCGGCTCGTCACTGCCTGTTCCAGCGGCCCGGCGGCAAAGAACAGCCAGCGATAATAAGCGCCGCGCGCATCCACCGGCGGCGCCAGCCCGGCATCGGGAAAGGCATCGGCCAGATAGGCACAGATCGCCGCGCACTCGGTCACCACCACGCCGTCATGGTCGATCGCCGGCACCTTCCCCATCGGGTTCACGGCCAGAAACTCCGGCGAACGCGGGCCATAGTCGATCACCACCGTCTCATGCTCGGCGCCGACTTCCTCGAGCATCCAGCGCGCGATCCGTCCGCGCGACATGGGGTTGGTATAGAGCGTGATCGCCATCGTTGTCCCTCCGAGTCGATTGAGAACGAAATAGGAACGAATTGGTGCAGCGGGTCAAGTCCGTTGTTGTGGCGGCACCGGCCCGCTCTCCCACCCGGCCACCCAACGCCAGTGTATTCTATGGGTGGCCGGGTGGGGGAGCGGGCCGGTGCCGCGCGTTTCAGCTGCGCTGAAACCAATCAAAGCGCCTTGAACGTCTCCAGCAACCGCGCCCATGCCTTCTCCGCCTGCGCCTGATCGTACACCTGGCTGTCGGGCGGGCACCAACCGTGGTTCGCCGGATAGACCTCAACCTCGGCGGCCAGCCCGGCACTGGCATAGGCCGCGCGCACCAGTTCCTTTTCGGTCGGATTGCGCTTGTCGTCATTCTCGGCGACCGCAAACAGGAACCGCGCCTTCATCTGCGGCACCAGCAGATGCGGGCTGTCCGGCTTGTCGGTGGCAAGCCCGCCGCCATGGAACGACCCGCCCGCCTTGACCCGGTCGGGCAGCGCGGCGGCGGTGCGCATCGTGAACGGCCCGCCCATGCAGTACCCCGTGGTGCCGACCCCGCGCTTCTTGTCCACTGCGCGCTGCTTGTCGAGCCAGGCGACATAAGCGGTCGCATCACGCACCACCGCGTCCGGGGTCAACAGCGCGCGCCACGGCCCAATCTTCTCGCGCACGCTCGGCGTCGCATAGCTTTCGCGCGGTTGCAGGAACCGCCCCTTCACCGACCGGTAGAACGGATTGATCGTCAGCACCGCAAAGCCCGATTGCGCCAGCCGCTCGCCCATCTGGCGGAATGCGGGACGCAGGCCCATCACGTCTGGCCACACCAGCACCGCCGGGTGCTTGCCCTTGTTCGGCGCGGCATAATAGGCGTCGGCGGTCCCGTCCGGGGTCTTGAACGTCACATCCGACGACTGAATGCCGAGCGCATTGGCGGGCGTCGGCAACAACGCCATCAGCCCCGCCGCGCCAGCCGCCGCGCCGAAATCGCGCCGCGACAGCGGCTTGGCCATCATCTCATTATCCGCGTTGGTCAGATCATCGCACATCGCATCGCTCTCCAGATTCGCTTCCCGGCGAGCGGACGCTAACCTAACCCTTCATCCGATACCACCAGACGCCGTCGCGCACGTCACGCACCGCGCGTCCTTCGACCTCCAGCCGCCGCAGATGCGCCAGCGTCTCTCCGGTCGCGAGCCCCAGCATGTCGCCGGTGATCGTCCGCCGGAACATCCGCCCGAAACAATCGACCGCGCGGCGCGGCTCGACCAGATGCTCGGCGAGAATATCCAGCCGCAGGCGATGCTCGTCGCGCAGCGCCGCCAGCCGCACATGCAGCCCGGTGAACGGCGCACCATGCGCCGGCAGCACCAGCAAGTCGCCGGGCAGTTCCAGCAACTTGTCGATCGATGCCAGCCACTCGCCCAGCGGATCGGCCTCCGGCTCGCTCACGCCGAGCGAGACGTTGGAGCTGATCCGCGGCAGCACCTGATCCCCCGCAATCAGCACGCCGTCGCGCGCATTCCACAGGCACGCATGTTCCGGGCAATGCCCCGATCCGACCACCACCCGCCAGGTTGCGTCGCCGATCGCGATGTCCTCGCCATCGACGATCCGGCGATAGCCCAGCGGCATCGGCGCGACCATGCGGCGAAACTGGCCAAAGCCCTTGGCGCTCGCCGCCGCCACCTGTTCGTCATCCCATCCCGCCGCGCGCCAGAAGGCGATCTGCTCGTCCGGCACGGCATCGCGCACATCGGCGGTCAGCAGCCGCCCCGTCAGCCACTCGCCCCGCGTCATCCAGATGCGCGCATCGAACTTGCGCCCCAGCCATCCGGCAAGGCCGATATGGTCGGGATGGAAATGCGTGCAGATCACCCGCCCCGGCGGCCGCGTCGCCAGCGGCTGCGCCTCAAACAGCGCGCGCCACGCATCGACCGACGGCTCGACGTTCAGCCCGGTGTCGACGATCGTCGTCGCATCGCCATCGGCGACCAGCCAGCAATTGATATGATCGAGCGGCCCCGCCATCGGGATGCGCACCCAATGCACGCCGGGCGCGACCGCAATCGCCTCCCCCACCGCCGGCGTGCGCTCGCCCAGCGGATAGGTCAGCCCGCGATGACTGGTCGCGACGAAGCTCTCGTCCTGAGTCAGCGAGATGTCGGGCGAATGGGCAGGCTCAGCCATACCGGAAACATTGACGGCGCGGGACCCGCTTGTCGAGTCCACGCGCCGTCACGATACCGTAAAAACGAAAAAGCAGCCGGATCAGCTCTTGAACAGCGTATCCCGGTCATATTCGACGCCCGGGGTCGTATCCCGCGACGCCGCGTCACGCTCGGCGCGCAGCTGCTCGAGCAGCGCCTCGCGGTCGCCCTCCAGCCGCGTGTCGACCGGCGCCTCGATGCCCGCCGCCTTCGCCGCCTTGGCCACCGCCGAATCCAGCTCGCGCTGGCTGGTCAGGCCCAAAGTCACCGGATCCTTGGGCACGATGTTGCCGATGTTCCAGTGCGAACGGTCGCGGATCGCCGCGATCGTCGTGCGGGTGGTGCCGATCAGCTTGCCGATCGCGCCGTCGGTGATTTCGGGATGGTTGCGGATGATCCACGCGATGCCATCGGGCTTGTCCGCGCGCTTGGACACCGGCGTGTAGCGCGGCCCCTTGGTGCGGCGGATCTGCTCGGGGCCCTTGCTCATCTTGAGGCGATAATCGGGGTCGTCCTGACCCTTCTCGATTTCCTCGAGCGTCAGGTCGTGCGCGCGAACCGGATCGCGACCGGTCAGCTTGGTCGTGGCGGTGTCGTCCGCAATCGCCTGCACCTCCAGGATGTGCAGGCCACAAAAGTCGGCGATCTGCTCGAAGCTGAGCGCGGTGTTGTCGACCAGCCAGGAAGCGGTCGCATGCGGCATGAGCGGCTGAGCCACGTCAAAGTCTCCAGAAACAATAAGGGCCGCCCTCCACGGGCGGCCGACTACGGGTCTGATTTACGCGCAAGGGGCGGCGGAGGCAAGCATTTTGGCCCTCATTTCGCCACCGATTGCCCTGCCCCGAAACGGAACCTAGACACGCTTCGGGCGTCCTGCCCCGGACGACCCGAAGTTTCAGAGAGGAATATCCATGAAAAAGGCCCTTCTCCCGCTCGCCGCATTCGCCGCACTCGGCCTTTCCGCATGCAGCGACAAGGCGCAGAACGAAACCGCCGAAGCCGCCGAAGCGATCGGTGCCGACGCCAATGCGACGATGAGCGAAGCCGCCGATGACGTCGAGGCCGCAACCGATGGCGCGCTCAGCACCGCGGAAAACGCCGCCGACCGCGCTGGTGCCGCAATCGGTGAGGGTGCCGACCGCGTCGGCAACGCCGCCGACGCCGCCGAAGACGAACTCGACAAGAACAACTAAGGCCAAGCCGGGGCCGTCGCGATGACGGCCCCGCGCATTTCCGGGGGGAACCATGCGCGCCATCATCCTGTTGCCACTCGCCCTGCTCGCCGCGTGCAACCGCACCGACGACACCACCGGCGTCTCGCCGGACGAGGCCGCGCAGCTCAACACCGCCGCCGAGATGCTCGACGCGAACGCGACCGAACCCGACGCGCGGGCCACCGATCCGGCACGCTGACCCGTACCGTCACGGGGTTGACGCAACCCCGCTCCAGTGAAAGCCTCGCACGCACAACGCGTACGCGGAGGCTTCCATGGATCATGTCGCCCAGTATCACGAGCACGGCTATGCCATTGTTCGCGGCGTCTTTTCACCCGATGAAATCGCGCGGATCGGCGCGGCGGTCGATACCGTCCATGCCGAGGGCGTCGCCCATGGCCGCAGCTTCCGGCACGGCAATCTGTTCTACAACGTCCGCCAGGCCGACGACGGCACGCCGCTCGTACCGATGGTGCAATGGCCGTCCTACCACAGCGCCGCGCTCAACGCCGTCCGCCTCGATCCGCGCTGGGTCGACCTGCTCTCCCCGCTGATCGGCGGCGACCTCAAGCAGATCATCAACCAGCTTCACTGGAAGGCCCCGGGGTCGAAGGGCGACTTCGCCTGGCACCAGGATTCGCGCTTCCGCAAACCCGACGAAGCCTATCGCAACCTCGGCAGCTCCTACATCCAGACCGGCCTCGCGATCGACCCGCACACGCGGGCCAGCGGCGCGATGCGGATGATCCCCAACAGCCACCGCAGCGGCCCGCTCGCGCTCGACACCTCGACCGAAGTGCTGGGGAACGAGATGAGCGACGACGCCCTGCTCGCCGCCGGGATCGACCCGGCCAGCGTCATCGACCTCGAAATGGAGCCCGGCGATATCGCGATGTGGAGCCCCTATCTGGTCCATGGATCGGGCCGCAACACCGCCGATCACCAGCGCCGCCTCTACATCAACGGCTATGTCAGCGCGGCCGATTGCGACCGCGGCGAATGGGCCTTCCGCGATGGCCAGCCCGTCCCGCTCGGCCCCGAACCGGTGCTGGTCCATTACGAGGCGCTGCACGAAAACCCCGAACCCCACTATGTCTGAACCGGCCTGATGCGCCTGCGCCAGCTCGAAATCGTCCATGCCGTCTACCAGCACGGCTCGATCAGCGCGGCGGCGCGCGCACTCGGCGTTTCGCAACCCTCGGTGTCCAAGACGCTGCACCATGCCGAGGATAATCTCGGCTTCCGCCTGTTCCAGCTGTCGCGCGGCCGCCTGATCCCGACCGATGAGGCGCATGCGCTGATGCGGGAGGCGGGCGACCTGTTCGACCGGCTCGGCACGCTTCAGCTCACCGCGCGCAACCTGTCGCATTCGGGCGGCGGGCATATCCGGCTCGGCATCGTCCCCAGCCTCGCGCTCGACATGGTGCCACAGGCGATGGCGCTGTTCCGCCGCGACTGGCCGCGCGTGACGTTCGAAGTGCATACCCACCACCATGACGATCTGCTGCGCTCGCTGATCGAGCGCGAGCTGGACCTCGCCATCGCCTACACCCCGCCGCCGCATCCCCGGCTGGCGCGCGAGGCGATGGCAGAGGGTGAACTCGTCGTTCAGTACCCAGAGGGCATGTTCCCCGATCCCGGCGAGCGCTTCCCGCTCGAACAGCTCGCCGACCGCGACGTCATCGGCGTCGCCGCCGCCGGGCCGATCGGCGCGGTGCTGACCGAGGCCGCCCGCGCGCGCGGCATCGCCTTTCGCGAAACCGTTTCGGTGCAGACCTTCTTCATCGCCGCCCGCCTTGCCCAGCTTGAGCGCGGCGTGACGGTGATCGACGAATTCACCGCCCGCGCCTGGCGCGCGCCCGGCTTCACGTGGCTGCCGACCAACCCGCCGCTGCGGTTTACCATCTCCTGGGTCACGCTCGAGGAACGCCAGCCCTCCCGCGCCGCCCACGCCTTCCTGCGCACCTTCCAGCAGGTACTTGAGGAAAACCGCGCCAAGCCATAACCAAAGTCTATACCCTGAACAGCGATTGCGCGCTTTTCGTCTGCGGCGTGAACTTTAATGTCGCATTCGGGAGCGTGATTGGAATGTCCATCCAATCGCGATAAAGGGGAAGACGCATTCTGATCGACCGGAACCCGGAGCTGGCGGCATGACCGTCCCGCGCGAAGTAATCGTGCTGGGTGCTGGCGTGGTCGGCATGGCAACGGCGCTGACGCTGACCGAGCGCGGCCACCGCGTCACCGTGATCGATTCCGCCAAGGGTCCCGGCCTCGGCACCTCCTTCGCCAATGGCGCACAGCTCAGCTATGGCTACACCGACGCGCTCGCCAGCCCCTCGACGCTGGCGCAGATTCCGCGCGTCCTGCTCGGCCTCGATCGCGCGCTGCGCTTTCATGTGCGGCTCGACCCCGACTTCATCGCCTGGGCATTCGCCTTTCTCCGCAATGGCACCGCCGCGCGCTTCCGCGACAACACTGTCGCCGGCCTCGACCTCGCCGCCCGGTCGCGCGCCGCGCTCGCCGGCCTCGCCGCGCGCCACGCGCTCGATTTCGGGCATGGCGCACCCGGCAAGATCCACCTCTACCGCAGCGCCGCCTCGTTCGCCGCCGCGCAGGAGATGGCCGCGCTCAAGGCCGCGCACGGCGTCAGCCAGCAAATCCTCGACCCCGATGGCGCGGTCGCGGCCGAACCGATGCTGGCCCCGATCCGCGATTCGATCGTCGGCGCGCTGCACACGCGTGACGAGGAGGTCGGCGACCCCCACCGCTTCTGCGTCAGCGCGCACGACGCGCTGCTGCGCGCGGGCGGCAGCTCGATGATGGGCACCGGGATCGACCGGATCCTGTCCAACGGCTCCGGCCCCGCGCTCGTCACCAGCGACGGCACGCGCGTCGGTGCCGACCGCATCATCCTCGCCGCCGGCACCGGCTCGACCCGCCTCGCCCACCAGCTCGGCGTGCGCCTGCCGATTCAGCCGATGAAGGGCTATTCGATCACCCTGCCCCCCGGCGCCGCAGCGCCCAGTGCCAGCATCACCGATGTCTCCAATCGCGTCGTGTTCGCGCGCATCGGCAACCGCATGCGCATCGCCGGCCTCGCCGAGCTGGGCAAGCGCGATACGCGGGTCGAACCGGCACGGCTGCGCGTGCTGGTCGACAGTGCGCGCGCGGCGTTGCCTCAGGCTGCCGATTATGACCAAATAGAGTCGAGCTGGGCCGGCCTGCGACCGATGACCCCGAACTCGCTGCCGATCACCCGGACCATCGCGCCGGGCGTGATCGCGGCGACCGGGCATGGCGCATTGGGCTGGACCTACGCCGCCGGCAGCGCAGAACGCGTCGCGGAGATCATCGAAGAGAGGGGCTGAAGGCGCACCAGACGCCAAGGCAGATAATAATTGGGAACAGGGAAGACACGACCATGAAGACCAAGATCCGGATCGCAGGCCTGTTGGGCAGCATCTCGCTCCTCGCCACCGCCACAGCCGCAATCGCCCAGGATGCACCCCAGACCGCCGCCGATGTTCAGGAGGACACGACCGAGGAAGTCGTCGTCATCGGTTCGCAGATCAAGGGCGCGGACGTCGCTGGCGCACTCCCCACCGTGGTGCTGAGCGAGGATGACATCGCCGCCGCCGCCGCCACCAACGGCGACGATCTGTTCCGCTCGATCCCGCAGGCCGGCGACGTCGCCTTCAACGAAAGCCGCGACGCCGGCGGCATCAACGACGCGCGCGGCGACACCGCGTCGATCAACCTGCGCGCGCTCGGCACCGGCAACACATTGGTCCTGCTCAACGGGCGCCGCATGGTCCTCCACCCCGGCACGCAGAGCGAAAACCTGGTGCCGGTGCAGAGCGTCAACACCAACACCATCCCCGTGATGGGCGTGCGCCGGGTCGAAGTGCTGCTCGACGGCGCCGCCGCCATCTATGGCTCGGACGCGGTCGCCGGCGTCATCAACACCGTGCTCAAGGACAATTTCCGCGGCCTGCGCACCACCGCCGAAATCGGCTTCACCGAGGATTCGGGACAGATCGAGGCCGAGTTCGCGTTCGAGGCGGGGCATCGCTTCAACGGCGGCAAGTCGAACATCTCGGTGTTCGGCTCCTACAACCACCGCGACCCGCTCTACGCCCGCGACCGCCGCAACTCGCGCTCGGCGGATCTGCGCCCACTGGTTGCCGGAACGCCGTTCGCCGGCGACAGCGACTTCGACAACACGTCGACGGACAGCATCTGGGGTGAGTTCCTGCGTCTGACGACCTCGTTCGTACCCTCCACCACGGGTGCCTCGGTCAATGGCACCAGCCTGGTCGGGACCACCGGCGCGTCGGCGGGCTATTTCCACGTACAGCCCGCGACCAATGCGAGTTGCGCAGCCCCCGGCACCTATGCCGGCACGTGCTGGGACAATGGCACCCTCGCGACACTGACGACCGACAACAATCTCAAATATGACATCAACGATGTCCGCACGATTCAGGGTCGCAACGACCGCATCAACCTGTTCGGTTTCTTCAACCATGAATTCGACAGCGGCATCGAATTCTTCGCCGAAGCCGGCTGGTATCGCGCTGACTTCCAGTCTCAGCGCGAGCAGGATACCGCACTCGCGAGCCAGCGGCTGATCGTCCCCGCCAACGGATATTACAATCCGTTCGGACCGGTCGGTAGCGCCTATCGCATCCCGGGCCTAACCGGCGTCCTGACCGCCGGTGTGCCGCTTGAGATTATCGACTATCGCCCGGTCGATGCCGGCCCGCTGGTCGTCAATGTCCGCAACGACACCACCCGCTTCCTCGCCGGTTTCCGCGGCGAAGTGCTCGGCTTCGATTTCGACAGCGCCGCGCTCTATTCGCGCGCGCGCACCGCCGACAGCATGCGCACGGTCAGCCTCACTGCTTTCCAGCAGGCGCTGAGCCGCCTCGACGCCAGCGCCTACAACCCGTTCAACGGCGGCGACCCGCTCAATCCGGGGCGCTATGACACATCCCCGAACGCGCAGAGCACGATCGACAGCTTCATGGTCGATGTCGGCCGCGTCAGCACGACCGAGCTGGCGATGGGCGATTTCAAGATCAGCAAGAACGATCTGTTCACCCTGCCCGGCGGCCGCGTCGGCATGGCGGCAGGCGTCGAGTTCCGGCACGAGACCTTCGCCGACGATCGCGACGACCGGCTCGACGGCACGATCGTCTTCACCGCATTGGACGGCAGCTCGAACGGCAGCGACACGATGGGCGCCAGCCCGACCCCGGACAGCGGCGGTTCGCGCGATACCTTCTCGGGCTTCCTGGAATTCGCGGTGCCGCTGGTCGCACCCGACATGAACGTGCCGCTGATCCGCTCGCTCGACCTCCAGCTCGCCGGCCGCGTCGAATCCTATCAGGGGTTCAGCACCGTCGCGAAGCCTAAGGTCGCAGCATCCTGGTATCCCTTCGCCAACCTGCAGCTGCGCGGCAGCTGGTCGCAGGGCTTCCGTGCGCCGAACCTGCCGCAATTGTTCGAACGCGGCATCCAGCGCTCGAACACCCGCACCGACTGGATCCGATGCGAGGCCGATCTCCGCGCGGATGAGATCGACAATTACGATGACTGCACGCGCAGCCAGGGCGTCGTCAGCAACCGCTCGGGCAGCGAGGATCTGAAGCCGGAGGAATCCGACAACCTCTCGCTCGGCGGCACCTTCCAGTTCAACATGGGCAAGGCCGGGCGTCTGACCTTCACCGCCGATTATTGGGAAATCCGGCAAAAGAACGTGATCGGCCTGTTCGGCGACGGCAACGCGCTGATCCTCGATTATCTGCTGCGCCTGCAAGGTTCGTCGAACCCGAACGTTCAGCGCGTCGCGCCGACCCAGGCGGACATCGACGCGGTCGCCGGCACCGGTATCGCGCCGGTCGGGCGCATCGTCCAGGTCATCGACAATTACACCAACCTCTCGCCACGTTCGGTGCGGGGCTATGACCTTGGGGTCTATTATCAGGTCAAGGACACCGGAATCGGCGACTTCAGCGTCCGCGTGAACGCTGCCCGGCTGCTCGAATTCTACCAGGTTCCCGGCGCGGCGGCGCAGGCGCTGATCGACGCGCAAGCAGCAGGAACGATCGACCCGTCGATCATCATCGCCGGCGCGCAGGATCTGGTCGAACAAAATGGCCGTCCGAAATGGCGTGCGTCGGCCAGCGTCACCTGGCGCTATGACGGCTTCGGCATCGGCTATTATGGCGGCTATGTCGGGGAGGTTACCGACACCTCCGCCTCACTCGCGGACGGCACCCGCTTCCGCGTCGACGATTACATGACCCACAGCCTCTATGCGCAATATGAGGTCGATGGCGGGCCGATGGACAGCCTGCGTCTGCGCGTCGGCGCACGCAATTTGCTCAACACGCTCGCCCCGATCGCCGATAACAGCAACGGCTATATCGGCGATCTCTACGGCAACCGCGGCCGCCAGATCTATTTCTCGGTCAGCAAGAAGTTCTGATGCGACGCGCCGTCCGCGTCATGGCGGCCCCGCTCCTGCTCCTGCCCCTCGGGGCAGGGCAGGACCGGGTTCCCGCCAAACCCCGCACGATCGACCTGGTCATCACCAACGGCCAGGTCATCGACGGCACCGGCACCCCGGCGCGGGTGGCGGAGATCGGCGTGGACGGCGACCGCATCCTCTATATCGGCCAGCGTCCGCGCGGCATCACCGCGCGGCGCACCCTCAATGCCTCGGGCCTCACCGTCACCCCCGGCTTCATCGACCCGCACACGCATAGCGGCCCCGACGCCCGCTCCCCCGATGCGGCCAAGCGCCAGCTCGCCAACCACCTGCTGCAAGGTGTCACCAGCATCGCCATCGGCAATGACGGCGGCGGCGACAGCGACATCGCCGCCCTGTTCGCGCGCCTCTCGGCCAATCCCACCGGTCCCAATGTCGCCAGCTTCACCGGCTTCGGCGAAATCCGGCTCAAGGTCGTCGGCAACCGCGACCGCGCCCCCACCCCCGCCGAACGCGACACGATGCAGGCCCACGTCGCCCGCGCGATGTGCAATGGCGCGCTCGGCCTCTCCGCCGGCCTCTATTACGCCCCGCAAAGCTTCGCGCAGACCCAGGAAGTCGCCGCGCTCGCCGCCGTCGCGGGCCGCCATAACGGCATCTACGAAACCCATCTCCGCGACGAGGGCAGCGCCAGCATCGGCCTGATCCCCGCGATCGACGAAGCCATCGCCATCGCCCGCAAAGGCCGCCTGCCGCTTCATATCGCCCACATCAAGGCGCTCGGCGCCGACGTTCAGGGCATGGCCCCCAAGGTCATCGCCCACATCCAGACGGCGCAGAAATCCGGCGTCACCATCACCGCCGACCAATATCCATGGGAAGCCTCCAGCACCTCGCTCGCCGCCGCCCTCGTCCCGCGCCGCGCGCAGGATGGCGGCGCACCCGCAATGGTCGCCAACCTCAAGACCCTGTCGCCGCAGCTGCGCAAGGACATGGCCGAACAACTCCGCATCCGCGGCGGTGCCAACGCCATCCTGCTCGTCAGCGGTCCCCACAAGGGCCAACGCCTCGACGCCCTCGCCACCGCGTGGCAGCTCGACCCGCTCGACGCCGCCGCACGCATCCTGATCGCCGACCCCGGCACCAGCATCGCCAGCTTCAACATGACCCAACCCGATATCGACGCCTTCGCGCGGCAAAGCTGGGTCGTCACCTCGTCCGACGCCACCAACGGCCACCCGCGCCGCATGGGCAGCTTCGCGCGCGGCTGGCGCATGTTCGTGCGCGAGGCAAAGCTGATGACGCCCGAACGCTTCGTCCAACGCTCCTCGGCCCAGACCGCCGCAATCCTCGGCCTGCCCGATCGCGGCATCCTTGCCCCCGGCAAGTTCGCCGACATCACGATCCTCGATGCCCGCAGCTACGCCGAACGCGCCACCTATGACCGCCCCGACGAGCCCAGCACCGGCGTCCGCTATGTGCTCGTCAACGGCCAGTTCGCGGTGGACAAGGGCAAGCTAACCAATAGGCTCGCCGGACGTCCGCTACCCAAACCGCGCAAACCCGATTGGAACTGCCCCGCATGACCGACATCACCATGCCCGAACCCGTCGAACGACGCGGCCCGATCAAGCGCGCCTTCGCCTGGTGGTTCGGCGTCGCCTTATGGAAGCGCATCCTTGCCGCTCTCGTCCTCGGCGCGGCAGTCGGTATCGCCTGGGGTGAGGGCGCGACCTCGATCGGCTGGATCGGTACGCTGTTCGTCCGCCTGATCCGCATGCTGGTCGTGCCGCTCGTGTTCCTGACCATCGCCTCGGGCGTCGCCGCGCTCGCCGATCCGAAACGCCTTGGCAGCATCGGCGTCAAAACGCTGGCGATGTACGTCTTCACTACCGCCCTCGCGGTCACCACCGGCCTGATCGTCGCGACCCTGATCGCCCCCGGCCTCGGCGCGAGCTTCGCCGGCGCCGTGCCCAAGGCGATGGGCACCCCGCCCGATACCGCGCAGATGTTCATGGAGATCATCCCCGACAACCCGATCGGCGCGATGGCCGAAGGCAAGACGCTCGCGGTGATCTTCTTCGCCATCCTCGTCGGTGCGGGCGTGATCGCGGCGGGCAAGGGCGCCGAACCGATCCGCCAGTTCCTCAACGCCGGCTCCGAGGTGATGCTCAAGATCGTCGGCTTCGTGATGGAAACCGCGCCGTTCGGCGTGTTCGCCCTCATCGCAGTCGTCATGGGCACGACCGGCCCGTCCAGCTTCCTCGCGATCCTCAAACTCGGCCTGTGCGTCGTCGTCGGATCGGCGATCGTCACGCTGCTGATCCACGGCCTCATCGTCGTGCGGCTGATGGCGTGGCTCCCGCCGCTCCCCTTCTTCCGCGGCATTGCCGACGCGATCATGGTCGGCTTCTCGACCTCGTCCAGCAGCGCCACCCTGCCCGTCGCGATCCGCGTTGCCGAGCGCAACCTCGGCGTCTCGCCCCCCGTGGCCTCAACCGTGCTCCCGCTCGGCGCGACGATCGGCATGGACGGCGCGGCCATGTATGTCGCGATGCTCACGCTGTTCTCGGCGCAAGCATTCGGCATCGACCTCAGCATGGGTGATTATCTGATCATCGCCGCCACCACGACGATCGTCGCAATGGGCGTCGCGCCGGTCCCGTCAGGCTCGCTGTTCGTCCTCGCCGCCGTGCTCCACGCGATCGGCATCACGCCGGAGCAGACCGCAATCGTCGTAGGCTTCATCCTGCCCTTCGACCGCATCCTCGACATGACCCGCACCGTGCCCAACGTCACGTCAGACCTCGCCATCGCCACCGCCGTCGCGCGCTGGGAAGGCGAGCTGGATGTCGAGCGGTACAAGGCAGCGGATGTTTGAACCCGATTACCGTCACCCCCGCGAAAGCGGGGGCCCATCTCCTGCGCGGGCGGCAACTGCGCCGGTGCGATTGTGGACAGTCCGGGAGATGGGTCCCCGCTTTCGCGGGGATGACGAAAGGATAATTGCTGCTCGATGAAACGGACCCCACCCATGTTCCTGCGTAAACTCACCCTCACCCTCGCCGCCTTCGGCCTCGCCCTCCCCGCGCCAACGCTGGCGCAAAGCCGCCACCTCCTCGAATACCCCTCGATCCACTCCCCCGTCGTCGGCACGCGCGGGATGGTGGTCAGCCAGAACGAGATGGCCAGCAGCGTAGGCGCGCAGATCCTGCGCGACGGCGGCAATGCGGTGGACGCGGCAGTCGCGGTCGCCTTCGCGCTCGCCGTCACCCTGCCGCGCGCCGGCAATGTCGGCGGCGATGGCTTCATCACCGTCTATGACGCCAAGTCGAAACAGGTCCGCGTGATCGACTTCCGCGGCACAGCCCCGCGCGCCGCGACCGCCGCGATGTTCGTCGACAACAAGGGCGAGGAGCGCGGCATCGCCTCCTATGGCTATCTCGCCCCCTCGGTCCCCGGCAGCGTCGCCGGCCTTGAGCACGCGCACAAGAAATGGGGCAAGCTCCCCTGGGCCAAGGTCGTCGAACCCGCGCTCCGCCTCGCCCGCGACGGCGTCAAGCTCACCGCCGACGAAGCCTTCGTGTTCGGCTGGGGTCGTGAGCGGCTATCGAACAGCGTGTCGGGCAAGGCCACCTTCTACAAACCCGATGGCAGCCTGTACGCCAAGGACGATGTCCTGAAACAGCCCGACCTCGCCTGGACGCTCGGCGAAATCCAGAAGGGCGGCGCAAAGGCCTTTTACACCGGCGAAATCGCCCGCCGCATCGTCGCGGATATGAAGGCGAATGGCGGTCTGATCACCATGGACGACCTCGCCGCCTATAAGCCGGTCGAGCGTGACCCGCTGGTCGGCAGCTATCGCGGCCACACCGTCTACACCCCGCCGCCGGCCAGCGCGGGCGGCGCGACCCTGCTCAACATGCTCAACATCCTCGAGCAGTTCGACATGAAGGCCGCGGGGCAAGGCAGCGCCGCCTCGCTCCACCTCCTCGCCGAAACGATGAAGCTCGCTTATGCCGACCGCTACCGCGTCCTCGGCGACCCCGCCTTCGTCACCGCCCCGGTCAAAGGCTTCGTCTCGAAAGCCTATGCCGCCGAGCGCGCCAAGCTGATCTCGACCGACAAGGTCATCCCCGGCCCCGACGCCCCGCATGGCGACCCGCTGAAATATGAAAGCCCCTCGACCACGCATTTCTCGGTCGCGGACGCCGACGGCAACGCCGTCTCGCTCACCACCACGCTCGGCTCGGACTTCGGCTCCGGCGTGATGATCGCGCGCACCGGTATCCTGCTCAACAACCAGATGAACAATTTCAGCCATGAACAGGCGTGGGAGGCGCAGCGCACCGGCACCCCGCCCCCGCTCAACGCGATGGCGCCGGGCAAGCGGATGCTGTCCACGATGATGCCGACGATCGTGTTCAAGGGCGACAAGCCGTGGCTCGTCACCGGCACGCCGGGCGGCAGCACGATCCCCACGACGATGGTCCAGATCATCGTCAACGCGATCGACTATGGCCTCAACGTCGATGAGGCGACCCACCGCCCGCGCATCTATCAGGGAACCACCGCCGCGCTGCGCGTTGAACCCGGGTTCAACCCCGATACGGTTGCGGCGCTCAAGGCAAAGGGCCATCGCATCACCTCGGACGAAACCATGGGAAGCGCGCACTCGATCATGATCACCGACAATCTCTTCCTCGGCGCCGCCGACCCCCGCCGTCCCGGCGCGAAAGCCATCGAACCATGAAGATTACCCGCTCGCACTTCCTCCTCGCGCTCGCCGCGACGGGCCTTTCCGCGTGCGCCCCGCGCGGCGCGGTCGAGACTGCCGCCCCTGCGCCGGTAACCGCACCGGAGCGTCAGGCCTTCGTCGCCGCCGCCCACCCACTCGCGGTCGAGGCGGGCCTGAATGTCCTGCGCAAGGGCGGCAGCGCCGTCGACGCCGCCGTCGCGGTGCAGGCGATGCTCAGCCTCGTCGAACCGCAGAGCAGCGGCCTTGGCGGCGGCGCGTTCATGGTCCGCTACGACGCGAAGACCAAAGCCGTCACCGTCTATGACGGCCGCGAAACCGCGCCGGCTGGCGCAACCCCCGACATGCTGATGGGCCCGGACGGCAAGCCGCTCGGCTTCCGCACCGCCGTCCTCTCGGGCCGCGCGACCGGCGTTCCCGGCGTCGTGCGCATGATGGCGCTCGCCCAAGGCAAGCATGGCAAGCTCGCGTGGCGCGACCTGTTCGCCGATGCGCAGCAGACCGCCGCCAACGGCTTCACCGTCACCGCCCGGCTCGGCCGCTTCATCAACTCCAGCGGACCCCAGGCCAACACCCCGGACTCGCTCGCCTATTTCCGCAATGCCGATGGCAGCAAGATCAAGACCGGCGACACGCTGCGCAACCCGGCCTACGCAGCCTTCCTCCGCCGCCTCGCCGCTCAAGGCCCGGACGCGATGTACCGGGGCGAAACCGCCCGCCGCATCGTCGCCCGCGTCCGCGAAGGCGATCTCGCCAGCAGCATGACCGAGGCTGACCTCGCCGCCTACAAGCCGGTCGTGCGCGAGGGGCTGTGCAACCCCTATCGCACCTACATCCTCTGCGCCCCGCCCCCGCCCTCCTCGGGCGTCGGGCTGCTGCAGCTGATGGCGATGATCGAGCGCACCGACATCGGCGCACGCGGCCCCAACGATCCCGTCGCTTGGGTCAAATATGCCGAGGCCAGCCGCCTGATGTATGCCGACCGCGACGCCTATGTCGGCGATGTCGCCACGGTCCCGGTCAAGGGCATGCTCGACCCCGGCTATGTCGCCAGCCGCGCCGCGCTGATCGGCGAGCGCGCCGGTCCCGCACCCAGCGCCGGCACGCCCCCCGGCGCCATCGCCGCGCGCATCGACGCCACCAATGAAGTCGCCGGAACCTCGCACTTCATCGTCATCGACGGCGACGGCAATGCGGTGTCGATGACCACCACAGTCGAAAGCTTCTTCGGCACCGGGCGCATGGTCGACGGCTTCTTCCTCAACAACCAGATGACCGACTTCTCGTTCGTGCCGAGCGGCCCGAACGTGATCGCACCCGGCAAGCGCCCGCGCTCGTCGATGGTGCCGACCGTCATCCTGAACCCCGACCGCAGCCTTGCCGGCGCGATCGGATCGCCCGGCGGCAACGCGATCCTCGGCTATGTGTCGAAGGCGCTGGTCGGCATGATCGACTGGAAACTCCCCGTCGCCGACGCCATCGCGCTGCCCAACCTCGTCGCACGCGGCGGCAGCTTCAATGGCGAAGCGGACAAGTTCGCCCCCGATCTGCGCGCGGGGATGGCCGAACGCGGCGTCACCGTGCGCGGCGGTACCGGCGAGGATTCCGGCCTCCACGGCGTCATGATCCGCAACGGCAAGTTCGACGGCGGTGCCGACCCCCGCCGCGACGGCGTTGCGAAAACCATCACTTTGCCAGCGAGGAAATAGGATGCGTTTTTCTGTAGCCCCCATCGCCCTGATCATCGCCGCCCCCGCCGCCGCCCAACAGGTGCAGGTCGAGGAAGTCCAGTTCCTCAGCCGCGACGGCAAGACGCAGGTAAAGGGCTACCTGTTCAAACCGGCCAACGCGCCCGCCAAGGCCCCCGCAGTTGTGATGATGCACGGTCGCGGCGGCGCTTACTCATCGCTCGCCAAGGGCCGTTACGACGCCACCACCCTCGCCTCACGGCACAAGGCATGGGGCAAATTGCTCGCCGAAAATGGCTATGTCGCGCTGATGGTCGATGATTTCGGCGCGGTCGGCCACCCCACCGGCTTTGCCGCCGGCACCTATGCCGATCGCCCGCCCGAAGTGGATGAGGTCGAATATCGCCCGCTCCACGCCTATGGCGCGCTCCGCTACCTCCAGTCGCGCCCCGACGTGACGCCCAACCGCATCGCCCTGCTCGGCTGGTCCAACGGCGCCAGCGCCACGCTCGCCGCGATGGCCGACGACAAGCCCGGCGACATGCGCAAGATCGGCTTCGCCGCCGGCGTCGCGCTCTACCCCGGCTGCGGCCTCAAGAAGCGCTACGACAAGGCGGGCTACAAACCCTACCACCCCGTCCGCGTGTTCATGGGCACGGCGGACGAAGAGGTCTCGCCCAAGCTCTGCGAAAGTTTCGTCACGCGCAGCAAGGGCAATGGCCACGACATTGCCCTGCGCATGTTCGAAGGCGCGACGCACAGCTACGACACCCCGACCAAATCGCGCCAGTCGGTGGAGGCCAACGCCACGGCGAAAGCCGCAACGGAGGCGGACATCCTCCGGTTTCTGGCGGAAAAGCTGAAGAAGTAAAAATCCTCCCCCGCCAGGGGGAGGTGGCGCCGAAGGCGTCGGAGGGGGAGGACGGCTGCGTCCTCACCGCTCAAGCGATGACCCATCCTCCCCCTCCGTCAGGCTGCGCCTGCCACCTCCCCCTGGCGGGGGAGGATTCATTGCCCGCTTCCACCGCAACCCCCTTGCCCCCACCCCCCGCCATACGCCAAAGCCCCCAGCGATGACCGCCCGTATCGACATGGGACTCGACAGCGGCGGCAACCCGGTTGCCGTCGATCTGGAGGAGTTGCTCGCCACCCGTCTGCTCGTTCAGGGCAATTCGGGCTCGGGCAAGTCGCACCTGCTGCGCCGCCTGCTTGAGGGCAGCGCCGCTTACGTCCAGCAGGTTGTGGTCGATCCCGAGGGCGATTTCGTCAGCCTCTCCGAAGCCTTCGGCCATATCGCCGTTGACGCCGCCGAATACAGCCTCACCGAACTCGCCCGCCTTGCGCTCCGCGTCCGCGAACACCGCGCGTCGGTGGTCCTCAATCTTGAGGGGCTCGAGATCGACGGCCAGATGCGCGCCGCCGCGGCCTTCCTCTCCGCGCTGTTCGACGCCCCGCGCGAGCATTGGTACCCGGTCCTCACCGTGGTCGACGAAGCCCAGCTCTTCGCCCCCGCCGCCGCCGGCGAAGTGACCGAGGAGGCCCGCCGCACCTCGCTCGCCGCGATGACCAACCTCATGTGCCGCGGCCGCAAGCGCGGCCTCGCCGGCGTCATCGCCACCCAGCGCCTCGCCAAGCTCGCCAAGAACGTCGCCGCCGAAGCGTCGAACTTCCTGATGGGCCGCACCTTTCTCGACATCGACATGGCCCGCGCCGCCGACCTGCTCGGCATGGACCGGCGTCAGGCCGACACGATCCGCGACCTCGCGCGCGGCGAATTCCTCGCACTCGGTCCGGCGATCACCCGCCGCCCGATCAGCATCCGCATCGGCGCGGTCCAGACCGGCTCCAAGGCCGTGAGCCCCAAGCTCACCCCGCTCCCGACCGCGCCCACCGAAGACATGCGCGACATGCTCTTCGCCCCGCCCACCGAAGACGAGGCACCGCCCCCGCCGCCGCCGGCCCCGGTGCCGATGGCCGAGCTGATGCGCGCCGTCGCCACCCCCGCGCCCGCCCCGGTCCCCGACATGCCGGTGCTGGAAGAAGGCGAACAGGAAGAGATCCGCCGCGCGATCCTCGCCGAGATCGGCGCCGAAGACAGCCGCGCGCCGCTTGCCACGATCTTTCAGGATTATGGCGTTCGCTGCCGCATGCGCGGGGTCGAGCCCGGCATCGACCTGCCCGATTTCCGCTCCGCGCTCGCGCTCGCCCGCGTCGGCATCACCGACCGCACCGGCTGGGACGACGCCCTCACCCTCGCCGCATCCTTGCCAGAGGAAATGCTCACCCCGTTCCTCGGCATCGCCAAGGCTGCGCGCACCGGCGAGCCTTGCCCGTCGGACGCGCGCATCGCCGCGCTTTACGGCACCAGCTCGCTCGGCCGCGCCAAGCGGATGATGATGCATATCGAGGAAAAGGGCCTGATCGTCGCGCGCACCGACCTGTCGGGCAAGCGCAGCGTCAGCCTCCCCCATCTCGGCTGGACCACCGCGCCGTCATGGCCCGACCCAGCCAAGCCCCCGCCCGTTGGCCGCACCGCCGTGCGCGCAGCGGAACGGGCGAAGCTGCTTTAGCGACCGTTCAGGACGCCGCGAGCGCCAGACCCGCGGCGACCAGGATCGCGCACGCGGCAATCGCTTCGATATAGGCAAGCGCGCGCGGCTTCTCGGCCTGCACCGGCTCTTCAGGCACTTCGCGAACCAGATCGGCCGCAGTCGCAATCAACGGGATCCGCATGGTCACCCTCTCCAATAAGGAGTGCATGCTGCATCGAACCGACCCGTCTGTCGAGTCATGGATTAGTCACAAGGCTCACCACCATACTCGAAACGGGAATTACGGCAGCACCCCCGCCGCCCCGGCCCGCGCGGCGACCAGAAACTCGACATTCCCCTCCGGCCCGGTAATCGGGCTGGTCGTTACCCCCCCGACGCTCCAGCCCAGTCCTTCCAGCCAGCCGACGACCTCGGCGCACACGCGTTCATGCACGGCGGCATCACGCACCACGCCGCCCTTGCCGACCTCGCCGCGGCCCGCCTCGAACTGCGGCTTGATCAGCGCGACCACCCACGCCCCTTCGCGCACGAACGCGAATGGCCGCTCCAGCACCTTGGCCAGCGAGATGAAGCTCGCATCGCACACCACGATGTCGATCGGCTCCGGGATGTGCGCCGGCGTCAGCACCCGCGCGCTGGTCTGCTCATGCACCACCACCCGCTCGTCCTGCCGCAGCTTCCACGCCAGCTGGTTGGTGCCGCTATCGACCGCATAGACGCGCACTGCGCCCCGGCTCAGCAACACATCGGTAAAGCCCCCGGTCGATGATCCCACATCGAGTCCCACCATCCCCGCCGGGTCGATCCCGAAATGATCCAGCCCATGCGCCAGCTTGACTCCGCCGCGCGACACCCACGGATGATCCCGCCCCTTGACGGTCAGCGGCGCGTCGGGCGCGATCGCCTGCCCCGGCTTGTCCACGCGCTTGTCGCCGCTGAACACCAGCCCCGCCAGGATCAGCGCCTGCGCCCGCGTGCGGCTCTCCGCGAGTCCGCGTTCGACGAGCAGCTGATCGGGTCGTGTCTTGGCCATGCCCCGCCCTAACGCCTCCCGCCGCCCCCGTCACGCCTCGCAACCCCTCCTTCGTCGCCCCGGGCTTGACCCGGGGCAGGGCTGCTCTCCTCGCATCACGAAGGACCGCGGCGCCCGGTCAAGCCCGGAACAACAAACACCCCCTTTCCTACAGCGAACCATATAGGTTATCGCGAGTCGGTGAGGAGGAACAAACCATGACCATCGACGAACTCATCGACGACGTGATCGCCCGCGAGGGCGGCTACAGCGACCACCCCGCCGATCGCGGCGGCCCAACCCGCTGGGGCGTCACGCAGCGCGTCGCCCAAGCGCACGGCTATGCCGGCGACATGCGCGTCTTCCCGCGCAGCGAAGCCGCCGCGATCTACCGCCGCCTCTACTGGCTCCGCCCGCGCTTCGATAAGGTCGCCGAACGCGCGCCAGCCCTTGCCGCAGAGCTGTTCGACACCGGCATCAACATGGGTCCCGCCGTCGCCGCGCGCTTCCTGCAACGGTCGCTCAACGGCCTGAACCGCAACGGTCGCGACTATCCCGACATGGGCGTCGACGGCCAGATCGGCCCCATCACCCTCGCCGCGCTCGCCGCCTTCCTCGACACGCGCGGCCCGCCCGGCGAGCGCGTGCTGCTCAAGGCGATCGAGGCGCTGCAGGGCGAACGCTACATCGCGCTCGCCGAAAGCCGCCCGGCCAACGAAGCCTTTCTCTACGGCTGGCTCGCGAACCGCATCGGTTCGTAGCCCCCGCCCCTTTTTTCAGGAGACACCAATGAGCATCATTGAAAGCCTGATCGGCCCGATCGCCGGCCTGATCGACAAGATCATCCCCGACCCCAAGGCGCGCGACGCCGCCAAGCTCGAGCTGCTCAAGCTCGAGGGCACACAGGAAATGGAGGCAGTTCGCACCCAGCTCTCGGCCATCGTCGCCGAAGCGCAATCCCCCGACCCGTGGACCAGCCGCGCGCGCCCCAGCTTCCTCTACGTCATGTATGCGCTGCTGCTGTGGGCGATCCCGATGGGCCTGATCGGCGCGGCCCAGCCGGATATGGCCAAGGGCATCGCCGCCGCCATGAACGCCTATCTCTCCGGCATCCCGGAATCGCTCTACGCGCTCTTCGGCACCGGCTATCTCGGCTACACCGCCGCGCGTCAGTGGGGGAAGATCAAGGGGGTCGAGAAGTAGAAGCTGACAGAATCGCGGTCGTTCCGCGTAACTTCGTCAGTTTGCGCCGGGGGTCTTGGCAAGTCCAAGACCCCCTCCCCATATCCCGGCCCATGAGCGACAAGATACAATGGCACGGCACCACAATCCTCTCCGTGCGCAAGGGCGGCCGCGTGGTCATCGCCGGCGACGGCCAGGTCTCGCAGGGTTCAACCGTGATGAAACCCAACGCCCGCAAGGTCCGCCCGCTGGGTGACGGCAGCGTCATCGCCGGGTTCGCCGGCGCCACCGCCGACGCCTTCACCCTGTTCGAACGGCTGGAAAGCAAGCTCGAACGCCATCAGGGCCAGTTGCTCCGCGCCGCGGTCGAGCTGGCAAAGGACTGGCGCACCGACAAATTCCTCCGCAACCTCGAAGCGATGCTGATCGTCGCGGACAAATCGACGACGCTGATCGTCACCGGCAATGGCGATGTGCTGGAGCCGGAGGGCGGCATCGCCGCGATCGGATCGGGCGGCAATTTCGCCCTCGCCGCCGCCCGCGCGCTGACCGATTACGAACCCGACGCCGAGGTCATCTGCCGCAAGGCAATGGGCATCGCGGGCGAGCTGTGCGTCTACACCAACGACCGCCTGACCATCGAAGCACTCGACGCCGCGGCATGAAATTCCAGATCGACTACGACCCCCGCCGCAACCGCCTCAACGTCGAAATCCGCGACTTCTGGACGGTCGAAACGGTGCGCGAATTCGCCGCCGCCTCGGGCGCCAGGGCACAGCAGGTCCGCGCGATTCGCGACGATTACGACGTGCTGATCGACTCGCGCGACTTCCCGGTTCAGGGCAATGACGTCGCCGACCTGTTGCCGCAGATCGCCGAAGGCGGGCTCGCGCTCACCACCGGCCGCGCTGCGTCCGTGGTCGGCAGCCGCCTCAACAAGATGCAGGCCGAACGCACCCAAAGCCATCCGCGCCTGCGCATCTTCATGACCATGGCCGAGGCCGAAGCATGGCTCGCCGCAGCGCCCGACGCCGAACTTGAACCGACCGCATCGAACCAGAGAATTTGACCCCCGCCATGAACAACAGCCTCACCCCCAAAGCCATCGTTGCCGCGCTCGACGCACACATCATCGGCCAGCGCGACGCCAAGCGCGCGGTCGCCGTCGCACTGCGCAACCGCTGGCGCCGTCAACAGCTGCGCGCCGACCTGCGCGATGAGGTCACGCCCAAGAACATCCTGATGATCGGCCCGACCGGCTGCGGCAAGACCGAGATCAGCCGCCGTCTGGCCAAGCTCGCCGACGCCCCGTTCGTGAAGGTCGAAGCGACCAAGTTCACCGAAGTCGGCTATGTCGGCCGCGACGTCGAACAGATCGCCCGCGACCTGGTCGAAGAGGCAATCCGCCTCGAACGCGAACGCCGCCGCAGCGCGGTGAAGGACAAGGCCGAAGCCGCCGCCATGACCCGCCTGCTCGACGCGCTGACCGGCAAGGACAGCTCGCAGGCAACCCGCGAAGCCTTCCGCGAACGCCTCAACTCCGGCCATCTCGACAATACCGAAATCGAGATCGAGGTTGAAGCGACCGGCGGCATGCCCTTCGACATCCCCGGTGCCGGGCCACAGATGATCAATATCGGCGAAATGATGAAGGGCCTTGGCGGTCCCCAGCTCAAGCGCCGCAAGATGAACGTCCACGCCGCCTGGGCCAAGCTGGTCGAGGAAGAAGCCGACAAGCGCCTCGATCAGGACGACGTCGCCCGCGTCGCCCTCGCGGATGCCGAGGCCAATGGCATCGTCTTCCTCGACGAAATCGACAAGATCGCGGTCAGCGACGTGCGCGGCGGCAGCGTCAGCCGCGAAGGCGTCCAGCGCGACCTGCTGCCGCTGATCGAGGGGACCACGGTCGCCACGAAGTACGGCCCGATGAAGACCGACCATATCCTGTTCATCGCGTCCGGCGCGTTCCACGTCGCCAAGCCCAGCGACCTGCTCCCCGAACTTCAGGGCCGCCTGCCGATCCGCGTCGAACTCAAGGGCCTGACCGAGGATGATTTCGTCGCGATCCTCTCCGACACCACGGCGTCGCTGCCCGAACAGTACCGCGCGCTGATCGGCACCGAAGGTGTCGATGTCAGCTTTACCGAAGACGGCATCCGCGCCGTCGCCCGCATCGCGGCGGAGGTGAATGGCGAGATCGAAAATATCGGCGCCCGCCGGCTCCAGACGGTGATGGAAAAGCTGCTCGAGGAAATCAGCTTCAACGCCGAGGATCGCTCAGGGACCGCCCTCGTCGTGGACGCCGCCTATGTCGACAGCCAGTTGGCGAGCATCGCGCGCAACACCGACCTCAGCCGCTACGTGCTCTAACCCCTCGCCTCCCTTTTCGTCTGCCCGGGCTTGACCTTCTTTCGTCTGCCCGGGCTTGACCCGGGCCAAGGCTTCTTCTGAACTCGCGCGAGGCAAAGAAGCCCAGCCCCGGCTCAAGGCCGGGGCGACGAGAAGGGAAGCGAACCGTGAAACTCTGGGCCATCCTAGCCGCGCTGCTCGCAACCCTCCCCGCCGCAGCCCAAAACCGCGCCCCCTGCCGCGAAGTCGCCGACACTCCCCACATCACCATCGCCCCAGAAGCCGCACAGCAGCTCGCCCAGATCGGCCTGGACCGCACCGCAATCTTCGCCCGGATGCGCGAAACCTCGATCCCCGAAACCATGGGCTGCTGGGCGATGCCGGTCGGCAATTTCGATTCGATGCTGGTCTCGGTCGGCATGTCGCAATGGAATTACGGCACCGGCAGCCTGCAACCCGTCCTCACCGCCTGGCGCGACAGCTTCAACAGCCGCCGCCGCTTCAAGCGCACGCTGCACGACCTCGCCCCAACCTATGGCAAGCTGTTCTTCTCAAAAGACTGCCTCAAAATCCCCGTCCGCCAGAAATGCCGCGACGGCATCCTCGCCGCACATGGCGAGGACGGAAAACTCAACCCGACCGCCATCGCCGAACTCACCGCGCTCTTCGACCATGACGCGATGCTTCAGGTTCAGACCGACACCTATGTTGCCCTGCTCCTCGAAGTCCGCGCTGAACTCTATCGCCTCTGGCCCACCGGCCCGATCACTGCGCGCAAGGTCAAATGGGCGATCGACACCCGCATCCAGCAAAAGACGCTCCCCAACGACGAAGACGCCGCCCGCCTCCGCCGCAAGCTCGCCAACCTCACCCCCGCCGAACGCCCCGCCCGGCTGAAGGCAATGCTCGCCTGGTATCAGGGGCTCAGCGAAGCCGTCGATCAGGACGGCGTCAGCCGCGACTATGCGTGGAACGTCGCGCAATGGACCTGCCTGATCGACGCCGGCCAAATCGACGACGAACAGTTCGAGTTGCTCCACCTCACCTATCTGCGCAGCCGCACCGCCACCGGCAATGCCGGCCGCTGGCAAGCCCTCACCTTCTCCCGCCGCGCCAAGATCATCCTCGGCACCGGCAGCGTGAGTGGGGTGCGGGATGGCGGGTGCCCGGCGAGCTAATTCCTCCCCCAGCTTGCTGGGGGAGGTGGCAGCGCGAAGTGCTGACGGAGGGGCCGCCCCGCAGAGGGCGGAATTTTGCCGAGCTGTTCACGGCTGTCTGCGCAGCCGCCCCTCCACCAGCCTGCGGCTGGTCCCCCTCCCCCAGCAAGCTGGGGGAGGAACTGTCACACCTCAGAACCGCGTCCGCAGCCCGAACATCACCGTCCGCCCCTCACCGGGATGGAAGATCGCGCTGGCGGGCTTCGCCGGATCCGGCGGCGTGGTCCCACGATAGGCGATGATCGCCGCCGACTGATCCGACACATAATGCTTGTCGGTCAGGTTCCGGGCATCGGCGAACAACGTCACCCCGCCCAACTCGAACCCGACCCCCACGCCCAGCAACGCATAGCCCGGCACCTTCAGCGTGTTGCGATAATCCGCCCAGGTCGATTGCGGCCGCCAGTCGAGGTTCGGTTCGACAAACAACCCGCTCCCGCCCTCGTAGCGCAGCGACGCGCGATAGCTATGCACCGGCGCGATCGGCAGCCGGTTGTCGCCATAATCGGCATCCCCATCGAACCGGAAATCCGACAAAGCATAGGTCTGGCGCAGCCGCAGCTTCCCCGCCGATCCATCCAGGATCCACCAATCCAGGCTCGCCTCGATCCCCTGATGCACCGTCTTGTCGGCATTGAAGATGGTTGAGGGAATGGTCGGCGAGGTCAGGAAGCTCAGCAACTCCCCCTTCACCCACGCGCGATAGGCGGTGACATCCCACGCCACCGCGCCGCTACGCCCGCGCGTGCCGATCTCCGCGGTCCACGCCCGCTGCGAGTCGAGCGGCACGAATACCGATCCAAGGCTGTTGGTCTGCGCCAGCGCCCCGAAATGCGGCGGCTCCACCGACCGCGTGACGTTGGCATAAACCTGCGCGTCGCCGGTTTCGTAGAGCAGCCCCACACGCGGCGCGAGCCACTCGTAATCCTGCTCCGCGGTGCGCCCGTTCAGCCGGTTGAGATAATCGCGCCCGGCATGGCCCCAGCTCGCCCCGCCGACCAGCGCCAGGCCCTCGGTCACGAACAGCCGGCCCTCGGCGAACAGGTCGAGTGCATTGGCCACCTGCCGCGCATCGCCGATCCGCGGCCCCTGATTGCTCGCGGCATTGACGAACAGATCCTGCTCGCCCCCGCCTTCGCGATAGAATGCGCCGAAGAACAGGTCGGCCTTCATGCCGCCCAGTTCACCCTTCCAGTCGAACCGCCCGAACGCGCCCTGCGTATCGGTGTCCTGGATGATGAAGATGCCGACCGGATGGTACAGGTCGGTCTGCGTCGCATAGACCCCGCCCTCGAACGTCAGCGCATCGGTCAGCCGCAGCCGCGTCTGCAGCGTGCCGCGAAACGTGCCGAGGTTGCGCCGCTGGTTCTGCGACACCGCCGTCGTCCCCGCCGCACGCGGATTGGTCAGCGCCTGATCCAGCGTCACCGTCCCCGGCACGCCCTGATAGACATCGGCGGCATAGAGGATCGCGCGCACCTCATTCCCGTCACCAAAGCTGTAGCCAAGGTTGAGCGTGCCGCGGATCTGGTCCTGATAGCCCTGCTCGCGATAGCCGTCGGTGTGGAACGCGTTGACCCCGGCATAGAAATCGAACGCGCCCGACTTGCCCGCAACCTGCGCGACGCCGCGCACCGTGTCGTCGGTCCCGGCCTCGACGCGGATCAGCACCGGCGACTGTGCGGTCTTGCCGTTGGGCGTCACGAAGTTGATCGCCCCGCCCAGCTGCGCCCCGCCAAAGCGCAGCGCATTGCCGCCCTTATACACTTCGACAAAGCGCGCACCCAGCGGGTCGATCTTCTGGAAGTCCGAAAAGCCATCGGCATCCGCAAACGGCACCCCATCCTGCGCGAGCAGCACGCCGCGCTGGTGAAAGCTCTGGTCCAGCCCGGAACCACGGATCGACAGCCGCCCTTCCTCGCCATAGCGCTTCTGCGCCAGCACACCCGGCACGTCGCGCAGGATGTCCGGCGTCCCGACCGCGAACCGGTCCTCATAGGCTTCGGCAGCCACCACCGACACCGACCCCGGCGTCCGCGCCAGCCGCTCGCGCGCTTCGGCGACGACGGGCGGGTCTTCGGGATTGGCCTTGGCGGTGACGATGATCACCGGCACCTGGTCGCCGTCATTGGCAAGCGCCGGAGTCGCAAGGCAAGTGGCCGCAAGCAGCGCGGCCGCAAATTCAGTCTTCATGATATGGGTATTCCTGATCGGCGCGCAGGATCGTCGTCCCGCGCGCTGGTTCGTGTGAGGTTACGAAGGGATCAGGAAATCAGCGGCGGCCCGCGCATCGGCGGCCACAACTGCCGCGCCCGATCGACGCGCACCACCGCAACGCCGACAAAGCCAAGCGCCAGGATAAACGCCAGCGCCCCGGCCAGCAGCACCGGATCCACGCCCGGCAGCATGTCCAGCCCCAGCCCGGCAAAGGCGCAAGGCTGCCCCGCCGCCCGCGTCGCGCCATCCTGCTTGGCCGGCATCCCCGGCACGTCGATCTCGACTTGCTGCTGGCCCATGCCGGTACAGACCATCACGACGATCTTGCCCGCCTGTGCGACCGGCATGAACCCCGCCGGCACGGCAAGTTTCATCGCCAGCGCCAGCACGATCAGCGCGGCAGCACACCAACGATGCGAAAGGATCAGCCCCCGGAACACGGGCTGGCGGTTAGCGGCTGGAAACCGCCCTGTCATCCGCTAAAGGGTGGGCAAAACGACCCAGGGACAGGCAATGGCTACGATCAAGACCGACGACCTCATCGACAGCGTCGCCGACGCGCTTCAGTTCATCAGCTACTACCACCCGATGGACTATATCCGCGCTTTGGGCGTCGCCTATGAGGCCGAACAGTCCCCCGCCGCCAAGGACGCGATCGCCCAGATCCTGACCAACAGCCGCATGTGCGCAGAGGGGCATCGCCCGATCTGTCAGGACACCGGCATCGTCAACGTCTTCGTCAAATGGGGCATGGACTGCCGCCTCGACGACACCTCGCGTTCTCTTCAGGACGTAGTCGATGAAGGCGTCCGCCGCGCCTATCTCCACCCCGAAAACAAGCTGCGCGCCTCGGTCCTCGCCGACCCTGCCTTCACCCGCCGCAACACCCGCGACAACACCCCCTGCGTGCTGCATGTCGAGATGGTCGCGGGCGACAAGGTCCATGTCGATGTCGCGGCCAAGGGCGGCGGGTCCGAGAACAAGTCCAAGTTCAAGATGATGAACCCGTCGGACTCGATCGTCGACTGGGTGCTCGAAATGCTGCCCCAGATGGGCGCCGGCTGGTGCCCGCCCGGCATGCTCGGCATCGGCATCGGCGGCACGGCGGAACACTGCGTCCTCCTCGCCAAAAAGGCGCTGATGGAACAGATCGACATGGCCAGCCTCAAGCAGCGCGGCCCGCAGAATGATATTGAGGCGCTGCGCATCGAGATTTTCGACAAGGTCAATGCACTCGGCATCGGCGCACAGGGCCTTGGCGGCCTCGCCACCATCCTCGACGTCAAGATCATGGACGCCCCCTGCCACGCCGCGGGCAAGCCGGTCGCGATGATCCCCAACTGCGCCGCCACCCGCCACGCGCACTTCACGCTCGACGGCAGCGGCCCGGCCTATCTCGAAGCGCCGAAACTCGAAGAATGGCCGGACGTCAACTGGACGCCGGACAAGGCCGCGATCCGCGTCGACCTCGACGCGCTGACGCCCGAAGTCGTGCAGAGCTGGAAACAGGGCGACCGCCTGCTGCTCAACGGCAAGATGCTCACCGGCCGCGACGCCGCGCACAAGCGCATCGCCGACATGCTCGCCGGCGGGAGACCCCCTGCCCGTCGAGTTCAAGGGCCGCGTTATCTATTATGTCGGCCCGGTCGATCCGGTCGGCGAAGAAGTCGTCGGCCCCGCCGGGCCGACGACGGCGACCCGCATGGACAAATTCACCCGCATGATGCTCGACCAGGGCCTGCTCGCGATGGTCGGCAAGGCAGAACGCGGCCCCGCCGCCACCGACGCAATCCGCGACGCCAAGAGCGCGTACCTCATGGCCGTCGGCGGTGCCGCCTACCTCGTCGCCCGCGCGATCAAGGGGGCCAAGGTCGTCGGCTTCGAGGATCTCGGCATGGAAGCGATCTACGAATTCGAGGTGCAGGACTTCCCGGTGACCGTGGCGGTCGATGCCGAGGGCAACAACGTCCACCAACTCGCGCCGTTGGTGTGGCGCGACAAGATCGCCAAGGAAAAGCTGCTAGCCTAACCCGTCGCCCCGGCGCAGGCCGGGGCGACGCGGGGGACCAGGCGATGGAAAAGGGCGGCTACACCTACATCGTCACCGACCGCCCCTTTGGAGTCCTCTACACCGGCGTCACGTCAGACCTCGCCGCCCGCGCAACCGCCCACCGCACCGGCGCCGGGTCGAAATTCGCCAAGAAATAGGACTGCGCCCGCCTCGTCCTGATCGAACATCACGACCGCATCGAAGACGCCATCGCCCGCGAAAAGGCGCTGAAGAACTGGAAGCGCGCGTGAAAACTGCGGCTGATTTCCGAGCACAACCCGAACTGGGACGATCTGTGGCACACGCTGAATTGCTAGGCATTCCCGACCAACATGGCGGCCCCGGCCTGCGCCGGGGCGACGAAGCCCCCCGTCGCCCCGCACCCGTCGCCCCGGCGAAGGCCGGGGCCGCCACGTTGAACGCGACTCCCCCTCCCCACATGACCAGCCCATGATCACCTCCCCCATCTGGCTCCCCGCCACCCTCCTCGCAGCGATCTTCCAACCCTGGCGCACCGCGATCCAGCGGCGCGTCAGCAAGGATCTGTCGATCAACGCGGCGGGGCTGGTCCGCTACCTCTACGGCCTCCCCTTCGCGCTCGCGATGATGGCGGCCTATCAGTTCGCCCTGTTCCCCGCCGCCTTCCCCACGCTCGGCCCGTGGTTTCTCGCCTATTGCATCGGCGGCGGCCTCGCCCAGATCGTCGCTACCAATCTGCTGCTGATGGCGTTCGACCAGCGCAATTTCGTCGTCGGCACCGCCTATTCAAAGACCGAAGCGGTGCAGGGCGCGCTGCTGTCGATCGTCCTGCTCGGCGAGCATCTCGCGCCGCTAAGCTGGCTCGGCATCGCGCTGGGCGTCGTGGGCGTGATGATCCTCTCAGCAGGCGGCAAGCGGATGACACCCGGCGAACTGCTCCGCGCGCTCGGCCAGCCCGGTGCGCGTTTCGGCATCGCCTCGGGCTTCTTCTTCGCGCTCACCGCCATCGCGATCCGCAGCGCGACGGTTCAGGTCGGGACCAGCGATCCGATCCGCGCCGCATTGATCGTCCTCGCGGTCACCGTCGCGCTCCAGACCGTCATGCAGGGCGCGTTCCTCGTCTGGCGCGAGCGCGATCAGGTCGCCCCGGTGCTGGGCAGCTGGCGCGTCTCGGGCCAGGTCGGCCTGCTCTCCGCGCTCGGCTCGGCCTGCTGGTTCACCGGCTTCGCCACCGCCCCCGTCGCCCTCGTCCGCGTCGTCGGCCAGATCGAGGTCGCCTTCACCATCGCCTTCGGCCATTTCTACCTCGGCGAGCGCGTGTCGCGCAGCGAAGTCGCCGGGCTGCTGCTCGTCACTGCCGGCGTGGTGGCCGCTCTGGCCGGGACGCTCTGACCAGACCGGATAGTCGCGCGCCGCTGGTTCACCTTGCCCGCATCCGCATCGCTACCCAAGCGCTTGAGATCGCCTGCTCACGCGGTACAATCATCGCGACTGGCACTGGGGGGGCACCGAATGAAACTGGCAAAGATCGCACTGCTAGCGGCGGGTCTCGCCCTGCTCGGAACGCAGCCCGTGCTGGCGCAACTCGGCGATGGCCTGTCCGGCAAGAAGCTGACCAAAGCGATCGAAGCGGCGCAGCTCCACCCCTTCGGGAGCGATCAGAACCCCGTCCGGGCGCAGGGTCCGGCGGGCGAGCGCGCCTATCTGCGCCGCCTGCGCTGCGCCGATGGCAAGGCACCCGCGTTCGAGCGACAGGGCAGTGTCGGCATCGGCCCCTATGGCAACATCCTCGACATCTACGCCGTCCAGTGCGCGGACGCTGCGGCCCAGTCGGTCTATATCGACATGTATCACGGCCATGTAGAGCAGGCACCGGTCCCCGGCTTCACCATCGTCGCGCCCTGAGCGCCGACATGGCGCGGATCGACCTCATCTCCCCCCACGCCCCGGTCAACGCCGCCACCCGGCTCAAGGCGGCGATGGAGGGGGTGACACCCGACTCCCCGCAATGCGTGCTCGGCACCGGGACCGAGCATGACATGACCCTGTGGGTGCACCGCCCCAATTTCCGCAACGACATGAAAACCCGCCTGGTCGCGACGATGCAGCCCCATGCCGGCGGCACCCGCATCTGCGGGCGACTGGGCGGCCCGCGCAGCGTGTTCGTGTTCTTCGGCTGCTGGTTTGGCTTTGTGTCGCTATTCCTGGTGATCGGCCTCACCATGCTCGCCGCATCATTCGCCGAGGGGGTCGGACTTCACGCGCTGATGTTCGTGGTCGTGCCCGTCTTCATGCTGGCAGTCGGCGGCTTCATCCTGTGGGTCGGCAACAGCCACGCGCGCAGCGACCGCGCCGCGATCCTCGCCTTCCTCCACCAAACGCTCGCCACCCGCCCGTTCAGCAGCCGCGACCTCTAGCGATAGACGATCCGCACCTTCCCCGCCGCCTCAACCGCCATCCGCCGCGCGCTATCCACATCCCCCGCCAGCGCCAGCGCCACCCCCATCCGGCGATAGGGCCGCGTCGTCGGCTTGGCGAAGATGCGCACGTCCACCTCCCCGCCCTCGACCGCCAGCGCCTCGGCCAGCCCGTCATAGCCCGGCCCTTCGCTATCCCGATCCGCCAAAATCACCGCCGAAGCCGCCGCCCCGCGCAGCACCACCTCCGGCACCGGCAGCCCCATCACCGCGCGCGCATGCAGGTCGAACTCGGTCAAATTCTGCGAGATCAGCGTCACCATCCCCGTATCATGCGGCCGCGGCGACAGCTCGCTGAAGATGACCTCTTCGCCCTTCACAAAGAACTCGACCCCGAACAGGCCATAGCCGCCCAGATCATCGACCACCTTGCGCGCCATCTCCTGCGCCGCCGCGATCGCCGCCGGAGTCATTGCCGCCGGCTGCCAGCTTTCCTGATAGTCGCCCCGCTCCTGCCGATGCCCGATCGGCGGACAGAACACGACGCCCTCACGCGTCCGCACGGTCAACAGCGTGATCTCGTAGTCGAAATCGACAAACTCCTCGACGATCACCCGCCGCCGATCGCCGCGCATGTTGGCGACCGCATAGTCCCACGCCGCCTCAAGGCTTCCGGCCTCGCGCACGGTCGTCTGGCCCTTACCCGAAGAGGACATGACCGGCTTGATCACGCATGGCAGGCCGGTGTGATCGGCCCCCGCCAGCACCTCGTCCAGGCTCTCGGCATAGCGATAGCGCGACGTGCGCAGCCCCAGCTCGACTGCGGCAACCTCGCGGATCGCATCGCGGTTCATCGTCATCATCGTCGCGCGCGCGGACGGGACCACCGTCACCCCCGCTGCCTCGACTTCAGCGAGCACTTCGGTCCGGATCGCCTCGATCTCCGGCACTACCAAATCGGGCGCATGCCGGTCGATCGCAGCGCGCAGCGCGTCGCCGTCGAGCATCGAGAACACCTCGCACCCGTCCGCGACCTGCATCGCCGGCGCGCCCGCATAGCTGTCGCACGCGATCACCTGCGCCCCCAGCCGTTTGGCCGAAATGACGAACTCACGCCCCAGTTCCCCGGAGCCCAACAACAGGATTTTCGTGGTAAAGGTCATGGCGTGCACTCGTCGGCAAGGGTGTCCCCGCCGCCTCGCACATCCCCCGCGCGGCATCAATCCTGACCCGGCACCAGCCGCGCCGGGCGCGCGGACATACCCGCACGCCCGGCAACAGGATCAGCTTTCAGGTTCGGCCATCTTGCGGTGGCGCTCGGCCAGCACCGATTGCGGCACCACGCCCGCGCCCAGCACCTGAATCTTGTTGATCAGCCCGGAGACGATGTGCCCCTTGCCCGCCATCAGCGCGTCCCAGCCATCCTGCGCGACCTTTGCGGGATCGGCCTTGTGCTCGTCCTTACCCACCGGCGTGTCGAGCATGCCGGCCCGCGCGAAGAACTCGGTATCGGTCGGGCCCGGCATCAACGTCGTCAGCGTCACGCCCTTCGACTCCTGAATCTCGTTGCGCAGCGCTTCGGTGAAGTTGTCGATGAACGCCTTGGTCGCGTTGTAGATCGCGTTGAAGCTGCCCGGAATATACCCGGCGATCGATCCGGTGACGAGAATCTTGCCGTCATCGCGCGCGACCATCTCTGCCAGCACCTTCTGGACCAGATAGACCGTGCCGGTGACATTGGTGTCGACCGCGTGCCGCCATGTCGGCACGTCCTGCTCCAGGAATGCGCCTCCGGTGCCGGTACCGGCATTGGCGACCAGCAGATCGACCCGCCGCCCGTTCGCCGCCGCCAGCACCCGGTCCACGCCGTCGATGGTGGACAGGTCGGCCTCGACCGACTCCACCTGCGTGCCCAATGCGCTGAAATCGGCCGCAGCCGCCTCGATCAGCGCCTCGTTCGCCACCACGATCAGGTCATAGCCCTGCTTCGCCGCGATCGTCGCGAGTTCGAACCCGATGCCGGTCGAGGCACCGGTCACGATCGCCAGTTTGTTCGCCATATCGCTCACTCCGCCGCCATCGCCATGCCGGGCTTCAGCACGACCTTGGTCACTTCATTCTGGTTGTCATGGAACATCTTGTAGCCATCGGGCGCCTGTCCCAGCGGCAGCGTGTGGCTGATCAGGAAGGTCGTATCGACCTTGTCCTCCATCACCGCGTTCAGCAGCGCGGGCATGTAATGCTGCACGTGCGTCTGCCCGGTCTTGAGCGTCAGCCCCTTTTCCATGAACGCGCCGAGCGGGAATTTGTCGACGAACCCGCCATAGACCGCAGGCATCGACACCCGCCCGCCCTTGCGGCACGCCAAAATCGCCTGCCGGATCGAATGGATGCGATCGGTGCCCAGGAAGGTCGACGCCTTGATCTGGTCGATGATGTTGTCGACGAAGAAGCCATGCGCCTCCAGCCCGACGCTGTCGATGCACGCGTCCGGCCCGATCCCGCCGGTCATCTCCAGCAACGCCTCATAGGTGCTGGTCTCCTCGAAATTGATCGTCTCCGCGCCGAACTTGCGCGCGAGTTCCAGCCGGCGCGGGAAGTGATCGATCGCGATCACGCGCTCGGCGCCCATCAGAAACGCCGACTGCACCGCGAACAGCCCAACCGGGCCACAGCCCCACACGGCGACCGTATCGCCGGGCTCGATATCGGCATTCTCCGCCGCCATCCAGCCGGTGGGCAGGATGTCCGACAGGAACAGCACCTTCTCATCCTCGACCCCGTCCGGGATCACCAGCGGCCCGACGTCGCTGAACGGTACGCGCACATATTCCGCCTGTCCGCCCGAATAGCCGCCGGTCAGATGGCTATATCCGAACAGCCCCGCCATCGGCTGCCCGTACAGCTCCTGCCCGATGTCCTGATTGTCGGCCGGCAGCGCATTGTCGCACGCCGAATATTGATGCTTGCCGCAGTGGAAGCACGACCCGCACGAGATCGTAAACGGCACCACCACCCGCTGCCCTTTTTTCAGCGTCGATCCAGCGCCCGTCTCGACCACCTCGCCCATGAACTCATGGCCCAGGATGTCGCCCTTCTGCATCGTCGGAATATAGCCGTCGTACAGATGCAGGTCGGACCCGCAGATCGCGGTCGAGGTGATCTTGATGATCGCATCGCGCGGATTGAGGATTTCGGGATCGTCGACCGTATCGACGCGCACATCATGCTTTCCGTGCCAGACCAGAGCGCGCATCAGTTCTTTCCTTCCTCAAACAGGCGGCGGTTGCGCGCGCCCGTGGCGATTTCGCCGGTTTCCATCAGTTGCTTGAAGCGGCGCAGGTCGCGGCGCGCCTGGATCGCGGGTTCGCGCTGGAACATCTTGGCGATGACCTTGCCGATCAGCCCGCCGGGCGGGTCGTACAGGATCGTCGCGGTCACCACCGTCCCGCGCCCGCCCTGTGCGTCGCGAAAGTCGACGCGGCCGCTATTGGGAACGTCCGCGCCATCCTCCGAAGTCCAGGCGATGAACTCATTCTCGCGCTCTTCGGTGATCCGCGCGTCCCATTCGACGGTCCTGCCGCCGGGCGCCTTGACCACCCAGTGCGATCGGCTGCGGTCGAGCACGTCGACCCGCTCGATATTGTCCATGAACGACGCCAGCCGGGTAAAGTCGCGCCAATAGGCGAACAGCTCTTCGCGCGGCCGGTTGATCGTCACCGTCCGGCCGATCAGCGTATCGGCACCACCCTGAGCGGGCTTGTCGATCTCGGTCCGGATCGCGGCGTCCACCGCTTCGCCTGGGTGTTTCGACGTCGTCAGCGGCGCGTCGTCCGCCGGGTCGAGGGTGTCAGGCATTGCAGGGCTCCTCGTTGATGCAGACAGAACAAGGCGCGACGCCGCCTGTTCCCCTGCAATCACCCCGCTTCGTCGCAAGACTGGCCACGGATCAGGGCTTGGAGCAGCCGCCCGCCGAGCCATCAGCGATCCGGCACCAGCCCCGGTCGCTCCCCCGCAATCACCGCGCGCTCATACTCCTGCCACGCATCGGCCCGCACCACCGCCTCACGCCGCCGCCCCTGCGCGATCCGGTCCAGCGCCTTCAGCAACGCCGCATCGGTCTCGTCCGGCGCGGCATAGTCCGGCACCGCCCCAGCCTTCGCCGCCGCCACCCGCTCCGCCTGCCGCGCCGCCTGTTCGCGCACCAGCAGCGTGCGCAGCAGCGTCTCCGAATAACGCCGCCGCGTCCCCGTCACCTTGCCGCCATGGACGATCGGCTCGTCCCAGCCCTCGACGGCGCGCTCCCACGCCACCTGCTCCAGGCACGGCAGCGCCCGCGCCAGCGCCGCATCGCACGCCGCCGCAAATTCGGGTGAGCGCGCCTTCAGCCGCGTCACCGTACTGCGCGACATCCCCACCCGCTGCGCCGCTTCGGCAAGTTCGCCCGTCTCGGCCAGCGCGCGCAGAAACGCCCGCCGCCGCACGTCCGACCACCCGTCCCAGCGTTCGCGCGGCGCAGTCTCCGCGACCTTGGTCCCGCGCAGCTCGATCCATTGCGCCTGCCACTCCGCCACCATCGCGTCCCAGCGTTCGCGAAACTCCGGCCGCCGCTGCCGCCGTTTATAGGCCGACCCGACACACCGCCCGACCGCATCCGCCGCCGCCCGCACCGTCCCCGTCGCCTTGAGCGCCAGCAGAAACGCCGTCTCGGTATCCTGCGTCCAGCGCATATAAGGTTGCTTGATCATCCCCCGCCCCGTCCATCACGTTGAGGGGGACCCAGTTATACGCGACGGGGCTTGTAGGAAAGAACATTCTGGGAACAGACGTGTGGGAGGGCGTCCGCGGGGTCATGGGGAGATCCATGGTACCGCGGATAAATGTTGATGGCGGTACGTGGGCTGATTCCCGACTGGCAGCTTCGGTTCGATAAGCCGCAAAGCCGACATCCAGATTCGAATGTAACCTCTAGTATGTCAAGGCAACCGCCATCACCGCAGTTTAGCCTCGCGCTTGGAAATCAGCGACTTCCTAATCGCTCAAAGACCAGTGTGCGGGTGAAGCGCTTACCGCAATTGCTACGCTGTGACGAGATTGTGACGGGGAGCGTCTACTGCACCTACTCAGTCAAAGAGTACACATAATTACATTAAGCTATACATCATGCCTACTAGATATATACTCCTCCTTAATTCTTAACAAGGCCAGCGCATTGAAACACATTCGATAAAAAGTGTAGCAGGATTCCTGCAACAGCAGCATCGACATCGCGAATATCAAAGTCGAAACTACGCTTCGAAATCCAATTACATAATGCCAACTTTCATCGATTGAATGTCGCACTTTATCCAATAGCGGTACTAATAATCCAGGGGTATCAAATTCTAGCATCTGTACGAGAAGAGTAGATACACACAACAAGGTCAACGGTATGAAATACGAAACGTTGAAACGAAAATACACTGCAAGTTGTCTAATAACTCTTATATCATCGCTGTCCTCTGCATAAACAGGCTTTGGAAGTCCAGCTACACTTTCAAGCGCTATCGGAAACATAGCCGCAAAGGCGAAGCCAATTAAGATTGACAGCGCGGTAACTAGCACCGCAATCGAGTCGTCGCTGAGATTTTTTGCAAACAGGGAAATAACTATAGCCGCCAGCACCTGACCGAATAATCTCACTCGGTGCCTTTCCGGGATATCGAATTGAATATCGCGATACGTTGCATAGTTATCGCGCACTACTACCCACATCTTCGAATTAATCATATCCTTAGCCCAGGAGTAACAACATCGTCCAATATGCGCACGATCTCATGCTGAACTGATTCATAATCTATAAGACCGTTTGGAGGAACCGGCACCGACAGTGGAAATCTAGTGGATATGTTATTATCGCCCAAGAGATAAACGGTGTACTGATGGCGGTCTTGACGCATTAAGACTGTGCAGCCAGCGATATCCTCTTCGTCTATCGCCATCATGTCGCCCTGAGATACGATAGCAGCAAGAGCAGCCTTGCGCGCTTCTAGCGATCCTTTGACATGGGGCACCAGATTCTTAACGTCACGCTCGAAATCCTCACCGTATTCCGAAGCCTTTACTGCAAAAATGCCGGTCCTCGAAAAAAGGCTTCTGCTTCCAAGTCTTTTACCCGACCGACGAAGCGACACCTTCAGCTCAATCGGAGTGCCACTCCCCAACTCATGACGCAGACTGGTGAATGACTTAGACCTCACTACAAATGCGTTCGACTGCAATACCTTTGTAACAAAGTAGCTCAGACCCTCATAATCTCCATAGTTGCCAAGATACTGACAACCAATTACGATACGGCCATCCCGTCGATGATCTATTATATAATGGAAGGTTCTCAGGTTCAAGCTATCAGCGTCAATTGTACCAACTTTCGTATTTCGGTACTCTTGACCGTAATAAGCTCCCTCGAATCGTCCAAAAATTCTAACGGGACTTATATCTGTGAATCGCAATAGGGGGATTATATCCCCTTGCTTTATGCGTCGTATTTCATTCTCGTCGTTAAAATCGATCGGGGTTACATCCCGGAGCCGAGCACTCAGCTTGGCAAATTCTTCTTGGGTGAACCCTAGCTCTTCGCCATCGGGCTCGCCCCGCTTCCGCTTTACCAACGTATGGAACGATGCCGTTACCTGATTAGTGCGCTGTCGCTTTGCCATTACCGCCCCACTGCTAGTCTCGCTGCAGCATACGGCGCTTAAACACAGTCGCAAGCTCCCGACTTTGGGTCCGAATGAAAGCGATCTATCCGAACTAGTTCAGGGTCTACAGCGAGCAACACTTCACCGTTGCCGAGGATAGCTCGAATGTGCTTGCAGCAGCACCGTTGCCAGCCGGTGCCAATTGCGCATCTTTGCAGCCTGGTGCCCCTCCCCCAAAGGGCCGCCTCAGGCTGCTATTAATGCGGCGGACCTGCCCTGTGAGACATCGAAGCTCCAACTACATCGCTCGACCGGCCTCCCCCCCAACAAAATCCCCACCCCCACCCCACACCCCCTCCCCTTCCCCCCACGCCCCCTCCCTGCTATCGGCCACGCGAATCTTCGCATTCGCACACCGGCGCGCTCGTGCGGCATGTTGCCGCTTCCCCGTGACGCCCGGCGTCAACAGGACAGGGAAAGGGACCCCGCACATGACAGCCATCGGCCAGGACAGCCTCGGGACGCGCGACACGCTCACCGTCGGCGGCAAGAGCTATTCCTATTACAGCTTTGCCAAGGCGGCCGAGAAGCTCGGCGACGTCAGCCGCCTGCCCTTCAGCATGAAGGTGCTGCTGGAGAATATGCTCCGCTTCGAAGACGGCGTGACCGTCAGCACCGATGATGCCCAGGCGATCGTCGACTGGCAGAACAACCCGCGCGCGCCCGAGCGTGAGATCCAGTATCGCCCCGCCCGCGTGCTGATGCAGGATTTCACCGGCGTCCCCTGCGTGGTCGATCTGGCCGCGATGCGCGACGCGATGAACGCGCTCGGCGCGGACGCGTCGAAGATCAATCCTCAGGTGCCCGTCCACCTTGTCATCGACCATTCGGTCATGGTCGACGAATTCGGCACGCCCAAGGCGTTCGAAGAGAATGTCGAGCTGGAATATCAGCGCAACATGGAGCGCTATGACTTCCTCAAGTGGGGCAGCAAGTCGCTCGACAATTTCAAGGTCGTCCCTCCCGGCACCGGCATCTGCCATCAGGTGAACCTTGAAAATATCGCGCAGGCGGTGTGGTCCTCGACCACCCCCGATGGCGATCTGGTCGCCTATCCCGACACCTGCGTCGGCACCGACAGCCACACCACGATGATCAACGGCCTGGGCGTGCTCGGCTGGGGCGTCGGCGGGATCGAGGCGGAGGCCGCGATGCTCGGCCAGCCGGTCTCAATGCTGATCCCCGAAGTCGTCGGCTTCAAGTTCACCGGCAAGCTGCGTGAAGGGATCACCGCGACCGATCTGGTGCTGACCTGCACCCAGATGCTCCGCGCCAAGGGCGTGGTCGGCCGCTTCGTCGAATATTTCGGCCCGGGCCTCGGCTCGCTCAGCCTCGCCGATCGCGCGACGCTCGCCAACATGGCGCCCGAATATGGCGCGACCTGCGGCTTCTTCGGCATCGACGACAAGACGCTCGATTACATGCGCCTCACCGGCCGCAGCGACGAGAATGTCGCGCTGGTCGAGGCTTATGCGAAGGCACAGGGCTTCTGGATCGACCCGGATCTTGAGCCGGTGTTCACCGACGTGCTCGAACTCGACCTCGACACCGTCCAGCCCTCGCTCGCCGGCCCCAAGCGCCCGCAGGACAAGGTGCTGCTCGGCTCGGTCGACGACGTGTTCAACAACGATCTCAGCAAGGTCTATCACAAGGACCACGCCGTCCGCGTACCGGTCGAAGGCCGCGACCACGACATCGGCGACGGCGACGTCGTCATCGCCGCGATCACCAGCTGCACCAACACCTCGAACCCCGACGTCCTCGTCGCCGCCGGCCTCGTCGCCAAGAAGGCGGTCGAAAAGGGCCTGAAGCCCAAGCCATGGGTCAAGACCTCGCTCGCCCCCGGCTCGCAGGTCGTGACCGACTATCTGGAGAAGGCCGGGCTTCAGACCTATCTGAACCAGGTCGGCTTCAACCTCGTCGGCTATGGCTGCACCACCTGCATCGGCAACTCGGGGCCTTTGGCCGAGCCGATCAGCAAGGCGATCAACGCCCACGACATCGTCGCCGCGTCGGTCCTGTCGGGCAACCGCAACTTTGAAGGCCGCGTGTCGGCCGATGTCCGCGCCAACTTCCTCGCCTCGCCGCCGCTGGTCGTCGCCTATGCGCTCAAGGGCACCGTGGTTCAGGATTTCATCGCGACGCCGATCGGCACAGGCTCGGACGGCGCGCCGGTGTATTTGAAGGACATCTGGCCTTCGAATGACGAAATCCGCTCGGTCATCGACGGCGCGATCAGCCGCGACATGTTCGTTTCAAGATATTCGACCGTCTTTACCGGCGACGCCCGCTGGCAAGCCATCGACGTCACCGGCACCGCCACCTACAGCTGGCGCGCCGGCTCGACCTACGTCGCAAATCCCCCGTATTTTGAGGGGCTTACGATGACGCCGGCGCCGGTGATGGACATCATCGAGGCCAAGCCGCTGGCGATCTTCGGCGATTCGATCACCACCGACCACATCTCCCCCGCAGGCTCGATCAAGGCCGACAGCCCAGCGGGTAAGTGGTTGATGGAACACCAGGTTTCCCGCGCAGACTTCAACAGCTACGGCGCCCGCCGCGGCCATCACGAAGTCATGATGCGCGGCACCTTCGCCAATATCCGCATTAAAAATCAGATGCTTGACGGTGTCGAAGGCGGAATGACCAGCTATCACGGCGAAGTCATGCCGATCTACGACGCGGCGATGCGCCACAAGGCTGACGGCACCCCGCTGGTCGTCATCGGCGGCAAGGAATATGGCACCGGGTCGTCGCGCGACTGGGCGGCAAAGGGCACCAACCTCCTTGGCGTCCGGGCGGTTATCGTCGAAAGCTTCGAGCGTATCCACCGCTCGAACCTCGTCGGCATGGGCGTCCTCCCGCTCCAGTTCGCTGAGGGCGTGACCCGCGAGACGCTCGGCCTGAAGGGCGACGAGACCTTCACCATCACCGGCGTTTCGGGCCTGCGCCCGCGTCAGGAGGTCGGGGTCAAGCTCACCCGCGCCGACGGCAGCACCGAAACCTTCCTGACCCGCTGCCGCATCGATACCGTCAATGAGCTGGAGTATTTCCTCAACGGCGGCATCCTTCAGTACGTGCTGCGCAAGCTCGCGGCATGATCTGCATGGCACTCCCGTTGTTCGCGGCCGGGCTTTGCCTCGACCGCGATCCGGGAGCGCCATGGGTCAAATTCGAGACCAAGGGGCAGGCGCCGGTCTTCGTCGATCCGACCAGCGTGAAGGATGAGGGCGGAGAGAAGGTGATCCGCCTGCTCGACACCGCCGAAACCCCGGCGACCAGCGACGTTTACATCGACCTGTCGGTCTCCTGCACGACGCGTCAGGCAGTGATGATCCGCCTGACCGAGGCGAAGTCGGGCAAGGCGACAGACATCGCGCCGGAAAACCGCGAACCAGTCGATCCCGATGACGCGTTTATGCGTAAACTGATCGACTTCGTATGCGACGGAAAGCCACTGAAATGATCCGCGTCGCCCTGGCCCTTGGCGTCATCGCCCTCGCCCTCCCCGCCGCCGCGCAGAGCTGGAAGCCGGTCCCCGGCGCCGCCAATGCCTCGCTGTCGATCGACACCGCGGGGATCAAGCGTGAGGGCAAATGGCGCGTCTTCCGGACCCGCACCACTGCGCTCGGCATGGAGGGAACGATCATCGGCACGGTCGCGATGGACTGCGCCGCTGGGGTCACCGAATTGCGCGGCCAGCGCCTGCTCGCACGCGGCAAGCTCGTGCGTGAACGCGTGTTCCCGGTCGCGAAACGCCCGCGCCAGAAGATCCCGAACCCCGCAAAGGATCCCGCGTTCCGGATGGTCTGCGGGCGCTAAACAGACCTAACGTCGCGCCATCACCGCGATCCGATCCGCCAGATCATTATCGCGCACCGTCACGGCATCCCGCGACCAGTTGCCCACGAACGTCGTCGAGTCCTTGAACCCGGGCGACAGCCACGCCTTGTTGCCCTCGATCACCAGCCCGGCGGAACTGTGCTTCACGCCCTCGGGCGCAACCGCGATCATGGTGCCGTAATTGTCCTTCGCCGGCCCCTGCTCGAACGCATTGCCTGCGATGCGGCCCGATGCGCCGTTCGACAGGTCGATCGCGTAATTGGTGTTGCGGCCAAGGCTGTCGTCGAAGCTGGAGTTGAGGATTTCGACCCGCGGTGCGCGCACCTTCACATAATGCCCGCCAGTGCCGCGCTCGAACCGCGATTCAACGACCTTCAGGCTGCCGTAATTGCCGACATAGATGGCATGCGCGCCATTGCCGGTCGGGTCCTTGCCCAGGCCAGCGAAGGTCGAGCGCTCGACAATGATGCTCCCGCGCGGATCGCTGGCGGTCAGAATGCCGCACTGGCCGTCGATGAACATTGCGTTGGTGACGTGGAGGTTGCCCGTCTCAAGCCGGATGCCGGCGCCATTCCCGTCCTCGACCAGCGTGCGCATGAAGACGATGCCGTCCACCTTCGCGCCGCGCCCACGCAGGACCAGCGTCGCCTTGCCCTCACAGATCGCTCGGTCGAACACCGACTTGCCAGGCACCTGTGCGACGTAGGTAATGTCTCCGGCCTCCTGCACCGCGCACTCGGTATAGCGGCCCGGCGCGATGCGGATTGTACCGCGGCGTTCGCCGATCGCCGTTACCGCTTCCTGCAGGCTCGAGAAGGACTGACGGGTCTCCTCGATCGTGAATGGCGCATCCTGCCGCTGCGGCAGCGCGGGAGCGGTCGTGGAGAGCAAGGCAGCGGCAAGGGCGAGAAGGCGCATGGGAAGGACTCCGGCGATGTGCCGGAAGATATGCGCGTCGAACGTTAAAAAGCCCCTCCCGTGCGCGGGAGGGGCTTGATCGGGTCACGCGTCCGCAGTCTCTTTGGTCAACGCCGCCTTGATCGCTTCGATGAACGCGGGGATGTCGTCGGGATTGCGGCTGGTGATCAGATTGCCGTCCACGACGACCTCTTCATCCACCACCGTCGCACCGGCATTCTCCAGATCGGTGCGCAGGCTCGGCCAGCTCGTCGCGCGCTTGCCGTCGACGATGTCGGCTTCGATCAGCAGCCATGGCGCGTGGCAGATCGCGGCGACGGTCTTCCCGTCATCGAAAAACTCCTGGATGAGCCCGATGGTGGTATCGTCCATCCGCAGCGTGTCGGGATTGTGGACGCCGCCCGGCAGCACCAGCGCGTCGAAGTCCTCGCTATCCACTTCGGTGACCAGCGTGTCGGGCGTGATGCTCTCGCCCTTCTCGCCACAACTCTCGCCCGTGATGGGGTCCATCTTCAGCGACGCCAGCGTCACCTGAACGCCCGCGTCGAGCAGTGCCTGGCGCGGCTTCATCAGTTCGGAATCCTCGAACCCGTCGGTTGCGATCATCAGCACGCGTGCCTGGGAAAGCTCGGTCATCATTCTATCTCCTCATGGGGTTGCCCCCTCAACAGGTCAGCCGCGGCGCGGTTCCGGAACGATGCGGCGGGATGCGCATTGATCCGCCATGGCGAGGGCGAAATGAGCGGCAAATTGCAATATTGCGACGATGGATCACCCGGCATCACCCGACGGGCGGTGCGCGGCGGATGGGGCTATTGGGATGCGGACGGCAAGCGCATCACCGATCGCGACGAGATCGACCGGCTGAACGCCATCGCCCTGCCCCCGGCGTATATAGACGCATGGTATTGCCCGCACGCCGATGGCCATTTGCAGGCGACCGGGATCGATGCCCGGGGGCGCAAGCAATATCGCTACCACCCCGATTTCCGCGCCGCGCAAGATGCGGCGAAGTACGACCGCTGCGCCAGCTTCGGCCAACGCCTTTCCCGCCTGCGCGCCAAGATCGAAGTCGATCTGCGCAAGCGCGCGCTGACCCGTGACCGCGCGGTCGCCGCCGTCGTCCGCCTGCTTGATCTAGGCCATGTCCGCGTCGGGAATGAGGGCTATGCCAAGGCGAACAAGAGCTTCGGCGCGACGACGCTGCGCCGCCGCCATGCCAAGCTGGAAGGGCGCAGCCTCAAGCTGCAATACCGTGCCAAATCCGGCCGGACCCGCGTCCTGCGGATTACAGACGGCAGCCTGATCGGCTTCGTCAAGAAATGCCAGGACCTGCCCGGCCAGCATCTGTTCGGCTGGCTCGACGATGCCGGTGTGGCGCATCCGGTGACGTCGAGCGACGTCAACGCCTATATCCGTGACGCGATGGGCGACGATTTCACCGCCAAGCATTTCCGCACGTGGGGCGCGAGCGTGATCGCGTTCGATACACTCGCCACCGCCGAGTCCCATGTCGGGCTGAAGACCTTGCTGGAGCCGGTGACAGCCGCATTGGGCAATACCCCGGCGATCGCGCGCAAATCCTATGTCCACCCCGACCTGATCGAACTCGCCCGCGACCGCGATGCTCAGGTCGCATTCCGCGACGCCCTCGCGCTCCCGCGTACCACGCGCTACCTGTCCCGCGCCGAGCGGGGGCTGATCGCCTTTCTCGAGACTGGCGGGATCACCGCCAAAGCCGCCTGAAGGACAAGACTCCAAACATGACCGTTGCCAACACGACTGCCGCTGCGCAGGACGCCGCCTCTAACACCAGCGACGCGCTGGAGGCGCAGACCCGCGCCTTCTTCACGGACGCCGTATGGTGGTTCCAGACCCACTGGCTTCAGATCCTGATCGCCGCCGCGATTGCCGCAGGCATCTTCTTCGCGCTGCACGGATTGCGGCGCTGGGGGATGAAGCTGTGCGATCGGTCGGTCGGGCCGGCCGGCTGGGGCACGATCATCGGCCGCGCGGTGTCGCGGACCGGCAATTTCTTCATTATCATGACGTCTGCCAAGCTGGTGTCCGGCTATGCCATGCCGCCGGAGATGCTCGCCAAGACGATCGATTTTCTGTTCACCGTCGCTGCGGTGTTCCAGGCGGCGATCTGGGCGCGCGAGGTCATTCTCGGCGCAATCGAGCGCAAGACGGCGGCCGAGAATTACCATGGTGAGGCGCTGCTTTCCGCGCTCGGCCTGATCCGCCTGCTGGTCACCGTCGCGCTGTTCGCGATCGCGTTGGTGGTGGTGCTCGACAATCTTGGCGTCAATGTCACCGGCCTTGTCGCGGGTCTTGGCGTCGGCGGCATCGCCATCGGTCTTGCGGCGCAGGGCATTTTCGCCGACCTGTTCGCCGCACTCGCGATCATCTTCGACAAGCCGTTCCGCCGGGGCGACAAGGTCACCTACGACCAGACCGTCGGCGTGGTCGAAGAGATCGGCCTCAAGTCGACCCGCGTGCGCTCGTTCGACGGCGAAGTGCGGATCATCGCCAACAAGCAGCTGCTTGACAAGGAGATCCAGAACATCTCCAACCGCGACCATATCCGCATCAAGCTGCCGGTTGGCGTCGCCTATGAAACCCCGCCAGAGCAGCTCGAGGCCCTTCCCGAAATTCTGACCGGCATCGTCGAAGAGGCAGGCGGCACCGTCGCTCGGGCGAGCTTCGAAGCGCTGGGCGCAAGCTCGGTCGACTTCTTCCTGTGGTTCGACATTCCCGGCGACGACTGGCCGACCGCGCACAAGGTGCGGGACAAGGTGATCATCGGCATCCTGCGTCGCTTCGCTGCGGAAGGCATCTCGATCCCCTACCCCACCCAGACCACCTACACCGCCGACCCCAGCGGAAAGCTGATCATGCCCTATCCCGACGTCCAGCCGGTGCGACGCGTGGACAAGGAAGACGGCGAACGCTGATTCGGCGCGCTCAATGTCTTTTTAGAAGATCGGGTTTGGCGTAACCTCCCCGGCTTCCCTTACGGAAGTCGGGGATTTCGCATTTCCAGTAGGCCCCACTTGCCCCGCGCCGCGCTTGCCCCTAGATGCGGCTAAGGGCTTGCCGCAGGGATTTGTCATGGCCGATACCGACACGCAGGACAGCGTCACCATCCAGCAGCTTGCAGCGCAGGCAGGCGAGGAGCGCGTGTCGGACTGGGTCACCGTTTCGCAGGAGATGATCGACAAGTTCGCCGAGGCGACCGGCGATCACCAGTTTATCCATGTCGATCCCGCCAAGGCCGCGATGACGCCGTTCGGCGGCACCATCGCGCACGGCTTCCTCACCTTGTCGCTGATGCCGCTGCTCAGCCAGAAGACGCCCCAGCCCCGGATCGAGGGCCTGAAAATGGGCGTCAACTATGGCGGCAACAAGGTACGTTTCCTCACCCCGGTACGCTCGGGCAGCCGCGTTCGCGGCCGCTTCAAGACGCTCGAACTGGTCGAGAAGCGTGCCGGCCAGTGGCAGCAGACCGTCGAATTCACCATCGAGATCGAGGGGCAGGACAAGCCCGCTTTGGTCGCCGAATGGATCAGCCAGCTTTTTGTATAGACAATAAAACCGAAGGGACCGTCCGCATGCGTTCTGCCGTCATCATTTCCACTGCCCGCACTCCGATCGGCCGCGCCTATCGCGGCGCGTTCAACGCGCTTCCGTCGCAGACGCTCGCCGCCCGTTCGATCGAGGCCGCAGTCGCCCGCGCCGGGATCGACGGCGCCGAAGTTCAGGACGTGATCCTCGGCGCCGCGCTCCAGCAGGGGCATCAGGCCGGCAATATCGCGCGTCAGGCGCTGCTGCGCGCCGGGCTGCCGACCAGCGTGTCGGGCATGTCGGTCGACCGCCAGTGCGCCAGCGGCCTGATGGCGATCGCCACCGCCGCCAAGCAGATCATCGTGGACAACATGGACATCACCATCGGCGGCGGCGTCGAAAGCATCAGCCTGGTCCAGACCCCGCAGATGCGCGTCGCGATGGACCCCGAGCTGCTGGCGATGCACAAGGATGTGTACATGCCGATGCTGCAGACCGCCGAAGTGGTCGCCGCGCGCTATGGCATCAGCCGCGAAGTTCAGGACGAGTACGGCTTCCAGTCGCAGCAGCGCACTGCCGCCGCCCAGGCCGCGGGCAAGTTCGACGACGAGATCATCCCGGTCACCGCGACGATGAACATCGTCAACAAGGAGACCAAGGAAGTCACCCAAAAGGAAGTGACGCTGACCAAGGACGAGGGCAACCGCCCCGAGACCACGCTGGAGGGCCTCCGGTCGCTCCAGCCGGTCGTCCCGAACGGCACTGTCACCGCCGGCAACGCCTCGCAGCTGTCGGACGGTTCATCGGCCAGCGTGCTGATGGAGGAAAAGCTCGCCGAGAAGCGCGGCCTCACCCCGCTCGGCCGCTATGTTGGCATGGCGGTCGCGGGCACCAAGCCCGACGAAATGGGCATCGGCCCGGTCTACGCGATCCCCGCTCTGCTCGACCGCTTCAACCTGAAGATGGATGATATCGGCCTGTGGGAGCTGAATGAGGCGTTCGCGGTGCAGGTGCTGTACTGCCGCGACAAGCTCGGCATCCCGGACGAGCTGCTCAACGTCAATGGCGGCTCGATCTCGATCGGCCATCCCTATGGCATGACCGGCGCCCGCTGCACCGGCCACGCGCTGATCGAAGGCAAGCGTCGCGGGGCGAAGTACGTCGTCGTGACGATGTGCGTCGGCGGCGGCATGGGCGCGGCGGGGCTGTTCGAGGTTCTGTAAGGCGGCCCAGAACTGACTAACCAGAAGCCGGCGGAGCAATCCGCCGGCTTTTTTCGTACCGACATGGTGGTGGGCTAAAATCTGTGTCGCTTGACGCCGCGCAGCGGCTGCCACATCGCAACGACATGGCGAACCGACAGTCCTTCACCCACCGCATCCGTGTCGAGGCGCATGCCGTGTGGCTCGCCGTCCGCGATCCGCGCACGCCGCTGTTCGCCAAGCTGGTCGGGGTGCTGGTCGCCGCCTATGCGCTCTCGCCGATCGACCTCATCCCCGACTTCATTCCGGTGCTGGGGCTGGTCGATGACGCCCTCCTGATCCCGGCGGGCGTGTGGCTGTTCGAGAAGCTGGTTCCCGCCGGACTGATGGCGGAACACCGCGCAACTGCCGAGGCCGCGTCGCAGCGCCCGGTCAGCAAATGGGGCATCGCCATCGTGATCGCGCTATGGGCGCTGATCGCGTTCGTCGTCTATGAGTTCCTGATGCTGGGCTACGACTGAACCGGATCCCGCCCGCTCAGCTGTGCGTCGCGATCCACTCTTCCAGCACCGGCGCGATGCGGTTGCGCCATTTGCTGCCGTTGAAGATGCCGTAATGGCCGACATCCTCGGCCATGTGATACTTCTTCATCTTCGCGGGAAGCTTGGTCGCGATGGTCAGCGCCGCCTTGGTCTGGCCGAGGCCTGAGATATCGTCCTTCTCACCCTCGATCGCGAGGATCGCGGTGTCGGTGATCGCGGCGGGATCGACCCGGCGACCGCGGTGCATCATCTCACCCTTGGGCAGCGCGTGCGACTGGAACACCACGTCGATCGTCTGCAGGTAGAATTCCGACGTCATGTCGCAGACCGAGCGATATTCGTCATAGAAACGCATGGTCGAATCCGCGCTCTCGCCGTCGCCCTTCACCAGATGCTTGAACATCTCCCAGTGCGAATTCATGTGATTGCCCAGGTTCATCGTCATGAACCCGGCGAGCTGGAGGAAGCCCGGATAGACGGTCCGCCCGGCGCCCGGATAGGTGCCGGGGACGGTCGCGATCACATTCTGCTTGAACCAACTATGCGGCCGCTCGGTCGCCAGCGTGTTGACCGCGGTCGGCGCCTCACGCGTGTCGATCGGCCCGCCCATCATCGTCAGCGTGCGCGGCGTATGGGGATGCTTGTCGGCGTTCATCAGCGCGACCGCAGCATAGGCCGGGACCGAGGGCTGGCACACCGCGAGCACATGCGGGCGCGCATCTCCCTCCGCACCGATCGTGGCGAGAAACTCGACCAGATAATCGACATAGTCGTCGAGATCGAAGCGCCCATCGCTCAGCGGCACCTGCCGCGCATCGCGCCAATCGGTGATGTAGACGTCCGCGACCGGCAGCATCCGCTGCACCGTACCGCGCAGCAGCGTCGCGAAATGCCCGCTCATCGGCGCGACGATCAGCAGCTTGGGACCGCCCTCCACGCCTTCACGCACGAAGCGCTTGAGCTGCCCGAACGGTTTGCGCAGCACGATCTCTTCATGCACCGCGACCTGCTTGCCGTCGATTTCGGTGAAATCCAGCCCGAATTCAGGCTTGCCGCGCGGTGCCGACGCATGGGCGAACACCTCTAGAGCAGAGGCGAGGATCGGGCCGCCGCCGAAATAGGCAAACGGATTGGCGGGGTTGTTGAGCAGTCCTGCGCTGAAATTTGCCAGCGCGCTCGCGCCGGCCAGCATCGAGCGCTGAAGTTCATAAGCATTATACAACATCGGCAATCAACATCCCCGCCCCGGCGGGGCAATGACAACGGTCTCACAGACTTTATAGCGGGCCTATGCTGCAGTGCAAACGCGGCGTACCGGATTTTCGATCCGCGAAGCCTGTTCCCTTGCAGACGGCTTCGGGCTAGGCGGCTGCATGGCCGAGCCCGCACCGTCCCCCGCCCCTGCCCCGACCGCGCAACCGCCGCGCAAGCTGTCGAGCCTGACGATCGTCTGGGGCTATACCAGCCGCTATCCGCTGCAACTGACGCTGGCGATTCTCGCGTTGCTGCTGGCCGCAGGCGCGACCCTATGGATCCCGCGCACCTTCAAGGAAGTGGTGGACAACGGCTTCGGTCCCGATTCCGACCCCAGTCAGATCGGTGGCTATTTCCAGGGGCTGCTGCTCGTCGTCGTGGTGCTGGCCTTCGCGACCGCGATGCGCTTCTACTTCGTCTCCTGGCTCGGCGAGCGCACGGTCGCCGACATGCGCGCTGCGGTGCACCGCAATTTGCTGCGCCTGCCCCCGCGCTGGTTCGAGGAAAACCGCCCGTCAGAGATTGCCAGCCGCCTCACCGCCGATACCGCGGTGGTCGAGCAGATCGTCGGCACCACCGTCTCGGTGGCACTTCGCAACCTGCTGATCGCGATCGGCGGCACGCTGTACCTGTTCGTGCTCGCGCCCAAGATCGCCGCCTATCTGCTGGTTGGCATCCCGGTGATCGTGCTGCCGATCATGTGGCTTGGCGGGCGCGTGCGCCGCTTTTCGCGCACCAGCCAGGATCGCGTCGCCGATATCGGATCGATCGCCTCAGAAACGCTCGGCGCGATGCGAATCGTTCAGGCCTTCGGGCAGGAGGACCGCGAAAGCGCACGCTTCCAGGACGCGGTCGATCGCGGCTTCTCGACTGCGCGCAAGCGGTTTGCGACCCGCGCGCTGATGACCGCGCTGGTCATCTTCGCGCTGTTCACCGCGATCACGCTGATCATGTGGGACGCGGTCTATGGCGTCGCACAGGGGCGCATTTCGGGCGGGTCGATCACCGCCTTCGTCATCACCGCCGGCCTCGTCACCGGCGCGTTCGGCGCGCTGACCGAGGTGTATGGCGACCTGCTCCGCGCATCGGGCGCGGCGGGGCGCCTTGCCGAGTTGCTGTCAGAGGAGCCGGAGATTGCCGCCCCGGCCAACCCGGTGGCGCTGCCCGAGCCGGCGCAGGGCGCGATCGATTTCGACCACGTCACCTTCCGCTATCCCACCCGGCCCGAAGTCTCGGCCTTGCAGGACTTTACCTTGTCGGTCGCCCCGGGTGAGACCGTCGCCGTGGTCGGCCCGTCAGGCGCGGGCAAGTCCACCCTGTTCCAGCTCGTCCAGCGCTTCTACGACCCCGAAGCAGGCGAAGTGCGCGTCGATGGCGTCGCGCTGCCCAAGGCCGATCCGGGTGCCGTCCGTGCGCGCATGGCAATGGTGCCGCAGGAAACGGTGATCTTCGCCGCATCGGCGCGCGACAACCTCCGCTATGGCCGCTGGGACGCGACCGAGGAGCAAATCTGGCAGGCCGCCGAAGCCGCCAACGCCGCCGAGTTCCTCCGCGAGCTGCCGCAGGGCCTCGACACCTTCCTCGGCGAGGATGGCGCGCGCCTGTCGGGCGGCCAGCGCCAACGCCTCGCCATCGCCCGCGCACTGCTGCGTGACGCGCCGATCCTGTTGCTCGACGAAGCCACCAGCGCGCTGGATGCGGAAAGCGAGCGGCTGGTGCAGGATGCGCTCGACCATCTGATGCAGGGGCGCACGACGCTCGTCATCGCCCACCGCCTCGCCACCGTCCGCGCGGCGCAGCGGATCATCGTGATGGACGATGGACGCATCGTCGAAACCGGCACTCATGGCGAACTGGTGGCGAAGGGCGGGCTGTATGCGCGCCTCGCCAGCCTGCAGTTCAGCGAAACCGCCTAGCGCGAGAGATACCAGGCCGCGAAGGCAAGCACGCTGCCGAGCGCGATCGCGACCCTCAGCTTTGGGTTGCGCGCGCCGCTGCGATCCTGCCCCATACGATCGAGGTCGAACCAATAGTGCGCCGGATGCGCCTCACGGATCACGCCAGCGTCCCGCAAACGATCGAATGCTGCCCGCTCAACCTTGCCCGGCGCATATTCGATCGCAGTCCCGGGCGAGATCGCGCGATGGTCGGCAAAATGGCGCTGGACGCGAAACTGGCCAAGGTCGGAAGCGCCGTTGGGCGACATAGTTTGCGGGTCTCCGTTAAAGCGCCCTAGATAGTCGGGAAGCGCACGGCTGGTTTCAAGCCCGTAGATAGCTGGAGCTTCCCGCCGCAGAGAAATCCCCTGCTCGCCCGCGCAATGGCTTGGCGATAAGCTGCGACATGCAATTTCGCCTGTTCCAGCCGATCCTCGCGGGAGCGCGGCCAATCGACCGGTTGGTCGCCTGCCTCGGTGCGACGATCTGTATCTCGCTGACCATGTTCATCGGTGCGGGACTGGAACTGACCGCATCCGACCTGCCGCTGATCGTCGCACCGATGGGGGCATCCGCCGTGCTGATATTTGCCGTGCCGGCCAGTCCGCTGGCCCAGCCCTGGCCGGTGATAGGCGGAAACACCATTTCTGCGCTGATCGGAATCGCTGTGTATCGGCACGTCGCCGACCCCATGATCGCGGCGGGACTTGCTGTCGGGCTGGCCATCCTTGCCATGTCGCTGTGTCGCTGCCTGCACCCGCCGGGTGGTGCCGCCGCGCTGACTGCGGTAATTGGTGGCGATAGCATTCATGCGGCGGGCTATGCCTTCGCCCTCTCCCCGGTCGCGCTCAATTCTGTCGCACTGGTCATGCTGGCGATGGTGTTCCACCGCGTGTCGACGCACAGCTATCCCCACCGGCCTGCGCCACTCGCGATGCCGCCAGCCGCCGCCGGACTGCACCTCGACGATATCGACCGCGCACTCGCCGATTTGCCCGACAGTTTCGATATCAGCCGCGAAGATCTGGACATGCTGCTGTCGCTCGCTGAAACGCATGCGGCGGCGCGGCGCCAGCGCTGACCCGGCCTTTCAATTTTTGGAAAGTGCGGTACGCTCGGCCAAAAGCTGACAACAGAACGCCGAGAGGGAAGCATGACTCGCGAATTCGATCTGATCGTCTATGGCGCAACGGGCTTCACCGGTCGCCTCGTCGCCGAATATCTCGCGCAGCGTTACAATGATGGATCGCTCAAATGGGCGATGGCAGGCCGCTCGCTGACCAAGCTTCAGGCGGTGCGCGACGAGATCGGCGCCCCCACCGACACACCCCTGCTCACCGCCAATGCCGACGACCCCGCCGCGCTGCGCGCTCTGACCGCGCGCGCCACTGTCGTCGTCACCACGGTCGGCCCCTATCAGCTCTATGGCAACGACCTCGTCGCCGCCTGCGTCGAGACCGGTACAGCCTATGTCGATCTGTGCGGCGAGCCCAACTGGATGCACGATGTCATCGCCCGCCACCAGGACGCGGCCAAGGCGAGCGGCGCGCGCATCGTCCTGTCCTGCGGCTTCGATTCAATCCCCTTCGACCTGGGCGTGTGGACCGCAGAGCAGGCTGCGATCGCCAAATGGGGCCGCCCCGCCCCGCGCGTGAAGGGTCGCGTGCGCAAGATGCAGGGCACCTTCTCCGGAGGCACCTTCGCCAGCGGCAAGGCGACCGCCGCCGCGGCGGCCAAGAACCCTTCGGTGTTCAAGGTGCTGCTCGATCCCTTCGCGCTCACCCCCGGCTTCACCGGCCCCGACCAGCCCAAGGGGATGATGCCCGAATATGACGAAGCGGTCGGCGGCTGGGTCGCGCCGTTCGTGATGGCGGTGATCAACACCAAGAACGTCCACCGCACCAACTTCCTCGCCGGCCACCCCTATGGCACCGACTTCCGCTATGACGAGATGATGGTCGCGCCGGGGCTTGGCGACATCGGCAAGGCGGCGGCCGAAGCGATCTCGAAGATGAACCCGATGAACGCCGACAAGGGGCCAGCTCCGGGCGAAGGACCTTCCAAGGAAGAGCGCGAGGCGGGCTTCTACGAAATCGACTTCATCGCCGAAATGCCGACTGGCGAGTCGCTCACCTGCACCGTCACCGGCGACCGCGACCCCGGCTATGGCTCGACGTCAAAGATGATCGCCGAGGCCGCGCTCTGCCTGATCCGCGACGTCGCGGGCGAAGGCGGCGTGTGGACGGCGGGCGCGCTGATGGCCGAGCCGTTGAAGGCACGGCTGGAGGCCAATGCAGGGCTGACCTTTACGGTGCGCTGACGCTAGCCGATCGAACCGATCGGCACATCAGTGTAAAAAGCCATCGCGACGATCGCGAGCACCACCGCGACGACGATCGTCACCGGCACATATTTGCGCCGCTGGTGCACGATCACCGCGTCATGCGCGCGCAGGTCGAGCCAGAAATAGCCCTGCCCCTCGCGCCGGATCACCCGCTGCGCGATCATCTTGTCGAACACCGGCTTGAGGTCTTCGGGCGGCGCATAGAGGATCGTGTCGAGCGGCGTGATCGCGTGTTGCGCGCAGAAATGATCGACGATCCGCCGCCGCGCCCGCGCGAATTTGGTGATCGGGACCGACTCGACCACCGCCATCAGCGCTTCTTTCCCTGATGCCGGATGTTCGCCGGCCGCCCGCGCCGATGCAGCGGGCGCGGCGGCCCACCCTTGCGGCGGCGATCCTCGCCCGATCCGCTGCCCTTGCCATCGGGCAGCTCGAACCGCAGCGCGCCCGACACCGGATTCGCCTCGACCAGCTTCAGCTCCAGCCGCTGACCCAGCGCGAACTCGGCTCCGGTATCCTCGCCCACCAGCCGCTGCCCGGCCTCGTCATAGCGGAAATATTCGCGGCCCAGGTCGCGCGCGGGGACCAGCCCGTCGCCCCCGACGCCATCCACCGTCGCGAAAAAGCCGAAGCTCTGCACCCCGGTAATCCGCGCCTCCATCACCTCGCCGACATGCGCGGCGAGATAGGCGGCGACATAGCGGTCGATCGTGTCGCGTTCCGCCTCCATCGCGCGGCGCTCGAGCTTGCTGATCAATTCGCCGGTTTTCGCCATGTCCTTGTCCGACGGCAGTTCGCCCCCCGGCCCCAGCTTGAATGCCTCGGTCAGCGCGCGGTGGACCACCAGATCGGCATAGCGGCGGATCGGCGAGGTGAAGTGCGCGTAGCTCCCTAGCGACAGCCCAAAGTGCCCGGCATTTTGCGGCCCGTAATAGGCCTGGGTCTGCGTCCGCAGCACCTGCGTCATCACCTCGGCGTGGAAATCCGCCTCCTTGGTCCGCGCGATCACATGGTTGAACGTCGCCGGCTTGACCACCTGCCCCAGCGCAAAGGCGACATCGAGTGTCTTGAGATAGTCCTTGAGCGCCACCAGCTTCTCGCGGCTCGGCGGCTCATGGATGCGGTACATCACCGGCGCCTTCTTCTTCTCCAGCGCCTTGGCCGCCGCGACGTTCGCCGCGATCATGTAATCCTCGATCAGCTTGTGCGCGTCCAACCGCTCGCGCGGCGCGACCGACAGGATGCGGCCCTTTTCGTCGAGCACGATCCGCCGCTCGGGCAGATCGAGGTCCAACGGCTCACGCTTCGCCCGCGCCTTGTTGAGCGCCGCCCAGCAGTCCCAGAGCGGGCGCAGCGCCGTATCGGTCAGCGGATGCTCCGCCGCTCCATCAATCGCCGCCTGCGCATCCTCATAAGCGATATTCGCCGCCAGCTTCACCACCGCGCGGCTGAACCGCCAGTCCGTGATCTCGCCATCCGCGGAAATCCGCATATGGCACGCCAGCGCCGCGCGCTCGACGCCTTCCTTCAGCGAACACACATCCGCCGACAGCACCTCGGGCAGCATCGGCACCACGCGATCGGGGAAATAAACGCTGTTCCCCCGCTTGCGCGCCTCACGGTCGAGCAGCGATCCGGGGCGGACGTAAAAGCTGACATCGGCAATCGCGACGATCGCCTTCCACCCGCCCTCGTTGGTCGGATCGTCGTCCGGCGTCGCCCACACCGCATCGTCATGGTCGCGCGCATCGGCCGGATCAATCGCAACGATCGGCAGATGGCTCAGATCCTCCCTTCCCTCACCCAGCGGCTGCTTCGCCACCCGCTCTGCCTCGGCCAGCAACTCCTCCGAAAACACGTTCGGAATCTCATGCTTGTGGATCGCGATCAGCGAAAAGCTGCGCGGCGCGAACGGGTCGCCCAGGATTTCGCTGACCTTGGCGAACAGCCGTGGCCCCTTTCCGCTGATCTCCGCCATCACCAGATCGCCCGGCTCAGCGCCGTTGCGCTCCGAAATCACCGGGCTCGCGCGCTCCTTCTTGTCGAGCCCCTGCAAATAGAGCCGCCCGCCCTCTTCCTTGACGACGCCCAGCACCGCCTCCTCGCCCTTGGCGAGCTTCTTCATCGGGTGCGCGATCCAGCCCTTTCCGGCCTCTTCGGTGCGCGCGAGGATGCGGTCGCCCACGCCCAGCGCCCCGCCCGGCCCGCGCTTTTCGCGCACACGCAGCCGCGGCACGGGGATGCCCTCGGCCTCCCAGCGCTCGGGTACCGCCCACACGGTATCGCCATCCGCCTCGACGATGCGCAGCACCGTCACCTTTGGCACGCCGCCCATCTTGTGGAACGCGCGGCCGGGCGCGACGTCGATCAGCCCCTCGTCGCTCATGTCCTTGAGCAGCGCCTTGAGCACGATCTTCTCCTGCCCCGACAGCGCGAACGCCCGCGCGATCTCGCGCTTGCCGGCGGGCTGGTCCGACGAGGTGATGAAATCGATGATCTGCTGCCGCGACGGCATGCCCGGCGCGGGCTTGTTCTTTGGTTTGTTCTGTTTTGTCATTGGCCGCCAAGATAGTGCGCGCGGCCGCCAAGTCCAATCTCGCTTTGGCCGCAAAAAAGCCGCCGGCGGGCACCGTGCGGGGGCGGCATCCGCCTATGAAGCACCAACGCCACTCCTTCGTTCGCGAGATACAAGCCCATGCGCTTCACCCGTCGCCACTTCTTCGCCGCCGCGGCCGCCGGCGGGGCCGCGCTCGCCACCCGCCCGCTCGTCGCCGCCGAAGACGGTCATGCGGTATCGTCGATCAATCCGGACTCGGCGCTCGCGACGCTCAAAAAGGGCAATCAGGCCTTCACCATGGGCCGCGCGTTCAACTACGGCCTCAACGACGGCCAGCGCCGCGCCTTCCTCGCCGGCCAGCACCCTTTCGCGACGATCGTCTGCTGTTCCGACAGCCGCGCCGCGCCCGAACAGATCTTTGAGACTGGCGTCGGTCAGCTCTTCGTGGTGCGCAACGCCGGCAGCACCGCCGCCAACGCCCAGGCGATGGGCAGCATCGAATATTCGGTGTTGCACCTTGGCGTGCCGCTGATCGTCGTGCTCGGCCATTCGGCGTGCGGTGCGGTCAAGGCCGCGATCGAGGTGGTGGACAAGGACGCCAAGCTGCCCGGCAGTCTTGGCCAGATGGTCGAACCGATCCTCCCGGCGGTGCAGACCGCCCACAATGTCCCGGGCGATCTGGTCGAGAACTCCATCCGCGAAAATGTGCATCAGGTGGTGCATGACCTGCGCGCCCCGAGCCAGCGGCTGCTCGCCGCGCCGCGCCGCGCGGGGAAGCTGAAGATCGTCGGGGCGGAATATCACTTCGCCTCGGGCATCGTGGAGTTCTTCGACGTCGAATAAAGGTCAAAAGCGCGGCGGCGGCCCGCCTGCCCGATAGCGTTCGAGGAGACCATTTACCCGCGCGGCTGCCTTCACCTGCCCTGCCGCCCGCAATGCTGCCTGATGCTCAGCACCCAGCGCCACCAGAGCCGCGTCGCCGCGCCAGCTCTGCACCACCAGCCGGTCGAGCAGCGCACGCTGCATCGCAATGCCCTCGGCCAGCTTCGCCCCGCCCTGGGCGCTGAGTGCGCGAGCAAGTCCACGGATCGCACGCACCTGTTCCGCCGTGGCGAGCAGCGGGGCACCCGTCCGCGCCAGCAGCGCCCGATACGCGGTTTCCGCCGCGACCACATCGCCAGCCACCAGCGCCGAGTCGGCAGCGCGCCATTCCGCCTCGGGCACAAATGGCTCCTGCGCAGCGACAAAGCCCGCCCGAACCAACGCCAACGCGCGGCTGCGCTGCATCCTGAACCGCGCGATATCCTGCGCCTGCACATCGCCCGCGCCGCGCTCGAATCGAAATGCCGTCGCGGTGCGATAGCTCGCCCGCGCCAGTTCGACCGCCTCATTCCCCCGCCCAAGCGCCAGCAGCATGTCTGCGGTCTTGTCGAGATAGCTAGCCTCGCCGCGCGCGGTCATCATCTCCGCGCCGCCGCCGTCCACCGCGATCGTCCGCCGCTGCCGCTCCACCGCAATCGCCCAGCGGTCCTGCACCAGCGCCGCGCTCGGCCCCGACTGGCGTTCGCGGATCACCGCCATCGCATCCGCGCCAAAGCGGAGGGCTCCGCGCGCCTCGTTACCCATCGCGCCTGCTTCCTGCAGCGCGGCCATCGCCTTCGCGATCTCCTCGATTCCCTCCGCCGCTCGCCCCTGCTTCTCCAGCACCTCGGCGAGCTCGACCGCACAGGTCACGCGATCAAGGCTCAGACATTCATAATCGGGATTGTCCGCCATCCGCGCGCGGATCGTCCGTTCCTGCACGCGCAGGTCGTCGGGCGCCTGCGCGGCGGCGAGGGCGAGCAGGATCGACAGGCCAAATCCCATGCCGCCATCGTCTCCGCACGGGTCGCATGGGTCAACCGTCGAAACCAGTCGCCGCACCGCGCGCGAGTGATTAGGCTGGCCGCGTGACCTATGACCTGCTCATCATCGGCGGCGGCATCAACGGCTGCGCCATCGCGCGTGAGGCGGCGCTGCTCGGGCTAAAGGTGCTTCTGGTCGAGCGCGACACCCTTGCCGCGCATACCTCATCGGCATCGAGCAAGCTGATCCATGGCGGCTTACGCTACCTCGAAACATACGAGTTCCGGCTGGTGCGTGAGGCGCTGGTCGAGCGCGAGCGGATGCTCGCCACCGCGCCGCAGCTGATCCGCCCTATGGCGTTCGTCCTGCCGCACGCCCATGCCGTCCGCCCGCGCTGGATGGTTCGCGCTGGGCTCTATCTCTACGATCTGCTCGGCCTCGGCTCCTCACTGCCACGCTCACGGTCGCTGCGCCGCGACGACCCTCGCCTCGCCCCGCTGACCCCGGACAGCGACGGATTCCTCTACTGGGACGCGCAGGTCGACGACGCTGCGCTAGTCCGCGCCAATGCCAAAGATGCGGCTGCGAACGGGGCGGAGGTCGTCACCGGCGTCGCGGTCATCAGCGCGCAACGCGGCGGCAAGGGCTGGACCGTCGCGCTCTCGGACGGGCGAATGATCAACGCCCGCGCAGTCGTCAACGCCGCCGGCCCATGGGTGCGCGACCTGCTCGACACGCTCGGCGTCGCGACCACCAGCGGCCTGCGGCTGATCAAGGGCAGCCACATTACCGTCCCCGCTCTATGGCAGGGCGACCATGCCTATATCCTGCAACAGCCCGACCGCCGCGTCGTCTTCGCCGCGCCATGGCAGGGGCAGACGATGATCGGCACCACCGACGTGCCGGTCGATCACCCCGGCGATGCGGGGATCGATGGCGGCGAGATCGCCTATCTCTGCGCCGCCGCGAACCGCTATCTCCGTCATCAGATCACGCCCGCCGACATCACCGGCAGTTGGTCCGGCATCCGCGCGCTGTACGACAATGGCGCCGACCAGGCGCGAACGGTGACCCGCGATTATCACCTCGATCTCGACTCCCGTGCAGCCCCGATCCTGTCGGTGTTCGGCGGCAAGATCACCACCGCCCGCGCGCTCGCCGAACATGCCATGGCCAAACTCGCGCCGCTGCTCGGCGTCCCCCCCCGGCCCGTAACGCGCGACCGGCTTCTCCCGTGACGATGGACCTTTTCGCCGCCTGAAGCGCTTGATGTCAGTAACTTGGCAATCAGGAGACTGACGATGAGCATCGAAGGAAAAGCAAAGGAAGCCGCCGGCTACGTCAAGGAAGAGCTCAACGAGCATCGCGATTCGCCCGAGGGCCAGAAGGCCGCTCAGGAAGGCCGCGATCTGCGCAATGAGGGCCGGATGGAAGACGGCAAGCCGCCGAAGACCACCGAACCTGGCACCGGCGCCAAGTAAGTTCCAACTGCCCCCGCTTCGGCGGGGGCAGTCATTTCTGGCTCAATAGGCGCGCGCGACCAGAATGCGCTCGACCGCCGGCTTGCCGGTGAACACGCAGGCCCCGTCCACCGGCGCCGCGTCCAGCGGCACGTTGCGGAAGGTCAGCTTGAGCGCCTTGATCCGCTCAACCACCGCGTCCAGCTCCGCGCCCTCGGGCTTGCTCCACTGCACCTCGACCCAGCCCGGATACTTCCCCGAACCCTCGAAATGCGCCTTGAGCGCGTCGAAGCTCTCGACCCCGCGCACGATGTTCGCGTCCAGCCGCGCGCGTGCATCGGCGTGCAGCCCGGACTGGATTTCCTCCAGCAGCGCCGCCGCACCCGCGACGAACGCGTCCTTCGCGACCACCGCGCTGTCGAGCTTGCCGTCCTCGCGATACAGCCGGTCGCGGCGGATCACGGAGACATTGCCCCCCGCCATGTCGCGGCCGCCAACCTCGATCACCACCGGCGCACCCTTCTTGACCCAGCCCCAGCGCTTGGTCGCCGCCTTCGCCGCCTTCAGGTCGAGCAGGGCGCGCACCGGCTCGCCCAGCGCCGACGTCTTGGCCAGCTCGGCCTGCAACCCCTTGCAATAATCGATCAGCGCGGCGTCCTCGTCAGTGTCGCGCAGCATCGGCACGATCACGATCTGCCACGGCGCAATGCGCGGCGGGACACGCAGGCCGTCATCGTCGCCATGCACCATGATGACGCCGCCGATCATGCGCGTCGACACGCCCCAGCTGGTCGTCTGCGCCAGTTCCTGCTGCCCTTCCGCATTCTGGAACTTGATCCCCTGCGGGCTGGAAAATGTGGTGCCGAGGAAGTGCGACGTCCCCGCCTGCAGCGCCTTGCCGTCCTGCATCATCGCTTCGATGCTGTACGTCGCGACCGCGCCGGGGAAGCGTTCATTCTCGGGCTTCTCGCCCGCGACGACCGGCATCGCGAGGCAGCTTTCCGCGAACTCGCGATAGACCTCGAGCATCTTCATCGTCTCTTCGCGCGCCTCATCCACCGTGGCGTGGGCGGTATGCCCCTCCTGCCACAGGAATTCGGCGGTGCGCAGGAACATGCGGGTGCGCATTTCCCAGCGCACGACATTAGCCCATTGGTTGATCAGCACCGGCAGATCGCGCCACGACTGGACCCAGCGCGCCATCGCCGCGCCGATCACCGTTTCGGACGTTGGGCGGACGACCAGCGGCTCCTCCAGCTTCGCGTCGGGATCGGGCACCAGCCGCCCGTCCTTCTGGATCAGCCGGTGATGCGTGACGACCGCCATTTCCTTGGCAAAGCCGTCGACATGCTCGGCTTCCTTCTCGAAGTAGGACAGCGGGATGAACAGCGGGAAATAGCAATTCTCATGCCCCGTCGCCTTGATGCGATCGTCGAGCAGCCGCTGAATGCGCTCCCAGATGCCATAGCCCCACGGCCGAATGACCATGCACCCGCGCACGCCGCTCTCCTCGGCCATGTCGGCTTCGGTGATGACGGCCTGATACCAGGCGGCGAAGTCCGCTTCGCGGGTGACGTTGAGTGCGCGTTTGATCATGATTGCGCGATTAGCGCGGGAAATCCGGCCCGTCACGCCCCTTAGCGGGTTGCCCCCGCTCGCTTCGCATCTTAGGCGTTCGCAGGTGCAAGGTGATCGTATTCTTACCGGCCTTGGCCTGCGTCTCGTCGCGATCCTGATGCTCTCGACCATGGGCGCGCTGATCAAGCTGGTCGAGATGCGCGGCGCCCACCTCGCTGAAGTCCTGCTGTTCCGTCAGCTATTCGCGATTCCGTTCATCCTCGCCTGGGTTGCCGCGGGTCCCGGCTTCGCCTCGCTGCGCACCCAGCGCTTCGGGCTGCACCTCAACCGCACCGTCATCGGCCTGACCGGCATGGTGTTCAATTTCGGCGCGGTGATGCTGCTTCCGCTGGCCGAGGCGACGACGCTGTCCTTCACCGCCCCGATTTTCGCGACGATCCTCGGCGCGCTGATCCTGCGCGAGCCGACCGGCTGGCGGCGCTGGGGCGCGGTGCTCGCCGGGTTCGTCGGCGTGCTGATCGTGACCCAGCCGGGCGATGGCCACATCCCGCTCACCGGCGCGCTGGTCGGCCTGACCGCCGCCTTCTTCGTCGCGCTGATCGCGATCCAGCTGCGCCACATGGGCAAGACCGAGGAGCCGGCGACCACCGTCTTCTGGTTCTCCACCCTGTCGATCCCCCCGCTCGCGATCGGCTATCCCTTTTTCGCACAGATGCACGATTGGCAGACCTTCGCGATGCTGATCGGCATCGGCCTGGTCGGCGGCGCGGGCCAGTTGGCGCTCACCGCCGCACTCCGCTTCGCACCCGTTTCAGCGGTGGTGCCGATGGACTATTCCAGCCTGCTCTGGGCGACGCTCTACGGCTATGTCCTGTTCAGCGTGCTGCCAAGCCCCTGGACCTGGATCGGCGCCCCGATCATCGTCGCCAGCGGCCTGTACATCGCCTGGCGCGAGCAGCGGCTGGGCCTGGCACGGCGGGCGGGACCGGTCGAAGCGGTTGCGGATGTGGATGGGGATTAGGGTCGGTCGCCGCGCGGGGTTCCGACGTCTGCCTTTAGGATTCCGGATTGTGCTCGGGAACTACCGCAATGGGGTGATTACCAGACATCAGCGATTTTGGCAGGCCTGAAGCTCGGCGCAGATGTCTTCAAACGCATCGAAGTAGGCCCGCTCCAACTCCTCCACCGGCAAACTGAAAGCCGCTTTGATTTTGGGAAGACTCAGCTCCTCAGCAAGATGCTCGGCCTCACTCCGGAAGGGAGCGTAGAGGTCCGCCGCCGTCAGCAAATCACCTGCGTTTCTAAGGCTGTAATCAGCAACCCAAACGCAATAAACCAAGCGCTCGCATGCAGTCATGGCATTGCGGCCTTGCTCGGCCTTCTTCCGGATAATATCGTCGCCAGTGTCGATGAGCCAAGTCTCATTATCGGTTGGTACCATGAGCGCCAACTACCCTTGAAGCCGTTCGAAACGAAAAGGGCTATGTTCGTCATCTCGAGCGAGAACGGTGACCGTCCAAAGTCCCCCGTCGTCTCCCTGAAGTCTGAAATGGAGGGAGTATGTGAGCACGTCCTCCAGCAGGCCTTCACGAAAATCGATTTCGTCTAGCCACCAACGCTCTTCCGCGTCGCCGCAGGCCTTCGCCCGATCTACGAATAGATCAAGATAGTTGGCTGCCTTGGCTTCCAAAATGTGCAAGCTCTCGGCGATCTGGGTAGCGACACAGACTTGTCTAGGATTTGGCGCACCATCCCTGTCGGCGAGCCACAGGTTCACCTTACAAATTTGACCGACCCAACCGGCCAGACCGCCCGTAAAATGGAGTGTCATGCCACAGCCTGATCCTTCGGAGTCGCTTCAACGCAATGATGCGCTGAGACACCGCTTCGAGGAAGCTGTAGATAATGGAGAACGACCGGCATGGTCGTTACCCGAAAGGCGGCTTACGGATCGAGCCCACGCTAAGCCGCAGCTGCGGCCCGCAGCGTCAACCTACGCGCCGCCACCGCTGCAATAGACCAGCATGAGATTATTGGCCGGCATCGCAACGCGCTGCACGCGCGCTAACCCCCATTCTGCTGCAAGCCGGTCCACATCCGCCACGTCGCGCAACCCCCACGCCGGATCTCGCGCCTTGAGCGATTCGTCGAACGCCAGATTGGACTCCGCCGTCTCCACCCCCCCTTCGCGATAGGGACCATAGAGGATCAGCGGCGCTCCCGGCGGCAACACGCCCGCGCACGCCCTGAACAGCCCGACCGTCGCGTCCCACGGGCTGATATGCACCATGTTGATGCACAGCACCGCATCGGCGGCCGCGATCGGCCAGTCCCCCGCCGCCGCATCGATCGCCAGCGGCGGTGCGACATTGGCCAATCCCGCGCACCATGATGCGATCGACGCCCGCGCGGTCGCATCCGGGTCGCTGGGCACAAAGGTCAGGCCCGGAAAGCGCTCGGCAAAAAACGCCGCATGCTCCCCGCTCCCGCTCGCGACCTCCAGCACCGTCCCGCGCTCCGGCAACAGGGCCGCCAGCTCGACCGCGATCGCCTCGCGGTTGCGCAATGTCGCGGGCGCATGTTTGCGCAGCTCGCCGCTATCCTCGGCGACGATCCACGGGGTCGGGTCGCTCACTTGGGCGCGCAGGCCGACCGGTCACCCGCCTTGCAGCGCGCGACCCGCGCCTCCCAGTCGGCTCGCACCCGCGCGGCTTCGGCCTCGCGCCGCGCCACATCGGCGCGCCACGCGGCCATCTTCGCGTCATGCTCGGCCTGTTGCCGCGCGAGATAGAGTTCGTAATCGGTCTTGCGGTCGAGATTGGTCTTGGCGACGCGATCCGCCTCGGCCTGATCGCGCTGCTTTTGCAGGTCGTACATCGCCTGCGCCTCGATCCGGTCGGCATCGGCCTCGGACGCAGGAACGCGCGGATCGTGCGTCTGCGCCGTAACGGGCATGGCGGCGGCAAGCGCCAGCAGGACTGCAAAGCATCGCATCGATCGTCTCCCCGATCAGGCAGCCGCTACCGCCGCCCGGTTTCGCCAAGGCTATCGCGAAAGCCGCACGCGCGAAACTGACGAATTGCGTTCAGCGGCGAACCGGCGCGTAGCGGATGCGCGCCACCCCTTCGGCCTCGACCGGCATGAACAGCCCCTGCCCGGTTGCGCGGATCGTGCCATTGGTCACGCGCCGGATCTGCGCCGACAGCAGGAAATCGCCCTCGCGCCGTTCCGCCACCGCCCGCCGCGCCGCCGCCAGCACACGCGCATAATCCTTGCCGAAGTCATGGCTCAGCGCGTCGCGGATCGTCGCCAGCACCTGTTCGTCGGCGAACAGCGGCACCAACAGGTTGACCACGCGGCTGTCGGTCCCGGTCGCAATGCTCAGGTCACGGACCTTCACCAGCTGCGATCCCGGTTCGTTATACGGCGTCCCCCATAGCCAGACGACACCACGCGCCGCGCCGAACGGCGTGTTGCGCGCGTCGGCGCGGGCCTGAACGCCCACCGCCAGCCGCCCACCATCGGTGGCGTAGATCGTCACCTTGCCGAACTGCGCATCGATCGGCCCGACCCCCTCCAGCGACACGCCCTTGCGCGCGAGCTTGGTCAGCGCGCGCTCGACCACCGGCTCCAGCTGCGCATAGTCGGCCAGCACCGGGATGAAGAAGCGCAGCCCCCGGTCGCCGATCCGACCCGCTGCGGGCGGCAGCGGCGTCGCGACGGGGTCAGCCGGCCGGTCGCCGATAAACGTTTCGGTCAGCGCCTCGGCCGCCAGCGTCAGTTCGAGCGTTCGCCCCTGCACGCGATAGCCGCCAAAGCCCATGCGCTGCGGCGTGATTCGCATCCAGGCGGGCGGCTTGTCGCGGTTGAGCTCGATCGCGGTAAAGCCCTGCCGCCACAGCCCATCCAGCTCGGATCGCACCTTCAACTGCGCCAGTGCCCCCGGCAGGCTGCGCTCCAGCCCGGCGATCACCGGGGCCAACTTCTCGTCCGCCTTGCCGGTAAAACGGATGCGGCGGCCCAAGATGTCGATGCCGGGCGCCTGGCTCCAGCCATAGCCGATCTCGACCCGCGCGGTCGGCGACCAGTCGCGCGCAAGGCCCAGCCGCACCTGCGCGCGCACGTCCGCCGCGCCCGTCGCGGTCTCCTGACGGATCACCCCGCCCAGATCGCGGACCTGCACCGTCGCACGGACCGGCATGTGCAGCATCAGCGTCTCGCCGCTCCCGCTCAGCCGGATCGGTCCGCGTCGCGCATTGCCGACGATGCGGCACGCGATGTCGGGCGTGACCTTGGTCCGCTCGAGCCCGAATTTGCATCCGACCTTGCGGCACTTGCCGTTCTTGCACTCGCGCTTGGGCACCGGACAGATGGTCACGCGCTGGCCAGGGATGCACGCCGCCTCGCGCTGGTCGATCTGCCACAGCGTAGCGGGAATCGCGCGGTTCAGCTCCGCCTCGATCACGTCGAGGCTGGTGCTCATCGGCACGACGATTGTCGACCCCTGCGAGGGCAGCTGCGCCGCCGCGGTCAGGCGTGGCGGCGCCGGGTTGACCAGCGGCGCGCTGCGGTCACTCAGGACCCACCACAGCGCGCCGCCCGCCACAACCAGCAGCAGGACGATCGCGGCGACCACCCATTTCAGTCGCACTCGCCGTCCCGTTGCCATCATGCCTCGCTATTCGGCGGCCTGTGCCTGCGCCGGTTCTTTCCATACCAGCACCGGCTTGCGCGCGGCCAGCGTCTCGTCGAGACGGCGGCGCGGCGCGAAGTGCGGCGCGGTCTTGAGTGCCGCATCGCCCGCCTTGGCACGCTGCGCGACCGAACGGAATGCGCCGATGAACTGGTCCAGCGCCGCCTTGCTCTCGGTCTCGGTCGGCTCGACCAGCATCGCGCCATGGACGACCAGCGGGAAATAGACCGTCATCGGGTGGAAGCCCTCGTCGATCAGCCCCTTGGCGATGTCGAGCGTCGAGAAGCCTTCGGCCAGCCCATTGTCGCTGAACAGCGCCTCGTGCATGCACGGCCCGCTGTTCGCGAACGGCGCATCGAGCACGTCCTCCAGGCTGCGCAGCACATAATTGGCGTTGAGCACCGCATCCTCGGCGACCTGCTTGAGGCCGTCGGCGCCGTGGCTGAGGATATAGGTCAGCGCGCGCGTGAACATGCCCATCTGGCCATGGAAGGACACCATCCGGCCAAAGGTGCCAGCATGATGCTCGCCCGCCGTCTCTTCCTCGATCAGGACGAACTTGCCATCCTGCTGCTCGACGAACGGCAAAGGCGCGAACGGTGCCAGCGCCTCCGACAGCACCACTGGCCCCGAACCCGGCCCGCCGCCGCCATGCGGGGTGGAGAAGGTCTTGTGCAGGTTGATGTGCATCGCATCGACGCCAAGGTCGCCGGGGCGCACCTTGCCGACGATCGCGTTGAAATTCGCGCCGTCGCAATAGACATAGCCGCCCGCGGCATGGACCGCGTCCGAAATCGCCTTCATGTCGCGCTCGAACAGGCCGCAGGTATTGGGATTGGTGATCATCACCGCCGCCACGTCCGGCCCCAGCCGCGCAGTCAGCGCCGCGACATCGACGCGCCCGTCCGGGGTCGCCGGAATATCCTCGACCGCAAAGCCCGCGAACGCCGCCGTCGCCGGGTTGGTGCCATGCGCGCTTTCGGGGACCAGCACCACGCGGCGATCCTCGCCCCGTGCTTCCAGCGCCGCCTTGATCGCCAGGATCCCGCACAGCTCGCCATGCGCGCCCGCCTTGGGCGACATCGCCACGGCCTTCATGCCGGTCAGCGTGACCAGCCAGTGCGCGAGTTGATCGATCACCTCCAGCGCGCCCTGCACCGTATCGATCGGCTGGAGCGGGTGGATGTCGGCAAACCCGGGAAGCCGCGCCATCCGCTCGTTGAGGCGCGGATTATGCTTCATCGTGCAGCTGCCCAGCGGGAAGAAGCCGAGGTCGATGCCGTAATTCTGGCGGGACAGGCGGGTATAATGGCGCACCGCCTCCGGCTCGCTCAGGCCCGGAAGGCCGATGTCGCGATGCCGCTCCAGCCCGCCAAGCCGCGAGGCGGCCTTGGGCGCTTCGGCGAAATCGACGCCGGTCGTGTCGAGCGAGCCGATCTCGAAGATCAGCGCCTCTTCCAGCATCAGCGCGCGGTTTCCGGTAAAGGTCGCGGCCGCTTCGCCCTCAATGGCGTTCATCTGCGGACGCCAGCCGCTCTGGTTGATCGTGCTCATGCCAGTACCTCCGCAAGAGCAGCGGCAAGGGTTTCGACATCCTCCGCCGTGGTGGTTTCGGTGACCGCGACGACCAGGCCGTTCTCCAACGCCCCCTCGCCCGGATAGAGACGGCCCAGCGACACGCCGGCGAGAATGCCCTTGTCGGCGAGTTCGCGCACGACCGGGCGCGCTTCCTTGGGCAGCTTCAGCGTGAATTCGTTGAAGAAGGTCGGCGTCACCAGCTCGACCCCGGGAATCTGCACCAGCCGGTCCGCCGCCGCGCTCGCACCGGCATGGTTGAGCGCCGCGAGCTGCCGCAGCCCCTTTTCGCCCAGCAACGTCATGTGCACCGACCACGCCAGCGCGCACAGCACGGACGAGGTGCAGATGTTCGACGTCGCCTTCTCACGGCGGATATGCTGCTCACGCGTCGACAGCGTCAGCACGAAGCCGCGCTTGCCCTCGGCGTCCACCGTCTCGCCGGTCAGGCGACCGGGCATCTGGCGGACGTACTTTTCCTTGCAGCCGAACAGACCGACATAGGGGCCACCGAACTGCAGCCCGACGCCGATCGACTGGCCTTCGCCAACAACGATGTCGGCGCCCATTTCGCCCGGCGACTTGACCGCCCCCAGCGCGACCGGTTCAGTGACGACCGCGACCAGCAGCGCCTTCTTCGCCTGGCACGCCGCCGCCAGCGCCGACAGGTCGGAAATGCGGCCGAGAATGTCGGGATACTGCACCACGACGCACGAGGTGTCGTCGTCGATCAGCCCGATCAGCGCGTCGGTATCCGGCTCGGCGGTCAGCTCCGGCACCGCCGTCACCAGCGTGTCGCCGGTGTACTTGGCCATGGTGTTGGCGACCGAGACATAATGCGGGTGCAGCCCGCCCGACAGGATCGCCTTGGCGCGCTTGGTGATGCGCCGCGCCATGCCGATCGCCTCCCAGCACGCGGTCGAGCCGTCATACATCGACGCATTGGCGACATCGGTGCCGAGCAGGCGCGCGACCTGCGTCTGGAACTCGAACATCACCTGCAGCGTGCCCTGCGCGATTTCCGGCTGGTAGGGCGTGTAGGCGGTCAGGAACTCGCCGCGCTGGATCAGATGATCGACGCTGGCCGGGACATGATGCTTGTAGGCACCGCAGCCGAGGAAGAAGGGCGCGCTCCCCGCCGACAGGTTTTTCGCCGCCAGTTTCGACATGTGCCGCTCGACCGCCAGTTCGCTGGCATGCATCGGCAGCCCTGCGACCGGCCCGGACAGCCGCGCGCTTTCGGGAACATCGGCGAACAGATCATCGATCGTCGCGGCATTGACCGCGGCGAGCATCGCCTGCCGGTCGGACGGGGTAAGGGGAAGGTAGCGCATTGGAATTCCCGTCGCCCCGGCGGAGGTCGGGGCCGCTATCGGTAAAGCGCATGCTCCGCCACGGAGCGGCCCCGGCCTCCGCCGGGGCGACGCGCGATTAGAGCTTGCTCACGAAATCCGCGTAGGCGCTCTCGTTCATCAGCCCATCAAGCTCGCTGGAATCGCTCAGCGTCATCTTGAAGAACCAGCCATCGCCCTCGGGATCTTCGTTCACCAGCGCGGGATTGTCCTCCAGCGCCGGATTGCCCTCGACCACGGTGCCGGAAACGGGCGCATAGACGTCGCTCGCCGCCTTGACGCTCTCGACCACCGCGGCGTCGTCGCCCTTGGCAACGTCCTTGCCCTCTTCGGGCACTTCGACGAACACGATGTCGCCCAGCTGGCTCTGCGCATATTCGGTGATGCCGACGGTCGCGATTTCGCCGTCGAGTTCGATCCATTCATGATCTTCGGTGAAGTAACGGCTCATTTGATGCCTCCCTGACGGACATAGCGGTGGGGGGCGAAGGGCATTGGCACCACTTCGCCAAAGTGAATCTTGCCGCGCTGGCTCAGCGTCACGCGCGTGCCGATGGCCGCCATCGCGGTCGGGACATAGGCCATCGCGATCGGCTTCTGGACGGTCGGGGCAAAGCCGCCGCTGGTGACGCGGCCAACTTCATTGCCCTGTTCGTCGAGCACCAGCGCGCCTTCGCGCACCGGCTGACGCCCCTCGACGATCAGGCCGACGCGGCGCTGGATCGGGCCATGCTCGCGCTCGTGCAGGATACGCTCGGCCCCGGGGAAGTTCGCTTCCTCGCGGCGGCGCTTGCTCGCGACCGCAAAGTTCAGCGCCGCCATGATCGGCGTCGTCTCGGGATCGAGGTCGTGGCCATAGAGCGGCAGGTCGGCCTCAAGCCGCAGCGAATCGCGCGCGCCAAGGCCGATCGGCTTGACCTCAGGCTCGCCGCACAGCAGGTCGGCGACCGTCGCTGCCGCCTCGGCGGGAATCGAAATCTCGAACCCGTCCTCGCCGGTATAGCCCGAGCGGCTGATATAGGCTTCGACGCCGCCGATCTCGAACTTGCCGCCCTTCATGAACACCAGCGCATCAAGCGGATACTCGCCCGTCACATGGCGGTTAAGCGCTTCAAATGCCTTGGGACCCTGCAGCGCCAGCAGCGCATGCTCGTCCATGTGATTGATTTCGATCGCGTCGGGCAGATGCTCACGCAAATGCGCGATATCGTCCCATTTGCACGCGCCGTTGACGACCATGTAGATGCCACCTGGCCAGCGGCTGAACATCAGGTCATCGAGGATGCCGCCATTCTCGGCCAACAGCAGCGAATATTTCTGCTGCCCCACCGCGACGCCCGCGACATCGGCGGGGATCAGCTTCTCCAGCTCGGCGTCGAGGCCTTCGCCCGACAGGAACAGCTGGCCCATATGCGACACATCGAACAGCCCGGCCGATTCGCGCACCCACAGATGCTCGGCCATGATGCCTTCATACTGGACCGGCATTTCATAGCCCGCGAACGGCACCATCCGTCCGCCGCGCGCACGATGCCAGGCATCGAGCGGGAGCAGCATCAGTTCTTCGACGAAATCGGGCTCGCCCGTAAGGGAATCAGGGCTGTCGGTCACGCGCGTGCTCCAGAATTGACGACGGAATGCCGCACAGCGCGGCCATTCATCCGTCGCCCCCTCTGTCACGGGAACCTGAGAGCTTTGATCCCGAACCTTGGTCCGGGACTTACCCCTTCGGTGGCTCACCCCTGACGGAGCAAGCGCTTTCCAGAGTGTCGTGGCCCGCGCGGTCCCTGGTGCCTGAGAGATTCCGGGGCGGTTGCTCCTTCGGCGTTCCGGGTCGCAAGACCCGCAAACTCTCCCGCGCGTGCCTTCACCGGTTGCCCGATGCCGACGCAACGGGAATGCTGCGCCGCACCGTTCGAGTCAATCGCGAAGTTGGCGTTTGTTTGTTTGCGGCACCGGCCCGCTCCCCCACCCGGCCACCCATCGACAGGATATTCTGAAATGGGTGGCCGGGTGGGGGAGCGGGCCGGTGCCGCGCGCCGCGCAAGCGGCGCCTGACAAACTAGCGCGTGGCGTTATACTTGAGCTGCGCATCCGTAAGCTGGAACCCGACCAGCGCCTCGAACGTCGCGCGCAGCACGGCCTGGCGCACTTCGGGGCGGGCCAGCGGGTCCATCGCCGCGGTCTCGTCGCCCGCCTTGCGCTTCGCCAGAATCTGGCGGCGAATATCCTCGGGCAATGTCGCCGCAGCACGCGAGACATAGGCGTTGGCGGTGCCGCTCGCCTGCGCACGCGCCTGACCCGGCTCGAAGCGCAACGTCAGCTGTGCGACGCGCTTCGACACCACCGACGTGCCGCCCTGAACCACCGTCACGAAATAGGGCAGCGTCACTTCGCGCGCGCCCTCGGTCGAGCGGCGGCTCGCCTGCACCTCGAACGCGATGTCGCTGCGGATCATCTCGCCACTGTCGTCGCAACTCGATGTGACGTTGGTCAGCGTCGCGGTCACGTCGATCGCGGTCGATGCCGTGCTGTCAGCAGGATTGAACAGGGTGATGTCTCCCGTCCCTGCCGGAACGCCGATGCGCGGGCAGGCCGAACGGACCGCAGTGATGCCGCCCTCGGCAATGTCGCCCTCACGGGAGCAGGCGGCGAGCGCCAGCGGGATCGTCGCGGCGAGAGCGAGTTTGCGAAAGTTCAACTGGGGCACCTTTCCCGAACAAGACATGCCTGCCTCCGCCATTTCTGGCGGACCCGGCCCGGCGGCGGGCACCATAGGCAGCGCATCGGCTTCCCGCAACGCCCATCCGGCGGCTTTCGCAGCCCAGCCCGGAGGGCGTCTTTCGCAGGACGCGCGGATCGCGTAAGGCGACCGCGATGACTGACATGCACAAGCCCGTCCTTGACCTCCTCATCGCCGCGCCGCGCGGCTTTTGCGCCGGCGTGGACCGCGCGATCCAGATCGTCGAGCGCGCGATCGAGCTGCACGGTGCCCCGGTCTATGTCCGGCACGAAATCGTCCATAACAAATATGTGGTGGATACGCTGAAGGCGAAGGGCGCGATCTTCGTCGACGAACTCGATCAGGTACCCGACGGCGTCCATGTCGTCTTCTCCGCGCACGGCGTTCCCAAATCGGTCCCCGCCGCCGCGCAGGATCGTGGCCTGTCCTATTTCGACGCCACCTGCCCGCTTGTGTCGAAGGTGCATCGGCAGGCCGAACGCCTCGTTGCCGCCGGCCGCCATATCCTGTTCATCGGCCATGCCGGCCACCCCGAAGTGATCGGCACCTTCGGCCAGGTCCCCGACGGCGCAATGACGCTGATCGAGACCGAGGAGGACGCGCACGGATTTACCACCGACGCGGCCGACAACCTCGCCTTCCTGACCCAGACGACGCTGTCCGTGGACGACACCGCCGCAATTCTCGCCATTCTGCAGGCGCGCTTCCCCGCGATCGTCGCGCCCAAGGCCGACGACATCTGCTACGCCACGTCGAACCGTCAGGCGGCGGTCCGCGCCATCGCTGGCTCGTGCGATCTGGTACTGGTGATCGGCGCCCCCAACTCGTCCAACTCGCTGCGCCTCGCCGAAGTGGCGGAGCGCGAGGGCACGACGTCTAAGCTGATCCAGCGCGCCGATGATCTCGATTTCGACTGGCTGGCGGGCGTCGGCACGCTCGGCATCACCGCAGGCGCTTCGGCCCCCGAAGTGCTGGTGCGCGAAGTGATCGACCGCATCGCCACGCGCTACGCCGTCACCGAACGCATGGTCGAAACCGCGCAGGAAACGATCACCTTCAAACTGCCCAAGGGGCTCGAGGCGGCGTGACCCTCGCCAGGTCGTACAACCGTCACCCCCGCGAAAGCGGGGGCCCATCTCCTTCGCCCTCCCCAAGTACAACTGCAGTTGCACGCGCGGCACGCGCCGGAGAAGGCTCCCCACGTTTTCGGGGATGACGGAGGAAGATCGATGGCAGTCTATACCCAGGTCTCGGCCGAGGCGCTTTCGGCTTTCCTCGCCCGCTACGATGTCGGCGAGCTGGTCTCTGCCAAGGGGATCGCCGAGGGCGTCGAGAACAGCAACTACCTCGTCGACACGACCACGGGCCGCTTCATCCTGACGCTGTACGAAAAGCGCGTCGAGGCGGGCGACCTGCCCTATTTCATAGACCTGCTCGCGCATCTCGACGCCAAGGGGCTGTTGGTCCCGCCGGCAATCTTGGACCGCGAGGGCATTGCGATCCAGACGCTGGAAGGCCGCCCCGCCTGCCTGATCAAGTTCCTGTCGGGCGTCTCGCTCTCCCACCCCACCCCGGCTCAGGCCGAGGCTGCGGCGCGGGCGATGGCGGACATGCATGCCGCCGTCGCCGATTTCGGGCAGGACCGGCCCAATTCGATGGGCGTCGACAGCTGGTGGCCGCTGCTCGAGCGTTGCGGCCACAGCCTCGACCAGATCGCGCCGGGGCTGCACGATGATCTGCGCGCCGCGCTCGACCGCGTGCTCAACGCATGGCCGCGCGACGGCTTTGACCGCTGCGCGATCCATGCCGACCTGTTCCCCGACAATGTGCTGATGCTGGGCGACACCGTCACCGGCCTGATCGACTTCTATTTCGCGAGCACCGACATCCGCATCTACGACCTCGCGGTGATGCACAGCGCGTGGAGCTTCGACGCAACCGGCGAGACCTATCACGCTGAGGTCGGCGACGCCCTGCTGCGCGGCTATCAGTCGCGCTTCCCGCTATCGGAGGCGGAGCGCGCCGCCTTCCCCCTGCTCGCCAGCGGCGCGTGCATCCGCTTCGCTCTCTCGCGCGCCTTCGACTGGCTCAACACGCCCGCCGACGCGCTCGTCACGCGCAAGGACCCGCTCGCCTATGTCCGCCGCCTCCATCACTATGAACGCATGAGCCGAACCGCATGACCGAACTCCCCCTCGTCGAAATCGCCACCGATGGCGCGTGCAAGGGCAATCCCGGCCGTGGCGGCTGGGGCGCGCTGCTGCGCATGGGCACGGTCGAAAAGGAACTCTCGGGCGGCGAGCCGCATACGACCAACAACCGCATGGAGTTGATGGCCGCGATTCAGGGGCTGAAGGCGCTCAACAAGCCGTGTCGCGTCAAGCTGTCGACCGACAGCCGCTATGTCATGGACGGCCTGACCAAATGGATCAAAGGCTGGCAGCGCAACGGCTGGAAAACCGCCGATCGCAAGCCGGTCAAGAACAGCGACCTGTGGATTGAACTGCTCGACGCCGCCAAGCCCCACCGCATCGAATGGCAATGGGTCAAGGGCCACGCCGGCCACCCCGACAACGAACGCGCGGACAAGCTCGCCAGCGACGCGGCGCTGCGGGCCTAAGGCCAGCCTCTCAGTTCGCCTCTGTCGCCAACCGCTGACGTTCGGTCTGGCGCGCGATGTGCGCGAGCGAGAACCAGAAGATCGCGAATAGCGCGATGCTGAACCCGCTCGACCAGGCGAGCTTCTCCCAGCTCGGATTTTTCAAATTGAAATAGCTCAGTTGGAAGATGTTGAGCGCGACGATCCCGCGTAACATCCATTCGACGTTCAATTTGTGCAGGATGTAGCTGCCGAACGGCGCCATGAACAACACCACCGGATAGGCGCATAGCCAGGTGCGGACCTGATAGTCGGTGATGTCGCCATCCCAAAAGAAGCGATAGGCGTAACCAAGGATGCTGATGGCCGCCATCACCATGATGCTCATGTGCGTCGCGACTTTCTCGTCCATGCGAAAGCGCGTCACGAGCATCGTATAGAGCACGATATCGGCCCCGGTCCCGAACAGGCTGGCGCACATGCCGCCGGCGATCAGAACCCCCGCGAGCATCAAATGATCGACAGGCCCCTTTGCCTCGAGCACCAGCTGCGCGCCGCGATGCTTGCTCGACACATAGGCGAGAGCAAAGGTCAGGATCAGGCTGAGGAACAGCGCCTGGATGATGAAAACCGGGATCGCTTGCAGCAGCAGCATGCCGAGCACGAAGCCGAGAAAGCTGACCGGTACGAACCACAGGAGCGGCGCATAGGTCGCAAGACTGCGCCCCTTGCGCGACAGGATCCAGATGCTCGCGCTGGTCATCCCGACCGATTGGATCATCAGGCTGAAGTCGCGCGCCATCTCGCGCTTTATGTCGAAAAACACGCTGAGGACAGGAAACGCCACTGCGCCCCCGCCCTCCGGCGTCAGACCCGCGACAAAGGCCCCGAGGACCATGATCGCGGGATAATGCCAATGGTCGAGCAGGAAAGGGATGGAGTTGAGTGCGGCGAACAAGGCCACCCACAACACCATCATGCCGGCATACCAGCCGCGGAATATCCGGCTTTCGAAGAACATTCCCCGCCCCTTGTGCTGCGCCGTCAATTCATCCCATCGCGACGTAATCCGGCGCGCGGCTTGTCAGTCTTCCTCGACCGGCGCTCCGGGTCCGTTCTTCAGGATCGACTCGATCGCGTTCTTCGCCGACGCCTTGCTCGAATAGCCCTCGGTCCAGAAGATGATCTCGTTGTTATACTTGAACTTGGCGACATATTCGCCAGCCTTGTTCTGCTCGATCACGAACTTGTGGGCCATCAGACGCTCCTTCGTTGCGAAGCCCCAACGATAGCAAAGCCGCGCCGCCCGTCCAGCGGTTCAGACTCGGAAACGCCGGATCGAGTAGCGTTCGGGGTCAAGATGCGCCGTGATCGGATCGGCCGGGCGGTCAAGCAGCAGCGCCGCCGCCAGCTTCGATGCGGCGGGCGCAGTCTGGATGCCGAAACCGCCCTGCCCGGCGCACCAGAACAGCCCCGGCAAGGCCGGATCGAAGCCATAGACCGGCAGCCGGTCGGGCGCGAAGGTGCGCAGTCCCGCCCAGCGCCGCTCGACCGCGTCCACCCGCCAATCGACCGCGCTGGCGAGCTTTTCGATCGCAACCGCGACGTCGAATTCCTCTGGCGCGGCGTCGCACGGATCGGTCGGAATCTCGTCATGCGGCGACAGCCAGATGCGCCCGCCCGCTTCGGGCTTGAAGTAAAACCGCTCATGCGCGTCGCGGACCAGTGGCAGCGTCATCGGTGCGGGCGGATTAACGCGCAGTTGCACTACCGTCCGGCGCAGCGGCCTGATCCCCGTCGCCGGAGCCCCCGCCATCGCCCCAACAGCTTCGGCCCAGGCACCCGCGGCGTTGACGAGGACATCCGCAGTGAAGGTCCCGGCCCGCGTATCGATCGTCCAATGCCGATCGCGCGCGAGCCCCGTCACCCCCGCTTTGCAGACCAGGTCCGCCCCCGCCCGCCGCGCCGCGCTCAGATACGCGCCGTGCAGCCGCGCGACATCGATGTCACTACAGGTCGGATCGTACAGCGCATCGGTCCATTCGGGGCGGAGGCCGGGACAGTAGGGCGCGGGATCGACTTCAGCCAGCGCTACCCCCAGCACAGCGAACTTCGCGACGAAGGCGTCGATTGCGTTGCGATCCTCCCGCCTGGCGATGAACAGCTCGCCGCGCGGGGACAGGAACCCCTCCCCGCCCATGTCAGCGGGCGGATAGTGCAGAAAATCGCCCGATGCGATCACCAGCGGCTGAATGTCCGGCCCGCCATAGGTTTCGGACCAGAAGGCTGCGGATCGCCCGGTCGCGTGATAGCCCGGATGGTCCTCGCCCTCCAGGATCAGGACGCGGGCGTGCGGCGCGATCTCCGCCGCCAGGCTCGCTCCGGCAATCCCCGCACCGACAATCGCGACGTCGTATTGGCTCATCCGCGCCGCGCCCGCGCTTCCAGGAACAGGTCGATTTCCCCGATCGCGCGATTGCGCACCTTGTCCGCCTCACGCAGGATCTCGTGCGCGCTTTCCTTGCCAAAGCGGACGATGCGCGCGTCGGGCAAGCGCGCGACCATTGCCAGCGCCACCTTCGCATCGACCAGCCCGTCATGCTCGGCGATCAGTGCCAGCACCGGCACATCCATCCGCTTGAGCGCCGGATTGGTGCGCAGCTCGCGCGTCGAGCGGAACGCCTCGATCACCCATTTCCAGCTTGGCGGACCGGTGACATTGCCGGGGTTCGCCTGCTGCCACCAGATCTCGTCCTGATAGCGATCGGTGTCGTGGGTCAGCAGCGATTCGCGCGTGTCGGTGGTGTAGGGCCGCTCGTTCGACTTCCACGCCGGGCGCGCGGAATCGCCCACGCCGCCCAGCATCCGCGCGAGGCGCTCGCCCAGCGCCGCGCCGAATGGCCCCTTCAGCCCCAGCATCGGCGCAACCAGCACCGCCGCGTCAGGCCGCACCGCCCCCTCGGCCAGCCCGCGCAGGACCAGATGCCCGCCCATCGAATGACCCATGATGATGTGCGGCCCCGGCGTCGCGGCCATCCACTCGCTGGCAAAGTCGCGGAAATCGGCGATATACTGCGCAAAATCCTCGATATGGCCGCAATTGCCGGCATCGGTCAGGCGGCCCGACCCGCCCTGCCCGCGCCAGTCGAACGACGTGATCGTCCAGCCGCGATCCTGCCAGTGGGCGAAACTCTCCAGATATTTCTCGAAGATATCCCCGCGCCCGCCCTGGAACAGGATCGATCCGCGTGGCGTGCCGCTGGCGGGCCAGGCGAAACAGCGCAGCACCCATCCATCGCGGGTGGTCCAGTTGGTGACGCTGGCGCCGGCGGGGATCGCGCGGCGATCGAACGGGGAAACGGTCATGGGCGCTGGTTACGGTTTGGAAAGCCCTCCCGTCTAGGGTTCGATTGAGATGGGGGAAATTGTGCCTGCGATTCTGCTGGGCCTGCTGGTCCTGATCCTGGTTTCGGCCGGGATTGAGGATGCGCGCATCCGTGAGATTTCCAACTGGAAAAATGCGGCGATCGCGCTGCTCGCGCTGCCGTGGTGGTTCGCGATGGGACTCGACCCGTGGCCCGACATGGCGATCCAGCTGGGTGTCGCGGTTGCGGTCTTCGCGCTGTTCGCTGCAGCATTCCAGTTCGGGATGATGGGCGGCGGCGACGTCAAGATGATCGCTGCACTCGCTTTGTGGTTTCCGTTCGACCAGCTGGTGACGCTGCTGATCATCATGTCGCTCGCGGGCGGCGCGATCACACTGGTGATGCTGGTCGAGAAATGGGTGCGACGCCGCAGCGAGCAACCGGAGATTCCATATGGGATCGCCATCGCCATCGCCGCGCTGCTCACCATTCGCGAACCGATTTTTAACCCCTTCTTGTGATGCTTAACGCCGGAGCAACCCGGTCGGACAAAGAAAAGGCCTGAGACGTCATGGATGGACGGAAGATCATTCTGCTGGTGGGGGCGCTGTTCGTGGCCGCGATCACCGCGTTCATGGCACGCAGCCTGATGACGGGATCCTCGGCTCCGGTCGCGGGTGCCGCGCCGATGCCCGGGCAACCCGCGCCGGTCGACGCAATCGAAGTTCTGGTCGCGACCAAGGCGCTGCCGGTCGGCACCATCCTCGGCCCCGATTCTATCAAGTTCGTCGCCTGGCCCAAGGATCTGGTCGAGGGCGCCTATTTCCAGAAGGACGGCACCGATCTTGCCAAGCTGCAGGGTACCGTTGTCCGCTTCGCAATTCCCGCCGGCCAGCCGCTGACGCAGGGCGCGATCGTCAAGCCTGGCGACCGCGGTTTCCTCGCCGCTGCACTCTCGCCCGGCATGCGCGCCGTGACCGTGCCGGTATCGGCGCAAGCCGCCGTTGCCGGCTTCATTTTCCCGGGCGACCGGGTCGACCTCATCCTGACTCAGGCAGTTGCAGGTGGCGGCGATGGCCCGCCGCTCAAGGCGTCGGAGACGGTGCTGCGCAACCTGCGCGTGCTCGCCACCGATCAGCGCACCGACAAGCAGCAGGACGAGGAAGGTAAGACCGTCGTCGCCACCTATTCGACCGTCACGGTCGAAGCGACGCCGCGCATCGCTGAAAAGATCGCGGTCGCTCAGACGCTCGGCACGCTGTCGCTGTCGCTGCGCTCGATCGCCGACAACACCAGCGAGCTGGAGCAGGCAATCGCTTCGGGCGAAGTGACGATGCCCGACGGCAGCGATCCCAAGGCGGAAAAGGCGATGATCGCCCGCCTCGCGTCGCGGCCGTCCGAAGGCGGCAGCACGCTGACCACCGGCGCCGACGTGTCGCGCTTCCAGCGCAGCACGGTGCCCGGCAAGGCGCGCGACGATGACGCTATGGCCGGCGCAGGTCCACGCCCGGCAGCCGGCGCCTATCCGGGCGCTGCAGCAGCCGGCGATGGTCCGGTGGTCAAGATTTCACGGGGCAATGCGGTCACGGTTGTCCCGGTCGGGGGGAAGAATTGAGATGCGTGTGAGGGGAAACAAGCTGGGCGGAACGCTCGCGGCAGTTGCCGTGCTGGCGATGCCGGCGGCAACGCTTCCGGCACCGGTGCTGGCACAGACCGTCCACGCCGCGCCGCGCGAGATGGTTCAGATCGCCACCGGGCGTGGCCGTCTGATCACGCTCAACGCGCCGATGTCCGACATCTTCGTCGCCGACAGCAACGTCGCCGACGTCCAGGTTCGCTCGCCCACCCAGCTTTGGGTGTTCGGCAAGAAGGCTGGCGAGACGACCGTCTATGCGACGACCAAGGCGGGCAAGGTCATCTATTCGACCACCGTTCGCGTCGGCAACAATTTCGACAGCGTGCAGGGGATGCTCGACACGGCGATGCCCGATTCGGACATCACCGCGACGACGATGAACGGCTTCGTGCTGCTCACGGGCACCGTCGCCGCGCCGCAGGATGCCGCCGAAGCCGAGCGGCTGGCACAGGCGTTCGTCGGTGACGAGACCAAGATCCTCTCGCGCCTCAAGACCGCGACCCCGCTCCAGGTGAACCTTCAGGTCCGCATTTCGGAGGTGAGCCGCAGCTTCGCCAAGAATATCGGCAGCAACTTCACCACGCTCGATGGGTCGGGCGGGTTCAAATTCGGTATCGGCAGCGCCGCAATCAGCCTGATCGACGACGTGGACCACCGACCCCAATCTGCCGCTCGGCGTCGGGGGCACCGTCACCGGATACACGATCGATCCGATTACTGGCGCGATTACCCAGAAAGCCGGCACGGCAATCACGCCGGGTGCCCAGCGCACCACGATCGGTGGGCTCGGCAGCCTGTTCGGCCTCGACATCCTCGGCGCGCTCGACCTTGGCGAAACCAATGGCCAGGTTTCGACGCTCGCCAACCCGAACCTCACCGCCCTGTCGGGTGAGACCGGTTCGTTCCTCGCGGGTGGCGAAATCCCGATCCCGGTCAGCCAGGGGCTGGGCGCGGTGTCGGTCGAGTATAAGCAGTACGGCGTCAGCCTCGCCTACACCCCGACCGTGCTCGCCGATGGCCGCATCTCGCTGCGCGTCCGGCCCGAAGTGTCGCAGCTGTCGGCCGCCGGATCGGTGACGATCGGCGGCGTGCAGATCCCGGCGCTCACCACCCGCCGCGCGGAAACGACGGTCGAGCTGGGGTCGGGCCAGAGCATGATGATCGCGGGCCTGCTGCAGAATTCGCACGACAATTCGATCGACCAGACCCCGGGCCTTGGCAATGTGCCGGTGCTTGGCGCGCTGTTCCGTTCGAACGGGTTCAAGCGCAACGAGACCGAGCTCGTCATCGTCATCACGCCCTATCTGGTGAAGCCAGTCGACGGGAACCAGATCGCGTTGCCGACCGACGGCTACAAAGCCCCTGATGATGCCGAACGCGTGTTGCTCGGCCGCCTCGGCGGATCGGACAAGGGTGGCAAGCGCCCGACGCCGCAAATGGCGCCGCCGGTCGGTGCGGAGCCTTCGCTCGGTGCGGCGACCCCGATGCAGCCCGGCCCGCAGCCCCGGCCCGAACCGGTGCAGCCAGTGGCGACCCCGGCGCAGCAGCCGGCGCCCAAGGGTGACACCAAAGACAAGCGCAAGCGCGGTGCGGCCCCCGCACCGGGTTTCGGTTTCAATTGATCGCGGCGAGGAACGACCATGTCGAAGCGTAACACGATCCTATTGCTGAGCGCCGCGGCCAGCCTGTTGTCCGCATGCGGCGCAGGCAGCAGCACGGGCCTCGAATCGGTCAACCAGCCGGTCGTCGCCCGCACCGACTATGTCTTCGATGCCACTACCGACGGCAGCGATCTGGCGGCGGGTGAGCAGGCACGGGTCGCCGGCTGGCTCGCGTCGCTGCGGCTTGGCTATGGCGACCGCGTCTATGTCGACGACCCCGGCAACACCGGCGCCGCGCGTCAGGTGGCGAGCGAGGCGGCGCGCTATGGCGTGCTGCTCTCAGGCCCCGCCCCGGTCACCACCGGCGCGGTTCAGCCGGGCATGGTGCGCGTGATCGTCAGCCGGATGAAGGCGAGCGTGCCGGGTTGCCCCGACCGCCGCGACACCGGCGAGGGAAGTTTCGGGGGCAAGACCAGCTCTGGCTATGGCTGCGCGGTCAACGGCAACCTTGCCTCGATGATCGCGCGTCCGGAAGATCTGGTCGCGGCGCCGAGGCCGGCCCCCACCGCCGATCCGATGCCGATCACCGCGTCGATCAAGGCCTATCGCGAAGCCGCCCCGACCGGCGGCGGCGGAACTGACGGTCAAATACCGGCGGCACGGAAGGAGGCGGACAGATGAACGCGCCCTTCAACCCCGCGGCGCGCGGCGCATCGCGAGCCATTCGTCGCGTTCGTGTGCGACGAGACGACCGCCGAGGCGATCCGTCCGATCGCGATCGAACAGGGCTGGAACCCCGACAAGGTCAACAAGGGCGGCCTGCGCAACGCCGTGCAGACGCTGTCGGTGTCGGCCAGCCCGAACATCCTGTTCGTCGACCTGTCCGAAAGCGGCGATCCGCTCAACGACATCAACGCACTCGCCGAAGTGTGCGAGCCGGGCACGGTCGTGATCGCCACCGGCCAGGTCAACGATGTCCGCCTGTATCGCGACCTCGTCGCGTCGGGCATCCAGGACTATCTGCTCAAGCCGCTTAACCCGGACGTGATGCGCGAGGCGTTCGTGCATGCGCAGGCGATGTTGAGCGCTCCCAAGCATGTCGATGCGTCGTCCGACCGTCCGCATTGCGCGGTCGCGGTGATCGGCACGCGCGGCGGCGTCGGTGCATCGACGCTCGCAACCTCGCTCGCCTGGCTGATGAGTGAGAAGAGCGGCCGTTCGACCGCCCTGCTCGACCTCGACGTCCATTTCGGCACCGGCGCACTCACGCTCGACCTCGAACCCGGACGCGGCCTGACCGACGCGATCGAAAATCCCAGCCGCATCGATGGGCTGTTCATCGAACGCGCGATGGTGAAGGCGTCGGACAAGCTGTCGGTCCTGTCGGCCGAAGCCCCGATCAACTCGCCGGTGATGACCGATGGCGCGGCGTTCTTCCAGCTTCAGGAAGAGATCCGCTCGGCGTTCGAATGCACCGTGGTCGATCTGCCACGTTCGATGCTGGTCAACTACCCGCACCTTATCTCCGACGTGCAGGTGGCCGTGCTGGTGACCGAGCTGACGCTCGCCGCCGCGCGCGACGCAATCCGTATCATCAGCTGGTTCAAGTCGAACGCGCCGCACACGCAACTGATCGTCGTGGCGAACCGCGTCCCCACCGGCGCGCTCGAGATCAGCCGCAAGGACTTCGAAGGCTCGATCGAGCGCAAGATCGACTATGTCATCCCGCTCGACAGCAAGACCGCGGTCCAGGCCGCCAAGCTCGGCAAGCCGCTTGCCGAGGCGGGGAAGAACGTCAAGGCGCTCGCCCCGCTCGCCGACATCGCCACGCGTGTGATCGCGATCACCGATTCGGGCGAAGAAGTCAGCCGCGACAAGGGCAAGAGCAAGGTCGGCAAGGGCGGCTCGCTGCTCGGCAAGCTGACCAGCTCGATGAAGCTTGGCCGCAAGGCAAAGGCATAACCGGCGCCGGCCCAGGCCGGCACCCCGTAACGGAGGCGTGAGAGGGTGGAATTGCTCCCGATGATGATGTTGGCGGGCGGCACCTTCATGGTGCTGGTGCTGCTCATCCTCGCCTTTTCCGGGCCATCGGCGAAGGCGGAGGGCGCACGTCGCCTGACCGGCCTGCGCGACCGCCACGCCGGCGTCGTCGGTGCGGGAGCGGTCGAGGCGCAGCTACGCCGCATCTCCACCAGCCGCGCCACCAAGATGGACAATGCGGCGGCGCGTTTCCTGCCCAACCCGGCCCAGCTTGGCAAACGCCTCGCAATGACCGGCAAGAACTGGTCGGTCGGCCAATATGGCATGGCATCGGCCGGGATCGTCGTGGTGATTTCGGCGGCGCTGATGGTTCAGGGTCTGCCGGTGCTGCTGGCGTTGCTGGTCGGCATCGTCGTCGGCGGCGGCCTGCCGCACATGGTCGTCGGATTCCTGATCAACCAGCGCATTGGAAAATTCACCGCCAAGTTTCCCGACGCGATCGAGCTGCTGGTCCGCGGGCTGCGCTCGGGCCTTCCGATCACCGAAACCATGGGCGTGGTCGGGTCCGAAGTGGACGGACCAGTCGGGGAGGAATTCCGCTCGATCAGCGACAAGATGAAGATCGGGCGCACGCTCGATCAGGCGCTTCAGGAAACTGCCGACCGGCTCGGCACGCCCGAATTCCAGTTCTTCTGCATCACCATCGCGATCCAGCGTGAGACCGGCGGCAACCTCGCCGAAACGCTCGCCAACCTTGCCGAAGTGCTGCGCAAACGCAGCCAGATGAAGCTCAAGATCAAGGCGATGTCATCGGAATCCAAGGCGTCGGCCTATATCATCGGCGCGCTGCCGTTCATCGTCTTCGGCATGATCTGGATGATCAACGACACCTATATGCAGGGGTTCTTCATCGACCAGCGGTTGATCATCGCCGGCGGCGGTGGGATCGTCTGGATGGGGATCGGGGCCTTCATCATGGCCAAGATGATCAATTTCGAGATCTGATGCCATGATGACCACCCCCACCGCACCCACCCTGCTCGGCGTCGACGTCTTCTACGTCGCGACGATCCTGGCCGGGGTTGCCGCATTCAGCGTGCTGCTCGCCATCTATGCCGCCGTGTCGGTGCGAGACCCGATGGCAAAGCGCGTCAAGGCGCTCAACGAACGGCGCGAACAGCTCAAGGCCGGTATCACCGCGTCGACCAGCAAGCGCCGCGCCAAGCTGGTTCAGAAGAACGCGACCACCGACCGCATCCGCGACTTCCTCTCGTCGCTCAAGGTCCTGCAGGACTCGCAGGTCCAGACCGCGCAGATCAAGCTGATGCAGGCCGGCATCCGGTCCAAGGATTATGCCGTCGCGGTCATTTTCGGTCGTCTGGTGCTCCCGATCGTGATCGGCGGGACGATGGTGTTCCTCGTCTATGGCACCGAGTTGTTCTCGGACTGGACCCCGCTCAAGGCCTATGGCCTCGTCGCGGGCAGCGCCATCCTGAGCTACAAGGCGCCGGACATTTACCTCAAGAACAAGATCCAGAAGCGGTCCAGCGCGATTCGCAAGGGCATTCCGGACGCGCTCGACCTGCTGGTGATCTGTGCCGAAGCGGGACTCACCGTCGATGCCGCATTCGGTCGCGTCTCCAAGGAACTGGGCAAGGCCTATCCCGAGTTGGGCGAGGAATTCTCGCTCACCGCGATCGAGCTGGGGTTTCTCACCGATCGCCGCCAGGCCTTTGAAAATCTGGCGAAGCGCATCGACCTCGACTCGGTCCGCGGGGTCGTCACCACCATGATTCAGACCGAGAAATACGGAACGCCGCTCGCCTCGGCGCTGCGCGTCCTGTCCGCCGAATTCCGCAACGAACGCATGATGCGCGCCGAGGAAAAGGCCGCACGCCTGCCCGCGATCATGACCGTGCCGCTGATCCTGTTCATCCTGCCGGTGCTGTTCGTCGTCATTCTTGGCCCGGCGGCCTGTTCGATCAACGACGCGCTGATGACGGGGTAAAGCCCGGCGCCGTCCGCCGATTCGGCGGGTGGCGTTCGGCTTACGCTTTGGTTAACCTGTTTCGAACGCGAAACGGGGAGACGCGACCATGTTGTTCACGACGCCTACCGAATGGGCGGCGCTTGGCTTCACGCTCATCGCCGGCTGGTTCTTTGGCCTGGCCAGCAGTTCCGGCGGCAAGAAGTGGAAGCGCCAGCTTGAGGACGCCGAGCTGAACTATGCCAGCGCGCGCGACCGCGACGACGCAGAATTGCGCGAGGCACAGGACCGCATCCGTGAGCTTGAGCGCCAACTGCGCGACGTACGCCCGGCACCCTCCGCAGCCCCGGTTGTCGCCGCCGCTGCCACGGGCGCTGTCGGCGCGACGCTGATCGAGCGGGCGCAGGAGAAGGCGGAAGCTGCCCCGGCACCACCGGCCAGCAGCACCTGGATCCCGGAAGGTCCGCCCCCGCCCCCGCTGCCGATGAGCACCACCGAAGCGCAGCCCGTCGAGCCCACTCCCGCGCCTGCCCCCGTGCAGGAGGAGGTCGCCCCGGCTGCGCCCGTGGCCACCTTTCCAGCGGCAGAGAGCGGTGCGCCGGCAGATGAGGGCGGAGCGGATTCAGCTGCGGCGGGAACGCATGATCAAGGCGAGCCAGCCGGAGGCGTGACCAGCGAGTGGCTACCGCCGCATGTGCGGGCGGAAACTGCGCCGCAACACTGATCCCGCACCGGGTCAGCGTTCGCCGAGCAGCACCCGCTGATAATGTTCGATCACGGCGGCAAGGGGCCTACCCGCGCCGTCGAGGACGATGGCGCGATGCCGCACCACCACCCCAGTCGCAGGGATGCGACCGGGGCGCGCGGTCCACGACCCATAGGTTTCCCGGCGGGGCGATAGCGGCAGGATGACGCGGCCGAACGGCGCGTCGCTGGTGTCGAGCGCCGCGTTCATCTCAGGCGTCAGCCGACTGGCGACATACCAGTTGGTCGCCTCCGACAGCAGGTGATCGCCGCACATCAATCGTACGCGGCGGTATCCGAGCATCTCGTCCTTGCCCACCTTCAGCCGGGTGCGCGCGGGTGAGGCGCTGGCGACGATGCGCCCGCGCTTCACCTCGGCCCGCACCCGCGGCGGATCGGCGAGGCCCAGCGCGGCGCAGCGCGATTCAAGCACCTGCGTCGCGGTCCGCGCGGCGAGCAACTCGGCATTGAGGCGTTCGACAGGCGTCATCTGGGCAGCGGCAACAGCCTCGATCAGCATCGCGAAGGGAAGCATCGCGCTCATCGCAACGGACGCCCGGCCTGCGCCGCGATCCGCAGCGCAGGGAGCAGGCAATAGGCAGCGCCGCCGGGCAAGTCGAGGTGCTTCGTCATGCCCGGGGTGCTACGGCCCAGACCCATTACTGGCAATGATCGTGATTGGTCTGGACCCCAGCGCGCCGCCTAGCCGTATGCCAGCCGCATCGACGGCGTCGGTGCGGATGCCGGCGCGCGCTCGCCTTTCGCAGAGCCGTTGGCCTGTTCGGTAAGTGTCGTAATCTCCCGCATCAAATTGCGTGCAGCCGCCGACGTCTGCTCGACCATCGCGGCGTTCTGCTGCGCGGTCTGGTCCATCGCCGCGATCGCGCTGGTGATCTCGCCGATCGCCGAGGACTGTTCGGCATTCTCGTTCGCGATCGTGTCGAGCAGTTGATGCACGTCCGACACATTCTCCGAAATCCCGGTCAATGCGCCATCGACCTGACGCACCGCCTCGACCGCGCTCATGACCTCGGCCTGGGTGACGGTGAGCTGGTCGCGCGCGCGCTTGGCCTCTTCCTCGGCGCGCATGGCGAGCGCGGAAACAAGGTCGGCGACGACGGCAAAGCCACGACCTGCCTCCCCCGCCCGTCCCGCTTCGACGGCCGCGTTCATTGCCAGCACGCGCGTCTGGAACGCGATCTTGTCGAGCCCCTCGATAACATCGTCGATCCCCTTTGCGGATTCGCTGACCCGGCCCATCGCGCTAACCGCATCCTCGGCAACGCTCCGGCCGGCGGTGACCGCGCGCATCGCCCCGTCGGCGCGTGCGACGGTCTGCCCCGCCGCTTCGGCGGTCGCGCGCAAGCGCTGGTCCATCTGGAGCACCGAGGCGTTGGTCTCCTCCAGGCTGGCCGCCGTCGCTTCGGTCCGATGCGCCAGATCATCCGACGCGGCCACGATCTCGCTCGCCCCCGTCAGCACTGCATCGCTGGTCTGGGAAATCGACACCAGCAGCGCATTGAGCGCAGCCTCACGCTGCTGCGTTTCGGCTGCGGCGCGGTCGCGTTCGGCCTGCGCTTCTTCGAAATAAACCGTCACCGCCAGTTCGATGTCGAGCAGCACCGCCTTCAGCAGCACGGCGAGCTGGTCGGCATTGCCATTGTCGCTGCGGTTCAGCCAGCCGCGCTTCTGCGATCCCAGATAGTCGCGGATCAACTGATCCATCACGATCGCATAGGACCCGACATACCAGCGCGGCTCCAGGCCGATGCGGGCATGGACCTTGCCGACGCGACGGACGCTTTCGAGATAGTCCTGGTCGAACCTGCCGCTCCACAGTTTCTTCCAGTGCAGATCCTGCAGGCTGCGGGCCGACGTCATGTGCGCGGCGTCGCGGAAATGGGTGCGCAGGCTCGGCGTCTCGGCGATCTTGTCGTAGAGCCGTTTGTGGGCGGCGGCGACCAATGGCTGCAGCTCGCGCCCCAATTCCTGCAGCGTCTCGCGCTGGGTCTCGTCAAGGCCGATAAACGCGAGCCGGGGACCCAACATCTCATTAAGCATCTGGCGAACCTCTCAGTTAAAACGAGGAGGCTCCCTGTTCGATGCCAGCGTGGATCTCGTTCCACGAGAGCAACGACGGGAGCGTCGATGCTATCGTAGAACGGGTCCAAAACGGCCGGACGGCACCGGCAAAAATAATCGGAACGAAGTGGTCCGATTAACGTGCGCGTAACGCAGATTGCGCCGCCGCCAGCCGCGCGATCGGCACGCGATAGGGTGAGGCGGAGACGTAATCGAGCCCGGTCTGCTCACAGAATGCGATCGACGCCGGGTCGCCGCCATGCTCGCCGCAGATGCCGAGCTTGATATCGGGCCGGGTCGCGCGGCCACGCTCGGCGGCGATGCTGATCAGTTCGCCGACGCCTTCGACATCCAGGCTGACGAACGGATCGCGGGCGTAGATGCCCTTTTCCACATAAGTGGTCAGAAACCGCCCGGCATCGTCACGGCTGACGCCCAACGTCGTTTGCGTCAGGTCGTTGGTGCCGAAGCTGAAGAATTCGCCGACCTCGGCAATGTCCCCGGCGCGCAATGCGGCGCGGGGCAGTTCGATCATCGTGCCGACGAGATAGTCGATCGTCCGCCCCTGTTCGGCGAACACCGCCTGCGCGGCGCGATCGACCACCGTCTTCATCAGCTCCAGCTCGCGCCGGGTGCCGACCAGCGGGATCATCACTTCGGGCACCGGCGCCGCGCCGGACTTCTCCGCAACGGCGCACGCCGCCTCGAAAATCGCGCGCGCCTGCATCTCGTAGATTTCGGGATAGGTAACGCCGAGGCGACAGCCGCGATGGCCGAGCATCGGGTTGAACTCGTGCAGCTCCGCAGCGCGGCGGCGCAGCGTTTCGACATCGAGCCCTGCGGCCTTGGCGACTTCCTCGAACTCCGATTCCTCGTGCGGCAGGAATTCGTGCAGCGGCGGATCGAGCAGGCGGATGGTGCAGGGCAGCCCGACCATCACCTCGAAAATCTCGATGAAGTCGCTGCGCTGTTCGGGCAGCAATTTGTCGAGTGCTGCGCGGCGCCCCGCCTCGTCGCTCGCAAGGATCATCTGGCGCACCGCGGTGATCCGCGCGGCGTCGAAGAACATATGCTCCGTCCGGCACAGGCCAATGCCCTCCGCGCCGAACTCGCGCGCGGTGCGGCAGTCGAGCGGGGTTTCCGCGTTGGTGCGGACCTTCAGCCGACGCACTTCGTCGGCCCACACCATCAGCGTGCCGAAATCGCCGGCCAGCTCGGGCTGGATCGTCGGAACGGCGCCCAGCATGACCTCGCCGGTCGATCCGTCGATCGTCAGCACCTCACCCTCGCGCACTTCGCGCGTGCCGATGCGCATCACGCCTTCCGACGCCTTGATCGACAACGTGCCCGCGCCGGAGACGCAGGGGCGACCCATGCCGCGCGCCACCACGGCCGCATGGCTGGTCATGCCGCCACGCGCGGTCAGGATGCCCTTCGCGGCGTGCATGCCGTGGATGTCTTCCGGACTGGTCTCGACGCGGACCAGGATCACCGCCTCGCCATTGGCAGCGCGCTTTTCGGCGGTGTCGCTGTCGAACACCGCGATGCCCGACGCTGCGCCGGGCGAGGCCGGCAGCCCCTTGGTCAGCACGTCGCGCGGTGCGCTGGGATCGAGCGTCGGGTGGAGCAGCTGGTCGAGCGCCGACGGATCGACGCGCAGGATCGCCTCGTCGCGGGTGATCAGCTCTTCATTGGCCATGTCGACTGCGATTTTCAGCGCGGCCTTCGCCGTCCGCTTGCCCGAGCGGGTCTGGAGCATCCAGAGCTTCCCGCGTTCGACCGTGAACTCGATGTCCTGCATGTCGCGGTAATGGCGCTCAAGCTGGTCGAACACGCGCGCCAGCTCGGCATAGGCCTCCGGCATCGCCTCTTCCATCGACAGCGGCTTGGCCCCTGCCCGTTCGCGCGCGGCCTTGGTCAGGTACTGCGGCGTGCGGATGCCGGCGACGACATCCTCGCCCTGCGCGTTGATCAGGAATTCGCCATAATAGGCATTCTCGCCGGTCGCGGGATCGCGGGTGAAGGCGACGCCGGTGGCCGAGGTGTCGCCCATATTGCCGAACACCATCGCCTGCACGTTGACCGCCGTGCCCCAGTCGCCGGGAATGTCGTTGAGGCGGCGATAGACCTTCGCGCGCTCCGACTGCCACGACCCGAACACCGCGCCGATCGCGCCCCAGAGCTGGTCATGCACGTCCTGCGGGAACGGCTTGCCCCACAGTTCGACCACGATCGCCTTGTACTCCTCGACCAGCGTCTGCCAGTCGGCTGCGGTCATCTCGGTATCGAGGCTGTAGCCGCGATCCTCCTTGGCGATCTCCAGCGCTTCCTCGAACCGGCCATGGTCGAGTTCGAGCACGACGTCGGAATACATCTGGATGAAGCGGCGATAGCTGTCCCACGCAAAGCGCGCATCGCCGCTGATCGTCGCGAGACCAACCACGGTTTCGTCGTTGAGGCCAAGGTTGAGGACGGTGTCCATCATCCCCGGCATCGACACGCGCGCGCCGGAGCGGACCGAGACGAGCAGCGGGTCCGCCGCATCGCCGAAGGTCTTGTCGGTCACCCCCTCGATATGGGTGATGCCGGTCGCCACCTCAGCCTTCAGGCTGTCGGGAAAGCTCTCGCCATTGTCGTAATAGAGCGCGCAGACCGGGGTCGAAATGGTAAAGCCGGGAGGCACCGGAAGGCCGATCGACGCCATCCCATCGAGGTTCGCGCCCTTGCCGCCGAGCAGGTTCTTGTCCCCCTGGCCACCGTCGGAAACATTCCCGCCGAAGCGGTACACATAGCGAGTCATTCAAACCCCTTCCGTGACTTGGCGCGGGGCGTACCGCAGGTGCGAAGAGGGGGAAAGGGCCTGTCCACCGCTGTCAGGAGGAAGAAATGCTACAGCGGTGTGAAATTTGCGGGTGGGGGGCCGTGAGGCAGCGCAACAGGCGCCCTGTCGTCACCCCCGCGAAAGCGGGGGCCCATCTCCCGGACCGGCCACCTGCCGCGCCGGTGCGATGGGCCGATCGTGCAGGAGATGGGCCCCCGCTTTCGCGAGGGTGACGCATGGGGGGCAGCCCGCTATCAGCGCGCTACCCCTCGATCTTCCCGAAATCAGCCACCCGGTGCACCGCATCCCGCATCCGCGCGAGCAACGCCAAGCGCGCGGCGCGCTTCGCCGGGTCACTGTCGTTGACCATCACGCCGCTCTCCTTGTCGAAGAACGCATCGATCGGCCCGCGCAGCGTCGCGAGCGCCGCCATCGCCGCTTCGAACGCCTCCGCCTCGACCGCAGCCGCCGCCTTCGGCTCGGCAGCGTCGAGCGCCGCGATCAGCGCCGCCTCGGCGGGTTCGGGTGCATAGGACAGCGTCGCCCCGGCGAAGGCCGGGGCCGCCTGAGGCTCCTGCGTCGCGCCATCGCTGGCGGCCCCGGCCTGCGCCGGGGCGACGAAGCCTTCCTTCTTCAGGATATTCGCCGCACGCTTGTACCCGGCGAGCAGGTTCGCCCCATCCTCGCTCGCCATGAACGCCTGCAACGCGTGGACACGCGCGAGCAGGCGTAGCGGTTGATCGTCACCAAGCTCAAAAACTGCATCGATCAGGTCGTGCTTCACCCCATGCGCGCGTTGCTGGACCTTCAAGCGATCGAAGATAAAATCGACAACCGCACCATAGAGCTCAGGACGAATAAGCTTACCGAGACCGTCTCCCCACTCGCCTTGATATTCGGGACGCTTCTCGAACTGCCGTGAGTAGTGACCGATCGCCAGGGCGAAAAAGTGCATGGTTTCCATCTTCAGGTGGTTCGCCAACACCAATTCAAGAATACCAAGCGCTGCGCGCCGAAGCGCGAAAGGATCCTTTGATCCCGTCGGCCGCTGATCGATGAGGAAAAAGCCAGCAATCGTATCCAGCTTGTCCGCCAGCGACACCGCCACGGTAACCGGCGCGGTCGGCACTTCATCGCCCTGCCCGACCGGCTTGTAATGGTCGCGGATCGCGGCGGCGATTGCCGGGTCTTCGCCCTGCGCGGCGGCGTAATAGCCGCCCATCAGGCCCTGTAGCTCGGGGAATTCGCCGACCATGCCGGTGACGAGGTCGGCCTTGCACAGCCGCGCGGCGCGTTCGGCGAGGGTGGCCAAATCCGTCGCCCCGGCGAAGGCCGGGGCCGCTTGCGGCTCTTGCGTCGCGCCATCGCTGGCGGCCCCGGCCTTCGCCGGGGCGACGATGCCCTCTTCCACTAACCACCGCGCGAGTTTGGCGACGCGGTCGACCTTGTCGGCGACGGTGCCGAGCTTCTCATGGAAGACGATCTTTTCGAGCTTCGGCTGCAGATCCTCCAGCCGCGTCTTGAGGTCGGTGTCGTAAAAGAACCGCGCATCGCTCAACCGGGCGGCGAGTACCTTCTGGTTGCCCTCGACGATCCGCGCGCCGCCATCCGCCGCGTCGATGTTCGCGGTGCAGATGAAGGCATTCGCCAGCTTGCCATCGGCGTTTGTGCAGACAAAATACTTCTGGTTCACGCGCGCGGTGAGCTGAATCACCTCGGGCGGGACATCCAGAAACGCTGCGTCGAAGCGGCCGAGTAGCGGCACCGGCCATTCGGTCAGGCCGGCATTCTCGATCAGCAGCCCGTCATCCTCGACCAGGGTCAGCCCGGCCTTGTTCGCCGCCAGCTTCGCGCCGACCGCGATGGTCGCGCGACGCTCATTCTGGTCGACGATGACATGGGCGTCGCGCAGCTGCTCGACATAGGTCGCGGCGCTGGTGATCGTGATCGCGTCGGGATGGTGGAAGCGATGGCCGACCGTGACGGCACCGGACTGTACGCCCGCAATCTCGCACTCGACGACCGTCTCGCCCAGCAGCGCGACGATGCCCTGCAGCGGGCGGACCCAGCGCAGGCTCTCGGTGCTCAGCGACGCTTCGCCCCAGCGCATCGACTTGGGCCAGGGGAAGGCGCGGACGATCGCCGGGATCGCTTCGGCCAGCACCTCGGCAGTCGCGCGGCCCGGCTTGTCGATCACCGCGAACAGCGTCGCGCGGCCCTTGACATCGCGCGTCTCGAGCGCGTCGCGGGTCAGGCCGGCCTTGCGCAGGAAGCCGTCGATTGCCGCATCGGGCGCGTCGGCCGGCGGGCCTTTCAGCTCCTCGCTCACCGCCGCCGTCTGCTCGGGCAGATCGCGCGCGATCAGCGTCAGGCGGCGCGGCGTCGCATAGGTGACCAACGCACCGGCCTTCAGACCTGCCTTGTCCAGCTCGGCGGTGAACAGGCGCGCAAGATCCTCGCGCGCCTTGTCCTGCATGCGCGCGGGGATTTCTTCGGAGCGGAGTTCGAGGAGGAAGTCGGTCACAGGCTCCACTCCGGGTACTTGGCGCTCCAGCCGGGCTTCATGTGTTCGATATACGCCTCGCAGCTGCCCTTCGCGAGATCGCGGACACGGCCGATATAGGCCTGGCGCTCGGCAACCGAGATGACGCCGCGCGCCTGCAGCAGGTTGAACAAATGGCTCGCCTCGATCGCCTGTTCATAGGCGGCGATCGGGACGTTGTTGGTCAGGCAATTCTCGCACTCGGCCATCGCCTTGCGGAAGCCTTCGAACAGCGTATCGGTGTCGGCGACTTCGAAGTTGTACTTCGACATCTGGCGTTCGTTCTCAAGGAACACGTCGCCATAGGTGACGCCGGCATCGTTGAACGCCAGATCGTACACGCTGTCCTTGTTCTGGATATACATGGCGAGGCGTTCGAGGCCGTAGGTCAGCTCGCCCGCGACCGGCTTGCAGTCGAAACCGCCCATCTGCTGGAAATAGGTGAACTGAGTCACCTCCATCCCGTCGCACCACACTTCCCAGCCCAGGCCCCAGGCGCCGAGCGTCGGCGATTCCCAATCATCCTCGACGAAGCGGATATCGTGCTTGAGCGGGTCGATGCCGATCGCCGTCAGGCTGCCGAGATATAGTTCCTGCAGGTCGGGTGGGCTCGGCTTCAGGATCACCTGATACTGGTAATAATGCTGCAGCCGGTTGGGGTTCTCGCCATAGCGGCCATCGGTGGGGCGGCGGCATGGCTGGACGAACGCGGCGTTCCACGGCTCCGGGCCGAGCGCGCGCAGCGTCGTCGCGGTGTGGAACGTGCCCGCACCCATGCGCATGTCATAGGGCTGAAGGATCAGGCAGCCGCGCTGGCTCCAATAATCATGGAGGCGCAGGATCATGCCCTGGAAGCTGAGCGGCGTGGTCATGGTGCCGGGCTTTGGCGAAAGGGCGAAGAGCGGTCAACTGCGGTTGACGCGGGCGGCGTGGGCGGCTTTGGAGGGGCGATCATGTTGAAACGCCTGATCGCCCCCCTCGCCGCCCTGATGCTCTCCAGCTGCTCGCTGTTCGGCGAGGATGCCGACCCGGCTTTGTGGGTGGTCAAGGATGCGGACACGACCATCTATCTGTTCGGCACGGTCCATGTCCTCAAGCCCCGGATGCACTGGTTCGACGAAGGCGTGCGCGTGGCGTTCGACGCGAGCGACGAGGTGGTGCTCGAAATCGCCGAGCCCGATCCACAGGCGATCGCCGCGCTGACCGCGCAGCTCGGCACGCGCGGCGGCCCGCCCTTCGCGCCTGAGGTCGATGCAGCAGCGCGCGATCTTGGCATGCCGACCGGCGCGATCGACAAGCAGGAGCCGTGGCTGGCGGCGCTGACGCTGGCACAGCTGGCGGTCAAGAAGGCGGGCTATGACAGCGGCAATGGCGTCGAGGCGACCTTGTCCGAGGCGGCGGAGGATGCCGGCAAGCCGGTCAAGGCGCTGGAATCGGCGCGCGGGCAGCTGATGCTGTTCGACGGCCTGTCGGGCGCGGCGCAGAGCGCGATGCTCGAGGAAACGGTCAAGGCGCTCCCCGGCACCAAGGCCCGGCTCGACAAGTTCGTCGCCGCCTGGGCGAAGGGCGATGCCGAAAGCGTCGGGGCCGAGATGAATCGCGGCGCGCTCGCCTCGCCCGAAGTGGCCGACGCGCTGATCACCCGCCGCAACGCCCGCTTCGCCGACTGGGTCGCGGCGCGGATGAACCAGCCCGGAACCGTGTTCATCGCGGTCGGCGCGGGGCATCTAGCCGGCAAGGGTAGCGTGCAGGCTCTTTTGGCCGAGCGCGGGATGACGGTCGAGCGGGTGGTGTACTGATCAAAGCCCCCCTGAATGGGAGGGGCTTAGCAGTTGCCTTTCCCGCCCCTCTCCCCTATAGGCGCGCGCTTCCGGTCAGGGTCATCCCTGGAGGCCTGATCGGGAATGGAAACACTTTAGCGCATTGGAACGACATATGAGCGACACGCTTACGCTGTCGGCCGAGACGCGCGACCGGGTTGGCAAGGGAGCCTCCCGGGCGCTGCGTCGTGAAGGCCGCGTCCCCGCCGTGATCTACGGCAACAATCAGGAACCGACCAGCATCCACCTGGATGAGCGCGCGCTGTACAAGGCGCTGCACACCGGCCACTTCATGAACTCGGTCGTGATGATCGAAGGTCTGGACGGCAAGGCGATCCGTACGATTGCAAAGGACGTCGCTCTCGACGTGGTGACAGAACGTCCGGTCCATGTCGATTTCCTGCGCATCGGTGAACACACCACGGTCACCGTCGCGGTGCCGGTCGTGTTCGCCGACGAAGAAGAATCGCCCGGCCTGAAGAAGGGCGGCGTGCTCAACATCGTCCGTCACGAGCTGGAGCTGGTGTGCGACGCGGCCGAGATCCCCAGCGAGATCACCATCTCGCTCAAGGGCCTCGAGCTTGGCGATTCGCTGCACATCTCGGCCGTCACGCTGCCCAAGGGCGTGGCGAGCGCGATCGACGACCGCGACTTCACCATCGCGACGATCGCCACCCCGGCGGCGCTGAAGTCCGAAGGGGCTGAGGACGCGGACGAGGCAGCAGAAGGCGAGTAAGCCTTTCGCGGCATCTGCCGATCGATTACGAGCGCCCCCGCACCCCATGTGCGGGGGCGCTCTTCGTTTGTGAAAAGGTAATGCGATGCAACTCTGGGTTGGCCTCGGCAATCCCGGCCCCGATTATGCGATGAACCGGCACAATGTCGGCTTCATGGCGGCCGATGCCATCGCCGAAGTGCATGGCTTTTCCCCACCCGCGAAGAAATTCCAGGGCTGGTTGCAGGAAGGGCGGATCGGCGGCGACAAGATCCTGCTGCTCAAGCCCGCGACCTATATGAACGAAAGCGGGCGGGCGATCCGCGCCGCGCTCGACTTCTACAAGCTCGAGCCCGAGGCAGTCACGGTATTCCACGACGAGCTCGACCTCGCGCCGTTCCAGGTCAAGGTAAAGCGCGGCGGCGGGGCAGCGGGGCAGAACGGCATCCGCAGCGCCATCGCGCATATCGGCGCGGAATTTCGCCGCGTACGCATCGGCATCGGCCATCCGGGGCACAAGGACCGCGTCACCGGCTATGTCCTCGGCAACTATGCCAAGGCCGAGATCGAGGATCTGTCGGACTTGCTCGGCGCACTGGCGGCAGAGGCCGAGTGGCTGGCGAAGGGCGACGATGCGCGGTTCATGAACGATATCGCGCTGCGGCTGCAGCGATCCTGAGCGGACACAAAAAAGGCCGGGTCTCCCCGGCCTTTTTCATTGGATCGCGTTGGATCAGTTCTTCTTGGCGAGGACCACGCCGACCGCACGGCTTTCGCCCGCCGCAACCGCGCCGCTGATCGCGAAGCTGATGCCGAGCTCAGCCGCCTGCGTGCCATAGGCCACCCCCTGGAAGGTGCCGCCCGCAGTGCTGCCCGGGCCGAAGCTGCCGGTGAACTGCGTGCTGCCCGCGGGGATCGCGCCGGTGCCGGTGAAGGTGCCGTAAGCGACGTTGCCGCCCGCAGTGACGCGGCTGAGGTCCATCGTCACGGTGACGAGACCGGTCGCATAGTTGACCGAAACGGTGACCGTCCCGGTCAGCTTATCGACCGAGCTGGCGCCCGCCGCAGGCGAGATCACCGCGCGGCCCGCTACGGTCGTCGTGTACGTTGCCGTACCCGTCGTCGGCAGGTCAGTCGAAACGGTCGGATAGCCATAGGTACCATAGGTGATCCGCTTCGCACCGGCGGTGCTGTCGCCACGCCACCACGCGGCGTAGCTCGACCGCTTGAACGTCGTCAGATACCCTTCCGGAGCGGTGTCCGGGGTCGCAGGGTTGCGGATCGTGTTGTTGTACAGTTCGAGCTGGGTGAATGCCCCGGCCGTGGTCGGCGCGGTGCTCTCACGATAGACATATTCGGTGACGCCGGCCGCGGGCACGGTCAGGAGATCGGCACCGGTGAAACGCGATTCTTCGGACGCTTCGCGCACCACCGTCTCGGTCGTCGCAGCGGTGGTCGCCGTGCTCTGCAGCGCAAGACGGACGCGGTTCGAGAACCCGTCGGTACCTGCCGCACCAAGCGTCACGGGACCGGCCGTTGCGTCGCCGGTGTAGCTCATCGCAGCACTGACGGTGAAGAACTCTGCCGCAGCGCTGAGCGGGAGCGCGGCATAGGTCGGCGCCGCAGTTGGCGTCGGGGTCGGCGTCGCGCTGGACGAAGCGGTCGGCGTCGGGGTCGGCGTGGCGTCATCGCCGCCGCTGCAGCCGGCTACGACCAGAACAACTGCGGTGCTGGCAATCAGGATGGAACGGCGAATCATACTGCGACTCCTGTAACGTGGCCGTCTGGAAGGCGCGCGGCGCCTGTACCGGGGATGAACGGGCCGCGTTGCCGCGACCACTCAATATGACGCGGTAGCGTGGCTAGCCACGAAACGGAAGAGCGCCGACGCGGGATTCGCCGCATCGGCGCATAACCGCGTCAGTTGCCCAGCTGCCCGAGCAGGCCACGCAGCTGCTGGATCTTGCCGAACCGCTCCGCCGGGTTGAGCTTCGCCATCGGTCCGACGCTGCCGAATTCGGCCCCGCTCTGCAGGCAGGTGGTGACCTGCGCATGCGCCTGCCCGCGATCGCCCTTGGTGAAGTTCGTCTCGATCTGATCCTTGACCGCCCAGTCGAGATAGGTGTCGAGCCCGGCCTTGGACAATTCGGGCTTGGGTGGTTCGGCGGGGATCACCTGATCGCCCAGCGTCTTTTCGACCATGCCGCGATAATAGGTCAGGAACGGCGCCGCGCCACCGCCGATGCTCTTGGGCAGCGGGCTGTCGAGCAGGCGCTGCTGCCACTTCACCGCCGCATAGCAGCGCACGTTGAGCGCGAGCTTGTCCTGCAGGTCGCGCGCCTTGCGCTTCTCCGCGGCCTTGGCCTTGGCCTCGGCAGCGGCCTTTTCCTGCGCGCCATTGTCACCACAGCCGGCGAGCGCGACCAGCGCCAGCGGCGCGAGAAATGCGAAGTGCTTCATGGACTTGATGTCCTCCCCTGTTCCTTACAGATCGCGCGACTTTGACGCCGCGCCGCGCGCTGTCAACCAAGCGCCGCTTGCGCCGCGTCGCGGTCCATGCTGTGCGGGCGGCATGACGATCAAGACGCTGTTCGCCACGCGCTTTTCAGAAACCCTGCTCGACGACGCAGCATTGCTGGCCGAGCTCGCCGACGCCTGCCGCGATCTGGCGGAGGAGGACCGCGCCGGGCAGCGCTGGTCGAAGGACCATGGCTATCGCGGCTACACCAGCTACGCCTCGCTCGACGACCTGCCGATCCGCGACCCGCGGTTTGCCGATCTGGTCCGCCATCTCAATCGCCATGTCGCGCAGTTCGCCGACGCCTGCGCACTGGACATTTCGCGCAAGCTCAAGCTCGATAGCCTGTGGGTGAATGTGCTCAAACCCGGCGGGACCCATTCGGGCCATATCCACCCGCACAGCGTGGTGTCAGGCACCATCTATGTCGAAGTGCCGCCGGGCGCCGGCGCGCTCAAGCTGGAGGATCCGCGCTTGCCCATGCTGATGGCCGCCCCGCCCCGCCGCGCCGACGCGCCCGAGGATCTCCAGACCTTCGTCTACGCCCAGCCGTCGCCGGGCAGCATCTTCCTGTGGGAAAGCTGGCTGCGGCACGAGGTGACGCCGCATGCGGGCAAGGGTGAGCGGATCAGCATCAGCTTCAACTATCGCTGATGTCGTCCCAATCGGCGCGCGTGCGGAACCATTTCGCTTCTGAACCGATTGGACTGCCTATCCTTCTGGAGAATGACCATGCGTAAGAGCCTTTTCGCGCTATTGGCGCTGTCGCTCGCCGTGCCGAGCACTGCACTGATGACCACCACTGCGTCGGCGCAGAGCTGGCAGGAGCGCGAGCGCGAGCGTGACCGCGAGTATAACGAGCGGCGCGAACGTCGCGACGAGCGGCGTGCCGACCGGCGCGATGATCGCCGTGACGCGCGTGCCGACTATCGCTGGCAGGGCGACCGCCGCGACCGCAACTGGGAGCCGTCGAGCGCCTATCGCCCAGGTCGCTACAGCGAACGTCGCCTGAGCCGTCAGGACCGCATCTATCGCGGTCGTGACAACCGCTACTATTGCCGCCGCAGCGACGGCACGACCGGCCTCGTCGTCGGTGCGGCGCTGGGCGGCATCCTGGGCGGTGCGATCGGCAATGGCGACATTCTCGGCGTGATTCTGGGCGGTGCCGGGGGCGCGGTGCTGGGCCGTGAGGTCGAACGCGGCAACGTGCGTTGCCGTTGATTCGCGAACCGCGATGAACAAGGCCCGCCGGTCGCATGACCGGCGGGCCTTTTCATGGGCTCCTTTGAGAAGCGGTGCCAGCCCGCTCCCCCACCCGGCCTCCCAACGACAGTGTATTCTATGGGTGGCCGGGTGGGGGAGCGGGCTGGCACCGGCATTCAGCTGCGCTGAATCCAACTATAGCCTTTTCCCTGCGTCCGGCCTATTTGCGCGCCTTTCCCGGACCACAGGATCACAGGACAAATGGGCTTTCGCTGCGGCATTGTCGGCTTGCCGAACGTCGGCAAATCGACGCTTTTCAACGCGCTGACGCAGACTGCGGCGGCGCAGGCGGCCAACTATCCCTTCTGCACGATCGAGCCGAACGTCGGCAACGTCGCGGTGCCGGACGACCGTCTGGACGCGCTGGCGAAGATCGCGGGCTCGGCCAAGATCATCGAAACCCAGCTCGGCTTTGTCGACATCGCCGGCCTCGTGCGCGGCGCGAGCAAGGGCGAAGGGCTCGGCAACCAGTTCCTCGGCAACATCCGTGAGGTGGACGCAATCGTCCATGTCCTGCGCTGTTTCGAGAATGACGACATCCAGCATGTCGACAACAAGGTCGACCCGATCGCCGACGCCGAGACGGTCGAGACCGAGCTGATGCTGTCCGACCTCGAAAGCCTCGAGAAGCGCGTGCCCAACCTTCAGAAGAAGGCCGCACAGGGCGACAAGGACGCAAAGGTCGCCGCAACCGTTCTGGCGCAGGCGCTGGACCTGCTGCGCGAGGGCAAGCCCGCGCGGCTGGTAAAGCCCAATGATGTCGAGGAAGAGCGCGTGCTCAAGCAGGCGCAGCTGATCACCGCCAAGCCGGTCCTCTATGTCTGCAACGTCAATGAAGAGCACGCCGCCGACGGCAACGACTATTCCGCGCGCGTGTTCGAAAAGGCGAAGGCTGAGGGCGCGCAGGCCGTCGTCGTCTCCGCCGCGATCGAGGCCGAAATCGCCACGATGCCCGCCGAAGAGCGCGGCGAGTTCCTCGCTGAGCTGGGGCTTGAGGAAACCGGCCTGACCCGCGTGATCCGCGCCGGGTACAGCCTGCTGCACCTGCTGACCTTCTTCACCGTCGGGCCAAAGGAAGCGCGCGCCTGGACCACCCATGTCGGTGCCAAGGCTCCGCAGGCGGCCGGCGAGATCCACACCGATTTCGAACGCGGCTTCATTCGCGCCGAAACGATCGCGTTCGACGATTACGTCAAGTTCAGTGGCGAAACCGGCGCACGCGACAACGGCAAGCTGCGCTCGGAAGGCAAGGAATATGTCGTCCAGGACGGCGACGTGATGCTGTTCCGCTTCAACGTCTGATCCGCCGGCGGCCTTCCCTCCCTGAACGGGAGGGGAGGCCGTGGGTCAGACCGATGCCTCAACCAAGATAACGGCGACGGCGCTCTGCGCTGGCCAGCATCACGACCAGCGTCGCGACAACGACCAGCCCTGCGACGATCGTCGCAGTGGCGATCTCCGAATGCGCCTGCCCGGCCTTTTGATGGATCGCCCACAGCGCCCACAGGAACGGCAGCGGGTACCACGGATTGCCGCGGGTGCCGACCACCGCCGCAGCGACGATCGCCCCGCCGACGAGCAGGATCGCCGCCGAGATCACTGGCAAAGGTCCACGCAGGACGACATCATGGAAGTTGAGCGCGGCGGCGATGTTGACGATCGTCGCCGCCGTCAGCCACCCCGCCAGCGCGCTGAGCGGCAGCACCACCGCCAACCGCTCGCCCAGCGTAAAGGATGGGGTGGTCGCGAAGATGCGCAGGATCGCCAGCAGGTTGACCAGCGTGAACACGATGATCAGCACCGACGGGAAGCCAAGGCTGAGTAGCTGGGTATAGGTTACCCACAGCGCGTTGCCGAGCACGGCAAAGGCGAAATGCCACCCGATCCGCCGCACCAGTTCGCTGTCGCGATGGCGCGGCAACAGCTGATAGACGACATAGACGAGCGTACCGAAATACAGCGGGCCCCAGATCGCGAACGCCCATCCGGCGGGCGTGATCAGCGTCTGCGTATCCGCCGACTGTTCGCCGACCGGATTGCCGATCCCGATCATAGGCAGCAGCGGGGTGAGGATCTGGGCGAGCGCGAACACCAAGGCGGCAATGGCGCGGACGCGGCTGTCGGGAGCGGAGGCGGTCTGGTTCATGGCGCGACAACCTAAGCGCCGAATAATAGTTCCGCTAGTGAAACGCCTGCGCGATGATCCGCGACTGCGATCGTCAGTTGCCCACCCTCCCCGCGCGTGCATGATCGCTGGATGCGTGCGTCGATTCCCGTCCTTGCGATCCTCGTCTTGCAAATCCCGGCGCCAGCAGCGGGGGCGCAGCGGGTGGTTGGCGATGATATCGGGCTGATCGCCGGGCATGTTCCGGCGGCGGAGCTGACGCCGGAGGAGGCGGCGCGCGCGCTGGCTGGTGCGCCGCCGGACCAGCGGAGCGCCGCACTTCGCCGGCTCGCCCGCTCCCTGCTCGCGCGCGGGTCGGATCAGGCCTATACGCTGTTGCAGCCGCCCGGGGACGCCCAACTGGCAGGCGTGCTGCCCTCTCAGGCCAGCGACGACGATCGTGCGATCAGGCTGACGATGGCCGATGGGGCGTTTCGGCTGGGCCTCAAGGAAGAATGGTTCGCTCCGGGCACCCGCGACCAGCAGCGCGCGGCCGTGATCGCCTATAATCTGGGGTTCGCCCTGGCTGCGCGCGGCGAGCTGGCCCGCGCCGCCGCACTTCAACAGACCGCGCTCACCACCCTGTCCGCCGCCTTGCCCGCGCTCGATGAGCGGCTGAGTGCGATGCGCGTGGGGCTCGCTCGAACGCATATGATGCGGGGCGATGGTGAAGCGGCGGACCTACTGGTGGATCAGGCAGTGAATGCCGAACAGCGCGCGGGGCGCCAGACTGGCCTGGTTTTCGCCGACGCGCTGACCGTGCGGGCGGCCATGCTCAATCAGCGCGGCCGATATGCCGAGGCTGCGGCGACGCTGAATCGTGCGCTCGCCATGGCGGACGCCGAATGGGAACGGCGCGGGGCACCGCGCACGCCGCCGGGCGCGATCGTCGCCCTGGCCGTACAGATTGGCGAGGCCGGATGGGCCGCGCTCGGCTTCAAGCCGGGCGACGCGGCGATGCTGGACAAGGCATTGGCGGCCCCGGAAACCGCACTGCGCCAAGCGGTCGAGGGAAGCCGCTATCTGCTGCTGATCCGGATTCATCTCAACCTCAAGGATGCCGCCGCGGCAAAGGCTGCGCTGCGCAAGGCGGGCAGCCGCCCCGAAACGCAGATGCTGAGCGTGCTGGTGAGCCTCGCCGAAGGCATGATCTCGGGCGGCGCGCTACAGGCGGAGGCCTGGCTCGACGTCGTCGCAGCAACCTCCGGGATCGAAAATCCCGACGTCATTCAAGGGCGCACCGCATTGGGCGTGACCTGGGTTGAGGTCGATCCGGCGGTCGGCTGGGCCTATATCCGACAGGCCGGGCGCGGCGCGATCAAGCGGTTACGCGAAGGTCAGGACGGCACCGAGGCCGCCAATGTCAGCCGCGCCTATCGCGAAACGCTGGCACGGCAGATCAGCATCGCATGGCGCGCGGCGCAGACCCCGCAGTTCGACTGGCCGCCCGCACAACGGCGGTTCAGCGTCTATTTCGATATCGGCGACTTTTCGATCACTCCAAATGCCGATGTCGTGCTGACCCAGATCGCAGCCAGGGCCGCCCGCAACGGCGAGCGAATCCGGCTGACCAGCACCTATTTCACCGGCGGGTCGCAGGTCGCCGACCCGCGCGCGCTGGTCGCCACGCTGACCCGCGACCGGTTGATCGCGCTCGGCATCGCCGGTGATCGCATTGATGTCACCTACTCGGACGAACGCCCAAAGCCCGAACGCGCCGCGATCTTCGGGACGGTCACCCAGGCGCGCCGCGCCCGGCGGGTCGATATCGACTTTCTGCCTACGCCCCTCGCGCGCTGAGAAGTTACCCGAAGGCCCAACGGAAGGTCTTCGCGATCGCCAGCGTCGATCCGCGCACCAGCGGCAGCGCCACCACCGGTCGCTGCAACCCATGCATCGCGCGCGCCCAGTCGGGCAGCAGGTCCACCGCCGCCGCAAAGATCGCCGCCTGCGCCGGCGCCATCGCCAAGCTGGGCGAGCGATGATTGAGCAGGAAACTGGCGACTTCGCGGGTGCGATCATCGACCAGCAGTTGCGGCCGCATCGCGGTGATCAACCCCTCCGCCTCGAACCGGCTGCGCGGCACCGGATCGGCTCCCAGCGCCAGCGCGATGCGCGCGGTCTCGGCGTAATAGATATCCTCTTCGGAGCGACTGACCGCCACGCCATAGCGCTGCCACGCGGCGAGGAAGCACCACATTTCGGTGACATGGACCCAGGCGAGCAGTTGCGGATCGTCGGCGCGATAGGGGGTGCCGTCGGGCAGTGTACCGCCGACCCGCTCATGCACCTCGCGCACTCTGGCGATCGATGCCTCGGCGATGCTGCGCTCGGCATAGGTCGTCTCGGCGATGAAGCGCGCGGTGCGGCGCAGGCGGCCGAGCATGTCCTTGCGGAATGCGCTATGGTCCCACACGCCCGCCAGCACCGCCGGGTGGAGCATCTGGAGCAACAGGGAGGCGACCCCACCCACCATCATCGTGGTCACGTCGCCATGAACGCGCCAGGTGACGCTGTCGCGCGGGAACAGCGCGGCGTCGCTGCGCTGCACCGGTGCCTCGCCCTTGTTCTGGTCGTTGAACGTCGCGCGGACCACGCCGATCAGGCGCTTGCGCAGTCCGGCGGCAAGATCGGGCGGAGGCATGGGGTGAAGCTAGGTTGTCGGCATGCTCACGGCAATGCTAGGGCGGCGGAATGCTGCGCCTGTTCATCCTGCTGGCATTGCTGCTCGGCACGCTCCCCGCTCCAGCAGCGGCGGCACCGGCGTGTCACGAGATGGCCGCGATGACGATGGACCACGACGCGCCCGCACCCCAGCCCGACAAGGCCCCGGCGATGGGCAAGGCGCTCTGCGTCGGCTGCATCGCCCCCTCGACGATGACCGCGAGCGCGGTGACGCCGCCCCTCCCGCTGGTTGCGCGCCACGACGCGACCGGGCCGGTCCGGCGGATGCCCGGCGCGATCCTGACGCCCGAGCCACCCCCTCCGCGCGGGTGATCGAGTGCGGGGTCTGACCTCGCTTCCCGATCATTCACGGAGTTTATCACGATGACCTATCGAACGACGCTCGCCGCCCTGCTGGCGGCGACGGCGCTGCCCGTTGCGGCGGCAGCGCAGGAGCACGACCATGGCCAGCACGCGACGCCCGCCCCTGCCCCGGCTCAAACCGACCACCAGCATCATGGCGAGCCAGAAGCGGCAGCCAAGCCCAACGCGCAGATCGCATCCGGCACGGCGTTGCTTCCCGCCGCCGAGGGCGGTCAGCATGGCGGGCCGCACACCACGACCGGCGACTGGATGTTGATGGCGCATGGCTATGCCTGGGGTGCGGTGACCAGCCAGGGCGGCCCGCGCGGCGACGACATGGCATTTGTCCAGACCATGGGCATGGTCACCGCCAGCCGCCCGCTGGGCGCTTCCGCCCGGATCGAGCTGCGCGGCATGTTCAGCCTCGACCCGCTGATGGGCAAGCGCGGCTATCCCAACCTGTTCGCGGCGGGCGAGACCGCCAATGGCCGCGCGCTGGTCGACCGCCAGCATCCGCACGACCTGTTTATGGAACTCGCCGCACGGGTCGAGGTCGATGTTGCCGACGGCACCACCGCCTTTCTCTATGGCGGCCCGGTCGGCGAACCCGCGCTGGGGCCGCCCGCCTTTATGCACCGCCGCTCGGCGCGCTATCAGACGATGTCGCCGATCGCGCACCACTGGTTCGATTCGACCCACATCACCTACGGCGTGGTCACAGCGGGCGTGCGGACGCGCCGCGTGCAGCTCGAGGCATCGGCGTTCAAGGGCCGCGAGCCGGATGAGGAGCGCTGGGGCTTCGATCCGATCAAGCTCGATTCATGGAGCCTGCGCGCGACCCTGACGCCCAGCCCCAACTGGACGATGCAGGTCAGCCACGGCCGGCTCGAAAGCCCCGAAGCGCTGCACGGCGACGAGAATGAGGCGCGGACCACCGCCAGCATTCACTATGCCCGTGGCGGCCTGTCCGCGACGCTCGCCTGGTCAGCGAAGAACCGCATCCCCGGCGACGTGCTCAGCGCCTGGGTCGCGGAGGCGAACTGGGACATCGACGCGCGCCACAGCCTCTTCGGCCGAGCCGAACTGGTCCGCAATGACGAGCTGTTCCCCGAGCACAGCCACCCGTTGCACGACCAGCAGTTCCGCGTCGCTCGGTTCGAGGGCGGCTATGCCTATCGCATCCCGCTGGGCGACAAGGTGTCGCTGGCGCTGGGCGGATCGGTCGCCGCCTATGCCAAGCCGGACGCGCTCGATCCCTATTATGGGAACAGCCCGGTCAGCGGCACGGCGTTCGCAAAGCTGACGCTGGGCGACTGACGGCAACCGGGGGCAGGTGTGCGCACCTGCCCCCTTGCCAAGTTCCAGTTTCGGATAGAAACTGATCCCATGATCTATTTTGAAGACCTGACGGTCGGGGACAAGGCCAGCTTCGGCTCCTATGCGGTCACGCGCGAAGAGGTGCTGGAGTTCGCCCAGAAATATGATCCCCAGCCCTTTCATATCTCTGACGAGGCGGCGGCAGAGACCCATTTCGGGCGGCTTGCGGCGAGTGGCTGGCATACTGCTGCAATGACGATGGCGATGCTGGTCGAACAGATGAAGGTACGCCCGACCGCCAGCCTAGGCGCGGCGGGGATCGACGAATTGCGCTGGATCAAGCCGGTCTTCCCCGACGACACGCTGCGCTGCGAAACCGAGTTGCTTGAGAAGCGCCAGTCCGAAAAGCGCCCGGAAATGGGCCGCACCCGCTCGCGCATGCTGGTGTTCAACCAGCATGACGAGCCGGTGCTGAGCTTCATCGCCAATGCGATCGTGGCGCTTCGACCCGCCGCCTAGTTAGGCCGGCGGCGGTCGCGGCGGTTCTCGCGGCGCAGGTCACGGCGATCGTCACGATATTCGCGGCGATACTCACGCCGGTCATCGCGGCGCTCGGCGCGCGCTTCGGGCCGGGTCACTTCACCCTGCCGATAGTCGCGGCGGTCCTGACGGCGATCCTGGCGATAGGCGCGGTCGTCCTGCCGGCGGTCCTGCGCGAACTCGCGCCAGTTTGCCCTGACCTGGCGGCGATCACCCCGCCAACCCTGACGGCGCTGCTCCCAATAGCGGCGCTGGCTGTCGCTCCAGCGCACCGGACGGCGGTCGCGGTCGTACACATAGTAGCCGGTGCCGGGGTAGTAATAGTCGCCCTGCCAGCCCCAATAGGGGTCGCCATAGTTGCCGGCATAATAGCCGCCGCCCCCGCCGCCATAGCCAACCGAAACCCCGCTATAGCCATAGCCATCGGTACAGGCGGCCACGCCCAGCGCCGCCGCACCGATAAGGCCGATCTTCACGATACGCATAGTGAACATGATGCTTCTCCCGGGCGCGTCACGGCGCCCTAATCGCTTGAGAACGGGGGAGAAGCGGTCGAAGTTCCGTCAGTGACCGGGATAGCCGACCAGCGCGGTCACATGCAGCCCCTCGGCGCGCAGTGCATCCGCGCCACCCAGATCGGGCAGGTCGATGACGAATGCCGCCTGCGTCACCACCGCGCCCACCTTGCGGAGCAGGCGCACGGCGGCCCGCGCGGTGCCGCCGGTGGCGATCAGATCGTCGATCAGCAACACGCGCGCGCCGGGCACGATCGCATCGGCATGGATGGCGATGCGGTCGGTGCCGTACTCCAGCGCATAATCCTCCGCCACGGTCGCGCCAGGCAGCTTGCCGTCCTTGCGCACCAGCAACGTCCCCGCCCCCAGCGCCAGCGCGACGGGCGCCGCGAAGATGAAGCCGCGTGCCTCGATCCCGGCGACTAGATCGACCTCGCCATCCACCGCATCGACGATCCGCTCGACCGCGCGCGCAAATCCTGCGGCGTCGAGCAGCAACGTGGTGATGTCGCGGAACATGATCCCCGGCTTGGGAAAATCGGGGATGGTGCGGATCAGTGCGGCGAGATCGTCATTGGTCGGGGTCACGGCATCGCTCCCAAGAAAACGGCCCGGGAATCGCTTCCCGGGCCGTCGGAGAAAAGGTTCGGATGGACCTTAGTCCTTCACGTTCCGCCAGATCTGCTTCTTGGCGCCATAGGCAAGGAAGCAGAAGATCACGAGGAAGATCAGCGTCGCGAAACCGGCGGTCTTGCGCGCTTCCATCTTCGGCTCGGCGGTCCAGGTCAGGAACGCCGCGACGTCAGCCGCATAGTTCTTGGTGGTGGCCGCGGTACCGTCGGAATAGGTCACCTGACCATCCTTCAGCGGCGCTGCCATCGCCAGATTGAGCGTGTGGAAATAGGGGTTGTAGTGCAGCCCCTCCGGCGTCTTGGCTTCCGGGAACTTCTTGAGCAGTTCCGCAGGCTGGGCCTGATAGCCGGTCAGCAGCGAGTAGATATAGTTGCTGCCATCGGCACGCGCCTTCGCCATCAGCGACAGGTCGGGCGGGATCGCGTTGTTGTTCGCGGCCGCCGCGGCGATGTTGTTGGCGTAGGGCGACGGGAAGCGATCGGCAGGCATGCCGTCGCGGGTCGCCGGCTCACCCGTTTCGGGGTTGAGCGACGGGACCTGGAAGCCCTTCGCGATGGTCTTGATCTGACCCTCGCTATAGCCAAGCGCAGTCAGGTCGCGGAACGACACCAGACGCAGCGAGTGACAGGCGGCGCACACTTCCTTGTACACCTGCATGCCGCGCTGGAGCTGGCGCTTGTCGTAGGTGCCGAACGCACCCGTGAACGAGAAGCCGCCCTCAGGCCCTTGGGGTACGCGTGGAATTCCTCTTCCACGGTCGCCTTGGGCGGTTCCTTGATCCAATTCGACACCGTGTCCCAGATGCCGAGCAGCAGGGCGAAGACGAAGCCGACGCCGACGATGAAGCCGCCAATGCGAACCATTTTCTTCAGCCCCTCTTATTCGGCAGCAGCGGTCTGGAGTGGCGAGGTGCCACCCTTTCCGGCGAGCACAGCTTCGGTAATCGAATTCGGCAGCGGGCGCGGACGCTCCATTGCGGACACGATCGGCAGGATCACCAGGAAATGCAGGAAGTAGTAAGCGGTCGCGATCTGGCCGATCAGGATCACGCTCGGGCTCGGCGCTGCACCACCGATATAGCCCAGCACCAGCACGTCCACGAGCAGGATGAGCAGGAACCACTTGTAGGTCGGGCGATAGTTCGCCGAACGCACCGGCGACGTGTCGAGCCACGGCAGGAAGAACAGCAGCAGGATCGAGCCGAACATGGCGAGCACGCCCCACAGCTTCGCCGAGAAGATGAAGTCGACGGTGAACGACTTCAAAATCGCGTAGAAGGGCAGGAAATACCATTCGGGAACGATGTGCGCGGGCGTCGAGAGCGGGTTGGCCGGGATATAGTTATCCGGATGGCCCAGCAGGTTCGGCGAATAGAAGATCAGCGCAGCATAGACCAGCAGCGCCACGCCCACACCGATGCCGTCCTTGGCCGTGTAATAGGGGTGGAACGGGACCGTGTCCTGCTCGTCCTTGACCTCGACGCCGGTGGGGTTGTTCGAACCCGGAATATGCAGCGCCCAGATGTGCAGGATGATCACGCCCGCGATCACGAACGGCAGCAGATAGTGCAGCGAGAAGAAGCGATTCAGCGCGGCGTTGTCCGGCGCGAAGCCGCCGAGCAGCCAGATGCGGATCGGCTCACCCACGCCCGGGATCGCCGAGAAGAAACCGGTGATCACCTGCGCGCCCCAGAAGCTCATCTGGCCCCAGGGAAGGACATAGCCCATGAACGCGGTCGCCATCATCAGCAGGAAGATGACGACGCCAAGCAGCCACACCATCTCGCGCGGTGCCTTGTACGATCCGTACCACAGGCCGCGGGCGATATGGACATACACCACCGCCAGGAACAGCGATGCACCATTGGCGTGCGCGTAGCGGAAGAACCAGCCGCCCTGCACATCGCGCATGATATGCTCGACGCTGTCGAAGGCGATGCCGGAATTCGCGGCATAATGCATCGCGAGCACGATGCCCGTGAGGATCTGGATCGCGAGGAACATCCCGGCGAGGACGCCGAAGTTCCAGAAATAGTTGAGGTTGCGCGGAACCGGGTAACCGGCGCCGACGGCGTTGTAGACGAAGCGCGGAAGGGGCAGACGTTCGTCCACCCACTTCATCGCGGGATGCTTCGGCTCATACTGCTTTGCCCAGGGAAAGCTCATTTCAAGGTGCCCCCTCAGCCGACCCGGATTACGGTGTCGGAAATGAATGCGTATTCCGGAACGACGAGGTTCGTCGGTGCCGGACCGGTGCGGATGCGACCGGCGGTGTCATAGGCCGAGCCGTGGCACGGGCAGAAATAGCCGCCGAACGGACCCTTGTTCTCGCCCTCGCCCGCGCCCAGCGGCACGCAGCCGAGATGGGTGCAGACGCCGAGGGTGACGAGCCAGTTGGCCTTGCCCTCCTTGGTGCGCTCGGCGAGCGTCTGGGGATCGCGCAGGTCGCTGACCGGAGTCGCGTTCGCCGCTTCGATTTCAGGTGCCGTCAGGTTGCGCACGAACAAGGGCTGCTTGCGGAACGTCGCCTTGATCGACTGGCCCGGCTGGATCGCCGAGATGTCGAGTTCGGTGGTCGACAGCGCGAGCACGTCGGCCGACGGGCTCATCTGGTTGACGAGCGGGATCGCAATCACGCCCGCGCCGACACCCGCCCAGGCGACCGCACCGATCGCGAGATAGTCGCGACGGCGTGGATCGGCCGGCGCGTCACCCGCGTCACCCGGAGGTACAGCTTCTTCAAGCGTTGCCATGCATCAGCCCTTGCACTTCAAAATTCCGGCGTTTTCACGCCCCTGTCCCGGAAGCGAAGCGCGCGAACGCCACGCCCAGCCCCCCGGATTGCCCCCGGTGGCTGGCGGGCCTGATAGACGGCGCGGGGCGGCTTTGCCAACCGCCTTTTTGACTGGGTTGTGACGGGCAGGCTCCCTGCACTATCGGGGCATGATGCGCATCGCCCTGTTTCAACCCTGTATCGCCGGAAATGTCGGCGCGGTCCTGCGCATCGGCGCGTGCTTCGACACCGCGATCGACCTGATCGAGCCGATGGGATTCGCGTGGGACGACAAGCGCGTCGCGCGCGCCGGCATGGACTATATCGACCATGTCCGCGTCACCCGGCACCGCGACTGGGACGTCTTCCTGACCACCGCGACCAGCCGGATCGTGCTGTTCACGACCAAGGGCGCGGGCCGGTTCGACGAGGCCGCGTTCCGCGCAGACGACATTTTACTGTTCGGGTCGGAGGATGCTGGCGTGCCCGACCATGTTCATGATCGCGCCGATCTGCGCGTCAAAATCCCGATGAGGCCGGCGATGCGGTCCTTGAACCTGTCCGTATCCGCGGGCATCGCGCTGTCCGAAGCGCTCCGGCAAACCAAAGGTTATCCGCAATGATCGAACTCGACCCCCAGCAGCAGCGCGCCCGTGCGTGGTTCGAACAGCTGCGCGACGCGATCTGCGCCGAGTTCGAGACGATCGAGCGTGAGGCCGGGTCGGACGCCGCGTTCGACTATATCGCGTGGGACCGCACCGACCCTTCCGGCGCGCCCGGAGGCGGCGGCGTGCGCGGGGTGATGAAGGGGAAGGTGTTCGAAAAGGTCGGCGTCAACGTCTCGACCGTCGGCGGCACGTTCGAGGGCGATTTCGCCAAGTCGATCCACGGCGCAGGCGAGGATCCGCGCTTCTTCGCCACCGGCATCAGTCTGGTCGCCCACATGGCCAACCCGCATGTCCCCGCCGTCCACATGAACACGCGCTTCCTGGTGACGACGAAGCGCTGGTTCGGCGGCGGCGCGGATTTGAACCCGCCGCTCCCCTATGATGAAGACACGGTGGACTTCCATGCACGGTTGAAGGCGGCATGTGACGCCCATGACCCGGAACATTATCCGCGGTTCAAGGCTTGGGCCGACGACTATTTCTACATCCCCCACCGCAATGTCCATCGCGGCGTCGGCGGCATCTTCTACGATCACCTGGAGAGCGAAGACAGTTCGGCATGGGAGGCGAATTTCGCCTTCACCCAGGATGTCGGCCGCGCGTTCCTCGACATCTACCCCGCGATCGTCCGCCGACGGATGGCAACGCCGTTCACAGATGCCGACAAGGCACAGATGCTCGAATGGCGCGGGCGCTATGCCGAGTTCAACCTCGTCTATGACCGGGGCACGCTGTTCGGGCTCAAGACCGGCGGCAATATCGACGCGATCCTGATGAGCCTCCCCCCGCTGGCGACGTGGAGCTGAGATGGGGCTGCTTCCCGTAAAGCCCGGCGAGGTGGCGGCGATCGTCACCAGCCTCGAAATGCGCGAGCGGCCGCGGCCCCGGCCGATGCCCGATTCGCCCCTGCGGCTGGTGCGGTGGGAGGCACCCAGCCCGGACAAGTACCGGACCCTGTTCGCGCGCGTCGGGTCGCCTTGGCTGTGGTTCTCGCGGTTGGTGATGGAGGAGGCGCGACTGACCGCGATCATCCACGATCCGCGACTCGAGATTTTCGCGGTCGTTGACCCGCGCGGGATCGAGGTCGGAATGCTCGAACTGGATTTCCGCGAAACCGCGACGTGCGAGCTGTCGTTCGTGGGGCTGGTGCCCGAACTGACCGGCGCAGGGCATGGCCGCTGGCTGATGGCGCACGCGCTGATGCGGGCATGGCGGCCCGATGTGACGCGGGTGTGGGTGCATACCTGCACGCTGGACCACCCGAAGGCGCTGGGCTTTTATCGCGCGTCGGGCTTCGTGCCGTTCACCCGCGCGATCGAGACCTTTGCCGATCCGCGCGTCACCGGGCATCTGCCCCGCGACGCAGCCCCTCACATCCCGTTGATCGACCCGCCCAGCCGGCGATAGGCAGCGATTCGAACCAAGGTGAAGAAGGCATAGGCCGCCGCCCCCGCCGCCGCGACCGGCACGAGCAGAACGGCATAGATCAGCGTCCCGCCGCCGAATGCGGCCGCCAGCAGCTGGACCAGAATCACCAGCGCAAAGACTGCGGCGAAAATCACGATCCCGACGCCAAAGCCGAGCAGCGCCAGCCACCAGCCATGACCGGCACTGAGGCGAAATCCGCGCTCAATCGCGCCCAGCACGCCGCGCTCCGGCTCCGCGACATAGGCCGGCCCCATCATCCAGGTGCGCCCGAAAATATAGACGCCGGGCAGGACGAACAGCGCAAAGCCCAGCTGAAGGATCGCGCCATTGGCCATGGCGAGCAGCACCCAGGGGAGCAGCCGCAGCCCGCTCGCCCGGAGTAATTCACCGACGCTCTTGCCGCGCTGGAGATAGAGGTTGAGCAGCATCAGCGTGCCGAATTCGAGCGTCAGCGAGATCGCGACGACGGCGATGATGTTTGCGCGATAGAATGCCGCGACCGCTCCACGAATATCTTCGGGCGCAGCGTCAGGAGCGATCGCGATCGTCGTCGACAGATACGCGATGGCGAGGATCGGGAGCAGCAGGAACATGCCGACGATCGGCACCATCAGATCGCGATCGGTACGCCACAGAATCGCAGCGTCCGCCAAAACGCCGCGGAATGAGAAGGTCATGCGCTCGCCGTCGCCTCATGCCGAGCAAGCAGCGCGATGTAGAGCTTGGCGAGGAACGCGGTGCCGAGCACCGTGAAGCCCGTCGAAACCGCGCCGCCGACGATGGTCGTCAGGACCGAGGCGAGCGAGATGCCCTCCTCGCCGCGCCCGGCGACCAGATACATGACCGCGCCGAACGCGGTGGTCGCGGCGAGGTTGGCGACGATCGAGACGATTGCGTACAGGATCAGTACGCCGACGATCTTGAGCGCGACGCCGCACGTCAGTCGCCACGACCGCCCGATGGCGCCGATCGCCAGCCTGTCGCCGACGACCGACGGAATGACCACCGCCAGGCGTGCAAAGACCCAGATCGCGAGGACAAGGATCACCATAAAGTAGAGGAACACCCACACAGCGACGCTGGGGGGGATGTCGGGCATCGCGCTGCCCTGTAGCGACGTCATGTCGACTCCGCCGACCGCTAGCATGACCCCGACCGGGATCATCAGCGCGACCACGACGACGACCATGACGATCATCAGCAGCAACGCGGCGGGGAAGCGGCGGGTGGCGACCCGGCTTGCCTGATGTCCCTGAGCAGGGTCGATCGCGAGCGCGGTCACGGCCAATTGGCCCCAGAAGCTGATCATCGCGAGGACGAACACGCCAAGGCCAAGCAACATGGCCGTGCCCGGCGTCGCATTCTGCTGAAGCCCGGAAAGGTTGGCCGAAATGGTCGAGGGAACGAAGATCGCCAGCAGCGCGATCGGCAGCAAGCTGCCAAGATTATCGCTCAGAAATTCTGCGGTCCGATCCCAGACGCTACCCATACTGACCATATGCACTGCTCCCCTTGGCCGCAGCGTTAGCCGATCCGCGCGCGTGATGCCACATGCTTGCGCTGGGGCGCGTGGCATCGCATCTGGCGGGGATGGAACTGGTCGAAGGCATCGAATGGCGCGTGTCCGAAGGGCGCGTCCCCTACCCCGACGCGCTGGCGCAGATGGAGGCGCGCGTCGCCGCGATTCAGGCTGGCGCGGCGCGCGAGCAGATCTGGCTGCTCGAACATCCGCCGGTCTATACGGCAGGCACCAGCGCCGATCCCGTCGAGCTGATCGACCCGCGCTTTCCGGTGTTCGCGACCGGGCGTGGCGGGCGCTACACCTATCACGGGCCGGGGCAGCGCATCGGCTATGCGATGCTCGACCTGTCGCGGCGGAACAAGGATGTGCGCTGCTATGTCCATGCGGTCGAAGGCTGGGTGATCGCGGCGCTGGGCGAACTGGGCATCAACGCCTTCCGCGCCGAGGGGCGGATCGGCATCTGGACGCGTGACGGCGGCGAGGAGGCGAAGATCGGCGCGATCGGCGTGCGCGTGCGGCGCTGGGTCACGATGCATGGCTTTGCCGTCAACCTCGACCCGAACCTGGCCGATTTCGGGGGAATCGTCCCGTGCGGCCTGCCCGAATTCCCGGTGACGAGCGCTGCAAAACTCGGAAAATCGATTTCCCCTGAAACTTTCGACGCCGCCCTCGCGTTAGCGTTTCCGGCCTTTCTCAAAACCGTGGGCGGGGCGTGCGTGCGCGCGCCCGAAGGCGGGACTTGAGGGCGTGGCGCGAAGCGTTTAGTATCTGACGTGGTGCGGGGATTTTGCGGCGAGCCGCCCCCGCCATTTTATCTAGGGAGCCCAATTTTATGCGTGCACTTTTCACCAAGGCCGTTTCCGTTTCGATGGTCGCCAGCGCAGCGCTGCTCGTTTCGGCGTGCGGCGGCACCACTGAGAACACCACCGACAACACGACGGTCATGGACGTGAACGCGACCGAGCCGGTTCTGGACGGCACCACCAGCGACAACATGACGATGGTCGACGGCGCCACCGGCAACGACACCGGCATGGCCGGCGACATGATGGCGAACGACACCATGGGCAACGGCATGTAATCTGCCGTTCGGCAATTACGTGTTTGAAGGGGCCGTCCGGGCGACCGGGCGGCCCTTTTGCATGGGCCAAAGGGCATCGCGTCCCGCCTGTCCCACGGCGGGGCGCGGCCCCTTGCGCCGTCGCAACGACTCCGTGCCAAAAACCACTTGGGCGCGGCGGCAAAACTCCGTAACCCAAGCCGGACAGGGTTCGAGAGGGTTGGTTGATGTTCGTTTCGCGTCTGGTTTTATCGGCTGCCATGGGTGGCGCGATGTTCGCGGCGGCACCGGCATCCGCACAATTTTATTTCAAGGCTCCCGAAATCGCCGCGCCACGGATCACTGGTGCGGAAACCGGGATGCTCGCCGCGCCATTGCCGGGTGCGACGCCAGTCGAGTTGCGGGCAGCGATGGTGTGGAACCTGCGCGCCGCGCTCAACGTCGCCGCGCTGCAGTGCCAGTTCGGCCCGACGCTGCTGACCCTGCCGAATTACAACACGATCCTGCGCGACCATAAGGTCGAGCTGAACAACTCCTACACCGTGCTCACCAAATATTTCATGCGGACGCACAAGACCCCCAAGGCGGGACAGACCGCGCTCGATCAATATGGCACGCGCGTTTATTCGAGCTACTCGGCGGTGCATGCGCAGCTGACCTTCTGCCAGACCGCCGACACCGTCTCGAACGCGGCGATCTTCACCCCGCGCGGCAATTTTGGCGAGCTCGCGGCCGACCAGCTGCCGGTGATCCGCAACAGCCTGGTGCGCTGGGGTGAGCAGCAATTCCCGATGCGCTACCCGCTTGCGGAGCAGTTCACCTATCCCGAGTTCGCGAACGAGGATTGCTGGGACAAGGGCGGCTACGTCCCCGCACGCTGCGCGCCGGGCGCGAAGAAGAAAAAGCGCCGCTAAGTCAGACCGTTCAACGCAGCCCCAGCGTCTTGTGCGCCTGAAGCGTCAGGCGCCACCGCGGTCGATCGAGCGCGAAGTCGACCGCCGCCTGAACATTGGCGGCGGCATTGGCATCGTCCATCGGCTGGATCAGGAAATGGGCGAAATCCCATTGCTCGATCTCCGCGACATCGCTCCCCGCTTGCGGCCACACCAGCTTGAGTTCGTCGCCGTGGCGCTGGACCACTTCGCTGCCCGCCTTGGGGCTGATGCACACCCAGTCGATGCCGGGATGGACGGGCAGCGTGCCGTTGCTTTCGATCGCGATGCGAAAGCCGCGCGCGTGCAGCGTTTCGACCAGCGCGTCGTCGACCTGAAGCATCGGCTCGCCCCCGGTCAGCACGACGAAGCGACGCTCCGCCCCTGCGCCCCAGAACCCCGCGACTGCATCGCCCAACGCATCGGCATCCGCGAATTTACCGCCGCCCAGACCATCGGTGCCGACGAACTGGGTGTCGCAGAATTTGCAGATCGCGGTGGCGCGATCCTGCTCGCGGCCCGACCATAGATTGCACCCGGCGAAGCGGACGAACACCGCGCGCGCGCCGGCATTGACCCCCTCCCCCTGAAGGGTCAGGAACATTTCCTTGACCGCATAGCTCATGACGATTGCCTCAGATCGCTACGGCATAGCGGGTCGGATCGGGGATACCCGCTTCCTCGAAGCCCTTGGCGCGCAGGCGACAGCTGTCGCAGCGACCACAATGCACTCCGCCCGGCGCCGGGTCGTAGCACGACCAGCTGAGCCCGAGGTCGAGGCCCAATTCGGTGCCCTTGCGCACGATGTCGGCCTTGCTCATCGACACGAGCGGCGCCTGAATGCGGAACGGATGCCCTTCGACCCCCGCCTTGGTGGCGAGTTCGGCGAGCTTTTCGAACCCGTCGATGAATTCCGGGCGGCAATCGGGATAGCCCGAATAATCGAGCGCGTTGACGCCGAGATAGAGGTCGCGCGCGCCCATCGCCTCGGCCCAGCCGAGCGCGAGGCTGAGGAAAATCGTGTTACGTGCCGGGACATAGGTAACCGGGATGTCCGGCCCGACGCCGTCCTTGGGCACGTCGATATCGGCGGTCAGCGCCGATCCACCGAACAGCGACAGGTCGAGCGGCAGGACGATGTGGCGCTCCGCCCCCAGAACAGCAGCGATCCGCCGCGCTGCGGCCAGTTCGACCTGATGGCGCTGGTTATAGTCGATCGACAGCGCCAGCAGGCGGTGCCCGTCGGCACGCGCGCAGGCAGCAGAAACAAAGGAGTCGAGTCCGCCCGACACGAGGGCGACGGCATAGCTGGCTTCGGTCATCTGCTCTGCGCTACCGCCTTTGCCGCGGTGCGGCAAGGAAGCGGAATGCCCCGGTCAGCGGCAGGGGCCGGTGCGACGGCCTTCATATTCGAACGAGAACGGGAGGCCACGGCTGATCCCCTGGCTTTCCAGCCGGATCAGGCGGGGCGTTTCGACCACGACGCGGGTCGCGCCATTGCCGATTCCGGGGCAGCTATAGGTGATCCGCCCGCCGAGCGATCCATCCTCAACCACGAAGCGCGTGCACGCCGCGCCGCGATGGTGCAACTGGAGCAGCATCTGAGGGTCAGTGACGCAGATGCTGCGCGACGATCCATCGGCGGCCCGCAGCGTCCACTCGCCACGCTCGATCTTACCCAGCGCGGTCAGACCGTTGTCGGCACGCATCGTGGCGCTCCCGGCAGCGAGGGGAGCAAGCAGGGCGACCGCAGTCGCAAGGGCGCGAAGCTTTTTCATTTCATCGCTCCTCTAGCACGTTTCACCTGTCAATTCGCTGACGATTTCGGTCACGCGAAGCTGTCGAGCGCGATCGGGAATTTTTTCGCGCAAAATGCGCAATCGACCGTGATGAACCCGTCTTCGGCCATGTCGGCGCGATCCTCGGCCGGGAATTTGGCCAGCACCGATCCGATATAGTCGGGGTCGCAGCGGCAGCCGCGGGCGAGATCGCCGCCGGACTGGACGCGCACCTCATCCTCGTTGAACAGCCGCCACAACAGCGTTTCGAGCGACGTCGCCGCATCGGCGAGCTCGTCCTCGCCCAGCGTGCTCGCCAGCGCCTCGACATGCTCCCATTCGGGATGGACCTCGCGGGCGTGCAGCCGCTCGCCGCCTTCCTCGCCCTCGGGAAGGTGCTGGAGGAACAGACCGCCGCCGATGCACTTGCCGGCGGCGTCATGGCCGACGCCGAGCCGCACCAAGGTCGGGATCTGCTCCGACTGGTCGAAATAATTCTCCGCAGCTTCGGCCAGCGATCCGCCGTCGAGCGGGACAATGCCCTGATAGCGCTCGCCGGTCGTCGCCTGGTCGAAGGTCATCGCCAGATAGCCCTGGTTGAACAGCGCGTAGAGGGACGGATTGCTGCCCAACTCCGCCAGCCGGTCGGCATCGTACTGGACGTAGCCGCGCAGCTCGCCGCCCTTGTAGTCGCACACCATCAGGCTGACGATGCCGCCCTGGGCCTGCGCCTGCAGCGTCAGCTGTCCGCCCGCATCCTTGAGCGTCGAGCCGAGCAACGCGGTGAGGGTCAGCGCCTCCGCCAGCAGCCGTTCGATCGGAGCGGGATAGGCGTGCGCGGCGAGGATCTCGCCCAGCACCGGACCCAGCCGCGCGATCCGCCCGCGCGCATGGCGCTGGGGAATCGTGAAGTTGAGCGTGCGGTCGAGGTCGGTGGTGGTCATGTAAAGCCTTCCCTTCGTCACCCCCGCGAACGCGGGGGCCCATCTCGTGTCACCCGCCGCGCGCAACACGGCTGTCGGGCAGACGGAACATGCGGGAGATGGGCCCCGGCTTTCGCCGGGGTGACGGCTAGGTGGGGGGCGACATGGCCCCCGTCAACTCACCCAATCTGCCCGAAGCACCAGCGCAGCACCGCTTTTTGCCCGTGCAGGCGGTTCTCCGCCTCCGGCCAGATCAGCGATTGCGGGCCGTCGATCACCTCGGGCGTCACCTCCTCACCGCGATGCGCGGGGAGGCAGTGGAGGAATTTCGCGTCGGGCTTGGCCCTCGCCATCAGCGCGGCATCGACCTGATAGGGCGCGAGCGCGGCGAGCTTTGCCTCGGCGTGAAGCTGACCCATCGAGATCCAGGTGTCGGTGACGATGATATCGGCCCCCGCCACCGCTTCTGCAGGATCGTTGACGCAGGTCGCCCGGCCCTTGCCCAGCGCCATCGCCGCGTCGGGCAGCGAGAAGCTCTGAGGGCAGGCGGCGACGACGTCGAAGTGCATCAGCCCCGCCGCCTCGACGATCGAGGCGAGGACATTGTTGCCGTCGCCGAGCCAGGCGACCTTGAGCCCCGGCAGCGCTTTCCCATTCTCCAGGATGGTCTGGAGATCGGCGACGATCTGGCACGGATGGCTGTCGTCGGTCAGGCCGTTGATCACCGGAACGGTCGCATATTCGGCCATTTCGAGCAGCTTGGCGTGGTCGTCGGTGCGGACCATGATCGCGTCGCAATAGCCCGACAGGACGCGCGCAGTGTCGGCCACCGTCTCGCCGCGGCCCAGCTGGCTGGTCGCGGCGTCGAGCACGATCGCGCTGCCGCCGAGCTGGCGGATCGCCATTTCGAAGCTGACGCGGGTGCGGGTCGAGCTTTTCTCGAACACCATCGCCAGCGTGTGGCCGGCGAGCGGGGCATCGCGATCGACCATCCCCTTGGGCAACCCGGCACGGGCCGCCTTGCGCTCGATCGCTTCGGACAGGATCGCTGCGAGGCCGTCAGGACCAGCATCGCTGAGCGACAGGAAATTGCGGTAGGTCATTTCAGCTTCCCCCTACGGCCAGGGTTGCTCCCCCAGCGCGCCGGGGGAGCAATTGGCTACGCCGCCTCCGGCATCTTGTAGCTGTGCGCGCCCGCGCTCAGCTTCTCGACCGCCTCGGCGACATGGCTGTCGTCGATGATCAGCGGCGGCAGGACGCGGAACACATTCTCGCCCGCCGCGACGGTCAGCAGGCCGTGATGATCGCGCAGATGCGCCACGAAGTCGCGCGCAACCGCCGGTTCCTTCAGCTTGATGCCGAGCATCAGGCCCTTGCCGCGAATTTCCTCGAACAGATGGTCGTGATTGGGAATCATCTGCTCGAACGCCGCGCGCAGCCGATCGCCCATCGCGGTGACATGATCGAGGAAGCCGGGCTCCAGCATCACGTCGAGCACCGCCATGCCCGCGGCCATCGCCAGCGGATTGCCGCCATAGGTCGAGCCATGGGTGCCGAACACCATGCCCTTTGCCGCCTCCTCAGTGGCGAGGCATGCGCCGAGCGGGAAGCCGTTCCCGATCCCCTTGGCGACGGTCATGATGTCGGGGGTGATGCCGTAATGCTCATACGCCCACATCTTGCCGGTGCGGCCATAACCGCACTGGATTTCGTCGAGGATCAACAAAAGGCCGTGTTCGTCGCACGCCTTGCGCAGGCCCTGGATGAACTCGGTCTTGCCCGCGGTCATCCCGCCCTCGCCCTGCACGGTTTCGACCATGAAGCCGGCGGTGGTGTCGTCGATCAGGGCGAGCGCCGCGTCGAGATCGTTGAACGGCGCGTAGTCGAAACCGGGCAGCAACGGCTCAAAGCCGTCGCGCATCTTTGCCTGATTGGTTGCCGAGATCGCGCCCATCGTCCGCCCGTGAAAGGCGTTGTGGAACGTGATGATCTTGGTCCGCTGAGGGTTGCCGCTGACATAGTGGTAGCGGCGCGCAGTCTTGATCGCACACTCGATCGCCTCGGCGCCCGAGTTGGTGAAGAACAGCGTGTCGGCAAAGCTCGTCTCGACGATACGTGCGGCCAGCGCCTCGCCCTGCGGCGAGCCGTAGAGGTTCGACACATGCATCAGCGTCGCGACCTGATCCTGCACCGACTTGATGAAGGTCGGGTGGCTATGCCCCAGCGCGTTCACCGCGATCCCGGCGGCGAAGTCGAGATAGCGCTCGCCACGTTCGCCGATCAGGTAGCAGCCTTCGCCTCGCACCGGACGCACACCGCACCGTGGGTAAACGGGCATGAGCGGGGTGATCGACACGGGCAGCCTCCTTCAGAAAAGAAAAGGGCGGCCCATCTGCGAACCGCCCTCCCAGAACCCTAGGATTTCGTCTCCAAGGCGTCAACATCATGACGCGACCCCACGCGCCCGTGACCTTTGGCGCAAACCGCTAATGACTTGTATCGCCGCGCGACGTAAATGAGCAGAAACGCGCGACACAGGCGCGCCGGTCGCGGGCAACTGCGCCGGGCGAGGTTAGAGAGAGGGGCGGACGCCCGGTCGCGTCCGGCAAACGCATGAGGTGCCGATCCGCATGACCGCCCGGGAGTACAGCGCCTGATGCAACAGCGCCCCCGGATCTCATTGGCGCTCGTCCTGGCGATCGGGGCGACGCTGCTTCCGCTCGCGATCCTCGCCGGGTGGTCGTTCGATATCGCGCTGCTGCGAGGACTGGGCGCCCCGTCGCGTCCGATCCATCCGATGACCGCATTTTCCTTCTTCCTGATGGCGAGTGCGGGGATTCTGAGTTCGATCGGCTTGCGCCGACAGGCTCAGGCGCTTCTGATTTTCCCGCTGATCTACCTGCTGCTGATCCTGCTTCAGCATTTGAGCGGGCTGGATAGCGGAATCTCGCGCATGCTGTTCGCCGAGACGATGGCGTCTTCGGCCGCGCTTCAGCGACCGATTACCCCAATGGGCGCGGTCGCGGTGCTTGCTGCGCTGCTGGCCGCACTGTTCCTGCGGAGCTCCAGCTCGGCGAGGGCGCGCGCCTGGGTCGGGCAGGTGACCGGGATCGCGGTCGCCGCGACCCTACTCCTCCTCACCTTCACCGTTGCCACCCAGTTCAGTGCGGGCGCGCGGTTCATTGGCGTGGCGGCGGCATCGGCCGTGCCCATTCTGCTGCTTTGCGCGTCGATCCTCGCGTCGCTGGAGATGGTGCGCAGCAATCCGCATCAGCACACACCCTGGGACACGCTGCAGCGGATCCAGCCGCTGATCATCGTGTGCTCGGTCGTGCCGGCGCTCGTCCTGATCGGCCTGCGGCAGCGCGCGGTGCTGTCGGATGCCGAACTCTATTTCCTGATCGCGATGGCCAATCTGGTGGTGCTGGCGGCGCTGCTCTCCTACGTCACCCATCGCGCGAGCCGTCAGAACCGGATGCTCGCAGGGGGCGAGGCCAAGCTCCATTCGATCCTCGGCACCGCGCCCGACGCGCTGATCATCACCGGCGACGATCTCGTGATCCGTACCTACAGCGCATCGACGCCGTTGATGTGGCGGTGTGGCGACATGGAGCTGACCGGAAAATCGCTCCACGCCCTGTTCGAAGCGCCGATCGACACGTTCGAGACGCTGGTGCGCACCCCGAGCGGCACCCATGGCGGTGCGACGATCACCACCGGGCGCCGCTCCGACGACACCAGTTTTCCAGCCGAGCTCAGGCTGGGCATCGCCGAGCAGGAGGGCGAGCGGGTCTGCGTCGCCTTCGTCCGTGACCTGTCCGAGCGCATGTCGATGGAAGATCAGCTCAACGGCCTGAGCTTCCAGCTGATGCACCTGTCGCGCCAGAACGCGATGGGCGAGCTGGCGGGCGATATCGCGCACGAGATCAACCAGCCGCTGACCGCCGCCACCAACTATGCCTCGACCGCCGCCTATGTGCTCGAGCAGCGCGGCGACACCGACAAGGCACGCGAGCACCTCAAGGAAGTCAGCACCCAGCTGCTCCGTGCCGGGGGCATCATCAGCCGACTGCGAGCCTTCCTGGCCAATCGCGAGATCGAATTGCGGCGCGAGCCATTGGAAGCGGTGGTGCAGGACGCGGTCAATCTGGTGCGGATCGGTTCGCGCCGCGTAGCAGGACGGCTGACCGTCGATATCCCGCCTGATACCCCCCCGGTTTACGTCGATCGCATCCAGATCCAGCAGGTGCTGGTCAATCTGCTGCGCAATTCGTTCGAGGCGTGCGACGAATCGGGGCGCGACGCCCGGATCGACATCTCCGCGCGGCAGGCGGGCGATCATCTGGTGGAAATCGAGGTTTCCGACAATGGCGCGGGCCTGCCCGAGGGCTTTGCCGAGCGGCTGGGCCAGCGTTTTTCATCGACCAAGGGCGAGACCGGCCTTGGCATCGGACTCAACATTTCCAAGCGGATTGTCGAGGCGCATGGCGGTACTCTGGTCGCCGAAAGCCGCCAGCCGCATGGCGCGGTGTTCCGCTTCACCGTCCCGGCGCTTGGCGACCTGCCCCAGCTTTAGCTTTTGATCTTCCAGCCCGAACGCAGCAGCGCGTAGCAGGCGAGGGCCAAAGCGATGTCGAGCGCGAGGATCACCGCGCTGCCCACCAGGATCGGCGAGTCGGCGACGCCGAGAAAGCCGTAGCGAAAGCCGGAGATGATGTAGAAGAACGGGTTGGCGTGGCTGATCGCCTGAAATAGCGGCGACAGGCGATCGACCGAATAGAAGGTGCCCGACAGCAGGGCGAGCGGGGCGACCACGAAATTGGTCACTGCGGCGGCATGATCGAACTTCTCCGCCCAGATCGAGGTGAGCACGCCCATCAGCGCCAGGAACAGCGATCCCAAGAACCCGAACCACAGGATCGCCCAGAAATGCGCCGGAGTGACGCTGACGCCGGGCCACAGCGCCATCGCCAGCCACACCGCCGCGCCGACGCAAAAAGCGCGGGTCACTGCGCCGCCACACAACGCCGCGAGCAATTCGCCCGTCGACAGCGGCGGCATCAGATAATCGACGATGGTCCCCTGAATCTTGCCGACCAGCAGCGAGAAGCTGGCATTGGCGAACGCATTCTGGAGCATCCCCATCACGATCAGCCCCGGCGCCAGGAAGTTAGCGAAGGGAATCGCGGTGCTGCCAAGCGTCACGGTGCGCCCGCCGCCGCCCAAAGCGACGGTAAATACCACGAGGAATAACAGCGTCGTAACCGCCGGCGCCCACACCGTCTGGAGCTGCACCTTGAAGAAACGGCGCACCTCCTTCACATAGAGGGTCCACAGCCCGCCCCAATTCACGTTACGGATTACCGGAACGCCGGGGCCGGCGATCATGCTTTCGGGCGGCGGGGACTGGTCGGTCATGCAAAGGCCGGTTAATCGCTGCGGCCACACCCGGCAACGGGATTGATTCTTTAGGGACGACAAATGAGCTGGACCGACGAACGGATCGAGACGCTGCGCAAGATGTGGGACAGCGGCCTGACCGCGACGCAGATTGCCGAGGAACTGGGCGGAGTGAGCCGCAATGCCGTGATCGGCAAGGCGCATCGCCTGGGCCTCGCCTCGCGCCCGTCGCCGGTCAAGGCGAACACGGCCGAGGCCAAGGCGGCCCCGGCCCCGGCTCCGGCAGCAGCGCCGGCGCCGAAGCCTGCTCCGGCAGCGCCCGCACCCGCGCCGCGCGCGGCGGCACCCGTCGCCGCCCCGCCGCCAGCCCCCGCCCCGGTCGTCGATGACGAGGATGCGGACGAGGACGAGGCTCCCGCCCCCACCCCTGCTCCGCGCGAAGGCCCGGTGCTGCGTTCGGTCGGCCCCGGCGGCTTCATCCGTCAGAACCCCGGCGAACAGGCCCCGCCGATCGCCCCAGCCCCGCCGCGCCGTCTGGTTCCCGCCAAGCCGAGCAAGGAGATCGAGGGCAAGACGACGTTGCTCGACCTCAACGATCGCATCTGCAAATGGCCGCTGGGCCATCCGGGCGAGCCCGACTTCCACTTCTGTGGCGAGAAGGTGAACCCCGGCTTCCCCTATTGCGTCGACCATTGCGGCCACGCCTATCAGGCGCAGCTGCCGCGTCGCGACCGCCGCCCGCCGCCGCCAATGCCCTATGGCGGCCCGCGCGTCCGTTAAGACGCGCGATCAAGCGGTTAGACCCTCAATCCGGGTAAACGGTCGCTTAACCACAAAGGCGTAGGGCGGAAGCATCATGTATGCTTTCCCCCTGCGCCGGCACGGTGCCATCATCAGTCAGGCCAGCCTCGTTCTGGCCGGCGTCGCAACCCTCGCGCTGTGGCCGCCGCGCGAGGGAGCGATGGTCCTGATCGCACTGGATGGTCGCGATGCCGGTCGGCTGGTTGGGCCTGCGCTGGAGGCCGGCGCGGTGCTGGCCGGACGCGGCCCGATGTCCAACATGATCATCGTCAACGGCGTTCGCGCACGAGTCGCGCCGCTTGCCTGGCACGGCGTCATCGCACTCGCCGCCCCGCGCGGCCTGTGCGGCCCGGGAAGCGCGGCATGACCCTAAGCGACATCACCTTGCTGCGTCAGCGCGGCGCGACCGTGCTGGTCGCCGCCAGCTGGGTCAACACCGCCGCCGTCCTGCTGATCAGCCTGATCGCGTCGAGCGACCGGCTGTTCCCGCTCGCCCTGATCGGAATCGCCGCGAACCTGCTTCCGACGCTGATGGTCCGCCGCCATCGCGTCGACGCGCAGGCGCGACTCGTGATCGCCTCGCTCGCCGCAGTTCAGCCCGCGCTCGTGGTCTATGCGCTGAGCGGTCATGCCTGGCAGATGGACGGGCACATGTATTTCTTCGTCGCGCTCGCCGCGCTGACGGTTCTGTGTGACGCGCGCGCAATTCTGTTCGCCTCCGCGCTGATCGCGGTTCACCATCTGGTCCTGCAATATGCCGCCCCAGCCTGGGTCTTTACCGGCGCAGGCGATCTGGGGCGTGTGCTGTTCCATGCGTTGGCGGTGGTGCTGCAGGCGTCGGTGCTGGTCTATCTGACGCAGACCATCCGCACGCTGCTCACCCGCAATGCCGAAGCGCGTGCGGTGAGCGAACAGGCCGCCGCCACTGCCGAGCAGCGGCGCGTCGAGGCCGAAACCGCCATGCGCGCGGCGGCCGATGCAGCGCGCCGCGAGAGCCACGAACGCGCCGCACGCGAAGCGCTGGCGCGCGAGGCTGACGCGCAGCGACGCGAGGCCGAAGCCAATCGGCGCGAGGACCATCGCCGCCTCGCCGAAAGCTTCCAGCAATCGATGACCGGGATCGTCGCGACGGTCGGCACTGCCGCCAGCGAACTCGAGCAGCTCGCGGGATCGCTCAACGGTGTCGCCCGCCGCGCGAGCCGCGAATCAGGCGAGACGGCGGCGAGCGCCAGCCAGACCTCTGGCGCGGCAGAAACGCTCGCGATCCGCTTGCACGACCTGTCCACATCGATCACCGCGATCGCCGCCAGCGCGGATCAGCAGGCGCAGCGCAGCGACGACGCCAGCAGCATCTCCGATGGCGGGCGCGGCGCGGTGGTCGCGCTGACGCAGCGGTCGCAAACCATCACCAGCTTTGCCGAATCGATCCACGAGATCGCGACACGCACCAATTTGCTGGCGCTCAACGCCACGATCGAGGCGTCGCGCGCGGGCGAAGCGGGGCGCGGCTTTGCGGTCGTCGCGCATGAAGTGAAGCAGCTTGCCGGGGAAGCCGCGCGCGCGACCGGCGAAATCCGCCATCTCGCCGATTCGATGCATGGCGGGGCCGAGGTGGCGCAGGACGCGCTGTCGGAGATTACTGCGATGGTCGGCGACCTCGCGACTGCTGCGGAGGCGATCCGCGCCGCAGTCGACGCCCAGCGCGAAACGGCGACAGCGATCGACCGATCGGCGCGCGATACCGCGACCGGTGCGGCCTTCATGGCCGAGCGCGTGCGCGGTGTCGCAGCGATGGCCGGGGAAACGGAGCAGCTGTCGGACCGCGTGGCGGCAGCTGCTGGCGCTTTGTCGCGTACGGCACGCGCGCTCGATGACTCGACCCGGGGGTTCCTGACCAAGCTCGACGCCGCTTAAATCCTGACACGAAAAGGGCCGACGGATCGCTCCGCCGGCCCTTCGCTCGCCCGCTCGGGACGCGCTGTTAGAAGCGGAACGCCGCCGTCGCACGCAGCGAGTGGAAGTCGAACCGGTTGCTGTCGCGGCGGAAATCAGCGCCGCCGGCCAGCACGAATGGATTGGTCGCACCGGCGGTGCCGGTGCCGACACGGACGATCGATTCATCGTCGTTGTAACGGCTGTAGAGATATTCGAGGCCGATCGAGAAGTTACGGCCGAGCTTCTGCTCGACGCCACCACCGGCCTGCCAGCCCCATGCCATGTCGTCGTCGATCACCGCGAACGAGTTCGCCCCGTTGCCGGTGGTGAAGCTGTGGTCGATCTTGGCATAGGCGCCACCGCCGGTCGCGTAGAACAGCGTCGATTCGCCCGCGACCATGCCGGCGCGCAAACGCAGCGCTGCGTTCCAGTCGAGCTCACGCGTCATGGTGTAGAACGCCGGGGTCGTGCTGAATGCGCTGACGCTGTCGCGGATTTCGGTCTTGCCGAATTCGCCGACGACGCCGAGCACGAACTTGCCCATCTGCTTGTCGAAGCCGATGCGGCCGTAATATTCGATGTCGTCCTTGTCGTTCGTGCACGCCGTATTGAGGTTCGACGTCGCTGCGCCGTTACAGAAACCGGGCGAGAAGGCGTCGGCACTGGCCGGCGGCGCGGTGGTGATCGTCTCGCCGAAGCTGCCATTGGAACCACGGTCGAAATCGATCCGCTCGCCGACATCGTTGTTCTGAACCGTGTAGCCGAACGATCCACCGACATAGACGCCGTCAAAAGCGGGCTCGCCATCCTGGGCCATGGCGGGGGCAGCAATCAGGGACAGGGCGGCCGCTCCGGCCCCCAGCAGGGTACGCATACGCATATACAGGATACTCCAGTTGAACTTGCAGGCGGGATAACGAGGCAAACCGCGCTTCTTTCCCGACCCGTTCCAAATTTCAGGGATCATGTTGCCGCGCAGCAACACCCGCGCTTGCCCCGGAGCATGGGGAGGACTAGCCAGAACCAATGTCGTCCGATCTTTTCCAGTCCGGTTCAGCCACCCCCTCCAACAGCTACGACGCCGCCTCGATCGAGGTGCTGGAGGGGCTTGAGCCCGTCCGTCGCCGGCCGGGCATGTATATCGGCGGGACGGACGAGCGCGCGCTGCACCACCTCGCCGCCGAGATCATCGATAATGCGATGGACGAAGCGGTCGCGGGCCATGCCAGCCGGATCGAGGTGACGCTGGACGTCGGCAACCGGCTGACCGTCGTCGACAATGGTCGCGGCATCCCGACCGATCCGCATCCCAAATTCCCCGACAAGTCGGCGCTCGAGGTGATCTTCTCGACGCTGCACGCGGGTGGCAAGTTTTCGGGCAAGGCCTATGCGACCTCGGGCGGGTTGCATGGCGTGGGCAGCAGCGTCGTCAACGCGCTGTCGACCGACATGGTGGTGGAGGTTGCGCGCGACCGCCAGCTCTATCGCCAGCGCTTCAGCCAGGGCCAGACGCTGGGACCGATCGAGGCGGTCGGTGCCGCCCCCAACCGGCGCGGCACCAGCGTCGCGTTTACGCCGGACACCGAGATTTTCGGGGAGATGCAGTTCAAGCCCGCGCGGCTCTACAAGCTCGCACGGTCCAAGGCCTATCTGTTCGCAGGCGTCGAAATCCGCTGGAAATGCGCGCCCGAACTGATTTCCGACGACACCCCGGCGGAGGCGGTGTTCCAGTTTCCCGGCGGGCTCGCCGATCATCTCAAGGAACAGCTCGGTACGCGCGAAGGCGCGACGGCGGAGTTTTTCGCGGGGCGGCAGGACTTTCCCGGCGAAGCGCAGGGCAGCGTCGAATGGGCGGTCGCCTGGCCGCTGTGGAGCGATGGTTCCTACAGCTGGTATTGCAACACCATCCCGACGCCGGACGGCGGCAGCCATGAACAGGGACTGCGTCAGGCGCTGGTGCGCGGCATCCGCGCGTTCGGCGAACTGGTCGGCCAGAAAAAGGCCAAGGACATCACCGCCGACGACATCATGGTCGGGTCAGAACTGATGCTGTCGGTGTTCATCCGCGACCCGCAATTCCAGAGCCAGACCAAGGATCGCCTGACCTCACCCGAAGCCACCGGGATGGTCGAAAAGGCGGTGCGCGACCATTTCGATCACTTCCTCACCGACAAGATGGAGCGCGGCAAGGCGCTGCTCAACTATGTGCTGGAGCGCATGGACGACCGCCTGCGCCGCAAGCAGGAGCGCGAGGTCAAGCGCAAGACCGCGACATCGGGCCGGAAGCTGCGTCTGCCGGGCAAGCTGACCGACTGTTCCGCAGACGACCCCGCCGGCACCGAACTGTTCATCGTCGAAGGCGACAGCGCCGGCGGCAGCGCCAAGCAGGCGCGCGACCGCAAGACGCAGGCGATCCTGCCGATCCGCGGCAAGATCCTCAACGTCGCATCGGCGACCAGCGCCAAGATCGGCGCGAACAGCGAGATCGCCGACCTGACGCTCGCGCTCGGCTGTGGCACGCGCAAGGACTGCCAGCCCGACAATCTGCGCTACGAACGCATCGTCATCATGACCGACGCCGACGTCGACGGCGCGCATATCGCGACCCTGCTGATGACCTTCTTCTTTCAGGAGATGCCCGACATCGTCCGGCGCGGGCACCTCTATCTGGCGCAACCACCGCTCTACCGCCTTACGGCGGGCGCCAAGAGCCTCTATGCCCGCGACGACGCGCACCGCGCCGAGATCGAGGCGGGGCCGTTCAAGGGCCGCAAGGTCGAGGTGTCGCGCTTCAAGGGCCTCGGCGAGATGAACCCCGGCCAGCTGCGCGAAACGACGATGGACCCCAAGACGCGCAGCATGCTGCGCATCACTTTGCCGCAGGAATATGAGGAGCGAGCGGGCGTCAAGGATCTGGTCGATCGGCTGATGGGCACCAACCCGGCGCACCGCTTCGCCTTCATCCAGGAAAATGCGGCGCGGCTGGACGAAGACGCGATCGACGCCTGACGCGCGCCGGTCGTGCCATTGCCGGGCGGCGCCGCGCGTGACAAGAATTACGGCATGAGTCTGCCCGCACCCGTCGCCGATCTTTCATGGACCTGGGACGACGGGGTCCGCGTGACCGCTACCAGTGACCCGCATTCGCCGGTGCTGCGCCGCTTTTTCGATGGGTATGACCGCGCGTTCATCCTGCCCGATGAGCGTGAGGAGTTTGACGGGTTCGTCCAGTGCCTCGCGCTCAATGAAACGCACCGCAACGCCTATGGCCGCCGCCATTGCGAAGTGGCGATGGCGTTCGAGGATGCGGACGGCGTGCTGCTCGGCGGCGCGAACTTCCTCGCCGCCACCACCGCAGGCGACGCCCCTGCCCCGGCGACGGTCGCGCTCAACTATGTCTATGTCGAAGCGGCCGCGCGCGGGCGCGGGCTGCTGCGCCGCATTCTCGCCGATGTCCACCGCACCGCGCTGAACGTGCTGGAACTCGATCCGGACGGCCCCGCGCCGGTACTGTTCATCGAACAGAATGACCCGCTGCGCCTGACCGCCGAAGCCTATGCTGCGGACAGCGATCATTCGGGGTTGGATCAGGTCGATCGCCTCGCCATCTGGGCGCGGATCGGCGCGCTTGTGGTCGATTTCCCCTATGTTCAGCCAGCGCTGTCGGCCGACCAGCATCCCGATGACGGGCTGATCTACGCCGCGATCGGCTATCCGGGCGACGCCGTTCCTGCGTCGCTTCTGCGCGATCATTTGCAGAGCTTCTTCGGGATTTCGGTGCTCAAGGGCGAAGCGGAGGCCCCCGATGGGCCGGCGGCACAGCAGCTGGATGCACTCGCCGCCGGCGCCGACCCGGTCGCGCTGCTGCCGATGGCGCCGGCGCTCGCCCGGCTGGCCGCGACGCCGCGCCCCGAATTCGACTTTTTCCGCGATCTCGCACGGGAGGCTTGCAGACATGGCGATCAGGGGACGGGAGCATAAGCCCGGCAGCTATGACGCTGCGGTTCCGGGAACGATCTACTGGACCCTGTCGCTCTATATCGAGCCCGACCGGGTCGCCCAGGCGCTCGGCCGCAAGGCTGTCGAGCACCTCCCCTCTTCGGTGTTCCGCCGCGCACAGATGCGCCATTTGCCCTCGCTCGCTTTGCGCAATGCGATCGATCCGCTGTTCAACGACATCGCCGACCGTGAGACTCAGGGCGAGGTTCAGGAATATCTGCTCGCCACCACCGCTGCGCAGTGCAACGACCTCGAGGACGCCGCCGCGCTGATCCGGCAGAGCGAGCCGCTCACATTCAAGGTCGAAAAGAGCACGACCTGGATGACCGAGGGGGTGACGTTCGAAGCGCATCCCCCCGCGCTCGACGATCCGCGCCGCGTCGGGCTGCGCACCTTCTGGGTTTCGCACAACAACGGGGCGCTTACCTATCATCTGTCGTTCAACCACCATTATGCGGAAGTTTTCGACGAGAATGGCGTCGCGCGGTCGGGCTATGACCCATCGACCTATTATTTCCTGTCGCTGCTGCAAAAGCTGGCCGCGCCCAAGGAATATGCGCTCAAGCCCGAACTTCTGACCGCGCTGATCGAGACCGCCGATCCCTATGTCGATGTGTTCAGCGACACGCCGCTCGGCATCGACCCGCTCGATACGCTCAAGGTCGAAGATGCGGACGGCAAGGAGGCACGCTTCTGGCCGTTCGTTCAGAAGCGCCTCACGCGCGACGCACGAGCCCTCTTTCCGCGACTCGCGCGCGAATTGGATATCCCTGCGCCGGCACACGGCTTTGAGACCGGCCTTGTCGACATGGTCCCGTTCATCGAGGTGCCGGGACTGAAGGTGCCCAAATCGCGCTTCATGTTCGTCGTGCATGACGAGCGGCTGTTCGAGCGGTTGATGCCGCTCGACGCGGCCGGACTCGCCTCGGTCCCGCGCAAATCGATGGTCCGCGAGGGATGCTATGCGCCCTATCAGAAGCGGATCAGCGAGCTGACGGCGCCCGACGCCAACGGGCTGCCGCCCCGTCGCGTTCACCTTGGCGAGCCGACGGAGGAACAGGAGAAGAAGGAGGTCGATCCGCGCGACCGTGTGGCGGTCGATTTCTGGAACTGGGCAACCAGGCGGGCCGAATATGACGCGATGCTCGCCGCCGGTGGATTTGCGCGCGCCCCGGCGGAAGGCGCGAAAAAGGGGCGGGGTGCGCCGCCCCATGTCGTGCTCAAGCCCAACGATCATGACGGGCTGAAGAAAGCGATGCGCGAAGGCACCTGCGTCCAGCTGCTTGATGCGAAACACGAACCCTTGGCGATCCCGATCCGCCACCATGTGCCGGCGTTCGAGCTGAATCGCGCCGACTGCCTCGACTATCTGTTCCTCGCCGGGTTCAACCAGAACATCATCGACTTCATGAACCAGGACACGTCCGAGATCCTGGACAGCATCGACCCGATCTATCCCGACAGCGACGAACAGTCGGACGAGCGCTTCTTCGTCCGCTACGCCAACCACCGCGCGATGATCACCTATGTCCCGCGCAGCCGCAGCCTTGAGATCGGCAACGATTACATCGGCACCTGCCCCTACGCATTTCTGATCCACCTGCTGGCGCTGCACAACGAGTTCCTGGCGCGCGCGCATGAGGAACGCAGCATGGCGCGGATCGAACGGATTACGGCGATGACCGCCGGGCGCCCTCCGCGCAACAGCGCGGCCCTGGAGGCGTTACAGGACCGCGAAAAGATCGACGCCGACGATGCCGGCGACCCGACCGAATTGTTGATCAATCGGGCCAAGCTCGCCGAGTTCGAGGATTATGAGCGGTTCCGCTACGCCAACCCGTTCCGCTACGATACCGAGCGCGATGTGTTCGCCAAGCTGCAGGATCTGCGCGGCACCAATCGCAAACAGGCGGCGCTGACGACCGCGATCGCCAGCTTGGAGGATCACGCCAGCGACCTGCGCCGCCGCCGCCAGCAGCGTGCCGATCAGGAAAGCGCCCGCCGCGACCTGCGGATCAATCTGTTGCTGGGCGGCATGGGCATCTTTGGCGCGGGTCAGATGATCTATTGGATCGGGGAGAAGGCGGGTGACGCAAAAGAGCCCAAATCGCTTCTGTTCGTTCTGAACGCCGATCCTCGCATCGGGGCAGCAATCATGGGGGGCGTGGAGGTCATCATGACACTCGCTCTCCTCGCCTTCATACCGTTGATTTTCTGGATATTGATCGACGCAGTGCGAGGTTCCGACCGGCGTTAAGCGCGGCAGCGCGTCGCCCATTCGTCGCGCAACAGGCCGTAGATGATCGTGTCACGCACGCCGATATGCGTTTCCCATTCGGCGCGCAGATGGCCTTCGACCTTGAAGCCCAACCGTTCGAGCAAGCCGCGCGAGGCGACATTGTCCGGGTCGACATCCGCGAACACGCGGCGCTGCCCTTCGTCGTGGAAGAGCAGGTCGATCACCCGCGCGACGGCCTCATGCGCAATCCCGGACCCCCAATGATCACGCGCCAGAATATAGCCGATCTCGTTCACCCCGGGGCGACGTCGTATCGCCGTCACCCAACCGATCGCCGGAGCGGCCTCGCCAAGCGTGATCGCCCAGCTGCGCATGCCGTCGAGATCAGGTGTATAGGTCAGGTAGGCGCGGGTCTCGGCAACATCGCGATGGGGTGCGCTGGACCACCAGCGCATCAGCGGGGCGTCCGACAAAGCCGGGAACATCGCCTCGGCATCATCGGGGACGATCCCGCGCAGCCTGAGCCGCGCGGTTTCAAGCACGGGAAGCGCAGTCACGCCTCCGCCAGCGCCTCGACCAGCGTCTTCACCTTCTTCTGCCGCCACTGTGGCAGCGGCGCGACCAGCCAATAGCCGAGACGGGAAGGGATCGGATCGCCGACCACCGCGACACGGCCGGCTTCGATGTCGGCGCGGGCAAGCAGTTCGGGCACGGTCGCGCGACCCAGCCCTTCGGCTGCGGCGTCGAGCGCGAGTCCGGCATCGCCGACCTTGACCAGCGCCGCGCCATCTTCCGCGACACAGCCCGGCCAGCCGATCGGCGTTTCCCCGCGTCCGCCGGGCTTGGCGACGGTGACCATCCCGTCGCTCTCCAGCGCCTCGCCCTCATGCTCGCCCGGGCCTTCGCCCCAGCGGATGGCGAGATCGAGATTGGCCTCGGTAAAGTCGATCGCCTCGTCCGCTGCGATCAGCACGAAGCGCAGCTCGGGGTCGGCGCGCGCGATTTCGGCAAGGCGCGGCATTAGCCATTTTTCGGTCAGGTCGCGCGGCGCGGCGATGGTCAGCGACTTGGACGACTGCCCCGCCTGCATCGCGCGCACCGATTCCTCGAACTGAAGGAAACCGGCGCGCAGCGCGTCGAGCCCGGCATGCGCCTCGGGCGTCAGCTCCAGCCCCTTTGTCGTGCGGCGGAACAACACCACGCCCAGCGTATCCTCAAGTGCCCGAATCTGCTGGCCGACCGCCGCCGGGGTCACCGCCAGTTCGTCGGCCGCGCGGGTGAAGGACAGATGCCGCGCCGCCGCGTCGAGCACGCGCAGGCCGTTGAGGGGGAGATGGGTGCGCTTCATGCCTTACTCCGCCACCGCCGGCGCACGCAGCGCGAAGCGGGGGATCGCGACGTCGAATTCATGGCCGTCGGCGCCAACCATCACATAGCTGCCCTCCATCCAGCCGGTGGGCGTGGTCAGCGGGCAGCCGGACACATAGTCATAGCTCGATCCGGGTGCGATCATCGGCTGTTCGCCGACCACGCCCTCACCCTCGACCATATGCTGGCTGCCGCGCCCGTCGGTGATCGTCCAGCGGCGCGAGAGCAGCTGCACCGCCTGGTGCGCGTCGTTTTCGATGCGGATATGATAGGCCCAGAACCAGCGGCCGCGGCCGGGTTCGGATTGATCGGACAGGTAGCTGACCGACACGCGCACCGTGATGTCGCGCGTGACTGCTTCCTGGCCGAACAGCGCCTTCATAGACCGACCGCCGTCAGCGCCTGATCGAGGTCGGCGACCACGTCGTCGGCATCCTCAAGCCCCACATTGAGCCGCAGCATCCCTTCGCGCACGCCCATCAGCAGCCGCTGTTCTTCGGCGACGCCGCTGTGCGTGGTGGAGGCGGGGTGAGTCATCAGCGACCGGGAATCGCCGATATTGTTCGAAATGTCGATGAGGCCGAGCGCGTCGAGCAGCCCGTGCGCCTGGGTGCGCCCGCCATCGAGTTCGAACGAGAAGATCGGCCCGACCGCCGCCATCTGGCTCATCGCCAGATTATGCTGCGGATGGCTGGGCAGGCCGGGATAGTTGACCAGCGGCACGCGGCCTTCGAGGAAGCGCGCGACCTTCATCGCATTCTCGCTCTGGCGACGGATACGCAGGTCGAGCGTCTCCAGCCCCTTGAGCACCACCCAGGCATTGAACGCGCTCAGCGTCGGCCCGGTGTTGCGGTGGAAGGGCAGCAGCGTGTTGGTGATGAACTCCTCGGTGCCGCAAATCGCGCCGGCTAGAACGCGGCCCTGCCCGTCCATCATCTTGGTCGCGCTATAGGCGACGACGTCTGCGCCGAACTCCATCGGGCGCTGCAGCGCGGGTGTGGCGAAGGCGTTGTCGACCACGGTCGTGATGCCGCGTTCGCGCGCGATGTCGCACACGGCCTTGAGGTCGACGATATCCATCGTCGGATTGGCCGGGGTCTCGAAGAAGAACACTTTCGTATTCGGGCGGATCGCGTCGACGAACTGCTGCGGATCGCGCGCGTCGACCACCGTCGTCTCGATCCCGAAGCGCGGCATCAGCGTGTCGGTCAGCCAGCGGCACGAACCAAAAGCGGCGCGCCCGCCGACCAGATGGTCGCCCGCCGACAGCTGGCACAGCAGCGCCGCCGTCATCGCCGCCATGCCGGACGCAGTGGCACGACACGCCTCGGCCCCCTCGAGCAGCGCGATGCGATGTTCGAGCATCTCGACCGTCGGGTTCTGCAGCCGCGAATAGGTCATGCCCTGCTGCTCGCCGGCGAAGCGCGCGGCGGCGTCTCCGGCACAGTCATAGGCGTAGCCCGAGGTCAGGAAGAGCGCTTCGCTCGTCTCCCCCCATTCGCTGCGCGCGGTTCCCCCGCGCACCGCGAGCGTTGCGGGCTTCCAGTTGCGGGTGATGCTGCGATCTTGTCCGGTGCGGCGCTTCATGCCCTCCCTCTAGAAGCGGATGGCGCGCGGGCGCAAGCGCAACGGGTGACGCAGGCGCGAAGCTCAGCTATCGACTCGCCCAATGCTCGACCGTCTCGAACAGCGCCCCGTCCTGCTCGGCCTGCTTCTCGCGGTCGTTGCGCAGATCCTGTTCACCATCGGCGTCGAGCGCCCGAGCATCCTGTTGTTCGATGAAGTGCACTACGTCACCGCCGCGCGGGTGCTGCTCGACTTCACGCATATCACCAATCCCGAACATCCGATGCTGGGCAAGTCGCTGATTGCGTTGGGCATTCACCTGATCGGCGACAATGCGCTGGGGTGGCGGATTTTCTCGACCCTGTTCGGCAGCGCGACGATCGCCGGCGTCTATGCCTTTACCCTGCTGCTGACCCGCGCGACCCGCCCGGCCCTGTTCGCCGCGATCTTTGCAATGCTGGGGCAGATGGTGTTCGTGCAGGCGCGGATCGGGATGCTGGACGTGTTCATGGGCGGGTTTCTGGTCTGGGCCGGGGTCGCCTTCCTCGCGGCGATGCGCGCCGAGTCGCGGCGGGCGTGGGGCTATTGGCTCGCGTGCGCGGCGCTGTTCGGGGCGGCGGTCGGGGTGAAGTGGGCGGCGGTGCCCTATGTCGCGCTGGCCGGGGTCGCCTTTCTCTGGCTGCGGCACCGTGACCGCACACGCTTCGGGGGGATGCACTGGCTGCCCGCGCTTGCCGCGCTCGGCGTGGTCAGTATCGCCACCTATTTCGCGACCTTCGCCCCCGCCTTTTTCTACGCCACCAACCCGATGACCCTGGCGCGGTTGATTCCGTTTCAGTTCGAGATGCTGGCGCTGCAGACACAGGTGCTGGCGGCGCATAACTACCAGTCGAGCTGGTGGACCTGGCCGCTGATGCTGCGCCCGATCTGGTATTTCTATGAGCCCGATCAGGGGGCGATGCGCGGGGTGTTGCTGATCGGCAATCCGGCGATCCTCTGGACCGGTCTGGTCGCGGTCGCGGCGTGCTGGTGGGCGGGGTTGCGGGACGAGGCGGGCGCGCCGCTTGCCGCCGCGATCCTGTGGACGTTCTCGATCGGCGTGTGGGCGGTGATCCCCAAGTCGCTTGGCTTTTTCTATTATTATTATCTGCCCAGCATCATCCTGTGCGTGGTGCTGGCGGTCGCCTTCCACCATTGGCGCGACGTATTGAAGCGGCGCGACGAGTGGCTGCTGGTGCCTGCCGTGGGGCTGTTTGCCTATTTCTACCCGATCATCGCGGCGCAGGACCTGACCCACGCACGCGCCTTCACCCGCTGGATGTGGCTGCCGGGCTGGGCTTAGCGCCAGCGCGGCCCGCTGATGTCCAGATCGCGCGCTTTGAGCTGGTCGAGCACGCCGCCCTCTTCAGCCAGCACCCGGATCGGCACCACCGCCAGCGTCACGCCGGGCTGTTTGACCGCCTCGTCAAGTGCGGCCACCCATTGCCCGCGCAGTTCGGCGCCGAGCTGATTGTCGGTCCACGGCCAGCACCGCCCCAGCGCCATCTCAAGCGGGTTCGCCATCAGTCCCGGCACGTCGAAGCTTGTCCATGCCTTGCCCCGCGCATTCACGATCTCCGGCCCAATCTCCGCCGCAGCCATCGCCGCGTCGAGGCAGGGCAGATGCGTTTCGGGCGCCGCGGCGAAGAGATTGTCGAGCATATCCTCACCGCGCACCTCGCCGACCGGGCGGGTTGCAATGTCGCCGCGCCGCGCCGCCTTGCGCACGACATCGGTCGCATCGTCCCCGGTATCCTTGCTGAACGCCAGCCGCCGTGAGAGCAGGTCGAACGATGTGATGAGGAAGTTGCGGCGGCTGTAATCCTGACCATAGCGCGCTTCGAGCGCACGCAGCCGCGCCAACCGCGTCGCGTCGAGATAGTCCGCCGCGACCCGCTCATCGGGCAATTTGGTGAGCTTCCCGCCCGCAAAGATCAATCGCAGGATGTCGCCCGGCGACACCTTCGCCTTGGTGCCAAGGATAATCCGCTGCGCTCCGCCGGCGGCGCGTTCGAGCCGGTCGGGATACCATGCCGTCGCCTTGGGCACGTTGCGCATCTCGCCGACGAGCAGCACGACGCCCGCGTCCGTCCTGACCGTCCACATCGGAGCGCCGGAGGTTCGGGCGGTAACCACCACCTCCTCGACCGAGTCGGGAGCAGTCTCCTGCGCGGCGGCGGGCAACGGGGCGCTCGCAATGGCAAGCGCGAGGAACAGCGAGCGTGAACGGATCATCGGCGCAGAGTCACCGACAATCGCAGCACCAATAAGGCAGCGTCAACAGCTTCGGTGCGTTCACGCGACGGATGTGGCTGCCCGGTTGGGCGTAAGAACGTTCAAACAACGCAAACGCCAGAGTAGACGCACCAGTTGTCAGGACGCAGCAGTCGCAGCGCAGGCAATCCGACAACCAGTCCTGAGACCAGTAGCACCAGTCGCGATTTGCCACCGACTTTTCTTAGCCGCCACGCCTGCGCGCCCCATATTGTGACGAGCAGAGCAGGGACCAACGCACCCAGCCAGGGCGTCTGTTCATAATAGATAAACGGGATAGCCTCCCATCCGATTGCGAAGGCGGAAAGGGCGAGCAGGAGGATCACCTCAGTACCGCCCCCACACGAACCGCGAGGACAGCGCGAAATTCCACACCGCCGCGACCGCAATTCCCGCCAGTGCGGATGGTGCCCATTGCGCCTGCTGAACATCGTGCAGGAACGCCGCGACGCCGATATTCGCCACCGCGCCGACCGAGCAGACGATGCAGAAACCGACCCAGCCGTCGAGCAGCGGCTTGAACCCCTTCAGCCGCGCATCGCGATAGGTGAGCGCGTTGTTGAGAAAGAAGTTGAACGTCATCGCGATCATCGTCGCGACGATCGTGCCGGTGAGGAAGCTGTACCCGAACAGGCGGAATAGCAGCCACAACGCCGCAAAATGCACCCCCGCGCCGATCGCGCCGATCGCGGAGAACATCACGAACCGCACCGGCACCACCCGCCCGAACATGCGGTCGTAGAGCGCGATCAGGAACTCCATCGCGACGACATGGTCGAGCTTGCTCTCCCCGATCTGGCGCGTGCGGAACACATAGGGGAGTTCGACGAACTTGAGTGCGCGCGGGCTGGCGGTCAGGATGTCGAGCAGGATCTTGAACCCGATCGCCGAGAGATGCGGGATGATGCCGCGCACCACATCGCTGCGGACCATGAAGAAGCCGCTCATCGGATCGCTGAGATCGGCCTTGAGCACCTTGCGCGAGATGCGGGTTGCGAGTTCGGACTTGGCGACGCGGTCGCGGTCCCATTCGCCGGTGCCGCCACCCTCGACGAAGCGCGATCCGATCGCGACGTCGACGCTGTCGTCGGCCAGCAGCGTATCGAGCATTTTGGGGAGCAGCGTCTCGTCGTGCTGCATGTCGCCGTCGATCACCGCGACGAACGGGGCGGCGGTAGCGCACATCCCCTCGATCGTTGCCGAGGACAGGCCGCGCCGTCCGATCCGCTGCACCACCCGCACGCGCGGGTCGCTGAGCCCGATCGTGCGGGCAACGTCGGCAGTGCCATCAGGGCTGTTGTCGTCGACGAAGATCACTTCCCAGCGCCGCCCGGCCAGCGCCTTGTCGAGCGCCGCGACCATCACGGGCACGTTGCGTGCCTCGTTGAAAGTCGGGACGACGACCGCCAGTTCGAGCATCGCCGCGCTCACGCCAGCGCCTGCACCACGGCATCGCCCATCGCTTGCGTAGACAGCGTGCCGCCGAGATCCGCAGTACGCGCGCCGCCGGTCAGTGCCGCGGTGACCGCCGCCTCGATCCGGTCAGCCGCCTCCGCAAGCCCAAGCGAATAGCGCAGCAGCATCGCAGCCGACAGAATCGTCGCGCAGGGGTTGGCCTTGCCCTGCCCGGCGATGTCGGGCGCGCTGCCGTGGATCGGTTCATACAGCCCCTTGCCGCTGCCATCGAGCGAGGCGGAGGGGAGCATGCCGATCGATCCGGCGCACATGCTTGCCTGATCCGACAGGATGTCGCCGAACAGATTGCCGGTGACGATCACGTCGAACTGGCCGGGGTTACGCACCAGCTGCATCGCGGCGTTGTCGACATACATGTGGCTGAGTTCGATGTCGGGATAGTCGGCGGCCACCTCGATCACCACGTCGCGCCACAGCTGCGAGGTTTCGAGAACATTGGCCTTGTCGACCGAGCACAGCTTGCCGCGGCGGGCGCGCGCGGTTTCGAACCCGACCCGGGCGATGCGGACGACCTCATCCTCATTGTAGGACATGACGTCATAGCCTTCGCGGCGACCGGATGCGGTGGTGCGCATCCCCTTTTCACCGAAATAGACGTCGCCATTGAGTTCGCGGACGATCACCATGTCGATCGCGCCGGCGACTTCGGGGCGGAGCGCGGAGGCATCCTCAAGGCCGGGGAATAGCGTGGCGGGGCGGAGATTGGCGAACAGGCCGAGTTCCTTGCGCAGCCCCAGGATCGCCTGTTCGGGGCGCAGATGCCGTTCCAGCGCGTCGCAGCGCGGATCGCCGACTGCGCCGAACAGGATCGCGTCGGCGCGCCTTGCCAGATCGAGCGTTGCAGGCGGCAGCGGATGGTCGTCGCTGAAATAGGCCGCGCCGCCGACCGGTGCTTCCTCGAACGTCAGGCCGAGATCGAGGGCGTCGAGGACGCGGCGGGCTTCGGCAGTGACTTCGGGGCCGATCCCGTCGCCGGGAAGGATTGCGATCAGCGGCATGACTACTCCACCTGCTCAGGGTGCAGGCCCCTTGCCGTGCTGCGCCGCATCACGCAACCGCCCTGTTGATGCGGTCGACCAGGCGGGACCGGGCGGCGAGGATCTCGGCGGCGCGGCCGGGGAGCAGGTCGCGGTCGAGGAAATGGCCGGTGAGGCGGAGGCCGTCGAGGATGTCGTCCCATTCCGCTGCGCCGCCCTGGCGGAGGAAGGGGGGCAAGCGGAACAGCCTCGCTTCATAGCCGGTGGCGGCGGCGGTGCTGACTGCCATGCCGCTTTTCGGGCTGACGAACGCCAGATCCTGGGTCGCGCCGGTAGCGGCGCACTGGTCGAGGTCGAGGCCGAAGCCGAGCAGGGCGAGCAGCAGCAATTCGTAGCGGACCATGGCCACCGCCCAGCCCCGCGCCGCCGGGGCGGCTTCGATGGCATCGAGCAGGCCGCCCAGTGCCGCATGGAGCTGCGGATAGGGTTGCCCCTCGGGCAGGGCCGCGGCGGTCAGCGCGGTGGCCCAGTCGATCGCGGCGGCGGGCAAAGGTTCGCGGAACAGGGGTGCGCGGCTGTGCACCAATTCCGCCACCAGCGCCGGCAGCTGATCCTCGGTCCGGGCGCGCCAGTCGCCGAGGATCACATTGCCCGGCTGGAGCACCGGGCGGTGCTGTCGCGACCTTCCACCCCGGACATAGCCGGCCAGCAACCCCGCTTCGGCGGTCAGCGCCCTGACGATCGCGCCGCTTTCGCCGTGGGGGCGGATTGCGACGACGATGGCGGAAGTGCGCAGATGCATCGCAAGGGCTTAGCCCCGGCGCAGCTTCTTTGACAGCTTCTCCAGCCCGACTGCGTCCACCAAAGCCTTGCCGCCGGCCACCGTCTTGTTGAACCCGCCAAGTGCCGCCGTCGTCACGCGGTTCGTCAGGCTGGGGCGCAGCAGCAGCAGATCGACGCACGGCACCCCACCGGTCGCGTATTGGCGTTTGTGCTGGCCGTCGCCTTCGGTGAAGTCGAACCGCGCGAAGCGGCCCTCATCGAACAGGTCGCGGAACGCTTCCACTTGCAGCACCGCGCCGGGCGACAAGTCGTTGAAGGCCGGATCGTGGCCGACATATTCGTAAACCAATGTCTCGCCATGCGCGGGGCAGTAGAGATAGGCGGCGGGTTCACCGGCGATGAACAGCAGCCAGGCGCGGACATTATCCGCCGCCGCTGCGGTCAGCATCCCCCGGATGAACTCGGGACTGGCCGGAAGCCCCTCCCCCATCAGCTTTTCCTGATAGGTGCGCAGCGCGATGCGGCGGGCGATGTCGTGGAACGCCTCAAGCTCCGTCGGGGTGCGATAGCTGCGAATGTCGAGATCGCCGCCGGAAACCTGTGCGATCTTCTTCGCCTTGCGCTTTGCCCCCTGCCGCGCATTGCCCGACAGGCTGGCCATATAGCCATCGAACCCGCCGGTCAGGTCGGCATAATAGCGCGTATATTTCTGACGGACGAAGCCGATCATCTTGCCCGAGGCATAGACCATCGCCTCCAGCCGATCTTCGGGCAGCGAGGTCACGACATAGCCATGGGCGTCGCGGGGCAGCGGCGGGAGGACGGGGAGACGGCCTTCGCGCGCTTCATCGAGGCTGAGCGGCACGCGGACCATGTCGCGCTGCACCGCCATCAGCGTCCGCGCGCCGATGCGGAAATTGAGCGGGGTGGGTCGCGCGGTCGCGGTCATGCGGCGCGCTCCGCCACCAGATTGGACCAGAGCTGCTGCGCCTGACGCATGCGGGTGCGGATCAGGCTGGGGCCGAGCGGGGCGTCATCCTGCCCCAGCGGGAGATGACTGAGATCGGCGAAATGCACCGTCTCCATGCCCCCGCGCCGCTCGGCCAGCATCGCACAGAGCGCGTCGAAGCGGGCGACATGCACCGCATTGGGGCGGGTGCCGGATCGGTTGGCCAGCTCAAAACCGTGGCTAACGATGGTCACCGCCGCGTGCCCCGCCGCCACCGCATGGTCGAGCGCGTCGCGCATCTCGGCGGTCGACAGCGCACAAATCTGGAAATGGCGGAGATGGCCGCGCACATCCTCAATCAGCGTCACCGGCACTTCGATCACGCCGCGATGTTCGACCGGGGCGATCTGGCGCGGGGCGAGGCCGATCGCGCTGGGCCAGGGGTGTTCGGAGCCATTATGGCTGCTGTCGTAGCGGATGCCGAGTTCAGCGAGGGCGGCGAGCGTGTCGTCGCTGGCGCTGTAGCTGCCCGAGCGGAAGGCGATCGGGCGCGGCGCGCCGGCGGCGACGAGCAGGTCGGACGCGGCGGCGATCAGGTCGCGCTGTTCGGCGAAGGTGAAGTCGATCAGTTCGAACGAGGCGGCGGCGCTGCGATCCTCGTCGCGCGCGGCGGCCCAATTGGGGTGGAGGTGCAGCTGAACCTCCTGCCCCGCGTCCAGAATCGCCTCGACCACGCGGCGGATCGGATCGAGGCCATGCGCCACCGCCGGCATCGGATCGACGAAGAAGGTGGCTTTGAGGCCATGCTCCGCAAAGCGGCGCAGCTGATAGGCTACGCCGACCCCGGCCGGCTCCAGCGACCGCTCCGCGATCTCACCAATCGGCAGCCCGGCGGCATGGTGCCGCCACATCAATTCGGTATCGACCGTCAGGAAAACGCGCGTGGGCATGGCTGCGGCCTAACCGACGTGGGTGAAGAAATCGCAAAATGCGGGCGGCATTGGTGAACGGACGCGTTCAGTATGCTGACAATTCTGACAAAAAACGCCGTATGTGAGCGAGCCGCCTGACACTTCCGCGCGATGCTGGCGTGCGGGGGAGGCGGGGCGATGGGCATGGCGGGAGTGTAATGAGTCGCGGGCTTGTAGGACAGCCCTTGACGATGACGCTGCATTTCGGACCCATGCAATGCGGTGACGCCTTCACGTCCCCGCACCAGCCACCTCAATTCCCTTCCGCGTCGACCATGAAGATCACCGGCTTGCCCCGCGTCTCCGGCTCCCATCCCGCCGCCAGCGCGGCGCGCACGCAGCGCGAGATCGTCGCGTCGTCGAGCTGGAGGCGCCCGGGCGGCAACCCCTTCATCAGCCGCTTGGGTGGCGGAAATTCCACCAGCGCCTCGCGCCGGGCATCGCGCTGTTGCAGGGAGATGGTCATGCCCCGCCACCCTTCGTCATCGGATAGATGCGGCTCGCGTTGCAGGCGCCAATCGTAGAGGATGCCATCGACCTGGACGGCACCGCCTTTGTTTTGAGACTTCGACATATCCGCCGCTCTAGCATGACCGATCCGGCCAGGCCTAGCTCAACGTCTGGGCGCGCTACGGGCCGGGTTGCGGGTCACAGCTGTCGCTGCTGCCGGTTGCCGCCGGGCGCGAAAGCTGATTTGAGGCCTGGCTCAGAGGCTTCGTGTCTTCTCGGCGAGTAACGCGGACAGAGACAAAACGGCAGGTTTTTGGATTTTCAATGAATTATCGCCATTCCTTCCATGCCGGCAACAGCGCCGATGTCGTGAAACACAGCCTGCTGATCGCGCTGGTTCGGGCCTTGCAGCTGAAAGAGGGCGCGTTGACCCTGATCGACACGCATGCCGGCTGCGGGCGCTACGACCTTGGCGGCGAGCAGGCGCAGCGCACGGGCGAGGCGGCGCAGGGCGTGGTGCGGGCCTTTGCGGACGCCAACCCCTTGCTGGACGACTATCGCGCCGCCGTGCGGGCAGTGAACGCCGGGGGGGAGCCAAACCTCTATCCCGGATCGCCGCAGTTCCTGGCGCAGCTGCTGCGCCCGCAGGACCTGCTGATCCTCAACGAAAAGCATCCCGAGGACGCACACGCCCTGCGCGTCGCGATGCGCGGTACACCTGCCGCCGTGCATGAGCGCGATGCCTATGAGCTATGGCTGGCGATGCTGCCGACCCGCACGGCACGCGGCGTGGTGGCGGTCGATCCGCCCTATGAGCAGACCGATGAGCGCGCCCGGATCACCGCCACCCTGGCCGCGGCGCACCGCAAATGGGCGCATGGCGTGACGGTCATCTGGTATCCGCTGAAGGACCGCGTGACGCATCAGCAGTGGAAGAACAAGCTGCGGAACCTGCGCATCCCCAAATTCCTGGTCGTCGAGCATTGGCTGTACGATGCCGACCAGCCCGGCATCTATAACGGCGCGGGCCTGTTCATCGTCAATCCGCCCTATGCTTTCACGCAGGCGCTGCCGCCGCTGTTGGAAGCGCTGCGCTCTACGCTCGCGCCGGAGGGGCATCGGGGCGTGATCACGGCGGACTGGTTGGAAGCCGACGGTCGGTAATCGGCCGCAGCCCTTTTGCGGCGTCACGCCCGCCTCATTGGCGGGGGGGGGGGCGCTTGGGGATTGTGAGAGGTGGCGGAAGAAGAAGAAGAAGAAGACCCTCCCCAACCCCTCCCGCAAGCGGGAGGGGCTAGAAACGTTACGGTTTGATTCCCCATTTGCCGAAGCGGGTATCGACCTGGGGGTCCATCATCCGCGCGGCGACGATGTCGGACTCCGATCCCGCCTCGCCGCGCGCCTTGCGGATCACGCCGCGCATGAACAGGCTGGCGGTCATTTCTGGCTGCGCGTCGAGCGCGGCGTTGAGGTCGCTCAGCGCCTCGTCGGTGCGGTCGAGGCGGAAATAGACCATCGCACGGCTGTCGAGCGCCGGAGCCGGACTGTCCATCAGCTCGATCGCGCGGGTGCAGTCGCGCAGCGCGGTGTCGAGCGCGACCTTGCGCGTACCCTTCAGCCAGCAGCGCTCGTTGAGCAATGCCGCGTTGCCGGGATGCGCCACGACCGCAGCGTCCAGCACCGCCAGCGCCTCGTCCACCTGCCCGCTTTGCGCGAGCAGGTCGGCCTGGATCGCCAGATAGCTTGGCTTTTCCTTGCCACCCGCGTCGATGTGGAGCTGGACCATTTCCAACGCCTTGTCGTACTCGCCCTTCTCGCCGCGCAGGGTGATCGCGGTGCGGATCGCGTCGCCCGAGCCGGGATCGAGTTCAGCCGCCGCATCGGCATCGGCGATCGCCTTGTCGAGCTGTCCCATCGCCTGATGCGCGCTTGCACGCCGCAGATAGGAAACCACGGTCGGCGACAATGTGATCGCCTTGTCGAGGTCACGGACTGCGGCGGCATTGTCGAACACGCGCTCATGATACCAGGCGCGGTTGAAATAGCCGTCGGATTCGGACGGATCGGCGGCGACCGCCTGATCATAGACCGCCTGAATCTTCTTCAGCCCGCCCGACTTGCGCGCCGCAGCCACGTCCTGCCAACGCTGCGGATAGGCGGGCGGCGCGACCGCGCGCAGCAGCCGGGTCTTGGCCTGCGCCAGTTCGCGCCGTGCCGCGCCGATCTCGGCGGGGGCAACCTCTTCGCCGGTGACGATGGTGCGATCCTCGACCGTGACGACATTCCCAGCCAGTGTGGCGCGGCGCGTGACCAGCCGGCCCGCCAGCTTTTCGGGCAATTTCTCGTCGCCTTCAAAGGTGAAACCCGGACCGCCCGCAGGGAGGCGATAGCTGGTGCGGATGCGCGAGTGCATCGCCTCGCCAGTGGCGACGGGCAGTTCCCGCCACGCCGGACGACTGCGATCGGGTTCGAACCCGATTGCCGCCACCGCATTGTCGATTCCGGTCTTGTAACGCTCGCTCTCGCGTTCCCATTCCGGATAGGCGACCCCCGATGCGGTCACCACCACGGTCCCGGCCGCGTCGTCAAAGCTGAGGTCGCGCCGAGTATAGGTGCCGGTGTTGACATATTCGCCGACCAGGCGGGAGATCATCTTTTCCGTTTCCGCCTTGCCCAGCGCGGCTGAGGCACCGCGGACGATCTGAACCACCTGTCCGCGCATCGTCACCTTCAGCGTGAACGGCGCGGGCAGATGGATGCTGGCGGTCTGGTCGATATCCAGTTCGGCATCGACATCGGGCCGCGCGCGGGGACGCAGCGGAAGCGCGATCAGCGCCGCCCCTTCCGTCCGCAGCGGGAGCACATGGCGGAAGGGCGGCGTATTGCCGAGATCGGCCATCCGGTCGCCGCTGGACGTTCCATCGAGCCACAGGCTCTCGGTGCCGATCTGCGCGCGCACGATGACATGGTCGAACGCCCCCGGCATGGGCAGGCGCGTGGGGACCAGATCGCCCATCCGGCTGTGTACCATCACCGCCTCTGCCTCGATCCCCAATTCATGCAGGATCGCGAGCAGAATCAGCGTCTTGGCCTTGCAGTCGCCATAGCGCAGCGACCAGGTTTCGGCGGGCGATTGCGGGACATAATTGCCCTGCGCCATCCCGTTGAACAGGTACCGGACCTTGTCCTGCACCAGTTGCAGCGCGGCGGCGGTGCGGGCGCGGGGATCGGTCGAGGCGGACGCAATTGCCGCGACTTCCTTTGCCAGCGCGCTGCCCGGCGCGATCAGCCCCTTGGTCGCATAGAGCGGGGCCATCGTCTTCGCGACGGCACCCCAATCGGCATAGCTGGTCGCGTCGAGCCAGGTCATCGGCTGGAACCGCGCAGGCGCATCGCGCGGCATTTCGGGCGGCTTGGCGATCGGCAGCGCGATCTCAAGCTCGCGGTCGCCGCCGGCAGTCGCCACCGGGCCCGGCTTCACCCAATCCGCATACGCGCGCCAGTTGACCTTGGCCGCCGCCGGCCAGACCAGCCGGGCGCGACCGAAGCGCACCTGCATCGGCTGCGCGAACAGCGGCAGGCTGCCCTGCACCTCTCCGCCCAATGTCGGATCCTTGCGCGTGGTCGAAAAGCGCAGCCGCAGGACATCGCCCACACGCAGCCCCTCGACCGGCATGGTCGCGGTGAGCATGCCGTCGAGCTGCATCTGCTCCAGCTTCTGTTCGCGGCGCAGCACCGACAGCTGCTTGCCCCCGGCGAGCAGGTCGATCGTCTCACCGCCACGCAGAATCTGGGCACTGTGGACGATCAGGTCGCCATGATCGGGGTTCCACGGCATCTGGACCGTTCCGGCCTGCGCCAGGATCTGTTCTGACGCGATGCGCGTGGCGGTCTCGACATAATGCCACACCTGCCCATCGGCGAGCCGTTGCTGGTGATCCATGACCAGAAATATCGGTGCGTCTTCCGGAAGCTTGGCCATGTCGATCGGCGGGGCTGGCTTCACCCAGCCCGGCGCGGCGGCGTAGAGCGGCTTGTCACCCGCCCAGGCAGGCGCGGCGCTGGCGAGCAAAATGCCCAGGAACGCGGACTTACGGAACATGGATAACCCCCGGTGTTTCCACGCGAACCTAACGGCTCGCGATCCGGGGGCAAGCGCGATCACCTAGATTGGTGAAATGCCTGCACCTGTGGCGCCGTGTGGCGCTCCTCCGGAACATCCCCCGCCCCAGCGGGTTGGTCGCGGCATGATCGTTACGAATCCGGTTCGGTCCGCGCAATGAGTCGCTGGGCGTGGGTGTGGCGCGTGGTGTCGCGGCGGCTGTGGTTTCGCGCGGCGGCGTTTTCGCTGGCGGCGGTGGTGCTGGCGTTGCTGGCACCGCTGGTGGCGCCGTTGGTCCCGGTTACGCTGGGGGCAAAGATCGGGGCGGATGCGGTCGACAATATTCTGGGCATCATCGCGTCGAGCATGCTGGCGGTCACCACCTTTTCGCTGACCGCGATGGTGTCGGCCTATGGCGCGGCGACGTCGAACGTCACGCCGCGCGCGGTGGCGTTACTGGTCGAGGATTCGACGTCGCAAAATGCGCTGTCGACCTTTCTGGGCGCGTTTCTGTTCGCGATTGTCGGGATCATCGCGCTGTCGACCGGATTTTATGGCCAGCAGGGGCGCGTGCTGCTGTTCGTGGGCACGATCGCGCTGATCGGGGTGATCGTCGTCACGCTGTTGCGCTGGATCCAGCATATCGCGCTGCTCGGGCGAGTGCATGACACGATCACGCGGGTCGAGCGCGCCGGGGTCGCGGCGGCGGAGCGGATGCAGCATCGCCCGCGCATTGCCGGGCTGGCGGTGCCGCCGGTGCAGGACGGGGCGCGCGCGGTGCGCTGTGCCGGGCGGATCGGCTATGTCACCAATATCGATGTCGCCGAGCTGGGCGAGGTGATGGCGGGGTGCGGCGGGACGGTGCAGCTGGCGGTGCTGCCGGGGAGCTTTGTCGATTCCGGACGGGTGGTCGCATGGGTGGTCGGCGGCGATGCCGAGGTGGACGCGCGCATTGCCGAGGCGATCACGATCGAGCGCGACCGCAGTTTCGACCATGACCCGCGCTTTGGCCTGATCGTGCTGTCGGAGATTGCGTCGCGGGCGCTGTCGCCGGCGGTCAATGATCCGGGGACGGCGATTGCGGTGCTGGGCGCGCAGTTGCGGGTGTTCGACAAGATGGCGCGGGTCGAGGGCCAGCCGGTCGATGACCGCGTGGTGTTTCCGGCGCTGGAGATCGAGAAGCTGGTGGTCGATGCGTTTCGCGCGATCGGGCGCGATGGCGCGGGATTGGTCGAGGTGGCAGTGAAGCTGCAAAAGACGCTGGCCGCGCTGGCGGCGGTTGCGCCCGATTGGGCAGCGGCGGCGCGGCATGCGGCGGAGGACGCAAAGGCGCGGGCACGCGCGGCGCTGACGACGCAGGAGGAGCGGCTGGCGGTGGTGCGGGCGTTTGAGGATTGGCCGGATTAGGGGGTCACTTCAAAAATGCGGCCTTTCCACAAACGACCCATTGCTGACATTGCAGCGCTGATGCATCGATTGCTTGATGACACGGCCTCGAAAGACAGCCCTTTTGATCGGCGCGGGCCTTTTGGCCTTCGCTGCGGTGACGATTTACCTTGCTGATCGCCCCAAGGTTCTGGCTACCGTCTGCGATCTTGGGCTGCCTAATCTCTCGCGACCCGACTCCATTCCAGCAGACGTCCTCAAATGTAAGATACTGGGCGAGCGTGAGACAATAACGGGCTCCATCTTTACCAGTGACCACGGGGCATCGGTAGTTACGGGCAAGGAAACGCGGCCGGTCGCGCTATATATATTGCGAAGATTTCCGCGCCTTGACCAACAAATCGAGGGCTCTAGGAAGGAGCACTGCGTCCGCGGGGCTACGGCGCGGCTGACCGGGTGGCGAACGCAAACGCCGGGAACCTATGGCCATATGGGCTTTGCCAAACAGCAATTCTACGTCGAGTCGGTCGACGATGTTGGCCCGCTGCCGCAAACGATCGTGGAGAGCATTGAGGATCGAACCTGGTGCCGGGCGCTTGATGAGCTTGATGGCCGCTAACCACCCAATAGCCGACGCCACCCGCTGCCCCGATAGCGGCCATTTATCCATTCACGACCCACCTTCACCGCGAATGATAGAAATCATACACCTGCTGCGCCACGGCCGCGCTCACCCCCGGCGCCTTCTGTAGATCCTCCAAACTCGCCCCCCGCACCGCCTTGGCCGTGCCGAAGTGCATCAGCAGCGCCTTCTTGCGCGCCGGGCCGATGCCGGGGACGTCGTCGAGCGGGCTGGCGCCGATGGCCTTGGCGCGTTTTGCCCGGTGCGCGCCGATGGCGAAGCGGTGGACTTCGTCGCGGAGCTTCTGGATGTGGAACAGCGCGGGGGCGTTGGTCGGGAGCATGCGTTCGCTGCCGTCCATCAGGTGGAACACTTCGCGGCCTTCGCGGCCATGGTGCGGGCCTTTGGCGACGCCGACCATGCAGACGTCCTCGATCCCCAGTTCCTCCAGCACGACGCGGGCGGCGCTGAGCTGGCCCTTGCCGCCGTCGATCAGGACGAGGTCTGGCCACACGCCCTTGTCGCGGTCGGGGTCTTCCTCTTGCGCGCGGGCGAAGCGGCGGGTGAAGACTTCGCGCATCATCGCGAAATCGTCGTTGGTGGCGGCGCTCTTGATGTTGAACTTGCGATACTGGCCGGTGCGGAAACCCTCTGGCCCGGCGACGATCATCGCACCGACGGCGTGCGCGCCCTGAATATGGCTGTTGTCATAGACTTCGATGCGGTCGGGCGGTTCGGGCAGGGCGAAGAGGTCGGCGATGTCGCGCAGGATCTTTGCCTGAGTGGTCGATTCGGCCATGCGGCGGTCGAGCGCCTCGATCGCGTTGCGCTTGGCCTGATCGAGCAGGCGGCGGCGGGTGCCGCGTTGCGGCATGCCGATCGCGACCTTGCGCCCGGCGCGTTCGGCTAGGGCTTCGGAGAGCAATTTGAGGTCGTCCAGGTTGCGGTCGACGAAGATGGTGCGCGGCGGGGGGACTTCCTCGTAGAATTGCATGAGGAACTGGGTGAACACCTCATCCTCCGGCACGTCGGCGGTGTGCGCGGGGAAGAAGGCGCGGTGGCCCCAATTCTGCCCGCCGCGGATGAAGAAGGCCTGGATGCCGATCTGGCCCTGTTTGGCGGCCATGGCGAAGATGTCGGCGTCGCCGATCCCCTCGGCATTGATCGCCTGTGACCCCTGGATGAAGGTGAGCGCCTTCAGCCGATCGCGCAGGATCGCGGCGAGTTCGAAGTCGAGATTTTCGGCCGCGGCCTGCATCTGCTCGCCGAGCTTCGCCTGAACCTTGGTCGATTTGCCCATCAGGAAGTCGCGGGAATCGGACACGAGTTCGGCATAGCCGGCCTTGTCGATGCGATCGACGCACGGGGCCGAGCAGCGGCGGATCTGATACAGCAGGCACGGGCGGTCGCGATTGTTGAAGAAGCTGTCGGTGCAGCTGCGCAGGAGGAAGAGTTTCTGGAGCGCGTTGAGCGTCTTGCGAACCTGACCGGCGCCGGCGAACGGGCCGAAATAGTCGCCCTTGGCCCGGCGCGCGCCGCGGTGCATCTGGACGCGGGGATAGTCGTGGTCGCCGCGCAGGAGGATATAGGGGAACGACTTATCGTCGCGCAGCAGGACGTTGTAGGGCGGGCGGAAGCGCTTGATCAGCTGGGCTTCGAGGAGAAGCGCCTCAGCCTCGTTATTGGTGGTGACGACGGTCATCGACCGCGTCTGCGCGATCATCCGGCGCAGGCGGTTGGAGAGCTTGGTCGGTTGCGTATAATTGGCGACGCGGTTCTTGAGCGCGCGGGCCTTGCCGACATAGAGCACGTCGCCGCGCGCATCCTGCATGCGATAGACGCCGGGGCGGACGGGCAGCGTGGCGAGGACGTTGCGGATCGCCGCGACGCCGGCGTCGAGGTCAGGCGTCTCCGACCCGCGCACGGCATAGGTGGCGGAGTCTTCGTTGAAGCGGTTGGGGGAATTGGGGTCGGACATGCATCGTCCGATCTAGGCATTGGATCGGGGCTAGGCCAGACTTCAATCGACCTGTATTGCTCATACAGCACACAGGAGGACGCATGCGGAGATTGGCGGGGGTTCTGGCCGGGCTCGCCCTGATGGCGGGCAGCGCGCACGCGCGCGAATGGGATGCGGCACCCTGGCTCGCCGATGTCGCGCAGATGCGCGCGGCGTTCGAAACCAGATACGCCAATCGCGACTGGCTGGAGCGCGAGCGCGGCTGGCAGATCAAGACCCGTTTCGACCAGATCGCCGCTCAGGTGCAGGCCGCGGGCAGCGATGCCGAGGCGCGCGCGATCCTGGACCGCGCAATGCGCGGGATCGGCGACGGGCATGTCGCGCTGCGCTGGCCGCGCCCGCGACCCGCCGCCGTCGCGGTGGCCGGGGCGGAGGCAACGGCCCCGACCGCCGGAGCGCTCTGCACGTCGATCGGGTATGACGCGCGCAAGGCCCGGCCGGGGATCGCGTCGGCGTTGCCGGGCTATCGATCGCTCCCCGCCCCGGGCGTCCTCGACGCCGGGACCGCGCCGTCGGGCAATACGACGCTGGGCGTGCTGCGAATCCCGCTGTTCGACCCGCAGGCATTCCCGCAGCTGTGCACCGATGCAGTCGCCGCGCTGAAGCTGGCGGTGGACAAGCCGTGCGACGACGCGTGCCAGGGTGAAATCATCACCCGCGCCTTTGCCGCGCTTACCCGAGATGCCGAAGATCGGCTGCGTCAACTGCGCGCTGCGGGGGCACGCGTGCTGCTGGTCGATCTGACCGGCAATGGCGGCGGGACCGAATGGGCGGAGGCCGCAGCGCGGATGGTGACGCCGCGCCGGCTGATCTCGGCTCAACTGGGATTCGTGCGCGGCGAGCATTGGTCGCGCCATTGGGCGACGCTGGCCGAACGGCTGCGCGAATGGGCGAAGACGGCGCAGACGCAGGATCGCGCGAAGCTGCTTGCGCTGGCGGTAAAGGCCGATGCGGCGCGTGTGATTGCCGACACATCGTGCGATCCCGCGAGCGGATGCGAATGGCTCGGCCGGGCGGGCTATGCGACCGGATTGGTGGGCAGCGCCGCGCCGGGCGAATGGCTCGCCACCGACTGGGGCGGCTGGGTGTTCAGCGCGGGTCAGCACGATTATCATGAAGGGGGGTGGAACGGCCCGGTGACGGTGCTGGTCGATCAGGAGACCTGGTCGGCGGCGGAGGAGTTCGCCGCGCTGCTGCAGGATTCCGATGCGGCGGTGATCGTCGGCGCGCGCACCGGCGGCGCCGGTTGTGGCTATACAAGGGGCGGTGTGCCGACGGTCCTGACCCACAGCGGCGCAACGCTGTACCTGCCCGACTGCGCGCGGTTTCGCGCCGATGGCAGCAACGAAGTGTCGGGAATCGTGCCGGACGTCGTCATCGGCTGGCGCGCGACCGACAGCGAGGCGTTTCGCTCGAGGCTGCTCGCGGCGGCGCTTCCGAGGGCGATCGCAGAGGCGCGCGCGCAGGCGGGCCGACGCTGAGCGCGGGCGTTGCGCGCACGCTGCCATCTGTTAGCCTGTGCGCCGACGCCACATGGGGATCACATATGCGCCTGCTCACCGCCCTGCTCGCTTCGTCGCTGATGGCCACGCCTGTGCTGGCCGAGCCGGACTTCGCGCCGGCGGTGGAGGCGGATTATGCGGCGCATCTCGAGGCGCTGTTCGTCGATTTCCACAAGAATCCCGAGCTGTCGTACAAGGAGAGCCGCACCGCCGCGATCATGGCGAAGGAGCTGCGCGCGGTTGGCGGGATCGTGGTGACCGAGGGAGTCGGCGGGACCGGCGTCGTGGGCGTGATGAAGAATGGCGATGGCCCCACCATCCTGCTGCGCGCCGATATGGACGGGTTGCCGCTGAAGGAGGATAGCGGCCTGCCCTATGCCTCGACCGTGACGCAGCAGGATATCGACGGCGTGGTGAAGCCGGTGATGCATGCGTGCGGGCATGACGTGCACATCACGTCGATGATCGGCACCGCGCGGCAGCTGGCGAAGCTCAAGAGCCGGTGGAAGGGTACCGTCGTGTTCGTCGTGCAGCCGGCCGAGGAGCGGATCGGCGGCGCGCGCAAGATGATGGAGGACGGGCTCTATACCCGCTTCCCCAAGCCCGATTATGCGGTGGCGTTCCATGTCACATCGGGCTTTCCGACCGGCAAGATCGGGCTGGAGCCGGGGATCAGCTCGTCGTCATCGGACAGCGTCGACATCACGGTGCATGGCATCGGCACGCATGGCGCCGCGCCGCATATGGGCAAGGACCCGATCGTGATGGGCGCCCAGATCGTGATGGCGCTGCAGACGCTGGTGAGCCGCGAGATCGCGCCGTTGAAGCCCGGCGTGGTCACCGTTGGCGCGTTCCATTCGGGGTTCAAGCACAACATCATCAGCGACAAGGCCGAGCTGCAGCTGACCGTGCGGTCGGACGACGAGGATACGCGCAAGAAGCTGCTCGACGGGATCAAGCGGATCGCGACCAATGTCGGGCGGATGAACGGGTTGCCGGAGGACAAATTGCCGGTGGTGCGGGTCGGGTTTGAGTCGACGCCGGTGACGCTGAACGACCCGGCGCTGACCGGGCGGGTGCGTGGGGCGTTCACCAAGGCGTTTGGCGCGGACATCCTCAAGAGCGAGCCGCGCGAGAGCATGGGGGCGGAGGACTTCGCCTATTTCATCGAGCAGAAGCTGGGCGTGCCGGGGGCCTATTTCGTGGTCGGCGGAACGCCGCAGGCCGAGCTGGATGCGGCCAAGCGCGGCGAGAAGACGCTGCCCGCGCACCATTCGCCGTTCTTCAAGGTCGAGGCGAAGCCGGCGGTGACGCTGGGGACGACGGCGATGACGGTGGCGGTGCTGGATTTGTTGGGGAAGTGACGCGTACCGTCACCCCGGGCTGACCCGGGGCGCGGCTATTGCGGCCGGTCGAAGAAGCTGGGCCCCGGGTCAAGCCCGGGGTGACGAAGGAAAGAAAAAGGGGCGCCGGTCTTTCGACCGACGCCCCTTTTTCTTGTTCGGAACCCGACGCTCAGTTGAGCCGCGAGAGGCCCGCGATCGTCTGGTTGACCAGTGCCTTGTCGGCGCTGGCGTCGTGCTTTTGCGCGATGATCGCACCGGCGGCCTTGGTCGCAGCTTCAGCGGCCGTGGCGCGGACCTGGTCGAGTGCGGTGCGCTCGGCAGCGGCGATCTTGTCCTCCGCCATCTTGGTGCGGCGGCGGATCAGGTCTTCGGCATCGGCCTTGGCCTTGACCAGCAGCGCCTGCGCCTCCTCGTCGGCATGAGCGACCATGGCGGCCGCCTCCTGCTCGACATTGGCGAGCTTGCGCGCATATTCCTCGCGCAGCGCCTCGGCCTCGGCGCGAAGCTGGTTGGCTTCGTCCAGACGCGTGCGGATCGCCGCGATCTGCTTGTCGAGCATGCCGCCGATTGCCGACGGCACCTTCTTCCACACCACGACGAGGATCAGCGCCAGCATCGCCAGACCGACCCACATGGTCGCGTCGATGCCGAACACTGCCGGAGCGGCGTGATACGTCTCACCCGCCGCCTCGGTGCCGGTATGGGGGAGCCCCATGCCTTCGCCCTTGGCCGCTTCGCTGAGGTTAGCGGCGACCGGATCGGTGGCGGTCGACGCCGTCACTTGTGCCTGTTCAGCCATTGAGCGCTGCCTTCACTGCCTGGCCGGCTTCCGCCGACGTGACGCTGACACCCGACAGGCGGGCGACGATGTCGCGGGCGGCGTCGGTCGCGACCGATTCGATTTCGCCCGCTGCGGCGGCGCTGGCCGCAGCGATGCGTGCTTCGGCCGCGGTGACGCGACCTTCGATCTCGGCATTGGCCGATGCCAGCGCGGCGTCGGTCTGGGCCTGCCCCTGCGCACGTGCCTCAGCGAGGCGCTTGCGCGCGGCTTCACGCGCAGCATTTTCCTGCGCGCGCCAGGTCTCTTCGGCCTGATCGGCCGCCGAGCGCGCCGCTTCCGCAGCGGCAAGGTCGTCCGCAACCGACTTGTCGCGCGCATCCATCGTGCCGGAAACCTTGGGCAAGATACCCAGGCCGACGATCACGAAGGTGAGCCCGAAGGTCAGCAGCAGCCAGAAGATCTGCGACGCATAGGTCGCCGCGACTTGTTCGATCTGGGGCATTGGTCCGTCCTCTCGCGGTCCGTCCTCAAGTCCGCCCCGCGCGACGCGCAGGGCGGGAGAGACTTCAGGCGACGAAGATCAGCAGCACCGCCACGACGAACGCGAGCAGGCCGAGAAGCTCGGCAGCCGCGAAGCCGATGAACATGTTGCCCTGCTGGCTGGCAGCCGCACCCGGATTGCGCAGTGCGCCCTGAAGGAACGCTGCGAAGACGTTACCCACGCCCAGCGCCGCGAGGCCAGCACCGATTGCCGCGAGACCGGCGCCGAGCAGCTTGAATGCTTCTGCTTCCATTGAAATCACTCCTTAGAAAATTCAGGTCTTGGTGGGAAAAACTCAGTGATGATCGTGCAGATGCACCGCGTCGTTGATGTACAGCGACGTGAGCAGCGCGAACACATAGGCCTGGACGCCGGCGACCAGAATCTCGAGGGCCGAGACGCCGAGCATCAGCGCGAAGCTGGGCACGCCGACGAGCAAGCCCCAGCCCGCGCCGGCATTGGCCGAATTGATGATGAAGCCCGCCAGCACCTTGAGCAGGATGTGGCCCGCGGTCATCGCGACGAACAGTCGCAGCGCCAGGCTGAACGGGCGGACCATGAACGAGACGAACTCGATCGGCGCCACGAGGATCAGCACGGGGATCGGCGTCCCCTTTGGCACGAACAGCGAGAAGAAGCGCAGGCCGTGCTTCGCGAAACCGACGACGAGGACGATCGAGAAGGACAGGATCGCCAGCACGCCGGTCACGGTGAAGTGGCTGGTCGCGGTGAACGGATGCACGCCGGGGACGACGCCGAACGGCAACAGGCCGATGACGTTGGCGAACAGGATGAACATGAACAGCGAGAAGACATAAGGCAGGAACTTGCGCCCCTCATGCCCGATATTCGCCTTGAGCAGGTTGTCGATGAAGCCGGTGAAGCCTTCGACCGCCATCTGCCAGCGGCCCGGAACCACCTCACGCTTCATGCCGCCCAGCATGAAGATCCACAGCGCGATGGCGGCGATCGCCATCCACAGCGCGCTGTTGGTGAAGGCGATCTGCTGACCGCCGATGGTGAACATGTCGGCGATCGACTGCACCTCGAACTGGTGCATCGGATCGATCTTGCCTGCTTCTTCAGCCACGCCCGTTTCCCATGTAACGCAAGCGCCCGAAAGTCACTTCGAGCGCTGGTTCGAAATCCTGATGATGTTCCTGAACGCGCTGACGATGCCTAGGGCAAGCAGCGTGAGCAGGAGCCATGGCGAGGTTCCCAGGAACCGATCGAGCACCCACCCGATCAGCGCCCCCCCAACCATTCCTCCGATCAGCTCGGCGAGGACGCGGTTGCCCATGCGATAATCACGATCGCCGGCCTGTTGCCCCTCGCCCCGCCGATCCGCCTCTTCGGATTTCGCCCGCGCAAGCCGCTCATTGAGCGAAGTGATGCGGGCATCCTCCTTGAGGGGGTCCGGTCCGGGCTCGTTCTCGGTCATTTCGCTTCCTCCGCCAGTCAGATACCAGGGCGAAACGCATGGGCCGAGCGGCGAGCCCGCCAAGGCACGCGCGCTTTAGAAAGGGGGGTGCCCCGAGTCAACCGCGGTGCAACATTGTTGCAATCCTCAGATTGATCCTTCCCGCCACGGGGAGGATTAGCTGCGCCCCTTCCCCGCCCTCGCCTCTGCCGCTAGGCTCCTCTTATGGGGGACGGCGGCGAAGCGATTACCGATGGGACCGGGCATCGCGCGCGGTTGCGGTCGCGGCTGCTCGCCGATGCCGACGGGCTGCTTGACCATGAGCTGGTCGAATATCTGCTGACGCTCGCGATTCCGCGGCGGGATACCAAACCGCTGGCCAAGGCGTTGCTTCACCAGTTTGGCGGCATTGCCGGACTGCTGACCGCAGACGCCGCGGCGATCGCGCGGGTGCCGGGGATGGGCGAAACCTCAGCCGCCGCGCTCAAGATCGCGCATGCCGCCGCGTTGCGCCTGTTAAAGAGTGAGGTGGCGGCGCGGCCGATCCTGTCGAATTGGCAGGCGCTGCTGGATTATCTGCGCGCGGATATGGCGCATCATGTGATCGAGCGCGTGCGGGTGCTGCATCTTAATAGCCGCAACATGCTGATCCGCGACGAATTGATGCAGGAAGGGTCGGTGGACGAAGCGCCGGTCTATGTCCGCGAAGTCATCCGCCGCGCGATCGATCTGGGGTCGACCGCGATCATTCTGGTCCACAACCATCCGAGCGGCGACCCGAGCCCGAGCCGGGCGGATATCGAACTGACGCGCAATATCGTGGAAGCGGGGAAGCGGCTCGGGATTGCGGTGCATGACCATATTGTCATCGGCACCGGCGGGCATGTCAGCCTGCGTGCGCAGGGGTTGATGTAGGTCCGACCGGATTTTGCCTACCATCGTCACCCCCGCGAAAGCGGGGGCCCATCTCCGGGACGGTCCACTCGCCTCACCGGTGCGTTGCGCCGATCGTGCAGGAGATGGGCCCCCGCTTTTGCGGGGGTGACGGCTTTGGTCGCTTCTACCCACGCCAGAAACAAAACGGCCGCCGGAGCGTACTCCGGCGGCCGGTGGGCGGGCGTGATGCGGGACGCCCGTCCGGGGAGACCTTGTTTACGAGGCCGCAGCGGACGTCAGGAAGGTCTTGAGCTCGTCCTTGCTCACGCCGCCCGACTTGTCGCCGTCAGCCGAGGCGAGCGCCTTGCCGATCCATTCCTTGTCCGCCGTCGATTCGCCGGTGAAGGCGGGTTCGCTGGCCGAACGCAGTGCGACCATCCAGGCGCCGAACTCTTCCTGCTTCAGGCTGCCATCGGCGTCCGCGTCATAAGTCGGGAAGCCCTGATCGACGATCTGCGCGATCTGGACCGCGTTTGCGGGCTGCTGCGCGGGCTGGGTGGCCTGCGCCTGCTCCATGGCCTGCGGCTCAGGGGTCGGCGTGGGCGTTGGGGTCGGAGCCGGGGTCGGAGCCGGAGCCGGAGCCGGGGTCGGGGTTGCTTCCGGCATCGGCTGAGCGTCCTGCTGCGGCGCGGGTGCGGGGGCCTCCTGCGGCACCGGTTCAGTGCTTTCGGTCGGCGCCGGCTGCTCCTGTGCCGGCGGCGTCTGCTGTTCCGGCATGTCCTGCGCAAGTGCAGGGACAGACATTGCGACGGCGCTGGCGAGAAGGATAGATTTCAACATGATCATTCTCCAATCATCTCGAGTAAAACAACTAGTGCAGCGAACCACTTCATTCGATGCGTGTGATGATTGAACGCGTTGTATATTTATCACGTTCCCTGATAAAATTCTGATCAGGTCACTTCATCCGCGGCGACTATCATTTCACCCCTTTTGCGTGCGATTACTGCGACGAAACGAGCGGAACACCGCCGCATAGCCGGGTTTGCCGCGCCGCCGGGGCTTTGCTAGGGGCGCCGCGTCCCACGAAAGGCTTCTCTATGGTCCCCCGCTATTCCCGCCCCGCCATGACCGCGATCTGGTCGCCCGAAACCCGCTTTGGCATCTGGTTCGAGATCGAGGCGCACGCGACGGAGAAGCTGGGCGAGTTGGGCGTGGTGCCCGAATCGGCGGCGAAGGCGCTGTGGGACTGGTGGGCGACCAACCCGACCATCGATGTCGCCGCGATCGACGCGATCGAGGCGGTGACCAAGCATGACGTGATCGCGTTCCTGACCTGGGTCGCGGAAAATGTCGGCGACGAAGCGCGCTTCATGCATCAGGGAATGACGTCGAGCGACGTGCTCGACACCTGCCTCGCGGTACAGCTGACGCGTGCGTCGGACATCCTTTTGGAAGACCTCGACCAGCTGCTCGCGGTGCTCAAGCGCCGGGCGTATGAGCACAAGCTGACCCCGACGATCGGCCGCAGCCATGGCATTCATGCCGAGCCGGTGACGTTTGGCTTGAAGCTCGCCGAGGCCTATGCCGAGTTCAAGCGCTGCAAGGCGCGGCTGGTCGCGGCGCGGGCGGACATTGCGACCTGCGCGATTTCGGGCGCGGTTGGCACCTTTGCCAATATCGACCCGCGCGTGGAGCAGCATGTCGCCGACAAGCTCGGCCTCGCGGTCGAACCGGTCTCGACGCAGGTGATCCCGCGCGACCGCCATGCGATGTTCTTTGCGACGTTGGGTGTCATCGCCAGCTCGATCGAGCGGCTCGCGGTCGAGGTTCGCCATCTGCAGCGCACCGAAGTGCTGGAAGCCGAGGAATATTTCTCGCCGGGGCAGAAGGGTTCGTCGGCGATGCCGCACAAGCGCAACCCCGTGCTGACCGAGAACCTCACCGGGCTTGCCCGCATGGTGCGCGCGGCGGTGATCCCGGCGATGGAGAATGTCGCCTTGTGGCATGAGCGCGACATCAGCCACTCGTCGGTCGAGCGCTATATCGGGCCGGACGCGACGATCACGCTCGACTTCGCGCTCGCGCGGCTGACCGGGGTGATCGACAAGCTGCTGGTGTACCCCGCGCGGATGCAGAAGAATCTGGATCGCATGGGGGGCCTCGTCCACTCGCAGCGCGTGCTGCTGGCGCTGACCCAGGCGGGAGTGAGCCGCGAGGACAGCTATCGGCTGGTCCAGCGCAACGCGATGAAGGTGTGGGAGAGCGACGGGGAGCTGTCGCTGCTCGAACTGCTCAAGGGCGATGACGAGGTTACCGCCGCACTGTCGCCGCAGCAGATCGAAGAGAAGTTCGACCTCGACTATCATTTCAAGTCGGTCGATACCATTTTCGAGCGGGTATTCGCGGATTGACGGCACGCCTCCGGGTGTGTCAGTCGAATGACACACCATGGAGGCGTGAAGATGGCCAAGGCGAAGGACGCGACGAAGGCGAAGAAAAGCAAGGCCGCCAAGGCGCCGAAGACGGGCAAGGCGGCCAAGCTGCCCAAGACCGTCGCCGGGATCGAACTGCCCAAGGAACTGCGTGAGCAGGGCGCCAAGCTGCTCGAGCTGACCAAGCATCCGCTGGTCGCCGACATCGTCGCTGCGGGACTCGTCGCGCTGGCCGGTAATGTTCGGAAAAAGGCGGCGGATGCGCAGGCGGCAGCGGCCCCCGCCCCTGCTGCGGCGGATGCGCCCAAATCTTCGGGAATGGATGACTTCGCGAAGACGGCGTCCTCGCTCGCCAGCCTGATCGCAGCGCGAGCGGCGGAGAAGATTACGGCTAAGCTGACGGGGGAGAAGGCTCCGGAGGCACCCAAGGCGCCTGAGGCTCCGGCAGCGGAAACGCCGCCGACCCCTGCGAAGAAGCCGGCTGCGCCGAAGAAGGCGGTAGCCGCGAAAAAGCCGGCTGCTGCCAAGAAGCCCGCTGCGGCGAAAGCGCCAGCCGCGGCAAAGGCCCCGGCCAAGCCGCGTGCCGCGAAGCCGAAGACTCCGTCGGCCTGACGTCCGAGGCGCGGCAAAGTTCGCGCTGAGCCGATCTTACAAATCCTCCCCGGAACGGGGAGGTGGCAGCGCGCAGCGCTGACGGAGGGGGCCCGCCACGAAGCAATTCGGTTGCCTCGGGCCCCCTCCACCATGCTTCGCATGGTCCCCCTCACCGTTCCGGGGAGGATATAATTAGTCGAACAGTTCGGTGAGGAAGCCGGTCATCGCCGCCCAACTCCGCCGGTCGGCGTTGGCGTTATAGCCGAAGCCGGGGCGGGTTGAGCCGGTGAGGCTCGGGTCGGTGAAGCCGTGCCCTGCGCCGCCATATCCGTGCAGCTGCCAGTCCGCCCCCACTGCAGTCAGTTCGGTGGCGAGGCCGGTCACCGCCTCGGGCGGGGCGAGCGGGTCGTCCCAGCCGTGGCAGATCAGCAGCTTCGCGCGGATCGGGGTCGGATACCCATAGCCCGGCGGGTCGAAGATGCCGTGGAAGGCGACGACGCCCAGCACGTCACCGCCCGCGCGGGCGAGGTCAATGACCGACTTGCCGCCGAAGCAATAGCCGATCGCCGCGGTGCGGGTCGCATCGACCTGGGGCAGCGCGTGGAGCGCGGCGAGGCTGGCGAACAAGCGGTCGCGCAGCAGCGGGCGATCGGCGTTGAGGGCGTTCATATAGATCGTCGGGTCGGGCGATTCGCGGGTGGTGCGCTTGCCCTGGCCATAGAGGTCGGCGACGAAGCCGACATAGCCGAGCGCCGCGATCCGCTCGGCGGTTACGCGATCCTGTTCCTTTTCGCCCAACACATTGGGGACGATCAGCACGCCGGGGCGCGGGCCGGGCGCGATGCTGTCGAACGCTGCGACGCCCTCGAACGGGCCGCCGGGGCCTTCGTAGATGATGGTCTGTCTTTCGATTGCCATGGCCATCCTCCGTTGCCCTGTCGTCCCTATCCGCTAAGGACGCGGGCAAAGTCCTGCAAGGAGGTCCCATGCCCACGCTCGTCCTGATCCGCCACGGCCAGTCGTCCTGGAATCTGGAAAACCGCTTCACCGGATGGTGGGACGTCGACCTGACCGAACAGGGCGTGCGCGAGGCGTGGGCCGCCGGCGAGCTGATGCGCGACAAGGGTCTCGACTTCGACATGACCTATACGAGCTTTCAGAGCCGGGCGATCAAGACGCTCAACCTGGCGCTGGAGGCGATGGGGCGACTTTGGCTGCCGACGGAGAAGAGCTGGAAGCTGAACGAGCGCCATTATGGCGGGCTGACCGGGCTCGACAAGGCGGAGACCGCGGCGCTGCACGGCGACGATCAGGTGAAGATCTGGCGCCGCAGCTTCGACATTCCGCCCCCGCTGCCCGAGGAAGGGTCGCCGTGGGATCTCGCCAAGGACCTGCGCTACAAGGGTATTCCGATCCCGCAGACCGAGAGCCTGAAGGACACGATCGCGCGCGTCCTGCCCTATTGGGAAGAGCGCATTGCGCCGGACCTGCGTGCGGGCAAGCGCGTGCTGATCGCCGCGCACGGCAATTCGCTGCGTGCGCTGGTCAAGCATCTGTCGGGGATTTCGGATGCGGATATCGCATCGCTGGAGATTCCGACCGGGCAGCCGATCGTCTATGAGCTGGCGGATGATCTGACGGCGACGGATCGGTATTATTTGAACGAGCGGTGAAACGAAAAAATCGTCACCCCGGCCTTGTTCCGGGGTCCACCGAGACGCAAGCGCGGCGCTGGAGCCTCTTGCTTCGCGCACGCCGCGCAGTGGACCCCGGCACAAGGCCGGGGTGACGATGGTAAATCAGTTCAGCTTGTGCGCCAGGCTGACCTCGGCGGTCATCAGCTTCGACACCGGGCAGTTCTTCTTCGCTTCGTCGGCGAGGTCGGCGAACTGGTCGGGGTCGATGCCGGGGACGGTGGCTTCCAGCGTCAGGTCGGAGCGGGTGATGGTGAAGCCGCCATCCTTCTGCTCCAGCTTGATCGCAGCCTTGGTCTCCAGCGTGCCTTCGCTGAAACCCGCCTTGGCCAGCGCGAAGCTGAGCGCCATGGTGAAGCAGCCGGCATGGGCGGCGGCGATCAGCTCTTCGGGATTGGTGCCCGGCTCATCCTCGAACCGCGTGTTGAAGCCGTAAAACTGGTCGGTGAGCACGCCGGACTGGGTCGTGATCGCGCCCTTCCCTTCCTTGCCGAAGCCGGAATAGCGGGCGGTAGCGGTGCGGGTCGTCATCAGCGTTTCTCCTGTGGTGGACCAAGGCCCCGGATTTGGGAGCCCGCAGTCCAGATGTGAACCAGCAGTGCAACGATATCGTGACGGGCGTGTTCCGGCATTCTTCCCACCGGGCGACGTGCGATGTAGAGAAGCCGCCAACACGATGACCAACCCCACCATCTTCTCCCGCCCCTTTTTCGAACAGAAGAGCCGTGCGTTCTGGATGCTGCAGGGCGCGGGCTGGGGCGGCTATCTGCTGCTGCGTGCGGTTTCCAACTTCTCGAACCGGACGTTCAGCTTCGAGGATCTGATCCGCGTAACGATCGAGGCGATCGTCGGATATTGCCTGACGCTGCTGTTGTCCGCGCTGTATGGCTATTACCGGCGGCTGCCGCGGATCACCGGCATCCTTGCCTCGATCGCGACGCTGGCGGCGGCGACGTTGGTCTATGCGGTGCTCAACGCGCTGACGGTTTCGGTGATGCGCGGCGATCCGGGGATCGAGCTGCCGCTGATTCTGGGCAGCCTGTTCCTCAACTTCACCGTGCTCGCGGGGTGGTCGGCGCTGTATTTCGGGATCAACTTCTATCTGATCGTCGAGGATCAGATCGACCGGATGCAGGTGCTGGAGAGTCAGGCGAGTTCGGCGCAGCTGGCGATGCTGCGCTATCAGCTCAACCCGCATTTCCTGTTCAACACGCTCAATTCGATTTCGACATTGGTGCTGCTCAAGCAGACCGACCGGGCGAATGCGATGCTGGCGCGGCTTGCCAATTTCCTGCGCTACACGCTGGCCAACGAGCCGACTGCGCATGTCACGCTGGCGCAGGAGGTGGAGACGCTGAAGCTGTATCTCGAGATCGAGAAAATGCGGTTCGACGCACGGTTGAAGCCCGAATTCGATATCGACCCGCGCACGGCCAAGGCGCGCCTGCCCTCTTTGCTGCTGCAGCCGCTGGTCGAGAATGCGATCAAATATGCCGTCACGCCGCAGGAAGAAGGCGCCGAAATCCGGGTTGCGGCTCGACTCACCGGCGAGCGGGTGCAGATCACCGTATCCGACACCGGTCCGGGATTGATCGAAGGCAAGAACCGGCCAAGCCTGTCCACGGGGGTTGGCCTCACCAATATACGCGAACGGCTGGCGCAGGCGTTCGGGGCGGAGCATCGCTTTTCGACGCATTCGGACCCCGGCGGCGGTTTCCGCGTTGAGATCGAAATTCCGTTCCAGTTCGAGGAGCCCGCCAAGGAAGCGGCGTGATCGGAACCGGACCGTAACTATATGGTTGAAGGATCAAAGGCAGGGGTTGTGGGGCGTCGGACCGGGGGCATCGGGACGACGCGTTTATGAGTAGAGAGAGATATGACGATCCGCACGATCCTGGTCGATGACGAACCCCTGGCCATCCAGGGCCTCGAACTGCGCCTCGCCGCGCATGAGGATGTCGAGATCATCGACAAATGCCAGAACGGCCGCGAGGCGATTCGGTCGATCAAGACGCACAAGCCCGATCTGGTGTTTCTCGACATCCAGATGCCCGGATTCGACGGGTTTTCGGTCGTGCAGGGGATGATGGAAGTCGAACCGCCGCTGTTCGTCTTCGTCACCGCCTATTCCGACCATGCGATCCGCGCGTTCGAGGCGAATGCGATGGATTATCTGATGAAGCCGGTCGACGAAGGTCGTCTTGCCGACACGCTGGAGCGCGTGCGCCAGCGGCTGACCGAAAAGCGCGGCGTTGAAGAGGTCGAGAAGCTCAAGGAAGTGCTGGCCGAGGTCGCGCCTGAGGCCGCCGAGGAACTCGCCGCAAGCGATGGCGACGTGTCGGCGAGCCGCTATGAAAAGCTGATCAACATCAAGGATCGCGGCCAAATCTTCCGCGTCGATGTCGACACGATCGAGGTGGTCGAGGCCGCCGGCGATTATATGTGCATCAAGACCGCCGACAACACGCTGGTGCTGCGCGAGACGATGAAGGATCTGGAAAAGCGGCTCGACCCGCGCCGGTTCCAGCGCGTCCACCGCTCGACCATCGTCAACCTCGATCAGGTCAAGCAGGTCAAGCCGCACACCAATGGCGAGTGTTTCCTGGTGCTCGATTCGGGGTCGCAGGTGAAGGTTAGCCGCAGCTATCGCGACGTGGTGGCGCGGTTCGTTCACTGACCCTCCAGCGCGCAAGAAATGGATTGTTCCACTTTCGTTCCGTCCCTATCAAGGGCTGAACGAGAGGGGATGTCCATGAGCCGATTCGATCAATTCGCCGCGCTGCACGTGCCGGGCGCGCCGCTGATGCTGGTCAATGTGTGGGACGCGGGCTCGGCCAAGGCGGTTGCGGCAGCGGGGGCGAAGGCGATTGCGACCGGCAGCGCGTCGGTTGCGGCTGCTAATGGCTATAGCGACGCCGAGGCGCTGCCGCTCGATCTGGCGCTGGGCAATGCGGCACGGATCGTCGGCGCGGTGGACCTGCCGGTGTCGATCGATTTCGAGGGTGGCTATGCGGTCGCGCCGGATGCGCTGGCATCGAACGTCGCGCTGCTTGCGGCGACCGGGGCGATCGGGTGCAACTTCGAGGATCAGGTGATCGGGGGGACCGGCATACACGCGCCCGAGGTGCAGGCCGCGCGCATCGCCGCGATTCGCGCTGCGACTGGCCCTGCGTTTTTCATCAACACCCGCACCGACATTTTCCTGCAGGCCGCGGCCGAGACGCATAATGCGGCCAAGGTCGATTCCGCGATCGCCCGCGCGCATGCTTATGCGGCGGCGGGGGCGAGCGGGTTCTTTGTGCCAGGGCTGGCCGATCTCGACCTGCTGGCGCGTGTGTGTCGCGAATCGCCGTTGCCGGTGAACTTCATGGCTTTTCCGGGCGCGCCGGATGCTGCTGCAGTGGCTGCGGCCGGCGTGGCGCGGATCAGCCATGGGCCGTTCCCGTATCGCGCGGCGATGCAGGCGGTGGAGGATGCGGCGCGGGGGTTGCTGGGTTAAGCGCGGCTCGGGTCACCCCGACCTTGAGTCGGGGTCAAGCGGGAGGTCGGCGCGAAGCACGAGGCTCGATCGCCGGAGACTGGAGCCGTGGACCCCGGCACAAGGCCGGGGTGACGAAAGCTTTTAGGCTTCCGCCTCGGGATCGGCCTCAGCGTCACCCTCGCCAGCAGCGGACGATTCGAACCACGCCTCGACCGGGCCGGCGAGCTTGATCGTCAGGGGGTTGCCCTTGCGGTCCATGGTCTTGCCGACCTGTACGCGAATCCAGTTTTCCGAGACGCAATATTCCTCGACATCGCGGCGCTCGACACCCTTGAAGCGGATGCCGATGCCGCGCTGGAGCAGCGCCTGGTCGAAAAAGGGGCTCTTTGGATTGACCGAAAGGCGGTCGGGAGGAGTGTCGCTCATGGCGCGCCTCTAAACAAAAGCGGCGCGGGAATAAACCCGCGCCGCCGATGTTATCGCGCCGCCCGGATTAGCGGCAGTAACGCACCTTAACCCGGTGCCCCAGATAGGGGTCGTACACGCGGCGGATGGTGCAGCCGCGCCAGTTGCGGCGCTCGTAATCGCGATAGTAATAGCTCTCGCGCGGATAATAGCCGCGCTGACGGTAATAGCCGTTGTAGCGATCATAGCCGTCATACCCGTTGTAGCGGCGATCGTCATAGCGGTCGCGGCTCGATCCCGCGATCGCGGCGCCGATCACGACACCGGCGATACCGGCAGCGATGGCAGTACCGGTGTTGTCGCGGTCGCGATGGCGATAACGCTGGGCCTCTGCCGGCGCGGCCGCGGTGAGCGCGGTGGCGCCGAGGGTGAGACCGAGCACCGCCTTGGTGATCATCGTCTTCATGTCGTCCTCCTCGTGCATCTGCACATTCCGACGTCTCAACGCTTTGAGGTCCGTCTGGATGCCCTTTTGAGGGACTCGGCCTGAACGGCTGCGGAATTGCGCATTCATTTGGCGTTTAGCTGGCACTTGCGGTTTGGGTGGAGGAGCGCGATTGGGGCGGGCAGAAGGAGATCGCGTTATGGCCCTGTGGCTGATGAAATCCGAACCCGATGTGTTCAGCTGGGACGATCTGGTCCGCGACGGCAGCACCGAATGGGACGGCGTGCGCAACCACACCGCTGCGGGGAACCTGCGCGCGATGAAGGTCGGCGACCGCGCGTTTTTCTATCACAGCAATATCGGGCTGCAGATCGTCGGCATCATGGAAGTCAGCCGCGAGGCGAAGCCCGATGGCGAGGGCAAGCATTGGGTGTCGGTCGAGATGAAGCCCGTCGACCCGCTGCCCAACCCGGTGACGCTCAAGCAGGTGAAGGCCGAGCCTCGGCTGGAGGCGATGGAGCTGGTCAAATATTCGCGGCTGTCGGTGGGGAAGGTCAGCGCGGCGGAATGGGACGTGGTGCTGGAGATGGCGAAGGCCTGACCCACGGAACACCGCTCCGTTCATCGCGCGTGCGCCCCATCTCGCCCGTGACAGTTGAACTTCGATTCCCCCCGCCGCTATGGGCTAGGCGGTGAGCGAATTGGACCTTCCCCCCGCGTCGGGCCGTTTCGACGGTGTCGAGCACCTGTTCCCCGTCCGTGTCTATTTTGAGGACACCGACCTGTCGGGGGTGGTGTATCACGCCAATTACCTGCGGTTCATGGAACGCGCGCGATCGGATATGCTGCGCTGTGCCGGGATCGATCAGCGGGCGGCGCATGAGGCGGGTGAAGGCGTCTATGTCGTCCGCAACATCGCCATCCGCTATGTCGCACCCGCACGGCTCGACGATGCGTTGGTGGTCGTCAGCCGGGTCCTGCGCGTACGGGCGGCGGCGGTGGATATTCAGCAACGAGTCATGCGGAACGGGGAATTGCTGACCCAGGCGGATGTGGAAGCGGCGTTCGTGACCCCGGCGGGTCGCGCGCGGCGGCAACCGCGGGAGTGGGTCGAAGCGTTCGTGCCGCTGGTCTGGAAGGGAAACTAAGCGACACATGGACTGGTTCGCGAATCTGAAATTCGATGACGCCTCCTATCTTGGCCTGTTCATGCAGGCCGAATGGGACGTGAAGGCGATCATGATCGGGCTGGTGCTTGCCAGCATCTGGACATGGGCGATCATCCTGTCGCTGCGCGGGCGCATCGCCGCCGCGCGCAAGGCGGCCGACCGGTTCGAGGGCGATTATCGCAAGACCGACGATATCGACGCCTTTTACAAGCTGCACGGCGACGAGGATCACCCGACCGCGCGCGTGTTCGCGGCGGGCGTGACCGAATGGCGGCGCTCCACCGGCGGGCGCGCACTCGACAAGGACGGCACGCGCGAGCGGCTGGCGACAACGATGGGCGCTGCGGTCGCGCTCGAGATCGACCGGCTGTCGGACCGGCTCAACATCCTTGCCACGGTCGGGGCGACCGCGCCGTTCGTCGGGCTGCTCGGCACGGTGCTCGGCATCATGCGCAGCTTTACCGCGATTGCGGGCGCGCAGAGCACGTCGCTCGCGGTGGTCGCGCCGGGCATTGCCGAGGCGCTCTTCGCCACCGCGATCGGGCTGTTCGCGGCGATTCCCGCCGTCATCGCATATAACCGCTTCAGCCATGGCATCGACAAGGTCGAGGCGCGGCTGAACCGCTTCGCCGATGGCTTCCACGCAACTCTCAGCCGCCAGCTCGACAGCGCGCCTGCGAGCGGCAAGCCGCTGCTCTGATGGGCGCGAAGCTCCCCTCTTCGCGCGGCAAGGGGCGGCGCGCGCCAATGGCGGACATCAACGTCACGCCGTTGGTCGACGTGATGCTGGTGCTGCTGATCATCTTCATGGTCACCGCGCCGCTGCTGACCGCGGGCGTGCCGGTAAACCTGCCCGAAAGCCGCGCCAAGCCGCTGGACCAGGACCAGAAGCCGATCCAGATTTCGATCGACGAGCGCGGCACAGTGTTCCTCGACGACAGTGAGGTCGCCGATGACCAGCTGCCGAGCCTGCTCGCCGACATCGCCAGCGCGCGTGGCGAGGAAAAGCCGCAGGTGTTCCTGCGCGCCGACACCCGGCTGGACTATGGCAAGGTCATGCGCGTGATGGGTGAGCTCAACCGCGCGGGACTGAACAAGGTGTCGCTCGTCACCACGGGTGAGGGCAAGAACTGATGGCAGTGGCGATCGACCGCAGGGAAGGCATCGGCATCGGGGTGGCGGTTGTCGCCCATGCCGCGCTGTTCGCCCTGTTGTCGCTCAGCATCTTTCCCAAGGTCGATCCGCTCGAGATCAAGCCGACCCCGATCGAGGTGTCGCTGACCGATGAGGTCGGGCTGGTCAGCGAAGCGCCGGTAATCGAGACCGAAGCGCCGGCCGAGCGGCTCGCCGAAGTCCCCGCCCCGCCCGAACCCGATTCGCCGCCACCGGTGCCGGAGACCCAGCCCGAGCCGGTGGCCAAGCCCGACCCGACCCCGCCCAAGGCCGCCCCTGCCCCGGCGCCGCGACCACAGCCCAAGGCCGAGGCGAAGAAGTCGAATCCGGCCCCGGCCAAGGCGCAGCCGAAGACCGAACGTGCGGCGGCGCGGCCGACCGGTCGCCTGACCGGCATCACCGACGGCCTGACCGACCAGCCGAGCAAGGGCAAGGCGACCACGCCCCAGGCCAGCCAGATCAGCGCGGCGGTCAAATCCGCGCTGGGCGCCGAGATCATCCGCCAGCTTCGACCGCACTGGCGTGCGCCAACCGGCGCCGATGTCGAGCTGCTGCGCACGCGCGTCGAGATTCGCCTGAACAGGGACGGCACTCTCGCCGCCCCGCCGCGCATCCTGTTACCTCAGCAGGGCGTGAATGCCAGCAACCGCCCGCAGGCCGAGTTGCACAAGGAACGCGCCCTCGCCGCCGTCAAACTTGCCGCCCCCTTCCGACTTCCCGCAGAATACTATGATGCATGGAAGATCATCACCCCGACTTTCGACCGGAGGCTGTAACCGCCATGAAGCCGACCCCGCTGCTCGCCCTGATCCTCGCCGCCGCGCCCGCGACTGCGCAGGAGGTGACTCCGCCGACCGTGACCGCCCCGCCCGCGACCGCTGGACAGGAAGGTGAAGGCCTTGCGGTCGACGTGACCGACGAGAGCGCGCAGGACCTGACCATCATCATTCCGCCGATGCCGACGCAGCAGGTCGTCAGCACCCCGGCGGGCAGCACCGACGCGCTCGGCCGCCAGATCGCGCAGGTCATCACCGACAATCTGCGTAATTCCGGCCTGTTCAAGCCGCTCGGCCCCACCGGCGTACGCGCGGTGCCGGTCAGCGAAGTGAGTGCGCCCGATTTCGGTTACTGGCGTGGCGCGACGGCGCAGGCGCTGGTTCAGGGGTTCGTGCGGGCCAATGGCGACGGCAATCTGACCGTCGGCTGCTACCTCTATGATGTCGCGCTGGGCAGTGAGCTGGCGCGTGAAGGCTTTGTCGTCAGCCCCTCCGACTGGCGCCGCGCCGCGCATAAATGTGCCGACACGATCTACACCCGCCTGACCGGCGAAGGACCGTATTTCGACAGCCGGGTGATCTACGTCAGCGAGACCGGGCCTAAGAATCGCCGGATCAAGCGGCTGGCGATCATGGATCAGGATGGTGCCAACCGCCGCTTCCTGACCAACGGACAATCGATCGTGCTGACCCCGCGCTTCTCCCCCGATGAGCGGCGCATCGCCTATATGAGCTACCAGAACGACAAGCCGTCGCTCTATGTTTATGACCTCGCCGCCGGCACGCAGCGGCTGCTCGTCACCAATGTCAGCATGGCGTTTGCGCCGCGTTTCTCGCCGGATGGGCGGTGGGTGCTGTTCACCATGTCCACCGCGGGCAATGCCGACATTTATCGCATCTCGGCCAATGGCGGGACGCCCCAGCGCCTGACCACTGCGCCCGGCATCGACACCGGCGGCAGCTATTCGCCCGATGGAAGCAAGATCGTGTTCGAGAGCGATCGGTCGGGGACACAGCAGCTGTATGTGATGAACGCCGATGGCACGAACCAGCAGCGGATCAGCTTTGGCGGCGGGCGCTATGCGACCCCGGCATGGAGCCCGCGCGGCGATCTGATCGCGTTTACCCGCATGGGCGGCGGCTTTCGCATCGGCGTGATGAACCCGTCGGGCGGGGGCGAGAAATTGCTGACCGACGCATGGGGCGATGAAGGGCCGAGCTGGTCGCCCAATGGCCGCGTGCTGCTGTTCTCACGCGGGGCGCAGGGCGCGTCGGGCAAGTCCGATATCTGGTCGGTGGATCTGACGGGCAGCAATGCGCGCCGGATTCCGACGCAACTCGACGGTTCCGATCCCTCATGGGGACCCCTGCGGCCCTAAGCGGGTTGACCTAGGGGGAACACACCCGCACCCTGTCCGTTACGCAGGGGTATCGAATTTCACGAAAGCCAAGGGAGACAAGACCAATGGCGAAGCTCAAAACCGCCCTGATCATTGCGACGATGGCCGTCGCCGTAGCCGGTTGCCAGAAGAAGCGCCCGGACACCCTTCCCCCCGGCCCCGGCGGCCCGGTCGAGCCTGGCCCTGGTCCCGGCCCCGACGGCGGCGGCGTGGCACAGCCCGGTAGCCCCGAGCATTTCCGCCAGAATGTGGTCAGCGATACGATCAACTTCGATCTCGACCAGTATGACATCGACGCGCGTGCGCGGCAGATCCTGGACAGCCAGGCGCAGTGGCTGACGCAATATCAGAACACGCGGATCACGCTGGAGGGTCATGCCGACGAGCGTGGCACGCGTGAATACAACCTCGCGCTGGGCGACCGTCGCGCCAATGCCGCGAAGAACTATCTGGCCGCGCGGGGCGTGTCGCCGTCGCGGATCACCACGATCAGCTATGGCAAGGAACGCCCGATCGCGCTGGGTTCGGACGAAGCCAGCTGGGCGCAGAACCGCCGTGCGGTGACGATCGTTATCAACTGATCGGTCCAAGCTATCGAAATAAGGGGGCGCGGCGTTGGTCGCGCCCCTTTTGTTTGCGCGGGCATTTCGCGCGATCCATCCTATATCGACCGGCAGCATGACGCCCGAGCTTCCCTCCAGCCCACCCCCGACCCGCGCGCCGCGTGTCGTGTGGCTGTGGCTGGCGAGCCTGTTGCTGGCGTTCAACGCGCTCACTGCACTTCCGCAGGCACCCCGGCTCGACATCGCCGATCTGCGCGCGGCGGCGCTTACCGCGCCGGTCCCGGTCAATGCACAGTTCCGCGACCCGGCCGCCGCGATCAAGGCGGCGGCGCACCGCGCGCTCAAGGCACAGGATCGCCCAGACGGCGATCCGCCGATCCCGGCGCACCATGCCGCAGTCACCCCTCCCCATGCCGCGCCCTCGCAGAGCGTCGCCGCACTGCACGCGGATGCCGCGCCGACTACGCGCCCGGCATCGCGCTATCGCGCCCGCGCGCCACCGCTCTCCGCCTGAACCCCGCAACCTGATCGATCAAACAGCCGCCCCCTGTGGCGGTCGGCGCGTGCGTGCGCGTGCGCGCCGCAACGGGAATTTCAGCATGAACGAGACTGTGAACGACACCAGCCTGCGCGATCGCATCGCCGGGCTCCTGAACCGCTACCCCGCACTCGACCCGATCGAGCGCGACGAACTGATCGTCTTCATCAAGACCGGCCCGGCGGTCGACCGCGGGATGCTCAAGGGCGACCCCGCCGCCGCCGCCGCGATCCGACGGGTGGAGGCGGATCATCCCGAGCATTTCCGCCTGGGACTCGGCCGCCAGCTGTTCGTCGCGGCGGCGATCGTCCTGCCCTTTCTGGCGATCTGCTGGCTGGCATGGGAGGTCGGCGCGAAGTGACGACACCACCCCCGCCGCGCATTGCGGCGGGGGTTTACGATTCCGCTTGCACGCCGCCTGATTCGATATAATTATGATATCAGTATTTCAGGGAGGCAAAGATGTCGGACTTCAATTCCAGCGCGCTGCGTTCGAGCACCGAGCGGCCCGCCAGCACCGCCAGCGGCTATGCCATGCTGCTCGTGGCGCTCGCCGCGCTGATCGGGATCGTCGCGTCCGCGCCGCAGATCGGCGAGGCGGCATGGGCGCCCTACGGCTTGGTGCTGGGCGTGCTGATCCTCGCGTTCGTCGCGCCGGGTTTCTACCTGCTGCAGCCCAATCAGGCGGCGGCGATCCTGTTGTTCGGGGACTATAAGGGCACCGACCGGGTCACCGGGCTGCGCTGGACCTGGCCGTGGATGATCAAGTCGAAGGTGTCGGTGCGCATCCACAACATCACGTCGGAGCGGCTAAAGGTGAACGACCTGCGCGGCAACCCGATCGAGATCGCGTCGAACGTGGTGTGGCGCGTCGCCGATACCGCTCAGGCGCTGTTCGACGTCGATGACTATCGCGAGTTCGTGCACATCCAGATCGAAAGCGCCGTGCGCGCGATCGGGTCGCGCTACCCCTATGACGACTTCACGCATGAGGAGATGACGCTGCGCGGCAATGCCGAGCATGTCAGCGAGGAGCTGCGCGTCGAGCTGCAGGAGCGCGTGCTGGCGGCCGGCGTGCATATCGACGAGTGCCGCCTGACCCACCTCGCCTATGCGCAGGAGATCGCGCAGGCGATGCTGCGCCGGCAACAGGCCGAGGCGGTGGTCGCCGCGCGCAAGACGCTGGTCGAAGGCGCGGTCGGCATGGTCGAAATGGCGCTGGAACAGCTGTCGGAGAAGAATGTCGTCGAGCTGGACGACGAGCGCCGCGCGGCGATGGTGTCCAACCTGATGGTCGTGCTCTGCTCCGAACGCGACACGCAGCCGGTGGTGAACGCCGGGTCGCTGTACCAGTAACCGGAGAGGAAGGCCCATGGCCGCTCCACCCAAGAAGGCGTTCCCGCTCCGCCTTGATCCAGCGCTCTATGGCGCGATCGAGCGGAGCGCGGCGACCGACCTGCGCAGCGTCAACGCGCAGGTCGAATGCCTGCTGCGCGAGGCGCTGGCCAAACGCGGCGTCAAACTGGCCGACCCGGTGCGCGCCAAGCGTGGGCGACCGCCGAAGGAAGGAGAAACGTGATGCTGATCGTCATATTCGCCCGCCGGTCGCATGTGATCTGGCTGTTCGCGCTATCGCTGCTGATGCTGGCTGTCGCCGTATCGGTGCTCTGAAGAAGGATCCCGTCATGCGTTCACACAGCTGCCCCAAATGCCAGAGCCAGATGGTCGAGGGCTTCGTCGCCGACGAGGGCTATGGCACCAAACATGTCAGCAAATGGATCGAGGGCGCGCCGGAAAAGAGCTTCTGGACCGGCCTGAAGATCGGCAACCGCCGCAAGCTCGAGATCCGCAGCTGGCGCTGCCGCAATTGCGGGTTTCTGGAACATTACGCCCCCGCCTGAGCCAACGCAGGAGAATCATCATGCTGACCGCCCTGTTTGCCCCGCGCCGTCACCTGCCCTTGCTGATTGCCGCCTCTGCGCTCGCGTTGGGCATTGGCCTGTTGGGAACGCTGGCATGAGCCTGCAACGCTATCGCGACGCACTCCGGGTGCGGCAAGGTTACTGGTTCGCGCCCAAGCTGTTCGGCTGGGGCGCGACGCCGGTGACGTGGCAGGGGTGGTTGACCATGTTGGTGTTCATCCTGGCCATTGTCGCGGTGCTGCACTGGGCGCCCACCCAGTTCATCCGGCTTGGCGTCGCGCTGCCGATGCTCGCGGTCTTCGTCTGGTTTGTCTGGACAAAAACCGACGGCGGTTTCCGCTGGCGTTGGGGTCCCGACCGGGACTGAGGATCAGCGGCGCGGCTGGACCGGCGGCGGCGGGCCGAAGGCTTCGTCGAGCAGCCGGGCGAGGCGCAGGCCGCCGCGCTTGATCTGCGCCTGCATCATCGGGACCAGCTTTTCGATGTCGGCATCGTCGAGCTTGCCGCGTGCGGGCAGGTCGGCGCGGCACGGATCGCCATCGAAAGCCGCTTCATAGGCCATATGCGACGCCTGCCAGTTCTCGCGGCTCCAGTCCTCGACCGTGCCGGCGCTTTCCTTCGCGCGCTCCTCGGCGGAATAGACCTGCACCACCGGCGGCGGCGAGGTGATCGCCCGCTCGGCCAGCCAGCCATCGGTGATGCTGTGCAGATTCAGCCGCTCGGGTCCGTAAATGCCGTAATCGGTGCGCGCGCGGTTGCCGCCAAGGTCGCCCTTGTCGCCCGCGTGCAGCGGCTGGTGGAGATCGCCGACGAAGTGCGTGAGGAACGCGAGCGCCATCACCTTTTCGCGGACCGGGACATCCTTGTCCTGCAACAGCTTCACGCCGCGGTCGATCTGCGCCGAGACGCAGTTGCCGTCGGGGCAATTGCCCTTGAGCGTGAACGGCTTGCAAATGTTCACATTCTGGTAGTGCCAGTTGTACGCATAGCTGAACCGAGCGCCGAGCGGCTTGATGCAATCGGCCCAGACGCTCGCCTCTTCCAGCGTTTTCGCCGAGCAGGTCGGGGTTTCCAGCAGGCCCTGCCGTGCCAGCAGCCGATCGATCGCGCGGCGCGTTTCGGGCTTCACATTCTTGTAGGCGATGGTCGCCACGGTCTGGTGACCGAACTCCCAATAGGCGAGCGCAGGAGTGGCAGCGAAGCTGGCGGCAAGCGCGAACAGCGCGATGAGGGAGCGAATCATGCCGCTGTCCTTACTGTTCGTCGCCATAGATCGCGACCGTCTTCGCGCTGCCGGCTGAAACCTTGCCGCGATACATGCCAGGCGTGTTGAAGCTCCACGCCATTTCGCCGGTTGGTCCGGTGACGATGACGCCGCCGGTGCCGCCGAGCGCGCGGGTTTCGGCCATGACGGTGTCGGCAGCAGCCTTGAGGCTTTCGCCCTTGAAGCGGACGCGGGCGCAGATTTCATGGGCGACGCCTTCGCGAATGAAGAACTCTCCCGCCCCGGTCGCCGAGACGGCGCAGGCGCGGTTGTCGGCATAGGTGCCGGCGCCGATCAGCGGCGAATCGCCGACCCGACCCCAGCGCTTGCCGGTGACGCCGCCGGTCGAGGTCGCGGCCGCGACGTTGCCCGCCTTATCCCGCGCCACTGCGCCGACCGTGCCGTACTTCATGTCGACATCGAACCAGCTGGTCTTTTGCGCCTTCATCTTCTCAAGCTGCTGGCGGCGCTCGTCGGTCGCGAACCATTCGGGGCCGACCTGCTCCAGCCCCTGTTCGGCGCTGAACACGTCCGCGCCCTTGCCCGCCAGCATGACGTGCGGGCTGTCCTCCATCACCTTGCGCGCAAGGGTGATCGGGCTCCTGGTCCGCGTGACCCCGGCGACCGCGCCTGCCTTGCGGTCCGCGCCGTCCATGATCGCAGCGTCGAGTTCGTTGGTGCCTTCATAGGTGAACACCGCCCCGCGCCCGGCGTTGAAGTGCGGATCGTCCTCCAGCACCTTGACTGCCGCCTCGACCGCGTCGAGCGCGCTGCCGCCGCCGGCGAGGACTTTCGATCCGGCCTCCAGCGCTGCGTCCAGCCCCTTGCGCGCGGCTGCCTCACGCTCCGGCGTCATCTTGTCGCGCTCGAGCACGCCGGCACCGCCATGGATGACGAGCGTCCAGTCGGGTTGCGTTTGGGCGGTGGCGGGGGCGGACATCAGCAGGGCTCCGATCACAAGGGAAAGGCGGTTCATACGGCCTCCGGGTTCATTTTAGGCGGCGCGGCGGCGCGGCGGGCATAGCGCAGGCCGATCAGCGGGCGCAGCCACGGCACTTCGCGCCCGTAGCGGTAGAAGAGCCAGCAGCCCAGCGCGGTCACCGGCACTAGCACCACGAACTCGACCGCGGCGGGCAGCGAGAGCTTGAGCAGCCAGTACATCGCGACGACGATAATCGTCTGGTGGATCAGGTAGAAGGGAAACACCGCCTCGGTCAGCATCGGGCGCAGACGATGGTCGCGGTTGAGATAGACTTCGGCAATCCCGATCAGTGCCGCGATCATCATCCACGCCTGAATGTAGCGCGCGGCGAGCATCGAGCGTTCCGCCAGCCACGGCGTCCTCGCCGTATAGGCGATGTCGATCGCGGCGGTGACGGCATAGCCGGCAAGCCCGATCGCGAGCGCTGGCTTCCACAGCCGCGCGATCCAGCCCATGACCGGCTTCGACCCCGCCAGCGCGAAGCCGAACAGGAAGGCGGGGAAATAGGCGAGGTGCGCGACGCCATCGCCGATCACATCATGGGTATCGCTCCACCGCTGAAACACCACCACTTGCGTCATCAGCAGCCAGGCGGCGGGGAGCCACAGGACGCGTGTTCCCGCGAACAGCTGGTCGAAAATCCGCTGTGCCGTCGCGCCGCCGGGCAGGCTCGCGACGAGCACCAGGCCAAGCGTGTAGAGATAGAGATAGCCGACGAACCATAGATGGTTCCAGGTCGGCAGAACGATCGGGCCGAAGTCGCCAAAATGCCAGTAATGCCGGGTCCAGAAGGTCCAGTAATCGAACGGATAGGGCCATTGCGTGCGAAGCTCGACCCAGCTTTGCGGGGGCACGATCACCGCGACGCCGAACAGCAACGGCAGGATCAGCCGCCAGCTGCGATCGGCCACGAACCGGCCTGCTCCCCGCGACTTGAGCCACAAGGCGCGACTGGCATAGCCCGACACGACGAACAGCAAAGTGAGGCGCCATGGGTTGGTGAACAGCATCGGCACGGTCACCCACGCCGCCGGTTCAGCCGTTTTCACATGGTAACCCCATGGCACAAAGACCATGCCGATATGGTAGAAGATCAGCAGGCCGAACGCCCCGATCCGCAGCCAGTCCATGCCGTAATGCCGTTCCACCCGCGCGCCATAGCGACGGATCGGCGCGGGCGAAAGCAGCACCGAAGGACAGCTCAGGCGATTTGCGGCGACCTTTGCTTGTCAGACGCCGCCCCGCGCGGTCCCAGACCGATCAAGGGGCGCAGCCAGCCAATCTCTCGCCCGATCAGATAGGTGGCGATGCAGACGAGCGCAGTCCCGCCGAGCAGCACGAGGAATTGGACGCCCGCCGACAACCGCAATGGCAGCGTGTACCAGGCGAGCAGCACGATCGCGGGCTGGTGGACGAGGTAGAAGGGGAACACCGCCTCCGCCGCCGTCTTGCGCCAGCGATGGTCGCGGTTCCAAAAGCGATCGGCGCACTGGATCAGCACCAGCGTCATCGCCCAGCCCATCGCCACCTGCCCCGCCCGCGCGACCGCCATCACCCAGTGCGGGGGCACGGCATTGCCGGGATAGCTGGTCTCGACCAGCACCACCGCGACCCCGCTGACCGCCGCCAATGCCAGCGCGCCGCCCCAGACGCGGCGCAGCACCGGCCACAGCAGCGGCGATCCGGCGAGCACGAACCCGAACAGGAACAGCGGGAGATAATTGGCATGCCCGGCCCAGTCGCGCAGCAACCCCTGCTCGTCCGCGACGATGAACTGCAGCCCCAGCCGCGCGATCACCAGCAGCACGGCGGGCACCCAAACCAGCCGCCACCCCTGCGCCATCCACGGTACGACCCGATCGACCACCAGGTCATACAGGTAGCGACCCCGCCACAGGATCAGCGCGAGCACCACGGTGTACGCCCACAGATAGACGACGAACCACAGATGCTCCCAGCTCGGGAAGCTGCGGCCCCAAAACGCGCCTACGCGCCAGTAATCGGCGCTCCAGAAGCGCAGATAGCCATGCGGATACCCCGCCTCGACCACCCGCACCCACATCTCGACCGGGATCAGCACCGCCATGCCGAACGCGAGCGGGATCAGCAGGCGCAGATTGCGTGCGTGCAGGAAGCTGCGCGCGTCACGCGACTTGGCGAACAGGTGCCAGGAGGCGAAGCCCGAGACGGCGAACAGCAGCGGCAGCCGCCACGGCGTCAGCAGCGCCATCGGCGCGATCAATTCCGAAAACTTGTAGTCGGTATGGATCACCCACGGCCAGGGCGAGAAGACCATGGCGATGTGATAGACGATCAGCAGCGCGAATGCGGCGATGCGCAGCCAGTCGAGGCCGTAATGCCGCCCGCCGCGCGCAAGACCATGGTTCGCTTCACTCACGCGTCGCGCTATAGGCGGGCGAGCCTCACCAATTGGTTAGCGGGAGCGTGAATGCGGCGGACGGGCATTTTATTCGGAGCGCTGTCGCTGCTCTGCGCGCTTACGGCCCCTGCTGCGGGCGCGCGTCAGGCCGCGATCCCCGACACCCCGCCCGCCGGCCGCTTCGATCCCGCCAGCGTGCCACCCGCCCCCGATTATGCCGGGCCGACGCACTGGGCCTCGCTGCCCTGGACCCGCGACGATGGCGATATGACGCCGCAGGGCGTGGCGGAGGCGCAGCAGCTGCGCGCGTCGGTCGATGTCTTCTTCATCCATTCCGCCGTGCCGCTGCGACGACCGGTATGGAACGCCGACCCCCGCGATCACTGGTATAATGGCGATGTCGGCCAGACGACGATCCGCAATCAGGCGAGCGCGTTCAACGGCTGTTGCGCAATCTATGCCCCGCGCTATCGCCAGATGAACCCGGCGGCGGATGACAGCGCGGCGCTGGAGCTGGCCTATTCGGACATCGCCCGCGCCTTTGCCGAGTTTCGCCGCCGGGTCGGCGACCGGCCGTTCGTCCTTGCCGGACATGGTCAGGGGTCGCAGCTCGGCCAGATGCTGATCGAGCGCGCGATCGATGGCCAGCCGATCGCGGCGCGCATGGTCGCGGCCTATCTGCCGGGTCATACGATACAGCTCGACTGGTTCAAGGCGCGGCGGAGCGTACGCCTCTGCACGACCGCGACCGACACCGGCTGCGTCGCCACCTGGTCGAGCTGGGCCGAGGGCAGCAAGCGCGTACGCCGCAAGCCCGTGATTGCTTGTATCAACCCGATCAGCTGGTCGACCGGGCCGGCGCTGCCCGCCCAGCATCGCGGGGCGTGGATGCGCAACGGGCTCGCGCTGCCCGAGCCGCTGCGCGCGCCCCAACCCGGCCTGATCGGCGCCCGCTGTGGCAAGGACGGGCGGCTGTATGTCTCGCCGCCCGGTGCCCCCTACAGCAGCTTCGCCAAGTCGGACGGCGACATTCGCGCACTCGACATCCAGCTGGTGTGGATGGATGTGCGCGAGAATGCGGTTGGCCGCGTCGCCGCCTTTCTCGCCGCGCAGCGATAGGCTATAGGCCCCGCGAACTCTGAGGAAATCCGATGTCCTTGCGTCCCTGGCGCGATATTGCGCGCCGCCAAAGCCGTCAGATCATGGTCGGCAACGTCCCCGTCGGCGGCGATGCCCCCGTCACCGTCCAGACGATGACCAACACCCCGACGTCCGACCCGGTGGCGACGATCGACCAGATCCGCCGCTGCGAGGATGCGGGCGCGGACATCATCCGCGTGTCCTGCCCCGATGTCGAAAGCACTGCAGCGCTGCGCCAGATCGTCCGCGCCGCGCGCGTGCCGATCGTCGCCGACATCCATTTCCACTATAAGCGCGCGCTGGAAGCCGCCGATGCGGGCGCGGCGTGCCTTCGCATCAATCCCGGCAATATCGGGTCGGCCGAGCGGGTGAACGAGGTCGTCAACGCGGCCAAGGCCAATGGCTGCGCGATCCGCATCGGCGTCAATGCCGGCAGCCTCGAAAAGGATCTGCTCGAGAAGTATGGCGAGCCCTGCCCCGAGGCGCTGGTCGAAAGCGCGCTCGACCATATCAAGCTGTTGCAGGACCGCGATTTCCACGAATTCAAGGTTGCGGTGAAGGCGAGCGACCTGTTCCTCGCCGCCGCCGCCTATCAGCAGCTCGCCGAAGCGGTCGACTGCCCGCTGCACCTTGGCATCACCGAAGCGGGCGGGTTCGTCGGCGGGACGGTGAAGAGCGCGATCGGGATGGGGTCGCTGCTGTGGTACGGCATCGGCGACACGATCCGCGTGTCGCTTTCGGCCGAGCCGGAAGAGGAAGTGCGCGTCGGATTCGAAATCCTGAAGGCGCTCGGCATCCGCAACCGCGGTGTCCGCGTGGTCAGCTGCCCGAGCTGCGCGCGTCAGGGCTTCGACGTGATCCGCACCGTCCAGGCGCTGGAGGAACGGCTCCAGCATATCCGCACCCCGCTCTCGCTCAGCGTGCTCGGCTGCGTCGTCAACGGCCCCGGCGAAGCGCGTGAGACCGATATCGGCCTGACCGGCGGCGGCAATGGCAAGCACATGGTCTATCTGTCGGGCGTGACCGATCACACGGTCGAGGACGCCGACATGCTCGAACATATCGTCAAGCTGGTCGAGGCCAAGGCAGCGGAGATCGAGGCGGCGAGTGAGGCGGCGGCGGTAGCGGCGTGATTTCGATCAATCCGACATCAGCCACATAAAGGTCATGATCCGGATTGCAGGGACCGCCTTCCCCGCCGCATCGCGCGCGGGACGAAACCGTGCGCGAGTCCTCGCCCGTTCGCACGTCGCTGCATCGAGTGACTGCGACCGGCTGGATGTAACGACCTGACATCGGGTGACCTTTCCGTCGGCATCGACGTCCAAGCGCACCTTTACCCGGCCCGTCTCGCCGTTCTTGCGCGCCTCCTTGGGATAGTCGTTCGGCGACACCCAGCTAGCCGGTGAGCCGATCGGCTCGGCGGGCACCTGGACATCGGTGATCCGCTTCGGATCAAGCCCCCAGCTTTTCATCAAATCGGTCTTGCACGCATCCGCAGCCGCATAGGCGGCGGGCATGCTGTTGAGGTGCAGACGATAGCCGCGATCTTCGACGGTAATCGTCATTTCGTCAGATGCGCCCATCTGATCGAGCAGTGTCTTCGCTACGTGGAAACGGGTGATGCGCCCACCCTCCTTCAGCGTGACGCTGACCCCGCTCAATGTCGTCCGCGCCTTCGCGCCACCAACTTCGATCGTGCCAGACACCGACCGGCCGCCTTTGTCCGTCTGGCTGGGCTCGATCAGGAACATCTCCGCGGCACCCACCCCCGGCATCAGGCCGAGCCCAAGCGTTACGCCTGCGGCCGCGTCTCCATATTTTCTGGAGAGAAAACATTGATCATCGGCATAATCGATCGCCCATTTGGCCGAAGGCTGAACCAGTGGCGCCGATTGCGACTGCAATGCCGTCAGCGCGAGTGACAGTGCCAACATGATCATATCTCCCCCATGATCTGAAAACCTTACGTTGCGCGTTCTGGATGTCCAGCGGACGCCAGTTGACCTGGCATCAGCGAATCGCCAAGCGCCCGCCATGCGCCCCGCCTCCCCCCTCATCGCCTTCGCCGTCGCGTCGCTCGGTATCGCCATCTTCTCGTCGATGGACGCGGTGATGAAGGGTCTGGTGCTTGTGCTCGGTGCCTATAATGCGCTGACTTGGCGGACGATGGCGGGGATTGTTGCGAGTGGTATCCCCTATGCGCTGTCGCGGCCGCCGCGCCCCAGCCGCGTGGCGATGCGGCTGCACCTGATCCGCGCTGCCGTGTCCGCCGTGATGGCGTTTCTGTTCTTCTGGGGGCTGGGTCGGGTGCCGATGGCGCAGGCGATTGCGCTGGCGTTCATCGCGCCGATCATCGCGCTGTTCCTTGCCGCATGGCTGCTGAAGGAACGCATCACCCGCGTCACCATCATCGCCACCGCGCTCGCCTTTGCCGGCGTGCTGCTGATCCTGTGGGGACAGGCGCAGGCGGAGCTGGGGCGCGAGGCATTCTGGGGTGCGATCGCGATCCTCGTCTCCGCCGTCGCCTATGCCTGGAACATCATCCTGATGCGGCAACAATCGCTGGTCGCCGGGGCGATCGAGGTTGCCTTTTACCAGTCGCTGTTCATTTCGATCATCTTCCTGTTTGCCGCGCCGTGGCTGCTCGAACTGCCTGCGGTCGAGCATGTCCCGGCGCTGGCGCTGGCGGCGGTGCTGGCGACGATGTCGTTGTTCCTGCTCAGCTGGGCCTATGCCCGTGCCGAGGCCAATTATCTTGCGCCGACCGAATATACCGGCTTCCTGTGGGCGACCCTGTGGGGATGGGTGGTGTTCGATGAAGGCGTTTCGCTGTTCACCGTGGCCGGGGCGGCATTGATCGTCGGCGGCTGCATCATCGCGGCGCGGCGGGACGACCATGCGCCGGTCGCCGATACGGAGGCACAGATTTGATCACGATTCGTCAGGCCGGGGAGGCCGATTTCGATCTTGTCGCGGAGTTCATCCGCAAGCTCGCCGCGTATGAGAAGCTGGCGCACGAAGTCCGCTTCGACGATGCGACGCTGCACCGCCATCTGTTCGGGCCGCGCCCGGCGGCGGAGGTGCTGATCGGCGAAGTCGATGGCGTGGCGAGCGGTTTCGCGCTGTTCTTCCAGACCTTTTCGACGTTCGAGGGCAAGCCCGGCATCTGGCTGGAGGATCTGTTCGTCGAGCCGCATGCGCGCGGCGCTGGGCTGGGGCGGGCGCTGCTGTCGCGCCTCGCCGCGTTGGTCATCGAGCGCGGCGGCGCGCGACTGGAGTGGAACGTGCTCGACTGGAACGAGCTCGGCAAAGGCTTTTACCGCGGCATCGGTGCTGCGCATGTCGATGGCTGGGAGCGCTGGCGTATGCAGGACGACGCGCTGGAGGCACTCGCCAATGGCCTATGACGCGGGGCTGATCGACTGGGCGAAGGAGTCGTTGGAGCCGCTCGGCGCCATTACTCACCGCCCGATGATGGGCGCCGCGATGCTGTATTGTGACGGCCTGGTGGTCGCCGTGGTCGACGAGGAGGCGATCTACTTCAAAAACGACAAGGTCAGCGCGCCAGTGTGGGACGACGCGGGATGCCCGCCTTTCACCTTCACCGGCAAGGACGGCGAGACCGTATCGATGAACTATCGCCGCGCGCCGGACGACGTCTATGACGATCCCGACGCGATGCGCCGATGGGCGGCGCTGGCGCTCGAAGCCAGCCAGCGCGCGCCCATCAAACGCAAGCGGACATAGCGGTCAGGCCGCCGCTGCGGCCGCAGCCTTGGCCTGCTTGGCCGCTTCGATCGCCTCGAGCACGATCCGCTTGGCTTCCTCGGCATCGCCCCATTCGCCGATGCGCACCCACTTTTCGGACTCCAGATCCTTATAGTGTTTGAAGAAATGCTCGATCTGCTGAAGCACGATCGAGGGCAGGTCGCCGCGCTCGCCGACATCGGTGTAGTAAGGGAAGGTCGTGTCGACCGGCACGCACACCAGCTTTTCGTCGCCGCCAGCCTCGTCTTCCAGCTTCAGCACGCCGATCGGACGCGCGCGCACGACACAGCCCGGGATGAAGGGCGAGCGTGAGATCACCAGCGCGTCGAGCGGGTCGCCATCGGGCGACAGCGTGTGCGGCACGAAGCCGTAATTCGCCGGGTAGCGCATCGGCGTGTGCAGGATGCGGTCGACGAACAGCGCGCCCGAATCCTTGTCGAATTCATACTTCACCGGCTCGCCGCCGGTCGGCACTTCGATGATGACGTTGAGGCTGTGCGGCGCGTTGTCGCCGACAGGGATTTTGTCGATACGCATTGGTCTTCCTTATTTCTGGTTCGGCCGATGCCTTGCCCGCGTCAGCGAGCCTGCAACAACCTATCCAGGCCACCCTCTCCGGTGCCGATTTTTTCGAGGCGCGGATAGCGCAGGCCGCCGGTATAGTCGATGGCCGTTTCGCGATAGCGGGTACCGCTCTTGATCATCAGCTTGATCGGGGTCTTGCTCGTCTTGGCCTCGACGATCGCGGCCTTCAGCCGGTCGTCGCTATATTCCCGGCCAGCGACCGCGACGATCGTATCGCCGAGATCGAGGCCAGCGTTGAACGCGGGCGAATCCCAGGTGACGCTGCCGATCGCCCCGCCCTTGCCCACCGCGAGCCCCAGTGAATAGCTGAAGTCGGCGCGGCTGCCGCGCTTCTCCGCATTCTTGAACGCCGCGGTCGGTTCGTCGGTGTAGATCAGGCGATAGCCGTTTTCGGTGAAGCCGGCGAGCGGCGCCTTGGGCGCAACGTCGTACACGCGGGTCTTGAGGAATCCGGCCCAGTCATAGGGCTGGATCCCGTTCAGCGTCGCCGCGACCTCGGCAAGGTCATAGGTCAGCACGCCCCAATCGCCGTCGCGCATTCCGAAAAAGGCGCGTGCGAAATCGTCCATCGACTTTTTGCCGCGCGACAGCTCGCGCAGCTTGGCGTCGGCCTCCAGCCAGATCAGCAGGCCTTCATTGTAATAATCCTCCGACCGCTGCCAGCTGACCCACCCCTTGGGGCGGCGCGCGGAGATGACCGGATCGTTGGTGGTATCGACCAGCGCGCGCCATTGCCGCGCCGGGCGGTTGTCGAGGCTGGCGGCGATGCTGGCGAGCATGTCGAGCGTATCCGCCTTCGACACGATGCCCGAGCGCGCCTGCAGGACATAACCCCAGAATTGCGTCTGCCCCTCATACACCCACAGCAGCGAATCGCGCATCGGGGTGCGGAAATCCGGAGTCCAGCTGTCATTGCCGCGGCGGAACTTGCCGTTCCAGCTGTGGACGAATTCGTGCGGCAACAGGTTGCGCGAGCCCGGCCCCTCGCTCCACTTGGTGAAATAGCCGGGGGCGACGCCGTTTTCGGAGCTGCGGTGATGCTCGAGGCCGATGCCGCCCATTTCGTCGCTGATCGACAGCAGGAATTCGTAGCGGTCGTAATGCTGCGCGCCGAACAGCTTGATCGATTGTTCGACCAGCTTCTTGTGCGCGTCGATCTGCTCGGGCTTGGCCTCCAGCTCCTCCGGCTCGTCAGCGAAGACGTTGAGGTCGACGCGATCGGACAGTTTGAACTCGCGATAGTTGCGGCCAGCGAATACCGGCGAGTCGATCAGCGTTTCGTAGTCGGTGGTTTCGTAGACGTAAGACTCGCCCTGCTTTGTCGCGGGCAGGCCCGACACGGCGGTCCAGTCCTTAGGATAAGTGACAGTCGCCGACACGGGGATGCGGCGGGTGAAATAGCCGGCGGGATAGAGGCTGACCTGTTCGAACTGCAGGTTGAGCATCGTGGGTGCGATCGACACGCGGCCCTGATCCTTGTCGGTCGCGCCGACGAACTGGAACTCGATATCGAGCTGCTTCGCGCCGGCTGGCACGTCGAGGTGGAAAGCCCACACATCGACGGTATCGCGGGTCCAAGCGATCGGCTTGCCGTTTGCGCTGATCTTGAGGCCCGCCAGCTTCTCGATCTCGCCGCGCGCGGCGTGCTTGCCGGGCAGCCAGGCGGGCATCATCAGGACCATTGGCCCGGCGTCCGCGACGGGGATCACCTGCTTCACGCGATAGATTGCCTGCTGCACGTCGGTCGCGTCGACCTTGACCGTCATCGTGCCAGGATAGGCGACGTCCTTGGCAACAGGGATGCGGTTGTCGAACGGCAGCGGCTGGGGCGTACTGTTCTGGGCGGCGGCGGCGGAGGTGGCGAGCAACAGGGCGGTAAGCGCAAGGGCGCGACGCATGAACGAGCCTTTCGGGAGGGGTCGGGTTATTTTGTTACCCTAGTCAGTCCGGGGCGGCGAGGTAAAGCCTTGCCGCAAACAGGCTTCACGGCTTGCTTACCATTATCGCGCTAAGCCGTGCGCCATGTATCACGACCCCGCCCTTGCCCGCAGCGCCAAGGCCGATCCGCGGCCCAAATCCGCCGTCAGCACCGGATGCGGCTTTGCCGGGCTGATCGGCATGGCCGCGTGGCTGACGGTTGCGCGCACCTATGGACTGGACGGCCCATTCGCGGCGTTGGTGAACCTCGCGGCGGGTGGCATCCCGATGGTGCTGTGGGCGGTGTTCGTCGACAAGGTGCATCGCAATCCGACGACGGGCGTGAAATGGAGCGACCCGCGCCCGCTCAGCGAAACGCGCGACATTTCGATCACCAAGCTCGCCGGGCTGTGGCTGACCTGGGGCGGGATCGCCGGCATCTATGCGGTGTGCCGTTTCTACTGGGAGGGCAATTTCGCCTTTGCCATGTGGTGTTTCCAGATGGCGGCGCCGGCGCTGTTCGTGCTGTCGATCCCCTATGTGCTGTGGATCGACCGGTATCTGGAAAAGCCCAAGGACGGCGCCTTCATGCTCGGCGCGTGGCTGATCGGATCGAAGGAGCCGGTGGACGAGGCCGCGATCCACAACCATCTGCGCAGCTGGGCGGTGAAGGCGTTCTTTCTCGCCTTCATGCTCGCGATCGTGCCGCCGGGGTTCGGCGCGTTCGTGCGTGCGGATGCGAGCGGCATCCTGACCAACCCGATCGCACTCGCCAACTGGCTGATCACCGGCATGTTCATGCTCGACGTGGCGTTCGCGACGGTCGGCTACGTCCTCACCTTCCGCCCGCTCGACAGCCATATCCGCACCGCCAACCCTTATGCGGGGGCGTGGGCGGTGGCGCTGATCTGCTACCCGCCGTTCATCCTGATGGGCAATGGCGGGCCGCTCGACTATCATCCCGGCACGTCGGACTGGACTCACTGGCTGGCCGGGCATGACGTGCTGTTGTGGATCGTCGGCGCGGTGCTGGTGGCGCTGACCGCCATCTATGCCTGGGCGACGATGGCGTTCGGCTTCCGCTTTTCCAACCTCACGCATCGCGGAATCATCACGCATGGGCCGTATGCGTTCACGCGGCACCCGGCGTATCTGTCGAAGAACCTGTTCTGGTGGATCGCGACCTGCCCGCTGCTGGTCACCACCGGGAGCCTGGCCGACGCGGCGCGCGCGAGCCTGCTGCTCGGGCTGGTCAGCCTGATCTATTATGTCCGCGCCAAGACCGAGGAAAAGCATCTCGGCGAAGACCCCGACTACCGGGCGTATAGCGAGTGGATGGAGCGCAATGCGCCGATCCCGCGGCTTTTTGCGTGGGTGATGGGGAAGACGGGGAAGAGTGAGACGGCGGGGTAGGTTGTGAGACTGGACACGACCGTTTTTGGCAAAGTGCCGGACCGTCCGACTATTGGTGGTTAGCTGCCGCTAGGTAAGCGTCGTCAAGGGCGCTATTGAAACCATCCGTACACTGTCGAACGCCTCGCTATATTCGAAATGTACTTTTTGGCCCCGATAATCAAACCAGTCCCATGGAAAGATTTGCAGCTCAAATATCCTGCCGCCACTGTCGCGGCTTTCAACCGGGACGCCCAATGCCCCTCTAACCTCGATACGCGAGCTATTGAACGTGAGCCCATCAGGCAGCGGGCCCGCATATTGTTGATATGAAGGCGCTTTTTCCGCGCCGAACAGTTGGACGCAGGAGCAAACGTCGTTCCAATCGATCACGATCGCGAGCCCACGATCGGGAAATTCGATATAGCGATCCAAGCCATATTCAGGGTCGCCCTCCGGCGGCCGATCAGGAACAACGAAGTCTCCGAGCGTTTGCGCGAACTCGCGAACGTGTTTGCCGATAAGAGTATGTTCAATCATCGGACCAACTTAGCGAGCTTCGCCGAACGTCCGCAACGGGGTCGTCTCCCGACAGGCAGCTTTTGTAGGTGCGCGGCTTAAAACGAGCTGGTCACCCCGGCCTTGTGCCGCGGTCCACTTATCCTCGCTTCCGACGATCGAGCCTCTTGCTTCGCGCCTGCCCGCCGGTGGCCCCCGGGACAAGTCCGGGGTGACGGTTGGGGTTTGGTCAGCCCACCCACTCCACCCATGCGCCATGGGCATGCGCCGCTGCCAGCAGCTGCGGCTCCCCGCCCCCCGGCCACATGCGCACGGTCAGTTCATGGCGGAAGGTCTGCCGATTCGCCTCGACCGCGATCCAGGCCAGCGGGCGGTCGGGCGTCGCGTTCGCGCCCGCAGCCTCCATCGCCGCAGTGATCGCCGCCTGCCGCTCGGCACCGAGATATTGCCAGACGATCGAGTGCATCAGCACGCGGGTCGTCCCCGTCGCCTGTGGCCGGGCGAGCGCCTCGACAACAAATGCCGCAGCATCAGCCTCGACCAGATCGGGCGCGCGGCGTGCCGCTTCCGCTGCCGCGATCTCCAGCCGCTCTGCGCGCACGCTATGCTCCGGCCAGGCATAGGCGCGCAGCCGCAGCAGCGCCTCCGGGTCGGTCAGGTCGATCGGCGCGACGTCGCAGCCACGTAACGACTCGATCTCGACCGCAGCCTCGGGCGGTGGCGGGCCGCGCCAGTCTGGGGCGATCCGCATTGCCGCATCGTCCGGCCCGACCGCGACCCCGCCCAGATCGTAGCGGTAGCGGTCCATCATCAGGTTGATGCCGGCGCTCGACCCGATCTCGATACACTCGAACCGTGCGGGCAGGCCCCGCGCCGCCAGCCACAGCATCGCGGCGGCATAGTTGCTCGACCGCGCTGCCTCATTTGTCTGCGGCGGGCCGTCGAGCCACGGAAGCAAAGCCGCATCGTGCGCGTCGATCGCGGCGTTGATCAGCGGCCCGGCATCGACCGCTTCCCCGGCATAAAGCCCGCCAAGCGACGGCGCGACACCCGTCAGGTGCAGCGCATGCAGACCGCCCGCCGCGCGCAGCGGCAGCGCGTCGGCCATCGGTTTGCCCGGCCAGTCGCGCAGCTTCGCGCGGAACGCCCCCGGCCCGTCGATCCCGTCGAGGATCGCCTGCACGACGCTGGCGGTCAGGCCGGCGTCGTTGGCGCGGCAATAGTCGACCTGATTGGTGAACGCGGTCCGCACATCCTCCAGCGCCATCCAGTCGGCCATATGCACCTCCGTACCTCTTGTTGCGCCGCAACGCCCCCCCAAGTAAAGGCGCGCAACCCATGACCGACACCAGCACCGATCCGATCATCCTTGCCGTACCCAAGGGCCGCATCCTCGAAGAGGCGTTGCCGCTGCTGGCGCATGCCGGAATCGTGCCCGAAGCGGCGTTTTCGGACGAGAGCAGCCGCGCGCTGCGCTTCAAGACCAACCGTCCCGATATCGACCTGATCCGCGTGCGCGCGTTCGATGTCGCGACGTTCGTCGCGCATGGCGCGGCGCAGCTGGGCATCGTCGGGTCGGACGTGTTGGCCGAATTCGCCTATTCGGAGCTGTATGCGCCGGTCGACCTTGGCATCGGCCATTGCCGCCTGTCGGTGGCCGAGCCGGCCGCGCTCGCCGCGACCGACGATCCGCGCGGGTGGAGCCATGTCCGCGTCGCGACCAAGTACCCGCATCTGACGCGCAAGCATTTCGAGGCGCGCGGCGTGCAGGCCGAGTGCATCAAGCTGAACGGCGCGATGGAGCTGGCCCCGCTGCTCCACCTTGCCCCGCGCATCGTCGATCTGGTCTCGTCGGGCCGCACGCTCAAGGAAAACGGGCTGGTCGAGGTCGAGACGATCATGGAGGTGTCGAGCCGACTGATCGCCAACCGCGCCGCGTTCAAGACGCGCCCTGAAATCGTGCCGCTGGTCGACGCCTTCCGGCGCGCCGTGGAAAGCGAGGCTGCCGCATGATCCGCCTGTCCACGTCCGAGCCGGGCTTTGCCCAGGCGTTCCGCGAGCTGGTCGATGCGCGGCGCGAGGCCGATGCCGATGTCGCGCGCGACGTGCGCACCATCGTCGCATCGGTGCGCGACGAGGGCGACGCCGCGCTGCACGCCTTCACCCGGAAGTTCGACCGGCACGACCTCAACGAAACCGGCTGGCGGATCGAGAAGAGCGACTGCATCGCGGCGCTGGAGGCGCTGCCTGCCGATCTGCGCGCCGCGCTCGAACTCGCCGCCAAGCGGATCACCGCTTATCACGAAAAGCAGAAGCCGGCGGATAGCGACACCACCGACGCCGATGGCGTGCGCACCGGCGCGCGCTGGGGCGCGGTCGAGGCGGCGGGGGTCTATGTCCCCGGTGGCCGCGCCGCCTATCCCAGCTCGGTGCTGATGAACGCGATTCCGGCCAAGGTCGCGGGGGTCGATCGCGTCGTGATGGTCACGCCGACCCCGGATGGTGAGATCAACCCGCTCGTCCTCGCCGCCGCGCACATCGCCGGGGTGGACGAAATCTGGCGCGTCGGCGGAGCGCAGGCGATCGCCGCGCTCGCCTATGGTACCGGGCGGATCGCCGCCGTCGACGTCATCACCGGCCCCGGCAATGCCTGGGTCGCGGAGGCCAAGCGCCAGCTGTACGGCGTGGTCGGCATCGACATGGTCGCGGGGCCGAGCGAGATCGTGGTCGTCGCGGACGGCAAGAACGACCCCGAATGGATCGCCGCCGATCTGCTCAGCCAGTCCGAGCATGACCCGACCAGCCAGTCGATCCTGCTCACCGACGACGCGATCCTCGCGGGCAAGGTGGCCGAGGCGGTCGATCGCCAGATCGGCGAGCTGTCGACGCGCAAGGTCGCGCGGCAGAGCTGGGACGCCAATGGCGCGATCATCCTGACCGCAAACCTCGACGAGGCGATCCCGCTGGTCAACAAGCTCGCGCCCGAGCATCTCGAGCTGGCGGTGGACGGTCCCGACGCGCTGTTCGCCCGCGTGCGCCATGCCGGTTCGGTGTTCCTCGGCCGGATGACACCCGAGGCGATCGGCGATTATGTCGCTGGCCCCAACCACGTCCTGCCCACCGGCCGCCGTGCGCGGTTCGCCAGCGGCCTGTCGGTGCTCGACTTCATGAAGCGCACCAGCTTCCTCGCGCTCGATGCGCAGGGGCTGGCGGCGATCGGCCCGGCGGCGGTGGCGCTGGCGGAGGCCGAAGGGCTGCCGGCGCATGCCAAGTCGGTGGCGCTTCGCCTATAATATTCGCGACCTTGCCGAATGGCGGTCACGGTCCCTACAGACCTTCATATGGAGGGCCGCGCGCCGCGTGGCCCGAACGGAATTTGATCTATGCCCAGTCCCTCTGCCAAATCCCGCTCCAAAGCCCGCGCCGCCGCGCGGCTTGCCGCCGTGCAGGCGCTGTACCAGCAGGAGATGGAGAAGACCCCCCTCACCCAGCTGCTCACCGAATTTCACCAGCATCGGCTGGGCGCGACGATCGATGATGCGGAGTATATCGATGCCGACGCGACGTTCTTCGACGATATCGTCAAGGGCGTCGACGCGCGGCGTGACGAGATCGACGCGCTGATCGCATCGAAGCTGGCGGTGGACTGGAGCTTCGACCGGCTCGACCGCCCGATGCGCCAGATCCTGCGCGCGGGGACCTACGAGCTGCTGGCGCGCAAGGACGTGCCGGTTGGCGCGGCGATCAGCGAGTATCTCGATGTGACTGACGCGTTCTACGATCGGCGCGAGAAGGGGTTCGTCAACGGCCTGCTCGACGCGATTGCGAAGGTGGTACGGGCTTAACCTTTGCCGTCACCCCCGCGAAAGCGGGGGCCCGTCTCCTCGGCCATCCACATCTACGCCGGTGCGGTTTGCTGCGCGTCCGGGAGATGGGCCCCCGCTTTCGCGGGGGTGACGATTCAGTTCACTGCGGCCCGACATCCTTCACCCGGCCCAGCGCAGGCGGCTCCACCACCTGCCCCCGCGCAAACCACGCCTCCAGCGCGTCGAGATCGAGCACGCCGCCGGCGACGATTCGTCCGACCTTCAGCGCCGTGAAGCTATCCCCGCCGCCAGCGAGGAACCCGTTCATCGCCACACGGTAGGTCGCCGCCGGGTCGAGCGGCTTGCCCTGGACCAGCGGCGCGATGATCCGCTGCCCCTCCGGCCGCGACCGGTCGTAGCTGTAGGTCAGGCCCGACGGGAACAGCAGCTTCGGCCCGTCTTCATTGGTGAATTGCTGCTCCAGCACGGCGAGCAATTGCGCGCCGCTATACTCGCGGACCTGCAGGTTGTTTCCGAAGGGCTGGGTCGTGAAGAGGTCGCCGAACGTCACCGTTCCGTCGGCAGCCGGCGTGATCGACGCGCGCACGCCGCCGGGGTTCATCAGCGCGATCTGTGCCCCGTCCTTTTGCGTCGCCGCCAGCTGGGCATCGGCGATCAGCAGGCCGAGCGGAGATTCGACCATCTCGCTATCCTCGTTGCGCAGGATCGGCGCGGACGCCTTGCCTACCGGGCGGCGGGCGAGCGGGGCGGCGGCGGCGGCGTAGCGCGCGACATGCGCCGCGACTGCCGGGTCGGCGGGATAGGTCGGGAAGGCCGGGTTCGCCTTCACCGGCCCACCCGCGCTGACCGCGCCATCGCCCTGCACGATCACCTGCCGCGCCGAGCGTGCCGACACCTTGCGCGTTGCAGGGTCAAAGGTCAGGTCGATGCCGGTCAGCATCACGCCATTATTGCCCGCGCTGGTCAGCAGCACCGGCTTGGCGGGGTTGGTCGCGGAATAATCACAGACATAAGCGCGGTGGGTGTGGCCCGAGACGATCACGTCGATGCCGGGGTTCAGCCGCTCCATGATGTCGAGGATCGGCCCCGACAGCCCATCGCACTGGTTCGGCTGGTCCGACCGGGCGGGATAGCCGCCCTCATGCACCATCATCACGATTGCGTCGGCACCCTGCGCCTTGAGCTGCGGGATGAGCTTGTTCGCCGTCTCCGCCTCGTCGGCGAAGCGATAGCCCACGATCCCGGCCGGATCGACATAGGTACCGGTCATCCGCGTGGTCAGGCCGATAAAGCCGATGGTGACCTTGCTGCGCCCCGTACCGAACGTCTTGAGCCCGGTGGCGGGCATCAGGCTCTTGCCCGACGCGTCAAGCGTGTTCCCGGCGAGATAGGTGTAGGACGCGCCCTTGAAGGGTTCGAGCTGGCACGGCTGGGCGACCGCATTCTTGTCGCACCCGCCCTTTTGCAGCCGGAGGAGTTCAGTCGTCCCGCGATCGAATTCATGGTTGCCGGCGGCGTTATACTCAAGCCCCGCCATGCTCAGCGCCTTGACCGTCGGTTCGTCGAGGAACAGCGACGAGACGAGCGGGCTGGCGCTGGTCAGATCGCCCGCCGCGACAACGACATTGTTGGGGTTGCCCGCCTTGAGCGCCTTCACCGCCGATGCGAAATAGGCGGCGCCGCCGGCGGGTACCTTCACCGTCGTGCCGTCCGCCGCCTGCACGTCGATCGGCCGCGCCGGGGTGTCGAGTGCGCCGTGGAAATCGTTGAACGCGATGATCCGCACGCTCACCGGCGCGGCGGGCGTCGCCACCCGCTGCGACGCGCAGCCCGCGAGGGAGAGCCCTGCAAGCAGTCCAACGATCAGGCGCATTTCAGTCTCCCGGCGAGTCGCTCGCCGGTCAGGTACCAGCGTCGGCGTCAGCCGTCACCGACGCGTTCGATGTCTGCGCCGACGCCCTGCAGCTTTTCCTCCAGCCGCTCATAGCCGCGGTCGAGGTGATAGATGCGGCTGACCTGAGTCTCGCCCTCGGCAACCAGGCCGGCGAGGATCAGGCTCATCGATGCGCGAAGGTCCGTCGCCATCACCGGTGCGCCGACCATGCGGTCGACGCCGCGCACTACGGCGGTGCGGCCGCTGACGGTGATGTCCGCGCCCATCCGTGCGAGTTCGGGCACGTGCATGTAGCGGTTCTCGAAGATCGTCTCGGTCAGCACGCTCGCGCCGTCGGCCTTGCACAGCATCGCCATGAACTGTGCCTGCATGTCGGTCGCGAAGCCCGGATAGGGCGCGGTCGACAGCGTGATCGGCTTGAGCGGGCCGTCAGCGGCGACGCGGATGCCGTTCGGCTTTTCCTCGATCGTCACGCCCGCCTCGACCAGCGCGTCGAGCGTCGCGCGCATATCGTCGGCCTTCGCGCCCTCAAGCACCACGTCGCCGCCGGTGATCGCCGCGGCGCAGGCATAGCTGCCCGCCTCAATCCGGTCGGGCATCACGGCATAGGTCGCGCCGTGCAGCCGCTCGCGGCCCTCGATCGTCAGCGTCTCGCTGCCGATGCCGTGGATCGAGGCACCCATCGCGACCAGCAGGTTGCACAGATCGACGATTTCCGGCTCGCGCGCGGCGTTCTCCAGCACCGTGGTGCCGCGCGCGGTGGCCGCGGCCATCAGCGCATTTTCCGTCGCGCCGACCGACACGACCGGGAAGCGGTAGCGCCCGCCGGGCAAACGCCCGCCCGGCGCCGTCGCCTTCACATAGCCGGCGGCCAGTTCGATCTCCGCGCCCATCGCTTCGAGCGCCTTGAGGTGCAGGTCGATCGGGCGGTTGCCGATCGCGCAGCCGCCGGGCAGCGACACCGTCGCCTCACCCTCACGCCCCAGCAGCGGGCCGAGCACCAGGATCGACGCGCGCATCTTACGCACGATGTCGTAGGGCGCGACCGTCGAGGTCAGGCGCGACGCGCGCACGGTGAGCACCCGGCCGAAATCACTCGGCCGAGTCCCCTCGATCGCGGTCGATGCGCCAAGTTCGTTGAGCAGATGCCCGAAGCTGTCGGCATCGGCGAGACGCGGCAGATTGCGCAGCGTCAGCGGCTCGTCGGTTAACAACGCGCACGGCATCAGCGTCAACGCGGCGTTCTTCGCGCCGGATATAGCAATATTACCGGATAGGCGGTTTCCGCCGCGGATGAGAATACGGTCCATCAATGGGCTTCTATCGCGTGAAAGGGCGCGCGCAAGTGCGGCCAACCGCACCGCGCCTTGATCGACTTTAATGCGCTGTTTTTTCAGGGCTGCTTTGCAGGAGGAAGTTGGGGGAAGGGACAGAGTGTCAGGGAGTTGTTTCGCGGAAATCCTGGGCGAGCTGGTTACGCTCGTGCCGGGAGAACGGGCCGCGCTCGAACGGCTGGAGGAACGTCAGCGCCATATCCGGCGCGGCGCGATCCTGCTGCGCGAGAATGAGCCGGCGGATGAGCTGTACATTCTGCGCAAGGGACTGGTGATGAGCTATGTCCTGCTGGATGATGGCAGCCGCCAGATCCTGCGCTTTCACTTCCCCGGCGACGTGATGGGCATTTCCAGCATCGTCTATCGCGAATCACCCGAAACCCTGTGCGCGCTGTCGGATTGCGTGGTGTGCCCGTTTGATCGCCAGGCGTTCAGCGCGCTCAGCGTCGCGCATCCGCGCCTGTCGGCGTTGATACTGGTCCTGTGCCAGATCGAGCGGGTGGCACTGACCGACCGACTCGCCGCGCTCGGCCGCACTTCGGCCAAGGCGCGCGTCGCCGCGCTGCTGCTCGAGATGCGCAACCGCCTGCGCGGCACCGACAAGACGATCGAAAAGGCGTTCAACCTCGGCCTGACGCAGGAAGAGATTGGCGATGCGACTGGCCTGACCTCCGTCCATGTCAACCGCATGCTGCGCCAGTTGGAGGAAGAGGGGATGATCGGCCGCGAATCGGGGCGGGTCACGCTGATCGACGAAGCGGCCCTCGCCCGCGCGGCGAATTATGTGAACCGGTATGAAGGGCTGGACCTGAGCTGGCTGCCCGAGGCGCGTTGAGACAACTCCCTTCGTCGTCCCGGCCTTGAGCCGGGACCAGGCTTGTTTTTGCTCATCCGATCCAAAGGACAGTCCAGCCCCGGCTCAAGGCCGGGGCGACGTGTGGGGCGTTACGCCTTTTCCAGCGTGCATTGCAGCGGGTGCTGGTTCTGCCGGGCGAAGTCCATCACCTGCGCGACCTTGGTCTCGGCCACTTCGTAGCTGAACACCCCGCACACGCCGACGCCGCGCTGATGCACCGCGAGCATCACGCGCGTCGCCTCTTCCATGTCCATCTTGAAAAAGCGCTGGAGCACCAGCACGACGAACTCCATCGGGGTGTAATCGTCGTTGAGCATCAGCACACGATAGGGCGTCGGCTTCTTCGTCTTGGCGCGGGTGCGCGTCGCGACGCCGGTATGGGTGCCGGGTGCACCGTCGTCCTTGTCCGCCATCGCGCGAACAGGCTGGGTGGTCGAAACTGGAAACATCATGGGCAGGAATATCGCAAGCCGCGGGCGAAGCGCAAGGGGCGCGCGCGCGGTTTTTAACCTCTTGTTCGCCAGCCGGATCGGCTGGTCGCACAAAAGGAGAACCGCCCGCTTCATGGAAGCGAGCGGTCTTGGGATGTCGGCGCAGGCGGGTGGCCGGTTCAGCCAACGCGGTGAAAGGCTTGACGGCCTTCATCTTCGAAGTGATGACCGAAACGCGGTTCGAGATCGGCGCGAAGCTGTCGTTCGCCATCTTGACGACCAGTTCGCTGGTCTTCGAGGTCTGGGCAACGGCGGCGTCGAACGCCTTCTTGCTGTTTTCGGCATAGAGCTTGAAGAAGTCGGCCGGCGACTTGACGGAGGTGTAGCCCTTCAGCGCGGCGGTCGTGTCTTCAAAGCTCTTGCGAGCGAAGGTCACGCCTTCCTGGCCCAGAACTTCCATGTTCTTGGCAGCGATCTTGCCGGCTTCGACCATCGCTTCGATGTTCGCCTTGTTGAATTCGACGGCTTCTTCGGCCAGCTTGCTGGTCTTGCTCATCGCTTCCTTGGCCTTCTCGTTGAAGTCGGCGGTCAGGGCTTCGGTGCGGGTCTTCGCTTCGTCGGCGAACTTCTTGACGGTGTCGTTCATGGTCTTGATTCCTTTGCTGGCGGCGGCAACCGGCTTCGGTGCGGCCTTGGGGGCAAGCTTGGGGGAAATTTTCTTCACGGTCGCCTTCTTGGGGGCGACCTTCTTGGCAACTGCCTTGGGAGCAGCAGCCTTTTTCGCGGCCGGCTTGGCTTTTGCCTTAACCGTCTTGATCTTGGCAGGGGCCGCGGCCTTCACCGCTGCGGGGGCAGCGACAACGGCAGGGGCAGCCGGAGCTTCCACCGGCTTGGCGGCGGTTTCCAGCGTCGCGGCTTCGAAAGCCTTTTCGGCACTATCCATCTTGGTAGCCATGGGTAAAACTCCTTTATGTTGCAGTGCACAATATAGGAGTGGTTCGGCGATTTCAAGGATATTTTTGTGCAGCGCACAAAAAAACTGTCATCCCCGCCCGCAGGCTGGATAATCGCTAGATATTACCGCTGTTTGACATAGCGGCCGGGCGCGTCCTCGATCGCTTTTTTGGCACCTTTTCCGGGGATGCGGGCGCCCTTGACCGCGACCTTTTCGTCATCCTGCGCTGAAATCCAGTCGATCCAGTGCGGCCACCAGCTGCCCTTGGTCTCGCTCGCGCCCGCGATGAATTCGTCGAGCGTCGCGGCTTCGCTATCGCCGGTCCAATATTGATATTTGCCCGCGGCGGGCGGGTTGACCACGCCGGCGATATGGCCCGATCCGGCAAGCACGAACGGATCTTGGCCCGGCGAGATGGTCCATGAGCCGCCACACGCTGGCGAGCGGGGCGATATGATCCTCGCGCCCCGCCTGAATATAGGCGGGCGTCTCGATCTTGCTCAGGTCGATCGGCGTCCCCAGCGATCGACAGCGCTGCTCGGGATGGACCAGCAGATTGTCGCGGTACAGGTCGACCAGATATTGGCGGTGCCATTTCGCGGGCAGGTTGGTCGTGTCGCCGTTCCAATAGAGGAGGTCGAAGGGCGGATAGTCGTTGCCGAGCAGATAATTGCTGACGACATAATTCCAGATCAGGTCGCGCCCGCGCAGCAGGTTGAAGGTCGCCGCCATGTAGCGCCCGTCGAGGAAGCCATCGGCGCCGAAAGCTGTTCGAGCAATGCCAGATAGCTGTCGTCGACGAACATCTTGAGGTCGCCCGCCTGTTCGAAATCGACCTGCGCGGTGAAGAAGGTCGCGCTGGCCACGGTATCGGCGCGGTCGTTCGCGGCGAGCCAGGCGAGCGCGACGGCGAGCGTGGTGCCCGCGACACAATAGCCGATCGTGTGGACCGCCGGGACGCCGAGCAGCCGCGCGGATCGTGTCGATCGCGTCAATCTGGCCGCGCTCGACATAATCGTCCCACACGACATCGGCCATGCTCGCATCGGCCGATTTCCACGACACGACGAACACGGTCAGCCCCTGCTCCACCGCCCAGCGGATGAAGCTCTTCTCCGGCGTCAGGTCGAGGATGTAGAAGCGGTTGATCCACGGCGGGAAGATCACCAGCGGGACGGCGAGCACCTCCTTGGTCGTCGGCGTATATTGGATCAGCTGGTAAAGATCGGTGCGCTTGGATCACCTTGCCCGGCGTGGTCGCGATATTGACTCGCCCGACCTCGAACGCATCCGGTCGACCGTCTGGGTCAGCTGGCCCGCGCGACAGGTCGGTGAGCATGTGCGCGAAGCCCTTGAGCAGGTTCTCGCCCTTGGTCTCGATCGCGCGCTCGATGACCAGCGGGTTGGTCAGCGCGAAGTTGGTCGGCGCTCATCGCGTCGACAAAGCCCTTTCGCGTCGCGAACTCGCATCTTGCTCGCGCTGCTTCGGGGTCCAGCCCCTCGATCTGGCGCGTCGTCGTGAGCATCTGTTCGGCGAGCAGGCCATAGGTCTGGCGGATCAACTCGAACACCGGCTGTTCGCGTTCCATTCGGGGTCGGCGAAAACGGCGGTCGTCGCGCCTGTTCGGGGGGCGGGGCCATCGGACTTCAGGGTCGCGAGCGAGGTCCAGAAGGCGACCCCTTGGTCCCACATCTTCGACGATTGCTGCGCCCACATCTGCGTCGCCGGGTTTTCGAGCCATGTCGCGGGATCGAACATCGCCGCGGCGCTGATCTTGCCATCATTGGCCTGACCCAGCGCATATTCGAGCATCATCTGCTGCGCGCGCCCGATCACGCTGGTCCAGTGCTGGATGTCGTCCGGGCGGATCGGCAGGAAGGGGCAGGCTTGGGAGCGTCGGTCGTATCGGCTTTGCCTCGCGTCGCCATGGGCTTTGCAGTGTTCCTGCTGGTCAGTGCGGATATGAAGCCTATAACAAGCCGTCGCCACGCGCGGCTGGCGAGGCTTGCCGCCTCGCACCCTATATAACGATAACGCAAAGGAGTTGTTCTAGTTTCCCATGTCCGAAGATGAATTCTATCGCATCAAGCGCCTGCCGCCCTATGTCATCGCCGAAGTCAATGCGATGCGTGCGGCCGCCCGCGCCGCGGGAGAAGACATCATCGACCTGGGGATGGGCAATCCCGACCTGCCGCCGCCCGCGCATGTGATCGAAAAATTGTGCGAAGTCGCGATGAAGCCCGACGCGCACGGCTATTCGCAGTCGAAGGGCATTCCGGGCCTGCGCAAGGCGCAGGCCAATTATTACGCCCGCCGCTTCAACGTCGAACTCGATCCCGAGAGCGAGGTCGTGGTGACGATGGGGTCGAAGGAGGGGCTGGCCAGCCTCGCCACCGCGATCACCGCGCCGGGCGATGTCGTGCTCGCGCCGAACCCGAGCTATCCGATCCACACCTTCGGCTTCATCCTCGCCGGTGCGACGATCCGCGCAGTGCCGACGACGCCGGACGAAGCCTATTTCGAGAGCTCGACCGCGCGATGGCGTTCACCGTGCCGCGCCCGAGCATCCTGGTCGTGAACTATCCGTCCAACCCGACGGCGGAGACGGTGGACCTCGCTTTCTATGAGCGGCTGGTCGCGTGGGCGAAGGAGAACAAGGTCTGGGTCCTGTCCGACCTTGCCTATTCGGAGCTCTATTACGACGGCAATCCGACCCCCTCGATCCTGCAGGTGCCGGGCGCCAAAGATGTGGCGGTCGAATTCACCTCGATGTCGAAAACCTATTCGATGGCGGGCTGGCGCATGGGCTTTGCGGTCGGCAACAAGCAGCTGATTGCCGCGATGACGCGGGTCAAATCCTATCTCGACTATGGTGCCTTCACCCCGATTCAGGCGGCGGCGTGTGCGGCGCTCAACGGCCCGCAGGACATCGTCGAGAAGAACCGCCTGCTCTATCACAAGCGCCGCGACGTGCTGGTCGAGAGCTTCGGGCGCGCCGGATGGGACATCCCGCCCCCGCCCGCCAGCATGTTCGCCTGGGCCCCGCTCCCGCCCGCACTGGCGCATCTGGGCAGCCTTGAATTTTCCAAGCAGCTGCTGACCCATGCCAAGGTCGCGGTCGCGCCGGGCGTCGGCTATGGCGAGAATGGCGAAGGGTTCGTGCGCATCGCGATGGTCGAGAATGAACAGCGGCTGCGGCAGGCGGCGCGCAACGTGAAGCGCTACCTTCAGTCGATGGGCGTCAACACCGGCGCCAAATCGGCCTGAGACAAAAAAGGGGCGCTCCGGGTGGAGCGCCCCTTTTCCGTTACCGATCCGCAGGGATCAGAAGCGGAAGCCGAAACCGACCGACGCCTGACGGCGCTGCAGGTTGAAGCCGGTGCCGTAGAAGTCACCGAAATCGGCATAGGCCGCTTCGAGATTGACATACGCGTTCTTCGATACCGACAGCTCGACGCCGAGCGCGCCATAGACGCCGCCCTTGTTGTCGCTCGCGGTGGCCGCACCGCTGGACGCCTCGATGGTCAGCGAGGCATAGCCGAGCTTGCCGTAGATCGCGGCGGTCGGGCTCAGCGCGACGCCGACGCGCGCGCCAGCGGCAAGATTGCCCTGCACATTGAGGCAGTCGCCCACTTCGCACAGCTCGACGCCCGAGAACTCATAGTTCACGAACGGGCCGACGGTGACCGTGTTGCTGACCGCGAGATCATAGCCGAGCTCGGCGCCATAGGAGACTGCGCTGCCGATCTTGTACACGTCGCCGTCGCCGCTGACGGTCGGGGTCTCGTAGCCAAGACGCGCCTCGATGCGGACGCCGTCGAACAGGTTCGCGCCCTGATCTTCGTCCTGCGCAAACGCGACGCCGGGCACGCACGACAATGCCGCTGCGGCGACCAGAAACTTCTTCATGATATCCCCCAGTATAGAGTGGCCACAAAGGCCTGAGAAACCCGCCGCAACTTCTTGATTCGGCAGGCGCGGTGCGGATAGTTCAGGATCGTTTCGGGGTCCACCGCGAATTTCTTGTCCTCCGTGCACGATGATTGAATTCGGGACGGCGTTGCGCCACTGCGGCGGCATGACCCGTCCCGGCTTTGCCTTTTCCCATCGGCTACGCGTGCGCTATGCCGAGATTGACGGCCAGAAGGTCGTGTTCAACTCGCGCTACCTTGAATATGCCGATGTCGCGCTCAGCGAATACTGGCGCTGGCTGCAACTCGCCGACCTGCCCGAATGGGGCGTGATGGAGTTCCACGTCGCGCGCGCCGGCGTCGATTACAAGGCGCCGTTCCGCTACGATGATGAGTTCGACGCCTGGGTGCGCACCGAGCGGGTGGGAACGTCGAGTGTCACCAGCCGCATCGAGCTGGTCGATGCGCAAACCGGCGCGCTGCACACCGTGATCGAGCTGGTTCACGTCAATGTCGACCTCGCAGCCGGTCGATCCGCACCGGTGCCGACGGCAGTCCGCGATCGGCTGCTGGAACCGCGCTGATTTGCGGCGGAATACGGCGGCGCGCAACGCACTGTTAACCGGCGCGGCCTAGCGTCCCCGCATGCGTCCCGACCGCCTGTTTAGAAACGACCTGCTGGTGGTCGCTGCGGTTGCGTTCACCTATTTTCTGTGCGCCGCCGGGGCGATCGCCTTTACCCGGTTGAGCGGCAATGTCGCGCTGCTGTGGATCGCAAACGGGCCATTGATCGCGGCACTGCTCACCCGTCCGGCCCCCGAGCGGCCGCTGCATATCGCAGGCTGTTTTGCCGCATCGGTCGCAGCGTCGCTGGTGGCGTCACCCTACACGCCCCTGGCGCCGATGTTCGCCGTCGCCAATATGAGCGAGGCGCTGCTCACCTGGGTCTTGCTGCGCCGGTTCCGCGCCGATGCGCGCGTGTTTCTGTCGCTCCGCGCACTCGCCGGCTTCGTTGCAGCAGCGGGCATCGTTGCGCCGCTGGTGGCGGGAACTCTGCCTGCCGCGACCCTGTCCTTCTATCAGGTGGGCGACCCCTGGGTGATGTGGATGAACTGGGGCATTGGCCACAGCCTGGGCACGCTGATCGGTACGCCGATCGCGCTGCTGGTGATGGCGCGATCGACCTATTGGGACAGGACGCCGCAAGCGGGCGCGATTCCGCGCCTCTTGACCATCACCGGATTGCTGATCGTGGTGACCACGGTGAGCTTCGCGCAGACCCGCCTGCCGCTGATGTTCGTGCCGATCCTGCCGCTGATCGCCGCGACGATGGCGTTTCGCGTCGCCGGGGCCACGCTCGGCGTGTTCCTGATCGCGCTGATCGGCGCGGCGTTCACCGTCTCCGACATCGGCCCGGTCGAACTGATCGGGGGCAGTCACGCCTTCCGACTGCAATTCTTTCAATTCTACCTCGCCGTCCTGTTCCTGATCGCGGTGCCCTTCGCGACGATGATCGCACAGAACCAGCGCCTCGCCGCAGCGGTGGCCGCGAGCGAGGCGCGCTACCGGCTCATCTCCGACCATGTCTCCGACGTGGTGCTGACGCTGAACCCACAGGGCGAGGTGCAGTTCGCCTCACCCTCAATGCGCGACGTGACCGGGCACACCCCCGAATCGGTCATCGGCAAGAGCCCCGCAGCGCTGGTCCATGAAGTCGATCGCGAGCGGGTGCGCGAGGCTTATCGTCAGGTGATCGCCGAGGCCGACTCGGTCCATCGCTTCGAATTTCGCGGCCAGACCGCGACCGGCGGGATCCGCTGGTTCGAGACGACGGCTCGCGCCGTCCGCAACGCGGATCAGGAGGTGCAGAGCGTCGTCACCGTCGTACGCGAGGTCAGCCAGCGCAAGGCGCGTGAGGCCGATCTGGTGCGTCAGGCCAGTACCGATCCGATGACCGGCGTGCTCAACCGTCGCGCGTTTCAGGACCGGATCGACCGGCTTCGCGACGACACCCCCGACCGCCCCGGAACGCTCGCTTTGTTCGACCTCGACCATTTCAAACAGGTCAATGATGGCCATGGCCATGACGCGGGGGATGCCGCGCTGCTGCACTTTGCCGATGTGCTGCGCGCCAGCCTGCGGGTCGAGGATGTGATCGGGCGGCTGGGCGGCGAGGAGTTCGCCGTGCTGTTCCCCGGCCTGTCGACCACTGCCGCGCTCGCCGCGTGCGAGCGGGTGCGCAACACGCTTCAGGATGGGCGCATCCATGCCGGCGGCGCGATCTTCACGATCACGGTCAGCGCCGGCGTCGCGCCGATCCGCCCCGATCTGTCGTCGGACGAGGTGTTCCGTATCGCCGATGCTGCGCTGTACCGCGCCAAGTCGCGCGGCCGCAACCGCAGCGAACTCGCGGCCGCCTGACTACTCGGCGGCTTCCGCCGCAGCCTCGCCGACTACATCCTCAGGCAGCGACCACAGCAGGTCATGCTTGCCCAGCACGCGACCGTCATGGCTGCGCACCTGAACCGGTGCGATGCGGCGATGGTCCCGCGCATCGACCAGCACCGGAGTGGCGGGCATGCAAGTCTCCCAACGCTCGCCCCATTGCCGCAGTGCAACCATGGTCGGGAGCAGCGCGAAGCCCTTTTCGGTCAGCCGATATTCGACCTTGCGCCGGTCATCGTCGCACGTCTGGCGCGCCAGGATGCCGTGATCGACCAGCCGCGCGAGGCGATTGGCGAGGATGTTGCGCGCGATGCCGAGTTCCGACTGGAACTCTTCGAAATGATACAAGCCGTTGAATGAGGCGCGCAGAATCAGGAATGACCAGCGCTCTCCCATCGCCTCCAGCGCCGCCGGAAGGCTGCAGTTGGTGGCGAGCTGTCGAAGCGGCTCTCGCAGTCCGTTGTGACCCATGACCGCCAAATCTACCTTATTTTGACCATTGCACAACGCGATAAGTTCCTTGCGGTGCAGCAACGGTTTCTAGTTGCAACTGAAAATCTATCCGAGTAAGTGGCGTTTCGCAACCTTTGTTGCAGTGCACCCCAGGGAGAGTATCATGATCCGCTTCGCCCCGATCGCCGCTGCCGCGCTCTGCCTCGCCAGCGCCGCGACCCCCGCTTTCGCCCAGTCGGGCCACTACACCGCCACTCCGGCAGAGGCGCCGAAGAAGGCCAGCTTCATCACCCAGACCACCGTCTGGAAGTGCAAGGATGGCACCTGCGCCGCGCCCAAGTCGACGATGAGCGAGAAGGTGATGTGCGAGCGCGTTGTGCAGCGCGTCGGCGCGCTGACCACCTTCACCGTCGGCGGCACCGCATTCGACGCAGAGGCCCTTGCCGCCTGCAACGCACGCGCCAAATAAGCCACACACCCGTCACTTCGACGCAACAGTAAACGGGTATCGGCCAGCGCCGGTGCCCGTTTTTGCGTGAAACCTGTTGCAATGCCGCAGCATCGCACACAGTTTCGAATTGTGCTGCGTCAATATGAACTCGTCGACCGGGTCCTGTCCTACGACCCCGAAGCCAATGAAGCGCTGTTGAACCGCGCCTATGTGTTTTCGATGCACGCGCATGGCAGTCAGAAACGCGCGAATGGCGACCCCTATTTCAGCCACCCGATCGAGGTGGCCGGCATCCTGACCGACCTGCACCTCGACGACGAGACGATCGCGACCGCGATCCTGCATGACACAATCGAGGATACGGTCGCCACCCCCGAAGAGATTTTGGCGAAGTTCGGGCCGAGCGTCGCGCGGCTGGTCGATGGCGTGACCAAGCTATCCAAGATCGAAGCGCAGACCGAGAGCGAACGCGCGGCCGAAAACCTGCGCAAATTCCTGCTCGCCATGTCGGACGACATCCGCGTGCTGCTGGTCAAACTCGCCGACCGGCTGCACAATATGCGCACGCTGCATCATATTCCAAAGCCCGATAAGCGGCGGCGGATCGCGCGCGAGACGATGGACATCTATGCCCCGCTGGCCGAGCGGATTGGCATGTACGAGTTCATGAAGGAGATGCAGACGCTCGCCTTCCAGCAACTCGAACCCGAAGCGCATGAATCGATCACCAAGCGGCTCGCCGCGCTGACGGTCGAGGGTGAGGATCGCATCGCCAAGATCGGATCCGGCCTCAAATTGCTGCTGTCGCGCGGCGGGGTCGAGGCGGAGATTTCGGGGCGCGAGAAGCACCCCTACTCGATCTGGAAGAAGATGTCGGAGCGGCACGTCAGCTTTGAACAGCTGTCCGACATCATGGCGTTCCGCGCGATCGTCGGCAGCGAAGAGGAATGCTATCGCGCGCTCGGCATCATCCACCGCCGCTGGCCGATGGTGCCGGGGCGGTTCAAGGACTACATCTCGACGCCCAAGCGCAACGGCTATCGCTCGCTGCACACCAGCATCATCCATGCCGGCGACACCCGCGTCGAAATCCAGATCCGCACCCGCGAAATGCACAGCCAAGCCGAACACGGCCTTGCCGCGCACTGGTCGTACAAGCAGAATGCGGTGCGCCCCGACACACAGGTCAGCTGGATCCGCGATCTGGTCGACATCCTCGAACAGGCCGAAAGCCCCGAGGAGCTGCTCGAACACACCAAGATGGCGATGTATCAGGATCGCATCTTCGCCTTCACGCCCAAGGGCGAGCTGATCCAGCTGCCCAAGGGCGCGACGCCGATCGACTTTGCCTATGCGGTCCACACCGACCTTGGCGATCAGGCGGTCGGCGCGAAGGTCAATGGCCGCGTCGTCCCGCTGCGCACCGAAATCGCGCAGGGCGATCAGGTCGCGATCCTGCGTTCAAAGGCACAGCGGCCGCAGGACAATTGGCTGAACTTCGCGATCACCGGCAAGGCGCGCGCGGCGATCCGCCGCCATTTGCGGCACAAGGAGCGCGACGAGTCGATCGCGCTGGGCCGCAAGCTCTATGACGACATCGTCGGTCGCCTGCCCGTGCCGATCGGCGAGGAGGCGCTGGGCGCCGCGCTGACCCGCCTCAAGCTCGACGATGCCGACACGCTGATGGAGGCGATCGCCCGCCAGAAGGTCACCGACGCACAGGTGATGGAAGCGCTGATGCCCGGATCGACCGAGGACGAATCCGCGCTTCAACCGGTGCAGCGCGTGCCGATCTCGATCAAGGGCCTCACCCCGGGCGTCGCCTTCACCCTCGCCGCCTGCTGCCACCCCATCCCCGGCGACCGCATCGTCGGCGTGCGCCAGCCCGATGCGCCGATCGAAATCCACCAGATCAGCTGCCCAAAACTCGACGCGGTCGAGGATCAGGACTGGGTCGATATCGGCTGGGGCGACAAGGCGGAGGGCGGGACCGCGCGCCTCGCCGTGACGCTGAAGAACGAACCCGGCGCGCTCGGCATGGTCGCGACCCTGCTCGGCCAGCACAAGGCGAACATCCTCAACATCCGCTTCGACACCCGCGACACGACCTTCCACACCAACATGATCGACGTCGAGGTCCGCGACGCCGCGCATCTAATGAAGCTGATCGCGGCGCTGAGGGCTGCGGACGCGGTGAGTTCGGCGGAGCGGGTGTGATGCCATCCTCGCTGCAGGTAGCGCGACGGCGATCAGAGGAGCTCGATCAGGCTGCCGTCACGTAGTAATATTGCCAGATGTAATGATAATCGCAGCCACCTACCGGTCTCACGGTGCGCCGTGCAGCCCATCCCCGATCTGTCTTTGACACTAAGCCAATATAACCAAGCTCCGGAAACTCTCGGCTAAGGACACGTCTCACGATCGCGCCAGTTAGCCTACGCTCCGTCCCAATCTCCACAAATCGACTTTCCACGAGGGTTTCGTTGAACCCCTTCCGTTCGAAGACGCTGATCTTCACATGCGGCATTGCTGCACGATCTCACTGAACCAACTGGGTTGAGGGCTTATTCGGCATAGGATGGGCGCAAAGCAAACAATATCCCACCTTGCCCTAACCTTACGTGCTGGAGTGGTGACCGCGTTCCTGGCCCGACTCCAAGAAAACACCCGTCCCGGGGGCTGATCCGAGGCGGGCAGGAACCGGCACGTTCGCGCGGGCCGGAGGGTTGGGTCAGTTGGCGGCGCGGGTCGCCTGATCCATCAGCGCTTTGGCAGTTTTGATCGCGTCGGCCTCACGCGTCTTGCCGCTCTGCACCTCGTCCGCGATTTCGAGCAGGCGGCTGGCGATCACGGTGCCGGATTCGGCCGCTTCGGTGATGCGGATGCCGTTCTTGGCGGCGGCGATGCGGTCCCATTCGCCGCGCACTGCGGCCCAATAGCCTTTGGTCGCTGCCCAATAGTCGTCCGCCGCCTTGACCGCATAGCCGTCGAAGCGGGTGTAGGTGTTCAGCACATATTCCTGCACCACCGGCGCGAGCTTGCCGTCGAACTGGCCCATTTTGGTGTTGTCCTGCCAATGGACCCAGCCGCCGGGGAAGCTCTGGTGGCGGTTGATACCCAGATAGCGGTCATAGACCGGCCCGCGGATCGCATCGCGCCGGGCGAGCGGACGCCAGGTCCAGTTGGAGCGCCAGCGCCGCACCCCCGCCTCGGTCGTCCACTGGCCCCAGCCGCCATAGCGCGGGCTGTCATCGACCTGATACACCGTCTGCGACCAACGGCCCGCGCGCATGCGTTCGGGCACCTCTTCCCAGGTCCAGCTGTCGGGGCCGGAATAGACCAGCACCTTTTCCGGCTCATATTCCCAGTCCTGCCGCCAATGCTTGATGACGTGATCCTTGCCCTCATGGGTCACGACCAGCAGGTGCTGGAGGCGGATCACGCGACCGGTATCCTCGATCACGCGGACCGATTCATGCCCGCCCGAAATCTTCGCTTCGATCGGCACATAGCCTTCGCGCCAAGGGGTCGATTCACGCATGTCGAAGCGGACCTTGTAATTGCCCGCCATCGCCAGAATGTCGCGACGATCGGCTTCGAAAATTGCCTTTTCTTCCTCGGGCGTACGCACCCGCACCGGGCCGTCGGCCAGTGCCGGGGCGGCGGTCGCGGTCATCAGCGCGGCGGCAATGCTCAGTCGAATCCAGTGTTTCATCTTACCCTCCGAGTTGTCGTTGATCAGAAGCGGAAGCTCAGCGAGACGCTGCCGTTGCGGCCCGGCTGGGTGTAGGCGTCCTTGATGGTCGAGCTCGGCGACAGCCCGCGCACATCGCTCCACCAGGCATAGGTTTCGTCGGTCAGGTTGAAGACGCCGCCGCGCAGCGTGACGCTGTCGGTGACCTTCACGAACGCTGTCACGTCGAGCGTGGTGAACGACGGCGGGGTGTAATTGCCCGCAGCGCGGTCGGTTTCCTTCTTCGCGCTGTGCGTGGCGGTCAGCTGTCCGCCGAACCGCCCGCCCGGATCGCGCCAGCCCGCGCCGATCACGACCTTGAGCGGATCGACCGAGAGGAGGGGCGAGCGGGTGCCGCCGGGCGCGATCTCGTCGCCGGTCGCGTAGGCGATGGACAGCCGCCCGGTGAAGCCGGTGTCGCTCCACGCCTCGAACTTCGCCTCGACGCCTTCGACCTCGGCCTTGTCGATATTGATATATTTGTAGATCGCCGGATCGGCGGTCGTGAAGCTGCCGCCCACCACCTCTTGCGAGATGAAGTCATCATAATCGGCGTGGAAGGCGGTGACGTCGAGCCGGACATTGTCGCCGAGAAAGCGGACGCCCGCCTCGAAGTTGGCGCTGGTTTCGGGGCGCAGATCCGGGCTGGGCGCAGCGATATAGCCAAAGCCGAGATTGCCGAAGAACGCGTTGACCTGGCTCGGCTCGGGCGCCTTGAACCCCTGCGCATAGTTGGCGAACAGCCGGACGCGGTTGCCGAGCTTCAGCACCGCGCCGAGCTTCGGCGATACGTGTGAACCCGATTGCGCGACCGGAGTAATGCCGGGGAAGGTCTGGCTCATGTCGGGCGACAGGTCGAAATGGTCGAAGCGCAGCGCCGGGTGCAGCGTCACCGGGCCGAGCGTTACCTCGCCCGCCGCGAACAGGCCGACCAGCGTGTAATCGGTGTCGGGGAAGGCGCGGGTCGGAAAGGTCTCGCCAGCGGGCGGCACCGTGCCGTCACGCAGCCCGTGTTGCTCGGTCTGGCTGATGTCACCGCCGACGATCACGCGCAGCGGCAGATCCGCGGAGCCGAAGTTGAACCGCGCCTCGCCCGATGCGCCGTAAACGCGGTTCTCGAAGATGTTCAGCCGCGTACGGTCGACCGCCGGATTGCGGTCTTCAAAGGTGAACTGGCTGTCCTGCGAATCCTGGAGATAGACGGCCAGTCGCGCGGATTCGACCAGCCCCTCCCCCGTTAGCGTCCAGTCGAGCGCGGTGCGCCAGCGGTGGCCGGTGTCGGTCGCGTCGAGGTTGAGCACGCTCGCGCTGTGACCGGTCAGCACATCGGTGAAGAGGTGCGTGTCGAGATATTCCCCGGTCAGGCGGAAGCGGTGCCCGCCGCTCTCATAGACCAGCCGTCCGAGCGCGGCGTTCGAGCGTCCGTCCTGCGGATTGGCCTGCGTCCGCGCCGTGCCGGTGCCACCGACCGTCCCTTGATTCGCATATTCATGGAAGTCGCGGCGAGTGTACGCCGCCATCGCCGACCAGTCGCCCGAGCGGCCCGCGACGATCGCGGTCTCGCTGAACTCGTCATCGGCGGAGGAATAGGCAGTGCGCAGCAGGCCGCCGACATTCTGGCCGTCGCGCAGCAGATCCTTGGGATCGCTGGTGATGAAGCTGACCGCGCCCACGAGGCCGTCGCTGCCATAAAGGGCGGAGGATGCCCCGCGCAGAATCTCGACCGACTTGATCAGGCCAAGGTCGACATAGTCGCCGCGCCCGACGCCCTGCGCGCCGAAGCTGAACCCGTCGGGCACGCGCACGCCATCGACTTGGATCAGCACGCGGTTGCCGCCGAGGCCGCGAATGGTGAAGCCTTCATTGCCCGCGCGACCGGTGGTGCCGAGCGCCGCGCCGAAGCGGGTCGGCTGGCGCGGGACGCTCACCCCCGGCTCGAACCGGACCAGTTCCTTGATATCGGTGACCAGTTCGTCGGCGATCTGCTCCGCGTCGATCACGCTGACCGTGGCCGGGGCGTCCTGCGTCGCGACCGGGGTGCGGGTTGCGGTCACGGTGACAATGTCCTTGGGATCCGTCTCCGCGTCATTGGCCCGGACTGGCGTGGCGAACAGCGCCGTGAGTGCGACTCCCGAGACGAGGACGATCCGCTGCGACTTCATACGATACCCCTTCAGTATGCGAATGCGAGTGATTCTCATTTGCGATCCGGGTAGGCGGGGTCGTTTCGGGTGTCAACCGGGTCCCCATAAATCCCGCATGACGAGGGCCGCACACCGCGCTAAGACCGCCGCATGCAACGTCCCAAGCTCTCGGTCGTCGTGCCGTGCTATAATGAAGAAGGCTGTCTCGAACTGCTGCATGGTCGCGTCTCCGCGGCTGCGCGCGCGGCGGTCGGCGACGATTATGAAATCGTGCTGGTCAATGACGGATCGCGCGACGGCAGCTGGTCGGTGATGCAGCGACTGTCGGCCGCTGACCCGCATCTCGTCGCGGTCAATCTGTCGCGCAATCACGGCCATCAGCTCGCGCTGACCGCAGGGCTCGACCTGTGTGCGGGCGACGAGATTCTGGTGATCGATGCGGACCTGCAGGACCCGCCGGAGCTACTGTCCGACATGCGCGCGACGATGCGCGAACAGGGCGCGGACGTGGTCTATGCCGTGCGGCGCAAGCGCGATGGCGAGACGTTTTTCAAGAAGGCGACCGCCGCGCTGTTCTACCGCATGCTCGACCGGATCACCGACACGCCGATCCCGCTCGACACCGGCGATTTCCGCCTGATGAGCCGCCGCGCGCTCGACGCCTTCCTGTCGCTGCCCGAACAAGCGCGGTTCATCCGTGGAATGGTCGCCTGGGTCGGGTTCCGGCAGGTGCCGTTCGTCTATGACCGGCATGAGCGGCATGCGGGCGAGACCAAATATCCGCTAGGCAAGATGATCCGCTTTGCGCTCGACGCGGTGACGGGTTTCTCAACCGCACCGCTGCGCTTCGCCAGCCATGTCGGCCTTGCGCTCACCGGCCTGTCGGTGCTGCTGTTTCTCTACATCGTGGTCGGCTGGTTGTTCGGCAACGCGGTGCAGGGCTGGACTTCGACCATGCTCGTCGTGGTGTTCCTGGGCGCGGTGCAGATGTTCGTGCTTGGCATGATCGGCGAGTATCTCGGCCGGCTCTATGTCGAATCGAAGCGGCGGCCGCTTTACCTCGTCGCCGATGTCGCGGGGCCGGTGAAGGGTCATGCCTCGCTTGGCTATCGTTTTCAGGATTCCGGCGAGGTGACCGTTTCCCCCTTCGCGCCGCCGCGCGCGGACACGGAGGAACCCGCCCCCGCCAAGGCACCCAAGCGCAAGCCCGAGCCGCCCACGCTACTGTGAGGGCCACACTCGCCCTCGTCGCACTTGCGCTGGCGTCGCCCGTTCTGGCGCAGGACGCGCCGACGCTGCGTGATCGGGTCGAGGCCGAGTTTGCCAAAGCCCCGGCCGGCACCCGCTTCGGACTGGTCGTCAGCGACGGTGCGGGGCGAGAGATCGTCGCGGTCCGCCCCGACGAGCGCTTCATGCCGGCATCGAACACCAAGATCGTGACCACCGCCGCCGCCTGGTGGGCGATGCCCGACGCGATCACCGCGCCCGACGCCAGCGGCGGCGCGGCGGTGCGGATCGCGGGCAAGGACCTGATCCTCACCGGGCGCGGCGACGCGCGGCTGTCGAGCGCGGCGGATTGCGTCACCAACTGCCTGAGCCAGCTCGCCAACGCGATCGCGGCGGGCATCCGGCGGGTGCGCAATATCACCGGCGACGCGACGCTGTTCCCCGACGAGCGCTGGAGCGCGGGGATGAGCTGGAACAACATTCCGTCGCGCTCCGGCACAGCCAATTCGGCGCTGACCCTCGACGACAATGAGCTGGTCGCGACGGTCACCCCGGGCAAGCCGGGCGAGGCACCGCGCTTCGACCATCTCGGCTATGTGACGATCGAAAATCGCGTCGTCACCGTCTCCGGGGGCAAGACCGACATCAATTTCGACCGCCTGCCGTTCGACCGCGCGATCCGCGTCACCGGCACCATCGCCGCCGATGCCAAGCCGCAGACGCTCCGCTTCGGCATCGACGATCCGGCGCATTATGCGGCATGGCGGTTCGCGGCCTTGCTGCGCGAGCGCGGGGTCAAGGTCAGCGGCACGGTGACGTCGCGCTATCGCGCCACCGATCTGTCGGACGATCCCAAGCAGCGCGGCACCACTCCGCCACGTGCGCCCGAGCCGGTTTGGGTCGCCGCGCTCACCCCGCCCCCGCTGGCGGAGGATATGCGCACGATCAACAAGGTCAGCCAGAACCTCCACGCCGAACTCCTGTTGCGCCGCACCGGCCTGATCGACGGGACCGGATCGGTCGCCGACGGGCAACAGCGCGTTGCGGCCATGTTCGCCGCCGCCGGGGTGCCGCGCACTGCGTTCGACTTTTCCGATGGGTCGGGCATGTCGACCTATAACCGCATCGCCCCGCGCGGGATGGTGACGCTGCTCGACTGGATCGCGCGCCAGCCCTGGGGCACGGCGTGGCGCGAGACGCTGCCGATTGGTGGCGTCGACGGCACGCTGGCGCGGCGGTTCAAGGGGACCGCGCTCGAAGGCCGCGTCTTCGCCAAGACCGGATCGCTCAACGCCACCAATGCGCTGGCCGGCTACATGCTGACCAAGAGCGGAAAATTGCTCAGCTTCGCCGCCTATGCCAATGATGTGCCGGGGGATGCGTCGGGCACACCGATGATCGACGCGGCGCTGGTGGCAGTCGCCGAGGCGAACTAAGGCCACGCCGCCCCGACCGGGGGATAGGCCATGCTGCTCGCCGCGATGATGCTGGTTCAGGATGCGGCTTCGCTAGAGGCCGCCGGGCGCTATGCCGACGCCGAACGGGCGCGCCGATCCAGCTACGAACAAGCGCAGCGACACGGCTCTGGCACCGTCGCGACGGCGGATGCGGCGGAGAAGCTGGCCGATAATCTCGCGATGCAGTTGCGCCTTGCCGATGCCGAACCCTTTTACCGGCGCGCATTCGAAATCCGGCTGGCGAAGCGGGGCGAGAAGCATGGCGACACCGCACGCAGCCTGCGGCAACTCGCCTCGCTGTCGATGGCGCGCGGCGCACTGGGCGAGGCGGAAGCGCTCGCGCGGCGGTCGCTCGACATCCAGCGCGGGCTGGTCCCGGCGGGCGACATGGAGCTCGCCTGGGCGCTCAATACGCTGGCCGAAGTGCTGACGGCGCAGGGCAAGGCGTTCGACGCCGATCCGTTGTTCGGCGAGGCGATCGTGATCGCGCGGGCACAGGGCGATGCCGACCTCGCCATCCTGCTCAACAATCGCGGCAATAATTTCTACCGCATGGCCACCGCGACGGTGATCCCACCGATGTTCCGGCGCCGCGCCGGGGCGACGCGTTCGGTGGTCGCGCCGACCGATCAGGACGCGAACGGAGGACTCGATCCACTGCGCAAGCGTGCCTTGCTGGCGCAGGGTCGCGATCTGTTGAATGAGGCGATGCGGATGTTCACCGCCGCGTCGGGGGCGGACCATCCCGATGTCGCGAACCTGCTCAACGGTCTCGCCGCCAATTACCGCGCCGCCGGGATGCCGGTCGAGGCCGAGGCGCGCTATCGTCAGGCGGTCGCGATCAAGGCGCGCTTCCTTCCGCCCGACAATCGCGACCGCATCGTCGGCGAGTGGAGCCTGGGCGACCTGCTCGCCACCCGACCGGGCCGCGAGGCCGAGGCGCGGACCCGGCTGCGCGCGGCGATGGCGGGGGCAATGGCGTCGCAGGCGCGCTTCCGCACGTTCGACACGGCGGCGAGCAATGAGCTACGCAGCTATGCGCCGGTGTTCGCGACCAGCATCCGCGTTGCGTGGCGGTTGTCCGCTACTTCGGCTGCGCCAGCACGATGATCGAAAGGCCGGGCGGCATCGGCAGGCGGCCGAGCAGGTGGCGTTCCAGCCCGAAGATCTTCTCGAACGCCCAGTTGAGCGGGCCCGGCGGCGGCGAATCGTCGCTGTCGTCCTTGCCGCGCAGCTTGCCCGCGAGCCGCGCGGCGACGGCCGCGGGGAACAGCAACGAGTTAAACCAGCGCAGCTTGCGCCATTTGAGTCCGGCCTTGTCCAGCGCGGCGGTCAGACTCGCCTTGGAGTAGCGGCGCTTGTGGTGGTTCACCACGTCGTGCGCGCTCCACATCCATTGATGCGCGGGGACGGTGATCAGGATCGTCCCACCGGGCTTGAGGCGCTTGGCCATTCCCGCGAGCGCGGCGACATCGTCCTCGACATGCTCGACCACGTCGAGCACCGCGATCAGGTCATATTGTCCCTCGGCGACGCCGCTCAGCTCGGGCAATGGCGCGGTGCCGACCTCCTTGCCCAGCCGCGCGCTGGCGACGGTGCGTGCGGCCTCGTCGATCTCGATCGCGTCGACCGTACCGAACGCGCCGAGCATCGGCAGGTTATGCCCGGTGCCGCACCCGATCTCGAGGATCCGCGCACCCGCAGGCGGCTGCACATAGCGCGCGATATAATCGGCGAGGATGTCGCGGCGCGCCACATACCACCAATGGGTGGAATCATGCTCGGCCATGCGGTCGTAAACGATGCGGTCCATATCAGCGGAATACCAGCCAGCGGTTGAGGATGAAGGTAAAAATCGTCGCGAGGCCGACTGCCGGCAACAACGGTACCCAGCCGGGATAGCCGAGCGCTGCGGTTCCTAGCCAGGTGATGACCGCGTTCAACGCCACGCCCGATCCCTGCACGGCGACGAATTGCAGCTTTTGTCGTGGGCCGGGGTCGCGGGTGCCATGGCCCTTGAAGCTCCAGCGGCTGTGCAGAAAATAGCCCGCCGTCACCGCGACCGCAAAGGCGAACGGCACGGCGAACACTGCGTCTTCGCGTGCAAACACCCAGAAGGTCAGCGGCAGATAGACAGCAGAATAGATCACGGTGGAGATGCCCCCCGCAATTCCGAAACGGATCAGCTGGCCGAGCATCCCGCTCCGCCGCAAATCGCCCAGTCGATCAATCAATGCCGTCACACACCGTCCATTGGTCGCGAAAAACGCCGTCTGCACTGAGCCTGTCGAAGTGCCGCTCTTGCTTCTGCTAAGGCGAAGGAAGAAGGACTGCCCTTGGACAAGCTCTGGGCGAACGGATGGGGCCTTAGTGCGCCATATGGGACGGGGAAAGCGGTTTTGAGTTCGACACGATTCGCGGGGTTCGACCTCGACCGGGAACTGCGGACGCATTGGGTGCGCTGGACGCTGCTTGCCTGGACCGTCATCGCCGGCTGGTATCTGTGGCAGCGCTGGGGGCTGGTCAACGCGCTGGCGCTCAGCGACACCGACGACAATATGCGGCTGATGCAGGTGCGCGGCCTGCTCGCCGGGCAGGACTGGTACGACCTGCGGCAGTACCGGCTGAGCCCGCCGGGCGGCCTCGATATCCACTGGTCGCGCCTGGTCGACCTGCCGATCGCCGCGCTGATCCTGTTGTTTCAGCCGTTTACCGGCACGGCGATGGCCGAGCGGCTCGCCGTGGGGATCGCGCCGCTTTTCCCGCTCGCCGTGACGATGCTGGCAATGGGTGCAGCAGTGCGCCGCCTGATCGCGCCCGCCGCCTGGCCGCTGTCGATCCTGATCCTGCTCGGCTGTACCGCGACGATGGCGCAGTTCGTGCCGCTGCGCATCGACCATCATGGCTGGCAGCTCGCCTTCCTCGCGCTCGCCGTCATGGGCATCGCCGATACGCAGCGGATGCGCGGCGGCCTGACCGTCGGCCTCGCCAGCGCGGGATCGCTGACAATCGGGCTGGAGCTGCTGCCCTTTTGCGCGATGGCCGGCGCGATCGTCGCGCTGCGCTGGGTATGGGATCGCGACGAGGTGTCGCGGATGCGCGCTTATGGCCTGAGCCTGGCGGGCGGGAGCAGCGCGGGGTTCGTGCTGTTCGCGTCCAACGCCAATTACGCGATGCGCTGTGACGCGCTGACGCCGGTGTGGCTGTCGGTGATGGTCGTCGCGGGCGCATTGCTGTTCGGGCTGAGCCTGCTCAACCCCGCCAATCGCGTCGCCCGGCTCGGGCTGGCTGTGGTCGCGGGCGGGATCGTCGCGGGCGGGTTCGCCGGGCTGTTCCCCAACTGCCTCCAGCGCCCCGAAGGCGTGTCGGACGAGCTCGCCACCACTTGGCTCAACAATGTCCGCGAGGCGCGGCCGATCTACAAGCACAGCTTCACCATGGCCTTCCCGATGGCGGTGCTGCCGGTGATCGGCATCATCGGCGCGGGCTTTGCCGCATGGCGCGCTAAGACCGCCGACCAGCTGGTGGCCTGGGTGGCGATCGGGCTGTTCACCGCCTTTGCTGGCGCGATGCTGCTGTGGCAGGTCCGCGCGGGACCGGCGGCGCAGCTGCTCGCGGTGCCGGGCGCGACCTGGCTCGCCTGGACGATCGTGCCGTGGTTCCTCGGGCAGCGCTGGATGCTGGTGCGCGTGCTGGGGTCGGTCGCGGCGTTCCTGCTGGTGTCGGGGCTGTTCGCCGGCTTCGTCGTCAAATATCTCCCCGTCAGCGCGCCGCCGACCAAATATCGCGCGACGGTGAGCAAGGCCAACAGCCGCTGCGCCAGCGCTCCGGCGATGCGGACACTCGACCGCACCCTGCCCCCCTCGACCCTGTTCACCCATGTCGACCTTGGTCCGCGCCTGATCGTGATGACGCGCCACAAGGGCATCGCTGGCCCCTATCACCGCAACGAGCGCGCGATCCTCGACGTCCACCACGCCTTCACGGGGAAACCGGAGGCATTTCGCGGCATCGCAAAGCGCTATGGCGCGCAATATCTGCTGGTCTGCCCCAACATGGCCGAGACGACCGTCTATCGCGCGCGGGAGAAGGACGGGTTCTACGGGCAACTCGCGAAGGGCAAGGTCCCCGCGTGGCTGGAGCCGGTGACGCTGCCCAAGGGCGCGCCGTACCGGCTGTGGCGGATCCGGTACGAGCGGTAACAATCTCCCCTCGTCGCCCCGGGCTTAACCCGGGGCGACCGAGAGCGGGTCAGATCGCGAAGCTCTGCTTCAACCCGTCGACGACAAACTGGATCGCGAGCGCGGCGAGCAGCACGCCGAGCAGGCGGGTGATGACCGATTCGATCTTCGCGCCGAGGATCCGCATCAACGGCCCCGCAGCAAGCAACGCGAGCAAGGTCAGCGCCAGCACCAGCGCCAGCGCGCCGAATACTGCGGCGGTCTGGCCCGGCCCGTCAGCGCGCGAGACCAACAGCATGATCGTCGCGATCGACCCCGGCCCCGCGATCATCGGCATCGCCATCGGGAAGACCGAGACGTCCTCGACCTCGGGCGTCTGCATCACCTTTTCGGCGCGGTCCTCACGGCGCTCCTGGCGCTTTTCGAACACCATTTCGAGCGCGATGATGAACAGCATGATCCCGCCCGCGATGCGGAACGCGCTGAGGCTGATGCCGAGCGTGCGCAACAGCGCCTCGCCCACCAGCGCGAACACCAGCAGGATCGCGGTCGCGATCATCACCGCGCGGATCGCCATCGCGCGCTGCTGATTGGGGCCCGCGCCCTTGGTCAGGCCGGCATAGATCGGCGCGCAGCCCGGCGGGTCGATCACCACGAACAGCATCGCAAAGGCGGACAGGAACAGCTCGATCATTGCACTTGCCTCTCTGCCAGCGTGCGTTCCCAGGCGAGCGCATCGCGGACGATGCGGTCGAGATCGTCATATTGCGGCCGCCACGGCAATGCCGCGAGGATCGCGCGATTGTCCGACACCAGTTCGTCGGGATCGCCCGCGCGACGGCCCTCAAGCTTGCGGTCGATCGTGACATTGGTCACGCGGTCGACCGCATCGAGCACTTCGAGCACCGAATAGCCGCGACCATAGCCGGCGTTCAGCGTGTGACTGCTCCCCGGGTCGGCGATCAGCAGGTCGAGCGCATGGACATGCGCGGCGGCGAGATCGCTGACATGGATATAGTCGCGCACCCCGGTGCCGTCCGGCGTCGCGAAATCGGTGCCGAACACCGACACGCCGTCGCGCTTGCCGGTTGCCGCCTCGACCGCGACCTTGATCAGATGCGTCGCACCCGCCGTGCTCTGGCCGCTGCGCCCCTGCGGATCAGCGCCGGCGACGTTGAAATAGCGCAGCGCGCAATAGTTGATCGGGTGGGCGGCGGCGACGTCCTTCAGCATGATCTCGGTCATCAGCTTGGACATGCCATAGGGGTTGATCGGCTGCTTCGGCGCGTCTTCGCGCACCGGCACGACCTCCGGGATGCCATAGGTGGCGGCGGTGGAGGAGAAGATGAAATGCTTCACCCCCTCGGCCACCGCACTCTCGATCAGGCTGCGGCTGGCGGCGGTGTTGTTGCGATAATATTTGAGCGGATCGCTGACCGATTCCGGCACCACCACCGATCCGGCGAAGTGCATGATCGCGGTGACATTGTGCTCGCGCAGCGCTGCGCGCACCTTGTCGTCGTCGGCGATGTTGGCAACGACCAGCGATGCACGCGGATCGACCGCCCAGTCGAAGCCGGTGACGAGATTGTCGAGCACGACCACGCGCCAGCCCGCATCGAGCAGCGCGAGCACCACATGGCTGCCGATATAGCCAGCTCCACCCGTCACCATCACCGTGCCGTCGCGCATCTTTGTCTCACCCCTAGTTGAGCGTTGCGCTCAATCCTATCTTGGGCCTCGTAGCAAGGAGTTGAAGCGAATGACTACTGAAACCGCGATTTTGGCTGGCGGCTGCTTCTGGTGTGTTGAGGCAGTGTTCAAAGACCTGATCGGCGTCGAGTCGGTCGAAAGCGGCTATATCGGCGGGCATGTCGACAACCCGACCTACAAGGCGGTGTGCGGCGGCGATACCGGCCATGCCGAGGCGCTGAAGGTGACGTTCGACCCACAGCAGTTGCGCTATGACGACCTGCTCGACATCTTCTTCGCGACGCATGATCCGACGACGCTCAACCGTCAGGGCGGCGATGTCGGCACGCAATATCGCTCGGCGATCTTCCCGCAGTCGCCCGAGCAGGAAGCGGCGGCGCGCGCGGGGATCGAGCGCAATGCGAGCGAATGGCCCGCCCCGATCGTCACTACGATCGAGGCAAACGACACGTGGTGGCCGGCCGAGGATTATCACCAGAATTATTGGGAAGGTGAAGGGCAGCGGAACCCGTACTGCCTTGGAGTCATCCCGCCCAAGCTGAACAAGCTGCGCAAAAGCTTTGCCGAGCGGCTGAAGGCGAAAGCGGGGGCGTAAACCCCCATCGTCGCCCCGGGCTTGCCCCGGGGCTGGGCTTTTCTTGTGCCAAGCCGACCGACAAAGGCAGCCCAGCCCCGGGTCAAGCCCGGGGCGACGACTGTTTAGCGGGTGGCTGCCCGCTTCAGCCGGTCGTTGATGGCGAGGCCAATCCCGTCCTCCGGCACCGCCGCGACAGCAATCGCCGCACGATCCGACGCATCCGCGCGGTGCAGCGCGTCGAACAGGCGGGCGGCGGCCTCGGTCAGGTCGCCGGTCGCGGATAGCGTGTCGTCCCCGCCGACCGCGCCAAACCCGATCAGCCACTCGCCGTCGCGCACCTCGGTCGCATTGAGCCGCAGCGGCTTACGCGGGGCATAGTGGCTGGCAAGCTGGCCCGGCGCTTCGATCGCCGCCCCTGCCCCCGCCAGCCAGCGCCCGATCTCCCGCTCGATCGCCTCCGCCGACACCGGGCCGGGGCGCAGCAGGCGTGGCTGGGGGCCGACCGCGACGATGGTCGATTCGATCCCGCCGCTGGTTGCGCCATCGTCGATGATCAGCGGGATGCGGTCGCCGAGCGACGTGGCGACGTGCGCGGCGCGGGTCGGGCTGATGCTCCCGCTGGCATTGGCGGACGGCGCGGCGAGCGGCTTGCCACTGGCGGCGAGCAACGCCTGCATCGCCCGATGCTGCGGCACCCGGATCGCGACCGTGGACAGCCCCGCCGTGACCAGCCCGGCAATCGGCGCATCGGGACGAAGCGGCAGCACCAAGGTCAGCGGCCCCGGCCAGAAGGCATCGGCGAGTGCGCGCGCGTCGCGGTCGAACATCGCGATCGTCTCCGCCGCGCGGCGATCGGCGACATGGACGATCAGCGGGTTGAAACTCGGCCGCCCCTTGGCCGCGTAGATGCCCGCGACCGCGTCTGCATTGGTCGCATCGGCGGCGAGTCCGTACACCGTCTCGGTCGGAGTCGCGACGCATCCTCCCGCTGCAATGATCGCGGCGGCCTCGGCAATGGCAGCCTCGCCGTAGGGTAAGATGCGGGGATTTGGCGCGGTCATTTCCGATGGCTATAGCGCTGACAAAAGCGCTGCAAGAGAGAGGACGAAATGAGCTTCACCCCCGCCATCGCCGAACAGCGTTTCGTGCTGGAACATGTCGCGCAAATCGCCGACCTGGGCGTCGAATCCGACATCCTCGACGCAGTGCTCGAAGGCGCGGGTGCGTTCGCCGCGGGCGAGTGGGCGCCGCTCGACCGCGCGGGTGACACCGTCGGCGCGAAATGGTCGCCCGAAGGCGTGACCATGCCCGACGGCTATCGCGCGGCCTATCAGGCCTATGTCGAGGGCGGCTGGGGCACGATCGGATCGCCAGAAGCCTTTGGCGGACAGGGCCTGCCCTTCGCCCTGTCGACCGCGGTGCTGGAGACGCTGGGCAGTGCGAATATGGGCTTTGCCCTGTGCCCGACGCTGACGGTCGGCGCGATCGAGTCGCTGATGCATCATGGCACGCCCGAACAGCAGGCGGCGTATCTCCCGCACCTCGCGACCGGCGCGTGGACCGGAACGATGAACCTGACCGAGCCGCAGGCCGGATCGGATGTCGGCGCGCTCAAGACCAAGGCGGAGCCGCGTGCGGACGGCAAGTGGAGCATCAGCGGGACCAAGATCTATATCAGCTTCGGGGACCATGACCTGGCCGACAATATCGTCCATCTGGTGCTGGCGCGCACGCCGGGGGCACCGGCCGGGACCAAGGGTATCTCGCTGTTCCTAGTGCCGAAATACCGGTTGAACGATGACGGCACGCCGGGCGCGTTCAACGATGTGCGGGTGGTGTCGATCGAGCACAAGATGGGCCTCCACGCCTCCCCTACCTGTGTCCTGTCGTTCGGCGACAATGGCGATTGCGTCGGCGAGCTGATCGGCCCGGAAATGGGCGGCATGCGCGCGATGTTCACGATGATGAACAATGCGCGGCTGAACGTGGGCCTTCAGGGCGTGCAGGTCGCCGAGCGCGCGACCCAGCGCGCCGTCGCCTATGCCCGCGACCGCGTGCAGGGCGTGCGTGAGGGCAAGCCCGCAACGATCGTCGAATTCCCCGATGTCCGCCGCATGCTGATGCGGATGAAGGCGCAGACCATGGCGGCACGCGCTTTGGTCTATCTGGCGGCAGCACAGGTCGATCGCGCCAATGGTGGCGACGCACAGGCCCGCGCGCTGCTCGACCTGCTCACCCCGCTCGCCAAGGCGCATGGCACCGACATCGGCTGCGAAGTGACGAGCATCGGCATCCAAGTGCACGGCGGGATGGGCTATATCGAGGAGACCGGCGCCGCCCAGCATTTCCGCGACGCGCGCATCACGCCGATTTACGAAGGCACCAACGGCATTCAGGCCGCCGATCTGGTCGGGCGCAAGCTCAACATGGATGGCGGCGGGACGCTGCTGGCGCTGACCGCGCGGATGAAGGCCGACGCGCAGGATTCCGGGCTGATCGCGCTGATCGAGGCGTGCGAGGATGTGACGCAGCACTTGCTGGCGGCGGACATGGATGACCGGCTGGCGGGCAGCTACCCGTTCCTCACGATGGTCTCGGTCGCGGTGTGCGGCTGGCTGATGGAAGCGCAGGGCCGGATCGCGGAGGGGGCCGAAGGCGACCCGGCGTTCCTGGCGATGAAGGCTGCGGCGGCGCGCTTCTACGTCGCGCAGGTGGTGCCGGAGGCGATGGGGCTGAAGGCGGCGGCGATGGCGAGCGCGGAGGTCCTGTATGTGGTTCAAGCGGACACCTTTGCCGCCTAGCCCGGCATTCGAGATTGGCGCCGCGCCGCTGGAGCGGTTGCGTCGCTGGTTTGATCAGGAAGCAATCCCGATCGCACCTGCAAGTGCCGCGCAGTTGGCCGAGCTCGAGCGTCGGTGCGATGTAACGCTTCCGGACTCATTCCGGAGCTATCTCAGCGCGCTCGCACCGGCCGAGGAAAACTGGGACGCGGAGATGGGCAATTGGTGGCCGCTCGACCGGATCCGTACCGTGCCCCAGGAGATCGACTGGGGCGAGGCCGCGCACGCCCAATATCTGGTGTTCGCCGATTACAGCATCTGGTGCTGGGCGTGGGCAATCGCGTGCACCGACGACGAGAACCGCGGTCGCGTCATCATCCTCGGCGGCGGCGACAGGTTTGTCGCCGACAGCTTTGACGAGTTCGTCGACAAATACCTAACTGACAACGGGTCGGTATGCTGAACCGTGGGCGCTCTACGCGGTCGATGCGGAGACGTTCGCCGCCTGACCGCGCAGGTGCGCGATGGTCTGCGCTTCGAATGCGGCGGGGTCGGTGCGCGCGCGGGCAAGGGCGGCGGCATCAAGTTCGAGCGCGACGCGCCCTTCGGCCAATAGCGCGCCCGCCTGGCATGCGCTGCTGAGCGTCGCGAGATCATGGAGCGCGGTGACCAACGTCAGCCCGGCGGCAACGCGCGCGGCGAGCGCATGGCGCAGGTCATAGGCCGCGACCGGATCGAGCCAGTTGAACGGCTCGTCGAGGATCACGATGCCCTGCCCGGCGGCGAACGCACAGGCGATGGCGATGCGCTGGCGCTGGCCTGCGGAACAGGCACCGATGCGGCGGTCGAGCAGCGGGGCGAGCACCAGTGCGTCGGCGATCGCGCCGATTGCCGCCAGTGCGCGGTCCGAATCGCCCGCGACGATCCCCAGCACCGCGCGTCCCGTCAGCGCGGCGGGGAGCATCGCGGCGTCAGGCGCATAGCCGATCGTCGCCGCCCGCCCCGCACGGTCGGCGGTGCACTCCGCGCCGTCGATCCACACAACGCCGCCCTGCACTTCCAAACGTCCCGCGACCGCGCGCAAATAGCTGGTCTTGCCCGATCCATTGGCGCCGATCAGCCCGAACCAGCGGCCCCGTTCGATCGACAGCGAGATGTCGCGGACAGCCAGCACCCCGTCGCGCATCACCGACAGCGTCGTCGTGCCGAGCGCTTCGGTCATGCCATGCTCCAGGTGGCGCGCGTCGCACGGCGGAGCAATGCGATCCCCGCAATCACCACAAATGGCACGAGCAGCGGCGGGAAGCTCGCCCCAAGCACCGCGCCACCGACCGCGCCGAACAGAAGGATCATGTCGGCAAACCGCTTCGAATAGGCGCGAAAGCTCCACACCCGCAGCAGCGTGAACACGGCGACCGCGACGATCACACCCGCACAGGGCCAGAAGACGTGCGGCGCGCACAGGAGCAGGAGCGGCAGGAGGATCGCCACATAGCGCGACGCTAAACCCAGATGCAGACCCGCGCTGCGCCACGCCCCATGCCCCGCCCGCGCCAGAAACACGACACACTCGGCATCGACACGGGTGAACGTGAGCATCGCCAGCCCGACTGACCCTGCCGGAATGGCGAGGCGCAGCGTGGGGTTCCAATCGGTCGGGAGCACTATGGCGAGCGCGACGCTCGCGATTGCCGCGACCAGCGGCACGACCATCCGCCAGCGCGGATGGCTGGCGAAGACCTGATATCCGCTGACCGCATCTGCGGGCGTCAGCGTCCGGGCCTCGCGGCGCAGCGGCTTCGCGAGCCTCCGTAGAGAAACCAAGCGCAAGGGCAGCAAAGCTGCAGCGATCGCCCCCGCCGCCAATCCGGCGAGCATTGTTGGGATCGACCACGGACCGGCGAGCGCGCCGACAGCTGCCAGCATCAGCGCCACGCCGAGCAGGACCGCAACGGCATAGTGCCACCGCCCCGCCGGACTCAGCGCAGCCGAAACGATCACCGATTCGCGCACCAGATGGTCGAGTCGCCGCCTGACCGCGCGCACGCTGGCCCATCCCGCAACCGCGCCGACAGGCGCCGCGACCCGGTCATCGAGCAACGCGGCGGCAGCATCCGATCCGATGAATAGGGCCAACGCCAGCGCCGCCATGACGGCGAGCAAAAGCCAGTCGCGCCAGCCGGGCAGCGCCAGGGCAGCTTCGCCTCGCACCACCGCCCATTCATGGCGCAGAAGCGGGTGCATTGCCGCGCCCAGCCGGGTCAGGCGATCTCGCGGTCCAGCAGTTCGTGGGCGCTAAGGCCGAGCAGCGCGATATGGTCGCGGACCTTGGGCCAATAGCCGGTGAGGAAGCGGTCGCGCTCGGCCAGTTTCAGCCGTTCGACTGCGCCGGGCAGGACGAACATGCCGACGCCGCGGCGCACCTCGACATAGCCGTCGTCCTGAAAGCTCTGATAGGCCTTGGCCACGGTCAGCGGATTGGCGCCATGTTCGGCGGCAAGTGCGCGCACCGATGGCAATTGATCCCCCGCCCGGTATTCGCCGCGCAGGATCGCCGTCGCGATCGTCGCACGCAGCTTCAGGTAAACCGGGCTGTCTTCATGTTCGAGCGCTGTCATGGTGACTTAATACAGCATGGGGCAGACAAGTTCCAGACCCAATAGGGTTTCTACTGAAACCATCTGACGCTCAACCTACCCAATTCGACACGATTGCGTCGAGATCGGGCCGGGGGCGCTCCTCCAGCGGCTTGGACTGGGTACCGATATAGATGAATCCCGCAATCCGCTCGGGCGCCGCGCCGAACAGGTCGCGCACCGCATCGCTGAACGTGGCCCAGCCGGTGAGCCAGTTGCCCGCGAACCCCATCGCATGCGCGGCGTGCAGCAGGTTCATCGTCGCCGCGCCGACCGACAATTCCTGTTCCCACAGCGGGATGTGGCTGCCGACCTTTGGCGAATAGAGGACGACCACCAGCGTCGGCGATTGCCGCGCGAACTGTTCCATCGCCTCGATCTCCAGCCGCGCGGCGGTGGGACGCTCGGCGCGATAGGCATCGACCAGCGCCGCGGCAAAGGCATCACGCGCTTCCTGCGGCACCACCACGAAGCGCCACGGGGCGAGCTTGCCGTGGTCGGGCGTGCGTGCGGCGATCTCGAGGATCTCGCGCAGCTGCGCCGCATCCGGGCCGGGCGCAACCAGATCGCGCGCCTTGCCCGAACGGCGGGTGCGCAGAAGCGAAAGCGGGGTGGTGGTGTCGTTGAAGGTCATTCCAACCCGTTAGCGCGCCGATCCAGCGCCGCAAAGGGCCATTGCGAGCGAGTCGCAATGGGCCAAGCCGAGCCGATCACGGTTTCCGCTGTAACAATCATGCTTCACATGCCGGTTTTCGCCGCTAGTCTCCCCGCCATCCGGCCACAGAGCCAATAAATGTCAGGGAGTTTCGTGCCGATGGCGCACACATCAGCAGCCGCAGCGGGCGGCGAGCGGACCTTGTTGGGTCACCCGCTCGGCCTGTTCATTCTGTTCTTCGCCGAAATGTGGGAGCGGTTTTCCTACTACGGCATGCGCGCGCTGCTGATCTTCTACCTGACCCAGCACTGGCTGTTTTCGGACGAAAAATCGGGCGTCATCTACGGCGCATACACCGCATTGGTGTACATCACCCCGGTGCTCGGCGGGTATCTCGCCGACCGCTATCTGGGTCAGCGCAAGGCGGTGCTGTACGGCGCGGTGCTGCTGACCTTCGGCCACTTCCTGATGGGGTTCGAGGGTGATGGCGGGACCGATAGCGGTGCGCTCAACATCTTCTGGCTCGCTTTGTCCTTCATCATCGTCGGCTCGGGCTTCCTGAAAGCCAATATCTCGGTGATCGTGGGCCAGCTCTATCCGCGCACCGACGTGCGGCGCGATGGCGCGTATACGATCTTCTACATGGGGATTAACCTCGGCGCGGCGCTTGGCTCGCTGCTCTGCGGCTATCTCGGCCAGACCTATGGCTGGAGCTACGGCTTTGGCGCGGCGGGCGTCGGCATGCTGCTCGGCCTGATCGTGTTCGTGATCGGCAAGCCGCTGCTGATGGGCAAGGGCGAAGCCCCCGATGCCGAAGCGCTCAAAAAGTCGGTGCTCGGCATCAAGTTCGAATGGCTGCTTTACTTGATCGGCGTCGCCGCCGTGGTCGGCATCTGGCAGCTGATCCAGTATCAGGCGGTGATCGGCTGGCTGCTGATGGTCGCGGGCGCGCTGCTCGTCGGCTATGTCCTGTTCACGGCTGTCGTGAAGCTCGACCGCGAGGCGCGCGACCGCATCTTCGCGGCGATGTTCCTGATCCTCGGCTCGATCCTGTTCTGGGCATTGTTCGAACAGGCGGGCTCGTCGCTCAACCTGTTCACCGATCGCTATGTCGATCGTGCGGGCGTCCCGGCATCGATGTTCCAGTCGATCAACGCGATCTACATCGTGCTGCTCGCTCCGCTGTTCGCTGCGGCATGGACCTATCTTGGCCGTCGCGGGCTCGAGCCTTCGACCCCAGCCAAGTTCGGCCTGGCGATGCTTCAGCTTGGCCTTGGCTTCCTCGTCCTCGTCTGGGGTTCGCAGGCAGCGGGCATGGAGAATCTGACCCCGGTCATCTTCATCTTCCTGATCTACCTGCTGCACACCACCGGTGAGCTGTGCCTGTCGCCGGTCGGCCTCAGCGCAATGAACCGCCTGGCCCCTGCGCATATGGCGAGCCTGATCATGGGCACCTGGTTCTTCGCATCGGCAACCGGCAACTTCGCCGCGGGCCTGATCGCGGCGGCGACGGGGTCCGAGGCGGCGGCGGGCGAAGGTGCGAACAAGGCGGTCGTGCTCGACGTCTATTCGACGGTAGGCTGGGTCGCGATCGGCTTTGGCGTCGCGGTCGTGCTGATCTCGCCGCTGGTCAAGAAGCTGATGCACCTCGACACGCTGAAGGACGACGATCTGGCGGGCCAGGCGGAACTCGCCGAGCCGCAGGCGCCGGGCATCCACATCAAGGACGAGACGCGCTGATCGCCTGAAATCGGGAGGGGAAAATGGGTATTCTGATCGCGGCCTGTGCGGCGTTTCTGGGGACCCATTTCCTCCTCTCCCACCCCTTGCGAAAGCCGCTGGTCGACGCTGTCGGCGAGCGGCTTTTTCTTGGGATCTACTCGCTGGTCGCCTTCGCCACATTGGGCTGGATGGCGCATGTCTACGGGCGGATGCCGGATGACGCGCCGCTCTGGGCGGTCGGTGATGGTCTGTGGGCGGTCGCCAGCGCGATCATGTTCCTTGCATCGGTGCTGCTGATCGGATCACTGATCGGCAACCCCGCTCTCCCCGACCCGACCAGTAAACCCAAAGCCGTCCCGCGCCCGCGCGGCGTGTTCGCAATCACCCGCCATCCGATGATGTGGAGCTTTGGCCTGTGGGCGCTCGCGCATATCCTCGTCTTCCCGCAACCCGCGCAGATCGTGCTGGCGTCCAGCATCGGCCTGCTCGCGCTGGTCGGCGCGGCGTTGCAGGACGGCAAGAAGCGCCGGCTCCAGCCCGATTTCTGGCCGCGCTGGCAGGATGTGACGAGCTATTGGCCCTTCGTCGCCATCGCACAGGGCCGCGCGCAGGGCGCAGCAGCATGGCCCGGCACGATCGCGCTGGTCGGGGGCACCTTCCTGTGGCTCGGCGCGACCTGGGCGCATCTGCCGCTGGCCAATATGCCGGCCGGCATCTGGCTCTGGCTAAACTAGAGCCGCCTCAATCGCGTGGTGGATATCAGTGGCGTAGGCGACCAAGGTAACGTGTAGATCTGTTCGCTCGTTGATCGCTGTACGACTTTCGCGCACCGCGATCATCGCCGCCTGATCAATGGGATAGCGAAATACGCCACAACTGATCGCAGGAAATGCGATGCTTGTGATCCCTCTCTCTGCAGCGATTTCGAAGCAGCGCCGGTAGCAGCGGGCAAGAAGCTCAGCCTCTCCCTTCGCCCCGCCCTGCCACACCGGGCCAACCGTATGGATAATGTATCGCGCGGGAAGCAGATAGCCCCCTGTGATCTTCGCATCGCCGGTCTTGCAGCCGCCCAGGGAGTAGAGCTTCCGGCATTCCTCCAATAGCCCAGGTCCAGCCGCACGATGGATCGCGCCATCCACGCCTCCCCCTCCCAACAACGAGCTGTTTGCCGCGTTGACGATGGCGTCGACGGCAATTTTGGTGATGTCGGCCTGGACCAGTTCGATGCGCATGATGCACGTTTCGACCGCGCCTCGGCATGGGTCAAGGCGCTGGCGACGACGCGCCCGGAAATCTGCATGGGGCTCACCGCAACCAAATCGTTTCGCGCGTGTTCCAACGCGATGCGTACAATTTGCGACACTCTTTTGGTGGACGGGCCGAGCGGTGCTGGCCATTTTCGGGGCATGATCGTTCGCCCCTTCCTGATCCTCGGCATGGCCGCGCTCCCGCTTGCCGGCTGTGCGGCAGGCCCCGACTACCGCCCCGGCACCGCTGCCCAGCTAGGCGTCCCGCCCGCTTTCTCGGTCGCGGCGGACCAGCAGGCGCAGGCCGACCTGCAACGCTGGTGGACCACATTCAATGACCCGATGCTGACCGGGCTGGTCGAGCAGGCGGCGACGCAGAATCTGGATGTGGCTCAGGCGGTCACCCGGCTGCGTCAGGCGCGCGAAGCACTGGTCCAATCGCGCGCATCGCTGCTCCCCTCGGTCAGCGCAAGCGGCGGCGCGTCGCGGAGCGAGCCGATCCGTGGCACGAGCACGCAGGTCACCCTGCCCGACGGCACCATCACCAGCGTGTCGCAGGGCGGCAGCTCCAGCTTCTCGCTCGGCGGCGACGTGAACTATCAACTCGACCTGTTCGGCGGTGTGCGCCGCGGGGTCGAGGCGAGCCGCGCGCAGCTGGAGGCATCGGGCTACAGCTGTGCCGCGACGTTGGTGTCGATCCAGGGTGAGATCGCACGCAACTACATCCTCGCCCGCGCCGGTCAGGCGCAGCTTGCCAATGCGCGGGAGAGCCTGACCATTCAGGACGATAATCTGGAGATTGCGGGCTTCCGCGTGCAGGCGGGCCTCGTCTCCTCGCTTGATCAGGAACAGGCGCGCGCCACCCGCGCACAGACCGCCGCGTCGATCCCGTCGATTGAGGCAAGCTATAACAGCGCCGTCTCGCGCCTCGGCGTGCTGACGGGACAAGCGCCGGGCGCGCTCAAGGCACAGATGGAGGCGATGCGCCCGATCCCGCAGGGGCCGGAGCGGATCGCGGTCGGCATCCCGGCCGATACGCTGCGTCAGCGCCCCGATGTGCGGCTGGCCGAACGCAACCTCGCCGCCGCCGTCGCGCAGATCGGCGTGTCGCAGGCGCAGCTTTATCCGCAGCTCTCGCTTGGTGGCAGCATCGATGCGGGCGCGGGCAATATCGGCGGCCTGTTCGACGTGATCACCGGCCGGCTGTTCGCCAATATCGCCCAGACGATCTTCGACGCCGGGCGCACCCGCGCGCAGGTGCGATCGGCGCAGGCGGCGGCGGATGGTGCCTTCTACGCCTATAAGCAGACCGTGCTGATCGGCATCGAAGAGGTCGAGAATGCGGTCGTCGCGCTCCAGACCGCACAGGCGCGGGAACGCGAGTTCGTCATCGCGCTGGATGCCGCGAACAACAGCGCGATCCTGTCGCGCAGCTCCTACCGCGCCGGCCTCGCCGATTTCCTGACGCTCAGCCAGTCAGAGGCGTCGCTGATCTCCGCGCGCAACGGGCTCAATCAGACGCGGTCGGACAAGGCATCAGCGCTGATCCAGCTCTATCTCGCGCTCGGCGGCGGCTGGGATGCCAGCGCCGCGCCGACCCCCGACAGCGTCGCGCCCCCGCCGCCCGCTACCCCCACCGCCCCCGAAACGACCGGAAGCAATTGATGGCCGACGCTGCAAATCCCAAGATCGACGAGTTTCTCGGCGGCAAGACGACCCCGGCATGGCAACGCTACGCCAAATGGATTGCTCTGGCGCTGGTCGTCGTCGCCGCCCTGTTCGGCGCGTGGAAGATGTTCGGCGGAACCGAGGAAGCGGGTTATGCGACGCGCGCGGTCGAGAAGGGATCGCTGACCGTCACCGTCTCCGCGACCGGCAAGCTCGCCCCGACCAATCAGGTTCAGGTCGGTTCGGAATTGTCGGGTCTGGTCAATCGCGTGCTGGTCGACGTCAACGACCGGGTGACCGCGGGCCAGCCGCTCGCGCTGATCGACCCCGAGCGGCTCGACGATGCGATCACCCAGGCGCAGGCATCGGTCGCCGCAGCGCAGGCGACCGTCGCGCAGAATCAGGCGACGCTGACCGAGGCACGCAGCCAACTCGCCCGGTTTGAGGAAGTCAGCCGCCTGTCGGGCGGCCGCGTGCCGGCCAAGACCGAACTCGACAATGCCCGCGCCGCCGTGACGCGCGCGGCCGCAACGGTGCGCGCCAGCCAGGCGCAGGTCACCTCGCAACAGGCCGCGCTGCGCTCTGCGACCACCCAGCGGAACAAGGCGATCATCCGCTCGCCCGTCAACGGCGTGGTGCTGGCGCGGCAGGTCGAGCCGGGCCAGACCGTCGCGGCATCGTTCAACACCCCGACCCTGTTCGTGATCGCCGAGGATCTGAGCGCGATGGAGCTGGAAGTCGCGATCGACGAGGCCGATGTCGGGCAGGTCAAGCAGGGGCAAAAGGCGAGCTTCACCGTCGATGCCTTCCCCGGCGACACCTTCCCCGCAATCATCCAGCGCGTCGATGTCGGCTCCAACCTGTCAGCGCAGGCGAGCACCACGACGACCAGCACGACGGCGCAGGTCGTTTCCTACGCCGCGACCCTGTCGGTCGCCAATCCGGAGCAGAAGCTGCGTCCCGGCATGACCGCGACGGCGGAGATCATCACCCTGCAGAAGGACAATGTCCTGCTCGTTCCCAACGCGGCGCTGCGCTTTACCCCCAGCGCGGGCGGCCAGGAAGCAACAAAGGGCGGCGGCATGGCCGGTGCGCTGGTACCGGGGCGTCGGCGCCGGGGCGGGGACAATGAGAAGTCCGCAACGATCCAGCGCGGTGCCAAGCAGACCGTCTATGTGAAAGGCGAAGACGGCCAGCCCCAGCCGATCGAGGTGACCACTGGCGACACCAACGGGCAGGTGACAGAAATCCTGTCCGGCAACCTCAAGCCCGGCATGGAAGTCATCACCGGCCAGTTTTCGGGTGACAGCGGCGGGAGCGCCAAGCGCTCGGGCGGCGGCTCCGGCGGCGGCCAGCGCAAGGCGGGGGCGTCGGGTGGCTGATCCGATCATCCGCCTGCGCGGCGTCACCAAGACCTATGGCGAGGGGCCGACCGCGTTTCAGGCGCTCAAGGGCATCGACCTCGACATCGAACAGGGCGATTTCGTCGCGGTGATGGGGCCGTCGGGCTCGGGCAAGTCGACGACGATGAACATCCTCGGCTGCCTCGATGTACCGAGCGCAGGCGAGTTCCTGTTCAAGAATGTCCATGTCGAAACGCTCGACCGCGACCAGCGCGCGTTGCTGCGCCGCCGCTATCTCGGCTTCGTGTTCCAGGGGTTCAACCTGCTCAGCCGCACCAGCGCGCTGGAGAATGTCGAACTGCCCCTGCTCTATCGCGGTGAGGACAAGAAGACGCGGCACATGCTCGGCATGGCGGCGCTGGAGAAGGTAGGGCTCGACAAATGGTGGGACCACACCCCCGCCGAACTGTCAGGCGGCCAGCAGCAGCGCGTCGCCATCGCCCGCGCGATCGTCACCAGTCCGGCGGTGCTGCTCGCCGACGAGCCGACCGGCAACCTCGATTCGGAACGGTCGGTGGAGATCATGCAATTGCTGACCGGCCTCAACAAGGACAGCGACATCACCGTCCTGATGGTCACGCATGAATCGGAGATGGCGGCGTTCGCGCGGACCATCGTCCACTTCAAGGACGGGCTGGTCGAGCGGGTCGAGACGGGCCTGAAGGCGGGGGTTCACGCCTGATGCTCGGCACCACCTTCACCCTCGCGATCCGGTCGATCCTGCGCCACAAGTTGCGCTCGTTCCTCACGACGCTGGGCATCATCATCGGCGTTGCTGCGGTGGTGGCGATGGTCACGCTCGGCAATGCGACGACCGCAGCGGTCCAGCAACAGATCGCCAGCCTCGGCACCAACATCCTCCAGGTCCGCCCGGGCCAGGGCTTTGGCCGCGGCGGCGGCGGGCCGCGTCCGCCCGATTTCGAGCAGCAGGATGTCGAGGCGATCAGCGAACAGATCGCCGGCGTCACCGCCGTCGCTCCGCAGGCGCAGGCGACCGGCACCGCGATCTATAACGGCGCGAACTGGTCGACGACGATCAACGGCACCACCAACGCCTTTTTCCAGGTCCAGCCCTGGCCGCTGACGGGCGGGCGGACTTTCTCTCCGGCGGAGGAAGCGGCGGGCAAGGCGGTGTGCATCATCGGCAATACCGTGCGCCAGAACCTGTTCCGCGGCGGCGAGGCGATCGGGCGGCGGATCCGGATCAACGATGTATCGTGCGACGTGATCGGCACGCTCTCGACGCGCGGTCAGGCGGGCTTTGGTGGCGATCAGGACGATGTCGTGATCATGCCGATCAAGACCGTCCAGCGGCGCTTTTCAGGCAATCGCGACATCCGGCTGATGCTGGTCGGCGTCGACAGCGCCTATGATACCGGCGCGGTACAGGCGTCGCTGAGCGACCTGTTGCGCGAACGGCGCGGGATCGAGGCGGGCGAGCAGGACAATTTCAACATCTTCGACACCGCGCAGATCAGCGCGACGCTGACCGGCACCACCCAGTTGCTGACCAGCATCGTCGCGACGGTCGCGGCGATCAGCCTGATCGTCGGCGGGATCGGCATCATGAACATCATGCTGGTCAGCGTGACCGAGCGGACGCGCGAGATCGGCATCCGCCTCGCGATCGGCGCGGTGGCGCGCGAGGTGCTGATGCAATTCCTGGTCGAGGCGATCGTGCTGTCGATGCTGGGCGGGATCATGGGGCTGCTGGTGGCGCAGGTGGCGGTCGCCGCGCTGACGCCGTTGATGCAGGTGCCGTGGACGTTCGACCTTCAGATCAACATCATCGCCTTTGCCATCGCGGCGGGGATCGGGGTGGTGTTCGGATATTTCCCGGCACGCCGCGCGGCGAGTCTCAACCCGATCGACGCGCTGCGGCACGAGTGACGCATCCCTCCCCTGAGCTTGTCTCGGGGGAGGCGTTTATCACTAGCTGAACTGGAGCAGGACCAACCCACCCGCCAGCACGATGGCCGCGACGATCCGCCGTGCGCCGAATCCTTCGCCGAGCATCCACGCGCCCATCAGCGCCGCCCACACCACCGCCGTTTCGCGCAGCGCCGACACCTTCGCGACCTCCATCAGCGAGAAGGCGTAGAGCGCCGAACCGAACGAGACGCTCGACAGCGCCCCCGCCGCGACACCGTGCTTCCACGTCGCCTGCACCGCCTGCGCCAGCGCACGGCGGCGCAGCAGCAGGGCGGTGGTCGTGATGCACACGCTATCGAGCATGAACAGCCACACGATATAGGTAAACGGGCTCGGCGCGACGCGCACGCCGCGTGCGTCAGCCATGTTATACAGCGCGACCCCGATTGCCGTGGCGAAGGCCCAGCCGAGCGCCACCTTGTCCGGATGCGCGGCGATCGACACACCGCGCGCGGGCAGCGCGAACACGATTACCGCCCCGGTAGCCAGCATCAGCCCGACCCAGCCGATCAGCGGCAACTGCTCACGCAACACCAGCACCGCGAACCCGGCGGTCAGCAGCGGCGCCGCGCCGCGCATGATCGGGAAGACGAGGCTCAAGTCGCCGCGCTGCATCGCCCGGACCAGACACAGCTGATAGGCGAAATGCGCCGGGACGGCCCAGGCCAGCGCAGTCCAGGTCGCGGCATTGGGCAACGGCACGATCAACGCGAACGGGGCGATCACGATTGCGGCGCTCGACGACAGCACCGCGCGCCCGACCAATATGTCCTCCCCCCGCTTCACCGCCATATTGGCGAGCGCCAGCGTGAAGGCGGAGATCAGGCCCAGCGCGATCGCCAGCGTCTGATCAGCCATGCGCCAGCTTTGCCAGATCCTCCGGCGTGTCGATGTCGATCAGCTCGGCGGGCGGCGCGACGATATGATGCCCGCGCCGCACCAGATCACGCGCACCGACATCGCCGCGCGCGGCGAGCAAGGCCGGGAAATGCGCGCGGCCGAACAGCACGGGCGGGCGCGGGATAACGCCGTCGCTGGAGGCGACGATGGCTTCGTCGCCGCGCGCGTCGTCGAGCAGGCGATAGATCTGCGTCGCGGTGACGCGGGGCATGTCGGCGAGCGCGATCACCACCGCATCGGGATCATGCTGCGCCGCCGCCTCCACGCCAAGGCGGAGCGAGCGCCCGAGCCCCGCAGCAGGGTCGTCATTGGTGACGACACTGTACCCGCAGCTCGCGAGATCGAGCGCCGTGCCCGCGACCACACCGATCCGCGAGCAGAACGGGATCGCCTCCAGCGCCACCACCACATGCAGGCCGAGCGGGCGGCCGAGATAGGGCACTGTCAGCTTGTCCACGTCGCCAAAGCGGAGCGAACGCCCCGCAGCGAGCAGGACCAAAGCGGTACGTTCGGGTGCAATCATGCGTGCAGCGCCCGAACCATGCCAGCGGCGATCGACAACGCAATCTCCGCCGGGCCAACCGCGCCGATATCGATCCCCGCCGGTCCCTCGACCCGGTCGATCTGCTCGGCGGTCAGCCCCGCCTCGGCCAGCCGCACGCGCCGCGCGGCATGGCTTTTGCGCGACCCGAGTGCGGCGACATAGCCCGCCCCGCCCTTCAGCGCGGCGATCAATGCGGGATCATCGATCTTGGGATCATGGCTCAGCGTCACCACGGCAGTCGCGCCATCGGGACGCAGCGCCGCGACCGCCTCATCGGGCCAGCGATCGTCCAGCGTGACGCCGGGGAAGCGCTCAGCCGTCAGAAACCGCCCGCGCGGGTCGATTGCCACCGTCGCGATGCCAAGTTCGCGCGCGAGCCCGGCTAGCACCTGCGCGATCTGCACCGCGCCGACGATCAGCAAGCGGCGCGGTGGTTCATAGCGGTTGATAAAGGCGTCGGGCAGCGGGTCGAGGCTGCTGCGCCCGGTCGCCAGGTCGGTGGCGACCGCAAGGCCCCTGCCCGCCTCGCGCGCCTGCGCAATCGCATCGAACAGCACCGGGTCGAACCCCTCGGGCGAAACCGGCTGCACCATCACCTCAATCTCGCCACCACAAGGAAGCCCGACCTCCCACGCCGCAGCGTCGGCAACACCATAGCGGCGCAGCGCGAACGGTGCGCCAGCGATCACCTCTGCCGCGACGGCCATGATGTCGGCCTCGACGCAGCCGCCCGACACCGATCCCTCGAACCGCCCGTCTTCATGGACCAGCAGGTGACTGCCGCGCGGGCGCGGGGCCGAACCCCAAGTCGAGACGACCGTCGCCAGCGCCATCCGCGCACCCGCCCATCCGCGCGCTGCGGCGATCACGCTGTCGTTATCGGCCATGGTGCCTCCATATTGTCATCCGAATCACCTAGCCGCCGGAATGAACTGGTGGAGATAGGGCGATGACAGGGATGTTGCGAGCGGCACTGGCGCTGGCCATGATTGCAACGCCCGCACTCGCCAAGGAGGCCGCTATCTCGTCCAAGCCTATCGTCATCGCGCATCGCGGCGCCAGCGGAGAGCGGCCGGAGCATACGCTCGCCGCCTACACCCTCGCGATCGAGCAGGGTGCAGACTTTATCGAGCCCGACCTGGTGGTGACGAAGGACGGCCAGTTGGTCGCGCGGCACGAGAATGACATCACCGGCACCACCGATGTGTCGAACCGCAAGGAATTTGCCGACCGCAAGCGCACCAAGCTGATCGACGGGACCAGCCATACCGGCTGGTTCACCGAGGATTTCACGCTGGCCGAACTCAAGACGCTGCGCGCGAAGGAGCGGCTGCCGCTGCTGCGCCGGGGCAACACCAAATATGACGGCCAGTTCGAGGTGCCGACGCTGCGCGAGATCATCGCGCTGGCCAAGGCCGCGACCGCGAAGACCGGCCGCACCATCGGCATCTATCCCGAAACCAAGCACCCCAGCTATTTCGCGTCGATCGGCCTGCCGATGGAAGCGCTGCTGGTCGCGGAGCTGAAGGCCGCAGGCTGGGACCACGCCGATGCGCCGGTGTTCATCCAGTCGTTCGAGGTGAATAATCTCAAGGCGCTGAAGCAACTGACCCCGGTCAAGCTGATCCAGCTGATGGCGGCCGAGGGCGGCCCGGCGGACAAGGCGCACCCCAGCTACGCAGCGATGGCGACGGCCGACGGGCTGAAGGCGATCGCGGCCTATGCCGCCGGGATCGGGCCGCACAAGGATATGGTGGTCGCGGGCGACGGCACCGTCTTCGCGCTGGTCGCCGACGCGCATGGCGTGGGGCTGAAGGTTCACCCCTGGACCTTCCGTGCCGAAAATTACTTCCTGCCCTCGCGCCTGCGCAAGGGGATCAACCCGGCCGGACATGGCGACATGGCCGCTGAAATTGCGCGATTCCTCGATGCCGGTGTGGATGGTTTATTCACCGATTACCCTTATGCCGGGGTCGAGGCACGCGACCGGCACTCCCGCCGTCCGGCTGAATGAGGGACCGCGCGATGCGCAAGAACTTGATTGTTGCTGTCGCGGTTCTGCCGCTGCTGTCGGGCGGCTGCGTCGCCAAGACCGCGTTTGACGTCGTCACCGCGCCGGTGAAGGTCGTGGGCAAGGCTGCCGACTGGGCGACCACCAGCCAGGACGAAGCCGACCGCAATTACGGCCGCAAGATGCGCGAGAAAGAGGCCAAGGAAGGCCGCGAGCGCAAGAAGCAGGACGAAAAGTGCCGCAAGGATCCCGACGACTGCGATTGATGCGCTAGCGCTGCGCTATGCGGCGGTCGCAGTCCGTCCCAATGTCTGCGCAATCGCGCGCAGCACCTGCGGCTTCATCTGCACCCACAAATGGCTCGAATCGACTTCGATCGATCGGGCCGTTTCGCAGTCCGGCTCGTGACAGATCGCGCCGTTGACCAGCCCGTCGCTCGCGCTCCAGATCGCGGTCGCCGGGACCGGCAAGGGCGATGACGCCTCCTCCAGCATCGCGCGCACCGCCGGATCGTCGGCGCGCTGGCCGCTGACCAGCTCGAACACCCGCCAGACATTGGTCGCGGTGGGCAGGCCGGCGAAGGGCGAGCTGACCGTAATCACCTCACGCACCAGCTCTGGATGGCGATGCGCCGCGATCCGCGCCATGATCCCGCCGAGCGAGACGCCGACCAGGGTCACCGTTTCCCCGGTTTCCGCATGGACCTGCGCGATCCGCTCGAACAGGCGCTCGCCCTCCGCCCCGATCGCGCGCGCGCCGAAATTACGCCCCAATGCCCAAGGATACGCGCGATAGCCGAGCGCATCGAGATAGCGGCGCATGACGATGTTGCTCATGTCGCTGTTGACCAGTCCCGGCAACGTCATCACCGGCCGCCCATCACCGCGCGGCTCGGCAAGCAACTCCTTCCACGCAAAGGGCAGCGCCCCCACCGACAGCGCAGCGCGCGGCCATTCGGCAAGCAGCGCGGAGGCGGGTGGCGCCTTGGCGTCGAGATTCACGGGCATCGCATCACTCCTCGCCGACACAATCTCCGGCAAACCCCTCGGTTCCGCGTGTCGTATCGTCATGCTATGCTGCGGACATGATGAGTGAAACCCATGTTCTTGAACGTCCGCCGGAAGGTGCGGGCACCGATTGGACGATCCCGCAAAATTGGGACGCCTTCACGGCTGAAGACCATGCCGTGTGGGACACGCTGTACGAACGCCAGATCAAGCTGCTGCCCGGTCGCGCGTCAAAGGCGTTTCTGCGCGGACTCGACCTGCTCAAACTGTCCGAAAGCGGCATTCCCAATTTCGAGGAGCTGTCCGAGCGGCTGATGAAGGCAACCGGCTGGCAAGTCGTCGCCGTTCCCGGCCTCGTCCCCGACGACGTGTTCTTCGATCACATGGCCAATCGCCGCTTCGTCGCGGGCAATTTCATCCGCCGCGCCGACCAGCTCGATTATCTGCAGGAACCCGACGTCTTCCACGACGTGTTCGGCCATGTCCCGCTGCTCGCCGACCCGGTGTTCGCCGATTATATGGAGGCCTATGGCCGCGGCGGCCTGCGCGCGCTGGAACATGGCGCGCTCAAGCAGCTCTCGCGCCTCTACTGGTACACGGTCGAGTTCGGGCTAATCCAGGAGGATGACGACCTGCGCATTTATGGCGCGGGGATCGTGTCCAGCTATGGCGAAAGCCGCTTCGCACTCGACAGCGACAGCCCGAACCGGATCGGCTTTGACCTGAAACGCGTGATGCGGACGGAGTATCGCATCGACGATTTCCAGCAGAACTACTTCGTCATCCCCAGCTTTGACGAGCTGCTGCGGGTGACGATCGAAACCGACTTCGCCCCGCTCTACGACGAGATTCTGGCCCAGCCGGATATCGCGATTGCCGCGATCGAGCCGGACGACCGGGTGATTACGCTCGGGACTCAGGACTATGCGCGGGGGCGGGATGGCTAAATCGACCGGGACATTGTGACGGGGGTGGGGAATGGCAGGACTGTTCACGAAATTGTTCGGCAATGGCGCCGCTGCGAAGGGTACGCGCGATACCGAACTTCCCGTTTATGCCGCAGGTCTGAGCGACACCGAAATCGATGCCGTTTTCGAACGCGCCCGCGCCGAGCTGGAGATGAAGACCAGCGCCCATGTCGCGACCTGGGGGGCCGATGCGGCGCGTTGGGATGTCGACCTCGAAGCGGGCACGATCATCTTCACCAATCAAAAGGGCTGGACGATCACCGCGCCGGTCGAAGTCGTCGGCACGCTGAACACTGCTGACGGTACGTTTCTATGGGGTTGGGATCATCCCTCCGTGCCCGAAGCGGTGCGCGGCGCGGCGCAGCGTGTTCGCGATTTTGGCGAAGCTCAGGGCCTGGAAGCCCTCACGACCCGAATGATCGAGGCGAGCGAGGAGGATGGGTGGGAGCTCACCGGCCTCGCCATGCACCTCGGCGGCGCACAAGGGGCCTATCGCGCGCCGACCGGCAGCACGCTGATGTTCATGACCTATGGCGAGCCAACGCTCAGCAAGCCCTGACCGTCACCAGCTCCCGAACCCCGGCGCGAGCCCCTGTCCGTCCGGTCCCGGTCGCGTCGTGCGGCCCCAGCCATAGCGCGTGCGCTTGCGCAGCCGCAGCGTCGGCCAGTCGCCCATCGGCGTCTTGCCCGCTAGCCGCAGGCCGTGCCGACGATACGCACCCGCGACCCGCTCCGCCTGCGTCTCCAGCAAGCCGGCCAGGATCAGCGTCCCGCCCTCCGCCAGCACCGCGCTGATGCTCGGCGCGAGTTCGATCAGCGGGCCGGCGAGGACATTGGCGATGACCAGGTCATAGGGCGCGCGGCCGGTGAGCAGCGGATGCTCCAGCCCCGCCGCCGCGGCGAGCGCGAGCTGCCCCTGCATCACGCCGAGCGGCACGCCGTTGATCGCGGCATTCTCCGCCGTCACCTCGACCGACACCGGATCGATGTCCGATGCGGTGGCATAGGCGCGGGGCCACAAATGCATCGCGGCAAAGGCGAGCAGACCGGTGCCGGTGCCGATGTCGATGAGATTGTCGACCCGCTCGCCCCGCGTCCGCATCGCGTCGAGCGTGCGCAGGCACCCGGCGGTGGTCTCATGCGTGCCGGTGCCGAAGGCGCGGCTCGCCTCGATCTGAAACGTCTTCGCGCCAACCGGCACGTCCCCGCGATTGGTCGAGGTATGGACATAGAAGCGCCCGGCATGAACCGGCGCGATCCCCTGCTGGCTTAGCGTCACCCAATCCTCGTCCGGGATCTGCGCGATGACCTCCTTCGCCTTCTTCGCGCTCGGCACCAGCGTGCGGATGGCGGCGATCTCCGCCTTGCCTGGCTTGGCCTCGAAATAGGCTTCGAGCTGCCAAGCGAGCGGATCGTCGGGAATCGTCTCGCTGGTCAGCAGCACCGGCGCGGGGTCGATGCCGAGCAGCTCCGCCCCCTCGAAATCGATCGCCTCGGCCTCGTCGCGGGTGCAGGGCAGGGTCAGTTTCCAGCTGGTCATTGTGTCTGTTCCTTCGCCAGCCGTGCATCCAGCCGCGCGCGTCCTCCGGCGGCATAGTTGGCGCATGCCTTCGCATCGATCAGCGGCGCTGTGCCGGCGAGGCGCGCGTGGAAGTCGCTCGCGCCGGGGTGTGGGGTGATCAGAATGTCGCACTTCAGCCCCGCCAGCCGGTCAAGCCCGGCGCGGAAGGCGGCGACATAGGTGGGGTGGTCGGCGAAGCGGTAGCTGTCGTTGGACAGCGCGCTGATGCTGTCGGCATAGACGATATTGCGGCACTCTGCGCCCGCGCAGCTGCGCCACGACCAGCTGGTCGATCCCGGCGTATGACCGGGCGTCGCATGGGCGGTCAGCGCGAGCGGGCCGACCCGCACGACCTCTCCGTCCGCGACAATGCCATCGACATGCGCGCCGGGGAATTTCGGGTTCATGCCGAGCTGCGGATCGTCCGCCGACGCCTCGCCACTTTCCAGCGCAGCACGGGCGGGCGCACGGGCGAGCAGGCGCGCGCCGGTCATCCGCTGGAGCGCGGCGATCCCGCCGGCATGGTCGAGATGCTCATGCCCGTTGAGGATGATCTTCACGTCGGACAGCTTGAACCCCAGCCGCTCGATATTGCGCGCGATGCCGGGTGCAGCCTCATCCGTCGCGGCGTCGATCAGGATATGGCCCGCGTCCGATGTGACCAGCAGCGCGACGATGCCGCAGGTGCCGACCTGCCAGACATTGGCGTAAACCTGCACCGGCGGCGCCGCATCGCTCCACCCGTCGCGGTCCTTGCATTGCGCGACATGCTCCTTGCCGGACACCGCCCCCGCGGGCGCGCCTGCCTGCGGAACGGGCGCCGCCGCCGCACATCCGCCGAGCGCTACGGCCAGCAGCGCGCCCTTAACGGACATAGCTCGCCCCGTTCACGTCGAGCACCGCGCCGGTCATCGACGCCGGGGCCTCCAGCACGCAGAAACGGGCCATGGTCGCGACCTCATCGGGCATCGCGACACGGCCGAGCGGGATGTCGGCGAGCAATTTGTCGCCGCCGCGGCTCGCGAGATAGTCTTCAGCCATACCGGTCATAGTGAAGCCGGGGCAGATGGCGAAGGCGAGGATGCCTTCCTTCGCATAGCCGCGCGCAATGCTCTTCGTCATGCCGATCATGCCCGCCTTCGACGCGGCATAGTGCCAGTGCGCGGGGGAATCGCCGCGATAGGCGGCGCGGCTGGCGATATTGACCAGACGACCACCTTCTCCGCGCTCCTGCCAGTGCTTCACGGCAAAACGGCTGAGCTGGGCCGCGGCGGTCAGATTGACCTGCATCGTCCGCTCCCACGCGGCGAGCCACGCATCATCGTCGAGGTCGATCGATGCCGCTTCGAAAATCCCAGCATTGTTGACCAGCACGTCGATCCGCCCGTCGAGCTCGTCGAGCGCGGCCTGCCACAGGGCGGCGGGGGCCGCGGGGTCGGTGAAGTCGGCAGGAATGCCGCTCGCCGTCCCCTGCCCGACCGCGCGCACGTCACGACCGTCAAAGCTGGAGAGGATTGCGGCACCGATGCCGCGGCTGGCGCCGGTGACTAGGATATGGGTCGTCATGGCGACCCGGTTAGTCGCAACGCCCCGCTTCGTCACCCCCGATCAAGTCCCCCCCTCCCGCTTGCGGGAGGGGTCGGGGGAGGGCCTGTCACAACCGGCTGCTCTCCGTGTGGACAGGCCCTCCCCTAGCCCCTCCCGCAAGCGGGAGGGGGATTAGGAAGTTTACGCGGCCACGCTGGCCGAGAAGCTGGTCGCCGCATCGCTGAGCTGGCCGAGCCGTTCGTCGATCTCGCCGAACGCGTGTTCCAGCGAGTCGATCTCGCCCGCCACCGCATGGCTGTCCTCACGAATCGCGCCGATCGTTGCGGACATCGAATCCGCCGCCAGCGCGGTTTCGTCGACCGCCGCAGTAATCGCGGTGACCGTCTGCGCCTGCATCGCCATCGCGTCGCGGATGCGGTCGGCGCTCGCCTGCACCTCGCTCACCGTGGCGCGGATCGTGGTATTGGTGGCCACCGTCTGGTCGGTCGCTGCCTGGATCGCGGCGATCTTGGCGGCGATATCATCGGTCGCGCGCGCGGTCTGGCTGGCAAGGCTCTTCACCTCCTGCGCCACCACGGCAAAGCCGCGCCCGGCATCTCCCGCCCGCGCCGCCTCGATCGTCGCATTCAGCGCGAGCAAATTGGTCTGCCCGGCGATTTCACGGATCAGGCCCAGGATCGATTCGATCGACTGGGCATGGCCCGCCAACGTGGCGCTCATCATCACCGCTTCGCTCGCATGGCGGCTGGCGCGCTGGGCAACATCTCCCGCGACCTCGACCTCGGCGCGCACATCCTCGATCGCGCGGATCAGGCCCGCAGAGGTCGACGCCGCCTCACGCATCGCCATCGCCGATTGCTCGGCGGCGGCGGCGACTTCGTTGGTCTTGCCCTGCATCCCGCGCGCCGCATTGGCCGCGCCGCGCGCCTGATCGCGCACCCGCGCGCCCAGCGTGCTGGTCATGTCGATCGTGCCCGCGATATCGGCGCGAAAGCGGTCCGACTGGCCCTGACGCGCGCGCCGGGCGAGTTCGGCATCGCGGATACCCAGCCGCGAGGCCATGAAATCCGCTTCCAGCATCGACATGCGGGTCGCGACATCGCTCAACTGGCGGAATGCAGCGACATCGTCTGGCAGGCGATTGCCCAAGATCTCGAACGTCCGCCCATGGGCAAAGGCAAAGGCGGAGAGCAAGGCGGGCAACGGAATCCGCGCACGGTGCGAGTCTTCGGCATGCTTGCCGGCCATTTCGACCCATTCGCTGTCGAATGGACGCGAATATTTGATGCGCGTGTAGCGCGTGCTGAGGACGATCTGCTCATCGAGCCGCGCGCCTACGAAATAGCTGCGGATATGCGCCGTCGCGGGCAGCGACAGATAATGATCCCAGAAGCCGCGTGCGATCGTCTCGAAATCGTCGCCGATCAGCTCGGCAATGCGCGCGCAGCCTGTGGTGATCGCACCATCCCAGTCATAGTCACGCATCCGCTCGGCAATGGGGCGATCGTCGCCGCTCCATTGCCCAAGCTCCCTGGCTACGGCCATTGATCCCCTCCATCATGCAGCGACTTTTGCGACGAATTCGCCCGCGCTGTTCTTGAGTGCGCCCAATTCGGCATCGAGTGCGGCAAAGCCCTGGCCGACCCGCTCGATATCGCTGGCGACGCTTTCGGTGTCCTCGCGGATCGCGCCGATCGTGGCGGACATCGAGTCGGCCGCCAGCGCGGTCTCATCGACTGCGGCAGTGATTGCCGTCACCGTCTGCGCCTGAACCTCCATCGCGCCGCGGATGCGGTCGGCGCTGGCCTGAACTTCCTGGACGGTGTTGCGGATCGAGGCATTGGTTTCGACCGTGCCGCGCGTCGCGGACTGGATCGCCGCGATCTTGCCCGCAATATCGTCGGTCGCCCGCGCAGTCTGGTTGGCAAGGCTCTTCACCTCCTGCGCCACCACCGCAAAGCCGCGCCCGGCATCGCCCGCGCGCGCCGCCTCGATCGTCGCATTCAGCGCGAGCAGGTTGGTCTGGCCGGCAATGTCGCGGATCAGGCCCAGGATCGATTCGATCGACTTGGCATGGTCGGACAGCATTTCGCTCATCGCCACCGCTTCGCCGGCCTGCGCCGACGCGCGCGTCGCGACATCGGCGGCAACCTCGACCTCGGTGCGTGCGTCCTCGATCGCGCGGATCAGGCCAGCGGCGGTGTGCGCAGCTTCGCGCATCGCCAGCGCCGATTGTTCAGCGGCGGCAGCCACTTCGCTTGCCTTGCCCAGCATGCCGCGCGCCGCCGACGACGTATGGCTGGCCTGCGCACGCAGCGCCTCACCCTCGCTCGACGCGCGCTCGACGGTCGTGCCGATCGAGTCGCGGAACTGGCTGGCGAGGCGATCGCGCGACACCTGCGCGCTATATTCGCGGTACAGATTGTAGATTTCGACCGTGATGTCGCTTTCCAGCGCGGACAGGCGCATCAGCGTGTCGATCATCGTGGACAGGCGCGCATCGCCCGGCTCGACCCGACGCACCAGCACCTCCAGCGCGGCGCGGTCACTGGCGTTGATCATCGACAGCAGCGCGGTCGGGGCCACATCGGCGCCATAGGCAGCGGCCACCGAGCGTTCGATCGATTCGATCCAGGCGCGACCACGCGTGTCGAGGAAGCGGTTGCGCAGGAAGACGATACCCAAATCGATCATCTTCTGCGTATCGTCGGGCGCCCAGTCGCGCTCATCGGCGAAGCAGCGCAGCCATTGCTGCCAATAGGCTTCGGACACCGATCGTATCTCGGGCTCCAGCAGGTCCCACACGTCACGACTCAGGCGGTCCATCGACCCGTCAAAATCGAAAATCCGCAACCGCGCGGCGATGTCGATCCGCGCGCTCATCGCTCCGGTTGCGGGCATATCGGTGTTCGCTCGCGCTCGAGTCACGGAAACAGTCCCCCATTGTCCCGGACGCACTTCGCCCCGGGCCTTACTCACAACGCTACAAGCGAAGTGGTTAAGGGTGGGTTAGGGACACATGATTTGCGGGGTAGCTTCTTGCATCGGCGACGCGGGGGGCTATTTGGAGGCGCAAATCATAGGGGACACGTCGTGGCCAAGGCCCGCAACATCAACCGCCCGCTCTCACCCCATCTCCAGGTCTGGAAATGGGGACCGCACATGCTGGTCTCGATCCTGCACCGCGCGACCGGCAGCGGAATGGCGACCGTCGGGGTCGGCGTTTTCCTGTGGTGGCTGTGCGCGCTGGCGTCGGGGCCAGAAAGCTACGCCAAGTTCCTCGATTGCCTGACGGTCGACAGCGGCGCACCGAACGCGATCGGCTATATCCTCGGCGTTGGGCTCACGCTCAGCTTTTTCCAGCACATGATGACCGGCATCCGCCACTTCTTCCTAGATGCCGGCGCCGGATATGAGCTGAAGACGAACAAGAGCTTTGCCGTGCTTACGATGATCGTGGCGGTCGCGCTGACCGCCGCCCTGTGGGGCTGGATCGTCTATGGCGAACTGGCCAAGGCACCGAAGACCGAAACCCCGATCGCGGTGGAGACGAAGTAATGGGCACCGGAACCAGCATCGGCCGCGTCCGCGGTCTCGGCTCGGCGCATGAGGGCACGCATCACTGGTGGCACCAACGGATGTCGGCGGGCTCGAATTTGCTGCTGATGACCTGGCTGATCGTCAGCCTGATCCGTCTGCCTGACCTCGGCTATGAAACCGTGCAGGCGTGGCTGTCCGCGCCGGTCGCCGCAGTGCCGATGATCCTGCTCGTGTTCAGCGTCTTCTATCACCTCAAGGCCGGGCTTCAGGTCGTGATCGAGGATTATGCGCGCGACGCCAGCCGTATCGTGCTGATGACGCTGCTCAACTTCTTCGCCATCGGCGGCGCGGTCTTCGCGATCTTCTCGATCCTCAAGATTGCCTTCACCACCGTCACCACCGGAGCACCCGCCTGATGTCCGCCGCGTACAAGATCATCGACCACAGCTATGATGCCGTCGTCGTCGGCGCCGGCGGTTCGGGCCTGCGCGCAACCATGGGCTGCGCCGAGGCGGGCCTGAAAACCGCGTGCATCACCAAGGTGTTTCCGACCCGGTCGCACACCGTCGCGGCACAGGGCGGTATCGCCGCCTCGCTCGGCAACAACTCGCCCGATCACTGGACCTGGCACATGTTCGACACCGTCAAGGGGTCGGACTGGCTGGGCGACCAGGACGCGATCGAATATATGGTGCGCGAAGCACCGGCGGCGGTGATCGAGCTGGAACATGCCGGCGTGCCGTTCAGCCGTAACGACGATGGCACGATCTATCAGCGTCCGTTCGGCGGCCATATGCAGAATATGGGCGAAGGCCCCCCGGTGCAGCGCACCTGCGCCGCCGCCGACCGCACCGGCCACGCGATGCTGCACGCGCTGTATCAGCAGTCGCTGAAGTATGACGCGGACTTCTTCGTCGAATATTTCGCGCTCGACCTGATCATGGAAAACGGTGCGTGCCGTGGCGTTATCGCCATGTGCATGGAGGATGGCAGCATCCACCGCTTCCGTTCGCACGCCGTGGTCCTCGCCACCGGCGGCGGCGGGCGCGTGTACCAGTCAGCGACCAGCGCCCATACCTGCACCGGCGATGGAAACGGCATGGCGCTGCGCGCGGGCATCGCGCTGCAGGACATGGAGTTCGTCCAGTTCCACCCGACTGGCATCTATGGCGCCGGCGTGCTGATCACCGAAGGCGCGCGCGGTGAGGGCGGCTACCTCACCAACTCCGAAGGTGAGCGCTTCATGGAGCGTTACGCCCCCTCGGCCAAGGATCTCGCCAGCCGCGACGTCGTCGCGCGTTCGATGGCGATGGAAATCCGCGAAGGGCGCGGCGTCGGCAAGGACAGCGACCATATCTTCCTGCACCTCGACCATGTTCCCGCCGATGTGCTCGCACAGCGGCTGCCGGGCATTACCGAGACGGGCAAGATCTTCGCCGGCGTCGACCTGACCAAGAAGCCGCTGCCGGTGGTGCCGACGGTTCACTACAATATGGGCGGGGTGCCGACCAACTATCATGGCGAAGTCGTGCAGCTGCGCGACGGCAACCCCGATGCGGTGGTCCCCGGCCTGTTTGCGGTCGGTGAAGCGGCGTGCGTGTCGGTGCACGGCGCCAACCGCCTCGGTTCGAACAGCCTGATCGATCTGGTCGTGTTCGGCCGTGCGACCGGCCTGCGGCTCAAGGAGCTGCTCAAGCCCAACACGCCGCACAACCCGCTGCCCAAGGGGTCGGAGGAGTTTGCGCTCACCCGCCTCGACCATTTCCGCAATGCCAAGGGCGGCACGTCGACCGCCAAGATCCGCGCCGAAATGCAGCGCACGATGCAGCGTAACGCCGCCGTGTTCCGCGACACCGCGCTGCTCGCCGAGGGCGTGACGAAGATGGACGCGGTCTATCAGAGCATGAACGACATCAGCGTGACCGACCGTTCGCTGATCTGGAACACCGACCTGATCGAGACGCTGGAGCTGGACAACCTCATCAGCCAGGCCGTCGTCACGATCCGCAGCGCCGACAACCGCAAGGAATCGCGCGGCGCCCACATGCACGAGGACTTCCCCGATCGCGACGACGCGACCTGGATGAAGCACACCGTCGCCAGCTTCGAAGGCTGGGGCGGCAAGGGCGGCAGCGTGGCGATCGATTATCGCCCGGTGCACGACTACACGCTCACGGACGAGGTCGAGTATATCAAGCCGAAGAAGCGGGTGTATTGAGTGACTGGCGGCCTCGTGCCGCCAGCTACACCTCCGGTCGAAAATCCTGCACCGGCTGCTGGAGTGTGAAGCGCGCCCGCTTCGTATCCATGCGGTCGTGCAGGACACGCACGATCACCACTCTCTCGTTGCGGGCGAGATAATAGATGCCGTGGCTGCCCTCACCGATCCGACGCAGTCCTGGATGCAACATATCCTGCGGCGTCCCGAGCGCGGGAAAGGTTCGCAAACCCTGCATCCGCGCGTTGAGCGCTCGAAGATAGAGTTCCGCCTGTCCGACGCCCCATCGCTCGACCGAGTAGGCGTAGATTGCATCGAGATCAGCGACCGCACCGGGCAGAAGTTCTAGCCGGAGTGTCACTCGGCGGCGGTCTTCGATGCGAGCCACGCTTCAAAATCGAACGGTGCCGGTTCGCCGCTGGCCAAACCTTCTGCTATCGCCGTTCGTAGTTCAGCGATCCGCTGCTCCTCATCTTCCAGCAACCTTAGCCCCGCGCGGATGACCTCGCTCATCGAGCCGTAGCGCCCGGACGCGACCTGCTGCGCGGCGAAGGCGGTGAAGTGGTCGCCCAGGGCGACGCTGGTGTTCTTGGCAGCCATGCGCGCAAATTACCAAAATCCGGTACCGGCAGCAACGTGCGCTGTCTCTTGACCTTCCCGCATCCTCCAAGCAACTTTGCAGGCAGGGGGTGGTTTGATGCGATTGATCCTGCCGTTTGCCGTGGCGCTGCTCGCGCTTCCCGCTGCGTCCGCGCAACAGCAGCCTTACACGCCGCCCCAGCACACCTCGCCCCCGCCGCCCGCGCTGACACGATCCACGCCGGAGGAATTGACCCAGCAAGCCGATGGCGGCACCCAGATTGAGCGTGATCGCACCGCCACCCACGCTCTTGCCGAACATCGCCGCCTGACCCGCGCGCTTGGCCCGCTGCTGCCCCAGCGCAAGGGGGTGGTCGATGCCTATGTCCTCTCGGTCGCACTCGACAGCGACCCCGTGTTCGGGCGCGAGGCACGCGAGGCCGGCAAGGTACTCGCGCGGCGCTATGACGCGGTCGGCCGGACGATCACGCTGGGCGGGAGCGACGGGAGGACCCCCTCCCCGCTCCCGATGGGCTCCCCCGCCAATATCGAGGTCGCGCTCGCGCGCATCGCCGAACTGATGGATGAGAAGGAGGATGTGCTCGTCCTCTACACCACCAGCCACGGCGCGCCGTTCGGCGTCGTGTACAATGACGGCGATCAGGGGTTCGGCGCGATCTCGCCCAAGCGGCTCGCGCAACTGCTTCAGGCGCATGGCATGCAGCGGCGGCTGCTGATCGTCAGCGCCTGTTATTCGGGTGTGTTCGTCCCCGTCCTGTCGAGCCCGCAGACCGCGATCGTCAGCGCGGCGGCGGCGGATCGCTCGTCCTTTGGCTGCGCGGCGGAGAATGACTGGACCTTCTTCGGCGACGCGCTGGTCAACCGCGCGCTGCGCAAACCTCAGCCGCTGGGGAGCGCGGTGACGGAGGCTGTTGCCGAGATCGCCAGCTGGGAAACCCGCGGCAAGCTCAAGCCGTCGCTGCCCCAGCGGAGCATCGGCGCCGACGTGCAGACGTGGCTCGCCCCGCTCGAGGCGCGCATGCCCAAGATCGCGACCCAGCCCGTGGGCAAGCCATCGGTCGACAGCCTGCAGGGTATCTCACGCTGATCCTTTCGCCGATTTGCGGGTTGAAGCGGCGTGGAGACCCTTATCCCCCTCGCCTTTCTGGCGCTGCTCGCGGCGGGCATCGCGCTCGTCGCGATCGGCGTGCGCGATGGACTGCGACGCGCGCGGCGGGAACCTAGTCCCCGGCCGATGGTTGCGCGGGCGATGACCCAAGCATTCCACATCCCCGCCCCGGCCTTCGACGCCCCGTCCGATCCCGCGACGCCAGCCCCCTACAGCACGCGCTATCCGCTGCTGGCGACGCCGCACATCTGCCTTTCGGGGCCAGTCGACCACGCGATGTACCAGAGCTTCCGCGACCAGCTCGCCGCCGCGCCCACCGACGGCACGCTCGTCATCGCGATTTCGACGCTGGGCGGCGATCCTGAGGTCGCACGGCTGATGGGCGATGAGGTCCGGCTGCTGCGCGAGTTCACCGGGCGCGAAATCCTGTTCCTCGGCAAAGTCGCGGTCTATTCGGCGGGCGCGACCTTCATGGCGCATTTCCCGGTCGACAAGCGCTTCCTGACCAAGGGTACGCGGCTGATGATCCATGAGCGCAAGCTCACCGCCGACATCCATCTCGAAGGTCCGCTCAAGACATTGGTCCCGATCCTTCAGGCCAAGCTGCACGAGATCGAGGAATCGATCCGGATCGAGGAAGAAGGGTTCCGCGACATCGTCGCTGGGTCGAAGCTCAGCTTTGACGAGCTGTGCAAAAAAGCGCCGTCGAACCTGTATATCGAGGCCGAGGAAGCCCGCGATCTGGGCCTCGTCCTCGACGTGATCTGACGCGCTCAGAAAAACCTCACCCTGCGCTCATGCCGCGCGTACGACGGCGCGTTAGGCCAGCGACTTCACTGACAGGAGTCGCTCATGGACCTGCACGCCCCCGACCGTTCGCCCGGAATGAAACTGCTGCTCGCGCTGATCATCGGCGCGGTGCTGACCATTCCGCTCTTCATGGTCTATCTGCTCGTCTATGATCGACAGAGCCAGTCGGAGACCGCGCGCAGCAGCATCGCCGAGGGCTGGGGCGGGCCGCAGACCCTGGCCGGGCCGCTGCTCGTCATCCCCTATGCGCTGCCGGTAACCGAAACGGTGCAGGAAAATGGCAAGCCGGTGACCCGCACCACCACCCAGCGCCGCCAGCTGTTCATTGCCCCCGCCGCGCTCGACATCGACACGCGGATCAAGCCCGACCGGCGCACGCGTTCGATCTACGAGTCGGTGGTCTATGACGCCGATATCTCGGGCAGCGCGTCCTTCCGCCTGCCGCCCGACACCGCGCGGATCGTCGATCTCGCGACGCTGGAGTATGACAAGGCCGAACTGCGCTTTGGCGTCGCCGATCCGCGCGGCCTGAAACCTGCTAACCGCATCACCATCGACGGCCAGCCCGCCCCGGCCCAGCCCGGCAACGGCGTCGCCGCCACCGGAGGATCGGGGTTCTTCGCCAATCTCGATGCGTCGGCGCTGCGCGAGCGGCCGATCACCGCCAAATTCGCCTATGCCCTGCGCGGTCATTCGGTTGTCGCCCTCGCCCCGCGCGCCGGCGCGACGCGCTGGACGGTCACCTCGCCGTGGCAGCACCCTAGCTACACCGGCGGCTTCCTGCCCGAAGAGCGCAGCAACACGGACAGCGGGTTCAGCGCGACCTACCGCATCTCGAACCTCGCGCTCGGCACCACGCTCGCATCGACCAGCGACTCGCCCGCCGAGTCGCGTGAGCCTCAAGCCGCCTACGACTCGCGTTCGCCCGCCGCCGCCCCATCGGCCGAGGCGCAGGTCGGTCTGATCCAGCCGGTTGACCTGTATGCGCAGGTCAATCGCAGCGTGAAATACGGGTTCCTGTTCATCGGCTTCACCTTCATGGCGTTCCTGCTGTTCGACGTCGTCGCCGGGGTGCGGGTGTCGGCGGTCGAATATCTGCTGGTCGGCGCGGGACTCGTGCTGTTCTTCGTCCTGCTGCTGGCCTTTGCCGAGGTCGTCGGCTTCACCCCGGCCTATATGGTGGCCGCCGGCGGGGTCATCGCGCTGCTGACCGCATACAGCGCCGCCGTGCTCGGCAGCCGCCGTCGCGCAGGGTTTATCGCGGGCCTTCTTGTAGCGCTGTATGGCGTTCTCTACATCCTGCTCAGCCTGGAAGCCTATTCCTTGCTGATCGGATCGCTGCTTCTGTTTGCAGCCTTGGCAGCGGTTATGTATCTGACGCGCAATCTGGACTGGGGTGGCCGCGTCGCCAGCCCGTCCGCGGTGTAGTTTTAAGAGGTTCACGATGGCCGACTTCGTCCTTCCGAAGAACAGCAAGATCACGAAGGGTAAGGCGCATCCGGCGCCGGTCGGCGCATCGCGAAAAAAGACCTTCACCATCTATCGCTACGACCCCGACTCGGGGAAGAACCCGCGCTACGACCAGTTCACCATCGACCTGGACGAGTGCGGGCCGATGGTCCTGGACGCGCTGATCAAGATCAAGTCGGAGATCGACCCGTCGCTCACCTTCCGGCGCTCGTGCCGGGAGGGGATCTGCGGGTCGTGTTCGATGAACATCGACGGCAAGAACGGCCTCGCCTGCACCACCGCGATCGAGGATATGAAGGGGGACATCAAGATCACCCCGCTTCCCGCGATGGACGTGATCAAGGACCTGGTCCCCGACTTCACCCACTTCTACGCGCAGTACGCGTCGATCAAGCCGTGGGTGCAGACCGTGACCCCGCCGCCCTCGGGCAAGGAGCGGCTGCAGTCGCCGGAGGACCGCGCGAAGCTCGACGGGCTGTACGAGTGCATCCTGTGCGCGTGCTGCTCGACCAGCTGCCCCAGCTATTGGTGGAACAGCGACCGGTTCCTGGGTCCGGCGATCCTGCTTCAGGCGTATCGCTGGCTGGCCGACAGCCGCGACGAGGCGACGGGTGAGCGGCTCGACGAGCTGGAGGATCCGTTCCGCCTCTATCGCTGCCACACGATCATGAACTGCGCCAATGTCTGCCCCAAGGGCCTGAACCCGGCCAAGGCGATTGCCGAGATCAAGAAGCTGGAAGCCGAGCGGGTCGTCTGATCCGCTCCGGCAACCCCTGACTTGTCGCAGGCCGATACGCATTTCGTCTATGTGGACGACCCGGAGCATCCGGGTTGGAAGCGCTGGGAGCTGCGCGATCAGACCCGCTTCAACGCGTTCCTCGGCCCGATCCTGACCCGGATTGAGGACGGCAAGGCGCTGGTGCGGATGGTGCCGGGGCGTGAGCATAGCAACCTGCGCGATTCGACCCATGGCGGCGCATTGCTCGGCTTTATGGACGTCGCCCTGTTCGCGGCGGCGCGTAGCTTCGGCGTGCTGGGAGCTGGCGGTGCGGTGACGCTGGACCTGTCGGCGCAGTTCATCGGCACCAGCCGGATCGGCGAGCCGATCGTCGCGGAGGTCGAGTTGCTCCGCGAAACCGGGCGGATGCTGTTCATGCGCGGCCTGGTGCGGCAGGACGACAACGTCCTCGCCAGCTTCTCGGGAACGGTGCGCAAATCATCGCCCGCGCCATGACCGGGGTCCTCGAACGCTATCAGGCGCTGGTCGCCGCGGGCGAGCTGCGCACCGACCCCGACCAGGCCGCAGCGGCACGCCGCCTCGCGCATCTCGCGCGTGAACTCGAACAGGGGCCGCGCAAGGGCAGCGTGCTGTGGCGGCTCGCCCGCCGCGCTCCGGAGGCCCCCCGCGGCGTGTATATGTGGGGCGGTGTCGGGCGCGGCAAATCGATGCTGATGGACCTGCTGTTCGGCTGCGTGAAGATCGAGCGCAAGCGCCGCGTCCATTTCCACGAGTTCATGATCGAGGTCCACGCGCGGATTGCCGAGGAGCGCAAGAAGGAAGCGGGCGACCCGATCCCGCCGGTCGCCAAGGCGATCGCCGAAAACCTGCGCCTGCTCGCATTTGACGAGATGGTGATCAACAACACCGCCGACGCGATGATCCTCAGCCGTCTGTTCACGGCGATGATGGCCGAGGGGCTGTGCGTGGTCGCGACCTCCAACCGCCCGCCCGACGACCTGTACAAGGACGGGTTGCAGCGTGACAGCTTCCTGCCCTTCATCGCGCTGCTCAAGACCAAGCTCGACGTCCTGCCGCTCAACGGCCCGACCGATTATCGCCGCGACCGGCTCGGCAAGATGGACCTGTGGCTGGTGCCCAACAGCCCCGCCAACACCGCGACGCTCTCAGCCGCCTTCTTCCGCCTGACCGACTACCCGGTCGAGGATCGCGCGCATGTGCCGAGCGAAGACCTGTCGGTACAGGGCCGCACACTGCACGTACCCAAGGCGCTGAAGGGTGTCGCGGTCTTCTCGTTCAAGCGGCTGTGCGAGGAAGCGCGCGGCGCGTCCGACTATCTCGCCATCGCGCGCCGCTATCACACCGTCATCATCGTCGGCATCCCGCGCCTCGGCCCGGAAAACCGCAACGAAGCCGCCCGCTTCGTCACGCTGATCGACGCGCTCTACGAGCATAAGGTCAAGCTGCTGGCGATGGCCGACGCCGCCCCGCTCGACCTTTATGCGGAGGGCGACGGCAAGTTCGAATTCGAACGGACGGTAAGCCGCCTGATGGAGATGCAGTCGGAGGAGTATCTGGCGCAGGGGCATGGCGCGGCGGGCTGATTACCCCGCCACCGCCACCGCCAACTCCGTCCCCCGCCCCGTGAGGCCATAGAGGGGCACCGGCGGAAACCGGTCCTCCAGCCGCCGTTTCACCAGATCCTGCCCGATCATCGCCTGCAGCGTCAGCGACAGCGCGCGCGGCGTCACCGGCGCGAGCCGCGACTGGAGCGAGTTGAAGCGGGTCCAGTCGTCGCCCAGCCCGCCCGCCACCGGCAGCGTCCAGCGCGACAGATCGGGTGCCCCCAGCCCCAGCCGCACGCGCACCTCCTCGATCCGCTCGCACGCCGCGCCGATCGCGCGTCCGCTGTCCGTCAGCACATATTCGGGGCGCAGCGGGTGGCCATGGCCGGGATTGGGCATCACCCAACCCTGTTCGCGCAGATACGCCAGCGTCCGCGTCAGGCTGTTGCGCGACAGGGCAAAGCGCCGCTCGATCACCGCAAAGCGCGATCCCTGTTCGCGGCTGAGCAATGCCAGCACGGGAATTGTCCACCGCCCCGCCGCCAGCTGTTGCAACACCGCAATTGTCAGAACCGGATCATTCACGCGCTTGACCAAATCACAATCTACTATACAAATGGAACTATAGAGTCGGGAGGACGATATGGCAAGCGAAGCTACTCTTGAGGCGACCAACACCGCGATTTCCTATGACGGCGGACTGACCTGCGCGCTCAGCGTTACCAGCCTCGACCGCTCGATCCCGTGGTACGAAAATGTGCTCGGCATGCAGCTCATGTACCGGATGGACGAGATTGCATGGTGCGAACTGACCTCGTCGGTCGCGCGGGTCAGCGTCGGCCTGTCGCAGGTCGAAAGCGCGGGCGGTCCCGGCGGCGCGACGCTGACCTTTGGCGTCACCGACCTAGACGCGGCCAAGGCGGCGCTGGATGCCGCTGGCGTGCGGCAAGACGGCCCGATCAACGAAATTCCGGGGATGGTCCGCCTGCTGACCTTCTACGACCCCGATGGCAATGCGCTGATGTTCTATCAGGATTTGTCGGGCGGCGAGGCGGGCTGAGCGGCCTCTAGCGCTGCACGCACGTGCGGCGTAGCATCGCGGGATGCTGCGCCGCCTGCTGTTCCTGACCGTCGCCATCGCAGCACTGCCCGGCGCGCGTCAGGCCGACCCCGCGCCGCAGGGCTGGTATGTCATCGCCGACGATGCCGGCGCGGTGCTGGGCCATGCTGCGACCACCACCCGCGCGCTGCCCGACGGACGCGAGACGATCGAGCGGCGCGAGCTGAGGCTGGCCGATGGCGACCGGCCGAGCACCACGCTGACCGACACGACCACGACCCGCTTCGATGGCTCCGGCCGCCCGCTGCTGACCGTGACCGAGTCCCGCGACGGCCGCACCATCCGCCGGCTCGAAACCCGCATCACGGCAAACAGCGCCACGATTACCCGCCAGAGCGAAAGTGGGCGCCACGTCACCCGCATCGCGCTGCCCCCGGGCACCCGCTTCGACAATGGCGAGGCGCTGATGCGCGGCTGGAACGGCGACTCGACGCTCGGCTTCCTCAACCTCAACCCCGCCGCCGCGCTGGTCGAGCGGGTGACGATCGAACGCGCACCGACCCAGCGCGCCGGCACGCTGACGGTGCTGCGCAAGCGCTTCGACGGCAACGAACTGCGCGGGATCATGCGACTCGACCTCGACGCATCCGGGCGCATCGTCGCGGCGATCCAGCCGATGTTCGGCGTCGCCGTCACCACCCGCCCCGCCGACCGTGAAACCGCGCTGCGCCCGCATCCGCCCTATCGTCTGTTGCGCAATGTCATGGCCAAGTCGCCCGTGCGGATCGGCCCTGCCGCCGCGCAGGGTCATATCCGCTATCGCTTCGGGTTCATCGACGGCATTGCCTTTGCCCCGCCAGCAACCGGGGAACAGCGCGTGACCGCCGATGCCACCGGCATCACGCTCGACATCTGCGCGACCTGCGGCCCCGGTCTGGCCAGCGATCCAGCGACCCTTGCCGATGCCCGCCGCGCCACCGCCTGGCTGCAGCATGACCATCCCCGCGTCCTGGCACTCGCCCGCCCGGTGATCCGCCGCCAGCTATCGCCCGCGCGCACGATGGAGGAACTGGCGGTGCGTGCCCGGACGGTGATGCACCGCATCGACTTTACCGGCCATCGCAGTGCCGCCGATGCGCTGGCATCGGGCGCCGGAGATTGCACCGAAGATGCGGTGGTGCTCGCGGCGCTCGGGCGCGCGGCAGGTATCCCCACCCGCGTCGCCAGCGGCCTCGTCTATTCGCGCGAACGCTATCACGGCGTCAGCAACGTGTTCATGCCGCACAGCTGGACGCTCGCCTATATCGACGGCGCGTGGCGCAGCTTCGACATGTCGCTCGACGGGTTCGATGCGACGCATATCGCGCTCACCATCGGCGACGGCGATGCGCGCTCGATCACGGCGGCGGGGCAGCTTGCCAGCCTGCTCGACTGGCAATCGCTGGCGGAAGTCAGGACGCGGGCTTCACCGTGACCGGCTGCGGCGCGTCGTCATAGACCACCGGCAGTTCGGGCAGGGTCGCGTCAGCCGGATCCTCAACCATTGCGACAGCCTTAGGATCCTTGATCCCGCCGACGATGATATTGTCATAGTCCTCGTCCGGCGTCGTGACCTCCACCGCCGCCGGGGCCACATCCTGCGCCGCCACCGGCAATGCGATCACCGCCGCCGCCAGCGCCGCAGCGGCCAGTGCCGGGCGCACCGGGAGCGAGTAGCGCACGCACACTTCGGTCTCGCACCCCTTCAGAAACGCGACCCGCTCGCCATCGCTCCACGCGGTCAGGTCGAACACCTCACGCTTGCACACGCGACAGAAATCGCCGTCCAAGATCGCGGCCAGATCGGCCTTATAGGGACAGGGGCTGTCGATCTTCGGGAACTGGGCCATGGCATGCTCTCCGGTCGTTTGCGCGATCCTAACCCATTTTGAGGCTCGAGTCAGGCCCACCCCGCACTACATTCGATCCTTCCAAAGAACTCGAAATAAGCATTGCTCGGCGGCGTACTTTTCGATATTTCCACAATCATGGAAATTATGGACGACAGTATCGCCGTCACGGCGCTCTCCGCACTGGCGCAGGAACATCGCCTCGCGCTGTTCCGCCTGCTGGTCCAGGCCGGACCGGACGGGCTTCCCGCTGGGGCAATCGCGGAAAAGCTCGGCGTCCCCGCCTCATCACTGTCCTTCCATCTCGCCCACCTCAACCGCGCCGGACTGGTCAGCCAGACGCGCCAGGGCCGCTCGCTGATCTACGCCGCCGATTATGCCGCGATGAACGGACTGCTCGGCTATCTCATGGAGAACTGCTGTTCGGGCGCCGCATGTGAACCCGCCCCCGTCCCCGCCTGCTGCTGAGGAGCGCGCGATGAGTCCGGTTGATCTCGTCATCTACCACAATCCCGACTGCGGCACGTCGCGCAACACGCTGGCGATGATCCGCAATGCCGGGATCGAGCCCCATGTGATCGAGTACCTCAAGACCCCGCCCAGCCGCGCGCTGCTCGCCGAGCTACTTGCCCGCGCCGGCGCGACCCCGCGCGACTGGCTGCGCGAAAAGGGCACGCCTTACGCCGATCTCGGCCTCGGTGACTCCAGTCTGTCCGACGACGCGCTGCTCCACGCGATGGTCGCGCACCCGTTGCTGATCAACCGCCCGATCGTGGTCTCCCCGCTCGGCGTCGCATTGTGCCGCCCGTCCGAAGCGGTGCTCGACCTGCTCCCCGCCGCCCAGCGCGGCGCCTTCGCCAAGGAAGATGGCGAGCAGGTCGTGGACACCACCGGCACCCGCCTCGCCTGACAGGACCGCCATGCAGCCCGCCCCCTCTCCGCTCGGCCTGTTCGAACGCTGGCTCTCGCTCTGGGTCGGGCTCGCGATCCTCGCCGGTCTCGCGCTCGGCCTCACCGCGCCGGGTCTCACCACCGCGCTCGCAGGATTCGAGTTCGCCTCGGTCAACCTTGTGGTCGCGGTGCTCGTCTGGGCGATGATCTATCCGATGATGGTCGGGGTCGATTTCGCCAGCATCCGCGATGTCGGCCGCAAGCCCAAGGGGCTGGTGATCACCCTCGTCGTCAACTGGCTGATCAAGCCCTTCACCATGGCCGCGCTCGCGATCCTGTTCTTCGACTGGATCTATGCCGACCTGATCCCCCGCGACCTTGGCCAGCAGTACATCGCCGGGCTGATCCTGCTCGGCGCCGCTCCCTGCACCGCGATGGTGTTCGTCTGGGCACAGATGACCAAGGGCGACCCCGCGTACACGCTGGTGCAGGTTTCGGTGAACGATCTGGTGATGATCATTGCCTTCGCCCCGATCGTCGCGCTGCTGCTCGGCGTCACCGACATCGTCGTGCCGTGGCAGACGCTGCTGCTCTCGGTCGCGCTTTACGTCGTCATTCCGCTGGTCGCCGGCGCGCTCACCCGCAGCCGTGTCATCGCCACGCATGGCGGAGACGCGGCTGCGGTCGACACCTTCACCGCGCGGCTCAAGCCGTGGTCGATCATCGGCCTGCTCGCCACCGTCGTGCTGCTGTTCGCGTTTCAGGCGACCACGATCGTCGCCAACCCGCTGCTGATTGCGCTGATCGCGGTGCCGATCCTGATCCAGTCCTATGCGATCTTCGCAATCGCCTATGCCGCGGCCAAAGCGTGGCGCGTCCCCCACAACATCGCCGCCCCGTGCGCGCTGATCGGCACCTCGAACTTCTTCGAGCTGGCGGTGGCAGTCGCGATCGGCCTGTTCGGCCTGTCGAGCGGCGCGGCGCTCGCCACCGTCGTCGGCGTGCTGGTCGAGGTGCCGGTGATGCTCAGCCTGGTCGCCTTCGCCAACCGCACGCGCCGCCATTTCCCCGAAAGCTGATCCGATGAACCGCCTACGCGCCCTGTCCGCCCCCGACCATCTTCCCGCGCTCGACCGCCGCTATGCCCGTGACCGCCCCGCGCTCGGCCTGGGCGCAGGCGACCCGCCACCGCGCATCCTGTTGCTCTACGGATCGCTGCGCGAACGCTCCTATTCGCGGCTATGCGTCGAGGAAGCAGCGCGGCTGTTGCAATATTTCGGTGCTGAAACGCGCATCTTCGATCCCGGCGATCTGCCGCTTCCCGACCAGATCGCGGGGGACGATCATCCGGCGGTCCACGAACTGCGTGAGCATTCGCTATGGTCGGAGGGGCAGGTGTGGTGCAGCCCCGAGCGCCACGGCCAGATCACCGGCGTGATAAAGACGCAGATCGACCATCTCCCGCTCGCCTATAAAGGGCTGCGTCCGACCCAGGGCCGGACGCTCGCGGTGATGCAGGTCAGCGCCGGGTCGCAGAGCTTCAACAGCGTCAACACGCTGCGCATCCTCGGCCGCTGGATGCGGATGGTGACCATCCCCAACCAGTCGTCAGTGGCCAAGGCCTATGACGAGTTCGACGCCGACGGGCGGATGAAGCCGTCCAGCTATTATGACCGCATCGTCGATGTGATGGAGGAACTGGTCCGCTTCACCGTGCTGATGCGGCCGCACGCGGCGCAGCTGGTCGACCGCTATTCGGAGCGCAAGGAACGCGACGCGCCGGTCGAAACCGATGTCGAACGCGCCGGCCTTGCCCGGCCCGCCTGACCCTTAATCGAGATTCGGCCGCAGATAGCGTTCCGCCAGCTCGACGCTGACCCCACGCCGCGTCGCATAATCCTCCAGCTGGTCGCGCCCGACCCGCGCCACGCCGAAATACTCGGCCTGCGGATGCCCGAAGTAAAAGCCGCTGACCGCCGCGGTCGGCAGCATCGCGAAGCTCTCGGTCAGCGACACGCCGGTATTCTTGTGCGCGTCGAGCATCTCGAACAGGATCGGCTTGAGGCTGTGCTCGGGGCAGGCGGGATAGCCCGGCGCAGGGCGGATGCCGCGATACTGTTCCTTGATCATCGCCTCGTTGGTCAGCTGCTCACCCTCGGCATAGCCCCACAGCGCCGTCCGCACGAAATGGTGCAGCCGCTCGGCAAACGCCTCGGCGAGGCGATCGGCCAGCGCCTTCAACAGGATGTCCGAATAATCGTCGATCGCCGCCTTGAACCGCGCAAGATGCGGCTCGATGCCGTGGATCGAAACCGCGAAGCCGCCGATCCAGTCGCCTTGACGGTCGATGAAATCGGCGAGGCACATGTTCGCCCGCCCCTCGCGCTTCTGGATCTGCTGGCGCAGCATCGGCAGCGTGACGTGCTTCTCGTCCTCGACATGGACGATGATGTCGTCGCCCTGACGGCGGCATGGCCACAGCCCGGCGACGCCGCGCGCGGTCAGCCATTTCTCGTCGATGATCTTGTCGAGCATCTTCTGCGCATCGGCAAACAGGCTGGTCGCGCTCTCGCCGACCACCTTGTCCTCCAGAATCGCCGGATAATTGCCCGCCAGCTCCCACGCCCGGAAGAATGGCGTCCAGTCGATATAGTTGCGCAGGTCCTTGAGATCCCAGTCGGGAAAGGCATGGACGCCGGGCATGCGCGGACGACCGGGCTTGAGGCTCATGTCCGCATCGAACGCATTGTCGCGCGCAGCTTCGATCGGGACCAGTTCGCTCTGGCCCTTGTTCGCGCGGGCGACGCGGACGGCTTCATATTCGTCAGCGATCTTGGCGACATAGTCGTCGCGGATCGTCTCGGAGACCAGCGTCGTCGCAACACCCACCGCACGGCTGGCGTCGAGCACATGCACCACCGGACCGTCATAGGCCGGCGCGATGCGCAGCGCGGTATGCACCTTCGACGTCGTCGCGCCGCCGATCAGCAGCGGCATGGTCATGCCCGAGCGCTTCATCTCCTCGGCCACCGTCACCATCTCGTCGAGCGAGGGGGTGATCAGGCCCGACAGGCCGATCATGTCGGCGTCATTCTCGTTCGCGGCAGCAAGGATCGTCGACCACGGCACCATCACGCCCAGATCGACCACCTCAAAGCCATTACACTGCAGCACCACGCCGACGATGTTCTTGCCGATGTCATGCACGTCGCCCTTGACGGTCGCCATGATGACCTTGCCCTTGCCCTTCGCGCCCGGCTCCTTCGCCGCCTCGATATAGGGGAGGAGGTGCGCGACCGCCTTCTTCATCACGCGCGCGCTCTTCACCACCTGTGGCAGGAACATCTTGCCGCTGCCGAACAGGTCGCCGACGACGTTCATCCCGTCCATCAGCGGCCCTTCGATCACCTCGATCGGCCGGGCAGCCTTCAGGCGGCATTCCTCGGTGTCCTCGACCACATATTGGTCGATGCCCTTGACCAGCGCATGCTCGAGCCGCTTTTCGACCACCCAGCCGCGCCATTCCGCCGCCTGCTTCTCCGCCACCACATCGGTGCCGCGAAACTTCTCAGCCAGCGCCACCAGCCGGTCACCCGCCTCAGGATCGCGGTTGAGGATCACATCCTCGCACGCGGTGCGCAGCTCGGGCTCGATCTGGTCGTAAATGTCGAGCTGCCCGGCGTTGACGATCGCCATGTCCAGCCCGGCGGGGATCGCGTGATACAGGAACACGCTGTGCATCGCGCGGCGCACCGGCTCGTTGCCGCGGAAGCTGAACGACAGGTTCGACAGCCCGCCCGAGAAATGGACATGCGGGCAGCGCGCCTTGATCTCCTTCAGCGCCTCGATGAAGTCGACGCCGTAATTGTTATGCTCCTCGATCCCCGTCGCGACCGCGAACACGTTGGCGTCGAAGATGATGTCCTCGGGCGGGAAGCCGATGCCCATCAGCTCCTTGTACGCCCGCTCGCAAATCTCGACCTTGCGCGCCTGGGTATCTGCCTGCCCGACCTCGTCGAACGCCATCACAACGACCGCGGCGCCATAGGCCATGCACTTGCGCGCATGTTCCAGGAACTGGGGAACGCCCTCCTTCATGCTGATCGAATTGACGATCGGCTTGCCCGAAACGCACTTCAGCCCCGCCTCGATCACGTCCCATTTGGAGCTGTCGATCATCACCGGCACGCGCGCGATATCCGGTTCTGCCGCGATCAGCTTGAGGAAGGTCGTCATCGCCTCATGTGCGTCGAGCAACCCCTCGTCCATGTTGACGTCGATCACCTGCGCGCCATTCTCGACCTGCTGGCGCGCGACCTCGACTGCGGCGGGATAGTCCCCCGCCATGACCAGCTTCTTGAACTTGGCCGATCCGGTGACGTTGGTGCGCTCGCCGATATTGACGAAGGCAGTGGAGGAGGAGGCAGTCGCGGTCATTGGTTCTTCTTCTTCCCCCCTCCCGCTTGCGGGAGGGGTCGGGGGAGGGCGTGTCAGTCTCGGGCGGCGCAGAGGAGGACAGGCCCTCCCCTAGCCCCTCCCGCAAGCGGGAGGGGAATTACGCCGCCATCACAAACGGTTCGAGTCCGGCCAGCCGGGTCTGCACCGGCGGCGTCGGGATCGCGCGCGGGGGCAGGTCCTTTACCGCATCGGCAATCGCCTTGATATGCGCCGGGGTCGATCCGCAGCAGCCGCCCAGCACATTGACCTGCGCCTGATCGGCCCATTCCTTGACCAGCCCCGCCGTCGTGTGCGGCGCCTCGTCATAGGCGCCCAGCTCGTTGGGCAGGCCGGCGTTGGGATAGACCATGATCAGCGTGTCGCACAGCGCCGACAGCGTCTTGACGTGCGGCCGCAGCTGCTCCGCACCGAACGAGCAGTTCAGCCCGATCGTCACCGGCTTGGCATGGCGGATCGCCGCCCAGAACGCCTCGACCGTATGGCCCGACAGGTTGCGCCCCGACAGGTCGGTCAGCGTCATCGACATCATGATCGGCAGGTCGCGGCCAAGGTCGTTCGCCGCCTCGATACACGCCATCACGCCGGCCTTGGCATTCAGCGTATCGAACACCGTCTCGATCAGGATGAAGTCCACCCCGCCCTCGACCAGCGCGTCGATCTGCTCGCGATACACATCCTTCAGCGTATCGAAATCGATCTCGCGATAGCCCGGATCATTGACGTCGGGCGACAGCGACAGCGTCTTGTTGGTCGGGCCGAGCGCGCCGGCGACGAAGCGCGGACGGCCATCCTTCGCCTCGAACTCGTCAGCGATCTGGCGCGCCATCTTCGCGCTCTCGACATTGATCGCGCGCACCAGATGCTCGGCGCCATAATCGGCCTGGCTGATGCGGTTGGCGGAGAAGGTGTTGGTCTCGGCAATATCCGCCCCAGCCTCGAAATAGGCGCGGTGGATGCTCGCCGGCACTTCGGGCTTGGTCAGCGCGAGGATGTCGTTATTGCCCTTCTGGTCGTGCCCGAGATTGAGGTCGCCGGCATAATCCGCCTCGGACAGCTTCCAGTTCTGAATCTCGGTTCCGAACGCCCCGTCGGTGATCAGGATGCGCTTGCCAGCTTCGGCCAGCAGTTTCTCGCGTGGTGTCATCTCAAATCCTCGTCACCCCGGCCCTGTGCCGGGGTCCACTGTTCGGCGAGCGCGAAACTCGCCCTTGTCATTCAAACCTCTCCACGCGCGCCAGGCGACGCGGTGGACCCCGGCACAAGGCCGGGGTGACGACAGCCGGTTACGCCGCCACACTCGCCGCCGCGCCACGCGGGCGCACGCCCAGCAGGTGACAGATCGCATAGCTCAGCTCAGCCCGGTTGAGCGTGTAGAAGTGAAACTGCCGCACGCCGCCGGCATAGAGATTGCGGCACAGCTCGGCGGCCAGCGTCGCAGCGACCAGCTGGCGCGCGGCGGGATGGTCGTCCAGCCCGTCGAACAGCCGCGCCATCCATGCCGGCACATCGGTGCCGCACATCGCCGACATCTTCTGAACCGCGGCAAAGCTCATAACCGGCATGATCCCCGGCACGATCTCCGCATCGATCCCCGCCGCCGCCGCCGCATCGCGGAAGCGCAGGAAGGTATCGGCCTCGAAGAAGAACTGCGTGATCGCGCGGTTGGCACCGGCATCGATCTTGCGCTTGAGGTTATCCAGGTCATGCGCCGCATCGGGCGAGTCCGGGTGGCTTTCGGGATAGGCGGCGACCGAAATCTCGAACGGGTGCAGCTTGCGCAGCCCCCCGACCAGATCGGCGGCATTCTCGTATCCGCCGGGATGCGTCGCATATTTCTCGCCAGCGCGTGGCGGATCGCCGCGCAGCGCGACGATATGGCGCACGCCCGCCGCCCAATATTCCTCGGCCACCGCGTCGATCTCGGCCTTGGTCGCATCGACGCACGTCAGGTGCGCGGCGACCGCGATCGGCGTCTCGCGCGCGATCCGCGCGACGGTGTTGTGCGTCCGCTCGCGCGTGGTCCCGCCGGCGCCATAGGTCACCGACACGAAGCGCGGGTCGAACGGGCTGAGCGTCCCGACCGATTCCCACAGCGTCTTTTCCATCGCCTCGGTCTTGGGCGGGAAGAATTCGAAGCTGACGTCGATGTCGCCTGCAACGTCCGCGAACAGCGGCGGAGAGGACGGATCCCGATCGATACTCATGCTGCCTTCACCTCATTCACTGGCAGTTGTTCACCCGGCTGCCCCGCCTTGCGGCCCAGCCATAATTTCACGGTCAGCGCCCCGCCTTCCAGCGTCTGGGTCTGGACCGGCGCCAGCCCCGCCTTGCTGAACCAGCCGAGCATCTGCTCATCCGAAAAGCCGAGGCGCACATGCCCTTCGCGCGTCCGCAATTCCTCACGGTCGTGCGGCGCGAAATCGACGATCAGCAGGCGACCGGCGGGCGCAAGCACGCGCGCCGCCTCCCCGATCGCGGCCCCCGGCTGCTGCGCGAAGTGGAGGACATGGTGCAGGATCGCCGCATCCGCCTCACCATCACTCATCGGCAACGCGTAGAGATCGGCCTGACGCAGTTCGGCATTGCCGATGCCCTGCTCCGACAGCTTCGCCCGCGCCAGCCGCAGCATTTCCGACGAGCGGTCGATGCCCAGTGCGCTCTCGGCATGCGGCGCGAAGAGCTCGAGCATCCGTCCGGTGCCGGTGCCGATATCGATCAGCCGCGCGATCCCCGGGGTGGCCAGCGCCGCGGCCATCGCGGCCTCGACCTGCTCCTCGGCGACATGCAGCGATCGGATCGCGTCCCACTCACCGGCATGCGCCTCGAACCAATCCGCCGCCGCCGTGGCGCGATCGGCGCGCACCGCCGCCAGCCGCGCGCTATCGGCGATCGCCCAATGATCCTCACCCTCGCTGCGCCAAGCATCGAGCGCGGCGAGAATCGGGCCGGTACGCTTCGCATCGCCGAGCGCGACGAACACCCAGCTACCTTCCTTGCGCCGCTCCGCCAGCCCCGCATCGCACAGGATTTTCACATGGCGGCTCACGCGCGGCTGGCTCTGCCCCAGCACCTGCGCCAGTTCGCCCACCGAGAGCTCCATCAGCCGCAGCAGCGCAAGAATGCGCAACCGCGTCTGGTCCGCGAGCGCGCGGAAGGATTCGAGAGCCGTGTTCATAGGTATATAGATATAAAGATATCTTTATATCAGGTCAATGCGGGATGGCCGCGCGAGCGCCCTTAATGCTCCCGCGCAAGGGGAGGTGGCATCGCGAAGCCATGACAGAGGGGGAGCAAGCGATACGCAAGAGGTTCAGGGGGCAACCGCCCTCCCCCTCCGTCGCCTATGGCGACACCTCCCCCTTGCGAGGGAGGATAAGAAGCTATGCCGCCCGCGCTTCCTCGATAATCGGCACCAGCGCCGCCAGAAACTGCGCGGCGCTCGCCTCCCAGGTGAAGCTGCGCCCATAGGCGGCACAGTCGGCGCGGTCGCGCGTCAACGCCTCGGCGATCGCGACATCCAGATCATCGGCCATAGCGCCGGTCGCGTCGGTCAGAATGTCCACCGGCCCGGTCACCGGATAGGCCGCGACCGGCGTCCCGCACGCCAGCGCCTCGATCATCACCAGCCCGAACGTGTCGGTCTTGCTCGGAAACACGAACACGTCCGCCGCGCGATAGGCCTGCGCCAGTTCCTCGCCGAACATCGGCCCCATGAACTTCGCGTCGGGGTATTTGGCCTCCAGCGCCCCGCGCGCCGGGCCATCACCCACGACCACCTTGGTCCCCGGATGCTCTGAAGCCAGGAACGCCTCAAGATTCTTCTCGACCGCGACCCGCCCGACATAAAGCTGCACCGGGCCCGGCAGCTCCGCCATCGCCGGATGCGGCGTCACGCCGGGATGGAAATTGGCAAGGTCCACGCCCCGCCCCCAATGCCGCACCTGCGGCAGCCCGTGATCGACCAGCGCCTGCCGGATCGACGCGGTCGAGGCGAGGATCGACTGCGCCGGCGCATGGAACCAGCGAATGTACCGCCACACCCACTCCGCCGGCACGCCCGACCGCGCCTCGACATAGTCGGGGAATTGCGTGTGATAGGCGGTGGTGAACGGAAAATCATGCCGCAGGCACCAGCGCCGCGCCGCGACGCACACCGGCCCTTCGGTCGCCAGATGTACCGCGTGCGGCGAAAACTCGTCGAGCAGATCGCCGATCGTCCGGCTGCGCACCATTGCCAGCCGGATCTCGGGATAGGTCGGGCACGGCACCGAATAGAACAGGTCGGGCGAGATCACCGTGACCTTGTGCCCCTGCCCCTCAAGCACGCGCCGCACCGACTGCAGCGTGCGCACGACGCCATTCACCTGGGGCTCCCAGGCGTCGGTTACGATTGCGATCCGCATCTGTTTGTCGCTCAAGCCGCTACGCGCTCCTCGACCCGCTCCGGGTCGAGGTCACGCTTAGCGATCTCATCGGCCCAATGGAGAATTTCCATCCGACCATCGTAGTGTTCGACCAGAGCGGTGCAACCCTCCACCCAGTCGCCGTCATTATAATATTCGATACCGTCGATCGTGCGCATCTCGGCGGTGTGGATATGCCCCGCGATCACGCCATCGACACCGCGCGCACCCGCCTCCTTGGCGACGATTTCCTCGAAGCCACAGATGAATTCGACCGCGTTCTTGACCTTCTGCTTGGCGTGCTTGCTCAGCGACCAGTACGGCAGTCCGCGCCAGCTGCGGTACTTGTTGCACCAGCGGTTGAGCGCCATCACCGCGGTGTAGGCCGCGTCTCCGACATGCGCGAGCCAGCGATGGCTCAGCGTGATCGCATCGAACTCGTCGCCATGCAGCACCAGCAGGCGGCGGCCATCGGCGGTCTGATGGATCGCCTGGCGCTTGATCTCGACCCCGCCGAACGACAGCCCGCTGAACTGACGGAAAATCTCGTCATGGTTGCCGGGAATATAGATCACCCGCGCCCCGCGCTTGGCACGCTTGAGCAGGCGCCACACGATGTCGTTATGCGCCGCGGGCCAGTAGAATTTCTTCTTGAGCTGCCACCCGTCGATGATGTCGCCGACCAGATAGATCGTGTCGCTGTCGACATGATCCAGAAAATCGATCAGCATCGCCGCGTTGCAGCCGCGCGTGCCGAGATGGATGTCGCTGATCCAGATCGTGCGATACTGCCGCCGCTCGGTCACGGTCTTTTCCGGAATCGTCGGATCGGCGGCGGTAAAGTCGGCGAAGTCCGCGACATTGGTGTCGAACGGAAGTCGAGTGATCGTGGCCATAGATGCGCCCCGTGCAATGCCCTTGCCCGGCCCGCCTATGGCGCTGGAATGTTACAGCTCGAATGGTGCGCGCGTCACCGAAATGTCACGCAGTAATCGGGATATAGCCGTCCAGCCGCTCGACCCGCGCGATCCACGCGCGCACCGCCGCGAACGGCGCGAGCGCGAACCCGCCCTCCTCGGCGACATGGCTATAGGCATAGAGGCAGATGTCGGCGAGGCTCGGCGCGGCCCCGACGAACCACTCCCGACCGCTTAGATGCTCGTCCATCAGCTTCAGCGCCGCGACACCCGCCGCGCGCTTGCCCGGCAGTAAGGCGCGCTGCAGCTCGTCGAGATTGTCCTCCCCGACCCAGCCCATCCAGAACCGCACCGTCGCGATGTTCGGCTCGTGATTATACTGCTCCCAGAACATCCATCGCAGCATGTCCGCCCGGTCGAACGGGTCGGCCGGGACCAGCGCGGTGCCGTCGCCCAGGTAGAAGGTCGCCGCATTGCTCTCGGGCAGGAACAGGCCGCCATCCTGCAACACCGGGATCCGCCCATTGGCGTTGACGCTGGCGAGGAACGCGGGCGTCCGCGTCTCCCCCGCCAGGATGTCATAGCCGCGCCGTTCGATCGCCTTGCCGGTCAGCGCGGCGGTCAGGCGAATCTTGTAGCAATTCCCCGACGGGGCATATTCATGCAGGATCAGCGGCATCGTCGCTCCCCGCCGGCTTCGGCGCTGCGCCAAGCGAGACATTCCCCGCCGCCGCCGCGCCCTTGACCAGCCCGTCGAGCGAGCCGCCGTCAAAGCCCAGTTCCTTCATCAACCCGTCGAGCATCGGCGCCTGCGCACGATAGCGCAGCGCGGCGGCGACCGCGGAATCGGCCAGATTGCCCCCGTTCTCGCTGCCGCCGCTCCCGCCACTCGCCGCACCGGCGCCGCCATTGCCGCCACTGGTCAGCCCGTCGACCTGGACGATCTTGATGCTGTCGATTGCCTCCATCGGCTTGGCCGCCTCGCGGATCACCTCAGGCAGCACCTTGAGCAGCGCCAGCTTGGTCTGGAGCGATACCTGATCCGACGACAGGATGTTCGCCGCCTCGTTCACCGCGCGCTGGCCCGCCGCCTCGACCTCGAACCGCACCCGGTCGGCCTCGGCGCGCAGCTTGGCCGCTTCGGCTTCACCCTCGGCGACCAGCCGCGCGGCTTCTGCGCGGTCCGCCGCAGCGGCCTTTTCGGCCTCTGCCTGAACCTTCACGCCGATCGCCGCACGCTCCGCCTCGCGCGCCGCGTCGATCAGCTCGATCCGCTTGGTACGCTCGGCAATCTCCGCCTCGCGCGCGGTCGCGACCTGTTCCTCGGCGACCACGGCAGCGGCGCGTGCCTTGTCGGCCTCGGCGCGCGACTGGCTCTCTTCACGGCTCTTGTTCTGCACCGCAATCTGCTGTTCCTGCCGCGCCAGTTCCAGCGCCTGTTGCTGGGCGATCTGCGCTTCCTTAACCGTGCGGTCGGCCTGGATCTGCGAATTGTCGACCTCGCGCTTCGCCTCGATCCGCGCCTGATCCGCCTCACGCGTGCGCAGCGCCTGTTCCTGCGCCACTTCCGACGCCTGCGCCGCGCGCTTCAACTCGATCTCGCGCTCCTGCTCCAGCCGCGCGAATTCGGTGTCGCGCCCGATCAGGAAGGACTGGCGCTCGGCCTCCAGATTCTTGGTCTCGATCTGGACGCGCGTATCCTGCTCGATGTCGTTGCGCGCCTTCTTGCGCAGCTCGATCTGCTCGGTCAGCTTGGTCAGACCCTCGGCGTCGAACGCGTTATTGGCGTTGAAATGCTCGATGCTCGTCTGGTCGAGCCCGGTCAGCGACACGCTCTCCAGCTCCAGCCCGTTCATCGCCAGATCGGCGGACGAAACCTGCTGCACCTTCTGCACGAATTCCGCGCGCTGCTCGTGCAGCTGGTTCATCGTCATCCCCGCCGCGACCGAGCGCAGCGCATCGACGAACTTGCCCTCGACCAGCTCTTTCAGCGCATCGGGGTTCATCGTGCGCATGCCGAGCGTCTGCGCGGCGGTCGCGATCGACTGGCTGTCGGGCTTCACGCGGACATAGAATTCGGCCTTCACGTCGATCCGCAGCCGGTCGAGCGTGATCAGCGCATCGGCATTCTTGCGCTCCACCGCCAGCCGCACGGTGTTCATGTTTACCGGCATCGTCTCATGAAACACCGGCAGCACCAGCGCGCCGCCGTTGATCACGACCTTTTCGCCGCCAAAACCGGTGCGGACAAAGCCGATTTCCTTCGACGCGCGCTTGTACAGCCGCGCAATGATCAGTCCGATCACCAGCAGCGTCAGCAGCCCGCCGCCCGCATAGATCAGATAGGGCAGGATCGATCCCCCCGTCGTGGCCACTTCCTGCATGTCCTAACCCCCCAATCTCGGCAGATGATGATCGCCAACCGCGATCGCACGGAAGACATCGCCCTCGCGCCGCACCAGCAGCACGCGCTCGCCTTCCTCGAAAACCTGTCCCGCATTGTCGGGCTCAACCATCAGATAATGCGCCTGGCCGTGCCAGTCCTCCACCCGCGCGCGCGCCGGCGATCCGGTGGTCGCGCGCCCGGTGAGAATGGTCGCGCCGCTGCCCACCAGGGTCTCGATATCGATCGCGGTCGTGTGATCCTGCGGCAGGATCGGCGCGAGCAGCCGCGCCGACAGCGCGGTCGCAGGCAGCGCCAGCACGCCCGCCCCCGGCACCGCGATCCAGCCGGGCACTAGGATACCGAAGATGTCGCGCGCCAGCTGCTGCCCGATCAGCCCGATCAGCCCAAAGCTCGCCAGCAACAGCACGATCACGACCAGCAGCGGCACCCGCCCGAACCCCAGCCAGTCGAGCCAGTCCGGCGCGTCGAAATCGGCGTCCCCAGCCAGCCCGACCGCCTGCACGACTCCGAGCAGCAGCATCAGAACAAGCGCCGAGACGAAGACGATATTCTCCGGCGCTGACAGAAAGCCGAACACGTTGATTTCCCCCGATTCGCTACTCAGTTTAGGGACAAGCCCCCAACCCGACCAGCGAAACCGGATCGATCAGAGCCAGCCTTCCTCCGCCCGGCGCCGCAGCACGCCGCGCCAGTAGAGCCAGCCCCACAGCGCGACACCCGCGACGAACAGCCAGCCCCATAGATGCCGCCAGAACGGATAGACGAACCCGTCGGCCGGGTCGCGGCCCAGTTCCTTGCGCAGCAGCGCCTTTCCGGTCTCGCTCAGCGGCGCCATCACCGTCTCGCGCGGGCTTTCGGTGTAGAGCACCGGCCCCATCTCGGTGAAATAGGCGAACGGCATCCCCAGGAACGTCCATTCGCGCACGCCATGCCCCAGCGCCGGCCAGATCTGGGTATCTTCATATTTGGGCGCGAACTGCGTCTGCCCGGCCGTCGCGCTCAGCATCAGCTGCGCGACCTTGCCATGTTCGACCGGAACATGGACCCCGCCATGGAACACCCATCCGGGCAGCTGGCTAAGGCCCGGCACATCCTTCGGGATATCGGCGACATGCGCCACCATCCGCCGCTGATCGCTCAGCACCCAGCCACGGTCGGAAAACAACAGGACCCCCAGCAAAGCAAAGACCAGCACCACCCCCACGAAATCGCGCATCATTCCCCCCGCTGCTTCAGTCCCCGATGGTCAGGACGATCTTCCCCATATGCGCGCCGCTCTCCATCCGGCGATGCGCCTCGGCGGCCTGTGCCAACGGAAAAATGCGGTCGATCACCGGGCGTAGCTGCCCTTCGGCAACATAGGGCCAGACCGAGCGCGACAGCTCATCGGCGACCAGCGTCTTGAACGCCGTGTCGCGCGCGCGCAGCGTCGATCCGGTCAGCGTCAGGCGGCGGCGCATGATCTCGAACACCGGCACCGTCGCCATCGCCCCGCCCTGCACCGCGATCGACACATGCCGCCCGTCATCGGCCATGCACTTCATGTTGCGCGCGACATAGTCGCCACCGACCATGTCGAGCACGACATTGGCCCCGCGCCCTTCGGTCAGGTCCTTGACCCGCGCGACAAAATCCTCGGTCTTGTAGTTGATCGCATGATCCGCACCGTGCGCCAGGCACGCCGCGACCTTGTCGTCGCTGCCCGCGGTCACGATCACCGTGACGCCGAACAGATTGCACAGGCTGATCGCCATCGTGCCGATCCCGCTGGTCCCGCCATGGACCAGTGCGACATCGCCCTCGCTGGCATAGCCGCGCTCGAACAAATTGGTCCACACGGTGAACAGCGTTTCGGGGATCGCCGCCGCCTCGACCATCGACAGCCCATCGGGCACCGACAGGCACTGGCCAAGCGGCGCGACCGCATATTGCGCATAGCCTCCGCCAGCGACCAGCGCGCACATCGGCTGGCCGACCATCTCGGGCGGCAGGTCCGCGCCGACCGCGACCACCTCACCCGCGACCTCCAGCCCAGGGATGCTCGTCACGCCCGGCGGTGGCGGATAGCCGCCCATGCGCTGGAGCACGTCGGGCCGGTTGACCCCGGCGGCGGCGACGCGGATCAGCACCTCGTCCGCGCGCGGCACCGGCACCGGTCGCTCGACCGGGACCAGCACCTCAGGACCACCCGGCTGGTCAGGGTCGATCGCCATCATCCGGTCGGGCAGGCTGGTCATGCATATCCCCCAAGAACTGCGCCTGAATCGGGGCCGCATCCCATGACGTCAAGGCCGCAGTTGCCTAGTTTGTGCATTGGCCGCACCGGCCCACTCCCCCACCCGGCCACCCACAGGCTACTAAAGTTGGGTGGCCGGGTGGGGGAGTGGGCCGGTGCCGCTTGACATCAACAGACCCGCGTCCGACCTTGGCCTGCATGGACTCGGACGATCTTCCCCGCCGAACCGACGACCCCGCCGCTCAGCTCGCGCGCCAGGATCTCGATCCCTTTTCTGTGGCGGAGCTGGAGGCGCGGATCGCGCTGCTCGAAACCGAAATCGTGCGCTGTCGTAGAATCATTGAACGCGCCGTTAACCATCGCGCAAGCGCGGATGCCTTATTCAAGCGATGAGTGGAGCACCGAACCCCGGGCGTCACGCTATAAGAGTCTTGGGGACAGGTGTGGCGCTTGATGCACGGTGCAACGCTCCCGACATAGGGAATGCACGGGCCGCGTATCCCTTTGGCCCGACTGGAGTTGACCTGAATGCCTAGTTTCGCCTCCGCACTCGAATCGACCCTCCACCGCGCGCTCGAAGCAGCCAGCTCGCGTCGCCACGAATATGCGACGCTTGAGCATCTGCTGCTGGCGCTGGTGGACGACGAACACGCCTCCAAGGTGATGGGCGCATGCGGCGTGGACCTGGGCGAGCTGAAAACCACGGTCGCGCATTATCTCGATACCGAGCTTCAGGCGCTGCGCGTCGACCAGACCACCGACCCCTCGCCGACCAGCGGGTTCCAGCGCGTGGTTCAGCGCGCGATCCTCCACGTCCAGTCCTCAGGCCGCGACGAAGTGACCGGCGCCAACGTGCTGGTCGCGCTGTTCAGCGAGCGCGAGAGCTATGCCGTCTATTTCCTGCAGCAGCAGGATATGAGCCGCCTCGATGCGGTCAGCTATATCAGCCATGGCGTCGGCAAGGGCTCGACCCCCGTCGAATCCGCCCCGCCCAAGGGCGCCGAGGAAGACAAGACGCAGAAGAGCGACGGCAAGAAGGGTGAGAGCGCGCTGAAGCAGTTCACCGTCAACCTCAATGAAAAGGCCAAGACCGGCAAGATCGACCCGCTGATCGGCCGCGGGCCGGAGGTCGACCGCACCGTCCAGATCCTGTGCCGCCGCAGCAAGAACAACCCGCTCTATGTCGGCGATCCGGGCGTCGGCAAAACCGCGATTGCGGAGGGCCTGGCACGCAAGATCATCGAGGGCGACGTGCCCGAAGTGCTCAAGGAAGCGGTGATCTACTCGCTCGACATGGGCGCTTTGCTCGCCGGCACCCGCTATCGCGGCGATTTCGAGGAGCGGCTGAAGCAGGTCGTCAACGAGCTTGAAAAGCTGCCCCATGCGGTGCTGTTCATCGACGAAATCCACACCGTGATCGGCGCGGGCGCGACGAGCGGCGGCGCGATGGATGCGTCGAACCTGCTCAAGCCGGCGCTGTCGGGCGGATCGATCCGCTGCATCGGTTCGACCACCTACAAGGAATTCCGCAACCATTTCGAAAAAGACCGCGCGCTGCTGCGCCGGTTCCAGAAGATCGACGTCAACGAACCGACGATCGAGGATACGATCAAGATCCTCGCCGGCCTGCGCTCGGCGTTCGAGGATCACCACAACGTCAAATACACTCCCGACGCGATCAAGTCGGCGGTGGAGCTCAGCTCGCGCTACATCAATGACCGCAAGCTGCCCGACAAGGCGATCGACGTGATCGATGAAGTCGGCGCGATGCAGATGCTGGTGCCGCCGTCCAAGCGCAAGAAGACGATCACGCCGAAGGAGATCGAGCTGGTCATCGCGACCATGGCGCGCATCCCGGCAAAGACCGTGTCGAGCGACGACACCCGCGTGCTCGCCAACATCGAAACCGACCTCAAGCGCGTCGTGTTCGGTCAGGACAAGGCGATCGAAGTGCTGTCGAGCGCGATCAAGCTCAGCCGCGCCGGCCTGCGTGATCCGGAAAAGCCGATCGGCAACTATCTGTTCAGCGGCCCGACCGGCGTCGGCAAGACCGAAGTGACCAAGCAGCTCGCCGAACTGCTCGGCATCCCGCTGCAACGCTTCGACATGTCCGAATATATGGAGCGCCATTCGGTCAGCCGCCTGATCGGCGCGCCTCCGGGCTATGTCGGCTATGATCAGGGCGGCCTGCTGACCGACGCGATCGATCAGAACCCGCATTGCGTGCTGCTGCTCGACGAGGTCGAAAAGGCCCATCCGGACCTGTTCAACATCCTGCTGCAGGTGATGGACAATGGCCGCCTGACCGATCACCACGGCAAGACGGTCGATTTCCGCAACGTCATCCTGATCATGACGACCAACGCCGGCGCGTCCGACATGGCACGCGAGAGCATCGGCTTTGGCGACATCAGCCGCGACGATGTTCAGGAAGACGCGGTGAAGAAGCTCTTCACCCCCGAATTCCGCAACCGTCTCGATGCCATCGTGCCGTTCGACTATCTCCCGACCAAGGTGGTCGAGCGCGTGGTGGAGAAGTTCATCCTCCAGCTCGAACTCCAGCTCGCCGATCGCAACGTCCATATCAGCCTGGACGATGAGGCAAAGGCGTGGCTCACCGAACGCGGCTATGACAAGCTCTACGGCGCGCGCCCGATGGGCCGCCTGATCCAGGAAAAGATCAAGCAGCCGCTGGCCGAGGAACTGCTGTTCGGCAAGCTCGTCCATGGCGGCGAGGTCGAGGTAAAGCTGAAGGACAACGCCCTGACCTTCGCGATCACTCCCGCGGCACCGAAGGGCTCGAAAAAGGGCGGCAAAAAGGCCCCCGCCAAGGCGAAGTAACCGCCCTATCCGCTGCAAACACGAAGCCGCCCCTGTGAAAACCGGGGCGGTTTTCGTTTGGCATAGCGAACGCCTCCCCACGTCGTCCCGGGCTTGACCCGGGACCGGGCTGCCTTGGGCCGAAAGAAGCCCAGCCCCGGCTCAAGGCCGGGGCGTCGAGATGTTGGCACTGTGGGGGCAAAGCCCCCCCTCTCCCCCCCGTCATACTGAACTCGTTTCAGCATCCACCGCGCAACAGGCGACGGAGCCGCTGGCGGACACGTGGATCCTGAAGCAAGTTCAGGATGATGGGTAGAGTTGCCATTGGGTGGAAAGAGGCCGTCCGATGAACCCGCCCGATTAGTCGGGGCGACCGGCACGAGGCAGAAACGTGCGGCGCATGGCCTTTGCCGTAGCAGATTTGATCACCTGTCGTTCTTCATCCGACAGTACTGAAGCGTGGGCGTCAGATGTTGAACCAGACGCATTTTTATCCCGCCCGAAGAGGGACAATATCCAATCGAACGCGCCTATCATGCAGCAGCCTAACCCGAACCCACCATGTCAGCTAGTCGGTCGTTAGCGGACCGCCAGCACGCCCCTTCACCGCACCACCACCACCGTAACGCCCCCCGGCGGCGGTGGCGCATACCAACCCGCCGGCCGCGAACACCGCTCCCGGCACGCCCGCAACTGCGCGGCGCGCTCGTCCGCCAGCCGCCGCCAAGCCCGCGCCTTACGGATCATCTGGTCCACCTGCCATTCGGTGCTTTCCCACGCCCCCTCGGCGCACGCGCGGTCAGATCCGCACATCCGCTTCACAGCATGGTCGATCCGCGCCGCAAGAATATCGATCCCCGCCTCGGTCGACAGGTCCAGCCCCGCGGCCGGAACCGCAATCTGGCGCGTCTCGTACCGCTCGCCCGCGCTCGCGGGGCCGGTCAAAATCATCGCCGCCGCCAGCACGGCCATCAGGTGCATCGGTGTCATCGCCATCCTCGTCGCGCAACAGCGTAGCGTATAGCGTATCCTCCGTTAACCAGCCTGACGCCCACCCCGTCCCGCCATCGGACAGGCATCGCATGAACTTGCGCCCCGTTTCGCATGCGCGGCCAGCGGCGGCGGATGCGTAACGTTAACCTGTTCTTCGCGTTCGACGGGTTAGTTCATTGATATGACAAGGGGGATCGTCGCACTGCTGGGACTCGCGGTCGCTTTGGCCGCGATGCTCGTATTTCATGCCGAGGCGCGCCCGCCCGGCTTGAGCGCGGGCACCACCGGTCGCCCGCTTTCCACCTGCATCCGCCGCGCCGCGCCGGGCGACGATGCCCGCGCCATCGCCCGCGATCTTGCCGGCTTCGATTGCACCACCCCGCAGAAACAACTTGGCAGCGGCGATTTCTGGGTCATTTCCGAGCCCGTCGGCGAACGTTCACGCTCGCGCCGCCCGCTCAACGCGCGCATGCTCAGCCTGTGGCAGGAGCGGGTGACCCTCAACGTCCTCTACGCCGACGGACGCATTCAGACGATGTCCGACGACAGCGTCGGGATGTCCAGACGGCTCCAACTCGGCGCAGTGATCGAATACCCGATCCCGCGCCTGCGCGTTCCGGTCGACCGGCTGCTGTGGAAGGTTGAGGGGTCGAGCAACCTCTATGCCGTGGTCCGCAACCCGCGCGTCGCGACCGAGGCGGAAAGCAACCGCGCCAATCTGTTCATGACCGCGCTCTATGCCGCGTTCGGCGGGCTGTGCATCGCGCTGCTGACCTATAATCTCGCGCTGTGGACCACGCTGCGCTACCGGTTTCAGCTGGCCTATGCGGCGATGGTCACCGCGTTGATGGCTTATGCCTTCACCTCGTCGGGTGCGCTCGCCTGGGCGATGCCCGACATTTCCAACATCTTCCGCCTGCGGCTCAATTACATGCTGCTGACCCTGACCGCCGCATCGGCGATCTGGTTCGCGCGCACCTTTTTCGAAGAGCATGTCTTCGGCCCGCGGATGCGCATGCTGATCCGCATCAGCATCGGCACGCTCATTGCCGCGGGCATCGGCTTTGCCGCATTTGCACCGCTCGCGCCGAATCTGGCGCACACCCTGTACAACTGGGTGTTCGTCAGCATGCTGGTGCCGATCGTCGCGATCGTCGTTTCGGCGTGGCGGCATCGCTCCAATTTCCTGTGGCTGTTCGGCATCGCCTGGGCCGCGCCGATCGCCTCGGGCTCGCTTCGCGTGCTCTCCAGCCTCGGCTTGCTGCCGTGGAGCTTCTGGCTCGACAATTCGACGTTGCTGGCGATGGCGGCAGAGGCGTTGCTGTCGTCGATCGCCATCACCTACCGCATCCGCCTGCTCAGCCGCGAGCGTGACGCCGCGCTCGCCGCCGAAACGGTCGCGCGGCGCCTTGCCGATCTCGACCCGCTCACCGGCCTGCTCAACCGCCGGGCGTTCCTTGGCCATGCCATCGGGCGCGCGGGGCAACAGACGCTGCTGATCCTCGACCTCGACCGGTTCAAGCAGGTCAACGACACGATCGGCCATGACGGCGGGGACGAAGTGCTGCGCACCGTAGCCCGTACCTTGCGCACGCTCGCCCCAGAAACCGGGATGATCGCCCGCATCGGTGGCGAGGAGTTCGCCCTGCTCTGTCACGCCGACCAGCCGGTCGATCCCGAAACCCTACTCGCCCGGCTGCGCGCGACGCGCATGCCCTATGACCTCCGCGTCACGGCCAGCATCGGCAGCGCGCACGGCCCGATCGCCAGCGAACGCGATTGGAAAGCACTCTACCGCGCCGCCGATCAGGCGCTGTTCGACGCCAAGTCCGCCGGCCGTGACCGCGCCAAGACTGCCCTCGCCGCCTGACCGCAAATTCAGATGTCGTTCATCTGTGATTTGGTTTACAGCCGCTCCATCGGGAGGGCATGATGGACCAGTTGAACAAGCGCAGGATCATTCTGGCCGCCGGCGCCGCCGCGCTGCTGATGACCGCCGCGACGGTCCACCCGACTGCCGAGTTCGAGATCCTGACTCACGAACTCACCGATAAAACCCCGCGCAAATTCCAGGCCGCGGTCGACACCGGCGTGCTCGCCGTCTCCGTGATCTACACCTGGACCGAACGCACTTTGCGCTGAACTTTCTGGCGCCGGCTTGCCTTCCGCCGGGCTTTGCTTACACTCGTGTAAATGAGCGATCCCGAGCACGCCTGGCGCACTAGCTATCGTCATCCCGGTCCATGGGACCAGAGTCTTCCCCCGCTTTCCATGGTCGATGCGTTCGAGGAATCGGCGCGGCGCAAGGGCAATGCCCCGCTGCTCGACTTTCTCGGCCGCCATTACAGCTTTGCCGAAACGCTCGACGGCGCCAACCGCGTCGCCTGCGGCCTGAAGGCATTGGGCTATGGCCCGGGAGACCGCATCGGGCTGTTCCTGCCGAACGTCCCCCATTACGTCGCCGCCTATTACGGCATCCTCAAGCTCGGCGCGACGGTCGTCAATTTCTCGCCGCTCTACAGCGTCGATGAACTCGCCGCGCAAGTCGCCGACAGCGGTACGCGCCTGCTGTTCACGCTCAGCGCCACCGCCTTGCTACCGACCGCGCTGAAGGTGCTGGACAAGAGCGGTCTCGAACGCCTGATCGTCGGATCGGTCGCTGGTGCGCTGCCCACCACCAAGTCGATCCTCTACCGCCTGTTCAAGGGCAAGGAGGTTGCGGCCAAGCCCAACGACCCGCGCGTCACCGCCTTCTCGCAGCTGATCGCCAATGACGGCGCCTGCGTCGCGGCACCGATCGATCCCGACACCCAACTCGCGCTGATCCAGTATACCGGCGGCACCACCGGTGTGCCCAAGGGCGCGATGCTGACCCACCAGAACCTGTCCGCCAATGCGCGGCAGGTGGCAAAGCTCGACCCCGATCTCGGCTCCAGCCTCGACCGCGTGCTCGGCGTCCTCCCCTTCTTCCACGTCTTCGCCAACACCTGCGTCCTCAACCGCACCATATTGACCGGCGGCGAGATCGTGATGCTCCCGCGCTTCGACGCGGCGCAGGCGCTGGCGGCGATCAACCGCACCAAGCCGACCGCGCTCCCCGGCGTGCCGACGATGTTCCAGGCGCTGATCGACCACCCGCATTCGAAATCGACCGACTGGTCGAGCCTCAAATATTGCATCTCCGGCGGCGCGCCCCTGCCAGCAGAGCTCAAGAAACGGTTCGAGGCAGAGACCGGCGCGACGCTGATTGAAGGGTACGGCCTGTCCGAAAGCTCGGGCGTCGTCTCCGCCAACCCCTATCGCGGCGAGGGCAAGTCCGGCACCATCGGCCAGCCTATCGTCGCCACCCGCGTGCGGCTGGTCGACAAGGAAGACCCCTCACGCGACGCGCCGGAGGGCGAACCGGGCGAAATCGTCCTCGCCGGGCCGCAGATCATGGCCGGATATTGGGACCGCCCCGAAACCGACGACACCACCTTCTGCCACGACGCCGCCGGCACGCGCTGGCTGCGCACCGGCGATGTCGGCCAGATCGACGCGGACGGCTTCATCCGCATCGTTGATCGCCTCAAGGACATGATCTCGGTCGGCGGGTTCAAGGTCTTCCCCAAGCACGTCGAGGACGTCCTCTACCGCCACCCCGCGATCAAGGAAGTGCTGGTCGTCGGCATGCCCGACCCCCGCATGGGCGAAGTCCCCCGCGCCTATGTCGCGCTGAATGAGGACGCGGGACCAGTGACCGGCGAGGAATTGCGCGCATGGCTCAACCCGCAAGTCGGCAAGCACGAGCGCGTCGATGCAGTAGTGGTGCGGGAGAAGCTGCCGAAGACGATGATCGGGAAACTCAGCCGCAAGGATCTGCTGCTGGAAATCGCAGCGGAGGGGAGCGTTTAAACACGTCGCGGGCGCATTTTCCTTATCGCGCTTCTACGCAAGCCACCTCGCCTTTTCTGATCGAGTGATCTGGTCGATGCCCGCCGACATTGTACTTAGCCCAGCATCGTCCAACGATGGGCGGTGCGGCCATCTATGCGAGGAATTTGGGTCAGGCCAAATCCGGCATTCATCCCAGACCCGCGAAACGAAGTAGGTTTCTTCAAAATTGAAGCCATCGATGCGGGCGGCGTTCAAATGAATAAAGAGCTTACCGACGATGAGGCTGATAGTTTGAATGTTTCGGTCCATTCCATCGAGCGGTGGCTTGGGACCGGCAGGTGATAGCGATAGGGTATGACTGTGTCGGATCAACCCGCTTCGAGATTCACTCGTATGGTTCCCTGCATAGATTCGGAAGTACGGAGGTATCTTTCGATCCGTTCTTAATGCTTCACGGTCTGATCGGGGGGTCAATGCAGTCCCCCGTGAAGCATGCTCAATAACAATAAACTTTTGCGCGCACCAAAGCGCTAGTTCAGCAATTTGATCCGAAGAGGTGACAACCGGCTCCCCCTTCAGCATCGACTCCAAGAATGGCCGCGCCCGCTGCTCTTGACGCCCCATCCAACCGTTATTGCAGGGCTCGCACACCTCACGAACTTGGATATTAAACGGACCACCGGGCTTTCCAGTCGGGCCAAATACCTTTTCTGGTCCGTGAGGCACTCGGCTGATGGTGTGGCGGTTGTAGCGACTTCGGCTGCTTGCCTCGCCCAAGAATGGGTGCATCCACTGAGACCAGATATGCTCTTTGCTATCGACCCGATTATCGCAGAAGATGCATTGACGGCGATTGCTCATGTCCCGCTGATTATCAGTGTCCGCCTTTATATAAATCCCCTCAATCCCCCCGCATCTCAGCCTTCAAATTCATAAACTCATGCAGCCCCCACGGCCCCAGTTCGCGGCCATGGCCGGACAGCTTCACCCCGCCGAACGGCGCGCCGGGCACTGACGCCAGCATCTGGTTCACCGCAGTCATCCCCGCCGCGATGTCGCGCACCAGCCGCGCCTGCTCATCGGCGTCGTTGGTCCACACACTCGACCCCAGCCCATAGGGCACATCGTTCGCGAGCCGGATCGCGTCATCCAGCGACTCCGCCCGGAACAGCATCGCGACGGGTCCGAAAATTTCCTCCTTCGCAAACTCCGCCTCGGGATCGACCTCAGTCAGCACCCCCGCGCGCATCCACGCGCCATCGCGGTCGATCTTCTCGCCACCATGCAGTGTCGCCCCCGCCGCGACCGCGCGCGCGACCTGCTCCAGCACCGTGTCGCGCTGCTCGACACTCGACAGCGGCCCCATCTCGACCCCGTCTTCCATCGGATCGCCGATCTTCACTGCCTCCATCGCCGCGACGAACTTCTCCGCAAACGCATCGTACACATCGGCATGCACGATCATCCGCTTGGCGCAGATGCAGCTTTGCCCGGCATTCTGGATGCGCGCCTTCACCGCCGTCTTCACCGCCGCGTCGAGATCAGCCGAGGGCATCACGACGAACGGGTCCGACCCGCCCAGCTCCAGCACGACCTTCTTGAGCGCCCGCCCGGCTGCCTCCGCGACCTTGGCCCCCGCCCCCTCGCTCCCGGTCAGCGTCACCGCGACCACGCGCTTGTCGGCGATGATTCGCGACACCTTGTCCGACTTGATCGGAAGATTCTGGAACAGCCCGTCCGGCGCCCCTGCGGCCTGCACCAGTTGCTGGATCAGCGCCGCGCACCCCTGCGTCAGCGACGCATGCTTCAACAACCCGACATTCCCCGCCAGGATCGTGGGGCCAAGCCAGCGCACCACCTGCCAATAGGGAAAATTCCACGGCATGATCGCCAGCACCGGCCCGAGCGGCAGCCAGTGCGTCACCACCCGCCCGGTCGCCAGCGCAATCTCCTCGCCCTTCAGAAAGTCCGGGCCATGTTCGGCATAGTAACGAAAGCCGGCGACGCATTTCTCGACCTCGGCCACCGCCGATGCCAGCGTCTTGCCCATCTCCCGCGTCGCGGTCTCGGCAAGATGCGCCTTGTTGGCCTCGAACCGGTCGGCAATCGCGTTCAGCAACGCCGTGCGCTGCTCGACCGAACTCACCCGCCACGAGGCAAAGGCCGCGTCCGCGCGCACCAGCGCCGCCTCGACGCCATCGCCGTCCAGTTCCTCGAACGTCTCGCCCGGTTCGCCCGTCGCCGGATTGATGCTGGTAAACATGCGCGCTCCTCGAAACAATTGATCCTGCCCCGCCAGGGGGAGGTGGCAGCGTAGCTGACGGAGGGGGAGGACGGCTGCGTCCTCAAGCCTCTTGCCAATACCCTTCCTCCCCCTCCGTCGCCTTCGGCGCCACCTCCCCCTTGCGGGGGAGGATCAGGAGGCTCGACCCATTCTACAGTCGCAACGCCAATCGCGGGAGGTTGAATTGGTTCCGCCGCCATCGCATAGCATCGCCATGACCGACCAGATCGACATCGCCGCCCTGTCCTTTGAGGACGCCCTTCGCGAACTCGAGCGGATCGTCGGACAGCTCGAAACCGGCGACGTCCCGCTCGATCAGGCGATCACCCTGTACGAACGCGGCGACGCGCTGCGCCGCCAGTGTCAGGCCCGCCTCGACGCGGCGCAGGCGCGGATCGAACAGGTGCGCGCCGACGCCAGCGGCAATGTCACCGGCACCACCCCCTTCGCAGCAGGATGAGCGCGGACGTGGCCGACGCCAGCCAGACCCTCGAAACCGCGCTGCGCGATGTCGCGGCGGAAATCGACCGTCAGTTCGACCATTTCCTCGCCGTCCCCGCCGACCCGCGCGCCAAGCTCTATGAAGCGATGCGCCACGCCGCGATCGGGGGCGGCAAGCGGCTGCGCCCGCTGCTGACCTTCGCCACGGCACAGCTGTTCGCGGTCGACCGCCGCTGCACCGCGCGCGTCGCCACCGCGATCGAGGCGATCCATGTCTATTCGCTGATCCATGACGATCTGCCCGCGATGGACGATGACGATATGCGTCGCGGCAAGCCGACGGTGCACAAGGCATTCGACGAAGCGACCGCGATCCTCGCCGGCGACTGCCTCCACGCGCTCGCGTTTGAAATTCTCGCCGATCCCGACACCCATGCCGACCCGTTCGTCCGCGCCGAACTGATCGCCGATCTGGCGCAGGCGTCCGGCCCGTCGGGCATGGCGGGCGGGCAGATGATGGATCTGGTCGCGGAGAATACCAGCTTCGACCTCGCCACCGTCACGCGCTGTCAGGCGCTCAAGACCGGCGCGCTGATCGCCTGCTCGGTCGAGGCCGGCGCGATCCTCGGCCGCCTGCCACCCGAAGGCCGCACGGGCCTGCGCGGCTATGCCCGCGACATCGGCCTCGCCTTCCAGATCGCCGACGACATTCTCGACGTCGAGGGCGATCAGGACGCGGTCGGCAAACAGCTGCGCAAGGATGAGGCCGCGGGCAAGGAAACCTTCCTCTCGCTGCTCGGCATCGACCGCGCACGCGAACAGGCGCGGATGCTCGTCGATCAGGCGGTCGAACACCTCCACAGCTACGGCCCCGAAGCCGACCTCCTGCGCGCCATCGCCCGCTTCGTGCTGGAACGCGACCGCTAACCCGTTTTGGGAGCCTGAACGATGACCACCCGCACCGGCGTCTACCCCGGCACCTTCGATCCGATCACGCTCGGCCATATGGATATCATCCGGCGCGGCGCGAAGCTGGTTGACCGGCTCGTCATCGGCGTCACCACCAACCCGTCGAAGAATCCGATGTTCACGGTCGACGAACGGATGGAGATGGTGCGGCGCGAGGTCGCCGATCTCGACGGCGAAATCCATGTCGTCAGCTTCGATTCGCTGCTGATGGACTTTGCCGAGCGTGAGGGCGCGAGCATGATCGTCCGCGGCCTGCGCGCCGTCGCCGATTTCGAGTACGAGTATCAGATGGCGGGGATGAACCAGCAACTGAACGGCCGGATCGAAACCGTCTTTCTGATGGCCGACGTCTCGCTCCAGCCGATCGCCAGCCGTCTGGTCAAGGAAATCGCCCTGTTCGGCGGCGAAATCCGCAAATTCGTGCCCGCGACCGTGCGTGACGAAGTTGTCGCCCGGGTCGAAAAGATCGGCCGCAAGGGCAGCTGATCCCGCCCGCCGCATTCACTTTGCTGCAAGCGGCGATTTGCTCTAAGCCGCTTCCGTTCCAGAATCCGGTGGGGATATCGATGCGTTTTGTTGCCCTGTGTGTTGCCCTGCTCGGCTCGCTGTTCGCGATGCCAGCCACCCCGCGCCACCGCCCAGCATGTTCCGCCCCCGCCCGGCCGCGCCGCGCCTCCCGCGACGACCGACAAAGAGAATCTTTGGGTTCTCGACCTGTCGACCGGCGGCCGCGTCACCATCTGGCTGCGCCCCGATGTTGCGCCCAAGGCGGTCGAGCGGATCAAGGAGCTGACCCGCAAGCGCTTCTATGACGGTCTGATCTTCCACCGCGTGATCGACGGCTTCATGGCGCAGGGCGGTGATCCCAAGGGCGACGGCACCGGCGGCAGCGAGCTGCCCGACCTGCCCAAGGAGTTCAACTACCTCCCCCATGTCCGCGGCGCGGTCGCCGCGGCGCGCGCGGAGGATGAGAACAGCGCGAACAGCCAGTTCTTCATCATGCTGGCCCCGCGTCTTCAGCTCGACCAGAAATACACCGTGTTCGGCCGCGTGCTCGAAGGCATGCAATATGTCGACGCGATCCCGCGCGGCGAACCGCCGGCGGAACCCGCCCGCGTCGTCCGCGCCTACATCGCCGCCGACAATCCCCCGGCCTATGCGCCCGTAGCGGCGGCTCCGGTGGAAACCCCGGCAGCGCTTCCCGCCGGCCCGGGCAAGTGAATCCAGATCCTCCCCGGAACGGGGAGGATTGAGACACAAGCATGAACGTCGACCTGTTCGATTTCGACCTGCCGCCCGAGCGGATCGCGCTTCGCCCCGCCGAGCCGCGCGACAGTGCGCGGCTGCTGCTGGTCGATGACAATGGCATGGGTGACCGGCATGTCAGCGACCTGCCGAGCCTGCTGAAGGCCGGCGACATGCTGGTCTTCAACGATACCCGCGTGATCCCCGCCCAGCTCGAAGGCACGCGGGGAGAGGCAAAGATCGGCGCCACGCTGCACAAGCGCGAAGGGCCGCGCCACTGGATCGCCTTCATCCGCAACGCCAAGCGGTTGAAGCCCGGCGAGAGCATCTACTTCGGCAACGGGGTCACTGCGGCTGCCGAGGCACGGCAAGACGATGGCAGCTTCACTTTGTTCTTCCCCGGGGACGAACCGGTCGAACTGCTGCTGGAGCGCGCCGGGCGCATGCCGCTGCCGCCGTACATCGCCGCCAAGCGCCCGACCGACGAACGTGACGCCGACGATTATCAGACGATGTTCGCCAACGAACCGGGCGCCGTCGCCGCGCCGACTGCCGCGTTGCACTTCACGCCGGAACTGATGGCCGCGCTCGACGCCGCCGGGATCGGCCACACCACGCTGACGCTGCATGTCGGCGCCGGCACCTTCCTGCCGGTGAAGGCCGACGACACCGAAGACCACAAGATGCACGCCGAATGGGGCCGCATCGACGCCGCCACCGCCGACAGCCTCAACGCCGTTCGCGCCGCCGGGGGGCGGGTCATTGCCGTCGGCACCACCAGCCTGCGCCTGATCGAAAGCGCGGCAGGCGAGGACAATTGATCCGCCCGTTCGAAGGCGACACTGCAATCTTCATCACCCCCGGCTACCGGTTCCGCGGCATCGACGGACTCGTCACCAACTTCCATCTGCCGCGATCGACGCTGTTCATGCTGGTCAGCGCATTGATGGGGCTCGACCGGATGCAGGCCGCCTATGCCCATGCGATCGCGTCGGGCTATCGTTTCTACAGCTATGGCGACGCCAGCCTGTTGTTGCCGGAGGACCGCGCATGATCCCTGCCCTCGCCCTGCTCCTCGCTGCGACCCAGACCGCACCCGCCGCACCACCGCCCCAGCCGGGCATGGCAACCCCGATCCCGCTGATGATCGCCGAGCCGGTCGCGATGGCCATCGCCGCGTTCGACAGCGACCATGACGGCATCGTCACCCGCGCCGAGTTCGACGCCGGCGTCCGCCGCAGTTTTGAGGGCAGCGTCAAAGGCCAGCCCGCGATGGGCTATATCGCGTTCGGCGACTGGTCGGAACGCTGGCTGGGCAACCGCAACGCCCTGCCCAGCCCGTTCGAGGTCGATGGCGACGGCGACAACCGCATCACCCTGCCCGAGCTGCAGGCGCGGTTCGATCTGTTCTTCACCCGCTTCGACGCCGACAAGGATGGGTCGCTGCGCCGCAGCGAATTGCTGACCGTGCGGGCCCTGCCCCAGCCCGGCGCGCGGCCCGAGGACGGCGAAAAGGCCCGCCCGCGCAAGCGGTAATCATGTCCTAGCATCTCCTGCCGCACTGCGGCTAAGGTCACTGCAATGCACGGCGCGCACCATCATCACGGCCCGGCCGGGCACGACCATGCGGGGCATGGCCATGGCCACAGCCACGCACCGAAGGATTTCGGTCGCGCCTTCGCGATCGGCACCGTCCTCAACCTCGGCTTCGTACTGGTCGAGGGGCTGGCGGGGATCGCGTCCGGATCGATGGCGCTGCTTGCCGATGCCGGGCACAATCTCTCGGACGTCCTCGGCCTGCTGATTGCCTGGGGCGGCGCGTCGCTCGCCAAGCGGCCCGCGTCGCGCCGCTTCACTTATGGGTTGAGCAGCTCGACGATCCTCGGCGCGCTCGCCAATGCCGTGCTACTGCTGTTCGCGGTGGGCGCGATCGCGCTGGAGGCGGTGCAGCGGCTCGGCTCTCCCGCCCCCGTTCCCGGCGCGACGGTAATGATCGTCGCCGGCATCGGCATCGTCATCAACACCGCCACCGCGTTGCTGTTCATGCGCGGCAGCAAGGACGACCTCAACATTCGAGGCGCCTATCTCCACATGGCGGCCGATGCTGCGGTGTCCGCCGCAGTCGTTGTCGGCGGCGCGCTGATCCTGTTCACTGGCGCAAGCTGGATCGACCCCGCGCTCAGCCTGCTGATCGTCGTCGTGATCCTGTGGAGCACCTGGGGCCTGCTGCGCGATTCGGTGGTGATGGCGCTCCACGCCGTCCCGCCGGGGATCGATGCCGAGAAGGTCGAAGAAGCGCTGGCGACCCTGCCCGGCGTCACGCGAGTCCATGATCTGCATATCTGGCCGATGAGCACGACCCAGGTCGCACTGACCGCGCATCTCCAGATGCCCGACGGGCATCCCGGCGACGCCTTTCTCAACGACGCCCAGCACCGCCTCGCGCATGATTTCGGCATCCAACACATGACGCTTCAGATCGAAATCGGCGACGGCGATCCGTGCCGGCTGCATGGTGGCCATGGAGCCGGACATGGCTGATCCCGCGCCGCTGCGGCTGGTGATCTTCGACTTCGACGGCACGCTCTCGGACAGCGGTGGCTGGTTCCTGTCGGTCGTCGACCATTTGTCCGACCGCTATAATTTCCGCCGCGTCCTGCCCGAAGAGGTCGAGCCGCTGCGCAAGATGACGTCGCGCGACGTGATCAGCCATCTGCGCATCCCGCGCTGGAAACTGCCCTTCATCGCGCGCTACGTCCGCAAGCTGTTCGGACGCAACACCGACAAGGTCCATCTGTTCGCCGGCGTGACCGAAATGCTCGCCGCGATTGAGGCGATGGGTATCCCGCTCGCGCTCGTCACCTCGAACAGCGAGGCGAATGCCCGCGCCGTGCTCGGCCCCGAAAATGCCGCGCGGTTCAGCTGGTGGGCGTGCGGCGCGTCGCTGTTCGGCAAGGCACCCAAATTCCGCTCGGTCCTGAAGCAAAGCGGCATACCGCCCGAACAGATCATCTCGCTCGGCGACGAAACCCGCGACATCGACGCCGCCCGCGAAGTCGGCATCCGCGCCGCTGCGGTGCTCTGGGGCTATGCCGAGCCGGAGGCGTTCGCCCACCTCAACCCCGACCTCGCCTTCGCGACCCCCGGCGATGTCGTCGCCTATGTCGCCCGCTCAGCCAAGATGGACCGCCAGCCATAAGGTCGGCTCGCCCGGATCGGTGCGGGTTACCCAATGCCGCACGCCGCCGGGGATGAAGAGGTAATCGCCGGGCGCCAGCGACACCTCCGCCTGCCCCTCGATCCGCAGGCCCGCACTGCCGCGCAGCACGACCACCCACTCATCGGCATCCTGCACGAACGGCGCATCCTCCGGCGTCGCCTGCCCATGCGAGACGATGCGCTCGATCCGCACCCCGCCGCGCTCCAGCAACGGGGTGAACACCTCCCCCTCGCGCGCATCGGGTAACGGCGCGAAGAGATTGCCGCCTGTTTCAGCCATTGCCATTGCCCCCTCAACATCGCATCGGACGGTCATGTCCCGTTTCACCTTCACCATCCACGCCACCGACGGCAAGGCGCGCACCGGCACCATCGCGATGCAGCGCGGCGAAATCCGCACCCCCGCCTTCATGCCGGTCGGCACCGCCGCCACGGTCAAGGCGATGAAGCCGCAGGATGTCCGCGCATCGGGCGCCGACATCATCCTTGGCAACACTTACCACCTCATGCTCCGCCCGACAGCCGAGCGCGTCGATCGCCTCGGCGGCCTGCACAAGTTCATGGGCTGGGACCGCCCGATCCTCACCGACAGCGGCGGCTATCAGGTGATGAGCCTGTCCGACCTGACCAAGCGCAGCGAGGACGGGATCGTCTTCAAATCGCACCTCGACGGCTCGCGCCATTTGCTCAGCCCCGAACGCTCGATCGAGATCCAGCGGCTGCTGGGATCGAACATCGTCATGGCGTTCGACGAGCTGGTCCCGACCACCTCTACGCGGGAAGTTCAGGCGGCGGCGATGGAGCGATCGATGCGCTGGGCGAAACGCAGCCGTGATGCCTTTGACTCAGGCGGCGACCACGCCGCCAACAACGCGATCTTCGGCATCCAGCAGGGCGCGCTCGACGAGGGCATGCGCAAGGCCAGCGCCGACGCACTGCTCGACATCGGCTTCGACGGCTATGCCGTGGGCGGCCTCGCGGTCGGTGAGGGACAGGAGGCGATGTTCGGTTGCCTCGACTATGCCCCCGGCCAGCTCGACGCGACCAAGCCGCGCTACCTGATGGGCGTCGGCAAGCCCGACGACATTGTCGGTGCGGTCGAGCGCGGGATCGACATGTTCGACTGCGTCCTCCCGACCCGCTCGGGCCGCACTGGCCAGGCCTTCACCCGCAACGGCCCGATCAACATCCGCAACGCGAAATTCGCCGAAGATCAGTCCCCGCTCGACCCCGACTCGCCGGTGGCGGGGTGGAGCAAAGCCTATCTCCACCACCTCGTCCGCTCGGGCGAGATCCTCGGCGCGATGCTGATGACCGAACATAATCTGTGGTTCTATCAGCGGCTGATGGCCGACCTGCGCGCCGCGATTGCGGAAGGGCGGCTGATCGCCTTCGCCAACGCGTTCCGTTCGTCTTATTATGGCGGCCGCGACTGATTGCACCGGCCCCGCCCCTGTCCTACTCCTGTACCACCAAGGAGTATCCAGTGACCGACAAGACCGACGCCACCGACGAAATCGCCAACGAAATCACCGCCGCCGCCCGCCAGGCGCGCGAGATTGCCGAGCGCGCGGAAGGCACGCCCATGCCCGGCGACGCGAAGAAATGGCCGCTGGCGAAGATCGGCATCGGCATCGGTTCCGCCGCCCTCGCCGCAGCGGTCATCTACGCCGCGCGCAGCCGCAAGAAAGACTGACCTTCATGTCCCCCTCCCGCTTGCGGGAGGGGTTAGGGGAGGGCCTGTCCTCCTCGATCCGATTTGAGACAGGCCCTCCCCCTGCCCCTCCCGCAAGCGGGAGGGGCGTTTGAAGTTGACCGATCAGGAGACCCAAATGCGCCTGACCCGCACCGCGCTGTACCTCAGCGCCGCCCTGCTCCCCTTCGCCGCGCAGGCCCAGCAGGCGGATCCCGCGCCCGCCCCCGCCGCGCAGCAGCAGATCGCCGTCGCCCCGCTCAACTTCACTGAGCGGACTTTGCCCAATGGCCTCAAGGTCTATGCGATCCGCGACACCAGCACCGCGAACGTCTCTGTCCAGGTCTGGTACGATGTCGGCAGCAAGGATGATCCGGCGGGCAAGTCCGGCTTTGCCCACATGTTCGAACATCTGATGTTCAAGGGCACGAAGAACCTGGTCGACGAACAGATGGACCGGCTGACCGAAGATGTCGGCGGCTACAACAACGCCTCGACCGCGTCGGACTATACCAACTATTTCGAGGTCGTCCCGGCCAACCATCTCGAGCGCCTGCTGTTCGCCGAAGCTGACCGCATGGCGAGCCTGGTGGTCGATGAAAAGGTGTTCGCTTCCGAACGCGATGTCGTGAAGGAAGAACTGCGAAGCCGCGTGCTGGCCCAGCCCTATGGCAAGCTGTTCTACGTCTATTTCCCCAACATCAGCTACGCGGTGCATCCCTATGCCCGCCCCGGCATCGGCAGCATCGAGGATCTCGACGCGGCGACGATCGGCGATATCCGCGCGTTCCACGCCACCTATTACCGCCCCGACAACGCCGTACTCGTCGTCGCCGGCAATTTCGACCCGGCCCAGCTCGACAAATGGGTAGACAATTACTTCGCCCCGATCGCCAAGCCCAACCGCCCGATCCCGCGCGTCACCGTCGCCGAACCGCCGCGTACGACCGCAGTGCGCAAGACGGTCTATGAAGCGAACACCCCGCTCCCCGCGGTGCTGCTGAGCTATCAGCTCCCGGCCGATAACCACCCCGACATCGCCGCCCTGACCGTCCTCAATGGCATTCTGTCGGGCGGCGAGAACTCGCGGCTCTACCGCAACCTCGTCTATCGCGATCAGCTGGCGGCACAGGCCAGCACCTTCCTCGATTCGCGCCAGTCGACCGGCGCCTATGCGATGTACGCGATCCTCGCTGGCGGAAAGTCGGCGGATGAGGGCGAGAAGGCAATGCGCCGCGAAATCGCCGAACTGCGCGACACACCGGTCAGCGCCGCCGAACTGGCCGAGGCGAAAAATGAGATCCTGACCAGCGCGCTCAAGAGCCGCGAAACGGCGGAGGGCAAGGCATCGACCCTCGCCGCGTCGATCATCGTCAGCCGCGATCCCAAGGCGGCGGATCAGCAACTCGCCGCCATCGCCCGCGTCACCGCCGCCGACATTCAGCGCGTCGCCCACACCTATCTCGGCGACAACCAGTCCGCAGCGATCGTCTACCTCCCCGATGCGATGGCACAGGGGGCCAAGGGCGACAGCGTCGGCATCGCCGACACGGTCAAGGTCGCACCACTGGTCGTGCCCAAGGACATCGTCATCCACACCCAGGCGAGCGCAGAAACCCGCGTCGCAATCCCCGCCCCCGGCGCGCCGGTCTCGCCGACCATCCCCAACGCGGTCGAAACGAAGCTCGCCAACGGCATGCGCGTGATCGTGGTCGAAAAGCGCGACCTGCCGATCGTCACCGCCACCGTCGTCGCTCCCGCAGGCGGCGCGAGCGACCCGGCGGGCAAGGCCGGCACCGCCGCACTCGCCGCGTCGTTGCTGACCAAGGGCACCACCACCCGCTCGGCCGAACAGATCGCGCAGCAGATCGAATCGCTCGGCGGATCGATCGGTGCCGGGGCCGACTGGGATGCCGCCTTCGCGACCGTCACGGTCAAGTCCGATCAGGTCGCACCCGCGCTCACCGTCCTCGCCGATGTCGCGCGCAACCCGGCCTTCGCGCAGGAAGAGCTCGACCGCGCGCGCAAGCAGACGGTCGATGGCGTCACCGTCCAGCTCAAGGATCCCGCTGCGCTGGCCGGCATAGCCGCCAGCCGCGCGGTGTTCGGCGACCGCGCTTATGGCAATCTGCTGTCGGGCACCCCGACCTCGCTGCCGCGCATCACCCGCGAAAGCATCGTCACCGCCTATTCGCGCGCATGGAACCCCGACCAGTCGGCGCTCGTCGTGGTCGGCGACATTTCGACCAAGGATGCGACGGCGCTGGCGCAAAAGCTGTTCGGCGACTGGAAGCGGGGGAACCTTACCGTGGTTGCCGCGCCGGTCACCGCCGCGCCCAAGCCGCGCGTGATCGTCGTCGACCTGCCCGAAGCGGGTCAGGCCGGCGTCGTCGTCGCACGTCCGGGCATCGCGCGCACCGACAAGGATTTCTACGCGGCCCAGGTCGCCAACGCCACGCTCGGCGTCGGCTTCACCTCGCGCCTCAACCGCGAAATCCGCATCAAGCGCGGTCTGGCTTATGGCGCGGGCAGCAGCGTCGATGCACGCCGGTCACCCGGCATCGTCTCCGCCTCGACCCAGACCAAGAACCCCTCCGCACCCGAAGTGGTCAAGCTGATCGCCGAGGAAATGGCCAAGCTGGGCGCCGCCCCGGTCCCGGCCACCGAACTCGATTCGCGTAAGGCGGTGCTGATCGGCAGCTTCGGCCGCCGCATCGAACGCACCGACGGCATCGCCGGCGCGCTCGCCGACTATGTCGCCGACGGCGTCCCGCTCGGCACGCTGCAAAGCTACATCCCGTCGATCCAGAGCGTCGATCCCGCAGCGGTGCAGGCAGCGGCCAAGAAGGTTCTCGACCCCAGCAGCGCCAGCATCGTCGTGGTCGGCGACGCCAAGGCGTTCGTCGACGAACTGCGCAAGGCATATCCGCAGCTGGAGGTGATCCCTGCCAGCGCGCTTAACCTCGACAGCGCGACGTTGAAGTGATTGGCGCGGCGGTCCTGCTGACGCTAGTCAGCCCCACGTCTGACAGCTCATTGCCGGCGGGATGGCGTGAGGCAGTAATCCGTCACGATACCGCCCGCCTGATCGCGGCGGAACTTCCTCAACAACCACAGCAATTTCGCTTTCAGTGCAGCCTTTTGCAGTTCGACCCCAAAACTGCCCGATGGAGCTCACCCAAATGCATACGCGTCACAAAGGAGCCGATAACAGACCCTTTCCAATTCGCTGAGCAAGCCAGCATCGAAGCCAAAAATCGGGATTTAACCGCTGAAGATCGCCTGCGCCGCGTCGCTTGGCTGCGTGTGATGCTCTTGCATGACGCACAGAAAGCGCCGGTCGAAAACTTCATAACGTTTTTGGTCGACGAAACAGTTGCTGCTGCCGATTTGCTCACCCCGCCACCCGCGCGGGGAGAAGCAGAAGCCGCTGACATAGTGTTCAAAGTCAAGCCGCGAGCCACCTACCCGAAAAAAGCAGCGGAGATATATGCCGAGGGTCGTGTCGAGCTGCGCTGCACCGTTGTCTCAGGTGGGAGGCTGCAATGCGAGACTGTTACACGTTATTTGATCAAGCCCCTGATCAGCTCCGAGGGGAACCTTGTACCAGACGTTGTCGCCCAACTGATATATGCAGCGCATCGCGCCGCGCTAGTGTCGCGGGTCGCTGCAAAGACACGCGACGGACGCCCAAGTGAGGGACTGAGCTTCCCGCTCGCGATTAACTTCCGTGTAGGCTAACCGCACGCTCACACCCCTAACATTACCTTAACTATCAATCGTTTCACCCCGGGACGCGCCCAAATCCGCAGCAGAATTTAAACCCCCGCCACGCTATGCAGCAGGCTCGGGATTCTCCCGGCGGGACGAACATGCTGCGGCGGATGACACGGGTACAGCTAAGGGGCCTTGCGGCGGCGCTGATCGCGTCGCTGATCGGTGCCGGCTTTTCCGCGCATGCCGGGCTGACCGCGCTCCACGCCTCGCAACAGGGCGCGCGGCTCGCGGGGCCGGAGCCGACCGGCTATGAGGCCGACGACCATTTCCCCGGTGCTGCCTTTTACCAGCTTGCCGATGACGACAGCGCGGCGCAGGCGTCGGGCGCGACCGGCACGGTTGAGCTGCCCGACACGCCGGTGCCGGAAGGCGCGGTCGCCGATCCGACGATCCGCCCTGCCCCGCCCTTCGACCTGCGCGGATCGGCGCAGGACAAGGCACGCGCGCTGCAATGCCTGACCACCGCAATCTATTACGAAGCCGCGACCGAGCCCGATGACGGCCAGCGCGCGGTGGCACAGGTGATCCTAAACCGCGCGCGCCACCCGACCTTCCCCGGCACGGTCTGCGGCGTCGTCTATCAGGGGTCGGAAAAATCCGGCTGTCAGTTCAGCTTTGCCTGTGACGGGTCGATGGCGCGCAAGCCGTCGCGCACCCATTGGGACCGCGCCGCGCGGGTCGCATCGGCGGCGCTGGCGGGCGAAGTCTTCGCGCCAGTCGGCATGGCGACGCATTACCACACCCACGCCGTCACCCCGCGCTGGAACAAGTCGCTGGTGATGACCGGCGTGTTCGGCGCGCATTTCTTCCATCGCTGGAAGGGCTATTGGGGCACCGGCGCCGCCTTTACCCAAAGCTATCGCGGGGGCGAACCCGTGCCCGGCCCCAAGGCACAGCTCGCAGCCGCACCCGCGAGCGATATCGCAAAGCCAACCCCGGTGCCGACGCCCGTCGCGGCGGTCGGCGCAGTGCAGAAACCGGGCAATCCGCTGCTGCGCCCCACGCCCTCGGTCCCGATGCCCAGCAGCGAACGCCGCGCCCCGCGCCGCGCCGAAGTCGAAAGCGGCGACGTCCTCCCCCGCTATGCCGAGCCGGCGGAGTCGCAAGTGCTCGACCGCTGGAAGGACAGCGGCAAGCCGATCCGCTGACGCGTTTTATGGTGCGGCACCGGCCCGCTCCCCCACCCGGCCACCCAACGACAGTGTATTCTATGGGTGGCCGGGTGGGGGAGCGGGCCGGTGCCGCGTCAGCGGAGCTGACTGACATTCAAACCGAAACGGCCCCCGCACCGGGGTGCGGAGGCCGTCATCGTTACAGCTTAGCGCCGAGGCTTAGCGGCGATTCTGCCAGTCGCGACGCTCCCAGCGGATCTTGCGCGCCAGCACGTCGAAGCGGCGGTCAAGATCGGCCCGCTCAGCCGTGGTCAGGCCGGGACGGCTCTGGCGATAGCGCGCTTCAAGCGAGACGATCCCGCGGAACTCGGCCCGCAGACGGACTGCCTCCGCGCGGGTCAGCTGGCCGCTGCGCACGCCTTGGTCGATCCGGCGATCGAGCACCGCCTGACGCTGGTTGATGTTCCACCAGCCATTGCCGGCACCCTGATTGTCCTGACGCTCGGCGCGGATCTTGCGCGACAAGGCGTCGAAACGACGATCCAGGTCAGCGCGTTCGGCCATCGTCAGGCCGGGTGCCGAACGGCGATAGCGGATCTCAAGGTCCGCAATGCCACGGAACTCAGCGCGCAGACGCGCCGCCTCGTTCCGGTTCAGCTGGCCGCTGCGCACGCCCTGGTCGATCCGCTGATCGAGCTGGGTCTGGCGCTGGTTGATATTCTGCCACCCGGCCTGCGCGGTCGCGGCAGGAACGGTGGCCGCGGCGATGCCGAGACCGGCAATCATCAGTGCGAACTTCTTCATCGAACGTCTCCTCTTCAAATTCGTCGCCGCATCGGCGGCTGTGCTCTTTATCGGCAGTGGGTGTCGCAGCGATTTGGCGAGAATGTCGTTATTGTGTCGCGGCGTGTCGCACCTGCGACGGCTCCGTTCATAATCGTTAACACGACCCTAGTGTTCTATCTTGCCAAAACACCTTCAAGGAGCCATCTTGACGTCATGCTGAATCTTCTCTCGCTCGTCACCGGTGCCGTCGCGCTGCTCATTGCGCTGATCGGCGTCCTGCCCATCCCGCTGTTGCCGCTGGTCAACTGGATCGCATTCCCGATCGCAGTCGTCGGCCTCGTCTTCGGCTTGTTGTCGAGCGGCACGGCCGGTCGGAATCTCAACATCGTCGTGCTGGTGATCAGCGGACTGCGCCTGTTCCTGACCGGCGGCCTTATCTGACCTGACGGACCCGCCCCGGCCAGACCAGCCGGGGCGCTCCATCACTTGCGTTAGCGGCAGCGCACGTTGCCGCGATCGATCGACGCGCCGAGTGCCGCGCCACCTGCCGCACCGAGCAGCGTGCCCAGCACGTTCGAGCGCCCGTTCGACAGCGTATTGCCCAGCAAACCACCGGCGATCCCGCCAACGATCAGGCCGGTCGTGCCGTCATTGCGGCGACAATAGTAACGCCCGTCGCGCCCGCGATAGATGCGGTCCTGACGGCTCAGGCGGCGCTCCTGATAATAGCGGCCGTCCCGATAATATTGGTCGGCATAATAGGCTCGCTGGCCACGCGCGGGGCGGTTCCAGTCATAGTTGCGATACTGGCGCCAGTCGCGGCGGTCGGCACGGCGATCCTGGCGCGCGTCGCGCACTTCGCGCTGATATTCGCGCTGGGCCGCACGGCGCTCGGCGGGGGTATCGGCGCGGCGCAGGTCGCGGCGATAGTCGCGCTGCGCGTCGCGAACTTCTTCGCGATATTCGCGGTTCGATTCGCGCGGCGTCTGCTGGGCCATGGCCGGAACCGGGGCCAGAGCCACCGACGCCAGAATGGCAGCGATCAGAGGGGTACGCATGGAACTTCTCCTGCATCTTGAGTGCCGGGGCTAAACGGCTCTGCAGGACAGGAAGTTGCGTGAACGGAAAACTACCCCGCGTTCATCGCCCGGCCAGATTCACATGCGCGTATCGCCGGGATAGGCAAACAACAGGTCGGCATCGGGAGAGGCGGTCAGCACCGCGCTGCCGCTGACGCTCAGGCAGTCCCCGGCCTGCCACGCGACCCCATCGACCTCGCCCGTCCCCCGCACCGGCACCAGCCACCCAGTCTCCCCGTGCGGCAGCCGAATCATGCGATCCCCGCCGATCCACCGCTCGAGCACGAATTTCGGCCCCTCGACCAGCAGGGTGCGCCCATGTTCGACAATGCCGGGGCTCGGCTGCGGCACCCATGGCTCTACCACCGCCACATCGATGCCATCCTCAAGATGCAACTCGCGCGGGCGGCCATAATCATAGAGGCGATAGGTTGTGTCGCTATTCTGCTGCACCTCGATCAGCGTGATCCCCGCGCCGATCGCATGCACCGTGCCCGACGGAGCGTAGAAGAAATCGCCCGCCCGCACCGGCTTCCAGTCGAGCAGGTCGACGATCGACCCATTCTGCGCCGCCGCCCGCAATGTCGCGGCATCGACAGACTCGCGCGGCCCGATCGCGATCGTCGAATCGGGCTCGGCATCCAGAACCAGCCAGCACTCATCCTTCCCGCGCGGCAGCCCCCGGGTATGCGCGGCATCATCGTCGGGATGGACCTGCACCGACAGCTTCTCGCTGGTGAACAGATATTTGATCAGCAGGTCCGGCGCGGAATCATCCGGCGACTGGAACCACACCTCCCCCACCGGCTCGCCATCGGGCGCGGGATCGTCGAAGCCTGGCCACAGCTGATGGCGGCCCCAGGGCTTTTCGACTCGGTGCATGGCGAGCAGTTGCGCTGGCATCGGTGCTTCCTGAATGAGAATGTCGGCGTCTCGCATCAACGCCCGGATTCTGGCGGTCGATCCCGTTCACCGCAAGCACCCCCAAAAAACATTTCGCCAGCGCGTCAGGCTCGGCTAAGAACCGGCGCAATGCGTATGCTTTCCTCCCGCTCGCTCGTGCTTGGCGCACTGGTTCTGGCCCTTCCGATCGCTGGTTGCGCCAGCGGTGGCGGGAAGCGTGCCGACCTTCCCTATGTCGCGCGCGACGTGGGCACGCTCTACACGACGGCCAAGGACCGGCTCGATCGCGGCCAGTACAAGCTCGCAGCCGCGCTGTTCGACGAGGTTGAGCGTCAGCACCCCTATTCGGTGTGGGCGCGCCGCGCACAGCTGATGGGCGCCTTCGCCTACTATCTCGACAAGAACTACACCCAGTCGATCCAGTCGGCGCAGCGCTTCCTAGCGGTGCATCCGGGCAACCGCGACGCACCCTATGCCTATTATCTGATCGCGCTCAGCTATTATGAGCAGGTCAGCGACGTGACCCGCGACCAGAAGATCACGCAGCAGGCGCTCGACGCACTGGGCGAACTCAACCGCCGCTATCCCAACACCCGCTACGCCGCCGATGCGCGACTCAAGATCGACCTGGTCCGCGACCATCTCGCGGGCAAGGAGATGGAGGTCGGGCGTTACTATCAGGTGCGCGGCCAGTGGCTTGCCGCGGTCATTCGCTTCCGCACCGTGATCGACCAGTATCAGACCACGACCCACGCCCCCGAAGCGCTGATGCGCCTGACCGAGAGCTATCTCGCGCTCGGCGTGAAGGACGAAGCGAAGAAGGCGGCGGCGGTGCTGGGTGCTAACTATCCCGGCACCGAATGGTATGAGCGCGCGTACGAGCTGGTCCAGAAGCATGGCGAGGCAGTGCCGGTTCCGGCGCTGGTGACGCCCGCTGCTCCGCCAGCGCGTGACGAGACCCCCACGCCCGCGCCCGCCACGAATTGAGCGCGCAACGCGCCTGAACGATCCCCTCTCCCAACGCGGAACAAAAAGGGGTAATGCGGGCGCATGTTGACCGCGCTTTCCATTCGCGACGTGGTGCTGATCGAGGCGCTTGACCTCGATTTCGGTGCCGGCCTCGGCGTGCTCACCGGCGAAACCGGCGCGGGCAAGTCGATCCTGCTCGACTCGCTCGGCCTCGCGTTGGGCGCGCGCGCCGATAGCGGGTTGGTCCGCCAGGGCGCAGCACAGGCCGTCGTGACCGCCAGCTTCGAACCGTCAGACCTGGCCCCAATCGCCGCCCTGCTCAGCGACAGCGGCCTCGACCATGACCCGTCCGAACCGCTGACGATCCGCCGCCTGGTCAAGGCCGACGGCGGCAGCCGCGCCTATGTCAACGACCAACCCGCCTCCGCCGGCCTGCTCCGCGAACTCGGCGCGCTGCTGGTCGAAATCCACGGCCAGCATGACGATCGCGGGCTGCTCAACCCGCGCGGCCATCGCGCGCTGCTCGACAGCTTCGCCCGCGCCGATACCGGTGCCGTCGCCGCAGCGCATCGCGCGCTGCGTGAAGCGGAAGACGCCCTCGCCGCCGCGCATGCCGAACAGGAAAGCGCCGCGCGCGACCGCGAATGGCTCGAACACGCCGTCGCCGAACTGACCAAGCTGGCCCCCGAACCCGGCGAAGAAGCCGTGCTCGCCGAGCGCCGTGCGACGATGCAGCGTGGCGAGAAGATCGCGGGCGAGCTTCAGGCGATCGCCGAACTCATCGACGGATCGGACGGCGCGCTCACCCGGCTGCGTCAGGCCGCGCGCATCCTCGAGCGAATCGCCGAGGACCACCCCGCCCTTACCGAAGCCCTCGCCGCGCTCGACCGCGCATTGAACGAGGGCAGCGCGACGCAGGAAGGCATCGACACCGCCGGTGACGCGCTCGCCTTCGACCCCGCCGCGCTGGAGGCGGACGAGGCGCGGCTGTTCGAATTGCGCGGGCTCGCCCGCAAGCATCGCGTCCAGCCCGACGACCTCGCCGAACTGACCGACACGCTCGCGACCCGCCTCGAACGGATCGAGGGCGGCGAAGGGCTGATCGCGCGCCTCACCGCCAATCTTACCGCAGCCGAAAAGGCCTATGTCGCAGCGGCCGAAACGCTGTCGGCAACCCGCACCACCGCCGCCGCGCGGCTCGACGCGGCGGTCGCGGCCGAACTCGCCCCGCTCAAACTCGACGCCGCACGTTTCCGCACCACGGTCGACCCGCTGCCGCGCGACCAATGGTCCGCATCGGGCCGCGACCGCGTGGAGTTCGAGGTCTCGACCAACCCCGGCGCCCCCTTCGCACCGCTGATCAAGATCGCCTCAGGCGGCGAGCTGTCGCGCTTCATCCTCGCGCTCAAGGTCGCGCTGGCGGAGGAAGGCGGCGCACGCACGCTGATCTTCGACGAAATCGATCGCGGCGTCGGCGGCGCCGTCGCCAGCGCGATCGGCGAGCGCCTCGCGCGCCTCTCTACCGGCGCGCAATTGCTCGTCGTCACCCACAGCCCACAGGTCGCAGCGCGCGGTGCGGCGCATCTGCTGATCGCCAAGAGCCACGACGGCACCGTCACCCGCACCGGCGTGCGCCAGCTCAGCGAAGAGGAGCGCCGCGAGGAGATCGCCCGGATGCTGTCGGGCGCTCAGGTTACCGACGAGGCGCGGGCGCAAGCTGGACGGCTGCTCGAGGCGGCGTAGGTCACCAGAGCATCAACGGTCGCTATTGGGTGGATAGCGGACTTTCAGGCTACGCTTGGAAAAGCTTCTGATCTGCCCATGGGGGTCCGATGGAATAGAACTGTTCTACGATCAGCTTCTGGTACAGGCGCATGAAGCCATAGGCCCTCTCGATTGAAGCGCAACCGCAGGACAGCGTCTGTCCGTCACATGTAACAGTAACAGTGAACCATGGGCGTTCGTTGAGTGTTCCTTGGACGATGGCGCTGCGGAACCAAGTGCAGATCCGCCATTCTTCATCTTCTTCCCATCGGCCAATGGATTCAATCGCGCTGACTACAGTAGCAAAAACACGATGTGATGCATCTTCCGCTGCGGGTTCATACGCCGCGATTGAACGGATCATGCCCTCCTGAAGCGCCGTCAGGTCATGTCCTTCCCGCTTTCGGGCGGAGCGGATGGCCTCTATGCGAGCATCAACGCCACGCTTACCCGATTGAAACCAGCTCATACGATGCTCCCGCGTCTAAGCGGACTATGGCTGCACTGGGCTAGGATGCAACGGCGGCTATTGGGTCGTTTCCCAACGGTCCGCTTTGGTGGAATGACGCCTAATTGCCGCTGTTCGCGATCAAATCGATCTCGGTCCCGCCGTCGCCACGCACCGATAGGAAGACGACATAGGCCGAATCGTCCTTCGCCCGCGTGCCGCCCAGCACATGCTGGCCGTCCTTCAACTGGTGCTCGGCCGAATAGCCGCCACGGACGGCGCGGGTGTAGTACCAGTCGATCATCGTCTGCAGCGGTTGGGGCGTCGAGAAGCTGACGACGCGCAGGGCGCACTGGCCGCCCTCGGCGCCCGCCGCTTCGGTTACGCGGGCCTGCGGATGCAGGGGCATGTCGGCTGGCAGGCGGGCGGCCCAGCCGGCCGAGTAATTGAGCTTCGCCGCGCAGTCGGCGGTGCGGCGGTCCTTCTGGCCTGCCGCCAGCCCGGCCAACGTCACCGACTTGTCCTGGGCGTCGCAGGCGTCGCACTTGCCCTCGACCGGGGCCGGGGCCTTGAGCAATTCGCCTTCCGCCGGCATCGCCGCTTTGGCTGCGGCGACGGTGTCGGACGGGATCGGCGCCGAATAGGGCTGACCCGGCGGGCGGATCGCGTCCTTGTTCGATTGCTGGGCAAGCTGCGGATCGACCATGATCTGGTCCTGCAGCGCGCCCATCAGCGCCGGATCGGTCGCATTGCCGCCGATCTCGTTATCGAGCGCATCGACATTGCCCGCCTCGCCCCCACCACAGGCGGCCAGCGCCAGCGGCAGCAACAGGGTGGCAACTACATTGGCCCGACGGCTCATCATCACGCTCCGCATCCCCGCACAGGCTGCGGGATTTGGGGCGAAGGGATGACAGGCCAGGGTTAAGGAAGCGTTTGCCGCACCTTCACCCCGCCTTGCCGATCCGCGCCTTCTCCGCCGCGATGAACGTGTCGATCTGCGCGTCGAGCACATCCAGTGGCACCGCGCCCTGCTCCAGCACGGCGTCGTGGAAGCGCTTGACGTCGAACTCGACCCCCAGCGCCTTCTCCGCCCGCGCGCGCAGTTCGCGGATCTTGATCTCGCCCAGCTTGTAGCCCAGCGCCTGCCCCGGCCAGCTGATATAGCGGTTCACCTCGGCATCGATATTCGCCGCCGACAGCGCGGTGTTGTCGAGCATGAACTGAACCGCCTGTTCCTTGGTCCAGCCCTTGGCATGGATGCCGGTATCGACCACCAGTCGGCACGCGCGCCACATCTCGTAGGACAGCCGCCCCATTTCCTTTTCGGGCGTGTCGTAAATGCCCATCTCGATCCCGATCCGCTCGGAATACAGCCCCCACCCTTCCGTAAAGGCAGTGAAATTGGCGAGGTAGCGGCGGAATTTGGACGTCTCCAGCTCCTGCTGCAGCGCGATCTGGTGGTGATGCCCCGGCACCGCTTCATGCGCGGTCAGCGCGGGCAGTTCGTACAGGGGGCGCTGGTCGAGCTTCGAGGTGTTGACGTAGTAATGCCCCGCCAGCCCCAGCTCGGGATTGCCCGGGCCGTAATAGGCGGTGGTTGTCCCCTCCGCCGTCTCCTCCGGGATGCGCTTGAGGCCATAGGGCAGCCGCGCCATGCGGTTGAAGAAGCCCGGCATCTTGCCGTCAATGTCCTTGGCCTGCACCGCGGCTGCGGCCATCAGTTCCTCAGGCGTCTTGGCGTAGTATTTGGGGTTGGTGCGCAGCTCGGCGACGAACGCCTCGCGCGTCGCAAAGCCTGCCTTCTTCGCCACCTCGACCATCTCGGAACGGATGCGCGCGACCTCGTCCAGCCCGATCTTGTGGATCTGCTCGGCCGACAGGTCGGTGGTGGTCAACTGACGGATGCGGAAGGCATAGTAGCGCGCGCCATCGGGCTGCGCCGACACGCCCACCGTCTTGGCGCATTTGGGGGCGTAGCTGGTGCGGTAGAACGCCGCGGCCTTGGCATAGGCCGGGTTGATCACCTCTGTGACCGTCTTCGCCGCCCGCGCCTGCAGCGCGCGCCATTCGGCGTCGGTCGCATCGACCGGCTTCTTGCGGGCGAAGGGCGCGTAGAAGCGCGATTTGGTTGCATCCTGCTGGATCACACCGGTGATCGTCTGTTCGAAGCCGACCAGGCTGACGCAGGGCTGGATATAGCCGCCCTTCACCGCCTGTGCGGTGATCGCGATCAGCGTGTCGTTGGTGGCGGGAAATTGATCGAGCCGATCGAGATAATGGCTATAGTCGGCCTTGCGCCGGAACGCGGTGCGCTCGCCCTGCCCCGCCGCGCCCTGCCACGGGTTTGAGTAGCTGGTGAACAGGATCGTGCGCTGGCCGAAGCTGTTGCCCTCGATGCTCTCCGCCAGCAGGCGGCGCAGGATCGCCTTGTCGGTGCGTTGCGCCGGGGTGAGGCCGGAATCGGGGATCGCATCGAGCCGTTTCAGAAACACCGCCTCGGCTGCGGCGCGACGATCCTCGGCGGCGAGGCTGACATCGCCGACCGCGATCGGATCGATGTCAACGCCGACTGAGCGGGCAAAGCCGGGATTCTCCTTGAGCACCCAGTCGAAATGTTCGGCGAGCAGGGTGCGGAAGTCATCCTGTGGTCCGGCGACCGCGGGCGCAGCGGCCAGCGCGGCGGCAAACGCAGCACCGACAAACGCGCCCCGGACAGCGAAACTTACAGTTTTTGCCCCGTGTACGGAGGCAGGTGCGGAGCGGCGAGCGCGTCGCTGAGTGATACCGAAAATTGCCATTTGCGGAGGCAAGCAGAGGAAATCCAACATTGCAAGCAAGCTGTGCGGCACCCGATCGAACATCTGCAAATCGGTTTGCGGCGTAAACTTGTTTTCAGGCGGTCGTTGTCTAGATTTGCTCGTGCAGGGAGGTTTGCGATGAAGAAGTTCGACATCGGTCAGATCGACGAAATGATCCACGCCCGCATGCGGCTTGGCATCATGGCTTATCTTGCCGATACCGAAATTGCCGATTTCAACGCGTTGAAGACGCTGCTCCAAACGACGCAGGGCAATTTGTCGGTGCATCTGCGCAAGCTGGAAGCGGCCGGATATATCGCGATCGAAAAGGGGTTTTCGGGGCGCAAGCCGCTGACCCGCGTGTGCATGACGCCGGCCGGGCGCAAGGCGTTTGCGGCGTATATTGAAGCACTGGTCAAACTGATCGCATAAGGAACCTTGCCTCCCGGCGGTCCGTTGCATCCGCAATCGACAGCCTGCTTCTCTCCGGAGACCTGCCCGATGCCGATCTCGTGACCCCTCCCGCCGCCCCGCGCCGCACGCTGCGCGCCGTAGATGTGTTCGCCCTGACCGTCGGCATCGTGATCGGCGCCGGCATTTTCCGCACCCCGGCGCTGGTCGCCGGCGTGGCGGGCGACGCGACGACGATGATCCTCGCCTGGGTGGCGGGGGGTGTGCTCTCGATCATCGGCGCGCTCTGCTATGCCGAAATGGCGGCGGCCTGGCCGCATATGGGCGGCGATTACCACTTTATCGGACGCGCATTCGGACAGCGGATCGCGTTCCTCTACGCCTGGGCGCGGCTGGCGGTGATCCAGACCGGGTCGCTGGCGTTGCTGTCGTTCATCGTCGGCGACTACCTTCAGATCCTGCTGCCGCTCGGCCCCGCCGGGCCGGCGATCTGGGCAGGGATCGCGGTGGTCGCGGTGAGCGCGATCAACTGGCTGGGCGTGCGCTGGGGCACGCAGGCGCAGCGCTGGCTGACGCTGACGGAGGTGATCGGGCTGGTCGCGATTATCGTCGCCGGGTTTTCGCTCGCGCCTGCGGACGCCGTTCCTGCAGCACCTGGCGGCGGCGCGCTCGGGCTGGTGATGGTGTTCGTCCTGCTGTCCTATGGCGGGTGGAGCGAGGCGGTCTATGTCTCGGCGGAGATGAAAGACCCGCCGCGCCGCATCGCCGCGATCCTGTGTGCGGCGCTGGCACTGGTCACCGCGCTGTATGTGCTGGTCAATCTGGCGTTGCTCAACGGGCTGGGAATGGCCGGGATGGCGGGCAATGACGCGGTCGCGGCCGAGGTGATGCGCCGCGCCTTCGGGCCGGCGGGCGCAGCGGCGATCAGCGCGGCGGTGGCGGTGGCGGCGCTGACCAGCGCCAATGCGACCGCAATCGTCGGCGGACGCACCGCCTGTGCACTGGGGCAGCGGATCAGGCCCTTGCGGTGGCTGGGCCATTGGGATCATCGCCGCGATACGCCGGGCAACGGACTGATCGCGCAGGGCGGAATCGCACTGTTGCTGGTCGCTCTGGGTGGATTTGCGCCCGATGGGTTCCGGGTTGCGGTCGAATATACCGCGCCGGTCTTCTGGCTGTTCCTGCTGCTCGCCGGCCTGTCGCTGTTCGTGCTGCGCCGGACCGAGCCGGCGACGCCCCGTCCGTTCCGCGTACCGCTTTATCCGGTTTTGCCGGGGATCTTCTGCGCGACCACTGCGTATCTGCTCTGGTCGAGCCTCGCCTATACCGGATGGGGCGCGCTTGCCGGCGTCGCGGTTCTCGTCGTCGGCGCAATGATGCTGTTGGTCGTCACCCCTCAAGAGGAGCTTGCGCCATGAAGCTGTTGATCCTCGCCACCGCCACGCTGATCGCCGGGAGCGCGGTCACGCCGCCTTCGACACCTGTTGCGGTGGCACCCAGCCAAACCCCCGATGTGATCTATGTCCCGACCCCGCCCGCTGTGGTCGAGGCGATGCTGGACATGGTCGAGTTGCGCGACGGCGATGTCCTGTACGACCTCGGCTCGGGCGACGGGCGCATCCCGATCGCCGCCGCCAAGCGCAAACAGGTGCGCGCGGTCGGCATCGACATCGATCCCGCGCGGATCAAGGAGGCGAACGCCAACGCAAAGGCGGCCGGCGTCGCCGGCGAGGTGTCGTTCAAACAGGCGGATCTGTTCACCAGCGACTTCAGCGACGCGACCGTCGTCACCCTCTATCTGCTCGACACGCTGAACGAGAAATTGCGCCCGAAACTGCTCGCCGAGCTGAAGCCGGGAACGCGGATCGTCAGCCACGCCTTCCGCATGGGCGATTGGGAGCCGGAGAAAGAGGAAACGATCGACGGCCGGACGATCTATTACTGGACCGTGCCGCCGCGAGGGTAGGAATCGACCCGGAGCGGTTTCCGCGCTAGGGCGGCGATATGCATCATCTGTTTCTCGTCATGCTGGGCGGCGCGATCGGCGCCGGCGCGCGGCATCTGGTTGGGCGCGCGGCGCTCGCACTTTGGGGGCCGGGGTTTCCGGTCGGTACGCTCGCGGTCAATGTGATCGGCGGGCTGGCGATGGGGCTGCTCGCGGGCTGGCTCGCGACGCGGGCGAGCGGGGATGAGGCGCTGCGCTATCTGCTCGGCGTTGGCGTGCTTGGCGGCTTCACCACCTTCTCGGCCTTCTCGCTCGAGACCGTGCTGATGATCGAACGCGGCGACGTCGCGACGGCACTTTTCTACATCCTCGCCTCGGTCGTGCTCGCGATCGGCGCGCTGTTCGCAGGCCTGCAGGTCAGCCGGATGGTGGCGGCATGAGCACCGAGAATGTGCGCCAGTTCACCGTCGCGCTCGACGATGACGGCATCCGGCTGGATCGCTGGTTCAAGCGGCATCTGCCCGATACCAGCTTCAACATCGTGTCGCGCTGGGCACGCACGGGCCAGCTGCGCGTCGATGGCGCGCGCGCGACGCCGGGCGACCGCATTCAGGCCGGCCAGGTGATCCGCGTCCCCCCGGCCGACGCGGCGCAGGCGGCGGCGGTGGCGGCAAAGCCCAAAAAGGCGCGCCCGCAGCTGTCGCCCGAGCAGATGGAGTTTGCCGAATCGATGGTGATCCATCGCGATGCGCAGGCGATGGTGATCAACAAGCCGCCGGGCCTCGCGACGCAGGGCGGCACCAAGACGCATGATCATGTCGATCAGCTGCTCGACGGGCTCTATTACGAGCTCGATGTGCGGCCCAAGCTGGTCCACCGGCTCGACAAGGATACGTCGGGCGCGCTGGTGCTGGCGCGGACGGCGCGCGCGGCGGCGTATTTCTCGAAGAGCTTTTCGGGGCGGACGGCGCGCAAGACCTATTGGGCCGTGGTCGTCGGCGTGCCGAGCATCGAAGACGGGTTCATCGAACTCCCGATCGGCAAGCAGCCGGGCACCGGCGGCGAGAAGATGCAGGTCGACGAGAAGGAGGGCCAGGCCGCGCGCACCCGCTATCGCGTGATCGACCGCGCCGGCAACCGCGCCGCCTGGGTCGAGCTGCAGCCGCATACCGGGCGCACCCATCAGCTGCGCGTGCATATGGCGGCGATCGGCCACCCGATCGTCGGCGACGGCAAATACGGCATGGCCGAAGCGTTCCTGTCGGGCAGCATCAGCCGCAAGATGCACCTGCATGCGCGCCGCATCCGCATCGACCATCCCGATGGCGGCAAGCTGGACGTGAAGGCGGACCTGCCGACGCATTTCGCGGAGACGCTGGTCCAGCTCGGCTTCAACCTCGAGGATGGCGACAATCTGCCCTCCGACGAAAAGGCGCCGCCGACCAAGGAGCAGGAAAAGGCCTGGGCCAAGGCGCACGCCAAGACGGTGCGCAAGGAGCGTCGCGGTGAGCGGCAGGGCCGCCGTGACACGACGGTGAAGAAGGCCAAGCCGGGGAAGAAGGACGACAAGAAGGTCGACAAGAAGGTCGAAAAGAAGCCTGCGCGGAAGCCGACCAAGAAGCCATGATCCGTCTCGCCGTGTTCGACTGCGACGGCACTCTGGTCGATTCGCAGGCCAATATCTGCCGCGCGATGGAGGCGTGCTTCGTCGCGCATCGGCTCGCCCCGCCGACGCGCGAGGATATCCGGCGGATCGTGGGCCTGAGCCTTGTCCCGGCAATCGCGCAGTTGCTGCCCGACGGCGATGAGGCGCTGCATGTGGAGATGGCGGAGGCGTACAAGCGCGCGTTCCGTGCGATGCGGATGGACGCGGCGCTCGATCCCGAGCCGCTGTTCGATGGCGTCGCAGAAGCGATCGAAGCGCTGAGCGATAGCGGCTGGCTGCTTGGCGTGGCGACCGGCAAGTCGGATCGCGGGCTGGCGCTGATCCTCGAGCATCATGGGCTGACCGACCGCTTCGTGACGCTGCAGACCGCCGACCGGCATCCGTCCAAGCCGCATCCGGCGATGCTTCAGGCTGCGATTGCCGAGGCGGGCGGCGATCCGCTGCGCACCGCGATGATCGGCGACACCAGCTATGATATCGCGATGGCGGTGCGCGCGGGCACGCATGCGGTCGGGGTTGCGTGGGGCTATCACGAAGCGCATGAATTGCACGCCGCCGGGGCGCATCATGTGACCACGCACGCACGCGAGCTGCCGGCGCTGCTGGAGGCGTTATGACCGAGGATCCCGCCCGCGGGCGCTATTTCGCGATGGTGTTCGTGCAGATGATCGCGGTGGCGGGCGCGGTATTCGGCCTCGTCATCATGGGTCGGACCGAGGATATGTGGCTGCGCATCCTGGGCGCGGCGATCCTGATTTCGGGCCTCTATTGCATCGCCGTGGTGCCGCGGGCGATGGCCCGGCGCTGGCGCACGCCCCCGACGGAATAGGACCATGCGACGGTTCTGGAAGCAGGTCGCGCTGGTCGCGGCTGATGGTGGGCATGACGTCCATCTCGACGGCAAGCCGGTGCGCACCCCCGGGCGCGCGCCGCTAACCTTGCCCAATCCGGCACTGGCGGATGCGGTGGCGGAGGAATGGCGCGGCGTTGCTGAGACGATCGATCCGCGCGCGATGCCGCTCACCGGCCTTGCCAATGCAGCGATCGACCGGATCGCGCCCGACCCGGCCACCTTTGCCGCCGGACTTGCCAAATATGGCGAGAGCGACCTGCTCTGCTACCGCGCCGACCACCCGCTGGAGCTGCAACTGCGCCAGGCGGCGAGTTGGGACCCGCTGCTGGGCTGGGCGCACGCGCGCTATGGCGCGGCGCTGATCCCGACCACCGGCATCATCCATGTCGCGCAGCCACCCGAGGCGGTGACGGCACTGGCCGATGCGGTTGCGGCGCGCTCGCCGTTCGAGCTGGCGGGGCTGTCGCCGATCGTCACGGTCACCGGATCGCTGGTCGCGGCGCTGGCGCTGCTCGAACGCGCCGCGACATCCGAAGACATCTGGTCCGCCGCCAATCTGGACGAGGACTGGCAGGCCGAACATTGGGGCGACGACCCGCTTGCGCTCAAGGCGCGCGAAGCGCGGCGGGCGGACTATGCTGCGGCGGTTAAGTTCCTGCGCTTGCTTTGATCCCCCATGCTGGTAGCGATCCCATTCGGGGGTGATTTTTCCGCATTTCGGGTCACGAATCCGGCAGATAAAGCGGGCTGATCGATCGACCCAAGGGGGAGCGAGACGGTGTTCGAGGATCTGCTGGCCGATACGTGGCGCGCGCTGGGCGACATCATGGGCGCGCACGGGCCGGCGGTGAACGCCGCGGCGAGCTTTACCCCGACCGACTACAGCATCCATTTCTTCCTGCAGCTCGCCCTCATCATCCTTGCCGCGCGTGTGGTGGGATGGCTGGGGCAGAAGTTCCTCGGCCAGCCGCAGGTGGTGGGGGAGATGATCGCGGGCGTGGTGCTCGGCCCGTCGCTGTTCGGGCTGTTCTTCCCCGAGCTGCAGGCGGCGATCTTCCCCAGGGAAACCAAGAATGTGCTGTATGTCGGCGGGCAGTTTGGCGTCGGCCTGTATATGTTCCTGGTCGGCTGCACGCTGCATCTCGACCATTTCAAGACCAAGGCGAAGAGCGCGGTGAGCGTATCGGTCGCGGGGATCGCGACGCCGTTTCTGGGCGCGGTGCTGATCACCCCGCTGCTGCTGACCGTCCCCGGGCTGTTCGCCGAGGGGATCAGCCAGTGGAGCGCAACGCTGTTCATGGGCGCGTGCATCGCGCTCACCGCCTTCCCGATGCTGGCGCGAATCATCAACGAGCGCGGCCTTGCCAAGACCTCGCTCGGCACGCTGTCGCTGACCGCAGGCGCGTTTGACGACGCTGTATCCTGGTGTGTGCTCGCAATCGTGCTGGCAACGTTCGGCGGCGGTCCCGGCATCGCGGTGATCGCGATCGTCGGGGGCGTGAGCTACGCGCTGTTCATGGCGATCTTCGGCAAGCGCCTGCTCGTGCCGCTGGGCCGCGCGGTCGAGGCGCGGGGCGAGATGAGCAACACCGTGCTCGCGATCACGCTGATCCTGTTCTGCCTGTCCGCGTTCCTGATGGACGCGATCGGCATCCATGCGGTGTTCGGCGGCTTCCTGCTCGGCGCATTCATGCCGCGCGGGCTGTTCGTCGATGAGCTCAAGCGCAAGGTCGAGCCGCTGGCGGTAGTGATGCTGTTGCCGATGTTCTTTACCTATTCGGGGCTGAACACGCGGATGGACATGGTCAACAGCCTGCCGCTGTTCGCCATCGCGCTGGGCATTCTCGCCGTGTCGATCCTGGCCAAGTTCGGCGCGTGCTGGGCCGCGGCGCGGCTGTCGGGGGAAGATAACCGCACCGCGCTCGGCATCGGCGCGCTGATGAACTCGCGCGGGCTGATGGAGCTGATCATCATCAATATCGGCCTGCAAAAGGGCGTGATCGGGCCGACGCTGTTTTCGATGATGGTGCTGATGGCGATCGTCACGACGATGATGGCCGGGCCGCTGTTCGAGCTCGTCTATGGCAAAAAGGCGCGCGAGAGCGGGGAGCTGGATGCGATCAGCGGCGAGGACGGGGCCGCGCCAGGCGCCGCCACCCCGTCACGCCTTGCCTGAGCGCTGCTGCGCTCAGGTCAGCGGGGCAACCGGCTTTGGCAGCATCCACGCGATCACCGCACCGGCCGCAAGCCAGCCAGCGACTTCGCTGATCCAGGTGTAGATGAAATAGCCCCAGGGCGCGTGGTTGAACACCGGCTGTCCCAGTTGGCTGTAGGTGGTGAAGGCGAGGGCAAACAGGCCGACGGCGGTCAGCCGCTGGGCGAAGCTCATGCCGATCGTCAGCCGTGCGAGCGCGAAAGCGAGCAGTCCTGCGCACAGCACGCCGAGCACCAAGCCGCCGACCAGCGCGGCGGTGTCGGGCAGCGCGAAGCCGTTGGTGTTGAACAGCACCATCGCGATCGGCCCTTCGCCATAGGCCTGCGTACCGAGCGGCGTGCCGGGCCAGGGGATCGGGTAGGCGCCGCTGCCATTGGGGCCGAGATGCTGTGCCAATGCCGCCTGAATCGCGACGCTCGCCGAATCGCCGGCGTTGCTGGTCGCCAGCATCGACAAGGGCGTGCCCCAGAAGATGAATCCGACGATCCACATCGCAACGCCGCCCAGCAGGCCGCCCAGCAAGATTCTAGTCATTTCGGCTCTCCCCATCATTTCGCCGCAGGTTAGTGCAGCCGAAACAATCAGACGATGCCAAAGTTCAACTAGCGCGTGGCGAGGCCCATCTCGATCGCCTCTTCGGCGCGGGCGCGGATGAAGCCGATCAAGCCGGGCTTGCGTGAGCGCTTCTCGCGCTCGGCCTTGAGGATCGTGTGGACCTTTTCGAAACAGGCATCGAGATCGTCGTTGACGACGACATAGTCATAGCCGTCCCAGTGCGACAGCTCACGCTCGGCGCGCTTCATGCGATACTGGATCACATCTTCGCTGTCGGTCGCGCGGGCGCGCAGGCGCTTTTCGAGTTCGGCTAGCGACGGGGGCACGATGAAGATGCGGACGACGTCGCCGCCTTCAAGCTGGAACAGCTGCTGCGCGCCCTGCCAGTCGACGTCGAACAGCACATCCTGCCCGTCGGCGAGCATGCGCTTCACCGGTTCGCGCGGGGTGCCGTAGCGATAGTTGAAGACATGCGCCCATTCGAGGAAATCGTGGCGCGCGGCGCGGGCCTTGAATTCGTCGGTCGACAGGAAATGATATTCGCGGCCGTCCTGCTCGCCTTCGCGGATCGGGCGCGTGGTCGCGGAGACCGAGACGCCCATACCGGGTTCGCGCTCGAGCAGTTTGCGCGCAATGGTCGACTTGCCCGCGCCCGAGGGAGAGGACAGGACGAAGAGTACGCCCCTGCGGTCGAATTCGAACTTGGATTCGCGATGCGCCATGCGCGCCATTGGCGCGGGCGGGGCGCTCTCGTCAAGCGGGTGCGGTCAATAGCGCCGCTTGCGCCCGGTCATAAACGACCACAGCAGGAACAGACCGCCAACCACCCAGCCGAACGGGCCCATCCGAGTCAGCGCGCGCTGGCCCATCGCGCCGATGATCGCGCCCTTCATCCCGCCGCGCCCGTCGCGACGGTCGATCGCGCGACCGAGCAGCGCTGCGAAGAGCGTGCGAATCATGCCGCGGTCCGCATGCGACGGCGCAGATAACGATAGCCGAATGCCGCAGCACCGATCACGATTGCGGCGGGAACCACCGTCTTTCCGACGCGCCATGCGGCGATGCCGGCGATCGTGCCGAGCGTACCGCCCTCGCCATCGCTCTCATCGATTCGCTTGCCGATATAGCCCGCCACCAGATCGCCGATCATCGTCCAAACTCCTTGTCACCCGTGGCGAGGTCGAACACCTCGCCCATTCCGCGCAGGCCGGTCCAGAACGCTGCGACCGCAAACGCGACCGCAACTCCGCCGAGCAGCGCACCGAAGATCGATCCGTCCATTAACCAGCCCTCCGTTGGTGGAGGAAAAGCGCGAAACCGAATCCGGTTCCGCGCCGGGCGGTCACACCATCGTTTCGGGGCGGACAAGCCGGTCGAAGGTCGGGGCATCGACCAGGCCGAGCGCGAGCCCGGCCTCGCGCAGCGTCGTCCCCTGCTCATGCGCGGTCTTGGCGATCTTGGCGGCATTGTCATAGCCGATCTCGGGCGCGAGCGCCGTGACGAGCATCAGCGAGCGCTCGACCAGTTCGGCGATGCGGCCTTCATTCGCGGTCATTCCCTCTACACAGCGTTCGGCGAAGCTCTCCATCCCGACGCTGAGCAGATGGATCGAGCGCAGCACCGCTGCGCCGATCAGCGGCTTGAACACGTTGAGTTCAAGATGGCCCTGCATGCCCCCGACGGTGACCGCCATGTGGTTGCCGATCACCTGCCCCGCGACCATCGTCAGCATCTCGCACTGAGTCGGGTTGACCTTGCCCGGCATGATCGAGCTGCCCGGTTCGTTGTCGGGCAGCTCGAGTTCGCCGAGGCCGGAGCGCGGGCCGGAGCCGAGCAGGCGGATGTCGTTGGCGATCTTGGTCAGCGCGACGGCGAGCGTGTTGAGCGTGCCGGAGAGGTGGACGAGGGGGTCGTTGGAGGCGAGCGCTTCGAACGCATTCTCCGCCGGCATGAACGGGTGCCCGGTGATCTCGACCAGCGCGGCGCAGAACTCGCCCGCGAAATTCTGAGGCGCATTTAGGCCGGTGCCGACCGCCGTCCCGCCCTGCGCCAGCCGGTTGGTGCCCGCGACCACCCCCGGCTCGATCCGGCGCAGCGCGCGATAGACCTGATTCGCCCAGCCCGACGCCTCCTGCCCCAGGGTCAGCGGGGTCGCGTCCTGCAAATGCGTGCGGCCGATCTTAATGATGCCCGCCCACGCCTGCGCCTGCGCCTCCAGCGCGTGTTGCAGCCGCTGGCCCGCTGGCATCAGCGCACGCGTGACGGCGAGGCTGGCGGCGATGTGCAGCGCCGTCGGAAAGCTGTCGTTGGACGACTGGCTCATATTGACGTGATCATTCGGATGCACCGGCGATTTGCCGCCGCGCGTGCCGGCCAGCAGCTCATTGGCGCGGCCCGCGATCACCTCGTTCACGTTCATGTTCGACTGGGTGCCGCTGCCGGTCTGCCAGATGACGAGTGGGAACTGGTCGTCATGCTGCCCCGCCGCGACCTCCGCCGCGGCCGCCTCGATCGCGTCGGCCAGCGTCGCGTCGAGGCCGTGGTTGCGATTCACCCGCGCCGCCGCCTGCTTCACCAGCGCCAGCGCGTGAATGATGCCGATCGGCATGCGCTCGGTCGGGCCGAACGGGAAATTCTCGATGCTCCGCTGGGTCTGCGCGCCCCAATAGACGGTGGCGGGCACCTCGATCGCGCCGATCGAGTCGGTTTCGGTGCGCGTGGCGGTCATGTTAGTCTCCTGCAGCGGCTGGAGCCGAGATGGCGGTCGCACCGCCACCGGGCAAGCCGCGCGCGCGATTGATTTCGTAACGATAACGCAACTAGGCTGCGCCATCGCCGTCACGGGAGCCATCATGCCGCAGCCGATCACCGCCGACGCCTGCGCCGCGATGCGCGACCAGTTCCGCGATGCGCGGCTGATGATCGACAACGAGTTTCGCGGGCTCGACACGCACGACCAATATTACAACGCCTTTGCCCGCGCGCTGAAGCGCGACCCGCTGGAGCGGGTGGCGATGCTGGGGACCGACCAGCGCGACCAGTTCGTGCCCGTGCTGCGCAGCCTGATCGCGGAGGGCGGCAACGCGCCGCGCCACATCCTCGATGTCGGGTGTGGCGATGGCCAGACCTTTGCGCTGATCGCCGATAGGGTGACGGCGGGTTCGACGATCGACCTGATCGACCCGAACGAGGATTATGTCCGCGCCTATGCCGATCGCGTCGCGGCGATGCCGAACCTGACGCTGGGCAACGCGCATGCTCTGCCCTTCATCCCCGATGCCGAAGACAGTTTCTACAGCCCCGCACTCGAGCGCGGCTATGACCTGATCCTGGCGATCCACGCGCTGTATTTCTTCGCCGATCTCGACGCCTGCCTTGCCGATCTCGGCGCACGGCTCGCGCCCGGCGGGACCGCGATCATCGTGTTCGCCGACGAATCGGTGTCCTACACCGGCCTTGGCTATCGCGCCTTTCTGCGCAGCGGCGGGCAGGAGGATCTGGCGCAGGCGCATGCGGACCTGTGTGTCCAGCGGATCGCGCTGCTGCGCGGATCGGCGGGGGCACCACCCGCAATCGCCGCGCGGTGGCAGGGCGCTGCCCGCGTCCATCCGCAACCGACGCGGCTGTACGGCCACAGCCTGCCGGACCTGATTGCACTCGGCAACATCGCCGGCTTGAGCCTGTTCGAGAGCGCGGCGAAGTTCGAGGTGATCGCCGACCTGCTCGAACATTCACCCGAGCAGGCGGACTTGCGGATCGAAACCGAGAATGGCCCGCGTCAGGGAATGCTGAGCGTCACCCAGCCGCAGATCGTGTGTGCGATTACGCGTTCAGGCTAGGCGGCACCGGCCCGCTCCCCCACCCGGCCACCCAGCAAAGCTACCCTATGGGTGGCCGGGTGGGGGAGCGGGCCGGTGCCGCTTCAGCGCAGCTGAAAACGAACAAAAACGCCCTCACTTCTTCCGCTTGAAGTCCACCGCGACGACGTTCGACCCATCTTCGACCGGGGTCGCGATGGGGGGTTCGTCATTTTCCGCCTCGTCATGCGGTTCGGGACCGTCGGGGTCCTCGGCAGCCTGGAAGCGCAGCTCGAAATTCACCGCCGGGTCGTGGAAGCCGGTGATCGCGGCGAACGGGATGATCAACAGCGACGGAATCTGGTTGAAGCTCAGCCCCACCGAGAAACGGTTGTCGTCGACCTTGAGGTCCCAGAAGCGGTGCTGAAGCACGATCGTCATCTCGTCCGGGAAGCGTTCGATCAGCCGGTCGGGAATGTCCACGCCGGGCGCGCGCGTCTTGAACGTGATGTAGAAATGGTGCGCGCCGGGCAATGCCCCGGTCGCAGCGACCTGGTCCAGCACCCGGCCGACGACCGCGCGCAGGGCCTCCTGCACGATCTCGTCATAGGGAATCAAACTGTCGGGTACATTGCCGGTCATTTGCCCTGACCTAGCGACGCCAGCGGAGCGGTCAAGATTTGTTGCCATTCCCGAAAGTGCAGCGATGATTGCACCGGCCAGCGCAACCGCTATGGGAACCGCCATGCGTACCGCCACGATCAGCCGCAAGACCAGCGAAACATCGGTCGATGTGACCGTGAACCTCGATGGCACCGGCACTTATGCGATCTCCACCGGGATCGGCTTTTTCGACCATATGCTCGAGCAGCTGTCGCGCCATTCGCTGATCGACCTCGACGTCAAGACGGTCGGTGACCTGCATATCGATCAGCACCACACGGTCGAGGACACCGGCCTTGCGATCGGCGAAGCGGTGGCGAAGGCGCTGGGCGACAAGCGCGGGATCCGGCGCTACGCCGATGCGCTGAGCCCGATGGACGAGACGCTGACCCGCGTCGCGCTCGACATTTCGGGGCGCCCGTATCTCGTGTGGAAGACCGAGTTCAGCCAGAAGCGCCTCGGCGAGATGGACACCGAGATGTTCGAACACTGGTTCCACAGCTTCGCCCAGACCGCAGGCCTGACGCTGCATGTCGAGACGCTGTACGGCAGCAACAACCACCATATCGCCGAAGCCGCGTTCAAGGGCCTTGCCCGCGCGCTGCGTGAGGCGGTGGAGATCGACCCGCGCAAGGCGGACACGATCCCGAGCACCAAGGGGACGCTGTAATGGCGCGACTGGACGCCGCGCCGGTCTGCGTCATCACCCTGACCTATGTCGCACCGATCGAGCAGGTCGACGCGCAGATGGCGGCGCATGTCGCCTGGCTGGAAGCAGGGTTTGAAGAGGGCCTTTTGCTGATCGCGGGGCGTCAGGTTCCGCGCACCGGCGGCATCATCCTGTGCCGCGGCCATCGCGCCGAGGTGGAGGCCTTTGCCGCGACCGACCCGTTCGTCAGCTCGGGCGTCGCGACGGCGGTCGTGACCGAGATCGCCGCGAGCTTCGCCGCCGACGCATTGGCGCCGTTGCTGGCATGACCATCGCCCTGATCGATTACGGCGCGGGCAATCTTCATTCGGTCCACAATGCGCTGAAAGCCGCCGGAGCGGTGGGCATCGCGGTTACCGCCGATCCCGAGGCAGTGGCGCGGGCCGATCGCATCGTCCTGCCCGGCGTCGGCGCGTTCGGCGCGTGCGCGGCGGGGTTGCGCGCGATCCCCGGAATGGTCGAGGCGATGGAGCGCCGCGTGCTCGAGCAGGGCGCGCCGTTCCTGGGCGTGTGTGTCGGCATGCAGTTGCTCGCGACGCGCGGCGAGGAGCATGGCAGCCATGATGGCCTTGGCTGGATGGACGGCGTGGTGCGCGAACTTCCCGCGGGCGATGTCCATGTCCCGCATATGGGCTGGAACGACGTGACCCCGCTCGCCCCGCATGCGCTGATCGAGCCGGGCGAAGCCTATTTCCTGCACAGCTTTGCCTATTCGGGCAGTGGCGTGCTGGCGATTACACAGCATGGCGGGCCGGTGACTGCGGCGATCGGCCGTGACAATATTCTGGGGGTGCAGTTCCACCCCGAAAAGAGCCAGCGTTACGGGCTGGCGCTCCTCCAGCGTTTTCTAGGATGGAAGCCGTGATCGTTTTCCCCGCCATCGACCTCAAATCCGGGCAGGTCGTCCGCCTTGCCGAGGGCGATATGGCCCGCGCCACCGTCTATGGCGACGACCCCGCCGCACAGGCGACGCTGTTCGCGCAGGCCGGGGCCGAGTGGCTGCACGTCGTCGATCTCGACGCGGCCTTTGCCGGTGAATCGATCAACGGCGTCGCGGTCGCGGCGATCGTCGATCGCTTTCCGGGCAAGGTCCAGCTGGGCGGCGGCATCCGCAACCGCGCGTCGGTCGAGCGCTGGCTCGATCTGGGCGTGACCCGCGTGGTGATCGGCACGGCGGCGCTGGAAGACCCCGATTTCGTCCGCGAGACGGCGGCGGCGCATCCCGGCCGCGTCGTCGTGGCGGTGGATGCGCGCGACGGGTTTGTCGCGACCAAGGGCTGGGCGGACGTCTCGAGCGTGTCGATCGCCGAACTCGGCCACCGCTTCGAGGATGCCGGGGTTGCGGCGTTGCTGTTCACCGATGTCGGGCGCGACGGGTTGCTCAAGGGCTGTAATGTCGAGGCGACGGTGGCGCTTGCCGCCGAGGTCTCCATTCCCGTGATCGCCAGCGGCGGCGTCGCGGGGATCGCGGACATTCATGCGCTGGTCGGCCAGCCGGGGATCGAGGGCGTGATTACCGGGCGGGCGCTGTATGACGGGCGGCTCGATCTGGCCGAGGCGATCAGGGCCGCGGCATGACCGTCCGCGCGCGCGTCATTCCCTGTCTCGACGTCGCCGGGGGCCGCGTCGTCAAGGGCGTGAACTTTGTCGATTTGGTCGATGCCGGCGATCCGGTCGAACAGGCGCGCGCCTATGACGCCGCCGGGGCGGACGAATTGTGCTTTCTCGACATCACCGCCAGCCATGAGGCGCGCGGCACGATCCTCGATGTCGTGCGCCGCACCGCCGAAGTGTGTTTCATGCCGCTGACCGTCGGCGGCGGGGTGCGCAGCGTCGAGGATGCGCGCGCGCTGCTGCTGGCCGGCGCGGACAAGGTCGCGGTCAACAGCGCGGCGGTCGCGCGGCCCGAACTGGTTGCCGACATCGCCGAGAAGATGGGCAGCCAGTGCGTCGTCGCCTCGGTCGATGCGCGGCAGGTCGCGCCGGGCCGCTGGGAAGTCTTCACCCATGGCGGGCGCAAGCCGACCGGCATCGATGCGGTCGAGCATGCGCTCAACCTCGCGCGGCTGGGGGCGGGCGAGTTGCTCGTCACGTCGATGGACCGCGACGGGACGCGCGACGGCTATGACCTCGCGCTGATCCGCACCATCGCCGATCAGGTGCGCGTGCCGGTGGTCGCATCGGGCGGCGTCGGCGGCCTCGCCGATCTGGTCGCCGGGATCGTCGAGGGGCATGCCAGCGCCGTCCTCGCCGCATCGATCTTTCATTTCGGTCAGGCGAGCATCGCCGACGCGCATGCCGCGCTGGCGGGCGCGGGAATCCCGGTCCGCACCGTCGGTTAATTTGACAGTTACCGGTTGCGGCGCCGACGCGTTAACCCTCGACTCCCGCTGATCCGGCGCATTTACACCCGCTGGCAGGCTTCTTGCTCCCTCCCCCGCTAACCACAGGGAACGGGAGAACCCCATGATTCGCAACAACCTTCGCCTCGCCGCGCTTGCCGCCGCCTTCGCCGCCGCACCGGCGCTTGCCTATGACAAGCCGCCGAGCAGCTCGACCCCGCCGGGATCGTCGTCGGGCGGCGGCACCGGGTCGTCGGGCGGCAGCCCCACCTCGATCCCCGAGCCGGCCGCGATCGGCCTGTTCGCGCTCGGCATTGCTGGCGCCGCGATCATGCGCCGCCGTCGCAAGCGCGAGGATTGATTTAAACCATTTGGCAGGGTCGCGGGGCTAGGCTTGCGCCCATGTTCCGCGCCCTCCCCCTTATCCTGCTGACCGCCGCCCCCGCATTCGCGGCGCATAGCGGCGAGATCAGCCGACGGACGATGCCCGAACTGTCGGATTTGGCGCTCGCCGCGATGGCGGCGGGCGGGCTGTGGCTCGCCCAGCGCGCGATGCGCCGTCGCGCCCGTGCGCGCCGCGAGGCCAGTTCACAGGATTGACACCAGCGCGCGGCTGACCGACTGCGCGACCATGGCCGACGACATCCTCGCGACGCTCGAAACCGTGATCCGCGACCGCCGCATGGGCGATCCGGCGTCATCCTATGTCGCCAAGCTCACCGCCAAGGGCCGCGCCAAGATCGCACAGAAGCTGGGCGAGGAAGCGGTCGAGGCCGCGATCGCCGCGGTGCAGGACGACCGCGCCGGGCTGACCGGAGAGGCGGCGGACCTGATCTTCCACCTGCTCGTCCTGCTCGCCGACATGGACCTGAGCCTCGATGATGTCCGTGCAGAACTCGCGCGGCGCGAGGGGGTGTCGGGGATCGACGAAAAGGCGAGCCGCGCGGTCTGACTTCCGCGTCAGCTCCGGCGCGGGTATGACGGCGGCAAAGGAGCCCCGCATGCCCGTCGACGCCACTCAGCCCTATGACGACCAGAATATCTTCGCGAAGATCCTGCGCGGCGAGATTCCGGCCAAGCGCATCTATGAGGACGACTATGCCCTCGCCTTTCCCGACATCGCGCCGGTCGCACCGACGCATATCCTGGTGATCCCCAAGGGCGCCTATGTCAGCTGGGACGATTTCAGCGCGCGGGCGAGCGATGCGGAGATCGCCGGATTCGTCCGGGCGGTGGGCGCGGTTGCGCGCGATGCCGGGCTGGTCGCGCCGGGATATCGCCTGCTCGCCAACACCGGCGCGGATTCGCATCAGACGATCGGGCATCTCCACGTCCACCTGTTCGCCGGGCGCAAGCTCGGCCCGATGCTGGTCGATCCCGTCACCGTGGACGCGATGATCGCGCGCGGCGACACGATCGGTTGAGGATCGCGACGTAACATCTGTAACAAAGCCGCAATTCGGGGATTGCACGCAATTGAATTGCGGCTAGGCTCCCCGGGCTTTCGTATCAGCGGCGACCGGTCACTCCGGCGTCGCCAAGGGGGAAACCTTCATCATGATATTTGGTCGCGTTAAGCCACTCGGCGCGATCCTGGCGACGGCGGAGAAGAAATCGCTCCATCGCTCGCTCGGATGGTTCCAGCTCACTTTGTTCGGCATCGGTTGCGTCATCGGCACGGGTATTTTCGTGTTGACCGCAGCGGGCGCACAGAAGGCCGGTCCTGGTCTCATGCTCGCCTTCGCCATTGCCGGCCTGATCTGCATCGTCGCGGCGCTCTGCTACGCCGAAATCGCGGCGATGATCCCGGTCGCGGGCTCCGCCTATACCTATACCTATGCGACGATGGGCGAAGTGCTCGCCTGGACCGTCGGCTGGGCGCTGGTCCTTGAATATGCGGTGGCGGCAAGCGCCGTGTCGGTCGGGTGGTCCGGCTATTTCACAGGGACGATCCTGAACGAGTTCCTGGGGATACAGCTTCCCGCCTTCCTCGCCGGCGCCCCGCTGGCGCTGGGTGGCGTCGAGGGTGGGTTCATCAACCTGCCCGCGGTCGTGATCGCACTGCTCGTCACCTGGCTGCTGATGGTCGGCACGACCGAGAGCGCCCGCGTCAACGCGGTGCTGGTCGCGATCAAGGTGACCGCCCTGACCGCGTTCATCGTGCTGACCCTGCCCAGCGAGTATTTCTCGATGGACAAGTTCAACCCGTTCCTGCCCGCCGGCGTGTTCGGCGGCTTCGGATCGGGCCTTGGCGCGGTTGGCGCGGCGGCAACGATCTTCTTCGCCTATGTCGGCTTCGACGCAGTTTCGACCGCGGCTGAAGAGACCAAGAACCCGCAGCGCAACGTGCCGATCGGCCTGATCGGATCGCTGCTGTTCTGCACCGTCTTCTACATCCTCGTCGCCGCTGGCGCAGTCGGCACCGTCGGCGGCCAGCCGATCATGGGTCCGAACGGCATCCCCTTCCCCGCCGGGTCGGAAGAACTGGCGCGCCAGTGCGCCACCTATGCCGCCGACGCGCTCCCGCTCGTCTGCTCGAACGAAGCGCTGGCGCATGTGCTGCGTCAGATCGGCTGGTCAGGCGTGGGTAACATGCTGGGCATCGCCGCATTCGTCGCGCTGCCGTCGGTCATCCTGATCCTGCTGTTCGGCCAGACCCGCGTGGCATTCGTGATGAGCCGCGACGGCCTGCTGCCCGAATCGTGGAGCACGGTGCACCCGAAGTGGAAGACCCCGCACATCATCACCGCCATCACCGGCGGCGCGGTCGCGCTCGCAGCGGCGTTCCTGCCGGTCGGCAAGCTGGCGGACATCGCCAATGCTGGCACGCTCTATGCATTCATGATGGTCGCCATCGCGGTGATGATCCTGCGCAAGACCGCGCCGAACACGCCGCGCAAGTTCAAGACTCCGATGCTGTGGCTGATCGGCCCGGCGACGATCGCAGGAACGGTGTTCCTGTTCCTGAACCTGCCGTTCGAAGCGATGATGGTGCTGCCGATCTGGGCGGCCGTCGGTCTGGTGATCTATTTCCTGTACAGCCGCAGCCGCAGCCATCTTGGCAAAGGCATCGTGGAAAGCCACGAGGTCGAGGCGGTGACGGAGATCGAACCGCACACCCCCGGCACCCACTAAGCGCCGGGGCGACTGCCCAAAACAAAAGGGCCGGGGTTTCCCCCGGCCCTTTTTTTGTTCTCCCAATCCTCCCCCGCCAGGGGGAGGTGTCAGCGCAGCTGACGGAGGGGGCGGAAGCACGAGGATTGAGAGGACACTGCCGTCCTCCCCCTCCGTCGCCTTCGGCGCCACCTCCCCCTTGCGGGGGAGGATTGTCCGTTCAGCCGATCTTTGCGGCCACGTCCTTGAGGTCTGCCTCAGGCCGCGCGCCATAGTGCGAGATGATTTCCGCCGCGCACACCGCGCCAAGCTTCAGCGACTTTTCGACGTCCCAGCCCTGTGCCTGGCCGTGGAGGAAGCCGGCGGCGAACAGGTCGCCCGCGCCGGTGGTGTCGACCACGCGCTCGATCGGCTCGGCCGCGACCGCGACGCGTGCGCCGCCCTGCACCGCAATCGCGCCATTCTCGCTGCGCGTGACGACGAGCGTCGGCACCTGCGCCGCAACCTGCTCAACCGCCGCGTCGAAATCCTCGACCTGTGCGAGCGCGAGCAGCTCGTTTTCGTTCGCGAACAGGATGTCCACGAGGCCCTCGGCGATCAGCGCGCGGAAATCGTCGCCATGACGGCTGATGCAGAACACGTCCGACAGGGTGAAAGCGACCTTGCGGCCGGCGTCGCGTGCGATCTGGATCGCAGCGCGCATTGCCTGGCGCGGTTCTTCCGGATCCCACAGATAGCCTTCGAGGTACAGGATCGCGCCGCTGGCGATCAGGTCGCGGTCGAGCGCTGCCTCAGGCAGGAACTGCGACGCGCCGAGGAAGGTGTTCATCGTGCGCTGGCCATCCGGCGTCACGAAGATCAGGCAGCGCGCGGTGGTCGGCTGGCCGGAGCGGACCGCAGTGCCGAAATCGACGCCGGCAGCGCGCAGGTCATGGCCGAACACCTGCCCCAGTTGATCGTCGGCGACCTGGCCGATGAACGCGGTGCGGCTGCCCAGCGCGGCCATGCCGGCAACGGTGTTCGCCGCCGACCCGCCCGAAACCTCACGGCCCGGACCCATCTTGGAATAGAGGGCATCGGCCTCTTCGGGCGAGAACATGAGCTGCATCGAGCCCTTGGCGACGCCGATCTCTTCGATGAAGCTGTCTTCGGCCTGGGCCAGAATGTCGACGATGGCGTTGCCGATCGCGACGACGTCGTGGGTGGGTGCGGTCACGTTTTTCTCCGGAGAATAGATGTCGCGCGCCTATCCTGCGGCGCGGTGCGGCGCAACTGCGTTGACTTGGGGCAATCGCACCCGCATCGATGCGCGTGATGATCCAGGCGCTGTTCCTTTCGATCGGCCAGCTGTTCGACAAGCGCATCGTTGCGGTGTTCGCCAAGTCGATGCTGGTGACGCTGGCGATCTTTGCCGCACTCGGCGCGGGGCTGTGGTTCGGGATCGAATATCTCGTCGCGACCTATTTTGCCGCAAGCCAGAGCATGGCGAGCCTTGCCGCCGCAGCCGCGTTCCTGATCGCGCTGCTCGGTGCGTGGCTGTTGTTCCGCGTCATCGCGATTGCGGTGATCGGCGTGTTCGCGGACGAGGTGGTCCATGCGGTCGAGGCGAAGCATTATCCCGAACGCTTCGCCGCCGCGCGCGACCTCAGCTTTGCGCGCTCGGCGGCGATGGGACTGCGCTCGGCGGGGCGGGCGCTGCTGGTCAACCTTGCGCTGTCGCCGCTTTACCTGATCCTGATGGTGACCGGCATCGGCACGCCGATCGCCTTTTTCATCGTCAACAGCTGGCTGCTCGGGCGCGATCTGGGCGACATGGTCGCGGTGCGCCACATGCCGGCGCGCGATGTGCAGCGTTGGCGCACCTCCACCCGGCTCGTCCGATTTGCAACCGGCGCGGCGGGAACCGGATTGTTCTTCATCCCGTTCGTCAATCTGATCGCGCCGATCGTCGGCGCGGCGATGGCGACGCACATGTTCCACCGGAGAAGCCCCAAGTGAGAGTGATTGCGGCGCTGACCGCCCTTGCCCTGTTGTCCGCCTGTGGCGGCGGCGGCGTCATTCCCCCGCCCGGCCGCGCCGCGCCGGTGCCGGTGCCCCAGCCGGGCATGGCCGCGCTGACCACGGTGATGGGTGCCAGCGCCAATTCGCTGATCGCGCAATTCGGGCGCCCGATTCTCGACGTGACCGAGGGCAGCGCGCGCAAGCTGCAGTTCGGTGGGCCGATCTGCGTGCTCGACGCCTATCTCTACCCGCCCAAGTCCGGGCGCGGCGATCCGGTCGTGACCTTTGCCGAAACTCGCCAGCGCGACGGGGCGCCGATCGATCAGGCGAGCTGTGCCGCGGCGATCCGGGCGAGCCGCGCGGGGCGGTAACGTCGGCGAAAGAAGAAGAAGAAGACCCTCCCCAACCCCTCCCGCAAGCGGGAGGGGCTAAGAGCAGCGCTAGGCTCGGACGCCTAGCAGTACGCGGCGCATGTCCCCGCGCGCGGTGATCGTCAGCCACAGCAGGTAAGGCAGGAGGAATCCGGCGCCAGCGAAGAACGCGACCAGCGCCAGCGCCAGACCACCGGCTGAAAAGCCGCTGCGCCACGCCGTCCACAGCGCGGACAGGACGAGGAAGCACATAAAGTCGAGGTTGAACTGCCCCGGCCAGGCGACCTTTGTCATGTCACCGAAAAACACGGGCAACAGGTCGATGCCGTGCCGGGCAATCACGATGCCGGTGTAGACCACCAGCACCAGCCACAGTGCAATCAGCAAGAGTTGAAACAGGCGCATCGCAACCTCCCCTATCCGCCGAGCTTCGCAAGCGCCCAGTCTGCCGCCTCGCTTACCACCGGATCGGGGTCGTCCACCAGTGCCGCGACCGCCGGACGCAACGCCGGATCGCCGCTGTTCCCCGCCGCGATCAGGCAGTTGCGCACCATGCGGTCGCGGCCAATGCGCTTGATCGGAGAGCCGGAGAACACCTGCCTGAACCCGGCATCGTCGAGCGCGAGCAGATCGGCGAGTTCGGGTGCGGTCAGTTCGGCGCGCGGGGCGAAGGCGAGGTTGCGCGCGGCGGCAGCAGCGAACTTGTTCCAGGGGCAGACCGCAAGGCAATCGTCGCAGCCATAGATGCGGTTGCCGATTCCCGCGCGGAACTCCTCAGGGATCGGCCCCTTATGCTCGATCGTGAGGTACGAAATGCACCGCCGTGCATCGAGCGTGTAGGGCGCGGGGAAGGCGTCGGTCGGGCAGGCGCGCTGGCACGCATCGCACGACCCGCAGCGGTCGCGGCCCGGCGTGTCCGGTGTCAGATCGAGCGTGGTGTAGATCGCGCCGAGGAACAGCCAGCTGCCATGGTCGCGGCTGACCAAATTGGTGTGCTTGCCCTGCCAGCCGAGCCCGGCAGCCTCCGACAGCGGTTTTTCCATCACCGGGGCGGTGTCGACGAACACCTTGAGATCGCACTCGGCCTCGTGCGCCAGCCAGCGGCCGAGCGCCTTGAGCGCCTTTTTGACCACGTCATGATAGTCCGCGCCCTGCGCATAGACCGAGATGCGGCCGCGATCCCCCTCCCTCGCCAGCGCGAGTGGGTCGAGCGCGGGGGCGTAGCTCATGCCGAGCGCGATCACGCTGCGGACCTCCGGCCACAGTCCGGCGGGGCTTTCGCGGTGGTGTGCGCGCTCCTCCATCCAGATCATGTCGCCGTGGCGGCCCTCGGCGAGCCATTCGCGCAGGCGCTTCCCCGCCAACGGCGCGGCGTCGGCGGACGCGAAGCCGCATGCGGCAAAGCCCAGCTCCGCCGCCTTTTCGCGGATTACGGATTCGAGTGACTTGCGCTCATGCATCACCCCCCGCTACCACGGTAAGCCAAGCGAGGGGATTCCAGTTGCATCACGAATTGGCGGTCACCGCCCAAGGCCTCGTCAAACGCTTCGGCGACCGCCGCGTGGTCGATGGCGTCGATATCGCGGTGCCCAAGGGCATGATCTATGGCGTGCTCGGCCCCAATGGCGCGGGCAAGACCACGACGCTGCGCATGCTGCTTGGCATTATCGAACCGGATGAAGGCGAGCGCACCATGCTGGGCAGCGCGAGCCCACGCCAGATGAGCGACCGGGTCGGCTATCTGCCCGAAGAGCGCGGCCTGTACCCCAGCATGAAGGCAACCCACGCCATCGCGTTCATGGGCGCACTGCGCGGGTTGGACTGGAAGACCGGGCGCAAGCGCGCGGTCGAGCTGATGGAGGCGGCGGGCCTGGGCCACGCCACCGATCAGAAGATCCGCAAGCTATCCAAGGGCATGGCGCAGCTGGTCCAGCTGCTCGGATCGGTGGTGCATCAGCCCGACCTGCTCGTGCTCGACGAACCCTTTTCAGGCCTCGATCCGGTCAATCAGGAGCGGCTGGAGAAGCTGATCCTGGCCGAGCGCGATCGCGGCGCGACGATCCTGTTTTCGACGCATGTGATGGCGCATGCCGAACGGCTGTGCGACCGGCTGACGATCATCGCGGGCGGCAAGGTGCGGTTTGAGGGCAGCATGGCCGACGCGCGCGCGACCCTGCCGCACAAGGCGCATTATGTGCCGCACCGTGCCGATGCCGGCATCGCCGCGCTGCTGCCCGCCGATGCGGTCGAGGACAGCGCGGGCGGCTGGCGCTTCACCATGCCGGATGAGGGGATCGAGGCCTTGCTGGTCAAGCTGATCGACGCCGGATACGGCATTTCGGGCCTGTCGATCGAACGGCCGTCGCTGCACGACGTGTTCGTCAAGATTGTCGGCGCTCAGGCACTGGAAGAGGCGGCAGCGGCATGAACGGCTTTACCCGACTGGTGCGCCAGACAATGACCATCGCCCGCCGCGATTTCGTGGCGACGGTGTTCACCCCCACCTTCCTGCTGTTCCTGCTCGCGCCGCTGATGATGCTGGCGTTCGGCACGATCGGTGGCCTCGGCGCCGCGACGATGGCGAAGAGCGGCGATTCGCAGTCGCGAATCGTGATCCTTGCTAGTGGCGAGCAGGCGCGCTCTGCAATCGCGATGGACAAGCAGATGCGCCGCCTGTTCCGCGCCAGCGAGCAACCGGCCAAGCTGATCGTCGAAGCGCCGAGCGCCAATCCGCGCGCACAGGCCAAGGCGATGTTCGAGCGCAAGGGCGTCGATACCTATGCCGTCCTCTACGGCCCGTTCGAACGGCCACAGATCCTGCATGTCCAGAATGGTCCGCGCTCGGCCGAATATCTCGCGGAGCTGGCCAATCAGGTGCTGCGCGCGAATCGGGCCGGCACCGATGCGCCGCTGAGCGAAGCGACCAAGACGGTCATCTCGCGCACCACCACCTCGGCCAGCGGACAGGGTCAGGCGGCGTTCTTTACCGTGTTCGCGCTGTTCATCGTCTCGCTGATGCTGGCCGGACAGGTGGTCGGCACGATGGCGGAGGAGCGGTCGAACAAGGTTATCGAAATCCTCGCCGCTGCCGTCCCGCTGGAAAGCGTGTTCTTTGGCAAGCTGCTCGGCATGTTCGGCGTCGCGATCCTGTTCCTGCTGTTCTGGGGTACGGTCGTCGTCAATGTCGGCGCGTTCCTGCCCGGCAGGCTCGCAATCGCCTTCTCCGACATCGGCCCGGCGGTCGGCACGACGGCCTATGTGCTGTTGTTCCTTGCCTATTTCGTGATGGCCTATCTGCTGCTCGGCGCGGTGTTCCTGGGGCTGGGCGCGCAGGCGGCGACGCAGCGCGAGTTGCAGATGATGTCGCTGCCGATCACCATCTTCCAGGTCGCGATGTTCGGCTTTGCCTCGGCGGCGGCGGCAAGCCCGGACAGCTGGGTCGCCACCGCGGCGGAGCTGTTCCCGTTCAGCTCGCCCTTCGCGATGGCGGCGCGCGCGGCGAACTCGCCTGAGCTGTGGCGGCATTTCGCGGCGCTCGCGTGGCAGGCGCTGTGGGTGATCATCACGGTGACGATCGCCGCTCGGCTGTTCCGGCGCGGGGTGCTGCAATCGGGGAGTCCGAAGCTGCGGCGGAAGAAGGTGGTGGTAGCATAGCGCATTGCCGGCGACCGGCTTCCGACATAGCGACCAGTATCCACCGACGTGCAGGGGGCAACGATGCGGAATTGGGCGATTGGAAGCGCGCTGTTACTGGCGCTGACGGGTGGCGCGGCGGTGGCGCAGGAGGAGCATCTGGCGCGCAGTCTGCAGAGCTGTGAGAAAAGCTACCAACGGGCCGCTCGTATGGTGTGCAGTGCACCGGGCCAAGCTGACAATCCCGCGCCGTACCAGGATTGTCTCAACAAGATTCGCGAAAATCGCACCCGGTGCATCTCTCAGGCGCATATGCGTAACGACGCCTGGCAGCGGCGGACGCAAACCTTTAGGCGCGCGCCCGGACATCGCGGGCGCGGCTATTGACATTCCTGTAAGTTAATTCACTCTCCCGGAAAGACAGAATCCGGGAGAGTATCGCCATGGCCACCCTTGCGCCCGAAACCACGCCTGCGGTCGATCCGCTCGATGTGACCCGGCCCGAACTCTACAGCGAGGATCGCTGGCACGAACCCTTTGCGCGCCTGCGGGCCGAGGCACCGGTATACAAGTGCGAGAATAGCGCGTTCGGCCCCTATTGGTCGATCTCGACCTACAAGCCGATCGTCGAGGTCGAATCGCTGCCCGAACTCTACTCCTCCGAAGCGGGCGGAATCGTCGTTGCCGACCTGATGCCCGAAGACATCCGCATGCCGATGTTCATCGCGATGGACCGGCCCAAGCACACCGGCCAGCGCCGCACCGTCGCCCCCGCCTTTACGCCGAGCGAGATGGTGCGGATGACCGGCGACATCCGCCAGCGCACCGCCGAAATCCTCGATGCCCTGCCGGTCGGCGAGACGTTCGATTGGGTCGACCGCGTATCGATAGAACTGACGACGCAGATGCTGGCGCTGCTGTTCGACTTTCCGTGGGAGGAGCGGCGCAAGTTGACCCATTGGTCCGACTGGGCCGGCGACATCGAGATCGCCAAGGACCCGGTGAAGAAGGAAGAGCGGCGCGAAATCCTGTTCCAGTGCGCGGCGGAATTTGGCGCGCTGTGGAACAGCAAGGTCGGCAAGGCGCCGACCCCCGACCTGATCTCGATGATGATCCATTCCGACGCGATGGCCGAGATGGACCAGTTCGAATTCCTCGGAAACCTGATCCTGCTCATCGTCGGTGGCAACGACACCACGCGCAATTCGATGAGCGCCTATGCCTGGGCGCTCGAGCAATTCCCCGACGAGCGCGCGAAGCTGGAGGCCGATCCCTCGCTGATCGCCAACGCGACGCAGGAAATCATTCGCTGGCAGACCCCGCTCGCGCATATGCGCCGCACCGCGACGCAGGATGCCGAGCTGATGGGGCAGAACATCCGCGAGGGCGACAAGCTGATCCTGTGGTATCTTTCGGCCAACCGCGACGAAAGCGTGTTCGAGCGCCCCAATGACATCATCGTCGATCGCGCCAATGCCCGCCGCCATCTATCGTTCGGCCATGGCATCCACCGTTGTGTCGGCGCGCGGCTGGCGGAGTTGCAGATCGGCGTGCTGATGGAGGAGATGGCCAAGCGCCGCCTGCGTCCGAACGTCGTTGCCGAGCCGGAGCGCGTCGCGGCTTGCTTCGTCCATGGCTATAAGGCGATGCCGGTCGAACTCAGCCGCTACTGACGCAATCATCCGGTGCGGCCGGCATGGCGGCGGGGCGCTTGCGGCCCAGCGTCCAGTTGCCCTGCATCCGCACCAGCGGGTTGGGGGCGCACCAGATTTCACCGCTTTCGTCGAGCGCGGTGACCCAGATCAAATTATGCTCAGGCCCGTAATCGATGACGGCAAAGGCATAGCCCTTGCCCTTGTCGATCACCTGCACCGGGATCGGTGGATCAAGCTGTTGAAATGCCATATATCGCTCGCCGCTGCCCCCGTGCTGCATGAAAGCCGGGAGCGTGCGTTGGTTCCGGCGGCGGCCTGTCGCATCGGTTGAAACCAAATCGCGTTCCGCCACGTAACTGGTAGTGAAGGGAGAAGCATGATGCGCATTCACCGTCGCCAGTTTTTCGGCGTCGTCGGCTCGGCGATGATCGTCGGATGCAGTTCGGACGAGAGCGAGGCTGCCGCGCAGAAGTTCGAAGTCAGCCTGAGCGATGCCGAATGGCGCAAGCGGCTGACCCCTGCACAATATCGCATCCTGCGGCAGGAGGGGACCGAGCGTCCGTGGACCAGCCCGCTCAACAAGGAAAAGCGCGCGGGCGTGTTCGCCTGCGCCGGGTGCGGGCTGCCGCTCTATTCATCCAAGACGAAGTTCGAGAGCGGGACTGGCTGGCCGAGCTTCTGGGCGCCGCTCGACAATGCCGTGCGGACCAAGTCGGATTTCTCGCTGGGCATGGCGCGGACCGAGGTGATCTGTCGCCGCTGTGGCGGGCATCTTGGCCATGTGTTCGACGATGGACCGCGCCCGACGGGCAAGCGGCATTGCATCAACGGCGTGGCGCTGAATTTCCGCGCCGCCTGACGCTTACTTCTGCAGCGAGGTTTCGATCCCGAACTTCGACAGGTCGATCTGCGCGATCGTCTCGCCACCGAACGGTGCGGCGTTGTTGCGCGGAGCGTCGCCAGAATAGATGAAGCCGTTGACGGGGTAGGTCGAGGTGCCAAGGCCGTTGTTCGATGCGAACCACACCTTCACCCGGCTCCAGTCGCCCGCTTCCGACACGTCGATCGCGATCACGTCCTTCTCGACGCCGCCGCGGCGCGACCAGTTGGCGTGGGTGAGCAGCACCTGACGCTCGTTCAGCACCTTCGACACCATGGCGACATGGCCGAGGCGCATCTTCTGGGTCGGTGCGAAGGACATCACTGCGCCTTCGACCGGAGCGTCGCCGCGGGCATAGCGCCCCTCGGCCTGTGCCCACCAGGTGTGCGCGTTGCCATAGATTTCGATGCCGGAAACCGCACGGGCAAAGGGGGCGCACTGCCAGAACTGGGCCTGAGCCGGCGTGGCGATCGTCGCCAGGCAAAGCGCGGCCATCAGCGCGAAACGCGCTTTCAGCGTCTGAAACATGGTGGAAAACCCCTTCCCCGATCTCTTAGGATCGGGATTGGCAGGGCGGTCGCGGGCTGACCACCCCCCGCACCTGTATATCCGATGAATCGTTTCGTCGGGGCGATGACTTGCGGAACGGGGCGCGTTGCGACGCAACAGACGCTTACGGACGACTACCTACATCGCGTGAATCCGGTTCAGGCGCGACCAGCCAGCCGCTCCACGCCCTATGGTGAATGAACCGATCATCCACAACGGGTTCGGTCGCACTGTTCCGGGCGCAACATGGTTTGTTGCGCAAAAGCCGCACGCTGCGATCGTTTCAAAAGTGACTGACTCGGTTCGCCGCAGCCATGTTGCGTTGCAATAGATGCTGTGATCACATGCTTAACGCGAGGCGACGCACTGTTATCGCGTCGTTAACCATGCGGGGAGCATGATCGCGAGTGGGCAAATGAGTGGGGTGGGAGTGTAGTCAATGAGTGCACGGAGCAAGCCGGCCGAAGGGGCCATGACCCTCGCCGAGATGAAGGAATTTGCGGGGTTCGCCGCAGCGACGCAGCGCTATATCCGCCGCGCGCTCGACATCGGCCTCGACCGCGACGACGCCATGGAGCGCTGGTCGCGCGACGTGGTCGAAGCGGCAAGCATCCGTGCGCAGGCGCACATCTATGACCGGCTTCCCGAAATCCGCGCGCTGATCCCCGATGATACCGGCCTCGATGCGATGGAGCCGTTTCTCGCGCCGCTGATCACCGTCACCGCGTTCGACCTGTCACAGGGGCGGCTGACCAGCTTCTCGGCCTATCGCTTCCTTTATGAGCGGCTGGTCGGGGCTGAAGTGCGCCCGTGGCTCCCCGCCGCTTTCTGCTCGGCCGCAGCGCTGCCGCATCTGCACCCGGACCTGCGCCGCAAGCTGCTCCAGTCGATCAGCGAAGCCGCCGCGACCGCATCGGGCTGGTCCAACCGCCAGCCGGCCTTCTACCCGCAATGGGTGGAGAAGGTTGAGGCAGGGGCGCTGCCGAATTGAGATATCGAGCGGGCTTGCCTAACGGCAGGCCCGCCAGCCCATCGCGCCGCGTTCGGCCTGGTCGAAGTGGAAATGGTCGCGATGGGCTTCGTTGTAGTCCGGTGACAGCACGGTCGCGAACAGGTCGCAGCCGCCGTCGCGTACCGCGCGCAGGAATTGCGCTTTCTTGCCCTCCCCCGCCCAGTCGCCGATCAGCGTGATGCGCGTGCCGTCGACCAGCCGGAAGGCGGCGATGTCGACGGCGTCGGCGGTGGCGTGTTCGCTCCAGCTGGCGCCCTCGCGATTGTACATGCGGCGGCAATTGTAGCTGCCGAAATGCTCGATCTCCGCGACGCGCTGGCCAAAGATGCGCTGGGCGGCGGGCTGGACGACTTCCCACTCCCACACCGCCAGCCCCGCCGCGACCGGGCACGACACGCCAAGGTCAGCGGGCGCAAAGCCGATCCGCCGCGCTCCGCCTTTGGTCAAGCGCACCGCGTCGGTGTAGCCGCAGCCCTCCCCTTCGGTACGCGCGGGTAGCGCGGTGTAGCGAATGCCGGCCTTGTCGAGCGCGGCGCGGCAGGCGGGGAAATCATCGGTCAGCGCGGTCAACTTGCGCCCGGTGAACATGCCGACCGGCTGCGACAGATCGACCTTCGTCCACGGCAGATCCTGTGGCCGGTTGCGCAGCATCGCATAGACGAGCAGCGCGAGCGTCAGCAGCAGCGCGGCGATGACGATCGCGGCGATTGAGGTGCGCAGCGCCTTCATGCCCGCAACGCTGCGTCCAGCGGCTGCGACGTGACCGGATAGCCCAGCCCTTCGGGAATGCAGAGATGGTCCACGCCGTCGCGCACCTCGATCCAGGGGGTGATGGTCTCGATCGGATGCGCCCGCGCATCGGCGACCGCATCGTCGAAGCTGTTGAACAGCGCCAGCCGCTCAAGGTTGCGTCGCGTCGGAAAGATCATCCGCACCTTGCCCGCATCGGCAGCGGCGAGCGTGTCGCGCGCGCTCGACCAGAACAGCTGGCTATTCTCATTGCCGTCCACCGCCGGATCGGGCGCACCCTCGGGCCAGCGGGCGAGGTAGAAGCGCGTGTCGAAGATGCGATGCGCGACGCCCTGATGCGGCGTCCAGCGGGCGAAGGGGACCAGCGCGGCGGGATCGAACGCACCGCCCGCGATCACCTCCGCGAACGGGGTGCCATCATAGAGCGCGCGCCGCGCGGCGGGCAGGTCGGGCAGATCGACGCCGATCGCCACCCCCGCCTCCTCCACCGTCTCCCGCACCGCCGCCACCCGCGCGGCAAGGTCGTCGGGATCGCCTGCTAGGGTCGCGGCAAAGCCATGGTCGCCCGGATCCACCCGCCCCCCGGGAAACACCACCGCCCCACCCGCAAAGCGCATCGCCGCCGAGCGTTCGAGCATCAGCAGCTCGGGCGGGCCGTCGCTGCGTTCGCGGAACACGACGAGTGTGGCGGCGGGGATGGGGGTGAGGTCTTCGGGCATTGGGGACGGGTGTATGGGGTGGCGGGCGGATGGGCAATGTGTGGTGGTGACGCCACGACTAAGCCCCTTTCGTCACCCCCGCGAAAGCGGGGGCCCATCTCCTGCAGGATCGGCACATCGCACGGGTGCGTTTCGAGAAGAGTCCGGGAGATGGGCCCCCGCTTTCGCGGGGGTGACGGGTTCGTTGCGTAACGACATTGGGTTGCGGGTCCGGGCGCTGTGACGTCGGTACCGGTAGTGACCGCTCGCGACGACCCAGCGGACATCAGGAGCGAGTTTGGCGGTCTGGGGGCATTGCCAGCTTCCCGGCTTGGAGCAGGGCGGCGATCGCTTCGCGCAGATCTTCCGAAGAAGGCCGCGTCCAAGATAAAGGCCATCCGCCCTTAGCGCGGAAGCTGTCGGCGCTCACTCCCTGCCAAATGCGCGCAAGCCACACTCCTTCGTACGAACCGGGCTCGCCTGTCTGGGTAGAGTTCAGCCGGACCGTGGCGCTAACCCTTCGTTTGTCGACTCCATCTTCCTCCGTTAGCTCGACTTCGACGCTCCACCATGGCCAATCGCGGCTCGAGCGATTGGAAGTATCCCGCACCACATTCTCGACAAAGGGCGAATGCCGGCGGCAATCGTTCAACAGGCCATCAAGAAGGCGCATCTGGCTTGCAAACCGATCATCGTCATTCATGCGGCCACGCTAATTCGGATCGCGACGAATGTCAGCTTCGCACCCAAAACCTGTCCCCCCTAAATCAACACCGCCTGCTCCCCACCCACCCGCTCGCGCGGGGCAGTGCGGAACGCTGCGGCATGGTCCACCAGCGGAATGTCCGGTCGCCGCCCCCTGAACAGCTCCTCGACCGTCAGGATCTGCATCCGCGCATAGCTCCGCCCGGTCGCCTCGCTGTGAAACCGCCCCACCGCCGCCGCTTCGCGCAGCATTGGGGCGGAGGGGGAGCAGCGCGTGAGGATCACGCCGATCGGGGCGCGTTCGCGCTCCATCGCCGAGTGCAGGTCGCGGACCACGCCGACGCCGACGCGCTCGCCGCTCTTGACCGAGACCAGGGCCCGCGCGGTCTGGCGGCGTTCGGGGCGGAAATAGATGATGCCGTCGATCCCGCCATCCGCGCCCTTGCGCCGACCGCCAAACGGCACCGCGTCGATCATCGCGACCGCCCACCATTGGAACTGGTACGGGTCCCGCCGGGCAAGATCGGCGGCGCCGGCGCAGTCGCGCGGCGTCCCCTCCACCCGCAGCGCAACGCCGGGAAAGGCGGCGCGCATCCGCTTTTCGATGAGGGCGATGGCGAGGTGGGTAACGTCGATCCCCGCCCAGCGCCGCCCAAGCTTTTCCGCCGCATGCACTGCGGTGCCGCAGCCGCAGAACGGGTCGAGCACCAGATCGCCGGGGTCGGACGAGGCGGCGATGATCCGCTCGAGCAACGCGATCGGCTTTTGCGTGGGGTAGCATAGCCGCTCCTGCGCCTGCGAATTGAGCGCGGGAATATCGCTCCACAGCGCCTGCACCGGCGATCCGCGCGCCTCGTCCAGATAGCGTTTGAGCCGGATGCCGCCGGTACGGGTGAAGTGCAGCCGCCCCTCCCGGTCCAGCCGCTCCATCGTCTCGACCGGCATCCGCCAGTATGAGGTAACGCCCTTATAGGCGTAGCTATAGCCGCCGCCCGATAGCCCCTTGGCGGTCAGATTATCGTCCATCCACAGCCGCCCACCGGGGTCGCGGTTGCGGAAACGCGCGGCGTAATCGGCGTCATACGGCGTGAAGAGCGGGTTCCAGCGCGGCTTCGCGCCCTTCGCGTAAAACAGGATCGTGTCGGTGTTGCGCCCGTAGCGCCCGCCATCGCTATGCGCCGCAGTGCGTTTCCACGTGATCTCGTTGCGGAACCGCTCGGCGCCAAACACCGCGTCGAGCAGCAGTTTGAGGTAATGGCTCGCGGTCGGGTCGCAGTGGAGATAGAGGCTGCCCTCCGCCTTGAGCACGCGGTGCAGTTCGATCAAGCGGATCGCCATCATCGCGAGATACGCCATCATGTCGTTGGTGCCGAGCGCGCTGCGGAAGGCGGCGAGCAGGTCGAACGCGCGGGGGTGGCCACTCTGCATCACCTGATCGAAGGCATCCTCCGCCGCGTCGTTCCAGTGCCAGCTATCCTCGAACGCCTGAACCTGCGCATCCGCGTCGCTGCCGGTCGGGGAGCGGAACAGGATATTGTAGTTCGCATTCGAGTTGAACGGGGGGTCGAGATAGACAAGATCGACGCACCCATCCGGGAAATGCGCCCGCATCACATCGAGATTGTCCCCGTAGAACAGGGAGTTGGCAACGGTCATCGACGCCCCTCCGCACCATGCGGCTGGGCGAAGGTATCGCAACGTTGCTCTGCTGGAGCGGTGGTTCGATCCGTTACGGACCGATCTCGGTCCCCGTCAGGATCGCGGCGGCGCGGTCGACTCGCGCACCGTCAGCGACGGCGTCACGACGACAGGCGTGTCCAGCGCCGCGCGACAGGAGCGCGCGCCGATGATCAGCTCGACCGCGCGCGCGGTCACCGCCGCAATCGGCTGTTCGATCGCGGTCAGCGGTGGGTGGGCGAAGCGGACCACCGGCGTATCGTCGAAGCTGACGATCGACAGGTCGCCGGGCACCGACAGGCCGCGCGCGCGCGCCACCTCCAGCGTCGCCATCGCCATCTGGTCGTTGCTGGCGATGATCGCGGTCGCGCCCGCATCGATCAGGTCTGGCGCACGGGCGCGTCCGGATTCGATGCTGAAATCGCCCTGCGCCAGCAGGTCCTCAGTCGACAGGCCTGCCTCCGCCATTGCCGCGCGCCAGCCGTCGACGCGCCATCCGCTCAGTTCATATTCGAGCGAACCGGCGATGAAGCCGATCCGGCGATGTCCCAGCTCGACCAGATGCCGCGTCGCCATCGCGGCGGCAAGGTCGTCGCCCATGGTCAACCGGAACCCCGGCCCCGGCATCAGCGATCCGATCCGCGCCTGTTCAATCCCCGCCGCATCCAGCAGCGCCATGATCTTGGGATTGGCCGAGTGCGGCGGGGTCAGCAGCACGCCATCGGGCTGGAGCGCGGCGATCGCGGCGGACAGCTCACGCTCGATATGGTCGCTATGCGTATCGACCAGCTCGACGATCAGGCGATAGCCATGTTCGGCGCAGGTCAGCATCCCGCCGAACAGCATCTGATCGACCCAGTCGGTGCCCTCGCGCGACTTCCAGCCGTCAATCGTGCGCTCGCGGTCGTTGAGCGCCATGATGAGGTAGGAACGCGACCCGCTCATCCGCTGCGCCGCGATCGACGGGACATAGCCCAGCCGCGCGATCGATTCCTGCACCCGCGCCATCATCTCAGGCCGGACGTTCGGCTCCTTGTTGATGACGCGGCTCACCGTCTGCAGCGACACCCCGGCGTCCGCTGCAACATGCTTGATCGTTACCGCCTGCTTGCGACGCGCCATCAGGCCGCTGCAGGCTCGGCGGCGCCGCAATAGCGGGCGACATAGGCGGCATGGTCGGGCAGGCCCGCGACGGTGCGCGTCACATCCTGCCGGATCATGCCGAGCAGCCGGTCGAGCTCATCGTCGTTCAGCTTCCCCGCGATCGGGTGCCATGCGCGCGGCTCGATCCCCTGCCCCAGCATCACCTGAACCCAGCTATTCTCGGCGAACAGCTCCTCGTTGCGGCGGAACACGCGCGCGGTTTCGCGGAACAGTTCGATCTTCTGCGCCAGGCTGTCGGGCACGTCCATCGCGGCGCATTGCCGCCAGAAGGGGGAGTCGCGGCGGTCGGTGACCTTGTAGTGGAGGATCAGGAAGTCGCGGATCTGCTCCATGTCCTGGAACTGCTGGTCGTTGAACTCGGCGATGTCGCGCGGGCTGATCGCGCCCTGCGGCATCATCCGGATCAGGCGCAGGATCGCGCGCTGGATCAGGTGGATCGAGGTGGATTCGAGCGGCTCCATGAACCCGCCCGACAGGCCGATGGCGATGCAGTTGCGGTGCCATTGCTTGCGCCGCGCGCCGGTCTGGAAGCGGATCTTGTTGGGCGCGGTCAGCGGCTCGCCCTCGATATTGCCGAGCAGCCGTTCGAGTGCGGCGTCATGGTCGAGATAGCGGCTGCAATAGACGATGCCGTTGCCAGTGCGGTGCTGCAACGGGATGCGCCATTGCCAGCCGGCATCATGCGCCATTGCGCGGGTATAGGGGACGGGCGGGCGGACATTGGGCGTCTGCAGCGCGATCGCGCTGTCGCACGGCAGCCAGTGGGTCCAGTCGTCGTAACCGGCGTGCAGCGCGCCTTCGATCAGCAGCGCGCGAAAGCCGGTGCAGTCGAGGAACAGGTCGCCCTCGACCCGGCGGCCACCGTCGAGCTCCAGCGCGGCGATGTCGCCGCTTTCGCCGTTCAGCTCGACCCGGGCGATCTTCCCCTCGATCCGGGTGACCCCGTCCGCCTCCGCCATCTGGCGCAGGAAACGGGCATAAAGACCGGAATCGAGCTGGTAGGCGTAGTTGACCTTGTTGTCGGGCAGCTGCGCGAACTTGCTCTGCAGCGCGGCAACCAGTTCGAGGCAGTAATCGTCATAGGACTGGGTGTGCCCGCGCGCGCGACCTTCAAGCCAGTAATGCTGGAAGCCGGCGGCCCAGTGATCCTTTCCGGTATAGCCAAAGCTGTGGAAATAGCGGTCGCCCGGCTGTTTCCAATTGTCGAACAGGATGCCCAGCTTGAACGTCGCCTGGGTGGCGCGCATGAACTCGGCCTCGTTGATGCCGAGCAGGCGGTTGTAGGTCACCAGCGGGGGAATGGTGGATTCACCAACGCCGACCGTACCGATCGCTTCGGATTCGATCAGCGTGACGCTGGCCGTACGCCCCATGGTGCGGGCAATCGCGGCGGCGGCCATCCATCCGGCGGTGCCACCACCGGCGACGACGATTTTCTTCATGCGACTTCCTTCATCGGCCAAGCTGCCGCAGCAAATAGGTACGCAGCCGCGACGCGGTCTCAGGCGTCAGCGGGTCGAGGACGCCGCGCCCGCCCTGTGGGATATGCGCGGTCACGCCGTCATTGGCATCGAACACATAATGGTCGAACAATTCGCGCCAATGCGCCTTGGCTTCCGGCGGCAGATCGCGGATCGACAGGATCGCGTGGTTGAGCGCGTCCTGCGGCTGGCCGAGCCAGGCCGGGGTCTCGCGCCACCAATAGTTTACGAGCACATTGAACGGCTCCAGCCCCTCGACATGGTGATACCACATCGACGGGATGTGCAGCGCGTCGCCGGGTTCCAACTCGACCACCTGTGCGTGCGCCAGTGCCTCGCGGAACCGCGGATACAGCGCAAAGTCGGGCGCGTGGAAATCGACCATGCTGATCGTGCGCCCGGCCGGGGTATTGTCGATCGGGCCGAGATAGAGGTTGCGGAACTGGTCGGGCGGAAACAGCGTGAAGCGGCGGCGACCGACCGCGACACAGGCGAGGTTAGCGGGCGTGTCGTTATGCGCCGCGATCCGGGTGCGCGTGCCGATCCAGATGCTCGCCAGGCACTGGCGGTCGCCCAGATCGACGTGATTGGCCTGATGCAGCCCCGGAAAGAAATCGTGGATGTCGATCGAGGCAAGATAGATCGGCGCCGCAGCGGGATAGGGCTCGACCGCGTCGATCTGTGCAAAAATCTCGGGCAGCTTCCCGCGCAGCTGGCGGAAATTCATGCCCATGCCGGCGTCGTAGAACAGGCGCGGGTCGTCTCCCGACGCGCCCACTGCAACGGTGAACGGCACGTCGCGGCGATGGTGCAGCAGATAGTCGCGCGCGGCACGGCCCGACTCCAGTCCCGCGCGGACCAGCGGCCAATCCCGCACCAGCCCGCGCACCACGAACGGCGCGGTCGCGGCGCGCAAGTGCGCGTCGAGCGCGGCGGCATCGGCCACCGCGATCTCGGGCACCTGCGCCAGGCCCGTCAGGATGCCGGGATCGGCCTCAGCCATCCGCGACCCGCCGGCTCTTGCGCGCGACCAGCCCGGTGAAGTTGCCGATCGACGCGACCGCCATGAACAGCGGCATCAAATGCCCCTCGCGATGCAGATCGGCGAGCGCATCGCCATCAAGGCCGCGCAGCCGGTCCTCATTCACCGTGTGAAACCCGACCAGCCGATTGACCGATCCGTTGTCGAGCGTGACCTCCAACGTCAGCGCTTCGATCAGGTCGTGGCGGCGCAGCGCGGCGAAGAAGTCGGCGGAACCCTGCCACCCCGCGTCCAGCGCACCCAACTGCTCGGCAACGGTTTCGAGATAGGGGGTCGGGTGGCCGCTTTCGTCGAACACGCGCACGCCCTCCGCGTCGGCGATCCGCGGGCTGGCCAGATCGACATGCACCTGTTTCGGGCCAGTCTGCGACCCCGATCCGCCGATCAGGAACGGCTGAATGTCGATCGCCAGCGGGATATAGGCCGCATCCCACCGGTCACCGTCGAGGAACAGATTCTCGCCATCCTCGAACCCCAGCAGCGCGACCGCCAGAAACTCGTCGCGTTCGGTATTGCGACGAAACAGGATCGGGTAGTGCGCCTGCACCTGACGAAACTCGTCGGGCGTGGTCACACAGAACATTACCGCATCGCCCAGCGCGGCATCGCGCTCGCGGCGGACGCGCAGGTCGCGATGGTTTTCGGCGGTCAACAGAACATGGTTGGTCATGAGGTCTCCAGCGCCGTGCGTGGCGCGGCGGCGCGCAACGCGTCAAGATAGGCGCGGTTGGTGGGAAGGCTGGCGGCGAGCGCGCGGCCACGCTGGGCGGCCTGGGCGATGCCGCGGGTCACGGCATCGGGGTCGCTGGCGATGACGGCGGGCGGCGGGACCGGGAAGCCCATGCCGTACAGCACGAACTGATAGCTGACGGCCGGAAAAATCTCGTCGACCATCGGGAAGTCCGCGATCGAGGGCGGCTGATGCCGCCACAGCTCCAGCAGCTCCGCCAGCCGGTCGGGAATGCTCGCGGGATCGCGATGCGCACGCCAATAGGGGTCGGTGCGTGTGCTCGGCACATAATGAAGCTTGAGGAATTCGACGATCCGGTCCCAGCGATAGCGGAACAGCGCGTTGAAGCGGCGCGCATGAATGTCCATCGCGCTGCGGTTCGTCGGGAAATTGTCGATCAGCGCATTGAGCGACAGCTCGATCAGCACGATCGCCGACGCTTCCAGCGGTTCGAGGAAGCCGGCGGACAGCCCGACCGCGACACAATTGCGTTCCCAGAAACGCTCGCGATGCCCCGACCGGAAGCTCAGCTTGCGCGCGCCCAGTTCGGCCGGATCGCGCCCGAGATAGGCGGCGAGAGTCGCCGCCGCCTGGTCGTCGGTCATGAAGGCGGAGGCATAGACGCACCCCACCCCGCGCCGCGTCGGCAGGCTGATGTCCCAGATCCATCCGGCGGCGTGCGCGGTCGCATCGGTTTGCGACGCGATCGGGCTGGCGGGATCGACCGGAACTTGCACTGCCAGCGCGCGGTCGTTGAACAGCACGTCGCTGCGATCGATAAACGGCACGCCGAAATGGCCGCCGAGCAGCATCGACGCATGGCCGGTGCAATCGATGAACAGGTCGCCCGCGATCGGCTCGCCATCGCGAATGCGGACCGCGGCGATGTCGCCAGCTTCGGTCGCATCGATCCCGGTGACATGCCCGCGCACATGCCGCACGCCCAACCGCTCGACCCCATGTCGCGCGAGCAGGGCGGCGAGCTTCGCGGCGTCGAGATGATAGGCGTAGTTGAGCGCACCGCCATAGCCCGGCATCGCGCGCTGGCGCGGAGCGAGGTGCAGGTCACACACCCCCGGCTGGGGCGAGACCGCAGCGGCGAAGGGCTGGTTGCCCGCCGCCTCGCGCCATCCCGCGATCAGCGCGCGCGCGTCGCCGTCGACCGGTGGGCTGAAGGGATGGTAATAGGCGTCGCCCGCCGCGCCATTGGCCCAGCCGATGAAGCGCGACCCCTGTTTGAACGATGCGTCGCAGGCGGCTAGGAACTCTGCCTCGTCGATCCCGATCCGCTGCAGCGTATGCCGCATGGTCGGCCACGTCCCCTCACCCACGCCGATCGTCGGAATGTCGGGCGATTCGATCAGCGTCACCGACAGCGGGCGCTCAGATCTCCGGTCAGCCCGCGCGGCGATCAGGCATGCGGAGAGCCATCCGGCGGTTCCCCCGCCGACGATGACCACCCTCTGCACGCTTTGATCCACCCGGTTCATCCGATTTGCCGCGCCACGGCGCAGCTTGCCCCCCTGTCAAAAAAAAGGCCACCCTCGCAAGAGGGTGGCCGGGGGGGGGAGGTCGTTAGAAGTTGAACCGCACGCCCGCCGCATAGCGGGCATAGCCCGGCTGCACGAAGGTCGCGAAATTCTCGGTCCGGCGGTGACCGCGACGGCCGTTTCCGGTGACGTTGATCCCTTCGACGAACGCCGTCAGGCCCGGAATGAACTCATAGCTCGCGCTGACGTCGAACTGACCATAGGCCTCGACATAGGTCGGATCGAACGCACCGCTGTTATAGAATTTGTCGCGCCAGTTATACGCAATGCGCGCCTGCAATCCGCCCTTGTCGTAGTAAAGGACCGCGTTGGCACTGTCGCTGAGGCCGGTAATGGCGAACTGGCCGACGTACGGGCTGACCTCATTGTTATACTGCGCGCCATTGACGATCGTGTAGTTCAGGATCGTGCCGAAGCCGGTTTCCCAGAACCGATGCTGGATCGCGAATTCAAAGCCGTCGATATTCGCGGTCTGGTCGCTGTTGAACGGCTGGCTGATCTGGAAGTTGAACAGCGGATCTTCGGCCAGGCCAAAGATGTTTCCGGTCAGATACAGGTTATCCGCCGTCATGCCGGTAACCTGCGACGACCCGGGATAGTTGCGCAGAATATAGTCGCGCACCCGCACCGCGTCGTTCGTTCCCAGCGCGGCTACCGCCGCCTGATAGCGCGGACCCGCTCCGGGGTTGCGCAGGTTGAACGCCGCCGTGTTGAGCTGGGTCGTGCCGATGTAATTCGACACGTTCTTGCGGAAATATCCGGCCGAGACGTAGCTGCCCGGCGAGTAATACCACTCGGCCGACACGTCGATATTCTTCGACTTGTACGGAACCAGCCCCGGATTGCCCTGGCTGCCCGTACCGCCACCGATGCGCGGGTTGGTGTCGATCGTCCGCCCGCCCTGAAGGCTGGCATAGTCGGCGCGCGTGATGGTGTGGCTGTACGATGCGCGCAGCTTCACATTCTCGATCGGCTGCATGTCGAAATCGATCGCCGGGAGCCAGTTTTCATAGCTGCCCTTGAACCGCGTGAAATCCGACCCGCCCAGATCGATCGCAAACTCGTTCGCACCGGTCCAGCGCGTGCCGGTCGGGATCGGCACGAGTGCGGTCGAATCGACCGTCGTCTGGTCGTAACGAACGCCGAAAATCAGGTTCGCGGTACGCCCGAACAGATCGAACTTGTTGTTGATCTGGATGTACGGCGAAATCGTCTTTTCGGTGATCCGCCGGTCGGTCGTATAGTCCGCCAGACAGGTCCCGCCAGCCGCATTGCCCGCGCCCGGATTGCTGCAGATCTGGTAGTTCCGCTCGAGCAGGTCGGCGAGCTGTTCGAAGTTGAAGGCGAACAGGCCCGGGATCATGCCCGCAGTGTTCGCCCCCTGAACGCCGGCGAACTTATCGGGCAGGGTCACCCAGGTGAAGAAGTCATCCGGCACCGACGATGCCGGGCCGACACCGCCCCAGGTCTCGTTCTGGATGAAGCCATAGGCCGAACGGACGCGGTTCTCGACATAGGAGAAGCCCATGTCGATGCTGTCGAGAAAGGCGCCATCATGGTCGTAGCGCCCGCTCAACTGGACCTGATTGACCTCGTCCTTGAAATACGCGTTACGGAACGCGTTGCCGCCCGGCGTGACCAGCGCCGCGCTCTGCGGGTTGATGCCCGGCGACATGGTGTAGGACAGAATCGGCAGATTGTCGTTGAAGTCGATGCGATGCGTCGCGGCGCCAAAGATCGCTGTGCCGATCGAGGTGCTCGTGCCGTACTTGTTGGTCGGCGTCGATTCCGCGGTCGAGTGATGCGCATCGAGCGTGACGGTCACGCCACCCGGCGCATCCCAGCGCAGGTTACCGCCGAACGACTTGTTCTCGGTCTGGTTGGCCGTAAGCGACCCGCTGTGCGCGATATCCTTGCCGGTGGACGTGGTCGGGTTGACCAAAGTGCCGGGCCCGAAATTCTCGGCGTAGAAGACCGGCGCGGCGTTGGGGCCATCGGCCCATTCGCTGCGCATGTCACCAAAGGTGAACCAGATGCCGGTGCTGCTGCTGCGCGCCTCGACGCGGTTGCGCGAATAGGTGAAGTCCAGCGTCGCGGTCAGCGAATCCGCAAGCTTCGCCTGAAGCACGAGCTGACCGTTGATGCGCTCGCGGTCGATATCGACCAGTTCGTACGATGCGTTCTGCGGGATTTCATACACATCGCTGCCGGTCGGGCGATTGGTGATGTTGGTACCGGCCGGATTGAGCTCGCCCCAGCTATTCTCGCGCGCGGCATTCGCCGCGGGGTCACCGAGGAAGCCATCGCGGAAGCCGATGCTCGCGGTGTTCACGCTGGCCTTGCGACGCTGATACGAACCCGACAGCAGGATGCCGAAGCGGTCGTCGCCAAAAGTGGTCGAGAAGACGCCCGAAACTTCCGGCGTGATCGGATCGCCCTGATTGCGCGATTCGTCGTACACAGCCTTGACGCCGACACTGCCACGCATGCCGGGACGGTCGAGCGGACGCGGGGTCTTGATGTTGATCGACGACCCGATGCCGCCCGATGGCACCGCAGCGCGACCGGTCTTGTAGACCTCGACCGCCGAAATGCCTTCGGACGCGAGGTTGGCGAAGTCGAACGAGCGGCTCGCCGGCGCGCTCGCGCCGTCGCCAAGACCCGCACCGGGCATCTGACGCCCGTTCAGCGTGACGAGATTGTATTCAGGGCCAAAGCCGCGGACGGTGACGAACTGACCCTCGCCGTTCGAACGGTCGATCGACACGCCGGTAATGCGCTGAAGCGATTCGGCGAGGTTGGTATCGGGGAACTTGCCGATATCTTCGGCCGAGATCGCATCGACCACGCCCTGCCCGTCGCGCTTGATCTGCGCCGACGCCTCAAGGCTGGCGCGGATGCCGGTGACGACGATTTCCTCGCCCTCTTCGGCCGGCGCCGCAGCGCCCGTATCCTGTGCAAATGCCGGCGCAGTCACGATTGCCAGCGTCGAAACGCCGATCACCAGTCGCGAAAGCGCGCGCGCCTTAAGGTCACGCATTCCCCAATCCTCCCCATCGAGCGGCACGCCATTCGTGCTCGCGTTGAGAACGTTCACTTGAACCCGTTGTACAACGTTGTCAAGCGGGGTCGGACATGGCATTCGGATGATGAAAGCGCGCAAATCTGCTATTGTGAACGTTCTCAATCTATGCTGTCTGAAGGATCAGTGCAGCTGGCGGGGAAACGCTCGGCGCACCGGTCTGGAGAGGAATTTCGATGTCGAGGATGATCGCCGCACTCTTGTCCGCGGCCGCAATCGGCGCATTTGCGACGACCGCCGGTGTCGCGCAACAGGCTCCCAAAGCGTCGGCCAAAGCCACCGTTACGCCCAAACAGGCCCGCGCCCGTGCCGATGCGATCGTCGCGAAGCTGACGCTCGATGAAAAGATCGCGCTGGTCCATGGCCTGTTCCCGCCGATGGCCGGCGGCAAGACGCAGGACGAACTGATCCCGTCGGCCGGGCATATCGACGGCGTGCCGCGCGTCGGCATTCCGATCGTGCGTGAAAGCGATGCCTCGCTCGGCGTCGCCAATCAGGTCGAACAGCGCAAGGGCGATGTCGCCACCGCTTTGCCCTCAAGCCTCGCCACCGCCGCGACCTTCGACCCCGAAATCGCCCGCGCGGGCGGCGCGATGATCGGTGCGGAGGCGCGCGCCAAGCGCTTCAACGTCCTGCTCGCCGGCGGCGTCAACCTGACCCGCGACCCGTGGGGCGGGCGCAATTTCGAATATCTCGGCGAAGACCCGCTGCTCGCGGGCGAACTGGGCGGTGCGCATATCGCGGGCGTCCAGTCGAACCGCATCGTCTCGACGATCAAGCATTTCGCGCTGAACGCGCAGGAGACGGGCCGCATGGTCCTCGATGCGCAGATCGACGAGGCAGCACTGCGCGAAAGCGACCTGCTCGCCTTCCAGATCGCGATCGAGAAGGGCAGGCCCGGATCGGTGATGGCCGCGTACAACAAGGTCAACGGCCATTGGGCGTCGGAAAACGCCTTCCTGCTCAACACCGTGCTCAAGCGCGACTGGAACTATCCCGGCTGGGTGATGAGCGATTGGGGCGGCGTGCATTCGACCGCAAAGGCGGCCAATGCCGGGCTCGATCAGCAATCCGGGCAGGAGCTGGACAAGGCGATGTTCTTCGACGCGCCGCTCAAGGCTGCGGTCGAGAAGGGCGAAGTGCCGATGGCGCGCCTCAACGACATGGTCGCACGCTATTTGACCGGCCTGATCCTGACCGGCGCGTTCGACACGCCCGCGCCCGCCGCAGCCCAGCCGATCGACTATGCCGCCAATGCCGAGGTCGCGCAGCGCGCAGCCGAGGCCGGCATCGTCCTGCTCAAGAATGACGGCGGCATCCTGCCGCTGGCCGCGAGCGCGAAGAAGATCCTCGTCATCGGCGGCGGCGCGGATGTCGGCGTTCTGTCGGGCGGTGGCTCCAGCCAGGTCCGCTCGGTCGGCGGTGCACCGATCGAAATCCCGCTCGCTTATGGCGGCTCGGCATCGTTCGCGCGGATCACGTACCACGCCTCCTCCCCGCTCGCCGCGCTGCGCAAGGCCGCTCCCGGTGCGCAGGTCGACTTCACCGACGGTCGCAACATGAATGCGACGCTGGAGGCTGCGGCAAAGGCCGACATCGTCATCGTCTTTGCGACGCAATGGACGACCGAGGCCGACGACGTTCCGAACCTGCGCCTGCCCGACCATCAGGACGCGCTGATCGGCGGGGTATCGCGGGCACAGCCCAAGACCGTCGTGGTGCTCACCACCGGCGGCCCGGTGACGATGCCATGGATCACGCAAGTCCCGGCAGTGGTGCAGGCGTGGTACCCCGGCCAGCGCGGCGGCGAGGCGATCGCCAATATCCTGACCGGCAAGGTCAATCCTTCGGGCCGCCTGCCGATCACCTTCCCTGCGCGTGAGGCACAGGCGCCGCGCCCCACCCCGGTCGGCCTCGATCTGCTCACCGGGCTGGAGCGCGACGCCGCGTCGAACCCGGCGGCGGGCGGCGATTTCAGCCTCAAGACCTTCCCGGTGAAGTATCAGGAGGGCAGTGACGTCGGCTATCGCTGGTATGAGCGGCAGGGCACCAAGCCGCTCTTCGCGTTCGGCCATGGCCTCAGCTACACCAGCTTCGCCTATGCCCAGCCGCAGGTCACGGGAGGCAAGAAGCTGACCGTCAGCTTCACCGTCACCAACACCGGCCAGCGCGCGGGCGCCGATGTGCCCCAGCTCTACGTAACCCGCGACGGATCGGGCAAGCCGATGCGGCTCGCGGGGTTCCAGCGCGTGACGCTCAACCCCGGCGAATCGCGCCGCGTGACGCTGACTGCCGAGCCGCGCATCCTCGCCGATTACGACACCAGCCTGCCTGGCTGGCGGATCGCGGGGGGCAGCTATCGCGTCGCCATCGCCCGCGATGCGACGGACCGATCGATGACGCTCACCACCACGCTCGACGCGGCGACGATGAAGCCCTAGCCATCGGCAAACGGTCCGCGCATCCACGCGACCGAACGGGCGGAGAGGGTGACGATCGATAGCGGTTCAGGCGGCGCGGCACGGCGCGGGATGGGATTTATCCTGCTGGTCTCGCTCGCCAATGCGGGGGGCGTCATCGCCTTCCTGCCGCTGCTCAGCCTGTTGCTGCCGGTCAGGATCGCGGAGATTGCGGGTGAGGCGCGGATCGGCCTGTTCACCGCGACGGTGATCGCCGGGGCGCTGGCCGCCAGCATCGCGAACATCGCCTTCGGATGGGCCAGCGACCGCGCGCTCGCCCGGGGCAGGCAGCGGCGCCCCTGGGTCGTGCTCGGCCTGATCCTGCTCGCCGCGTCCTTCGTCGCGGTCGCGCTGGCGCAGACCCCCGCCGCGATCATCCTCGCGATCATCCTGTTCCAGGTGGCGGTCAACGCGCTGCTCTCCCCCATGTTCGCGATCATGGCGGATGAAGTGCCCGGCGCGCAGATGGGGCTTGCCGGCGGGCTGATCGCGCTGGGCTCCCCGCTCGCATCGGGGGTTGGCGCGCTGATGATCGGGCTCGGGCTCGCTGGAGCCGGCGCACAGCTCGGCTTCGTCTTCGCCGCAGTGCTGATCTGTGTCGTGCCGTTGCTGCGCGCGCCGGCCCGCCCTGCAGCGCCCGCGAGCGACGGCGCCCCGGCCCGCTTGCTCGGCCGCGACCTTGCCATCGCCTGGACCGCGCGGCTGCTCGTTCAGATCGCGGGCAACGTCCTCTCGCTCTACCTTGTCTATTATTTCGTCAGCATCGACCCCGCTTTGTCCGCCGCCAAACAGGTCGGCCCGATCGGCCAGCTGATGACGATCGCCTATCTACTTCCCCTCCCCGTCGCGATCCTTCTTGGGCGCTGGTCCGACCGAATCGGGCAGCGCAAGCCCTTCCTCCTCGCCGCGGCCGCCATCGCCGCGATCGGCCTGCTCGGCCTCGCACTGGCCCGCGACTGGTCGATCGCCGCCCCGGCCTTCGCGCTCTACGCAATGGGCTCGTCGGTGTTCCTGTCGATCCATTCGGGCTTCGCAATGCAGCTGCTCCCCAGCGCACAGAACCGCGGCCGCGATCTCGGCCTCATCAACCTCACCAACACCCTCCCCGCCCTGCTCGGCCCGGCGCTCGCCTGGGCGCTAGCGACGCCGCACGATTTCGGCCCGGTCATGCTGCTGCTCGCCGCGCTGACCCTGATCGGCGGCGGACTTGTCCTGGGCATCCGCCAGCAACGCTGAGGGGGAGGCGAGAAAAAATCGAAGCGCTACACAAATTTGCGGGCGATGGCGGTTGACAGCCGCGGGACGCAACCGTAGTTGCGCTCGCCTACCCCGTGCCCAGATGGCGGAATTGGTAGACGCACCAGCTTCAGGTGCTGGCGATCGCAAGGTCGTGGAGGTTCGAGTCCTCTTCTGGGCACCAGAGGCCTTTCCGGCAACGTCCGGGAAGGTCCAGTAAGCAGCTGGTTTTACAGCATATTTTCAGTGAAAATCGCCGAATGGAATCCGGGCTCATCCACCCGAATCCATCGGCAGCACCATCAAAATGATGGTGTTTTTGATGGTGCCGGCGAGCCCTTTGGAGCTAGCACCATCATGGCACTGAACCACATCCAGATCACCAACGCTAAGCCCAGGGACAAAGCCTACAAGGTAGCCGACTCCGAGGGGCTTTACCTTCTCGTACAGCCGAACGGCGCGAAGCTCTGGCGCATGAATTACCGTCACCTCGGTCGGCAGAAGACCCTCTATTTCGGCGCCTGGCCCGAGGTGGGAATTGCAGCGGCACGCCAGCGACGGATCGAAGCGAAAGAGCAGATCGCCGCGGGACTCGATCCGTGCGCGGAAAGGAGACACGCCCGAATCGCGGAGAAGATCGCAGCCGACAATACGTTCAAGTCAGTAGCCGAGGAATGGCTCGACAAGATCGAACGGGAAGGTCGGGCGCCTGTCACGCTGGAGAAGATTCGCTGGCTGCTGGGCATGGCCTATCCCACGATCGGCAACCTGCCGATCTCAAAGGTCGTTGCACAGGACGTTCTATCCGTGTTGCGCAAGGTGGAGGCAACGGGCCGCTACGAGAGCGCCCGCCGGATGCGCAGCGTACTCAGCCGCGTTCTTCGCTATGGCATCGCAACCGCCCGAGCAGATCGCGACGTAGCGGCCGACCTTCGCGGTGCCCTCATCACGCCCAAGGTCACGCACCTTGCAGCCATCACGACACCGAAGGAAGCTGGTGCGCTGATGCGCGCGATCGACGGCTACACTGGCCACGAGATTACCGCGGTCGCACTTCAGCTATCGCCGTACTTGTTTGTCCGGCCAGGAGAGTTGCGCAAGGCCGAATGGGCCGAAATTGACGCGCAGAATGCGATCTGGTCGATCCCGGCGGAGAAAATGAAAATGCGCCGCCCGCATCGGGTGTCGCTGTCCCGACAGGTCATGGCGCATCTCGATCACCTACATACGCTCACCGGGCATGGAAAATACCTGTTTCCGTCCTTCAGGTCGGCGGACAAGCCGATGTCGGAGAACACGATCAACGCAGCGCTTCGCCGGCTTGGCTACAGTCAACAGGAGATGACCGCGCACGGCTTTCGCGCAATGGCAGCAACGCTGCTCAACGAGATGGGCATCTGGAACCCCGATGCGATTGAAAAGCAGCTCGCTCACCTCGACGGCAGCGCGGTGCGCCGCGCTTACACGCGGGGAGAATATTGGGAGGAGCGAGTCCGAATGATGCAGCACTGGTCGGACCATCTTGACCAGCTGCGTGACGGCGCAGCAATTTTTCGTCCGATCTTCGGGAGCGGAGGCGGTCGACGATAGGCTAGCCGCCGACGAGCTCCTTGAGGCTGCGATAGGGTATGAGCGTCGACCGACCGACCTTCACAGTCTCAAGATCGCCGGACTGGATAAGCTCATAAATGCGGGACCGGCTGATCCCCGTGATCTGGACCGCTGTCGCGATCCGCACCGACAATGGCTCGATCGCGACACCGCCATGCTCATGGTTCCGCGTTGGCAGGGAGGGTGAAGTCATGATTTCGCCTTCCCGCGGCTGAAACCGCGATCGCTCTCAAGAAAGGAGCGGAGCATGTAGGGGATCAGGTCAGCCACCTGCTCCGACTGACCATAGGCATCCCGATAGGCTTCCGCGTAGTCCGTCAGCAACTGGTTCAGGTCCGGCGTGATGGTGATGGTGAGCTTGATCGGCGTGCGATCAGGCAGCTTGGTGAGCTTAAGGGTTGGCATCCTTGTCTCCTAACCGCGCCAGGGCGCGAGAATCAGGTCGCGATGGACGACCAGCCGAACAGGGGCGCCGGGTCGGATTGTGATGGTCGGCTGAACTTGCAGGTTGCGCGACGTGATCTGGTCTCCTGCGCGGGAGACATTCTGCTGGGTCGATTCCCGAATTGCTTGGACGAGATCGCTCTCACCGGAGAAGGAGAGGTTGGCACCAACTCCCAACAGCGTTGAAATCGCGACGCCCTTGAGCAGCGTCCAAGTGTGGAAATCGACCTTGTCGGCTAGTCCCGCATAGCCCGACGGGTCGGTCGCGGGGACATTATCGAGCCGGATCGAGCGGCCGTCGGGCAATATGATCCGCTGCCACACGATCAGCGCGCGCTTCTGCCCGTACGCTACGACGCTATCATAGCTGCCGATCAGCCGAGCGCCCTGCGGAATGAGCAGGATGGAGCCGGTTGCGCTGTCATAGACCCGTTCGGTGACCTGGGCGGTGACAAGGCCGGGGAGATCTGACCTAAGCCCGGTGATCAGACCCGCGGCGATCACGCTGCCGGCGGAAAGCATATTTGGTGATGCAGGTGGGATCAGCCGATCACCGTTGACGTCGCCGCTGGAATCGCGCGTGGCCACAAAATCGACCTTGCGCTGCTGGGCGTTGGGATCGCGGTCCGGGTTGACCACAGGCCGCGGCGCATCGGCGCTTTCCACCGGTGCCAGAGGCAATGCTGCCTGAGCCTCAGCGGTCGGGATTGGACGGCTGCCCGACTGCACGAGCAACCCGGATTCTCGCGCAGCCCTCACTTCAGCAACGCGCCGCTCACGTTCGGTTGCTGCCGCCTGATCGGCCCGGGCTGCCTCTTCCGCCACCGGCTCGATTCCCATTGCGCGCCGATGCTCGAGAATGGGTCGGCCGAGATCACCAGGCAGCGGCGGTCCGAGCTTGGGTACGTCGCCATAGCCGCCCGGAAGTGCGCTGAGCGCGTCGGTAGGGGGCTTCGCAATAATTGTCCGATCGTCAGTCTGGCCTACGAGCTGCAGATTGGATGGCCTGAGCGCAACCCAGACGGTTGCGACAAGGCTGACGGAGCCGAGCGCCGCGATCGCCACGATGGCACCGCGCTTGAAACGGATCGCCCGCGCAGGCTGGGCGCGAAGTGCCAGTGTTTCCGGATCAACCTTGCCGGGCGCTGCCGGGACATCAATCGCGGGCCGATCATTCCCGTCGGTCATGATCCCCTCCGTGTCTTGGCGCCAGCCGCCAGCCGGCTGATGCGGACGACTTGCTGATTCTTCGTGCCGAGCCGAAGCTCCGCAGCATCGAAGATCCGATCGACCACGTAGAAACGGCCCTTCACCCGATAGTTGACCAACTGGGCCTCTCCCTTTGCGTCCATCAGAAAGATCGGGGGAGCCTCCCCGACAGCGAGCGACGCGGGAAACTCGATGAATGTCTGCCTGCCATCGTCGAACGCGCGTAGCGGTCGCCAGGAGGGACGATCGCCCGATACGGCGTAGTTGAAATGAAGAGTTTCTACCTCGATGCCGGCGGCCACCGGGGCCATTGCCTCGGCGGCCGTGGCCGCGCGTTTGAGGGCGATCAGCGCATCCTGCGGATAGGTCCATGAGAGCGCAGCCATCGCCGCCTTCGCGACGCTGGTGAGCGCAATATGATAGCTGCGGCGGTCTGTGGTGATCACAAGGTTGGTCGACAGCCCAGCGCTGAATGGTTTGACCAACACATGCGTACGCTTCGCGGTGCCCGATCCGCTGGTCGTATCGCCGATAACCCAGCGAGCCGTGTCGCCGCTGGCTACCGCCACGAGCGTTTCGCCTGGCTGGAGCGCGATGTCGGTTACCCGCCCGGGCGCGGTCATCACGCGATAGATTGCCCCTTCCGCAAAGGGATAGACCTGAACGGCATGCAGGAAACCATTCGCAGCGGGCTCGATGGTTGCAAGGCGATTGGCGGATGCGACCGTCCGTTGCGTCGGGCCACTTTGAGATGGTGAAGCCCCGGCCGCATGCGCTGCTGGCGGAAGGGCAAGCACCAGCAGGGATGGCACTGCAAGGTAGCGGATCATGGCTGTGTCTCCGGATTGGGGGTCGGTTGTGCGGCAAGGTTGGGATCGAGCGGCGAGCCCAGCGGCTGGTTGTCTGAGGACGGAGGCAGCGGCGTGCGCGCCGGGGCGGTGGCCGTTGCCGGCTCGATTTCGCGACTCCAGTCGATCGCATCGACGTAGATGCCGAGCGGATTCTTGCGAAGCGTGTCCGCCGATACGGGTGGCTTGGTCACGATCGTCAGAATTCCCGTCCAGGTCGACGATCCCCCCGCACTCCCGCGCTCGTAGGGCGTTTCGGTCCATTTCACCTGAAACGATCGCTCCGAGGCACGGACGACACTAGTCACCTGCACCGCCACGGTTCGCTCGCCGATCCGGGCGAACGGGTCCGCAGCCCTTGCATAGTCGTCGAGGGATCGCGCGCCGCGCTCGGTCGCGAAGGCATAGGCCGATAGCCAGTCGCGGCGCATCAGCACCGGGTCGAGCGAAACAGCGCGAACGTTCTCGATGAACTTCGCCAGATGCCAGGCGATCTGTGGGTCTGTGGGCTTGTATCCGGCCTCGGCCTCGGTGACCGCCCGTGCCTCGCCAAGACGATCGACCTCGACCACATAGGGCGTGACCCTGCTCTGGAGTGACTGCCAGATGAGTGCGGCAGACATGGCGCAGGTGAGCGTCAACGTCCCGAACGCCATCAGCCGCCAGTTTCGGGCCTGAACCCGGGCCGAGCCAATCCGCTCGTCCCAAAGCTGACTGGCACGTTGGTATGGCGTTTCGGGCTGGGGTGTCCGTCCGTAGCGCTGGACGGCGCGCTTGAAGATCATCAGTCGTCCCTTTCCTTGATGTCGGGGTGAGCGGAGGCACCGCCACGATCGCCCTGCTGAATCGAGTGCAGCGCGATCTGACGGTGATGACGAGCGTTTTGCTGCGCGCGCATCGATTGAGCCCATTTGGGCGCTCCTTCGCCGACAGCCGCTGAGGAGGCAGGCTCACCTGCGCCGGACCGATTGAGCGCGTTCCAGGCAGCCGTGCGGCCGCTCGATGCGGCTTCGCCAAGCCTGAGCGCGCTCGACGCGCGATCGCGGGCGGCGTTGCCTGCCGCGCGGGCGACACCGCCAAGACCGGCGGACATCGTCGGTGCCGGGCCAGCCTCTTTCCCGAGCGTGTAAGCGGTCGATGCAGCCGATCCCATCGACGTCCCGGCGCGGACCGCGCCTAGCGCACCGCCCCCGATCGCGCTGGCCGCGCCCATCGTCGCACCGCCGGCAAGCATGGTCACCCCCGCCGCGCCGGCGGCCGTACCGAGCGCAGCGCCTGCACCCAGCTGCGGCGCGCCCGCTACCAAACCGGAAGCGATGCCGGGGCCGAAGATGCCGAGGCCGAAAAGCGAAAGCGCGCCGAGCGCGAGGCTCATCGCGGCACCGAGATCGGGCTCTTGTCCTTGCATCGAGGTGGTAAACTCGGCGAAGAAGTTCGAGCCGATGCCGACGATGACCGCGAGCACCATCACCTTGATGCCCGAGCTGACCACATTGCCAAGCACGCGCTCGGCAAGGAAGCTGGTTCGGTTCCACAGCGCGAACGGCACGAGGATGAAGCCAGCGAGGCTCGTCAGCTTGAACTCGATGATGGTCACGAACATTTGCACGGCAAGGATGAAGAAGGCGAGGATGACGATCGCCCAGGCAAACAGCAGGACCATGATCGTCAGGAAGTTCTCGAAGAAGCTGATAAAGCCCATCATGCTCGAGGCCTGCTCAAGCAGGGGCCAGGCGGCGCTGAAGCCGGTCGATGCAACTTGTCCGGGGCGAAGCAGGTCGTCAGCCGACAGCGTGCCGCCGCCAGCAGTTAGTCCGGCCTGGGCGAACGACTTGAAGATGATGTCGGCAAGCGTCGAGAAGCTGTTCAGGATGAACGCGAACGCACCGATGTAGAGGATTTTCTTGAGGAACCGGCCAAGGACGTTGTCGTCGCCACCCATTGCCCAGAACAGGCCGGCGAGCGTGATGTCGATCCCGATCAGCGTCGCGGTGAGAAATCCGACGTCATTACCGAGCAGCCCGAATCCGCTGTCGATATAGCGGATAAAGGCCTGCATGAAGCGGTCGATGACATTGAGATCTTGCACGGTTCGGCAGCTTTCGACTTGAGTAAGAGGTGTCGCGGAGTCCGCCACCCGGGGGCGAGGCAAACGGACTCCGCGACGAGGCGGCGCGATCAGGGAGCTGGACTGCGCCGCCTCAGCTCGTCGCCGCGCCTATTCGCGCGTGTAGGCCTGACCGGTGCCCAGGAACTTCCGGGTACGTTCCCGCCCTTCGGCCTCGGCCTGCGCGCGGCGCGCGGCTTCGGTCGCTTCGGCGCGGTATTGCGCCGCCATCATCTTCTGGATCTGGAACTGCTGCTTGGCGGTGAGCGCCAGTAGCTGGTTCGTGGCCTGTTGGGCCTGCAAGCCGCCCTCCGCGCCCTGGCTCCTCGCAACGATCTCGCTGAGCGTCCCGGCATCAGCCTGCACGTTGGTGACGATTTGGGATTGCACGCCCATCGCCTGCCGGAAGCCCGACATTGCGGCATCGAGCCGCGCTTTGGCAGCGACCACCTGTTTGTTGGTGGTCAGTGCCTGATTGAAGTCCCTGGGAAACAACCGGCTGAACTGCTGGTCCAGGCCATCGACCCTGAAATCGATCCCTTGCGCCTGTCCCATCAGCCGGTCGATCGCAGCCAAGTTCTGGTTGAGCTGCTGGAGTTGCGGGAAGTCGATCCGGCTGAGGTTCTTCGCTTGATTGATCAACATCGTCGCCTCGTTCTGGAGGGACTGAATCTGATTGTTGATCTGGGTGAGCGTGCGCGCCGCGGTGAGCAGGTTCTGGCTGTAGTTGGTCGGGTCGAATACGCTGATTTGCGCGCGTGCCGGGGTGCTCGCAGTGACGAGCCCCATGGCCAGCGAACCGGCGGTTCCGATGCTGAGCGCGGACGCGATCAGGACTTTGCGGGTGACAATACGCATTACACTTCTCCTTCTTGGGTAGGCGTGAAATTCGGAAAATCGGCGAGGAGATCGCCGGCCCATTCGAGACCGGCTTGCTCAAGGAAGCGGGCCGCGAAATTCTCGGGACCATGCTCCGCCAGCAGCGCGTCGATGCGCGCCTGGGTTACGGGATCGGACGCACCGCACAGCGCGAGCGCGATTGGCCCGAGGCCGAGCTCGAACAACCGATTGCCGCGCGCCGATTGAAGGTAATATTGCCGCTTCGGGGTCGCGCGGCTGACCAGCTCGATTTGCCGGTCATTGAGTCCGAAACGTTCATAGGCGGCCCGCGATTGCGGCTCGATCGCGCGGTCGTTGGGCAGCAAGATGCGCTGCGGGCAGCTCTCGATGATCGCTGGTGCAATGCTGCTGTCGGCGATATCGGCGAGGCTCTGCGTTGCGAACAGCACCGCGACATTTTTCTTGCGCAGGGTCTTCAGCCATTCGCGGATGCGCGCGGCGAAAAGCGGATGATCGAGAAAAATCCAGGCCTCGTCGAGAACGAGCAGCGTTGGCCGACCGTCGAAGCGTTCTTCGAGGCGGTGGAAGAGATAGGTCAGCACCGGGGCGACCACCCCGGCCTGTCCCATCAGCGCCTCGGTCTCGAAGCACTGGATGTCCGCGAAGGCGAGATGCTGTTCAGCCGCGTCGAGAAGACGCCCGTAGGGGCCGTCGAGCGTATAGGCGGTCAGCGCGATGCGCAGCGCATTGGACTGGAGTAGCATGGCCAGTCCGGTCAGCGTGCGCTCCTGAGGTGGTGCCGATGCGAGGCTGCAAAGTGCGGACCACACAGCGTCCTTCACCTCGGGGGTGACAATAACCTTTTCGTGGGCCAGCAGCGCCGCTATCCATTCTGCCGCCCAGCTCCGTTCGTTGGGATCATCAATGCGGCGAAGCGGCTGGAACGCCAAGGTGTCGCCGCTATCCGCGCCGAGACCCAACGCATGATGCGCGCCGCCCATCGCCAGCACCGCCGCGCGTGCCGAATAGCCCTTGTCGAAGATATAGAGTTGCGAGCCGGCATAGCGCCGGAACTGCAATGCAATCAGGGCCAGCAGCACCGACTTGCCAGCACCGGTAGGACCAACGACGAGCATATGACCGACATCGCCGATATGGGTCGACAGGCGAAAAGGGGTTGATCCACTGGTCTGCGCATAGAGCAATGGCGGGCCGTCGAGATGGCGGTTGCCAGCAGGTCCTGCCCACACCGACGACAGTGGCATGAGGTGGGCGAGATTGAGGGTATGGATCAGCGGCTGGCGCACGTTCGCGTAAGCCTGACCGGGCAGCGATGACAGCCACGCTTCGACCGCGTTGACGCCTTCGCGCAGGCATGTGAAGCCGAGGCCGTTGACGATCCGCTCGACCGCGCGAACCTTGTCCTCGGCGCGAGCGCGATCGGTGTCCGACACCGTGATCGTCGTAGTCAGATATCCGAAAGCAACGTGATCGCCGCCGAGCGTCTGGAGCGCAAGGTCGGCATCGACCACCTTGTTATCGGCGTCGCTGTCGAGAAGCTGGGCTGGCTGGTTGTACACTACCTCGCGCAGCAGCGCGGCGATCGACTTGCGCTTGTTGAACCATTGCCGCCGGATCTTCGTCAGCGCCTTAGTCGCGTCGGTCTTGTCGAGCGCAATGAAGCGCGTGACCCAGCGGTATCCGAAATCCTGATGGTTGAGCGCATCGAGAATGCCGGGTCGACTGAGGTTCGGAAAACCGAGAATGGTTAGGGTGCGCAGGTGCAGATCGCCGAGCCTGGGCTCAAGCCCGCCGGTCAGCGGCGTGTCAACGAGCAGCGCATCGAGATAGATCGGCGTCTCCGGCACGATGACGGGGTGACGACGGCTGGAAACGGTGCCGTGGAGATACGTCAGCGTCTCGGCGTCGTTTAAAGGGCGCACCTCCGGCATGAAGCTGGACAGAAGGTCGAGCACGCGATCGCTTTCGGCAATGAAGCCGGAGAGGCTGGCATGCCAGTCTCGCCCTTTGGCGTCGTCGGGTCGCTCGACCAGTGTCCGTCCTGCTGCATCGCTACTGTCGGCATCCGGCAGCCAGACCAGCGTGCCGTGAAAGCGGCTCTCGAAGTGCTGACCCTGGGCCTCGAAACTGGCACGCCGCTCCTGCTCGATCAGCCATGACGCAGGATCGGGAAAGACGCTTTCGGGATAGCCCAGTGCTTCGCGCCGTTCGGCATCGAAGAATAGCGCCCAACCCGAGCCGAGCCGCTTGAGTACATTGTTGGCGCGCGCGCAGGCGGAGACGAGCTCCGCCTCGGTCGCGCTTTCAAGGTCGGGACCGCGAAACGCGAAACTGCGCTGGAGGCTGCCATCCTTGTTGAGGACGATTCCGGGTGCGACCAGCGCGGCCCAGGGCAGGTGATCGGCGAGCCGGTCGGCATGGCTGCGATATTCGGCGAGGTTCAGCACGCCAGATATCCCTTCTGACGCAGGTGGCGGAGCAAAACGGCTGCGAAATCAGGATCGCGGCGCGCGGCAAAGACCGCGATGCTGTGCCCGACTGCCCATAGCGCGATCCCGACCGGCCATTGCTGGAGGCCCAGGCCGACGGCCGCTGCAACCGTACCGTTGACGATGGCGATCCCGCGCGGCGCGCCGCCAAGCAGGATCGCTTGCCCCAGGCTGGCGTGGATCGGCGCCTCGAAGCCCGCAACATGAGCGGTGTCCACGGGGCTCATGCGACGAGCGCCCCGCCGCCAAAGCTGAAGAAGGACAGGAAGAAGGACGAAGCCGCGAACGCAATCGAAAGACCGAACACGATCTGGATCAGCCGGCGAAAGCCGCCCGAGGACTCGCCGAAGGCGAGCGTCAGGCCGGTGGTGATGATGATGATCACCGCGACGATCTTGGCGACCGGTCCCTGGACAGACTCGAGAACCTGCTGGAGCGGCTGCTCCCAAGGCATGCCGGACCCGCCGGCCTGTGCTGCACTCGCCAAGGTGAGCGAAAGACCCAGCGCCAGGCCGGTCAGCAAAATGCGGTCGCGGTTAGGGATATGAAGCATACGCATGTCAGTCTCCTTGAAGGTCAGGGGTCAGGACGGGTGTGAGATCGACGACGGCGTAATCGCCCTGCGGGTCGAGCCCCGCGACGCGCGCGATCGTTTCGATGCGCCGCGCGGTGCCGCGGCCGGCAATGAAGACGATCATGTCGATCGCATCGGCGACGAGGCGGCGCGGGACGGTGACGACAGCTTCCTGGATGAGCTGTTCGATCCGGTAGAGCGCGGACGCGGCGCTGTTGGCGTGGACTGTCGCGATTCCGCCGGGGTGACCGGTGTTCCACGCCTTGAGCATGTCCAGCGCTTCGGACCCACGTACCTCGCCGACGATGATGCGGTCGGGTCGAAGGCGCAGCGTCGAGCGCACGAGATCGCCCATGGTGACGGTGCCAGCCCGGGTCCTGAGCGCGATCGTGTCCCGCGCGGGCGATTGCAGCTCGCGGGTGTCCTCGATCAGGATTACCCGTTCGTCCAAATGCGCCATCTCAGCGAGCAGCGCGTTGGCGAGCGTGGTCTTGCCCGAACTGGTTCCGCCAGCGACAAGGATGTTGCTGCGCTCGACGACGGAAAGCGACAAGAGGCGCGCGGCCTCCGCCGACATGATGCCGTCGGTCACATAGTCCATCAGCGTGTAGATGCGGGCCGCAGGTTTCCGGATCGAGAAGCACGGCGCAGTGGAAACTGGCGGCAGAATTCCTTCGAACCGCTCCCCGGCACCTGAGTCAAGCGGCGGCAGCTCAGCCGACACAATAGGCCTGTCGCCATGCACTTCGGACCGGACATGCGACGCCACCAGCCGGATGATCCGCTCGACCTGGGCGGGATCGAGCTTCACGCCGGTATCGACGCGGCCTTCGCCCAGAATGTCGATGCCGAGCGCACCGTCGGGATTGACCATGATCTCGATGACGCGCGGGTCGGCGAGCGCGGCGGCGATCGCCGGCCCCATCGCGGTGCGCAGCATGGCGCGGCGGCGTTCTGCGGAGACGCTTTCAGGCTGGGCGGACATCACGATGATGCTCCGTCGGATTGGAAAGGCGCCAGCGTGCGGGTGCCGCCCGCGATCTGACGGCCGACCTGTGAGACGAACGCCTCGAAGCGGTCGCGACCGGTGGCGCGAGCTGCGGCGTCGGCTTCGGGCAAAGGTGCCGTCACCATCAACTGGTAGCGGACGAACAGCGACAGGCTTTCCAGCAGCACGTCGATGTCGCGCCGTGCGCCGGCGAGTTCGCGCGATATCCGGTCGAGGCGAACCTTTAGGAGGTCATCGACCTCCTTGGTCCCTTGGCGCGCGAGCCAGTCCTTCAGCGCATCGTTGACGAGATGGCTCTTGTTGCCGCGCGGTCCGGCGGCGAGCGCTTCCAGCGCGTCGCTGAGTTCGCGGTCGATATAGAGGTTCTGACGGATCTTCATCGCAGCCTCAGAAATCGGGTATGAGGTCGCGCTTCGCGCCCTCGTTGATCGCATGGCTCCGGACGACGGCGTTCTGCCCTTGCGCCTGGTCCATGGCGCGCTTGTCGGCGGCGACATCGTCGTCGTCGGGCACGATCTGGGGATCGCGTGTTTCGGCGGCGTCGGCTGCCCTGGAGACTTGTTCCGGAAGTCCGGGATGACGCTGCTGCTGCATACCGCCATCGTCCTCGCCGCCCGCAGCATTCTCTGCCTGGTGCAGTCGCGCATCGATGCCGCGCACCTGATCGGACCAGTCATTGCCGCGCGGCTTAGGGCGATCGGAATATTCACCCGATGCCAGCACCGGCGCGGGTGTCACGCGCGCGACAAAGTTGCGGTCGCGAAAGTAGCGCAGTTTACGCGCCCGGATCGGCGCGAGCCCGGACACGAGCACGAGTTCCTCGTCGGGCGATAGCTGCATGACCTCGCCGGGGGTCAGCAGCTGCCGGGCGGTTTCCTGGCGGCTGACCATGACGTGCGCGAGCCACGGCGCGAGGCGATGGCCTGCATAGTTGCGCATGGCGCGCTGCTCGGTCGCGGTGCCGAGCGCGTCGGAAATGCGTTTGGCGGTGCGTTCGTCGTTAGTCGCGAATGCAACCCGGACATGGCAATTGTCGAGGATGGCGTTGTGATCGCCATATGCCTTTTCGATCTGGTTCAGACTCTGCGCAATGAGGAAAGCGCGGATGCCATAGCCAGCCATGAATGCGAGACTGGTCTCGAAGAAGTCGAGACGACCCAATGCCGGGAACTCGTCCAGCATCATCAGGAGCTGGTGCCGACGTGCGGATGTGCCGGGTTGATCGAGCCGCTCGGTGAGCCGACGCCCGATCTGGTTGAGCACAAGACGGATCAGCGGTTTGGTGCGGCTGATGTCCGACGGCGGAATGACGAGATAAAGCGACAGGGGGCGCTCGGCCTCGATCAGGTCGGCGATCCGCCAGTCGCATCGCGAGGTGACTTCGGCAACAGTCGGATCGCGATAAAGGCCAAGGAAGGACATGGCGGTCGAGAGCACGCCAGAACGCTCGTTCTCGCTCTTGTTGAGCAGTTCGCGTGCGGCGGACGCGATTACGGGATGGACCCTGGGGCTTTTGTCGTCGCCGAGATGATTGGTGGTCATCATCCGGCGCAGCGTGGCGACGAAGCTGCGCTGCGGGTCGGACAGGAATGTCGCGACACGCGCGAGCGTCTTTTCCTCCTCGGCGTAGAGGATATGGAGAATCGCGCCGACGAGCAGCGAATGGCTCGTCTTTTCCCAATGGTTGCGGCGTTCCAGCGCACCCTCGGGATCAACCAGGATATCTGCGATGTTCTGGACGTCGCGCACTTCGTCGATACCGCGCCGCACTTCGAGCAGCGGATTGTAATGCGCTGACGCGACATCGGTGGGGTTGAACAGCAGACAGTGCGAGAAGCGTGCGCGCCAGCCGGCGGTCAGCGTCCAGTTCTCACCCTTAATGTCGTGGACCACGGTCGAACCGGTCCAGGACAGCAAGGTGGGCACGACAAGGCCCACGCCCTTGCCCGATCGGGTTGGCGCGAACGCCATGATATGCTCGGGGCCGTCATGGCGCAGATAGCGGCCACCGAGCGTGCCGAGCATGACCCCCGCGTCGCAATGCAGACCAGCGCGTTCGATCTCGCGGCGGCTGGCCCAGCGCGCCGAGCCATAGGTAGTGACATTGCTCGACTGGCGCGCGCGCCATATCGATCCGAAAATCGCCGCCGCGCAGCCGATAAACCCGCTGGCGCCGGCGAGCATACCCGCCTTGTCAAAGACGATCGGGGCATAGGCATCATAGTGATACCACCAGCCGAACAGCGCCCATGGATGGTAGATTGGCATGGTGCCGAGCCTGAACCACGGCAGCCCCAGTTCGGGCTGATAAGCGAGCATCGCCGCCGCCCACTGCGTTGCGGCCCACACGCCCGCGATGACGATCGCGAAGACGATAAGGATCTGGCCGATGAGCAATTTGGTGGGTGTCACGTCGAGGCTCCCGCCCGCCGGACAGGATCGGCTCGGGCGGATTCAGACTCGTTGACGGACGCCAAAAACGGAACGGCGCTGATGGGCGCAGATGGGCTTGCCTTGGTGCGTTCCGGTCAGGTGCCGGAGCCGGAAGCTCTCCGGCAGCCATCGCTCGGCAGTTAGAGACCGGCGTCTATCCGGAGCGTTTCGATACGTTCGCGCGAAACCATTTCGACGATATCGCGAAGGGTGCGGACCGATCGGGACAGGACATTGAGGTCGTCATTGGTGATCTCGAAGCTCGCCAAGTAGCGAGCCTCGACATAGGCGCGCTTGAGCAATTCGAAGCGACGGCGGTCAATCCGGGTGGCGCGCGGCCATGCGTCGATCAGCCGTGTCTCGCTGTCCTCGGCCAGCGACCGCAGGAATTTGATGTTGTGCGAGCGGGGGAAGTACAGGGTTCGGACAAGCAGGAAGCAGATATAGGCGCGCTCCGTCGCCTGATGCAGCGAGAACACGGCCTCCTTGCGCCATCCGAGATCGTCAGCGCCCTTAAGCGCCTGCTCGTGTGCCGTCGTCAGCGCTCTATCTGTGCTGGGCAGCCATTCGGAAAGGTACTTGCTCGCCATCTCATACGCATCAGCGATCGTTAGCGGTTGCGGTGTGGCAAACGCACTGCCAGGCCGTTCGTATAGGACGATGCCGTCGCGGACGATATCGACCCAGAAATACTCGCCCCGGCTTAGCGCTTGGTTCACCTCATCCAGCGTGTGGACGATGATGTTCACTGGCCGGGCGATTTCGGCGTCGCGCAGTATCTTGTCCTCGGCGACATACCAGTAGTCGGCAATGTCAGTGAGATCAGGATGACTGACGATGATCAGCAGGTCATAGTCGGACTGGTAGCCATTCTGGGGTTCATCGACCCAATCCTCTCGGGCATAACTGCCGAACAACACGACCTTGAGGATGCTCCCGTTTCTCTTCCAGGGCTGAGTTGCGCGCGCCGTCGCTTGGGCGAACTCGCCCATCAGCAATTGCTTCACTCGGTCCAGCTCGCCTTGCTGGACCAAGGGCAGATGATCCACGCCGTGCCTCACGGTCACGATTCTCGCGGCGAACCGCCTTGGCAGCAACATAATTCGTCCATTGCCTCTTCCAAAGCCCAACGGCTTTCGGAGCGGGCCGATCGGAGCATGTAGGAAAGCCACAAGTTATGCACAATTGCCTTTGCATTTTCGCCAATTCGCGCTGCGGCTAGTTCGCCAGGAACACAGAGAGAACATGGTTGACGGCGCCTAGCGCGCCCATTACATGGGGCTGGCCCCACCTCAGGCCGTTGTGAGCCCCATGTATTATACGATTGGCCAATTGCGTGACACCGTCGGCCTCTCGCTAGAAACCTATCGCCACTGGAAACGCGCGTTGCCGTCCTATGCGGGGCGCACTGGACGGGCGCCATGCTTCACAATTGGTGATCTGGTCGCGGCGAGCATCATCCGGCGACTGACCGAAACGGCTGGCATTCGAGTAAGCGCGCTGAAGGACGTTGTCCCGGACATCATCACCATCTGCGATGCGTCCCCTTGGAGCGTCATGGAAGGCGGCGTTTTCGCAATCGACCTGCTGGAACGCAAATGCCGAATCGTCCGGGATCCATCGCCGTGGAAAGCCGGCGAGCTGACGATCTTCTGTCCGCTCGATCCGCTGCTCGCGGAGCTGCGTGGTGCCCTGCTTCGCGAGCAGGGCGAGAGTGATCAAAGTCAATTGCTGTTCCCGCCACTTGCACTGACGCGCACTGTAGCGACCCGATGACCCTCGCGCTTAGCCCGGAATGGAAGGAGCGGCTTGGCCTCGCTAACCGGCAGGCGCCGGAACTCTACGACGCGTCAGCGTCTGTTGTTGATGCGCCACACGCCTCGGCGATCCGGGTGGCACTGGATGACCTTCAGGTGTCGGCGGTGTTCTGCGTCCAGACAGTGCCAACGATCGCCATTCTGGTCACTGACACTTACGACCGCAAAGCGGTCGTCGACCTCCATGGCGCATTGTGGAATCAGGGACTGATCAGTCTGCTTCTGGTCATCAGTGGCGAGGTTATGCGCGCATTCTCGCTCGCGCGCACGCCGCTGAAAGACGCCGACGAGGCGTTCGAGAATCGCTGTTTGGTCGACACGTTGACACTGACGGCGGATGCCCTGCGGCTTCGAAATATCGTCGATGGTGCCGAATCGGGCCGACTGTGGTCCGAGCACGCGGAATACTTCAAGCCCAAGGAACGCATCGACCAGGTTTTGCTCGACAACCTTAAGGTCTCGCACACGCTGCTTCGCAAGGAGGGGCTCGATCCAGACCCCGCTCAGGCGCTTCTGATCCAGGCGATGTTCATCGCTTATCTCGAAGACCGTGACATCATTTCCGCCGAATATTTCCGCACGGTATCCTCAGGAACCGCGAACAGCTTCCTTGAAATGCTAGGCCAGCGGGACGTGTCGCTTCTTCAGGCGCTATTCGCGACGCTCAAGGCCGACTTCAACGGCGATATCTTTGTCGCGCCCTGCTCGTTCGAGCCGCAGGTACAAGCGCCGGAGATCAGGGGAAGCCATCTTGATATCCTCGCCTCGTTCCGCTTGGGTCGCGAAGAGATGGCTTACGGGCAGCACCGGTTCTGGGGCTATGATTTCCGATATATCCCCGTCGAACTCGTCAGTGCGGTTTATGATCGCTTTCTAGGAGAAAAAGAGGCGGAGCGTCGGGCGACCGGCGCCTTTTATACCCCCATGTTCCTGGCCGATACCGTAGTATCGCAGGTCTGGGACATGCTGAGCCCCGCAGTGCGCGACGAAGGCCGCTTCCTCGATCCCGCATGCGGGTCGGGAGTTTTTCTGGTCCGGTCCTTCCAGCGGCTCTGCGAACACTGGAGAAGCCGTTCGAACGATGGCGAGATCGCCTGGGACCAGCTCCTCGGGATACTGCGCCGTGTCCATGGCTGGGATATCAATGGCAGCGCGGTGCGCGTGGCGGTGTTCTCCCTCTATGTCGCATTGCTCGAGGAAGTATCGCCCCGTGACATCCGACGGCTGATCAGCCGGGGGAAGGTCTTACCGGAGCTGTGGGGCCACAGCCTAATCTGTCGGGACTTTTTCGCGGTGCCCGAAACCGAACAGGGATTCGATCTCATCATCGGCAATCCGCCGTGGACGAGTCGGCGGGGACCCGACCGGTCGTCGGTTCGGTGGAGTAAAGATGCAGCGCTCCCAATGCCCGGCAAGGAGGACGCCTGGGCCTTCACCTGGAAGGCTGGTCGACATCTCGCCGCAGGCGGCGTCGTTGCTTTTCTTCTTCCGTCGATGGGCTTCCTGCATAACCATTCGGCGAAGACCGTCGCCGCGCGAAACCAATTTATGCGCGCGTGCCACATCCGGCGGATTATTAACTTCGCCGACCTGCGCTTCCAGCTCTTCGAACATGCCCATCGTCCCGCAGCACTTGTCATTTATGGTGCCGGTTCAGTGGAGCATTTTCCCTACACGTTCGATTATTGGGCACCGAAAGCCGATCTGAACCTGCGGATCAAACGGGTGATCACACTCAGCAGCGCCGACAAGATGGCGATGTCCGTGGAGGCCGTTCTCGATAACCCGTTAGCATTCAAGCAACGCCTCTGGATGCGGGAACCGGACGCCAAACTGTTCGGCTATCTCGCCCGGTTGTCAAAAATCGGCGACCTTGTCGCTGACTTTGGGTCGTTCAGCCGGCGGCGGCAGGACCCGACTGGGCACTGGGTCATCGGGCAAGGCTACCAGCCATTCGCAAGCAATGACGATGACGATGCTGAAACTGCTGGCTACGCCGGTGCCGAGGAGGACGAAACGGGGAGCAAACCGGTCAAGCCTCAGGTTAGCCAGTATGTCGGCACATACCCCGACCTCCCGATCGGTGCTTTTCGCAGACTGGCACAAGCCGATGATGGCCTGCACCCTGCTATCAGCAACCTTGTGCGCAGAAGGGGTTTCGAGCCGGGCTTTGCGGGGGTTCGCATCCTTGTCCCGCGCGGGGTCGAAACCTCCCAAACCAGGTTGCGCGCCGCCTATTGTCAAAGTCCGTTGACGTTCCAGGACATTCTACAGGCGATCATTGTTCCGTCCGGCGAGGAGCGGCGGGCAAAATTGCTCACTGCTATCCTGAACAGCCGACTTTCCGTCTGGTACGCATTCCATGGCACGGCATCGTTCGGATCGGACCGGCCGGAAGTGAAGCAGGCCGAGCTGCGACGCCTGCCCTTCCCGAAACTCGCGGAGCTGCCGGATCCCGATCGAGCGGCCCGCGCCTCGGACGCGCTGGTCGCGGTGATCGACGCGGCGATGGATGCCTCGCGCCAACCTTTCACGCTCGGTGGCGGAGACGATGCGTATCTCGGCGCGATCGACCGCTTAACCTATGATTATTTCTGCCTTTCGGACGACGAGATCGTTCTGATCGACGATGCGGTCGATACAATCATTCCCGCGATCCAGCCGCACGAAGGTGCAAGTCCGGGTCTTTGGAAGCCGCCGCTCGAAGATCAGCGGCGGGCATATGCCGAAACCTTGGCCGAGAGTCTGCGGGGATGGCTCCTTGATGGCGGATCGGTAGGCACGAAGTTGGTCGCCAGGAGCGTCGACCTCGCAATATTGCGGATCACGCTCGAGCATGAGAGCAGCTATTCCGAGGATGACAGCGCTTCTCTGAACGATGTGCTGGGTTATCTGGCGGAGCACATCAATCAGCCGCTGGACGGTAATTTCCAGTTGATCCCCGATCTCCGGGTCTTCGTCGGCGACAGTCTCTATCTGATCAAGCCGATGCAAATGCGGTTCTGGCTTCGGGCTGCCGCACTTGCCGACGCGGATTCCATCGCGATGGATCTTCAGGACGCGATCACCATCCAAAGACAGACTGCCGGCGCCTGATGCTGCTGGGCGACTCTGAGAAATGGGCAGCGCGTTTTGCCTCGCTCGATGATCGCATTCTCGACCGTATCGCGGCGGTATGGCCCACGCTCCTCGATCTTCTGCCCGGACAACCGGACGAAGACACAATCACAATCAATCTCGTCTCTTTGCTGGGCAAGGATCCTGTGGTTCGTCGGCTTTGTCACTGGATAGAATTTCAGTTCGAACCGACCGGCACCCATCCGACAGGCGCCCAATACAGCAAAGGTCAGATCGACCTCGCTGTCATTCTCGACTGGGATCGCACGCGCTACCTCGCCTACGAATGCAAACGCCTAAATGTGATCTACAGCGGTGGCAGACAATCACTGGCCGGCCCTTACGTCACCGACGGAATGATGCGCTTCATCACCGAGCAATATGCCGAAGGGTTGGAGGTCGGTTGCATGCTCGGTTATGTGTTGGACGGCGATCTCGGTTTCTCAATGGAGCGATTGGCAAATGCGATCGCGTCTCACGCTGCGCTAAATATTCTAGGTGGTCCGGTTCCTATGGTCCCGGTGCATCGAATCAACCGGTTCAGTACGACCCATAGCCGCGCCGGAACGAAGAACATCGAAGTGCGTCACGCTTTGCTTTCGCACGCGCTTGATCCCTTTGGTTGATCGTACATGCGCGCCAGCACGGCTGCCCGACTGGTTTAAAAACTGGCACAGCGGGGTCTCGTCAGGTACCTGCGAGATCTCCAAGAGCTCACCGAGCTTGACACAATCACGCCGATGTCGAGTTTTGCTGATTGCTGCATAAGTTCGGCTCAATCGCCATCAAGCGCGTAGCCAAGAAATTCGTCGTGCTCCCGACGCTCGACATCCCAGCGCTTAGCGCCATCCGGGCGATGGCGACAGTGACACGTGGTTAGCCAAAGCCTTTGTTTAGCGCGGGAAATCCCGACAAAATAGGCAGCGCGTTCCGCCGATGATTCGCCCCAGAAAGTCTCTTTCTCGACCCCAAGAATGACAACTGTATCAAACTCCAAACCCTTACTCTTATGTACCGACATGATGCGGACCGCGCTGTCGCCAGAAAAGGACGCCAAGGCCGTCGCGGGGTCCGCGTTGCTTTGCAGCAACAGATGCGCGCGTTCGAGTGCCTGTTCTATCAGTTGATCGAGGCGGCCCCCATGCCCGTAGTCAGGCGAAAGCGCGATGAGATTGTCCCGCCCAACTGCGCCTACCAGCGCCGTGGCAACGGCTTGCAGGTCGTTGATATGGCCTAGATTGATCTCTGCCGACGCGATCTGCCGCCTAGTTTCTGTAACGAAGCGATCCCAGCGTGAGCGCAGCTGATATTCGCGTTCCTCGTCATAGCCATGGTTGAACACGACGATGTCCAACAATCGACGATAGGCAGCGGGTTGCCGCGAACCGCTGGCGACTAGAAGAAAGTCGATGAGGAGGCAGGCGACCGGCTCGGAGGCCAGATCCTGTTCCTTGTCTTCCTCACGAAACGGGATTTCGGCGGCCTCGAATGCGGCCGTAAGGCGCTGGCAATAGAGGTTCTGCTGCTTGCTGACGAGAATAGCGATTTCAGAGGGTCGGACGCCATCGTCGATCAGGTCGCGGATTTGCCCCGTCAGGCTGGCAGCTTCTTCTTCATCATCGTCGAAACGAAGAATAGCGATCTCGCCCTCCTCGCCGAGGATATCCGCATCGTCGAGCGCGGCGGGTGGATCCATCACTTTGACCATCGCATTCTGCATGCGGCGTAGCCGCGGTGCGGATCGGAAATTTTGGTAGAGATTGCGCGGCAGCGCATCGAACTCATCGGCAAAGGTCTGGAAGATACCCTCAAGCGCGCCGGCCCAGCCCATGATGCTTTGCTTGGTATCGCCCACCGCTGTCAGAATCGCCGAGGTGCCCCCGAAGCAAGCGAGAATCAGGCGATATTGCTCGGCCGTGCAGTCTTGGAATTCATCGAGAAAGATATGGGTGTAGGTCTGACGCACTGCGTTGCGCGCAATGAGGCTGGCTTCGATGATCGTATGGGCGAGCGGCACCATGTCGGCGAAGGTGATGGACTGGCGCTGCACCCGACGTGTACCGATCGAATAGTCCGGGCCCAGGGCATCCCGTCCGGTGAGCACGGGGCGAAAGCGATCGATGATCCGCTTCGCAAATGCATGAAAGGTGTGGCTGTCGAAGCGCGCCGCCAGTTCGGGTCCACAGCGTTTGCGGACGCGCGCCTTTAAGTTCTGGCTGGCATCGGTCTTGAAGGAGATGGCGAGGATCCGCCGCGGATAGCGGCAAGTGCCGGTCCGAAGCAGGAAGTCCGCACGTTGCGCGAGCATTTCGGTCTTGCCGGCACCCGGACCTGCGGTCAGCGCCAGATTGCGTGCGATCTCCGTAGCGGCAGCCATCGCATTCGGCTCGAGCGTCAAGCCGTCGGCAGGAGACCATCGCTCGGCCGAGATCATTCTGGCAGGCCTTCCAGTGCGGTTTCAACATAGTCGATCAGCGCTGTCATAACTGCTGGCATGTCGGCCGCTAGTTCCGCATCATCGAGCGCCGCCATCGCCCGGATGTGCCAAGCCGGCTTGCTGCCGATCTTGAACCTGCGGTGATAGGCATCGAACAGCTCCAGCTGCTCGTCGGAGTACTGGCCATCAACTGTGTCGTGCTTCTTGCCAAGAACCGCCTTGAGCGTGCTTTCGTCCGGTTCCTCGCGCTCGTCGTCGTCAATCTTGTACACTTCGCCAAACGCTTCGATCATCATGAAGTCGAGATCAAGCGGAGAAGAGAAGAAGATTCCCCGATCTGCGAAATACTCGATCCAGTCATCGTCATCGTCCAGCAATCCCAGATCGCTGTCCCAGGCCGGAATGCCCGCGATATCGTCGTCGTCGATGCCGGCGTTTTCGATATCGCCGTATTTGAGGCGTTGCTTCGCGGCATATTTGATCCGGCCCCAGCCCCCTTGATAGCGAGCAAGGTCAAGGTCGAGCAGTGTCGCGTGCGGAATGCCGAGCGCGTGCAGCAACCGCCAGAAATGATTGACGTGCCGACCGCCCAGGGGAACGATCGAAATCGACGCGTCATCGGTAAGAATCCCGCGCGCGCCGAGCAGCCGCGGCAGAACGACCTCCTCGCTGTCGCCTTCACCCAGGATCACGAACCGCGAGAAATACAGCTCCGGAAAGGCTTGTACGCCTTCGCGCACATATTTGGCGGCGTCCGCATTTTGAGGAAGCACGACACGCGTAACGACCGTGCGGCGGTTGCCGTCGAGCCGCAGATAACGAATGGTCTCGGGCGCAACCCGCCGCAGAAGCGACGGCGCGTGCGTTGCCACGAGCGCTTGGGTATTTTGACCTTTGGCGAATTCGGAAACGGCACGCACGATGCGTCCCAGATAATGTGGCGACAGGCTGTTCTCCGGCTCTTCGACCGCAATCAGAGTGAAGATTGCAGGCCGGAGCTTATCGATATCGAACGCGCTCAGCTCGCCTGCTAGCACCTTGTCGCTGATCTCGCGCATGGCGAGTACCAGCGAGATGTAGAGCAGCGACTGCTGACCGTCGCTCAACCGCGAAAAATCAACGAGAGGTTCACCGTGTCCGGGCGTGAACGTCAGGCTCAAATGGCGAAGCAGCGTATCGATCTCGCTCTGCTCGAAGGAAACCCCGGGGTCGGCGAAGAACTGGCCTTTGTGCAGTTGGCTCCAGATCGTGGTCAGGGATTCGCCAATGCTTTCGATGGCGGCGTTGCCGGTCAGCGCTGCGGTGATCTGCGCGGTGAGATCGCCGATTGCCGCACGTTCACTGCTCCAGTCCGCCGCCCGCAATGCCCGGCCCAACAGCGCATTGGACGAGTAGGAGATATGATCGGAAGGATCGCGCCGAGCGGGCAGATAGTGCACCTGAATGGCATTGCGATCTTGCTTGGATGCGCGGCTTTCCTCGGTCGGCACCCCTGCATCGTCGGTTTTGGTCACATAGGTGAAGGTTTCCTCAATATCGCCATCCTGATCGAGCGTCGCAGCCAGACGGAAACGGACGCGCACGGCCTCATCATCGTCCACCATCAGCATGTGCGCGAAATTGCCCGGCACGGCGGGCATGGCGTCTTCGTCGTCCAGTTCGAGTTCGGGAAAGTCGAAATCGGCTTCGATCCAGAGCCTGCGCTCTTCCGGCGCGGCATCGGGTGCTTCATCGGTTGCAATGTGAAAATCCGAATGCCTGATCTTGCGCAGCGCAGGATCGAGACTGAACATTCTTGCCAGCGCCTGCAGGACCGCAGTTTTGCCGGTGCCGTTAGGTCCGAGGATGAACGTCGTGTCGTCCAACCCGATCTCAGTAGCGACATTTCCAAAGCACCTGAAGTTACAGATGCGCAAATGCGCGAGCTTCATCGGTCCATCCCCCGGAGGTTAGCAGTCTTAGCACTGACTCATACTGCGCTGTGCGATCAATTATTGCCGGCAATAACCTTGCGCGGACGTTCTGGGAACGGTCGCTTTTCGGAGTCAGCTTCTACAAGCTAACGCCCAGGGTCGGGTATCTCCGCGAGCGCTTGGAGCGACCGAATCGGTCGTTCGTCACTTCGCTCAACGAGACGCCAAGTCAGCGTGGCGCCAAAGACTCAATGATCCGGCATGTTGAGACCGTCTCCTGGCTGCATTGATCGAGCATCTCTTGCAGTTCGCGGCGGAGCGCCCGCAAATCGGTGATCTTGCGGTCGATTTCGGACACGTGCTGACGAGCCACGGTATCGACTGCACTGCAAGACTGGTCCCGATCATCTGACAAAGCGAGCAAACCGCGTATCTGATCTAGCGTAAATCCAAGGTCGCGAGCGCGGCGCACGAAGGACAGACGGGCCAGTTGATTTTGATTGTAGGCGCGATAATTCGCTCCAGTCCGAGCGGGCGCGGGAAGCAAGCCGATTTTCTCGTAAAAGCGGATTGTTTCGACCTTGGTGCTGGTCGCTCGCGCAAGTTCACCGATCTTCATGCCATTGACCCTGGAGTTACTACAGGGTCCATATAGCCAGTCATGTCGAGTCGTGCGAGGTGGCAATGGCGTGTAACAGCTGTGCGTCGGACAAGTCCGACGCGAACAATGACCCCAAATGGCGGCGCGCGCTGTGGATCGCGCTGGTGGTCAACGCGACGATGTTCGTGGCCGAGATGGTCGCCGGTGTCGCGGGCGGATCGAAAGCGCTTCAGGCCGATGCACTCGATTTCCTGGGCGACGCGGCCAACTATGCGATCAGCCTCGGCGTTGCCGGCATGGCGCTCGGCTGGCGGGCGCGTGCCGCACTGTTCAAGGGCGTAACGCTCCTTCTGCTTGGTGCCTATGTTCTCGGCGCAACCTTATGGGCAGTGTGGGACGGACAGACGCCCGAGGCCGAGGTGATGGGCGTTATTGGCTTCGTGGCGCTGATCGCAAATGCCGGGGTTGCACTGATGCTCTACCGCTACCGCGCGGGCGACGCGAACATGCGGTCGGTGTGGATCTGCTCGCGCAACGATGCGATCGGCAACATCGCCGTGGTCATGGCTGCTGTCGGGGTGTTCGGCACCGGGACGGCCTGGCCTGATCTGATCGTGGCAGCGATCATGGCCGGCCTGGGGATCACCGGCGGTGTTCAGATTATCCGTCAGGCTAAGCGTGAAATTTCCGCGTCCGGGCAGCACGGCATCTTCCGTCTGCAAGTCAAATGAAAGATGAAGATGAAATACATCGGACATCGATACGGAATGAGTTCAGACTTTTGGCGAGGATCTTTATGGTCTCAAGCGTTAACTCGAAATGACGGTGGCCCAATTCACTTCCGTCGGCGATATGATACGCTATATCAACTTCATTGGCGCACACTTTGCAGATGACAACCCGGCCTCGACAGGATAACGCGGCATCGCGATGATCCGTCTGCTCACCTTGATGCTTTGTGCGTTTGCGCTGCTGTCGATCGGCACTGCGCCGGTCGCGCATGCCGTGGAGCGGTCGATCTGCGTCGAGATGGCTCCCTCGCTGCCGGGCGTGGATCACGCCGATCAGAACGCGCCGGAGACCGGCAAGAGCGACCAGAACATCGCGCATCAGCACGGCGGCTGCCACGGCCACCATTTCGCGTCGCTCGACGATGCCGCTGTGACAGCGACGCTAACCTCACATGAGAATATTCGTGATCGCGGCCCGGCGAGTGTGCTGGTCGCGGCCGCGCCCGACCCCGCGTTGAGACCTCCGCAAGCCTGACGCCCCTCCGCCGCGGGCCGATGCCCGGCGGCTGTTTGTGGCTGTCAGGAGTGTTCCATCATGAAGTCCATCTACGCGGCGCTTCTCGCCGCGGCGTCGTGCGCAGGGATTGCGCAGGCGCAAAGTTCGACATCGTCCGCGCCGGTCTCAGCTGGCGAGACGCTAACGCTTGACGAAGCGTTGGCTCAGGCGGGCGCGATCGCGCCAGCCAACGAAGTGGCGGCGCTCGGCATCGAAGCCGCCGAAGCGGGTCGTGTAGTCGCTGCGTTGCGACCGAACCCGACGCTCAGCGCCGATGTCGAGAATGTAATCGGCACCGGCCCGTACAAGGGCATCAACGAAGCCGAGACAACGATTGCGTTCGCGCTTCCGCTCGAACTCGGCGGTAAGCGACCCGCACGCATCGCAGTAGCCGACGCGCAGACGGCGCGCGCTAGGATTGACGCGGTGATCACGCGAGCCGACCTCAGGCTACTAGTCACACAAGCGTATATTGAGGCGGTCGCCGCCGAACGAAGGCTGACGATCGCGCAGGACCAGCTTGGGGTCACGCGCGAAAATTTGCGTATCGCGCGCGACCGGGTCGAAGCCGGTGCGAATTCGCCCATCGATCAGCAGCGCGCTGCCTTGCTGGCGGCAAACGCGGAAGCCGAGCTGGAGCGTGCGCAGCGCAGCGTCGAGGCGAACCGGCTGGCGCTCGCCCAGTTCGTCGGCGCCAGCCTGCCCGGTGCCCTCGACCAGCCGTGGTTCGATCGTATCGACAACGTTCGGGCGGGCCCTGCGACACCGGCAAATGCGGATGGCACGTTGGCGCTCGCGGCCGCGGGTGCCGACGTCGCCACCGCCGATGCACAACTTCGCCTCGCGCGAAGCCAGCGCATCCCCGACCTGACGGTAAGCGCGGGTACGCGCCGTCTTCAGGCCAGCGGCGACATGGCGATGGTCTTGGGCGTCTCGGTGCCGCTGCCGGTGTTCAACAACGGCCGGGCTGCCGTGGGGCAGGCCACGGCGCTGCGCAACCAGAGTGAAGCCAAGCGGCGAGTGGCTCGCTTCGAGGCTGAACGTGCGATCACTGCGGCGCGCGCCGACCGCGATCGGGCGGCGGCAAGCGTGCGGGCGTCTGGTCCGGCACTCAGTGCCGCACAGGAAGCCGCGCGCATCGCACGCATTGGCTATGGCGAGGGCAAGTTCGACCAGCTGGTCCTGCTCGAAGCCGAACAGGCACTGCTCGATGCCCGCACCGCCGCGGTCGATGCGCTCGAACAATATCATGATGCCGAGGCGCGTCTCGCCCGGCTGACCACACCGGCTCCCACGCCGGTGCAAACGGGGAATTGACGATGAAAAAGCTCGTAAGCGGGGCTGCGGCACCGCTCGTCCTGGCGATGCTGCTTGCAGGTTGCTCAGGTGGCGAGGATGCCGCCAACAACAGCGAGGCCACGGAAGCCGGTGCGGAGGCCGGGGATGATCATGGCGGCAACGAAGCCGCCCATGGAGAAGGCGAAGGCGAGGAAGGCGTCATCACGCTGACCGCACCGCAGATCAAGGCTGCGGGCATCGAGGTTGTCCGGGTCTTGTCCTCCGGCGGCGGCGCGCTGACGCTCCCGGCGACGATCGAGGGCGATCCGCAGGGGACACAAGTGGTCTCCGCAGCGATTGGCGGTCGCGTCGTCGCACTCAACCGCAATCTGGGCGACGCCGTCGCGCGCGGCCAGGTGGTCGCCGTGATCGAAAGCCGTGAAGCCGCGTCGCTCAGGGCCGAGGTCGAAGCGGCGCGGGCACGTTCGGCGCTCGCCCAATCCAATCTGCGGCGCGAAGACCGGCTGTTCAAGCTGCGTGTCTCGCCGGAACGCGATCTTATCGCGGCTCGCACCGCGGCGACTGAGGCCGGTATCGCACTGCGCCTTGCCCAACAGCAGGTCTCTGCGGCTGGCGTCGGCGGTGGCGCACTCAACCGCATCGGTGTCGTCGCGCCGCTTGGCGGGCGCATCACCGCACGACCGGTTGTGCTCGGCCAAACGGTTGCGGCAGATGCCGAACTGTTTCGCGTCTCCAACCTGTCGCGCGTCGCGGTAACGATTTCGCTTTCACCGTCCGATGCCGCGCGCGTGCGGGTTGGCACGCCGGTCGAGATCAGCGCGGGTGGCCGCCGCTCGGCTGCGGTGCTCAGCTTCGTCTCGCCAGTGCTCGACGAAACGACGCGCCTGGTTGCCGCCATCGCGCTGATCGACAACCGTGCCGGCCAGTGGCGTGTCGGCGAACCGGTGTCCGCGATATTGGGTTTGCCCGGCGAAGGGGGCGGCGCGGTCAGCGTGCCGGCTGCCGCAGTCCAGACCGTCGAAAACCGTAACACCGTGTTCGTCCGCACTGCGACCGGATTTCGCGCCCAGGCGGTCACACTCGGCGCTCGCGGCGCCGGTACGGTCACAGTCACGTCCGGCCTAACCGGTCGCGAAGAAGTCGCCGGTAATGGCAGCTTCACGCTCAAGGCCGAGCTCGCCAAGGGCGAAGCCGAGCACGGAGGGCATTGATCCGTGATCGAACGCATTGTCAATTTCGCGGTCGAGCGGCGCTGGTTCGTGCTGCTCCTGACCCTCATCGCCGCGGTTATCGGCGCGGTCTCCTTGTCGAGGCTGCCAATCGATGCCGTTCCCGACATCACCAACAACCAGGTGCAGATTAACGTCCGCGCCTCGGCGCTTTCGCCCGAACTGGTCGAGAAGCAAGTCGCATTCCCGATCGAGACCGCGCTCGCGGGCATTCCCGGTCTCGAATATACCCGATCACTCAGCCGCAACGGCTTCGCGCAGGTCACTGCGGTGTTCACCGACGCCACCGACATCTATTTCGCGCGCCAGCAGGTTGCTGAACGACTGCGCACCGCCGAGGAAAACCTGCCCGAGGGTGTCGCGCCGGAAATGGGACCGATCGCGACCGGCCTTGGCGAGGTCTATATGTGGACCGTCCACATGGCTCATCGCCCCGAGGACAAGCACAAGGCCGGCGAGCCGGGCATCCAGCCCGACGGCAGCTACATCACGCCGGAAGGCGACCGGCTGGTCAGCGACGCTGACAAGGCGACCTATCTGCGCACTGCGCAGGACTGGATCGTCGCGCCGTTGCTCAAGTCGGTTCCCGGCCTGGCAGGCGTGGACTCGATCGGTGGCTATGTGAAGCAGTATCAGGTCGTGCCGGACGTTCAGCGGCTGACCGCGCTCAAACTCAGCCTTAGCGACCTTGCCGAAGCGCTTGAGGCGAACAACAGCGCGGTCGGCGCAGGTGTCGTCGATCGCAACGGTGAAGGTCTCGCGGTTCGTTCCGACGCGCGCATCGCCAATGCCGACCAGCTTGCCCGCACCGTGATCGCGACGCGCGAAGGCGTGCCCATCCTGCTCAATCAGGTCGCAACGGTAAAGCTCGGCCAGGCAACACGGATGGGATCGGCATCCGAAAATGGTCGGGAAGTCGTCGTCGGCACAGCCGTTATGCGGATCGGCGAGAACAGCCGAAATGTTGCATCGGCGGTCGCCGACCGGCTCGACGAGGTCAACGCCTCGTTGCCGACCGATATCATCATCCAGCCGGTGCTCGACCGCACGGGATTGGTCAATTCGACAATCAAGACCGTCGCCAAGAATCTGTCGGAGGGCGCACTGCTCGTCGTGGTCGTGCTGTTTCTGCTGCTCGGCAATTTCCGGGCCGCGCTCATCGCGGCGCTGGTCATACCGATCACCATGCTGATGACCAGCTTTGGCATGCTGCGTGGCGGCGTGTCGGCGAATTTGATGAGCCTCGGAGCACTCGACTTTGGCCTGATCGTCGATGGTGCCGTCATCATCGTCGAGAATGCGCTGCGACGGATCGCCGAACGCCAGCATCACCTTGGCCGCACCCTCGACAAGGGCGAACGACTGCACGCGGTGGCGAGCGCCACGCGCGAAATGATCCGCCCCTCGGTCTATGGCCAGGCGATCATCATCCTCGTCTATGTTCCGCTGCTCACGCTCACCGGGGTCGAGGGCAAGACGTTCACGCCGATGGCGCTGACCGTAATCCTGGCGCTGGTCTGCGCATTCATCCTCTCGCTTACCTTCGTGCCGGCGATGCTGGCGATCTGGCTGTCGAAGCCGGTCGAGGAGAAGGAGGGCCGGATCATGACCTGGCTCAAACGGCGCTACGAGCCGGGTCTCAACAAGGCAATGAAGCGGCCACGCGCGACGATTGCCGCCGCCGTCGGTGCTTTCGTGCTGGCGATCGGTGCGTTCATGACGCTGGGCCAGGAGTTTCTGCCGCAGTTGGATGAAGGGGATGCGACCGCGCAGATGCTCCGCGTGCCGGGCACGTCGGTCGAGCAGAGCCAGACGATGCAGTTTCGCGTTGAAAAGGCCATCTCGGCGATTCCCGAGGTCAAGTTCGTCTTTTCCAAGACAGGCACCGCCGAACTCGCGTCGGATCCGATGCCGCCGAACATCTCCGACACCTTCATCATCATGAAGGACCGCAACGAGTGGGCCGATCCGAAGCTGCCAAAGGCGGAACTGGTTGCGAAGATCGAGAAGGCACTGGAAAGTTTGCCAGGCAACGCATTCGAGATCAGCCAGCCGATCCAGATGCGCTTCAACGAGTTGATCGCGGGCGTGCGCGGCGACATCGCGGTCAAGGTGTTCGGCGACGACACCGACACGATGAACGCAACGGCCAACCAGATCGCGGGCATTTTGCGTAACGTTGAGGGCGCGACCGATGTGCGGGTCGAACAGACCGAAGGTCTGCCCATGCTCGACGTCCGGCCCAACCGCGATGCGATGGCGCGGCTGGGGATCACTGCGCAGGTCATGCAGGACACGCTTGCCGCCGCGATCGGCGGGCGCGACGCCGGGATGATCTTCGAGGGTGATCGGCGTTTCGCGGTGACGATCCGGCTGACCGACGCCGCGCGCGCCGATCTGCAAACGCTCGGGCAGGTTCCCGTCCCCACGCCCGATGGCGCATTCGTTCCGCTCGAAAGCATCGCCGACATCGCGGTGACCGCTGGTCCCAATCAGATCAGCCGCGAAAATGGCAAGCGCCGTGTCGTCGTGCAGGCCAATGTCCGGGGCCGCGACGTCGCTGGGGTGGTCGAAGACGCCCGCGCGGCCATCGCCAGAGAGGTGCGTCTTCCGGCCGGCGAGTATCTCGAATGGGGCGGGCAGTTCGAGAATCTGCAATCGGCCAGCCAGCGACTGATGCTGGTCGTGCCGGCCTGCTTCGCGCTGATTATCCTGCTGCTCTACGGGGCATTGGGCAGCGTGCGCGACGCAGCGATCGTCTTCACCGGCGTGCCGCTCGCGCTGGTCGGCGGGGTGCTCGCGCTGTTCCTGCGCGGGATGCCATTCTCGATCTCGGCAGCGGTCGGGTTCATCGCCTTGTCCGGCATCGCGGTGCTCAACGGGCTCGTCATGGTCACCTCGATCCAGGACTTGATGGCGCGCGGCGTCGCGAGGGCCGATGCGGCCTGGCAGGGCGCGCTCGCCCGGCTGCGGCCGGTTGTGATGACCGCGCTGGTGGCCTCGCTCGGCTTCGTGCCGATGGCGATCGCGACCGGGTCGGGCGCCGAAGTGCAGAAGCCGCTGGCAACAGTCGTCATCGGCGGCCTGATCTCGGCGACGCTTCTGACCCTGTTCGTCCTGCCCACGCTCTACGCCCGTTACGGCCGGCGTGAGACCGACGTGGCCGAGGTTGAACGGGATGACGTCGGTCCAACGGAGGCCATCGCATGACCGATCAAGCCCGACCCGAGCCAAATGGCCGGCACGATCATGCGCACGGTGGGATTTTTGGCGCAAATACCGAACTGATCTTCGCGCTGCTGTGCGGGGCGCTGCTCGCGATCGGCTTTGCGCTCGAGAAGCTGACCAATACGCCAGGCTGGATACCGCTTGCCTGCTACGTCGCCGCGTATCTGTTCGGTGGCTTCTTCACGTTGCGCGAAGCGATCGACAACCTGCGGCACAAGCGGTTCGAGATCGACACGCTGATGCTGGTCGCCGCAGTGGGTGCGGCGGCGCTTGGCGCGTGGGCCGAAGGCGCGCTGCTGCTGTTCCTGTTCAGCCTTGGGCATTCGCTCGAAAACTACGCCATGGGGCGCGCCAAACGGGCGATCGAGGCGTTGGCTGAGTTGGCACCGCAGACAGCTTTGGTGCGCCGTGATGGCGAGCTGGTCGAGTTGCCGGTCGAGCAACTCGTGGTTGGCGACACGGTGGTTGTCAAACCCGACGAGCGGCTGCCAGCAGATGGTTTCATCGTCAAAGGGACGACCAGCATCGATCAGGCGCCGGTGACGGGTGAGAGCATGCCGGTCGACAAGCGGCCCGTGCCCGACGAAACCGCGGCGCGCACCAGATCGGACACGATCGAAGCGCCCTATCGTGTGTTCGCCGGCACGATCAACGGCAGCGGTCTGATCGAGGTCGAGGTCACGCGCAAGTCGAATGAGACGACGCTGGCGCGCGTCGTCGAACTGGTCAGCGAGGCCGAAACGCGCCAGTCGCCGACCCAGCGTTTCACCGATCGGTTTGAGCGCGTGTTCGTGCCGTCGGTACTACTTCTCACGGTCGTGCTGCTGTTCGCCTGGGTCGTGATCGACGAGCCGTTCCGCGACAGCTTCTATCGCGCAATGGCAGTGCTGGTAGCGGCAAGCCCCTGCGCGCTGGCAATCGCCACGCCGAGCGCGGTGCTATCCGGTGTCGCTCGCGCTGCCCGAGGCGGCGTGCTGGTGAAGGGTGGTGGTCCGCTCGAGGATCTGGGATCGCTCAAGGCCATCGCCTTTGACAAGACCGGCACGTTGACCGAAGGGCGTCCGCGCATCACTGACATCCTCCCGGCGGACGGTGTGGATGAGCGCGATCTGCTTGCGGTCGCGGTGGCGGTCGAGCGGCTCAGCGACCATCCGCTCGCGCGTGCGATCGCCAAGGACGGCGAGGAACGGCTCGGCGAGATCAAGCTTCCCGCCGCGACCGATCTCACCAGTCTGACCGGACGCGGGATCACCGCGAAGATCGATGGCGAGCCGGTGCTGATCGGTAAGGCGGAGATGTTCGGCACTGATGGCATTGCGCCGCTTTCGGATGCCATGCGCGATGCCATCGCCCGGCTGCGGGACGGCGGGCGAACGACGATGGTGGTGCGTCACGGCGAACGCGATCTCGGCGCCATCGGGCTGATGGACACGCCGCGCGCGGCTGCGAAAGACACGATCGCGCGTCTTCATGCGCTCGGCATCACGCGGATGATCATGATCTCGGGCGACAACCAGAAGGTTGCCGAGGCAATTGCGCGCGACGTCGGCCTCGACGAGGCATGGGGCGATTTGCTGCCCGAAGACAAGGTCGAGGCGATCCGCAAGCTGCGTGGCGAAGCGAAGGTCGCGATGGTGGGCGATGGCGTAAACGACGCGCCGGCGATGGCCAATGCGACGGTCGGCATCGCGATGGGCGCCGCCGGTTCGGACGTGGCGCTGGAAACCGCCGATGTCGCGCTCATGGCGGATGACCTCGCCCATCTGCCCTTCGCGGTCGGTCTAAGCCGCAAAACGCGCGGCATCATCCGGCAGAATTTGGTGGTTAGCCTTGGCATCGTCGGGTTTCTCGTGCCCGCTACGATCCTGGGCCTGGGCATCGGACCGGCGGTGATGATCCACGAGGGATCGACACTGCTGGTCGTGTTCAATGCCCTTCGTCTGTTGGCGTATCGCCAATGAGCAGCGATCCGACCGACACCTCCGCGCGCCGCAAGCCGCGCCCATGGACCGAGGCCGACGATGCCGCGCTGATACAGATGATCGAGGCGCGACACCCTCCGGGCGAGATCGCGCGAAGGTTACACCGGACGGTTGATGCCATCCGCGGACGGGCGGCGCAGCTACGCCTTGTACTGCCCTCCCCGCTGCGCCCTTGGCGAATGGGCGTCCGCCGCAACAATAATCAGGAGAAGTAGGATGGTTGATTGTCCGCGACCGCATCTGGCGCTTGCAGCGCTGGCGCTGTCGATTGTGCTTTCAGGGTGTGCGACGTTGCAGCCGATCCCGTTGCAGCCTTTGGCGATCAACGTGCCCAACGACCCGATTAGGATTTACTGGCTCCACGCCTATCAGGTCGGAAGCGGCATAAGGGTGGTCGGCACCGTTCGACCGAGCCGCGGAGTGTACAGGGCTGGCCGTGGCCATATCGACGTAACTGCCATGTTTTCCGATCGGCGCGACCCGCAGACGATTGCAACCCGGCCTGGACCATCTTCGCGCCGAGGCCGGGGTAGTCGATCATTCAGTGCCTACATGGCCGAGACCAACTATCAAGATGTGGAACGGATTTCGGTTAGATATCATGAGGACTGGCCGCACGTTCCGGACCGACCGTCGCGCTGACCGAAGGAGTGCTTTCGGAGGTCGCCGCAAGCTGTTTGAGCTACGACAAGGCGAGCGCGTTGCCGAATGTCTGTTTGGGTCGCCCTATCGGCCTGTTTCTCAAGGGCGGACGTCACGATGATCGCCGGGTACGGTTGATTTTGACCGACTGCGGTCGGTTGCAGCCTTCTCCCTAACTTGACCGTCACGAAAGCGGCCTGTTCATGAAATCCCCGGCCCGCTTCGACCACGCCCAATCGACCAGCTAATCCCGTCGCCGCGTATCAACCCTGAAACCGATTTGCCAACCTGCCGCTCAAGCACCGGGCGCCACGGCACCAACGTAAAATCCCGCGACCGTTCGATGAGCGCGAAGCGCCCGCTGACAAGGTCGACCGGGCGGCGATAACGGCCCTCGACACGGTCGCCTTCGGCAGCTTCGCGGAACGGCACTTTGAGTTCGTCGGAGAGCTGGCCCGCGACACGCAGCAGCTCGCGCCGCTGAAGCACCGCAACCATGCTTTTTGGGAACGGCGTGCCGCCGCCCGCCTCTTCTGCGAAACCCTGCGCCACCAGCCACTGCCGACGCCGCGCCTGAGCCTCGCGCACCTCGCGTCCGAACCCGGCATCTCGAACCGCCTCAGGCGCGGCCGAAATCAGCTCGCGATCGATCCAGGTCGCGGCGTCGGCATCGACCAGCCGGTCAAGCGGCTGCGACGACAGCAAGGTAATCGCGACCGGACGGTCCCGTAGCCTCGCTGTTTCATGGGCCGAGACACGTGCCAGATGGTCCGGCGCGATGATCCAGCGGCCCGTGGGTTCGCGCTCGACGATGCCCGACGTCCGCCGCATCGCCTCCAGCCGCCGGACATGGGTTTCGGCAAAGACCTGAGTCGCGGCCGGATCGTAGCGAAGATGGGCATCCACATCATAGCGTCCGCCATTCGCGGCGGCGACCGCGGCGATGGTCCGATCCACCTCCCGCACGGTCGGGCTTACCGGATCGATCCGCACGATCGCACCGCGCGGCAAGCTGGCATCGGTTTCTTTGCCACCATCGACGAAGCTCAGGGCAGGCTTGCCGATCGCTACATAGTGGCTGCGCCCATCGACCCCGTCGACGATCAGATAATGGCGATCGGCATGTTCGTCGGCGAGCCCGCGCGCCAGCACGCGGCCAACCAGCGGGCGGGCACCGGACGCGGCGGGATCGTAGATCGCCCGATCTGCCGGCGCCCGCACGGTCGCGGCACGGGAAAAGTCGCGCTGCATCGTGCGGATGATGTCGCCGCGCTCACCCAACGCACGGAGCGTATCGGCAAGGTCGTGCACAAGCCGGAAGCGTCCCGCGCCGAGCGGCTCGGCCAGGCCCAGGCGCGACAGTTTCGCCAGCCGGGCGGCGCGCAGCGCCTGGTCGGCGGCATCGCGACCGTTGGTCGCTACTATCCGCGCGGCGTCCATCCCCTTGAGCAAGGCCCGGTCGATCGAGGTCAGGCGCTCCTGCTCGACTTCTACGCGCAGCGTCTGCGCGATTTCGCGGTGGGTGCGCGGGCCAAGGTCGAGATCGACCAGCTCGGCGGCACGCTCGCGGATGCCGGTCGTCATATAGTCGCGGGCGATGACGAGATCGGCACCACGATCGTCCTTCCCACGCACCACGATATGGGTGTGCGGGTGACCGGTGTTGAAATGGTCGACCGCGACCCAGTCGAGCTTCGTTCCAAGATCCTCTTCCATGCGCGCCACCAGCCGCCGGGTGAGCGGTTTCAGATCGTCATATTGATCGCCGTCCTCGGGCGAGACGATGAAGCGGAACTGGTGGCGATCGTTAGCTCCCCGTCCGCCGAACGCCTTGCCGTCGACAGCGTCGGCATCGCGCCCGTAGAGCGCACCCCGCTCGCCCTCGCGCGTCGTGCCGTCGCGCTGGAGGTAACGCAGATGCGCGGCAGCGGTCGATGCGCCCTTGCCGGCGAGCTTGACGATGCTCGCCTTGACGATGACGCGGCGGCCGTTCGCGGCGGCATGTTTGCCGCGGCTGGCGAGCAGGCGTCCGACACCCGCACCGCGTCCGATCCGGACGCCTGAGAACGCCCCACGCGCGAGACCGGAAGCCACCGCGCCGCCGCGCGCAAGGTTGGCGGCGGCAAGGACGCGGCCGAGATAGCGCCGGGCGCGTTTGGCACCCTGCTGACGCTGGCGCCCGAGGCGCGGTTCAAAGCTGTCGTCGTCGGCCATTGTGGTGATTCCAAGGGGTGCGGAGCGGCAAGCATGACCCTGTGCGGTTCCCCTGAAAACCGGTGCCGCCGAATGTGGTGCAATACCGCCATGTCCGGGCCGAACGGCACGGGTGCCGAGAGAGCAGTGCCGGTGGCGGTTCCAAAAAACGATGTGCAGACAAAGGCTTATGGAACACCAGTGCCATAGCTTTATCTTGCCTTACGCCACCCTCCCGTCGGAACCGCTCCTGTCGCCAATTTCCGCCGACCTGATGCCTGCCCATCTGGCCTGAGCCGAGGCAAAAATGAGCCGGGACACGATGCCTGTCCGGCACCTGTGTCCCGGCGTTTGCGATGCTGCGATCAATGCGTCGCTGCGAACGCTTCGCGTGCCTGGCGTTCGCTTCTGAAGTTGCGCCGACCCATCAATCCCTGCGCCATCCCATCGCCATCGACGATGCTCACCGCGACGAACCAGCGGCCATCCAACCGTCCCGTGATCGCCACCCGATCGAGCTCGATATCCTCTTCGTCATGTGCCGGATACGCACCGAGCCAGCGTTCTGAGGCCCTCGCTTCCCACAGGAAATCGCTCTCCTCAGCCTCTAGAAACCGTGTCGCTAGCGCCTCGCCTGCGCCCCGCCCAAACTCGATTTCGAGCCCTGCCACCAGCGTCGCCACTACGCGGTCCGACGTTACACCGATGGGTTGAAACATGGTCATGATCGCCTCCTTTGCTTGAAATCCTCCTCATCGAGGACAGACATCCGAAGACGGGTGGCGAGGCGGCTGTCAGGGCCGCTGGAGGCGAAGCCGGAAGCGCCGCGCAGCGGCGGCGGAGGAACCGATTTTGTTGCGCTGCAAACAAACAACGCGGCTGCGCAGCAGCCTCCGGTTCGCGGCAAAATTGGAGGGGCCGCCGGCCTTGCACAGCCGCTTCGCCGCCCGTCATGCTGGGCCTTGCCGAGACGAGCCCCTCCAACATCCAAGGTGGCGCGATGCCCGCGCAGTCCGCACCCTTCGACGCAGCAACACATGCAGGCTCAACGGGGTGCGCGGATCGCAAACAGCGTATCTGGCGGCGCGTCCGGCGTGCGCGATCGCGATGGATCAGCCGACAGATTGCTGGGCCGAAGCACGACAAACAAGGTCGATGGCGGCTGCGACGCGCGCGATGGGGATGGCATCAAAGGCCCGCCCGACACCTGTTTGATATAGGCGCGCGTCTCGGCTGGCAGCGCACGGCCGGTGGCGAGATGGGCGGCGTAGCGACCGGGACCCGCGTTATATGCAGCGAACAACCCAGGATAGCCGAACCGGTCATACATCGCGCGCAGATAAGCCGTCCCTGCGAGAATATTGTCGCGTGGATCATGGGGATCGCGCCCCAGGCCGTGCGCGGCCCGCATCGCCAGCCATGTCCTCGGCATCAACTGCATCAGCCCCATCGCGCCGGCATGGGAGGTGATCGGTCGTCCGCCAAGCATGGTCCGGCCCCCGCTTTCGGCGCGCATCACCCGCTCGATCCAGGCGACCGGCACGCCGAACCGGGCGGACGCCTCGGCGATCTCGGCGCGCCAGCGGGAGACCGGATCGGTTCCCGACGGATTGGCGGCGGCGGGGGTCGCGACGAGCAGCGCGAGGCCGAGCGCGAGCGTCCTCAGCGCAGCCACAACGGGGTCGCCTTGCCAATGACATCCTGCGCCAGCGTCGGTCCGAAATAGCGCCCGTCGAACGAGTCCGGGGTCTCGGTCAGGAGCAGGAAGTGCATGCCACGTCCAAGCCGGATGCACCCCCGCCACGCGGGTAGATTACGGCGCGCTGCGTCGGCGGCACGGCGCGTTGCGACTGGCCTGCCATTGACCGTCACGACGCGATCCACTGCGCAGATTGTGTCTCCCGCAACGCCAGCAACCCGCTTCACCAGTGGCACGTTGCTCGGAAGATAGTGGCGGCGTGCGGCGAGTTGCCGTGCTTGGATTGGCGGCCAGGCAATCGCCATGTCACCGCGTTCGAGCGGCGCGCCGGGCGACACGGCATAGAGGCCGACAGGTGCGCTCGCACTCGCGTTCCACACCAGCCGGGGCAGCGGCGGGACGGCGATCGTGACGCCAAGGCAAGCGACGCCGATACCGAGCAGCGCCGCGCGTCGCCCCAGGCGCAGGCGGCGTGCGCGGATGCGCTGACGTTCCGCGCGGCGAACCTCAAACCAGGCGAGAAGCGGGAGCGGGCGGTCGCGTATCCGGCGCTCAACCACGGTCGCCTCCGCGCGCGCGGGCTGCCGACCAGGTCTCGATATCGTCGATATGATAGCGCCAGGTTCGGCCATGCAGGCGGCATTTCGGCCCCTTGCCGGTGTGGCGCAGGCGCTTCAGCGTCGAGTAGGCGAGGCCGAGATGAAAAGCCGCTTGCTTGGCGGTGAGGAAGGGACAGGTCTCGCGCGCGGCCTGCGCCCGTTCGGCGGTATCCATGATGAAGCTCCATCTGCGCCCACGCACCCGGCGTCGGCTGATGAGCGCGGATTGGATCGATCCGGTCGTCTTCGGCAGGGTCGCAAATCGACCCCTGCGATTCCGACCCCCCGAATTGGCACCGGCGTTTCGGGCCGGTGGCGATGCCCCGCGTCCTTTCGGGACGCGGGGCGCTTCGCTCAGTCGGCGGGATTCCAGATGATCGCGAAGGCGTCATCGTCGTCCTGGCCGGCGGCGCGGCCGAGGTTGGCGTAGAGCCGGCGCGGACCGAATTCGGGGGCGGCGAGCGACAGCGACACATAGTCCTTGCCGCTCATTTCGCCGCGCCGGACCCACCCGGCCCCGACCTCGACGCCGGCTGCCGACACCCGGTAGTCGGGCTGGGTGTCGCCGGACTTACGGGTGTTGGGAATGATCTCGATGTCGGTGCGGATCGAGAGCGTCTTGAGCTGGCCCTTGAAGCCATTTCCGTCGCGGGTGACATAACCGATGGCTGGCATTGTTCGTCTCCTTAGAAAGTCGCCCCGAACCGTTTCCGGGCGATGGGCGGACCGAAGGGACGGTCAAAGCAGGCCCGCGAACCGACAGGCCGGAGCGAAGCGGAGGACCGGAGCCGAAGGCTTATTTGAAGCGCAGCGAGCGGGAGGAGGCCGCAAGCTCGGGGTCCCGCGCGGCGTGCCGCGTGGGGTGGGCGCGGGCGGGGAAATAAGCCGCGCGGCGATGGTTTCGCGGGACTGCGGCCGTCCCAGGTCATGCGCCCGAGGAGCCGAAAACGGTGCGGGAGATGGCAGTGGCGATCCCGATCATGCCGTCGGTTCACCCACGCGATGGATCGGACAGCGGGTTGCGCGGACATTACCGGAGCCTCATCGGATCGATCCTCCGCCGCACGCAGCGCGACGCTGCCGCGACTGCCGTCAGCATGGCCGATGACGACAGATCGGGGGTTCGGGTCCGGCGTGGAAGGCGATTGCGGCCCGCACCATGTCGGGGATCGTCCTCCATACTTCGGCCGTCTGCGCGGCGTTGTTGCTGATCGCCGCCGCGCCGCCTGACCAGGGGCGTGTCGGCCTTGTGATCGACGGCGATACCTTCCGGCTGGAGAGCGGCGAACGCATCCGCATTGCCGGAATCGACGCCCCGGAGACGCAAGCGGGACAGGCCAGATGTAGAGCGGAGATCGTACTTGGCCGGGCCGCGACCGCGCGTGCCCGAACGCTGCTCGATGGCCGGACTGTCACCGTCATGCGGGTCGGGCGCAGCTACAACCGCACGGTCGCCCAAGTGACGCTGGCCGGTCGCGATGTCGGGTCCGAACTGGCGGCGAGCGGCATCGCACGCTGGTGGCCGCGCTGGCAGCGGAAGCCCGACTGGTGCGCGCGCGCGCTGCGATGAAAATAAGGAACCAGCCGCGCCCCGGCCCGCGCCAGCAGGCCGGGGTGCGGCCGATATTCACGGCATCAGCCGCAACGGCGGCACGGCGAAATCGCCCGCCGCGAAGTGGCCGAGGATCGCTGCGTAGCTGCCGAGACGCTCGACGGTGCAGCGACCGATCAGGAGATAGTCGTCCTCGTCGGCGGCATAGCATTGCACCTCACCCGCGCCGGTGAACACGGCGCGCTCGGCACCCCATTGGCCGCAATAACCGCCCGACCAACGCGCGAAGGGCAGATCATGCTCGACGCACCAGCTTTCGAGGCGCTCGAACCGGCCCCAGGCCACTTCATGCGCCATGAGTTCAAGGGACATGCCCTCGCGGACCATCGCGGGGGTGAAGGGTTCGCCGTCCCATTCGGTGGACAGTCCCTGCTCCTGAATGAGCGCGAAAAAATCGGGCAACAAGGATCGCGGCAAGGTGCCGCCGATGGTGATGCTCGCGGATACACGGTCGGCCATGATGATCTCCTTTGCCGCGCGCCCGCGCCCGAGCAACGGGTGAACAGCGCCCCGCGCTGTTCAGGTCATACCGGGGGTATGACCGACCCGATTGCTGGCGCGGGCGCGCGGCCGAATTTTTTCAGAAATGGAAGGATGCGGGCGGCGGGTTTGCCGCCGCCCGCGAGCAATCAGGCGGCGAGGCGGTCGGCCTCGTCGTCGGAGTCCGGCACGGCCATCACCGCGCCCGGTGCGCCCGGATCTGGCTCCTCGTCGCCCGGGCTGCGCCGCTCGACCGCGCGGGCGGCTTGCGCCTTGGCATGGGCCGCGACCGTGCCGACGCCGCCGCGCGCCGTATAGGCGGTGGGCGGGAACGCCATCCAGCGTGGCACCCAGTTTTCGCGCCGGTCGCGCCCATTGGTGCCGTCAAGTTGGTCGCGCACAATCCGTTTCAGGGTCTTGGTCTTCTCCTGCCGGTTGGCGCTGGCGACGGTTTCGCCCGCCACCTCGGCGACGATCCGCGTGAGCACTTCCCGGTCGCGGACGACCGCGAAAAAGGCGTCGTCGGGCTGCCAGTATCGGGCCATATCGACGCCGATCTCGATACCCACCGCCTCGACAGCGGCGCTGCCCGCAGCCAGCGTTTCGCCGATGACGATGGCGAGCACCTCCATGACGACTGCATAGGGAAGGTCGAGCAGCCGGTGGAAGATGCCGACGACGCCATAGTCGTCGCCCTCCGTTTCGATGCTACCCCCGGTCACGGTCGGCTCCTCGGGCGAGAAACCGAGAACCGCCAGCACTGCGCGGCGGCGTTCGTCGAAATCCGCCTCGGCCTTGCTGTTGTCGAGGCTGTCGCGCACCTCGTCGTTGCGGGTGGATTGCGGCTCGACCTTCACCGTCCACAGGTGAGAGCCGCCGATGGCGTGGGCGACCATCAAGCGCAGCGCGATGGCCGGATGGCCGGTCAATGCAGCGCGGACGGCGGCATGACGATGCAGGTCGATATAGGTCTGCATCGTCGACGTGACCTCGGGTCGCGCCGGTTTCTGACCGGTCCCGTTCTGCGATCCCTCGGCCTTGGCGATGCGGCGGGCTTCCTTGCCGGAAACATAGCCTTCGTGGACAATCACTTCGCCACTCGCGCGCACGTCGAAATAGACGCGCCCGCCCTTGCGCTTGCCCGCTTTCTCATATTCCCATGTCGAGAAATGATCGGACGGCGGGACGATGATCGCGTCGGCCCAGCCCGCCTCGATATAGGCGGCGCGGCGTGCCTCGATTGCGGCATTCTGCGCAGTCCAGAAGGCTTGCGGATCGGCGGCATAACGGTCCTCGCCGAACAGGTCGGCGATCGTCGCAAGGCCGCTCGCCTCGACGTCGAACAGCGCATGTTTGACCGGGATCGACTGCCCGCCGAACAGCCAAGCCTTTAACTGGTGGCCGGTCGGCAGATAGGCATTCTCGTCGCCGGCAAGCGCGAGCCATGATTTTTGCTGGCTCTTCGACGCCATCGTCAGGTGGCGCACGGTCGCCGCGTCGATCCGTTGCTTGCGATAGAGATCGCGGATCGCAGGGAGCAGGTTGCCGAGTGCCAGCACGCGCTTGACGGTGAGGTCGGGCAATCCGAAGGTCGCGGCGATGTCCTCGACCGTGCGGCCCTCGCGGACGAGGCGGGTGAAATTCTCCCACTGCGTCACTTCATCGGGGTCGAGCCGCGCCATATTCTCGATCATCGACGCCTCGATGGCGGCGGCATCGTCGCCCTCGTCGAGGATCGCACAGGGGAGTAATGCCGCATCGGGATCGGCATCGCCCGTCGCGCGCCGTTCCTCGGCGACGATCTTGGCGGCGTGGAAGCGACGGCTTCCGGCGACGATCTCATAGCCATCGGGCGCGCAGTTCGGGCGGACGATGACCGGCTGGATGACGCCACGGCTGCGCACGGTCGGCAGGATATCGGACACGTCCGGAGCCTTTTTGCCGTAGCGCATATTGGCCTTGCTCACGACCAGCTTGTCGAGCGGGATAAAATCGAGTTTCATTGTCGTCACTCCTTGTGAGTGCCGGTCCGTCGCTCTTTCCGGGGTTGGCGGACCGGCTTACAAAGCGGCGTTACGCGCCGCACGTCATCCGCCTCTCCCGTGCTCGGGGTCGGTCGAAAGCTCGGGGACCGGCGCGGACTCGATGCGCCAGATGATTGATTGGGCTTGGCTGATCGAACCGGCGCGGCGCGCGATGTCGGCCCAGACCGACAGGCTGGCGGTGGTCGAAAAGTCGATATCGCGCTCGATGCCGAGGCCAAACGACAGACGAATGCCCGCCAGTTCCGACAGGCTGAAATGCCCGAGTTCGGGACAGCCGAACCCAAGGTCGGCCAATCCGAACAGCGTGTCGCCATCGTCGTAAAGTTCGGTTGCCAGCCATGTCGCCGCACCGAGCGGGTTGAAGAATTTGACGACCGGCGCGGGATCATGATCGCACTCGGCGGAGCGTTCGGCGTTCACGCGCAGCACGGCGCGAAGTTCGGGGGTGAGCAGGATCATGCCCCCTCCTCCGTCGTTCCAGCGATGCTGCGCATCGCCGGAACCTTGGGCCTCGTCGCCCTCCGTTCGGCAGAGTCATCATGGGAAGTGTCGCCTTGGACAGCCTCGGCCTGGGCGGCGGCGTGCCGCGCCAGCAGCCAGTCGGCAGCCTTGCTTGCGGCGCTGGCGGCGCGGAAGATCGCGCGGTTATCCTCGCGCAGCACCTCGAGCCACGATGCCAGATAGTCGGCGTGGCGGACGGTCGGCACGATGCCGAGCGCCGCGCAGAGGAAAGCCGAACCCATTTCGGCGACCAGTTCCTCGCGGGCATAGTCCTTTGACCCGAAGCCGGTGGTCAGGTTGCGCGCGAGCCGCGACGGATGACCGGTGGCATGGGTCAGCTCATGCAGGCAGGTCCGATAATAATTGATCTGCTCGAAAAAGGCCGGTTGCGGCGGCACCTGCACATAATCCTGCGCCGGGACGTAAAAGGCGCGATTGCCGCCGACGCGGAAGTCGATGCCGCTCGCCGCGATGACCTGCTCGGCAACCGGCACGATCTGGCGTTCGGGCAAGGGGGCCGGGTCCGGGTCGAGGCCGGGACGCAGCCCGTCGCACTGGGCGACGTTGAACACGGTGAAGCGTTTGAGGAAGGGAATGGCCTTGGCGTCGCCGCCAGTTTCGACGGCGCGCGCCTTTTCGGCCTCGGGTATGAAGCGGTCAGCGTAAACGACCGTGGTGCCGCGCTCGCCCTTGCGCACGCAGCCGCCCGCCTCAAGCGCCTGTTTGAACGTGAGCCAGCCCTGCGAAGGATAGCCATGTTCGATCACCGCGCCCCACAGGATCAGCACATTGACGCCAGAGTAACGCCGGGCCGTAAGCGCGTTGCGCGGGAGACCGGGGCTGGCCGCGCTGCCGTCGCCATCGGGACGTCCAGGGGCACCGGCTGTCGCCCAAGGCTGAACCCACGGGAAACGACCTGCCTCAAGCTCGGCGATGATCCGGGCGGTGACCTCGTCATAGAGGTTGACGCGGGCCGTTTCGGACTCGCTTCCGGGCTTGGCCGGGGTTGGTCTTCCGGCGCGGGACGCGGCGGGTTTCCGGCCCGTGCCGCGCGCGCGATGGCAAGTTGAAGCACGCATCGTTCACCTCCTGCACCGCCCCAAAACCACCAGGGCCTCCCCGGAAGCGGGGGTGGGCGGCAAGATGCGAACCGGAGAGGCCCGCTTGAGCGGCTCCGGCACCCGAAGGGCCGCAACGTAAGTGAAGGAGCCGGGCACAGCCCGGCTTGCCGGGGCCGCGAGCGGGCCTAGCAGGGAGCGCCGCCCACTCCCGCGCCACCGGGAGAGGCCACCAACAGCGCCGCCGCGCGAGCGGCGACCGCAGCCGTTTCCGGCGGCAAAGCCGCCGCCAACGAAGGGATGGCCCCCCGGCCGGCGCGGGCGGATGAGCGGTGCAGGGTCGGGCTTTGCAAGGCCAGGCGGCACCTGTCGCCGGTGTTGCAAAACCGGGCGCACCGCCTGCCCGAGAGGCCGGAGTGCCTGCGGGGCCGCCTCAGGCGTCGCACCCTGCCGGGCTGCTGTGCGGCCCACAAAGCGGGACTTTGTGGGATCACCCGCGCAGCAGTCCGGCAGTGTGCGTCCTCAGCCCCGCTCCGTCAGGGTCAGCATCGCTGACCCGCGCCAGCCGATCGTCACCGTCAGGCCGAGACCCGCAACGGGGCTCGGCGGCGCGAAGCCCGGCTTCGAGCCGTAGAGCGCGGTCGCGCCGCTTCACCGGCGTGAGGCGCCATCGCTTCGCACACCCGATCGGTCCAGCGATAAGGCGCACCGCGTCCACCCGACCCAAGCGTGGGCTAGGGCTTGCGCCGCATCAAATGACGATATCCGCCGCGCGCCATGGCACCAGCCTCGCGTACCAGCCGCCGGACCCGCGAGCGCAGCGAATCCGACACGTCATTCCAGTCGCGCGCCACCCGCTCGCTGCCGAACAGGATCGCACCGATCTCGCGCTGGCTCGCACCTTGGCCGATCGCATCATGGACACGCAGCATATCGATACCCCGATCGATCCGGACATCGCTGGGAAAGAGCGAGCGGGCGAACCGGCGATGGCGACACAGATCGAGAAATCGGCGGAGCGGCAGCAAGCGGGCCTCCGCCGACGCAAGCCCCCGCAACCTGTAATGCAACAGAACCGCTTCCTGGCCCGCCAGACGGCCCTCCTCGATATCGAGCCGAATATGATGCCAGCCATCGGACAGGACGACATGCTCGCGTCCAACCGCGTCGGTCGCAATCGCGAGCCAGGGGGCGATCCGGTCGATGCAGATACTGTCAGGGTCGGACGGGTCCGCCGACTCGGCGTTAACGGCAATTGCCCCGGGATCGAAATCGGCATGCCAGATGATCCGCGCCTCCGGGGCCTGGAGGTCGGGATGCTCGGCGAAAGTGCAGCCCCCAGGGCATGGCATCGCCGGTGCCGCGCGTCGCCGTGCTGGCACGTGCATACCAGCTGATATAGCTGGGATCGCGGCGCAGCCATTCCCACATCAGCCCCGCGCGATCGATGCTACGCAATCGATCATAGCTCGATCCGTTGCGCCAGTCGGTAGAAGCGTCTTTCCTTGCGGAACCGCTCACCGGTCCGATCCCGGCGGCATCCTGACACTGCGGGACGAAGCCTCCACAATGGACCGGAAGCTCAATCCTTTACGGTGCGCATACCCTGTTCCCGAGGCGCTGGCGCTTTGACGGAAGAACCCGCTGTGATACTGCACTTTTATTGCTAGATTCGCCGTGCGCTGGTTTGAGATCCCACCGTTCGGCCCGTACCCGCGTGAAAGGACGATCGCCGGGACTGCGGTGGCTTGAGACGCCGCCCGCGATTGCGCTGATGCCCGATGCACCTGCACGCAATGGCAGTGCGGTTCATGCACGTCGTCGAAGATGTCGCAAGTGCCGACGACCTCGCGGCGGCGATGGCAGCGATCACCGCCGAGCTCGGTTTCCAGTATTTCGCATTGACGCACCATGTCGACATCGTTGCGGCAAGCAACAGCGCGATCCGGCTGCACAACTATCCGGCACAATGGGCCGACTATTATGACGGCAACGCGCTTGGCGTCACCGACCCGGTCCATCGGGCAAGCCATGTGACGAGCATGGGATTTTGCTGGTCGCGCATGCCCGATATGATTCCGCTCACGGCGTGCGACCGCAAGGTGCTGGCGCTTGGTCGCGATCAGGGAATCGGCGACGGTTTCACAATACCGGCGCATGTCCCAGGCGAAGCGCGCGGCTCCTGTTCGTTCGCCAGCGAAGCGGGCCGGCCGGTGCCCGAGACGATATTGCCGGTGGCGCAACTCGCGGGCAATTTCGCCTTCGAGGCCGCGCGACGCTTGTGGAGCATCCGCGGTCATATGCCGGTCGCACGGCAACGGCCGCTGACCGATCGTCAGCGTGATTGTGTGCTTTGGGTTGCGCATGGCAAGGGCGACTGGGAGATCGCCATCATCCTCGGCATCAGCGAAGAGACGGTCGCGCGCCATATCAAGGACGCCTGCGAGCGTTACGGGGTAAGCAAGCGGACATTGCTGGTGATCCGGGCGCTGTTCGACGGAACGCTGACCTTCACCGACCTCGTCCGCCACTGATATACCCCTTTTCCGGGATAGCGGCGCAGCCTGCTCCTCGCCGACCCTTGGCCGATCACTCGGTCAGGGAGCCACCGACATGCTGCAAGTCCTCCAGTCCACCGGCAGCCCGGCATCGGACGTCACGCTCCGCGCGATGTTCGCCGCGCGCAAATCCGTCTTCGTCGATCTGCTCAAATGGGACGTGCCCGTGCTCGACGATGCCTATGAGGTTGACCAGTTCGACAATATCCATGCCACCTACCTTGTCCTCACCGAAGCGGACGGCACTCATCTCGGATCGGCCCGCCTGCTGCCGACATGGCGCCCACATATTCTCGACAGCCTCTATGCCGAGCTGTGCGAAGCGGTCCCGCCCAAGGGACCGGGCATCTTCGAGATCACGCGCTTCTGCCTCGATCGGCGGCTGAACGCAGCCCAGCGGCGCATCGTGCGCGATACGCTGGTAACGGGACTGGTCGAGCATGCGCTCGCAACCGGTATTACCACCTACACCGCGCTGGCCGAAATCGGCTGGTTCCAGCAAATCCTGGCATTCGGCTGGCGCTGCATGCCGCTGGGTCTCCCAGGGATCGTCGGCGGCACGATGCTGGCAGCGCTTCGCATCGACATCACGCCCGAGACGCCAGGGTTGCTTGCCGCGGCAGGCATCGCGGCAAGGCCGATGCCGTTCGACGGCCGGCGCGTCGCAGCCTGATAGGGAGCATTTCGATGACGGATATGTTCGACCTCGCCGGCGAAATTGCGCGACGCACCGCCGAACTCTCTACCCGGGGCTATTGTCACATCCCGGATGCGTTGCCGCCCGCGGCGGTCGGTGCCCTCGACAATGATCTCGCAGCGCATTTCGCCCGGACGCCATTTGGTCAGGGCGGATTCTACGGCACGACGACCAAGCGATTCGGTCGACTTCTCGTCCGCTCGCCAAAGGCTGCGGCGCTGGTCCAGCACCCCCTGATCCTCGGCATCGTCGAGGCGGTCTTGTCGCCGTGGTGCGACCGGATCCAGCTTAACACCACCCAGGCGATCGCGGTGCATCCGGGCGCGCCGGCGCAGTTGCCGCACCGGGATCAGGACATGTGGCGTGGACCGACCGGCGAGATCGAATATCTCGTCAATGTGATGTGGCCGCTGACGTCCTTTACGCGAGAAAATGGTGCCACGCTGGTCTGGCCGTGCAGCCACGGGCCGCAGGCGCTCAACCCGGAACCCGTCGAGACGCCAGTGGCGGCCGAAATGGAGCCTGGCGGCGCGCTGATCTTTCTCGGGTCGGCGCTGCACGGGGCGGGTGCCAACACCAGCATGGCCGTTCGGCGCGGTCTGGTCATCGGCTATTCGCTCGGGTGGCTCAAACCTTACGAGAATCAGTGGCTCGCTTATCCACCAGAGGTGGCGCGGCATTTTCCGCCAGAACTGGCCGCGCTCGTCGGTTACCGTCAGCACCGCCCCAATCTCGGCAATTATGAGGGCCAGTGTCCTTCGGTCCTGCTCGGCGACGACAGCGATCGTCCGCTGGGCGCAATCGATGCGCTGCGCCCCGATCAACAAGCGATGATCGACGCCTATCTCCAAGAGCAGCGAGCTGCGCCATGAATTCGGGCGCGACCGCGGAACGGGTCCATGAGACATTGAAGGCCCGCATCATGGGCCGCGAATTCAGGCCGGGCGACCGGCTCGACCCGGCGGTCCTGGCGGTTCCGCTGGCATCGAGCGTGACGCCGGTCCGCGACGCCCTTCACCTGCTCACCGGCGAAGGCCTGGTCGAGACGCGCACCGGCGACGGATTCCATGTGCCGGCGCTCGACGAACCGGCGTTGAAAGACTTGTACGACTGGTCCGCCGAACTGATCGCGCTCGCGATTAATGCCTGGCCGCGTCCACACGCTGCAATCGTCCTTCCCCCGCGTGCGCAGGACGGGCACCCGATCGCCGATCGCGTCGCAGAGGCGTTCCTCGCAATTGCCCGGCGCTCGCCGAATGGCGAGCACGCGCGTGCAGTCGATCGTCTCAATGCAAGGCTCCATGCCGTCCGCACGGTTGAAGCCCACGTGCTCGACAATGTGGACGCGGAACTGGCTGCCATGACGGCAGCAGCAGAGGCTGGGGAGCGCAACCTGCTCCGCCGTCTCAACACGGCTTACCACCGTCGACGGCGTCGCGCGGCGGCGGCCATTGTCCGCGCCGTGTACCGGGCCGACTAACGGTCACGATTCCGCTGATCGCCAAACAATCTCGATATAGAATCCGTATAAAGTTCGGATAGCCGGGCGCGCTTCATACACTCCCTGGGCTGCAACTCGCAGCCTGAGAGAAGGAGTGTATCATGGAACGCGAAGACGAAGTCATCGACCTGGGTACCGCGAGCGCCGAGACCAAGGGCCCCGGCGGTCCGGTCGACGATCTGGCGCTCGGAATCTTCCAGACCGGTCTTTCCGACGACTGAAGCGACGGCGCGCAGCCTCGGCTGCGCGCCGTTTCGCTGTTCGCGAAAATGACAGGCTATGCTCTGCGCAAGGGACTGACATTCTGCCGTGTCGACGGCCGTTTCGTGTTCCTCGACTTGCCCCGCGATCGATACTTCTGCCTGAGTCCAATAGCGGACCAGGCATTTCTCGATGTGATTGCCGGAGAGTCGCCCGCGTGGGTCGCGGCGGCGTTGCGGGATGGCCTGCTCCGCGAGGCTGCCGACGACACGCGCCCTGTTGCGTGTATCCCGCCAGCCCCGCCGCGCGGGTCGCTGCACGACAACAACCAGATCGTCAGCCGGACGAGCGTGCTCGGGGCACTCACCCGACGCGCGGCAAGCCGGGTCTGGCTTCGCGCACGCCCGCTCAAGGCGGTGCTGGATCGGGTGCAGGAGCGAAAATCGTCGAGAGCGGACGTGGAATTGTCTGTGGCTCAGATCTCGCGGCTCGCTGCGGCCTATCGTCGCGCCGGAATGCTCGTATCCGCGCATGACCAATGCCTCGCGACTTCGCTCGCGGTCGCCTGGCAGCTCGCCAGCCTCGGGGCAACGCCCCACCTCATCCTGGGTGTGAAGCTGCATCCTTTCCAGGCGCATTGCTGGGTTCAGATGGGCGATGTGGTCGTGAACGACCAGCTCGATGCCGTGCGCCTGTTCACACCGGTCCTGGTCGTGTGATGGCGGGGCAATATCTCGCCGTCCTCGGTGCCGACTCGCCCGATGGAGCCGTCGCGGCAAACCGTGTTCGCGCGCTCTGCAACCGTCGCGCCGACCTGCACATTGTCGTCGATCAGCCCGACTTGCTGCTGATCGCGACGAACGATCTGCCGACGCTCCCGGTCGGACGCGACGAGGGGGCGGTTCTCGGTCAGCTTTACTCAAGAAGCACCGGCGCGCTGGTGAAAAGTCTCGATGGCGGTTGGAAGCACGCGATCCCCGTGTCGAATGGCAGCACACTGACCCAAGAGTTCTGGGGAAGCTACGTCGCATTCGTGCGCGGCGCCCGCTCGCGGCAATGGTCGGTGGTGCGCGCGCCGTTCGGTGCGTTGTCTTGTCTGATGACGCGCCTCGGCACCGCCCTGCTGGTCGCCTCCGACTTGGGGTTGCTCGCGGAGGCAGGCTGGACGCCGCAAGGCGTAGCCTGGGATCAGGTCGCGTCGCATCTCGCCATGCGCGACCTGCGCCGCGCTGCGACCTGCCTCATCGGCGTTGAGGAATTACTGGGCGGCGATCGCATGACTCTGGCAGATGGCAAGGTGGCGATCGACCGGATCTGGACGCCCTGGAAGCAGGCCGAGCGCTGCGGATCGGTGGCCAGTCGCGCCCTCGCCGTGGAGGCCGTCCGACAGGCTGTTCTGAATGCCGTCCGCTCGACCGTTTCGCGCGCTACCCGTCCGCTGCTCCTGCTGTCCGGCGGACTCGATTCTTCGATCGTTGCGGCCTCGCTCTCGGCGCTCGAGCGTCCGTTCAGCTGTCTGAACCTGGCAAGCGCGGGTGCGATCGGCGACGAGCGCGACTATGCGAGGCTCGTCGCCGACGCGCTGGGCGTGGAGCTCTTCGTGGCGCAGTGGGACGTGCGCGACGTCGATGTCACACGCTCGGCTGCCGCAGACATGCCCAATCCGTCTGCGCGCAGTTTTATGCAGGCGTCCGATCATTTGACGAATGCCGCCGCTGCCCGAGCGGGTGCCGACCTGGTGGTCGACGGCGGCGGCGGCGACAATGTCTTTTGCGCGCTGCAATCGGTCGCACCCGTCGCCGACGCGATGCTGCACGGCGAGCCCTTCCGCAGGACGCTGGCTGTGGCGGGCACGATGGCAGGGCTGGCGCAGGCAAGCGTGTCCAACGTGCTGCTGCGCGCTGTCCGTCGTGCCTATCTCCGCTCGGCGGCCTATCGCTGGTCCCCGGAATTGCGCTTTCTGAGCCGGGCAGCGCAATTCGGCGGGAGCGTGGCGGTCGCGCACCCTTGGCTCGAGCCCCCGCGCGGCAGCACCCCCGGCACGGCGGCGCATATTGCGATGGTCGTTGCGGCGCAGAGCTGGGCGGAGGTGGGTGAACCCCGAGCGCTGGCCAGCGCTTCCCCGCTCGTTGCCCAGCCGGTGGTCGAGGCTTGCCTTCGCGTGCCCAGCTGGTGGTGGTTCGCCGAAGGCAGGAATCGCGCCATCGCACGCGAGGCATTCGAAGGGATGCTGCCCGACGAAACGCTGAAGCGGTCGTCAAAGGGGTCGCCGGACAGCTTTGTCGCCGAACTGTTCGAACTGAACCGGCCTATGCTTCGCGCGATGCTGCTGGACGGCAGGCTGCGCGCGGAAGGCATTCTCGATGCACAGGCCGTCGAGCAGGTGCTGGCCGATCCGCGCCCGGCTGTCGGTGCGGATTATCGCCGCATCATGCGACTGGCCGATGTGGAGGCCTGGGCGGCGAACTGGACAGCACCTATTGCTTGACGCGCGCCCGATCGCGGCGATCACGCATTGCCTGCCAGCGTGCGAATTCTTCGCGCCTTTCTGGATCGGGGTCGATGCTGCCGGCGAGCCAGAAGCCGAACCAGTCGAGGTTGCGCGCGTAGATGGCAAGACGGTGCGCGGGCTGCCATTTGATATGATGCTCGCCCGGAAAGAGGTACATGTCGACCGGCTTGCCATGCTCGCGCAGCGCGGTGAACGCCTCCAGGCTCGTTAGATATTCATCGTCCGCCAACTGCATGAGCAAAGGCGTATCAATCGCCGCCGCATTCTGGGCGATCGAGGCCGGTGCCCAGAAGGATCGATCCGACGCCGTGGCCGGCGGGTAGCCGAGCGCGCGCATACGATCGGCATAAGCTGGACCGACGACCGTCATCACGGTCCAGGGTTCGATGCAGCATGAGCTCATCGCCGCCGCTGCGAACCGGTCGGTGTTGATGAGCGCGAACGCGACCGTGCTCGCGCCGTCGCTAAGGCCGGTGATGCCGATCCGCGCGGGATCGGCGATCCCCAGATCGATCACACGCTGCACGCCGTTCGTGACGGCCGACAACAGGCTGCGGCGCTCGCTCCAGCCGCGGGCGTTGGCAGCGTTGATATCCTCATAGGTCTTGAGGGCCGGATTGGCTGCCGCGAAGAAGGGGGGGCGCTCGATGCTGAGCACGGCAAAGCCGCGCGCGGCAAAGGCATGGATCGGATATTCGTCACCGGTCGCACCGCGCAGGAACCCGTTGCTGAAATATTGCGTCACGATCAGCGGGAGGCGGGTGCCCGGGCGGTAATCTGGCGGAAGCACGAGGTCGCCGCGCGCTTCGAGGCCAAGGTCGTTCTTCCAGAACAGTCGGACCACGCGGCCGAGGCGAAGTCGCGAGAATTCCGGGTTCGGATCGTAAAGGAGGCGCGATTGCCCGGTGCGGGGATCGAGGATGACGAGGCGCCGGGGCACCGTCGCTGCCTCGCGCGTGCAGATCAGTTGTACGGCGAAGAGCAAGCAGCCGTCGAGGATATCCGTCGTGGCGAAAACGCGCTTTGGCGGTCCGGCACCCGGCGTCCAGCGATAAAGCGCCATCTCGCCGCGTGCCCAGCCTTCGCGCTGAAGGAACAACAGCGGCCCGCCGCCGGGACGCCACCACATCCCGACGATCTTGCCCGAACACGCACTCGGCGGGCAGGTGACGGTCGCACCGGAGGCGGCGGTTGCCCGCAGGACGAGCGGCCCGAGCGGCGAGGACGATTGCCGTTCGGTCCAGGCGCGCCGCCCGTCCGGTGCGTCCGCCCGCGGATCGGGCGGGACGCCCGGCACACCCTCGGCACTGATGCGCTCCCGCTCGCTCGCGCTGGCCGGGGACAGTTCGCGATCCGCCAACCCGATCTTGAAATACGCAAGCGGCGTCGATGCGCTGGGCTGCGGGCTGTTTCCCATGCTCGGTACGAAACGTTGGTCGTAATGGAAGCCGCGACGCGCTTCGCTATCCGCCGCCGAACGCTCGGCAAGCGTTCCAGGGCGGCTTGCGAAGACCAGCCCGGTGCCATCTGAAAGCCAGGCGAACCGCTCGACATCGACCGCCGAGCGGGTGAGCGGATGGCCCGGTCCGCCGGCCAAAGCCACAAGCCAAAGCTGCGTCGTTCCTCGATCTCGCCGCAGATAGGCGATCCAGCGGCCATCGGGCGACCATAAAGGCGTCACGACCTGTGGGAAGCCGGTCCGGGCGAAGAGACCGCGATAGACGCCAACGGACAGGATCGGGTCGCCGCCTTCATCGAGGAGCCTCGGCGCTGCGGCGGGCTTGATGTCGATCACTGCGAGGCCGCGACAGTAGCGGTTGGTGTCAGGATCCGCCCGGCTGATGACAAAAGCGGCGCGCGCTCCATCGGGCGATAGACCGAGTGGGCTTGGCCATCCGAGGATCGATCCGTCGGGCAACCCGATGTCGCGCAGTCGCACGAGATCCTCGGGTGCGACAAGCCGCTGCGGTTGATCGACAGCTTGCTGGCGCGGCAACAGGTCGCATCGCGCCTCGGCTATCAACGGCAGCAGGAGCGCAGCGGCAGTGGTCAGCACACGTCGCCGACGTCGGGGGACGGCCATTACCATTTCTTCGACAGCCCGACGGCGATGAAGCGTCCGACCGGCGAATAGTTGGTCGAGTCGTAGGGCGTATCGTAATAAACCGACGTCGCGATCGTCGTCGGCGTCTCGTCGAAGATGTTCTGGACGGACAGCGACAATTCGATCCCGGCCAGCGGTCCCGCAGCGTTGGCAAAGCGGTACCGCCCCGAGATGTCGACAGTGGACATTCCGCCAATGCGGACTGCGGTCGCCGGGCGCGTGTCGCGGACCTCGCCGATATGGCTGACCGTCGCCGCAATGCTCAGCGGTCCGTTATCCCAGCGGACCATTCCGCGCGCGCGCCAGTGCGGCGGATTGAAAAGCCTGCCGGCCAGGGGTTGAACCGGCTGGGCGGGCGCGAGCTGTTGCTCGCTTTCGAGATAACTCGTGTTGAAGCTCATCTCGATCGAGCCGCGCGCAACCGCCATCCGATAACGCAGCAGCGCATCGACGCCGTGGATCGACTGTCGCCCCGCATTGATGTTCGCGCTGTCGACGATCGCAACGACCCGCGCCGGATCATAGGGTGAGCCCGTGGCGTTGATGAACTGGTCGGCACCGGCGATGAGCGCAGCCTGCTGGCCCGGCGTGGGGTTGAGGGTGATCTGGTCGCGATAAATGGGGTTGGACAAGGCCTGCGAGAGCAGCAGGATCGGATTGACGATGCGATCCACATAACGCGTCGAGAAATAGCTCAGCTCAAGCGTCGCGCCCGCAAGCGAAGGCGGATGGAGTGCGATCGTCGCTGACCAGCTCCTCGCCTTCTCTGGCTTGAGCGCCGGATTGCCCCCCGCCCGTAGCAGCGCGGATGAACCGGACGGATAGCCAATGCCGCCGAAGCTCGTGACCGGATAGAGCAGCGCTTGCCCGACCTGATATTGCTGGATGAAGCTGGGTGCGCGGAACGACCGGCCCCATGTCGCCTTCAGGTCGACGCTGTCCGATGGCGAATAGACGATCCCCAGCTTCGGAGTGACGACCTCGGCCACGCCACGATAGCGCTCATAACGGATCGCACCGCTCAGGTTGAGGTGCCGGATCAGCGGGATCTGCTGATCCGGCGAAATGATTGGCAGGCTCAATTCGCCATAGGCGTAGAAGATGTCCTGCGAGGCATCGATATTCTGGATCGCGCCCGCGCCGCGGAACAGCGCGAAATCGTTGAACCGCACACCCGCCCCAAGCGCGAGTTTTGCCGGTCCGCCCGGAAGCGCGATCAGAGGTCCGTCGGCGGAGAGTTCGCCGGTGGTCGAGCGATTGTCGTAGCGACCGCCAGCGCTACTGGCAAAGGCACCGTTGACAAACGTGTCTCCCCGAAAGGCCGTGCTACTTTCACCAAAGCTGCCGGTGAGGTTCACCCGCCAAGTGTCCAATGCCCAGCGCAGGCTCGCGGCGAGCGCATAGGATTCGGCCTCGAAGCTTTGCGTCGTTCGGCTGGCTGCGAGGTTGCCCGCAAAATTGAGCGGATATGTCGTCGCACTGGTGCGGTGATTATAGAGCGCGTCGGCCTCGATTGAGAGGGCGTCCGTCAGTCGTTGATGACCGCTGGCGGTAACGGCATGGCGCGTGCTCGCGGGGAGCAGCGTGATGCCGGGACGCGAGGCGGCATAATCGCGGTCGGCCGCGCTGATCGCGGTGTTGTCGGCATATTCATAGGTGATGAAGGCGCTGCCGCTGTCCCAGCGACCGCCCGCGATCGCGCCATATTGCTGCTGGAAATTGCCGCCCTCGGTCGAGCCGCCGATGCGCGCGCGTGTCTCGATCCCGTCGAAATCGCGCTTGAGGACGACGTTGACCACCCCGCCAACGGCATCAGAGCCATAGAGCGCCGAAGCGCCGTCGGCGACGATTTCGATGCGGTCGACCGCCGCCAGGGGAATCGCCGAGACATCGACGCCTTGCCGCGCAGAATCATAAGGGAGGCGGCGGCCGTTAAGGATCGTCAGCGTTGCGTCGCTGCCAAGTCCGCGCAGGTTGAACGACGATCCCCCGCCGACATTTCCGCCGGTGCTGGAAGGGACATTGAAGCCCACGCCCGGATTTTGCCCGCCGCCATAACTTTGCGGCACGCTGCGTGCGACCTCGCCAAGGTCCGACTGGCCGGCATCGCGTATTGCTTGCTGGTCCAGCCGGACGACCGGAGACGCCACCGGCGCTCCGCGAATACGGCTGCCGGTCACAACGACTTCAGACTGGTCTGACTGTTGCGCAGTCTCCCGCGAAGCCGAATCCCGCTCGATGATCAGACCCGTAGCGATAACGCGGTAACGCAGGCCCGAGCCGGCAAGCAGGGCGTTCAGCGCCTCTTCGGCAGTGTGATCCCCGTCCAGGGCTGGCGCGTCCTTGCCGCTGACCAGCATGGAAGGCGCGATGATGCTGCGACCGGATGCAATGGCAACTGCGCGCAGCGATTCGGCCAACGACTGTGCCGGAAGGCGGTAGGTCTGTCGCCCGGAGGCTTGCGCTGATGCCGGGGCCGAACCCAGGATCAAGGCGGCCGTGCATGTCGAAATCGAAGTCGCGAACGCTGCGTTGCGCAATATTGCCATCGTCAATTGCCCCTGCGCGACGCCGACGTGGCATCGCTTGGGGGCTTCGACACCAGGGGCGTCGCCTACCCTGGGATTTTCTTTCGGCTATCGACGCCGAGACAGGATGAGGGGGCCGCGATCGGTGAGCGCGACGTCGAGATTGAAGGTTGCCGCCAGCATTTGGGCAAGCTCGCGGGGCTTTGTCGCGGCGAAGGTGCCGGTGAACCGCAACGCGCCCAACTTGGGGTCCGCCAGCCGGATCTGTTGGTCATTGTAGCGGTTCGTGGCTGCCACCACCTGCGCGAGCGGTGCGTCCTCGAAGGACAGCATGCCCGAGGTCCACCGCATGTCCGATTCCCGAAGCGGCACCGGCGATCCAGCCGGGGTTTGCGGCTCGAGGGCAAGCTGCTGGCCAGGACGCAGCAATCGACCCTTGCCGATCGTTTCGCCTGTCCAAGTCACGGCTGTGCGGACCTCGACCGATCCGCGCAGGAGCGACACGGTCATCCGCCGTGCCTGCTGTTCGACATCGAACAAGGTTCCGTGCGCAATGATCAAGCCGCCATCCGACTGGACAACGAATTGCCGCGCCGTGTCATGCGCCACGTCGAATCGAGCACGCCCCCGACGAAGCAACAGTCTTCGTTCGCCAGCCGTATAGGCCACCAGGAGAAGGCTGTCGGTGTCGAGCGTCACGCGCGAGCCATCGGAAAGCGTGGTGGTGCGGATCTCACCGAGCCGGCTGGCGATCTCGGTCGGCTCGACCGGCCCCGGCCAAGGCCCATCGGGCCGCGACATGCCGATGCCTGCAAAGATGACAAGGAGGACGGCCGCCGCCGCTGCGAACGCCATTGCCGACGGGCGCCGATCCGCAGCCCGAGCAGTTTGGCGCCGCGCCGGTTCAGCGGCAGGCGTTTGCGCCGCCAGGGCCATGTTCTCCCAGCTTGCGAGAACCTCGTCATAGATGTCGGCATGTCGCGGATCGGCGGCGTACCAGGCCTCGAAACCCTCATGATGGTCCGCGCTGTCAGGCGCGCGCAAACGCGCCAGCCAGGTGACAGCGGTCGCCCGGATGGTATCGTCCGGGCTGGGTGCCTCCCCGGCCTCGGACGTCAACGCGACCTCAGCACGTGGTCGAGACGCGCGATTGCCTTCGTCATGTGCCATTCGACGCCTTTTACGCTCAATCCCATCCGCTTGGCGATATCGCTATAGCTGACGCCATCGACGCGGTGGGCCAGGAATATCTCGCGGGTCTTCGGACTAAGCCGCATCAGGGCGCCTTGGAGCCGGTTGAGTAGATCACGCGCCTCCAGCGCCGCGATCATGTCTGGCCCGGCGAGCGATTCCTCATCCGCCGGGACGTGCTGGGCGAGCGATCTCTGCAGGGCGGTCCTCGCGCGACTGCGAAGCAGGTTCGTCGCGATACGGTTGAGATAGGCTTCGGGTTGCTCGATCGTTCGGTCCTTCGTCGCCGACGCATCGACGAGGCGGGCGAAGCTCTCCTGCACCAGATCTCCCACATCCTGCCGATCCGTCCGGCGCGCGAAGTAGCGATGCAGCCGCGGCGCCTGAGCCTGGTACAAGTCGTTCAGCGCCAGGACCGATCCGGCCGCAACCCGATCATCGGGCGGCAACGGATCGCCCTCGGCCAGGCGCGGCGAGGTCAATGCGTTCAGAACGTCGGGGATCAGGCGCATCGCGACACTCGATCCCGAGGGTATGGCGGACCACTCGCCCGAAAAAATCTGATCAGTCCAATATCCATCGCCGAATCGCCCGTCTTCGAGGCGACGCCGGCGGAAGCCGGGTGTTGAGAAGCACGCTTGAGTCGTGCGCCGACGCCTTTGGCCGCAAGCGGCTTGGACATGCGCGTCGGCCACCCGGCCGCGTCGATGGCGGGTCATTCTTCCCAAGCGAGGTTCTCAAGCCTCGGCGCCGCCCTCGCGGCACCCGAGCAGACTAACAGCCTGACTCGAAGAAGCAACTCCGGCAGGGTTGGTTGAATGCGCGCCAAATGCCACACTTAGAGGATGTTATCACGTTTCGATCGAGGCACATTCAGACGGGCAGGCTGGGCACGCCTTTCAGATCGGAGCTACACCGTTACGAGCCACGACGGGGCTAGAAGTTGCATGTGTTGAAGTCCCCGTGATCCGCTCATATCTCTGGCGCGCGCACCGGTTCGCAGGTAATGAAAAACGATGGACACGGGCCGCGTGAACCGCCGATCGATCGCCAGCGTGATAGGCCTGCTTGTGCTGGCCTGTCTGCTTGTCCTCAAGTCGCCGCCCGTCTGTGAGATCGTTGCATCGCCGCACGTGACGGACATGGCTGCCTGCCCGGAAATGCCGCGCAAGCCACCGGTGCAAAAATCGGCTTCGCTTGCGTGCGCGGCTCCCTGTTTGCTGGCGAATACCGCGCCCGTCGCTCCGCTGGCGATCAGGCTGGCGCTAAGCACCGTTTACGATCCGTCGAGCGCCGAAACGCTCCGCAGCGTCAACGAAGGCCCCGCACCGCCGCCACCTCGCACCCGTGATCGACCTGCACTCTACTGAATCTGATCAAATCACGGAGACTATCGATGAAGAATCTCAAACTGCTCGGTGCCACCTTGGCGCTCTTGGCCTCGCCTGTTGCCCATGCTGCCGAGGGCATGGATTGCTGCAAGGACATGAAGACCTGTTGCTGCAAGAAAGAGGGCGACAAGCCGGGCTGCTGCGACGACATGAAAAAGGGAACGCCCAGCACGCAGGGCAAGTAACGAATGGGGAGGGAGGCGTCCGCGCCTCTCTCCCTTCCTCAATGACGTGCGAAGACTTTCTGCCCGCCCAATCCAAAGGCAATGACGCTGTAGGGCTGGGCCTTCGCGCCCGGTACTTCCATGCCGGGCGAGCCGATCGGCATTCCGGCCACCGCAAGGCCTTTCACACCCTTCGGTCGCGTCGCGAGCGCGCGCTTCATGTCGGCGATGGGGACATGCCCCTCGAACGCCATGCCGTCGATGATCGCGGTATGACAGGAGGACAACGCCGCAGGCACCCCCGCCTTTTGTGCGAGAGCGGCACGCTGCGGATTGTCGATGATCCGCACTGGTCGCTTGATTTCGCGTTGCGCGATCGCCGCCCATTTTGTGCAACAACCGCAACCCGGATCACGATGCACTACGACGTCGGCGGCGAACGCCGAAGTGGCCACCAACAGCAGAACCGTCGTGGACAGCGGCTTCAAAATCATCATCGTTGCTTCCTAATTTTCCAGCATGCTTTTCATCTGCGCGATCTCCTCGCGCTGTGATTTGATGATCTGTCGGCACAACGATACCAGTTCGCGATCGGTGAGCGATGCCTGCTCACACATCAGGATCGCACCTGAATGGTGCGGAATCATGGATCGGATGAATGCGGTGTCGTCGATCGTAGTCTGAGTTCGGATCAACGCGAAGCTGCCGAAGAACGCGACTGCTGATCCGGCAAGCAGCAACACATTGAGGCGCTTGGACGGAAACATGTCCCGCATCGCCACGATCATCAGCACAACCATCGGTGCGACCATCATCAGCGTCATGTAGAGCATGTTGAGGTTGTTGTAGAAGCTCGACAGCTGGTCGATCATCACGAACATCACCAGATACATGATGACCCCGCTGATGGCGGTTTGCAGTGCGAGGCTGCGATAGGAGGTCATTGCATTCTCCTTTGCCATTTTCGTCGGTCTCCGACCTCAGAACCAGGCCCTGATCCCGACGACGAAGGTGGTTGCCGAAGGGTCTTCGCCGTCAGCGCGGGCGAAGCGCGCGGTGCGGCCGAATTTCGATGAATGCGAGATGCCGATATAGGGCGCGAATTCGCGTACGATCTCATAGCGCAGACGAAGGTCGAACTCGGCATCGGAAAGCCCCGCGCCGATTCCGCTCTCGATTACATCCTGCGCCGCCAGATTGAACTCGACGCGCGGTTGCAGGATAATCCGCTGGGTGATCCGCTGATCGTAGCTGGCGGCGAGGCGTCCCAACACATCGCCCTTGGTCGATACAAACGCATGAGCCTCGACTTCAAACCAATAGGGGGCGAGCCCCTCAACGCCGAACGCTGCATAACTACGCGCCTTGGGCTCGAAATCGTGACGGACGCCGGCCTGCAGGTTAAAATATGGGCCGATGGCGCGGCTGTAGAGCGCCTGCGCCTCGGCGCTTTCAACCGCCTCGCCAAAGCTGCCTTCGCCCTCGGTCTTGACGACTAGCCGATCGATGTCGCCGCCGAACCAGCCTTCCCCTTCCCACCGATAGCCCTCGCGCCCCTTGCGGATTTGCAGCTCGGCAATGTCCAGCATGATTTGGCTGAACGTGCCGCCGCCATGCTCGCTGCGCAGTGCCTTGCGCGCGCCGGTCATCGCCTCGCGCCCCCAGACACGGTCGGCATAGTTCGGCTCGGGCGCGGCGGGTGCCGGAGCGTTTCCGGCGGGCAGCGCGGTCCCGCCGCTGCCGGTGCTCGGTGCATCGGCGGCCATATCAGGCATTGCCGAGCTATCGTCATCGGATTTCTCGGGCGCAGCGGGGGCTGCACCCGCGGGTGTGCAATGCCCCATTGCCGCATGTTCAGGTGGGCAGGCCGGGTCGGTGGCCGGTGCCGCCTGCGCCGGTTTCGCGGGTGCCGCTATTGCAGCTGGCTTTGCTGCCGGTGTCGACGTCGGACGCGGCTTCGCTACCGGCTTTGGCTTGGGCGCGGTTTTCGCCGGCATCTTCATGCCGGGCATTTTCGAGTGATCCATCGTCTGCGCGGCGACGGGGGCGGCCAGTGCGATGGCGGCGGCGGCGGTGGCGAGCGACAACATCTTCATGCCCCCTCTCCTCCGCGCGGTCGGACGGTGACGACCTGCATCATTCCCGCATGCATGTGATAGAGCATGTGGCAGTGAAACGCCCAGTCGCCGACCGCGTCGGTGGTGACGTCAAAGGTCACCGTGCCGCCCGGCTGCACCTGCACCGTATGTTTGCGCGGCGCATATTCGCCATGCCCCGTCACCAGCTCGAAGAAATGGCCGTGGAGATGGATCGGGTGGCCCATCATCGTGTCGTTGACGAGGGTCACGCGCACCCGCTCGTCCTGCAGAAACGGGATCGGATTCTTGACCTCGTTCAGCTTCTCCCCGTCGAACGCCCACATGTAACGTTCCATATTGCCGGTGAGGTGGATGCGCATCGCCCGGTCCGGGGCACGCACATCGGGGTTGCGGTCCACCGCGATCAGATCACGATAGACCAGCACCTTGTGCCCGACATCCGCCAGCCCCTGTCCGGGCTCGCCGGTGCGGTCCATCGGCATCGGTGAGATCGTCTGGACCGTCGGCGTTTTCTTGACGCCGGGCGCGACGGCGAAATCGCGCATCGAATGGTCCATACCGGCCATGCCGCCACCAGCTTCTGCCGCACCGCCTGCTGCGGGCGTGCAATGTCCCATCGCGGCGTGTTCGGGCGGGCAATCCCCGGCACCCGGTGTGGCGGCCGCGCCCGCCATCGCGCCGTGATCCATGCCGCCCATTCCCATATCCTTCATGGTGGCGATCGGCCGTTTGCGCAAAGGCGGCACCGCCGCCGCCATTCCCGCGCGCGGGGCGAGCGTAGCGCGTGCCATGCCGGAGCGATCGACGCTCTCGCCGACCAGCGTATAAGCGCGGTCGTCGGACGGCTCGACGATGACGTCATAGGTTTCCGCGACGGCGATCTGGAACTCGTCCACCTGCACCGGGCGCACATTCAACCCGTCGGCCTGGACGATCGTCAGCTTCAACCCCGGAATGCGGACGTTGAAGGTGGTCATCGCCGATGCGTTGACGACGCGCAGCCGCACCCGCTCTCCGGGCGTGAACAATGCGGTCCAGTTGTCGCGGGGGCCATGACCGTTGACCAGATAGCTATAGGTCGAACCGGTCACGTCGGACACGTCGGTGGGATCCATGCGCATCTTGCCCCAATCGAGGCGATCCTTCGCCGACTGGCCCTCGCCGCGCAATTGATCGGCCAGCGTCTGCTTCTGATAGTTGAAATAGCCGCCCTGCTGTTTGAGCTTCTTGAAGATGATGTGCGGGTGCATCTCGCTATGGTCGGACAGCACGACGACATGTTCGCGGTCGGAAGCTATCGGGTCCGTGCCTGCCGGATCGATCACGATCGGGCCGTAATGGCCAAGCTGCTCCTGCAATCCCGAATGGCTGTGATACCAATAGGTGCCGGCCTGCTTGACCGGAAACTCATAGGTGAAGGTCGAGCGCGGCTTGATGCCGGGAAAGCTGACGCCCGGTACGCCGTCCATATGAAACGGCAGAATCAGGCCGTGCCAGTGGATCGAGCTGTCCTCGTCGAGCGCATTCTCAACGTGCAGCCGGACGTTCTGCCCCTCGCGCAGCCGGATCAGCGGACCCGGGATCGTGCCGTTGATGCCGATCGCGTGGCTTTCGCGCCCGTCGATCGTCATCATCTGGTGCGCGATGCGCAGGCGGATATCCTCGCCGGATACGCTCGGCAGCGCCTGGACGATGCCGGCCGACACCGGCTGTGCCCACGCCGGAAACCACGGGGCGAGGGCAAGCGAGCCGCCGCCAAGGGTGGCTCCGCGCAGCAGATTACGACGGCTTAGCAACAGCGACATGTGATGTAAGGCTCCGATGACGTTACCCGCTTTACGCAGAAGATCGGTTTGACCCTCATCCCGATCGGCAAAAGACCGCCCGGATCAACCCGTGTATCAAATCCGGGCAGGCTGTCCGTCGGAGAAGAACGCGCGGACCCTGGCCGTGTGCCGTTCGGTGTACCGTGCGAACAGCGCCGACAGCAAGATCGCCACCACAAGCACCATGACGACAAGCACGATGCTCGCTCCGGTCGCGGGCAAACGCTTGTCGTCGAGCAACAACGCAGCGGCAAAGGCGATGACCGGGAAATGCAGGACATAGAGCGAGAAGCTCGCCTGCGCGCCATACTCGGCGAATGGCCTCAGCCAGCGCGGCGCGCGCAGTTCGACGCGCAGCAACGTGTAGAGTAGCACTGCGAACGTAATCGCCAGCGGCAGCTCGACATCACCTAGCCCGAAGAGTCGCGAATAGATCAGGGTTCCGAGGAACGGGACACTAGCAACGATCAGCCACAGGCGGCGTAATGGCTGCAAGCTCTGACCCCCGGAACGGCGGGTCGCCCAGAACAATGCCGCCCCGCAAAGCCAGCAGGCAAAGCCAACCAGCATATTCGGCACGACCCAGGCAAGGAGCAGGGTGGCGAGCAGCGGCGACGGGCGTCGCCTGCGCCAGCTGACCCACAATGCCGGAAACCAGATATAGAACCAGAATTCATACGCCAGGCTCCACAACGGACCGTTGGTGCCGAACGGAGCCACGGCAATGCTTTGAAGAAACAGGATGTTGCCGAGGAGGGTCTGCCATCCCAGTCGCTCCGCGAGGTTATTGTTCAGCACATAGGTGTCGGTCGCGCCGGTGTGGGTCGAGGACTCAAGGCCATAGAGGCCAATTGCGTCCAAGATACCGCCGATCGCAAGCGCAGGCAGCACAACGACCAGCAACCGCGCGAGCCGGTCGATCGCATAGCCCGTCCAAGCCCAGCCTGCAGTCATCCGCCGGTCGACGCTCTTTGTGATCCAGTAACCGCTGAGGACGAAGAACAGGATGACGCTGGCATGGGCGAAACCTGCTAGAAAATAACCTGCCGAGGCAATCGTCGTGGCCTGTCCCGGATAATCGGCGATCAGGAGATACCAAGCATGGGCGAACGCCACCGTCACCGCCAGCACGCACCGCAGAGCGTCCATGACGACGAAAGCCCCACCTGCCCGCGTCTCTACACCGCCGTCGCGCGCCGGCGGATCGCCGCCGCCGTCTGTTTGGTCCACCGCCCCCATGCCGGTAATACGACGCCCGGGCGCGCATCCCTTGCGCGATCTGCAAGATTTCTACGGCGACGCTCTATGACAGCGACGCAGTCAGCCGCTGACGTGCGCGATACAGGCGCGTCTCGACCGCCTTTTCGCTGATCCCAAGCGTCTCGGCGGTCTCAGCCTGGCTCAGCCCCTCGATCGTGCGGAGCACCAGTGTCTCGCGCAGATTGCCCGGCAGCTCGGCGATGGCAGCCGTGACCTGCCGCAACTCCTGGCGATCGGCGGTCGCGGTTTCGATCGACGGCGTTGTGTCGGCGGTGTCGGCGGCATGGTCGAGAGGAAGCACGACCGAGATCAGGCGGCGTATCGCCCGGCGGCGGCGCAAGTCGCGCGCCTTGTTGATCGCGATGCGCGACAACCAGGGGCGCATCGACCGCGCCATGTCGTAACGCCGCAGCGCGCGATGCGCGGCGACGAAGGCTTCCTGCACGATGTCGAGCGCTTCGTCGTCGTCACCGACGATGCGCGCGACGAGCCGATGCAGTGGATCCTTGTGACGGCGCACGATTTCGGCGAACGCCAGCTGACTTCCACCAAGGCACAGGGCGACCAGCTCGCCGTCCGTGCGGTCGGCAAGTGCGTCGTTCACCGTGCGTCTTCGGTCAGTGCCTTGGTCACTGCGGCGTCAAACTTCGCCGCCTGATCAGGTTTGAGCAGCGCCCGCATTGCAAAGATATGGGCCAGCGTTTCCTTCTGGAGTTCACCCATCGTGCGGTGCGAAGCATCGACTGCGGCGGCGACGCGCGGGCCATTGCCATGCTCGGCGGTGATGGCTTCCGCAAGCCGCGCATTCTCGGCCTTCATTTCGAGTTCGAGCGCGCGACGGCGCACGGCAAAGGCTTCCTCAAGTACATGCAGCTGCCGTTCCTGCGTCGCGTCCAGACTCAGTTGGTCGTGCAGGACGGCATGGAGTTCCGCTCCGGGCTGGGCTGTAGGTTGGATGACGTATCGCCCGACGACCACCCCGAAAAGCGCGGCCAGGAAAGCCAGAAATACGATAACCCAGGTGCGCCTTGTGTTCATCGCGTCGCGCCCAGCAATGTCGATGGCGCGAGCGGACTGGACGCGCCCAAAGGCGACAGCACCGGCGCGGCCTGCGCATCGGTCGATGGAACGACGTTGCTGAGAACGCCGAGCGCCAGTGCGAGGCCCATCGCTCCCAATGTCGCGCCAGCCCCAATACCAGCAACCGGCTGTTGCGCGATCGCATTCAGGACTCGGTCTTCCAGACCCGCCAGACCCCGATGCGGCGTTCCTGTCGCCAGCCGCTGAAGGGCATCGTCGATATTGGTTTGCATGACTGCCTCGTAATCCGCTGCTTCCCATACGTATGAGAATGCACGATCCCTCAACTACGCCGGTTTGAGGGGTAAAAACCGGTACTGCGTATTGGGAACATATCACAGGAGTTCGAGATGAAGTTCAATCCATTCGCCGCCGCCCTCGCCGCCCTCGCCATGGTGCTGATCCCTACCACCGCGTTCGCACATCCCAAGCTGGTCACAGCGACGCCCGCCGCGAACGCAACGGTCGCGCGCACGACGACGATCACGCTGACCTTCAGCGAGCGCCTGACGCCCAAGCTTTCCACTGCCACGCTGATCATGACCGGGATGCCGGGAATGGCGAACCATCCCGACATGAAGATGGCGGGCGTCACCAGCGCCGTTTCCGCCGATGGCAAGTCGATCATCCTCACCTCGGCCAAACCGCTGCCTGCGGGCAGCTACCGCGCTGACTGGGTCGTGATTGGCGCGGACACGCATCGCATCACCGGCCAGCACAGCTTCAGCGTCCGCTGATCATGAGCGACTGGGTGGCGATCGGCCTGCGCTTCGCCGCCTATGCCGATCTCATGCTGTTGGCGGGCCTCGCCATGGGTGGCGGTCTCGGTCGACATGCGCCGGCGATTGGCGGACGTGTAATAGGCTGGCTGGCCATACTAGGCGTAGTCATCACGATCGCCCAGCTTGCTGCGACGTCCCTGGCCATGACTGGCTACGACCTGGCCATACTGGATCGGGAAATGCTCACGTTCATGGCGTTTGAAACGTCGATGGGCATCTCTCATATCGTTCGCGCCGCAGCGCTCGCGTTGCTGGCGGCGCTCCAGCTCGCCGGGCGGGCGAGCAGGTCGGTTGCGGCCGCGCTGGCGATTGTTGCGCTGGGTTCGCTAGCCTGGACCGGTCATGCCGGCGCATCCGAAGCGGCGCTGGGCTGGGCGCACCGCAGCAGCGACATCGTTCACCTGGTTGCAGGCGCGCTGTGGATTGCAGCGCTGGCGATGTTCGTGCGGCTCCTGCTGCTCGACTTTGCGACGCCGGGCGCGGCGAGAACGGCGCTCGCCGCGCTGGCACGCTTCTCCGGCATCGGTGGGATCATCGTCGCGGCGATCGTCGTCAGCGGAGCGATCAACCTTGTCGCGATCGTCGGGATCGAAGGTCTCTCCACGACATTTGGAACATCATACGGACAGCTACTTGTGCTGAAGCTCATCCTGTTTGGCGTCATGCTTGCTCTGGCCGGATTCAACCGCTGGCGGCTCGTGCCGACCCTGGAGATGGCATTGGGCGGCGATAGGCAGGCCATCGCGCAGCACCGATTGCGGCTGGCGATCCTGGTCGAGACGGTGGCGGCGGTGCTCATCCTCGCTGTCGTGGCGATCCTTGGAACTTTGTCACCGGTTGATTGACTGGCACGGATCGTCCGTCCGGGCGTTGTGGTGGATCTTAGGAGAAAGCCATGAAGAATCTTGCAATCCCGCTATTGCTTGTCGGGTCGCTGACGGTGGCAGGTTGTTCTGACAATGCGCAGCAGAATAGCGCGCACGATATGGCCGCCACGTCGGCCGCCAACGGAACGATGCCGATGGACATGTCAGCCGCCAGCCCCGGCGACCCGCCGGCGACCCAGGGGTACAAGAAGTCGATGAACGACATGATGGCCAACATGCCAAAGTACACTGGCGAGGCCGACACGGATTTCATGCGGCAGATGAAGGGGCATCATCAGGCCGCGATAGCCATGGCCGAAACCGAACTGCGCCACGGTGACGATCCAGAGGCGCGGGCGTTGGCGGAGAAGATCATCCGAGATCAGCGCGCGGAGATCGCCGAAATCGACACTTGGCTGGCGGCTCGAAAATAAGCGGCTTGACCCTGACATGATGTCAGACATTATTGCCGGGTCATGGAGGACGACTCGATGACCCATGCCGACTATAACGCTCATGACGAACACAGCTGCTGCGCGACCCAGCCCTCGACGTCGGCGGTCACCGATCCCGTATGCGGCATGACCGTCGATCCCGCGACAACCGCGCATCATGCCGCGCATGACGGCGAAGATTACCATTTTTGCAGTGCTGGCTGTCGGACCAAATTTGTCGCCGACCCTGACAAATATCTGAGCGATGTCCCGCGTCCGGAACCCAAGGCGCTGCCGGGCGCGATCTGGACCTGTCCGATGCACCCCGAAGTCCGTCAGGAGGGACCGGGCACCTGCCCTTTCTGCGGCATGGCGCTCGAACCGGAGGAGCCGTCGCTCGACGATGCGCCCAATCCGGAGCTGGTCAACTTCACCCGCCGCTTCTGGGTATCCGCCGCGCTCGCAGTGCCGCTGCTGATCGTGTCGATGGTCGCCGAGATGCTGGGCATCGAGATCGTCAGCCCCGCCGCGTCGCCCTGGGTTCAACTCGCGCTTTCTGCGCCGATCGTGTTGTGGGCGGGCAAGCCTTTCTTCGAGCGGGGCTGGATGTCGATCCGGACGTGGCACCTCAACATGTTCACGCTTATCGCAATCGGCGTCGGTGCCGCTTTCCTCTACAGTCTGGTCGCGACTTTCGCGCCTGACTTGTTCCCGCCCACCTTCCGTATGCACGGCGGCATGGTGCCGGTCTATTACGAGGCAGCGGGCGTCGTGGTGACGCTGGTATTGCTCGGGCAAGTGCTGGAACTGCGCGCCCGCGCGGCGACCGGGCGCGCGATCCGCGCGCTTATGGATCTTGCGCCCAAGACCGCGCGCCGCATCCGCGATGACGGCTCGGAGGAGGAAGTGTCGCTCGGTGACGTGGCGGCGGGTGACAAGCTGCGCATCCGGCCGGGCGATGCAATCCCGGTTGACGGCATAGTTATCGAAGGGCGCTCGTCGGTCGATGAATCGATGCTCACCGGTGAGTCTTTAGCCGTCGGGAAGTCGGCTGACGACGCGCTGACCGGCGGAACCGTTAACGGCACTGGTAGCCTCGTCATGGAAGCCCGTGCGGTGGGCGCGGACACGATGCTTGCACGGATCGTGCGGATGGTTGCCGAGGCACAGCGCAGCCGCGCCCCGATCCAGGCGGTTGCCGACCGCATTTCGGGCTGGTTCGTGCCACTGGTGGTCGCGATCGCGATCGCGGCTTTCATCGTATGGAATTTCGTAGGGCCGGAGCCGCGCTTCGGCCATGCACTGCTCAATGCCATCGCGGTCCTGATCATCGCCTGTCCGTGTGCGCTCGGCCTCGCCACCCCAATGTCGATCATGGTCGGCACGGGTCGCGGCGCACATGCTGGCGTCCTCGTCAAGAATGCTGAAGCGCTACAGGCGCTGGAAAAGGTCGATACGCTCGTGATCGACAAGACCGGCACGATCACCGAAGGCAAGCCGAGGCTCGTTGCCACCCAAGCCCTGCCGGGGTTCGACCAGGACGATTTGCTTGGTCTGGCCGCTGCGGTCGAGGCACAATCCGAGCATCCGCTCGCACACGCCATCGTCACGGCCGCGACGGAACGCGGCGCCATCGTTGGAAAGGTGGATAACTTCGAATCCCAGACCGGTCTGGGTGTCAGCGGAGTGATCGATGGCCGCATCGTCGCGATCGGCAACGCTACGCAGATGACCCGCGTCGGCGCCGATCCGTCCGCGCTGGAGGCCGCTGCCGACCCGCACCGGAAGACTGGAGCCGGGGTCATGTTCATCGCCATCGACGGGTCGCCGGCAGGACTGCTCGCTGTCGCCGATCCGATCCGCGCCAATGCCCGCGAGGCGATCGCCACGCTGCGCGCCGAGGGTCTGAAAGTCATCATGCTTACGGGCGACAACCGGGCCACTGCCGACGCGGTCGCGCACGCGGTCGGCGGCCTTGACGATGTTCGTGCCGATCTCAGGCCAGAGGACAAGGCGCGTATCGTTGGCGAACTGAAGGCGGCCGGGGCGAAGGTCGCGATGGCCGGCGACGGCATCAACGACGCGCCCGCACTGGCGGCGGCGGACGTAGGGCTGGCGATGGGAACGGGCACCGATGTGGCGATCGAGAGTGCGGGGATGACGCTGACCCGTGGAGATTTGACCGCGATCGTCCGAGCACGCAGACTGGCAGATGCGACGATGCGCAACATCCGCCAGAATCTATTCTTCTCGTTCCTCTTCAACGGGCTCGGCGTACCGATTGCGGCGGGCGTGCTCTATCCCCCGTTCGGCATCCTGATGTCGCCGATGTTCGCTGGCGCGGCGATGGCGCTGTCTTCGTTCACCGTCGTCCTCAATGCCCTGCGATTGAACCGGGTGAAATTATGAAAATCGGACCCGCGTCGGAGGCGAGCGGCGTCTCGCAGCGGATGATCCGGCACTACGAGAAGATCGGCCTCGTCCCGGCACCGCCGCGCCGGGACAGCGGCTACCGCGATTATTCCGACGCCGACATGCATCGGTTGCGCTTCATCGCCAACGCCCGCGACCTTGGCTTCCCTATCGAAGAGATCAGAACGCTGCTTGATTTGTGGGACGACGGCGCGCGGTCGTCGGCCGACGTTAAGTCGCTGGCGACCGCGCGCGCCGAGGAACTACACCGCAAGGCAGAGGCGCTCGAAAAAATGCGGCGAGCGCTGCTTGATCTGGCGGCACGCTGCTGCGGTGACGACCGCCCCGACTGCCCGATCATAGACTCGCTTGAACGACCGGCCTGATGTTCTTCTTTGGTCGCATCCCGTTCGTGAACGATCAGGGCGCATGATCAACTACGCGCGATTTGCTCCAGCGGGACATTCCTTTCCGTCGATCGGGATTGCTGGGCGCGAGCAAGCTATTCTTGATCAAGTGCTGCACCAACCGACACGCCTTCGTTCCGGCGCTACATATGCTTGGTCCGTGGAAATCCAGCCTTTTCCAGAAGATATGATGGTGCTATTGATGGTGCCGGTGATTTCCCACTGCCAATTCGCGTAGGAAATCAGCTACTTGGGTGCCGATGGGAGTGTTCTTCTGGCACCAGACACCCTAAGGCATTGAAGGCCTTAGGGCATTTCTGAAAAACATGGTTTTACACAGGCTTCTGCTACAGATGTAGCAAGGGCCAAAGCCGTGTGTGCGTGTGTCGCCGAACGCGGCTTTACCATCGTTTTCTACGGACCATCCCGTTGAGCTTCGACCTGCCTTCGGGAGGCGTGCTGAGTTTACGCTGTCTCTGCGATCCACGGATCGAGATGAGACAACTTCGCATCCCTGCTCACACGGTCGAAACGCACGTTCATGCGGCCGCCATGCCCCCCCGATCGCGTCGAGGCGCGCAGGCGGTCGCCGGCAAACAGCCCGCGACCGCCGCCGAGCGGTTAATCCAGTCGCAGCCGGATTGTCGCGCCGATCGTCCGGGGCCGTGTGACCGAGCCGGCGAACGAGAATGGCGCGTTCAGGATGCCATATTGGTTGAACAGGTTCTTGGCGAACAGCCCCAGTTCGATCTTGTCGGCCACCGTGACCGACCCGTTCAGATCCACGATGTTGAAGTCGCCTTTCTCCAGCGTCGCGCCGAACGCGACCGGCGCGCTCGACAGATATCGGTGCGCGATGCCAAAGCGCGGCTTCAACCCGCTGTCCGGGAAGCTGAAATCGAGGGTGTTGGAGATGGTCCAGTCGGACGCACCCGGCAACACGCTCCCCTTGGCATAGCCGCCGCCGGGCGCGAACGAATCCGGCAGCAGGCTGGAAAGCTGCGCGTTGTTGTAGGAGACGTTGGAGCCAAAGGTGATGTTGCGCGTGGGACGCATCGTCAGGCTGAGTTCCACGCCATCGATGTCGGCGCCGCCGCCATTGGTCGTGTAGGAGCGGAACGTGACCGGCGTGAACAGGCGCGCCTGGATGTTGTTCCAATCGATATGATAGGCGGTCACGTCGAGCGTCAGCGCACCGCCGACCAGGTCGATCCGCGTGCCAACTTCGTAACTCTGCGTGGTGTCGCCATCATATGTCAGCGGCAGGCCGGGCGTCGCCAGCGAGAACACATTGACGCCGCCGATGCGGAACCCTTCTGAATACAGCGCATAGATACGAATATTGCTGCTGGGCTGGAACGCCAGCGACACCTTCGGGATGAAGTCCGACTTTTTCTGGGCGGCCGGGGCGTAATCGAACGGCGCGATCAGATTTGCGTTGGGCAGATATTGCAGCCGCGGGCGCGAACGATATTCGAACAGACGGCCGCCGAGCGTCAGCGTCAGCGTATCGACGATGTCGAACGACGCCTCGCCAAAGACCGCCTTTTCGGTGACCCGGTTGCTGCTCACCGTGCGTTCCGCCAAGTCGCCGGGTGCGAGCGTGGCGCCCGACTGTCCCCCGAACAGGGCGGGGTTGCGATCGATATAGGTCGCGATGCCCTGGATCGACGTCGCATCGGTCGCCGTCGATCGCATTCGGGTATAGTTGGCGCCCAGCAGCCAGCGGAACCGGCCCTTGTCCGGCGACGTCAGGCGCACTTCGCCATAATGGGTCTCCGACGTACCGAAGCCGGTCGCCAACGCCGGGGTGTTGGTGCGCGGATCATTGCCGCCGAATACCGAATTGTCGAACGCCAGATCGTTCTTCTTTTCGGTATAGCTGCCGACCGCCGTCAGCGTCGCGAAGCCCAGATCCTGTTCCAGCCGCAGGCTGTGCAGCATGACCTGGGTATACTGGAACTCGGCGACGTTGGTCGCGCGGGCATAGGTGCGCGGCGGCCCGAACAGGACATAGGTCTGATCGTCCAGATCATATTCCTGGTACATGCTGAGCGCCGAGATGCGCGTGCCCTCTGCCGGGGTGAACACGATCGATCCGCGAAGGCCGCGCACGCGCAGGTCGTTGCTGCCCTTGCGGCCCAACAGCGTGTTGTCGAGATAGCCGGCATCGACGCGCTGTAGCGCGACGACGCGGACGGCCAGCTTGTCGTCGATGATCGGCACGTTGATCATCGCCTTGGCGGCGTAGCTCAATTGGCCGTCGGCGCGCTTGGTGGTGGAGACCATTCCCTCGCCGCCCGCATCGAACTTGGTCGCGTCCGCCTCGTTCACGACATAGTTGATCGCGCCGCCCAGCGATGACGACCCGAACAGCGTACCCTGCGGACCACGCAGCACTTCAACGCGATTCAGGTCGAAGCTGTCGATGTCGGGGATGACGAGCGGGAAGCCCGGCTCCAGCAAGGGAAGTTCGTTGAGGTAATAGCCCGTCGTCGACTGGTTGGCTTCGTGATAGGTGGTCGATGCCACGCCGCGAATGACCACTTCCGACACGCCGGGCTGATAGTCGTTGAACACCACGCCCGGAACGCGGGTGATATAGTCCGACAGGCTCTGCGCATTCAGACGCTCGAGCGTTGCCTGCCCGACTGCAGAGACCGAACCGCTGACGTCGCGCGCCGACTGCTCGCGCTTGTTGGCCGTGACAACGATCTCAGTGTCGTCGCTTGCGTCGGTCACCTCGTCCTGTGACGCGCGCGCCGTGGTCTGCGCCGCAGCCGGCATTGTGAGCGTCAGCAGCGTTCCTGCCAGCGCGGTCGTCGTCGAGAATCGCTTGATCATGTCCCACCCCTTCGTGTGGCGACGGACGCACCCGTCCATCGCTTCGTCCTGTGTCTGCTCCCCGCGTGCGGCGTGTCCGGTCTTGCGCCGACATTCCTTTAACGCGCCGCCCCGCCAAGGCCGGCCGTTCGAGCGAGTCCGACGCTGGGTTTCCCCCGCGGCGCCTGGCAGGGTTCAGGCTAGACAAGGAGGGCCGCATGTCCAGCAACTGTGCGGCGAAGGCACGTCATTGGAAACTAACGTAAATAGCTCGAATATCCGGCTTTTTCGCAGCTTGATCGCGGCAATTACTGAACGTTGTGCGTCACAGGCTGGTCACTTCCGCGAAATATTCGCGTCGATGCGGCTGGCACGGGTCACCACCGCTCGCTGTCGCACCGTAGCCGCTGCCTGCCCGCACAGAAATTTGTGCTTGCCGCGTCGCGCCGGGGCGGGAAAAGATGCCTGATCCGGCGCGCCCCGGCGCCGTTGAAAGGAATTTCGTGCAGCTCGATAAGCGCGACCTCAAGATTCTGCACGAGCTGCAGGCCGACAACACGATTACCTATCGCGAACTGGCGAACCGCGTTGCGCTTTCGCCCAGCGCCTGCGTCGCTCGCGTCAAACAACTTGAGGATCAGGGCTATATCCTCGGTTATCACGCAGCCATCGCGATCGAACGCGTGCGACCCACCTTCGTGATGGTGGCCGAAGTCTCGATGGCGTCGCACGTGCCCGACGACCTTGCGCAGTTCGACGCGCTGCTGATCTCGATGCCCGAAGTGATCGAGGTGCTGCGCGTCAATGGGCCGTTCGATTACATCGTCAAGTTCCTGCTGTCCGACGTGCGCGAGTGGCAGGGCTTTGCCCACCGCCTTCTCGCCCCGCAGAACCGGGTCGAGAAGATGGTGAGCCATGTCGTGATGCAGGAACTCAAGCCCTTCCGCGGCTATCCCATCCCGCAGCGTTGAGTGCGGCGGCCGCGCGCCCGGATCAGGCCGCGCGCTTGAGCATGCCGAACAAATCGCGGGGATCGTCCGGGTCAGCCAGCATGTCGATCTTCTGGAAGAAGTCGGTCCCGTCCAGCTTGCCGTGGATATAGCGCAGGGCCGAGAAATCCTCCGTCGCAAAGCCGACGCTGTCGAACAGCGTGATCTGGCGCGCGTCACGACGCCCCGGCGCGCTGCCGTCCAGCACCTGGTGAAATTCGGTGACGGGATAGCTGGCATCCATCTGCTGGATTTCGCCCTCAATCCGGGTCTGCGGCTCGAACTCGACGAAGGTCGCGGCGCGGTTCAGAATGTCCTTGTGCAATTCGGTCTTGCCCGGGCAATCGCCGCCGATCGCGTTGATGTGAATGCCGGCGCCGACCATGTTGTCGGTCAGGATCGTGGCATAGGCCTTGTCGGCGGTGCAGGTGGTGACGATGTGCGCACCCTCGATCGCTTCCTGCGCGCTGCCGCATTTGACGATGGTCAGGCCGCTGTCCTCCAGGTTGCGTGCGGCCTTCTCGATCGCCTGCGGGTCGATGTCATAGAGCCGGATCGTGTCGATGCCGACCACAGCCTTCATCGCCAGCGCCTGAAATTCGGCCTGCGCGCCATTGCCGATCAACGCCATCACCCGCGCGTCACGGGGCGCGAGGTAACGGGCCACCATCGCCGACGTCGCCGCAGTGCGCAGCGCGGTCAGCAGCGTCATTTCAGCGAGCAGGATCGGATAGCCGGTGTCTACGCGCGCCAGCAGGCCAAAGGCGGCGACCGTCTGATACCCCTTCGCCGTATTGCTGGGGTGGCCGTTTACATATTTGAAGCTGAACACCTCACCATCCGATGTCGGCATCAATTCGATCACGCCCTCGCGCGAATGCGACGCGAGCCGCGGCGCCTTTTCGAACAATGCCCAGCGCCGATAGTCCTGTTCGACCGCATCGGTCAGTTCGCGCAACACCGGCTCGATGCCATGATGGTGCACCAGTCGCATCATGTTTTCGACGCTGACAAAGGGGACGAAGGCGAGTTCGGAGGGGGCCGGCGGCATGGCATTTCCTTTGTGAGGTGCGTGGTGCCGAGAATGCTATGCCGCGTGCCTGCGCTGGCGAAATCGCAATGCTGCGCTAAAAAGCTTCATTATCTGGGCAGAATGATCAGCCCGACTGTACAGATCGTCAGACCAACCTGCGCAGGAATCAATCCATGCATGTCGCCAAATACGTCCCGGACGATCTCGATCGTCGCATCATCGCGCATTTGCGAAGCGATGGCCGCGCACCGCTGACCAGCTTGGCGGAGGCGCTGGGTGTCGCGCGCGGCACGGTTCAGAACCGGATCGACCGACTGCTCGCAACCGGAGCCGTCCTCGGGTTCACCGTCCGCATGCGTGAGGATTATGACGATCTGACCGTGCATGCGGTGATGATGATCGAGGTCATCGGCAAATCCACGACGCAGGTGGTGCAGCGTTTGCGCGGGATCCCTGAAATCCGGCGGCTGCATACCACCAACGGCAATTGGGATCTCGTCGCGGATATCCAGACGGCCAATCTGTCCGATTTTGATCGCGTCCTTCGCGAAGTCCGGATGATCGACGGCGTGGCCAATAGCGAAACCAGTCTGTTACTGAGCAGCGTGTGAGCGGGGTGGCCACCGCAAGCAACTTCAACAGAACGCACTGATCGCGGGGCTCATATAGAACATTGGACGCATATTGCGGCCCGGCACTGACGGTTGTGCGGCAAGGACCATGAAATAGGCCGAAGATCATAGGCTTAGGCGACATCGAGCGATCTTGGACAGGCCGCGCCTGGCGGCGCTAGCGTTGGACAACGCCCAACAGGAAGCATCGATGCTCGTCTATCATTCGTCCGCCGCGACGCGTCACGACCCCCGTATTTTTTACCGCCGTGGAAACCCGATCGATCACCCGGAATCGGCTGGCCGCTATGAGGTGCTGATGACGGCGGTCGTTGAGGCCGGTTACGCGCTGGTCGATGCGCGCACGCATGACATGGACCCGATCGCAGCGGTGCATGATACGGGCTATCTCGACCTGCTGTCCGGCGGATGGGCGCGCGCAATCGCGGCCGATCCGGCCATCGAGGAAATCCTGCCAACCCAATTCGCACCCTGGACGCCGCACCGGCGACCGGAAGGGCTGCTCGGCCAGCTGGGCTATCACATGGCCGACACCTCTACGCCGCTGCGCGCGGGGACGTGGGACGCGATCACCGGCGCGGCCTATGCGGCGATCGATGCGGCGGATGCGGCGCTGGATGGCAAGACTGCCTACGCGCTGACGCGGCCGCCGGGCCACCATGCGTCCAGCGCCCATGCCGGCGGCTTCTGCTACCTCAACAACGCCGCGATCGCCGCCCAGCGGGTCGTCGCCGCGCGCGGGTCTGCCGCGATCCTCGATATCGATGTGCATCACGGCAACGGCACGCAAGCGATCTTCTATGACTCGCCGGACGTGCTGGTGGTGTCGCTGCATGCCGAAACGTCGAACTATTACCCCTATTTCACGGGCTATGCCGACGAAACCGGCACCGGCGCGGGTGCAGGCTACAACCTCAACCTGCCGCTGCCCTTGGGGTCGGCGGATGAAGTGTTCCTCGACGCGATCTCGCAAAGCCTGGACCGCATTGCGCAGTTCGACCCGCCCGCGCTGATCCTCTCGCTTGGCCTGGACGCGGCGGTGGACGACCCGATTGGCGCGATGGCCGTCACCACGCGGGGCTTCGAGCGGGCCGCCGCGCTGATCGCCAGCTTCGGCCGTCCCACCGCGATCATTCAGGAGGGCGGCTATCTCTGCGAAGCCCTGCCCCGCAACCTCGCCGCCTTCCTCGCCAGCTTCGACGCCGCCTAGCGTACGCAGTTCATCGCGAACGCCCAGAACCGGGCCATCTCGTCGAACTCGGCGCGCTGGTCGCCGCTCGACTGATGGCCCGCATCGGGATCGACGAGCAGGATGGCGGGATTGCCGCTGATCGAGCGCTGGCGGACCTGAGCGACCAGCTTGGCCGGCTCCCAATAGCTGACGCGATCATCCTTCAGCCCCGCCGTGCACAGCAGCGGCGGATAGGCTGCCCGGCGCACATTTTCATAGGGAGAGATTGAGGCGATATAGTCATAGGCCGTGGGGTCGGCGAGCGGATCGCCCCAGTCCGGTCGGAACAGCGGCACCAGCGGATGGTCGCCGTCGCTCATCGTATTGAGCATGTCCACGAACGGAACCTTGGCGATCACCCCGCCCCACAGAGACGGGTCGAGGTTCATCGCCCCGGCCACCAGCAGGCCGCCTGCGGACAGTCCGAACGCGACGACCCGCCCCGGCGCGCTATAGCCCGAACTGCACAGCGTCCGGGCGCAGGCGACGAAGTCGGTCATCGAATTGCGCTTGGCGAAGCGTCGCCCGTCGAGAAACCAGCGCCGCCCCTTTTCGGACCCGCCGCGCACATGTGCGATCGCAAACCGCCAACCGCGATCGATCAGTACCGTCGCCGGTAGCGAAAAGACCGGGTCGCTCGAAACGCCGTACGCGCCATAGCCATACAGCAAGAGCGGCGTGCTGCCGTCTTTCGGCGCATCGCGTCGCGAGACGAGCGTGATCGGCACGTCCGTCCCGTCCGGCGCCTTCGCGCTCAATCGCTCGACGACATACTTGTCCGGATCGAACCCGCGCAGGCGTTCGGCCGCGACTTGCGTCTGGCGCCCGGTCGCCAGATCGACGTCCAGCCAGCGTCGCGGCCGGACGGGCGATTGATGGACGATCTGAACCGATGTCGCGCGATAATCCTGCGCCTCCGGCACCTCCAGCGCATAGGCCGCCTCCTGAAAGGCAATCGCCTGCTCACGCCCATCGGCTTGCCGGACGATCACGCGATGCAGGCCATCCTCGCGTTCGAGCCGAACAAGGGCATCGGCAAAGGGGATCATCGCCAGGATCGGCACGCCGGGGCGGTGCGGCACCAGCGTCGCGCCGGCGGTGAAGGACCCGGCGTCGAGCTGGACGATCTTGCGGTCGAACGCTCCGTCCGCGTCGGTGACCATGAGCAACGCGCCACGCCATTCGTCGATCTCATACGTCACGCCCTGCTGGCGCGGGCGCACGATGCGCGGCGCTGCAGTCTCGTCGCGCGCCGCGATCAACCGGACTTCCGCCGTGTCGGGGCCGGCCAGGGTCAGCCGCACAAAGCCGTCCGCGGCGGTCCTGCCGACCTGCATGAAGATCGCGGGATCGGCTTCCTCATGGACCAATGCCGGCGGGCCTCCCGCTACCGCCGTGCGATAGAGCCGCGTCGGTCGGTTGCGCGCGTCCCGCCAGATCCAGAACAGCCACGCAGAGGACGGCGAGAATACGAGACCGCCATAGCCATAGGCATCGGCTTCGACGCGGATCGATACTGCGCCCGTGCGCGTATCGAGCAGGCAAATCCGGTGCCGGTCATCGCCAACGATGTCCTCCGCCCAGGCGAAATAGCGGTGGTCCGGGCTCGGCTGGTGGCCGGTCGTACGGTAATAGGCATGGCCTTTGGCGCGCTGCCCCTCGTCCAGCAGGATTTCTTCGGTGCCGTCCTGGCGGACGCGATAATGCACGGTATGTTCGCCGCCCGGCGGCACCCGGCTGCCATAGCGCCACACGCCCCGCGACAGGCCCGGCGCCTCGACTCCACCACCAGCGCGGTCGAGCATCGCCGCCAGCAGGTCGTCCTGCTTGGGTGCGAGCGGGGACAGCATGCTGGTCGCATAGCGGGCCTCGGCCTCAAGCTGCGCGCGGATCATCGGCGGCATGGTCGGAAGGCTACGGGCGCCTTTCGCTGGAACATATCTCAGCCAGGCGAAGGGATCGTTGCGCGTTCGCCCCAGCTGCCGAACGACATAATCGCGTTTGGCGACAGGTGGCGGCGGCACCGCTGGCCAGCGCGGGCTCACCGTCGCGGCATTCGCCAGCCCGGTCATCGGCACGAACGAAGCAGCAATCGTGCCGCCCAAAAGATCGCGACGTCTGATGCGTATGCTATCGCCCACAAAGCCTCCAACCGATGTCGCGCGGACCGCCGATTTCGACGCGATCTCCCACCGTTGCTAGCGCGTTACGGTCGAGCCTGTCCAATTGCCCGGTTGCTGCTCAAGTACCTGATTCGTCGTCACAAAATCATGCCAGCCGAACGTCTGACGGCGCTCCCGCCGGTGAACCGTGATTTATGCGGCGCGCATCGACGAACCCGTTGGTTATTGCTCTGCCAGCACCCGCCGCGGGGCGCGGGGGCCGCTCAGCTGTCGAACTCGAGATGGAAATGCTGCGGGAACGGCGTGCCGGCCTTGTCAATCTGTCCGCGCGCGCCATCGGCGCGGCGCAGATTGGGCAGGGCGAGCAGCGGCTTGAGCATTGCGGGCAGCACGGCGCGGTTGATGTGTGCCCCGAAACAGGCATGCATGCCATAGCCCCACAGCATATAGGTTTCCCACGGCCGGTCGGTGCGAAAACTGGTCGCGTCAGGGATCTCCAGCGGGTCGAACATCGCCGACAGGTTGGATGCCATGACGATGCTGTCCTTGACGATCCTGCGCCGACGCAGTCTGCCTGCGGCGATCGACGTGTCGCGCATCGCCCGGCGATAGACCACCGGGTTGAGCGGGCGAAAGCGCAGCGCCTCGAACACATAGGCCGCGAGCAGGGCATCATCGCCGCTCCGCGCCGCTGCACAGGCGGCGGCGAATTGCTGCGGTCGGTCCAGCAGTTCGTCGAGCGCGAGATTGGCGGTGGCGGACAGCGTCGGCAGTTCGCCGATCAGCAGGCCGATCAGATTGTTGCGGATGTCGCGGTCGCGCATCCCCGGCATCTCGGCACTGCCCATGGCGAGGCAGCGGCCGAGCACATCGTCCTTTGGCGGGCCGGCGCGCCGCGCGGCGATGTGCCCGTCCATCCAGTCGCGAAAGCTCGCCGCCGCCGCTGTGGCGCGCGCGTCGAGATCGGGGTCTGCCTGAAGGTCGATGAACAGATACCAGAACAGCAGCGTCGTCCACTCGGCGATTGCCGCCTGCGACGGGCCGGGCGTCCCGAAATAACGATCGAGCAGTCCCGCCGCGACCGGCTGGGTCAGCGCCTGCGGAACGTCGATCTTGCCCGGAACCATCGCGACGATCTCGGCGGCGCTGGCAGAGACATACGGGACAATGATCGCCGGCACGTCGTCACGGCGCACCACCAGCCGCATGTTGGAGGTGTCGCGGGTGTAGCGTGGCGTGTCCTGCATCCCGAGGAAGAAGTTTTCGCCCCCGGTGATCATCTCCATCCGCGGGCCATAGACCACGCCGAAATCCGCGTCGCGCGTCAGGATGTCGGTCACGTCGCTGCGGCGCGTGGCGATCGCGGTGATGCCGTTATTGGGGTAGGATACGATCGTGCGGCGCTTGATCACCAGATTGGGCTGAAGCAGCCGCAGCACCGCGAACACCTTGCGCTGGCCCTCCGGCCCGCCAATCGCAGCGCCCAGGCGGCTGCCGACCGTCCCGCCCTTGCGCAGCAGCGCGCCAATGCCCGCCCCGATCAGCCACAGCAGCGCCCATAGCCCCTGGAGGATCAGCAACAGCCTCCGCCAGATCGCGGTCGGCAGGTTGAACAGCCATTGCACCGGCGCGTCTCCTTCTCGGTCGATCAGGTCGGGTCGATGATCCCCATTCCGATCATCCGCAGCGCGGTCATGCTGGGGATGAAGAAATAATCGCCGCCGCGCGGCTCGACGAACTGGGGCACGCGGTCACAGATGAAGGGCAGTTTCCCGACCTCCGGATCGACCGGAATGACCAACTTGGGATCGTCGCGTTCGGGATGGTTGCCGATCACCGGGCAGGTATCGCTGCCCGCGTTGAAATCGAGCCCATATTGCATCCATTGCTGTTGCACGAATTCGAACTGGCGGAACAGGTTGGTGCAGATGGCCATGAAGATGATGCCATGGTCGCCGTCATCGGCGGGCGCGCTGGCATCATATTGGCCATAAGGCAGACCGCGACGCAGGATGCGGCGGCGGTTGATGATCGCGCTGCCGTCCTTCGACATGCCGTTCGCGTCGAAGGTCGGCCCCAGCGTGTCGCGCGGATTGGCGCGGCGCAGATGCGAGGTGACCGGGCATTTCGACCCGGCCGGATCAGAGGCGTAGATGAAGTTGGTGAACTTCAGCGCGATCTCGGCGAGCTTCGCCTTGTCCTTCTCCGCCCGCGCCTCGTCGAGATCGGCACGGAAGCGCTGCCACGCGGCATAGGTCGGCGCGACCATCAGCGGCACGCCATCTTCCCAGCGACCGACCATCTTGGCCTTGATCGTGTCCACCGCCTCCTGCTGCGGAACCTGATAGAGTGTGGCGTAGCGGGTTGCCTGATCGTCGATATAGGCGTGGAAGGTGCCGACCGCCTCGTGCAGCTTGCGATAGGCCATGAAGGTGCCGTTGCGGCTGAAAGCGATCGGCATCGCCGCGCCGGGAATCTCCTGCGCCTCGTCGGGATAGCCGAGCAGGAACTCGCCCGTCGCCAGCGGTTGCCAGCTGCCATCGGCCATCAGCTTGCCGCCACCCGCGACGCGCACCCGCTCCGCCTCGCCCGAAAACTGGCCGGAAAAGACGGGGTCGCCAAAGCCATCCGACAGGCCGAAATGCTCCTTGTTGGTCGGCCAGTATGCGTCGCCGTCCTGCCGCATCACGGCGGACAGTTCCTGCCACTTGGCCTTGTCCGGCCCGACCCCGTCGAGCAGCACGACGCCACCGCGCGACTTCTTGCACAGCGCGACGATCGCGTCGGTTTCGGACGCCAGCTGGGGACAAGCGGTGCCGTCCGGGTTTTGCTGGGCATAGAGCGTCAGCAGGATGTGGACGCGCTTGTCGCCCTTCGACTCGCGCCATACCGCATCGCGCTTGTCGAGGAACGGATCGTCGCCGAGCAGCGCCGCGCGCGCCTCCATCCCGTCGATGAAATCATCGGGCATCCCGCGCAACGTCCGCGTCGGCACGCCGAGCGCGAGCAGGCCCATGAAGGTGAAGCCGATGTTGAGCGTCACCTTGGGCTTCATCAGTTGCACCCGGCCGGGATAATCGGGCACACCCTCGGCCCGCGCGATATCCTTCACGCGCGGGTTGCGGGTGCGCATCAGCGGTTCCTGGCGGTTGGGATCCTTCCAGCGCGCGGCGGTGGTGATCTTCGGCCGCAGCGCCTCTACGAACGTGCGCCCTTTGCGCGCATCGCGAACGGTGAGGTAGAAGTTGCGCCCCTTGGGGAACCCGTCGCCATAGGTGCGCAGGATCCCGCCCTGAATATCGGCGAGGTCGAGCAACGTCGCGGCGGGCGCAGTGTTGGTGGCGTTGGTCATGCCGCATCTCCCGACAGCTTGCTGCGGATCACGCCGGCGGTCTGGGTCGGCCCGTCGAGATCAGCGGGTTTGGTGGCGGCGATGAATGCGCGGAAAGCGGCGCCCCATTCGGCCGGATCACGGCGCTGCTGCTCCATCGTGAAGCGCGTGAACGCCTGTTGCAGATACAGCCCCTTGAGCACGTTGCGCAGATCGCTGCCGGGTGCCGCCGGATAGGGCTGCCTGCCCTTCCACAGGATCCAGTAATAATCGATCACGAGTCCGGCGATCAGCAGGACCAGCCCGACCCAGGGCATCCAGCTCCAGCCGCCCCACCCGGCAAACCCCGCCGCCCACTGCCACCCGGTCCAGCGCAGGATGCATGCGACCAGCGAGGCCAGCAGCATCAGCGCACCCGCACCGGGGATCAGCGCGAGGCCGGTGGTCGAAATCGGGCTGAGCTTGGGCGGCACGTACCAATAATCATGGAACGGCATCGTCGTTTCGATCTGGCAGCGCAGAATGTACGTCGCGAAACTCGCCGCATCGGTCACCGTGTCGAACGCGTAGCAATATTGAAAGATCGCCCGCAACTCGGGCTCCATCTGGCTCCAAAGCTCTTCGAAATAGCGGCGCGGCTCACCGGTTCCGGCGGGATCGGGCAGGTCGAAATCGATCGTCCAGAAGATATAGGGGCAGGTGATCTGATCGACCGGCTGCGGCGCGAGCAGGTCGGTGTTGGCCACCGCATTCACCAGCGCGTTGCTGTGATCGCGCCCGTTGAAATAGGGCTGGTCCAGGATCACGAACCGCGTGAAATGCGTCCGCAGATTGCGCGAAAATGGGCTGTTGAGCCCGATCTCCTCGGTCGCATGCGATTGCAGTGCGGTCGGCAGCGTTTCGAACACCTCGCGGATCACATGGATCGGCGAGCTTTTCATGCCGTCATGTTCGACAATGCCTTCGTTGCACACGGGCACGGCGGCGGTGAAGAAATAGGTGCTGACATCGATATTAGCCATCGGCCTTCTCCCCCTTCTCGACCGGAGGCTCTGGCGGCGGGTCGGTCACCTTGGGCACTTCGTCGGTGAGCGGCGTGGAGTTGAGCGCGGCGGCGACGGCGGCGCGCACCGCATCGCGCGCGCCCGCATCTTCGTTCGCGCTGGAGGCGATGATGACGTCGGCCGACACCGGCTCCAGCTCGCGCTCGGCCTCGATCCCGCCGGTGCCGCCTTCGCCCCAGCGACCAAGTTCGGCATCGGCACGGTTGCGATCGGCTGCGGCGGTGTCGCAGCTCGCGACCGGCGCGTAGCCGGGCGACCCCAGCCCACCCTGATTGGCGATCAGCAGCCGCTCATAGGCAGAGGCAAGTTCGGCATCGCTCAGCGTGCCAGCCTTGGCGGCGATCGCCGCAAGGTCATGCGACAGCTTGAGCGCCAGTTTGATGTCGCGCTGCCCGCTGCCCGGCGTCGCGTTGTAATAATAGCTGGTGTCGACCTGATTGGCGCGGATGTAGTTTTTGAACGGCGTGATCGGGATCGAATTGGGATATTTGGTACTCGAATACCAGAACAGGTCGAGCCCGCCCGGAATACCATCGGCAAAGGCGTCGATATACTGATCCCATGTGCCGTTGAAGTTGCTGCAAAACAGCATGTAATCGTTACGCAGGTTGGCGGGAGGCTGACCCAGCCGAGGCCATTGGTCGCGCCGGATGATCACCCATCGCGCGAAATGGATGAAGCCAAGGCCCAAAAGCCCCGACAAGGTCGCGGGAAGCGCGCGCGAGATCATGAACAGGAAGTTGTTGATCCACGTCACGCGCGGACGCATCGGCGTGACAACGTTCATGCCATAGGCTTTTCCCGCCAGGTTGCTCATTGATCATTCCCCGAGAGACAACGCACGGTACAGATCATCAAGCAAACGCCGGGACTCGACAGTCAACGCGTTCGATATGTGATTGGAAGGAACTTAAGATCGCAATCGCCAAGGTGGCAAGGGATTTCATGGAAAATGATTTATTCATAACGGAATTTGTTTGGACACAACTTTCCCGTTGTCGTCGCCAATAGGTCCTTATATGTCTGCGGCAAGCGGGGCTTGCGTCCGTTCTTTTGTTCCCCGGTTCCCAAATTCATTCGGACCCGAGGGGGATTCCATGGACATGCCGGATCCAGTCACACCGCTGACGCCCGCTGAACAGGCGTTCGTGGCAACGCTCAACGCGACCTGGACGCGGGATCAGGTACTCACCCGCCTGAGAACCGATCTTCAGACCGCGGTCGAGATCGAACTCGCGACGATCCCGATCTACCTCTACACCTATTATTCGCTCGTCCGGAATAACGAGAGCGGCGAAACGATCAGCGATGCGCAGCTGTTCGCCAACAAGGCGGGCGGCATCATCATGAGCGTGGCGGTGGAGGAAATGCTCCACATGTCGCTGTCGTCGAACGTGCTGTGGTCGATGGGCGTGATGCCGCAGCTATATGGCAAGGCGCCGGGCGCCTACCCGACCGGCTTGCCCTATCATAATCCGCAGGGGCCGGCGGGACCGGACGGCAAGACCGCAGTGCAGATTCCGCTCGCCAAGCTGGGTTTCGAACAGCTGTGGCACTTCCTGCAGATCGAATATCCCGAACAGTGGAATGCGCCGCCGCAGGACAGCAACTGGGACACGATCGGCCAATTCTATTCGTATATCCGCTGCCTGCTCAGCACCCAGTTTCTCGCAGATTCCGACTTTCAGCGCGGCTCGGTCGATCACGCGATCCAGCCCTATAACTACTCGCCGAACAACGTCGACACGGTCTATCCGTCCGCCGGGTTCGACCCGTGGAAGCCCGCGCCGCCCGCCGCAGTCAGCTGGGCCGATCCGGTGCAGGGCGCGGCGGCAGCGGCGGTCTATCCCGACGCGTCGGACAGCCATGCCGGCGCGACCCAGCTGATCGCGATCCGATCGATCCAGGATGCCGCGACCGCGATCGACACGATCTGCGACCAGGGCGAAGGCGTGCCGATCCCCGATCTCGGCCCCAGCCCCGACGACGACCCGTCAAAGGACGAGGAGTCGCATTATGTGAAGTTCCTGACGCTGCAGGCGCAGTTCGCCGACTATCAGGGGACGCAGGAGGTGCGCCCGCCCGAGCCGCCCGCGCCGACCGACGTGATCCAGCCCGCGATGACGCAACAGGCGCTGCTCGATGCCGGGGTGCTGGTCGATATGCCCGACAGCCCGCTCGCGGCGAACTATCCCGAATATTATCGCGACATCGCCAATTTCTGCAGCGCGTGCTTCCAGTATATGCTGGTGATGACCGAGACAGTGTATCTGGTGCCGCCCGAGAAGCAGAAGCTGTTCTTCAACGAAGGGCTGCACCGGTCGATGATCTGGGTGCTCGACAAATATATCCGCACGATCCGCCAGATCCCGATCACCACCGGCGACTATGCCGGCACGATGATGGGGCCGACGTTCGAGAATGTCTCCCTCGGCGACCGCGACGTGTCGTTCCAGGGGCTGACCGATTACGGCAACAAGGCGATCGCGGCGGCCAATGCGCTGATCGCCCAGCTCGACGTCGATGAAGTGGTCGACCATGTCCAGGCCCTGTTCGCGCCGGGTGGCACCACGGCTGCGGCGGTGAAGGTCGAGAAGGCGGACAGCGACCTGATCGGCGTGCTCAAGAACGTCATCTATTATGTCGGCGTCGCGATTTCGAAGACCGGCACCAACAATGTCCCGATGCACCTGCCCGATGTCGGTCCGTACTGGATCGCGGCCCGGCAACGCTGACGCTCAAGCGAGAGGAACGACCCATGGCATCCTGCTCCACGCCGACGCCTTCACCAGCCCCAGCGCCGGGCGTGCCCGTCCCGACCCCCTACCCCTATGCCGCCGAGCCGGCATTTCCCGGCTCCGGGGTGATCGGCCCCCAGCCCGAAGGCTTGCCGCTCCATGCCTGTATGGGCCTCAACGCCTGTGCCGGGTCGGATCGCTTCGGGACGCTCGGCGCGCCCGGACGCCAGCCCAATGCCTGTGCCGGACAGGGCTATTGCTCGACCGGCACCGACCATACCTGCCACGTCCAGAACGAGTGCAAGGGCCAGGGCGGCTGCGGCCTCTATGGCACGGACGAGGAGATGAACAATCCCGGCGCCAATGACTGCCGCTCGCAGGGGTCGTGCGCGACACCAATCAATGCCGAGCGCTTCAGCACCAACGGCCCCAATCAGGGCCAAAGCGTCTGGCTGCGCGCCCGCGCGGTGTTCGAGGCGAATTGGGAGGCAACGCGACAGCAATTGCTCGCTGCGCAGGCGGCAGGAAAGATTCCCGCCAGCCATCCGATCCCGGATACGCCCGGCAGCCCGCCGGCGGCCTTTGCCGGGACCGGGCCGAGCTATTTATGGATCTCGGCCGACAATGCAGAGCGCGGCAATATGACCGCGTGCGGATCGAGCGGGATGAGCGGCGCCGGTGGCTGTAGCTGACGACGCGCTCGCGGCCCTGCCCCGATTGGGGCTGGGGCTGGGCCTGCGCAGCGTGCATTTCGAGGCGATCCTGTCGGGTGCGCGGGAGGATCTGTGGTTCGAGGCGATTTCCGAGAATTTCATGGATTCGGGCGGGCGTCCGCGCGCGATCCTGCGTGCGGTGGCCGAACGCTATCCGATCGTCCTGCACGGCGTCTCGCTGTCGATCGGCAGCACCGATCCGCTCGACAGCGGCTATCTCGCATCGCTCAAGCGGCTGGCGGATGAGGTTCGCCCGGCCTGGGTCAGCGATCATCTGTGCTGGACCGGGGTCAACGGCCATAATTCGCACGACCTGTTGCCGATGCCGCTGACGCAGGAGAGCCTCGCGCATGTCACCGCGCGGGTGATCGAGGTGCAGGAGCGGCTGGAGCGCCCGCTGATCCTCGAGAACCCCAGCTCCTATGTCCGGTTCGCGCAATCGACGATGGACGAACCCACCTTCCTGCGCGCGCTGGCCGACGCGACCGGCTGCGGCCTGCTGCTCGACGTCAACAATGTCTATGTCAGCTGCTTCAACGCCGGCACCGACCCGGTCGCCTATCTCGACGCGTTCCCGTGCGACCGGGTCGTGCAGATGCATCTCGCCGGGCATCAGGATTTCGGCATGCACGTGATCGACACGCATGATCGACCGGTGCGCGCCGAGGTGTGGGAGCTGTTCCGCATCGCCTGGGCCCGGACCGGCGGCGCCTCGACCCTGCTCGAATGGGACGACAAGATTCCCGATTTCGACGCCTGCCTTGCCGAACTGCGCAAGGCCGAGCGATATATGGCGGGCGATGCCACGCCGCTGGTGGCCGAGGCGGGGCCGGGTGTTGGCGAAGGCATTTCAAACCCGGTCGGCTTCATCGTGCCACGCGCGATGGAAACCATGGTCGAGGGCGCGGCATGACCGCGCTCGCGGCCGTACAGCGGACGATGCACGATGCGCTGATCGATCCATCCGATCCCGCGGCGCAGGCGCTGTTCCTGAGCGATGGCCGGCTCGGCGCGGCCGGCGGGCTCGCGATCTATCAGCGCGGCTATTTCCTGCGTCTCGCCGCGTGCATGCGTGAGCAGTTTCCGGCGCTGTGCCACGCGCTCGGACGGGCGCTGTTCGACGATTTCGTCGCCGACTATATCCGCGACTGCCCGCCCGAGCGGCATACGCTCTATGATCTTGGCCGCCGCTTCCCCGGCTGGATGGACGCGAACCGCCCCGACCGCGCGACGCGGGAGGCGTGGGTGGATTTCATGATCGACCTCGCCCGGTTCGAATATGCCGCATTCACGATGTTCGATGCCGATGGCCATGAGGGCCAGACCTTCGCGACCATGGCGACGGCGGATCACGCGCTGCGCCTGCAACCCGCATTCGCGCTCGGAAGCTATGACTTCCCCGTCGCCAGCTACTACCACGCCGTCCGGCGTGGCGAGGCGCCGTTGCTCCCCGCGCCGGTACCCTCCCACTTCGCCCTGGTCCGCCTCGATTACCTTACGCGCACCGTGGCGCTGGACGCGATGCAGCACGCATTGCTCGACGCGATGCTGGCCGGCAGCACCGTCGACACCGCCCTGATGCAGCTTCGCGCGCGCGATGGGCTCACACGGGAGGACGTGGATCGCCTGTGGCATGATGCGCGCCCGCGCTGGATCGAATGGGGATTCTTCGTCGCCGCTCCATCATGATCCCGATTGGCCGCACCTGATACGGCCTGACATGACGGCTTTAGCCGATCGGCGGATCGGGTTAGGAACCGCCGATGGAAAGCTCTGAATTCAAAGCGGGCCGGGCCGAAGGTCTTCGGGACGCGCTGGACATCGTCGAGGCGCTGCTGGCAGCCGAGGAGCTGAAGCTCGACCAGCCCGCGCCCTACCCCACCCGCACCGCGCGCCGCACCCGTTGGCAGGCGTATCGCAATGCTGCATCGCGGTTGCGGACACGACTCACCCGCACGGCGCGTGACACTCCGATCTCGGCGGAGATCGACGCCAGACTGAAGAAACTCGGCCTCTGACGGGGCGCCGCCGGGACGATTGCAACCAGACTGCGACGCGCGGCCCCGGCCGACCGTCTCGCCAAAACACGCGGCCCCGGCGTTCGCAAATGCGAACGGCGCCCGTCTTGCTTTTCAACAAGCGAAGGGGGTCACGCCATGAACACCGGGAATCTGAAGAAACTTGTCCTGCTCGCCACGGCAGCGAGCGGATTGTCGGTCATCGCCGCGCCCGCGCGCGCGCAGTCGAGCGGCGAGGCCGATCCGCAGCCCGAAGCGGCAGCGGCCAGCGATGACACGATCGTCGTCACCGGATCGCGCATCGACCGCGCCGGGTTCGATGCGCCGACCCCGACGACGGTGCTGAGCGGCGACGCGCTGTTGCAGGGCAACCGCCCGAGCATCGCACAGGTCCTCAACGACCTTCCGCAATTCCGGGCATCGACCACGCCCGTCACCAACTTCTCGGGCACCGCGTCCGGCTCGTCGCCCGCCGATCTTCGCGGCCTTGGCTCGACGCGCACGCTGACGCTGCTCAACGGGCGCCGCTTCACCGGATCGGGCGACCTCAACACCGTGCCGCAAGGGCTGATCAGCCGGGTCGAGGTCGTCACCGGCGGCGCATCGGCGGCATGGGGATCGGGCGCAGTCGGCGGCGTCGTCAACATCCTGCTGGACGAATCGCTCACCGGCCTGACCGTCGGCGCACAGAGCGGCATTTCGTCGCGCGCGGACCTGTTCCGCTATGGCGTTGACGCGACGTTCGGCACCCGCTTTGCCGATGGCGCGGGCCATTTCATGATCGGCGCGCAGTATTTCAACGATGAAGGCGTGCTCGACCGCGATTCCCGGCCCAACCTTGGCAGCACCACGCTGTACACCAACCCGACCGGCTCGGCCCATGCCTTCGTCATCGCGCGCGACGTCAACTATTCCAACGCCAGCATCGGCGGCCTGATCACCACCGGCGTGCTCGCCGGCCAGACCTTCGAACGCGACGGCACGCTGCGCCCGTTCGTTTATGGCAGCCCGCGCGGCAGCGCGGTGATGGTCGGCGGCGAAGGCACCAGCCTGCGCGACGAGACCGCGCTGTCCGCGCCCTATGAGCGCGTCAACGCCTATGCGCGGGCGAGCTTCGAGCTGGGCGACGCCAAATTGTGGGTCGATGGCAGCTATTCGCGGATGTGGGCGGAATATCCCTTCTACGCCGAAAGCAACCGCGACAACATCACCGTGTCGCGCGACAACCCATATCTGCCACAGGCGGTGCGCGATCGCATGATCGCCGCGGGCCAGACGAGTTTCCGCCTCGGCCGCGTGTTCGAGGACTATGGCTATCGCACCTTCAGCTATGTCCGCGAAACGATCGACGCCGCGATCGGCATCGACGGCGCGTTCGGCGACGGAAAATGGCGGTACAGCGCCTATTATGGCCACGGCCAGCTGTCGGACGATCGCGGCTATCTCAATCAGAAGGTCACCACCAACTTCAACCGCGCGATCGATGTCGTGGCCGGCCCTGGCGGCGTCCCGATCTGTCGCATCGCTCTGACCGATCCCACGACCGCGTGCCGCCCGCTCAACATCTTTGGTGAGAGCAATGCCGATCCGGCGGCGGTGGCGTACGCCTTCTCTTCGGCAGCGCATGTCCGCAACACCACCAAGCTCGACACGGCGGCGGTCAGCCTGCGCGGCGACCCGTTCTCGCTGTGGGCGGGGCCAGTGTCGATCGCGGTCGGCGCCGAGGCGCGCTGGGAATCGATCGGGTCGAGCGGGCTTGATCCGATCTCTGCCGCGCAGGGGTTCAGCACCTTCAACTTCTCCGCCATCAATGGCGGCTTCAACGTCAAGGAAGGCTTCGCCGAGGTCGCGTTGCCGCTGCTCGATCAGGATTTCAGCAAGCTCGAGTTCAGCGCCGCCGGCCGCTACAGCCACTATAGCAACACCGGCAGCGTGAATTCGTGGAAGCTCGGCCTCACCAACCGGATCTATGATCACCTGCTGCTGCGCGTCTCGCGCTCGCGCGATATCCGGTCGGGCAGCCTGACCGAGCTGTTCAACACCCGGTCGACCACCCAGTCGAACATCGCCGATCCGGTGACCCAGACCACCTACCAGATCGTCACCTATGGCGGCGGCAACCCCAATCTCGATCCTGAGATCGGCCAGACGACGACGATCGGCGCATCCTGGTCGCCGCCCTTCATCCCGCGGTTCAACCTGTCGATCGACTATTTCGACATCCGCATCAAAGGCGCAATCGCAACGCTCAGCGGCCAGGACATCGTCACCCGCTGCGCCAACGGCAATACTGCGCTGTGCAACCAGATCGTCCGCCAGAACGGCGTGATCACCACCGTCTTCGCAACCTTCGTCAACCTTGCCGAATACAAGACGCGCGGGATCGATTTCGAGGCGTCCTACGAGTTGCCGCTCAGCAGTGTTTCGGCATCGCTGCCGGGGTCGCTGAAGTTCCGTGGGCTCGCGACCTATGTCGACACGCTGACCACCGACGATGGCATCAGCGAGATCGAATATGTCGGCGATGTCGGTGAAGCCGTGCCGTTCGGGACGCCGCGCTGGCGCGCGACGGCGAGCGTGACCTATCAGGACCGTGTGATGAGCGCGAACGCCCGCCTGCGCTATGTTGGCGGCGGCCTGTGGAACCACCTGCTGGATATCGAGAACAACGCGATCCCGGCGCACACCTATATCGACCTGGGCATGCGCGCGCGGATTGAGAATTTGACCTTGTCGCTCGACGTCAACAATGTGTTCGACATCGATCCGCCGCTGACGACGACGGGTCAGATCCATTACGATCAGATCGGCCGCTACTTCTCGGCCTCCGCCCGGATCAAATTCTGATCGGACCGGCAACGTGCGAACAGGGAAATTGCCATGAACTCACGTTGCCGGACGGTATCGCGGTCGATCCGCATGGGCGCGAACGGGATCGCGATCGGCCTTGCGCTGACCGTGGCAGGACCGTCGGTCGCGCAATCGGCGGCGCAGGTCGATCCGCTGTTCGCCAAGTGGAACAGCGACACGGCGCCCGGCTGTGTCATTGGCGTCGAGCGCGGCGGGCAGTCGGTGATCACGCGCGCCTATGGCATGGCCGATCTCGAGCATGGCATCCGCAACACCCCCGACACGGTGTTCGAGGCGGGTTCAGTGTCGAAGCAGTTCACCGCCGCGGCCGTGCTCGCACTGGTCGACGCGGGCAAGCTGACGCTTGAGACCGATGTCCGCACGGTCATCCCGGAACTGCCCGACTATGGCCATGTCATCACCATCGACCGGCTGCTCAATCACTCCAGCGGCCTGCGCGACTGGGGCGGCGTGCTCGGCCTGGCCGGATGGCCGCGCACCACCCGGGTGAACACGCAGAACGACGTCCTCCTAACAATCGCCCGCCAACGCGCGCTCAATTTCGAGCCGGGCGCGGAGTCGAGCTACACCAACACCGGCTATAATCTGCTGACCGAAGTGGTGCGGCGCGTCAGCGGCAAGTCGCTGGCCGCGTTCAGCCGCGAGACGTTTTTCGAGCCGCTCGGCATGACCCACAGCCAGTGGCGCGACGATTTCCGCCGGATCGTGCCCGGCCGCGCCCAGGCCTATGAGTGGCAGGGCGGCACCTATGTCAACGAGATGCCGTTCGAAAATGCCTATGGCAATGGCGGGCTGTTGACGACGGTCGGCGACCTGCTGATCTGGAACCGCGCGCTGGACAGCGGGCGGCTGGGCCAGTTCGTCACCAGCAAGTTATCCGAGCGCGGCCTGCTGCGCGACGGGCGCCGGATCACCTATGGCCGGGGCCTGTTCAATCACAGCTTCAAGGGCACCGAGGAAATCTGGCATGCCGGGTCCACCGCAGGTTATCGTGCCTGGCTGGGGCGGTATCCGGCGGAGCGGCTGTCGGTCGCGATGCTGTGCAACGCGGCGAACGTCGATACCGCGATCGCGCGTCAGGTCGCGGGGCTGTACCTGCCCGGCGCGGCGGCGCCCGAACGGCCCGCACGGACGCTCGACGGGCTGTTCGTCGATCAGGCATCGGGCATTCCGCTCGACGCCGCGCGGTTTCGCAGCAGCGATGCGCGCATGGTTTCGCCCGACCGGATCGAGATTACCGGGCGCGACGGCAATATTTCGGTATTCCTGAGGACCGCGCCGGTAACTGCGGATGCCGTAAAACCGGCCGACTATGCCGGGCGCTTTACCAGCGACGAGGTCGGCGCGACCTATCACATCGCGGCCTCAACCACCGGTCTGGTCTGGCGCATCGAGGGTCGGCCCGATTTCGAAAAGCCGCTGGCACCCGTCTATCGCGACGCGTTCCAGAGCGACGGCACCACCCTTCGCTTCCAGCGCGACCGCAGCGGACGCGTCACGGGCCTGAGCGTGAGCGTCGAACGCGCACGCAATGTTGCATTCAAGCGCATCAAGTCGCTGTAAATACTACACTATGCATTTTCAGAATAACCCTTTCGTCATCGGCATTGGACGCCCTGCGGACGGAGCGGCAGCATCCGGATATGCAGCGCATCCGCCCCTCCATTCGCGAGTTCGAACATAGGCTGAAGCTGTTTGTCGCCGCCAAAACCAACGGGTCGAGCGACGTCGACGATATCGTCCAGGAAGCGTTTCTGAGGTATCACACCAAACCATCGGACGCGGTGGTCGAAAACCCGCTGGGATATCTGTACCGCATCGCGCTTAACATCATCATCGATCGTCGGCGGCAGCGTTCGCCATTGAGCGACTCGGTCGAAATCGATGCGGTGTCCGAACACTGGTTCGCCGCACCGCCGACGCAGGAACAGGCGCGCTGTGTCGCCGATCTTGAGCGGGCCTATCACGCCGCGCTCGCCGAACTCCCGCCGCGTTGTGCCGAGGTGTACGCCCTACGCCGCCACAGCGGGATGCCGACGCCCGATGTTGCCGAAAGGCTATCGATCACCCCGCGCATGGTACAGAAGCACATGGCGATTGCGCTGGCGCATCTTCAGGACCGGCTCGCCCCATTTTTGTTCAACGATCACCGCGACGGTGGCGGCGCAAACGTACCGGTGAGGTGCCAGATGACGTCGAGTTCGAGCGCGCATGCATAGCCGACGGGATCATGCTGGATCGCCGCGAATGCCGCGTCGGACAGCGGCTCGGGGCCGGTAATACGCTCGACAAGCTGCTCCAGCCGCTCGGCTTCGGGCACGGGATCGTGATCGGGATTCAGCGCGTCGTCCATCCTATCCGACCCTGACCCTCTCCGTATCAGCCGCGCTGTAACTGCGTCGGCATTCCCTAGACGGTGGACATCGCCAATTGCGAACCCGATGAGAAAATAACGGCCCCGGTTCGCATGTCCACCGACGGATCGTCATAACGACCAGATGGAACGGCGCGTTACCCTGCGCAGCGCCATCAACGAAAGGCTGGCTCATGGCACCACTTCACGTCCTCGCTTCACTGCTGGCCGCCAGCGCACTGCCGCCAGCGGATGCGCAGAGCGACCGCGCGACCAAGGCGACGCTGGCCAGCGCCCCCTATCGCGCCGCCGTGGCCCAACTCGATCGTGAGCATGACCGGATCGTCGCCGATATCGTCACGCTGACCGAAATTCCGGCACCGCCGTTCAAGGAAGCCAAGCGCGCACTCGCCTATCGCGACATGCTGAAGGATGCAGGGCTCAGCGATGTCGAGATCGATGGCGAGGGCAATGTGCTCGGCCTGTTTCGGGGCACCGGCCCGGCGGGTGGCCCGGTCATCGTGCTCGCGGCGCATCTGGATACGGTGTTCGCGGAGGGCACGAACGTGACGGTGCGGCGCGAGGGCACGCGGCTCTACGCCCCGGGGATCGGCGACGACACGCGCAGCCTGGCGGTGATCGCGGCCTATGCCCGCGCGTTGAAGGCCAATGCTGTCCGCACCCGGTTCGACATTCTGTTCGTCGGCAATGTCGGTGAAGAAGGACCGGGCGACCTGCGCGGCACCCGCTACCTCTTCACCAAGGGCAAGTACAAGGATCGCGTGCGCGCGTTCGTGTCGATGGACGGGACCGACTCCCAGCGCGTCGTCAATGGCGGCGTTGGATCGAAACGCTATCGCGTCAGCTATCGCGGACCGGGCGGACACAGCTACAGCGCATTCGGGCTGGTCAATCCGATGGTCGCTGCGGGCCAGACGGTGAGCGAACTCTACAAGCTCACGGTGCCGAAATCGCCAAAGACGACCTATGCCGCCAGCGTCACCGGCGGCGGCACCTCGGTCAATTCGATCCCGAACGAGATTTTCGTCGAGTTCGACATGCGATCGGAGGATCCCGGCGAGCTCGCCAAGGTCGAGCAACGGTTCAAGGCGATCGTGCAGGCAAGCGTCGATGCCGAAAACGCCGCGCGCGACACGCGTGAGGGCAAGATCGTCGCCGAGCTGAAGATGATTGGCGATCGCCCGGCGGGCAGCACCCCTGCCTCGGCGGAGATCGTGCGGGCCGCCACCAGCGTCCTGCTGGCCAATGGCCTGACCCCCAAACTGGCCTCGTCGTCGACCGACTCCAACCTGCCGATGAGCCTTGGCATCCCCGCCATCACGATCGGTTCGGGCGGCAAGGGGGATCGTGCGCATTCGCTCGACGAATGGATCGATGTCGAAAAGGGGGCCAGCCTCGGCGGCATGCGCGTGGGCTTGGGCATCCTGCTGGTCGCGGCGGGCGCGAAGTGAGCGTGCGCACCGCCGGCCGGACCACGATCCGCATCGCCCTGCTGCTCGCCGCAGCGCTTCCCTTCACCGCGAGCCCGGCGCAGGACGCGCTCGTCATCACGCCCGTCCCGACGACGCCGGTGGGCGACGGCTTCACGCTCGCGGCGGTCGGCGACCTCATTTATCTGCGCCCGATGCTCGCGACGCTGGAAGCGCGCAGCCCGGACATGGTCCGCCTGCTGCGCGAAGCCGATGTCACGTTCGGCAATTTCGAGACGACCGTGCTCGATCTGGCAACGACCAAGGCGGTCGCGCAGGCCGAATCCGGCGGCACCTGGATGCTCGCAGACCCGCGCGTGCCGGCCGATGTCGCCGCGTTGGGCTTCGACATCGTCAGCCACGCCAACAACCATTCGACCGACTGGGGCGTAGAGGGCATGGCCGAGACCGGCCAGCGGCTGACCGACGCCCGGCTGGTCTGGTCCGGCACGGGCATGAACATGAGCGCCGCGCGCGCGCCGCGCTATCTCGATGTCGCCCAAGGGCGGGTCGCGATCGTGTCCGCAACCTCGACCTTCACCCCGATGTCGCGCGCGAGCGACGCCGTGGGCGAAGTCGCCGGCCGCCCGGGCGTCAACACCCTGCGAACCGTGCGAACCGCGCTCGTCACGCCCGAGGAATTTGCGGCACTCGGCGCCGTCGCCGCACGCTCCCCGCTGCGCACCGATGGCCGCAAGGACGGGGCCGTGACGCTGTTCGGCAACCGCTTCGCGCCGGGGGCCACCGGCGGCAAATATCTCGACTATCGCTACACGCTCAACGCCCGCGACCTGTCCGAAAATCTGCGGTCGATCCGTCAGGCGAAGCAGAACGGCAATTTCGTGATCTATTCGGTCCATAATCACGAGCCGGGCAATGATTTTCAGGAGCCGGCGAATTTCGCGGTCGAACTGGCGCGCAAGGCGATCGATGCCGGGGCCGACGCCTATATGGGGCACGGACCGCACCAACTGCGCGGGATCGAGATCTACAAGGGCAAGCCGATCTTCTACTCGCTCGGCAACTTTGCGATGATGAACAACTCGCTCGATGTCGTTGCCCCGGACATGTACGAACAATTCGGCGTAGCCCCCGAAAGCGGCACCGTCCCGGAACTGCTCCAGGCGCGCAACGCCCGCACCTTTTCCGACCCCAATCTGTATGAATCGGTGATCGCCATCACCCGCTATTCCGGCGGACACCTCGTCGAGATCAAGCTGTATCCGATCGACCTGGGGGTGGATATCCAGGGTGCCGATCGCGGCGTCCCGCGCATGGCTTCGCGCGCACGCGGCGACAAGATTCTGGAGCGGCTGCGCCGCTTGTCGGCACCGCTCGGCACCACGATCCGGATCGAGAACGGCGTCGGTTACATCCGCATCGAGGCGCCGGAAACCAAATCCAGCGCGCGCCGCTAGAGGTTCGAGAGTTCAGGCGAAGCGGATCGGGGGCAGCGCGGCGGCGGCTTTCCATAGCTGATCGATCGATGGCCGGGTGCGATCGGCCGAGCGATACATCCGGATCTCCATCCGCAGATCGGCGCCCAGGTCGCACAGTTGCCCGCTGGCGAGGTCGCGGCGGATCAGGCTTTCGGGCAGCCACGCGACACCATGGCCGGCCAGCACCATCGCCTTGAGAATCTCGGCCACGGCATTGTCGTTGACATGGCTGGTCATCAGATCGACCCCGGCGACGCGCGCGGCATGGGCGCTCAACCGGCCCAGGAACGAGTTCGAGCCATATGCAAGCAGCGACGCATCGTCGTCGAGCCGGAACAGCGGCTCCCCATCCTCGCACCGCGACGCGGCGAGCAGCCGATCCTCCCCCAGCACGATGAACGGAAACCGCTCCGGATCGATCGAGATCGGCACCGCATCATGGTGGAAGGTCAGCAGGAAATCGCTCTTCCCCTCGACCAGCGACTGCACGCAGTTATGCGAATTGTCGGCCAGCACATCGGTCTTGAGCGAGCCCAAACTGCGCTCGATATCCTTGAGCCATTCGGGAAACACGCTGAGCGCCAGCGTGTGCAGCGCGGCGAAGCTGATCGTGCGGCGGGATGCCTGGCGGCGCGCCTGCATGTCGCTGCGCGCATCCTGCAGCATGTTCAGCACCTCGTCCGCCGTCTCGCGGAACGAGCGCCCCTCGTCGGTCAAAGAGGTCGGAAAGGTGCTGCGGTCGATCAGCGATGCGCCCAGCCACACTTCCAGCGCCTGGATCCGGCGACTGAACGCCGACTGGGTGACATTGCGCGCGAGCGCGGAACGGGAGAAGCTGCGCGTCTCACAAAGGCTGACGAAATCCTCGAGGTGCTTCAAATCCATGTTCAACCATCCGCCGCGCCCGCATTCTGAGGTTCGCTTAGCGCCTATCGGTTCGTCTTAAAACGCGAATGCTAACCGGTGCCGGGCAAGGCACCGCCGGAGACTCCCGTCACGATGCGCAAACAGGTTGAAATACTCGTGATCGGCGGGGGGATTGCGGGCATCTCCGCCGCGGCCCGGATCGCGCAGCATGCAGATACCGTCGTGCTCGAGCGGGAATCGGCGCTCGGCTATCATTCGTCCGGCCGCAGCGCGACCTTCTATCATTTCGGGATCGGCAACGACGCCGTGCGCGGCATGACCGCCGCGAGCAGCGACTTCTTCGCGCGCCCGCCGGCTGACTATGCCGATGCGCCGCTGTGGAGCGACAAGGCGGCGTTGTTCATCGCCGATCGACAGGCTCTGCCGCAACTCGAAGAGCTCCACGAAAAGATGGCGCGGTTCACCGACACCATCACGCGCATCGGCCCGGACGAGATGCGCGCGATCGTCCCGGCGCTGAAAACCGGCGAGGATGGCATGATCGCCGGCTTGCTCGACACCGCAGGGCACAAGCTCGACGCCGATGCGCTGTTGCAGGCGAATGCGCGGGCGTTTCGGCAGGCCGGCGGCACGATCGCGTTCGACGCGCCGGTCGTGTCGATCATGCGCGCCGGCGGACGGTGGGAGGTCGAGACCGCGACAGAGTCTTATTCGGCCCGCGTGCTGGTGAACGCTGCCGGAGCCTGGGCGGACGAGGTCGCGGTGATGGCGGGCGTCCGTCCATTGGGCCTACGCCCGCTGCGCCGGACGATCATCGGCTTTGCCCCGCCGCCGGAACTGGACGTGGCGGGTTGGCCGTTCCTCAAGACCGTCGTTGATGACGGTTTCTACATGCTCCCGGATGCCGGATTGCTGCTCGCTTCGCCGATGGACGTGACCCCGCACGACCCGTGCGACGTCCAGGCCGACGAATATGAGATCGCGCTTGCTGCATGGCGCGTCGAGGAAGCCACGACGCTGAAGGTCGGCCGGATCAGCGCGCGTTGGGCCGGCTTGCGCAGCTTCGTCGCCGACAATGTCCCGACCGCCGGCTTCGCGCCCGATGCGGAGGACTTTTTCTGGCTGGCAGGACAAGGCGGATATGGTCTGCAAACCTCGCCCGCCATGGCGCTCGCCACCGAAGCGCTGCTGTTCGATGCGCCATGGCCCGAGGCGCTGCGTGCACAGGCGGTCCGTCCCGAGCAGATCCGGCCCGAGCGCCTGTTCAGCTAGTACGGCGCGCCCTCCGCAGCATCTTATCCAAGCCCGGTAACAATTTCGCGCTCCGTACGTTACGGCGGGGGATTGGCGCGAAACGGAGGGCTGCGAACCATGAATGAGCGGGACTTGCTCAACCTTTCCCGGCGTGGTGTTCTTGCCGCCGGAGCCGCTGGCGTGGCCGCCAGTCAGGTTCGCACCGCGGCGGCGGCGCGCACTCAGGCCGTGGAGAGCAAGATGCCTGTCACTCTGACCGTCAATGGCAAGCCGCGCGAGCTGGACCTCGATGTCCGCACCACCCTGCTCGACGCGTTGCGCGAGCATCTCAAGCTGACCGGCACGAAAAAGGGCTGCGACCATGGCCAGTGCGGCGCATGCACCGTCATCGTCAATGGCGAGCGGATCAACAGCTGCCTGACGCTCGCGGTGATGCATGACGGCGACGCGGTGACGACGATCGAGGGGCTGGGAACGCCCGAAAAGCTCCACCCGATGCAGGCGGCCTTCGTCAAGCATGATGGCTATCAGTGCGGCTATTGCACGCCGGGGCAGATTTGCTCGGCGGTCGCGGTGCTCGACGAGATCAAGCGCGGCATCCCGAGCCATGTTCAGGAGGATGTGGCCGACAAGCCGCGTGCCACGAACATCGAGATGCGCGAGCGGATGAGCGGCAATCTGTGTCGCTGCGGCGCCTATTCGAACATCGCCGAGGCAATGGCGGACGTTGCAGGAGCCAAGGCATGAAGGCGTTCAGCTATGCCCGCGCCAGCTCACCCGCTGAGGCGGCGGCGATGGCGTCGCGGATCCAGGGTGCGCGGTTTATCGCCGGCGGCACCAATTTGCTCGACCTGATGAAGCTGGAGATCGAGGCGCCGACGCACCTGATCGACGTCAACCATCTCGGCCTCGACACGATCGAGGCGACCGACGATGGCGGGCTGCGCATCGGCGCGATGGTGCGCAACACCGCGCTCGCCGCCGACAAGCGCGTGCGGCGCGACTATGCGGTGCTGACCCGCGCGATCGTATCCGGCGCGTCGGGCCAGCTGCGCAACAAGGCGACCACCGGCGGCAACCTGCTCCAGCGCACCCGCTGCCCCTATTTCTACGACCCCAATTTGCCGTGCAACAAGCGCAAGCCGGGCAGCGGCTGCGCGGCGATCGGGGGCTTTTCGCGGCAATTGGGCGTGATCGGCACGTCCGATGCGTGCATCGCCACCTATCCCGGCGACATGGCGGTGGCATTGCGCGTGCTCGACGCGGTGGTCGAAACGGTGAAGCCCGATGGCACGACCCGCGCGATCCCGATTGCCGACTTCCACCGCCTGTGGGGCGACACCCCGCACATCGAAACCGCGCTTGAGCCGGGCGAGCTGATCACGGCGGTGACGTTGCCCAAACCGCTTGGCGGCAGGCACATCTATCACAAGGTCCGCGACCGCAGCTCCTATGCCTTTGCGCTGCTGTCGGTGGCTGCGGTGCTGCACAAGGACGGCACCGGCCGTGTCGCATTCGGCGGCGTCGCGCCCAAGCCATGGCGGGTGGAAGAGGCGGAAAGCCTGTTGCCAAAGGGCGCGCGCGCGGTCGTCGCCCGCGCCTTTGCCGATGCCCGCCCGACCGAAGAAAACAAGTTCAAGATTACCCTCGCCGAGCGCACGCTCGCGGGCGTGCTTGCCGATGCGAGGAGCTGACCCATGGAGTTCAACGCCCCGGCCGGGACCAATTTGTTCGATAAGGCCAAGATCGTCGGCAAGTCGACGCCGCGCATCGACGGCCCGCTCAAGACCACCGGCACCGCCCCCTATGCCGCCGAGCGACACGATGTCGCCGCCAACCAGGCCTATGGCTTCATCGTCGGATCGGCGATCGCCAAGGGACGCATCACGTCGATGGACACCAGCGCCGCCAAAAGCGCGCCGGGCGTGATCGCCGTCGTCGCCGCGCCGGAGACCAAGCCGGTCGGCAAGCCGCAGTTCAACAATGCGCCCTTGTTCGGCGGCAGCGAGATTTCGCACTATCATCAGGCGATCGCCTGCGTGGTCGCCGAAACGTTCGAACAGGCGCGCGCCGCCGCAGCGTTGATCCAGACCCGCTATGATCGGGCCGAGGGCGCATTCGACCTGGAGAAGGCGGCACCCGACGCGCCCCTCGCCAAGGGCAGCGGCGACAAGCCCGATCGCAAGACCCAGGGCGATTTCGACGCGGCGTTTGCCGCCGCCCCGGTCAAGCTCGACGCGCGCTACCACACCGCCGACGAAAGCCATGCGATGATGGAGCCGTTCGCGACCATCGCGGCGTGGGAGGGTGACCGGCTGACGATCTGGACCTCGAACCAGATGATCAACTGGGCAAAGCGGTCGATGAGCCAGATCCTCGGCATCCCGGCCGAGAATATCCGCGTCGATTCGCCCTATGTCGGCGGCGGCTTTGGCGGAAAGCTGTTCGTTCGTGCCGACGCCGTGCTCGCCGCGCTGGCGGCCAAGGCCGCCGGGCGACCGGTCAAGATCGCGATGCAGCGCCCGCTGATGGCGAACAACGCCACCCACCGCCATGCGACGATCCAACGGCTGCGCATCGGTGCGGAGAAGGATGGGCGCATCACCGCGATCGCGCACGAAAACTGGTCCGGCAACCTCAACGGCGAGGATGGCGAGAACGGGACGCTACAGACGCCCAAGTTGTACGCCGGGGCCAACCGCCTGACCGCCAACTATATCGCGACGCTCGACCTGCCCGAGGGGAATGCGATGCGCGCGCCGGGCGAAGCGCCGGGGCATATGGCGCTGGAAGTCGCGATGGACGAACTCGCCGAAAAGCTCGGCATCGACCCGGTCGAACTGCGCATCCGCAATGAGCCGGAGACGGTGCCGAGCAATCCGCAGCGCAAATTCTCCGACCGTCACCTCACCCGCTGCCTGCGCGAAGGCGCCGACCGCTTTGGTTGGGGCAAGCGCAATGCCAAGCCGGGCGTGACGCGCGAGGGGCGCTGGCTGATCGGGATGGGCGTCGCCGCGGGCTATCGCGGCGCGCCGACGATGAAGTCCGCCGCGCGGATCAAGCTGGGCGCGGACGGACGCATCACCGTCCAGACCGACATGACCGATATCGGCACCGGCAGCTACACGATCATCGCGCAGACTGCGGCGGAAACGATGGGCGTCCAGCTTGATCAGGTTTCGGTTGAACTTGGCGATTCCGACTTCCCCGCCGCTGCCGGTTCAGGCGGGCAATGGGGCGCGGCGAGTTCGACCGCCGGCGTCTATGCCGCCTGCCTCGTGCTGCGCCGCGCGATCGGCGAAAAGCTCGGCTTCGACGGCGATACTGCGGTGTTCGAGGACGGCAAGATCAAGCTCGGCAACCGCACCATCGCGCTGAGCGATGTGGGCGCGATGTCGGCCGAAGGCGAAATGAGCTACGGCGCGTTCAAGCGCGATTATGACGTCGGCACCTATGCCGGTCATTTCGCCGAGGTCGCGGTCGATGCCTATACCGGCGAAACCCGGATCCGCCGCATGCTCGCGGTGTGCGACGCGGGCCGCATCCTCAATCCGCTCTCCGCACGCAGCCAGGTGATCGGCGCAATGGTGATGTCGGCGGGCGCCGCGCTGATGGAGGAACTGGCCGTCGACAAGCGGTTTGGCCTGTTCATCAACCACGATCTCGCCGGATATGAGGTGCCCGTCCATGCCGACATTCCGCATCAGGAGTGCGTGTTCCTCGACACGCTCGACCCGGTGATCGGGCCGCTCAAGGCCAAGGGTGTCGGCGAACTCGGCATCTGCGGGCCGGGCGCGGCGGTCGCGAATGCGGTCTACAACGCGACCGGCATCCGCGTGCGCGAGTATCCGCTGACGCTCGACAAATATCTCGACAAGCTACCGGCGATTGCCTGAGCGCAGCGGCGCGGTGTGAACCGGATCAGCGCGCTTGTGCGGCGTGGTTGGCCCCGCTGCTGACCACGCGTTTCAGGCGCTCGCACAGCCAAGCAAGGCCGCGATCCATCGCGCGGGCGCTGTGAAACTGCATCATCTCCCGCATCAGCGGGAGGGGCACCGGCGGCTCCTGAATCACCAGGTTCAGTTGCGGGGCGAGTTCGCGCGCCAGCCGTTCGTGCATCAGCGCGAGACGCGTGGTGCCCGGGAGGATCCACGGCACCTGCGAGAATGCGGCACAGACGATCTCGACCCGCCGCTGCTCGCCCTGCCCGCGCAGATAATTGTCGATGAAGGTGCCGTCGCGCGACACGCTGGTCGCGACATGGCCGCTGGCGAAATAGGTCTCCGCATCCAGCGGGCGCTGCATCGCGGGATTGGTCGCGCATCCGACCACGACATGCCGCTCCTCGAACAGCAATTCGCGGGGATGGTCGGGGCTCAGAAACTGCTCAGGTGAGATCAGTAGGTCGATCTCGCCATCGTCGAGCAGTTCGAGAATGTCCGATCGCGGGAGGGTGATCTCGATCCGGATATGCGGCGCTTCCTTGTGCAGCATCCGCAGCGCGGGGCCGAGCAGCACGGTGGTGATGTAATCCGACGCAACGATGCGGAACGTGCGCTGCGACTGGGCCGGGTCGAAGCGCATCCCGCTCGCCAGGATCGCACGCATGTTGAGGAGCGCAGCCGAGACATCGGGGGCCAGCGACAGCGCCGCGGCGGTCGGCACCATCCGCTTGCCATGCTGCACCAGAATGTCATCGGCGAAGGATTCACGCAGCCGCTTCAGCGCCGCGCTCATCGCCGATTGGGTGAGGTTGAGTCGCTCCGCCGCACGCGTGACGCTCCGCTCCTCGATCAAGACATCGAACGCAATCAGCAGGTTGAGGTCGAAATGATCGAGGCGCATGCATCAATTCCATTTGTGAATTTTCGCCAGAACCAATCGATATGCTGACTCATGCCGCTTGGCTACTCATTCCGAGGGCGAACCGATCGCCGCCAGCGCGGTCATCGGGGACGCTCAGCCAATTTCGCAAGTATGATGCTTGCACATCCATGAAATAATGCCATCACGGCCGCTCAATCAGGGAGACGGTGGATGATCGCGACGACGCATGTGGGCAGCCTTCCGCGCGGTGACGAACTGACGCCGCTGCTGCTCGCCCGCGACAAGGGCGAGCCCTATGACGCGTCGCTGTTCGACACGCGCGTTCAGGCGGCGGTCGATGCCGCCGTGGCGCAGCAGGTCGCATGCGGGGTCAGCATCGTCAGCGACGGCGAATTGGGGAAGGTCGGCTATTCGACCTATATGATCGAGCGGCTGGAGGGCTTTGGCGGGCATATCGACCGCCGCCCCGCCGCCGACCTCGCCGCCCACCCCGGCCTTGCCCGCAAGCTGTCGGCAATCATGGGCAGCCAGGAGTTTACCCGCGCATCGTGCATCGGCCCGGTGCGGCTGCGCACGCTCGACCCGCTGCACGACGATATCCGCCGCTTCCGCCACGCGCTCGACAAGGCTGGCGGTGGCGCGCGCGGGTTCATGAATGCCGCCTCGCCCGGTCTGATCACCGCGTTCCAGGTCAACCGGCACTACCCCTCGCACGAGGCGTATCTCGCCGATCTGGTCGATGCGATGCGCCCGGAATATGAGGCGATCATCGCCGCCGGGTTCGACCTTCAGCTCGACTGCCCCGACCTCGCCATGTCGCGGCACACCGGATTTCAGGACCAGAGCGACGCCGAGTTCCTGGCGACCGCCGCCGCCAATGTCGAAGCGCTCAACGCCGCCACCGCGAACATTCCCGCCGACCGGATGCGGATGCATGTCTGCTGGGGCAATTATGAAGGGCCGCATGATTGCGACATCGCGCTCGACAAGGTCATCGACATCGTCCTCGCCGCACGCCCGGCGACGGTCCTGTTCGAAGCGGCGAACCCGCGCCACGAGCATGAATGGACGGTGTGGCGCGACGCGGCGCTGCCCGACGACAAACGGCTCGCGCCGGGGCTGATCGACACCTGTTCCAACTATGTCGAGCATCCCGAGCTGATCGCCCAGCGGATCGAGCGCTACGCCCGCATCGTCGGCAAGGACCGGGTGATCGCGAGCACCGATTGCGGTTTCGGCACCTTTGCCGGCTATGGCAAGATCGATCCGGAGGTGACGTGGAAGAAGCTGCGCGCGCTGCGTGAGGGCGCGGATCTAGCGGACGCGCGGCTGTGAGTCCGGACGCCGCCCGCGCGATCGAGGCGGACTGCGCCAAGCTGGTCGCACGCTACGCCAATCTCAACGATGCCGGGCGCTGGGCGGACCTGGCCGACCTTTACGCCGAGGATGGCCGGATGAGCCGCCCGACCGCGCCGGATGACTGGATCGCAGGGCGTGGGGAAATCCTCGCGGCATTCCTCGCACGCCCCGCGCGCACGACGCGGCATATCTGCTCCAATGTCGTCATCGACGTGATCGATGCGGATCACGCGGTCGGCGAATCCGCGATGCTGCTGTTCAGCGGCGAAGGCGCGCCCAAGGTCGGCAGCTTCCACGACCGCTTCATCCGCACCGATGCCGGATGGCGATTTGTCGAGCGCCGGGGTAGTCTGACCTTCTGAACAACGGAAGCCGAATGACCAAACCCACCCAGCCGACGGTCAAGTCCGCGATGCGGACGCTCGACATCATCGAATATGTCGTCGGCAATCCTTCTGGCGTGGCGGCGCAGGACATTGCCGCCGCACTGCAGATCCCGGTCAGCAGCCTGTCCTATCTGCTCGGGACGCTGTGCGAGCGGACCTATCTGCGGCGCGAGGGCCGCCGCTATCTCGCGGGGGCGGGGCTGGACCGGCTGCGCATGCCCGCCAGCGCAATGTCGATCGAGGACCGCGTCGCGCCGCAGGTGCGCGCGCTGCGCCGGTCGCTCAACGAAACCACGTCCTTCTTCACTGCGACCGATTGGGAGATCGAGGCGCGCGTGACCGAGACCGCCGAACAGGCGCTACGCTATTCGGTCAGCGTCGGCGCGCGCACGCCGATGCACTGCATGGCCGCGGGCAAGGCGATCCTGTCGAGCTTCGACGAGGCGACGCTGGCGCGCTATTTCGCGCAAGCCGACCGCCCCCTCTTCACCCCGCGCACGATCGCCGACGAGGCAACGTTGCGGGATCAGATCGCGGCGGTGCGCGACATCGGCTTCGCCCTGACCGACGAGGAATATACGCTGGGCGTCTGCGGCATCGCCCGCGTGGTGCGGATCGATGGCGTCGCGGTGGGCGCGCTCGCCGTGGCGCTGCCCAAGCTGCGTCACAATGCGGAGGCGCGCGCACAGATCATGGACCGCCTGACCGCCGCCTGCGCCGCGATCGACGCAGGGGCGTAGCCGGGCAGACCGCAGGGGCCTGCCCGGCACAACAATCACCCGCGCGTGCGCCAGCCCTCGGCATAGGAATCGCGCGCGACTTCCGAATAGGGCGCGGGCGCGACGGTCGCCTTGATCTCGACCTGCACGTGCCGCTCGACCGTCGGCTTGCGCGTGCCGCCATCGGGCTCGCCCCACACAAAGGTCACTTCGGTGCCAGGCTCGGCAACGTCCGCGTCGACCATCGCCAGCGTCAGGAAGCGGCCTTCATTGACGGTGTAGCCGATCCAGGTCGAGATGCCGACCGGGCGGCCATCCTTGAGCACCGCGTCATAGGGGTGCATCGCATAGACCGCGCTCGGGAAGTCGAGGAACTTGGCGCGATCGCCCTTTTGCAGCATCGAGCTCATCACGCGCAGCATATCCTGCGTATCGAGCGCCAGCGTCACCTTGCGGCGATGCGGCTGGTCCTTCATCCGCTCCAGCGCCTCGCGACCGATGAAATCATGGTCGAACTTGACCATGTGCCCATAGCCCAGATCCCACGGCGTCAGGTAATAATCCTCGATCTTCTCGGACACGAAGCTGCCACCGACCGACGCGCCCGCCTCATAGGATTTGGCCGACAGCCAGGCACGATAGTCGGCGAGCGATTCGCCCGTGTAGATCGCCGGCAGCGGCGAGGGGATCCAGCCCGATTCCAGCGTGTTCGACGCATAGGTCCGCCCGCCGCACAGCGTCAGGCCAAAGTCCTTGCCCGCTTCGATCAGCGCGTTGCGGACCGTGTCATAATCCTTCCACGGGCCGAACAGCTCATAGCCCGGCTGGCCGACCATGCCGTGACGCAGCGCGCGCACTTCGACGCCGGCGATCTCGACCGGGGCCATGTGGAAGAATTTGAGCTCAGGCGGGGTCGTTCCCATCGCCTTTTCGAGCACCGCCATCGCATTCGGGCCCTGAAGCTGGAAGCGATAGTTGCGGCGGTTCTCCTTGTCGGGGCGCGCGGCGGTGCGCTCATCGCGCTCGACCTTCACGTCCCACTTGCCCGATGCGGCGTGGAATTCGACCCACTCGATCGACGGCGCGCGGCCGACCAGCTCGAACGTGTTCTCTTCAAGATAGAACAGGATCACGTCGCCGATGACATAGCCGTCGGGGGTGACCGGCGCGAACTGCTTGGCGCGGTTCGGCACGAAGCCCTTGAAGCTGTTGGGCGCGAGATAGTGCAGCATCTCGAACGCGTCCGGTCCGGTGACGAGCAGGTCGACCATGTGGAAGCTCTGGTTGAACAGCACCGCAGCATTCGCCCACGACAGCTGCTCGTCGCGCCAGTTGGAATATTCCGCCGGAACGCCCGGATAGGCATTGGGGCCAACCTGCTGGTTGCGCAGGAAGTCGACGATATTGCCCTGTTCGTCGAGCAGGTTCTGTAGCGTCTTGTCGGTCATGGTCGTGCCTCTCCTAAGGTCAGGTTGTGAGGGGCGTGGCGGGGACGGGTACGTCCAGCCATTCCCGGATCAGGGTGTTGAAATCTTCGGGCTTCTCGGCGGGTGCCATATGGCCGGCACGAGCGATCACATGGAGCGCGGCGCCCGCGATCCGCGCCGCGATTGCTTGATGCTGGGCGACGCTGGACCATTGATCCTCGGCACCGACCACCACGGCCACCGGATAGGCCAGCGCCTGCAGTACCGAGTCAGTGTCGGGTCGGTGCAGCAGCGCGTGCGTCTGCGCCTCGAACACCGCCTGCCCTGCGCGCAGGCACATCGCCCGCAGCGCCGCCATCCATTCCGCATCGACGCGCGCAGCGTCGCCGACCATCGGCGGCAGCCAGGCATCGACCAGCCGGTCGAACCCCTCGCGGCGGCCAAGGTCGCGGAGCGCATGGCGGCTTTCCGCCTCGCCCTCGCGCACGCCATGCACGCCGGTGTCGGCGATCATCAGCCGGGTGACGCGATCGGGTGCGCGCGCGACGACCTCCAGCGCGACCCGCGCGCCCATCGAATGCCCGATCAGCGCGAAGCGGGCCGGCGCGGAGGCGAGCACATGCTCCGCCATCGCCCCGATCGTGTCCGCACCGGCATAATGGTCGTCGATCGCGCGCGCCTGCGGGAACGCCGCCAGCGTCGCCGCGAACATGCCCGCGTCGCACATCAATCCCGGCAGGATCAGCAGGTCTTCGCGCAAGTCCGTTTCAATCCGCATACGTGAATTATTCGTCTATGCGAATTTGAGTCCGCGCGCTAGACGGCAAATGCCCGCAAAGATCGCAGGGCGATGCTCCATCTAGGACGAGGAATCCGGTGCCCCCTCCCCTCATCCATCCCAACTGGTCGCGCCCCGCCACCTCGGCGATCGACGGCTATTCGATCGAGATCACCGCCAAGGATGCCGATGCCCTGCGCACGGTCGCGCCGCGCATCCCGCCGGCAACCCCGATCGCCATCGCCTTCCTGCCCGGTGAGACCCTCGACGCCAGGGTCCGCGCCGCGCAGACGATCCGCGCGCTGGGGTTCGAACCGATGCCGCATTTCTCCGCGCGGCGGATCGGGTCGGGCGCGGAGTTTGAGGATTATCTAGCCGCGGTGGTCGAACAGGCCGGCGTGCAACGCTGCTTCGTCGTCGCGGGCGATCCGTCCACGCCCGCCGGGCCGTTTGCCGACAGCGCTTCGCTGATCGCGACCGGGGCATTCGAGCGCAGCGGCATCCGCGCGATCGGCGTCGGCGGGCACCCTGATGGCCACCCCAACATGACGCAGGCCGAATGTTTCGCCGTGCTCGACGGCAAATGCCATGAGATCGCGCGGCGCGGCATGGCCCCGCTGATCGTCACGCAATTCGGCTTCGACGCCGATGCCGTGGTCCGCTGGCTCAGCGAGTTGCGCAGCCGCGGGATCGACGCGCCGGTGCGGCTCGGCGTGCCGGGACCGGCCGGGATCAAGACGCTGATGCGCTTTGCCGCGCTGTGCGGTGTCGGGGCGTCGACCGCGGTGCTGCGTAAATATGGCCTGTCACTCGGCAATCTGATCGGAAGCGCTGGCCCCGATCGCTTCGTCGCAATATTGGAAGCCGCGCTGACGCCCGACCATGGGCCGGTGCGACTGCATTTCTACCCCTTTGGCGGGCTCGCGCGCACGCTCGATTGGATCGACGGCTATGCGCGAGCGACAGGACTGGACCCGAGCGCATGACCGAAACCTGCACCATCACGCTCCACTGCACCGACCGGCAGGGTATCGTCGCCGCAGTGGCAGGATTCCTGACCGATGCTGGATGCAACATCGTCGAATCGCAGCAATATAACGACGCGATCACCGGCGGCTTCTTCATGCGGACGGTGTTCGACGCGCCAGCGGGCGAGGTTGCCGCGATCGAAGGCCGCTTTGCCGATCTTGCCGCCAGTTGGGGCATGGAGTGGAACTTCCGCGTCAATTCGCGCCCGACCCGCGTGCTGTTGCTGGTTTCCAAATTCGACCATTGCCTTGGCGACCTGCTCTATCGTCAACGCATTGGCGAGCTGACGATGGATGTCGTCGGCATCATCTCCAACCATCCGCGCAGCGCGCTCGCGACGTCGATGATCGGCGACATCCCCTATCACCACCTCCCGATCACGCCGGACACCAAGCCGGCGCAGGAGGCGCAGATCAAGGCGATCGTTGACGAGACCGGTGCCGAGCTGATCGTGCTCGCGCGCTACATGCAGATCCTGTCCGACGATCTGTCCGCGTTCCTGTCCGGGCGCTGCATCAACATCCACCACAGCTTCCTGCCCGGCTTCAAGGGCGCCAAGCCCTATCACCAGGCCTATCAGCGCGGGGTCAAGATGATCGGCGCGACCGCGCACTATGTCACCGAAGACCTCGACGAAGGCCCGATCATCCATCAGGACGTCGAGGCGATCTCGCACGCCGACACGCCCGACGATCTGGTGCGCAAGGGCCGCGACATCGAACGCCGCGTGCTGGCGACTGCGGTGCGGTACCATCTCGAGGACCGCGTTCTGCTCAACGGCGCGCGGACGGTGGTGTTCAAGGCGTAATCAGCCCGGAGGCGAGCTAGCCTCAGGTTGAAACCCGGCTATGCTGGCCGTTCCATGACGACGACTTGCAGCAGACGGGGGCCGATCGCGGTCAATCCGACGGGACCGGCCAGCGCGGGTCCGCGATGAGCCTCAGCCTGTCCTCCTTCTTCGCGCTGGCGCTCGTGCTGCTGATGTTTGCGGTGGCAGCGTTCGTCGAACGCAAGCCTGAGGGTATCGATCGGCCCCGGGTACGTCGCCACGCCTATACGCTGGCGCTCGGGGTCTATTGCACCAGCTGGACCTTTTACGGCGCGGTGGGCAGCGCGGTGCGCGATGGGTGGAGCTATCTGCCGATCTACGCCGCGCCGATCCTGTTGCTGCTCGCCGCGCCGCGCCTGTTGCGCCGCCTTGCCGATGCCGTGGCAGAAGAGCGCGCGACGACCGTCTCCGACTTTATCGCCGCGCGGTTCGGCCACGACATCGTGGTCGCGCGGCTGGTGACGATGATCGCGCTGTGCGGCACGATCCCTTACATCGCACTGCAACTGCGCTCGATTGGCGCGGCGCTGTCGATCGTCTCGGGCGCGGATGTCAGCACCCAGACGATGCTGATCGCCGCCCCGGTGCTGGCAGTATTCGCCGCGCTGTTCGGCGCGCGCAAGTTCGAGCTGGCCGGGCGCAGCGAGGGGCTGCTCTACGCAATCGCACTGGAATCGGTGATCAAGCTGATCGCGCTGGTGCTGGTCGCGGGCATCGCGGTCGCGGTGATCGTCAACGCCGATGCGGCGTCGCTCAATCGCGGCCTTGAGGGGTTCCAGCAGAGCTTCCGTGCCGATCGCATCTCGCTGGAGGTCGCGGTCATCTTCCTGATCGCTATGCCCGCAATCCTCGTCCTGCCACGCCAATTCTATATGGGGCTGGTCGAGGCGCGCCGGCCCGATGATTTCGTCCGCGCCCGCTTTGGGTTCGCTTCGTATCTCGCGATCATGGCGCTGGTCGTGCTGCCGATCGCGCTGGCCGGGATCATCCTGCTCGACCCCGGCATCTCCGCGGATCTCTTCGTGCTGGAGCTGCCCGCCGCGCGCGGTCAGGCGCTGATCCTGACGGCGGCGTTGCTGGGCGGCGTGAGTGCAGCCGCGTCGATGGCGATCGTCGATTCGACCGCGCTGGCGACGATGGTGTCGAACGACCTGCTGTTCCCGACCTTGATCCGCCGCCGGGGCCTCGATTCAGCCGGCGAGTCCGGGGCGATGGGCCAGCGGATGCTGTCGCTGCGCCGCCTCACCATCCTTGCCATCATGGCGCTCGGCCTCGGCTGGGCGCTGCTGGTGTCATCGCAGGATTCGCTCGCGTCGATCGGCCTGATCGCTTTCGCCGCGATGGCGCAGTTCGTGCCGCACCTGCTGCTCGCCGCGACCGGCAAGGGCCGCGATCCGCTGGCGGCGCGCGCGAGCCTGACCATCGGGTTCCTGCTGTGGCTCTATACGCTAGCGCTGCCCCCGGTTCTGCCCGCCAGCTGGATCGCCGCGCTGTCGGGCGGGCCGGCCGACCCCGTCAATCTGCTCGGCATCGGCGCCGCCTCCCCGCTCACCCATGGCGTGATCTGGAGCATCGGCGCCAATCTGATCGTGTTTGCCGCGATCGCCGCGCGCGGGATCGGCGCGCCGCAATTGCCGCGTCTGTTCGGCGCCGAGCGGTCGATCAGCAACCAGCGCGACCTGGTCCTGCTGACCGGCAGTTTCGTCGGGCATGAGCGCGCCGAACGCGCGTTCGAGGATGTCGACCCGCTCGCGCCGGTGGACCGCCGTACCGCCAGCCGCGCGCGCGCGCTGATCGCGCAGGTCGTCGGATCATCCTCCGCCCGCGCGCTGGTCGCATCCGCGCTCGCCGGAAACCGGCTGAGCCTTCAGGATGTCGCCCGCCTGCTGGATGAGGGCGGCGCGAGCCTGCAATTTTCCCGCAAGCTGCTCGCATCGACCTTCGAGAATATCGATTCCGGGATCAGCGTCGTCGATGCCGAGCTGAACCTCGTCGCGTGGAACAGCCGCTATCTCGAGCTGTTCGACTATCCGCCGGAGCTGGTCCATGTCGGCGCGCCGATTGCCGACCTGATCCGCCACAATGCCCGGCATGGCGATTTCGGGCCCGGCGAGGTCGAATATCATGTCGAAAAGCGGCTTGGCCATTTGCGCTATGGCCAGCCGCACAGCTTCGAGCGCCGCCGCCACGACGGCAAGACGATCAAGACCGTCGGCGGGCCGATGCCCGGCGGCGGCTATGTCATGTCGTTCACCGACATCAGCGAGGAAGCGCGGATGCGGGCCGAGCTGCGCACCACGCTGGAAGAGCTGGAGCGCCGGGTCGAGCAACGCACGAGCGAGCTGAGCGAGGTCAACCGCCGCCTCGCGCTGGCCGACCGCGACAAGACGCGCTTCCTTGCGGCGGCGAGCCATGATCTGCTGCAACCGCTCCACGCCGCGCGCCTGTTCACCGGCGCCCTCGCCCGCGATGCCGCGCCCACGCAACAGACGCTGGTGGCACAGGTCGAAAATTCGCTCGTCGCGGCGGAGGATCTGCTGCGCTCGCTGCTCGACATCAGCCGGCTGGATGCCGGCGGCGTGACCCCGGAGCCGGTCGCGATCGCCCTCGCGCCCTTCGTCGCCGATCTGGTCGACAGTTTCCGCCCGACCGCCGCAGCACAGGGCCTGAAGCTGCGCGCCACAGCGCTGCGCGGCACCGTCCAGTGCGATGCCGGGCTGCTCCGGTCGGTGCTGCAGAACATCGTCGCCAACGCGCTGCGCTACACGCAGGCGGGGGGCGTCGTGGTGGGGGTGCGGCAACGCGGCAGTCACTGGCGCATCGATGTCGCCGATAGCGGCGTGGGTATCGACGCCGCGCAAATCCCGCTGATCTTCAACGAATTCACCCGGCTGGGCGCGGTGGAGGTCGAGGGGCTGGGGCTCGGCCTGGCGCTGGTGCGGCGGATCGTCCCGCTGCTCGGCGGCGACATTGCGGTCCGCTCGCAACCCGGACGCGGCAGCTGCTTCAGCCTGACCCTGCCCGTGCACGACGCCGCCCCTGACGCGCCCGCCCAGCCGGCTCTTGTAACCCAGGGCGCTCAGCGCGCGCTCACGGTTCTGGTCGTCGATGACGATGCGCGGATCGTCACGGCGAGCATCGCGTTGCTCGAAGCGCTCGGCCATCGCGGCGTCGGCGCAGAGACGATCGGCGACGCCCTGCACCATGTCGACCGGATCGACGCGGCGCTGGTCGATTATCAACTCGCGGCCGGAGAAACCGGCATGGCCCTAATCGCCCAGCTACGCGCCGCGCGGGCGGACCTGCCAATCCTGCTGGTCACCGCAGAGACGACGCCGGAGGTGCGCGCGCAGGCCGGAGCCCTTGGGGTCGAGATGCTCACCAAACCGGCCACGCCCGCCGCGATTGATGCCTTCCTGCGCCGCGCTTCAGCCTTGTGAGTCGATCCCGAGTGACCGCGCGACCAGTGCGGCCTGGGTGCGGGTGCGCACATCCAGCTTGCGCATGATCGCGGTCATGTGAACCTTCACCGTCGCCTCGCTGATGTCGAGGCGGTGCGCGATCTGTTTGTTCAGCTGTCCGTCGAGCACCGCGAGCAGCACCTTGAGCTGCATCGGGGTGAAGCCCGCGACGGTCTTGCGCACCTGATCCATCGGCTGGTCGGCCGGCGGCTGCTCCACCGGCGCATCATGGTTGAGCGCGCGCGCAATCGCCTGTTCGATCGTGCCGAGATCGCATCCCTTGTGCAGGAACCCGACCGCGCCGAACGCCCGCGCCTCAGCCGCGGCCTCCGTGCCCGCGCTGGAGACGACCAAAATCGGCACCTTGGGGCATTCGGCGTGCAGCAAGGCGATCCCGGAATAGCCGACCGCGCCGGGCATCTTGAGGTCGAGCAGGATCAGCCGCAAATCCTGCGCCGATGCGGCGGCGGCAGCGGCGGTCGCCAGCGTGCCGGCCTCGATCATGCGCGTGCCCGGGATGATCCGCTCGACCGCCAACCTCAGCGCCTGACGGAACAGCGGATGATCGTCCGCGATGAGAACCGACCCGCTCAAGCCGCGCGCTTCCGGCCCAGCGCGCGGGCTTCCGGCTTGTAAAATACAGGCTGCGCCGCTGGCACCATGCGTCCCTCCGTCCCCATCGACCCGATCGACGATCCATAGGGTAGCGAATCGCCGGAGTCATGCTGAACGGGGATGAGATCGCGACAGGTCATGGACTTACGACTATGGTCGCAATCGCGCAGGAATGTAAGTTGTCCTACAATCCAGCTTGCCTCATGTCGCCAGCGACGCATAGAAGGCGCTTCGATCGGGAGGGCGAACAGGCCAATGGCTCAGATGGATTACGGACGGATCGCCAGCGCGCTGGTCGCCCCGCGCCTCTGCAGTGAACGCATCCCGACCGAACCACATTCAACAGATTAAACGAACAGGCGACGTGCTGCGGGTCGTAAAACCATAACCGCAGATGACACCGGTATCAGATCGGCTCAGACACTTAGGGGAGTGACAGCATGAAGAAATTGGCTCTTGCGATCAGGGTCGCGGCGCTCGGTTCAACCGCGCTGATGCCCACGGCCTATGCGCAACAGACCGAAGCCACGCCTGCCGACGAACCCGAGCAGGAAGAAGAGGTCGTCGTCACCGGCATCCGCGCGTCGCTCGAAAACGCGCTCGATATCCGGCGCAAGGCCGACGTGATCCTCGACGGTATTTCCGCCGACGATATCGGCAGCACCCCCGACCTCAACCTGGGCGAGGCGCTGCAGCGCATTCCTGGCGTCCAGATCAACCGCTCCGCCGACCGGCGCGATGCGTCGATCAGCGTGCGCGGCCTGCCCAGCCAGTACACCAAGACCACGGTGATGGGGCAGAGCATCGCGACGCCGACCTTCGGCACGCGCGGCAACGGCAATCCGTTCGGCATCTTCGACGCGGCGATCTTCAGCGGCGCGGACGTGATCAAGTCGTTCACCGCCGAGATCCCGGCGGGCGGCCTCGCCTCGAACGTCGACCTGCGCCTGCGCTCCGCCTTGTCGCGCAAGGAAGGGTTTGTCGCCCGCGCCGAGCTGCAATATGAAGAGACGACCGAGGACGCCAACCCCGGCTACTTCCTGTCGGCGGTCAAGCGCATCACCCCCAATTTCGGGGTCTACGCCACCGGTTCCTACGCCAAGCAGAGCTTCCGCCGCGACACGATCCGGGTCAATTCCTACACCTCGTTCACGCAGGCGCGCCTCAATCAGCTCGCGCTGACCAACCCCGCCTTCGCAATCCCCGCGACCGACGCCAGCGGCGTGGCGAACGATGTCGTGTTCCCATCCGAAGTCCGCCAGATTTCGCAGACCAACCAGGGCTATCGCCTGTCCGGCGGCGCGGGCATGGAGTGGGAGATTTCCGATGCGCTGAAGGTGCGCGTCGACGGCATCTACACCCGCCGCGACCTGTCCGACGCCAATCTCGACCTGCTGATCGCCTTCCCGCAGGATGCGACCGGCATCGTCACCCCGCTGGCCGCCCCCGTTTCGCTCGGCACGTTCGATCGCGGCTCCAACGGGTCGCTCGAGAATGTCTATGTCGTCAACAACATCGCCGCGAGCGACTTTGCGATCCCGATCGGCAACCGCAACTTCCCCTCGATCGACCAGAGCTGGGCGATCTACCCCCAGGTCAATTTCCGCAACGACGACTGGGCGGTCGATTTCGTCGGCACCTGGTCCAAGGCGGTCGGCGACAAGCGCGAGTTCCTGTACGAACAGCGCATCCAGCCCAATACCGGTCGCGCCGACGTCAATGGCGACGGGATCGATGACGCTGGCAACGGCGCCTATGCAATCATCAACACCGGGCTTGGCAATTACGGCGACTTCCTGTTCGACCTGACCGTGCCGAGCGCCCTGCTCAATGTCGGCAATGGCACCTATGCGGTCAGCGCCGGCAATGCGATTCAGGCGCGCAACTCGACCCGCCCGCAGAACGTCGTGTTCACCGCCAGCGGCAATGGCGTGCGGGTGCAGCGCGACATGCTCGCCGCCGACTTCAAGATCGAGCGCTTCGTCGACTTCGGCCCGTTCACCAGTGTCAAAATCGGCGCCTATTATCAGCAGGAGACTGCCGACCAGACGTTCCAGGAAAACGCCAATATCGGCACGCAGCTGAACAATCTGACCAACAACATCTTCCGCCTGAACGACGCCGTCACCTCGGGCGGCACCTTCTTCGGCGGCGGCGCGCCGGGGGCCGAATTCGGCAATTTCTACTCGCTCAACATCCGCAACATCGAAGCCGCGATCTACCCGGTCATCAGCACGGTTCCGCCGGGCGTGACCTTCGCGCCGACCGCGGCCCAGCTGGCGGCATTCTTCCCCGAGCTGACCCCGGCCGCGCGCAGCCGGGTCACCTATGCCAACATCCTCGCGCTCGCCCCGCGCAACTCGCTGACCGGGTTCATCCAGCGCTTCCCGCTCAACCGGGTCGAGGGGCAGAACTTCAACTCCACACGCGACAATCTTGAACTGTTCGCGATGACCAAGTTCGATCTGGAGCAGTGGAAGGGGCTGCCGGTGCGCGGCAATATCGGCATGCGCTATGTTCGATCGAACCTGTCGGGCGTCACGCGCGATCAGGCGCTCGATTTCTACACCGCGCTCGGCTTTACCCAGGCCGATTTCCGGCCGGGCTATTTCCTCCAGCCCGAACCCGCGACGGGCAAGTACAGCGCGTGGCTGCCCTCGGCCAACCTCGTCTATGAAATCACGCCCAAGCTGGTGGCGCGCGCGGCCTATTACGAAACGTTCGAGGCGTTCGATCTGGTCGAATTCAGCCCGGCGCCGACCCGCATCCTCGAAGATGTCGATCCCGAGGCTGGCGACACGGTCAGCGCGGTGCGGATCGACGTCAACCGCTTCGGGCTTCAGCCGCGCAGCTCGCGCGCGTTCGACTTCGGCGTGTCATGGTACAACCGCCCGGGCAGCGTGATCGCGCTTGGCTATTTCAACAAGCGCGTGACCAACGACATCCTCACCCTCAACAATTTCTGCCCTGCCGGACAGAGCTTCACGGTCGAGGGCCAGACCTTCGGCCCGCTGTTCATCGACGGGTCGGGCCGCTGCCGGATCAATCAGGGCAACCCGATCGAGACCGCGAACCAGCGCATCACGATCAACCAGATCGTGAACAACCCCGACGCGATCACCGTCAATGGTCTGGAATTCCAGATCCAGCAGCGGTTCGACTTCCTGCCGGGCTTCCTCGCCAATACCGGCGGCGTGTTCAACTATACCCGCGTCCGCTCGGGCGGCGCCAATGGCACCAAGCTCTACAATGTCGCCAACGATACCTACAACATCATCGGCTACTATGAGGACAGCGTCGTCCAGTTGCGCATGGCGTACAATCATGCGTCGGAAATCGAGCTGGCGGGCGGATCGACCTTCACCGGCAGCGCCAGCCGTGTACGTCCGCGCGGGCAGCTCGACTTTTCGGGCGCGCTCAAGCCGAGCAAATGGCTCGAACTGCGGCTGGAGGTGTACAACATCACCAATTCGCGGCGTGAAGAATATGAAGGCGATCCGCGCCTCAACCGCGTTGCCGATTTCGATGGCCGCACGGGCGCGCTCAGCGTGACGGTGAAGTTCTGATGCGGGGGGCGATCCGTGCGGTTCTGGCCGGGGGGCTGCTGCTTGCGGCACTCCCCGCTGCCCATGCCGCGACCCCGGCACTGGCGCAGTGCAAGGGCGCGGAGGGCTATCTCGCCAGCGGGCAGCGCACCTTTCTGTGGCGTCCCGAATGGCTGGCGGCGCAGCGCGCCGCCGCCACTAGCGACGCAGCATTGCGCCAGCGGCTGATCCGTGGCGCAGACGCGGCGCTCCGTCGCGGACCGTACAGCGTGACCGACAAGCCGCACGCGGCGGGCAGCGGCGACAAGCGCGATTATCTGTCGATCGGCCCCTATTGGTGGCCGGACGCGTCGAAACCCGATGGCGAACCCTATCGCCGCCGCGACGGCGAGGTGAACCCGGAGCGCAATGGCGATCGGTTCGACGTCCAGCGGCTCGGCGCGTTCAGCCGCGATGTCGAGACGCTGGCGCTGGCGTGGCACGCCACTGGCGACACCCGCTACGCCGACCATGCCGCCAGGCTGCTGCGCGCGTGGTTCGTCACCCCCGCAACGCGGATGAACCCCAATCTCGACTATGCGCAGGCGGTGCCGGGCGTTTCGGCCGGGCGTCCCGACGGCATCGTCGAAGCGACGCGCCTCGTCCCGGTGGTCGAGGCGATTGGCGTGCTCGGCACCAGCAAGGCGATCACCGCCGACGATCAGCGCGCGATCGAAGGCTGGTTCGGTGACTTCGCAACCTGGCTGGCGACCAGCCCCAACGGCAAGGGGCAGCGCGCGGCGAAGAACAATCACGGCGTCTATTACGACATGCTGCTCGGCCAGTTCGCGTTGTTCGCGCGAATGGACAGCGTGACCCAGCGGCTGGCGCAGGATTTCCTGACCCGCCGCCTCGCCCCCCAGATCGACACCGCCGGCACCCTGCCCGCCGAAACCGCCCGGACGCGCAGCTGGCACTACTCCGCCTTCGCACTGCGCGCCGGGGTCCAGATGGCGATGCTGGGCGAGTGTGTTGGCGTCGACCTGTGGCAGGGCGATGCGAAAGCCAATCCGCTGCGGCGGGGGGTGGACTATATCGCCGGCTATCGCGCGCGGCTCGACGCCTGGCCGTTCAAGGATATCGACCTCGCCGACCCCGGCCGCCGCGCGCGGGCGATGGCGGAAAGCGATACGATGCTGACCCTCGCGACCTGGGGCTTCCGCGATCCGCGCCTCGCCCCGCCAGAGGTGCCTGCGGCCGATTCCGGCTGGCTGGTCCCCTATCCGCGCTGAACAGACGAGAGTGACGATGACCCGAACCGCCCTGATCGCACTCGCGCTGACCACCACGCCAGCGCTCGCCGGGCCGCTCACCGTCGCGCCGCATCTGTCGAGCCACATGGTCCTGCAGCAGGGCAAGCCCGCTCAGGTCCGGGGTGGCGGGGCGCAGCCGGGGGAAGAGGTCGCCGTCACCTTCGGCACAGCCACGGCCCGCGCGCGCGCCGATGCGCAGGGCAATTGGCAGGTCACCCTGCCCTCACTGCCACGCGGCCAGAGCGGCGCGGTCACGGTCCGGTCCGCCAGCGGCGCGTCGTTGCAACTCGACGATGTCGTCACCGGCGATGTCTGGCTATGCTCGGGCCAGTCGAACATGGACCTGCCCGTGTCCGGCAGCGCCAATCCCGAACGCACCGCGCGCGAGAGTGCGGGGCTGCCGATCCGGTTGCTCAAGCTCAAGCGCACCGCCGAAGCAAAGCCCGCACGCGACATCGTGCCGGAACTCGCCTGGTCGCGCGCCGCGCCCGACAATCTCGGCGGCTTTTCCGCCGCCTGCTGGCACATGGCGCGCGAAATCCTGCGCCACGATCCGAAGACCCCGCTCGGCCTGATCCACGCCGCCTGGGGCGGATCGACGATCGAGGACTGGATGGCGCCCGCAGCGCTGCGCGCCGCCGGGGCATCGGCCGAGCAACTCGCGTGGCTCGACCGCTATGCCACGGACCCGGCGGCGGCGCTGGCTGCCGCAGTGGACGCGACCGATCGCTGGGCGGAACAGGTCGATCCCGGCTCGGCCGCAGCCGCATGGGCCGCGCCCGGACTGGACGACAGCGGCTGGGAGCAGATCGCGGTGCCCGGCCAGTGGGAGCGGTCGGGCGTCGATGGCCTTGGCGGCTATGACGGGATCATGTGGTTCCGCACCCGCATCGCGCTGACCGCCGCCGACCTTGGCGATGGCAAGGACGTCATGCTCCAGCTCGGGCGGATCGACGAGCGCGACCGGGTGTGGATCAACGGCGTGCCGGTCGGCGCACAACTCGTCGCCGCCGAAGCGCGCAGCTATCGCATCCCGGCTGGCGTCCTGCGCGCGGGTGAGAACAGCATCGCCGTGCGCGTGATCGACGAAATGGGCGGCGGCGGGTTCAGCAGCCCGGCCGACGCGCTTGCGCTGGTGCTGCCGGGCGGCACCCGCAAGCCACTGGCCGGTTCGTGGCGCCATCGCCGCGGCACCGCCGACAGCGCGTGGAAGGCCGCGCCGCCCGCGATCCCGTGGAGCATGCCGCGCGGCCTGACGATGGCGTGGAACGGCATGATCGCGCCGCTCGCGGGCACCGGACTGCGCGGCATCGCCTGGTATCAGGGTGAATCGAACTCCAGCCGCGCCGCCGACTATGCCGGCGCGCTCCGGGCGTGGCGGTCGTCATGGCGCGCGCATTTCGCCGATCCAGCGCTCCCGGTCGTGGTCGTCCAGCTGCCCGGCTATGGCCCGCGCAGCATCCGACCGGCCGATGCTCCCTGGGCGCAACTGCGGGAGGCGCAGCGCGTCGTCGCCAACGAAGACGCGCGCACCGGGCTGGCGGTCGCAATCGACCTGGGCGTCGTCACCGACATCCACCCCGCACACAAGGACGTGGTCGGCGAGCGCATGGGTCAGGAAGCGCTGCGCGTCGCCTATGGCATCGCCCGCGCCACCGCCCCCCAGCCGGTCAAAGCAAGCCTCACCGGCGACGGCATCGCCATCACCCTGCGCTCCGCCGACGGCCTCGCGGTAAGCGGCGCGCTGGAGCCGGTCGGGTTCGAGCTGTGCGACGCGACCGGCGCATGCCGCTTTGCGCGCGCAACCGTGCGCGGCCAGTCGGTGCTGCTCCTCGACGACGGCCGCCCGGCGAGCGAAGTCCGTTACGCCTGGCAGGGCAGCCCCGCGATCAACCTTTATGCGCGGTCCGGCCTGCCCGTGGTGCCGTTCCGCATCGCGATCGACTGAAGGCCTCCCCTCCCCGCGATCTACCTGTATTTCTACGGGCATCGCATACGCGACTTTGCGGTTAGGATAGCCGGCTCGCGAAGGGGGAGCATGTCGAGAGCGCTGATCATCGAGGACGACGACGCGTTGCGCGAAGAGCTGGTCGACCTGCTGGAGACCTGGGGCTTCGAAGCGGTCAGCGTTGCAACCGGCGAAGCGGCACGCGCGGCGGGTGACGGCCCGTACGCGGTGGTCCTGTGCGATTATAAGCTGCGGACCGAAAACGGGCTGGATGTCCTGCGATCGCTCAAGCTGCGCGGGTGCGGCGACGCACCGACGCCGCGCGTCTACCTGATGACCGGCCATCTCGATCTGACCGCCGCCGCGCGCGACGAGATCGCGACGCTCAGCCTGGGGCTGCTGCTCAAGCCGCTGTCGGCGGGCGCGCTGCGTGCCATCGTGATCGGGGAAACCGCGTGATTGCGGGGCTGCGCCAGTTCAACATCCCCGCGGTTTCCACCCTCACCGCAGCGGCCGGCTGGATGGTCGCACTCGCGGTGGCGGTGTGGCTGTCGAGCAGCCGATTCGTGCTGGCGCCGGGGTTCGAATTTTATCTCGGCCCGCTCTTCTACCTCGTCGCCTATCGCTGGTTCGGCGTCCGCTGGGGGCTGGTCACGGCGGTGCTCACCATGGCGCCGTCGATCTGGTGGTGGGGGCACCCGGTATCGGTGTTTCTCGCGGTCGGGCATGTGCTGGCGGTCGCGCATTTTCGCCCGCGCCAGTTCAGTTTTTCGACCGTCACCTTCTTCTACCAGCTGACCATCGGCACCGCCGTCGCCGGGGGCCTGGTCTATTGGCATTTCAATGCGCCGATCGAGGTGACCTCGGTCGTGCTGCTGCGCAAGATCCTGTGCGAAGTCACGCTGGCCGGGATCGCGGACATCGTCACGCTGCTGATCGTACGCGACGGCAGCGACTGCCGGCTGCGCCGCGCGCGGGTCGTCTCGCTCCAGCTTTCGCTCGACGCACTGGTGTCGGTCGCGGTGTCCGGCGCGGCCACGTTGTTCCTGATGGGCACCCTCACCAATTTCGGCAATCGGCTGAGCATCCTTGAGGATCAGATCCGCGGCGTGGTCGAAGAACTGCGCGTGAATGCGCCAACCGACCGGCTGCCGGCCACCATCCGCGTTGCCGGGTCGGAGGCTCCGCTCGCGCTGATCGCGGTGCCGACCGCCGAACTTGCCGCCGGCGCGCAACGGCTGGGCTGTTCGCGAACCGACCGTGGTGTGTACGGGCCGGACGATCGAAATACCTTCACCTTCTGGATGCGCGCATGCGTCGTCGCCGACACCCGGGGTGGCGTGAGTATTCTGGTGGCGACCCGCCCGCTGGTGCTGGAGATTTTCCGCACCATCCTGGCCGGACTGTTGCCGCTGATGGCCTATCTGTTGCTCGCGGAGGTCGTGCTGTTCGGGTTCCGCCGGTCGATCTCGCGCTCGATGCGCCTGTGGGACGATGCCGTGCAGGGCTTTGCCGGCCGGCGGCGGATCGAGACGGTCGATGCGCCGTTCCTCGAATCGACCGCAGTGCTCAAGATGCTGCGCACCGCGACCGACGAATATCTCGACGCCGATCAGGAACGCGAGCGACTCGCCCGCACGGTCGATGAGCTGCGCACCGCGATCGACCTGCGGCTGATGAGCGGGCTGCGCATCGGCGACGACGCGCTGCACTATCTGGAGCTGACCCCGGGTGCGGGGGCGCGCGACGTCACTCTGCCGTTCAACCCGGCCGATCGCGGCGCGCTCACCTCGCTGCGCGGCACCCACGACATCATGGCCGAGTTCCGCGTCGCGGATTCAGAGGCGCAGAACTGGTTCCTGCTGCTCGCGCATGATTATGACGCGGTGGCGTGCGAATGGCGCTTTGGCTGCCTCATCCGGCTGCGCGCATCCGAAGCGATGCAGACCAAGATGCTGCACAATGCGCGGCTGATCGAACTGGGCGGCATGGCCTCCGCGCTCAGCCATGAATTGCGCCAGCCGCTGTTCACCATCTCGCTCGCCGCCGAGAATGGCGCGGCGATGCTGCAACGCGATCCCCCCGCCTATGACCGGGCGAAGCAGAAATATGTGCGCATCCTCGAACAGGTCGCCCGCGCATCGGCGATCATCGAGCGGACGTCGACCTATGCCCGCGAGGAGCGCGGCGACCGTGAGCCGACCGATCTGGTGCAGGCGATCAACGACGCCGCGCGCTTCATGCGCCCGGTGCTCCACGAACGCGGGATCGAACTGCGCATCGTCGCGCGCGGCACGATTGCCCCGCTGATGCTGCCACGGATCGGGATCGAGCAGATCATCGTCAACGCCCTGCAGAATGCGGCGGATTCGATCGAGCAGGCGCGCGGCACCGGGGCGGTCGCGACATCGATCCGGATCGAGATCGCCAAGCGCGACGATCACGTCGAAATCGCGATCCGCGACGATGGTGCCGGCCTGTCCGATTCGCTCGCCGAATCCCCGTTCGACGCGTTCAGCACGTCCAAGCCTGCGGGCAAGGGGACCGGCCTTGGCCTGTTCATCTGTCGCCAGATCGTCGACGAGATCGGCGGCCGCATCGCGCTGTCCGGCAATGCACCCGGGCCGGGTGCCACCTTGACGCTGACCTTCCCGCTTTCCTCACCATGGAGCCTTAAATGACCGCCGACGCGACGCTTGAGGACAAGGACCCGATCTACCTGGTCGATGACGATACCGACCTGCGCAACGAACTCGCCGACGCGCTGGAGGATGCCGGGCATGTGGTCAGCGGGTTTGCCAGCGGCGAGGCATTTCTGGCGGTCGAGGCCGAGCTGCCGGCCGGCTGCGTCGTGCTCGACCTGACCATGCCCGGCATGAACGGGATGGAGGTTCACACGGCGCTGACCGATCGCAAGAGCGACCATGTCGTGGTCATGCTGACCGGCACCGGCAGCATCGCGACCGCCGTGTCCGCGCTGCGCACCGGCGCGATCGACTTTGTCGAAAAGCCCGCCCAGCTCGATCTGCTCAAGTCCAGCATCGAAACCGCGCGTGTCCGCCGCATCGCCGCCGCCGCGACCAATGAGCGGCTGACGGCGGCGCGCGCGCGGTTTGCCGGCTGCACCCCGCGCGAACTCGACGTGCTGCACGGCATGGTGCTGGGGCTCTCGGCGAAGATGACCGCGCGCCGCCTCGACCTGTCGTTCCGGACGGTCGAAAGCTACCGCGCGAACCTGATGACCAAGCTCGGCGTCCGCTCGCTCGCCGAGGTCGTGCGCATGGCGATCGAGGCGAAGCTCGAACCCGAAGGCGCGATCCTCACCGACTAACGCCTGCCCCCGCAAATTGGTTAACGCACGTTCCCGTAGTGCTACGGCGCGTAATTCTCCGAGATGCGCGCCACCGGCAGAAGGTCTAGTTCCGTCGCTGCGCCACCCGATCTCTGTCGGGCCGCAGGACAGACCATCAGATCCGGGAGGGGACACCGTGCAGCGACAATTCGCCACCTATTTCGAACGGCGCGCCCGTCAGGAACTCGGCCTCGCGCTCGGCGCCGTATCCCCGGCCCAGCGCTCGGCGCGCCTCGCCATCATGCGCGAGTTCGAGCGCCGCGCAACACTGGCGCAGGAACGCCCCGCCTGGCCCTGAAACGCCGCGCGTTCAGCTTGATCGCGTGGCGTCGGTCACCGGATCGAGCTCGCGCGCATCGGGCAAACGCCCCGCCGGCAGCGATCCGGTCTGGCGTTCGATCCGGCGGTGCACGACCGGCGCGATGCCATCGATCTGCAGCGTACGCAGCGCCAGACTGTTCGCATCATCGGCACGGGTGCGGCGCTGATTGTGGCGGACATAGTCGGTCCAGGTCGGCACATGGTAGCGCTCGATCCACAGCTCCGGCTCGCCCAGATCGCGTAGCAGCGTCCAGTGCCGCGCGCCGTCGCGCCGGCGAATCCGGCGCCGTTCGCTCATTACGCTCAGGAACTGGGCGATATCCGCTTCGGCGATGCGGTGTTCGATCGTGATCACGATCGGCCCGCTACGGGGTTCGACCGGCACCCGGGTTTCGGGTTCGTGCCAGCTGTCGCGCGGATCGAGATCGAGCTGGTTGATCTCCGGCACCGCGAGCCACAGCCCCACCGCGATCCCGACCAATTGCCCCAGCGCAGCGAGGAGCAGCGCACTGGCCAGCCCGTGATGCTGGGCAATCAGGCCGAACACCCAGCTTCCCGCCGCCATCCCGCCAAATGCCGCCATCTGGTATAGCGACAGCGCCCGCGCGACGACCCAGCGGGGCGAGGCCATCTGGACGCTGACGTTGAAGGTCGAGAGCGCGGTAACCCACCCCGCCCCCGCCAGCACCAGCGCGAACAGCGTCGCGGCCAGCCCCGGCTGAAGCGCGACCAGCCCCGCCCCCAGCGCCAGCGCCAGTGCAGCCAGCCGGACGAGCGTCTCGGTCGACACTGCCTGACGCAGCCGCCGCGCACCGATCGCACCGATCACCGCCCCGGTACCAAAGCCGCCGAGCAGCAAGCCATAGGTCAGCGGGCCGCCGCCGATCAGGTCGCGCGCGATGAGTGGCATCAGCGCCGGCAACGCGCTCGCCGCAAACCCGAACAGCGCGGCACGCACCAGCACCACGCGGATGCTGGGCGACAGGCGGACATAGCGAATCCCCGCCGCCATCGCGACGCCGAGCCGCTCGCGCGGCAGCCGGCGCGCGGGCAGGTCCGGCTTCCACCGCAACAGGACCGCGATCAGGCCGAGATAGCTGACCGCGTTGACCAGAAATGCCGCCGCCGCCCCCGCCGCCGCCACGATCGCACCACCCAGCGCCGGTCCGGTGCTGCGCGCGATATTGAAGCCCATGCTGTTATAGGCGACCGCGTCGGGCAGCATCGGCCGTGGCACCATGTCCCCCACCGATGCCTGCCAGGCCGGTCCGTTGATCGCGGTGCCGCATCCGATCAGAAAGGTGAACGCGAGCAGCGTCCAGGGCGTGATCCAGCCCAGCCATGCGCCGATGGCAAGGCCCGCCGACACCAGCAGCATGAAGCTCTGCGCGGCGAGCATCACCCGGCGGCGATCGAGATTGTCGGCGACCGCCCCCGCCCACAGCGACAACAGCATGATCGGCAGGCTCACCGATGCCTGCACCAGCGCGATCATCTGCGGCGATGCGCCGAGCCCCGTCATCATCCATGACGCCCCGACCGACTGGATCAGCCCGCCGAAGTTCGAGACAAGGCTCGCCATCCACACGGCGCGGAACAGCGGGACGGAGAAAGGACCGGAAGACGGTTGCGGCATGACACCCGCTCAATGCCGCAAATCGGCAAGCGATCCAATCGACTGGAAAATCCTGACGAGCGCGGCGCACGCTGTACGCGCAGACCGTGATTGTCAGATGCGGATCGGACCGCAGCCGCTATGGTCGCTCCAGATGCGCATTCTCCTGACTCTGGCCCTGCTTTCGATCTCGACCGGCGCGCTCGCGGCTGAGCGCGTCCCGGTGCCCGCCGCTGCCGAGGCGAGGCTGGCGGCCCGTGATTTCCCCGGAGCCGGAGCGATCATCCTTCCGGCGTTCGAGCAATGCATGGCGGCACCCGATCCGGGTGACACCTGCCTCGACATCGTGATGTTCATGATCCGCATGGCCGATATGGCTGGCGATGCGACCAATTACGACAAGCTGCTCCCGGTCGCGCTGCAATATGCCGAGCTGGTCCTGCCACCACTGGACCGCGAGCTCGCCGATTTGCGCAGCAAGGCCGCCGACCGCCGCTTCGTCGCTGGCGACTATGCTGCGGCGGAATCGCTCTATCGCAGCGTGCTGGCGGCGCGGCGTGCGGCGACACCCGTGGACGACCCGACGCTGGCGGAGGCCCTGTCCGACCTGCACCTGACCCTGCGGCTGCTCAAGCGCTATGACGACGCCTTGCCGCTCGCGGTCGAGCGGACTGTGATCGCGCGCCGGGTCGGCGATCCCGCGAAGCTGGCCGACGCATTGTGGCGCGAAGGCCAGACCCTGTTGAACCTGACGCGCTATGCCGAGTCCGAAGCACGGCTTCGCGAGTCCGCTGCGCTCGACGCGCGCGGGGGCGAGGGGCGACGGGCGGCAAGACTGGCAACGCTCGACCTGCTGTCGCTCAGCCTGTTCGAACAGCGCCGCTTGCCCGAGGCCCGCACCGTGGCGGTCGAGGCGCTGGCGCTCGCGACCGCAGTGGAGGGAGCGCGCGGCGACACCACGCTGGACGTCATGGGAGACATCGCGATCTATGACCGCGATCTGGGCGATCTAGATGCCGCGGAAGCCGGACTTCGCGCCGCCATCCTCCGCGCCGAAGGGACATCGAATGCGGCGATCAAGGTGCGCGTCCGGCTATACTCCGCCCTCGCCACCGTGCTGTTGCGGCGCGGCCGGGCGCTCGATGCGGTGCAGATCATGGCCAGGCCGATCGACGAACTGGCGTCGTTAAGCACAGCCGAGCAGAACGACCTGTCCGACGTGCTGCAAAACTACGCCGTGTCTCTCGCCGAGATCGGTCGACTGGCCGACGCGGAGGTCATGTCGCGCCGGGTGCTGACGATCCGCCGGGCGACGCTGCGCGCCGACGATCCGCTGATCGCACGCGCACTCAGCACGCTCGGCTATATCCTCGACAAGCTCAATCGGCGCGAGGATGCGCTCGCCGCGCATATCGAGGCGACGACCCTGCGGCTGGGACAGGGCAAGGATGCGGCCACGCTGGCGCGCGATGATTTGCTGATCGTGTCGGTCGGCAATGTCGCGGTCACGCTGGTGCAACTGGGCCGCCTCGAACAGGCCAAGCCGTTTCAGGAACTGGCGCTGCAGCTGTCCAAAGCACGCTTCCCCGCCGGATCGTCCGATCTGGCGACGGCGCTCAATCGTTGGGCGCAATATCGCAAGGCGATGGGGGTATGCGACGCGCTGGACGCGGCTCGGGAGGCGCGGGCGATCTGGGCCAAGGAGGCTGGCGTCGTGTCCTCGAACCGAGTGATCGGAAACATCAACCTCGCGCTGCACCTGCGCCAGTGTCGCGGCGATGCCGCGGAACAGCGGACCTATTGGCGCGACGCGGTGCGCTATCTCCTCGCCGATGCCGGACAATCAACCGACTATGACGCGCGCGCCAAAACCGTACTGAGCGACCGCCGCGTCGTGTTTCTCGGCAATGTCGATGCGAACTGGCACCTCGCGCATCCGGCGAAACCCTAGGCGTCCCCGACGCCGGACCGGCTAGCGCTGTCTTTCATAAACCAGTCGGAACCCGACGTTCGAGGCGCCGAGGCCCGGGTCTCGACCCTGACGGCTTTCAGGACGATAGCGCTGACAATAGTTGGGGGCGCATAAGTAGCTGCCACCCTTCATCACCCGGCTGACCATTCCGGGATTGAGTGGATCATAGGCACCATTCTCGCTCGGTCCGCGCGGATTGTCGCGCTTGGCGGGATCATGGCCGGGACGGTACACATCGGCGGTCACCTCCCAGACATTCCCGACCATATCGTAGAGCTCGAACGCATTGGGTTCAAAGCAGCCGACCGGCGCGATGGCCTTGAAACCGTCCTTCCCCTCATTGACCACCGGGAACACGCCCTGCCAGGTGTTGGCGCGCCCAGGATCGGGTTGCTCGACATATTTGGGCGCGCCGGCGCTGGCGGCATATTCCCACTCGGCCTCGGTTGGCAGTCGCCCACCGCGCCACGATGCATATGCCTGCATATCGGCCCATGCGAGATGCACGACCGGCTCCTGCGGTACCGGGTCGGCGCCTTTCGGTCCGTAGGGCTTCTTCCAGCTGGCGCCGGGGACATAGGTCCACCAATCGGCATAATTGCGCGACGGGCGCGCGGGTGGCGTGAACACGGCAGAACCAGGCTCGAGCAGATAGGCCGGAATCTGTTCGACCGGCACGCCAAACTGCGCCGGATCGACGGGCTTCTCGGCTACCGTGACATGGCCGGTCGCGTCGACGAATTCGGCAAACTGGCGATTGGTCACTTCGTGCGGATCGATCCAGAACCCGTCGACCCGGGTTTCACGCGCCGGGCCTTCCTCGGCATAGACCGCGTCACTCCCCATCACGAACCTGCCGCCCTTGATCTGCACCGGTCGCGAGGGTGGGGGCTTGCACGATGTCCGGATCGCGGATTCGGTTGCTGTGGGCGGAGTGGCAGGTTTCTGCGATGCGTCGCCGCATGCGGCGACAAACAGGCCAAGCGCAATCGGCCAACCGATCATCCATGCGCGGTGCTGCATCTCGGCTTCCCCCTCCTGCCAATCCCTAGAAAGGCGACATTTTATATCAAATGATTTTGGTATTCATGCGGAGTTAGCGGGGTAACCTCAAGCCCTTTGAGGGTTTCAAAACCACCGATTACCTAAATTAAAATTCTTTACACCCGCGCTCCCCGCGCTATTTTCCCAGCCATAGGCAAAAACACCCTCGTCCCCCGAATACCGCACGCGGCGCTTGATCGCCTCGGCGCCACGCGGGTGGTCAGGGGGGCTGGGAGAGGATAATCGGATGGGCGAGACAGGGGCATCGGGCATCGCTCCAGGTGCGGGCGCAGATGGCGGCGCAAGGGCCTCGGCCAGTACGCAGTTCGCCTTCGCCTCGGTTACGACACTGTTTTTCGCGTGGGGCTTCATCACCTCGCTTATCGACCCGCTGGTGGCCGCGGTAAAAGGCATTTTCAGCCTCTCCGACTTCGAAGCGCAAATGAGCGCGTCGGCCTTTTTCATCGCCTATGGCGTAATGAGCCTGCCGGCCGCGGCGCTGCTCGCGCGCTGCAAGTCGGTGGCAACCGTGCTCATCGCACTTGTCACGATGATTGCCGGGTGCATGCTGATGCTGCTTGCGGCGAACCTTGCCATCTATGGCCTGGTCCTGCTGGGCCTGTTCATTCTCGCGAGCGGGATCACCATTTTGCAGGTCGCCGCCAACCCGCTCGCCGCGGCGCTAGGCCGGCCCGATCGCAGCCACTTCCGGCTCACGCTCAGCCAGGCGTTCAACAGCCTCGGCACCTTCATCGGCCCCTATCTGGGTGCGCTGCTGTTCCTGAAGGGGGTGGAGATCAAGGAAGGCGAGCAGCTTGATGGCGCGGTACGCGCGGCGGCGCTGATCGGGATCGATGCGGCCTTTCTGTGGATCGCGGTGCTGATCGGACTGCTTGTCCTGTTCATCTGGTTCGCGCGCAGCCTCATTACCAAGGGGATGCCTGCCACTGCGGAGGAGCACGCGCAGCGTTCCATTCTCGCCCTCCTCGCTGAAGCCGTCTCGTCACGCTGGGCGCTGCTCGGCGGCGGAGCGATCTTCCTTTACGTCGGCGCGGAAGTGGCGATCGGCACGCAGATGGCGCTGTTTCTCAATAGCGAGGGCGTACTCGGCATTCCGCTCGAGCAGGCTGGCAAGATGGTCAGTCTCTACTGGGGCGGAGCGATGGTCGGGCGGCTGATCGGCTCGGGACTGCTCACCCGGGTTCCAGCAGCCGCGCTGCTCGCTTCGTTTGCCGGTGCCGCCTGCGCGCTCTGCCTGTTCGTTGCGGTCATTGGCGGATCAGCAGCGGGCTATGCGGCGCTGTGCATCGGCCTGTTCAATTCGATCATGTTTCCGGTGATCTTCACGCTCACGCTCGAACGGTCGAGCGCCAGCAAGGAGGCGACCTCCGGCTTCCTGTGCCTCGCGATCGTCGGCGGAGCGGCGGTGCCGTTGCTGGTCGGGCTGGTCTCGGGGGCGACCAGCTATGCCACCGCCTTCATCATTCCGGCGGCCTGTTATGTCCTGCTCGTGGGCTTCGGCCTGGCGGCCCGGCGCGCTTCACCGCTGCGCAGTGGCGACGCTGTTTCTGCAACGGGCCACTGAGGGGACTTACGATGGCGATGCGTCAGCTTGCGGGACACGCGGTCGAAAAGGTCTGGGGGCAGCGGGCAATCCCCGCGATCTATGCCGATACCGCGAACGCGGATGAACCGATCGGCGAGGTCTGGTTCGCCGACGCCGCTGCGCCGAGTGTGCTGGTGAAACGCCTGTTCACCTCGGAAAAGCTCTCGATCCAGGTTCACCCGAATGATGCTCAGGCGCGCGCCAGCGGGCATGTCTGCGGCAAGGAAGAGGCGTGGTACATTCTCACCGCCGAACCAGACGCCACCATCGGCGCCGGCTTCGCGCGGGAACTTTCGGACACGGAGGTGCGCGCAGCCGCGCTCGACGGCAGCATCGAGGATTTGATGGTCTGGCATCCGGTGAAGCCGGGCGATTTTTTCCACGTGCCCGCTGGCACCGTCCACGCGATTGGCGCGGGTCTTTCGCTGCTCGAGATCCAGCAGAACGTGGATCTCACCTACAGGCTTTACGATTATGGCCGTCCGCGCCCGCTTCAGCTCGACGAGGGCATCGCCGCCGCGGTTGCAGCGCCCTTCGCGCGCAGCCCCGCGCGCGCGCTCGGCCCGGCGCGCGAAGAGCTTGTCGCGGCGCCCAGTTTCACGATCGAACGGCTTGGCGGTCCGTGCGATCATCATGTCTCAGCCAGCACGACCGATCCAGTGTGGCTGATGCCGATCGCGCCCGGCTGTATTGCGGCAGGTGCCGATCTAACGCCGGGAACGGTATGGTTGGCGGACAGCCCGGTCGACATCGCGATCGAGACCGGCGGCGGGATGCTTACCGCACGGGCCACCCAGGATCAGGCTTGCCAGGATCGATCTGAAACCGGCGCTGAAAGATAAAAGGTGAGGATAGTCATGACGAATCGTTCGCTTTGCAGGGCAGCCATGGCCGGAATCTTGGCCCCGGTTATCGCCGTTGCCGCCGTCACCTTTTCCCAGTCCGCCGATGCGCAGACGGAAAAACCGCGCCAGCGGCCCAACATCATCTTCATCCTCAACGATGACCAGCGTTACGATGCGATGGGCTTCCTTGATCCCTCGCTCAACACGCCGAACATGGACCGCATCGCGCGCGAAGGCGTCCACTTCCCCAACGCCTTCGTTACAACGGCGCTGTGCAGTCCGAGCCGGGCCTCGATCCTCACTGGCCAGTACATGCGCAACCACGGGATCGCCGACAACAACATCAAGTTCCGCCCCGGAACCTTCTTCTTCCCGATGGCGCTGCAGGCCGCAGGGTATCGCACCGCCTTTGTCGGCAAGTGGCACATGGGCGGGCACGGCGATAATCCGCAGCCCGGCTTCGACCGCTGGATCAGTTTCAAGGGGCAAGGCGACTATCTGCCCGAGGCTGGCAACGGCCGTCCGCGCCATACGCTCAACATCGATGGCAAGCCGGTCGAACGGCAGGGCTACATCACCGACGAGCTGAATGGCTATGCGCTCGACTGGCTCCGCCAGCAGCGCGCGGACCGGCCCTTCTTCCTCTATCTCAGCCACAAGGCAGTTCACGCCGACTTCATCCCCGCCAAGCGCCACGAAGGGACGGTGAGCCGGGACGCGATCAAGCTGCCGAGCAGCATGGCCGACACGCCCGAGAATTACGCAGGCAAGCCGCGCTGGACCAAGGACCAGCGCAATTCCTGGCACGGGGTCGAATTCCCCTATCACTCGACACTCGACGTGGTCGATTTCAAGCAGCGCTACAACGAGACGCTCAGCGCGGTGGACGAAGGCATCGGCGCGATCATTGCCACGTTGCAGAAGAAGGGGATGCTCAAGAACACCATCGTGGTGATGATGGGCGACAATGGCTTCCTGTTCGGCGAGCACGGCATGATCGACAAGCGCAGCGCTTACGAAGAGTCGATGCGGGTGCCGCTGATCGCCTTTGGCGCCGACATTCCCAAGGGCCGGGTGGTCAACGAGATGGTCGCGAACATCGACATTGCGCCGACCTTTCTGTCGCTCGCCGGCGCACCGGTGCCCGAAGGGGTGCGCTTCGACGGGATGAGCTATGCCGATCTGCTGATGGGCCGCCCGCTCAAGGGGCCATGGCGGACGACGCTCAACTATGAATATTACTGGGAATACAACTACCCGCAGACCCCGACCACCTTCGCGCTGCGCGGCGACCGCTACAAGTACATCCAGTATCATGGCATCTGGGACACCGAGGAGCTCTACGATCTGAAGGAGGATCCCAAGGAGATGCGCAACCTCATCGCCGATCCCAAGCTGCGTCCGATCGTCAGAAAGATGCGCGCCGAGCTGTTCGCGGGGCTCGGTCCCGAGCAGGGCCGCTCGAGCGTGACCTTCACCGAGCGGCTTGACGAAGGCTCGGTCCTGCGCAACCGCAACGGTTCCGGGCCCGGCGCGTTTCCCGATCGCTGGTTGCGAGACGGTACAGAAGGCAATCTGAAGACTGGCGTGAAGGCCGAAGGCGGCAAACCCGACCCGCACTGAGGCCGGAGTCGCGGGAGGTGCAAGAAATTGCACTCCGGCCGACAGCCAACTAGACTCATCGTGTCGGAGGCCGGCCCGAACCTGGAGAAAATGCGCAGATGTCGACAACCGAACGCAGGCCTTCAGGCGTCGGTGTATCTGCGCGCGATCGGGTCAACCTCCTCAGCAACGGGCTATCGGGCACCAATCTCGAGCGCGGCAGCTCGCACAATCTGCGCGTGACGCTGCAGGCGATCCGGCTCAACGCCCCGGTGACCAAGGTCGAGCTGGCCGAGATCACCGGCCTGACCCCGCCTTCGATCACCAATATCGCACGCAAGCTGTCGGCTGACGGCCTCATCGTCGAGGCCGGGAAGCGCCGCGGCGAGCGCGGACAGCCAGCGCTCAAGCTGGTGATCAACCCGGACGGCGCCTTCTCGATCGGGGTCAATATCGACCGCGATCATATCACGATGGTGATCCTCGATTTTCTGGGCGAACTGCGGCTGCGGATCGTCGAGAACATCCACTTCCCGATGCCGGACCAGGTGCGGGATTTCGTTAGCCGCAACCTTGATGCGGTGCGTGCGGCGGGCGACATCGACATGAGCCGGATCGCCGGAATCGGGATGGCGATGCCGGATGATTTCGGCGGGGTGGACCTGCCCAACCGGCCAAGTGAATTCGGCATCTGGGAAACGGTTGATCTCAAGCATCTGCTCGGCGAGCACGGGTTTGAGGTCATGATCGAGAATGACGCGACCGCCGCGGCGATCGGAGAGCTCCAGTTCGGCCACGGGCGGGTCGCGCAGACCTTTTTCTACCTGCTGGTCAGCGCCGGCCTTGGCGGCGGCCTCGTGATCGACGGGCATTCGGTCAGCGGTTCATCGGGCCGCAGCGGCGAGATCGGCTTTCTGCCGATCGGCCGGGCACGGCGCAAGCCGGTCGTCCTGCAGGATGTGGTCTCGCTCTCGGGACTTTACAGCCACCTGGCCGAGGCTGGTTTCCCCGATCCCGGCCCGCTCGATCGGATCGGCACGGACGCCACCGAGGCGGCAGAGCAGTGGATCGAGAAGGCCGCCGATCTGCTGACCGACCCGCTGATGGTGATCAACACATTGATCGATCCGGACGCGATCTTCATTGGCGGACGCCTGCCGGCGGGCCTCGTCGACCGGCTATGTGACCGGCTGGCGCTCAACTTCCGTCACCGCGGGGCTTCCCTGCCTGCGCGGGCGCCGATCCGCCGCGCCGACCTTGCCGAGGACGCCGCCGCGATCGGCGCGGCTATCCTCCCCTTCTCCAACCGTTTCCTGCCAACCCGCTCTGCGCTGATGAAGATCGACGCTTAGCGCAAACGTGCCGCGCTTAGGCGAGAGCTGCGGCGCGTTGCGTCTGCTGACCGGCAACCGCCGCAGCAAGCGCAATCGGGCCAAGCGGGCCAGCCAGATCGCCGAGCCCGGGCGGGGCAACATAGTCCTCGATCCTGTCGAGTTCGGGCGAACTGACATAGCCGTTAAGGCTTGCCTGAAGCTCGCGTCGGATAATGGGGAACAGCTGCGGCTGTGCGGTGATCACCCCGCCCCCAAGCAGAATCCTGCGCGGCGTCGCGGTCAGCACGAGATTGTGCAGCATCTGCGCGATGGCATGGCCGACAAGGTTCCAGATCGAGTCATCCGGCGCGATCAGGCTGGCGCGCATCCCCGAACGTTGGATGATGGCCGGACCGGCCGCCAGCCCTTCGACGCAATCGCCATGGTAAGGGCATGATCCCGGCCAGCTGTCCCCCGGAACCCGCGCAATGCGCATGTGCCCCAGTTCTGCATGGCCGAACCCGCAGATCGGTGTGCCGCCGACCACGAGCCCGACGCCAACTCCGGTGCCGACAGTGACGTACGCGAAATCGTCGAGCCCGGCCGCCGCTCCCCAGCGCATCTCCGCGAGCGCTGCGCCGTTGACATCGGTGTCGAGCGCGAAGGGCACGTCCAGCCCCGCGCTCAGTTCCTGCGCGATGCCGACACCGCTCCAACCCGGTTTGGGCGTTTGCCCGATATGGCCCCAGCGCGGCGAGGATTGATCCACGTCCACTGGACCGAACGTGGCAATGCCAAGTGCAGCGATGTCGCGCCGGGTATCGAACCAGTGGCGCAGGATTGCCTTGATCTGCGGCAGCGTCTCGTCGGGTGTTGTCGTTTCGACACGCTCCTGCGCCAGGATTTCACCGCTCGAAGTGGCAAGCACGCAAACGCATTTCGTGCCCCCCAATTCGACCCCGGCCAGAACGGAATTCGCCATCACCACCCCCAAATGTCCCCCGTATTCACGGCGCCACCTTCACCGCGCCTGCCACGACATTCCAGCCACGCACGCCGATCGAGACCGGCGCGGGCGCTGACTTCGGCGATCGGATCGTGACCTTGCGCGTCTCGCCCGGCAGCAGCGACACGTAATTGTCGCTCCAGTAAGCCGGGAGCACCCGCTCGCCCGCAGCATCCAGCAGCGTCAGCTTGACCATCAAGGCAGGATGGCTTCCCGGGTTGGTCAGGGTCGCCGTGATCTCCTGTTCCTCAGCATTTGCGACGACCTGCGTCGTGACGCTGAGGTCGACCGCCTGCATTGCGCTCATCGCACGATACGCCGACGGTTCGCGGGCCAGCCAGTAGAGATTCTCGCTGAGCAGGCGACCATCCTGATCGAACAGCTCGAGCTTGGTGAGCACCACGTCTGCGCGCGCGAACAGCGCATCGGGCACCGCGTCGCCCGCTTCGGCGACGGCATAGGCTGCGGCATCGACCGCGCTGGAACGTTCGTCGAGCAGCGTTCCGTCGAGCGCAAAGTTGCGGATCCTCACCCGGCCCTTCGCGATCGCCGTGCCCAGGCTGTTGACGACCGCGACACGGCGGTCGGGCAGGTTGACTTGCACATGGACCGGCTCCGAGCCCTTCTTCGACCCGAAAAAGGCGGCATGGGTGTCGTAATCATGGCTGTAGATCTGCCACGTCATGCTCGGCCATGCGGGATGAGTCATCCACAGCAGCCGTCCGCTGTTGCGGCTGAACAGGCCGGCATTGAACCCTTCGAAGATCGCGCGATAGGCCTCGTAATTGAGCAGCTGCGCCTTGCTTTCGAAGTCGGCGAGATCCTTCGCAGCGCCAAACCGGTTCTGCATCGCCCGCATGAAGCTGGCGACGTCGCCCGCCTTGCTCTGGTGCCAGTCGTGATAGGCCCAGCTGTCGCTGATCGGCCACTGGTCCTCGGGCGGCATCATCGTCTTGAAGGCTTCGAGCGTCGGGAATGACGGTGTGCCGACCTCGGTCGAAAAGCCGCGGCTGATACGCGTGAAATAGGCTTCGGGCGGCTGGTAGTTCCACGGCCCACTGTTGGCCATGTTCACGTCGCGCGAATTGGGCAGGTAAGCGCGGGTGCCATCGATCGTCCGCACCAGCTTTTCGAGGCCGGCATTGAGCACCGGCGGCGGCACGCCCTCGTTGCGCCCGATCCACAACACGATCGAGGGATGGTGCTGGAAACGGCTGACCGTGTCCGCCGCATTGGCGAGGAACATCGCGCTATCGCCCGGTTCGCCGTTGTGATCCTGCGTCGAGATCCAGAAATCGTTGAGCACCAGCAGGCCGTATTCGTCGGCGAGGTCAAAGAACACGCGTTCCGTGCTCTGACCCATCCAGTTGCGGATCGTATTGACGTTGGCTTCGCGGTGAAGCCGGAAATAGGGCTCCATCCGGTCGCGCGAGACGCGCTTCATCCAGTCGTCCATGCCCCAGTTGCCGCCGCGCACCGCGATGGGCACGCCATTGACGCGGATCAGCAGGTGCGGCGCAAGCCTGGCATCGGCGACGGGCGCGAGTGCCGGCGATCCGGCAATTTCGCGGGCGAGCGACATCGCCCAGCCGCCCTCGACCTTGCGGATGCGGTCGTGCGCGACATCGATCAGCTGTTCGCCCATGCTGCGCGCAGGGGCAACCGCCACGCGCCGCAATTCCTCGGCCCGATCGACCAGCGACAGGTCATAGCTTATTTCGCGGATGCCGAAGCGGATCTGGTGGGCATCACTCACCGCACCGCCGATGCGCGCGGTCAACGCCAGCGCGTGCAATGTCGGTGCGCCATAGCCGTTGGGCCACCACAGCTTTGGATTGTGGACGCGCAGCTGGGCAAACTGTTCGGGCGCGAACCGCACGGTCGTGGTCGAATTAGGCGCAAGCGTGGCACTCTGGCGCAGGGCGACCTCGCCAAAGCGCGCCTCGAGCTCGACCACCCGCTCCGCATCGCTATCGTTGATCAGGGGAACCGAAAAGGTCAGCTCGGCGAGCCTATTGTCGGGCTCGGGCAGCACGGTGCGGACATGGGGATCGCCGATGCGCACATCGCCCGTCGCCAGCAGCACCACGTCCTGCCACACCCCGGTGTTGCGATCGCGCACGCTCGGGATCCAGTCCCAGCCCTCGCTTGCAGCGAAGGTCGGACCGTCGATGGTCATTTCCCCGCCATTAAGACCGGGGCCAGCCGTCAGCGATTCCTCGTGCGCGAGGCCGGGATGCGGCGGCGGCGAGACGCGCACCGCCACCGCGATGCGCGCGCCAGTGCTGAAGCGCTCGGGCAACACGAAGCGCCCGCGGACGAACGCCCCCTCGGTCGCGCCCAGCCGCTCGCCATTGACCCAGATTTCGGCGGCATAGTTGATGCCGAGAAATTCCAGCGCATGACTCCGGCGCACGCCGCCCTCAGGCCGCGCAAATTCGGCGCGCAACCAATAGTCCTGTTTGTTCAGGCTCTCCGGGATTTGCAGGTTGTTGAGGCCGAAGGCGGGATCGGGATAGATTCCGTTGGCGACATAGGTCGCGAGGATCGTCCCGGGGACGGTCGCCGGCAGCCAGCGACTGGCGTCGAAACCGGGCTGCGAGATCGCGGTCGGTGGCGCGGCGACCTCGGGCGCAGCGGCAAGCCGCCATCCGCCGACGATCCAGCGCCCCTCGCCCGCGGGCGAAAGCGCGGGGGTCGGCACGGGTGTGACGCGCGCGGCCGCCGGCGGACTCTTCGCGCGGCTGACCGGCAGTGTCGCGGGATCCTGCGGCGACGTGAGCCCCATTGTCTGCTTGACCTGCAACGGCCAGGTCGGGCTGCCATTCTCAAACTGGAGCAGCGCCGCGTCGGGCTTGGCCCAGTTGATCCGCGTCGACTGCGGCAAACTGCCTTGCCACATCACAAGGCTGGCAATGGCACCGCGGAACACGGGCTTTGCCTCCCGTCGCGGCGCCATGACCAGGGCAACCGCAGGTGCAGACAGCTGGCCGCGCAGGGCGACGGGCTGCTCGGTGCCGACTTGCAGCGTCAAGCCGCTGCCGTTCGCAGCCAGCGTGACAAGCAGCCATTCATTCGGCTTTCCTTCCACGCGGGACACGCCACGCGCTGCGCCACTGGCCGCGAAAACCCGTCCGGCGATCAGGCCAACTTCCGCAACGTCAGCACCGGCTTGATCGATCAGCGCCATGACGGTGCGCGGATCGCGTTCGCGCACGTCGACACGCACCCACGTCTTGATCGTCCAGGCCGTCTGCGGCGCCATCGGAGCAGCGAAATTCTTGCGGATCGCATTGCCCGCCGGCGGAAACACCGCATTGACCGGCCCGACCAGCACAGTGCCATCGGGCGCCTGAGCGTTGAGCGCTGCATAGGGCGCCATCAGCGCACAATACGCGAGCAGGAAGGCGAATGCCTTGCGCAGCCAGACCATTGACCCTCCCCTGAATGAGTCGCTTCCCGACCCGAATTACGAAAGCTATTTTTGTTATAGATGGAGAACGGGGTCAAGGGCAAATCTACGCGCCCCTGGAGCGCGGTCGCGGATGGAGCGCGGCATCGGCTAAGCGGCGTTGCACGGGCACACATTCGTACAGAACCAGCAGCGCCGTAAGCCCGCCATTTTTAATGAAACAATTTTCTTTACTAACGCGAATGTTCGGGTTTAGATTTTGTCGCGGAAGGATCATGGGGCGAAGTCGCGACGCGCAGGATCAGGCGATCCGGGGTTCACGCATCGACGGCTAAAGCTCGAGACCCTTCGATAAAAAAACAAATGTCGGGAAAGCCGGAGATCGGCTGGGGGAGTGATACCATGAAGCGGCATCTTATCGCATCGGGCTCAAAGCTGGCCTTGGTCGCGAGCGCCTTGAGCCTCATCTGCTCGGCTGCATCGGCGCAGGACAGTTCGACGAGCGGCAACGGCGAACCGGCCGTGGACGTCGACCAGACCGCAGATTCGCAGGACGTGATCACCATCACCGGCGTGCGTCAGTCGATCGAAAGCGCCATCGACGCCAAGCGCGAGGCGAGCGAGATCAAGGACGTCATCAACGCTGAAGATATCGGTCAGCTCGCCAACGACAACGTCGCCGAAGCACTCCAGCGCATCACGGGCGTACAGGTCAACCGCGGCAACGATGGCGAGGGTCGGCAGGTCCAGGTCCGCGGCCTGTCCGAGAACAACGTCACGATCAACGGCGCAACGCCCTCAGGCACCGGGGACGTCGATCTGAGCAACGGCAACGATCGCAGCGTCAATTTCCAGGACCTTCCCGCCGAGCTTTTTTCCGGGGTTGAGATCCTCAAGGCGCTTAGCGCTGACCAGATCGAGGGCTCGCTGGGCGGGACCATCAACCTGCAGACGCGCGCGCCACTCAGCGGCAAGCGCAATTTTATCGTCAACCTGTCGGGCACCGCCAAGTTCGCTGAAGTTGGCGAACTTAGCCGCCAGGACGTCAACCTCTTCGTGCAGAAGAAGTTCGAGGACACCCCGCTCGGCGATTTCGGCGTGATCCTCAACGTCGGTTACAAGGAGATCGCAAGCTACGCCTACGTCTATGGCGGCAACGAGGTGATCGACGCGCCCGGAATCTGGACCCGCAGGACCGGCGATGTGGATCCGCCCGCAAGCGTTGGCGCCAACCAGACGGCACTCAACTACAACTTCTTTCAACTCGCCACGATCCCCAATGCCACGGGCGGCGGATCGCGGCCCAACCCGTACCGCTACGCGGTCGACGATCCCAACGGCGACGGGCTGAGCGATGCGAATGACGTGTACTACATCCCCGGCGCCTTTGGCGTGTCTGAGCGCGTACGCGACGACACCCGCAGGTCGTTCAACGGCACGCTGCAATGGAAACCGGCACCGAACCTCGACATCCGCTTCGATGCGGTTCTGACCGATCTCGACGAGAGCCTGACCGGGGCGAACATGAACATCGTCTCCAACATCCCGCGTTCAGGCATTCTGGTCGGCGGTCCGGGTGCGACGTTCGAGCAGGTGGGCACCTCAGCGGGCTTCGGTGACGTCTATGTCCTGACCGGCGGACGGCTGGCATCGTTCACCACGCGCGTGGGTGCCGCGCCCTCGATCAGCAAGGTCGCGCGTGAATCGCAGCAATTCTCGGCTGAGGCCACGTGGGACGTGGCCCCCACCCTCACCCTCTATGCCAAGGGCAGCACCTCGCGCGGCAAAGCGACGACGCTCGACTTTGGCCAGCTCAGCGCCAGCATCGAACAGCAAGGCGGCACCAATCCGCGCTTCAACAACCAGGATTTCTACAACATCGTCGACTATCAGCGCGGCGATAACCTGATCCCGAACGTCATCTTCTACGAAAACCCCTTTCCGTCTTCGGCTTATGGGGTCAACGGCGTGGTGGCCGAGGCCGACCTGGTGCGGCTGAACCCTGGCGATTTGAACTACAACCGCTACCGCTACCGCCAATTCCAGCGCAATGCGGCCGACACCGAAAACACGGACGATTCTCTCCGGTTCGACGCGACCTGGGAATCGGACATGGGCTTCCTCAAATCGGTCCAGGCGGGCTTCCGCTGGGCAGAGCGCAGCTTCGAGCGCGCCCGTTACGAGAACCCCAATGAAGGCGGCGGGGTCGCGGCGGTGCTCGGGCAGGGCGTGCGCGACCCGGTGCAGTCGATCAACATCTGGGCGGTGCCGCTCAACCCTGCAAATACCACCGATACAGGCGCGGCGGCGACGTCGACCTTCCTCACCCAATGCCTCAACACGGCCGGCAACCCGGACATCCTCCGGCGCTTCGGCGGCAATCTACCGATGACCTTCGGATCGACGGCAGGGTGCGACGTTTCTGCCGTCACCCAGTACTTCAACCTGTTCGATATCCGCGCCGTCAACCCGGCGAGCGGATCCGGCTTCTACGAAGTCATCGACGAACGCTTCCGCGTCACCGAGGCCACGCTGGCGGGCTATCTACGCGCCAACTTCCGCACTCAGATTGGCGGCGTACCGATGTTCGGCAATGTCGGGCTGCGCTATGTCGAGACCAAGACCGCCTCGTCGGGCTATCTGCTCAATCCGGGCACGCCCGTGAGCTACAGCACGGTCACGTTCCGCAATCGCTATGACGACTGGCTGCCCTCGGCCAACCTCAATTTCGCCCTGACCAAGCAGGTCGTGGCGCGCCTTGCCTATTCGCGCACGTTGGGCCGGCCCGCACTCACCCAGATTTCGCCTGGCCTCGAGTTGACCCGTTCCGACGTCGACCCCGATTTCGCTGGCTTCGGGGTGGCAGGAAACCCGTTCCTCGACCCGATTCACTCCGACAATTTCGATGTCTCGCTGGAATGGTATTACGGCAAGGGCAGCTATCTGTCCGTCGCGGGTTTCATCAAGGACATCGACACCACGGTCTTCCGCGATCCGGTGCCAACATCGCGCGAAATCAACGGCGAGTTGTTTTCAGTCACCACGTTCGGGAACTTTGGCGGCACCAAGCTCAAAGGCGTGGAGGTCGGCACAGCGCATGCCTTCACCTATTTGCCAGGGCCGCTGAGGCACCTGGGCGTGACGGGCAACTTTACCTATATCGGCGAGAGCAGCGACCTGCGCGATCAGGAAGGTGACCCGATCAGTCGGCGCGGATTGTCGAAGTTCACCTATAACGTCGGCGCCTATTACGACGACAAGAAGTTCAACCTGCGACTGGCCTATAACTGGCGGTCGGCCTTCACGCGCCGCGAGATCGTCCAGCTCGGCTTTGGACGGCCCGAGGCGCTGCCAGAGATTGAAGCGGCGCGCGGCCAGCTCGACTTCGCGGCGCGCGTCAACGTGAACCGCAACCTGCGCTTCACCTTCGATGCGGTGAACCTCACGAACACCGGTACCGTCCGCTACCTGAAGTACGAGCAGCTGTTGAACTATGTTTCGGTGGCGGGACGCCGCTTCAACCTCGGCGCGCAGGTGAACTTCTGATGCAGTGGAACCATCATCGCAGGACCGCGCAGAGCCTGGTCGCAGCCGTAGCCCTTTCGCTGACGCTGAACGCGCCTGCTCTGGCGCAGGCGCGGTGCGCCGCAGATCCGGATGCGGCGGCGCGCAGCTACAATTACATCCTCGGCACGCAGGCCATCGGCGGCCACTATCAGCATGGCACGGGCAATCGCCTGCTGGAGCAGGCACAGCAGGTCAAGGACATGGGCTCCAACCTGCTCAAAGTCTCGCTGGCCCGGGGCGCCGCGCCGAACTACGGATCCGTCGAGGCTGCGCGCAAGGCGAAAACGACCCTCGAATATGTGCAGGCATCACCCGAGCTGCAGCAAGCGCTCGACATGGATTTCACCTTGTACCAGGCATGGGTCCATTCCTTTACCGATGCCAACTGGCGCGACGGCGTCAGCATGGCCGAGGCGCGGCTCTATTATGAAGAAATGTATGGCCTGACCGCCTGGCTGCTGAAGCGCTATTCTGGCACCGGCAAAATCTTCATGCTCGGCAACTGGGAAGGCGACTGGCTGCTTCTTGGTGGCCAGAAGCGCGAGGCCGACCCCTCTCCAACTGCGGTCGAAGGCATGGTCGCATGGATGAAGATCCGGCAACTGGCGATCGACAACGCGCGGGCCGCGGTCGCCCACAAGGACGTCGCAGTCTATCACTATATCGAGGTCAACCTCGTCAAAAAGGCGATGGCGGGCCGCGCAAGCATCGCCCTGTCTGTCTTGCCCCAAGCCAATCCCGATCTCGTGTCATACTCGGCCTATGAGGCGATCAAGCAATCGCCCGAGCCCGACCTGACGTCGATCCGGCAGCCGCTGGAGCAGACTCTCGCATATCTCGAGGCACAGCTACCGCCAAAAAAAGGACTGCCGTTCAAGCGCCGCGTGTTCATTGGCGAATATGGCTACCACGCCGACAAGTCCAAGCCGCTGAGCGTGAAGCAGCAATATATGAAGAGCCGCTTCGTCATGGAGAGTGCGATCGCCCTCGACCTACCCTTCGCGCTGATCTGGCAGATGTATAACAACGAATATGCCAAGAACGGCACCTCGAAGGAGATGTCGCTGATTGACGAGAGCGGGCGCAAGCGCGCGCTCTATGCGCTGCACCAGACCTATCTGGCGGAAATGCAGGCCTTCGTCGCGCAGTCCTGTCGTAAGACTGGCACGCTTCCGGGCCGCGAGGCGTTCCGGGCGCGGGCGCTGGAGGTGCTCAAGACCGCAGATTTCGAGAAGATGGAGGCGCTCGCTCAACCTGCAGTGGAATGAGGCCGATAGGTGTCCGGAACATGCCCGCGATCACGGCGAGGTCCGTGCGCCCGGCGATTTCGGAATAGGACAGGTCATCCAACCGGATCGCGAGAAAAATCTCGCGGCGCAGCTTGGGCATACCCGGATGCACGCGCCGCACCTGCGACCGCAAGGACGTTGTCGAGGCTCATAGAAGCCTCGGCGACCGCCCGGGCGGCACCCGTTGCTTCAGGCTGGCGCGAAACTCTTCCGCATTTCTGGGCGATGTCACCGCGCTGCGACCACGGCGGCAGCGCGCACTTTCACTCCAACTTGCTCAAGTGCCGACAGCATCCGCATGGCCTCGATGATGAGCTGCGGTGCTTATCGATCCGTGAACGCGCGCGCCGTCCGAACCGCAAGCGATCACTGTTCGGTCCCCAACATCCACCTGCCAGTCTCGTCCCTGAGGGACAACGCGCTTGCATTCATCATTGTTGCTTTTAAAGCTACATAATTGCGAACGATACGATTCGCAAATCGCGGCGAAATCTTGATTTCGTCGACAGGAGGAACATCGATGGAGAGGAAAGCTCTGCGGCGTCTCGCCGTTGCCGGCGTGCTGATCAGCGGCGTCGCCACTGCGACAGTTGTTTCATATAGCGATACAAATGAACCGAGCGGGGTGGTGATTACGCCGGAAGGCAAAGTCGCGTTGTCGGGCACATCAGTGCAGCCGACATCGTCGACAACGCTCGCTGCCAACGCCTCTCCTACGCTGGGTCTTGCGGACTCCGTGATCGAGACGTTCCATGATTCCGATGTCGATCTGTGCGGCACGACCAAGGTCAAGCAGGATGGTCCGGTCCGGGTATTCGAGGACCAGTATAACGTCATCCACATGACCGTGTCCGACGCCGATGCCAAAGGCTGGCAATGGCATGGCTCGGTGACCGGGTTCACCAACAACCCCAAGACCGCAGTGCTCGATTGCGATCCGGTCATGATCGGCAATGTTGGAAACACAGACCCCAGCAAATTCGACCAGAAGACCTGGATCCAGGCCTTCTACTTCGACGGCACCAACGCTTGGGCCTATGGCCACCAGGATTTCTGGGGCAATCGCGTCAACAATGACCCGGACTGCCACCGCTCCGGCGCAACTGACGGAAAGCCCGGCTGCTGGTACGCCTCGATCGCGGCGTGGAAGGCGACGCCGGTTTCAAGCGCGAACCGGCACCTGAGCTTCACGCGCGATGGGACCGCACCAAACCACATCGCGATCTATCCACATGTTCAGTATCCGGGTGACGCTTCCACCCCGACTTCTGGCTGGATCGGCTACGGCGCACCGTCGAACATTTTCCGTGGCCGCAACCAGGACGGCAGCACTGACGGTTACTGGTACATGTTCGCCTATACGAATTCCGGCTACGCCGGCCAGGCCAAGGGGCTCTGCTTGTTTCGGACCAGCACGCCGGCCAACAAGGCGACATGGCGCGCGTGGAACGGCAATACCACGACACCCGCCTTTACCCAGGCGATGACCAACCCTTATCCGGCCAACAGCAACACGACCTGCGCGGTTGTCCAACCGACGACGCTCAATACCTATGTCCGCAGCATTGCCTGGCACAAGCCATCGCGGCATTATGTCGGCATCCTGCGCAAGGCGGACGGCGTCTACTACACGACCTCGACCGACATGCTGACCTGGAGCACCCCGACCATACTGCTGAGCGCGGACAGCGACGAGGCCAACTACCCTACGCTGATCGATTTTGACGGCGGTGATTGGGGTGACGACAATTTCGACCGCGCCTACGATAATGGCAAACTGTATCTCTTCTATCGCAAGAAGAATCCGACCAATGGCAACCTGCGCATTACGCGGCGCAAGATCGACATTACCAACTATGCTGCGGATGCTCCGGGATCGGGCAATCCGGGCTGATCCGTGCGGGGCGGCTGAAGGCCGCCCCGTACTCAAGGGAACAGGATGGACAGCGGTACCGCCGCTGCCATCGCGCGATAGCCTGCCGCGCTCGGATGCAGGCGATCGCCGCTGTCGAACGGCAGCGCCAGTGCCATCGGATCGACACGATCGCGCATCGCCGCCTCGAAATCGATCACATGATTGTAGAGGTCGCTCGTGCGGATGAAGCGGTTCACCGCCGCGCGAACGCCTTCGCGCTCAGCAGTGAAGCCCTGCCTCCGGGTGGGTAGCAACGTTGCTCCGATGACCCGCAACCCCGCCATCCTTGCGCGCAAAGCGATCTGGGCATGCGCCTGGATCAGCGGCCCGGCGGTGATCGGCGTGCCATAGATGTCGTTGATGCCCTCAAGAACGATCAGGGTATGGACCCCGGCATGCGACAGTCCATCACGGTCGAGCCGGGCGAGTGCGCTTACGCCCGATCCGGGGCGCTCAGCTGCGATCCGATTGCCGGAAATGCCGAGATTAACGAGCCCCAGCCGTTTCCCGGCGCGCTCCCGCGCAAGGCGTCGCGCCAATTCATCGACCCAGCCCAGATAACTTCCACGCGGGTTGCCGCCACTGTCGGTGATCGAATCGCCGATGACTGCAACAGAGCCGGCATTGGCCATGCCTTCCGCGATCACCGCTTCGGCGAACAGCCAATGCGGCACGGTCTGCGCGAAAGCAGCCGCTTCCTCACCCGCGCCGCGATCGAGTGGCGCGAGGTAGCTGTTGTCCTTCGGCCGTAGATGCCCGGTCGTGGCTCCCGGGCTGCCGCGAATCGCGATGCTGACAAGCAGGTCGGTATTTGCCGCCACCGACAACTGCACCGCATCGCTGATTGCGCTGCCACCCGGCGGAATGACGATCCCCGCTTCGCCTGTAAACGCGACGCGACGGTTGCTACCCGAGCGGATTGCTGCGCCGTCTGCACGGTGCCCGACATGGAGCGCAACGACCGCAAGTGGTGCGGTGCCGAACGCATTGCTCAGCCGCACCCGTACCGCGCGTGCCCCGGCCGTAACGCGCACCGCTACGCGCACCGTGCAGTCCGCCACCGGAAAATCGAGCCGGTCGTTGGCCGCTGCCCAGATTGTGTAGGGAGGGTGTGACGCCTTGGCCTTGGCCTCGGCCTTCACCGAGATCGCAGTCATCACCCCCAACCCCGCGAGCAGATCGCGGCGGCGCAAGTTCATCGTGCAGACTTCCAGCCGGCGACGATCGCAGCTGCCGTCTCAGCGACCGCTGCGCGCGTCATTCCAGGAGTGAACAACGCCGTACCGATCCCGAACCCGTCGACACCTGCCGCCGTAAACTCCGCATAATTACCCGCGTCGATCCCGCCCACAGCGAAAATCGGCACGGTGCGCGGAAGTACCGCACGCCACGCAGCGACCGTTGCTGACCCAAGTGCCGCCGCCGGGAACAATTTGAGCGCCTGCGCTCCGGCCGCAATCGCAGCGAATGCTTCGCTTGCCGTTGCCACGCCAGGCATGGCGATCAGGTCACGTGCCACAGCGTGCGCGATCACATCGGGATTCGTATTTGGCGCCAGAATCAGTTTGGCGCCCGCCGCGGCGGCACGATCAGCCCCGGCGATGTCGAGCACCGTCCCTGCCCCGATCATGGCCCGCCCATTCGAGGCATCTGCCAGGCGCGCAATGCTGTCGAACGGGTCGGGAGAATTCAGCGGTACTTCGATCAGCCTGAATCCGGCGTCGATCAGCACATCGCCCAGTCCAACCACTTCATCCGGCGTCACGCCGCGCAGAATTGCAACCAGCGGCAGCGCTGCACGGGCCGCGTCAAAACCGATCTCCCTCATCGCCGCGTCACTCCGGCCCCGCCGTCGATCGCCAGCACGGTTCCAGTGATCCAAGACGACGCATCTGAAGCCAGGAACAGCGCCGCGTCCGACACATCCTCTGCCGTACCAAGCCGCCCCAGCGGATGGCGCAGCACATTGGCGGCAAGCGCAGCATCGGGATCGGGCTGGCGGGCAAACGACGCGCGCAGCATGGGCGTATCGACCGATGCCGGCGCAATGCCATTCACGCGAATGCCATCGCCTGCGACCTCGAGCGCGAAGGTTTTGAGGAAGGTTTCCAGCCCCCCCTTCGAGGCGGCATAGGCGGCGAGCCCTGGCGCACCCATGCGCGCGTTGATCGACGATACGAAGACAAAATTGCCGCGCCCTCGCGCCTGCATTGCCGGACCAAATGCCTGAACCAGCCGCAGCGCGCCGCCAACGTTCACATCATACACTCTCAGAAATGCCTCAGGCGACGATGCAAACGTCGCGGCAAACTCCGTGGTCGCAGCGGCGTGTACAACGATGGTCGGGTCCCCAAGCTCTGCACGGACTCGTTGCGCAGCGTCTGCGACGGCGTTGTCGTTCGACAAATCGCAGGCCAGCGCGACATCCCCTATGGCCGACGCGCCGAGGTCGAGCGCAGCCACCCGCGCCCCGGCCGCCGCGAAGCGGGTGCAGATCGCCTGCCCGATCCCCCCCGAGGCACCGGTTACCAGCGCGATTTCTCCATCAAGGCGCATCTTCATCACCCAGTTCAATCCCGCCGTTCCAGTCCACACCGGTCACCGCGCGTGCATCTGCCGTAAACAGGGCGGCGACAAGTCGCGTCGCCCGTCTCTCGCCAGGGGCGAGCGTAATTGCGGTGCCGTTTGCGCACGCTTCGGTAATCGACGGAAGCTCGTTGCACGGCTCCAGCGCCAGCATCGTGCGCGCACCATACCATGGATAGTCGGCACCCCCACCCGCAAGCCGCCAGAAGCCGAGCAGCGGAAACAGCTGCTCGTCCCAGCGCAGCGCGACCCCGGCGCCACGGCGAGGATTGCGGATTGCGAACCAGCCGGCGTCATAGTCGGTGACCCGCACGAAATCCTGCGCATTGCGAGTCACGTCGGGAAATCGGGAAAGGTCTTGCCCGTCCATCATCGGCCATTCGCCCGCGTGCGCGGCCGGCAAGGTCGCTGCGGGAGGCGCAACCGATGCCGTCGCAATGCGAGACGCGGGCAGATCGACCCGTGCGCCCTCGTCCAGCAACGGCGCCCCGAATGTCGGATGGTGCCCCCAGATCATATCGAGCGGCTGGGCAGCCTCGTTGGTCACCGCTTCGTCGATCACCAGCGCGGTGCCATCGGCCTCCAGGGTGATGCGCCGCTCGATCAAAAGGGGCATGCGCCGGAGGCGCGCGTGACAGCGCAGCACGACCCGCTCCGCACGGTCTTCCTCGATCTGATAGTCCCACGGCAGGAACGTCGCTTCGCCATGGTGGCCGAACGCGATACCGCCATGGTCGCATGGTCCAGGGCCGTTGGGGAGCATGACATACCAGCCGCCAGGAAACTGATCGCGAAATCCGCCGCCGGGCAATGGCGATGATTGCATCGCATCGCTCGGCCACAGGCCAGCGGGCGCTTGATGCAGCGTTTCAGTGTCGCTCGGCTTATGCGTGAGTTCCAGGATATCGCACCCCTTGCCGACGGCGATGACCGCGCGCAGCACGGCATTCTCCATGCTAACGCAGCGGCGGCCCCTCCACTCGAAATCGCGCAGCCGTGCGCCGTGATTGCGGTGTGGCCCATGCCGGCCCCAGTCGCTCTGCGGGTTCATGTCGATCCTTCAGGACTTGCGGCGCGCATGCGCCGTAGCGAAACGGGCAATTGCCCAACCGATCGGATGCAGCACCGCCATTGCGAGAAACAGCGGCGCGTAGTCGCGCCCTTCGGCGAACTGGCCGACGACCCATGTCGATGCGATCCCACCAAGGCCGCTGCCCGCTGCAATCAGGCCGAAGATTGCGCCGACCTGGCGTTGCGGAAAGATATCAACGGCCAGCGTGGTCAGATTGACGAGGAACGTCATGTGCGCGAGCGCGACGCATGCTGCCAGCACATAGGTCAGCGGGATCGCCGGCTGCATCGCGATCAGCGCGCCGATCGGGGCGAGACACGCCGCTACGCCCATCATCCTGATCCGCGCGTCCGGTGCACGCATGCCACGCTTCACCAGACGCCCCGATGCGCCGCCGCCGAAGATGCTGCCAATATCCGCCGCGACATAGACCAGCCATGCCGTCGCCGCGACGCCGAGCAACGTCATCCCGCGCGCGTCGATCAGATATTTGGGGAACCAGAACAAATAGAAATACCAGACCGGGTCGGTCAGCGTGCGCGCCAGTGCCAGCCCCCAGACCGCGCGATCGGACAGAATACGCCGCAGCGGCCACTTCGGCTCTGCCACTTCGCTTTCCGGAACCACCACCTTCGGCGCCTTGCGGTGCACGAGGAGCCATGCGGCAATCCACACGAACCCGAGCGCGCCGGTAACAAAAAACGCCGCGCGCCAGCCATGGACCAACGCCAGCCAGCCGATCAGGGGCGGCGCAATCGTCGCGCCGACCATCGCGCCCGCCGTGTACACACCGACCGCAAAACCGCGTTCGTGCGCCGGGAACCGCTCTGAAACGGTCTTGGGCGCTGCGACATAGTTGCCGGCCTCGCCCAGCCCCAGCGCGAACCGTGCCGCACCGAGCTGACCGACGCTGTTGACCAGCCCCGTCAGCATGTTGGCGATCGACCACCAGGCGACGAAGCCTGCAAGCGCGAGCTTGGGCCCCAGCCTGTCGGTGATCCAGCCCACCCCGAGATAGGCGATCGTGTAGGCAATCAGGAACAGCTGCACGACGCCCGCATAGTCGGTGTCGCTCATCCCCAGATCGGCCTGAACGGTGGTAGCCAGGATCGAGAGCGTCTGGCGGTCGATGTAGTTGAGGACGGTCGAGAAGAAGAGCAGCGCCAGTATTGCCCAGCGGATGCGGTTCGGCGCGACAGAGCCGGTCATGGCTGAACCGCCAGCGCTGCGGTGCCCGACAGCGCGGCAAGTCCGCGGATGCTGGCATCATGCGCTGGCACTTGAACGACGGCCAGCCCAAGAGCTTCCGCCGGGACCGCGTAAAGCGGCATCAAGGCTTCCGCGCCGACGAAAACCACGCGGTCGAATGTCATGCCCCGGGCCGAATAGGCAGCAACTGCGTCGCGCACTTCTGCCGCGATCAGCAGTCCCGACAGGAAGGCGCGCGCCTCGATTGCGGGGAGATCGCCTGTCACCACGCGGCTGCGCGCAGCAAACACGGCGAGCTCGGCGGCAAGTGTCGGATCGTCGAGCATACGCCGCACACCGTCGTAAAACGCTGGGGTCTCAGGCGTGATTGGCACGGAGGTCGCAGCATCGGGTAGACCGCGGCCAACGAGACTGTGTGAAAGGAGAATCTCGAACAGCTCGCCCTGCATGCTGGTAAAAAAGCTTTCCACCACGCCATTCATCACGACCGCCCATTTGGCGTGCGTACCCGGCAAGCAGACAAGCATTCGATCTGCTGGGCTGCCGAGCAGGTCGAGCAGCCCGAACAGCTGAACTTCCTCCCCCCGCATGACATCGGGGAGGCCGAAAATGTTGGTGCAGCGCAGTCCCGGGGCGATCGTGATCTCGACATCGCGCACCGTGAACCGATGCATCCGCGCATCGAGCGCGGTCGCGTCGGTCGGGCAGGGGGCATAGGGACAATCGGCCCAGCCAAGGTTCGATCCGATCATGCCCGCGAGCACGACCGGCATCACGCCATGCGTGTCGAGCCAGCCCTGCGCGGAGTCGAAGAACGCCGCTTCGAAGTCGGTGCAGAATTTGACGCCAGGCCCGGCGGCGGTGTCGATCACGCGAATGCCGTCACGATCGACTGCGCACAGCGACAGTCGCATCGCAGTAGATCCCCAATCGCCCACGATCATCATGCTACGATCCACGCGCCATCCTCTCACATCCGGACGCGATCCGCCCGCGGGGCGCAAAATGTTTCGATTGAAGCAACAAGTCAATCGCGAATCCATCGCGCCCCGGCACGATGTCGCTTGACGCGGACGTCGCATCGGGCATCACGGTCTGCGCACTATAGGACGATCCGAGCCCCATGCGGCAAAAGCCCAACGCCCAACCAAATCAAAGCCTGATCGACGGCATCGCCACGCTGCAGGCTCTCGCCGTCTCGCCCGAGCCGGTCGGCAACCGCGAACTTGCGCGCCAGCTCGGCTTCAATCCGACGCGGGTGAACCGCCTGCTCAAGACGCTGGCCTATCTCGGCATCGCGCGTCAGACCGCAAACCGCAAATATACGGCCGGGCCAGGCATGCATGTCCTGGCTGCGCAGAGCCTGTTTGCGTCCAAGATCGTTCAGACCTCGTTACCCGCGCTGGAAAAGCTGCGCCGGTTCGGGTTGACGATCGCGCTCGGCGTGCTTTGGAACGATAGTGTAAGCTACCTCTTCCACGCTCCGCCCGGCATGGAGACGACGCAGGGACTGGGCCGCGTCGGCCTGCTTCCGGCAAGCAGCAGCGGCATCGGCATGGCATTGCTCGCCGAGCAGGATGACCAGCATCTTGCCGAGTTGTTCGAAGGGGTCGAAATCCCCGACTTTCCGGGTGGCCTTGCCGATTTGATGGCCGCGATCGGTGACGTGCGGGCGCAGGGCTATGCGCGGGTGCGCGTCGGTGAAAACCACGACCGCCACACCATCGCCCTCCCCGTGTCGCATCCCGCCTTCGCCGCAGTCGGCCTGTCCGGCTGGATCCCCGAGGATAACACCCAGACCATCGTCGATGCGCTGCGCGAGGCAGCGGCGGAAATCAGCGATTGAGAAAATGATCCGCTATAAGCAACACTAGTATTGCTAATTTAGCACCGTTGTGATTGATGGCCTCCAGCAAGCGGCGCAGCCGTGCGTTTCGTTCTGGAGGGGATTTCCATGTCTGACATCGCCGGCGCCTTCCCGGTGCTGCCCACGATCTTCGACGCCAATGGCGAAATCGACGAAGCCGGTTTCCGGCGCGTCGCGCTGTGGGCGATCGACTGCGGCGCCGATGGCGTGGTGTTCCCGGGCCTGGCCAGCGAATATGACCATCTGACCCTGGCCGAGCGCACCGAGCTGATCGCGATCCTGGGCGACGTCACGCGTGGACGCGTCGCCTTTATCGCTGGATGTGGCGGCCATAGCGACGAAGAGAGCGAGGCGCTGATCGCCGCAGCCGCGCGAGCCGGTGCGGCGGCGGCAATGGTGGTCACCCCCGCTCGCAAGGGCGATGACATCGACGCGCTTGCGGCCTTCTACAACCGGCTCGCCGCAACAGCGCCCGTGGCAATCATGCTGCAGAATGCGCCAAAGCCGATGGGTCTGGGCCTGACGCCGCGACAGGTGCTGGCAGTGGTCGAGCGCGCGCCCGGCATTCGCTACGTCAAGGAAGAGAATGCACCGTGCGGCCAGCGTATCACTGCGCTGCGCGAGGCGGGCGGCTCGGTGCTTGACGGGATCTTCGGCGGCGCGGGCGGCCGTTACATCACCGACGAGCTCGCACGCGGCGCCGATGGCACGATGCCGGCCGTCGAGATCGCCGACCTCCATGTCGCGCTGATCGCGGCACACCGCGCCGGCGACTGGGCCGAGGTGCGTCGCCTGTTCGAACGGACATTGCCATTGCTCAACATGCAGGCGGTATTCCGCTGGCGGCTCACCAAGGAAGTGCTCAAGCGCCGCGGGTTGATCGAGGACGCCTATGTACGCGCCCCCGGGCCAATGCTCGATACGCACGACCTGCGAGAGCTTGACGAGCTGATGGCGGGCCTTGGCGACCTGATCGAAGCGCCCTCGCCGCAAATCGCCCGCGCGCTATAAGCAGCAGCACCATGACCGACGCGATCGCGCACATCGAGACCTTCGTCGTCACCATCCCGCGCGACACCCCCTATCTTGGCCCGTTGCGGCCGGGTGAAGAGGTCAATGAGCGCGGCTATTTCGTGCGCACGTCGAACCGGACCATCTATCCGGTCGAGGACCGGTCCGTGCTGGTCAAGGTCACGACCCGCGATGGCGTTATCGGCTGGGGCGAAACCTATGGCCTGACTGCCCCCGGGGTGATCGGCGTGTTCGTCGACGACCTGATCCTGCCGCTGATCCGTGGGCGCAGCCCGCATGATGTCGCCGCGATTTGGGACGATCTCTACGACATCCTGCGCGTGCGCGGTTATGGCGGCGGCTTCTGGCTGGATGCGGTTGCTGCGGTCGATATCGCGCTGTGGGACATCTGCGGCAAGCTGGCGGGCAAGCCGGTACGCGACCTGCTAGGCGGGGCGCAGCGCAAGACGATCCCCGCCTATGTCTCCGGCCTCCCCCGCGCGACGATTCCCGAGCGGGTCGAGCTGGCGCAGGAGTTCGTGGCAAAAGGCTATGACGCGATCAAGTTCGCCGCCGCCGTTTCAACCGACGGGATCGAGGCGGAACTGAAGGCGCTGCGCGCGGCACTCGGCCCCGATGTGCGGCTGATGATCGACTTCCACTGGATGTTCGCGCCAGAGGCAGCGGTGGAGCTGATCCAACGGCTGGAACCCTATGGCCTGCACTTCGCCGAAGCGCCGGTGAAGCCCGAGGATATCGATGGCCTCGCGCATGTCGCAAGGAGCGTAACCACCCCGGTTGCGGCCGGGGAGGAATGGCGCAGCACCTATGACGCACTGCCCCGGCTCAAGGCCGGCGCGGTCGCCATCGTGCAGCCCGAAATGGGGCACACCGGCATCACGCAGTTCATGGCGATCGCCGCGCTGGCGGACAGCCACGGCGTCCCGACGATCCCCCACGCGACGATCGGCACCGGCATCTTCCAGGCGGCGAGCCTGCAGGCCTCGGCGGCGATCCGCGATCTCCCGATGCACGAATATCAGCATTCGATCATGGATCGGAACGCGGCGCTGCTCGACGGGGAGTTGAAGGCGGAAGCGGGACAGTATCTGTTGCCTCACGGCCCGGGGCTTGGCGTCGCGCCGGGTGCAGGTCTGTGGACACATGCGGTGAAGATTCAGGGATAGACGCGACGGAGTTCGGTCTACTCAGGAGGAGGTCCCGGCGGGTAAGCCTCTCCTCCACTTCGCCTTACAGCGATGTTGGAAAAGCCGGCGGACCGGACGAGATCTCGCGCCTTGTCGGCGCAACGCCGGGCTTCGTTCCGTGACCAGACGATATCGATCTGCCGGCGTTTATCCGACAACTCCTTCATCCAGTCACGGACATCCTTCGGACTCAACATGATCATGTCCTGGATGCCATAGCGGCACTTTCCATCCTCAAGATGGACGTACACGGGATAGCCGAGCCCAAGGCTGCCACGCGGCGGCGATTGCGAGAATTATCGTGATCACCGGAACAGCTTAGAACCGTTTCACAATACCGCCTACCGCGTCGTACGCTGGGGGCAGTCACCGCCCCAGCGTAACCTCATCCCCCTGCCCGCTCGCACCGTTCACCCGCTTCCCCGACAGGCGGAAGCTGAAGTTGCTATCGGCCGGCACCGGTACGCTGAACTCGAACGGGAAAGCGCTGTCGGTCGTCTGCTGCCACGCGCCGTTGCCGATGCGGTAGCGCAGCGTCGCGCTGGCGATCGTGCGATCATCTTCGCGCAGATAGACATAGCCGCGCCGACCGAACTTGCCGAAATCGAGCAGATAGGCGCGCGCGTCGCCGAATTTCACGCTGGCGCTGTCGTTAGTCACCGGCTGTCCCGCACCGCCCAGCATCGCCCGCTGGAACGCTGCCTTTGCACGCAAGCCATCGATGCGGATCGCGACCTGGCCGCCTGCGGGTACCGTTACCTGCCACCCATCGCCGGCCGCTGCGACGGTGCCGGTCGGCGACAGCGTCGTCACACGCGCCGCACCGACCCGCTCGACCTGCTCCCCGGCCAGCGTGAAACGCCCGGTGATCGGCCGGTCGGACTGGTTGGCGAAGGCGAGGTAGACCGCATCACCGCGATAGCCCGCTACATGGTTCAACTGATCGGCATCGCTCTTGACCAGCCCTTTTGGCAGCCATAGCTGAACACCCGTGTCGCCATAGAATTTCCCCGGCTGATAGCCGTAGAAATTGCTCTGGAGATAGGCATAGCCCTCGATGAACTGCGCCGGAAAATCGATCGCGCCGTCGGAGCGGGCATAGGCGTCGCTGACGAGGTAATCGAGCAGCATCGAGGCCATTGGCCAGATGTGGTTGTAGTGGAAGCTGTTGACGCTCAGCTCCAGATGCTCGCGCAACGGATAGTCGGCATCCTCGTAGATCGTCGTGCGCGCGGTGTTCATGTGGTATCCGGGAAAATTGCGATAACGGCCAATCACAGCGGCCTTCGCGACGTCCTTCAGAAACGCGTCGTTCGAATCCTCGCCGATCTTGAGCATCCATGGCGCGTAGTTGGCCATAAAGATCGCGCGGTGTCCGGTGCTGGTGCCCGAGCTTTCCGCAGTCAGCCCGATTTCCGACACGCGCCAGGCCGGAACCTTGGCCTCGGGCGCTTTCATCGGCTTATGGCCCTTGCCCTTGAGATACCAGTAGACCGGCGCCTCGCCGCCCGGATTGACGGTCACGTCAGTCGCCGGAATCCGCGGCGCCATCCAGGTGAACATCGTGTAGCGCCGCGCGCCAAGCCGGGCCGCGTCGAGGAAGCGGCGCTCCCCGCTCGCCTCATAGAGTCGGTAAAGATCGACGAAGTCAGGGGTGAAGGCGGGCCAGAAGAAGAAGCTTTCGTCCTTGAACTCGGCCTGGTTCACCGCGACCCGCTTGGCGAGATAGCGGTCGGCTCCCGCGACGGCCGAACTCAGCATCGCCTTGTCGCCGGTCGCCTCATACAGCGAGAGCGCATTGGACCAGGTCTGGCCTGACTCCGCGACGTCGAGGTTGCGGGTACGCTCGCCCTCATATTCGCCACGCGCGAGATCGAGATAGGCGCGGTTGCGCTTGCCGAAGATCGCATAGAGCGTCGCCAGCTCCGACACCGGGGCTGCGGGTCCGAGCAGCTGGCGCGAGGGATGCTGGATCTTCTGCTTGGGATCGAGCGAGAACAGGAATTTCTCGCGCGACAGCATATACTCGACATAGGGTGCGACCCGACCGTCGAACATGTCCTGGCGATCGGTCACCATCGCCAGCATCAGCGGGTTGAGGCTGGAGACATTCTTCACCGCGCCGGGCACGTCGGTCGAGTAAGACGATCCCTTGAGGTCGTCGATCCACCGCGCATATTTGGTCATCGAGTAATCGACCATGCGATCGAAGGTCGCGTTGAGCGAGCCCGTCGCGTTGCTGCGATAGTCACGAAACCCGTAGACGCGGCGCGCAAGCTTTTCATAGACCTGCGTCAGATCCTCGCTCTTCTCACGCACGAGATAGAAGCTGAAGTCACGCACACCCCCGGCTGGCAGGCGCGACAGCGTGCCGCCCATCACCGGGGCGAAGATCATCGGACTCGCGCGCCCGTCCTCGGTCCTGAGCGCGACGCCGAACCGGCTGTTGGTCGGCAGCGGCAATGGCTGGAACGGAAATTCCGACGGGTGCGCAAGCGCGCCATATGCGACGCCCTGATCGCGCACGAGCGTGGTCGGCAACGGTGCACGATAGGCAAGCGTCAGATAGGAACGGTCCGGCATCCGCCGCTCCTGCCACACCAGCGGCTGCCACAGCTCGTCCGCCTCGGCGGCGGCGATCTTCGGCGCGCCGACATAGCCAACCGAATAATAGCCCGGCGTCTTTGCGGTCAGCGTCCACTTCACCAGCGGATAGGGTTTGGCCGACAGGTCGGCGGTGGCGGTCAGGGTAAAGCGCGGATCGGCGGGGTATTCGGCGGTCACGACGTTGCCGGTTCGCGTCACCCGCGTCGGGGAAAGGCGGATCTGCTCGCCACTGTTGAAATAGTTCGCGCTGCGTTGCCCCGCCTTGCCGTCGAGGATGCGGTCGTCGAACCCGTCGCCCTGACTCGCCACGTCGCGCTTGGTGTCGCGCAGATCGGCCTTCGCCGGGTCGAACGCCTTCCAGGTTTCGACATTGTAATTGACCTTGGCGATCCCCGCCGCACGCGTCGCAAGGCCGGGATTGTCGGCGCGGTGGAGCACCACGAAATCAAGCGTGAAGCCCGCCATTTCCTCAGGCAGCGTCGCCGCCTGCGGTGCCGCCGTACTCGCAGGGGCGAATGCCACCCCACCCGCCGCCGCCATCAGTGCCAGCGCGCTCAGTCCCATCATCCGTGCAGTCACGCGATACGCTCCGTCGTTCAGTGGTTTGGGCGCGTCAGAAACGCGCGCGCAGATTGGCGGTGAAGGTGCGGCCATTCTCGAGGAAGGTCTGGGTCGCCTCCTCGAAGCTGCTGTATTTGCGCACCGCCGAGTTGAGCAGGTTCGAGCCCGAAAGGCTGAGCTTGAGCTGCTTGGTGATGTCGAAATTCACCGATGCCGACAGCGCCTCGTACGGCTCATAATAGACGCCATCGCCACTACCCCCGATCTTGTCGAGGAACTTGCCGCGCCAGCTATAGCCGACGCGCAACCCGATCGGCCCCTTCTCATAATAGCCGACCAGATTGGCACTGTGTCGCGACAGGCCTTCGATTGGCAGATCGGCCTGGGTGCGCAGGTCGGTGATACCGGAATCGCTGTCGATGAAGGTATAGGTCGCGTTGATGCCAAGGCCATCCAGGGGGCCGGGCAGGAAGGTCAGCGGCTGCTTGATCTGGAATTCAAACCCCTTGATCGTCGCGCCTGCGCCGTTGAACGTACGGTTGATGCGATAGGGCGTGGCGGGGTCGGTATCGTTCGGATCGCCATCGAGCCCCGGAAGCACCTCTTCGACCAACCGGGTGAAGATGAAGCTCTCGACATCCTTGTAGAAGCCGGCGAGCGACACGATCGACTCCCGCGTCGGATACCATTCGATCGAGACGTCGAACTGGTTGACGCGGAATGGCTGAAGCGCCGGGTTGCCACCCGATCCGCCACCCGCGCTGGTGATCGAGAAGGACGGCGACAGGTCGCGGGTGTTGGGCCGCGCCAGCACGCGCGCCGCGCCGAGGCGGAACAGCATCTTGCTGCCCAGTTCGAACCGCAACGCCGCGCTCGGCAACCAGTCGTCATAGCTGATCCGGTCGTTACGCTCCTCGAACCCGGCGGTCCCGCCGCGAATACCGTAGAAGCCGTTGGCGAGCACCCGCGTCTTGACATAGCGGACCCCGACATTGCCGGTCATCGGGAGCCCGAACCAGTTCGCGCCGATGTTCGCCTGAACATAGGCCGAGTAGATCGGCTCCTGCAGGTCATAGCTCGACGTCGGATCATAGAGATTGGGCGTACAGGTCGGCTGGAAGACCCGACAGACGCCCGGAAGATCGCCGAATTCGGGCACCCCGAGCAGGAAGCTCGTCGGGAAATTGCCCTGTGCGCTCTGCATGAAATTGTCGAAGGTGATCGTCTCGTAATTGTCGGGGTAGGACGTCACCGGGATCGCCGCCGCGCCCGAGGCGGCATAGGTGCTCTGATTGCGGTACGTCTCGCGGTTGGTCTTGATGTTGCTGTAGCGCAGCCCCGCCTCGATGCTGCGCAGCAGCGGGCCGTCAATCGCGAAGCTGGCATCGAGCCGCCCGTTCCACTCCTCTGATCGATAGACGAACAAGTTATCGAAACTCGTGCGGTAGATGTAGAGTGAAGGGTCAGTCAGGTTGAGCGTCGCGGGCAGCGTAATCTGCGGCACGTCGCTGTTGCGGAAATCGAACGGGATCAGGTGCGTGGTGCGGGTGTCGGCACGCAGATAGGCCTGGCTATAGTCCTGGGTGCCGAGCGTGTAGGACAGCTCACCGCGCAGCTCCAGCCGGTCGCCAGCCTGCCAACGCCCGCCGATCGCGCCGGTCCAGATATCGGTCGGCAGGGTCATCTTCTCGCCATTGCCCTGCACCGTGGCGCGGACCGTGCCAGCGATCAGGTTCTCATTCTCGGTGTAAACGGGGTTGGTATAGCTCGCGGCGCTCCCCGCCAGCGGGATCGAGATCCAGCGGCGATAGCGATCGGTTTCGGCGTGGGCGTAGAGGATGTCGACATACATGTCGAAATCCTTGGACGGCGCGAATGTCAGGCCGGTGGTGACCCCCAGCTTGCGCCGCTTCTCTTCCAGCCGCTGATAACGGATGTCGTTATAGTAGAAGATGTTGATCCCATCGCCATTGGGATCACGCAACGCAGCGTTGCTGCTGAAACTGTCCGGTGCTTCACGCCAGCCGTTGAAGCTGTCGCTCGAATCCTGGACGATGTTGAGTTCCTGATAGTTGAACCCGAGCGAGAAGCCGAACTTCCCATCGGCGAACGACTTCGCGATCAGGCCCGTCATGCGATAGGACAGGTCTTCGGCCTTGTCCTTGTACACGCCCTGCAGCGATCCCCCGACATACCATGCGTCACCGCGCGGCGCGCGGCGCGTCTGGATGTTCACGGTGCCGCCCAGCGACCCTTCGATCATCGCCGCCGAGGGCAGCTTGGTCACATCCATCCGCGCGACCAGTTCGGAGGGGATGAGCGTCAGAACATTATAGGCGCCGTCGTCCGGACCATCCGGGCCGCGCCCGTAGGGACTGATCAATGTGCGGCCGTTGAACTCAAGCCGGTTCTGCCGCAATCCCCGCACCGAGATATCGCTCGCCTCATCAATGCCACGGCGAACCTGAACCCCCGAGACGCGCTCAAGCGATTCAGCGACATTCTGGTCGGGGAGCTTACCGATGTCCTCGGCCACGATCGAATCGACGATCTGATCGCTGCTGCGCTTGATGTCGATCTCTTCCGCCTGGCTCGCGCGGATACCGCTGATGATGACTTCTTCAGGCTCGGCCTGATCTTGAACGGAGGATGCAGGAGTGGGCGCGGGAGCCGGCAAAGGGGCTGGATTGTTCATCTGGGCGAAACAGGGAGCCGCATTCGCGGTCAGCGCGATAACCGCGGAAGCAGTCAGAAAATTACGTGAAAGCGCCATTTCATCTCCCCTGACTCGTCCTGGCCGCATTCCGGCCATCGATCGATTAACTCAATAGTGTTGCTATTTTAGCTATGTGTCAATCAGCTAATCGGCCGTCGTCCGATCGCGATGCGCAGGCATCAGATGCGCTCGGCATACGTGAGCTTCACTGCCGAGAATGGCGCAGATGGTTGCGAACGTTGTGCGATAGACAATCTGGCTCTTCGGCGAGCGCCTGATCGTTGCGTCATTCATATACCGTTAGACGACCGAGCCAAGAGACAGGTCATGCCCAACCGTCGGCAGGGACGTCACATCCGAGGCGTGCCGTTCAGGTAGTTCTGATGCAGCGGTGCAATCACCCGATTTTCTCGCTGCTTCAAATCTTTCATCGACCTAAAAAGCCGCGACTTTCGCCAATAGTCGGGCGACGGCCTGCGAGGCTGTGCCCAGCGATCTGTTGATGTGACTCGATCCGATGACTTGTCTGAGATCGGAAGGCACCCGCACCCGATATTGAAACATCGCACCTCGACGCCAAACGCCGGAAGGCGATCTGTGCGACACTCGTGCGCGACAGTCAGCACGATACCGTGGCTTAAACGATTGGTTTTCTGTGGTTTTTGGAAGATGGTGCGCTTACAGGACTCACATCCACCTCTGCGACCCGCAGAAAAGCTAGGGTTTTTGCTCACCGGAGAATCTGTGGCCCCTTCGTAGCCCACCCAGAATTCGGTCCCTAATCAGGCCTCAAACCGGTGCCGATCGAAGGACCGTGCATAGGTTCGGATTGCCATGAGTCGCATGTTACCGTTCGGCGCGACGATCTCGTGTACCGCCCCCATTCGGGAGTACCTGCCCCCAATTGCCGGGCGATAGCCGCCTCGCCGCCACCGCCTATCAATTGATGCCGCTTGATCGCTTGGCCGGTCCGAAAATTACGGAGGCATCCTTGATTCTATCTAAAAATTTGTAATCGTTTTGATTTTTGACGATTTAGAGTTGTCTACCCCACCCTTTTCCCCACATTGGAGCCGAGATTTGTTGGATTATGCTGGCATTGCGTGGTCGCTTTGCGCTCCAATTTCAATCGCCCCACGCACCTCCGCGCGATCCCAAAAACGGACGTGCATACGGCGGCGCAACGCAGAGCCGAGCCTTCGTTGACGGTTACGGGTCGATTGTGTTGGCTACCTCAATCAATTGCGCTTGATAGTCGGCAAGCGAGCCCTCGTTGCTGATCCGGATCGGACTAAGCTCATCATGTAGGCGCGCCAGTCCCATATCGTCTTGCAGTGCGTCCTTCGCTATCAAATGATCGAACGATGTGGGTCTATCGGAGCGATCCCTGAGCTGAGCGCGTTCGAAGCGAATCGCGGGTACACAATCCACCCAAATAAGAATGCTGACCCTGCAGGCGGCCCGTACGGCCGTGATTTCTTCAGGAGCGCGTAGCCCCGTGATAATCGCGACCGCGACGTTGTTCCGACTGCACTCGCCTAGAATCGCCTTCGGTACCCGGGTGGAATCCTCTCTTAGCGATCGGAGCGAGAAGTCGTCAGCGCTCTCGCCGGGAAGGCCAAGCGCTTGCCAATAGCGGCGCATATAGTGGCTAGCCTCGTGATGCGGCTGGCCCAGCGCCGCGCTGAGCAGTTGGCCACCGGTCGTTTTGCCCGCGCACGACCGCCCGCACAGCAAGATGGCGTTAAGCATGGCCTTGGATTCCCGCATTTACGGCGCGACCGCCATTGGCCGGATAGGTGAACACTATGGCCTGCGCGATTTCCGGCGGGAGTCGTGCTAGTTCGAAGTCTTCAGCAATAAAGTACAGAGAGGGCCCGACACTCGACAGACCAACGCCTGAGGCGCCGTGATTACGCAGTATGTCAGCAACATCGCTCAGGGCTTGGCCGTGCGCACGCCACTCTGCCGCCTTCCATGCGGCCGACTGTAGAGCGTCGATCGCTTGCGTGAATGTCGGCAAATCCCGATCTGCGACAGCCCCTGTGACGCCGTAAATCATATGATACAGAGCCTCGGTCACGTCGCCGTGCGAGATCGGCAAGACGTTGGCGAATAGGGCCCTTTCCTGTGCATGGGTCAGCGACGGTATCCATGACGGGGTGCAGATTCCAAAGCGCCACTGCGGCATGTCCTGGCGGACGAGCTGCAAGGGGCGCCCAGGCGAATCCCACGCGTGCGATGGTCGTGGCCGCTGGCTGCTCGCGTGTCCGGCGTCGAAGACCATGCCCCCCTCGAAATAGGTGCGAACACCAACGCCGGACGTACCACCGCGTCTGGACGCGGCGACCAGTATTTCGGTGTTCAATTTCGACCCATTTGCGAGGTGCAATGCCTCGATCGCGGCGAGCCGCGCAGCAGTCCCGCCACCCAACCCTCTATGCGCGGGCACCTCTCCGGAGATCTCGATCGACATCCCGTTTCCGAAGCCATGCTCTAGGCATTGCGACTCGAGCAGAGCACGCAACGCTTCGAGTTCCGGAGGTGTCATCCCAGACGGCCTGATGTCTCGGACTTGCGGCACGTCTGCGGCTTCCGCTCGTACGATCAGACGCGGTGCTTCCAGCGCCCATCCCATGCCACCATTAATCCGATACCCACCCTCCGACAGGCCCACCAATCCGACATGGATTCTCGATGGCGCGCTCACTTCGATCATGGTGCTGCGTAGCTCCGGCCATCACGCCAAGCGTCCAGTTCCCGCAGGTCCACTGAGGCGATGGACCGGGTCCCGTCATCGTTCCAGACCGCGTCGAAGTGACGCTGATACACGTTGAACATCGTCGTCCCCATCGAGCCATGCCCTGGAGCCTCGGACTTAATGAGGAAGGTTGGCGTCTCTCGATCCGGTACTTCGAGTAGATATGGGCCCACGAACAAACTCTTATCGACCCGGAACAGGTTGATCGTGGGAAGGATGTTGTAGAGCTTGATTTCCAATCCACTGCCCGGCGCCTCCGTAAGCGCGCCCTCTTCCCGCAAGATCTCGTAGCGGCGCTGCACCGTTGCCCACGCCGCTACGTCTTGGCGGATGGCGCCGACTGAAGATTTCTCTTCTCGTTCACGTATTGAGGCGAGGCTGCAATGATCCTCCGGTAGCGGAAACCTTGGATCTAGCAGCGCTATCCGGACCTTTGTACGCCTTGCGATGTCTATTAGTGTATTCTCATGTTCCCGCCTGAACCGGCTCAGCTTCAAGGAAAAAATATCTAATCCATCCTGAATGCTGTGCAGGGCTTCGTCATATAGCTTGAAAAAGGCGTCACCGCGCCCGCCAAACAAATAAAGACCTTCCGCGCGGTGAACTATGTACCGTTCCGCACGTACATAGACGGGAGGCGACTGGGTGGCCTCGATAGCGAGTTGGGTAAGCGCCTCCGGAAGTTGATCGATACTGTCGTAATAGATCGGCTCCACGCCAAAATCCCTAGGGTCCGACTCACCAAAATTCCGCTTCGGAAGCAGCGCATAGTGGTGGCCGGTGGCACCGTCATAGGTGTCGTTCACCTCGAGGAGTTGCTTCATGAATTCTGCGTCCTGGAGGCTGAACCCCAGGAACAACAGGCTGTGAGAGGTCAGCACCGAGCGCAGCACCTGTAGCGCTGCCTTGTACGTCCTACCGCGCTCGAGCTTGCCGTACAGATCCGTATAGCCTTTGGAGGTAACGACCAGTTCCGCCGCATTGTCGATCTGGCCATGTAAATGCCACACGGTCGCTCGAGGCACTCCATCGCGAAGGGCCGCGACCTGCTCTACTTTCGCTTCGATATCCCAGACTCGAAAATCCGCGCGGTCGGGGCATGTCCATTGCAGCGACCGGTCATAGTTGGTGGTGACGACGAGGTTGCTCCCCAGGCTCCAGACTTGCTGCAGCAATGCGAGCGATGCGGGGTCGGCATCGTCATAGACGCGATCGAACGTGTCCTTGAGAAGCCGAAGCCATCTGCTGCGACCCAGGCCAACTTCCGCATGGTTCGCAGCCTCAACGAGCAAGTTCTTTCTGGTCATGCTCGAAACTAGATCGGCGTCATCGTTTTTGCCGTCGGAACTTAGTTCCTCCGCCGCTTTGATCAGCAATTCCGACCAAGTTGGGAACAGAGAGGTGCCGTCTTTGGATTTGATGCCTCGCGAAAGCCCAGCCCCTACGAAGGGGATAATCTTCCCCTGACCAACGCGCTCCAATAACCCCCGCGGCAGCTGCATGAATCCCCCGTTTGGAAACTTGTTATAATTGTTGCCTCACTCCGGGCGATGAGAGCACAAGTTCTAAGGGAATTGCTATGTACAATCGCGCTCGACCACAATCCGTGTTTTTGAAGGGGCGCTTTGTGGACACTGCAGCGAACTTGCAGTCATATGTTGTGCATGGCATCGAGTGAACTTGGACACACCCCCCTCTGTAAGCCTTAGAAAAGCTGGGGTTTCAGCTCAACACAGAACCCGCAGCCCCTTCATGGCCCACTCTAAACTCGACTCCTACTCACGCTCCAAGCTGGCGCGATTTGAAGACCGGACATAGCTTCCTAGTGCCATGAGTCGCATGTTACGGTTCCGCACGACCAACTCGTGTACCGCCCCCCGTTCCGAAATATCTGCATCCATTCCGATTGTCCGACGATAGCCGTCTGGCCGCCACCGCCGCCGGAAGCCGAAAATCGGAGCGCGGTCGAAGGCAGCTACGCCAAAAAGGGCGAACCCATGCCATTGATCTTGGGTAAAGCCGCCGATGCCGGAGCCGACCGTAGAGGCACTTGGCGGCGGTTCTGCTACACATGCCGTTTATCGCGGTGACTATACGCTGCCCCCCGCTTCGCACCGTGGCACCGGAGCCGCGCTCATGCTCCCGGCACCGCGATTACATTGTTGCGGCCATTCCGTTGACGGCCACCATGAAGCACGAGCACGGCGCGTTTCATAGTCGGTAACCGTTCCGCGACAGCCGGTAAGTCCCTGAACTCCTGAGCAAATTTACCTTTTCAAGTTTACCTAAGAAATTTAATGACTTGCGCAAGGAAATAGGTCAAAACGGGCTCTCTGTTCGCCAGATCGTGACACGGATTTCAGGCCGCAATATTCATGAATGCGTTACTTCCCGGCAACGCGGATCTCACGGAAAGACTCGAAAAGGTTATTGCGCGGCTGGGCTACAATGCTTCCGGTTCACTCCTTCGACGCATCGAAGACCTGCCGGGTTCCAGTAATCATCATGTCGTGCAGCAGGCTTTTGATGTGGTGGATGTTGCCGCCGTCTTTGGCTTCCGGTCGGATGATGGTCCGCGCGGGTCGAGATTTACGCCCATTGTCTATCTGGCCGCAGCCAGTGATGCGGACGAAGCGAGGGCGATCCACCGGCTCGTTTGGAGCCAAGGTGTCGTGCCCCTTTTGCTCGTGGCCACGCCGACTGGTGTCGAAGTCAGGCGAAGCCTCGCGCCGCCGCCTGATAAGCCGCTCACAATCTCCTGGGACCACCTGCACGCCGAAGCACTGCCTATTGAATTTACGTCGCTTACCGCCGTCGCATTGCGAAGCTCAATTGTGTGGCAGGATTTCAGCGTCGACCGATCGCGCCGGGTCGACAAGACTCTGCTCGACGGAATTGTCCAGCTAAGCGGAACCGTAGCTTCGAAAGAGGGCGGCAGTCTCGATCAATCGGTACTCCACGCGGTCATCGGCAAATTCCTGTATCTGTACGTCCTGCTGGATAGGAACATTGTCGACCCCGCTTGGATTGCCGCGCTGACGGGGGACAATGAGGAGCCGCTCTGCGCGACGATTGCGAGCGCGCTTTCAAGTGCTGATGGCAGCCATGTCGTCTGGCCGGCGAGAGAAGTCTGGGCGTTGTTCGACCAGATCGACGGCGTCATGAACGGGACCGTGTTTCCCGTCAGCGACGCGCAGCGCGCTTCCGTCAGCGAAGTGTCGTTACACCTCATTCATCGTGTTATCCGGCACGGTGATCGCGTCGGCCCCGAAGGCCGCCAGCTGAGCTTCCTCGATGTCACATTCTCGACCCTCAGAACCGAGACGATTTCGGCGATCTACGAGCTGTTCCTGTCATTGGAGTCGGCCGATGAACAAGCCGATGACGGCGCCTTTTACACGCCGCCATTTCTGGTCGACTATGTGCTGGACCAAGTCGACCGCGTGCGCATGTTCGAACGATCGAGCCGAGTCCTGGATCCGGCCGCAGGTTCAGGGATTTTTCTCGTTGGCGCATTTCGCCGGATCATCGAACGGGCATTACCGCGGGGCAAATGGAACGCCCGCCAGTTTCTAGCCGCGAGAAGGATACTCGAGCAATCGATCTTCGGGATTGAGCGTAATCCGCAAGCTGCCAACGTCTGCAGGTTCAGCCTGTATCTGACATTGCTTGACTATATGGCTGGCGCGAGCATCGCCAGTTTGCAACGCATGACCGGGGAAGAGCGCGTCTTTCCGCGGCTCTCCGACAACATCCGGACTAGTGATGTCTTCGCCCAGCAGGGCGCCGACGATGCGCCTGTCGATCGCTTCAGCCATGTGGTCGGTAATCCGCCTTGGGGAAGCTTTGGTGACAGCGCCACCCGCACCAACGAACCCAGGGAAGTCGAGCGTCAGGAGCGCATCCGCAATGCCATGGCGCCGGCGATCGAATATTATGAGACGCTGGACGCTGCCGATTACCCTGTCTCCAACAAACGCCTGTCTGAACTCTTCATCTGGAAAATCAGGGAGGACTTCCTCGCGCACAAGGGAGCGCTCGGAATTTTGATATCGACCAGGAGCTTTGTCAGCAGAAGCGCCTCGGCCTTTCCTCACGCATTTGCCAAGCATTTCCGGATCGCCGGCGTCGCGAACTTGTCGCACTTCCGCTACCGGCTGTTCGCAGGCGCACGTAGTCCGACGATCGCTCTTTTCGCGCGCAATGAGGCGCCTGACCCAATGGATCAGGTGCAGGTTTACTCACCGCTCTTGTCATCACAGCCGATCGGCGAGACCGGTCATCTGTGGTCGATCATCGTCAATTCGTCCGACGTCGAGACCCATCGCCTGCGCGATTTGACAAGAACGGCTGAAGGCTGGTTCGACCATCTGGTACTGCGCCCTCTCGACAGGCGCTACGCCCGGCACATCCGGGCCTGGAACGCACGCTCGTCCGGGTCTTTGGGGCGCTTCCTGGAAACCTCTGGTCTTGCGATGCTTCGCGGGGGAAGCCCCGCGCAGACCGGGCTTCCCGACGACCTCCTGCTAAAATCAGGCAATTATCGCCAAAAGCTCGGCCTCGATGGTCTGGGCTTCACCTCCTATCCCCACAGCGCGCTCGCTAATTATCAATTGCCGGGCAGATACGCTCAACTCTTCGGCGGAAACGTACTCCTGATACCCCGGAGCATGAACGACTTCGTAGTGGTGCGCGAGCCCGTCGCCTTCTCATCCACTTTCAACGCTATCTTTTTTGAGAAGAACAACGGGGGGAGAGGCGCAGCGGAATTATTAGAGGCGATAGCCGCGTATCTCAAATCTGACGCCGCATATTATTTTTTCGCGATCACCGGGCGCAGCTGGATCCTTGATCATTCTCGCCTCGAGAAAAATGATCTTCTAACGATCCCCTTTCCGTTTCACGCGCGTGATCACGACGCGATCACCTTGCTACGATCGTCAGATCAGAAAAAGATCACTAATCTCGTCGCAAATCGCCTCGGCCTAGACACATTCTTTGAAAGCTGCGTTCACGAATACTCATCCTTCAGGCGCGGGTATGAAGATTCGCAAATGCCTCAGGCCGGCCTTAACGCACCTAGACCCGAGGAAACTAAGCACTACACCCAGATGCTGTCGCAGCAGTTGCAACAAAACTTCGGATCACGTGCAAAAGCCGGTCTCGCAATCGAAACCGATGTCAACGACGGACATTTCTACCGTGTATTCGTTCGCGTCGGTCGCAAGGACGAAGCTGATGTCCCGACAATTGATCAGGTGACGCCGCCAACAACCGCACTCAGTCAGCAATTCAATCCCTATTCGACGATTTCCTATGATCCGATAACCGAGATCGTGACGATCACGAAGCCCTGGACTCATGTCGCCTGGACAATCGAGCAGGCTTTCTCTGATGCGCAAGGTGTATCGTCAACGATCTTTCGTGCCGGAGCTAGCGGGTGAGCGAGTTCGCCAGCTTCCTCGGACAAAATGCCGCCGTGGGAAAACAATTGCTCTGGGAACACACCATCTATCAGGTGGCCGTCCTGTTCAATGCTGCCGAAAAACGGATCAGAAGTGCCGATGGGCAGGCGCGCTACCCCTGTCTTGACGGCTGGTGGAGGCAGAAAGCGCATAAAATTGCCGGAAAACCCGGCTATCTGGTTCCCGAGGAGACGGCTGTCTCAGAAGCCTTCATCGAAGAAATGGAGAATGCGAAGCGCGAGATCGTGCTCAACGCGAGCGCCAATCCCGATCTTGGCAATATTGATCTGCTGGAGTTCGCAGCCGAAGTGCCGCGGCGCCAGAAAAAAGGCATTGGACGAAAATCCAAGCCGACAGATTTCAGATTCTATCGCAGTGGGTTGGGGGATGTTGAACTGCGCATCGAAGCCAAGGTTATTGTCGATCAGGCCGATATCTCACGACACTATCTTTCATCAAAAGGGCTCGGGCGTTTCTCGGATCCAGATGAACCATATACCGACGAGCTGATCGGCGGCATGATTGCCTACACCGTAACCGAAGACCGCGCGACATGGCAGGCGCGGATTGGTGCAGGCATGACGTCGGCGGCGATCACCAACTTCAATTGTGCACTACCGCAAAATGGCCAGAAATTGCTCTTCTCCAAGATACCATACACGCATGTGAAGGTGCCAGCGCAAACCGAAATCCTCGTTTTTCATCTGGTGATGGAACTCGACTGCGCCCCCACGGCGCGATGATGTATAGGCCAAGATGGTGCTGCCTCGTAGTTTTGTGTCATTAGCCAGACGCGCTTAGCCTGCGCATTTCGATGACCATATCGCGTTCGCCCGCCGCAGCAGTTTTGGACCCCGTAGAAATGCTCGTTGTCGCCTTGCAGCAAGTTCGAGGTCCTCGGGTCGCCAATCTAACCGCTCACCGCTCAGACTAGCGGTGGCACGCGACGGCTGCGGTGGGGCGGCTTAGTGACCCATCCGCCAACGGCGCTGGCACTTTAACCCCGAGTTCAGCCAAGAGTTGAACTGCAACCCGGTAGATAATCGTTAGCTTTCGGGATTCGCGGTGCGAATTCTTTTAGACAGAGATAGGGGCGCCTAACTGCCGTCAGTATCTGGCTCTTTGGCTGAGGTTGCGATCATACGCTCCCCAGCCGCTCGCTGATCCAGCCCTAACGTGCGAGCCGCCATCCACTCGGGCACATGCCAGCTGGCAGGAAGCGACCGCGCAACCGCGCCGGGCAAAATTGCCATCAGCAGCATGCCACCTAGTGCACTGGCAACACCGGCCCAGATTAATCGCTGCCGCTGGTGATCTGCTGCCTGCCCGCGTTCGACGATGCCGTCGACGCGCCCGACGGACCGCATCAACGCATCGCTCGCCGCCCGCAACAGCGCCTGATCCTCTGCTCGCGCTACAGCACTCGCCTTACGGATTTCGTCGGCCATCGCAGCCGGTGATAGACGGACAGCCGGACTCCGCTCGACGCGATCGATCCCCTCGGCGGCTTGCTTCAGCGCCTCGGCCAACTGTCCCAGCGTCGCGCTGTAGTCGGGCACGCGTTCGCGCGCTGCGGTTAGACCCTCGAGCGCGCGGCGCGTGAGGCTGACCTCGCCGCGCAGCGCTTCGAAGGCTTCGGCGATGTCGTCTGCCGGGGCAGATTCAGGGAGATTGTCGGTCATAGCTGCATGCCTATCTCGCCAATCCGCGACCGCGCCAGAGGCCGGGATAACCCTGGAGATCATGGGACAAAGAAGCGCCGCTCGATCTTCCGATTCCGAGGTCCTTCACCCGGTTTCGGAGCAGCGACTCGAGCTGCGGGTCGCGTTGCAGGCTCTTGGCCATGCCGATCATGCTGTCCTGGGTGCGACGGATCGCTTCGTAATTGCCAGTGCGATTGAAAGCCTGAAGCTGCCGGCTCTTGTGCTGCCATTCCGCGACAAAGCGGTCGGCACGCTGTGCGGTATCGATCCGGATTTCCGCTTCGAGTGCCATGGCGCGGATCGCGGCGGCGGTCTTCCCGCTCGCCGTCTGGGCGATCAGTTCGGGGTTGGCGTTCATTGCACTACGCAAGTCCTGCGCGCCATCGGGCCGTAGCGCGTCGAGCGCACGACCGGCTTCGGTGAACGCGATCTTCTGATGCTCCAGCACGCCAAGGTTCATCCGGCGCATTCGCACGATATCTGCGGCTGCGCGCCCGTAGCCTTCGACCGCCTTTTCAAGCGGAGTGGCCTGCCGCTCAATTTTGTTCGGCTTAAGTTTCAGGCCGGCGAACCGGCTGCGCGAAAGCACCGGCTTTGCCGCCGCCGGTTCGGGCGCTCGGGTGTAGTCCGACGCCATGTCTTTCCCGCGTTCGCGCGACAGCGCGCGGACCAGCTTGCCGCGATCAGCAAAGTCATCGCGGCTATAGTGGAGATCGACGCTGTCGCGATGCCGCGACAACGCGACATAGGCGGCGTGCCGGTCGAGCCCCGGCGTCGCCAGCACATGCACGCGATCGACCGTTACACCCTGTGCCTTGTGCACGGTCGCGGCGTAGCCGTGATCGATGTTCGCATAGTCCTTCACGTCAAATGCGACCGAGCGCCCGTCGTCCAGCATCACCGCCATTCGGCTTCGCGTTACCGTCTCAACGGTTCCGAGCGTTCCGTTCTTCACCCCTAATTCGCGCTCATTCTTGAGGAACATCACGCGGTCGCCGGCGGCGAACTCCCGACCGCCGCGCTCGGTGCGAAGCGCAACATCCTCGCCAAGCTCACCGCCAGCGCGAAGCCGCTCTCGCGCAGCAAGGTTGAGCGCGCGGACCTCGTCGTTGGTGTGGGTAAGGATGATGCGCGTCGCGTGCGGTGACGCGGCGCGATCACGGTCCCAGCGATCGACCAACTCGTCCCGCGCGCCGTCGCGCGTGTCGGCAACATGGATGTGGCCATGCTGGTCGTATGCCCCGATCGCTTCGGCGGTTCGCCCCGTCGCCAACTGCCGTGTCGCGTCGCGCTGCCAGTCCTCGCGCTGACGACGGATCTGGGTGATCTCGACGCTGCCGTGCCGCTCTGCTGTCGCCCGGAACGCCGCACCCGCCTCGATCGCCTGGAGCTGTTCGGGGTCACCGACCAGCACAACCTTTGCCCCGCGCTTTTCCGCCTCGGCGATGACGCGTTGCATTTGGCGCGTGCCGATCATTCCAGCTTCGTCGATCACCAGCACGTTGCGGCTGGTGAGCAGCTCGCGACCCTGCGCCCATTGATGTTCGAGACTGGCGATGGTCCGCGATGCGATGCCGGACCCGCTCTCCAGATTTTCGGCGGCGATGCCGGACAGCGCGATGCCGCGGACTGAATAGCCCGCGCTTTCCCATGCCTCTCGCGCGACGCCGAGCATCGCAGATTTGCCGGTGCCGGCGTAGCCAATCACGACGCCAAGTCCCTTTGCATCGGTCACGTGCTCGAACGCGCTGCGCTGCTCGGGCGAGAGGAACATGCCGCGCGCCGCTGCGCGCGCCATGGCCACATCGCGATGGCGATCCGTGACGGTGTGCCGGTCGCGATTTGCCAGGACGCTGCTTGCGCGCTCCAGCCGACGCTCGGTCTCGATCATGTCGCGGCTGGTGAACCGGTCCTCACCGCGCCCGTCCTTGCCCAGGGCGACCAGCTCGGGCGAGCCGCGCACCGCCGCCATCACGCGGTCGAACTGGTCCTTCCCGTCGCTATGCCGATGCGCGAACATCGCGAGGTCACGCGTGGTGAACGTGGCCTGCGTCCGCGTGATCGCGTCGAGCGCCAGGCTCGGGTTGGCGATGATCTTGCCGCCGTTGGCGCGGGCGATTTCGAGGTGCTCGGCGGCGCGCTCGGACTCCACACCTTGCGCTGCCATGCGTGACGCCGCCGGGCCGATCTTGTGCTGCGGCTCCAGGTCGATCCCCTGCGCTTCGAGCGAGCGATGATCAATCCGCGCATCGATATCCAGCTCGGCAAGCCGCTCGTTGACGTGCTCACTCCAACGCTGGCGCCATTTCTCGAGCAGATCGGTTCGGTTCCAGTCGCGGTTCTTCTTGCCGAACCCGTCCTCACGGACTTCGCGCATGGTGAGCATCACATGAGCGTGCGGTCGTGCAAGGCCGTCGGCTCCGATATCCCAATGGACATTCAAATCGGCGATCATCCCACGGTCGACAAACTCGTCGCGCACGAAATCGCGGGCCAGCTCGATGCCCTGTTCCTTCGTCATCTCGCGCGGAATCGCGAACTCGATCTCGCGGGCCAGCTGCGCGTCCTTGCGCAGCTCGACGGCCTCGACCTCATTCCACAGCTGCTCGCGGTCCGACAAATGGTCCGGGGCGCCATCCGGCAGCATCACTTCAGAATGCACGACGCCAGCTTTGTTGGAAAAGTCATGGTGCCGGTCGAGCCGCTGGTCGTGCAGCCTGGAAGCGGAACGATAGGCGGCGGACGCCAGCGCGGATGATCCAGCAGCGCGCGAGATGACTTTGGCCGAGAAATGGTAGATCGCCATGACGGCAATCCATCTACACCTTAAGCAGCACGTCGGCACGACGTATAAGCGCGCCCTCCAAAGAATTCATCTTTCTCGGGACCGATGAATCCCATGAGATTTCAGGGCATTGAGCTTGATCGAATGGCCCGATAACTGGTGCGCCTCCCCCGTGCAATTGGAGAAGGCAGGATGCGTAAACCTCGTGATTTCGATACCGAACTTGAGGCGCTGAACGACAAGGCGAGACAGCTCAAGGAGCGCAAGCTGCGACAGCTTGGCGAGCTGGTTGTGGCAACCTGTGCCGATACGCTCCCGATCGAACAGCTTGCCGGGCTGCTGGTCGCGGGCGTCGAGAGCAAGGATCCAGCTGCAAAGGAGAGTTGGCGCAAACGAGGCGCAGCGTTCTTTCAAAGCGCGCGTCGCACTGGCGGAAGCGCTCGCCAGGTCGCGAGCCGCGCTGAGGCGGGCGACGGTGGCGCGCCACCGGCTGAACGCCAGGATCGCGCGTGACGACAAGCGGGACTGGGTGGTGAAGCGCCGCGAGCGCACGCGCCAGCTGATCGAGCTTGGCGGTCTCGTCGCCAAGGCGGGACTCATCGAGCTCACTGATGACGATCGCGCGGTGATCTTCGGCTTGCTGATTGAAGCCGCAGCCAAGTTGCGCGGCGAGGATCGAGACAAAGCACTCCTGCTTTGGTGGCGCCGCGGGAAGCGCGCATTTGAGGTGCTTGCTCCCGAGCGCGAACCCCGCGCTTAGCCCGCCGATGACCGAAGACCTCGAAGCGACGATCCTCGCCTTCCTCAAGCGCGCGCCGGAATGGGTCCGTCGCGACCTGACAGCGAAAGACCAAAGCGCCCGAACCCAAGCCGAAGAAGCGTTTGCTGCGATGCTCGCGGACGCGTTGCGGCGCGCGGAATCGTGAAGGGCTGAAACGCGAGCGCCGCGCGATCAGTCGCGCGGTGCGAGCCTCCGATCGCAGATCTCGTGGACGGTCTTCTGCAAAAGCTCGACGCGCTGCGCGATCCAGGCCAGCTCCTCCGGCGTAATCTTGTAGTGCGGCGAGTAGCGCGCGTTCACATAGGCCTGCTGGAGTAGTTCAAAGCAGCGCCGCGCGAACTTGGTATCGCGGGGCCACACCGGGATGAGGTCGCGCGCGACATTCTCGGCCTGATCGCGCAGGAAATTGAGCTTGTGCGACTTGGGGCTGTGTAGCGTCATCACTAGCAAAATCGTGTGATAGGAATGCTCCACAGCTTGGTGCAGCATGAATGCAGCCCAACTGTTGCGCCCTTTTGCGACCATGTCCGCAGCTGATTCCAGGGCTTCCGTTGCGCTCTTGAACCACTTGTCGAAATGCACCTGCGCCTCGGCCCGTGCGGCGACCGGATCAAGCGGCTTAGGCGTGTCGAAAGGGTGACCGTCCAGCTGATAGAGCGCGACACCGTCGCGCACGATATCCACGAAGAATGAGCGACCGCGCGCAAGCTGATCGTTCACATCCTTGAGGCTGTGAACGATGAAATTGACCGGTGCGGAAAGCCGCTTGGCGATCGAATATTCGCGCAGCAAATGGTCGGCGGCTTTGGCCCAATAGTCGAGTGTGTCGATGAGGCGCTCGTCGCTGACCACGACCAAAATATCATAGTCGGAATAATAGCCCCCGACCGGGTCTTCGACCCAGTCGCCGCGCGCGTAGGACCCGTAGAGGATCACCTTGAGGATGCGGCCCTGCTTCTTCCACTTCTGGGTAGCGAGCGCGGTCGCGTCCTCGAACTCGGCAAACAGAATCTGCACGATACGCTCCAGCTCGCGCTGCTTAGCCGATGGAAGATGGTCGAGGCTGGTCTGCATGGGAGCATCCTAACGCCATGAAGTTGCTTCGGACAGCCTCGCCGACCAAGTCGGCGAGGCGCGCGGTGGTCATCGCCGCAGCTTCGCGACAATTCGGCGGAGGATGCGCTGCCACCACGAGACAGACGGGCGTCCGTCGAGCGCGTCGCGGATAGCCAACATGCTCTCTGCAAAATGCCGCTCGACCTGTTGAACGCTGAGCCCGGTACGCTCGGCGATCTCGGCGTAAGACGCGTCGTCCAACCGGATCGCGAAGAAGATTTCGCGCCGCAGTTTCGGCATGCGCTGCAACCCGGCCTCCAGCCGTTCGACGATTTCGGCATCGGTAAGGTTGTCGCTCATCACTGCGCCTCCCCGGAAGGCGCAAAGGCCAGCAGATAGTCAGCGGCCTTGCTGGCTGCACTCGCCGCGCGGAAGATCGCGCGCTCGTCCTCGCGCAGCACCGCAAGCCACGAACCGATATAGTCGGCATGCCGGACGGTCGGCGCAATCGCCAGCGACGCACACGCAAACGCGCTCGCCATCTCTGCGACCAGTTCCTCGCGGGCGTAATCGGCGCTCCCGAACCCGCCGCGCTGGTTGCGATCCAACCGGCTGCTGTGCCCAGTCCAATGGCCAAGCTCATGCAGCGCGGTGCGATACCAGTTGATCGGCTCACCGAACGCAGCCTGCGGCGGCACCGCGACATAATCGCCTCCCGGTGAATAGTAGGCCTCGCCACCGCCAACCCGGAAGTTTGCACCGCTCGCATCGATCAGGCTGCGAACCTGCGGCAGGATATCCGCCTCGTTCTGCACCTCGGGCAAGTCGCTGAACCGCTCGGGCAACCCCTCACACTGCGCGACATTGAACACCGTGAACCGCTTGAGGAACGCCAGCTGCCGCGCCTCGCGATCCTCGTCGCGCGCGCGTTCCGCCTCGTCCTTCGGGGTGAAGCGATCCGCATAACAGACGGTCGTCCCCCGCTCGCCCTTGCGGACGTTGCCGCCCGCCGCCCGTGCCTGCTTGAAGGTCAGCCAGCGCTGCGACGCGTACTTTCCTTCAATCACCGCCGCCCATAGGATCAGCACATTGATGCCCGAGTAGCGCCGCCCGGTTACCGCATTGGCGGGCATCGCGCACCCGCACGAAGCTGCATCCCAAGGCTGCACCCAAGGCAGCCGCCCTTGCTCCAGCTCGGCAATCACCCGCGCCGTCACCTCGGCATAAAGGCTCCCGCGTTCGTTCCCGGTCTTCATTACTCCTGCTCCTTCAAACCACCGCAACCGGCGCCGGAATGGCGGGGGTGGGCGGCAGGAGCGGACCGGCGATCCCGCCGAATGAGGCGGGCCGCACCCAACGGGCCGAAATGCAATGGAGGACCCCGGCGCAGCCGGGGTTGCGGCACGCCGCGGCGGGTTCAAAGGGTAGCGACGCCCACCTCCGCCAGATCGAGTGCCGGAGGCCAACGCCACAGCGCCCGGGCGCGGTGACCGCAGCGCATCAGCGCGCAGCGCTGTTCAGCTCCACAGAGCTGCACAATCATGCACTCTCGAAGCCGGTCGGCCGTCGCGGCGGCGTGCGCGCGCAGCTGTGCGCCAGCCGTCGCCGCGCCCTCCGGCCGGACCGAGTGTGCCACGCGGAGAACCAAAGGGACTGCGGACCCTGGCGGCTTCGCAGAAGTCCGCCAGCGCACGCTCATCAAATCTCGCGTTCCGCTGCCGGCCGCGCCCGGCTCACGTCAGCCGACCGCAACCCGAATGGGCAGAGACGCCGCAGAGCGACTCGGCGCCGCCCAAGCGGCGTAGAGCGCGGTCACGCAGCGCGTGACACGCCCTGGCACTTTACCCCTCGAACAGCCAACCTACGCCAAAGCTACGTTTGTGCACGCTGGCACCGCACAGAACCCTCCTGACACCAGAGAGGCTCTTTTCAGGGCGAAGGATTTCCGCCCAAATTGCCTCCGGGGGCACCAGTCAGACGCAGACAGTGCAAGGAAATAGCAATGCAGACCGAAACCCCTGACCGCATTCTCCGGATCAACACCGTTCTCGACCGGACCGGGCTCAGCCGCTCCACGATGTACCGGAAGATGCAGAATGGCACGTTCCCGAAGAACGTCCAGATCAGCACACGCTGCGCCGGCTGGCGGGAGTCGGCAATCGACGCCTGGCTCCGCAACCCGATGTTCTATCGCGTGGAAGATTGAACGCCGGACCTGCTAGTCAAAGAAGAATAGCAGCGCGATCGCGATCAGCCCAAAGATGGGCAGAGCGCGCTCAAACGGAAGCTGCACATCCGAACGCTTTGTCGCGGAGTCGGGAACGCCCCCACCATTGCGCCGCTTCAATTCCTCGCGATGGATCTTCGCCAAGGAGATCCCAGGATCGCCATGTGGTGCAAGGCAGTCTGGCGCACCGTAAAGCTGCGGCACCTCGCTCAGCAGGTCCTTCTCGAGCCCCTTTGCCGCCTCGGCCCGTTGCTTCAGGCTCGCGCGAAACTCATCCGCATTCTTCGGCGACATCACAGCGCTCCCTCGCCGTACAGGCGCGCGATCTTCGGAAATGGCTCAAGGGTGATCGCCGCCCGCATCGCTTCATAAATAGGCTGGGGTGCTTATCGATCTGTGAACACGCGCCCAGCGAACCCCCGGCGATCAGCGCTGTAGCACTTCGGCCGCTTCGCGCCCTAATGTCGGCCGTTCCGTCGATTGATGCGGTTTCCCGATAGCCGACAATCGCTCATCCGGCGACAAAGGTCGCCGAGCGATAGCTAGGCGCGTGTAAACCTTGAATTGCGCACACTCTCGGCGGCGGGATACTGATGCCAATGCTCCCGCTGCGTAGCGTCTTTTGGGTGGACATGATGAAGCTCGACACCGGCCACATTTCGATTGACGAATTGCTGCAATCCAAGGCGCTAAGCGAAGTATCGGCCGATACCATTTCGGTCTTGGCACGCGTGCAGGAATTAGATGTTTCCGACTTTAACGAAGCCGAGGTACGCACCTTCGTTATTGACCCGATCGTGCGGGCACTTGGCTACGCGAAGGGAGCTGCGTTCTCGGCTGATCTGGAAAGGCCGATCGCTTTTCTTGATACCCGAAAGCGTCCCGACTATCGGCTCAACCTATGGCAGGAGAATTTTTGGCTGATCGAGGCCAAGCGGCCACGTTCCAACGAGACGCGTTTTGGCTATGCCGACTTGGCCCAGGCGCTCGAATATGCGTGCCATCCCGAAATCAACGCGGCGCTGGTGGTGCTGTGCGATGGCGAGAAGATCGAGATCTTTGACCGCGAGCAGAGTGTTACCGAACCCGTTCTCTGCCTCAAGCGCGCCAACCTCGTCGCCGAATTCGACAAGCTGCGCTCACTCCTAGAGCCTTGGCAAGTCTGGTTTTTCCAGAAGCGGCGGGTCGCGCGCTTGATCGACAAGGTGTTCAGTAAGGAATTCAATCTTTCGCGGGTGGACGAGTTCAAACGGCTGGTGAATGGCCGCCTTGAAGGGCTACGCTCGACCATTCTCGAAAATTACCGTGCGACCGACAAGGATGACATGGCCGAAGAGCGGGAGATTGGAGCCTCGCCGCTCATAGATCTGATCGAAGGAAAAATGTTCCTCGAGCACAGCCATCCTGTCACATCCGCCTTGATTAAGCGACTGGGCGATCTCAGCATACCTAACAGCTTCACCGCGCTCCACCGGATCTTTCCTGATCATCCCCGCGACGCCAACGAGATGTTCCTCGCCCATGCGACCGTCTATCTTATGGCGCTCGGTGAGCGAGTAGAAAAGGTTGGCTGGCTGCCGGCATGGCTTTCCGATAATAGCCGAACCCTCGATAGCGCGGTCAAAGTTATGGTCCGGCATTGCCTGACGTTTTTCGAAAGCGATGAGAGCCGCCGCGTTATCTTGCTGGCTGGGGCGGCGCTCCGGCGCGTCCAGAAACTGCTCTTCATGACGAGCGAGACACAGTGGTCGCAAGCCGAGCTCATGCATTCGGCCTACCGGTATCTGGGCAGGGAGCAGGATTGGGGGCAGTTTCTCGCATCGCCGCACGGACAAGCGAGCGGCATTCTGCTTAGGCGCGGCATTATCGGAACTTCGCGCTTTGTCACGGCGTGCCAGCGCGAAGACGGGCAATTCAACGTCGAAATCGCGAAGCTGCGCCTGAAGGAGATCTGGCGCGTGGAATGCGCGTTGCTTGCGGCGACGCCAAATTATGCCGCTCTGCGCAAGGAGCGGGCGCTTGGTGACATGGGAATAGCCGAGGTCACGTCGGTCACCTACGATGAGCTTGGTCACACCCTACTCTGTCTGCTCAAGCCTTATCCAAAATGGCACGCCTACATTCTCGAGCATCATCGCCGCGATCTTGAAGTTCTGACGTCCTTTGGCTCTTGGAGCGCGATGGAGATGCTGAGTGTTAAACGCGATGCTCGCGTGTTGGTCGACGACAGAATAACCGCTAGCCGCTTCTTCCTTGATGATATCGATACTTTTCAGACCTTGCGCGACGCCTATGCCGATTGAGTCGCGTCGCATTAGAAGAGAAGAACCACAGCCTCGCAGTGCGCCTTAGCCTGATACTGGTGTCCCACCGCAGTGGGCCCTTTGGAGATGGCGAACGCCATTATAACAATCTAGCCGCGTGAACCGAAAGATGGCAGGCAGACTGTCGAAAACGATGGCGGTCATCAACCAGAGCGTCGGCGGAGACAAACGATGACAACGCAGAAACGTGGCACCTATGTTACCGGTCTTCGAATTCGAAATATCAAGTCATTTGAGGGCGACCATCGGCTCGATTTGACCACGCATGACGGTAAGATCGCGCGCTGGACGTTAATCCTCGGCGATAATGGAGTCGGAAAGACGACGTTGCTGCAGTGTCTCGCTCGGCTTGCGCCGTATCGCAACACCCGGGACCAAGGCAGCGACAAACCAACCACATTCTTCATCGAGCCTGTGGGCTCGTCCGAAGACAAAGCGATCGGGCATCTCGCGCGTACAGGCGAGCACGACTTCATGTTGGAGGCATCGTTTGTCGGCAACGGGATATTGGACAAAGCGCCGACACCACGCGTAACCACCTTCACGACCGGTATCCACTTCACCAAAAAGCAGGGGAAGGTCGATAGCTTTGATGCTAGCGAGCACAAGGATGTCATCAAACGCGACGTCCTAGTCATCGCTTACGGTGCCGGTCGTAAGCTAGGTCACGGGGCCCTGGACCGCGACGCCGCTGGGGGGCCGCTCGCATCGTTATTTAATGATCAAGTTGAACTCTGCGACGCTGAGGAACTGCTCCAGCAGCTCGATTACGCTTCGTACAAGCGTCAGACTAAGCAAGCCTTTCGCCAAAACATCGTGATGCGAGAGATGATTGCCGCACTACTTCCCGATATTGGCATTCCTGATAATTTGAAGATTTACGGGCCGTCTCCAATCAGCCGCGGCGGAAAAACCGGCGTTCATGCAATCACACCCTATGGCGAAGTGCCGCTCGCGGATTTAAGTTTCGGTTATCAGACCATGACGGCGTGGCTCGCCGATATTGGTTGGCGAATTTTCCAACACTATCCCAGCAGCGCCAATCCGTTGCGCGAACCCGCTATTGTAATAGTCGACGAGATTGACCTTCATCTCCACCCAAAATGGCAACGCCAATTGCGCCACAAGCTCGGCGAGCATTTCCCAGCGGTGCAATTTATTGCAACTGCACACAGCCCTCTCATGGCCCAAGCCTACATGTCGCAGAACCTCGCGGTAGTGCAATGTGTCGATGGCGGGGCAAGAATTGAGAACGAACCTAAGGTTGTTAAGAGCTGGCGCCTCGACGAGGTCATCACCTCCGAACTCTTCGACCTGCCCTCTGCCTTCCCACCGGAAATAGAAGCACTGTACGAAGAGCAGCGTGTCTTGGTCGCGAAAAGGGGGCGGAATGGTGCGGATGAACTTCGCTTGCGCGAACTTGAGAATATCCTGCTTGACCTGCCGCAGTCCGATCCCGAGGATGATCGCGCGATGGACATTATTCGGCGCGCGGCAGCGGCGCTGAATCAAGTGCGGCCTGACAATGATTAAGGTTATGCGGCCAGCGGCTAGCGCCGCGGTGCTGGCCGCTCTCGCAGCTGGCCCGCAGGAAGTCGCCACGATGGTTGCGGCGATCGCGCTTAATGCCAATGCTGGTAAATTTGGATCTTCGTTCAAATTCGATGGCGCGATCTACGGCCATCAGGATGTCAAAGACGTATTGATCGCGTTCCAGCACGGAAAATGCGCCTATTGCGAAGGTAAATTTAGTGCCTTTGCTTATGGGGACACTGAGCATTATCGGCCCAAAGGCTACTCGCAGCAAACGATCGGCGGCGCGACGAACCGGCCAGGCTATTATTGGCTCGCTTATCAATGGAGCAACCTCCATTACTCCTGCGAAAAATGTAATCGTGCGCGTAAGCGGAACGTTTTTCCGTTACGGCATCCGGCGAACCGTGCGCAGTCTCCAGCCGACGATCTTGGAGCGGAAGATCCGATGTTGCTCGACCCCACAGGGGAACGCGATCCTTTCGAGCATATCAAGTTTACTGGCCCAGTGCCCGAAGCCTTGAGTGACGTCGGTCGGGCAACGATCGATCTCTACTATCTCGACCGCATCCCACTCAACGCTGCGCGTGTCGCACACTTGAAGTTGGTCAAGAGCTTGACTCGCCTGACCTTGCTTGCGGCCGAACCCAATGCGAGCGCCCAAGCGCAGCAATTTGGTGCCGAAGCTGAGGCGGAATTGGCGTGCATGTTGCAGCCCGACGCCGCGTTCAGCGCCTTGACTCGGGATTACCTGCAGCCGCGATAAATCGTCTCAACGTTAAGCGCGATGATGCCGGAAATCTCGACGCTGGCTGGCTAATCATTTTCGCATGGAATTAGAGATTTCACACGCGCTTAAGAGACCTACACCGCGTGGATCGGCGGACAGAACAGATGCGACGTAGTGTCGGCCTAATGCACATGCGGGATGGTGATCACCGACTCCGAAACTAGATTGAAGGCGACGAGTTCGGTGTGATGTACATTAATATTCTAGTTTTTACGTTGAAATTAAGCAGTATAACACGTAAATTTGGCTACTAAACTGCAATGTTAGAGGCGACTGTGAATTTCTACTGAATAGTCATTTGCACAGAATGCGCAGGAGTACTGCTTTGCGACGCCTTCTTTGCGTGCTATGAATCCAGATAGCACGGTTAATGGAGATAGCTATGAAGCATCAAGCAGTGGGAGCTCAAGTCGATCTGCCGGTCAGCAGCGCGGCGCTGAAGCGTTTGAGCGAAGAAGTCGCGGCAGGTTCGTTGTCGATGGTCCGGGGCTATAATCGGACCCATAACCGACACAATCGTTGACAATGGCCACTTTGCATCGGCAGCTCACGCTCGATACGGTCCTGCTCAAAGTCGCTAGCCGCTGCAATCTCGATTGCTCGTACTGCTACGTCTATCATATGGGGGACGATGCGTGGCGCGATCAGCCGAAGCTAATGTCCGCAGCCGTGGTGGAGAAGGTCGCCGCGGCGCTTGGTGATCAATATCGCCGCCAGGCAACGCCTTTCAGTGTTGTCCTTCATGGCGGCGAGCCTTTGATGCTCGGTCGCAATCGACTCGCCACGTTGTGTGAAGCGTTGCGCGCGTCGCTCCCGCATCCTTGCGGCATTCACCTGCAGACCAACGGTGTGCTGCTGACCGACGACATCATCGACGTACTGGTCCGCTTTGATGTCGGCGTATCGATCAGCATCGATGGACCAGTTGAGGTGCACGACCGCTTTCGCAAGGACCACAGTGGGCGCGGATCTCATGCGCGCGTTACCGCAGGGGTCGCTAGGATGGTGGCGCGGGATGATGCGCGACCGCTGCTGGCCGGGGTCCTGTCTGTCATCGATCCGACCAGCGATCCAGCTGAGGTGTATGCGGCCTTGAAGGCGACAGGCTCGCCCAGCCTCGATTTCCTGGTGCGCGATGGAAATTGGGAAAATTTGCCGTTTATGAAGGCCAGCCCGGCGTCGACGGAGTATGGCTCCTGGCTCATCAGATTGCTGCATCTCTATCTCGCTGACTCATCGCCACCGCGCGTGAGATTACTCGACGACATGCTGCGGCTTATCCTTGGCGGCGCCAGCCAGAAGGAAGGGGTGGGCGGAACCGACTATGGCATCATCATCATCGAGCCGGACGGCCGCATCACGAAGAATGATACACTGAAGGTCGCGCATTCGGGTGCAGACCAGTTCAGCCGCCCCCCGTCGATCCTGCGCGATTCGCTTGCCGAGGTGCTCGCGAGTGAGGCATTCTCTGACTATTATGCTGAGCAGCGGCCGCTCTCGACGGTTTGCGCGGGATGCACCGACCTGGCCGTCTGCGGGGGTGGGATGGTCGCGCACCGGTGGAGCAAGGCGAATGGCTTTGCCAACCCGACCGTTTTTTGTGCTGACCAGCGCATTCTCATCGCCGAAATGCGTAGCGTCGTTGCGCACCATCCGGCAAAGGCTGCGTGAGCAGAAGGAAGCAGCATGTTGGAATCAGCGATTCCGCGGCCTGAGCCCGTAAGGGAGCAGACGCTGGATGTCATATTGCCGGAAAGCGCGGCGCTGCAGCGCCTGATCGACGAGGTCGCCAATGGTGCGGCGGTCCACGACGTTTCTGCGTATAACCGGACCTATCATCGTCACAATCGCTAGCGGGACTCTCCCATCCCTGTCCGTCAAACGGCCGATCAGTCATGAACCTCGTCGAAGCGCATACAGCCCCGTTCTCCTATTTTCTGACTGATGCCTGTCTTGATGGCCAGGCCGAGCAGGCGGCTCTCGACTGGCTCGATACGCTCGCGCCCTGGCGTCTCAAGCGGACGGACTTCTATGAGCAGTTCGAGTTCAGCCTGTTCGATGCGGATTTACCAGACGCCCTTGCCGGCCTGATTTCACCCAAGGGACTGCTAGCAACGCGCGCCTTCATCGAGCAGGCGCTCAATTGTTCGTTGACCGACCGGATTGAGGTCGTTGCGCACAAGTTGGTCGAGGGGCAGCGCATCGGCATTCACAACGACTACCTAGTGGGCGAGGAGACACACCGCCTGACGATTCAGCTGAATCGGGGATTGTGCGACGAAGACGGTGGCTTCTTCATGCTATTCAACAGCTTCGATGCGGGTGACGTGCACCGCATCATGCGGCCCGTCAGCAATACCGGTGTCGGTTTCGCTATCGGGCCCACGTCGCATCACGCCGTGTCCCGAGTTCACAGCGGTAGTCGCTACACGTTGGTATATTCTTTTCATGCGCAACGGGATCGCTGACACTAGGGCCATCGCGCGCAGGATCGCCGCATCGGAACCCTGCTGGTGGCCTGGGATGGCCGCTCGACTCGCAGCCGACTTCTGGGCTCAATCCGAAACAGCCCTCTCGCGCGAAACGTATGGAAGCTGGCGCTGGCTATCCGGCGATTCCCGCGCCGAGCGCAACACGTTGGGACACATCGGTTTTGAAAGCGCGGGACCGCTAATTGTCGAGCGGCTGCCGCAGCGAGGCGCTGCCCGGTACAAACAGCTCGGGCTCGTCATGCGTGACGATCGTCCTGATCCGGATGATTTCGGCCTACTTGCACAGTCTCTCGCGGCTTTGAACTTAGCAGACGGGGTAGTTGAGGCGGTCTCTTCGCTGGTCCTTTGCGTCCATCTGCTGCGCTCTACCGGCGTGGGATACGACGTCAGTCACTCCGACCCCCAGCTACCGTTTTCGATCTTCGTCTCGCTGCCATCGGGCGAGGACCACGCCGTTCTCCGCCTCGCCGAATCCATCCTGCATGAGACCATGCACCTCCAACTCTCCTTGATTGAGCATCGTGCATCTATTGTGAGTGGTACCGCCGGGTCCGGATATTCGCCATGGCAGCAGACCGAGCGGCCGATTGCAGGGCTTGTGCACGGCCTTTATGTCTTTCGCGCAATCGACCAGTGGCTGGCTGCCATTGCTGGGCAAGAGTCCGAAAGTGCCTCGCTGCAATATATCAGCCACCGTCGCCTCACGATCGCTGACGAAATCGCCACTGCCGCGCACGTGGCGCAATCTTCGGCGCTCACGCCGTTTGGCGCGACGCTGGTCAACGCATTGCTGGAAATTTGAGGATTCTTGCGCACTGCCTTTTCTAGAGCTTCGCGCACTAAGGAAGATAAGTTTCCGATTACCTCGCCGAACTGCTTTCGAGATCAGGTGACACGTCTCTGGGCCTTCGCAGGTTGAGCATAAGTCGCCATGCGAACCAACCTCTGGTTAGTCTGATACCCTCCAACCGGTGCATTGCCCTGCCACTGTCCAGAATCTGACATTCCGCAATCGGCCCAATAGCGGCTATGCGCGTTTGCGGAACTTCCCCTTGATCACCGCTCCGCCAACGCGAAGCTGGTCGAGATAATCTGACCACCACTGCGCCATGCGCACCCTCTCCGCCCAATGAGCGCCGCGATGGTAAGCAGCGCGCACCTTGTCCTTCTGGCCATGGGCCAACGCGCGCTCGATGGCGTCGGGATGCCAGAGCCCGGATTCATTGAGTAGGGTGCTGGCCATCGCTCGGAACCCATGGCTGGTCATTTCGTCGTGCTCGAACCCCAGGCGGCGCAGGGCAACGTTCAACGTGTTGTCCGAAAGGGGCCGCTTGGTTGTGTGAAGCGCCGGGAACAGAAACTCGCTTTCGCGAGCAAGCGAACGGAGATCCTGGAGAAGGTAGAGTACCTGCCGAGATAGCGGCACCCCATGGGCCTGTTTCATCTTCATCCGCTCAGCCGGCACGCGCCAGACCTTCTCCGCGAAATCGATCTCGCTCCACTTCGCTTGCCTCAATTCACCCGGCCGCAGAAACACGTGAGGTGCGATCCTCAACGCGTGGAGGGTCTCGGGTCGGCCTTGATAGCCATCGATCGCGCGAAGGAGTTCGCCAACCTTCTTCGGCTCGACGATCGCCGCGTGGTGTTTGACGCGCGGGACTGTCAGCGCCCCGCGCAAAATGTCCGCCGGATTGCGCTCGGTGCGCAGCGTAGCGAAACCATAGCGGAACACGCGTCCTGCGAACGACCGTAACCTGAGCGCTGTTTCGTGATGCCCGCGACGCTCGACACGCTTCAGAACGTCGAGAAGTTCGTGGGGCGTCACCGAGGCAATTGGTCGCTTGGCGATGCCCGCCAAGAGTTCGAGGAACCAGCGGGCCTTTTTGAGGGTCGCTGGTGATTTTCCCTCCCGTTCCATCTTCTGAATATATTCCTCGGCCACCAGCCCGAAGGTCGTCTGCGCTGCCAGCTCAGCCTTCAGGCGACGCTGCCGCTTCTCCTCAACCGGGTCGATGCCATCATCCAGCTCGGCCTTGGCCTCGTCGCGCTTTCGGCGGGCCTGGGGCAACGAGACGTCAGGGAAACTTCCCAGCGAGAGCTTCCGCTCGATTCCGCAGCAGCGGTAGCGAAAACGCCAAAGCAGAGCTCCCGATGGCTGCACCAGCAAATACAAACCATCGGTGTCGGCAACTTTATATGGGCGCTCAGCCGGTTTGAGCGATCGAATCTGCATCACCGTAAGCATGGGGCCACGCCTCCTGCACCGTTCGTGGCCCCATGATTCGTGGCCCCTTTTGAGTGGGCCACGGCGGAACATAATGAGATTTCGCGGGACCGCCGAAAGCCATTTTACCGCAGATTTCTGCGGTTTTCTAGCCTTGTTCACGGTATGGACTGGTGCCGCTTACAGGACTCGAACCTGTGACCCCCGCATTACGAATGCGATGCTCTACCAACTGAGCTAAAGCGGCGTGCCCGGCTTGCGCAGCCGGGGAAGGTGGCGGCGCTTATCAGCCTTGTTCTTAGCTGACAAGCGTTGCCGAAGCGTTTCCGTCGCGGGATTTGACGATTGGGCGCCTTTACGCGGTGTTTACCACATGCAGCGCAGAGTCGGTGCGATCGAGGGTTACTTCCCTCTGTGGAGCATGCGCATGGACACCGCCCGCGGACTCGATGACCGCCCCGACACCGATCATGGCGACACCGGCGTCAGTGATTCGGCGCACGACGCGCATCGCCTTTCGATCGGCTCGGACGAGCGGCGCATGCATGTGCGCGCCTATAATCACTGGGTTTCGCTGCTGCATGGCCGCGCCTATCCGTCGATCGAGGATCTCGATCCCGGCAATATCGCCGATTTCGGACCGCACAGCGTGCTGCTCGATTTCAGCAAGGGCGTCGAAAATCCGGCGATTCGCTATCTCGGCATGTCGCTCCGCGGGGAATGCGGGGTTACCAGCGACATCACCCATGTCGGCGAAGTGCCCAGCCGCTCGCTGCTCTCGCGCCTGACCGACCATTATCTTCAGATCATCGCCAACCGCGCCCCGATCGGCTTCGAAGCCGAGTTCGTGGGCCAGCGCGGGCACAATACGCTGTATCGTGGCATCCTGATGCCGTTCTCGTCCGACGAGGACACGATCGACTTCATCTATGGCGTGATCAACTGGAAGGAACTGGTCGACGCAGAGACCCAGGCGCGGCTGGAGCGCGAGGTTGAGGAAGCGCGTCGCACTGCCCCCGCCCCTGTCGCCGCCGCCCCGGTCTGGGCCGATGGGCCGAGCGCCGGCTTTGGCGAAAGCGTCGAGGCCGAGCCAGAGCATGTGCTCGACACCGTCGACCTGCCTGCCCCTGAATCGCTGGCCGATCGTTTGCTGATCGCGCGCGAAACCGCTGCGGCGGCGCGTGCCGCCGATACGCGCAGCCGCTCGTCGCTCTATCGCGCCTTGTCGCGCGCCTATGATTTCGCCCGCGCCTCCGAAACCGATGCCGAGGACTATGCCGAGCTGCTCGCCGATGCGGGGATCGCGGTCCAGGCACGTGCGCCGATGACCGCCGCTGCCAAGCTCGTCTTCGGCGCCGATTACGACAAGACCCGCCTGACCGAATTCGCCGCGGTGATGAGCCATGCGCGCCGCCACGACATCGCCGAGGGCGGGCTCGACGCGTTCATCAGCGCGACCGAGGGCGGCATCAAGGGGATCGTCAAGGCCGAGCGCGCGCTGCGCAAGCCCGCGCCTCAGCCCGACCTGTTCGACCAGGTCCGCGCCGAACTGCGCGCACGCCCGGCGATTGCGCATGTCCAGATGGCTGCGGGCGCCGAGGAATTCGTCCTGCTGCTCGCGCGTGCAGGCGCCGATGGCGAGCTCGATATCGTCGCGCGGATCGAGGACGACGCCGCGCTGTCCAACCGTGCGCTGCGCAAGGCCGCCGCATGAACGCCTGATCCTTCCTGAAGCCTTCTCCCAAGCTGCGCGCGAACACGGTCAAAAAGACCGGTTCGCGCGCATTTTTTTGTGCTTCGGTACCGCTATCCCGGCAATTTAGTCTCAAATGTTACTGTGCGGTGCAGCAAGTCTTGAGCCGCGCCGCGCACGGGCGCATAGCGCGGTGCCATGAGCAAGACGCCGATCAAGTCGCTCGCCGAGGCGCTGCATGCGCGCCTCACCGATGGGGCCCTGCCGGGGGAGCTGGAGGGGTTCGACGACACCGCCCGCGCCGCGGCCGCAAGGTTCGTGGCGGAGGCCGCGGCGACGCGCGCGCCCGGCACACCGGGGGTGGCTCTCGAAACTGGCCTGGGTGAGGACAGCCGCGCGATGCGGCTCGCGGTCGTCAATGACGACATGCCCTTCCTGGTCGATTCGATCGCGGCGACGATCGCCGCACACGACATCGCGATCCGGCGGATCATCCACCCGGTCGTCGCGGTCGAGCGCGCGGGCGATGGCACGCTGGCCGGAATCGGCAGCGGCGGTTCGCGCGAATCGATGGTCTATATCGAGATGGAGCGGGCCGATGCGCGCGACCGCACCGGCCTGGTCCGCGATCTCGAACGCAACCTTGCCCATGTCCGCGCGGCGGTGACCGACTGGACCGAACTGCGCAGAGCCATGAACGACGACGCCAACCGCATACCCGATGCGGAAGGGGCGGCGCTGCTGCGCTGGTTCCAGGGTGGCAGCATGACGCTGGTCGGGCATGAGACCTGGCACCGCGACGGCAGCGTCACCGATGCGGCCGGCATCTACCGCGTCGATCTCGACACGCCGCTGCTGGCCGAGGCGTCGCGCCAGCTGGCGGTCGAGTGGTTCGAGCAGGGCGGACAGCCGCCGTTGCTGCTCAAATCCAATTTCATCTCGACCGTACATCGCCGCGCCCCGCTTGATCTGGTGCTGGTGCCGTTGCGGGATGGGCCCAAGGTCACCGGCCTGTCGGTCCATGCCGGCCTGTGGACCAGCGCCGCGCTGCATTCGACCCCGGATGAGGTGCCGATCCTGCGGTCGCGCATTGCCAGCCTCGAGACCAAGTTCGGCTTCGACCCGCGCGGCCATACCGGCAAGGCGCTGGCGCACGCCTTGAGCGGGCTGCCGCACGACCTGACCACCGCCTTCCCCAGCGCGGCGCTGGAGGAAATCGCGCTCACCGCGATGTCGGTGACCGATCGCCCACGGCCCAAGCTGGTGCTAATCCGCAGCGCGCTCGGCCGACATCTGTTCGCGTTCGTATGGCTGCCGCGCGATGACGTCTCGACCGGCCGCCGCGTCGCGATCGGCGAGATGCTGGAGGCGCGCGCCAATGCCTCGCTGCTGAGCTGGTCAATCGCGCTGGAGGACGGGCCGGTCGCGCTGCTGCGCTACACGCTCGATCTGCGCAATGACGGACGCATGCCCGATGCCGCCGCGCTCGATGTCGAACTGGAGCGGATGGTGCGCGGCTGGCTGCCTGCAGTCGAGCATGCCTTGCGTGAGGATGGTGCGACCCCGGCGCGCGCGGCACGGCTGGCGCTGCGTTATGCCCCCGCCTTCCCGTTTGGCTATCGCAATAGCAATGCGCCCGAAGAGGCGGCGCGCGACATCGTGCCGATCGCCGGGCTGGCCGACGCCAATGCGCGATCGGTGCGCATTTATCCGCAGGACGGCAAGCTGCGGATCAAGCTATATCGCCTCGGCGGGCCGCTGCCGCTGTCCGATGCGGTGCCGGTGTTCGAAAATTTCGGGTTCCGCGTGATCGAGGAACTGCCGACCGCGCTGGCGGGCGATGCCGACGCCTATATCCATGATTTCGAGGTCGAGCTGCCCGGTGGCGGGACGCTGAAGGGCGAGACCGCGACGGTCGAGGGCGCGATTGCCGCCGTGCTCGAAGCGCGTGCGGAGAATGATGCGTTCAACCGGCTAATCGTCGAGGCAGGGCTGGCCCCGGCGTCGGTGGTGCTGCTGCGCGCGTGGTTCCGGTACCTGCGCCAGACCGGCCTGTCCTATGGCCTCGTCACCGTGGTTGAGGCGCTGCGCCGCGCGCCTGCGGTCGCGACCGCTTTGGTCGACCGCTTTGCCGCCGCGCATGATCCGGCGCGGGCGAAGGACAGCGCTGCTGCCATTGCCGCCGCCGATGCCGCGATCGCGGCGGGCCTCGACGCGGTCAGCGCGATCGACGACGACCGCATCCTGCGCGCGATTTCCGGGGTGATCCGCGCGACGCTGCGCACCAACGCCTTTGCGCCTGCTGCCGCCGAAGCGCTCGCGTTCAAGATGGACAGCAGCCGGGTGCCGAACCTGCCCGCGCCGCTGCCGTGGCGCGAAATCTGGGTCTACAGCCCCCGCGTCGAGGGCATCCACCTGCGCGCCGGTCCGGTTGCGCGCGGCGGCCTGCGCTGGTCTGATCGCCGCGACGATTTCCGCACCGAGATCCTCGGCCTGATGAAGGCGCAGCGGGTCAAGAACGCCGTGATCGTGCCGACCGGCGCGAAGGGCGGCTTCTATCCCAAGCAGCTCCCGAGTCCGAGCATCGACCGCGATGCGTGGTTCGAGGAGGGCAAGGAAAGCTACCGCATCTTCATCCGCTCGCTGCTGTCGATCACCGACAACATCGTCGGCGGCGCGGTGGTGCATCCCGACAGCGTCGTGATCCATGACGGCGAAGACCCCTATTTCGTGGTCGCCGCCGACAAGGGCACCGCGACGTTCAGCGATGTCGCCAACGCCATCGCGATCGAACGCGGCTTCTGGCTGGGCGATGCCTTCGCCAGCGGCGGGTCGGTCGGGTACGACCACAAGGCGATGGGCATCACCGCCAAGGGCGCGTGGATCAGCGTCCAGCGCCACTTCCTGGAGATGGGCACCGACGTCCAGACCGACACGATCCGCGTCGCGGGTTGCGGCGACATGTCGGGCGACGTGTTCGGCAACGGCATGCTTTTGTCCAAGGCGATCAAGCTGGTCGCGGCATTCGACCATCGCCACATCTTCCTCGACCCCGATCCCGATCCGGCGGCAAGCTGGGCCGAACGCGAGCGGATGTTCAACCTGCCCCGATCGAGCTGGGCGGACTATGATCCGTCGCTGATCTCCAGCGGCGGCGGCGTGTTCGCGCGGTCGGAAAAGTCGATCAAGCTGACCCCGCAGGTGCGCGAGGCGCTCGGCATCGAGGCTGAGGAGATGGAGCCGAACGCGCTCATCTCCGCGATCCTCAAGGCCACGGTCGACCTGCTCTGGTTCGGCGGCATCGGCACCTATGTGAAGGCTGCGGCCGAGGCGCATATCGAGGTGGGTGACCCCGCCAATGATCGCCTGCGCGTCAATGCCGAGGACATTCGTGCGCGTGCCATTGGCGAGGGCGCGAATCTGGGCGTCACGCAAGCGGCACGCATCGCCTTCTCCATGAAGGGTGGGCGGATCAACACCGACTTCATCGACAATTCGGCAGGCGTCGATTGTTCGGACAATGAGGTCAACATCAAGATCGCGCTCAATCGCGAGGTGATCGAGGGTCGGCTCGACATGGCCGATCGCAACATCCTGTTGCCCGCGATGACCGACAATGTCGCGCATCTGGTGCTGGAGGATAACCGCCTGCAGACGCTGGCACTGTCGTTCCTTGAGAATGACGGGCCGGTGTCGGTGCCAAGCTTCGTGCGGCTGACCGAAATCCTCGAGGCCGGTGGCCGGCTCGACCGCGCGGTCGAGGGGCTGGCGACCAATGAGGAATATCTGCGCCGGGCGCAGGACGGCGCGGGGCTGACCCGGCCGGAACTCGCGGTGCTGCTCGCGACGTCGAAGCTGGCACTGCAGGATGCGATCGAGACTGGCGGGCTGGGCCTCGACCCGGCGCTGGAGAGCGACCTGATCGCCGCCTTCCCGTCTGCGATGCAGGAGCGGTTCAAGACCGCGATCCTCGAACATCGCCTGCGCGGGGAGATCGTCGCGACGAAGCTCGCCAACCGCATCGTCAATCGGCTCGGCGTGCTGCATCCGTTCGAGCTGGCCGAAGAAGAGGGCGCCTCGCTGCGCGACATCGCGATGATGTTCGTGGTGACCGAGCGGCTGTTCGGCCTCCAGCCGCTGTGGGAGGAGATCGAGACCGCGGCGATGAGCGAGAGCGCGCGCATCGCGGTGCTCGACGAGATCGCGGTCGCCACCCGCTCGCAGATCGCCGATCTGTTGCGCGTGTGCCGTCCGGGCGAAGACATCACTGCGATGCTCGACCGCCTGAAGCCTGGCATCGACAGCCTCGACCGCCAGGCCAAAACGCTGCTCAAGGAAGAGGCGCTGGCGCAATCGGGCCGCATCGCCGCGCAGCTGGAGGCGGCGGGTGCCCCGACGGCCTTGGTCGCGAAGATCGTTCGCATCTTCGAACTCGACGGCGCGGTCGGGCTTGCCGATCTTGGCCAGCGGCGCGGGATCGGCGAGACCGAACTGACCCATGCCTTCACCCATCTCGGGCAGGCACTGGGGCTCGACTGGGCACAGGCCAATGCCGCGCGCATCGTCGCGGGCGATCCGTGGGAGCGGCTGCTGATCGCGGGCCTTGCGCGCGACTTCCAGCAATTGCGGCTGGAGTTCCTCGCACGCGGCACCGGCACGAATCCGCGCGCCGAGGTCGAGACCTGGCTGGCGCAACATGCCGCACGGGTCGGGCAGTTCGTGGCACTGGTCGAGCGCGCGAAGAAGGCGCCCGCGCCGAATGCGGCGATGCTGGCGCAGATTGCCGGGCAGGCACGGGTGCTGCTGGGGCGGTGATCGATTGAACGGCTATCCTCCCCCGCGAGGGGGAGGTGGCTCCGAAGGCGACGGAGGGGGAGGACGGCTGTGTCCTCTCCAGCGTCGTGCTTCCTCCCCCTCCGTCATGCTGCGCATGCCACCTCCCCCTGGCGGGGGAGGATTAGATTGGCCGGACGCGCGCGACCGATTGTAATTGCGAATCACTCTCGCTAATGCTGCGAACGAATCGCAATTAGGCTGTCTTCACCCCGATGCACGGAACCACCACGACCGCGCCGCGCAAGCGCAGCCGCAAAGCCTTTTGGCTGAAGCAGCTGCATACGTGGCACTGGATCAGCTCGGCGATCAGCCTGGTCGGCCTGCTGCTGTTCGCGATCACCGGGTTCACGCTCAACCACGCCGCCGAGATCGAGGGATCGCCGCAGACGGTCGAGCGTGCCGCGCAGCTGCCCGCGCCGCTGCTGCCCGCGATCAAACCTGACGACGCAGCCGACACCAAGAAGCCGTTGCCCGCGCCGGTTGCGGAGTGGGTCGAGGGCAATCTCGACATCAAGCACGCCCGCGCCGACGCCGAATGGTCGGCGGACGAAATCTACCTCGCCCTCCCCCGCCCCGGCGGCGATGGCTGGGTCGCGATCGACCGGGCGAGCGGCGCGGTGACGACGGAGAGCACCAATCGCGGCTGGATCGCCTGGCTCAACGACCTGCACAAGGGCCGCAACAGCGGCACGGTGTGGAAGTGGTTCATCGACATCTTCGTGCTCGCCTGCATCGTGTTTTCGCTGACCGGGCTGGTGCTGTTGCAGATGCATTCGAAGAACCGCCCGAGCACCTGGCCGTTGGTCGGTGCGGGCCTCGTCATTCCCGCGATCCTCGCGATCTTCTTCATCCATATCTAAAGGGAGCCGCCCAACATGCAGTTTCGCGTAACCGGATTGACCGCCACCGCGCTGGGCGCGGGCCTGTTCGCGCCGGGGATGGCGGCCGCACAGACGCTCGACGTCTCCGTCACCATCCCGCGCCTGACGGTTGCCGAATATCACCGCCCCTATGTCGCGATGTGGATCGAGAAGGAGGGCGGTCCGACCCAGACCCTCTCCGTCTGGTATGACGTCGACCTCAAGAACAATGAGGGCACCAAGTGGCTGCGCGACGTGCGCCAGTGGTGGCGCGCATCGGGTCGCACGATGCGCTTTCCCGCCGCGGGCGTGACCGGCGCGACCAAGGCTCCGGGGACGCACAAGGTCAGCTTCAAGCCGCAGCTGCGTGCCGGCAACTACACGCTGGTGGTCGAAGCCGCGCGCGAGGTGGGCGGGCGCGAGTTGGTCCGCATCCCCTTCTCGCTGCCCAAGGGCGGCACCGCCCGCGCCAGCGGGAAGACCGAGCTGGGCGCAGTAACTTTGACCGTGAAGCGTTGAATCAAGGGGCCTGACTATGAAGTTCCGCAATCTCCTCATCGCCACCGCCGTCGCCGCGGTCGCCATTCCCGCCAGCGTCCAGGCGCACCGCCAGTGGATGATGCCGTCGATGACCGTCGTCTCGGGCGAAGGTGCAGACGTGTGGGTCACGGTCGATGCCGCCGTGTCCAACGACCTGTTCTATTTCGAGCATCAGCCGCTGCGCGCCGACATCGCGGTGATGCTGCCCGACGGCACGCCCGGTGAGGTCAAGAACAAGGCGACCGGGCGCTATCGCACCACGCTCGACGTGCAGATCCAGCAGCGCGGCACCTACAAGATCTTCTACGCCAGCGAGGGCGTGATGGGATCGTACAAGCTGAATGGCGAAGAGGTTCGGCTTCCACGCGGCACCACCGCCGACAAGCTGGCCAGCGTGATCCCGGCCGGCGCGACCGATGTCCGCACGTCGATCAACAGCAACCGCAACGAGATTTTCGTGACGGCGGGCGAGCCGACCACGACCGTGTTCAAGCCGGTCGGCAAGGGCATCGAATTGGTGCCCGTCACGCATCCCAACGACCTGATCGTCGGCGAGGATGCAACCTTCCAGTTCCTGCTCGACGGCAAGCCCACCCCGGGTCTGGCGGTCACGGTGATCCCCGGCGGCATCCGCTATCGCGACCAGCTGCATCAGCAGGATCTGAAGACCGGCGCCGATGGCAAGGTCACGATCAAGTGGACCGATCCGGGCATGACCTGGATCAACGTCACCACCCCGCGCGGCGGCGGCGAAGAAGGCGCACCGCCCGCCCCGGGCGCACGCCGGGCAAGCTATGTCACGACGCTCGAGGTGATGGCGCCCTGACCCCCGAACCCCGCATCGCCATTCCCGCGACGCTGTCGCCCGCTGCCTTTCACCGGCGGCGGGCGCATGCGCGGGTTGAGCGGTTCGGCGGGGATACGATGGGGACGCGCTGGTCGGCGCAGATCGTTGCGCCGCCCCCCGGCGTTCAGGCGGCGATTGCGGGCGTGCTGGCGCACCTCATCGCGCAGATGAGCCATTGGGAGCGCTGCTCGCAGCTCAGCCAGATCAACGCCGCCGCGCCGGGCGGCTGGCACGGCATCGCGCCGGAGTTTGTGCACGTCATGGGCGTTGCGCTCGACATCGCGGCGCGATCGGGCGGGGCGTTCGATCCGGCGATGGGTGCGCTGGTCGATCTGTGGGGCTTTGGCCCGCCGGGGCCGCGTGGCGATATTCCGGAGCACTGCGCGATCGACGCTGCCCGAGCCGCGATCGGATTGGGCGCGATCGAACTCGACGCGCCATTGCTCCGCCTGCGCCGAGCCCGTCCGGCACGGCTGGACCTGTCGGGGATCGCCAAGGGCTATGCCGTCGATGCAGTCGCGGCGCGGCTGCGAGTGATGGGCTGCACCGATTTTCTGGTCGAGATTGGCGGCGAGCTGGTCGGCGCCGGGATTCAGCCCGATGGCCAGCCCTGGTGGGTCGATGTGGAGGCACCGCGGGGGATAGCGCTGGCCCCGCTGCGGATCGCGCTGCACGGCCTCGCGGTGGCGACCTCAGGCGACTATCGGCGTACCTCGGCAGCGGGCAGCCACAGCATCGACCCGCGCACCGGCCGCCCGATCGCGCACGGCACGGCGAGCGTTACCGTCGTACACGTCGATTGCTGCCACGCCGATGCCTGGGCCAGCGCGCTGACCGTGCTGGAGCCGGACGCGGCGATGGCTTTGGCTGAGCGCGAGGGGCTGGCGGCGCAGCTGCTGGTGCGCGGCGAGGGCGAGTGGCTGTCGAGCGCGTTGAGGGCGATGCTGGACTAAAACCCCTTCGTCGGCCCGGGCTTGACCCGGGCCTGGGCTGCCTTGATCCGACGCTGGGAAGAAGAAGCCTGGGCCCGGGTCAAGCCCGGGCCGACGATGATGTTACGCGTCCGCCCACCGCCGCAGCAGGTTGTGATACACGCCGGTCAGCTCGATCACGCTGCGATCCGTGCCGCCCAGTTGCCCGGTCAGCCGCTGCACGCTCTGGTCCAGATCGAACAATATTCGCCGCGCGCCATCGTCGCGGACCATCGACTGGAGCCAGAAGAAGGATGCGACGCGGCGCCCGCGCGTTACCGGCTCGACTTTGTGCAGGCTGGACGAGGGGTAGAGGATCGCGTGGCCGGCGGGCAGCTTGACCCGCTGCACCCCGAACTGATCCTCGATCACCAGTTCGCCGCCGTCATAGGCCGCCGGGTCTTCGAGGAAGACGGTCATCGACAGGTCGCTGCGGACGCGGAAATCGGTCCCGCGCTGGATGCGGATCGCGCTGTCGACATGCACGCCGAAGGTCTGGCCGACGCCATAGCGGTTGAACAGCGGCGGGAAGACCTTGAGCGGCAATGCGGCGGCGAAGAACAGCGGCGAGCGGCCCAGCGCGTCGAGGATCACCTTGCCCCCCGCCTTCGCCGCCGCGCTGTCCTCGGGGAGCTGCTCATTCTGCTTGGCGAGCGCCGACTGGTGGCCCGAGGTCGCGTTGCCGTCGATCCACTCCGCCGCATCGATCGTCGCGCGCAGATCGGCGAGCGTGGCGGGGTCGAGCAGGTCGGGAATCGCGATCAGCATAAAGGTGCCTTCTAAAGGGGGGTCGGAGCGGATGAAAGCGGGGGGACAGGGATTGCCGTCACCCGCTCCTCCCCCTTTAGCCCTTAGAAGCGGTAGCCGACGGTCAGCACCGCCGAGCGCGCATCGCCGGGCGTAGCCCAGCCATTGTTGCGGATGCGGGTATAGTAGAGTTCGTTGGTGATGTTCTTGACGTTTACCAGCACGCTGAGGTCGCGGGTGATGTCGTAGGACACCGACGCATTGTGGACGAGGTAATCGTCCGAGCGATAGACCGGCGTGACGACCGTGGTGCTCCCCGTCACAAAGGCAGGCAGGTTCAGCGCGAAGCTGCCCTGATAGGTTACGCCGTACCCCAGCTTGAGCCCGAACGGCAGCGTGTAGGTGGTGTAGAGGCTGCCCGAATGGTTGGGCACATTCTGCAGCTCCGCACCCGCCGCAGGATCGGGTCTGCCGACCGCGACCGAGCGGATCAGCTTCGGTTCCAGATAGGTGTAGTTGGCGGTGAGCGACCAGGCAGGTGTAATGTTGCCGGTCGCGCTGACCGCGATTCCATCGACGCGCGAATGGCCGTCGAGAACCTGATCAGGGAGCGTCGGGTCGTTCGACGGCACCTTGTACTGGTCACGCTCGTTGCGGAACGCAGCGATGCTGAACAGCGCGCGACCGATCTCGGCCTTGGCGCCGATCTCGTAGTTCTTGGCGGTTTCGGGATCGACGTTGCAGGTCAGCGCACTGCAGCCGCCATTGACCGCGCTCTGCGACGGGGTCTGGGCGTTGCCATAGGCGGCGTAGAGCGTCACCGCCTCGACCGGCTTGTAAACCAGGCCGATGCGGTAGCTGAACAGGTCGGCATCGTTGCGGAAGCGCGGGCCAGTGACGATCGCGCCCTGCGGCGTGGTCACGGTTGCGGCGGTGCCGGCGTCGGTCTGGTAATTGCCCTCGTTACGCTCGTACCGCACGCCGCCATTCAGCTCGAACTTGCCGAGCTTCATCGTATCGAACAGATAGACCGCATAGTTGGTGACCTCGCCGCGCTGGCGACCGCTTTCGAAGAAATTGACCGGGCCGGTATAGACGTTGCTGCCGTAGTTGAAGCCCGCCGGGCCCGCGACGACGTCGTTCGGGTTGGCCCAGTTGATCAGCGGATAGCTCGCGTTGGCGACGGTGCCGTTGGCGTTGCGATAGACGTTGCCGGTGGACAGGAAGAACTTCTCCCACCCCGCCGATGCACCGACGACCAGGCTGTGCTCGACCGCGCCAGTGGCAAACTGTGCCGACAGGTCGACCTGATTGTACATCAGCTCGCTGGTCGTATCCCGCACATTCCCGCGCGGGCCGCCGATCAGATAATAGCCGGTGGGAACGGTCGCGGGGCAGGCGACGCCGGCCGGCGTAACCCCGCCGGTGAGGCAGAACGTCCCCTGCGGCGGGCCGACGATCGTCAGCTGCTGCACCTTTTGCCAGCGGGTCAGGTTGCGGATCGACAGCTTGTCGCTGAATTCGTGCGCGACCGTGGCCGTCGCCTGATCGACGGTGATCTCCTGCGTATCGATGTTGCGGTAGCCGAAATAGTCGCTGCGATCGATGCCGGGCAGCGCGCCGTTGGACACCCCGTTCTTGTAATAGGGTACGCCATATTGCGGGATATTCGTCTCTTCCTGATGCAGATATTGCAGCGTCAGGCTGGTCGGACCATCGACCCCGATCGTCACCGCGGGCGCAACGCCCCAGCGCTCATAGCTTTCGACGTCGCGGCCCGGCACATCGTTCTGGTGGACCATCGCGTTGAGGCGCACCGCGATCAGGTCATTGGCGCGGACATTGGCGTCGATGGTGCCGCGATAATAGTCGTCGGTACCGATCCCGCCCTGCACCGCGATCGACGTTTCCGCCTGCGGACGCTTGGTTACGATGTTGATCGACCCGCCGACCGATCCCGAGCCGTTATAGACCGAGTTGGCGCCGTTGGTGACCTCGACCTGCTCCAGGTTGAACGGGTCGCTGCGCGAATAGGGCGCGCTGTCGCGAACACCATCGGTGGTGATGTCGGACGATGCCGAATAGCCGCGCAGGGTGATCTGGTCGCTCGGCGCGACACCGCCCTCGGCCGCGCCAAAGGTGATGCCCGGCACCGTCGACAGCACGTCGCGCAGGGTGAGGAGGTTCTGCTCCTCGATCACCTTGTTGGTCAGGATCGTGACAGTTTGCGGGGTATCGCGCACCGCGCGCGTGACCTTGGGGCTCGCCTGCTCGGATCGCACCTTCTCGCCGGTCACGGTAACATCGGCGCGGTCCTGCTCGGCGACCGGATCGGTCGGGTCGGCGGCATAGGCGGCGGGCGCCGATGCGACGAAACCAACTGCGGCGAGCGCGAGGAAAGCAGGCGCGGCGCGATGGCCGTCCGAGGTGCGTGACATGGAAACCCCTTTACAGTGTCGTTGGGGCGTCCGCTATTGAGAGTCGTTCGCACAGTCAAGACTAATGCGAATCGTTTTCATCATTGTCGCAACGTTGTCGCATCGGCCAGAAGCCAGCTACGCAATGCACTGGCAAGGTTGGGGGGATCGTCGCCCTGAATGCGCAGATAATCGACCTGCGCGACGAGGGCGCTGAGCGGCAGGCCGCGTGCCGAGGCAGCGGCTTCCAGCGCCTCCCAGAATATGGGTTCAAGGCTGATCGAGGTCGGATGCCCGGCGATCGTCATCGATCGCTTGACCGGCGGGTAGAACCCGCCCGGCGGCGGCGCGATGCCGCCGGTTGCGTCAGGCATCGAGGTCGAACAGCGACGCCAGCTGCTCGATCATCGTGCCGGCAAGCTGCTCGACATCCATGATCGTAACCGCGCGGCTGTAATAGCGCGTCACGTCATGGCCGATGCCGATCGCGACGAGCCCGACCGGCGACTTGCTTTCGATCCACCCGATCACCTGGCGCAGATGCCGCTCAAGATAGGAGCCGCTGTTCACGCTCAGCGTCGAATCATCGACCGGCGCGCCGTCGCTGATCACCATCAGGATCTTGCGATCCTCATTGCGCGCGATCAGGCGGCTGTGCGCCCACAGCAGCGCCTCGCCGTCGATATTCTCCTTGAGCAGCCCTTCGCGCATCATCAGGCCGAGCGACTTCTTGGCGCGGCGCCACGGTTCGTCGGCCTGTTTGTAGACGATGTGGCGGACGTCGTTGAGGCGGCCGGGCTGCGCCGGACGCCCTTCGCCGAGCCACTTCTCGCGCGATTGCCCGCCCTTCCATGCGCGGGTGGTGAAGCCGAGGATTTCGGTCTTCACCCCGACGCGCTCGAGCGTGCGGGCGAGGATGTCGGCGCTGATCGCCGCGATGCTGATCGGGCGGCCGCGCATCGACCCCGAATTGTCGATCAGCAACGTGACGACCGTATCCTTGAACTCGGTATCCTTCTCGACCTTGTACGACAGCGACTGCATCGGGTTGACGATCACCCGCGCCAGCCGCGCAGCGTCGAGCAGCCCTTCGTCCTGATCGAAGTCCCAGCTGCGATTCTGCTGCGCCATCAACCGCCGCTGCAGCCGGTTGGCGAGCTTGGTCACCACGCCCTGCAGGTTCGACAATTGCGTGTCGAGATAGGCGCGCAGCCGGGTCAGCTCCTCATCGTCGCACAGGTCGGTGGCGGCGATCACCTCGTCATATTGATTGGTGTAGGCGCCATATTCGAACTGCGGCGGGAAGTCCGACCACGGGCGGTTGGGGCGGACGGGCATCATCCCCTCATCCCCCGGATCGCCGGGCTCGCCCTCGCCGTCCTCGAACTCACCCTGTTCCTGCTCGGTTTCCGGGCCGTCCTCGCCCTCACCCTCGCGCTGTTCGCCGCGCGCGTCGATCTCGCCCTCGCCGGTGTCGCCGGGCTCGTCGCCGGCATCCGCCTCGTCCTGTTCGGCTTCGTCGGTGCCTTCGTCCTCGCCGCCGCCATCCTGCGATTCGTCGGGGACCAGATCGCCCTCGGTCAGCTCAAGATCGGCGAGCAGATTGCCGACCAGCCGCGCGAACGCCGCCTGATCGTCGATCGCCAGCGCCAGCGCGTCGAGGTCCGCGCCGCCCTTGTCCTCGATCCAGTCGCGCACCAGCCCCAGGCCGAGCGCGGCCGCGGCGGGCGATTCGCGCCCGGTCAGCCGTTCGCGGACCAGCAGCTGGACTGCGGTCGACAGCGGCACCTCGTCGCGCGTCCGTGCCCGGCTGATCGGATCCGACCGCATCTTCATCTCGAGCGCATGGTCGAGATTGTCGGCGATGCCGGCAAAGCCGCGCGATCCCAGCGCCTCGATGCGCGCGGTTTCCACCGCATCGAACACCGCGCGCGCAACCGGCTCCTTGGGCGCGCCCTTAAGGTGGGTGGCAGCGTCGTGCAGCCGCAAGCGGAGCGCATAGCCATCGGCAAAACCGCGCGCCTCCGCCACCTGTTCGGGCGGCAGGTTCCGGCCGGGCATCGGCACCTTGATATGCCGTCCTGATTGCGCCGGCGCGTCGGCGGTAAAGGCGAGTTCCAGCTCCGCCTGATGCGACAGCGCCCGCGCGGTCCCGGTAAGCACGGACTTGAACTGATCGAGGGGAGAGTCGCTGGCCATGGGATTTCCATGCGCGGAGGCGCGCCCCGACACAAGCGTCCTGCGGGTCAGGTCAGAGTACAGATTCGACGCAGCGCCCGACCCCCGACCGTCGCGCCAGCCTATAATGCGGGCGAATACTCCCCTAGAGATACGCCGTGTCCGACCTCGCCCAGCCCTTTGCCAGTTCGAACCCGCTGCGGGCGCGCTTCGACCAGCTGTCCGTCGCGGGCAAGCTGATCGCGCTGTGCGCCGCCGCGATCTCGCTGCTGCTCGCGATCGGCTTTACCATCGTCACGCTTCAGGCGTCGTCCGTGGTCGGGCGCGGATCGAGCGAGACTGCCGAGGTGACGGCGGAGCGCTATGCGAGCGACATCGCGACGGACGTCAATGGCATCGTCGGGGCATCGCATGCGATGGCGCGGTCGATCTCGACCGACCTGACCGCCACCGGCTTCGCGCCTGATCGGACGGTATCCCAGCTGCGCGGCTTTCTCGCCTCGGCGCCGACCGTGCTTGGCGCATGGTCGATCCTGGAGCCTGAATATAACCGCCCCGAACTGGCCGGGACCCCCGCCTATAACGTTGCGGGCGGCTTCGCGCCGTATCTGACCCGCGACAAGTCCGGCAAGATCAACCCGCAGGATGCCAGCCCGCCCGAGGATTGGCAAAAGGATTATTATGCGCAGGGGCTCAAGCGCGGCGCCGGCCGCCTCAGCCTCCCCTACAGCTATCCGGTCGATGGCAAGCAGGTGCTGATGTTCAGCATCACCTTCCCGCTGCGGCGCGGCGATCAGGTGGTCGGCGTGTCGGGGTTCGACATCAGCCTCGATGACCTGTCCGCCGGTCTGATGAAGCAGAAGCCGCTGGGATCGGGCCGCGTGCGCCTGATCGCGCAGGACGGCAACTGGATCGCGCATGAGAATGCAGAGATGCGGATGAAGCCCTATGACGAAGGTCAGAAGGAGCTGATCGACGCGGTGATCAAGACCGGGACGCCCCAGCGCTTTGCCCATGTCGCCGCCGATGGCACGCAGTGGGCGCGGTTCGCGGTACCGGTGACCGTCAGCGGCATCGCCGATCGCTGGGCCGTCGTGGTCGATATTCCGCAGGCGGCGATCACGGCGCCTGCCAATGCGCTGACCTGGATGCTGGTCGTGATCGCAATTCTGGTGGTGGCGGGCGCGCTCGGCGCGCTGTGGATGGCGTCGAAGCGCGTTGTCGGGCTGCCGCTCGGGCGCCTGTCCGACACGGTCGACCGGCTGGCGAAGGGCGAGGATCTGGCCGTCGGCGAAACCGACCGCGCCGATGAGATCGGGACGCTCGCCCGCGCCGCCGATGTCTTCCGCCTCGCCGCCGCCGAGCGCGAGCGGGAGCAGGCGCGCAACGCGCAGGAGCAGCGCCAAGTCACTGCCGCGATTGGCACCGGCCTGTCCGCATTGCGCGAGGGCAAACTGATCGCGCGGATCGATGCCGACTTCCCGCCAGCTTATGCGCAGCTCAAGACCGATTTCAACGCCACCGCGACCACGTTGCGCGACCTGATCGCCGCAGTGGTCGAACGGTCAGAGAGCATCCAGACCGGTTCGACCGAGATCGCCCGCGCCGCGCAGGATCTGGCCAGCCGTAGCGAAAGCAGCGCGGCGAGCCTCGAGCAGACCTCGGCTGCCCTGTCGCAGATCGATGAGCGGCTGCGCGCCAGCGCCGCCTCCGCCGATGAAACGCTGAATTGCGCCAAGCGCGCCAACGCCAGCGTCACGGGGGGTCGCGACGTCGCATCCGGCGCGGTGGCGGCGATGCACCGCGTGTCCGAATGCGCCAAGGGCATCGACGACGTGATCGAGGGCCTCGACAAGATCGCCTTCCAGACGCGCGTGCTCGCGATGAACGCGGCGGTCGAGGCCGGCCGTGCGGGCGAGGCAGGCCGCGGCTTCGCGGTGGTTGCCGACCTCGTCTCCGCCCTCGCCATGCGTGCCGAGGAAGAGGCCAAGCGCGCCCGCGACCAGCTGACCGTGACTCAGGAAGAGGTTGGCAATGCCGTCGGCGCGGTCGGCAGCGTCGATGGCGCGCTGGTCCAGATCGCCGACATGTTCGGCCAGGTCGATACGCTGGTCAGCTCGCTGGTCGAGGACAATCGCGTTCAGGCGATGTCGATCTCCGAAATCGTGATCGCGGTCAGCGGCATGGACACGACGACCCAGCAGAATGCCGCGATGGTCGAGGAAACCTCCGCCGCCGCGCAACAGCTGCGCAACGAAGCGACCGAACTCGCCGGCCGCGCGTCGCAGTTCGACATCGACGGGACGCCACAACGCCGGAGCTACGCCGCGGCGGCGTAAGGTCGCCCGGTGGCCGAGGCCGCCGCCGTCGAGCGGTTGCGGGCACCGGCGCAAAAACGCTTTTCGCCGTGTTAAGCGTCGGTTGAAGCTGCTCCTTAAGTAGCCTGGTCATAATGGGTATCCAACTTGGCCGGGGGACCCAACGCGATGAAGAGCTTGATCTTTGCTTCCACCGGCGCGCTCGCGCTTGCTGGCGGCTATTCGGCGATGGATCACACCCCGGTCTATGCCGTCGGCATCGACCAAGCCTATTCGCGGCTGCACGCCACGCGCTTTTCGGACGAACTCGGCTCGGTCAGCATGCGCAAGTCGGCGGTCTCCGAATCGGTGACCGGCCAGCCCGGCCAGTCGCTGCGCTGGTCGTTGCGAATGGACGGGGTGTTGCTCGGCCAGATCGAGGCGCAGTTGAAGCCCAATGGCGCAAGCAGCACCAAGGTGGCGGTCGCGTTCAAGGCGTCGGAAACCGGACCGCTGCGCAAGCTTGCGCAATTCGTCCAGGACGACGGCCTGTTGAGCGCCGGCCTGCAGGCGATGCTCGATGAACGCGTCGCCGCCTCACTCGAAAAGCGGGAGTTCGACGGGCGCAAGGTCGAGCAGGCCTTTGCGCATTACGCCATGTTGCACCCGTGGGAGGTCACCAGCCTGCAAGTGAAGCTGCAGAACCTCCACGCCGACCCAACGGCGGCAAAAGACCTGTTCGGTGAGGCCTCCGACGAAGCGCGCGCTCGAAACGAACTGGCGCGGGCCCGACCAGGGACGCCGACCGTCTCACCAGAAGACCATCTCCGCCAGCAGCAGCGCGAGGCCGAGCGGCGGATGCGTGAAGCCTCCGCGCCGGCGATCGATCTGGAAACCGACCGCTAACGCCTCATGCCTTGCTGACCACGCTCTCAGGCAGGTCCTTGCCGAACACGCGCTGGTAATATTCCGCCACCAGCGACCGCTCCGCCTCGTCGCACTTGTTGAGGAAGCTCAGGCGGAAGGCGAAGCCGACATCCTTGAAGATCTCGGCATTCTGCGCCCAGGTGATGACGGTGCGGGGGCTCATCACGGTCGAGATATCGCCGTTGATGAACCCGCGACGGGTCAGTTCGGCGACGCGGACCATGTTTTCGACCAGTTCCTTGCCGCCCGGCTTGTCATAGTCGCCACTCTTGGCCAGCACGATCTGCGCCTCGACCGCGGCGGGGAGGTAGTTCAGCGTGACGACGATGTTCCAGCGGTCCATCTGGCCCTGGTTGATCTGCTGCGTGCCATGATACAGCCCGCTGGTGTCGCCAAGGCCGACCGTGTTGGCGGTGGCGAACAGGCGGAACCACGGGCTCGGCCGGATCACGCGATTCTGGTCGAGCAGGGTCAGCTTGCCCTCGGTCTCCAGCACGCGCTGAATCACGAACATCACATCGGGGCGACCGGCATCATATTCGTCGAACACGAGCGCGGTCGGCGTCTGCAGCGCCCAGGGCAACAGGCCTTCGCGGAATTCGGTAACCTGCACGCCGTCCTTCAGCACGATCGCGTCGCGGCCGATCAGGTCGATGCGGCTGATATGCGCGTCGAGGTTGATGCGGATGCACGGCCAGTTGAGGCGCGCGGCGACCTGTTCGATGTGCGACGACTTGCCGGTGCCGTGAAAGCCCTGAATCATCACGCGGCGATTGTGCGCAAAGCCCGCCAGGATCGCGAGCGTCGTGTCGGCATCGAACACATAGGCCGGGTCGAGGTCGGGGACGCGCTCGTCCGCCACGCTGAACGCCGGCACTTCCATGTCGATGTCGATGCCGAACAGGTCGCGGACGCTGACCGTCTTATCGGGCGCCTGCAGGATCGTCGTCTCGCGGCTGTCGGGCTGGGTGTTCGGGATGCTGGTCATGGGGGCTTTCGGACTCGGTACGGGTCTTTTGCGGTGCGGTATCGGCTAGCGTGCCACTCCGCAAGCGCGGGAGCGGCTCGGTGCCACAATCCTCCGCTGTCGGCCACACGCCCCAAAGGTCAGTCGCTGGACCAAACGGCTACGTCTCGGTCCACTTGGTCGGCAGGGGAAAGCGCGTCACGAACGCTTCGGCGAGCGCGTGGTCGCCCTCGATCCGCAGCACGCCCGCCGCCTCAAGCTCCGCCAGCGCGCCGCCATAGACGGCGCCCGCGATCGCGGCCGGCGGGCCGTTGAGAATGACGTCGGCGCCCGCCGGATCGCCACGCGTCAGCGCGATGCCGTCGCGATTGTAGCGCCCGACAAACGCATCGTCGCCCATGCGAAACCCGATGACGAAATCGAGGTCGGCGGTGAGCACCGGATTGTGCATCGTCCGCAACGACATCATCGCCGACGCCGCCGACAGGGGCAGCGTCGGATCATGTTCGGGCGACCGCACCGCCCACGCGCCGAGCAGCTGGATCGGCTTTTCCGCCTCATAGCCCCAGGAGGTGAGCGCATAGACCTGAACGTTCGCCGGCGGGGGCAGCTTTTCGCGCGTCAGGATGCCGGACTCCTCCAGCCCCTCGAGCCGCTGAGTCAGCACATTGGCCGACAGTCCGGGCAGTGCCGCCTTGATCTCACTGAACCGGCGCGGGCCGAACATCAGCTCGCGCACGATCATCAGCGACCAGCGCTCACCCACCAGTTCCAGCGCCATCGCCGTACCGCAGGCATCGTCATACCAACGCCGCCGTTCCTTTTTCACGCCGATCGCACCGCGTCGCTAGCTTCGGTCACTTTTTCTAACTTCATAGTTGCTTTTAATAACTCGCGGGGGCATCAAACTCAAGCAAGCGATTCGGAACCGCAGCGTTTCCGGAATGCACGTCAGGAGAAGCGTGATGCCAAGGATGATCTTCGTAAACCTGCCGGTGAAGGACGTGGCGGCATCGACCGCTTTCTACGAGGCGATCGGATTCACCCGCGACCCGCGCTTCAGCAACGAAGTGGCGAGCGCGATGATGTGGTCGGACACGATCACGCTGATGATCCTTGGCCATGATTTCTATTCGACCTTCATCCCGCACAAGACGATCGCCGATTCCGCAAAGGTGAGCGAGGTGCTGCTGTGCCTGTCGTTCGACAGCCGCGCGGATGTCGATGCGATTACGGAAAAGGCGGGCGCGGCGGGCGGCAAGGCCGATGTCCGGCCGCTGCAGGATATGGGCTTCATGTACGGCCGCAGCTTCGAGGACCCGGACGGACACCTCTTCGAACCGATGTTCATGGACATGGAGGCGGCGATGGCCGCCTTCCCCGAAGGTCCGGCGCACGAACCAGCCTGATCCGCGGCCACAGGAGCGATGCCATGACCCGCATGACCACGTGCATCTGGAGCAACTACACCGCCGAGGAACAGGCGGCGTTCTACACGTCGCTGATCCCCGACAGCCGCATCGTCCGGATCGAGCGCACGCCGATCGACACACCGAGCCAGAAGGCGGGCGAGGTGATCATCGCCGAGATCGAGCTGGCCGGGCACCGCTATCTGCTGCTCAACGGCGGCCCGATGTTCCAGCATAGCGAGGCGATGAGCTTCATCATCCACACGCCCGATCAGGACGAGACCGACCGGCTATGGGCCGCGCTGACCGCCGATGGCGGGGCGGAGAGCCAGTGCGGCTGGTGCAAGGACAAATGGGGCGTCAGCTGGCAGGTCACGCCCGACCGGCTGATGCAACTGGTGTGGGACAATCCCGACAAGGCCGCGGCACAGCGCGCGATGCAGGCGATGATGCCGATGAAAAAGATCGACATCGCCACGATCGAAGCCGCTGCCGCTGGCGCCGCCTGACCGGAGACCGCTCATGTCGTTCCAGGCCTATCTCGACACCATCCAGCAAAAGACCGGCAAGACCCCGGCAGACCTGCGCGCACTGGGCCGCGAGCGCGGCTGGACGCAGGACGACACGCTCGCGCCCGGCGTCAAGCCGATGGCGATCGTCGCGACGCTGAAGGACGAACTGGGCCTTGGCCACGGGCACGCGATGGCGGTGGTCGCGCTGCTCAAGGGACACAAGAAGGAAGGCGACGCCTGACCGGCGCGCAAGGAGAGATTGCCATGACCGTCGAGATTACCGGGTTCGACTGGGTGCCCGATTTCGCCAAGGGCTTTGTCCGTGACCTGCGCCCGCGCTGGGCGTGCGAGGAGATCGGCCTCTCCTACGACATGCGGCTGATGGACCCGCGCAACCGGCCCGCCGCCTATTTCGCAGAGCAGCCCTGGGGGCAGGTCCCCGCGCTGATCGATGGCGAGATCCATCTGTTCGAAAGCGGCGCGATCCTGCTGCACCTTGGCGAGCGCGACGGGCGGTTGCTGCCGACCGACCGTCAGGGCCGCGCCGATGCGATCAGTTGGTTGTTCGCGGCCTATAACAGCGTCGAACCGATGCTGTTCGAACTCGGCAATGTCGAGATTTTCGCGGCGGGCGAACCCTGGGCGGAGCTGCGTAAACCGTCGCTGGTCGCGGCGATCGGGCAAAAACTCGACCGGCTCGCCGCCGCGATGGGCGAGCGCGACTGGCTGGCGGGGCAGTTCAGCATCGCCGACATCGCGATGGTCACGGTGCTGCGTCAGGCGGAGGGCAGCGGGCTGCTCGCCGACCGCCCGGTGCTGCGCGCCTATCTCGAGCGCGCCATCACCCGCCCCGCCTTCAAGGCCGCGCTCGCGGCACAGCTCGCTGACTTCAAACCCGAACACGCCCCCGCGTGAGGAGAGATGCCATGACCTATGTCGAAGGGTTCCTGACCCCCGTCCCGACCGCCAACAAGGCGGAGTATATCAAGCACGCCCATAGCGCGATCGACCTGTTCAAGGGGCTCGGCGCGACCCGCTTCGTCGAAGCTTGGGGCGATGATGTGCCCGATGGCAAGGTCAACGACCTCAAGCAATCGGTCGGCCTAAAGGACGACGAGACGGTGTTGTTCAGCTGGCTCGAATACCCCGACAAGGCGACGCGCGACGCCGCCAATGAGAAGATGATGAGCGATCCGAACGCGCTTGAGGGCATGAAGGACATGCCGTTCGACGGCAGCCGCATGATCTTTGCCGGGTTTGATGCGATCGTCGACACCGGACCGGCCACCACCGCGCCGGGCTATATCGACGGCTATGTCCTCCCGGTGCCGACCGCCAAACGGGAAGCCTATCACGAACTCGCGGCAAGGATGGCGCCAATCTTTCAGGCGCATGGCGCGCTGCGCGTGGTCGAGGCCTGGGCCGACGACACCCCCGATGGCGCGGTCACCGACTATAACCGCGCGACGCACAAACAGGCCCACGAAAGCGTCGTCTATGCCTGGATCGAATGGCCCGACAAAGCGGCGCGCGATGCCGCCTGGGCCGCGATCATGGCCGACGACAGCAACCGCGAACCCGAACCTCCGTTCGATGGCCAGCGGATGATGTGGGGCGGGTTCGCGCCGATTTTGGATACGGCGCGGGGCTAATTTCCGTTGTCACCCCGGCCCTGTGCCGGGGTCCACCGGAAGGCAAGCGCGAAGCTGGAGCCTCTGCCGCAGGGCGTGAGGCTGAGTGGACCCCGGCACAAGGCCGGGGTGACGGTTCTTTTTGCGAGCATGATCGAAGGAGCGCAGGACATGACCAACCCGCAAGGCAGCTGGATCTGGTACGAGCTGATGACCCCGGACCCGCACGCATCCCGCGCGTTCTACGAAGGCGTGGTGGGCTGGCGGATCGACGCCGACTCCTATGCGCCGGGCGGCGCGGAGTATCGCATCCTCCACGCAGGTGATGGCGATGTCGGGGGCATGCTGACGCTCGGCCCGGACATGATCGCGGGCGGCGCGAAGGCCGGCTGGCTTGGCTACGTCGGGGTCGATGATGTCGACGCCAGTGTGGAACGGCTCAAGACGGCGGGCGGGTCGGTGCATGTGCCGCCGACCGACATTCCCGGCGTTGGCCGCTTCGCAATGGTCGCCGATCCGCAGGGCGTCATCTTTTACGTGATGCGCGGCGCCAGCCCGGAGAGCAGCACCGCCTATGCCCGCTTTGGCGAGGGCCATGTCAGCTGGAACGAGCTGCAGACCAGCGACGCCGAAGCTGGGTTCGCCTTTTACTCCACCGTCTTCGGCTGGGAAAAGGCGGGCGGCATGCCGATGCCATGGGGCGAGTACAGCTTCCTGCGCTGCAAGGATGCGGGCGAGGCAATGGACGTGGTATGGGGCGCGATGATGCCGCGCGAACAGGCCGAGCATCTGGTCGGCTGGACCTATTATTTCCGCGTGCCGGACATCGAAGCGGCGCATGGCAAGGTGAAGGAACTGGGCGGCACCCCGCATAGCGACCCGATCGAGGTCCCCGGCGGCGACCGCGTGTTCCACGCGACCGATCCGCAGGGCGCGATGTTCGGACTGGTCGCGCCAAAATGAGCGCCCTTCCCGACCTCTACGCCCACCCATTTTCCTCCTATTGCTGGAAGGCGCTGATCGCATTCTACGAACATGATCTGCCCTTCACGCTGCGCATGGTGTCACCCGACGAACCGGAGAACAGCACGCGCTGGGCGGAACTCTGGCCGTTCAAGCGCTTCCCGCTGCTGGTCGATGGCGATCTGGTACTGGGCGAATCGAGCATCATCGCCGAGCATGTCGATCGCCTGTCGGGCACCCCGCGCCTGATCCCCGCCGATCCTGATGCGGCGCTGCAGGTGCGGATGCTCGACCGGCTGTTCGACCAGCAGGTGATGGACCCCGCCGCGCGGCTGGTGTTCAACGCGATCCGGCCAGCGGACAAGCGCGACCCGCTGGCGGACGAACAGGTCGCGGCGCAACTCTCCACCAGCTATGCCTGGTTCGATGCGCATCTCGCGGGTCGCACATGGGCGGCGACGGCGGAGTTCACCCTCGCCGACCTCTCCGCCGCGCCGGCGTTGTTCTATGCCGACTGGATCATCCCGATCCCCGAAGCCCATGCCAATCTGCGCGCCTACCGCGCCCGGCTGCTCGCCCGTCCCTCGGTCGCGCGCGCAGTCGATGGCGCACGACCCTATCGCCACTTCTTCCCGCTCGGCGCACCCGACCGCGACTAAAGGACCACAGACATGCCAAGACGTATCATCGGCGCCGCCTTCCTCAGCCTCGACGGGGTGATGCAGGCTCCCGGCGGCCCGGAAGAAGACTGGACCGGAGGGTTCGATCAGGGCGGCTGGCTCGCGGCCCTGTTCGACGAGGGAATCGGCAATCAGGTCGATTCGGTGTTCAAGCCGCCCTTCGACCTGCTGCTCGGCCGCCGCACCTACGAGATCTTCGCCGCCCATTGGCCGTTCGCACCCGAGGAGGACGAGATTGGCGCGCTGTTCCGCACGATCCGCAAATATGTGCTGACCAGCCGCGATGCGCCGCTCGCGTGGGAGGGCAGCGAACGGCTGGCGGACATGGATGCGCTGGCCGCGCTCCGCGACAGCGACGGGCCGAATCTGGTGATTCAGGGCAGCTCGACCCTCTATCCGCAACTGCTCGAACGCGGCCTGCTCGATCGGCTGGTGACGATGACCGCGCCGGTGGTGCTCGGCAAAGGCAAGCGGATGTTCGGTGACGGCACCCCGCCCCGGTCGCTCGAACTGGTCGAGCATCGCCTCACCCGCAACGGCATCGCGATGGCGACCTATGACGTGAAGGGCGCGGTCGAACAGGCCGACTTCCAGTTCCCCGAACCCACCGCCGAAGAACTCGCCCGCCGCGCGCGGATCACTGCGGGCGAGGGGTGGTAGCGACTTGACAGATTCTCCTACTATGATAGTAGGAGAATAGATGCGTGCAGCGGACCCTGTCCCAGCCCACACCGCCGACCACCCGGTCTGGCACCGCATCACCAGTCCCCAAATCGGTCCCCCCGAAGCGGCGCTCTCCTTTTCCGCACGCCTCGCGCGCGAAAATGGATGGAGCGCCGCAACGGCGGAGCGGGTGATCGAGGAGTATCGCCGTTTTGGCTTCCTCGCCGTCACCGGCGATGCGCCCGCGACCCCGTCCGACGCGGTCGATCAGGCGTGGCACCTGCACCTCACCTATACCCGCGATTATTGGGAGCATTTCTGCCCCGATGTGCTGGGCCGCGGGCTGCACCACGGCCCCACCGCGGGCGGCGCGGACGAGCATCGCCGCTATTACCGCCAATATGCCGACACGCTGGCCCGCTACGAGGCCGCGTTTGGCGCTCCGCCCCCTTCCGACATCTGGCCTTCAGCCGCCCGGCGGCTGAACGACGATCCCCGCGCGCGGCGGGTTCATCCGCGCGACGCGTTCATCGTTCCGCGCTGGCTGGGCACGCTCTATGCGTCCCTGCTGACGGCGATGACCGCGCTCGCGCTTTATTTTGGAGTGACGTGACATGCCGATTGGTGTGTTCGACTGGACCGGTGGTCCCTTTCTCCTGCTCTACATCACCCTGTTGGCAATCGTGATCCTGCTCGGGGTCATCATCCCCGCACGGATGCGGTCCGAGGGGCGGCGGCGCCCGGTGACCGATCCCGAACAGCTCGCCTATCTGTCCGGCGGCAGCACCCGGCTCGCCGACACCGTGACCGCGCGGCTGCTCGCGGCCAAGGCGCTGGTGATCGGCGAGAAGGACCGGCTCGACATCGCCGCCCACAACGCCACCACCCGCGCCGAAACCGGCGTGCTCGCGCTCACCGCACCACTCGACTGGGCGCGGATCGAGGGTGCGGTGCGGCCCGAAGCAGCGCGCATCCAGACCGATCTGGAGCGCGCCGGACTGATGCTCGACCGCGGCGAGCGCGCCACTCTGCGCTACTGGGCGCTGCTCCCTTATGCGATGCTGCTGATGTTCGGCGCGACCAAGCTGGCGATCGGGGTCGACCGCGACCGGCCGGTCGGGTTCCTGATCGCGCTGCTGGTGGTGACGCTGGTCCTCGCGCTGATCCGCGCGGCGACGATCGCGCGCCTGACCTGCGCTGGCAGCGAAGCGCTGGCCACGGCGCGCAAGACCGCCGACCGCGCCCGCCGCGCGCCGCTGCCAGCCGAGGCCGGGCTCGCGGTCGCGCTGTTCGGCACTGCAGTACTGGTCGGCTCCGAGTTCGACGCGTTCCACAAGATGCGCGCAGGGAACGGCGACGGGGGAAGCGGCGGCGGCGATTCGGGCAGCAGCGACGGCGGCGGTGATGGCGGCGGCGGTGGCTGTGGCGGCTGCGGAAGCTAAGCCGTTACGCGAACGCTGGCGAGCTCTTCAACTGCTGATACGCCTCGATCACCTTTTGCAGCGCGCCTTCATGGCTGCGGTCGCCGCCATTGCGGTCGGGGTGATATTGGCGGACTAGGTCGGAATAGCGGCGGCGCAGCGCCATGCGGTCGGCGTCGAGGTCGAGCGCGAGCACCTTCATCGCCTCCCGGTCCTTGCCCGATAGCGGCTTGCCGTCCTTGCGCTCGACCGGGCGTGCCGCACGGAAACGCGCGCCGATCGCGTCGAGTGGGTCGGCAAAGTCCGCCCAGCGCGGCGGTCGGTCCGCCCCGCCGGTGGCAGTGAAGGCGCGCGATTCGGCTTCCCATCCGGCATAGGGCCGCTGTGCCGCGTGGATTTCCTCCGGGCTCATGCCGGAGAAATAGTTATAGCCCGAATTGAACGCGCGGACATGCTCGAGGCACAGGAAGCGATAGGCGCCCGGCCCGTCGCCACCGCGCGGCCCCGGCGCCACGGGCGCGCGAAACTCACCCGGTTCGGCGCAGCCCGGTTCGGCGCACAGGCGACCGGGCGCCTCCACGCGACCGTGGAAGCGGGCTTGGGGACGATCCTTACGCGGCTCGCGAGACACTTAAACTCCGGGGCAAAAACGGCCTATATAGGAGCGATGACCGACACTTCTACCGGCCCCGTTGCCACCGAAATCGCCGCCCGCCTGACCGGCGCGCTCGCCCCCTCAAAGCTGGAGGTGATCAACGACAGCGCGAAACATCGCGGCCATAGCGGCGATGATGGCAGTGGCGAATCGCACTTCACCGTGGTGATCGAAAGCGCGGCCTTCACGGGCAAGTCGCGGCTCGACCGCCAGCGGCTGGTCAACCGCGCGCTGGGTGACCTGATGATCGAGCGCGTCCACGCCATGGCGATTCGCGCGAGCGCCCCGGGGGAGGCGTGATCACGCGGCGGCCCCGCCCGGCGGCACGCATCCTGTTGACCGACCGCGCGGACCGCGTGCTTCTGTTCCGCTTCACGCCCGACGATCGCCCGCCCTTCTGGTGCACGCCCGGCGGCGCGCTCGACCCCGGCGAAAGCTATGCGGAGGCCGCCCGGCGCGAGCTGCGCGAGGAAACCGGTCTCGACCTCGACTGCGGCCCGGAGGTCGCGCAGCGCGAGGCCGAGTTCATCACGATCGAGGGTGATCCGGTCAGCGCCGACGAACGCTATTTCGCGGTCGTCACCGACGTGACCGAGATCGATTGCGGTGCCCACACCGCGCTCGAACAACGCGTGATGCGCGAATGGCGCTGGTTCACCCGCGACGAACTCGCCGACCATGACGAACCCTATTTCCCCGAAGATCTGGGCGCGATGCTGGCGCTGCTGGAGACACGCTGATGACCGACGACCTGTTCATCCATACCATTCACCCGACCACGCACGACCTGGGCGGGTTCAAGGTGCATCGCACCCTCCCGTCCCGCCCACGCACCATGGTCGGGCCGTTCATCTTCTTCGACCAGATGGGGCCGGCGCATCTGGAGGTCGGCACCGGCATCGACGTGCGGCCGCACCCGCACATCAACCTTGCCACCGTCACCTATCTCTTTGCTGGCGCGATCGACCATCGCGACAGCCTCGGCACCTTTGCGACGATCGAGCCGGGCGCGGTCAATCTGATGACAGCGGGCAATGGCATCGTCCATTCGGAGCGCTCCCCCGCCAATGAACGCGCTGCGGGGCCGGAGCTGTCGGGCATCCAGACCTGGCTCGCACTCCCTGAGCGATTCGAGGAGATGGACCCGGCGTTCGAACATGTCGCCAAGGCCGATCTGCCGATGATCGAGGACGGCGGGGTGAAGGCGCGGATCATCATGGGGTCGCTCTGGGGTCAGACCGCGCCGACTACGACCTATGCCGGGACCATCTACGCCGACATCCTGCTCGACCAAGGGGCATGCGTGCCGATTGACGCGGCGGCGGAGGAGCGCGCGGTCTATCTGGCGATGGGACAGGCGCGGCTGGATGGCGTCGAGCTGGAGCCGCAGACGCTGTACGTGCTGCGCCCCGGCATCGCCGCGCGGCTGAGTTCGGTCGAGGGTGCCCGGGTGATGCTGTGCGGGGGCGACGCGTTCAGCACCCCGCGCCATGTGTGGTGGAATTTCGTCTCGTCCGACCGCGACCGGATCAACCAGGCGAAGGAAGACTGGAAGGCCGGGCTGTTCCCCACGGTGCCGGGCGACGACAAGGAATTCATCCCGATCCCGGAGGTGCCGAAGACGGTGAGTTACCCCTGATCGCACATCTTTCTGCCGTCATGCTGAACTTGTTTTAGCATCCACCCCGCCACCAGCGGCTCGGTCGCCTGTGGACCGGTGGATGCTGAACCAAGTTCTGGATGACGAGTGGGGAAAAGGACTTGAACGTCCCAGTCGACGATGAAACAAACCGCACATTCGAAAAACAGCGGGAGAGGCGTCGATGTCGGCATTTGAACTTCAGCGAATCGCCCTGCCCACGGGCGTAGAGCTCGACGTCGCCACCGCCGGCGACCCCGCCGCGCCAGCGATCATCCTGCTCCACGGCTTCCCCGAATCGCACCGCACCTGGCGGCACCAGATCCCGGAGCTGGCCAAGACCCATTTCGTCATCGCCCCCGACCAGCGCGGCTTTGCCCGCTCGTCCAAGCCCGAGGGGGTCGACAAATATACCCCGGACAAGCCGGTCGCCGACCTGCTCGCGCTCGCCACGCATTTCGGGAAGGACCGGTTTGTGCTCGTCGGCCATGACTGGGGCGGGGCGATCGCCTGGATGGCGGCGCTGCAGCATCCCGACCGGATCGAGCGGCTGGTGATCGTCAACGCCCCCCACCCGTTCGTCTTCCAGAAGTCGCTCTATGACGACATGGAGCAGCGCGCAGCGAGCCAGTATATCCGCGCCTTCCGCAACCCCGCGCTGGACGAACAAGTCGCGGCGATGGGCCTTGGGCGGTTCTTCGACACCAGCTTTGCCAAGCATGTCGATCCGGCGCTGGTCGCGTCCGAACGCGCCGCCTACCTCGACGAATGGGGCCAGCCGGGCGCGATCACCGCGATGCTCAACTGGTACCGCGCCAGCGCAATCGTGGTGCCGGCGATGGACGAGACGCCCGCGCGTCCCGCGTTCCTCGACGCCCCCTTCCCGCCGCTGCGCATGCCGGTGCTGGTCATCTGGGGGATGCGCGACACCGCGCTGCTGCCGGTCCAGCTTGAGGGGCTCGATGCGCTGATCCCCGATTTGGCGGTCGTCCAGGTCGATGCGGGGCATTTCGTGCCGTGGGAGAAGCCGCAGCCGGTGACAGATGCGATTCGGGAGTGGCTGGGGGCCTAATCGTTCGGAATGAGCGGTCGCCAATCACCGGTTAGCGGCGAATCGCGCTCCGCCACGAACGGCGCGCCCGGCCCGTCCGCCGCGATTCGCGTTTCCTCGGCCAGCGCCACTTTTAGCCGGTCCTTCCAATGCGGGTGCGAGCGGAGCTGGAATGCGCCCGACCGGGCCTTCGCTACCGGATGCTGACGGAAGCGGCTGGCGAGATCGGCCGGATAGCCGGCGCGCGCGAGCAAATGGACGGCGAGGACATCGGCCTGCAGCTCCGCCTGCCTGAAATAATCGGCGTTGCGGCCAAAGCCCGACAGGATGCCGAACTCCGCCCCCACCGCCTTCAGCCGCTCGCGGTGCCGCAGGATATTGTGCGCCAGCTCATGCGCGACCGCCACCGCCACCTGATCGGCGTCGAATCGATCATAATAGCCCGAACTGATCCGAACCATCTCGCCATTGGCGCTGGCCTCGAGCGCGGCGGTGATCGCCAGTTCGTACCGTGTCCGGCACGCCGGAACGGGCCGAATCGTCAGCGTCAGCGGCGCGCCTTTGCGGAGCAGATCGACCCGAATCGGCGCGGCAGGCGGTAGCGCGGCGACCGCCGTCCAGAATGCGACGAGCCGGTCGGTCGAGGGCGGCCCGTCCCCCTGCGGGGCGACCGCGACCGCGCCGAACCTCAGGATCGTGTCGTCGGGGCGCACCCCCGCTTGCTCCGCCGGGCTGCCGGCTACCGCTCCCTCGACCGCCAGCGCCCCGGCAAAGCCGAAATGCGCCGCCACCGCCGGGCGCAGGCGCGGGGCATATTGGTCGAGCGTGTGGATCTGGATGCCATGCCCGGGTTCCTGCCGGTCGCACAGCGCCGCGTTGGCGGTGCTCAGCCGAAATCCGGCGCTGGCGAGGCGCATGTCGGCGGCGCGAAACCCCTCAAACATCGCCGCATCGCCAGCGCTCTGCGCGGACGCCAGCGGTGCCAGCGCGGTCGTCAGGAAAAGTAGGAACAGGCGGAATACACAACGCATGGCGCGGCTTATGCCCGATCGCGGATCGCGGCAAAAGCCGCGCGCTGGCGCCGCGCGCCACGCCGGAAACCCGCGCGATTCGCCCCCGCCCCGATTCGGAATGCCGCACTGCAGGAAAAACCGTTGCCCCGTCGCCACTATCGCGCTTGAATCTGCGCCGTGAGCGACTGAACGAGTTGACTGCGGTGCCACAAAAACTTAACCGTTCTTGTGCAAAGGCCGTCGTGGCTGTTGCTTGGTTGCCGATTTGGCGCGCGTGAATTCGCTCGACGGAGAGGGAACTAGACGATGACTATGGCGTTCTAGCCTCGACCGGGGGTTGCTCAATTTAGGTGGTTTAACCTGTTGAGCTAGCTCCACGGCTGTGGCATAGGCACGCGCTACAACACTGCGTGAAAGATAAGAGGGAGCAATTTATGCGGTTAGCGAAGTTGATGATGGCCGTTGCGGCCTGCTCGCTTGCAACGACCCCGGCGCTGGCCGCGCCCCAGGCGTCGGTTTCGAGTGCTGAGGCTGCACGCGTTGCAACCCCGGCTGGTGAGTCGAACCTTCAGGACGGTGGTTTCCCGTTCCTGATCGTGTTCGTGGTGGTTGCAGTTGGCCTCGGCATCTATGCCGCGACCAGCGCTGACGACGAGCCCACCAGCCCGTAAGTCGGTCTGCAAGACGAGTTCTGAAATGGCGGCCTTCGGGCCGCCATTTTTTTTGCGTGCCGCTCGGGAGAATTCGGCCGCACCAGCACGTGGTTTCTTCCGACCAAGCGAATCGAATCGCGGTGATGCAGCGCGGGGCTTTCCTACAAGCGCTGCCTGAGCGCATAGACTGGTCGATGTACCGGCGAATCGCCTCACCTCGCGACACGCGCCATGCTGCAGCCGACGCGGACACCAAATCGGCGCGCGAATCAGACAGGGCTCGCCTCACACGTCCCGGATATTGTCATCGGTGTCCGCTTCGTCACGCGGCAAAGCTGACAGGATCGCGCGCGTGGCCCGTCACTTCGTCAGTTTCGAGCGATAGGGCCGCCTCGCCAACGCCTCAGCGAATCAGCCCGCGTGCGAACTCCAGCACCGCCGGGCCGATATCCTCGCGCTCCAGCGCCAGCGCCAGATTGGCCTGCGCATAGCCCGCCTTGTCGCCGCAGTCGTAGCGCGTCCCCTGGAACGTCACGCCATGGAACGGCTGGTCCCCGATCATCCGCGCCATCGCATCGGTCAGCTGGATCTCGCCACCTGCACCCGCCTCCTGCGTCTCAAGCACGCGCATCACTTCGGGCTGAAGGATGTAGCGGCCAATCACCGCCAGGTTCGACGGCGCCGTGCCCGGCTTGGGCTTTTCCACCAGCCCGCGCACCTGCGTCAGCGTGCCGTCGCGCGTGCCCGGCGTGATCACGCCATATTTGTCGGTCTGCGATTCGGGCACTTCCTGCGCGCAGATGAGATTGCCGCCGACCTTGTTGTACGCATCGACCATCTGCTTGAGGCAGCCTGGCTGCCCGACCATGAAGTCATCGGCCAGCAGCACGGCGAACGGCTCGTCCCCCACGATGTCGCGCGCACACCACACGGCGTGGCCAAGGCCCATCGGCTCCTGCTGGCGGACATAGGCGATCGATCCGGGCTTCAGCCGCGTATCCTCGAGAATTTGCAGCGACTTGCCGCGCGCCGACATCGTCGCTTCCAGCTCATAGGCAATGTCGAAATGGTCCTCGATCGCGGTCTTGCCGCGGCCGGTAACGAAGATCATCTGCTCGATCCCCGCCTCGATCGCCTCGTCCACCGCGTACTGGATCAGCGGACGGTCGACGACCGGCAGCATCTCCTTGGGCATCGCCTTGGTCGCGGGCAGGAAACGGGTTCCGAGTCCGCCAACCGGAAACACGGCCTTGCGCAGCTTCTTGATCGTCATTCTGTAATCTCCTGACGCAGCGAATAGCCTATCAGGGCCGTAGAACAAGGCCGGGCTTTGGGTTAGGCGCGCGGCAGACCGCAAGGGAATGGATACCGATGAACGACCTGACCAACCGCCGCGTCCTCGTCACCGGGTCTGCGGGCTTCATCGGATTCCACACCTCCAGCCTGCTGCTCCAGTCGGGCGCAAAGGTGCTGGGGGTCGATAATTTCACCCCCTATTACGACCCGTCGCTCAAGGAGCGCCGCAACGAAATCCTGTCCAACCACGCCAATTTCGAGCTGGCACGCATCTCGATCGAGGATGGTGTGGCGCTGACTCAGGCATGGCAGGACTTCGCCCCCGACGCGGTCATCCACCTCGCCGCGCAGGCCGGCGTGCGCTACAGCATCGACCATCCGGCCGATTATGTCGGCACCAACATCGTTGGCACGTTCAACCTGATGGAGCTGGCGCGGCATAACCCCGTCCGCCACTTCCTCGCCGCCTCGACCAGCTCGGTCTATGGCGCGAACACGGCGATGCCGTTCGACGAGATGCAGCGCACCCAGACGCCGATGAGCCTCTATGCGGCAACCAAGGGCGCGACCGAGCTGATGGGGCACAGCTATGCCCATCTGTTCGGCATCCCGATGACGTTCTTCCGCTTCTTCACCGTCTATGGGCCGTGGGGCCGGCCCGACATGGCGCTGTTCAAATTCGCCGACGCGATGCTGCGCGACGAGGCGATCGACGTGTACAATAATGGCGAGATGGCGCGCGACTTCACCTATGTCGACGACCTCGTCCGCTCGATCGTCGATCTGGTCTCGGCGGTCCCCGGCAAGGAGCCGGTGGCGCATGACAGCCTGTCGCCCGCGGCCCCGTTCCGGGTCGTCAATATTGGCGGTGGCACCCCGACCCCGCTGATGGATTACATCGCCGCGCTCGAGACGGCGCTGGGCATGACCGCGAAGAAGAATTTCCTGCCGATGCAGGCCGGCGACGTCCCCGCCACCGAAGCCTCGCCGGAACTACTCCGCGCCCTGACCGGCCGCGTGCCGGCGACCACGGTCGAAAAGGGCGTGGCCGAGTTCGTCCGCTGGTACCGCGAGCATGTCGCGGCGGAGAAGGGCTAAACGGCCCCGCTCTTCGCGACCAGTTCCAGCACCGGTGCCGCCCACTCACGCCGGCAGATCAGCAGGTCTGGCAGCGACAGATCGGCCTCGTTGTAGCGAATTGGCGACCCGTCGATCCGCGAGACATGCAGCCCCGCCGCCTGCGCCACCGCGACCGGCGCGCAATTGTCCCATTCATATTGCCCGCCGGAGTGGAGATAGATGTCGGCCTCGCCGCGCACCACCGCCATCGCCTTGGCGCCCGCCGATCCCATCGCCGACCAGTTCGGCGCCGATCGCCGCTCGGCCACGAACACCGCTTCGGCGGCCGGGCGCGTGCGGCTGACCAGCATCCGGGGCGGCTGCGGCCGGCGGCAGCGGCATCGGCGGTGCGGAGGTCAGCGTGATCCCGCAGCCCCGGCAGCGCCACCGCGCCGACCGTCGCCACGCCGTCGATCCGCCAGCGCGACATGCACCGCCCAGTCGTCGCGACCCTCGCCATATTCGCGCGTGCCGTCGAGCGGATCGACGACCCACACCCGGCGGTGCGCCAGCCGCGCCGCGCTGTCCTTTTCCTCTTCGGACAGGATCGCATCGTCGGGCCGCAACGCGCGCAGTTCGCGGCACAGCACCGCGTTGGCCGCCTCATCGCCCGCCTGCCCCAGCGCCGTGCCCTCGATCCCCTCGGCCCGCAGCGCCAGCAGGATCGCGCCGGCTTCGGTCGCAAGCCGTTCGGCGAGTTGTTCGTCGGTTTCCACCATGTCAGCCAAGCAGCCGGTCGATAATCAGATCTGCGGCTTCCTCGGGCGACATCGCCGTCGTGTCGATCCGGATCTCAGGCGTCTCGGGCGCCTCATAGGGGCTGTCGATGCCGGTGAAATTCTTGAGCTGCCCGGCGCGCGCCTTTTTATACAGTCCTTTGACATCGCGGCGCTCGGCTTCGGCCAGCGGCGTATCGACGAAGACCTCGACGAACTCGCCTTGCGGCAGCATCGACCGGACCATGTCACGTTCGACCTTGAACGGGCGAGATGAATGCGGTGATCACGATCAGCCCGGCGTCGGTCATCAGCTTCGCGACCTCGCCAACGCGGCGGATATTCTCGATCCGGTCGGCCTCGGTAAAGCCCAGGTCGCGGTTCAGCCCGTGGCGGACATTGTCGCCGTCGAGCAGGAAGCTGTGCCGGTTCATCCGGTGCAGCTTCTTTTCGACCAGGTTGGCGATCGTCGACTTGCCCGATCCCGACAGGCCGGTGAACCACAGCAGCGCGGGGCGCTGGTTCTTCAGGTTCGCGCGCATGTCGCGATCGACATCGCTCGCCTGCCAATGGACATTCTGTGCCCGGCGCAGCGAAAAGTTGAGCATGCCCGCCGCGACCGTCGCGTTGGTCAGCTTGTCGATCAGGATGAAGCCGCCCAGCGTGCGGTTGTCGGCATAGGCCTCGAACACGATCGGCTTGTCGGTCGACAGCTCGACGACCCCGATGCCGTTGAGTTCGAGCGTCTTCGCCGCCAGATGGTCGAGCGTGTTGACGTTGATCTCATATTTCGGCTGCTGGATCGTCGCCGACACGCTCTGGGTCGCCGAGCTTGAGCCAATAGGCGCGACCCGCGATCATCGCCTCGTCGGCCATCCACACGAGCGTCGCCTCGAACTGGTCGGCGACCTCGGGCGGCGCGTCGGCAGCGGCGATGACATCGCCGCGCGAGCAATCGACCTCGTCGGTCAGCGTCAGCGTCACCGACTGGCCGGCGACCGCCTCGTCGAGATCGCCGTCATAGGTGACGATGCGGGCCACCGTGCTGGTGCGGCCCGAGGGCAGGATGCGCACGGCGTCGCCGGGCCTGACCGAACCGCGGGCGATCTGGCCGGCGAAGCCGCGGAAATCGAGATTGGGGCGGTTGACCCATTGCACCGGCATGCGGAACGGACGCGCCGCCGCGTCACCGCCGACCGGCACGGTTTCGAGATGCTCGATCAGCGAAGGGCCGGAATACCAGGGCGTGTTCGCGACAGCGCGGTGATGTTGTCGCCCTTGAACCCCGAGATCGGGATCGCGGTGAACGCCGTGATCCCGATGCTGTCGGCGAAGGCGCGATAGTCCGCGACGATGCCGTCGAACGTCGCTTGATCGTACCCGACCAGATCCATCTTGTTCACCGCCAGCACGATATGCTTGATACCGATCAGGTGCGCGAGGAAGCTGTGCCGCCGCGTCTGCGTCAGCACGCCCTTGCGCGCGTCGATCAGGATGACGGCGAGGTCGGCGGTCGAGGCGCCGGTGACCATGTTGCGCGTATATTGCTCGTGCCCCGGCGTGTCGGCGACGATGAACTTGCGCTTTTCGGTCGCGAAGAAGCGATAGGCGACGTCGATCGTGATCCCCTGCTCGCGCTCGGCGGCAAGGCCGTCGACCAGCAGCGCGAAGTCGATCTCCTGCCCCTGTGTGCCCACGCGCTTGCTGTCGGCTTCGAGCGCCGCGAGCTGATCCTCGAAGATCATCTTGCTGTCGTAGAGCAGCCGCCCGATCAGCGTCGACTTGCCGTCGTCGACCGATCCGCAGGTGATAAAACGGAGCAGCGATTTTTGCTGATGCTGCGCGAGATAGGCGTCGATATCCTCGGCGATCAGCGCGTCGGTGACGTAAACAGGATCGGTCATCAGAAATACCCCTCCTGCTTCTTCTTTTCCATCGACGCGTCGCCGCCATCCTTGTCGATCGCACGGCCCTGACGTTCAGACGTGGTGGTCAGCAGCATCTCCTGGATCACATCGTCCAGCGTCGCCGCCTCGCTCTCGACCGCGCCGGTCAGCGGGTAGCAGCCGAGCGTGCGGAAGCGGATCGAGCGCATCACCGGCTCCTCGCCATCCAGCGGAAAGCGGTCGTCATCGACCATCAGCAGCAGGCCGTCGCGCACCACAGTCGGCCGCGGCGCGGCGAAATAGAGCGGCACGATCGGGATGCTTTCGCGCGCGATATATTGCCAGATGTCGAGCTCGGTCCAGTTCGAGATCGGGAAGACGCGGATGCTCTCGCCCTTGGCCTTGCGGGCATTATAGAGGTTCCACAGCTCGGGGCGCTGCTTCTTCGGATCCCAGCCGTGGGTGCCGGTGCGGAACGAAAAGATGCGCTCCTTGGCGCGGCTCTTTTCCTCGTCGCGCCGCGCGCCGCCGAACGCCGCGTCGAAGCCGAACTTGTCGAGCGCCTGCTTCAGCCCCTCGGTCTTCCACATGTCGGTGTGCAGCGGGCCATGGTCGAACGGGTTGATCCCGCGCTCCATCGCCTCAGGATTGTGATAGACGATCAGCTCCATGCCGCTTTCCGCGGCCATCCGGTCGCGCAGCTCGTACATCGCCCGGAATTTCCACGTCGTATCGACATGCAGCAGCGGGAATGGCGGCGGCGAGGGATAGAAGGCCTTGCGCGCCAGATGCAGCATCACGGCGCTGTCCTTGCCGACCGAGTAGAGCATCACCGGCCGCTCGGCCTCGGCAACCACTTCGCGCAGGATGTGGATGCTCTCGGCCTCCAGCCGGGCAAGATGTGTCAGGGAATTCATAGGCGGTCATCTATGCACCACGCCCGCCGCCTGCGATCTAGTATTTGTTTAGGCGGCCTTACGCACGATGCGCACCCTTGCGCCCTGCCCCTCAAACGCCATTTTTGGGTCGCATGGCGCGCTGCGGCTGTGCATAGGGCGGCGGAAAGCCGCGACGAAAGGAATACCAAGCGTGCGTATTGCGATGATCGGCACGGGCTATGTCGGCCTGGTTTCCGGGGCGTGCTTCTCCGATTTCGGGCATGATGTGGTGTGCGTCGACAAGGACGCGCGCAAGATCGAGCTGCTGCACCAGAACGTGATGCCGATCTATGAGCCGGGGCTGGCCGAGCTGGTCGCGTCGAATGTGAAGGCCGGGCGCCTGTCCTTCACCACCGATCTGGCCGAAGGGGTCAAGGGCGCGGACGCCGTGTTCATCGCGGTCGGCACCCCCAGCCGGCGCGGTGACGGTCACGCCGACCTGTCCTATGTCTTCGCAGCCGCCGAGGAGATCGTCGCCGCACTCGACGGCCCGGCGGTAATCGTTACCAAATCGACCGTCCCCGTCGGCACCGGCGACGAGGTGGAGCGGATCGTCGCACGGATTGCCCCCGACAAGGGAATCACCGTCGTCTCCAACCCCGAATTCCTGCGCGAAGGCGCGGCGATCGCCGACTTCAAGCGCCCCGACCGCGTCGTCATCGGCAGCGAGGATGAGGGCGCAAGCCAGGTGATGCGCGGCATTTACCGCCCGCTCTCGCTCAACCAATCGGCTCCGGTGATGTTCACCGGCCGCCGCACCGCCGAGCTGATTAAATACGCCGCCAACGCCTTCCTCGCGGTCAAGATCACCTTCATCAACGAAATCGCGGACCTGTGCGAACAGGTCGGCGCGGATGTGCAGGAAGTGTCGCGCGGCATCGGCATGGACAACCGCATCGGGCGCAAGTTCCTCAACGCCGGTCCGGGCTATGGCGGGTCGTGCTTCCCGAAGGATACGCTGGCGCTGCTCAAGACCGCCGACGACAATGAAACGCCGCTGCGGATCGTCGAAGCGACGGTGCAGGTCAATGACAGCCGCAAGCGCGCAATGGGGCGCAAGGTGATCAAGGCGATGGGCGGCGAGGTGCGCGGCAAGACCGTCGCGATCCTGGGCCTCACCTTCAAGCCCAACACCGACGACATGCGCGACGCCCCCAGCCTCTCGGTGATCCAGACGCTGCAGGATGCCGGCGCGATCGTCCGCGCCTATGACCCCGAAGGCGTCGAACAGGCCCGCCCGCTGGTCAAGGATGTGGCGTTCTGCCCCAGCCCCTATGCCGCGGCTGACGGCGCGGATGCGCTGGTGATCGTGACCGAATGGGACGAATTCCGCGCGCTCGACCTGCCGCGGATGAAGGGGCTGCTCAACACCCCGCTGCTGGTCGATCTGCGCAACATCTATCCTGAGGCAGAGGCGACGGCTGCGGGATTCACCCTGGTCGGGGTCGGGCGCACGCCGCAAGGCTGACCGCCAGGGCGGGGCGGGGTTAGCCCCGCCACACGCCCCGCGAATCATGCACCGCCAGCCCGGCGATCCGTGCCGGGTCGACCGCCTTGAACGCATCATGGTCGACCAGCAGGATCGCCGAAGCGCATTCGTCGAGCGCGTCGTCCAGCGACACTAGCTGCGCTCCGCTGTCGGAAAAGGCAGCGGGCAGCGCGTCGATATAGGGTTCGACGACCCGCACCCGGTCGCCGTACCGCGCCGCCAGCTTGAGCGCGACCTCCACGGCTGGAGAGCTGCGCAGATCGTCGATATTCGGCTTGAATGCGAGGCCGAGCACCGCAATCGGCGCGACGCCCCGCGTCTCGATTACCTCGACGGCACGCGCGAGCGTATAATCGATCTTGCCGTCATTTACCTCACGCGCGGTGCGGATCAGCCGGGCATTCTGCGGATCGCTATGGACGATGAACCAAGGATCGACCGCGATGCAATGCCCACCGACGCCGGGACCGGGCTGAAGGATATTGACGCGCGGGTGGCGGTTGGCGAGCGCGATCACCTCCCACACATCCAGGTCCAGCCCGTGGGAAATCATCGACAGTTCATTGGCAAAAGCGATGTTGACGTCGCGGAACGCATTTTCGACCAGCTTGACCATTTCAGCCGTCCGGGCCCGGGTCAGCAGGCAATCGCCCTTAACGAACCGCTGGTAAAAGCTGAGCGCGCGCGCCGCACAGGCGTCCGAAATCCCGCCGATACAGCGGTCATTCGACACCAGTTCCTCCAGGATGCGGCCCGGCAACACGCGTTCGGGACAATAGGCGACCGCGATATCCGCAACGTCCCCGCGCTCGTGCGGAAAGCGCAGATCGGGGCGCAGTTCGGCTAGAATGTCACGGATCGTCTCGGTCGTTCCGACCGGCGAGGTCGATTCGAGGATCACCGTGTTCCCCGCCTCCAGCATCGGCGCGATCGACCGTGCTGCGGCTTCGACATAGGCGATGTCGGGGGCAAAGCCTTCCTTGAAAGGGGTCGGCACCGCGATCACGAACACGTCCGCACGCGGCATGGTGAGCGAGGCGGTCAATGCGCCATCGGCCACCACCTGCTGCACCAGCGCGTCGAGGTCATTCTCCTCGATATGAACACGCCCCGCCGACACGGTTTCGACGACATGCGCGCTGACGTCGACGCCGCACACCCGCGCGCCTGACCGCGCGACCACGGCGGCGGTCGGCAGGCCGATATAGCCAAGGCCGATGACGGCAATCGTCGGAACGGGTTCAGAGGGCATCGAGAATCACTTTCGTAATGCGGCCGCTCGCCTGGCCGTCGCCAAATGGATTATGCGCGCGCGCCATTGCGCCATAGGCGGCAGAGTCGTCCAGTAGCGACGCAACCGCAGTGACGATCGCGTCCTCCTGCGCGCCGATCAGCCGGGCGGTGCCTGCGCTGACACCTTCGGGCCGTTCGGTGGTGTCGCGCATCACCAGCACCGGCTTGCCAAACCCCGGCGCTTCCTCCTGCACCCCGCCGCTGTCGGTCAGCACGATATAGCTGTTCGCCAGCAGGCGGACGAAATGGGGATAGTCCAGCGGGTCGATGATCTCGACATTGTCCAGCCCGTCCAGCAGCGTATGCATCGGCGCGCGGACATTGGGATTGGGGTGGATCGGAAAGACGATGTAGCAGTCGCCGCGCGCGGCAATCCGCGCGATCGCGCGCCCGATCGCCTCCATCCCGCCACCGAAATTCTCGCGCCGGTGGGTCGTGACGACAACGATCCGCTGCCCGGCGGCACGGTCGATCACCCCGTCCATGCCTGCCGCAAGTGCGGGGTCGGCGGCAATCCGCGCGCGCATCGCGTGCAATGCATCGATCACCGTATTGCCGGTGACATGGATCGTCGCCGGATCGACATTCTCCGCCCGCAATGCCGCGGCGGAGGTTTCGGTAGGCGCGAAATGCTGGTCGGCGATGGTGGAGATGATCTTGCGGTTCACCTCTTCTGGCCACGGGTGATAGATGTTGCCCGACCGCAGTCCCGCCTCCACGTGCGACACGGGGATGCGGCGGTAATAGGCGGCGAGCGCGCCGACCATCGCGGTGGCGGTATCGCCCTGCACCACGACCCGCGCGGGTCGATGCGTGTCCATCACCTCACCCAGCGAAAGCAGGAGCCGCGATGTCAGCACGTCGAGCGACTGGCCCGGCTGCATCAGCCCCAGGTCGATGTCGGGAACGATCCCCGCCATCTCGAGCACCTGATGCAGCAATTCACGATGCTGCCCAGTGACGCAGCAGAGCAGCTCAATTTCCGGCCGCGCACGCAATGCGTCGATTACCGGGACCAGTTTGATCGCCTCTGGCCGCGTGCCAAAAATGACCAGGACCCGTGGTCGCTCCCCCTGCGTCATGCCCGTTTCACCCCTAAGATGCGTGGCTCAGGCCACGGGAAGCCCCCGTACCCACGCCGGAATTTCGTTCACAGCCGCTCTAGCGACAGTGCGTCTATCATCAACGATGCAGTTCCCGCCGGATCGCGCGGTGCCCCCGACAGCCACAGTTGCTGTTCGCGGCAGTTGTCCGGCACGGTCAGCGTCAGCGTAAAACGCCGCCACTTGTCGAGCACGGGATTGAGCGGCAGCGTCGCGGCGACATCCCCGCCCGTGCGATTTGACGCGCCGCAACGCAGCGTCCAGCGGAACTGGCCGTCGCTGACGCTGTCCTGCCCCTTCGCCATGCCGGTCAGGCGATAGCGACCGGGAGGCAGCAGCAATTGCTGACCCGCAAACTGGACATCGCGCGTCCCTTCGAACGACACGAACAGGGCATGGCCCGCATCGGGTCGCCGCTCGATTTCCGCATAGACTTCCTGATTGGGATAGAGCGCCCAGGTAAAGGGCGGCGGCAGATCGGCATATTCGAACCCGCCATCGATCAGCAGACCCGACCGCGCACCCGCAGGCAGCGTCACCAGCCGGTCCCAATGGCCGCGCAGTACCCGCGGGTCCATCTTGCCCCACGCCCGCCGGAACAGCGGCACCAGTTCACGATTGGTCACCGGGCTGCCGCGCTGCTTGAGCGCGGCAAGCAACGCCAGCTTGTTGTCGAGATCCGCGTCGCTGCTGCCAAGCGCCTCGAGGAACGAGGGACGCCACACCGGGTCCGCATGCAACGCATCCGTGAGCGGCGCGACGGTGCGTCGATCAGCCAACAGCGCGACCATGATCGGCAGGAACTGGGTGTAGTTGGAGGTGCGCTGACGCATCAGCAGATCGGCCTGATACACCGCGTCGGCCATACGCCCGCCGCGCCGCCGCTCCTCCAGCAACCAGGCATGCGCGAAAAAGTCGCGGCGCGAGATGCGCCCAGCGATATCGACCAGCGCGACCGCGCCGGGCTTGTTTCCACCCGCGTGGATTGCAAACCCGAGATTGCGCACGGCGAAGGGCGATAACGGCCCTCCGGCAACCGCGGCGCGCGCGACTTGTTCGACCCGCCCGACCGCGCTTGCATTCGTCGAGGTCAGAACGAGATGTGTCGCCTGTGCCGCGGCGACATCGGGATTACCGGGGTCGATACGATAGGCGAGCGGTGGATTGGCCCGCGCAAGCATAAAGCCAAGCCCGGTGCGGACCGACAGCACAGCCAGTACCGCGACTAGGACCAGCACGCCGATACGGCTGAACCGGCTTCGGCTGGGGAAAACCATTTCGCCCATCGTCAGCCGTCAGACTTGCCTTCGCCCGCACTCCACCGGTCGCCGCTCTTGTAGTTATAGCTGTAGCTATAGCCGTAACCGTAAGCCGAATCCTTCTGGTCGAACTTGGTCAGGATGCCACCGAGCAAACGGCCGCGCGCGCGCGAAAGCCGCTGGAGCGCGATCTGCATCGCCTTCGCCGGCGTGTTGCGCGCGGAGACGACAAACACCGTCCCCTCGACACAGCTGGAGATCAGCGGAGCATCGGCCAGGCCCAGCACCGGCGGACCGTCCACCACGATATGATCGAACCGGCCGCCCAGCTCCGCGATCAGCTTCGCCATCTGATCGCCCGCCAGCAGTTCCGCCGGGTTCGGCGGCAACGGTCCGGCGGTCATCACGCTCAGATTTTCCTCGATCTCGCGGATCCCCTCCAGCGCGCCCGAGCCCGAAAGCGCATCGCTCAGCCCGCGGCTGTTGACGATGGCCAGGCCGCGATGGACAGCCGGATTGCGCATATCGCCGTCGATCAGCAGCGTGCGCACGCCCAGCTTGGCAAAGTTGCGCGCGATCGCGAAGCTGGTCGTCGTCTTGCCCTCCGCGGCTCGTGAACTGGTGACCAGAATGCTGCGCGGCGCCCCATGGCTGGTGGTAAAGCGCAGGCTGGTCTGGATCGAGTTGTAGGCCTCAACCAGTGTCGATTGACGGTCCGACAACTCGTTGAGCACATCGGTGTTGCGCGGCAGTTTCGGCACGCTGCCGAGCAACGGCAGGCCGACCCGCGTCCCCAGTTCATGCGGGAAGCGGATCGTCTGGTCGAGCTGCGCCAGCAGGAAGGCGATTGCAACGCCGACCAGCATGCCGATCAGCGCGCCCAGCGTTACGTTCAGCGTACGGCGCGGCGTGTAGGGTCCACCGGGCGGCAGCGCGGTATCCACGACCGACACATTATTGACGCCAACGCCGCCGGCGACGGTCACTTCCTTATACCGCTGCAACAGCGCCTGATACTGTTCGCGATTGGTATCCGCCTCACGCTGAAGGATGCCATAGCGGATCGAGCGGTCGCGGACATTGAGCACGTCCTGCTTGAGCGCATTGACCTGCACCTGCAACTCCGCCTCGCGCTGCACCGCCGCGCGATAATCGGCCTGCACGGAGTCGCCGACCGTACGGCGCATCCCTGCCATCTGCCGGTCGATCTCGTTGATCTGACGCTGCAGGGCCTGGGCCGGGGGATAGTCGGGCTGAAACTGGGTCAGCAACTTGGCAAGTTCCGCCGCAAGCGAGGCGCGCGACTGGCGCAGCGCACCCAGCGCCGGATCGTCCAGCTGCCGCTGCAAATTCGCGCTGCCGCCCTTTGCCTTTGCCTCGGCGGCGATGCGATCGGCCTTTGCCGAGGCGAGCGCCGTGTTCAGCGCAGCCAGATCGACCGATGCGAGCGACTGGGACGAGGTCCCCCCGGTCTCGTTGGTTCGGTCGATGGAGATCAGGCGTTGCGAGTTCGCATAATCGACCAGATTGCGCTCCGACACTTCCAGCCGCCGCCGCGCCGCTGCCAGCTGCGTTTCGAGGAAGCCGCGGGCATAGGCAGTCGCATCATAGCGCCGCGCCAGATTGGTGGCGATGAAGTTCTCGGCGACCGAATTGGCGACCTTCGCCGCCAGTTGGGGGTCCGAGCTGGAGAAGCTGACTTCGACCAGGCCCGATCCGCGCACCGGCGAGATCACCAGCCCGCCGCGAACTGCGCCGATCGCAATCGTCTCCCGCGCCTGCCGATTGGCCATCAGCGCCGCCAGACGCTCCTCCTCGGGACGCTTTCGCCCACCGAACAGCAACGCCTCATTCTCGCTCAGCCGCAAGCGGCGAACGACCGTTTCGGCAAGCGCACGGCTTTTGAGCAGCCCATATTGGGTCTGATAGAATTCCTGAAGCCCGACACTGGCAGGCGGCTCCACCCCGCGCTGATCGACGACGCGGGCCGCCTCACGATCGATCTGAATCGTCGCGGTCGCGCGATAAAGCTGGGGCATCCCGAGAGTGACCAACACCGCCACGACGATACCGAGCACCGTCGTCGCCAGGATCAGCCATTTGCGACCCAGCAGGATGTTGAGATATTCGGTCAGCGGTCGCTCTTCCTGGATGCGCGTATCCCATTGGGACACGGCCTCCTGGCTGCTGTCATAACCCTGCCGGTCAACGACGCCTTCTTGCACGCTCATGATTTATCCCGGCGTTATCTGAACAGGTAAAACAGGCCGAGGATCGGCGCCACCTGCGCCACGTCCTGCAACAGGGCGCGCGAGCGGTCGTCGGCCACGACGATGACATCATTGCCGAAAATCGCCGGGTCCTGCGCCCGTCCGCCGCGAATATCGGTCAGACTAAACCGCGCGGCATAGCGTTTTCCGTCGATCGTGCGGAACACGATCACCTCACTGGCGCGGGCGTTGTCGGCGGTCCCCTGCCCCAGCGCGAGCGCCTCGGTCAAACTGGTCGGCCCGGCGAGCGCATAGCGCCCCGGCGTGCGCACCGCGCCGTCCAGCGTCACCCGCCGGCTGCTTGCTTCCAGCAGCGATACGGTGACGCTTGGATTGCGGATATAGCGCGCGCCCAGCCGCGTGGCGATGTCGGCCGCCAGCTCACGCGTCGTCTTGCCAATCGCGGGCACGTCGCCGATCAGCGGCACGGTGACCGCACCAGTCGGATCGACTGCCGCATCAACGTTGAAGTCGGGCGCCCCGAACACACGAACCGCCACCTTGTCTGTGACACCGAGCGGAAATTCGCTCGTCCGCATCTGGGTCTCGGCCACGGTCGGCACGGGAAGAGCGTCCGCCGCCACCGGCGTCACCGCCGTCGCCCGTTCGGGGCGAAAATTGCTGCCTCCGCACCCTGCCAGACTTGCCGCCAGCGCAGCAATCACAAAACCTCGCACTGCGATCCCCTTAAACCCTAGGCACAAACCGCCGTCCGGCGCCGCGACCCTTAACCGACCTCCCCAACCTTCGCAACGCAATAACCGGACGCCGCCGCTCACCCGCGCCGCGATTCCCGGGCACGTGGCGGCAGCATCATGGCGCACAGCATCGCGAACACGACCGCGCCGGACGGCGTCCGCAGCGGGTAATCGACCAGCGAATGGATGAGATAGAATGACGACGCCAGCGCCGCCGCGCGCCGCAGGAGGACCGTCTCGCCATCGTCGCGGACGCGCCATGCCGCTACTGCGCGCCGCCCCCACCAGGCGAGCAGGCCCAGCATCAGCGCCAGACCCGCCACCCCCGCCTCGATCAGCAACTGAGCCGGTTCGTTGTGCGCCTGGTTCAGGTAGAAAGGATTGACCATCTCCAGCGTTTCATAGCTACGATAGACCGGATCGAAGCTGCCAAGGCCCGATCCGAACGGCAGGAAATTGCCGGCAATGCCCAGGAATGTCGGGACATTGTCGATCCGTGCCCCGCCCTGACTGCGCGCCGCTTCCTCGACCCCACCTGCCCCCAATGCCAGCATTACCAGCGTCGCCAGCCCGACGACCAACACGCCGCTCAGCACCAGAGCGCGCCGCTGCGTGACCAGCCCCCGCCGCCCCTTTGGCATCAGATCGGGCAGTAGAAAGAAGCCGCCAATCAGGCCGATTGCGAGAAACACAAGACCAGCGCGCGACCAAGTCAACGCCATGCCGACCACCAGCCAGAGAATGATCGCCACCGCCGCGCCAACCAGCCCGGGCGGAACCGTCCCGCGCCGCGGAAGGCGATCGACGAATCCCGCAACCACCAACGGCATCGCCGCCATCAGCAACGTCGCCTGATGATTGGGATTGGCGAACAGGCCGACCCCGGCATCCTTGGCCGTCACCGCGAACAGGCGCAGCCCACTTTCCGCACCGCCCGCGATCTGGAGCAGGCCGAGCAGTGCGCTGACGCAGGCCAGTCCGATCAGCGCGGTCGCCAGCGCCATGCGCCCGCGCTGATCGAGCAGCGCCGCCATGACAAAGGCACAGATGGGCGCGATCAGGCTGAACAGGGCGAGCGTGGTGCGCCCCGGCATTGTGCTGATCGGAAGCCACCCGGTCAGCCCTGCGGCGCGAAACGCCTCAACCTCCCCCCCCCGGCCGGGCAGATTCGACCAGACCGAGAAGGGCAACGGGATCAGCTGTACCAGTGGCACGGCGACACAGGCAGCCATCAGCCAGAATGCACCGCGATCGACTGCCAGCGCGCCCGGGGGCGTTATCCAGACGGCCCATGCGATCCCGCCAAGCGCCACCAGCGTCACCAGCATCCAGCCGGGCACTTCGTTGCGCGACGCCCCCCCGAACAGGACCGCCGCCACCAACAGCGACAGGGCCGCAACCGCCAGCCGGGATCGGGAAGAATAGAATAGCGCCATTAGGCCGCAGAACCCCTTGCATCGGATGCGGAAGACCGGGCGGATACCGGCGCCCCCCCCGGATTGCAAGGCACCGGCCACACACGGCACGAACCGCGGGAAAGCCATGGCGATAACACTTGAATTCCCGCCCTGCCCGTCTATGCGGTCGGCATGATAACCGGATTAATCCAGAGGCTGCTCGGGGGCAGAACAGGATGGCGACTGGGCCGGTCGCTGTACATGGCTGCACGACAGGAAACCGGCAACGACATCGCCGAAAACGGTGAGGCGCGACTGATCGCCCTGACCATCGCGGCCCACCGCGCCGAAGCACCCGCGCGCCCCTTTGCCGCGTTCGACATCGGCGCCAATCTGGGCGAATGGACCGCCGAACTGGTGCGCGTGGCTGGCGACGAGATCGACTGGACCGTCGATCTGTTCGAGCCGATCGAGGGCAGCTATGCCCGTGTCTCAAGCCGCTTTGCCGGTGACGCGCGGGTGCGCTGTCATCAGGCGGCGGTTTCGAACCGGGTCGGCACAGCGCAGATGGTGATGGTCGGCGAGACCAGCGGGACCAACCATCTTGATACCGGCAGCGATGGCGGCGCACAGACCGTGACGGTGTCGCTCACAACCCTCGACGCACAGATGGCGGCGCACGGCATCGACGCGATCGACCTGGTCAAGATCGATACCGAGGGGCACGATATTGAAATCCTGCGCACCATCCGTCCGCTGCTCGAACGCGGTGCGATCGGCGTGCTGCAATTCGAGTATAACTGGCGCTGGCTGGCCAATAAGGGGAGCCTGTACGAGGTGTTCGGGCTGATCGCGGGTACCGATTATCGGCTGGCGCGTGTCTGCCCTGACCGGCCGAAAATCTTTGCCGGCTGGAACGCGGAACTGGATCGCTATTTCGAGGCCAATTACGCGCTGATCCGTGCCGACCGGGCCGCAGCGATCGGGGCGATCGACGTCATCTGGGATGGCAGCAACGTAGCGATTCCTGCCTGAACTTCGCGTCCGGGGCAGAATGCGCCCCCGCAACTATCGATTGATGGGACAGTTTCCGAACATGGCAGAGACGAAGACGCAGGCAGGGGGCGATCTCACGATCCTCCATATCGCCACTGACGCCTATGGCGGCTATGGCGGGGTCGCGCTTTATAATCGCGACGTGATCGAGGCGATCTGCGCCGATCCGGCGGTGCGTAAAGTTGTCTCGGTCGCGCGCGTCCAGTCTGCACCGCTGCAACCTTTGCCTGACAAGCTGGTCTATGACACGTCGGGCCTGGGCAGCATCCCCGCTTATCTCAAGGCAGTGTGGCGGCAGGTGCGCGCCAATCCGCGCATCGATCTGGTCTATTGCGCACATATCAACCTTGCCCCGGTCGCCTGGGCAGTCGCGAAATTCCTGCGGGTGCCGTGGGTGCTGTGCCTCTATGGCATCGACGCCTGGCCGCGCAACGAAAGCGCGCGTAACCGCTTCTTCGCCAGCCGTCCGGACCTGATCATCAGCCTGAGCCAGGTGACACTCGACCGTTTCCTCACGTGGTGCCCGGTGCCGCTGGAACGCACGGTGGTGATGCCCAACGCCATCCATCTGGAGGAATTCGGCGTCGGCCCCAAACGCCCCGAGCTGCTCGCCCGCTATGGGCTGGAAGGGGCAAAGGTCATCATGACCTTTGGCCGTCTCGACCCCGACGAGCAGTATAAGGGGTTTGACGAGATCATCGAACTGATGCCCGAGATGCTCGCCGAGCGCCCCGAAATCCGCTACCTCATCGCCGGCAAGGGCGACGACCGCCCCCGGCTTGAGGCCAAGGCGGCGGCGCTGGGCGTAGCGGACAAGGTGATCTTCACCGGTCCGGTCGATGAAGATGAAAAGGCCGATACCTATCGCCTCGCCGATGTCTATGCGATGCCGAGCAAGGGCGAAGGCTTCGGCTTTGTCGTGCTGGAGGCGATGGCCTGTGGCGTCCCGTCGATCGGCAGCAACCAAGACGGCACGCAGGAAGCGGTGCGCGGCGGGCTGATCGGCCAGGTGGTCGATCCCGACGACAGCCCGGCGATCAAGGCCGCGATCCTGAAGGTGATCGACGCGCCCAAGGCGATCCCCGAGGGACTCCATTTTTTCGCCTTCCCGGCATTCATCGAACGGCTTCAGACCGCGCTGCACCGTCTGATCGGCCGCTGATCCCCTCTTTCGGATACATAACCAGCTATGGGCACGCTTCCCCCCTCCTTTGGCGACCGCAGCATCGTCATTTTCGGTCTTGGCTATGTCGGCATGACGCTGGCGGTCGCGATGGCGGAGGCGGGATTCCGCGTCCATGGCGTCGAGATCAACCCGACCGTGCTGTCCGCGCTGGCTGAACATCGCGCGCATTTTTCCGAATATGGGCTGGACGACCGGCTGGCGACGCAGATGCAGAAGGGGCGCTTCACCGCATCGCGCACCATCGGCGAAGCCCCGCCGGCCAGCGTGTTCATCGTCACGGTCGGCACGCCGGTCGGCCCCGACAAGCGCACCAAGTTCGAGGCGCTGCATGCGGTGTCGAACGAAATCGCCGGGGCAATGCCCGATGGCGCGCTGGTGATCTTGCGATCGACGGTGCGGGTCGGCACGACCAACGAGATCGTTCGCCCGATCCTCGCCGCCAGCGGCAAGACGTTCGACCTCGCTTTCTGTCCCGAACGCACGCTCGAGGGGAAGGCGCTGGCTGAACTGGCGACATTGCCGCAGGTGGTCGGCGGCATCGACGATCATTCGACCTTCCGCGCAGCGCAGCTCTTCACCTTCCTCACCCCGACGATCATCCGCGTCAGCAACGCCGAAACCGCCGAGATGGTGAAGCTGGTCAACAATACCCAGCGCGACCTGATGTTCGGCTTTGCCAACGAGATCGCCGGGGTGTGCGACGCACTCGCCATTTCGGCGCACGAGGTCATCGCCAGCGGCAATATCGGCTATCCGCGCAGTTCGATGCCGATGCCCTTTCCCGGCCCGGTCGGCGGCCCGTGCCTTGAAAAAGACCCCTATATCCTTGCCGAAGGGGTCGAACGGCATGACTTCCGCCCCGGCATCGCGCTTACCGCGCGCAGCTGGAACGAGGGGCTGCCCGAACGTTCGGTCGCGCAGCTCGGCGCGAAATTGCGCGAAGCGGGCGGCGACTTGCCCAGCCGCGTCGCGATCTTGGGTCTGGCGTTCAAGGGGCGGCCGGAAACCGATGATCTGCGCGGCACCATGGCAATTCCGCTGATCGACGCGCTTCGCGCCGCGTTTCCGGGCGTCGCGATTGTCGGCTGGGACGCGATGGTCGATCGCGCCGCGACCGAATCGCTTGGGATCGAGGCGGCAGAGTCGCCGCTGGAGGCAGCGCGCGGCGCCGCGCTTGTGCTGTTCCAGAATAACCATCCCGCTCTGGAAAAGCTCAATCTCGCCGCGCTCGCCCGCGAAATGACCGCGCCCGGCATCATCTACGATTTCTGGAACCAACACGGCCAGATGGACAATTTCGACCTTGCCCCCGGCATCTGCTACGCCGCACTGGGCAGCCTCAACCTCAAACGCGGTAGCGGCGGAGACGCAGCATGAGTAGCCATCTGATCACCGGCGCGGCTGGTTTTATCGGCTTTCACCTCACCCGCGCACTCGCGGCGCGGGGGGATCGCGTCGTCGCGGTCGACAATTTCGTGCGCGGCGAACGCGACGCCGCGCTGCAGGCGCTGGCCGACCTGCCCAACGTCACCTTTGTCGAGGCCGATCTGACGCGCGAGAATGACGTCGCCGATCTGCCGGTCGATGTCGAGCGCGTCTATCATATGGCCGCACTCAACGGGACGCAGAATTTCTACGAACGGCCGATGGACGTGATCCGCTGTTCGACGCTGCCCACCATCCTGCTGGCCGAGCGGATGCGCGACAGCGGGATCAAGCGGTTCGTCTATGCCGGGACCAGCGAATCCTATGCCTCGACCGTTACCCGCTTCGGCTGGCCGGTGCCGACGGCGGAGGATGTGCCGCTGAGCCTCGACGGGGTGGATAATCCGCGTTGGTCCTATGCCGCGTCGAAGATGCATGGCGAGGTCGTGACGATCCAGGCAGGGCGCAGCTATGGCTTTCCCTGGTCGATCATCCGCTATCACAATGTCTATGGCCCGCGCATGGGCGACCGCCATGTCGTCCCCGACTTTTTCGAACGGATGCGCGACGCACGGTACGAGCTGTTCGGCCATGCCGACACGCGCTCCTTCCTCTATATCGATGACGCGGTCCGTGCGACGCTGGCACTGGGCGAGAGCGCGGATTGCGCGAACGAGATCGTCAATATCGGCAGCCCTGACGAGATCACCATCGCCGATCTGGGGAAGCGGATGCTGGCAGTGCGTGGCATCGATGCGCCGATCACACTGCACCCCTCTCCTGCCGGTAGTGTCAAGCGCCGCGCGCCCGACATCGCCAAGCTGCAACGCCTGACCGGCTTTGCCCCGCGCGTGTCGCTCGACGACGGGCTGGCCGCGACCGCCCGCTTCTATCTCGACGGCGTGCTCGACGGGCCGCTCGAAGCCTGATGCGATGAAGGTCGCCGGGCGCATCGGGCGCGAGGCGCTGGTCCAGGTGCTCGGCTTTGCCGTCCAGCTCGCCGACCGGCTGCTGATCGCGGCGCTGCTGCTGCGGACCTGGGGCGTCGATCAGTTCGCCGCCTGGTCGCTCGTACTGGCGGCCGGCGGCATGGTCGCGCTGTTCGATTTCGGCGTAAACCTCTATTTCGCCAACCGCGTGCTGTTCCTGGTCCAGCAACGGCGGGAGGCAGAGGCGCGCACGATGCTCAACGCCGGCAATCTGCTGATGGTGGCGGCAAGCGCCATCGGCCTGATCGCGGTCGCGATCGGGTTCGGCTTTGTGCAGCGGTCCGACGGGGTGGCGGTGACGGCAGAATTGTGGCTCGCCGCCGCGCTGGTGGCAGGGGCGATGTTCGCACGCGCCGCAACCACCATTCAGATGTCGGTCTATCGTGCGCATGAACGCTATGCCCGCCAATCGCTGCTGTGGATCGGCAGCGACCTGGCCCGGCTGGTCGCGACGGCGGCAGCAGTGCTGCTCGGCGGATCGATCCTGGCGGCGGCGGCGGCGATCTGCGCCGTGTCGGTCCTGATCCATGGCGCGACGATCTTCATCGACAGCCGCCGCCAGTTTCCCGCTTTTCCATTCCGCTTCGGTCCGCTCCCCGCTACCGCGCGGCGCGAGGCGGCGAAGCTATCGCTCGGCTTCTGGATCCAGAGCGCGCCCAACACCGCGCTCACCTTCCTCCCCATCCTGCTGATCACCGGGGTCGGTAGCGGCGCCATGGTGACTCAGTTCGTGCTGATGCGCACCCTCGCCAATTTCATTCGCGCGGGGTTTCAGCCCTTTGCCGTCATCTTCGGCCAGGAAAGCGCACGGCGGGTGGCGGTCCACGATGCCGGCGGCACGCGCTCGACCTATCGCGAAGCGGCATTTCTGCTGGCGGTGATGGGGGCGGTACCCGCCGGGCTGCTGCTCGCGCTCGGCCCGGCGCTGTTCAGCCTGTGGACCGGCCATCCCGACCTGTTCAGCCAGGCAATGCTGGTGCTGGCGATCGCCCCACCGCTGCTGCTGCCGACGCTGGCGCTGTCGCAGGCATTTCTGGCGACGGTCAACGACCCCTGGCCAATCGCCCATGCCCGAATCGTTCAGGTGGCACTGACCCTTGCCGCCTATCTGCTGTTGCCGGTCGAAGGGGCGGGAATGCGGATGATGGCAGCGTTGGCGCTGGGGGAGCTGGTCGGCTTTGGCCTGTGGATGACGCACCGCATCCTGCGCGCGATTCCCGGCACCGGCATCGGCTTTCACATCGAAATGCTGGTGCGGATGACGGTGGCGCTGGCGCTCACTTATGCCGGCACGCGCATTGGCCAGTCGCTGTTCGCGGCGCCGCTGATGGCGACCGGGGCAGGCCTCGTCGCGGGGGGCATGGCGGGCACGATCGGGTTCGCCCTCGCCGGGCTGACCGCGCAGCGGCGGCGCGCGGTGATGAGCGTCGTCCGCGCCAAACTGGCGCGTGGCTGACCCGGGTCAGGTCCGGTCGATCAGGCCGACGATCTCCGCCGCCCGCGCGTCCATGCTGTGATCGCGCCATGCCCGCGCCTGCCCGGCCCGTGCGATTGCCATGCGCTCCTCGCCATGCGCCAGATAATAAGCGGCGCGCTCGACGAGTTGTTCGGGGGTCGCAAAGCTGTCGAACTCGTTGCCATGGTCGAACATGCCGCGCACCTCGTCATTGTCGATGTGCAGCATGAACCCGCCCGCCGCCGGGATTTCAAAGGTGCGGGTCGAAACAAGGTCCTCCCACCCGCTGTCAGTGACCGGCCCCATGTGCAGCGCGATGTTGATCTTGCTCGCGCCGATTTCGCGCGAATAGAAATCGCCTGCCATCGCCCGGCCAAGCACATAAGGCGCGATCGCCGTACCCGCCGCCAGCTCCGCCCAGCGCTGCCCGATCACGCATTTGCGCGCACCCGCCAGCTCGGGCGCCTCGAAAAGCGGCAACAACCAGTCGCGTTTATAAGGCGAGGCGTTGCCGATATAGACGATATCGCGGGCAAAGCCGTCGTCGCTGTCGGGCACCGCGACGGGACGGTGGGCCAGCGGGGAAAAGCCGTGATGGACCAGCGCCACCCGCTCCACCCCGATCATCGCGTTCAGCGTGTCGCGGTGAAAGCTCTTGGTCGTCGCGACCAGGTCATAGCCGCGCAGCCGCTCGCGGTCGAACCCGGCATATTCGAATTCGAAATCGGGATAGTAATTGATCGTCCGCACCCCGCGCGCGCGCAGCGCGTCGAGCGTCTCGACATCGATCTCGCTGCCCTTGACCGTCAGCATCACCGACGCGTCATGGTCGATCGCCGATTGCAGGATCGCGCGATTATATTCGCGCCGCAGCATCGGCGACAGCAGCCGCCCGGCGACCCGCGTCCCCAGCGATCGGCCACGCAGGACATAGTCATGCAGATCGACTTCATCGACCGCCCAGCCGAGCGCGCGAAAACCCTGCGCCAGCGACCGACCATTGGCGCCGAACCAGAATTCGGTGGCAAAGACCGCGTTGCGCGTCACCGCGCGCGCCGCCCTGCCGCCATCGCCCGGCGGATCCCGTCGATGCTCCGGTTCACGTCCAGCTCGTCGAAAATCTCCAGCGCACGCGCCGACATCCGCCCACGCACAGCCGGGTCGGCGGCGAGCGTGCCGATCGCATCGGCGAGCGCGGCGACATCGCCCACCGGGAACACCAGCGCATTTTCGCCGCGGCGCGCGACATCGCTCGGCCCCTCTGCACCGATCCGGTCACTCAGGATCACCGGCAGGCCGACACAGGCCGATTCGGAACAGACCAGCGGATGCGGATCGGCCTCGGATGGGTGGACCAGCATGTCCGCCGCGGCATAGAGGTCGGGCAGCCGATCGACATTGACGAAGCCGAGCAGATGCGCGGGCGCCCCGCTCGCGGCAATCTCAGCCTGCAAATCCTCGGTCAGCGCGCCATTGCCCGCGAAGACGGCGTGGACGGTAAGGCCGCGCTCCGCCCGCAGCCGCGCCACCGCCGCCAGCAGGTCGCCGGGCCGCTTGCGGTCGGACAATTTGCCGACGAACAGCGCGATCAGCGCATCAGGTTCCAGTCCCAGCTGCGCGCGCAATTCCGCGCGCACCGCCGCGCGCCGCGCCAGCGCCGCCTTGAACGGCGCCTCGTCAATGGTGAAGGGGGATCGGAAGATGCGCGCGTCGCTCACGCCATAGCGGCGATAATAATCCTCATTGCGGTCGCCGACCGACAGGAAACTGTCGATCCGGCTATAGATCAGCGGGATCACCAGATCCTTGATCCGCGCGCGCAAGCCGGGGCGCGGGCGCAGCAATTCGCTGTCGCTGATCATCAGTACCGGCTTGCGGTTACGCCGCGCCCATCCCATCGCCCGCAACGCATTGCGCTGGGCATAGCCATAGATCATCACCGCATCGGGCGCGTAACCGTCGAGCGCGGCGGCCAGCTCCGGCGAGTTCATCGAGGCAAAGCTGATCGTGCGGATCGCCTCCGCCCCGGGCAGGAAGACATGGTCATAGCCGCCGAGCAGATCCATGCTCCACGCAATCTCGGTCTTCATCTCGTCGTCATAATAACGCTCAAGACCGATCCGGCTGGCAAAGAACACACGCAGTTCGATATCGTCGGTCGCGGCGATCGCGCGATAGAGCGGCACGAAATGCTGAATCGGATGCGACACCACGATCGCGAGGCGGCGTTTGGGCTGGGCGGTCATGGCCGGGTCAGCACCTGCGTCACCACCGGGGCCAGTTCGACATCGGTGGCATAGATGAACCGGATCAGCCGCGCATGGATTCCGCGCAACGCATAGCGCAGCATCCGCACCGCATCGCGCGGCACACTGCCCGACGCCACACGCGCCGTCGCGCCGTAGCGGATCGTGCGCAGCCCGGTGCCCGCCGCATATTGTTCGATCTTCGCCCGCGACAGCGCGATGACATGGGTGGCATCGGCATGTTGCGGGTCCAGCCCGAACGGGCTCTGCCCATTGGGATAACGCAGCACCAGCACCCCGCCAGGGCGCAGCGCGCGGGCGATCGCCGCCAGCTTGGGGGTCAGCGTCGCAGGGTCGAGATGTTCGAACACGTCGAACGCAACCACTGCATCCAGGCTCGCCTCGCCCAGCTCACCCGTCACTTCGAAATCGGGGGCCACCAGCGGAATCTGCGCGGCCTGCGCGGCCTCCACCGCCGCTGGGGTCAGTTCCGATCCGCGCACCCGCGCGCCCCGGTCGCGCGCCCAGCCCAGAAATGCGCCATTGCCGAACCCGATTTCCAGCACGTCCAGCCCGGCGGGATCGCGCCCCAGTTCCGCGGCGAAGTATCGCCCTTCCTCTGCGTTCCAGCTGAACGGGTTGGCCCAGCCTTTCCACGCATCATAATCGGCATAAAGGCCGGTGCTCTCACTCATCATTTCCCCGCTAGCGCATGATAGAGGTGTTGCATCTCAAGCCGTGCCGGGCTGGCGGCGACAAAGTCCGCCGCAACCCGCCGTGCCCCGTCGCGCCATTGCTGCGCGGTCGCCGAGTCCATCGCCGCCACCCGGTCCACCGCCTGGGTGAGCGCGGACAGGTCGGACAGCGTCAGGTCGAACCCGGCCTGTCGTTCGGCGAGGCCGCGCCACGGCGTCTTGTCGCCGATCAGCACCGGGGTGCCCGACGCCAGCGCCTCGAAAATGCCGTGACCGAAATTCTCGCTGAGCGAGGGTAGCAGCATCAGATCCTGACGCGCCATGGTCTGCGCCACCGCGCTGTTCGCAATCTCACCCATCGCAGCCACCTCGACATGCGGGGGCAGTGCAGCGATCAGCGCCTGGCACTCGCGCCAATAGGCCGCATCCTGCACCGGGCCATAGATTTCGAACCGCACGCGATGCTGCACCCCGGCAAGCACACGCAGCGCTATATCGACGCCCTTGACCGGAGAAATTCGCCCCAAAAACGCAATGCGCAGCGGCGTGCCCGCGGCCCGCGGCTCATGTGCGGGAAGCGGAAAGATCGGCCGAAAATTGGGCACCAGCGCGATGTCCGACCCGGGCAGAGCGGCAGCCATATCGTCGCGCTCGGCGTCGCTCGTCGCATGAAATGTCACGCCGTTCAGCAGCCCGCCCGCACGCGCCGCCGCCAGCCACAGACGTTTCTGCATCGGCTTGATCGCCCGGGCGCCTGCAGAAAACTCCCCGCGCGGCGACAGCAGCGCCGGGGCGGGACTGTGCGACAGCCGCCGCGCCACCAGCGCGGGCAGCGTAAACTCGCGGTCGTTGAATCCGTTGAGGTGCAGCACATCGTGCGGCGTCTGCGCGATCAGGCGGTTCAGCCCCACCGCCCCCGCCCGCCCGACCGGCAGGTAACAGGCCTGGGCATAGCCCAGATCGTGCCAGCCCGGCCCGATCGCCGCCGCATCCGCCCCGAACGGACGGTCCCGCGCGACCAGCCGGAAATCGACCTCCCCCGCCAGTCCCTCGCACATCGCCTTCAGGCTGAGATTGGGGCCGGAACTGTCATTGCCGGGCCAGAAAGCGCCGATCAGCGCCAGCACGGTCGGCCGCGCGCTCATGCCCGGTCCACCGGCATGAAATTGCGGATGCCATAACGTTCGCCGAGATGGATCTTGAACGCCTCGACGCCATGTTCGGCGATGAAGCGCCGCGCTTCATCGACCTTGGCGTCCATCAGCATGAAATACCAGAATCCCTGCATGAAATGCCACAGGAACCCCATCCGTCCGTCGAGGAAGCCGAGCCGCAGGAAATAGCGTTGCAGGAAATAGAGCACCGCGCGCAGATACAGCGGCGCGCGGGCATAGACGATCGCGCGCAAAAACCGCTTCCACTTCGCGCTCTGGTTATCGTCATTACGGACCCGGTCGTCGCGCGGAAACAGCGGCGTTTCGAGGTTGATGAAATCGATCATCTGGCGGGTCGCATAGCCATTATGCTTGTCGATCCACCAGCCGATATCCTTGAGGTTCTCGTCCACCAGATCGCCGCCATGGATGCGCCGCCGCTCGCCATGCGCCAGGACGATATGCTCGTCCATCCACCGCTGCTCGATCTCCCCCACCCCGGTCCGCCACAGCCGGGTCAGGATCGTCTTGTAATAGCCGCCCCAGCGGATGAACTTGCCCTTGAACACCACCTTGAGTTTGAAGTCGCACGCCGTGACCTGCGCCGGCAGGGTCGGCAGCGTCGCGATCAGCGCCGCCTGCAACCCCGGCTCCAGATATTCGTCGCAATCGACGCGCATCGTCCAGTCGGTGGTGATGTTCGCGTGGCGCATCCCCCAATCGAACTGATCGGCATAGTTGCGCCACGGGTTTTGCAACACCTCCGCCCCCAGGTTGCGGGCGATCTCGACGGTGCGGTCGGTCGAAAAACTGTCGATGACGACGATCCGCTGCACCACGGGCAGCAGCCGTTCGATGCAGCGCGCAATGTGCAACTCCTCATTGAAGCTGAGGATGATCGCCGTGATCGATGGCTTGGCGGACGGCTCCATTCAGTCGCTGACCCCGGCCAGCTCCAGCGTCGCCGCCGACACCGCGACCAGCGTGTCGAGCGAAACCGGTGCGGCGGCACCCTTGCGTGCGGCATCGTAGAACAGCTTGACCAACGCCGCCTGCCCCTTGTCCTGCGCGCTGGCGGACACGGTCCGCGTCTTGCCCTCTTGGGTGATCTGCAGCTTACGGAAATCGTCGAGCCGCACGACAACGCCCCGCCCGAACGCCTCGACATATTCCTTGGGCAACGACGGATCACCGACGGTGGCATAGAGGATCGTCCCGACCGACCCGTCGGCAAAGCGGATCACTGCGGCCAGGCTGTCGCCGATGCCGTCGGGCGACACCCCCTCGACGCTCACCGGATCGGCGCCACACAGCGCGCTCAGCGTATCGACGAAGTGACAGACTTCGCCGACGATGCGCCCGCCGCCCTCGCTGCCATGGACCCAGCTGTCGCCGGGAATGTGCCCGGCATTGACGCGATACTGCATCACCAGCGGACCACCGCTGCGCGCCAGCACCTCACGCGCCTGTATTACCATCGGGGCAAAGCGGCGGTTGAACCCGACCACCAGCACGCCAGGCGCCGCTTCAGCCGCTGCCGCGACCTCCGCCAGCTCGCTATGCGTCATCGCCAGCGGCTTTTCGACAAACACATGCTTGCCCGCGTTCAGCGCCTGAATGGTCAGTGCGGCATGGCTGTCATGCCGGGTGGCGACGAATACGCAATCGGTCGTCGGATCGTCGAGCAGCGCGCGCGCATCGGTCGACGCCTCGGCGAAGCCATGGCGTTCGGCGGCGCTGTGCGCGGAAATGCCGGTCGAGGTCACGACCTTGGTCAGCCGCGTCTCGCCTGCCTTTTGCAGCGCAGGGAGCAGCACCGATTTGGCGTAATTGCCAAAGCCGATAAACCCGGTGCCGCGCGCGTCCCCGCCCGCAGCGCTCTCGCCTGCACCCTTGCCGACCGCCACCGACCGCGCGGGTGCGCTCGTCTGCGCATCGTAGGTCAGCAGGATCGCCATATAGGGCTCATCACCATCCATCATCGCATAGGCGGCCTCCGCCTCCGCGATCGGGAAACGGTGCGTCACCAGCTTCGACGGCGTCACCCGACCAGCGGCGATCAGCTCCAGAAACGCCTCCATGTTGCGCTGTTCGGTCCAGCGGACATAGGCGATCGGATAATCATGCCCCTCGACCTCATAGGCCGGGTCGTAGCGGCCGGGGCCGTAGGACATGGACAGGCGCAGATCGAGCTCGCGCTTGTAGAATGGCTCGCGATCCATCGCCATTCCGGTCAGCCCGACCATGACCACGCGGCCCTTCATCCGGCTGATCTCGGCGGCCTTGTTGAGCGGATCGCTCGACTTGCTCGATGCCGTCACGATCACCGCGTCGGCGCCATGGCCGCCGGTAAACGCCGCGACCGCATCGTCGAGGTCGCCGGTCACCGCGCGGTCTGCGCCCATCTCTTCGGCCAGCTTCGCCCGCGCGGGATTGGGATCGAACCCCAGCACGCGACAGCCATTGGCCTTGAGCAGCTGCACGGTGAGCTGGCCGATGAGCCCCAGACCCAGCACCACCACCCGCTCGCCCAGCGTCGGCGCGGTCACCCGCACGCCCTGAAGCGCGATGGCGCCGAGGGTGACGAAGCTCGCATCCTCGTCCGACACGCCGCCGGGGATCCGCACGCTCAGATTCTTGGGGACGGCATTATATTCGGCATGGTTGGCGACCCCGGCCCCGGCACAGGCGACCCGGTCGCCGACCGCAAAGCCGCCGGCGTCGCTGCCCGCCGCGACCACTTCGCCCGCGCAGCTATAGCCGAGCGGGATTGGCGTATCGAGCTTGGCGAACACCTTGCGCGCGGTCGGGATCAGCCCTTCCTGGCGCACCTTCTGCAACGTCTTGCGGACCAGATCGGGCCGCGCCATCGCCTTGCCCGCCAGCGAGCTTTTGGCGAGGTCAATGATCTGCTTCTCGGTCCCCGCGCTGATCAGCGACACGCGGGTGGCGACCAGATTGCGGCCCCGTCCTGCCCCAGGCGCAGGCGCGTCGATCAGGCGCAGCGCGCCGCTGCGGTAATTTTGCTCAACCTGCTTCACACTGCCCCGCTTAAGTTATCCGCCGACAGGCCGATTGCGAATGCGCCTTCGACCGAACCCGTGGGCCAAGTCAAGCGCAGCCGGTGGGTCGGCAGGCTGTGTCCCATGTCCGGCCACCATTGCGCCGGTTCGATCGCCATCGGCAGCGCGCTCTCGACGAAGATTGTGACGGTATCGCGACGGATCACCGCCCGGCCGGCTTCCAGTTCGACCCGGCAGTCGGGATGGAGTAACAGGCCGACGCTTGCGACGCGGTCGGTCGCCCCCTCGATCCGGTCGGTCACCGCCACCCGCTCGGGAATTACGTCAAACCGTCGCACCGCGACCGGACGCCCGGGCAGCGTCGCATAGCCATTATGCCGCCCCTCCAGCACGAAACCATCGTTCCGCGCCTCCCACCGGTCCACCCGCACATCGGGCCGGCGACCACAGCGGAACGCGCCGAAGAATTCCGCCTGATCCGCCCCGTCCAGCGCCAGCGCAGCATGGGCCGACGCCGCGCGCGACTGCGCCCGCAATGGTCCTGCGACATATTCGAACACGCCCTGATCGACGATCATCCGCAGCCCATCGACCGACAGTTCGAAACTGCCGATATCGCCATGGGCATGGGCGGGGAGGTCGTCCGGGCCGATTCGACCCAGATCGGCGATCACCGACAGCCGCGGGAAATGCGCGCCATAATAGCCCGCCTCGCGATAGCCGAAGACGCGCCGCCGCACCGCCCCACCGGCCAGCGCCACGCATTCCGCCGGAGAATAGGCCATGGTCAGGCCGGCATCGTTGAACAGTGCCGGAGTACCGTCAGGGTGCGCCAGGTCGCCGGCCGACTGCCCCATCGCCGCAATCGCCGCGTCGAGCGCGCCCGCCAAGGGATCGCCCCCCAGCGCATGGCGCGTCTCGATCAGGTCGGCCAGGACCTGCGCGTGATAGGAGGGCGAGCGTTCATAATGAACACCGTCGCCCAGCACCTGCGCCCGCACTTCGCGCGCCAGCAACCGCACGGCGCGCTTGCGCCACGCTTGCGCAGCATCCCCGGTGAAAAAGGCGCTCGCCCAGGCCAGCGCCTTGATATTCTTCATCAGGTGGTTGCCACCCAGGTCCAGCTCAAGATTGCGGACCAGGAACCGCAGCTGCTGCGCCAGCGACGCGGCGATATCCGCGGTCGCATTGTCGGTCAGCCCCGCTCCAACCAGACCATGCCGGGCAAGAAACTGCATCCAGCATAGGACGCGCAGCGACAGCGTGTAGCTGTTCCAGCTGTCGTGCCAATATCCCGGTTGCCAGGGCGGGTTGGCCGCGATCCACTCGCGGATCAGCGCCAGCCCGGTTTCGGCATCCAGTTCCTCCAGATACTCCATATAATGGAGGTTCATCCGCCACAGCTGGTCGCGCGGCCCCGGCCCGGGTTGGCTCCAGTCGACCGGATCGCCGACGGCCACGCTGCGCCCGACAAAGGTGAAGCGCCAGCCCTGTCCATCGTGTGCCGCCATGCCGGTGCGCGGCGCAAAGACCGGCATCGGCCGCCGCGCCGCAACCGCGGGCACCGCCGCGTCCAGCCTTGGCGGAAACCGCAGCGCCATCCGCCGCGCGAATGTCAGCCGTGCCCGCCACGCCAGCTTTTCAATCGGCATGTGCCGGGCAAAGCCGATCGCCCTCCCGATTCGGGTAATCATCGGCGCGCCTCCACCAGCGCCACGACTTGCGCAAGATAATCCGCCGCCAGCCGCTCGCGATCGAACTCCGCCGCGACATAGGCTAGCCCGCTCGCCCCCATCCGCGCGGCGAGCGCCGGATCGCCTGCCAGTCGCGTGACCGCCGCCGCGAGCTCCGCGGCGCTTTCGGGAGTGATCGCGATGCCTGCGCCGCCCGCCTCCATCAGCGCGCGCGCCTCGCCCTCGACCCCCAGGATCATCGGGATTTGCAGTGCCATCGCCTCGAACATCTTGGACGGAATGACGCTCTTGAACGTGTCCAGCCCGCGCAACAGCACCAGCGCCGCGTCGCTCGCGCTCCACACCATCGGCATCATCGCCTTGGGCTGCTGATCCAGCATGACGACGTTGGAGAGGCCGCGCCGGGCCGCCTCTGCCGCCAGCCGCGCCTTCTCCGCGCCCGCACCCACCATCAGGAACGCGATGTCGGGCCGGTCGCGCAGCCGTTCCGCCGCGTCGATCACCGCGTCCAGGCCATGGGCCATGCCGTGCGTCCCGACATAGGAGGCGACGAACTTGCCCTCCAGCCCGTGCTGGGCACGGAACGCGGCGATGGCGGCGGGGTCGGCGCGGGAGAACAGCGACAGGTCAACGCCATTCTTGACCACCGCAATTTGCCCATGCGGACGTCGCGCGCGGATATGCGAAACAAAGCTGTCGGTCACCGCCACCACCAGATCGGCGCTACGATAGGCATAGGCCTCGATCCGCTCGAGCAGGCGGATCAGCGCCCCGCGCCGCATCGCGCCCACCGCGATGATGCTCTCGGGCCACAGGTCGCGGATTTCGAGCACCCAAGGGCGCCGCCGCCGCTGCAACAAGCGCCCGGCAAGGCCGCAGAAAAACTGGGGTGAGGTGGCGATCACGACATCGGCGCGCGGCAAGCGCCAGGCCTGGAGAAGAACCGACACAAGATAGGAGACATAGTTGGCGATGCGCGGGACAAACCCCTCATTCGCCGCAAGATAGGTCCACAGCCGGATCACCTCGACCCCGTCGATCGTCTCGCGCTGGAACAGGCGGTTGCGATAGCCGGGATAGAGCTGCCCTGCCGGATGATTGGGCGCGCACGTTACCACCGTCACCCGATGCCCCGCCCGCGCCCAGGCCCGCGCCATCTCGGACCAGCGCGACGCCGGGGCATTCACCTCAGGCGAATAATAGTGCGTCAGCACCGTGATATGCATGACTAGACCCCGGTTCAGGCGGCGCGCGACAGATCGATGTCGTCGATCAGCGGTGCGAGTACCTGCGCCGCCCAGGCGCGCGAATCGCGCCGGTCGGCGACATGGCGCTCTCGCCCGCGCGCCCAGCTCATCACCGGCACGCTGAACCCGGTCTTCGGCCGGTTGAGCACCGCATCGGGCAGCGCCAGCGACGGCGCCCCGGCAAGCAGCGCCTTGCCCATTCCGTCGGTCAGGGCGGGCATCATCGGTGCGACCGCGTCGAGCAGCGGCAGGTCGACCAACGGCACCCGGATCTCCAGCGAATGCGCCATCCCCGCCCAGTCGGCGTCGCGCAGCAACTGGTTGCGCATGTACATCGACGCTTCGAGCGCAGCGACCCGTCCGATATCGCCTGCCGGTTCGGGCGACAGCGCGGCGCCGATCCGCCCGACGGGATCAAGCCGCGCCAGCCCCTCGACCGCCAGCGCCGGGTCCATCACCGCGTCCAGCTCGAACGGCAACAGCATCGCCCGCCGCAGCAGATAGGTGCCCGCCCAGCTTGCCGGCAGGTCGAACAGCCCCGCCAGCTTGGGATTGCGCGCGAGCAGGCCGGGGGCAAGCGTGCGGAGCAGGCCCCGCGCGGCGGCCCCGACCCCCGGAACTCGGCTGATCGCACCGAACCGGCGGCGCGTCGCCGGCATGGTCTGGAAGCTGCTGTAGCCGGCGAGCAGTTCGTCGCCGCCCAAGCCCGACAGCGCGACCTTCAGCCCCGCCTCGCGCGTGGCCTTGCTGATGAACCAGCTATTGATGCCATCGACGCTCGGCTGGTCCATCGCGTCGAGGATCGCGGGCAGGTCGGCACGGAATTCGTCCGCAGTAACGGTGCGGACATGGTGACGCGCGCCATAATGGCTGGCGGTCAGCGCAGCGAGCGCAGTTTCGTCATAGCGGTGGTCGGCAAACTCCTCGAACCGCAGGGTAAGTGCCTGCGGGCTCTGCCCGCAATCGCGCATCAACCCCAGCACCGCGCCCGAATCGACCCCGCCCGACAGGAATACGCCAACCTCCACATCGGCGACGAGGTGATGTTGCACACTGTCGCGCAGCGCGGCGTGGATCGCCCCGCGATCGACCGGGCGCGGCACTGCCTCCGCGATCCGGCGGACGATGGAGGCAAAGGGACGCGCCTCCCCCACCCCATTACGATCGATGAAGATGCGATGCCCGGCGGGCACGGCCTGAATTGCGCGATACAAGGTAAAGGGCTCGGGCACCGATCCGAACAGATGGAACCCCGCCAGACCCGCCGGGTCCACCGCGCGCGACACCGCCGGATCGGCAAGCAGCGCCTTCACCTGCGACGCGAAGCGCACCACCCCGCGCTCCACATTCAGATAGAGCGGCTTGATCCCATAGGGGTCGCGCGCCAGCATTAGCCGGCGGCGCTCATGGTCCCAGATCGCGATCGCATACATGCCGCGCAGCCGGTCCAGCATCGCCTCGCCATCGCGGGCATAGAGCGCCAGCAGCACTTCGGTGTCGGAATGACCGCGAAACGTCACCCCCTCGGCCTCCAGCTCGGCCTGAAGCGCGGCGTAGTTATAGATTTCGCCGTTGAACACGATGCTGTGCCGCCGGTCGCGGCTGTGCATCGGCTGCGTCCCGGCGTCGGACAGGTCGATGATCGACAGGCGGCGATGGGCAAAACCAACCCGCCGGTCGTCGGACAGCCACAGCCCCGCGCCATCGGGCCCGCGCGCCCGCATCCGGTCGCGCATCGCAACCAGCGCCGTCTCTTCAGGCGGGGTGGCCGCGTCGGCAAAGGCGAAATAGCCGGCGATCCCGCACATCAGCGCAATCCCCCCGCAGCAACCGCACCAGACGCCGCCGCGCGCCGCGACTTACGCCCGAGTATCACCTTGTTCGCGAAACTCAGCCCCAGATGCGCGACGATCGCGATCGGAATCATCGGGATAAAGTCGGTCGCGATCAGCCCGTCGATCCGCGCCGCCACGCGAATGCCCAGCAACGACACGAACAGCAAATGCCACGCCCCCGCCTGCAACGTCGCCACCGCATAAAGCGACCACAATGCATAGACGACCCCCATGATCGCCGCCATGCCGATCACCCCGAGCCAGCCGTAATTCCAATAGGCTTCGGGCGGAATTCCCGGCCCCGACTGGGATTCGTCGCTTCCGGTAAGGGCATAGTTGAAGTCGCGGAATACGCGCGTCACATCGGGTTTGTCGGGATAAATGGCGCGGGGAATCAGGATGGTCAGCGCATTGTCGAGCGTCCCGCCCGGAATGCCCTGGTCATATTGCGAGACCGCATAGCTGCCCCCGGTGATGTATGACAGGCGCGCAATCCCTGCCTGATATTCCTCGCGGCCGAGCCTACGGCCGTCATGACCCTCATAGCGTCCGGCAATCCCGATCGCACTTTCCAGTGTGACGGTGGCCAACGCGCCATTTTCAACCCCGACCTGCGACCGACCAAAGGTGGTGAACGGGACGAGCAGCCAGTAAACCAGAATGATCGCACCCGCCCCGACCGTCACCCGGCGCAGTGTCGGGCGATGGAACAACAGGCCAAGAAACCCGAATATGAGCGGGAACAGCGCCTCCGATTTGTTGAAGGCCAGTGTCCCCAGCACCGCCTCCAGCACCATCAGCGGCAGCGGCAGCCATAACAGGCGTCGGTCATGGGTCAGCGCATGAAAAATCAACAACGGGTAGGCAACATAGGAAAGGGTGCCGAGCAACAGCAGCGTTGCCGGCAGATTGACCTCTGTCCCCGTCACGAACGGAATCCAGCGGAACAGGATCTTGATCGGCATCGACACCGCGAGCGCGACCAGCGCGAATTGACGCGCGTCGAGCGCACAGGCCTGGATCCGCGCGCTCAACACCCCGCGCGACCCGCCTCCCTCTCCCACGAACCAGGCAACCAGCCGCGCAGCCAGCAGCATCACCAGCGTGAACACCGCGACCACCGCATTATACTTCACCATGTCGAGCGGGAACAGGGTGAAGAACCGGTCCATCAGGTCAAGCGTGGTATCATTGGCCACGAACGGCACCACCGATCCGACGCCCGAATAGGCGATCATCACGATGCGGACCCAGAGCAGCGATGTCCACACCGCCGCCGGGTTGGCGCGGACCATCGTCACCACCCCGACGACCAGTCCGACCGAGAGTAGCACTGGTGAAACGATGTTGATCCAAAGCGGCACTGAGGTGCCCAGCGATATGCCGACCACCGACAGCATCACCGCGGCCAGCACAATCGACAATTCTTGCCAACCGGGTCGGATTACGCCAATCCGCGCGCGCCGTTGGGCCTCGCCTGAGTTTGCGGTTGAGGCGTGGGTGGTCATAGGTGGATCGTTGCCGGATAAGGACTTGGTGGTTGCCCTCTAACCGCATTCCCCCATCAGTGCCAGCCCCGGCACCCGCCCGGCCGCAGCCGGGCGCGGGTCAAAAGATCACGCCGATCGAAACGCTGCGCGGGTTCGCCGCGATCTATGTCGCGGTCGGGCATCTGGTGCTCAGCCAGAATTTGGTCGTCGGCCCTGGCCAGATCGCGTTCAAGTTCGGGGGAGAGGCGGTGATGCTGTTCTTCCTCGTCTCCGGCTTTGTCGTGATGTTCAGCGTGATGCGGACTCCGGACATGCGCTTTGGTGAGTATCTGTGGCGGCGGGCGACGCGCATCTACCCGGTGTTTCTGCTGGCGCTGCTCGTCGGCTATCTCGCCACATGGCGGGCAGGTGTCGATTGGCCGACCCTGATCGGCAATATCGCGATGCTGCAGGACTATGATCAGGCCAAACCCGGCACGATCGTTTCGACCTATCGCAACCCAGCCTTGTGGTCGCTGTCCTATGAATGGTGGTTCTACATGTTGTTCTGGCCGCTCACCCGGCTGGTGGCGGAACGGTTCCAACTTGCGGCGGTAACCGCGGGCAGCGCGATCGCGGTGCTCGCCTATGCCTGGCTGGAATTCCAGCCGCTGCTGTTCATCGCGCTGTTTCCGACCTGGTGGTGGGGCGCGGAAATCGGGCGCGACGTGGTCCGCGGGCAGGAGCCGCGCATGGGCCGCATCCTCATTGCCGGAGCGGTGAGCGCCGCGGTGTTCGGGGCCATCGCGCTTGCCGATGTGCTGGCGACCGGTCGAGTCGAACTTTCCAAACATCCGGTGCTGGAACTACGTCAGGTAGTGGTGACGCTCATCTTCCTGCTCCCGATCGCGCTGTTCGGCTGGCAACGGGTACTGCGCGGGCTGGCGAAGGTTCCGGTCTTCGCTGCGCTCGCCCCGATCTCCTACGGCCTCTACGCGCTCCATTATCCGGTGGTCCTGTGGACTGCCGATCTCGGCCTGCCGCTGCCGGTGCAAGTAGTCCTTGCCTCCATCCTTGCGCTCGTTCTGGCCTGGTTCGCCGAACGGCTATGGCAACCCGCAGTGGTACGCCTACTCAGCCGTTGGCGCACGCGCGCGCGCCAGAAGACCGTCACCGTTTCCGGCTGATCGACGCAGCCGAATACGGGATCAGACGCGCTTTGCCGTATTCGCTGCGCCCGGCGTCGCCGCCTTGATCGCGGCGGTGCTGGGGAACAGGGTCTTGAGCTTCAGGAACCGTTTCTCGAACAGGTGATAGCTGAGCCAGGCAACCGCCAGCGTCACCGATCCGACCACCAGGTAAAAGACGATCTGACCCACCATCGCCCCGCCGGGATAGGCAGCGAAGCTGGCTGGTTTCAGCCACAGGTCGCGGAACGCCGCCCGGATCGGCAGGTGGATCAGATACAGGCAATAGCTGTATTTGCCGAAAGCCAGCACCAATCGATTGCCGAAGACCGCTCCCACAGCGCTGCCCGGCGCCGCGCGCAGCGCCGCCACCACCGCGCCCGAAAACAACAGCACCAGTCCGGAAAAGCCGATCGGCTGGATATAGGGGGCAAAGGGATCGGTGGTCCCCGCCAGCCAGACCGCCAGCGCAAAGATTGCCGCCCCGCCCAGCGCCAGCCCCGCCGCCAGCCGCAGTGTCAGCCATGGGGCTGCCCGGTCCGACCGGATCAAGATCGCCAGCAACGCCCCGGCCGCCAGCCCGTCGAGCCGAAACGGGGTTAGGACATAGATCGCAACATAGCTGAGGTCGCTGGCCAGCGCGGCGACCCGCAGCAACGGGCTGAGCGCAACGATGGCGATGCACAGGGCCAACAGCGCGCGCCGCCGCAGCAACAGCACGATCGCGGGCCAGAAGATGTAGAATTGCTCCTCGATCGCCACCGACCAGGTGACGTCCATGATGCCGTGGCGGAAATCGCCGAACGAGGCGATGGCGAAATTGGTGAGGAACAGCCAGTACATCCACTGATCGTCGCCGACCGTACCGAACCGCGCCGCCTTTTCGGGCGGAAGCGGGAGCCAGGGCAGGATCACAAAGCTGAAGATCGCCACGGCATAGAATAGCGGAAAAATCCGCAGCACGCGGCGCGCGTAGAAATTGCGGAAATAATGGGGAGTTTCCCGGGAATCGAGCAGGATGCCGGTAATCAGGAACCCCGAGAGCACGAAGAAAAGTTCGACCCCGACCCATCCAACCGCAATCACCGAATAGAAACCGTGTTGGAACGGCGTCGCGGGGTTTAGCACCGCAAGGTGAAAGATCATCACCAGCAGGATCGCCCAGCCGCGCACCCCGTCGAGCGCGGGCAGATGGCGCGCGGAACTGAATGTGGTCAACCTTAGCCCTCCCCGGCCCCATCGGTGGCGCGTCGGGCCCCGCTGTGCCGCCTGCCCGGCGAATTGCAAGCGCAAACACCGCCCGGCGCTGCGACATCCCTAATCGTCGGTTAAGGAGTCGCTTGCACGTCCCTAAGATTTGAGCAAGGAGCCGCCCGGCACCGCAGCGGTGCCGGTGCGGGGGACGGCAAGTGAGCAAGGCGGAACGGATCAAGGCACGTTTCTTTCCCGAAACGGATGTTGCAGGATTCAGCCATGTCGATGGCAGCGTCGATTTCTGGTCGCGGGTCAACGCGTTGGTCACGCCCGACAGCCGGGTGCTCGATTATGGCGCGGGGCGCGGCGCGTTCATCGACAACGATCCCTCGCCCTATCGCCGCCAGCTCAAGATTCTGCGCGGGCGCGTGGCGCATGTCACCGGCTGCGACGTCGATCCGGCGGTGCGGGAAAACCCGTTTCTCGACGCGGCGGACGTGATCGATTTTTCCGCTGCCCTGCCCTATCCCGATGCCAGTTTCGACGTGATCTACGCCAATTGGGTGTTCGAACATGTCGTCGATCCCGCCCATGTCGCGGCGGAATTGATGCGCGTGCTTAAGCCCGGCGGCTGGTTATGCGCTGCGACCGCCAATCGCTGGGGCTATGTCGCGATCATCTCGTCGATGGTGCCCAATCGCAGCCACAGCAAGGTGCTGTCCAAAGTTTCGCCGGACGTGAAGGATTTCGACGTCTTCCCGACCATGTACCGGATGAACACCCCCGCGACGCTGCGACGGTTGCTGCCCCAGGCGCAGCGGGTCGTCACCTATCGCCGCTCGTCCGAACCCTCCTATCATTTCAACTTCCCGCTGCTCTATCGCGGGTTCATGGTGCTGCACGATCTGTTGCCCGCGGCGCTTCAGACCGGCCTGTTCCTGTTCGCGCAAAAGGCCGGGTCGGGCGCAGCCGTCGGCGGGGCACCGCGCGGACGGGAATGATCGCGCGCGGACGCTGTCCGACCCGATTTGTATTCGCGCACCGCTTCGTCTAAGGGCCGTCGGCGCCATGTTTTTCTCCCTTTTTCGCCGTGCCGGTACCAGGCAGATGGCCGTGGGTTCGCGCCCGTCGGTCCCGGCGGACCTGTGCGTCTATGCGATCGGCGACATCCACGGCCGCGACGATCTGTTCGCACAGCTGCTCGACCGGATCGACGCCGATATCGCCGCGCGCAACCCGGCAGAGGCGCGGATCATCCTGCTCGGCGATCTGATCGACCGCGGCCCGCATTCGGCACATGTGGTCGAGCGCTGCATCGCCCGCGACTGGGGACGGGCACAGCCGAGCTTCATCGCCGGCAACCACGAAGAGCTGATGCTGACCGCGTTGGGCGGCGACCTTGAGGCGCTACGCGTGTGGCGACGCGCGGGCGGCGATGCGGCCCTGCTCAGCTATGGCGTGCCTCAGGCAATGCTGGAGCGCGGCATCGGCACCGAGATTCTGCGCGAATTGACCGCCAGCGTGCCCGATCCCCATATCGCCTTTCTCAACGCGATGATCGATCATGTCGCAATCGGCGATTATTGGTTCGTCCATGCCGGAATCAAGCCTGGCGTGCCGATCGAGCAGCAGCGTTCTGAGCATCTGCGCTGGATTCGCGGGCCTTTTCTGAACAGCAACGACACCCATCCCGCAATCGTTGTCCATGGCCACACCATCACCGACGCGGTCGAGGAGCGGCCTAACCGCATCGGCATCGACACCGGCGCCTATGCCAGCGGGGTACTGACTGCAATCGGGCTCAGCGGGGAAGACCGCTGGTATCTGTCGACATGAACGGGGTAAACAGCTTGGACGACAAGTCGCAAGTCCGCGAATTCTGGGACCGTGCCTCGTGCGGCGAGGATCTGTATCTGCACGGCAGCGAAGAGGCGGACTTCGCCGCGCAGGCACAGGCACGCTATCACCTCGAACCCTATATCCCCGACTTCGCCCGCTTTGCCGAGGCGCGGGGCAAGAAGGTGCTCGAAATCGGCGTGGGGCTGGGCGCGGACCATGAACAATTCGCCCGCGCCGGCGCCGAGCTGAGCGGCATCGACCTCACCCCGCGCGCGATCGCGAACACCCGTCAGCGCCTGGCTGTGATGGGTCTGAACTCCGACCTCCAGCAAGGCGACGCGGAAAACCTCCCGTTCGACGCGAACAGCTTCGACATCGTCTATTCGTGGGGCGTCATCCACCATTCCCCCAACACCCCCCGCGCCGCCCAGGAAATCCTGCGCGTACTGCGCCCCGGCGGGCGGTTTGCGGTGATGATCTATCAGCGGCATTCGATGGTCGGATACATGCTGTGGCTGCGCTATGCGCTGGCGCGCGGGCGGCCCTTCACCTCGCTCGACACCATTTATGCCCGCTATCTCGAAAGCCCGGGGACCAAGGCCTATTCCCCGGCCGAGGCGCGCGCGCTGTTCGCCGGGGCGGAGGGAATCACCGTGTCGAGCGTGCTGACCCATGGCGATTTGCTCGAAGGCGCGGCGGGCCAGCGGCATGAGGGCGCGGTGCTGGCATTTGCGCGCCGCATCTGGCCGCGCGGGTTGATTCGCGCGCTGCTGCCCAATCACGGCCTGTTCCTGATGATCAGCGGCACCAAGCCGCAGGCGCGCTGACCGATGTGCGGCATCGCCGGGCTCCGTGGTCGCTTTCCGGAAGGAACGATCGCGGCGATGAGCGCGCGGCTGGCGGCGCGCGGACCTGATAGCGACGGGCTGTTCGAGGATCGCGACGCGGGCATCGCGCTCGCGCATCGCCGCCTGTCGATCATCGACCTGTCCCCCGCCGGGCATCAGCCGATGGCGGATGCATCCGGCCGGTTCGTCCTCAGCTATAATGGTGAAATCTATAATTACGCCGAGCTGCGCGCCGAACTGGTCGCCGCCGGGCGCCCCTTGCGCGGCCATTCCGATACCGAAGTGCTACTCGAACTCTTCGCCGATTCGGGACCGGCGGCGCTGGCGCGACTCAACGGCATTTTCGCGCTGGCGATCTGGGACCGGCGCGACCGCGTCCTGTGGCTCGCGCGCGACGGGGTCGGGGTCAAACCGCTCTACCTCGCCCGCACCCCGTCGGGCATCGGCTTTGCCAGCGAGCTGAAGGCGCTTCTGGCCCTCCCGAATCTCGATCGGACAATCGATCGCACCGCGCTGCTCGCCTATCTCGGCTATCTCTATTCGCCAGGTGAGCGGACGATGTTCGCCAGCGTCCGCAAGCTGACACCGGGCAGCTGGCTGCGCATCGACGCGAACGGCGAAGAGACGACAGGACGTTTCTACACCCTGCCCGATTACGCCCCCGCGCCGATGGACGAAGCGGCGGCGATCGCGGGCACGCATGACGCGCTGCGCACCGCCGTCGGCCGCCAGATGGTCGCCGATGTCGAGGTCGGCGCATTCCTGTCCGGCGGGCTGGATTCCAGCGCGATCGTCGCGTTGGCACGCGACCATGTCGCGCAGCCGATGAACTGTTTCACCATCGGCTATAACGCGGGCGAAGGCGATGGGGACGAGCTGATCGCCGACCTGCCCTATGCCCGCGCCGCCGCCAAGCATCTTGGCGTCACGCTGCATGAAGTGACCGTCGATTCACGGATCGCCAGCGAGTTCGAATCGCTGGTCTATACGCTCGACGAGCCACAGGCAGACCCGGCGGCGATCAACAATCTCAAGATCGCGGCGCTCGCCCGGCAACAGGGAATCAAGGTGCTGCTGGGCGGCGCCGGGGGCGACGATCTGTTCACCGGCTATCGGCGGCATCAGGCGGCGGCGCTCGACCGCACGCTGAACCATGTCCCCGGCCCGCTACGCACCGGGCTCGGCGCGCTGGGGCGCGCACTGCCGACCGGCAATACTAGGCTGCGGCGGATCGCCAAACTGCTCTCACCGATGGGCGAACCCGCCGACGCGCGGCTGATGGCGCATTTCGAATGGCTGCGCCTGGAGGAGGCGGCGGGCCTGCTGGCGGGCGATGGCGCGGGGCTGGTTGCCGACGCGCGCGGGCCGATGCGCGATGCGCTCGATGGCTATGCTGTGACCGATCCGGTCGAACGCGCACTGCGGCTGGAGCAGCTGTTCTTCCTGACCGACCATAATCTCAACTACACCGACAAAACCGGCATGTCGGTCGGGGTGGAGATCCGGGTGCCGTTCCTCGACCCCGATCTGATGGCCTTTGCCGCGCGGCTGCCGACGCGGTTCAAGCTGCGCGGCGGCACCACCAAATGGGCGCTGCGCAAGGCGATGGAGCCGCTACTGCCGCATCAGGTGATCTATCGCCCCAAAACCGGCTTCGGCGTGCCGCTACGGTCATGGATGCGGCGCGAGTTGCAGCCGATGATGGCCGATGTACTAGCCCCCGAGACGCTGGCACGGCGCGGGCTGTTCGATCCCGTCGCGGTTACCGCTCTGCGCGACGCGACGTTGAGCGGGCGGGTGGACGGTCATTATGCGCTGCTTGCGGTGATGGCGGTCGAACTGTGGTGCCGCGCCTTTGTCGACGACCGGGCAGCCTGACCTTTAACCCGATCAGCGGGCTCCGAAGCCTGTGCCCATGATGGCGATCGTCCGAAAGATGATCAGCGCGTCGAGCCAAGGCGAGAAGTGCTTGATATAGTAGAAGTCGTTTTCAAGCTTCTCGCTCACCTCATGCACTTCAGCGACATGCCCCTGATTGACCTGCGCCCAACCGCTAATGCCGGGCCGGACAACATGGCGGTACATGTAAAAGGGGATTTCCCGCTCATACCATTCGGACAGCGCCGCCGCCTCTGGCCGAGGGCCGATCCAACTCATCTCGCCGCGCAAGATGTTCAGAATTTGCGGCAGTTCGTCGATGCGCGAACGGCGCAGGAACTTCCCGACGCGGGTAACGCGCGGGTCTCCGTCGCGCGTGATCGACCGATCTCGCTCGCAGGACGGAGCCGGGACATTGTGGAGCATCGTGCGGATTTTGAACACGGTGAACACATTGCCACGATAGCCGACACGCTGTTGCCGGTAGATCAGGGGACCGGGGCTATCCGCCTTCACCACCACCCAGAGGACCGCCAGCACCACAATCAGCAGCGGGAGCGCGATCAGCGCGCCGATATAGTCGAGCACCAACTTGATCCGCAAATAGGCCGCAACGGGCATCAGCGACCCAAAGGTATTTTCGCTTAGATGATCGATCCGCACCCGGCCGGTCAGCGCCTCACTCAACTGTTTCGAATGATAGACGCTGAGCCCGTCCAGAGTATGGCGTGCCAGGCGCCTTTCCCACGCATCGGGCAGGTCATAGCGCAAGTCGGCGACAATCCCGTCCAGCGCGGTCGAGCTCTCTTCAGGATCCTGCAACCACCGCCATTCCACGCCCGGGATATCGCCCAGATCGCAGGCGTCACCAAACGGCACCACGCCGATGCACAGCCGCCGAGAGCGCTGCGCCGCCGTCAGAACCGAGATATACCAGATCACGCACAGGATCAGGCTGACGAACAGATAGGTGCGGTTATAGTCGGTGCGCGTCATCACCAGCGCCCCCGCCGCCACCCCGAACGAGGCCAGGAAGCTGGGCACGACGAAGGTCTGGGCATTGACACCGGGATAAACGCTCAAGCTGCGCAGCAAATAATGGCCAATCACGACCGCCAGCGACACCGCGACGAAGGTCGAGCCGAGGCTGACATATCGCGCCGCCTGGTGGAGCACCTGCGTGTAGATTGCGAAGGGCAGGACCGCAGAGAGCAGCAGCGCCCCGCCGAGCTGATAGCGGATGCGGCCGAAGCGATTGACTCGCGCCCTAGAGCTACGGCTGATGTTCCCTGCTAAACTGTTCACGATCACCCTGACGTCCCCCGCCGCTGCCTAGTCCCTGCACCGAAATTGATCAACTCCGCCCGGTACTCGTCTTGCGCAATTTTTGTTGCAGCGCGAAGGCTTGCGAAAACATGCCGCTCGCCTAAACGCCTAGGCCGACGAGGAGTGCGAGTAGATGGCGGGCGGCGAACAGATTGTTGTGGTTGGCCTTGGGTATGTCGGCCTGCCGCTGGCCGTTGCGCTGGCGAAGAGCTTCGACACCGTCGGCCTTGATATCGACACCGGGCGGATCACCGAGCTTCAGGACGGCCATGACCGCACCGGCGAGATCGATGCCGATCGGCTTGCAGCCTCCAGCCTCAAGCTGACCAGCGATCCCGCCGATTGCCCCGCCGCGGACTTCATCATCGTGACCGTGCCCACGCCGGTGGACGCGAACAACAAGCCGGACCTTGGCATCGTCATGGCCGCGACCCGCACCGTTGCGGGGATGATCGATGCGAGCCGTGCACCGGTGATCGTCTATGAAAGCACCGTCTATCCCGGCGTGACCGAGGAACTGTGCGGGCCGGAGATCGAGCGGATCACGGGCCTCAAGTCCGGCAAGGACTTCTTCCTTGGCTATTCGCCCGAGCGGATCAATCCGGGCGACCGCGAGCATACGATCGACAAGATCACCAAGGTCGTGTCGGGCCAGACCCCCGAAGTGCTCGACCGCGTCGCCGCGCTGTATGAGCAGGTGACCAGCGGCGGCGTGTTCCGCGCCGCGTCGATTCGCGCCGCCGAAGCCGCCAAGGTGATCGAGAACGCCCAGCGCGACATCAACATCGCCTTCATGAACGAGATAACGCGCATCTTCTCGGCGATGGACCTGTCGATCTGGGACGTGCTGGAAGCGGCGCGGACGAAGTGGAATTTCCTGCCCTTCCATCCCGGCCTCGTCGGCGGGCACTGCATCGGCGTCGACCCCTTCTACCTCAGCCACAAGGCCGAGATGCTGGGCTATGACCCGCAGGTGATCCTGGCAGGACGCAGCACCAATGATTCGATGGCGACGTGGATCGCCGACCGGCTGCACGGCCTGCGCGGTGGGTCCGCCGGGCGTGCGCTGGTGCTGGGGCTGACCTTCAAGGAAAACGTCCCCGACCTGCGCAATTCGAAGGTCGCCGACCTGATCGCGCGCCTCGCGGAGCTGGGCCATGCGGTCACCGTTCACGACCCGCTCGCCGATTCGGTGGAGGCGCAGCATGAATACGGGATCGAGCTGGCCGAAGAGGCTGCGCTGGCCGAGCAGTATGACCTCGTCCTGCTCGCGGTGACGCATGACGACTATGTCGCGATGGGGGCCGACAAGCTCTCCGCGCTGATCGCGCCGGGCGGGCTGTTCGCCGACCTCAAGAATGCGGTTCCGGGCGCAGGCGCGGCAACGGGGCGCTGGACGCTCTAGGACGCAACCTCCCGGTCAATCCCCGCTAATCCTCCCCCGCCAGGGGGAGGTGTCAGCGAAGCTGACGGAGGGGGAGGAAGCATGACGGCGCGATCCGAAAGGACATAGCCGCCCTCCCCCTCCGTCGCCTGCGGCGCCACCTCCCCCTGGCGGGGGAGGATCAATTCGCTCCGATTCGGCCCTCGCCTGCCAGACTTGGCCAGACATGAAAAAGGCGAGGCTTGCGGCCTCGCCTTTTTCATTTCGACAGTGGGATGCGCCCGATCAGTTGCCCGGCGGTGGCGGAGCCGCGCCGCCCGGTGCGCCGGGGGCGCCGCCCGGTGCGCCACCCATCTGCTGCTGCATCATCTGCTGATAGACGCTCATCGGCAGGAATTCGAGCAGCTCGACCTCAAAGATCAGCAGCGAATCGGCGGGAATGACGTCGCGGCCGCTGCGCGGATCCTTCTTCGCCTCGCTGCCATAGCCCAGCTCCGGCTTGATCCAGATGCGGTACTTGCCGCCCTTCTTCATCAGCTTGAGCGCTTCGGTGAAGCCGGGGATCATGCCCGCGACGGGCAGCGGGGTCGGCTGCTGGCTGGCGTCGAATTCCTCGCCGTTGCGCAGCGTGCCCTTGTAGTTGACCAGCGCGACGTCGCTGTCGGTCGGGCTTGCGCCCGCGCCTTCGGTGATCGTCTGGATCTGCAGGCCCGAGGAAGTCTCGGTCACGCCGCTCTGCGCCTTGTTCCGCGACAGGAACGTGGCGTTGTCGGCGCGCTCGGTCACCACCTTGTCGGTCCCGACCCAGGCAAGCGCCACCGCGCCCGCAATCGCCACGACGATGCCGAGCCAGAGCCAGACAAGATAGCTGCGCTTGGTCGGCGCGATCGGCACGGCGGTGACGGACGACATGAGTCAGCTATCCTGCTGGGGCCGGCCCGCGGCGCGGCGGAAGGTCACAAAAGTCGCACTGCCAAGGTGCGCGCGGCACACCTTGGCAGCGAATCGGGCCTTAACGGGCGCCGTCGCGCTCCATGCGCTTGCGCTCGAGCTTGCGTGCGCGGCGAACCGCAGCGGCACGCTCGCGCGCGCGCTTTTCGCTCGGCTTCTCATAGTGACGGCGCAGCTTCATCTCGCGATAGACGCCCTCACGCTGCAGCTTCTTCTTGAGCGCCCGCAGCGCCTGGTCGACATTATTGTCGCGAACGATGATTTGCATAAGTCCGTCTCAACTCCAGAATCTTATTCAACAGAACAGGGATCGCCGAAGCTTATGCCCCGGGCGTTGGGACGCGCCACTAGCAAAGGGATGATGCAAAGACAAGGCAAAGCGGCGGTTTCGACGTTTGACCGACGATTCTGTCACCGCCTTGCGCACCGGGCGGACCTCCGCGTAGGCGACGATCAGCATTTTGCGCATGACGGACGTTCGCTGTTGCGATAATCTACCACCATGAAACTCTATTTTACCCTTCGTTCGCAACGGCTTACGGCAACCGTCGCCGCACTGTCCCTGTTGTCCGCATGTGGCGGTGGCAGCGGAACGGTCAGTACGGGCGGTGGAGGAACCGGTTCGGCCCCCACGCCGACGCCGTCGGGCACGTGCTCGCTTAGTTCACGCCAGACCTGGGTCGCACAGCAGCTCAACGAATGGTATCTCTTCCCCGAGACATTGCCGGCCAGCCTCAATGCCGCGCCCTATGCCACGGTCCAGGACTATATCGACGCGCTGACCGCCACCGCGCGCGGGCAGAGCAAGGACCGGTATTTCACCTACATCACCTCGATCGCCGAGGAGAATGCCTATTATAATTCCGGCTCCAATGCCGGGTTCGGCTTTCGCCTGACTCTCGATTCGACCGCGCGACGCCTGTTCATCGCCGAATCATTCGAAAACACCCCGGCGCTGACCGCCGGAATCGATCGCGGGACCGAGATTCTGGCCATCGGCGCCAGCACCGGCGCGCTGCGCAATGTCAGCGACATCCTTGCGACCGAAGGCACGGCAGGGCTGAACAGCGCGCTGGACGGCAACACGCGCGCGTTCCGTTTCCGTCCGGCCGGAGGCGCTGAACAGACCGCGACAGTGACCAAGGCGGACTACACGCTCACTCCGGTCTCGGCGCGCTATGGCGCCAAGGTGATCGACGATGGCGGCAAGAAGGTCGGCTATGTCAACCTGCGCACCTTCATCAACACCGCCGAATCGCCGCTGCGCGCCGCCTTCGCCGATTTCCGGGCGCAGGGCGTGACCGAGGTGATCATCGACCTACGCTACAATGGTGGCGGGCTCGTTTCGATCGCGACGCTGATCAACAACCTGCTCGCCCGCGACAAGACGGCGAGCCAGGTGGCAAACTATACGACGTTCCGCGCGTCCAAGGCGTCGAACAACGAAACTGCGTTCTTCAATCCGCAACCCGAATCGATCGCGCCGACGCGTATCGCGTTCATCGGCACTGGCGGGAGCGCATCAGCGAGCGAGCTGGTGATGAACACCTTCATCCCTTATCTCGGCAATCGCGCCGCGCTCGTGGGAACCAATACCTATGGCAAGCCGGTGGGCCAGATCGCGATCGACCGCAGCGCGTGTGACGATCGTCTCCGGGTCGTCGCCTTCGCCACTGAGAACAGCGCCCGACAAGGCGCCTATTACACAGGTCTTGCCGGATTCATGGGTGCCACATGTCAGGCAAGCGACGACGTTACCCGACCGCTGGGTGATCCGCAGGAGGCATCGATCAAGGCAGCACTCAATTTCCTGGGTGGCCGCGCCTGCACCCCGATCGGCGCTGCCGCGACCCTCTCGGCGGACCGTACCCCGATACCGACGGCTGGTTTCGAACTGCTGAGCCCAACCCGCCCGAATACGGCGCAACGTGAAGTGCCAGGATCGTTCTGAAGGCAGACAACGTGCGGACGGGGGTTCGGGCGCAGGGAATTCGGGGGGTGACGGGTGCCAATGCCGCGGGCTGCGACTGATGCGACAGGTGCCTTTGGCTTCCTGAGCGCCGCGTGCCGCTGGCCCGACGATGCCGCACGCCGCACCGCGATCGCCGCCGCCGCACAGCAGGTCAGCGACTGGGATGCGGTGTTTACCGACGCGACGCGGCACCGCATCATGCCGCTGGTTGCCGGAGCGTTGCGCAGCGTCGCCACCGTCCCAGCTGAGATTGCCGAGCGCGGTGCCGCAATCGCGCGCCGCGACGGGATTCTTTCGATGGTGCAAGCCGCCGAACTCTGCCGCATCGGCGAAGCGTTCACGGAACGGGGAATCGACTGGATCACGGTCAAGGGGCCGGCGCTTGCCCTGCTGGCCTATGGCAATGTCGGGGCCAAGGCGTCGCACGACATCGACCTGCTGATCGACCCCGCCGCGCGCACCGATGCGTTCGCGGCGATGCAGGCGCTCGGCTATGTCTCGCTCGATGGACAGGACCGCGCCGCGCCCGGCTCGCTCGACCATGTGCTCAAGGACAGCGGCTGGCGTCACCCGGGCAACCGGGTGATGGTCGAACTCCACACCCGCCTGTTCATCAACCGCGCACTGGTGCCCGAACTCGGCATCCGCTCTCCGCGCGAATCGGTTGCGTTCGGCGCCGGCCGATCGCTCCCCACGCTCGCCCGCCCCGAACTGCTCGTCTATCTCGCGGTCCATGGCGCGAGCACCAACTGGCATCGGCTCAAATGGATCGCGGATTTCGCCGCGGTGACCGCGTGCAGCAGCGATGAACAGCGCAATGCCGCGCGCGCCTGCGCCGCGCGACTGGGCGCAGGCGATATCCATGACAGCGCGCTCGCACTCGCAGCAACGCTGTTCGGCGACTCCGCCTGCCCGCCGCCCCGCACGCTGTCGCCCCAGGCGCAGCGGCTGACGCAAGCGGGCCTGCGCGACCTGACCGCGCCGCACGAATCGACGCTGCGAGAGGTCGACTGGGACCGCAGTGTTGTTGTCTATCTCGATAAATTGCGGTTCATGCCGAACTGGGCCTATCGCCGCGAGGAACTGCGCCTGATGCTGATGGAATCCTCGTCCTACACTCCCGACGCCCCCTGGTGGCGGCGCTGGACCGCGCCCATCGCGCTGGCCGGACGCTTTGCCCGGCGCAAGTTGGCGCAGGCGGTCAGCCGATGAGCGAAGCCCTCGACACCCGCCGCCGGCTCAAGTCGATCTTCGGCGGTTCCGCAGGCAATCTGGTCGAATGGTACGACTGGTACGCCTATGCCGCGTTCAGCAGCTATCTCGCCCCGCATTTCTTCCCCAAGGGCGACCCGCTGGCGCAGGCGCTCAACGTCTGGGCGATCTTCGCGGTCGGCTTCTTCATGCGCCCGATCGGCGCGTGGCTGATGGGCATTTATGGCGACCGGCGCGGGCGCAAGGCCGGGCTGACGCTGTCGGTGACACTGATGTGCGGCGGATCGATGCTGATCGCGGTGACGCCCAGCTATGACAGCATTGGCACCTGGGCGACGGTGTCGCTGGTCGTCGCGCGGCTGATGCAGGGGCTTTCCGTCGGCGGCGAATATGGCGCGAGCGCGACTTACCTTTCCGAAATGGCGGGCAAGGAGCGGCGCGGTTTCTACTCCAGCTTCCAATATGTGACGCTGATCTCCGGCCACCTCGTCGCGCTTGCGGTGCTGTTGCTGCTGCAGGCGGCGATGGCCGACAGCGCGCTGGCCGAATGGGGCTGGCGCATCCCCTTCTTCATCGGGGGCGTGCTCGCGGTCGGCGTGTTCTGGCTCCGCCGCAACCTGCCCGAGACGCAGAGCTTCGCCAACCGCAGCACGGCGGCGGAGGACAAGTCCAGCTTCGGCGCCCTGTTCCTGCGCCATCCGCGTGAGGCGGCACTGGTGATGCTGCTCACCGCCGGCGGCACGCTCGCCTTCTATGCCTACTCCGTCTACCTCCTCACCTTCCTCAGCGGCACCGGCGCCTTCACCAAACAGGTCTCGACCCAAATCAGCGCCGCCGCCCTGTTCGTGTTCATGTGCCTTCAGCCGCTCGCCGGCGCGCTGTCCGACCGGATCGGGCGCAAGCCGCTGATGATCGCGTTCGGGGTGCTCGGCGTCGCCTTCACCTGGCCGATCTTCACCACACTGGAGAGCGTGCAGACCCCGCTCGCCGCCTTCCTCATCATGTCCGGCGCGCTGGTGATCGTCACCGGTTACACCTCGATCAACGCGGTGGTGAAGGCGGAGATGTTCCCGGCGCATATCCGCACGCTCGGCGTCGCCCTGCCCTATGCACTCGCCAACGCGATCTTCGGCGGCACCGCGCCCTATGTCGCCTTGTGGTTCAAGGATCAGGGGATGGAGCGCGGCTTCTACTGGTATGTCACCGCGATGATCGGCGTGTCGCTGGTCACCTATCTGCTGATGCGCGACACGCGGGTGCATTCGAAGATCCTGGAGGATTGATTCCCTCCATCGCCAATCCACGCTAAAGCTCCCCGATGACTCCCGTGCTCAACGTCCATAGTTCGATCCTCGGCCAGGCATGGCGCTGGCGGGGGCTGGCGGCGGACACGCGCGACCCCGGCTTTGCGCCCGACGATCTGGTGACCCAGCTGCTGCTGACCCGCGGCTGCCCGCGCGAAGAGCTGGAGGCGCATCGCAACCCCAGCATCCGCGCTTTCATGCCCGACCCGTCGATCTTCCGAGACATGGACCGCGCCGCCGAGCGGCTCGCCGATGCGGTCCAGCGTGGCGAGAAGGTCACCGTGTTCGGCGACTATGATGTCGACGGCGCGACCTCGGCGGCGCTGTTGATCCGCCTGCTCCGCGATCTCGGCCTCGATCCTCAGGCCTATATCCCCGATCGCCTGATGGAGGGCTATGGCCCGTCGGGCGAGGCGCTGGTGCGGCTGAAGCGGGCTGGCGCAGACCTCATCATCACCGTCGATTGCGGCGCGATGGCCTATGACGCGCTGGCCGAGGCCAAGGCGGTCGGCGCGGAGGTGATCGTCGTCGACCATCATAAATGCGCCTCGGAGCTTCCGGTGGCGCTGGCGCTGGTCAATCCCAACCGCCTCGACGAGGATGAAGGACGCGCCCACGGCCACCTCGCCGCCGTCGGCGTCGCCTGGCTGCTCGGTGCAGCTTTGGTCCGCTTGCTGCGCGCACGCGGCTTCTTCGCCAGCCGCCCCGAACCGCGCCTGCTCGATCTGCTCGACCTCGTCGCGCTCGGCACCGTTGCCGATGTCGCGTCGCTCAAGGGCCTCAATCGCGCCTTCGTCGCACAGGGCCTCAAGGTCATGGCGCAGCGCCGCAACATCGGCATGAACGCGCTGATCGAGGCGAGCCGCCTGACGCGCGCCCCGACCTGCACCGATCTCGGCTTCGCGCTCGGCCCGCGCATCAATGCTGGCGGCCGCGTCGGCAAGTCGGACCTGGGTGTACGCCTGCTCACCACGCAAGACATGGACGAGGCGCGCGGCATCGCGCAGGAACTCGACCGCCTCAACGAGGAACGCCGCGCGATCGAGGCGGAGGTCCAGCAATCCGCCGAAGCGATGGAGCACGAAGGCGCGGTCGCGGTCGTCGCCGCGCGCGGCTGGCACCCCGGCGTGATCGGCATCGTCGCCGGTCGGCTCAAGGAAAAGCATGGCCGCCCGGCAATCGTCATCGCGATCGGCGAGGACGGCATCGGCAAGGGCTCGGGCCGCTCGATCTCCGGCGTCGATCTCGGCGCGGCGATCATCGCGGCGAAGGAAGCGGGCCTGCTGATCGCGGGCGGTGGCCATGCGATGGCGGCGGGCGTAACCGTGGCCGAGGATCAGATCCCCGCATTCGTCGCATTCCTCAACGCCAAGCTCGCCGAAGCAGTCGAGCGCGCATCGGGCGATCGCGCGCTGTTACTCGATGCGGTGCTGGCGCCGGGCGGGGTCAATCCCGACCTCGTCACCGCGATGGAGGCCGGCGGCCCCTATGGCATGGGCTGGCCCGCACCGCGCGTGGTTGCGGGACCGGTGCGGCTGATCAAGTGCGATATCGTCGGCAACGGCCATGTCCGCGCGATCGTCGCGGGCGATGACGGGCGCAGCATCAAGGCAATGGCCTTCCGCGCCGCCGACACCCCGCTCGGCCTCGCCCTGCTCGGCGCCCCGCGCGACCGCAAGCTGTGGATCGCGGGCCGCGCCAAGATCGACGACTGGGGCGCACGGCCCGCAGCAGAGATTCATCTCGACGATGCCGCCTGGGCCGACTGAACTGCACGATTCGCCCTTGACCGCGGCGAAAGCTTTGCCTAACCGGCGCCCTCGCCTTCACGGCCCCTTCGTCTAGCGGTTAGGACGCGGCCCTTTCACGGCTGAAAGCACGGGTTCGATTCCCGTAGGGGTCACCATCGTCAAGCAGAAAATGGCGGAATTGCGCCATTTCAGACGATCTGGTGAAAGCGGCTCTCACTTTTTGTCTCACACTTTTTCGAAGCGCTAGTGGCATCCATTGGAATGCCCTCGGGGCTCTTTGCGATTCCTCGTGGGAATGGCCTCAGAATCGAAGATCGTTCGACGCCTATTGGCCGGTAGCGGTTCGACGATTTTGGGCTCGGGTATGAGGAAAGCCGATATGCCTCGCTCGATCAGATCCGTTGGAAAGCACGGGACTTTAGAAGCGAGAAACAACGCGGCGAATGGCTTGGTAACACCGGGCGCCTAGCCGATGCGGGCAGCCATGAGTCCTTCAAAATCCTGCCGAAAATCCGTTTCGTACAATTAGCGCTTTGGACAATAATGAATAAATTTTTGTTCCGGGGGGTACATTGTTGCGTTTGCCTTTTCAGACGTCGTTCGGCGTCGCCATCGCTGTGTTCTCGACTCCTGCCAATCCGGCGATAGCCCAAACGGTCCCCGGCGCGTTGCCGAGCCGCGAGCAGATCGAATTGCCACGAACTGATGCGCCGGTTCCGCCAGCGGGGGTGACGGTCAAGGACGAGACGCCGGGTGGCGCGGGAAATTGCCCGTTCGACGCCGCAATCAGCGTTGAGATCAGCGAGTTGCGCTTCACCCTCCCCGATGGATCGCCACTTCCCGACGAACTTGCCGAACCTCTGGGCGATCTCCTGCCCGCTTCGGGCAAACAGCCGCTGCCCGAACTTTGCCGACTGCGCGATGAAGCCGCGGCACGGCTGTCTGCGCGCGGCTATATCGTCGGGGTGACCATCCCGCCGCAGGAGCTGACGGGCGGCGAGGCGCGTCTCATGGTGATCCCCGCAAGGCTGGTGGACGTACGGATCACAGGCAATCAGGGACGCCGCACGGCCGCGATCCTCGCCCGGATCGAACAGCTGAAGGCGATGCCGGTGCTCAACACCCGCCGGGTCGAGAGCATCCTGGTCGCGGCAAACGACGTGCCGGGCACGCAGGTGACGATGGCGCTACGCAACGCCGGAACCGCGCCGGGCGAAGTCATCGGCGAGCTTAACATCGTGTCGACTCCTTCTCGGTTCTGGCAAACGTGCAGAACAGTGGCTCGCGCTCGATCGGGCGCGAAAGCGGCTCGGTGCGCGCGGAGCTGTTTGGGTTGACCGGGATGTCGGACCGCACCTTTATCGGCCTGTCCTCCACCTTTGACACCGACGAGCAGCAGACCGTTCAGGCTGGCCATTATTTCGGGCTGGACAGCGGCCTGACCCTTGGCGCCCGCTTCAGCTATGCCTGGTCGCGGCCCGATATCGGCGCGCTCGACCTGCGCTCGCGCTCGCTGATCGGCGGCGTCGATCTGTCGCAACCGCTGCACCGCTCGGTTCGCGGCAACGCCGATCTGGGCGGCGGGTTCGAGATCATCGAGCAACGCATCAAATTCTATCCCGGTGGCGTGACCGACGGTCTGCCATTGACCCGCGACAAGTTGCGCGTCGCCTATCTGCGCCTGTCGGGCAGCAAGCGGGCGCCGCAATTCAACGGTCCCGACGCATGGGGCGTGTCCGGGTCGATCGAACTGCGCCAGGGCTTCGATATCTTCGACGCGACCCAGAGCGGCGTCATCACGCCGCAGGGTTACGCGCCGAGCCGGTTCGAGGGCAGCGCCACCGCCACGGTCGTCCGCGGGGGCGTCGGTGCCTTTGTGTCGCTCGGCCGCCTGTTCAGCGTGTCGACGACGGTGCAGGGGCAATGGGCCAGCGGCCCGCTGCTCAGCTTCGAGGAATTTTCGGTCGGCAACCTGACGATCGGCCGCGGCTATGATCCCGGCGTCACCGCGGGCGACAAGGCGATTGGCGTCCGCGTCGAGCCGCGCATGCAGTTGCCGATCCAGTCCCGCTTCGGCATCCAGGCGTTCGGCTTCTACGACGCTGTCCGGATCTGGAACGAGGACGTGTTCACCACCGAGCGCGATCGTCAGCTGCAATCCTGGGGCGGCGGCATGCGCGCGACGCTGCCGGGCCTGATGTCGCTTGAGGCCGTCTATGCCCGGCCCGACGATCCCGAGCTGAACCTGCCCGGAGCGCGCCGTGCGTCCGACCGGCTGCTGCTCTCGCTCACCGCCCAATTCGCTCCGCGCCGTTGAAATTCAGGGGACTCGATATGACCAAGCCCATTCGCCTGCGCGCCGCGCTGTCCGCCACCACCATCCTCGCCGCCGGCCTGATCGTCGCTGCGGCACCCGCCCGCGCGCAGAACCTGCCCGACACAGGCAACGTCACCGCAGTGACCAGCGGCCTCAGCGGTGGCGCGCCGGGTTCGACCAACCCCACCTTCACCACCACCGGCACGCCGGGCGCGCAGACGCTGCGGGTCGACCTGAAGGACAACCGCACGATCCTGAACTGGAGCGGCACGGGCTTCGACATCGCGGCGGGCAATACGGTCGATTTCAAGGATGCGCGTGCGACCAGCGGGGTCAGCGGGCGGACGGATAATATCGCGGTGTTGAACCGGGATTTGAGCGCGGGGGCGTCCGGCATCTATGGCAACTTGCGCTCGGACGCGAATGTCGCGGTCTATGTCACGAACACTGCCGGCATCATTTTTGGAGGATCTTCGGTCACAAACACCGGGTCTTTCTTCGCCAGCACGCTGAATTTGACGGATGCGAATTTTCTGACCAATCCGACCGCGCTTTCCTTTTCCGGTGCCACCCGCAACGGCATCACGCTCAACCCGGGCGCGCGTATTACGACAACCACCAACGGCAGTAGCGATGGCGGTCGCATGGGCGATCTGGCGCTGATCGGTCACACCGTCTGGAGCGATCTGAATGGCGCCGCTCCCATTACACTTTCCGCTGGCGGCGACCTTGCTGTGATCGCAGCGGGCGGGGTCACTGTGCAAACCACCCCTGGCAGTCCGCTTTCCTTCGTCATCACGGCAGCCGGACGCGAGACCCAATGGGGCAACATCGCGCACCTGCACGGAAATCTGACCGGTCAGAATGTTACGGTCGCCACGCTAAACGGCAACAATAGACAGGGTATAAATCTTTCCGGAAGAATCACTGCTACGGGCGCGGCCGTGACCGATCGTGGCATCGTGCTCACTGCGGGACTTGGCGCACCCGGCGTGCAAATAACTGCAAATGTTACATCACCCATCAGTAACAACAGCATGTACGAGGGCACCGTGCTCAGTGCCAAGGATATCGTGATCCGAGATGGTGACGGTATCTCTATGAGCGGCACCTGGACCGCGTCGCGCAACTTCGACATGAGCACCTTGGCAGCAAACGCACAGACTGCATCGATCACTGGCGGGAGCGTCAGAATTGCCGGTGGCATCAACACTAGCAACAAGGTCGTTACAACCAGCGGCGATTTGATCCTGTCGAAAGGCAACTCGTCATTCGATCACCGTCTTCGTGGCGGAGCTGACGTCGCTGGCGCGATCAATGCGGATGTCAACGGTCTCTTGGACACGGGCACTCTCATCGCTGACGGGCCGATCGATATCACCGCTGGCGACTTCGGTGTCGCTTCACTCCAGTCCGGCGGCTCGATTCGCGTCGCTGCGCAAGGCGGGACGATGTTCGGCAGTGTCGTCGCCGCAGGCAATGTCGATATTCGTTCCGAGCACATCCTCTCCGGTGGCAACGTCAGCGCTGACGGATCGGTAAGCATGTATGGGCGCCTGCGCATGTCGGCTGGCGATGTGTTCGGCAACGACGGCGTTTCGCTTGTCACAGATGGATCGCCGAGTTCGTTCAGCATTTACGACAATGGTCGCCTGCGCATCGGAAATGTCTCTACGGGTTCTGCCGGGGATATTTACGTCAAGGCGCTGCAGCTGTTCAGCACGACCGACGGGCGGGCCGGAACGTTCACCGCAGGTCGCAACGTCCGGATCGAGGTTCCGGCGATCGACGCCATCTCGATCAAGGCGATCAGCGGCAATATCCAGCTAATCGCAGCCGGCTCGTCGACTTTCGGAAACTATCAGAGCACGAACTCGGTCCGGGTGGACGAGCTCGTCGCCGGCACGACGATCGACGTCACGTCGGACGGAGGATTGCAGCTCGCCAACCTGACCGCCACCGGCAATGCGACACTAGGCGGCAGCAGCGTAATCCTGGGATCGAGCTCCGCACTTTCCAACGTGCTGATCGGCGGCAATCTTGACATCACCTCTGCCGGTGCAGTCCAGCTTCGGGCGAGCATCGCGACCGACGGCGACATCAATGCGACGGGCAGCACCGTTTCGGTCGGCAACGGCGCGATCAGCGGCGGACAGGTTCGGGCCAAGGGTGCCATCAACCTGACCGCCACGACTAGCAGCGTTCAAAGCTCCAGCAACGTCGTCCTTCAAAGCAACAGCGACGGGGTCGGCGACGAAGCGATCACCCTGTCTGCGGCGACAGGCATCAGCTTCGGTTTCGGATCGACCTTGCAAGGCGGCACCGATCGTCAGTCGGACGTGCGCATCCGCTCCGCGATGAACAGCGCGGTGACGATCAGCAATCTCTCCGCACGCAGCCTGTTGTCCGCAACGGGCGCCAGCCCGTTCGTCAATGGCCTTGTCCGCAATGCCGGAATTGGCCTGCGTGGGACGATCAGCCTCATCGACGCCCTGAACGTTCAGGGCACCAGCGTCCTTGTCGACGGCCCGATCACGGTGAGCGCAGGGAATATCGATCTTCGCTCTGCCAACCCCCTGTCGATCAACGGTGCCCTCAGCGCCTCGGGGAATATCTCCGCCGTCACCAGCGCAGGAGACCTCCGCGTCACGTCGAACGGATCCTTCGCGGGCAGCGAGGTGGTGCTGTCGACGCCGGGCGCCTTCATCAATGAAGGGGGCGCAGGCATCATGTCGGGCGCCGGCCGCTGGCTGGTCTATTCGGCGGCCCCGGCTGGCAACACATTCGGGGGGCTGGACAGCGGCAATACCGCGATCTGGAACGGGACGCTCGCTTCTCGCACGCCGTCGTCGATCGTCGGCAACCGCTATGTCTTCGTTCAACAGCCGACACTGACCTTCTCGACCGTTGATTTCAGCAAGGTCTACGGCACCGACCTGACCGGCTCGACCACGATCCCATTTGCCGTCAGCGGCTATCATGCCGGCGTCGCTGGCGCGTTTCTTGGCGATACGGCGTCCAGCGCATATTCCGGCAATCCGCTGATCCAGTCGGCCGGTTTCGCCGAGCGCGCCAGCGTCGCAGGCGGACCCTATGCCCAGACGATCGCCATCGGGTCATTGCAAAGCGAGTCGGGCCATGCCCTTGCTTTCGCGCCGTCGACCGGGCTGGTAACCGTCACGCCGAAGACGGTGACCGGCCTTATCCTGGCCAACGGCAAAACCTATGATGGCACGACCGCCGGCTCCGGCTCGGTCACCCTCAACGGTGTCCTGGTCGGCGACAGTGTCGGAACGACCGGCTCGATTTTCACCTTCGCCGACAAGAACGCGGGCACCGGCAAGACCGTCAACGTCGCGGGCACCACGCTCAACGGGGCCGACAGCGGCAACTATACGCTGACCATCCCCGCAACAGCTCTCGCTGAAATCCTGCAAAAGGCGATCACCGGCGCCATCACTGCCAACAGCAAGACCTATGATGGCACCACCGCGGGTTCGGGCAGCATCGCGCTCAACGGCGTCATCGCGGGCGACAGCGTCGGTACCACCGGATCGGTCTTCACCTTCAGCGACAAGAACGCAGGCATCGGCAAGACGGTGAACGTCACCGGCACCGCGCTTAATGGCGCGGACAGCGGCAATTACACGCTGACGCTCCCAGCCTCGGTACTCGCCGACATCCTGCAAAAGGCGCTGACCGCGACTGTCTCGGTCAACGGCAAGACCTATGATGGGACGACTGCCGCGACCGGCACCGTCTCGCTCAATGGCGTCGTCGCGGGGGACACCGTGGGAACGACTGGAACAGTGCTCAGTTTCGCCGACAAGAACGCCGGCACCGGCAAGACGGTCAACGTCACGGGGACGACGCTTTCCGGTGCCGACAGCGGCAATTACACGCTGACCGTCCCGGCCTCGGCACTGGCCGACATCCTTCAGAAGGCGCTGACCGCGACGGTCGCCGCCAATGGCAAGACCTATGACGGGACCACTGCAGCCACCGGCAGCGTCGCGCTCAACGGGGTCGTTTTAGGCGACAGCGTCGGGACGACCGGCTCGATCTTCACGTTCACCGACAAGCATGCGGGCACAGGCAAGACCGTCAACATCACTGGCACCACGCTCACCGGCACTGACAGCGCCAATTACACGGTGACAGTCCCGACCTCCGCGCTCGCCGACATTCTGCAAAAAGCGCTCACCGCCACGGTCTCCGCCAACGGCAAAACCTATGACGGCACGACGACCGCCACCGGATCGGTCGCACTCAATGGCGTCGTGTCGGGCGATAGCGTCGGCACCGGCGGCTCGGTCTTTACCTTCATCGACAAGAATGCCGGGACCGGGAAGACCGTCAACGTCACCGGCACCACGCTGAATGGCGCTGACAGCGGTAATTACACGCTGACGGTCCCAGCCTCCGCTTTGGCCGACATCCTCCAAAAGGCGCTGACCGCGACCGTCACCGCCAATGGCAAAACCTATGACGGCACAACCTCCGCCTCCGGCAGCGTCGCGCTCAATGGCGTCGTTTCGGGCGATGCGGTCGGCACCACGGGGTCGGTCTTCACCTTTAGCGACAAGAATGCTGGCACCGGCAAGACCGTCAATATTACCGGCACCGCGCTCACCGGCAGCGATAGCGGCAACTACACGCTGACGGTTCCAGCCTCCGCGCTGGCCGACATCCTGCAGAAAGCGCTGACCGCCAACGTCACCGCAGACGGAAAAACCTATGACGGCACGACGACCGGCACTGGTAGCGTCGCTCTGTCTGGCGTGATTGCGGAGGACTCGGTCAGCACTGGCGCGATCACCTTCACCTTCGCCGACAAGAATGCCGGTGCGGGTAAGGCGGTCGCAGTCGGCGGCACCCTGTCGGGCGCTGATGCCGGTAACTACACGGTGCGCCTACCGGCAACGGTGCTGGCCGATATCCTCAAAAAGTCTCTGACCGCTACGGTTTCGGCCAATGGCAAGACTTATGACGGTACGACCGCCGGAACCGGTTCGGTTGCGCTAAACGGCGTCGTCAGCGGCGATGTGGTCAGCACTGGTGGGATCACCTTCACCTTTGCCGACAAGAATGCCGGTACAGGCAAGGCCGTTGCCGTTGGTGGCAGCCTGTCGGGCGCGGATGCGGGCAACTATACCGTCAACCTTCCTGCCATCGTGCTCGCCGACATCCTGCAAAAGGCGTTGACCGCGACCGTCACCATCAACGGCAAGACTTATGACGGGACCACCGCTGCCACTGGATCGGTCGCGCTCAACGGCGTTGTAGCGGGCGACGCTGTCGGTACGAGCGGTACCGCGTTTGCGTTTACGGACAAGAATGCGGGTACCGGCAAGACTGTCAGCGTCTCTGGAACGACCCTCACTGGCACCGATAGCGGCAACTATACGCTGACCATCCCCGCGAGCGTGCTGGCCGACATCGCAAAGCGCGGGCTGAACCTGAGCGCGGACGACAAGGAGAAATATAGCCGCGATCCGGATCCTGCGCTGACTTACACGATCACGCTCGGCTCGCTCGTCGCGGGGGACCAATTGTCTGGTGCGCTCACGCGAGCTGACGGTGAGGAACCCGGCAAATATGCAATCAGCCAGGGCAGCCTGTCAGCGGGCGACAACTATACCCTGACCTTCACGCCGGGCACGTTGACGATCTCGGTCGATCCGGCAACGAATCAGCCGCAGGCGCTGCGCACGCTTCCGCTGCCATCGGGCATTCAAGCGCCGCCGACCGCCGGGTCGACCGTGAATATCGATGCGGAAGCACTCTGCTCGGACGATAGTAGCTGCGTGGCAAACTAGGGCGAAGTTGTGACACGGCCATCCCTGACCGGGCTATGCCTCCAGTCGGGGGTGGACCGCGCCCCTCCAGAGTCCTGAAAGACCTGCCATCTGCCGTGCGCGGGAAAGGGCAGTTGGAGAATGCGCCGCACTGCAAAGCCTACGCGCTCAGCAGAACGAATGGTAGGATTCAGGATTGCTATACCGCACGGCTTAGGGCCGGAATTGGGGCGCAAAGCAGACCTGAATGCGTTTATCGACCGATGCCGCGGTCCCTGCCCCGCCCGAAATCGATGCCGTGGTTGAATGCCAGCTCGGCACTAAGCCTCCGCCCGGTCTCTATCGAGATTCCCGGTTGAGCTTTCCGCGCCGATAGTATCGACTCCAGCTGCGGGTCGCGCTCAAGGCTCTGCGCCATCCCGGCAATCGCAATTTGCGCGGACTTACGGCCCCTAAGGCGGATCAAATCGTCGCAAAAATTCGATGGTATCTGAGATGGTATCCATCGGCCCATGACTCTGATTACTGTTTTATATCAATAGGTTAGGAAAGTTCATCCGCATCCCTAGGGGTCACCAAGCCTTTGCTTTCAAAGGCTTATGGTGTGATGGTTGGCTCCAGGCCCCTCACCTGATTTCACATGGATATTGTGCCCCGACGCGCTGAACGCGCGCGGTGGATCAAGCCTTGTGGAGCTTTGCCCGATCGGGCGTCACCGCGAAACTGGCGATGGTCGACAGCTTGCCATCGCGGCGGCTGACCTGATCCAGACCCTTGATTTCGGTGAGCCAGCGCTCCTTGGTGATGTCGAAAATCTGGTAGCCGCGCTGGTCCTCGAACAGCGCAACGTGCGGATTGTTGCGCATCAGCGTGTCGTGGCCCTCGATCGGCCCGCCGTCACCATTGGTCGAAATTGACGTTGCGAGGAATTCGGTTGCGACCATTTCGCCGTCGAGGTCGTCCTCGCGTAGCGGCACGGTGCCGGCAAAATGCTTGTGATAGTCGCCCGAGGCGATGACGACGTTCGACAGCCGGTTTCGGCGAATGCTGTCGATCAGGCGCGCGCGTGCCGGGCGGTAGCCGTCCCAGGTGTCGGTGGCGAGGTTGGGGTCCGTCTGGTCTGCCTTGCGTCGGTCGAACGGCATCACCAGAATCTGCTGCGCCAGCAGGTTCCACTGCGCCTTGCCGCCCAGCCCCTGATCCAGCCACTTTTCCTGCTCCTCGCCGAGCACCGTGGCGCCGTCATGCGCGGCGGGGGGACAGGGCTTGCGCTTGCCATCCTCGCAGACCTGATCGCTGCGGTTGCTGCGGGTATCGAGCACATGGATGCGCAGCAGGCTGCCGTAATCCAGCCGTCGGTGGGCAAGCATGTCGCGTGCTTTCGGGAATTGCGAACGGCGGACTGGCATATGCTCATACCAGGCCTGCATCGCGGCAAAGCGGCGCAGCAGGAAGACGGTGCGCGGCGTACCGGTCTCGTCGAAAAAGCCGACCCAATTATTGTCGACCTCATGGTCGTCAAAGGTCGACAGGAACGCGACCGAGCGGTGCGCGGCCTGCAAGTCCGGGTCGGATTTATACTGCGCATAGCGGAGGCGATAATCGTCGAGCGAATAGGTTTCATCGCCGATATGCTCGCGCACGCAGACCGGCTTGCCGTCGGTTTTCGGGCAGACGCGCTGCGCCCAATGTTCGTAGATATAGTCGCCATAGTGGAACACGGCGTCGAGTTCGGGCTCCTGCGCGAGATGCTGGAAGGCGGTGTAATAGCCGCCTTCCCAATGCTGGCATCCGGCAACCGCGATGCGAACGCGATCGACCGGTGCGCCGGCCGGCGGCGCGGTGCGGACCGTACCGGTCTGGCTCATCGCGCTGCCGACGCGAAAGCGATACCAATATCTACGCCCCGGTTTCAGACCGGCGACCTCGACATGAACGCTGTGGCCGAGTTCGGGGCGGGCATAGGCTTCGCCGGTCTGCGCGATCTTCGCGAAGCGTTCATCCTCGGCCACATCCCAGCTGACCGCGACTGCCTTCATCGGCATCCCACCGCCACGCTCCATCGGCTTTGGGGCCAGCCGCGTCCACAGCACGAAGCCGTCCGGCCACGGGTCGCCCGATGCCACGCCAAGCGTGAACGGATCCCCCTCGAGCGGCGCGGCCCATAGTCCCTGCGGTGCGAAGCCCGCCAGCAGGACCAGCCCGCTGGCCGTCTGGATCATGGTCCGGCGGTCGAAGTGCATAGTGACGGATCCTTTGCGCAATCGGGTCGTGGGAGCGGTCGGTGCGCGCGCTTAGAAGCGCGCGCGCACCCCGAACGTGCCGCTGCGGCCATTGTGGATGTAGATCGCACTATGGTCGCCCACCGTGCCGGTGGTGGCGAGGCTGCCCGGCACGATCACATTGATCGGCTCGTTCAGCAGGTTGCGGAGCGAGAAGAACGCCTCCCATCCCTTCGCGAAAGCGTAGCTGCCCGACAGGTTCATATCGATCCGCTCTTCGAACCAGGTCGGCGTCGTGCTGCGATATTTGTCGCCGGTCCACACGCTGTTGAGGAACAGCTTGAGCGGACCCTTGCTGTAGGTCAGCGAGAAGGACGCGACCTGGTCGGCGACCCGCACGATCGGCACCTCGGGGTGGTTGTACATGTAGGAGCCGCGGATCGACAGGCCGTCGAGCGGTGACGGCAGGTAGGTGAGCGCGTGGTTGAACTCGAACTCGATCCCGCGGATGTTCACCGCATCCCCGCCGACCGTCGTCGTCGTGACGAAGGTGTAGTTGGCGTATTCGGTGCCGGTGTAGCCGAACTCTTCCGCGGTCAGCTCCTGCTCCTGGAACAGCCCCTTCACCTTGTTCTGATAGAAGTTGATCGCGACGATCCCCACCGGCTCGAAATAGCGGGCAAGGCGCGCCGAGAAATTGTCCGAGATCGCCGGCTCAAGACTGGGATTGGGTGCGGTGATGATGTTGTCGACTTCATCGATCGTCCATGCGCCTGAAATCACGCTGACCGGCGGCCGCAGGATGGTGCGGCTGTAGCCGAGCTGAAGCTCGGTGCTGCGGCCGAACAGATATTTGGCCGACGCGCTCGGGAAGAAGAAGTCATACCGCCCCTTCCGATCCACGCGCGGGTTGGTGAGATACTGGTATTCCAGCCCTTCGATCGTCGTTGCGCGACCCGTGCTGGCAGACACCGCATAGCCGGCGGCCTGCACCGCCGCCGCCGAGAGCGGATCGAACGCGCGGGATCGGGTGCGGGTCTGTTCCCAGCGCAACCCGGCGCGCAGGCGAAGCTGCTCGAACGGAGTCGCCGTGGCCATGCCGTAGACCGCCGCCGTTGTCTCCCGGTAGCGCGCGTTGTTCTCGACATTGGCGCTGTACCAGTTGGCGGCGGTAAAGCTGCGCTGCCAGTCCTGCGGATTTTGCGAGAACAGGTCGTATACCCGGCCCATGCTGGGCAGATAGATGTCGGTGCGGCCCGACAGCGACCGGACGCTGGCACCTGCGTCGGAGAAGGACAGCTGGTTGTTGCTGCGGATGGCCGACAGGAACTCCGCGTTCGTCATCGCGCCGACATAGGTGTACTGGTTCGCCGCCGAGCGGTTGTCGAACGCATATTCGGCGTCCTGAACCTTGAACCCGGTTTTGAACACCACCGGGATCCCGGCGACCTCGGTATCGTAGCTGATGTTCATCGCGCCGGACTTGAGCGAGACTTCGGACGTCGCACCATTGGTGGTCCGCAGCGTCGGCCGGCCGGTCAGCGTGAAGGACGCGGCATCGCCCCAGTCGGGACCGCTGACCTGCGCGATCGTCCAATCCGCGTCGAGAATGTCGCCACGACTGGCCGAGAAATTGCCCGTCGAGCCGATTGCGCTGGTCAGCGACGTCACCTGCCCCTTGGCGGGGCTGTCATAGCGGCTGGTCGCGCGCGAATAGGATGCGAAGCCGTCGATGCGCAGCCCCTCATGCTCCCATTCGAAGCCGGGCGTGATGGCGAACGTCTTGTTGATCTTGTACTGCACCGTGCCGGCGACCACGAGCGTGCGCGTGCTCGCCGACTGGTTGGTGGTAAAGTCGAGCGCAGCATCGCCGGTCACGCCGGCGGTCCGCGCCCCGGTCGTAACCGTCGGCGTCAGCTCCTGCTGATACACCGTACCGCGGTTGAAGTTCGTCGCGAGCGTCAGGATCAGCCGGTCGGTCGCGCGGAAATCGAGATTGAGCGTCGCTGCGAGGCGCGAGGTCTCACGCGCCTGGGTCTGCAGGGCAAGCGACGTGATGGCCAGCGGGTCCGGACTGCGCGCCGTCGGCACATAGTTGCGGCTGGCGGTGATTTCCTCACGCTCGATATAGGTGTCGGTATAGCCAAGGCTGGCGAGCACGCCGAGCCGCTTGCCGAACAGGCTTTCCGAATAGAGGATATCGGCGTTGGGCAGGAAGCGGGCACCGCCAAAGCCGCCCTCGTCCGGGCCGGTCCGCGTCTGGCTGTCGAACAGATCGGCATGCGTCGCGCCGCTCAGCCGCACCTGCAACAGTCGCTTGCGCCGGTCGAACGCCCGTTTGGTGCGGATGTTGATCGTGCCGGCCGGCGCGTTGGCATCGACGTCCGCGCTCGTCGTCTTGGAAATCTCGATCGAATCGATCCCGGCGAGCGACATCGACTCAAAGCTGAAGACGCGCGCCGAGCCGGCACCGGTATTCGCGTCAGCGGTGGCAAGCCCTGCGCCGTTGAGCGTCACCTGGGTATAATCCGCCGGCATGCCGCGCAGGAATGCGTTGACCGCCGTGCCGTTCGACCCGTCGGTGTCCACGCCTGGCATGAACTTGAGGAACTCGGCCGGATTGCCATCGTCGATATCGCCATAGCTTTCGGCGGACAGGACGTTCTTGATATCCATCGACTGGCGCTGGTTCATGATCGCGCGCGCATCGCCCTCGCGCACGCTGCCAACCACGACGATCTCGTCGCTGTCGGCACTCTGCGGCCCGGTCGGCTGCATGTCGATGTCGAGTTCCGTCGCGCTGCCCGCGGCGATCCGCGCCGTCTGCACGCGCGTCGCATAGCCGGTGAAGACGACGCGCACCATCGTGTCGCCAGCGGGAAGGTCGCGGATTTCGTAGCGGCCAGCGTCTCCCGACGTCGCGGTACGGCGCTTGCCCGCCGCATCGACGATTTCGATGATCGCGTTGCGCAGATACTCGCCGGTCGCCGTATTCTGGATCTGGCCCGACAGCGTCCCCTCACCGGCGGTACGCGTCGAGTCCGGCGACGCCGGTTGCGGAACTGCTTGAGCACTGCCCGAGCTGGCGGGCGACTGGGACTGCGCGATCGCGGCGGGCGCGAGCAGCACTGCGACGGCGGCAGCAGCGCTACCGCTCAGATATCGGAACTTCATGCTTCCCCCTTTGAAAGGCGTAGGATGATTGAGGTTGTTGTCTGATCAGAAAGCGCGACGCTGCGGCGTCACACGTCGAAGGCGTGCGGCAGGATGACGAGATCGCGGACGATCACGCCGGTGCGCCGGGTCACCATGAACAGGATAGCGTCGGCCACGTCGGCCGGCTCCATCAGGGCGCCCGCAGCGATTTCGTCCTTCAACCGCTGGGGATCCCAATCCTTGAGCAAGGGCGTGTGAACCGGACCGGGCAGCACCGCCGCGACACGCACGCCATGCGGAGCGACCTGACGGCGGACAGTGTGGACGAACGCCTGCACCGCGTGTTTCGAGGCGGTGTAGATCGGCTCAGCCACGATCGGGATGGCGCCGGCGATCGAGCTGGTGACGATGACGTCGCCGCTGCCCTGGTGCATCATCGCGGGCAGTACCGCGCGGACCGACTGGAAGGTCGCGTTGATGTTGAGGTTCAACATCGCATCCCAGCGGCTGGCGTCGCCTTCCCACACCTTGCCACCGACATAGCTGCCCGCATTTGCGTGGAGGATGTCGATCCGGCCGTGCGCCGCGACGATGGCGTCGATCGCCTGCTGAACGGCGGGGTAGTCGAACAGGTCGACCACCACCGACCGGCACTGCGATCCGAGCTCCGCCACCGCTGCGTCCAGCGCGGCCTGGTCGCGATCCAGCAAATGGACGACCGCCCCCGCCGCAATCAGCGCACGTGCGGTTTCCAGCCCGATGCCGGATGCGCCTCCGGTGATTGCGGCGATCTTGCCGTCGAGCGACTGGGTCTGCATGTTTGTCTCCTGGGGCATGGTCACCACCGCAGTTGGGATAGGATGAAGTCGGGTCTGGCGTCGGCCTGCGCGAACTGCGTTTCGAGTTCGGCGTCGGTGGCGTCGGCGATGATGCCGGTGCGCACGAGACAACTGGCGAGACCCGCCTGCGCCGCGCCGCCGATATCGTGTTCGATACTGTCGCCGATGCACAGGATGCGGTCGGCGGGGATGTCGGGGACCAGCGTGCGCGCAGCAGCATAGATGGCCGGATAGGGCTTGCCGATCCAGGTGACCGCGCCACCCAGTTCGACATAGCTCGACGCAATCGCTCCCGCGCCAAAGCGCAGGCCGTTGGGCGTCAGCATCTGGATATCGGGATTGGTGCAATAGGCCGGCACCCCGCGCCGTGCGGCGGGCGCGAGCAGTGCGCGATACGCATCGATCGTCATGCGATCGCCCTCGCTCCCCGCGATCAGCACGATGTCGCACTCGGCGGCGTCGTCCACCAGCGTGATCGGCAGGCCATCGATTGCCGTGCGATCACCGTCGCGCGCGATGAGCAGGCAGCGTTGGCCGGGGTCCAGGTCGCGCAGGATCGACCAGCCGACCTCCCCCGACGTCACGATCCCCGCATACAGGCTGGCGGGGATGCCGAGCCGGTCGAGCCGCGCAACATTGCTCGCCGACCGCTTGCCCGAATTGGACAGCAGCACGACCCGCTTTCCGCACTCGGCCAGCGCGATGAGCGTGTCGATTGCGCCGGGATAGGGCGCGGAGCCGTCGTGCAGCACACCGAACTGATCGATGAAGACCGCGTCATAGCGATCGACGAGGCTGGCAAGGCCCGTGGTCGACGTCAGGGCACATGACGCGTTCATGCCGCGATCCCGAGGCCGATGCCCTGCAGCGCGAGCCGCGCGACACCACTTGCCGCCTCGACCGATCGCGCGGGCAGGAACGGTGCGCCGAGCAGCCGCTGGCGCATCAGCGTCCAGTTCGGATTGGCCGCGCCGCCGCCCACGCTGCGAACCGACCGCAGCGCCGGCGCGCCAAGTTGCGTCAGGCGGGAATAGCCCTCGGCCTCGATTGCGGCGATCCCGGCCAGCAATTCATGCAGGAAATCGGTCTCGTTCACCGGACGCGGCGACAGGCGTGGCGACAGGCCCGGGTCGGCGAACGGAAACCGCTCGCCTACTGCCAGCAGCGGATAATAGTCGAACCGGGCTTCGCGGTCGGGATCGATATGTTCGGACAGCTCGGCCAGCCGGTCGCGATCGAAATAGGCGGCGAGAACCCGGCCACCGGTATTGGATGCGCCGCCGGCCAGCCAGCCACCGGCAATACGGTGGCTGTAGATGCCATGTTCGGGCGAGCAGATCGGGCGATCCGCCAGCACCTTGAGCGTGAGCGAGGATCCGAGCGCGGTGACGCCGTCGCCAATCTCACGCGCGCCGGTCGCGAGGAACGAGGCGCAGCCATCGGTCGTGCCGGCGACGATGGTCACCTGCCGGCTCAATCCGAACCGATCCGCCAGTTCGGGCAGGATCGGCGCGATCGGCGTACCGGCAGGGACGACGCGCGGCAGCAGGTCCTGGCGCAAACCCGACTCGGCGATCCACGTGCCCCAGCACCCGGTCACACAATCATATCCGGTCTTCAGCGCGTTGTTTTCATCACCCACATCCCATTCGCCGGTCAGGCGTGCGGCGAGCCAGTCGGCCTGATGCAGCAGGCGCACGACGCCCGATGTCGCCTGAAGGACGATCGCCTTGGCCAGCCCGGAGGTGGGGCCATGCGCGGCGCTGGCGGCCGGTGCGATCGCCGCGATCCGGCGGACGATGGCGGCATCACCCACCGCATCATTGTACATCAGCGGCGGTGCCAGCGGCCTGCCCTGTGCATCGATCGCCAGCAACGAACCGGAGGTCCCGTCGATGGCGATGCCCTGCACCGCGTCACGATCGATCTGCAACAGCACGTCCGCCAGCGTCCGGTCGACCAGCACGGCCCAGCCCAGCGGATCGCGCGAGTCGATCTGCCGGTCGACGAACCTGTGCGAGGCCGCCGCGATCGGGTCACCCGCTGCGTCCATCGCCACGCAGCGGATGCCCGACGTTCCGACGTCGATCCCCAGAACCACTGCCCTGCTCATGCAGCGCACTCGGCCAGTTCACCATCGATCGACGGCAGACCGGCGCGCCACTGGCGCCGATAGTCATCCAGCCCGACGAACGCGGCCGGCGCGACCGGATGCGGACGCGGAAGCGCCATGCGGGTGCCATGCGCGGCAAAGGCCAATGCCGCGGCGCCCGCTGCAGTGCCCTCGCTCAGTTCGGCTTGCTTCACCATCTGCCCGGGGCGCAGCTGCGCCAGCAATTCCGCCAGCACACCCCCGGCGGCGAGCCCGCCATCGATCACGAGATCGTTACGCGACTGGATCGAATCCAGGCAAAAGTCGGTCATCAGCGCGACGTAGAGCATCGCGACGGCGGCCCGTTCGGCGGCATCGGCCATGGCCGGCAGGTCCGGCGCCGGGACATGTCCAAACGGACCGGCGGCGGCAAACGCCGGATAGGCCATGATGCGCGCGTCGATCGCCCGCTGGATGCGCGCACGCTCCACCGCGACGACGGTTTCGCCCGCGATCACATCGAACTCGCGCCCGCCCATGAACCCGATCGTCGGGACCGGAGCGCCGTCCACATCGACGTTGCAATAATGATCGCACCGCGCGTCGAGCGCGTCGAGCGGACAGTCGGGGTTGAAGATGATCACCCAGGTGCCGGTCGAGATCAGCGTGAACGGCGCGTCCGACACGCTGCGATAGGCATGAAGCGCGGCATTGCTGTCGTGAACGCCATTATGCACCGCGATCGATCGCCCGGCGAGCGGATGCTCCCCGATCACGCTCCCCGCCGGGGCAAAGCCGGGCATCTTCTCGCGCCAGCCATTCGCGGACACGACCGACGCGAAATCGCGCTGCGCCGGTGCCCAGATATGCGAGTGACACCCCATATAGCTGTATTCGGCAACCTGCCGGCCGCCGAGCCGCCAGCTCCAATATTGCGGATAGCCCAGGATCGCGGTGGTCCGGGCCAGCGCTTGCGGCTCGAGATGCTGGAGCCACAAAAGATGCCGACCATAGTTGAACCCCTGTGGCCGGGGCGGCGCAAAGGTTTCGGCATAGGGCGGCAAGCCCGCCCGCACCGCGTTTGCGAACGGACCGGGCAGTTCCTGCTCATAGTCGAGGATCGGACGCACCAGACCGTCGGCATCGGTCAGCGCGAATGTGCAGCCATGCGCCGCGACCATCACCCCCTGAATCGCACCGGGGTGCGCCGCATCGGCTGTCACCAGTGCCGCATTCGCCCACTGCGCCAGTGCGTCGGCGTCGAGGACGGAGATGCCGTCGACGACGCGCCACACCGGACGCGTCCGCGCACTGAAGCTGATCTGACCGTCGGCGGTAAAGACCAGCAACTTCGAGTTGGTCTTGCCGAAGTCGAGAACGGCGATCATCACGCCTCGCCCGAACCCGTGGCGACGATCCGCAGTTCGACCCCCATATCCTCCAGCATCTTGCGATGCTCGGACGACAGGCCATCATCGACGATGATCGTGTCGATCCGGCTCCACGGCAGCGACACCTGCCGCGCGCCCACGACGAATTTCGAACTGGCGACGAGCGCGACGATGCGATCGGCGCAGGCCGCGTAGCGCGCCGCGACATCGACCAGCAGCGGATGCGATTCCAGCAACCCGCGCTCGTCGGCGCCCTGTGCACTCAGGAAGAATTTGGAAGCAAAGAACGGCTCCGCACTGCCCGCGCCATGCAGGATCAGCGGCTCGCGGTGCAACTCGCCGCCCGCCACGGTCAGCGCGCACGTGCCGGTTTCACCGATCACCGCGGCGAGCGGCATCGAATTCGTGAACAGCCGGATGTTACGCCGGGCGAGACGCTCGCCCAGCCGGAAGCACGTCGACCCGCCATGGACGATCACGGCATCGCCATCCTGCACCATGGTCGCCGCCTCGGCGGCAATTGCGTCCTTGACGGTGACATCGACGGCGCTGCGCTCGGCATAGGTGCGCGCAAACACGCCATGTGCAGTCGCACCGTCGATCGCGGAAATGCCGCCATAGACCTTCCGGGCGAGACCTTGCTCATCCAGCTTGTCGATGTCGCGGCGTACCGTGGCGACGGAGACCTGAAGATTTTCGGAAAGGTCGCGCGCCGAAGCGAAGGGCGAAGACCGCAACAGCTCCAGGATCCGATGATGCCGATCCGAATCGCTCAACTTCGCCTCCCCACCCCTGTTGTGATCGAACTACGCCACTTAATGACGTTATTCAATCTTAAAATGATTGTATTCGATCATCTGTTGACGCAAATACGTCATATATGGCAGCTAAGCGACCCGGTCGAAGAACCGGCGTTGTGACATGTAGATGCGGGAGAGGGTTGATGACGGTCGATGACAATCTCTCCGCTCTGCGCGCCAGCGCGGCGGAGTGGGGACGCGACCCGACCCTGGTGCAGGGTGCCGGCGGCAACGTCTCGATCAAGCTCGATGATGTCATGTGGATCAAGGCATCGGGCACCTGGCTCGCCGACGCGGATATGCAAGACATCCTCGTCCCCGTCGCCATGCCGGCCAGTGACGTGCCCCGGGTGAAGAACGGATACGCGACCGCCCTGCGTCCCTCGATCGAGACCCTCGTCCATGCCGCGTTGCCGCACCGCGTCGTCGTTCACGTCCACAGCATCGACGCGATCGCCCATGCCGTCCGCAGCGATGCCGAGGCGGAGCTGTCGCAACGCCTGTCGGGCCTCGCCTGGGCCTTTGTGCGCTATTGCAAGCCCGGCCCGACACTCGCGGCGGCAGTGCGGGACGCGCACGCCGCAACCTCGGCAGACATTTTCGTCCTCGCCAACCATGGCCTTATCGTCGCTGCCGACGATGTGGCACAGGCCGATACGCTCTTGCGCGAAGTCGTATCGCGGCTGTCGATCGCCCCCCGCACCCCCCTCGCGCCGCAGGGAACGCCATCCGCAACGTCGATCGCCGGTTTTCGTGCGGTGCCCGATCCGCACGTGATCAGCCTGGCGGTCGATCCGACCAGCCTCGCAATCGCGACTGGCGGGCCGCTGTACCCCGACCATGTCGTTTTCCTCGGTCCGGCACCGCTCGTCGTCGATCGCTATGACGAGATCAACGTAGCGCTTGCAGACGCGCGCCGGGATCATTGCGCAGCGATCCGCTGGATCATCGTGCGGGGCAGCGCGGTGCTGCTTGCGCACGACGCGTTGCGTGGAAGCGAAGCAATGCTGCGCTGCCTCGCCGACGTCGCCGCGCGCATCCCGCCGGGCTCGCCGATTGCACCGCTGTGCGCGGCGGACGTCGATTCGCTGATCGACTGGGACGCAGAACGCTATCGCCAGGCAATGGCGACCCGGTCTGACCGGCCCCACGGAGCACCATGACATGACCCTCACTCCGGAACGCCGCCGCTGGCTGATCGTCGCCGTCATTTTCGTGGCGCTCGTCTTCAACTATCTCGACCGCCAGATCGTGGCGATCCTCAAGCCCGTGCTGAAGAGCGAGTATCAGCTCGATGACAGCGGCTATGCGATGTTGCTCAACCTGTTCACCATCAGCTACGCGGTGATGTACCCGATCGGCGGCTGGCTGGTCGATCGCTTCGGACCGCGCAACGTCATGGGCATCGGCATCATCGGCTGGTCGCTCGCGTGTATCGGTGGCGGCATGGCGCGCACGATCGGGATGTTCGGCCTCTCCCGCGCAATGCTTGGAGCCGCCGAGCCAACCAATTATCCGGCGCAGCTCAAGGTCGTCGCCATCTGGTTCCCGGGACGCCTGCGCGCAACTGCCAATAGCCTGTGCGTCGCCGGCGGATCGATCGGCGCGATCATCGCGCCGCCGCTGATCGCCTGGGTCGCTATCTCTTATGGCTGGCGCAACGTGTTCTTCATCGCCGGCGCGATCGGCCTGATGATCGCCCTCGCCTGGTGGCTGGTCTACCGCGACCCGCCGGAGTCGATCCGACAGGATGTCGAAGCGTCAGCCGCGAAAACCGGCGACGGCGCCAAGTTCACCTGGCCACAGCTATGGCGCACACGCAGCCTGTGGGGCATTTTGCTGATCCGCTTCGTCAGCGATCCGGTATGGTATTTCTGCCTGTTCTGGCTCCCCGGCTACCTGCAGGAAGACTCCGGGCTGACGCTGCAACAGGTCGGCATGGTGGGGTGGATCCCGTTCCTAGCGGCCGATATCGGCGCGATCGCCACGGCGGCATGGTCCGACCGCATGGTTCGCCGCGGGGGCACCCCGCTGCTCAGCCGCAAGCGGATGCTGACGGTCGTCGGCTTGCTCGCCCCGCTGTGCGCGCTGACGCCCTATCTGCCCAGTGCATTCACGACATTGCTGGTGTTCAGCCTGGTCGCCGTAGCGGCGCTCAGCTGGCTGTTCACGATCAGCGTCGTCATCGCCGAATCCTTTCCGGTCGCCAACGCCGCCAGCGTGCTCGGCATCGCCGGCGGCTGCGGCGCGGCGGGCGCGGTGGTGTTCAACTATTTCGTCGGCCAGCTTATCGGCAGCGTCGGCGCGCATCAGATCTTCCTCGTCATGGCACTGCTCCATCCGATCGCGATCGTCATCCTGTGGACCATGGTCCGCGAGGAACGCGTGCCGCAGGCACACGCACCGGCCAGCTAACATCACACCGACACCTCACCCCTTCAACATCAGGACAACCATCATGTCAGCGCAGTTCGTCAGCACGATTCAGGAACCCGCCCGCACCCTGGCGGTCACGGCGAATTACGACGTGCTCGTCGTCGGTGGCGGCCCGTCGGGACTGACCGCGGCGCTGGCGGCGGCTGAAGATGGCCTGCGCGTCGGGTTGATCGAAAGCCGCAGCTTCGTCGGCGGCAACATGACGATCGGCCTGCCGGTGCTCGGCTTCCTTGGCCAGAAGGGCAATCAGATCATCGATGGCCTGCCGCAGAAGTTCATCGAACGGCTGCGCAGCGAACGCGACGGCGCGAGCGAGCATCGTCCCTGCCCGCTGCACATGGGGATCACGCTGGTCGAACCCGAAGCGGTCAAGACGGTGGCGCTCGAGATGCTGACCGAGGCAGGGGTCGACATCCTGTTCTACACATTCCTTGCCGGGACGATCGTCGAAGACGGCACGATCCGCGGCGTCATCACCGAGAGCAAGAGCGGGCGCGGCGCGATCCTCGCCAAGGTCGTGATCGATTGCACCGGCGACGCCGACGTTGCGTTCCAGGCCGGCGTGCCGACCGAGAAAGGCAATAGCGAAGGCGGAATGCAGCCGCCGACGCTGATGTTCTGCCTCGCGGGCGTCGATACCGACAAGCTGCGCAATACCATCGCCGAATCCCCGCCGGCGGCGCGCACTTATCTGACGGACTTCATTCCGGCCGAATATTTCGGCCAGAACCATCAGTTCATCGTGGTCGGCCTGCGTGAGCTGATCGCCAAGGCGCGCGAGGAGCGCGGGCTGGAGATTCCGAACGAGCGCACGATCATCATCACCGGCCTGAAAAAGGGGGAGGTGTGGATCAACATGACGCGCGTCAAAGGCACCGACGGCACCAACGCGCGAAGTCTGACCGAAGGTGAAATCGAGGGCCGCCGCCAGATCGACGACATCGTCACCTATCTCACCAACTATGTCGCCGGGTTCGAGAACGCCTATTTCACCAAGACCGCGCCCTTCCTCGGCATTCGTGAGACGCGGCGCATCGTCGGGCAGTATGTCATGGATCAGGACGATGTGCTCTCGTGCCGTCATTTCGACGATGCGATCGCGGTGGCGAGCTATCCGATCGACATCCATCGGCCGGGGGATGAGGATTGCACGCTGATCTGGTGCGGCGACTGCTACGACATTCCCTATCGCTCGCTGGTGCCACAGGGGGTCAGCAACCTGCTGGTTGCGGGCCGCAGCATTTCCTGCACCCACGAAGCGATGGGTGCCATCCGGGTCATGGCCACCTGCATGGCGATGGGCGAGGCTGCCGGTCGCGCTGCGAAGATATCGGTGCGCGGCAATCGCGCGCCGGCCGATATCGATGTCGCCGAACTGCGCCGCCAGCAGCTTGAGCACGGTGTCTATCTGCGCAATCCCGACGGATCGCGCATGACCGAGGCACAAGCCGCATGAAGTTCTTTGCCGACACCGCCGACACCAACGATATTCGCGAGCTGGCGGATGCCGGGCGGCTGGACGGCGTGACCACTAACCCGTCGCTGATCCACAAGGCGGGGCAGACGATCGCCTGAGATCATCACCTCCCCGCCAAGCGCAGCCTTTTGCCGCATCGCACCGCTGATGTAGGGAAGGCTGTATGAGTGGAACTGAACAATCCGCGCCCGGCGCGCTGCACGGTATGTGCTTCGTGCCGGGCGGCGCGTTTTCGATGGGGTCGGATGACTTCTACCCGGAAGAGGCGCCGGTGCGGCGTGCCAGCGTCGAGAGCTTCTGGATCGATACGGCGCCGGTGACGAACGCCGACTTTGGCCGTTTCGTTGCGGAAACCGGCTATGTGACGCTCGCCGAGCGCGCTCCGGATCCGCGGGACTATCCGGGAATGCCGCCCGAGATGGCGAAGGCCGGATCGCTCGTCTTTCAACGCACGGCGACCCCGATACCGCTGCAAAACCCGCTGCTCTGGTGGCATTTCGTGTTCGGTGCGGATTGGCGCCATCCGCTCGGGGCGGACAGTTCGCTGGACGGATTGGATACGCACCCGGTGGTTCATATCGCCTGCGAAGACGCGGAAGCCTATGCAGCCTGGGCCGGAAAGGCGCTGCCGAGCGAAGCCGAATGGGAGTTTGCGGCGCGTGGCGGGCTGGACCGCGCGGTCTATGCGTGGGGCGATGAACTCTCCCCCCATGGCGCGATGCTGGCCAATTATTGGCAGGGTGAGTTTCCCCACGCCAATCAGCTTCTGGATGGATGGGAGCGGACCTCGCCGGTGCGGAGCTTCCCGGCGAACGGCTATGGTCTGTTCGACATGATCGGCAATGTCTGGGAATGGACGAGCGACTGGTACGCCCTGCCCTCGACGGACGCCGCCAAGTCAGCGGCGCCCTGCTGCGTGCCCGAAAAGCCGCGCGGCGGGGCGGAATCGGAGAGTTTCGACCCGGCCACGCCGCAGGTGCGGATCCCGCGGCGGGTGCTCAAGGGCGGGTCGCATTTATGCGCGCCGAATTACTGCCAGCGCTACCGCCCGGCGGCCCGATATCCCCAGCCGATCGACACATCGACGAGCCATGTCGGATTCCGCTGCATCGTGCGCGTCCCGCACGCGAGCGGCTGAACAGTCCGCGTCGCCGTTCAGTCCGCCAGCGGCTCGACCTCGATCGCCGAGACGATCGCCTCACCCCGACACGCAACGAACTGCAGGTCGAGCATGCCGCCGGTCACGTCGGCGTCGAACTGTTCGCGAACCGCAGTCAGCGGCGCGCCCGCCTTTGCATGAATGTCGAAATCCTTGAGCGCCACAGTGCCATTGGCGGTCACGTCGAACACCCGCGCGCCCTGCGCTTCCTTGGGCTCGATAAAGCTTAGCGTCACGCGATAGCGGCCATTGGCGGCGGGGATGCGGTAGCCGAACGCGCTGCCGCTGCGGAAGCTGGCGACGACATCGCGACGATCGGTCCCGGCGATCGCGACCAGCACCGGCTGGCGCCCGCGACCGCCCGGCGTATCGGCGGTGCCCGCAGCGCCGCCGACAAAGAAATGGTCAGAACCGAACCGCTTGTCCGCCTTGGCCGCGACGATCGCGCCGCTGTCGATGCGGAAGCTGCGCGCCTGCGCCGTATCGAGCGTCCAGTCGATGCGGTCGGCGACCGTGCCAGACGCGAACGCACCCTTCGCCTCGATCCGGTTCGCGCCGGGTTTCAGCCGCACGTCGCTCCACACGCAGACGCGGTCGGGGCAGTCGGCCATCCGCCCGATCTCGCGCCCGTTGACGCTCAGCACCGTCTGCGGTGCGTTGCTGTACACGCGCACCTCGGTCACCGGATAGGCGCGGTCGACATAGCGTCGGCCGGTCACATGGACGGTGGGCTTGTCCGACCAGTTGGCGCGATAGAAGTAGAAGGCGTCCTTTTTGATCTTGCGATCATAGGTCACCACGCCCTTGGTATTGATGTCCTGCGCATCGCCCTCGCGCCGCACGGTCGATCCGAAATCGAACCCGTTCCACAACCAGATCCCCCACAGGTCGCGGCGGTCCCTCATCACCTTCCAGCTTTCCTCATGGTACCAGGAGAAGAAGGCTTCGGGCTGGGTGCGGCCAGCGGATTCGATCGGGCCGCCGGTGGGATTGTCGGACTGCATGTTGGGCGCGCCGCCCGCGCCGATCTCGCTGATCGACACCGGCTGGTTTGGCCGCTTGGCGCGCAGCGCGTCGAGATGCGCGCCCAGCTCGTGCGGCTTGCCGTAATACCAGCCATAATAGCGGTTCGCGCCGACCGCATCGACCGTATCGGCAACCGGCGGCACGTCGCGCAGCCCGCGCTCCTCGCAACATTGCGCGAGCACCACCGGGCGCATCGGGTCGATCGCCTTCGCTTGCCCGTACAGGTCCTTGAGCAGCGGCAGCGGATCGGCCAGCACTTCGGGGGGACGACCCAGAAAATCGGGGCGACCGGGGCCGAAATCGACCTCGTTCGCAATGCCCCACACGCCGACTGAGGCGTGGTTGTAATTCTGCTTGATCAGATCCTCCAACTGCACCCGCGCATTGCGACGGATGCCATCGGGGGTTTCGACCTGATCCTTCGCGTTCGTCCAGGCGGTGACGAGGCCGATCTCATCCCACAGCACGATGCCGTGGCGATCGGCGAGTTCGTGGATCGGCTGGCCATGCTGGTAGTGCGCGAGGCGAATGCTGTTCGCGCCCATGTCGCGCAGGATATCGACCGTCTCGGCGACATCGGCATAGCTGACCGCCCAGTCCGACGCTTCGCTATCCTGATGGATACCGACGCCGACCAGCGGCACGCGCTTGCCGTTGAGGATGAAGCCTTCATTGGCGTCGAGCCGCATCGTGCGGATGCCGAAGCGCTGGTCGAGCGCGTCGAGCAACGCGCCGTCCGCGCCGCGAACCTCGACCCGCAGCGTGTGGAGATAGGGGTCGGCGGTGCCGTTCCACAGCCGCGGATTGGCAACGCTCAGCGCGCCCTTGATCTCCGCTGGAGCACCCGGCGCCACCTGCCCGGCGTGACGCCAGCGCGCGACCGCCTTGCCCGTATCGTCGAGCAATTGCACATCAACGGTCACGTCGCGCGCGGCGCCGCTATCGTTCCTGAGCCGCGCAACCAGATCGATCGTCGCGCTGCCCGCATCGGCGCTGCGCGTCGCGGCATAGACACCCGGCCCGCCCGAATCGAGCAGGTCGATATGCACCGGATTCGCCAGCACCAGACTGACCGGACGATACAGGCCGCCGCGCACGAAGAAGTCGCCGGTCATCGGCAGCACATCGGCCGTGCTGTTGCCGAAGCGCGGCTGGCTGTTGTCGACCTTTACGTAGAGCGAATTGGCCTGCCCGAAGCGGATCGCGTCGGTCGCATCGAGGCGGAAGCGGCCAAAGGGGTTGCGATGCTCGCCCAACCGCACGCCGTTGAGCCAGACTTCGGCTGTGCGGCTCGCCGCATCGAATTCGAGGAACGCGCGCTTACCTGCGCCATCCGCAGCCGGGGTGAAGGACAGATGATACCAGCCCACCCCCTGCGCCTTGTTGACGCTCTGCGCGCTGTTCACATGGGTTTGCGGGTCGGACAAATAATAGCCGACCCGGTTCCAGGTGTGCGGGACCGAAACCTGCTGCCAGTTCTCCGGCTTGGGATTGTGCGCGTCCGGGCCAGCTTCCCCGACGAAGTTGAACTGCCACCCCTCGGCCAGAACGGTGCGCGCCCGCGGCCCGGCATCCGCAGCCCCGGCCGGATCGCGCGGCGATGCCACGGCGACCGAACAGGCGGAGGACAGGATCGCGATCGCCGCCGCAGTCGTCTTCAAGCTCTGGACCCGTGTGCGCATAGGAACCTCAATCATCGCATGGGAAGCGGGGATTTGTCCGCTCCATCTGGCCGAACAGGAAACGGGCCGGACGGCAAGCGCCCGGCCCGTCATCGCTATCAGAAGCCGATCCGCGCGCGGACGCCGACATAGCGCTTATAGTTGCGCGGCACCTGCTGGTAGATGATGTACGGCGCGTCGCGCGTCGTCGTATTGTCGATCAGCGAGGTCACATAATCCTGATCGAACAGGTTGTTGACGAAGAAGCTGACGCGCCAGTCGCCATCCTTGTCCTGCACCCCGATCGACGCGTTGGCGATGCCATAGGCATCGATCACCGCGCGCGGATTCTGGCTCAAGGCACCGACCGAGCTCTGCCACACATAATTGCCGTCGGTGACCAGTTCGAGGCTCTCGGTGATCGGCGCTTCGTATTTGAACCCGAAGTTGAACTTGAAGTCGGGCGAGTTGGCCAGCTTCTTGCCCGCCAGATCCTGCCGGAACTGACCGCTGGCGGTATCGAGCACGCAGCCCTCGGCAACCGTCTGCCCATAATAGCATTGGGCATTGGGATATTCACGGACCCGCGCGTCGATATAGGCCGCCGACCCGAACAGGGTCAGGCCATCGGTCGGATTGACCGATGCTTCGAACTCGACGCCGCGTGAGCGAAGCTTGCCGACATTGGTCAGTTCGAACTGTTGCGGCACGACCGTGTTGTTGATGCCCTGTGCCTGGAAATCGTCATAGTCGGTCCAGAACGCGACCAGCTGGAATTGCGCGCGCCGATCGAACGCGCGGCCCTTGATCCCGACTTCATAGTTCATGCTCGATTCCGAGCGGATCGGATTGATCGCGCGGCGCTGGTCAAAGCCCGACGCGACGTCATAGGCCTGGCCCTTATAGCCGGTCGCGACCGAGGCGAACGCCATCAAATCGTCCGAGAAGTCGTGCTGCAGGGCGACCTTCCAGGTAAAGGCGGTTTCGGAATCGTCTCCGCTGAACACCACCGGCGTGGCGGTACGGTTGTCCTGGAAGCGGATGTCGATCTTCTCATGGTTGATGCGTGCGCCGCCGGACAGCTTGGTCGTCGGCGACAGGTCGAAGCCCAGCTGAACGAAGCCGGCATAGCTGCGGCTGTTGCCGGTCGACGCCCAGTTCTGGCGCAGCGGCGGGGTGTTCGGTGCGAGGCGGACGAAGGTGCGATCGGTGCCGCCATCGCTGTAATAGAGGCCGACCATATATTCGAACGGCTCGGTCGGCGCCGAGGTCAGCCGCAGCTCCTGCGTCACGCTCTTCACGTCATAGGAGGACAGCTGCAGGATCGACGGGCTGGGCGTCAGATCCTGATCATTCTCGATATAGTAGTTCCAGTTCTGGAAGCTGGTGATCGAGGACAGGGTCGCAAAGCCGAGATCGAGGTTGAGTTTGGCCGCGAGGAGCAGCTGATCGCTGTCATTGACCTGCTCGTCATTGATCCGGACGTTGACGTTGTCGGGTCCGGGGGTGATCCCGGTCAGGTTATAGCTGGTGTTGACCGGGTTTCCGGCTGCGTTGCGCTGATCGAGGCGGCGGAAGGTATCGACGCCGCCATTGCCGTAGGAGTCGCCATAGTCGGCGATCAGGCTGAGATCGAGCGCGCCGATGCGATAGTCGAACTTGCCGCGGACGCCCCAGCTTTCGAGCTGGCCGAGCTTGTTACCCGTGTGCAAATTATTGATATAGCCACCGAAATCGGAATAATAACCCGACACGCGAAAGCCGCCATCCGGACCGATCGGCCCCGACAGGCCCGCCTGGACCTTATATTCGTCGTCCGCCGTCGCCATCAGTTCGGCCGATCCGGTCAGCGTGCTGGTCGGGGCCTCGGTCGTGATGCTGATGACGCCCGCCGACGCGCTCTTCCCGAACAGCGTGCCCTGCGGTCCGCGCAGCACTTCGATCCGCGCCACGTCGGTCAGGTTGCCGAACGCCTGTCCCGGCAGGAGCAGCGGAACTTCGTCGACCATCACCAGCACCGACGGCTCGACCGAGGTCGAGAAGCTGAACGTGCCGATGCCGCGCAGCGAGACGGTATTCTGGTTCTGGTTGCCGCTGGCGGTGATCGTCAGCGACGGCGACACATTGGTCAGGCCGGAAAAATCGTTGACCTGCGCCGCGTCCAGCACCGTCTGGTTGACGACCGAAACCGCGACCGGAACGTCGAGGACATTCTGTTCGCGCTTCTGGGCGGTGATGACGATTTCGTCCGAAGCCGCACCAGTATCGGCGGGCGCGGCATCCTGCGCGAACGCCGGAGCGGCAAAGCCTGCGCACCCGACGATCAGCGCGGTGCGCGCGGCCGAACTTACCAATTTCGCACAGTTCATCTCAGTCTCCCTCTCTCAGCGCGCGTCCATTCTTCCATATGGTCAGGACGATACGATATAATTGGTCATGCCATACCCACGCTGCGCATAAAAGAGCTTTTGTATGTGCCGCATCCAAATCCCCACAGGATCGCGTCGTGAGGATGGCCGGACGGGTCTGGCCAATCGGGCGATATCACGGTAGCTGTACGGAAATGGCCTTCAGGCCAGAATGATCGAGAGTAACAATGGCGAACGACGGCGAAGGCGGCAGAGATCGGCTGTACCAGGCAATTGCGCGGCGATTGCTGGAGGTGTTCGCGAGCGGCCGCTACCAGCCCGGCGACCGCCTTCCGACCGAACGCGAGCTGGCGATCGAGTATAATGTCAGCCGGCCGACGATCCGCGAGGCGATCATCGCGCTGGAAGTTCAGGGCATCGTCGAGGTCCGGGTCGGATCGGGCGCCTATCTGCGCGGCCTGCCCAGCACTGCGGGTCAGGCACAGTTCAACGTCACCGCATTCGAGCTGACCGAAGCGCGGCTGTTGATCGAGGGCGAGGCGGCGGCACTCGCGGCGGCGCACATCACCGATGAGGAACTCGACACGCTGGCAAAGCTGATCGACGAGATGGCGCGCGAGAATGAGCGCAATGCCGGCACCGAAGACGCCGATCACCAATTTCACCTGACGATCGCCGGGGCGACGCGCAATGCGGCGATGGTCAACCTGATCGACACGCTGTGGTCGCTGCGGGCCAAGTCGCCGGAAAGCGCGCTGCTCTATGCCAAGGCGCGGTCGGCCAACGTCAAGCCGGTGGTCGACGAGCATCAGGTGATTCTCGACGCACTGCGCACGCGCAACCCGGCGACCGCGCGGGCGGCGATGCGCGCGCATCTGTCGGCGGTGCTCGACAGCCTGTTGTTCGCCACCGAAGAGCGCGCGATCGAAGAAGCGCGCAAGATGTCGGCATCGAAGCGCGCGCGCTACGTCCAGGCGCTCGCCTGAACGCACGGCTCCGGCTTAGCGATAAGTCAGGCCGAAACCATAAGGGTAGAGCGTCCCCTGCGCCGTCTCGCCATAGCCCGGCGCGTCGGAATGCTGGCGATCGACCGCAGCCAGTGATGCGGGCAGCGCGAATGGCAACCGCCCCGCCGGCGCCCGCCGCCCGGTTAGCACGTCGATCTGCGCCGCGTCGCTCGCGCCAAAGCTCGCCAGAATCGCCCCGGTCCCGCGCAGCCCGCTTTCCGCATCCAGCACATAAGGCTGGCGGAAATAGATGTTGAGGATCACGCGGCGCGGGTCGCCGATCTCGCGGATCACACCCTGAATATCGGCGAGCGAGGGATAGACCGACCAGCTCTGCGCCTGCGCCATGGCCGAGAAGGACAGCATCCCCGCCTCCCACGGAAAGCTGCCGCCGAAGATCAGATTGTCGTCGACACACGCGCGCTTCGGATCGGCGTCGGGCGCGGCGCAGGGATCCTGTTCGCTCCAGCTTTGCTGGCGCTTGCCGGTAGCGCGGTCGAGGATCGTCACCGACGGGTCGATCGCGCGGCGGCCGGTCTGCGCATCCTTGCTCGAATAGCGGCGGGCGGGGTTGTTGTTGACGCGGACGTTGATGACTGCGAACTGCGTGCCGTCCGGCACGCGCGGGCGCGTCTCGCCCTTGGCCGCGTCGTAATTGCCGTCGGTCGCGACGAAGCCGCGCCGGGTGAAGTCCGCTCCGACAAAGCCCATCGTATAGATCCGGCTGTTCGCCGCGAGCGGGAGCACCGGTGCGCCATCGATCGCCTGATTCTGCAGCAGCACCAGCGAGCGGCGCTGCATCTCCAGCCCCAGTTCGCGGTTCGCCGCCGTGCCGATCGCGCCTGCCGCCGCACCGGCATCGACATAGGGATTTTCGAACAGGCCGAGCGCGAATTGCTCGGTCAGTAGCCGCTCCATCGCGGGGTTCAGGTCGCGTGTTTCGTCCAGCGCGCCGGCGCGGACCAGGTCGATGATCGTGTCCTTGCTGCGAAACTCCGACAGCACATCGGTCCCCGCGCGGATCGCCAGCGCGGTACGGTCGGCGACGGTGTAGTTACGCCCGGTCGCGGGGTTGATCCGGCTGTCCTCCAGCCCCCAGCCGCGTTCCTCGATGATCCCGCTGTCGGAGTTCACATAGCCCTTGAACCCCAGCTCATCGCGCAGGATGCCGGTGACGATCTGGCGCGAGAACGCCATGCCGATGCTCTCGACATCGCGGCCGTTGTGGCGCGCGTCCACCGGAACGCCATAATAGGGCATGATCGACCCGACGCCTGCGCGGATCGCGCGCTCGAACGGGCGCAGGTGATAATCGAAGCCATAGCGGCCGCTCGGGTCGGTGTAGAACTGGTCCTTGCCGAAACTGTAATGCGCGTCGAGCCCGAGCTGTTGCGGCCCGCCGCCCGGGAAGTGCTTGAGCGTCATGCTGACATGGGTCGCGGGAGACAGGGCGAGGCCGTTCGCCTGTTTGCGGCCCTGAAGCCCCTCGACCAGCGATGACACGATATCGCCGACCAGATCGGCATCCTCGCTGAACGTCTCGTGGAAGCGCGACCAGCGCGGTTCGGTGCCGAAATCGGCCATGTATCCGTACATGCCGCGCAGCCCGATCGCACGCCATTCCTGCCCCATCACGCGCGTGAAATCGCGGATGACGCCCATGTCGCCGCGCAATCCGGCGGGCGGCGCACCGGCATCGGCGCGCGGCGGCGCAGCAGCACCGAGCGCGGCGGCGGCGAGGCCCGCCTCCTTGGGAAATTCGGTGAACGCCCCCGCCCCCTGCCCAATGCCAAAGGTCGGGCTGACCTCGACATGGTTGCGGGCATTGTCCTTGAACAACGCCGGGATGCCGAGCCGCGTCCCCTCACGCAGTTCCTGCACCGCATTGGTGAAGCGCGCCATCTGGTCGGGGGTCTGGCGATAGCCGCCGCGCAGGCGGAAACCGGTCAGCTTGACCGAGCAATCGGCGGGCTGGGTCGAGACGGTGGCGCGCAGGATGAAGCGGCTCATCTCCTCCTTCTCAATCAGCGCGCGCCCGTCCGCCGTGACCGATCCGTCGCAATCGGGATTGTGCGTCGCGATCAGCATCATCCCGGCTTTTTCAGCCAGCGTCATCCGCGCGACCAGATCGCGTGCGCGCAACTCGGGCGCGATCCGCCAGTCCTCGTAACGCTCGAGCGTGCCGGATGCGTTGAGGTCCTTGAACCGCAGCCCGGCGACCGTCAGGATCGGCTTGCCCCGCGCCGCGACCACCGGCTGCGTCGGCGCCTGCGCGGCGTCGCGCGTCGCTGCGCACCCGCCCAACACAGCGCCGGCCGCCAGGATTGAGGTAGCGAGGCGGAGCGTTCGGGTCGTGGGCATGGTCAGCGTCCTGTCATCATGGGGTCGGTGTCGAACGGTGTCTCACCAGTTCCACATGCTGCCATCTTCGAGCCGCGCGACCGGGAGATAGGCCGGCTTGTAGGGATATTTGGCCGCCAGCTCCTCATTGATGTCGACGCCGTGACCCGGCGCTTCGCCGCAGAACAGGTAGCCCTTGTCGAAGTGATAGTCGTGCGGGAACACCGCATCGGTCTCTTCGGTATGGCGCATATATTCCTGAATACCGAAATTCGGGACCCAGGTGTCGAAGTGCAGCGCGGTGCCCATCGTCACCGGCGACAGGTCGGTCGCGCCATGGCAGCCGGTCCGCACCTGATAGAGCGACGCCAGATCGGCGATGCGGCGCAGATGCGTGACGCCGCCCGCGCCAACGATGGTGGTGCGGATATAGTCGATCAGCTGGTTCTGGATCAGATCCTTCGCGTCCCAGATCGTGTTGAAGATCTCGCCCACGGCCAGCGGTGTCACCGTGTGCTGACGGACCAGCTTGAACGCTTCCTGATTCTCCGCCGGGGTCACGTCCTCCAGCCAGAACAGCTGATAGGGTTCGAGCATCTTGCCGAGATTGGCGGCTTCCTGCGGGGTGTAGCGGTGATGGCCGTCATGCAGCAGGTGATGGTCGAAGCCATAGGTCGCGCGCACCTTGTCGAACATCTTCGGAATGTAGTTCAGCGCCTTGCGCGTATCCCAGCCGGTGACTGAGGGGAGCGCGGCATCGGCGGGCTCGTAATACATCGTGCCACGCCCGACGCCGTACGCGTCCTTGATCCCCGGCACGCCGGTCTGCGCACGGATCGCCTTGTAGCCCATGTCGATATACTGGCCGACCGCATCGACGGTTTCCTCGATGTCAGACCCGTTGGCATGACCATAGACCATCACCCCGTCCCGGCTGCGTCCGCCGAGCAGCTGGTAGAGCGGCATATTCGCCATCTTGGCCTTGATGTCCCACAGCGCGACATCGACCGCGGCGATCGCGCGCATCGTCACCGGACCGCGCCGCCAATAGGCACCGCGATACAGATACTGCCAGATATCCTCGATCCGCCGCGGGTCCATGCCGATCAGGCACGGCGCGACGTGATCCTGAAGGTAGGAGACGACCGACAGTTCACGCCCGTTCAGCGTGGCGTCGCCGATGCCGTACACGCCCTGATCGGTCTCGATCTTCAGCGTCACGAAATTGCGTCCGGGGCAGGTCACGATGACCCGAGCGGCGGTGATCTTCATTTCAGGCTTAACTCCCCTCCGGTGCCCCATTCGGCATCGTCTTACAATCAATACTAGATTGGTCAGACATTGTATGGCAAGGGGCGATTTCACGAACATGGAGAGGGAAATGAACCCGCTGAACTTGCATCCCGACCGCCTGTTTCCGGCGGATGCGACCACACGGGACATCGCCCGCACGCTCTATGCGCAGGTCGCGAACCTCCCCATCATCAGCCCGCACGGTCATACCGACCCGCAGTGGTTTGCGGACGACCAGCCCTTCACCAACGCCGCCGAACTGCTGCTGACCCCCGACCATTATGTCCTGCGCATGCTCTACAGCCAGGGCGTGCCGATGGAGCAGATGGGCGTCACGCCACGCGGCGAACAACCGCAGGTGGCCGCGCGCGAAGCATGGCGCACCTTTGCCGCGCATTATCATTTGTTCCGGGGCACGCCCTCGCGGCTGTGGCTCGACTGGGTGTTTGCCGAGGTGTTCGGGATGAAACAGCGGCTCGATCCGACCAGCGCCGACGCCTATTTCGACGCGATCGGCGAGCAGCTGGCGCAGGACCATTTCCGTCCCCGCGCGCTGTTCGACCGGTTCGGGATCGAGGTGATCGCCACCACCGAATCGCCGCTCGACCCGCTCGACCATCACCGCAAGATCGCTGCGAGCGGCTGGTCGGGCCGCGTCATCACCGCCTATCGCCCCGATCCCGTGATCGACCCGGAGTTCGAAGGGTTTCGCGCCAATCTTCGCCGGCTGTCCGACCTGACCGGTGAGGATTGCTTCGCCTATGACGGCTATCTCGCCGCGCACCGCAATCGCCGCGCCTATTTCGCGGCGATGGGCGCGACCTCGACCGATCACGGCCACCCCACCGCTGCCACCGCAGACCTGAGCGATGCGGAGGCGCGCGCGCTGTTCGACCGGGTGACCGGCGAGTCGGTCAGCGCCGCCGACGCAGAACTGTTCCGCGCGCACATGCTGACGGTGATGGCGGGGATGAGCATCGAGGACGGGCTGGTCATGCAGATCCACCCGGGATCGTTCCGCAATCACAATCCGACGCTGTTCGCGCGCTTCGGTCGCGACAAGGGCGCGGATATTCCGGTGCAGACCGAATATGTCCGCGCGCTGCGCCCCCTGCTGTCGAAATATGGCAACGACCCGCGCCTGTCGGTGATCGTCTTCACGCTCGACGAGACCAGCTATGCCCGCGAACTCGCGCCGCTCGCCGGGCATTATCCGGCGCTCAAGCTCGGCCCGGCCTGGTGGTTCCATGACAGCCCGGAAGGGATGCGCCGTTTCCGCGAGCAGGTGACAGAGACCGCCGGCTTCTACAACACCGTCGGGTTCAACGACGACACGCGCGCCTTCCTGTCGATCCCGGCGCGTCACGATGTCGCGCGCCGCGTCGATTGCGCGTTCCTCGCCCGGCTGGTTGCCGAACACCGCATGGAGGATTGGGAGGCCGCCGAGCTGGCGCAGGACCTGTCCTACAATCTCGCCAAGGCGGCGTACAAGCTGTGAGGCTGGCGCAAGCGAGCGCAGCGACGCTCCCCGATACCGTCCGCCGGGTCGATTATGACCGCGACAGCGCGGCGCATCAGATCGTCCATCTCGGCATCGGCGCGTTCACCCGCGCGCATCAGGCGGTGTTGACCGAGGATGCGATTGCCGCGTCGGGCGACGTCTGGCGCATCATCGGCGTGTCGATGCGCAGCGCGACGGTGCGCGACCAGCTTGCACCGCAAGACCATCTGTTCACCGTGACCAGCAAGGGCGAAGGCGCGCCGGTCACGCGGCTCGTCCGCTGTGTCGGGGACGCGATCGTCGCGCCCGAGCATCCCGAGCGGGTGGTCGCGGCACTGGCCGACCCGCGCACGCAAGTCGTGACGCTGACCGTCACCGAAAAGGGCTATCACCTCGTCCCCGCCCACGCCGATCTCCCCGCTTCGCTCCGCGAGGATACGGCACGCGCGACCCCGCAGACGATCTACGGCTATTTCGCGCAGGGGCTCGAGCAACGGCGGACGGGCGGGTTGGACGGTCTGACGATCCTGAGCTGCGACAATCTCGCCGAAAACGGCACGCGGATGCGCGACATGCTGTTGCGCGTGCTGACGGCGCGCGACCCCGCGCTGGCCGAGTGGTGCGCCGTTCACTGCACCTTCCCCAATTCGATGGTCGACCGGATCGTGCCCGCGAGCCAGCCCGCCGACCTCGATGCGCTGGAGGCACAAGTCGGGTTGCGCGACGAAGCGGCGGTGTTCACCGAACCGTTCCGGCAATGGGTGATCGAGGACAGCTTCGCCGGCCCGCGCCCCGCTTGGGACGCCGCCGGCGCGCAGATCGTCGCGGATGTCCGCCCCTATGAGACCGCGAAGCTGCGGATGCTCAACGGCGCGCATTCGGCGCTGGCCTATCTCGGCCTCGCCAAGGGGTTGGAACTGGTGAGCGAGGCGGTTGCCGACCCCGAGATCGGCGCGCTGGTCGGCCGCCTGATGCGTGACGAGGCAGCCGACAGCTTCGCCCCCGCGCCTGAACAGGATCTGGCGGCCTATGCCGATTCGCTGATCGCGCGCTTTGCCAACCCGGCCCTGCCGCACCGGCTGGCACAGATCGCGATGGACGGGTCGCAGAAGATCCCGCAGCGCTGGCTGGCGACGCTCGCCGACCGGCAGGCGCAGGGCAAGGCATCGCCGGCGATCCTGCACGCGCTGGCGGCGTGGATCGTCCATGTCCGCGGCGACACGCCGCATGTCAGCGATCCGCGCGCCGAACCGCTCGCCGCGCTGTGGCGCACGGCGGGAGCCGAGGGGATCGTCGCGGCGCTGTTCGACGCCGGCGGGCCGATGGCCTCGCCCTGGGCACCGACGGCTGAGGATCGCGCGGCGCTGGACCGCCACATCGCGGCACTGGGCTGAACCAGCCCTAGCAACAACTTACGGGGAGAGCGGGCGTGAACGAGCAAAGGCGCATGCCGATCATGGGGCTGCGGTGGTGGATCATCACGCTGGTGACGGTCGGCACGATCCTGAACTATCTGGCGCGCTCGTCGCTGTCGGTTGCCGCGCCGACGCTGATGCAGGTGTTCGACATGAATACCCAGCAATATAGCTGGGTCGTCTTCTCGTTTCAGGCCGCCTACACCGTCATGCAGACGTTCAGCGGCGCGATCCTCGACTGGCTCGGCACGCGGGTCGGCTTTGCCATCTTCGTCGTGGGCTGGGGCATCGCCAATATGTGCCACGCCTTTTCGACCGGCTGGTTCAGCCTCGCCTTCTGGCGCGGCCTGCTAGGCAGTTTCGAGGCGGCGGCGATCCCGGGCGGGCTCAAGGTCGTGTCCGAATGGTTCCCCCCGCGTGAGCGCACCGTGGCGACCGGCGTGTTCAACATGGGGTCGTCGATCGGCAACATGATCGCCCCTGCACTGGTGGCATTCTGCATCCTCTATTTCGGGTGGCAGTCGGCGTTCCTGATCACAGGCGGCCTCAGCCTCGTCTTCGCCGCGATCTGGTACTTCGTCTATCGCAGCCCCGAGCAGAGCAAGCGGCTGAGCCAGGCCGAGCTTGCGCATATCCAGATGGCAGGCGACGATGCTGGCGTGGTCGCGCGCCCCGCGCACTGGCGCGACGTGGTGCGGACGCGCGGCTTCTGGTCGATCGCGATCCCGCGCTTCTTCGCCGAACCGGCGTGGCAGACGTTCAACTTCTTCATCCCGCTCTATCTGGTCACGGTCTGGGACTTCAATCTGAAGGATCTGGCGCTGTGGGCGTGGTTGCCCTTCCTTGCCGCGGACGCGGGGTCGCTGATCGGCGGACTGACAGCGCCGGCGCTGATCCGCTGGTTCGGGGTCGATCTGCTCACCTCGCGCAAGCTGACCGTGACGATGGGCGCAGTGCTGATGGTCGGACCCGCCTGTATCGGGCTGGCGACGTCCCCTGCGGTCGCCATCGCGCTGTTTTGCGTCGGCGGGTTCGCGCACCAGATGCTGTCGGGCGCGCTGCTTACATTGTCGGCCGACCTGTTCGATAAAAAGGCGGTCGGCACCGCCACCGGCATGGCGGGGTCGATCGGATGGATCGGCGGCGCGATCTTCACGCTGATTGTCGGCGGGCTAGCCGAAGTGATCGGCTATAGCCCGTTGTTCGTGATGCTCGCCGCGTTCGACCTGATCGGCGTCGTCGTGCTGTGGGGATTGTTGCGGTCCGAAAAGCCCGCAGCGGCAGCCGAGTAAGGGACAGGATGATGCCAATCGATCGCCGCACGCTGCTGACCGGGATGGCCGGTGCCGGTCTCGCCGGTGGGTGCGCCACCACCGGCACGGGCACCCGCCCCGACCCGCGTGGACGCCCCAACATCCTGTGGCTGGTGAGCGAGGACAATAACCCCTTTATCGGCGCCTATGGCGACGCGCTGGCGCACACGCCGCACATCGACGCAATGGCGCGCAGCGGTCTGCTGTACCGAAAGGTGTACGCCAATGCGCCGGTCTGCGCGCCGTCGCGCTTCTGCCTGCTGACCGGCATTCACCCGGAATCGAACGGCCCGGCGCATCACATGCGCGCCGATTCGACCCTGCCCGCCTTCATCAAGACCTATCCGCAGCATCTGCGCGCGGCGGGCTATTACTGCACCAACAGCGAGAAGACCGATTACAACGCCACGGTCGATCCCAAGGCGATCTGGGACGATTCGAGCGCGACCGCGCATTACCGCAACCGGCCCGCGAACACGCCGTTCATGGCGGTGTTCAACTTTGAAACCACGCATGAATCCCGCCTGTTCGGCGTGACCGAAGGCCGGGTGAAGCCGCAGGACGTGCGCGTGCCGTCCACCATGCCCGACAGCGATGCCGTCCGGCGCGACTATGCCAGCTATTATAATCTGATGGAGAAGATGGACGCGCAGGTCGGCGAAAAGCTCGCCGAGCTGGAGCGCGCCGGCCTCGCCGAGGATACCATCGTCTTCTATTATTCCGACAATGGCGGGTGCCTGCCCTGGTCGAAGCGGCACTGCCGCGAAGACGGGCTGCGCTGCGCGCTGGTCGTGCATGTGCCGGCGAAATGGGCGGACTATGCCCCGGCGGCGATGGGCAGCGAGATCGCCGCGCCGGTCAGCTTCATCGATTTCGTCCCCACCCTGTTATCGATCGCCGACGTCGCCCAGCCGGCCGAACTCCCCGGCACGCCGTTCCTTGGCCGCACCATCGCCGCGCCGAAGCGGCTCGCGTTCGGGATGCGCAACCGCATGGACGAGCGCTATGATTTCGTGCGGACGGTGTCGGACGGCAGCTACCGCTACATCCGCAATTACATGCCGCATCGCCCGATGGCGCAGGTCAACGCCTTCCCGCTGATGCTGCGCAGCTATCAGGACCTGTATCGGCGGCATCAGGCGGGTCAGCTCAACGCGGTGCAGGCGCGCTTATTTGAGCCACGGGCCTATGAGGAGCTGTACGACCTCACCGCTGATCCCGATCAGACCCGCAACCTCGCGGGCGATCCCGTGCAGCGTCCGCGGATGCAGGCGTTCCGCACGGCGCTCGACCGGCACATGCTGGCGATCACCGACAATGGCTTCATCCCCGAAGGATCGCCGCTTGAGGGCTATGAGGCGAGCCGCGCGCCCGGCGCCTATCCGCTGGCGCGGATCATGGCGCTGGCAGAGCGTGCCGCATCGGGCGTTCCGGCAGGGCTGTCCGATCTGGTGGCGGGCCTCGCGTCGCCGAATGATGTGATGCGCTATTGGGCGGCGACCGGGCTGGTGATCCTCAAGGCGCACGCAGAACCGGCGCGCGCGGCGCTGATCGCGGCGCTCGAGCGTGAAGCATCGCCGCATGTTCGCGTCGTGCTGGCCGAGGCACTCACCCATGTCGGCGAAGGCCCGCGCGCGCGCGACGCGTTTCGCCAGACGCTGTCGTCCGGGTCGGACTCGGTCGCGCTTCAGGCGCTCAACGCGATGACCTATGTCGATCCGCCCTTCCGCCCGCTCGACGCGATTGCGCGCTGGGAGAAGGACCCCGGCTATCTCGGGCGCGCGACCCGCTACCTTCAGCGCGTTGCGGCGGGCGGGTTCGATCCGTCGGTGTCGCTGCTGCCAAAGCGCGGATAGGGGCGATCGGTCAGCGCGACAGCGTGGCGATCATCTCAAGGCCAGCCTTCACGATCGCATCCTCCGCGCAGCCGGGCTTGAGCCGCGATCCGATGACCTGAAAGGTCAGCGCGGGCGCGGCGCGGTTGGAATAGATATAGCCCGAATTGGCGCTGCCATTGGCGATGGTCGTCATCATCAGCCGCGACACCGGCGCCTCGCGCTTCAGGCGAAGGCCGATCTCGCTATACACCTCGCCGTCGACGGTGCTGATGTAGATGTCGCCGATGCGCAGCATGCCGACGCGGATCGCGACGGGGGCGCCATCGGCATAGGGCGGCAAGGCGCCTTCGCGTACTGGATCGGCGCGGTCCTGCCGGTCGCGACCCGGGCATTGCACCGTCCGCTGCGCCCCCCGGATCACCGCCGTCCCGGCGAGCGCCGGTGTGTCGTAGCGCATCACGCCGATCGCGCTTTCGCCCAGCAGCGTGCCGGTGGCCGAGACGACTTCCCCGACCTCTCCCACGGCCGCGCGATAGGCGTCGATCCGCTCCGGCGGCACCGGCTGGTCCATCGCCGCAAAGCGCCGCCGCATCGCATCGGCCCCCTCGGTCGATGGGTGCCACGGAAAGGGCGCGGTCAGGCGCATGTCGTCAGAATCGGCCGCGCCGGTGCGGACGCGGCTGAGCTTGTTCTGCGCGCGCGTGAGGCGCGGGTTCTGGTCGCCCGATGCGCCCTGCGCAAAGATCGCGACCGTGGACGCACCATAACGCCGCTCGATGTAGCGCGACGCCTCTCCGGCGAAATCCCCGCTGACCACGCCCGACAGGTTGAAGTGGATCGGATGCATCGCATAGTTGAGATACACGCCGATCGGCAGGTCGCGCGCGTCGAGCAGCTCGATCACCGACAGCGTCTTGTTCGAAACGCCCTGCGGGTTCGGGCCCTGCGTCCAGCGTCCGCCGTCAAACAGGTCGCGGTTGATGTTGAGATCGATCTGCGTCGTGCCATAGCCGATCCGCGCCGGGCGCATCGCACCCCGCGCCGCCGTCACCGCCTTGACGATCGCGTCCGCCACGGTCTTGCCATCGGGGTTGGACGCGCGCAGCGGGCCGGCGCCGCCGCTATGTGTATGCGTCGCCGACACCACGAAATTCTCGGGCGCGCATCCCGTGACCTTCGCAGCACGGTCGATCGCATCGTGCGCGAACTCGCTCCGCAGTCCGGCGACATCGGCGCCGACCAGCACGGCGCAGTTCGCCCCGTTGCCGATCACGATCGCGCGGACGAACAGCGGATCGCGCAGGACATCGGTCGGGCCGAGTGCGGACGCGGGCGGCGTGATCTCCACCCGCGCCGACCCAGCGGTCAGCGCCATGTCCCGCGGCTGCGCCCATGCCGGGCTCACCGCCAGAAGCACCGCCGCGCCGGCGACCCGCATTGCGTTCATGCGCGCGCTACTTCCCGGAGCCGGGGAGCAGGTCGCCATATTTCTGCTCGAGCTTGCGGGTGAACTCATCGCGCTTGCGCAACGCGGCCAGCATCCCGTTCACGTCATAGGCCGCGACCATCTGCTCGATATGCGCAGCTCCCTTCTGACCCCATTCCGCGCGCTGTGCCTCGGTCACCGGCGACACCCAGCCGCCATGTTCGGACGGATCGGCGTAGAAACTGCCCGCCGGCGTGCCGTTATAGGGCGGGACGAAGCGCGACAGGCCGCTCGTGTCCTTCTCGAACTCCTGCTTGGGCTGGCTCAGTCCGATCGGCAGGTCGTTGAGGCGGCCGACGATCTGATAGGCGCCATAGGCAAGGTGCCGGAAATTCCCCGGCCCACCCTCGGGCGGGGTCGGCGCGGCACCAGGCGCGGCGGGCGGCGGCGCCATCGGCGAACGCGATCCCGATCCCGGCGGGCCGACCAGCGCCGTCGACATCCACACCACCGGCACATGCAGTTCGTCGAACGTCTCGCGCACCAGCGGCAGCATGGTGTTACCCGACGGGCCGTGCGCCGTCAGAAACACGATCCGCCGAAACCCCTGACGGATCAGCGAACGGGTCAGCGCCTTGAGATAGGGCAGGCTGTCCGAGGTCGAGACATAGACCGTCGCCGGGCTGGTGGTCGTGCCGCCGGGATAGAAATAGGACAAATGCGGCAGCACCAGCCCATCGCCCTTCTCCGCCATCTTCATCGCATAGGCGAGCGGGATCACATATTCGACATCGGTCGGATATCCGCCATTCACCTCGGTCGGGCCGACCGGCACGAAGATCGTGTCGTTGCGCTTGAGATATTCGCTGACTTCATACCCGGTCAGACTGGTCAGCAGCCGCGTGCGCATCGGCGGAACCGGCTTGGCTGCCTCTGCCTGTGCGAATGCGGGCGGTGCGGCGACTGCGCCGAACGCCGTCGCCGCGGCCACCATCGCCAATGCGGACAATGCCTTTGTCATGAATGCGCGCATGGTCGTCTATCTCCTCGTCGCAAGGCTGTCGGGGAACAGGCGGCAGACTTCGCCGCGCAGGTCGAAGGCGATTTGGGCGTCGCCGGGCAGTTGGGACGACAGCCGCACATAGGCGCGCGCGCCGGCCTGGTAGCGCGGCCAGCGCGGCAAGCCGGGACCGTTGGGATCGCCGGTCGTGGCGAAGTTGGTCCAATAGTGCGTCATCAGGGTCGCAAGCCGACGATCCGCCGGTCCATAATCCGCCGCGGAAAAGCCGGTGGAGGACAGGTTGCCGAACACATAGGGCACCTCGAACGAGTGCGCGGCCCCCGCCGCTTCGCGCCCCGGCACGAACTGTTCGAACTGATATTGCCAGGTCGGTGCCCCGGCCGCGGCATTGAGCCCGGCGATCTGCACCGCGCCGCAGCGGAAGGTGGAATCCGTGGCGAACTGCTCCTGCGGCGTGCCGAGCAGCGGGTCGGCGGACGTGCCGTACAGCGCCAGCGCGCGCGCGGCATTGGCACCGAATGCCGATCCGACGATGTCGGCGAACCGGCTTGCGTCGGGCGTGCCGAGTCCTTCGCGCGAATTGCTTCCGATCAGCATCGGCAAGGCGGGTCCGCGCCGGTCCCGCAGCGCGGAGGCCGGGTCGCGCGTCAGCACATGGCCATCGATCGACGGTCCGAACCGGATCCCGCCGCTGCCGCCGCCGGCAGCGGCCAGCTTGATCAACGCCGCCTGATCCAGCGCGCGCAGGCTGGCGATGCTCTGCGTGCCGACGAACGCCTCGCCGCGTTGCTCGGCATCCGCAAGCGTCGCCGGCGCGATCGCCTGCCGCGCCGCGCCGCTCTGGACGATCGCCTTGCCGAACAGGCCGCGGGTGAGCGGTGACGCGACGAGGTTAAGTACGCTCGCGCCGCCCGCCGACTGACCGAAGATCGTGACATTGGCCGGGTCGCCGCCGAACTGGGCGATGTTCGCCTTTACCCAGCGCAATGCGGCAATCTGATCCTCCAGCCCGAAATTGCCCGACGACTTGCTCCGCGTCTGGCGAGTCAGTTCGGGATGGGCGAGGAAGCCGAACACGCCCAAGCGATAGTTGAGCGTGACCAGCACGACACCGCGCGCGGCATAATGTTCGCCCTCGAATGTCGCGCTCGTCCCCGACCCATTGGCAAAGCCGCCGCCATGGATCCACACCATCACCGGCCGCCGTGCATTCGCCTTCGGCCGAGGCGTCCAGACATTGAGGGTGAGACAGTCTTCGCGGCTGGCGTCGGACAGGGCGGTCATTCCGCGCAGCGGTGCCTGTGCGCAGGCCGGCCCGTAGCGATCGGCCCGTTTCACCCCGGACCAGCGGATCGCCGGTTCCGGCGAGCGCCAGCGGCGCTCGCCGGTCGGCGGCGCGGCATAGGGCACCCCCTTAAATGCCATGCCGCTCGCAATCTCGACCCCGGCGACCAAGCCGGCGTTGGTCCGAACCGGGGCGGTCTCACGCGTCTGCGCCGTCGCACCGCCGAAGGGCATCGCCGCAACCGCGACGCACGCCGCCCCCAGCACCTGACCGTTCAGCCAATGCCGCATATCCTGCCCTCTTTTCGGTGGTCCCGGGCCGGCACCGCCGCCCGGGACGTGAAGCGCGTACCGGCGATCAGAAGGCGATGCGCGCACCGACCCTGAACGAGCGACCAAGCAGGTCGTAATAGGCATTGTTGTTGATCGCCGGCAGCGGCGGCGACTGGTTCAGCACGTTGTTGACCGTGATGTAGAGTTCGTTGCGCTTCTGGGGCGTGCCCAGATTGTAGCTGGCGCTGAAATTCACATAACCGGTGGCCGGGATGACATTGTTGCTGATGCTGTTGACCAATGTCGGGCTGTAGCTGGGATCGTCCGGGCCGATCTGCGCATTGTTCTGGTGGCTCTCGCTGATCCAGCGATACTGGACGCTGGTTTCGAACCGGGTGCCGCGATAGGCGAGATTGGCGTTGACCAGCCAGCTTGGCAGGCCCGCCGAACCACCGAACAGCGCGCCCGTCTGCCCCGCACGATTGACGCCGTCCGGGAACTGCAGCGACACGTCGAAGGTCGAGCGATATTCGATGACATGCGTCGCCTGCGCGCTGAACACGAGCCGGCCGTCCGCACCCGCGAACAGTTCCTCGAGCGGCTGGGTATAGGACATCGCAAGGTCGATGCCCTTGGTCTTGAACTCGGCGAAATTGGCGTTGTTCGACACGACGCTCAGCACCGCCCCGTTGACGGGGTCGTTGTTCGCAAAGGTGATCAGCGGGCAATAGGGGCTGTTCGGGTCGGCAACGCCGGTGCCGATGCAGTTGGTGATGATGGTGCCCGCGCCGGTCGCGCCGATCGCGTCGGTGATGCGGATCTTGTAGAAGTCGACCGACGCTTGGAAACGATCGAGGAAACGGGGGTTCAGCACCACGCCGAAGCTGGTCGTGCGGCTGATCTCCGGCTTCAGATTGGCGTTCCCGCCCGTCACCGCATCATAGGCATAGGCGGCGGAGCTTGCGAAGGCCGGGCGGCGATCGGACAGGATCGGGCGCGGTACGGTGACGACCGACGCGGTGAATAGTTCGGGCAGGCTGGGCGCACGAATGTCGCGCGACATGGTGCCGCGGAACATCACATCGGGGATCGGCTTCCAGGTCAGGCCGCCCTTCCACGTCGTGACATTGCCCGACGTGCTGTAATCGGTCAGGCGGATCGCGCCGTTGAATTCGAGCGCGCCGGCGAACCAGTCCGCCGACATCAGCGGGATGATCGTCTCGAAATAGGCTTCCTTGACCGACTGGCTGGCCTTGGGAAAGTTTCGCGGGGCGCGGACCATGAACTGTCCGGCCTGGCTGATCGCGTCGACGTCGGTGCGGAAGGTTTCCTCACGATACTCGGCGCCGATGCCGACCGACACCGGGCCTGCCCATAGCGAGAAGGGCTCGCCATTGATGTTGGCCGCAGCTTCGAACAGGGTGGTCACCGACGTCGCCTCGGACGTGCCAAAGGCATAGGCATAGGCCGCCGGGGAATAGCTGGCGCGACCCAGGATGTTGATCGGCTGGCACCCGGCGGCGCGCGCGGTGGCGTTGGCGCAGACGATCTGCCCGCCGACCGTCGCGGCGTTGATCGCATTCTGGAAATTGGCGGTGATCGCCGCGTTGGACTGGGTCTGGAAACTGGTGTTGTGGCCGTACTGGGCGCTGATATCCCATTTCCAGCTGTCCGCGAACCGGCCCTTCAACCCGCCGGAAACGCTGTAGGTTTCGCTGTTCGTGGTAACGATCGGCGGGCCGAAATCATTGCCAAGATAGCCGATGGTCAGGCCACCGGCCGGGACCAGCGCATATTGCGCAGGGGTCAGCGCCGCCTGAAGATACGGATTGTCGCGCCCGATGTTCAGGAAGGCCGAGGTGCCGCCCGTCGCCGCGCGGATCTGTGCGGTGATATTTTCCGTCCGCACGTTGGAATACAGGCCGCGCGCCCAGACCTCCAGATCGTCGGCCAGATCATATTTGACATGGCCGAGGAAATTGTAGCGCCGCGTCTTGCCGCGCAGCACCTGATACGGCGAGACATTGGTGCCGCCGACCATGTTGGTGCCGATCTGACCCTGATACAGGCCGGCATTGAACGGTGCCGTGGTGACCGCTCCATTTGCGCCGACGACGAACTGCAGGTTGCGCAGCGCCACCGGGTTGCCCGCAGCGGTCGGCGCGATCAGGCCTCCGGTGGTCAGCATGCCGAAGATGACGTTGTCGGTGACGAGGTTGGCCGGCAGTCCCGCCGCCCGATTGGCCGGCAGCGAGATCGTGCTGACATTGCGCTGACCCCAGGGGCGCTCGTCGTTGAACAGGCCGGTGCCGTCATTCTGGTTGAATTCACCGCCAACGATGATGTGGCCGCGTCCGCCCGCGAACTCGGCGCCACCGGCAAGCGAGAGGAACACTTCGCCCGCATCGCCATATTGCGTGATGCCCGCCTGAGCGCTGGCGCGAATGCCGGTCAGGCTGGTGTTCAGCTGAAGGTTGACGACACCCGCGACTGCGTCCGACCCATAGGCGGCGGATGCGCCGCCGGTGACGACATCGACGCGGCCGATCAGCGCGGCGGGGATCAGGTTGAGGTCGGTCGCGCCAGCGACGGTCGAACCGGGCAGATTGACCGCCGGCAACCGCATCCGGTCGAGCAGGACGAGCGTGCGGGTCGGCGTCAGGCCGCGCAGATCGACATTGTTGCCACCGGCATTGCCGATGCCGCCGCTTTCGGGCGCCTGCGTGCGGCGGAACGAGGGCACTTCGTTGAGCACATCGGCGATGTTCACGGTCGCGCGGTCGCGCAGCGTCTCGGCCCCGATCACCACCGTCGGGGTCGGCGCGACGAAGCCGCTGCGCTCGATGCGCGAACCGGTGACGACAATCTCGTCCGCCGCGCCGGCCGCGTCCTGCGCCTCGGCGTCCTGTGACTCGATCGACGGGCTGGCGGGGGCTTGCTGCGCCCATGCGCCAGGCGCGGCGAGCGTCAGTGCGCTAGTCGCCAGCAGGCCGTATGCACAGGTCGAAAAATGCCTCGTCATGATGTCCCCTCCTCCGTGCCGCCTTGACGCGATCTCCGTAATTGGTTTGACCAACACCATCAGGATACGTCAGTCCAACATATTGTTTTTGTGCTGAACCACAAATGTCATCAATGCTTAGGCGGAAATGACAACGGAATTTGGCGCTAAACGCCCTGTCAGGTCGGGTAAGCAACGCCGTTAATCATCGTCCAGCAACGGAATCAATTCGTCTTAGCCAGACAGTGTGCTAGCCACGCATTACATTTGGTCAGACCAACTTAGACATTGGCGATCGGTTCGGGGCGGGAGAGAGAGATGAAGATGGCGCGAGCACTGCTGGGTTCGATGCTCTGTGCGGCGATTGCCGCGGCCCCGCTGGCCGTCAGCGCGCAAGTCCGTGCCCCGATCGCGGAAACCGATAGCGGGCGGATCGCGGGCGTCGCCCAAGCCGGTGTCGATGCGTTTTTGGGCATCCCCTATGCCGCTCCCCCGGTGCGCGAGCTGCGCTGGCGCGATCCGCAGCCGGTGAAGCCGTGGCCGGGCATTTTCAACGCCGATCGCTTCGCACCCCAATGCACCCAGCCGCAACGCACCGGGGAGACCAACCAATATTCGGGCGCAGAGGTAACCAGCGAAGACTGTCTCTATCTCAACGTCTGGGCCAAGCCGGGTGCGCGCAAGGCCCCGGTGATCGTGTTCATCCATGGCGGCGGCTTCTTCATCGGCGCATCGTCGATGCCGCTCTATGGCGGCGCTGCGCTCGCCAAGCGCGGCGCCGTGGTCGTCAACCTGAACTATCGGCTCGGCGTTCTCGGCTTCCTCGCCCATCGCGAACTGTCCGCTGAGTCACCGCACAAGACTTCGGGCAACTACGCGTTCCTCGATCAGATCGTGGCGCTGCACTGGGTTCGTCGCAACATCGCGCAGTTCGGCGGAGATCCGGACAATGTGACCATCGCCGGGCAATCCGCCGGATCGATGTCGGTCCTGGCGCTTCAGGCCAGCCCGCTCGCACGCGGCCTGTTCCACCGCGCCGTCGGCATGAGCGGCGCACTGCTGGGCAGTTCCGGCCCCGGCGCGATGCGACCGCTGGCGAGTGGCGAGAGCGAAGGCGGCCGCTTCCTCGATCTGATGAAGGCGCCCGACATTCGCCGCCTGCGCCTTGTCCCCGCCGACCGGCTGGTGGTCCCGCGCGTGCCCGGAAGCCCGGCGATCGGCCCGATCCAGGATGGCCATGTGCTGCCCGCGCCGATCGACGCGCTCTTCGCCAGCAAGCAGCACAATGACGTACCCCTACTGCTCGGCTTCACCCGCGATGAAACGCTCGGCGGGCTTGGTCCGGTCACCACGCTCGCCGAGTATCGCGAACGCGTCACCGCGCGCTACGGGGCAAGGGCCGACGCGTTCCTGGCGCTCTATCCCGCAGCGACCGACGCCGAAGCACGGGCGCAGGCGCGAACGGCGGATCGCGATGCGACGATGGCCGCGGCGATGAAGCTGTGGGCCGTCGCCCACACGCGCAACGGTCGCTCGCCGGTGTTCAGCTACATGTTCGCACGCCCGCACAGCTATGCGCCGGGCGTCACCTTCCCGGATCTCGATCCCGCGACTGCCGGTGCCTATCACACGTCGGAAGTGCCGTTCTGGCTCGGCACGATCGACAGCTTCAACATCTATCGCACGACCCGCGCCTGGACCGATGCCGACCGCCGGTTCAGCACCGACATGATGGACACGCTGGTCGCCTTCGCGCGCACCGGCAATCCGTCCAGCCCCGGGCTGCAATGGCCAGCCTTCGATCCCGCCACGCCACGGCTGGTCGAGCTTGGCGAAGCCGCGCGGCTCGGCGATTGGCCGCGTGCGGACAGGCTGGAGTTCTTCGAAGGAGCACCAACCCCGCGCGGTGCTCCCGGCGCTATCCGCGACTGAGCGGTACCGCCTCAATGCCGAACAGGCTCGCCGCGCTGTCGAGCAATGTCGTCGGCGCGAACGGCTTGGTCACCACCACCACCCGGTCGAACTGCGCGGGCAGATGCTCACGGCCATAGCCGCTGACGAACAGGAACGGAATGTCGCGCGCAGCGAGCGCGGCGGCGATGTCGTCGACCATCTCGCCCTGCAGATTGCCGTCGAGCAGCGCGGCGTCGATCGCCGCCCGCCGTGCCAGCTCCAGCGCATCCGACCGCGCCGACGCCTGCCCCGCCACGACCGCGCCCGCCCCGCCGAGCAGGTCGACCAGCTCCAGCATCACCAGCGGTTCGTCCTCGACGATCAGGAAGCGCTTGCCCGCGAGCACGCTCTGCCCGCCCGCCGGAGCCAGCGCCGCACCGCGCGCAATCGCCCGCTGCGCCGGCCCGACGCGCGGCTTGCCGGTGAACGGCAGGTCGAGCGTCCAGCGCAGCCCGTCGGGCGCATAGGTCGACGTCGCAACCCCGCCCTCGGCCTTCAGGCTGCGCTCGATCAGCGCGGTGCCAAAACCACGCCGCGTCGGCGCCGTCACCGGCGGCCCGCCGCTCTCGATCCATTCAAGCCGCAGTGTGCCATCGGCCAGCTGCCAGCGCATATCCGCGCGCCCCTCGGGCACCGACAGCGACCCATATTTATGCGCGTTGGTCACCAGCTCATGCAGCACCAGCGCCAGATGCAGCGCGGGTTCGGGCGCCAGGTCGAGCTCCGGCCCCTCGATCCCCAACCGGTCGGGCGCGATCGCGCCGATCCGCAACTGCCCCTCGATCAGCTCGCGCAGCCGCGCGCCTTCCCACGTCGCGCTGCTCAACAGCGAATGCGCCTTGGCGAGCGCATGGATGCGGCCGATAAAGGTCGGCGCAAAGTCCGACGGCCCGGTCGAGTGGCGCAGCGTCTGCGTCGCGATCGCCTGCACCGACGCCAGCGTATTCTTCACGCGATGGTTGAGCTCACCGATCAACAGCCGCTGCGTCTCCTCGCCGCGCTTGCGCGCGCTGACGTCGAGAATCTGGACATTGACCGATGCCAGCCGCCCCGTCGCGTCATGCAGCGCCGAGTAATAGCATTCGCAATCGAGCATCACGCCTTCGGTCGTGCGCATGCGCAGCGGCTGCATGTCGCGCACCCGCGCACCGCCGATCATGTCGGCGATCAGCGCCGCGGCGGCCGGAGCATGTTCAGGCGCGATCCAGTCGAACTCGCTCGGGCGGAACCCGCACACTTCATGCGCGCGCCACCCGAACAGCCGCTCCGCCCCGTTCGACCAGCCCAGAATGCGCTGATCGCCATCCAGCTCGACGATCGCGAGCGGCGAATTGTCGCCATGCGCCTTCAACCGCCCCAGCGCATCGGACAGCGCGTCACGCTGCCGCGCAATCTCACGCCGCTGGTGGTACAGCTCGACGAACACGCCGACCTTGTTGCGCACGATCTGCGGATCGACCGGCTTGAGCAGATAATCGACCGCGCCGGCCTCATACCCACGAAACTTGCGCGTCTCGTCGGTGGCGACTGCGGTCAGGAACATGATCGGGATACGCCGCGTCCGCTCGGTCCCGCGCATCAGTTCAGCCAGCTCGAACCCGTCCATCCCCGGCATCTGCACATCGAGCAGCGCGACCGCGAACTCGCGCTTGAGCAGCAGTTCGAGCGCCTCGGCACCCGACCGCGCCTTGACCAGCTCAACCCCTTCGCCCGTCAGCAACGCATCGAGCGCCGCGAGGTTTTCGGGGATGTCGTCGACAGCAAGGACGGGAACAGGTTCAGGGGGCATCGCACACCCCGCCTAGCACCATTGCATTGCGACGGAAAATCTTCTCGGGCAGGTCGAAATCGTCGAACCCGTCGGAATGGGACGAAAAGCGCAGCGTCTCCTTCGACCCCAGCCCCAGAAACCCGCCGCGCACCAGCGAGTCACCGAACAGGCCAAGCGCGCGATCCTGCAACACGCGATCGAAATAGATCAGGACGTTGCGGCTCGACACCAGCTGCGCTTCGGTGAACACGGAATCGCTGGCCAGGTTATGCTCGGCAAACACCGCGCGGCGGCGCAGGCTCTTGTCGAACACCGCGGCGCCATAGGCGGCGGTATAATAGTCCGACAGTGACGACTTGCCGCCCGCCAGCCGATGGTTCTCGGTAAACTGCTGAATCCGGTCGAGCGCGAATATCCCGGCCTCCGCCTTTTGCAACGCCGCCGGGCTGATATCGGTGCAGTAGAAGATCGTGCGATCCTCCAGCCCCTCCTCGCGGAACAGGATCGCCAGCGAGTAGAATTCCTCGCCATTGGCGCATCCCGCGATCCACACCTTCAGCGACGGATAGGTGCGCAGATGCGGGATCACCCGCTCCCGCAGCGCGCGGAAATACCCCGGATCGCGAAACATCTCGCTGACCTGAATGGTCAGGAACGCCATCAGCTCATCGAATACCGCCGGTTCGCGCAACAGCCGGTGCTGAAGCTGCGACAGGCTCTCGCAGTCGAACCGCTGCTGCGCGCGCTCCATCCGCCGGTGCAGCGATGCGCGCGAATAGCCGCGAAAATCGTAATGATGGTGCCGGTTGATCGCCTCCAGCAACAGATCGAGTTCGATCTCCTCGTGCGGGGCGAACACCTCCTTCATCGTGGCATCCACACGCGCACCAGACTGAGCAGTTTGTCGACGTCGAGCGGCTTGGCGAGATAGTCGTTGGCCCCTGCGTCGAGGCATTCCTGCTGATCGCGCGCCATCGCCTTGGCGGTCAGCATGATCACCGGCAGGTCGCGGCCCCAGCTCGCCTTGCGCAATTCGCGCGTCGCGGTCAGGCCGTCCATCTCGGGCATCATCACGTCCATCAGCACCAGATCGATCGACTGATCGCCGCCCGCCGCAGTCTCCAGCGCCGTCAGCGCCTCGCGCCCGTTGCGCGCGATGCGGACATCGACGCCATGCGGCTCGAAGATGCTGGTGACGGCATAGACGTTGCGGATATCATCCTCGACCAACAGCACCCGCCGCCCCTCGAGCGCCGCATCGCGGGTCAGCGACTTGGCGATAAGCGCCTGTTGCGGTTCGGGCAGGTCGGACACGACCTGATGCAGGAACAACGTCACTTCATCGAGCAGCCGCTCGGGCGACTTGGCGCCCTTGACGATGATCGACTTGGAATATTTGCGCAGTCGCAATTCCTCGTCCGCGCTCAGGTCGCGGCCCGTGTAGACGATCACCGGCGGGAAGCCGAGGCTCTCGTCCCCGCTCAGCCGCTCAAGCAGGTCGAGGCCCGATGCGTCGGGCAGGTTGAGGTCGAGCACCATACAGTCGAACGTCTGACTGCCGAGCAGCGCGATGCACTGCGCCGCGCTATGCGCTTCGAGCGTCTCGACCTCGCGGCTGGCGAGCAGCAATTTAACGCTCTCCGCCTGCTGCGCATCATCCTCGACCACCAGCACGCGGCGCATCCGCTGCGCCATCCGCGCCTCGAGCCCTTCGAGCATGTCGACCAGCTGTTCGCGCTTCACCGGCTTGAACAGATAGCCGATCGCCCCGCTCGACAGTGCCGCCCGGCTGTCGTCATCGACCGACACGACATGGACCGGGATGTGCCGCGTGCGCACGTCGCGCTTGATCCGGTCGAGCACCGACAGGCCGGTGTGATCGGGCAGGTTCATGTCGAGGATCACCGCGTGCGGGATATATTGCCGCGCCATCAGCGCGCCTTCGTCGGCGGTGCCGGCGATCAGGCACTGGAAGCCCTGTTCATGCGCGATGTCGCACAGGATGCGCGCGAACACGGGGTCGTCCTCGACGATCAGGATGACACGCGCGTCCCCCGACAGCCGCTCGCGGTCATCCTCGGTCGCGACCACGCCGCGCTTCTTGCCGGGCTTGGGATTGGACGGGCGCGCACGCGCCGGGGCGGGCGTCGGCGCAGGGCCGACCGCAACCGGCTCATAGGTTTCGGGCAGGATCAGCGTAAATGCGCTGCCTTGTCCCGGGGCACTCGCAACACTCACCTCGCCACCGAGCAGATGGGCGAGTTCGCGTGAGATCGACAGGCCAAGGCCGGTGCCGCCATATTTGCGGCTGATCGTCCCGTCAGCCTGACGAAACGCCTCGAAGATGACGTGCTGCTGTTCGGCGGGGATGCCGACGCCGGTGTCGCGCACAGTGAACGCGATCCGCCCGTCGTCGCGCGCCGCCGTCTCCAGCGTCACCGTACCGCGCTCGGTAAACTTGATCGCGTTGGACACGAAATTCTTGAGCACTTGCTCCAGCCGCTGCGGATCGGTCTCGATCTCGGTCGGCGCGCCGGGCATGACCGACACGTCGAGCGACAGGCCCTTGGCCCCGGCGGCGGGCTGAAACAGCGTCCGCAACTTGTCGAGCGTGGGGGCGATGCGGAAGCGGCGCGGTTGCAGCTCGAGCTTGCCCGCCTCGATCTTCGAAATGTCGAGAATGTCGTTGATCAGGCTCAACAGGTCGTTGCCCGACGTCTCGATCGTCTCGGCATGCTTGACCTGCGCCGACGACAGATTGCCGTCGCGATTCTCGGCCAGCAGCCGCGCCATGATCAGCAGCGAATTGAGCGGCGTGCGCAATTCGTGGCTCATATTGGCGAGGAATTCGGACTTGTAGCGGCTCGCCTGTTCCAGATCGCTCGCCTGCGCCTCCAGCGATGCCTGCGACCGCGTCAGGTCGTCGCGCTGGATTTCCAGCTGGCGCGCCTGTTCCTCCAGCTGGGCATTGGTCTGCTCCAGCTCGCTTTGCTGCACCTCCAGCCGCTCGGCCGCCTCCTGCAGCTGGCGGCTCTGCTGCTCCAGCTCCTCGTTATTGGCGCGCAGCTCCTCGCTCTGGGCCTGCAATTCCTCGCTCTGTTGCTGCGTCTCTTCGAGCAGTTCACGCAGCTGGGTGCGGTATTTGGCCGACCGGATCGCGACGCCGAGCTGTTCGGCAACCCGCTCGAACAGCGCCAGCGCGTCCTGCGGCACCTCGCGAAAGCCGAGCTCGATCACCGCATTCGCCGCGCCATCGACGCTGGTCGTGGCGATCAGCAGGTTCGCGGGCTTCGAGCTGCCCAGACCCGAACCGAAATAGAGATAATCCTCGGGGACATCGGATACGACGAAATTGCGTCGGTCCGCTGCCGCGTCCGCCAGCAATCCGTCGCCCGCGCCGAAGCGCTCGGGCACGCGCGCATCGGCGGGCACGCCCTGCGTCGCATAGCGCTTATACCCGTCGCCGTTGCGAATGAAGACCGCGCCCGCCCGCGCGCCGAGATACTCGACCAGAAACTTTAGCGCATTGGTCCCCAGCTGCTCCAGCGGCTGCTCGCCGCCGACCGCCTTGGACAGACCGACCTGCCCGCCCTGCAGCCATTCCTCGCGCTGAATGGCCAGGCGGTTGCGGACGAACAGGAACCCGGTGATCGCGAGGATCCAGGTGACGGTCATGCCGAGCGAGCGATTGAACACCGCGATCGACGGATCGACCCCGGCCGGCGCGAGGGTAAAGCCAAGGATGGTAAGCAGCGTCGCGAGCGCCGCCATGAGCGGCGGCACCACCGGTCGCGGCGCCAGATAGGCGAGCACGGTGGGCAGCATATAGCCGACCCACACCGAACTCCCCAGCGGGTAGTTCAGGTCGGCAATGAAGGGAATCGCCAGAAGCACGGCCAGGGCGCCATACAGCCACGCCGTTCGATTGGGCCTCTGCCCATGCATGCTTACGCTCAAAACGCTGTTCCCACCCTGTGCCCCGAAGCAACCCTGCCAAACGCACGATGACGGTTCGAGTTCCGGGCACTACAAATTCACGTCAGAGCACGGTGCCGGTTATCTGCACGAGTTTGGCCAGTCCTCGCGCTCACCATGTCACACGCACGGGTTCGCTCATCCAGCGATGGTTGAGCATCGCGATGCTCCACACAACCTGATCCACCAGTATATCGACCGTCTTGCGGGGCACAGCCAGGTTCCAGCAATCGGCCCCATAGGTCAGCCGCCCCTCGCGCTGGAGGAATGTCTCGCGCAGCCCGGCGGGTGAGGTGTTGCTGAGGATCGACCAGTTGGCGATCAGCGCAGCGATCAGCCCGTCACACATGGCGATGTCCGCCGCGCTCGGCTCAATCGACGCGGCAACCGGCTGAGCGGTCGGCAGGCCACATAGCAATTTGTTGAACACCAACTCCGGCTCGGGCGCATCGAGGCGTCCGTCGACCAGATATTGCAGCAGGTGGACGCCGCGCGACATCGCATCGGCATCAACGATGCGCGGCCCCTTGTCGGTATCGGTCAGCAGGCCCAGTCGTTCAAACAGCATTGGCAAATAGGGGTTGAACAGCACCAGCCCGGCATTGCCGATGAAGATCGGGTCGTCGCTTTCACGGAGCATATCGCGTCGTCCTCATCATCGTCGGCTGGGGCCGAGACGGTACGCGTTCGCCGGGCTGCGCGGCAAGCGGTGGACGCCGCCCAAGGCTGGTCCGGATCGAGATCCGGCACGCCGACCGGCGCCGCGGCGCTACGCTGTCGCTGCGCCGGGCTCCGCCCAGATGCGCATCGCGATCTGGGTATGCGCGCCATGGACTCGCATGACTGTGCCTGATGGCACCGGTCCGACCGCAAAGGGGTAGAAGAGGCACGCCCAGGACGAATTGGGTCCGCGCGAAGGCGCATTCTCGTACGTCACGCCTTCGACCAGGTCGATATGGATCCACTGGATGACGCCATTGGCGTTGCCGTCGCGGACGGTCAGCTCCGTACGGGTCCGCCCCGGACCATATGGCCCACCCGACGCAAAGTCCCAGCTGAACAGGTCGACCGGCTCGCTGCGCAGGACGAGCGACGGGTCGTTCGACGAAGCTTCCAGCGGGTAGCGCACGAGCGTCGCGTAGGGCGACAGGTCAAACCCCTCGACACTGTCGAGCGCGCGCGCCCTGGCATGCGGCCAATAGGCGAGCGCCGCCCGCACCTGCGCACGCTCAGGCACCACGCGCCCGCCGGGCTTCAGGAAGCGCGGTACCGCATCGGCGAGCGCGGGCAACACGCCTTCGCACAGCATGTCATGGGCGATGATCTCCTGCACGATCACATCGACGCGCTCGCCCAGATCGCGCTCCAGCTCGACCTCGGTCGAATAGCGCGGCACGATCGTGATACGGTCGGCAAAGCCGTTATGCGAGACGGTGCGCACCGCAGCATCGGCAACAGCCGGATTGACCTCGCACGCGGTCACCTGCGCCGCCCCCGCGCGCGCCGCGATCATCGACAGCAGGCCGCTGCCCGCACCGATATCGAGCACCCGGTCACCCGGGCGCACCACCTGTTCAAGCGCGGCACGATAGGCCGCATTGCGCTCGAGATCGCGCAGGATATTGTGATGCCAGCTCGGCACACCGGCGTCCATTGCCCGCGCGGTCACCGCGCGCACCTGCGCATCGTCGGGCGCCAGATTGCGCGCCATCACCGCGATTTCCAGCGCGCGCATTCCAAGGTCATGTTCCTGCGCCGCAGCGGCCAGGCCGGCCAGCGTACGCGCATCGTCTTTAGCAGCCGCAACCAGTGCATCGAGCGCAGCCGCAAAGCGCGCCCTGTTCGGCGTTTCCCGTTCCGGCAAATTCATGAATCAGCGGCGCTCCAGCGTCCGGATCGCCCCGGCGAGGCGACCTCCAAGCCGCACCATAGCGCTATCCTCACGCCCGTCGATCCGCAATTCGAGCCGCGCGTCCAGGCCGAAATTGCGCTCACGCCGATAATCCGCGGTTCCTTCCAGCGACATGCGCTCGATCGGGGCCGCGTCGAGGCGCGATTTGCGGGGTGGTGGCGACACGACGTTCCAGACCGCAGGCGGCACCGGGATGCTGGGGAGCGCATGGGCCTGGCTTAGGGTCGCGCGGTCGTTCGGGACAAGCGTGGAGATCATGCGCGAGTCCGATCCGGGCAACGCCGGCAAGCTGCGCCGCAGCACCGGTGCCTCGCCGCCATGCACCGCCGCTTCGGCCATCAGCATCGCGCGCGCATCGACCGCAATCGTCGCGGCGGCGGCCGGAGCGGTGGCGGCCGGCGCGGGCGATCCGCTCTGCGCCCCGTCACGTGCAGCCGCCGGCACCGCCATCAGTGCGGGGCCAAGCGCCACGACCATCCAGTGTCCCCTCACCACTGCATACCCCCGTTTCAGTGACGGGTCGAACCTGCCCTATTCAGCGGGCTTCCGCAATCACTGCCCGCCGGTGCGTTGAGTCTGCCAGCTGAAGCGCAGGGCCGACACCGCAGTCGGCTTCTTGGCGGGGCCGCTGCGTGTGGTCGATCCGACCAACGCGGAATCGATCAGTTCCTCGATCCCCGTCCCCGCACCGCCATTGTTGCGCATCCGCGTTCCGGCCAGCGTCGGACCGGCGGCGCTGGCACATGCTGCGCCATCCTCCGGCCCCGGCACCACCGGGCATTGCGCCAGCCGGGCGTAGCTGAGCGGCACGCCATCGGTCACGTCGCTGACCAACAGCACCAGGTCGTCGCGCAGATCGCCGCCGGGGCTGGCATCGGTCAGGCTGTATTGCAGCACGCCGCTTTCCCCCGCGCGCAACCGCGTCGGGTTGTCGGCCTTGATCTTGTACCGCCCGTCCTGCCCGTCGAACAACAGGATGCCGCCATCGGGCGAGAAGATCAGCGGGTTGACATAGAGGTCGGTCTTGCCGGTGTTGGTCACCTTGACGAACAGCCAGTCACAGCGCTGGAAGCGGAAACCGCCCGCCTCACTGCCATCGCCGCCGACGCGCCGGGCGTCCTTGTCGACCGCGTAGAAATCCGCGCTCGTATCCGGACAGGGCGCACCCGCCGCAAGCGCCTTGGGGCGCCCGACATAGAATTCGACCGAAACATTCTTCGCCGGATCCTCGTCCGACTCCCCGGTCGCCAGCGCGGGGCTGGCGAGCACGCGCTGAAGCCGGCTGAAGCGCGTCGCCTTGACCAGCGCGCCGCCGATCGCGAAACGCACGCGGATCGTGGGATTGCTGCCATCCTGCGCCAGCGCGGCAGCGAGGTCGATCGATCCGAAATCGGCGGTCACCTGTCCTGGAGGCTGGGTCAAAGCAAGTTTGTCGCCGTCGAACGCCAGCATCAGATCCGCCGCCTCGCCGGGCTGGACGAAGCTCGCGCCGATATCGGCGGGCTTGATCTCCTTGAGCGCCGCCAGCGCCGCCGCCTGCGCCTTGCTCGGGCTGGCGGGCGCGGTGGGCAGCGCGATGCGATAGTCGAGCTGGACCGGCTGCTGCTCGATCGTCGCGACCAGCCGCACTTCGCGCGACAGCGGCTTGCCGTCGATGTCGCGAACATCGTTCCACGCCTCCGCCGCGATATCGCCGAATGCGGCCGGGACCAGGATCGCCTTGTACGCATCGGCCTTTTCGACCCGGCCATACAGGATCGTCTTGTCCCCGGCGGGCGAGGTGAGCGCGAGCCCGACGATCGTCCCCTCGATCACGCCCTGAAGCTGCCCCGCACCCATTTCGAGCTTGTCGATCTTCACCGGGTCGGTCGATTTGGTGTCGGCGGTGAAGACGCGCGCGGGCTTGTACACCGCCCAGCTGCCACCGCCTGCTGCTGCGACTGCGGTCTTCATCAGGCCACCCATCACCGGCCGGTCGAGATCGCCGTCGAACTCGGGCCGTGGCGCCTTGTGCCCGTCGATCCCGGCCGTCACGCGGTTGGCCAGGTCGCGATAGGAATAGACGCGCGGGTTGTTCCAATTGGCCATCGCATAGACCGTCAACAGGCCATGCGCCGCCTGTTCCAGCGGGTCGGCATAGCGCGGTGCCTGATATTGCTTGGCCTGCTGCGCCGATGGTACCGCGAGCAGCCCGACATAGGCGCCCCAGCCGGCCTTGCCCTTCGACGTTTCGACCGCCAGATCCCGGACGAAATTGCCATCGCTGACGGTCGCGAACTTGCGGCTGACCTTCAGGCCCAATTTGGTCGAGGTCGGCGCGCCATTATCCTTGCCCGCCGCGTCGCGGTTCGAATCGCCCGAATGGCAGAAATCGGCGATATAGGTGACGTTGCCACCCTTGGCGCGGATCGCGTCGATCACCGCGCCGATCTCGTCATCGGTCACCGCATTCTCGATCTTTTCCGATCCGTTGGCGGGGCCGGTGTCATAGGGCAGGAACACCTCGTCCAGCCCGTCCGGCTCGGACCCGGCCACCGCCTCGTTCTGCTGCATCCCATGGCCGGAAAAAGCGAGCAGCACCTCGTCACCCGGCTTGGTCGTATCAACGATCCGCTTCATCGCGGCGAGGATGTTGGCGCGTGTCCCGGTCGCGTCGGGCTTGACCTTGGTCTGGCGCATCCGCGGATTGCCGCGCGCCGCCAGCAACTCCGGCGTCGGCGGATCGAGCAGCAGCGTCACATCCTCCGCCTTGGCACCTTCGCGGATCAGCGTTTCGGCGATCAGCACCGAATCGTTGAACGCGCCGATCATCGGCGATGCGATGCCGTCCTTGTAATTGACCACACCGATGACGAGCGCACGGATGCGGCCCTTCGCCTCGGGCGCAGGCGCGGGCGCCGAAGGCATCGATGCGGCGATGAGCCCCAAGGCTCCCAGCGCGAGCATGATCTGCCTCAACATCATCAGTCCCCTGATTTTAGTTCGAAACCAATATGGCACGCGTCCACACGCGGCCCTTGTTCTTCAACGTGATACGATAGTCTTCGGTGCGACCGGGGGTCCAACGACACAGCAGGTCGCGCCGCGCGATCCCCGACGTCACCGCCGGGCGATCGGTACAGGCCACCCGCCCGCTGGAGTCGGTGACCGCCAGCTCCAGCGCCGCATCGCCGTCGCCGCGCACCCGCACCAGCGCGAGCCGCCCGCCCTCCGCCCGCGCGCGCATCGTCAGCGCGCGGTCGGCAGGCAGGTCATGGGTATAGACGATCGCGGCCGGCAGGATGCCCTTGCTCGCCTCGGCCAGCGCCGCCTCGATCGCCGCGAGCGTATCGGCATCGCCACCGGCCCAGCCGCGCGCTTCGATCAGCAATGCGGAGGGCGCAGTCACCGGAAGCTCCTCGCCGGTGCGTGCGCGGCCCAGCACCATCGGCGCATTCTCCGCCCGGACCAGCACGAAGTCCCCCGTCGCCAGCATCCGCGCGGCGACGATCATCATATCGACATCGCGATCCGCCCGCGCCCGCGCGATCAGGTCGCGGACCAGCTCGGCCCGCTCGATCACCGCATCGGGCGTCGTCGCATCCGCGTGACCGTCATGCACCACCGGGGCGGCGGCGACCGGCAGCGCGGCAAGGATCAGGGCAAGGGGCATCATCAGACGCATCGGTAGGGCGCAATTCCTGCTGGTTCGAACGAGCCGTATCCTGGCGCTGCCGCCAGTCTGGCGCGACCGACAGGGTCTGACAATCGTCACCGCGCGGCCCCGATCCGCCACGCCGCCTCGACCTGCCCCACAAAGATCGGCACGAAGTTGCGCAGCTCGGCCTGGGCGGCGGGGCCGTAGTCGCGATGGCTGGCCAGCCGCCGCTGCACACCGAGCGCCGCGCGGGCGTAGAAGACGCGCGCCTCCCCCGGATTGCGCCGCCGCGTGACGTCGCCCATCACCGCCGCCGCGGTAATTGCCTCGATAGTGTCCCAGATCCCGGTCAGCGCATGGGCATAGACCGCGCGGCGCAGATAGGGTTCGGCCTCACCCGCGCGACCTGCTTCGCGCAACGTCATGCCCAGCGCGACCAGCGCCTTGCGCGTTTCGAAATGATCGCGCCCGAACTGCTTCTCGTGCAGCGCAAGCGACCGGCGCAGCATGGCCTCCGCCTCGGCATAGCGGCGCTGGCCCATCATCCCGATGCCCAATGCCATCAGCGCCCCGCCAAGCGCCCCGCTCTCCTCAGCCGCGCCCGCATCGACCAGCGCCAGCGCCCGGCGCAAGCTGGCCTCCGCCTCACCATGCCGCTCCAGCATGGCCAGCACCAGGCCGTGTTCGACCAGCACGCTCGCGACGAGATCGGGCGGCGCGTCGGGGGTCGCGGTTAAAATCGCGGCGGCACGGCGCAGCATCGCTTCCGCCTCGACCGCCCGGTCCTGCGCCATCAGCGTGACCGCGAGCCGCGCGCTGATGAATGCGACGCCGGGACCGTCCACGCCCTCGAACCGTAGCGCGGCGACCAGCGCAGCGCGCAACAGCGGTTCCGCCTCCCGGTCGCGTCCGCGCGATTGCAGCAACGATGCAAGCACGACCTGCGCTGCGGCATGCTCCTCGCTGCCCGCCGGCGCGGCGGCGAGTGCGGCGCGCGCGTCCGCTTCGGCCTTCACCGCCGGATCGGGTCTAGCGGATTGCGGTGCAGCCGCCGCACCCGACACGCTCAGGCACACCGCTGCCAGGACGGGCATGGCGTTCATCTCCTGCACTCCGACGCATCGCCGATCCGCGTCGTTTGAGGGCCGGATCCGCACCTGCTCAACGCCCAGGCCACCTCGACGATGTTGGAAAAAATCGGTCGATACTGGCGAATTTCCGCTTGGCCGAGCGCGCCGAAATCGCGGAAGCTCGCCAGCCGGGCGCGGAGCTTTCGCTCGGCCGAGCGGAGCAGGTGGCGGGCTTCGTCGGGTTTCACTCCGCGCAGCTTGACGACCTGCGCGAGTTGCCAGTCGCCGTCGATGCTGTCCCGGGCCGTAGGATCATAGCGGGTCGCGCGGAATTGCTGCGCCAGTCGCAGCAACGGCTCAGCCTCGGCATAGCGGCGCTGAAACACGAGGTTCCGGGCAAGGTTAGCCCGCGCCATCGTCAGGTCGATGGCCCCTTCCGCCATTTTCGCGTCCTGGTCGGCATAAGCGAGCGCGCGGCGATGGATCGGCTCCGCCGTCGCATGCTCGCCCATATCGTCCAGCGTATAGGCATAGTTGTAGAGAGCGAGCACGAGCAGCGGATCGCCCGCACCCTTCGCAACGTGCCGCAACCTGATATCCAGATTGTCCTTGTAGAGGCGGGCGGCCTCGGCGAACTGGCGCTGCGCGTTGAGGTTACGGGCGAGATGGTTGCGCGCGATCATTGCGTCGCCGTGTTCCGTGCCGAAGCGCGCAATTCGATGCGCCAGGACGCGACGAAGAAATGGCTCGCCTTCCGACCAGCGCCATTGGCGCCCGAGCAGCGCCCCCAGATTTTCGAGGATCGTTGTCGTATAGTCGGTCTCGGGGAACCAGCGATCCGCAATCTCGAGCGCACGCCGCATCGCCGTTTCGCTCTCGGCCAGTCGCTCCTCGCCATCGCGCTGCAGCCCGAGACGGTTGTAGCTCACCATCAGTGCGTTCGCGATTCCGGTCGTCACCGGGCTGGATGTGCCGAACACCCGCTCGCTGGTCGTCAGCGCCTTCTCGCCATCGCGCACCGCGCCGGTCCAGTCCTTTACCTGCTGACCGATCAGCATCGATGCCTGGAGCATCGCGATGCAACCGTCCCGGCGTCGCGCCAGCTCGCAGCGGGCGATGGCCTCCCCGAGCAGCTTGCGCCCCCGTTCATTGTCGCCAGCCTGAAACGCACGATAGGCGTCAGGTGCCTCCAGCACGCCTTCCATCTGCGCGGCACTAGCGGACCCGATTGCGGGACCGGAAAGAAGCGCGGCCGCCAGCAAGGCTAACCGCGCTACCACCTCACTTGCCCGGTTCGCCGACCAGCGTGAACGCCGCCCAATATTTGGGGCTGACGAACTGGCCGGTGCCTTCGCTGCGCACCGTCTTCATCGCCGACTGGAGCGCACGCGCGCGTCCAGCGACATCGCCCTTCTGAATGTTGCCGAACGTCTGTTGCATCAGCAGCGAGGTCGCGGCGTCGCTGACCGCCCAATGGCTGACGAGCAGCGAGCGGGCACCGGCGAACAGGAAGGATTTGGCGAGGCCCGACAGGCCGTCCGCGCTCTTCCCGTCCCCCGCCGCCGTGTTGCACGCGGACAGCACGACGAGGTCGGCGGGGATCTTGAGCTGCGACACTTCGGACGCCGTCAACAGCCCGTCATCCAGTTCGCTCGCCTGCTTTGGCGGGGTGAACACCAGCCCCGGTTCGGCATTATCGCCGACCTCGGTTGCGAGCAGGCCATGGGTCGAGAACACTACGAAGCGCGCGGCAGGCAGCGCCTTGCTTGCCTTCACCGCAGTTTCGGTCGCCGCGTCGCCGATCACCACGCTCGATTGCCCGCCGAACGATTTTTGCAGGCTTTCCAGCTCCGCCTTGGCCTGGGGCAAATAGGCGAGCGCGCGCAGCTTTTCGGGATCGGCGAGCTTGCCCTTGTACATCTGACCGGCCAGGCCCGGCGTCACGCTGCGCCCGGTCTCCGGCGTGTACGCCCCGGCCAGCGTCGGCGCGCCATAGGCGGCGAGCGCGACCCCGCCGCCGCGCACCTGCGCATAGCTGGCCGAACCCGATTTCGTGTCGCATCCCGGATGCGCGTCAGCAGGCTTTTCAATGAGCAGGCACCGCAGCGAGCGCAGCGCCGAGACCGAGGGCAATTCCGCCAGCGCATATCTGTCGATCAGCCACGGGCTGGTCGCCACCGCCGCCGGATCGGTATCCGAACCCTGTGGCGGCGCGGTAACGAGCAGCGCGAGCGGCAGCGAGGTGAGCGGGCCGCTGACATTGGTCAACAGCACCTGCTTGCCCTTCAGCACACTCTCAACCGGGGCGATCAGTTCCTTGTAAATCTCATACGCCAGCTTGCGGTCGAACGCCTTGCCCTGCGGCGCGACTGCGGCCGCACCGCCAGCGGCGGGCGGCGGCTGACGGCCCGATCCACGCGCGCCGTCCACTTCCATGCTGGCGCGCAGCAGGTTGACCTTGGCGGCGAGCGCATCCTGCTTCATCACCTCCGACCGCGACCAGGTCGATCCCTCGCGCGTCACCGCCCAAGTATAGCTGGCGTCGTCCGAAACGAGGATGACGACCATCGCCTCATCGGGGTTGAGCAGCTTTTGCACTGCGGCGATGTCGAGCGCCTTGGGGCGCGTCAGGTCGAAATATTGCGGGAAATCCTTGGCGATCCTGGCCTCGATCGCATCGACTTCGGTGCGCAGCCCGGCGCGGCGCTGGGTCAGCGCACGGCGTTCTTCCTCGGGCACCTGCGCGCCGCGTTCGATCAGCGCGCTGAACTGGCGGTCGACCGCCTCGATCTCGGCGAGCTTCTTGTCGCGTTCCTGCTCCAGCACCGCGAGCGGTCCGCCACCCGCGGCAAAGCGCGCAGTGGTGCGATCGAGCGCCGCTGCGGCGCCGGAAATCTGGGCATATTGCGCCGCCTCGAACGCCTCGGACCGCAGCACTTCGGGCGACGGGACCGGTTCGATCTTGATGTCGGGCGTGGTCTGGGCGGACAGCAGGGCCGCAATCAGCGGCAAAGCCAGCGTTCGTGAAAGGGCGCGCTTCATGCCGGGTCTCTCCCCTGCGGCGCGGGCCACGCATTGGCGCGGCGATCCGGCCGATTAGCTCTGGCCGGAAAAACCGCCGCCCCGAAGCGATCTGCTCCGGGGCGGCCAGTCTTTCGGCTTAGTTGGTCACCAGCGCGACGCCGGTGCCGTAGCCACCATAGTTGATCGCCTGAACCGAGAAGGGGCCGGTCCAGATCGGGTTGACGCGGCAGTACAGCGTCACGTTGCCCGACATGTCCTGGCAGACCAGATTGCCGTTCTCGTCGAAGATCTTCAGACCCAGCGGGGTCGAAGAGTCGCGACGGAGACCGACGACCAGCGGCTCACCGCCACGGGCGGCGAAACGGACGGTCCAGGTCGTGCTGCCCGGGACGTACTGAACGGTACGGATCGCACCGCCGACGACGCCGCGCGACGCTTCGGCCTGCGCCGCCTCGACTGCGGCGACGATGTCGGCGTCACCACCGGCCAGCGTCTTCGCCTCAGCGAACAGGTCGGCCGAGGTCGTCACCTTGGCGGTGCCGGTGCCCTTGCCGGTGCCTTCGATCTTGCCCTTGTCGGTGCCTTCCTTGACGGTGACCGAATCGACCATCTTGGCCGCGACGATCATCGCGCGCGCATCCTTGGCGGTGCGGGCATAGTCGGCCAGACGATAGCCAAGTGCCAGCGTGTCAACCGCCTTCGAGCTTTCGGTCGCGGGCACCTCCTTGTCGCCAAGGTTCGTGCCCTTCTTGTCCTGCGCGATCGACGGCGAAGCCAGCATGCTTGCAGCAACCAGCGCCATCGCCATCTTCTTGTTGAGCGTAACCATTACCTTCGTCTCCTCACTCTCCGGGCCTGCTCCCAAGCCGGCCTCGCGAACTGATCCCTCGATCAGGCAGGTTCGTCTTTAATGTGGCCCCCGCCCGCGCGACACTAACAGTTTCAGTCTTCGTTTCCATCTCAAACTTGGCACGAAGTCGCTGATTCGCGGCTGTTAAGGGACAGACTTCGCTTGACTACGTACGTATTTGCCGAAGGAGATCGACGACTCCACGGCACTTGCTTACCCAAGTTGAGGAAAGGCGCCGGGACTAATCCGACGCCTTTCCGTCTCACCGTTCCAGTTTGAGCTGGATCAGACTGTTCCCGCGCGCCACGAACAATACTGCACCACCGGCAACATTCTGGAAGGCACGGGCAAGTTCCGCCGCGCTCTGCACCTGCTCGCCATTGACGCCGACGATGATGTCGCCGACCGCAAGACCCGACCGCGCCGCCGCCGAACCCGGCTGGACGCTGGCGACGACGCCACCGCGCAGTTGCTCGGGCACCTTGTCGCTTGCGTTGACGTCGCGGAACGTCGCGCCCAGTGCGGCCAACCCGGCGCCGCCGGTCGTCGGTCGCGTGACCTGAACCGGGCGCGGAGCCTCGACCGTCACCTGCGCCGTGCCGGTCTGGCCGCCACGACGGTAACCCAGCGCGATCGTCTTGCCCGGTTCGAGCACGCCGAGAATCGCGGTCAGATTGCCCGGCCCCTCGATCGACCGCCCATCGGCCGACGTGATGATGTCGCCCGATTTGAGGCCCCCACGCGCCGCCGGACTGTCGGGCGAGACTTCGGCGACCAGCGCGCCGCGCGTCGATCCGCTTCCCGCGGCCTCGACCGTCACCGGGCCGACCGTCACGCCGATCCGCCCGCGCTTGACGCTGCCGTTGCGGCGCAGCTGATCGGCGACCGCCATCGCCATGTTGATCGGCACGGCAAAGGCGATGCCGCTATTGTCGCCCGACTTGGACCAGATCGCGGTGTTGATGCCGATCAGGCGCCCGCGGCTGTCGATCAGCGCGCCGCCCGAATTGCCGCTGTTCACCGCGGCATCGGTCTGGATGAAGTCCTGCAGCCCGTCGCCAATCCCGGTGCGCCCCAGGCCAGAGATCACGCCCATCGTCAGCGTCTGATCGAACCCGAATGGATAGCCGATGGCAAAGGCAAGGTCGCCGACCTCGATCCGCCCGCTGTCGCCGACCTCGATCGCGCGCAGCCCCGTCGCCTTGACGCGGAGCAGCGCGATGTCCGTCTGCGGATCGCGGCCGACCACTTCGGCATCGACGACGCGGCCGTCATAGAGCTGAACCTTGAACGCGGTCCCCTTCTCGACGACGTGGTTGTTCGACAGGATTTCGCCACGGGCGGCATCGATGATGACCCCCGATCCGCTTCCGATCGGCTGCGGAGCGCCCTGCTGAGCCTGGGGTTGCTGGCCCTGCACCTGCGCCGACGTGGCCTGGCCACGGAACGGGTCCTCGCCCTGCCCCTCGCGCGCTGCGGTGCGATCGCCCTCGGCCTGTTTTTGGCCGAGCACGATCACCTTGACCACCGTTGGCGCGACCGACTTGAGGTCGCGGGCATAGCTGTAAACGCCGCGCGCACTGTCATAGGGCGCGGTCTGCGCCGCCGCACTCACGGCCAGCGGCGGCGACCCCAACATCGCGATCGCCGCCACCCCGGCGAGCAATCGCCCGTGAAAACTAGACCTCATCATTTCCCCTTTCCCTGTGGTGCGCTGTATCGTCGTCCTGCGCGGGCAAACTGATTTCGATGCGAAACCCGCCCGCGCGGTTGAAGGCCTGAACATTGCCGCCCGCGCGCAGCGCGACGGTGCGGACAAAGGCGAGGCCGAGCCCGTGGCTGTCGGCGCCGCCGCTCGAATAGCCGGGCTCGAAAATGCGCTCGACCTTGCCGGGGTCGATCCCCGGCCCGTCATTGTCGACCGCGACGGTCACCGTGTCGTCGTTGCGCGCGACGCTGCAGCGGATCGTGGATTCCGGGGTGGCGAACTTGACCGCATTACCCAGAATGTTCTCGACCATCCGGTCGAACAGATCGCCGGCGACCCGCACCCGCGCATCGACCGCCTCCAGCGCGAACTCCAGATCCTTGTCATCGCCGAGATAGACGAACATGTCGTCGATCAGCTGGCGGATGCGCGCGCCGGGATCGACCGTGTCCGCCTCGTGCCGCCGCGACACCTCTGCATCGATGATGCCGAGCAGCATCCGGCAGCGTTTGTCCATCGTCACCAGCTTGGCGTCGGCATCGGCGATCAGCGGCTCATCCGGCACTTTCACCGCCAGCGCCTCGAGATGCTTGCGCGCGACCATCACCGGGCCGCGCAGATCATGCGCGACATGCCGGTGCAGCCGCCGCAGCCCACCGATCATATCCTCCGACCGCGCGAGCAGCGCATTGAGATGCTGGGCGAGCAGGCGAAATTCGGGCTGGCCGTCATCGACAGGCGCGCGCTCGGAAAAGCCGGTGCGATCGGCGCGATCGAGCAATGCGTTGAAGGCATCGAGCCGCGACCGCCATCCGCGCATCAGCGCCCAGGCGAGCAGCCCGGCGAGCAGCAGAAAGGCGATGCCGACGCCCGCCGCGAGCAGATAGGCACGCGTCACCAACCGCGGATCGGGGCTGAAGATGCGCGCGCTCAGAAACGCCCGCCCCTCGCCCAGATCGACCACCGTCCCGACCGCGGTCGCCTCCGCGCGCTGGCAAGCGGTGCCGGCCGGGACGCGCAGCTGCACCGCGCCGCGCCCGGCCGGCCATTCGAGTTTCGGGGTCCCGGTCAGCGCCCCGTCCGCACCGCGATACAGGAACAACGCCCGCGCCCGCTCGCCGCTGTCGCAGCGCCCGCCATCGGTCGCCTCGGTGGCGCGCGCGGCGACCATCGTCAGCACTTCGGCGTCGCGCTCTTCGGCGGACAGGCCGGGCGCGAAACTGTCGATCTTACTCGACAGCACCGCCGCATCGGCCTGCGCGCGCACCATCGCCACCTCGCGCGCATTCATCGACACCATCTGGAGCAGGCCGAGCGTCAGCCCGACCAGCGCCACCGCGGCAAGCGCGCCGATGACCAACGTCGTACGAAGCGGAAGCCAGCGGAGCATGCGAGCTAGCGACCACCCTCCATGCCGGCGAGGTTGCGCAGCGCGAACCCCTGTGCCCAGATGTTGGTCACCAGCGGATGGAAATCGTCCGGAATGTCCGGGCATTGCCGCTTCAACGACTTGCGCAACCGCTTGATCGCCTGATCGACCGTATTGGCGAATTCCTCGGGAAAGTGGCTCCACCCCTTGCCGATCCAGCAGCGGTCCCACAGCATCGACTGGCTGAGCGGATTGCCGCGCTCCTTGTACAGCTCGACCAGGATGTCCGCCTCGCGGCTGGTCAGTTGGAGCAGGCGCCCGTTGCAGCGCACATCCTTAGTATCGGCGTCCACTTCCAGCGGCGCGCAGGTCCAGCCCTTGCTGCGCATCGTCGGCTTGCGCCGGCGCAGTTGCGCGGCGACGCGCGCAACCAGCTCTTCGCTCGTTGCGGGCTTGGGCACATAATCGTCCGCCCCGCGCGCGATCAGCCCGTGGATCCGCTGATCCTCGCCGCCCAGCAGCGAATAGACGAGTGCGGGCACATCGGGATCGGTCTTGAGCCCGTTGGGCCGGCGGCGCACGCGATCGAGCACCTCCAGCCCCTCGATCCCCGGATTGATCCGGTCGAGCACGAGCACGTCATAGGCATCGGCCTCAAGCGCCTCGAGCGCGGCATCGCCGGTCTCGAACAGGTCGACGCTCTCGCATCCCGCCGCTTCCAGCGCCGCCTTCATCTCCGCGCCGATCTCGTCCTCCAGGATCAGCGCGCGGCACCCTGCAAAGGTGTCGGCGATGTTCTGCGCCGCTTCCGCGTCCAGTTTCAACACGCTCATCGTCATCGTCTCCGTCATAGCGGCCCCCGCGGGAAGCGGCGCGGGACGCCGGGTCGCCGCGCCTTCGCGGCCTCGGCGCTGAGCGGGAGCGCGACGTGGAGCGTTCCCTGCCCGGCGCGCTGGATTCTCAGCACGGCAACGTCGCGCTTCGATGCCTTGATCGCGGCCATCGCCGCCGCCGCATCGCGCGTTGCGACGCCGTCGACCGCGAGCAGTTCGTCGCCTTCGTACAGGCCATACATCTGCCCGATCGACGCCTCTTCGACCTTGCCCACCGTCACCCGGCCCGCCGCATCGCTGCGCAACGCAAAGCCGAGCGTGAACGGGCCGCCCACAGCGCCGGTCATGTCCATCGCCAGCGCCGCGACCTTGCCGCGTTCGCCGGCCAGATCGTCGTCGGCCTCCAGCGCCACGGCGAGCGCGATCGTCTTGCCGTCGCGCACGATCTCGACCTTGACCTTGTCGCCGGGCTTGCTGTCGATCAGCGCCATCGACAGGTCGCGGACCACCTCCAGCTTGCGCCCTTCGACGCTCAGCAACAGGTCGCCGATCTTGAGGCCGCCCTGCGCCGATACCGCATCAATGATCAGGCCGGATTTGCCTGGAGCGCCCAGCGCTTCGGCCATGCCGGCATCGGCACTGCTCGCGGTAACGCCCAGCCGGCCGCGCACGACCTTGCCATCGGCGGCGAGCTGCACCGCGATCTTTGCGGCGAGTTCGGCCGGAATCGCCAGGCCAATGCCGATGTCGAAGATGGTCTCGGGCGGAGTCGCCGTATTGATCCCGATCACTTCCCCCTCCTCGGTGATCAGCGGCCCCCCGCTATTCCCTGGATTGAGCGCCGCATCATGCTGGATGAAGTTCACCGGCCATGCGACGTCATAGGCGCGGTCATAACCGCTTATGATCCCCGAAGTAACCGAGAAACGGTTTCCCATCGGATTGCCCAGCGCAAAGACTTTCGCGCCCAGCGGCAACTTCGACGACTTCGCCAATTTGAGTACCGGCAACGGCACTTCTGCGTCGATCTTGACGATCGCAAGATCGGTGCGCCCGTCGCGGCCGATCACCTTGCCCTTGTACCGCTTGCCATTGGCGAAGGTCACTTCGACCATATCGAGCTTGGCGACGACATGCGCGTTGGTCAGGATCAGGCCGGATGCGTGGATCACGAAGCCCGATCCCCCCGCCGCTTCGGTATCGCCATTCTGCTTGCGCGCCGCTTCGTCCTGCGGGCTGATCGCGACCACCGCTTTCATCGCGCGTTCGATCGCGGTTTCGGACTGAGCGGTCGCTGCGACCTTGGGCGTCTCAGGCATCGCCGCGGCCCGCGCGGTAGTCGGCAACGCAACGCCAAGGCAGAGTGCGGCACCGAGGAACCAGCCGAGCGTGCGGCGGGTCAGGTTCACGGATGGATTGGGGTTCATGGAAGTTCCGGATACTGACTTCAGACACCCCGTTCCTGTCATTTGGTTCAGGTGAAAGCGACGGTCAGGATCAGACGGACAGCGGTCAGGAGGGCGGCTGAGCGAGGCTCCAGGCGGCGCGGACCTGATCGCGGAAGATCACCGTGTAGCCGTTCAGCTCCTCGAGCGCGGACGCATCGAAACTCGCCGCCTTGCCCGCGCGCGCCAGCACCTGCCGCCCGGCTTCGCGGAGCAGGGTGCGGGCTAGCGGCGCGCCACCCGGATCACGCAGCAGGAAGCTGCCATGGCTCCATCCCAGGTTGATCCGTTGCGGATGATCGCTGCGAAACGCGTCGCGCGCCGCCGACTCTGCCCGGCCATACCAGAGCCGGGCGCTGGCCTTGTCCCCGGCTTGCGCACGCAGCTGCGCCATGCTGGTCGCGGTGAGAGTGCGCAGCTGCGCACCCTGCGCCGCAAGCGCGGTTGCCGCGCCGTAATTCGCCTCCAGCAGCGTCTGCGCCTCGGCCGACTTGCCCGCCCGCGCCAGACTTGAAGCGAGGTTGTTGCGGATGAGGACGGTGCGGAAATGCCCCCGACCCAATTTGCTCTCGGCAAGTACCAGCGCCTGTCGCTGGATCGGCTCGGCCTGTTCGAACGCACGCACGCGGGTCAGCACGCTCGCCATGTTGTTGAGCATCGTCACCAGCTCATCGGGATTCCCGCCGCCCGACGCCTGCCACACCGCAATCGCGCGGTTGAACATCCAGGCGCCGTCCTCATAGCGCCCCGCCTCGACCAGCACCTGACCCAGGTTCGAATAGGCGAGGCCGGTGAAATTGCTGGTCTCGCCAAAATAGCGCAGCCGGATCGTCAGCGCCTCGCGCAGCACCGTTTCCGCCTCGCGCACATCACCCATGCGCATCGCCGCCATGCCGAGCAGGGTCAGGCTATCGGCGACAAGCGGCCCCGCCTGCCGCGCCCGTTGAAGCGCCAGCGTTTCGCGGACGATGGCGATTGCCTCCTCTGGCCGGTTCTGTTCATCGAGGCACCAGGCGAGTGTTTCGCGCACGGCGATGCCTTGGGGGTTCATGGGACCCGCTAGCGCCACCAGCCGGTCGGCCCCGATGCGCAGGCTTGCCTCCGCCTCACGCAGCCGGCCCAGTCCCATCAGCGCCTTGCCATGCATCAGGCGAAAGAAGGCACCATCCGCATTGTCGCCCGCCAGTTGCACCGCGCGTTCCGCAAGCGGCAATGCCTCGGCGAACCGCGCGAGTGCCACGAGGTTGTTCGCGCGCCGCGCCACATAGGCAGCAAGGTCGGCGCGATCCGCATCGCCCGCAAGCACCACCTCCGCACCTTCCAGTGCCACGACGAAGGACGGCTCGGCCGCAACATGTTGCCCCTGCCGCTCAAGCACGAGCCCCAGCACCAGATGGGCGACCATCAGATAGACCTGCCGCTCTTCACCGGCGAAGCTCTCGGCGATGGCCACCGCGCGTCGCGCAATCGGCACCGCCTCGATCGACTGCCCCGCTTCGCTTGCCGCGCTCGCAAAATTGACGACGAGGATAACGCAGGGCCGCTGCGCCTTGGGCGGCGCTCCCGCGCCCCCGGCGACCGTGATGCACGCCTTCACCTCAGGTTCGATCAGCGCGAGCGCCTTGGGCGCATCGCCCGCATCGCGCACGGCCTCGAATGCGGGGCTGGCCTGAAGCACCTCAACCACCACCGGAGCAGCATCCTGGGCGGTCAATACGGCGGCGGCGAGCGCAAGCGGGTAGAGCATCATTTCCCCCTCGCACCAAGCCTCCTCCTCTCGACCGTTCAATGCAAGGTACAAGCGCGACCCTCGCCCCGCGCAATTTAGTATCATTTGACACCAAATGGGCGTCGGGTGTAATGCCTCCTCAACTTACGGAGGCTGCGCGCATGACCGACCCGACCAATCCCCTGGGCCTCAACGGCTTCGAGTTCGTCGAATTCACCTCGCCCGATCCCGACGCGATGGCCCGGCAGTTCGAACAGCTCGGCTTTGTCCCCTCGCACCGCCACCCGACCAAGAACATCACCCGCTTCAAGCAGGGGCGCATCAACCTGATGCTCAACCGCGACGAGAGCGGCCGCGTCGCAGAGTTCCGCGCGGCGCACGGCCCCTCGGCCAGCGCGATGGCATTCCGCGTCGCCGATCCTGCGGTCGCAATGGAGTGGGCGCTGAAGAACGGTGCAGAACGCACCGCCGAAGACGACACCTGCATCATCGGCATCGGCGGATCGTACCTCTACTTCATCCAGGACGGCACCGACCTCTATGCCGATTGGGACGAAATCCCCGGCTGGCAGCAGGCGGAGGCGGACAATAATGTCGGGCTCGACCTGCTCGACCACCTCACCCACAATGTCCGGCGCGGCCAGATGCGGGTGTGGTCGGAGTTCTACAAGACGCTGTTCGGATTTGAAGAGCAGAAGTATTTCGACATCAAGGGTCAGGCGACCGGCCTGTTCAGCCAAGCGATGATCGCGCCCGACAAGGCGATCCGCATCCCGCTGAACGAGAGCCAGGATGACAAGAGCCAGATCGAGGAGTTCATCCGCGAGTATAAGGGTGAGGGTATCCAGCATCTCGCGCTGACCACCCCGGACATCTTCGACACGGTCGAGCGCCTGCGCGAACGCGGCGTCAAGCTGCAGGACACGATCGAAACCTATTACGAACTGGTCGACAAGCGCGTCCCCGGCCATGGCGAAGACCTGGAGCGGCTGCGCAAGAACCGCATCCTGATCGACGGCAATGTCGGCGACGAGGGCATTCTTCTGCAAATCTTTACCGAAAACATGTTCGGTCCGATTTTCTTCGAGATCATTCAGCGCAAGGGCAATGAAGGATTCGGCAACGGCAACTTCCAGGCACTTTTTGAGTCGATTGAACTCGATCAAATCCGTAGAGGGGTGATCAAGGTCGACGCATAACGAGGTTGGAGAGGAGAGCCGGGACAACCGGCCTCAACCTTCCGAAGGGGGAAGGAACGCAGGAGGATGAGGGAGGCGGCCATAGACCGCCCCCTCATCCGACTACTCGCCAGAGCGCGCTTTAGGGTCTGATCTATGACCGACTATTTCCCGGGTTTCGGCAATCACGTCTCGACCGAGGCGGTCACGGGCGCGCTGCCGATCGGGCGCAATTCGCCGCAGCGCCCTGCTTACGGCCTGTACGCCGAGCAGCTGTCCGGTACCGCCTTCACCGCGCCGCGCCATGAAAATCGCCGCAGCTGGCTGTACCGGATGCGCCCGAGCGCCGAACATCCGCCGTTTGCCCCCTACAAAGCCGCCGCGCGCTTCGTACCGGAGCCGGACCCCGCACCGCTCGCGCCGAACCGCCTGCGCTGGGGCCCGATCGCCGATCCCGCGCCGGGCACCGACCTGATCGACGGCATGACGAGCATGCTCGTCACCCGCGACCCCGCCGATCTCGCGGGCGTTGCGGTGCATGTCTATGCCGCGAACGGCGATATGGACCGCCGCGTCTTCTTCGACGCCGATGGCGAACTGCTGTTCATCCCCCAAGCCGGGCGGCTGACGCTCCTGACCGAACTAGGCAGGATCGACATCGCCCCCGGCCAGATCGCTCTGATCCCGCGCGGCGTGCGCTTCCGCGCGCTGCTGCCGGACGGCACCGCGCGCGGCTATGTGGCCGAGAATTACGGCGCGTTGTTCCGCCTGCCCGATCTCGGCCCGATCGGCGCCAACGGCCTCGCCAACCCGCGCGATTTCGAGACGCCGGCGGCGTGGTATGAAGACCGCGACGCGCCGTTCGAGGTGGTCCAGAAGTCGCTCGGTCAGCTCTGGACCACGACGATCGACCACAGCCCGCTCGATGTCGTCGCGTGGCACGGCAACCTCGCACCGTGGCGCTATGACCTGTCGCGCTTCAACACGATCAACACGGTCAGCTTCGACCATCCCGATCCGTCGATCTTCACCGTACTGACCTCGCCCAGCGACGTCCCGGGTCGGGCGAATGCCGATTTCGTGATCTTCCCGCCGCGCTGGATGGTCGCCGAAGACACGTTCCGCCCGCCCTGGTTCCACCGCAACGTGATGAGCGAGGCGATGGGCCTGATCGACGGCGCCTATGACGCCAAGGCCGATGGCTTCGTCCCCGGCGGCCTGTCGCTGCACAATCTGATGGCCGGCCACGGCCCCGATGTCGCGAGCTGGGACGGCGCGAGCAATGCCGAGCTGAAGCCGCACAAGATCGACGGCACGATGGCGTTCATGGTCGAAACCTGCTGGCCCTACCGCCCAACCGCGCATGCGGTGACGACGGCGCAGCCGGATTACGACGCGGCGTGGGCGGGTTTCCCCAAGGCGCAGCTGCCCGGGTGAGCGAACGCCTCACCGCCACCCCGCCCGGCGTCCGGCTCGGGCCGCTCGACCTGATCGCCGATGGCGCCGCACGCAATTTCGTGCTGGAGATGAAGGCGGGCCGCTTCCATGGCTTCGCAGTCCGCAGCGGAGACAGCATCGCGGGCTATGTCGATCGCTGCCCGCATATGGGGCTGCCACTAGCGCAGCAGCTGGACGCCTATCTCACCGGCGATAGCAGTATGATCCAGTGCAGCTGGCACGGCGCCTTGTTCCGCATTGAGGACGGAATGTGCGTCGGCGGCCCGTGCACCGGCGCGGCGCTTACCGCGTGGCCACTCGAAGTCCGCGACGGCGCAATCTACACAGCCTAAGCGGCGGCGACGTCGTTATCCGCCGGGATCGGCGCGGGAACATCCTGTCCCATCAGCGCATCGGTGAACAGCCCGCGCCACCACACCACATCCTCGGCCTCGACATTGTCCATCATCGACCGCCAGCGCCGCTTGCGCTCGTCCAGATCCATGCGCAGCGCCTGCATGATCGCATCCGACACCTCGTCCGCGCTGTACGGATTGACCAGCACCGCATCCTTGAGCTGCGCCGCCGCGCCGGCAAAGCGCGACAAGATCAGCACGCCCGGATCATCTGGATTTTGCGCCGCGACATATTCCTTTGCCACCAGGTTCATCCCGTCACGCAGTGGCGTCACCAGCCCGATCCGCGCCGCGCGGTAAATCCCCGCCAGCACATCGCGCGGATAGCCCTGATTGACGTAGCGGATCGGCACCCAGTCGGTGTCGGCATAGGCGCCGTTGATCTGCCCCGACAGCCCCTCCAGCGCGGTGCGAATCTTCTTGTAGCTCTCCACCGCCCCGCGCGACGGCGGCGCGATCTGGAGCAGGAACACTTCCTTGCGCTCCTCGGGATGCTCGGCGAGAAAGCGCTCGTACCCGGCGAACCGCTCCTCCAGCCCCTTGGAATAATCGAGCCGGTCGACCCCGACGATCATGTCGCGCCCGACCGCGCTGTCGCGCATCCGGCGATACGCCATCTTGGCGGCGGGGCTCGCCGCACCCTCGACGAACTCCTTGCAGTCGATCCCGATCGGCGCGACGATCGCGCGCAACCGCCGCTCGCCCAGCACCAACGTGTCGCCCTCGATCGTCGCACCCAGTTCATAGGTCGCATAGTCGCGGAATGACTCCAGCCATTCCTGAGTGTGAAATCCGACCAGGTCATAGGCGAACATCGTCCGCACCAGCTCCTGCGCCTCGGGCATCGTCGCCAGCAGGCGGCGGGGTGGCCAGGGGATGTGGAGGAAGAAGCCGATGCGGTTCTTGACGCCGCGGTCGCGCAAACACTGGCCGAGCGGGAACATATGATAGTCCTGCACCCACAAAATGTCCTCGCCCTCGACCAGCGGGCGCAACGTGTCGGCGAAGCGCTCGTTCACCCGCTGATAGCCCCCGGCAAAGCCGCGCTCATATTCCGCCAGGTCGATGCGATAGTGGAATAGCGGCCACAGCGTCCGGTTGGCGTAGCCGTTATAATATTCCTCGATATCCTGCGGCTCCAGATCGACCGTAGCGGTGGTCACGCCCTGCGCGCGCTGGAAATTGATCTGGCCGGTAAACTCATCGACCGTCTCGCCCGACCAGCCGAACCAGATCCCACCAAACTCGCGGATTGCCGCCTGCAATGCGACGGCGAGGCCGCCCTGTGCGCCGGCGTGGGAATCCTTCGGAGCAGACACGCGGTTCGAGATAATGATCAGGCGGCTCATCGGATGGCGCTCCACGGTTTGCTCAGCAGGACGGCGCAGTTGATCATGCCGACCAGCGAGTAGGTCTGGGGGTAGTTCCCCCACAATTCCCCGGTCACGGGGTCGATATCCTCGGACAGCAGCCCGGCGGCGGTGCGCCGGTCGAGCATCTCGGCGAACAGCGCGCGTGCATCGGCGTCGCGCCCGGTGAAGTGCAGCGCCTCGATTAACCAAAAGGTGCAGACGTTGAACGCGGTCTCGGGCAGGCCGAAATCATCCTCGGTCGCGTAGCGCAACATATGGCTGCCGCGCCGCAACCCCTGCTCGACCGCATCCAGCGTCCCGCGGAACCGGTCGTCGTCGGGTGACATAAAGCGCAGGTCGAGCAGCTGGATCAGGCTGGCGTCGAGATCGTCGCCGCTGAACGTCGCCGACATGCGGTTGGTGTCGGGCCGCCACGCGCCGCGTTCGATCGCGGCGCGCATGCTGTCGGCATGGTCCTGCCAATAGGCGCGACGCTCCTTCAGCCCCAGCCGCTCAGCGGCATTGGCGAGCCGATCGCACGCCGCCCAGCACATCGCGGCGGAATAGGTGTGGACGCTCTGGCGCGTGCGCAGCTCCCACAGTCCGGCATCGGGCTTGTCGAACAGCTCGACCGCGCGCTCGCCGACACGCTCCAGCGCCTCGAAATCCTCACGCCCGGCCATGCGGAACAGGCGCTGGTCGAAGAACGCCTGAACGTTGGACAGGATGATCTGGCCATAGGCGTCGTGCTGGATCTGCTCATAGGCAAGGTTACCGACCCGCACCGGCCCCATGCCGCGATAACCGGCAAGGCGCGGCGCCTCGCTCTCGATCAGCACGCTCTCGCCCTGCACGCCATAAAGCGGCTGGATATGCCCGCCCTTCGCCTGATCGACGATGTTGCGCAGATAGGCGAGATAGCCCTCGAGCACGTCGAGCGCGCCGACGCGGTTCAGCGCCTGGACGGTATAATAGGCGTCGCGGATCCAGCAGTAGCGATAGTCCCAGTTGCGCCCGCTGTTCGCATGTTCGGGGATCGAGGTGGTGAGCGCCGCGACGATCGCGCCGGTTTCCTCATGCTGGCACAGCTTCAGCGTGATCGCGCTGCGGATCACGACATCCTGCCACTCGAACGGCGTCGCCAGCCCGCGCGCCCAATTCTGCCAGTGATAGGTGGTGTAGCCGAGCATCTCCTCAAGGCTCGTCGCCAGATTGCCGCCGAAACTCTCGTCGGGGCCAAGGAAGAAGTGCAGCGGCCGCTCGACGCGAAAGCTGCGCTCGTCCTGCAAGAGCCCGACCGGGGCATTGGTCGACAGGCGCAATTGCATCCCGTCGAGCAGATAGCGGATATGATTGGAGCCTGCGGTCGTCTGCACCGCCGGATCGCCCCAGTTGCGCGTCGGGCGCAACCGCACGCGGATGCGCGGCGATCCCGCCACGGGGCGCACGATCCGCGCGAACGCGACCGGGCGGTACATCCGCCCCAGCCGCTCGAAGCGCGGACAGAAATCGACGACCTCGATCGCGCTGCCGGTGGCATCGGTCATCCGCGTGACGAGGATCGGGGTGTTGGTCAGATAGTGCTGCTCGACGCTGGCACAGTCCTCCAGGTCGATCGCCCACAGTCCGACCGCGTCCTCGCTCAGCGGATCGCGTCCGTCGAGCAAGGACGCGAACAGCGGGTCGCCATCGACTTTCGGCGCGCACGCCCAGACGAAGCGCCCGGCGCGATCGATCAGCGCGCTGACCTGGCAATTGCCGATCGGCCACAGGTCGAGATTGGGCGTCATGCTACGTCCTCCACTAGTCCATCGAGCCAGCGCAGCGCTGCCGCAACGTCGGGCAGGCGATACACCGCCTCGGTCGCGCGCGCGGTGCCGACCAGCACCCCGGCTCCGCCCAGCCGCGCGACGGTGGCAAAGCCGGGCTCGTCGGTCAGGTCATCGCCCAGGAACACCGGGCGCGATCCGGCAAAGGGCATCGCCACCATCAACGCGGCGATCGCGCGGCCCTTGTCGCCCGGCGCGCGCAATTCGAAGACCATCTTGCCGCGCTGGAGCGTCAGGCCGGTGCTGGTCGCCAGTTCTTCCGCGAGCGCGCGGCACGCCCCCTCCGCATCGGGGACGCCGCGATAGTGCAGGCCGACGCCGAGCGGCTTGATCTCGACCACCAGCCCGGGAAGCGTATCCGCGAGCGCATTGAACCGTACCGCGACGGTATCGAGCGCGGCGGGGCGGTCCGGGGCCACCGCATCCGCGACCCCGCGCAGCTCCGCGCCGTGGCTGCCAACGATCGGACAATCGAGGCCGCCGAACAGCGCATCGATCTCCGCCGCACCGCGCCCGCTGACGATCGCCACGCGCCCGTCAAAGCGCGCGACCAGCCGGGCGACCAGCTGACGGAGCGGTGCATCGACCGCAACCGCATCGGGGCGCGGCGCAATCTCGACCAGCGTTCCGTCAAAGTCGAGGAACAGGCTGGCGCCATCAGCCAAATCGGCGGGAGGCGGCGCCAGCAGCGCCGCCGTGTTCGGTTCCATGAGCTCGGGCATCGACAAGGCAATGCATCCGGAACGCAATCGTTCCGACATTTCTGCTGCATTGCGGCGGAAAGCCGGCCGAGGCTATCCTACGCCAGTTCGCGCACCCGCGCCGGTTCGGGGTTGGAAAACTCCATCCCGTCATCGATCCCGCCGAACTTGAGGTCGATCAGGTCAAGCGTGTAATTCTGGTGTACCCGCCACGGGCGCTTGTCGCCCTGCTTTGGAAAGCGGTCGATCGCGCGCTGGACATAGCCGGAGGTGAAGCTGAGGAAATCCTCCCGCGTCACGTCCGCACCGACGCGCGGGGTCGCCTGACGCATGCCGCGCTTCTTCATCGTCTTGAGCAGGCGCGCGACATAGGCGCAGGTCAGGTCGGACTTCAGCGTCCAGCTGGCATTGGTATAGCCGAAGGACGAGGCGAGGTTCGGGATGTCCGAATACATCATCGCCTTGTAGCCGAGCGACTGGGCCGGCTCGACCCGTTCCCCATCGACGGTAAACGGCACCCCGCCCATCAGTTGGAGGTCGAGGCCCGTCGCGGTGACGATCACGTCGGCGGGCAGCAATTCGCCCGACTTCAAACGGATGCCGTCCGCCTCGAACCGCTCGATATGCTCGGTGACCACCGACGCGCGCTTGTCGCGGATCGCGGCGAACAGATCGGCATCGGGGACGAGGCAGATGCGCTGGTCCCATGGATTGTAGCTGGGGGTGAAATGGGTCGCGACGTCATAGTCCGGCCCGAGTTCATCGCGGACCATCTGCACGATCCGCTCCTTGGTCTGGTGCGGCTTCTTGCGCGCGATGCGGTAGAAGAGCTGCTGCATCCCGACATTCTTGAGCCGGGTCAGGCGATAGGCGAGCTTGGCGGGCAGCTTGGAGCGGAGCCAGTTGGCGATGCCATCCTCGCTCGGCCGCGACACGATATAGGTGGGCGAACGCTGCAGCATCGTGACGTGCGCCGCCGTCTTCGCCATTTCCGGCACCAGGGTCACCGCAGTCGCGCCCGACCCGATCACCACCACGCGCTTGCCGGCATAGTCCAGCCCCTCGGGCCAATGCTGCGGATGGACGATCGTGCCGGCGAAGTCTTCGTGCCCCTCGAAATGGGGAAGGTAGCCGGCGTCGTAGTTGTAATAGCCCGAGCACATGAAGAGGAAGTTGCAGGTAAACTCGACCCGCTCCCGCTCCGCCCCGCGCTCGACCGTCACGTTCCAGCGCGCATCCGGGGTGGACCAGCTGGCGGCGACAACGCGGTGCTGGTGGCGGATGTGCTGGTCGATGCCATGTTCGCGCGCGGTTTCGTCGAGATAGCGCAGGATCGACGGCCCGTCGGCGATCGCCTTCGCCTGTGTCCACGGCTTGAAGCTGTAGCCGAGCGTGTACATGTCGCTGTCCGACCGAATGCCGGGATAGCGGAACAGGTCCCACGTCCCCCCGCTCCGCGCGCGCCCCTCCAGGATCACATAGCTGCGATCCGGGCAGTCGCGCTGCAGGAAATAGCCCGCGCCGATGCCGGATATCCCGGCACCAACCACCACCACGTCGAAATGCTCGGCCATCGCGCTCTCCTGAGGCCGATACTTACATGCGTGTAAGTTGAGCGCAATGGCCTCCGGATGGTGGCGTCACTTCGCGGGCGGCACCTTCGCAGTCTTCACATAGGTGTCGAACCAGTCGAACATCTCGTCGAGCGTGTGCAGCACGGATTCGCGCCCGCGATAGCCATGGTCCTCGTGCGGCAGCATCACCAGCCGCGCGGTGCCGCCGGTGCCCTTGACCGCCGCGAACATCCGCTCCGACTGTTCGGGGAAGGTGCCCGGATTGCTGTCATTCTCGCCATGGATGAACAGGATCGGCTCGTTGATCTTGTTCGCCGCCATGAACGGGCTCAGCCGGTAATAGGTGTCGGGCGTGTCCCAGAATACCCGCCGTTCCGACTGGAAGCCGAACGGCGTCAGCGTGCGGTTATACGCGCCCGATCGGGCGATCCCGGCCCGAAACAGGTCGCTTTGCGCCAGCAGATGCGCGGTCATGAACGCACCATAGCTGTGGCCGCCAACGCCGACCCGCACCCCATCGCCAAAGCCGCGCTGCACGGTGAAGTCCACCGCCGCCTTTGCGCTCGCGACGATCTGTTCGATGAAGCTGTCATTGACCGTTTCCGGGTCGGCACCGACCACCGGCATCGCCGCCCGGTCGAGCACGGCATAGCCCTGAGTCAGAAAGAACAGATGCGACATGCCGCTGATGCGGGTGAAGCGATACGGGGAATCGCGGTTCTGCCCGGCGGTCGCGGCGTCATTGAACTCGCGCGGATAGGCCCAGACGACGACCGGGAGCTTGTCGCCGGACTTGTAGCCGGGCGGCAAATAGAGGGTCGCGGTCAGATCGACGCCGTCCGCGCGCTTGTAGGTGACCAGCTCGCGCTGGATGCCGGTCAATTCGGGGTGCGGATCGGCGAAGTTGGTGAGGAAGCGCGCGGTGCCGCCCGCGTGGAGCTTCAGATTCCCCGGATTGGTCGGACTTTCATAGGAAGTGATGAAAGTGCGTCCGTCGTCGGACACGACATCGACCACCGATTCGAGCTGTTCACCCGAATTGCGCCAGATCTCTTCGGTCTTGAGCGTTGCGAGATCGAAGCGGCGCAGGAATGGGCGCAGCCCGTCCGGCGTCGCGCCCTCGCCAGAGAGGAGCAGCTTGCCATCGCTGCTGCGCGCGACATCGAAACCGCTCCCGGTGACGGTGGTGAGCGGGCTGCCGGGGTCGGCATAGGCATCCTGCACGTTACGGATGCTGAGCTGGCGCGGCGCGCTGCCACCCGTCACATCGACCAAAGTCTCGCGCATTTCGCGCGTGTCGCGATCATAGTCCTGCACGATCAGGTCGTCCGACTTCTCGATCCCAACCGTACCGGCAAGCCGGTCTTCGAGCCGCGCGAGCAGGCGCGGCGTGCCGCTGAACGGCGCAGCAAGCGCCAGGAGATTGTCGCGATTGGCGGATTTCACACGCGGATCGCCGCCGTCCTGCGCCTCGCTCCACAGCAGCAGCGCGCCTTCCGTCGGATGCCATTCGATGTTGCGGCGCCCGGTGACCACGCCCTGCACCGGCAGCGCATCGGCGAGCGGCTGCTTTGCGATCGTCTGCGCCAGCTTGCCGTCGCGTGTGTAGACCGCGCTGGTCACCGGGAAACGGCTCCACGGCACCTGATAGGAGAAGGGCTGTTCGAGCCATTCCATCAGCAGATACTTGCCGTCGGGCGACGCGGTGACCGAGGTATAGATGCGCGGAACGCCCACCGCGCGCCGGGTACCGTCCGTGGCGAGGATCACCGGCTGGCTGGTCGCGAGCCAGGCGAACATCGCCTCGTCATGCGGGTTCTGGAGCAGGTCCTGATAGGTGCGCGTCTGCGCCGCCTTGCCGCCCGTCGCTTGCTGGATCGCCGGGCCGACCGGGGTCAGCGAGCGGGTCGGCATCGGTCCGCGCCGCTCGGGGATCGTCAGCACCAGCAGCGAGCCATCGGCCAGCCAGCGCGCATTCTGGAAGATCGGGTTGACCCCGCCCGTCATCACCTTGCGCGCCTGCGCCATCTTTGAATCGAGGGTGTAAAGGTCGATCGCATCTGCGCGGGTATTGGTGAACACCAGCTTCGACCCGTCCGGCGCCCAGGCGACGTCCGAGATATCGGGGTCGGCCGGGAGGGTAACGCGGCGCACGGTACCGCTGGCGATGTCCTGCAGCGACAGGCCCACCGATGCGCGCGTGCCGTGGCGATCATTGGTCGACGGATCGAGCCGCAACCCCGCGAGCTTCTCCATCGGCTTGGCAAGATCGGCGACCGGCGGCAGCGCCACGCGCTCCAGCAACAGCATCTGCTTGCCGTCGGGCGATACCGACACGCCAGGGCTGGGCGCGCGGGTGACGATGTCGGTCACGGCCTGAGGCGGGGTCTGGTAGCCCTGTTGCGCGAGGGCCGGGGCGGCGAGCCCGACAGCGAGTGCGAACGACGAAATAACAACAAGCGATCGGTGCATCGGGAACCCTCCGTTCCCCCCGACTAGGCGCAACGCAGCCGGTTGATCAACCGCATGTCGCGCCGGAATGTCGCTACGCCCCTCAATAATCCTTCGAATATTTGAGGCCCGCGCGCGATCCGCCGAACGATCCGGTCGCCGACAACAGGCTGAGCGCACGGGTCAGCGCGATCTCCAGCTGGACCGCCGTATAGCCGCGCGCGTCGGTGATGATCTCCACATAGATGTCGTCGGTCAGATACTGCCCCGCCGCTAGCGCCATACCGCGCCCGGTGGTGTCGTCTTCGCCCAGGATGCGCAGCCGGTCGATGCCCGCCGCCGACCGCAGCTGTCCGAGCGGATTGAGCCCGCCGCCGGTCGCGCGGAGCGAGTTCAGCGCGGCGGCCAGCTGGATCGCCTCGGTCGCCGACAAATTGGTGACCGAGCTGCCGAACAACAGGCGCGAGAGCACCTCGTCCTGCGGCAGGCTGGGGGTTGAGCTGAACGCGATGCGCGGGACCTGTCCGCTGCCCGAAATATTGATGTTCGCGGTGACGCCATCGGCGGTCGTGGTCGCGCCGATGTTGATCTGCGGATCGGAAAGCGGCCCCCCCTCGAAGCTGACAATGCCACGGGTCAGTTCAAACCGGCGGCTCGCAAAGCTGTAGGTGCCGCGCACCACGCGTGCCTCGCCCGTGACGATCGGTGCGGCGGAGGTGCCGGTCACCTGCATCCGCGCGCTCCATTCGGACTCAAGGCCCATACCCGACACGAACAGGCGGTTGTCCGCGACGATGCTGACATTGAGGCGGAAGATGCCGGCGGGTTTGACGCGGGTCGGGCGCTTGCCATCCTCGGTCAGCTCGCTCTTGCGATAGACGCCGGTCAGTTCGGGCACTTCGGCGGCGCCCTGGCGGATGATCTGGTAGCGCGCCTCGGGGATGATGATCCGCCCCTCGATCAACCCGCCGTCGAGCCCGTTGGTGATGCGCAGCTGACCGGTCGCGGTTGCGCCGAGCGCGTTGCTGCGGGCGAGGCGCGCGTTGCGGAAGCGCGCGGTGATGTCGACCGGGAAGCCCTGCTCCGCCGACAGCCCGATCGTCCCTGACGCGCTCACCCGGCCACTGCCCGCGACCGCCTCAAGCTGCCCGATTTCCAGCGTGTCATTGTCGAACTGCCCGGTGACGGTCATCTGCGACAGCCGCGTGCCCCAGGTCTCGTTCTCATAGGTCAGCTTCTCACCGCGCAGCTGCCCGGTGAGCTGCGGTGCGCGGACCTGACCCGAGAAATCGGCGGCGACCGCGACCGGCCCGGACAGGCTCTGATTGGGGAAGCCCGCCATCGAGAACAGCACCGAGGACGGGCCGTTATAGCGGATGCCGCCAGACAGCGGCGCCGCGAGCAGGCGCGTGGTCCAGCTGCCTGCGCCCGGGCCGAGCGGCTGGAGGCTCGCCACCATCCGCCCGATCGTGCTCGGTCCGCGCTTGATCAGCGCGCGCGCGTCGCCGCCATCGGGCAGCAGCCGTCCGACGAAGCTGATATCGACCGGCGACGACACGCCGCCGAGGCTCGACCGGGTGAAATTGCTGACGTTGAGCCGCGCAATCGCCTGCGGGAAGGTGGCGTCGCTGGCCTGACTGAAATCGAGTGCGCCAGTGACCGTGCCGCCCAGCCCGGCCGTGCGCGACAGCGCATTGGCGAGCGACAGATCGAGCTTGTCGAGCCGCGCCTGAATGCGCATCGCCTCGCCCCAGCTGCCCGACAGCCGCATGCTGCCCTGATCGAAATCGATCCGCGCCGGGGCGAGGGTATAGGTCGATCCGGCGATGGCGATCTGTGCCGGTTGCGCGGTCTTGAACCCGATATTGTTGGCGCTCCCGGACAGTGCGACGCGCCACAGTTCCGGCTCGAACCGCGCATTGGCAGCGATGCGGAACGGCACCGCCGAGGATCCTTCGGCGAATGCCTGCGCACTACCCTTGCCGCCGCGATAGTCGATCTTCGCCCGCGCGCGGCTCAGCGTGAATTGGGCGTTGCGCAAGCTCGCGACCTGCGCCTCGCCGGTGATCGCCGGGGCGTCGTCATAGAGGATCGCGGTTCCGTTGATGATCGCGCGCCCGATCGTCAGCTCCATGTCACCGGGAATCTTGGCGTTGTTCGCCGTCGCACGCACCACCGCCTGCTGATACTGGCCCGCCGCCGACAGATCGATCGCACCGTCCAGCCCGGACCCGGCAAAAATGAGGTCGCCATCGAACGGCCCGGCTGCAGTCTGGACCAGCTGGCCCTTGAAATCCGCCCCGGCAAAGCGCCCGGCGCGCACGTCGATCGCCAGCCGTTCGCCGGTGCGCACCAGCACATCGGCAGTGAACGGGCCATAGCTCGTCTCACCCTTGGCATCGACGGCATAGGCGCCATTGTCGCCGACGATCCGCGCTTCCAGATCGGTAAGGCCCACGCCCACGCCCGGTCGCGGCGCGCGCAGGTTCACCACAGGCCGGGTCAGGCTGCCGATCACCCGCGCCGACAGCGGACCATAGGCGTTGGACCAGGCGTCGGCGGTCAGGCTGAGCGGCCCGGCCGGATCGTAGCGCCCCGATCCGCGGATCACGCGGAACAACGGAGCGGCGACCTTCAGGTCACTGAACCGCACAATCCCGTCCGGCCCGAAATCGAGCGACACGCGCGCAACCGCATTGCCGCCAAGGAAGCTGCGCACCCCGTCGTTGAACAACCGCGTGCTGCGCCCGACGATCCGGCCCTTGATCCCCCAGCCACCGCCAGCAGCGGCATAGAGATCGGCGTCGGTCTCCAGATTGACGATGCCGATGCTGTCGATCTGATAATCGTTGACCCGCCCCTTGAGCGCGCCGGTATAGCGCCCGGTGCTCATGTCGGCGGCGAGGATCGCGGTGGCGTCGATCCGGTCGGAGCGGATGCGAAGGTTCTCCGACAAGATCTGGTCGCCGGTGATCGCGAGATCGCCCGCCAGCGTGACATTGGTCAGCAATCCGCCCGCAGCGGCGTTGAGGCCGGAAATGCGCGCCGCCTGTGCCTTGACCGGGATCAGGATGCGATCGGCATTCACCGTCGCCAGCCCCTCGGCATAGAGCCGTTCGACCACCGTCTCGCCAAAGCCGAGCGCGGCAGCGCGCAGCTTGTAATCAACCGTCGGCGTCGCGAACGGGCCGTTGAGCGCGACTTCGCCTGCCACCGACCGGCCATTAAGGTTCGGCGCAATCGCGCCGGGGGTGAGCAGCATCGCCTCGACCCGGAACTGGTCGAAGCGGCTCTGCCCCAGATCGATCGTGCCGCTGGTCATCAGCGCCATCGCCTTTGACCGCAGCCGCAGCCGCGTGTCGGCGCGCCGCTGATCGAGCGATGCATCGAGCGCGACCTGCATTCCGCCCGCCGTCAGTCGTTCGACCGGTCCCTGGAGATACAGGCCCGGCTGGGTCGTGCCGCGCACCTGCACCGCGCCGTTGCGCGCGGCGATGCGCAGATTGGCGAGTTCACCCGCGCCCAGCCGACCGATCGCGCGACCCTGCCAGTTCGACCAGCTTCCCGCACCACGTACGCGCACGGCGAGCGGCGCTTCGAGCTTCGCCAGCCCCGCGACCAGACCGCCGACCGGCGCTGTCAGATCGGCGCGCAGATCGAGCTTGTCGTCTTCGGGCACCGCATCGAGCACCAGCGCCAGCGCGTCCCCGCCCGTCCGCCCCAGCGTGCGGCCATTGACGATCACCCGTGCGCGACGGTCCGCGATCTTCGCCTCAGCCGCGAGCGTCGCGATGTGGCGCTGCCCCGCAACCGGCGCTTCCAGCACCAGCCGGTCAATGTTCAGCCGCGCGATGTCGATATCGAGATCAGGCAGCATCGGCGCATTGGGATCACCGGGTTTGAGTTCGGGCAAGCGCGCCACGCGCACCAGCGGGCTGGTCGCTGAGCGCACATCGACATGATTGTTGAGGAACGCGAACGGCCGCCAGTCGACCGCGATCCGGGGCGAGGTCGCGAACACGCCCTTGGGGTCGCTGACCCGCACATCGCGCAGCACCATCGCGCCGTAGATCGACCCTTCGATCCGCCCGACCTTGATGTTGAGGCCCGATGCCGTCGTATAGCCCGCCAGCCGATCCGCGACGAAGCGATGCCCCACCCCGGTATCGAGGATCGCGACCGCAGCGAGCAGCAGCGCGACCAGACTGGCCAGTCCGATCGCGGTCCATTTCGCCACGCGCTGCCAGATCGGGGCACGCTCGACGATCACCGTCGTCTCCGGCGCCTGCGCGGGCGTGTCCTCAGCCATCAGAATGCTTGCCCGATCGAGATGTACAGCGCGACCTTGCTCTCGCCCGGCTTGCGCGCGATCGGGGTGGCGACGTCCAGCCGCATCGGGCCGAAATTGGTATAGAAGCGGCCGCCGATGCCCGCGCCGAACCGGATCCGGCTCAACTGCGGCAGCGATTCCTCATAAACCTGCCCGGCGTCGAGGAACGGGACGATCCCGAAATTGCCGAAGCGATAGCGCGCCTCGACCGCAAATTCGTTGAAGCTGCGCCCGCCAACCGGCTTGCCGTCGGGGCCGCGCGGCCCAAGCTCCTGATAGCCAAAGCCGCGCACCGATCCGCCGCCGCCGGCATAGTAACGCCGCGACGGGGCGAGGTCATTGCGCTCAATCCCCTGGATCGTCCCGAACCGCGCGCGGCCCGCCAGCACGATGCTGTCGGTCACCGGCTGGTAGATCGTCCCTTCCACCTGCCCGCGGACATAGGGTCGCGCGGCGCCGCGCACCGAGGCCTCAGGGCTGACGTTCAGCTTCAACCGCCAGCCGCGCGTCGGGTTGAGCAGGTCGTCCGACTGATCCCAGCCCGCAAACAACGGCAGCGCGGCGATGAAATAGAGTCCGCGCTCGCGCGCGCCACGGGTGAAGTCGAACCGATCCTCGCTCGTCCCGACGAGCTCGACGCCATAGGCGTAGGTCAGCTTCTTCTGCCAGATCGGCGTCGAATCATACGAAACCCGCGCCGACAGCGTGCCGGTCAGGCCGGTGAACGCCTCGACGTCGGAACGCAGCGCAGAGGCGACGATCTGAAAGGTGCGGTCGCGCTGCCCCGCATTGGATCGGCGGAAGGTTGCCGACGCGCCCTGTTCCTGCGTGCCGAGTACGCCGGTCGCGATCAGCGCGCCTTCGGGCGGGAACAGATTGCGATGCGTCCAGCTCACCTCCGCCCGGAAGCCCTGCCCCGTGCTGAACCCGACTTCGCCGGCCAGCGTGCGCGGTGGCCCCTTGGCCTGACGGACCAGCAGGTCGACCGCCTCGGTCCCGTCGGCATTGGCCTCTCCGGTCTTCACCGGCTCGACCGAAACGGTCGAGAACAGGCTGGTCGCGATCAGCGCGTCGCGCAAATCATCGACCTTGCGGCTATCGTACAGATCGTCGCGGTCGAACCGCGTCAGCACATCGATATGATCGGGCGCGAACACCGCATCGCCCTCGGTACGGATGCCGCGAAAGCGCGCGCGCGGCCCGGTGGTGACGGGCAAGGTATAATCGCCGGTCCGCGTCGTCTCATCCAGCAGGATGTCGCGCTGGCCGACCTCGGCAAAGGGGTAGCCATTTTGCGGCAGCGCGACGCTGACCGCCGCCTCCGCCGCCTGCACCCGCACCGCGTCGATCGGCTCGCCGGTGCGCAGCTTGAGGTTATCGGCGATCAGCGTAGGCGGCAGCGTGGGATCAGCCTCGACCCGGATTTCGCCGAATTTGTAGAGCGGCCCGGGCACCGCTGCAATCGTTGCGGTCACCGGCCGGTCGCCCTGCGGCGTCTGTTCGATCGAGGAGATGGCCGTCGCGTCGTAATAGCCGAGCGACTTCATCAGCCGCACCGCCAGCCCTTCATCCTCGCGCGCCCGCGCCCCGATGATCGCGGCATTGGCCGCAACCCCGTCGCCATCCTCCAGCGCCGACAAGTCGCGGAACTGATCCTCAAGGTCGATCTCATCGAGCCCGGTGACACGCGTCGCATAGCGGATCTCGACCGCCGCCTCGTCATTGCCCGCGACGGGTTCGGCGATCGGGGTCGTGTCAAATTCGGCGAGCGGCGGCAGCGGCGCGGCGATCTCCGCTTCCGTCCCTGCATCATCGAGCGGCGGGGCATCCTCGATCGGCTCGACCGGGGCGATCGGTGGCGCCGGCGGCGTCATCTGCTCGAGCGGCGCATCCATGTCGTCGGACAGCTGCGGGAGCGCGTCCGAGAATTCGTCGTCGGGGACGATCGGCTTTGGGTCTTGCGCAGAAGCGGCGCGCTCGGCTTCGCGCTCGAGCGTCTTCGGATCCCCGGCGGGCGCACCCTGTCCCGGCTTGCCTGCGGCGCCATCGACTTGGGCGCGCGCGGCTCCGGAGACGAGCGCGCTGCTCGCCAGCAACAGGATCAACAATCGCACGCCCGAAATACCCCTGACCTCCCAACGGGATCGCGCCATTTGGAGACAGCACGTACCCGGATCGCTAGCGCAACGTGCCAGCGGGCGGAAGGTTCAATGCGACCGGCCGCTTAGCCGCGCGCCTTTGCCTGTACCCGAAATGCATGCAGCAGCGGCTCGGTATACCCACTCGGCTGGGCGACGCCGTCGAACACCAGCGCGCGTGCCGCCTGCAACGCGAGGCTGTCGGGATGACCGGCCATCGGGCGGTAAAGCGGGTCGCCTGCATTCTGCGCATCGACCTTTTCCGCCATCCGCGCGAACGCCGCATCGACATCCGCCGCCGTGGCGACCCCATGGAGCAGCCAGTTGGCGATATGCTGCGAGGAGATGCGCAGCGTCGCGCGGTCCTCCATCAGGCCGATATCGTGAATGTCGGGCACCTTGGAACAGCCCACGCCTTGGTCGATCCAGCGCACGACATAGCCGAGGATGCCCTGCGCGTTGTTATCCAGCTCGCGCGCAACCTCTTCCGCCGTCCAGTTGCGTCCCTGCGCCACCGGGATCGTCAACAGGTCGCCAAGCGGCGGGATCGCCTCGCCCGCAATCTCCCGCTGGCGGGCGAAGACATCAACCTTGTGATAGTGCATCGCGTGCAGCGTCGCGGCGGTCGGTGATGGCACCCAGGCGGTGTTCGCGCCGCTCAGCGGATGGCCGATCTTCTGGTCCATCATGTCGGCCATGCGATCGGGCGCGGCCCACATCCCCTTGCCGATCTGCGCCTTGCCCGACAGGCCGTGCTTGAGGCCGATGCGGACATTGCGGTCCTCATACGCCTTGATCCACGCGCTGCCCTTCATCTCGGCCTTGGGGATCATCGGCCCGGCGCGCATCGACGTATGGATCTCGTCCCCGGTGCGGTCGAGGAAGCCGGTGTTGATGAAGGCGATGCGCCCCTGCACCGCGTGGATGCACGCGGCCAGGTTGGCGCTGGTGCGCCGCTCCTCGTCCATCACGCCGACCTTGATCGTGTGGCGGGCGAGGCCCAGCAGATCCTCGACCGCGTCGAACAGGTCGTTGGTGAAGGCGCACTCGTCCGGCCCGTGCATCTTGGGTTTGACGATATAGATGCTGCCGGTGCGGCTGTTGCGCGTGCGGCCCAGCCCCTTGAGGTCGTGCAGCGCGATCGTGCTGGTGACAATCGCGTCGAGGATGCCCTCGGGTGCCTCCGCGCCATCGATGTGGATCGCGGGGTTGGTCATCAGGTGGCCGACATTGCGGACGAACAACAGGCTGCGGCCGGGCAGCGTCAGGTCGCTCTGGTTGGGCCGCTGATAGAAGCGGTCGGCGGCGAGTTCGCGGGTCAGCGTCTTGCCGCCCTTGTCGAACGTCTCGGTCAGATCGCCGCGCATCAGCCCCAGCCAATTGGCATAGGCCGCGACCTTGTCGTCGGCATCCACCGCCGCGATCGAATCCTCCAGATCGACGATCGCGGTGAGCGCGCTTTCGAGCAGGACATCGGCAATGCCCGCCGGATCGATCGCGCCGATCGGGTGGGCGCGATCGACCACGACCTCAATATGCAGGCCGTTATGGGCGAACAGCATCGACTCGCCGCGCGTGCCGACAAACTGGCCCGGATCGGCAAGCGGCAGGTCGCCACCGACGAACTCCGCCCAGCGCATTCCGGTCAGCGGCACCGCTTCGTCCAGAAACGCCTTCGCCCCCGCGATCACTTGCGCCCCGCGTTCCGCATCATAACCGCCGGCCTTCGCCGAACCAGGCAGCGCATCGGTGCCGTACAGCGCATCGTACAGGCTCCCCCAGCGCGCATTGGCCGCGTTGAGCACGAAGCGGGCGTTGAGCGCGGGGACCACCAGTTGCGGCCCCGCCAGCGTCGCGATCTCCGCATCCACGTCACGCGTGCCGATGATGAAGTCGCCCGGCTCCGGCACCAGATAGCCTATCGCGCGCAGGAACGCCTCTTGCGCCGCCGGGTCGGCCGCGCGCACCGGGTCCGCCGCGCACCATGCGTCGATCTGTTCCTGAAGGTCCTCGCGCCGTGCCAGAAGGTCGCGGTTGCGCGGGGCGAAGCGCGCGAAAATCTCCGCCGCGCCCGCCCACCAATCGTCCGCCGCAATCCCCAGCGGCGGCAACACGCGCTCCTCGACGAACCGGACGAGCGGCTCGGCGACGGACAGGCCGGCGCGAATCTGGGTGGCGGTCATGGAATCCTCCTGGCTAGCAACATCGACTGCCCTGGGGAGGGATGGCTCGATTAGGCGAGAAAGGGGGGCCGGATCAAGCGCCTAGAATCCGGGCGAGATCGCCGCCGCCGCCGCCTCGACGCGTTCGAGCATCTTGCGCAGCTGCGCCTGCTCCTCGTCGTTGAGGCTGGCGAAGATGCGGCGTTCGAACTCGAGCGCCTGGGGCGCGATCTGGCGGTACAGCGCCCAGCCTTCAGGGCTGAGGTCGAGCAGATGCGAGCGCTGGTCGTCGGGATTGGGGGTGCGCGTCACCAGCGCGCGCTCGTGCAGCGAAATCGCCGCGCGGCTGACCGTCACCTTGTCCATCTGCGTGCGCCCGCACAGCGCCTGCTGGCTCATCGACCCGAACTCGGCGAGCACGGTCAGCAGCCGCCATTCGGGGATGCGCAGCCCGAACCGCGCCTGATACGCGCCCGCAATCGTCCCCGACACGCGGTTCGATGCGACGGAAAGCCGGTAGGGCAGAAAGGCGTCGAGCTTGAGTGTTGCTGTCATAGGACACTGATGGCGCGATCGATGCGGCGATGCAATGTTAGCATTGCTTCATTGCGCAAAAGGGGGCGGAGGGTGACAGGAAATGTCGCCCTCCGCCGATTTATCAGACCGAAACCCGCGTCAGGCGCGGCGACAGCAGGTGGATCGCCCCGACCGCGAGGAAATAGACCACGGTGCACGCCGCGAAGATCAGCGTGTAATTGCCGTCGGTCGCGTCGAGCACGAGGCCGGTCGACTTCGCCATGATCATGCCACCGACGCCGCCGCAAAAGCCGCCAAGCCCGATCACCGACCCCACCGCGCGCTTCGGGAACATGTCCGGCGGCAGCGACAGCAGGTTGGTCGAGAATGCCTGATGCCCGGCAAGCGCCAGCCCGATCAGCGCGACTGCCAGCCACATATTCTCAAGCTGCGTCACGAACAGCAGCGGGAGGACACAGCAGCCCGCGATGATCATCGTCACCTTGCGCGCGGCGTTCGGCGTCCAGCCCTTATGGATCAGGTTCGACGACAGCCACCCGCCCGCAATGCTGCCGACATCCGACAACAGATACATGACGATCATCGGCAGCAGCACGACCTTCAGGTCGACATTGTACGTGCTGGCAAAATATTTGGGGAGCCAGAACAGCATCAGGAACCAGACCGGGTCGGTCAGGAATTTGGCCACCGCGAACGCCCAGGCTTCGCGCAGCCGCACGACGCGGCTCCAGCCGATCTTCTGGATCTGCTCGGGCGGATCATGCTCGATCCAGGCGAGCTCGCCCTCGCTGACCTTCCCGCTCTCACGCGGATTGCTGTAGAATTTGAGCCACAGCACCAGCAGGATCACGCCGAACAGGCCGGAATAGATAAACGTCTCGCGCCAATCGAGCCCGAGCCAGGTCATGAAGATCCACAGGGTCGGCGCGGTCAGGATCACGCCGATCGTGGTCGCGGAGTTGACCCAGCCGATCGCATAGGCGCGTTCCTTCTGCGGAAACCACTCGCTGCTCGCACGGACGACCGAGGGGAAATGCCCCGCCTCGCCCACGCCCAGCACCACGCGCGCCGCCATGAACGAGGCGACGGTGCTGGCAAAGCCGTGCATCACATGGCCGACGGTCCACACGCCGATCGCGATGGCATAGCCGATCTTCGGCCCGAACCGGTCGACCAGCCAGCCCATGAGCAGGAAGCCGAGCGCATAAGCCGCCTGGAACGCCGTGACGATGTTGCCATAGTCATTCTCGTTCCAGCCCAGCTCCTTGCCCAGATCCGGCGCGAGCAGGCCCAGCATGGTGCGGTCGATATAGTTGACGGTGGTCGCGAAGAAGAGGATCGCGATGATCATCCATCGATAGCGCCCGGTGCGGGGCACCGGCCCCGCGCGGGGTGATTCGCCGCCGGTTTCGGCCTGCGTCGCGTTCATCCATACTCTCCCTAAGCGGCGGGTCTGGCGGCCTCGATCGTGCAGCTCACCCGCATGGTTCCGAACGTGGCAGTAACCTGCGCGTTTGGCGATACCTCATGGACGCCGGTGACGGCGCCCGACGAAATCCACTGCCCCGGCCGCAGCGCGATACCGCGCGCCGCCAGCGTTTCGAACAGGAAGCGCGCCGCGCCGACCGGCCCGTCGAGCATCGTGCGTGCAGCCGCCGCGCCGATCTCGACCCCGTCAATGCTCAGCGTCACCGGCCAGTCGAGAAAGCCCGAATTGCGCCAGTCGGGGATCGCATCGCCAACCACCAGCCCGTGATTGTTGCCGAAGTCCGAGATCGTGACGAGCGGGCCATGCGCGTTGATGCCGGGAAAGGGCGAGCTGGCGATTTCCAGGCCGACATGAACCGCGTCGATCAGGTCCGCGGCCTCGTCCAGCGTGTAGCTGGTCTTGGCGGGATCGGGCGCGGTGCCGATGCGCAGCAGAAACTCCGCCTCCGCCGCGCCAAAGCCTTCGCCGAAGATCGGCATCGCCGGTGCCGGGTCGCCCTGCTGCACAAAGCCTGTGAAGATCGGCCCGGCGAGCCGGTTCGTGCCGAGCTGTCCGTCGAGCGGCGGATTGATCCGGCCGACCTTCCACCCGGCCACCTCGCCACCGGTCAGCGCGAGCGCGCGGTCTTGGATCGCATAGGCATCCGCGAGCGTGGCGGGCACGGCGCCGGGATATTCGGGGAGGCCGCGTGCATCGCGGCGCGCGGCGACAAAAGCCTCCGCAATGACGTTCAGGTCGCTCATCCACCCCTCGCTTCTATTCTTGGCCGCATCGCTAATGGAAACCGGTGTCAATGGCAAGACATCGGTTACCCGGATCATAAATTTGCCCGATAGCCTGCGAAAGCAGCGTGTTGCAACGTCGCCCGATCAGCCGTCGGCATGGCCCCACCCCGGCCCGGCGCCGCGCCCCTTCTGAAACCGGTGTCACCGTCCCGGAGCGCACCGATTGGCGGCGGGCCGGTTGCGCGCTATGCACACGCCATGAAGAAAAGCGCTCAGGCGACGATCAACGATGTCGCGCGGCTCGCCGGGGTTTCCAAGAAAACCGTCAGCCGTGTCATCAACCGCTCCACCCTGCTCAACGAGGAGACGCGCGAGCGGGTCGAGAAGGTCATCGCCGAAATCGGCTATGTCCCCAACCCTCAGGCACGCGCGCTGGCGCTGCGTCGCAACTTCCTGATCGGCCTGATCCACGACAACCCCAACCCGCACATGGTGCTCAACGTGCAGCAGGGGTTGCTGGAGGTGCTGCGTGATACCGAGTTCGAATTGATCGTTCATCCGGTCGACCGCGGATCGCCGACGATGCTCGACGATATCCGCCGCTTCCTCGAGCGCCAGCGCCCCTATGGCGTGATGCTGCTGCCGCCGATCTGCGAGAATGATTCGATCGCCGATCTCTGCAGCGAAATCGGCACCCGCTATGTCCGCATGGGTTCGGCATCGTTCGACGACCCCGAACATATGGTCGCGTCGAACGATCGCGAGGTCGTGCGCGGCGCAGTCGGGCATCTGGTCGAGATGGGGCATCGCCGCATCGGCCTGGTCCTCGGTCCGCACGGCTTCCGATCGGCATTCGAACGCAGTCAGGGCTATGAGGCCGCATTGGACGATGCCGACATCCCGGTGCAGCGGACGCTGATCGCGCAGGGCGATTATACGTTCGAATCGGGGATGCGCGCGGCCGAGCGGCTGCTCGACCTGTCCCCGCGCCCGACTGCGGTGTTCTGCTCCAACGACGCGATGGCGGCGGGCGTCCTGCATACCGCGCGCCAGCGCGGGCTGGACGTGCCGCGCGACCTGTCGATCGTCGGTTTCGACGATACCACCATCGCCTCCTATCTCTGGCCGCCGCTGACCACGGTCCGCTGGCCGATCGCGACGATGGCGCGTGCCGCCGGCCTGAAACTGATCGGCGATGGCGAGGATGAGGAAAGCGCCGAATCGCTGTTCGTCTCGACCCTGATCCGCCGCGCCTCGGTCGCGCCGCCGGTCGAATAAGGCGAGCACGCGCGCCCTACGACATTGGTTGAGGTTGAACCGCAACCTGACACCGGTTACCGGGTCGGACTATAAATGAGAGGAAGCCTGTGCACCCGTTGGCACTTGATCCAGACCGGCTGTTTCCCGCCGATCCCGGCTTGCGCGGGATCGCGCGTGCGCTCTACGCCGGCATCGCCAATCTGCCGATCGTCAGCCCGCACGGCCACACCGACCCGGCGTGGTTCGCGACCGATGCGGCGTGGGAGAATGCGACCGAGTTGCTGCTCGCCCCCGATCACTACATCTTCCGCATGCTCTATTCGCAGGGCGTCGACCTCGACGCACTGCGGGTACCGCGCAAGGATGGCGTCCCCGCGACCGATCCGCGCAGCGCATGGCGGGTGTTCGCGAACAACTATCACCTGTTCCGCGGCACGCCTTCGCGCATGTGGCTCGACCATGTCTTTGCCGAGGTGTTCGGGATCGACCGGCTGCTGAGCGCCGAAACCGCCGACCATTACTACGACACGATCACCGACGCGCTCGCGACGCCTGCGTTTCGCCCGCGCGCGCTGTTCGACCGCTTCAAGATCGACTTTCTCGCGACGACCGAGGGCGCCGACGACCCGCTGCACCACCACAAGGCGATCCGCCAGTCCGGGTGGAAGGGCCGCGTCGTCACCACCTATCGCCCCGATTCGGTGATCGACGTCGAGCATGAGGCGTTCGCCGGAGCGATGACGGCCTTCGCCGATCTGACCGGTGAGGATGTGCACAGCTGGTCGGGCTATCTCGCCGCGCACCGCAAGCGGCGGGCGGATTTCCGCGCCGCCGGAGCCACCGCGACCGACCATGGCTTCGCCACCGCCCAGACCGCGAACCTATCGACCACCGAGTGCGAAACGCTATTCGCCCGGATCGTCGGCGGCAGCTGGTCCTCCGCCGACGCCGAGCTGTTCCGCGCGCAGATGCTCACTGAAATGGCGAAGATGAGCGTCGCGGACGGCATGACCATGCAGATCCATCCGGGATCGTGCCGCAACCACAACGCCCAGCTGTTCCATAGCCATGGCCGCGACAAGGGCGCCGACATTCCGATGCGCACCGACTATGTCCATGCGCTCAGGCCGATGTTGGATGTGGTGGGCAACGAGCGCGACCTGACGATCATCCTCTTCACCCTCGACGAATCGACCTACGCCCGCGAACTCGCGCCGCTCGCCGGCCACTATCCTGCGCTCAAGCTCGGCCCGGCCTGGTGGTTCCATGATTCGCCCGAGGGGATGCGCCGGTTCCGCGAGATGACGACCGAGACCGCCGGCTTCTACAACACCGTCGGCTTCAACGACGACACCCGCGCCTTCCTGTCGATTCCCGCGCGGCACGATGTCGCGCGCCGCGTCGATTGCGCCTTCCTCGCGCGGCTGGTCGCAGAGGGGCGGATGCAGGATTGGGAAGCGGCGGAACTGGCACACGACCTGACCTCGACGCTGGTGCGCAAGGCCTATGGGCTGAACCCATCGCCGCCGGTCGCCGGGGCCGCATGACCCACCGCTTCACACCGCCCACCTTGCATCGAGACCTGACACCGGTTACCTAGAACCCATTGCCATCATGCTTTATGGGGACGCGCAACGCGGCCGGAATCGCGCCGCTACCCCGCCACCCCCGATTACGAGAGGATTTGAGATCATGAAGATCGCGCTGATTACCGAGAACAGCCAGGCCGCCAAGAACGGCGTCATCCACGACGCGCTGACCGCCGTTGCCGAGCCGCTGGGCCATCAGGTGTTCAACTATGGCATGTATTCGGCCGAGGACAGCGCCTCGCTGACCTATGTCATGAACGGCCTGCTCGCCGGCATCCTGCTCAATTCCAAGGCGGCGGATTTCGTCGTCACCGGTTGCGGCACCGGCATGGGTTCGATGCTCGCGTGCAACGCCATGCCCGGCGTGTTCTGCGGCCTGGTGATCGACCCGACCGACGCGTTCCTGTTCGGCCAGATCAACGACGGCAACGCCATCTCGATGCCTTATGCCAAGGGCTTTGGCTGGGCCGCCGAGCTCAACCTGCAGGACGTGTACCGCAAACTGTTCGACGGCGAGCGTGGCCTTGGCTACCCCAAGGAGCGCGCCGAGATCATGCGCAAGAACCGCGGCATCCTGGCCGACCTCAAGGCGACGACCTGTCACGACATGCTGACCGTGCTCAAGAGCGTCGATCAGGACCTGCTGCGCGCCGCGATCGCGGGCGAGAAGTTCGCCGAGCTGTTCTACGCCAATTCGCAGGACGACGCGATCAGCGCCTACCTCAAGAGCGTGACCGCGCAGCCCGCGCTCGCCTGATCGCGACCGCATCAGCACCCTGAACGGAGAGGCCATGTTCGACCGCACTTATTATGCCACGCATCCCGACATGATGGAGTGCGTGTCGAACGAAGAGCTGCGCGACCGCTATCTGATCACGGACCTGTTCCGTGAAGGCGAATGCGTGCTCAACTACACCCATGCCGATCGCATGGTGATCGGCGGGGTGCTGGTCGGGTCGGGCGCGGTCAAGCTGCCCGACCAGACCGAGCCGCCATCGGCGGCGGGGCATCCGTTCCTTGAGCGGCGCGAGCTCGGCATCGTCAATGTCGGTTCAGTCGAAGGTGTCGTCACCGTCGATGGCGAGACGTTCACACTGGGCAACAAGGATTGCCTGTACGTCACGATGGGCGCAGCGGACGTGCAATTCACGGGCGCGGGGGCACGCTTCTACCTCGTCTCCTGCCCCGCGCATCAGGCGTTCGCGACGCGCCAGCTCGGCATTGCCGACGCCAACCGGCTCGATCGCGGCAGCCTTGCCGAATCGAACGAACGCTCGATCTATCAGCTGGTAATCCCCGGCGTGTGCGACAGCGCGCAGCTGGTGATGGGCCTGACCGTGCTCAAGGAAGGCAGTGTGTGGAACACCATGCCCCCGCACATCCATGAGCGCCGCAGCGAGATCTATTTCTATTTCGAACTCGACAATGCCGACACCGATCGCGTGATGCACTTCATGGGTGAGGGCGAGGCGACCCGCCACATCGTGATGCAGAATGAAGAGGCCGTGATCTCGCCGCCCTGGTCGATCCATATGGGCGCGGGGACCAAATCCTACGCCTTCATCTGGGCGATGGCGGGCGAGAATCAGGACTATACCGACATGAACGTGCTGGACATCTGCCAGCTGGCGTGAACCTCCCCCCGCTTGCGGGAGGGGCCGGGGAGGGCCTGTCCGCCCGCCCCCATATTCGAAACAGGCCCTCCCCTAACCCCTCCCGCAGGCGGGAGGGGAATTGGAGTTAGACATGACCAATCCCTTCGATCTCACCGGCCGCGTCGCGGTCGTCACCGGCGCGAACACCGGCATCGGCCAGGGCATCGCCCTCGCGCTGGCACAGGCGGGCGCGGACATCGCCGCAGTCGGCCGCTCCGCCGCGACCGAAACGGTGGAAAAAGTCCGCGCGCTCGGCCGAAAGGCAGAGATCATCAGCGCCGACCTCTCGACGATCGAGCCTGTGGGCCGAATTGTGGACGAAACTGTGGAAAAGCTCGGTGGGCTGCACATCCTCGTCAACAATGCCGGCATCATCCGCCGCAACGACAGCGTCGACTTCACCGAAGAAGACTGGGACGCGGTGATGGACACCAATTTGAAGTCGGTGTTCTTCCTGTGCCAGGCGGCGGCGCGGCACATGATTCCCAATGGCGGCGGCAAGATCATCAACATCGCCTCGATGCTGACGTTTCAGGGCGGCATCCGCGTGCCGAGCTACACCGCGTCGAAGAGCGGCGTCGGCGGCCTGACCAAGCTGCTGGCGAACGAATGGGCGGGCAAGGGCATCACCGTCAACGCGATCGCGCCCGGCTACATCGCCACCAACAACACCGATGCGCTGCAAAAGGACGAGACGCGCAACCGCCAGATCATGGAGCGCATCCCCGCCGGTCGCTGGGGCGATCCGGCGGATCTCGGCGGCGCGGCGGTTTTCCTCGCGTCGCGCGCATCGGACTATGTGCAGGGCCACATCCTCGCGGTAGACGGCGGCTGGCTGGCGCGCTGACGCCGGTTTAGCTGAGGAGACATCATGGCCGGCCGTATCGTCTGTTTCGGGGAATTGCTGCTCCGCCTGACCGCTCCGGGGCGCGAGCTGCTGATGCAGACCGGCAGCCTCGACGTGCATGTCGGCGGTGCAGAGGCCAATGTCGGGATCGGCCTCGCCAATCTCGGGCATGACGTTGCGATGGTCAGCGCGGTGCCCGACAATCCGCTCGGTCAGGCCGGCATCCGCTTCGTGCGCGGGCAGGGCGTCGATACGCGCAACGTCCAGCTGCGCGACGGGCGCATGGGGCTGTATTTCCTGTCGGTCGGCGCTGGCCTCCGCGCATCGGATATCGTCTATGACCGCGCGGCATCGAGCTTCGCCACCGCGCCCGCCGATGCGTTCGACTGGGCCGCGATCCTCGACGGCGCGGCGATGCTACACCTGTCGGGCATCACCCCCGCGCTCGGACACGCGACCGCGCAGGCCGCGCTTGCTGCTGCACGCGCCGCCAAGGAGCTGGGCGTCGCGGTCAGCTTCGACGGCAATTACCGCGCCCGGCTGTGGGAAGCATGGGACAGCGATCCGCGCGCGATCCTGACCGAGCTGGTCGGGCTCGCCGACACGATGTTCGGCAACCATCGCGACGTGTCGCTGCTGCTCGGCAAGACCTTCTCCGGCGACGGCGCCGATCGCCGCCGCGAGGCTGCCGAAGCCGCCTTCGCCGCCTTCCCCAACCTTCAGCGCATCGCCTCGACTGCGCGCCATGTCGACGACGCCGACAGCCACCGCATCGCCGCCCGCGTCGATACGCGCGAACGCGGCTATCAGACCGACGAGGTCGTGGTTGCGGGCATTGTTGACCGCATCGGCGGCGGCGACGCCTTTGCCGCGGGCATCCTCCACGGCGTGCTGTCGGGACAGGATCTGGAGGCAACCGTCGCCTCGGGCCTCGCGCTGACCTGCCTCAAACACTCGCTCCCCGGCGATGCGTCGCTGTTCGGGCAGCGCGACATCGACGCGTTCCTCGAAGGCGGCTTGGACGTGCGCCGGTGATAGATCGGCGGACGCTGCTGGGTGCGGGGGCGGCGCTGTCCGCCCTCCCCTCCGCCGCGTTCGCCAAGGGCGATCCGGTAGCCACCGGCACCACCGGCCGCTGGCAGGGCAAGGCCGACGGCGCCAGCCACGCGTTTCTCGGCATCCGCTACGGTAGCGACACCAGCCGAACCCGCTTCCGCGCCGCCACCGCGCCTGCCCGCATGCGCGATACGACCCGCGCGACCGACTTCGCGGTGAACTGCCCCCAGCGCAGCAATCTGCCCAATCAGGCCGAGGACTGCCTGTTCCTCAACGTCTGGACGCCGCACGCCAACCCGAACGCGCGCCGCCCGGTGATGGTCTATTTCCACGGCGGCGCTTACTCCAACGGCACGGTGATCGAGCCACAGGTGTTCGGCCAGACGCTGGCGGAACAGGGCGATGTCGTCGTCGTCACCGTCAACCACCGACTCAACGCGCTCGGCTATCTCTACCTCGCCCGCCTCGACCCGCGCTTCCCCGACAGTGGCAATCTCGGCCAGCTCGACCTGATCCTCGCGCTCAACTGGGTGCGCGACAACATCATCGGCTTTGGCGGCGACCCCAATCGCGTGATGGTCTTCGGCCAGTCCGGCGGCGGGGCGAAGATCGCGACGCTGATGGGCATGCCCGCCGCCAAGGGCCTGTTCCACGGCGCCGCGACGATGAGTGGCCAGCAGGTTACCGCCAGCGGCCCGCTCAACGCCACCGCCCGCGCAAAGGCGTTGCTCGCCAAACTCAACGCCACGCCCGGCGACCTGATCGACATGCCGGTCCAGCGGCTGATCGAGGGGCTGTCCGCCGAAGACCCGGTCCTCGGCGGCGGCGTCTATATGGGGCCGGTGCTCGACATGAAGTGGCTGGACCGCCACCCCTTCTGGCCCGACGCGAACCCGCTCGGTAACGGCATCCCATTGATTCTCGGCAATACCCGCGACGAGACCCGCGCGTTCATCGACCCGAAGGGCGAGAGCGTCCGCACGCTCGACTGGTCCAACCTCGCCGAGCGCATCACGCCGCAACTGCGCATCGACGCGCACCCCGAATGGGTCGTCGCCGAATATCGCCGCCAATTCCCGGACTGGACCGCGCAGGACATTTTCTACGCCAGCACCACCGCCGGGCGCAGCTGGCGCGGGCAGGTGATCGAGGCTGAGGAGCGCGCGAAAGCAGGCGCTCCCGCCTGGGTCTATCAGCTCGATTTCCAGTCGCCGGTCGCGCCCGAACGCGGCGCGGCGCACACCCATGACATCCCGATGGTGTTCGGCACGATCGGCGCAGAGGGGACGGTCTCCGGCACCGGCCCCGGCGCGCAGGCCGTATCCACAGCGATGCAGCGCGCCTTCGTCAACCTTGCCGCCACCGGCAATCCCAATGGCGCAGGCGTGCCCGATTGGCCCCGTCACACCCTGCCCGAACGTCAGACAATGATCTTCGACGCCACCAGCCGCGTCGAGAACGACCCGCGCAAATGGCAGCGCGAGCTGTTCGCCCGCATCCCCTATATTCAGCCCGGGACCTGATCGGCCAGCACTGGCGCCAGCACCAGCCGGTCGAGCATCGCCGCCACATCGTCCGCAGCCGTCTCCGGCGCACGGTCGAGCCACCAGGTCAGGATCGTCAGCGTCGCGCCGACCAGATGCGTCACCGCCAGCTCGCGCGGCAGCCCGCCGGGCGTCTGCGTCGGCGCGGCCATCGCCTGATCGATCGCGCGCCGCGTGATCGCCTGCCGCATCGAATCTCCCGCCCCGGTCAGCAGCGCATGGGCGAGCTGCCGCCGCGCCGCCACTTCGGCAGTCAGCGCCCGCATCACCGCCAGCCCGTCACGCGCGCGCAGCAATGGCACCAGCAGTTCCAGCAGCTCGGCGATCAACCCGTCAGCGACTTCGGCGAGCACTGCGGCCAGATCGGGGTAGTGGCGAAAGAAGGTTGCATAGCCGACCCCGGCGCGCTCCGTCAGCGCCGCCACGCTGATCTCGGCAAAGGGCCGCTCGCCGACCAGTTCGACCAGCGCCGCCCGGAGCGCCGCGCGCGAGCGGACCACGCGCGCATCGCTTGAAACTGCGCCGCGCCTCGCTATCTTATGATCCATAGTGTATCATATATCGGAGTTCGTCATGTCCGCCCAGCCGCAACCCGCATCGGCCCGATGCCCGATCGACCATGCGCGCGACGACCGCAAGTCCGCAAGCGCGGCGCAGGGCGGCCTGCTCGCCGCACCCGAAGTCACCAGCTTCGACGCGGTCCGCGCGGTGCTGCGTGACACCGACGCGCGCCAGGCCGGGTTCAAGGCCGAGGTGATCCTGCGCTATCGCGGCCGCGCCCGCCCGCCGATCCTGTATCTGCATGGCGAGGCGCATCGCCGCCAGCGCAGCGGCACCGCGCGCTTCTTCACCCCGCGCGTGGTCGAGACCCGCTATCGCGACCTGATGGAGCGGACCAGTGACGCGCTACTCGCCCGCCTCGTCCGCGATGGCAGCGCCGATCTCGACCGGCTGTCGCTCGAAATGGCGGTGACGGTGGCAGCGGAGATCGTCGGCCTGACCGAGAGCGACATTGCGGGCATGAGCCGCCGCCTAGATGCATTCTTCAGCACCGCCTTCCAGACCGGCGGCGGCAAGTTCGCCGAAATCATGAGCTTCCTGCTCGGCCAGTGGCGGATGCGCCGCTTCTACGCCAAGGACGTGAAGCCCGCGATCGCGGCCCGCCGAGCCGAGCCGCGCGAGGACGTGATCTCGCACCTGTTGAGCGAGGGCTATACCCCGCTCGACATCCTCACCGAGTGTTTCACTTATGGTGCGGCGGGGATGGTGACGACGCGTGAGTTCATCACCATGGCCGGCTGGCATCTGCTGGAACGGCCCGAACTCCGCGCGCAGTTCCTTGCCGCCGATGCCGATGGGCAGATCGCGATCCTTGAGGAAATCCTGCGGCTCGAACCGGTGGTCGGCACGCTATATCGCCATGTCGAGGGCGGAACCGTCGCGCTCGACATCCGCGCGGCCAATGGCGATGCGGCGGCGGTCGGCACATGCCCGCACGCGCTCGACCCCGAGCGGGAGCGCGCACCGCGGGTGACCGGCCCGGGGTTGGCGTTCGGCGATGGCGAGCATCGCTGCCCCGGTGCGGGCGTTGCGCTGCACGAATCCGCCGTGTTCCTCGACCGCTTGCTGCGCATCCCCGGCCTGCGGCTGCAGCGCGCGCCCGATGTCGGCTGGAACCCGCTGGTCGCGGGCTACGAGCTGCGCAACTGCCGCCTGGTGGTCGACCGCCCTTGAGTTTGTTTCAGCAAAGCTGAAACGGCTGCGGCACCGGCCCGCTCCCCCACCCGGCCACCCAACGACAGTGTATTCTATGGGTGGCCGGGTGGGGGAGCGGGCCGGTGCCGCGATTCAGCGCAGCTGAACCCAACTCTACGAGCCGGCTCGCAGCGCCCCGATAAGCGTGACCATGCGGTCGATATAGGTGCCGGTCGAAATGCCGATCGGCCCATCCTTCACATCGAACGGTGAGGTGTCGCTGCTGTCGCCGACATTGGTCGAGCGGAAATCGCCCGGCGCAACTTCCTTCGATCCCGCGCCGCGATACGGGTGGCTGATCGCCTTGAGCTGCGTCGGCCACCAGCCCTCTGCGTTGAGCGAAGCGACCAGTTCGGCCGCGCTCTTGCCGCCCGCGACATTCATGTCCGAGCCCGGCTCGACCGCCGCGACCCAATAGGGCGACAGCGGCTGGCGCCCCTTGAGCAAGGGCGAGTCCTTCGACACCGGCCCACCGGGGATTGCGCGCAGCTTCTCATATTCGCGCCGCAGCTTCGGCAGATCGACCGAGCGGCGCGGATTATAGTGGCCGATCGTGTTCGCGGGGTCGTGATCGGCATAATATTCGCCGTTGACCACATTCGACCCGCGCCGATGCACCCAGAGCGGCTTGTTGGTGCCGATCTCGACAAAGGTCGGGAAATGCCGGTTCCCCACACGCAATGCCTCGGGTAGCCGCACACTGTCGAGCCAGTCGAGCGCCGCCGGAATCGGCGCCAGATACTTCGCGTTCCCGGTCAGGCGATAGAATCCCATCAGCTGTTCGATGTTCGACGCGGTGGTGTGCGTGACCAGCGCCTCAGGCTCATAGGTCCGCGCACCCGCCGGAGAGAAATCCGCGCGATGCTGCAACCCCCACCCGGCCTGCGGCGCGGGCTGCTGGGTCTTCAAATAAATGTCCATCGCCCGCTCGATCGCCGGCAGCACGCGCGGATCGCCGATCGCCTGGTGATAGGTCAGCAGCACGTCGATATTGTCGTTGATCACCGAATCATTGAACGTGATCAGCCCGGTGTAATCGGGTTTGCCGTGCAGCCCGCCGTCGCGCACGTGCGGCCACCGCTGCGGCCATCCACCATTGTCGAGCTGGCTGGCGAAGATGAAGTTGATCGCCTTGTCGAGCCCGCGCTTGAACCGCTGCTCGCGCTTTTCGACATAGAGCCGGATCAGGAAGCGGATCGCCTCCCCCGTCCCCTGATCGTCGAACGTGGCGTTGCCCCAATGGTGCTGGAATTCCTCCATCCGCCAAGCATTCTTGCCGATCGTCTCGTACCAGCGCTTGGTCGAGGCGGGGCCGCCAAAATCGATGAAGTATCCCCAGCCGCCCGTCGGCAACTGCCCATCGATCAGCGCCTGCGCCGCCTTCGCCGCGGCCTGATAATAATAGTCGTCGCCGGTCGCGTGATAGGCGTCGAGGTACAGATGCCCCATCGTCGCGGTGCCCGGCGGCTGCACCCACACCATCGTCTTGTACGCTTCCAGCTCCCCCCACACGCGCGACCGATCGGGCAAATACGACCAGAGATACCCGCCGCGATAGGCGAGCTTTTCGACCATGAACTGCGTCGCCCGCTTCATCGTCGCCGCGATTTCGGCGCTCGCCGGCGCCTGCGCGCGCGCCATGGCAGGGGTCAGCATCAGTGCGGCGGATGCGGCGAGCAGCTGGCGGCGGGCAATCATTTACGCGGTACTCCTTCAAGCGGATAGGCGACGATCAGCACCAGCGGCGCCTCGCCGATCTGGCGAATGCCGACCTTTGCGCCGGTATAGAGATAGGCGGTCATGCCGGGCTTCAGCCGCGCGGTCGTGCCGTCGGAGCTGACCTCGCCCTCGCCGGAGATGACCGCATAGACCTCGTCATGGTCGATCGGATGCACGCCGATCGCCGCGCCCTTGTGCAGCGCGCGCTTGCGATACTCCATCATCCGGCCGGGCACGCCGTCGGTGATGCGCCATGCGGTGCTCATGCCGATGCGCCCGTGCGGCGGCGGCTCCTGAACGCGCTTGGCCGCCTCGTCGATCACCAGCATCGGCCGCGCGCCGCGCTTTGCCGCCCAGTCGATCCCGCCCATGACGTGATCGACCACGCGCGGGTCGCTCCACGATTCCTTGGTGTGGCCGAGCCCGGTGTAAAACACCTGCCCGCCCTCGAACCGGTGCGCCCAGGCCACGGGACGCGGATTGACGCCCTTCTCTCCGATCGACGCCGGATCGAGCGTCAGCAACGGGCGCAGGCGCGGGTCGAGATCGTCGAACCAGTACCACTCGTCCACAAGTTCGGCGGTATCCGGAAAGGCGCGGATCGCGGGATGGTCGAGCGGCGCGCGGGTCACGACGCCCTTGGGTGTCCCCGCCGGATGCCGGGCAAAGCGCGCACCCATCATCCGCCCATACCAGTCCCAATGGTAATGCGAATCCGCCGCGCCATGCACCCCGACGATCCCGCCGCCGCCGCGCACATAGGCGATCAGCGTTTCGCGCCGCGCCCCGGTGAACCATTCGCTGGCCGGGTCTTTCGACCTGGTCGTGGTCGATAGCAGCACGATCGCCGCGAAGCCCTTCACCCGCGCCGCATCGTCGAACAGCGCCGGGTCTTCGCTTGCCACGACATGATAGCCCTTGGCCTGCGCGGCCTTGGTCAGCGCCGCAACCGCGGGCTCGATCGAGTCATGCCGCCAGCCGGTCGTGTGGCTGAACAGCAGCACTTCCGGCGGTGGCGGAGGCAGCGACGCACCGCCGAGCAGGATCGCCGCCAGCAGCGTCAGGATCGCCCGCATGTCCCACTCCTTCAAACGCACACCCACTGGGCGCCACACTGCGGCGCGCGAAGCTTCAGCCCCCGGCCAGCTCGTTCAGATAATCCTCGATATCGCTATAGCCGTTGCGGTCGCGGTCGCCTGCGGAATCGTCGCGCTTCGGGTCGAGCCCATGCTCGCGCTCCCACGCATCAGGCATGCCGTCGCCATCGCTGTCGGTCGGCCCCGCTGCGCTGCGCAATTCGGGCCAGCCGCCGACGTCGCGCTGGCTGTCGATCTGCTTGCCGGTGCGGTCGCGCACGCCGGCAACCACCGCCGCATCGACGCTGTCGCGGCTGCGCGAAGCACCCGCGCGCGCCAGTACCGTCGCCTCGACGCTCGCGGCACCGGCACACCCGACCTTCGGCATCTCGACTGGCGCCGCCAGCTTCTGTGCCGGATCGGTGATGCCGCTCACCAGCGACCACGGATCGGCCGGGACCACCCCGTCCATCGCATTGTCGGCGAAAAAGGATCTGGCGACCGGATTGCCCTCGTTGAAGGCGATAGCCTTGGTCGATTGCGGCCCGCGCAGATAGGCGTTGCCCACGAAATTATACCGCGACAGGCTATCCTTGTCGGCATTGTAGCCCGATCGCCCGCCGCCCCAATTGTAGAACAGGTTGCAGCGGAAATCGAAGAACGCGCCCTCGGGATCGCTCGCTGCGGGCGCGTAATTGCCCGGCCGTGGCATCCGCGCGCTGTGGTTGGCCCACAGATTGTGATGAAAGCTCGCCCGCGCCCCACGCCCGCCGCGCACCAAGCTGCCATAGCCATGCTCGCCCTTGGCATGCAGCGATTTGGTCAGCGAATCCGCGATGATCGACCATTGCACGGTGACATCGTACCAGCCCTCGCCCGGCTCGGCATAATTGCCCGACACCGACAGCGTCTCGTCCACCGACCAGCTCGCCGACACATGATCGAGGATGATCCGCCGCCCCGCGCGAATCCAGATCGCGTCGGCCTCAGTCTTCGATTCATCGCCCAGCCGCGACCGGATGAAGCGGATCACGACATCGTCGGCCTGCACCACCAGCGGGTGATCGCGCAGCGTGATGCCGTCGCCCGGCGCGCTCTGCCCCGCGATCGTCACCCGCCCCTCGCGCACCGTCAGCGGCTTGGTCAGCTGGATCGTACCGGAGACCGCGAACACGATGATCCGCGGCCCCTTCGCTTCGACCGCCGCGCGCAGGCTGCCCGGCCCGCTATCCGCCAGCGTGGTGACAGTCAGCACCTTGCCGCCGCGCCCGCCCTGCGCCAGCGCCCCCGCCCCTTCCGCGCCGGGAAAGGCGGGGAGCGCAGTCCCCGCCCCCGCTGCGGCGGACATCAGGAGCAGCGCACTCAGCATCAGAACGCCGCGCGCACGCCGAACGTCACGATCCGGCCCGTGCTGGCATAGCTGCTCGACACCGGGTTCGCCTCATACATCGTGCGATATTGCGCGGTGTTGGTCAGGTTGCGCCCTTCCAGCGACAGGCGGATTTCCTTGGTGATCGCATAGGACATCGAGAAGTCGAGGTTGAACGTATCCTCGTTATACCCGAAGTCCGCGACGACCGGCGAGTTACACACCCCGCCGCCATTGGTGGTGGTCCCGACCGCGCACGTGCCCGACGACAGCGGAAAGCGGTTCACATATTCCTTGCGATACGCCCCCGACACACGCGCCTTGAGCGGGCCATGCTCATAATAGAGCGTCGCGTTAAACGAATGCGGCGAGGTGTTGAGGAAGGGCGCAGTCGCGAACGCGTTGACTGCGGTCGATCCGGTCTGCCCCTGCGTCGTCGAAAGCGCGGTCCCGGTCAGATAGTTCAGCTCGGACTTGATATAGGTGTAGTTGGCGGTGACGCCGAACCGCTGCAGGAAACCCGGCAGGAAGAAGAAGTTCGACTGGACGTTCAGCTCCAGCCCCTGGATCTTGCCACCCGGCGCGTCGTTGAACTGGCGTACGGCGAAAACGCCACCATCGGTGATGTATTGCGCCAGCGTCGGGCTGGTCACGCTCGCCAGGATCTGATCAATCAGCGCCTGCTCATACACGTCCTGCAGCGCGAATTCGCCCGCGACCTGTTGCGGGAAGGAGCCGATGTCCTTCTGGAACAGCGCGAGGCCGACAAAACCGTTGGTGCCCCAATAATATTCGAAGCTGAGGTCGAGGTTGGTCGAGCGGAATGGGCTGAGATACGGGTTGCCGACGGTGATCGACGGTGCCGCACCCGCCGCATTAAGCCCGGTCGGGAACGAGGTGGTACCCGGAGTCAGCGCCGAAAGCTGGGGTCGCGACATGGTCTTGGCCGCTGCGAAGCGGATCTGCAGATTGTCGCTCACCTCGTAGGTCAGGTTACCCGCCGGCAGCACATCGGTGTATTCGTTGCGGGCGGTCACGACGGTGCCGAGCACGCCATTGCCCGCGCCGCCCACCGATCCGGTGCCATTGACGCGGGTATTGGCGACACGCACGCCGACATTGCCACGCAGGCGCCGGTCCATGACATCGAGGTCGAAATCCATCTGGACGAATCCCGCCATGTCGCGCTCGGTCACCGCATTGCGCTCGCGCCCGTCAGTCTGCGCGCGATAGTCGCCCCACTGGTTGATGCAGTTGCAGTCGATCGAGAAATAGCGGCGGAACGCATCGAGATTGGGCGCATAGAAGCTTGTCGGCGTCCCCGCCGGCACGTTGAGCCCTTGGCCGAACCCGACCGTCTGGCCAAGATCAGTGATCTGCAGCCCCGCTTCGACCAGCGTCGGGTTGATCGCCTCGATCCCCGAATTGCGGCGTCCGCCTAGGCTGTCGAAGTTGAACGTCTTGTACGTGCCGCCGAACTGCAATGTGAATTGTTCGGACAGGTCCAGTTCGAAATTGGCGCGACCGACGCGGAATTCGTTACTCACCTCATTGGTGAAGTAACGGATCGTCGACAGGCCCTTGACCAGCGTCCACTGGGTCGGATCGGCAACGTTGAAGCCGGGGTTGAACACCGGCATGTTGCCGCCGCCGCGCTCGTCGAACACATAGCCATCGCGGTCGATCGCGTTGAATTCGACCAGCATACCCTCGGCGCGGAACTCGGATTTCGACCAGCCGCCGGTCACCGCGACACGGAAATTGTCGCTGAACTCGTGGTTCACGTTTAACGTCGCCTGCTTGAAATCGGTCTGGCCGATCTGCGCATCGGCAAAGCTGCGCCAGTCGACATTATCGAGCACCAGATAGTCCGCCTGGCCGGCCGCATTAACATGCGCCGCGCGAATCTGGGTCGAGGGGCGACCGATCAGTTCGTCGTAAAAGGCGATGCTGTTGGCGTTCGGAATGTAGCCCGGCGACACCGTCGAATTGTAATAGTCGAACGGGTCGAGATTGTTGGGGTTGTAGCTCGCACGCGTTCCGGCAACCAGCGTGTTTCCATACAGCGACTGACCGCAATCCAGCGATGCGGAGGCAACGCAACGGGGGTACAACGCGACGCGGTCCGCAAGGCCGTTGGCGGTGTTGAGCGCACGCAACGTATTCTGCGCGGCACGGGTATTGGTGCCGTTGCGGTTCAGGCCGATCGTGGTGATCCCCTGCGAATTCGATTCCTGGCGATAACGCGAATAGACGAAATCGCCGATCACCTCGGTGCGCGAGGTCGGCTGCCACTGCGCGGTAAACGTCACGCCCAGCCGGTCATATTCCAGATCCTGCCGCCCGATCGAGGGCAGCGCGGGAATGATCGTCTCCGGCGTCACCAGCGCATAGGCGGCGGGATCGGAGCCGAAGGTCGGCCCGGTGCCGGCGCCGGTCGGGCGCGCAAAGCCGAATACGTTCGGGGACACGCCGGCATGCTGCGAATTGCGATAGGCGAATTCGAACTGGCCGGGATTGCGGCGATAGGAATCGATCTGCTGGCGCTGGTCCTGAAAGGCGACGGTGCCGAGAATGCCGAAATTATCCGCCAGCTTTTTCGAGAAAAGCGCGGTCAGCCGCGGGTTCCAGCTGTCGCCATTCTCGCGATACTCGGCTTCCGCGCCGACCGCGATGCGGTCGCCCTTATAGGCCAACGGACGGCCGGTAATCAGATCGATGATCGCGCCGAGCGAGCCTTCCTCGTTCGCAGCGGTCACCGACTTGGTGATCTTGACCCCGCTGAACAGCTCCGAGGCAAAGGTGTTGAAGTCGAACCCGCGCGAGCGGTTGGCGCCGGCGTCCGACTGGTTGCCGCCCGAAATGTTCTGCGCGTCCGCGCCGTTGAGGAACACGCTCTGGAAATCGCCGCCCAGGCCGCGCACCGTGATCGAGCGCCCCTCGCCATTGTCGCGGTCGATCGAGATGCCGGGCAGGCGCTGGATCGATTCCGCGATGTTGGCGTCGGGGAAGTCGGCAATGTCTTCGGCGGTGATCGAATCGACGATCTGGTCGGCCTTGCGCTTGTCGCTCAGCGCATTGGCGAGGCTGGCGCGGAAACCGGTGACCACCACCTCTTCGCTGTCGGCGTCCGACTGGCCATCCGCAGCCGCACCATCGGCTTGCGCAGCCCAGGCCGGGCCCGCCGCAGCAAGTGCCAGCGCAAGCGCCAGCCCGGAGCTCGAGCGACGCACGATATGAAGATGACGAACGGCCATGGGATCCCCTCTCTGATGTCACATCGCGGACATGTTCCCTGTCCGTCGTATGACACCGGTATCAGGCAGTTTTGAGTTTTTCAATCATCAATCGCGATGCGTAACGACCTTGCGCACTGAAATGGTGCACATTTGTGCGCCACTCCCGCTCGTAACAACGACCCGACTACCGGGCTTCCCCGGGTTGACACCTGGGAAGGAATGGCAGAGAACCGCGATGACACCGGTTTCTCAAGCATGAAACCCGTGTTCGACCGTGAGAACACGGCGAATTTGGAGAGGATCAGGCCGAACGGACGCGATTCGCGACCCGGCACCCCCTCCGCACCGACATCCGGCCTCGGGCGATCCGCCAGGCCATTTGCAGCTACCGGTGTCATCGACACCGTTTGAGAGGGGAATATCAATGCGGTTCACAGTTCGCCGTGGCGGCGCCCGCCTGCTGGCAGCCACTTCCGCCCTTGTTATCGCTACCGCCGCCCAGGCGCAGGACGCTCCGGCCGATCCCGCGGCCGCCGAAGACGAGGAAATCGTCGTCACCGGCTTCCGCGCCTCGCTCGACGCCGCGCTGACCGTGAAACGCGATTCGGTCGCTGCGGTCGATGCCATCGTCGCCGAGGACATCGCCAAGTTCCCCGACCAGAACCTTGCCGAATCGCTTCAGCGCATCCCCGGCATCGCGATCCAGCGCGACGGCGGCGAAGGGCGCGCGATCACGGTTCGCGGCCTCAGCTCGCAATTCACCCGTGTCCGCGTCAACGGGCTCGAAACGATCACCACCAGCCATGACGGCGCGGCGTCCAACCGCGACCGCGCATTCGACTTCAACGTGTTCGCCTCGGAGCTGTTCAGCTCGATCGTCGTCCACAAGACCGCCTCGGCTGAGCTCGACGAAGGTTCGCTGGGCGCTGTGGTCGATCTCAACACCGGCAACCCGTTGAAGGGCAAATACGGCCTGACCTTCGCCGCCTCGGCGCAGGGCAGCTATAACGACCTGTCCGACACCTGGGGCCCGCGCGTTGCCGGCCTGATCGGCTGGAAGTCGCCCGACGGCACACTCGGCGCCTCGATCTCCGCCGCCTATCAAAAGACCAAGACCAAGGAGGTCGGTAACAACACCGTGCGCTGGGTCCAGACGCGGTTCGATTCGGTCAACGGCACGGCCTGCTACACCACGCCGAACCGGGGCGGCACGGCTGTGTCGAACGCGGCGTGCAACGAAGCCGCCCTCGCCTTCCATCCGCGCATCCCGCGCTATGGCGAAATCTCGCACGATCGCGAGCGCCTCGGCCTGACCGGCAGCATCCAATGGTCGCCCAGCGACGCGACCCAGGTCTCGATCGACGGCCTCTATTCCAAGTTCAAGGCTGATCGCCGCGAGAAGTGGGGCGAGGTTCTGCTGCGCTCGAACGAGCGGTCGATCGACGTCGTAAACCCGGTCTATGACAATGACGGCAACATGATTGCCGCGACGCTCAACGACGCCTGGGTACGTACCGAACATTATCTCAAGCAGAGCGAAACCGAATTCTATCAGATCGGCGCAACCTGGGATCAGGACGTTACCGACACGTTCCGCTTCACCCTGCTCGGCGGCTATTCGCGCTCCAATGCCGATGTGCCGGTCGAAACGACGATCGTGTTCGATGACCGCGATGCGCAGGGCTATAGCTATGACTATCGCAACATGCAGTTCCCGACGCTGACCTTCGGCACCAGCGTCACCAATCCGGCGAACTTCCAGCTCGCCGAAATTCGCGATCGCCCGTCGAACGTCCTCAACCAGTTCCGCACCGCGCAGTTGCGCACCGAATGGGATGTGACCGAAGGCTTCACGGTCAAGGCGGGTGCGGCGTGGCGGCGCTATAACTACGACATCGTCGCCTTCACCCGCGACACGGCGGTGTGCGGCAATGGCGGCACCGACCTGGTGCTCGGCACGATCACCTGCTCGGCTAATACCGTGTTCGGACCGACTGCAGTCTATGGGTTCCAGGCGACCCCGGCCCTCTCGGAACTGTTCACCTTGACCGGCGCCAATGCTCCATCGGGGACCACCACCGAGTGGCTGATCCCCAATCTGGAAGCTGCCACTGCCTATACCGGCCTGTACAACCGCACCGCGCGGATCGACGCCGGCAACAACCGCGGTGTCGAGGAAGAGACCAAGAGCGCTTATCTGCAGTTTGATGCCAAGGGCACTTTGCTCGGCCTCGATTACGCACTCAACGCGGGTATCCGCTACGCTCGTACCGACCAGTCGTCGTACGGCATCAACAGCGGCGTCGTGGTGACGGTCGAGCGCGACTATGAAGACTGGCTGCCGTCATTCAACCTCGCGCTCTACCCGGCGCAGGATATCATCATCCGTGGCGCGATTGCCAAGGTGATGACGCGCCCGTCGCTCGGCACGCTGACGCCAGGCGGTTCGGCGGACGGCTTCAACTATCGCGTGACCAGCGGCAACCCGTTCCTTGAGCCGTATCGCGCCACCAATTTCGACCTCGCGCTCGAATGGTATTTCGCGCCGCAGTCGATCTTCTCGGTCGCGCTGTTCAAGAAGGATGTGGCGAGCTTCCCGGTGTCACAGCCGCGCACGGGCACCTTCACCGAAACCGGCCTGTCGCCATCGGTGCTGGTCCCCTCCTCGCCTGCCGCGCTCGATCCCTCGCTGCAAAGCGCTCCGATCTGGACGCTCCAGTCGACGATTAACGGCGAAGGGGCCACGTTGAAGGGGGCCGAAATCGCGATCCAGGCACCATTCAAATTCCTGCCCGGCTTCCTGTCGAACTTTGGCGGCATCGTGAACGCGACCTTTGTCGACAGCACGGCGACCTACTCGCAGCAGGGTCCGGCGGTGACACCGGGCGGGCCGCTGCAGTCGGTGACGCTGGAGAATACCTTCTACGGCGTCTCGAAGGAGCAATACAACGCGACCCTCTATTATGAGGACAGCAAGTTCAGTGCGCGCGCCTCGATCGCCTATCGCGGCCCGTTCACCGATGCAGGGTCGGGCACCGGCAACATCTTCGAAGGGTATTCGGGGATCACCAATGTCGATGCCTCGATCCGCTACAAGCTGACCGACTATCTCGAAGTCTCGGTCGAGGGCACCAACCTGACCGACGCCTATCGCGAACGCTGGGTCGATACCGACTCGCGCCGCAACTACGAAAACAACAGCTTCGGCCGCACGATCCTGGTGGGCGCGCGGATCAAGATGTGACCGAGAGAGGGGACATGGCGGCCGGGGAGGAGGTTCCCCTTCGGCTCGGCCGCCGTGGATTTCTCGTGACCGCCACGGGCGGCGCGGCGATGATCGCGTCCGCCGCCTGCGGCCAGACTGCACCGCCGGCCACCGGAACGCCGGGGCCGGCGGGGCTTCCCGATCCGACCGAGACGATCGACCTGTGGCCCAAGGGCGCGCCCGGCCTGCCCGCCACGCCCCCGGTCGAAACCGTCACCGAACGCAGCACCGACCGCGACCTGTCCGATCGCGCTGTGCTCGGCATCACCCGCCCGCGCATGGTCGTGTTCCGCCCGCATCGCCCCAATGGCGCGGCGGTGATGATCACCCCCGGCGGCGGCTATCGCCATATCGTCATCGATAAAGAGGGCTATGAGCTCGGCCGCTGGCTGTCGGCGCGCGGCTTCACCGTGTTCGTGCTGTTCTACCGCCTGCCCGGCGAAGGCTGGGCCGCCGGACCGAACGTGGCGCTCGCCGATGCCCAGCGCGCAATGCGCCTGATCCGCCACCGCGCACGCGACTATGGCATCGACCCGCAGCGCGTCGCCGCGATGGGCTTTTCCGCCGGCGGGCATCTCTGCGCCGACCTGCTCACCCGTTTCGACGCGCGCGTCTACGACACCGTCGACGCCGCCGACCGCCACAGCGCCCGCCCCGATGCCGCCGCGCCGATCTACCCCGTCATCACCATGATCGCCCCGCACGCCCATGCCGGATCGCGCAACTTGCTGATCGGGGCCGGTGCCGATGCGGCGCGGGAGGCAGCGCATTCGCCCGACCGCAACGTGCCCGCCAACGCCCCGCCGGTGTTCCTGCTCCATGCCGAGGACGACAATGTCGTGCCGGTCGAGAACGCGCTGCTGCTCCGCGCGGCACTGCGGGCGAAAGGGATTCCCGTCGAAACCCATCTCTTCGCCCATGGCGGCCATGGCTTTGGCCTGCGCAAGACGCTCGGCAAACCCGTCGCCGCCTGGCCCGACTTGTTTCTCGCCTGGGCCGGCGGCATCCTCGTCTAAACAAAAGGGAAGTAGCCATGCGTATGAACCGCCGCGACCTGATCGGCGCAGCCTCGATCGGCAGCGCGCTTTCGACCCTTCCGTCGGCGCTGGCGGCGCAGACCCCGAAGCCAGCAGCCCCCGACTGGAAGCGCGGCTTTGACAATCAGCGCATCCCTGACCTTGGCGACGGCCGCTTCCTCAACCCGCTGATGGCGGGCGACCATCCCGATCCGACGATCCTCAAGGACGGGAAGGACTATTACATGACCTTCTCGACCTTCGATTCCTATCCCGGCCTCGTCATCTGGCACTCGCGCGACCTGATCAACTGGCAGCCGGTCGGCGCGGCGCTGACGAAGAACATCGGATCGGTCTGGGCGCCGGAGCTGTGCAAGCACAATGGCCGCTATTTCCTCTACATTCCGACCAAGGGGCCGAACACCAGCTGGGTGATCTGGGCCGACAAGATCGAGGGGCCGTGGAGCGATCCGATCGACCTCAAGCTGCCCAACCATATCGACCCTGGCCATGCGGTGGGCGAGGACGGGTCGCGCTGGCTGTTCCTGTCGGGTGGCGACCGCGTGCGCCTGTCCGACGACGGCCTCAGCCGCATCGGCGAGCCCGAGCATGTCTATGACCCGTGGCGCTATCCCAAGGACTGGATCGTGGAGGGCTTTGCGCCCGAGGGGCCGAAGATCACCCGCCATAACGGCTGGTTCTATATGATCACCGCGGTCGGCGGCACCGCCGGTCCGCCCACCGGCCATATGGTCATCGCCGCGCGCTCACGCTCGATCCACGGCCCGTGGGAGAATTGCCCAGCCAATCCGCTGGTCCGCACCACCTCGCTCCAGGAAAAATGGTGGTCGCGCGGCCATGCGACATTGGTCGAGGGGCCAAGCGGCGACTGGTGGAGCGTCTATCACGGCTTCGAAAATGGCTATTGGACGCTCGGCCGTCAGGCGCTGCTCGATCCGATCGAGTGGACCGCCGACGGCTGGTTCCGCATGAAGGGCGGCGACCTGTCGCAGCCGCTGACCAAGCCCAAGGGCGGCGAAAAGACCGGCCCCCACGGCATGAAGCTGTCGGACGATTTCGCGACCCTCGCCATCGGCACCAAATGGAATTTCTTCCGCCCCGCCCCCGATGAGCGCAGCCGTGCGCGTGTCGCGAACAATGTCCTGCACCTAGAAGCGCGCGGCACCGCGCCGTCCAGTTCGTCGCCACTGCTGCTGATCGCGGGCGACCCCGCCTATCGCTTCGAATGCGATATCGAGATCGCACCGGGCGGCACCGCCGGCCTCATCCTGTTCTACGACGACAAGCTCTATTGCGGCCTCGGCTTCGACGAAAAGCGCTTCGTCACCCACCAGTACGGCATCGAACGCGGCCGCCCCGCCAACCCGCACGGGCGCAAGATGCGGATGCGCGTGACCAATGACCGCCACATCGTCACCTATGACACTAGCGACGATGGCGGAAAGACCTGGCACCGCTTCGACCGCGGCATGGAGGTGTCGGGCTACCACCACAATGTCCGTGGCGGCTTCCTGATGCTGCGACCCGGTCTCTATTCGGCGGGTGCGGGCACTGCGAAGTTCAGCGATTTCCGGTTCGAGGCGCTGGGCTGAGGGCCGGCGGCTCAGTCGCGATGTGATCCCAGCTGGTCCCTGCCCTGAAGCGCCGCCCGGGCCACCTCCCCCCGGTCGAAGACCGCGAGTGACGCGTCGGGCACATCGCTATCCCAATGCTCGGGCTCGGCGTAAAAGCGCAGCGCCAGCTCGAGGCGCAGGCGGTCTGCATGTGACGCGGTCAGCGCGAGGCGGGCGACCTCGACTTCGGGGAAATCATCGCCCCCGCCGGAGATCACGATGGCTGCATCCGCAGTGCGCCCGCGGTTCTTCAACGCCTGGGCAGCCAGCGCGCGGATCTGGTCGATGTCAGGCCTTGCCATCACCGTGTCAGACCAGCGGAGACGTGTTGGCCGGAGCGCAGGCGTAGCCCTGAAGCGTCAGAAGCGCGCTCTTCAGCCGATCGAGCGAGATCGCGCCGCCGAAGGATACCCGGACCGCTTCGGGACCGGCATCCCCCACCGCAAACCGCTCGGACGGGATGACCGCGAGACCGGTCGGGCGCATGAGGTCGCCAATGTCCCGTCCGCTCAGATGCGGCGGGAGGCGCAGCCACAAATGATACCCTTCCGGGTGGCTCGAGACATCGAGGTCGCCCAGGAGTTGCGTCGCAAGCATCTGGCGCTTCGCACTCTCCTGCCGCATTTTCGCCAGCAGCAGATCGAATGTGCCGTTGCCGATCCAGGCGCTGACCATCGCCACGTTCAGCGGTGGTGCCATGATCGTTGCCGCATGAAGCTCGGACGCGAGCCGGAGACTGGCGGCGATGTTGGGCGCGCGCACGAACGCGACGCGCAGCGCGGGCGAGATGATCTTGGATGTGCTGACGATATGCCATGTGCGATGCGGAACATAGCTGGCCAGCGGCGCGATCGGGGCTGACGCAAGCGCGCCATAGGCGTCGTCCTCGATAATCTGGATGCCATGATCCTCAGCAACCTCGGTCAGCGCCTGCCGGTCCGATGCGCTCAGGGTCATGGCGGTGGGATTGTCGTTGGTCGGCACCAGATAGAGCGCCTTGATCGCCTCCTGCGCGCACGCCCGCCGCAGCGCGTCCGCGTCCATCCGATGCAACGCGATCAGCCGCAGGCCCAGTCGCTCGGCGATCGCGCGAAATCCGGGATACACGAACGCTCCGCACGCGATCGCATCGCCCGCCTCGAACATCGCGTTCATGATCGCGAACAGCGCACTCTGCCCGCCAGAGGTAATCAGCACGTCGTCGTCGACCGAGGAAACCCCCATGCGCGTCAGCAGCTCGGCGCCTGCAACACGGTCCTCCCGCGCGCCCCCAGCTGGCTGGTATTGCAGGCTCGACGCGGAGTTGTGCGACATCAGCTGATCGATCGTCTGGGCGATCGTTCGGCCAAGAATTCCACGCGGCAATTCAGGGGGCATGTTCATGCCGGCATCCAGCGCCTGACGCCGCGGGGCCTCGATCCGCGATGGATCGCGCACATAGCTGCCAGAGCGGCCCCGGCCTTCGATCAACCCGCGCACCCGCGCGGCTTCATAGGCGCGGGTGACCGTCGTCAGATCGACGCCCAGGCGCGCAGCAAGATCCCGCTGCGGCGGCAGCCGGTCGCCTGGCTTCACAAGCCCCTGATCGATCGCCGCCCCCAGCGCGTCGGCAATCGCGACATATTTGACGCCACTGATCGCGGTGAGGTCAGGAATCCACTGGTGGTTCATCTGACTCGCTCTTCTTCACCGCAGTCTTGTTGAGCTTGGCCCACAGCTCCGCCGTCCCCGCCTCCTGCGCGTTGTTTGCGAACTGCGACGCGACCAGCCACCCCTTGAGCGGCCGGAGCGGAAGCACACAGCCGATCACCATCAGCGGGATGGTCGTCAGCATATGAACCCACATTGGCGGCTCGAAAGCGACCTGGAACCACACGCCCAGAAATGTGAGCGGGAACGCGACGAAGCATAGCGAGAAAAAGGCAGGACCGTCATCCGGCGACGCCCACTCGTAACCCAGTCCACAGCTCTCGCAGCGATCGGTGATCTGCAACCACGACTTGAACATCGCGCCCTTCCCGCAGCGCGGACACAGGCCGTGCCACCCGGAATGGAGGATCCACTTCCACTTTGCGTCACCTTCGAATGCCGGTTCCATCATGTCACTCCATACATAATGCATACATAGGTGCATTGTATGGAATTGCAAAGGCGTGACGACCGAAGCGGGAGAACGCGACGATCGTCGATTGGTCGCCATCCCGCGTCTGTGAGAGCACGGGTCAAGCGACAGGCGAACGGGCCGGATGATTGGGGGTTGGCCAAGTCGGCCAGAAGCGCCCTTCGATGGCTTTCCATATCTCCGCTGCCCGCCATTCGTCGGCGGCGAAGATCGCGGCTTGATAGTCTTCGTCGTCGCTGAAGAAGTTGAGCACATGCATGCTCAACCCTCCGGCATGGCGAGCGGCGTTACCGTCCAGCCTTCAGCGGGATCATAGGTCGCGACCCCCGTGACCCCTTTCGCCAGCACCGCGTCGACATGCGCCCGGTTGAGCCCCTGCAAGCGCCGGTTGCGCTTGAGCACCTCGAACGCGCCTGGTTGCGCGCTATACGCCCCCAGGTGCCAGCCGACGAACACGTCGGCGGCAACGTCATATTCCTCCGCGCAAACCGTGAGGGTCGCGCCATCGGTGGCAATGATCTTGAACAAGTGCATTGATGACCTCGTCTCTTGCTGTTGACGTGGTCACCATTGATGATCGCGACGTGGGATGCGGGTGGCTGCGATGGCTTCTGTGCTTGCCCTGAACCAGCGCGGTAAGCTGGCTCGGCGCAATCTTGGAAAAACGAATCAGGGCTGTTAAACGATGACGAAATCCATGGGAGATTCCGACATGACCGCTCCGCTTTCGAACGTTGAGACTTCGCGCGAAGGACAGACCAACGCCAAGGCGGCATGGACTCGGCCGACGCTCGAAATCGCCGACATCAACAGCGCGACCGAGGCAGGTGGAGCGGCTTCGGCTGACTCGGATCCCAATCAGCCGTCCTAAGGCGCGCTGCACCAGCGTGCCGGTCGCCAGTCGATTCGGCCCGCAACAGCCACGTTGATGATTCCTTCGCTCGAAGCGCTTTTGGCGCCGCACGGTGCCGCGGTTCTCGATGCCGCGGTTCGCGAGCGGTGCCGGTTGCATGTGCGCACCGGCAATCGCGATGCGTTCCGCGCGCTTGTGCCCTGGTCGCATTTCAACGCCCTGCTGGAAAGCGATCGGCTGTTCGATGACCGCACGCGTGTGGTGCGGCGCGGGCGCGATCTACCGCGTGAGATGTGGAGCCAGATCGGCCCCGACTTCAAACGGGTGCTGTTTGCCGACCAGCTCCAGCGCTTCTGCCAGGAGGGGCTGAGCCTCTCGCTCGGTCAGATTCACCACGATGTTCCCGCCATCGCCGGTCTCGTTACGATGCTGGAGCACGCGCTTCCCGCGCGGGTTCAGACCAACCTCTATGCCAGCTTCGGGCGCGAAAGTGCGTTTCGTGCGCATTACGATCCGCATGACGTGCTGGTGCTGCACCTGCATGGGCGCAAGCGCTGGTCCTGTTTCGGCCCGCGCCCCGATAGCTGCGTCAACACGACGCTTGTGGGCGACGAGCATCTTGGGCCGGTCGTGTGGGAGGCGGTGCTCGAACCGGGCGACATTCTCTACCTTCCGCGCGGGGAGGTGCATCGCGCGACGGTCGAGGGCGACGCAGCGATGCACCTGACCAACGCGCTATCCTGGCCGCGCGAGTCCGATCTGTTCAGATGGCTCGCCACGGACGGAAGCACCGCAATCAACTCCGATGCCGACGTTCCGGTCTATGGTTCGGCGGAGGATCTCGCGCGATATGAGGCAGCGCTGCGCGAGCGCCTGCATCGGCTTGCGGACACATTCGACCTGCGCGCGTTCATTGCGAGTTCCGCACAGCGCCGCCGCGTGCGGTTGCCGTTCAATCTCGGCCTGTCGACCGAACTGACGCCGGATTGCTGGGTTCAGGCCTTGCTGCCCGCTGATGTTCTGCCGCCAGCCGAGGGTTCGACGCGTGTCGGCTTCAACGGGGGCACGATCATGCTGGATTCTGAAGAGCGCGCCGTGATGGCGGCGCTGATGGATGCGGGCGCGCGCCAGATTGCCGCGCTGCCCGCGCTATGCGGCCTCGACCCGGCGGCCGTGCGCGATTGCGTCGCGCGTCTCGCCAGCCGCTCGCTGGTCCGGCTCAGCGAGGGTGTAGCGCCCTAATTCCCGCCGGCGGCACGCCGCGTGAACATGCCGGTCGAAAGGCCGCGCACCAGCTTCAAATAATGCCGCTGCACCGAGTTCCAGTCGTCCGGCGCCGCATCCTGTAGCGTATCGGCGAGTGCGCGCAGCCCATCCACGTCGATTAATTCGCCGCAAGCACCGACCCGCGCCTGATGCGCCAGTTCGGCCTGGATCGCGGGCTGGGCCTTCAACAGAATGTGCTTCCAGTCCGCAGTCTGGGTGCCGCGAAGGCGCGAGTGAAGAATCTCCGTCGGGATCCGGTCGGCAAAGGCGCGGCGAAACACGTCCTTGGTCCGGCCATTGCGCAGATACCGATCCTCCGGCAGCGCGAGGCAAAAGGCGAGCAGGCGGCGATCCGATGTCGGATCGCGCCGGTCCACACGATACCCCGCATTGGCAGCGGCATTCAGCGGCCCCGGATCGCGCGATTGCATGAGGATATGGTGCCAATGCTGCCAGCGCCGCACCCGCGCAAACGGACCGAACGCGCCTGAATTGCGCGCAAACATGGCCTGCGCATCGGGATTGTCCCACTGCGCCGAGATCGCCGCCAGCGGCGTGATCCGGTTGCCCCCACGCCGGTGCCATCGCGTCATGAGGCCGACCGGAAGCAGCGCCCGGATCGTGCGGCGCAGTGCGGCGCTTCGGTCGGGATGAATACCCTGTGCCACAAGCACCCCGGCATCGCGCCATAGCGCCGACAACCGCATCCGTTCCGCGTGTCGGATCAAGACATGCTCCCCGGTATAGCTCAGGGCCATGTTGCCGCTGACGCCCGTCAAGACCACCGGCGCCCCGGCAGCGGACGCTCGGCTGTAAATCTCGTGCGCCCAAGCGGTGCTGAGTGGGTTCATCACCGGCTGGTCGGCCAGGAAGACCATCCGTTCGATGACCGCGAGCAGGTCGGCGTCGGCTGCACGAACCAGATGATGGTCGATGTTCGGATGCAGCGCCGCCATCTGCGCAGCGAGCGGGCCTTCGTCGGTGAGGAGATGGGCCGCATAGGTCGCATCGGCGCCCGCGATCGGCACATTGGTGTAAGCGGACAGCCGCTTGCCCTGCTCTGCCAGCAACGGCGCGGCGCTGCTCGCCAACGCGCAGCTATCGAGACCACCGCTCAGCATCAGTGCGGTGCCGCCGGTGCCGCGCAGCTGCGCCTTCACGGCGACATCGAGGGCGTCGCGCATCCCTTCCGCATCGGCGTTGCCGCGAATGTCGCGACGCTGCGGCACCGCCATCGGATTCCAATAGCGGCGCAATTGGATCCGCCCATCCGCATGGACAGTCGCCACTTGCCCCAGGTCGAGCCGCTGAACGCCCTTGTAAAAGCTGTGCGAGCCGTCGAGCGGCAACAGCATCTGCCAGGTGAGCAGCCGATCAGCGTCCGGGCCGGTCGGAACGTCGGGCAGCGCCAGCAGCCCCTTTGGCATGCTCGCGAAGGCGAACCAGCCGCGTCCGACATGGTAATGCAGCGGCCGATTGCCGACCGGGTCGCGCGCCAGCATCAGCGTCCGCGCATCCGTGTCCCATGCCGCAAAGGCAAAATCGCCGCACAGCCGGTCTACCGCGCCATCGCCCCAACGCTCGAGCGCCGCGAGGATGAACTCGGCGTCGCACATCACCGCCTGACGCGCCGGTTCGATGCCAAGTGCCCGGCCCAGCTCTTCGCGATTGTCGATCCGGCAATCCGCGACCAGATTGAGCCGGCCCCCGCGCCCGGTCAGCGGCTGGCGATCGAACCGGTCTTCCGGCAGGAACCCCATCAAACGATGCGTCAGCGCGATCTCGCCGCCGTCCCATAGCCCCTCACGATCCGGGCCATATAGGGCGAGCGACCGGCTGATCCGCTGACACTCGGCCTTGGCGCCAGGCCGGCTATCGGGATACCACACCCCGCCAATCGCACTCATCGCTGTTGCTCCACGACCTGCTCGATATGGGCGGCGAGTTCATCCAGCCGCGACAGGTCGTCCGGACGACGCACCGCATATACCGGCACACGCGCCGCCAGCGCCGTGGCCCAGCCAAACATTTCCGCGCCGCGGCCCATGAATGTGGCCAGGCGTTGCCGATAGATGTGCCGGTGCAGTGCATGTGCTGCGGGACCTGCCCGCAGTCGCGTGCTTACCGGCATGTCGGCAAGCTCCGATGAGAGGACGAATAGCGCAGCAAGCGGGCGCGGTGTCTGGTCAAACTGGGCGCGCGACGATGAAATCGTGAACTTGTTCTCGTGCATCCCGACCCGCGCGTGCTCCTCGGTCCGTTCGCCGAACCGCTGCGCGGCGACCGCCCACAGGCGTAGATCAGGAACGCCGGGAAACAGCATCGCTTCGGCCGGGTCGATGATTGCCTGATCCTCCGCGATCAGGTCATGGCCGCGCTGCATCAACGCGCGGGCGGTCGTGCTCTTTCCCGCGCCGCTATCGCCAGCAAGGGCAACTGCTCGACCGGCTCGACTGACCGCACAGGCGTGAAGCGGCGGCACGCCGCGCTGATGCATGATCAGGCCCAGCCCAGGCCCGATCAGCCAGCTTTGCACCAACCGCGCGTCGACACCTTCAGGCACCTCGATCCGCAGCATGCGCCCGTTGTCGATCAGCATTCGGATGCCGTGCGGAGAACGCAGGATCGCGGTGCCGTCGGCATACATCGCGAAATGCGGTTTGGCACGCAGGCACGCGGCCGTCGGTGCGGGAAGGGGACCAAATGTAACATTGACGTCCACAGATCCGAGATCGCAGCTGTGCGGCATCAATGGGAGCGGCACGCTCGACCGAAAGATGAGGCCGCCATACAGGTAGTTACCGACGGCACTCATTGACCGTCCCCTGCCCGGCGCAACTGTTCCAGGCGACGATAGGCGGCGTTTGCGAACCGCTCTGCCAGTTCAGCCAGCTCCGGCGTCACTGCGGCCCGCTTACGCGCGCTATCGGGCTCGAAACGGCGCGGGTCATGGGTGTCTTTCGCGTGAATATGGGCGGCCTCGGCGATAAGCTGCATTTCCGTTGGCGCTGGTCGCACGTCCAGCCACGGTGGGATTTTTTCGCTCAAGGCTTCGGGAAGGTCGTCATAGGCGATCAACAGCCATCGGCCCGCGGCTCCGGGCATGCTCACCGCGTCGGCGATCGTGGCATAGACGCGGCCAAGCACCTGCGCCGCGAAGCCGAGGGGATGCCCCGCCATTGCAGGCGCTGTGCCAAGTAACAGCTTCGCCTGAATCGGATCGTCCGCCCGCCGCATCCATCCCGATGGCGCGTCGCGCAGCGACACCAGAATCTCTTCGGGCTGGCGATAAACGAACAGCTTGGGCACGTCGGGCAACGCGTCTTCGAGCAGATGCAGGTGGAGCGCGTTCCAGCTCGACAGCTTCAGGACGACGCGGTCCTGATCCGGTCGAGCGGATGACGTCAGCGCCGCGACCACCTGCCGCAGCGCTTCGGATCGCGCCTTGCGAGGCATGAACGGCCAGACCCCATCCACGCCGAGCACCGCGTTCACCGCCTGCGGCTCGGATAGGACATGACAGCGCGACATGTGGGACAATGCGCGAGAGACTAGAGTCGATCCACAACGCCCCGCGTGGAGCACCAGCGCTGACGGCTGGAGCGCTCGCGACGCGGTCGGCAGCGCCGCGCGCCAGCTGGGGCCGGCCTGCGCGATGCGATCATGCAGGAACGGGAGGGTCGGATCGGTATCGCCGATGTCTACCCAATCGGCGAGCACGCGCTCGCCATCGTGAACCAGGCGCGCCGGAACGGGCTGTGCGGCGGTAGGTAACCCCGACACCGACGTTCAATCGTGCAGCCGGATCAGATCGTTGCGCCGCATCTGCTCCAGCAGGTCGAGCACATCCCGCTCGATCTCCTCAATCGGCGCCGCATAGCGATCCGCCAGTGAACGGCACAGATCTGTCACCGTCCGCGGCTGCCTCAGTTCGGCCCAGATGACGCTGCCGATCCGATCAAGGTAAAGGTAACGCCCGGCCTCCATGTCCATCATGACGACCTCGCCATCGATCTCGGTCGAGAGCAGGTCAGCGGAGGTCGATACGGTGTCTGAAAGCGCGATCATGAGACCGACGCTCTATTTGATTCAGGTTTCATGACAAGGTCGTTCTGTGGGAGGCTGCGGTGCCTGGCAGACGGTTTCTGCAGCATCAGCATAGCCGAGCGCGGCGTGCCGTCGGAGTAGCGTCAGATGCTCGCCGGGCACAGCGCGCAGGGGACTACGGCACGGAACTATGAGCATCTGTCGCCAAGCTATCTGAGCGCAGCGGTGACGGCGATCGACGACTTTTTCGATGAACTCGCGAAGCACACCAAGGTGCATCTGCGATACGCCAGCGATACCGATCACAAACAAGCTCTGGCCGCGCAGGCAAGAAAATTGCTTGCTTTCAATGCCTTAGGTTGGTGGAGCTGAGGGGAGAAGAACTCACCCCTCCGAAACCACGCATTTCCAACACCTTAGCTCACTCCCAGTCCTTACTGTGTAACACCCTATGTGTATCACTCAAGAGGCGTTTTCACCGTGCGTTAGACCCGCTTGGCAAGTCCGGATGGGCTTATGCTAGGCAGGATATGCACCGCTATATCTACGAAATTCACGGTGGCACCGGCTTCTCACGCGATAGTAGCTCGATCCACCGAGCAGTCGGTGCTGGCAGCCTGACTGTGCAAAAAGCCCATATTCACCTTCGAGAAGGTTCGGGAGGTGCGTGCATCAACGACTTCGTAGAGCACCCGCGTATTGCTATCCATCACGGTCCCGGAGTTCCCCTTGCTCCGACAGGTGATCTGGAAATCCTTGAGGTTTGAAAGGCTGTCGTTTCTTAGCGTCACGTCGATCATTAGCACATTTCCGAAACCGGCTTTCCGGGCCACAACCTTCTCGACGCTGGCACCTGCCTCCTCGGGGTGCTGTATCGCGTCTTTAAGCTCACTCAGCTTGGTCTCTAGCTCATGCCTCTTGCGGGCATATTCCGCGTTTGCGGGGGCCATCGCGGTGATTTCCTTCCACAACCCAAGCCGCCCCTCATAGTCGCGCTCACGGAGCCTCTTCTCGTCTGCGATATGCGATGCGATCTTAGCCTTGTTGGTCCGCTCCAATGCTTGGTCCCCAGCTAACTTTGCGTCGGCCTCCGCCGGGGTCAATTTCGCAGGTTGCGCGCCGGGCGTCGGCGTCTGGGCTGATCGAGCCTCATCGCTAGGCCGCTCCTGCAACGTCGGAAGCATGACAAATCCGAGCACTGCCATCGTGCCGCCAATTACCGAGCGAGCTGCGCGATTTAGCGTGGGTTTGCCCTTGGCGGCGTTTTCCTCAAACGCGCGGGTGAAGCCCATCATCGCAGCGAGTAGAAATGCGATGGTCGAAAGGATGGCACCGTAGAATGTTACCGCGATACCTGCGGCAACGAGCGCGACGACAGAAAGCAGCGTTGGCCAATCCAACTGCTTGGACGGCATTCCGGTCATAGCCCCGCTCCGCCTTCGGAGACCAATGGAGCATATTGAAGCTCGCAGAACCCTAACCCAGTAGAGATCAGCACGACGCGGTTGCTGGTTGCCTCATCGGCCCACATGCGGCGTTGCACAGACCCGCCAGACCTCTCGACCGGCTCCCCATATTTCGCGAGCAAATCGCGTTGCAGGGCGAGACATTGCGCGTCGTCGCGGAGCATCAGGCTCACACCGGACAAGCCGGACGGTTTGAACCAATAGTTCACGGCGAACTGGTAGTCTCCGGCGGAGTAGGTGCCCACAGCACCCTTAATGGCGTCGCCTTGGACAGACCTTTCGCCCGAGCCGAGTTCCGCCGTCCCCCCGCTTGCCGCCACCACCTGCTCCGGCGTCATTTTCCATCGGGTGAACTGCCAATGCGCTTGGGCCGGGACCGCCAATGTCATTACGGCCAGACCTGCTAAAGCTCGCTTCATTTTCCCCTCCACTGCAACCAGTTGCATACTATCGTCTACAACAAGCGAGCAGTGGAACAAGGTCGATGTAGACCATCGGCTGTCGTTCTATCAGCGACATTGTGGTCCATCCTCTTCGATGGACGTCAAGGACCGCTTTGGCCGGAATGTGAAGGCGCTGAGAGAAGCGGAAGGCATCTCGCAGGATGAGTTCGCGGACATGGCGGGCGTCCACCGCACCTACATGAGTGGGATCGAACGCGGCAAACGAGCGCCTACTATCATCATCGTCGAGAGGATCGCTCTCGCATTGAAGGTCGATCCGGGAGTCCTATTCAAATAGATAGGATCACTCCTAACCTTCGCGATCTCTAAGACCCGCCAGCATCCGCTCCCGCAACGACCGATAGACAGTGGCAAGGCCGTAGCGAGTGGCCTGAGATGGCGTCTTTCGGTGGCGGATGCGCACCCTTACGATCACTCCGGCACGTTCCAAATGCACAATCGCCGCGTCGGTAATGCGAGGATCAATCCCAACCGCCAACCCGCCATCAACGAGTAGGCGCTCCGTCAGCAAATCGAACAGTTCGGGAGACCCGTTCGCCGCCCGGAAAATCACCCGCATGACATGTCCGAGATCGCCAATGCTCGGCACATCCGGCTCCTCGAAAAAAGCGAACAGCTCGTTCCAACGGATCAGCCGGGAAGCGTCGTGCCGCGCGACATCCAACAGGATGTGCAGCAATCGCGTCATGTGCGCGGGCTGGCCCGTTGCCGTGTCGCTGCGAGCGCGCGTGGAGTAGCGCCCCCTTTTGTGCCGACGCACCTCGAACCGGATGCGCGATGGGGTTTTGGCATATACGGATAAGGTATGCCGATTATCGACAGTGGCGTTTATAGCGGCGGCAATTGAAAGGAGGTCGGCACTCCGCTCTAAGCCGGGCTCCGCTTGGGAGTAGAGCGTGACTCGATTAGCGGTATCGGCATCAAGGATGCTTGTGGCCGCCGTCCGGACTGCCGCCACGGCCTTGCGATGGAACCGCTCGAAATAGAGTTCGATCTGGGGGACGGCGACGTCACCCCAATCGAGTTGGATCACACCGTCCGGCGAAGCCAAGACCTGCTGGCTGCCATCCAGGGCGACTCCGCCGTCATGTTCCGATAATACTCGGCTCAACAAGGTCTGCACCTGAGCGATATAGATCGGCATAAACGCCGCAAACGGATCATCGCCAAGCAGTTCGCGCGCGGAGGGATGCTCCGGCAGATAGTTGTCGCCTCCGTCCAAACTGGGGGGCAAGCGCAAGCGCTCCGGGACCAAGCCGAAGAAAGTCAGTGCGTTCATCGCGAAAATATGCGCTCGAAAGTCGCCCCTCTCGCCAAACCTTGCGATCAATGAAGCCAGCGTGCGCGTAGGGTTCACCGACATCTCGACGACGAGGAAGCCCTCAGCGCCACTGCACCGCGTTGCCGAAACCTTCAGCCACGAGAGCGTGAGTGGTGATGGTTCCACACTCTCGACAGAGATCGCAGTTTGCCGTGGCTCAGGTCTGCGCAGCCAACTGACCTCGTTGTCGGACAGCCTCTGTGCGAAAAATGCATGCCCATTGCTAAGCGTTGTGCGCCAGCGGCCCGTCACCTTCAGTTGCAGCTTGTCGATCGCCCACTCGCGTTCCTGCGGCGGAAAATTTCGGTCAAAACCCGGAAGTGAAGTAGCGCGATCACGCTGCCTTGCCCTAACAACCCGGTTCGTGGGTGCCCGCAATCGTATATCCTTCCGTCCGTTGGGTGCTCGCGCCCCACAATAGTAAGGGCTTTCCCGGTTCCGCCAATTCGGAAGTCACAGGCGGCTAGGCGACATAGCTGTTGCAACTCAACTGTTCGCGCCGCTTGCGATTGGTCGGCGAGGGTGCCAGTCACCGCACCCTTATGCGAGCGGGGGGCAGGTCAGCAGGATAGGTCACCGCATAAGGACGCCATTGCGAGGCCGGGTCGAGGGAAAGCAGCGTAAACCATTCCCCTTCCCGATAATTGGTTGTGAGCACGACCTGCCAACGCTCCGGTTCACGGAACCGCGCGTGCAGCGCGGCGTGGCATTTTCGACAGCATGGATGGATTTCGGCGGGCCGATCATATCGCTCCGTGTGCGCGAATATGTAACCGCTCGTCTCGATACGCGCCGGGTCGCTAAAACCGCAAATTGAGCACTCGGTCGGACGAGCTAGTTGGCCGGACTGGAAAAGTTTCCTCTGAACCGGATTGATCTCACAACGCTGCTTCCATGTCCAACCGTTGTAGCTCGTCTGCCATGGCCAACGGGGTTCAGTCATCTCCACAGTCCGGCCCCCGAGATACCCTCAACACCGATGTTAAACGGAACTAGCCAAGCCGGGGTCACAGCAGTGGGTCGGCCAATATTCGATACACTGATGCACGAGAAATCGACAGCTTCGCTGCGATGGCACTCGCCCCGGTGCCATCCCGCGCAAGTTCGCGCACGTCACGTGCTTTTGCCCGCGCGGTCGGCGCGCGACCCCGATACCGACCATCCGCCTTTGCCTTGGCGATGCCTTCACGCTGCCGGGTGAGCATTATCGCCCGCTCGAATTCCGCAACAGCGGCAAACATGGTCAGGAGCATTCTGCCGCTGGGCGATTTCGTGTCCATCTCTGACCCGCCGAAATCGAGAACTCGAAGCCCGACGCCCTTGCGCTCCAGCGTCCCAACGATGGAGAGCAGGTCAGTTGTCGAGCGGGCTAGCCGATCCAGCCGAGTGACTACCAAGACATCGCCTTCGCGGACGAACTCCAGCGTCATCGCGAGCTGCTCGCGCGCGGCCACCGATGACACCTGTTCAGCGACAATCTTGGTGCAACCCGTTGCAGCAAGTTGCCGCTTCTGCGCCTCAAGCCCCGCTAGCTGCTCCGTCGTGCTGGTGCGGGCGTATCCGACAAACATGGCCAATCCCCTTTGCTTTCAGAAGGATAGCCACCTGCACAGTGCAGTCCACAACTATGTCTATGATTTAGCAGGATTTTTCATTGAAGTTTGGACCCTGCGAGACCCTGCCTCACTGGGTCGATGCGGAACCATGTGAGACAGCGAACGGCGTCAGGGACACTGTCTCACTGGGGCAAGGCCTAGCGCGACCCGGCCTCAGCCCGATTGCTACGTAGAGCGTCTCTGGCTATCCCTGCTGCCAACACGAAGGGAAGCAACGTGGCCCGTAACATCACCAGTCTGTCTATCGTTGGGTTCCGTGCTCTCAACCGCCTCCATATCGAGCGGCTGGGTGGCGTTAACTTGTTTGTGGGCAAGAATAGCACCGGCAAGACGACCCTACTGGAAGCCATTCGGCTTCTACTCTCAGACGACATTCGGCCGCGCATTTACGAGCTTTTAGCCGACCGCGACGAGTTCAATTTGCGGCGCTGGGCTCCCGAACATGGAGCGCGTGACGCGGACGGCCCCCTATTGTCATACGAAGCTCTATTCTTTGGCCGTCCCGATCTGTCTGCGAACCCCACTTTTCGAATCAGTAGTGGTGCCAAAGGTCCCAATCTAGAAATGAGCTTCACTTGGCTACACCCCGAACGAGGCGACGATGCCTCGCTTCGATACTTTCCAAGCGAGGGTCCAGACCAAGATGTGGAGGCCATTCCCGGCTTGCAGATCAGGCGGGATGACATCCGGGCGCTGATGCCACTGGATCGGCTTAACCGTCTTTTCACGCGACGGCTGCTCCGTGATCGTGTCGAGAACAAGGTTGTTTACCTCCCGTCATCGGGAATGACGATGAAAGAGGTTGGAGAACTATGGGATAGTATTGCTCTCACCGATGACGAGGATGCAGTGATTGACGCACTGCGCATCATCACGCCGACGCTTGAGAAGCTCGTAATGGTCCAAGCCCCTAGTGCAGGGAAGGATCGCATGTTGATGGCGAAAGTGGGTCAGTTCGGCTCACCTGTTCCCTTTAAGAGCCTTGGAGAAGGAGCCAGCCACCTTCTGAGTGTAACACTCGCAATGATAAGGGCGAGAGGATCCACCCTTCTTATAGACGAGGTTGCAGCAGGCATCCACTATTCAGTTCAAGAGAAGCTGTGGGAACTTATATTTCTTCAAGCTGACAAGTTTGGTGTCCAAGTATTTGCGACTACACATAGCTGGGATTGCGTGCGCGCTATTCATCGTGCCCATGCTCAAGTGCCTCAGCAGGAAGCATCTCTCTTCCGGCTGGAGAACGCTGCGTCTCATATCAAGGTTGTGGCCTTCACTTCCAGTGAGCTTGAAATAATCGCTAACGAAGAGGTTGAGGTTCGATGAACTTCGACAAGTTCCTTCTGGTCGAAGGCAACGATGACCAACATGTCGTGTGGAATTTGTTAAAGTTCCGAAATTTTCCCGAATGTTTCGAGGTTCAGGAGAAGGGGGGAATTGATCGCCTGCTTTCTTCTTTTCCGGTTCAGCTCAAAGGCAGCGCAGTTCAGGCGCTTGGCATTATGATTGACGCCGATCTTGATGCGGCCGGACGATGGGCTGGGATCAAGAGCGACTTAGATAGAGTGGGATATAGCAGCTACCCAGCCGAGCTACCTGCCGAAGGCTTGATATTAGACGAAGAAGGTCTGCCAAGGGTCGGCGTCTGGATAATGCCCAACAACGCTACCAATGGGATGTTGGAAGACTTTGTGGCTTGGCTTGTCCCGCCCGAAGACGCTTTGTGGGCGCACAGTGAAGATGTGTTGAAATCAATTCCAGAGGGATTACTGGAGTTTTCGTCTCGACACACCGCGAAGGCGCAAATCCATACGTGGCTCGCTTGGAAAGCGGACCCCGGAACGCCGATGGGATTGGCAATCACGAAAAAATATCTTGATGCTGGCGACCAGCGGGCAGAGCCGTTCTTGGCGTGGCTGCACAAGCTCTTTGTAGAGTAGCGTGTCGCTTTGTTTCCCGCCAGACGCTCACGAACGCATTCTGGAACACAGAGGGAACAAACTGGTTGATCGGGCGGTCTGATTGCGTCAATGTGTCAGTAATCGACACAGGGAGCAAGGCATGGTTATCGCGCGACGGCGGAGTTTGGACCGAAGTGAGTTCCAGCGCCTCTGCGACAATGCGGGAATGACGCTGGAGCAGGCCGCCGCCAAGTTGGAAGTCTCCGAACGCACTGCGTATCGCTACGCCAATGGCACTACTCGACCATCGCGTCTGGCATTGAGCGTCTTGCGTGAAGCCGCCAAGCATGGCGGCTATCAGGCTGAACCGTCCTCCTTCCGCTTTATAGACTTGTTCGCCGGGATCGGCGGGCTGCGGCTCGGGTTCGAGGCCATCGGGGGACACTGCGTTTTCACGTCCGAATGGGATGCAAACTCGCAGAAGACCTATGCGCTGAACTTTCGCGACAATCACCCCATTGGCGGCGACATCCGCGAGTTTTCCAAAGACCCGGCGACGGTCCCGGAGCATGATGTGCTGCTTGCAGGCTTCCCATGCCAGCCGTTTTCCATCGCTGGAGTGTCGAAAAAGAACGCCCTCGGTCGCCCTCACGGCTTCCTGTGCGATACGCAAGGCACGTTGTTCTTCGATACCGCGCAGATCATTGCGCATCATCAGCCCGCTGCGTTCGTGCTGGAGAACGTCAAAAATCTTGAAAGCCACGACAAAGGACGGACTTTTGCCACGATCTTAAACGTCCTGCGGAATGAACTTGGCTATCAGGTCCAGACGCGTGTGATCAGTTCGGAGCCGTGGGTGCCACAGAAACGCGAGCGGATTTTCATCGTGGGCTTCCGTGAGCCGACGACTTTCGACCTCGCCAAGCTGGAAGTGCCGGACAAGGGAACCGGGCCGAAACTCGGCAGCATCCTTCAGCCTCACGACGAGGTTGATCCCAAATACACGCTGACGCCGCGCCTGTGGGAATATCTGCAAGGCTATAAGGAAAAGCACCAGGCGAAGGGCAACGGGTTTGGTTTCAGCCTGTTTGGTCCAAATGACGTCGCCCGCACGTTGTCAGCACGCTACTACAAAGACGGGTCGGAAGTGCTGATCGAGCAGCCGGGAAAGCGACCGCGCCGGCTGACACCTCTGGAATGTGCCCGGCTGATGGGCTTTGACCGAGATGATCGTCGATGGCGCATCGAGGTTTCTGACACACAAGCTTATCGTCAGTTCGGTAATGCTGTCGTTGTGCCAGTGGTCGAGTTCATCGCCAAGGCTATGGAGCCGCACATTCGCGCAGTGCTTACGTCGCAGCCGGTGCGGCGTGACGTTGCGAGTGTGACCCGGCCCGCGCGCGAGCCAGAGATGGTTGATGGCTGACATTGTTACGACTGCCGTTCGCAGTCGGATGATGTCGGGAATAAGGAGCACCAACACCAAGCCAGAACTGATGCTGCGAAAGGGGCTGCACCGGCTTGGGTTCCGTTTCAGGCTGCATGACCGAACGTTGCCGGGCAGCCCCGATCTTGTCCTGCCAAAGCACCGGGCCGCGCTGTTCGCGCATGGCTGCTTTTGGCATGGCCATGATTGCCATCTATTTCGGCTGCCATCGACCCGCACCGACTTCTGGCTGACGAAGATCAATAGGAACCGCGAAGTCGATGCACGCGCCCATTTGGCTTTGCGCGATCAGGATTGGCGCGTGGGCGTTGTCTGGGAGTGTGCGCTGAAAGGACGAACGCGCCTCCCGCTGGAAGACGTTATAGACATGTGTTCGGTCTGGCTGCGATCAGATCAGCCGGAGTTGGAAGTCAGGGGGCGATAACGTGCGCAGGGGATTGTTGTCGGATCAGTTCGTGTCCGTCGCCGCCAAGCGCCTTGCGGCGGTTGATACGAGCGCGTCGCAATCGAACCAGCATGAGGTCACGGGTTCCAAGGTTTTGCTTCACATCTTGGGTGAGCAAACCCGGAGTTTTCCTCGTGGGGGAACCGATACCCGGTTCGACGCCACCTACATATGGCTCGGTGCCGAGCAAGAAGCCCTGTCGGAGGAGGGCAAGCTGTCATGGTATGACAGCAGGGCAAAAGACCCGAAACGTTCGGCGGAATGGCGTCTCTATTACCAGACGAATACGATCACGGAGATGATGCGTCCGGGCGACACCTTGTTCGTCGCGCATCGGCCCGATGATCGGCTATTTTTCATTGTTACCCCGGACGGCACGACTATCCAGAGCCAGTTGCTCTGGCTGTTCGGTCTTTCGGAGCAGCCCGGCTTGCAGTTCGAGCAGCGTGAACTGACCCCGGACACGGGCGGCGAGCTCGACTTCGCTGCGCGCTACATCCTCGACGAACTCGGCCTCGACCCTGACGAACCGGAAGCCGATATGCTGGACGGCCTTATCGCGCCGTTTGGCCTCAAGTTTCCGACCACCCGCGTGTTTTCGGAGCTTGCTCGCAAATCGCTGCCGGGCCTATCGGCCCGCGATGAGCCGGACGCGACACTGTTGGCATGGATGGAGCGTGAGGAACTCATGTTCCGGCGTCTGGAGCGTCGGATCGTCGCCGAGCGCATCGCGGGCGGGTTTCTGTCCGCAGGCGATGCGGACGTCGATGGCTTTTTGGGCTTTTCATTAAGCGTCCAAAACCGGCGCAAGGCCCGAGCAGGACAGGCGCTGGAAAATCATCTCGAAGCGTTATTTACCGCGAATGGTATCGACTACGCTCGCGGTGCTGAAACCGAGAACCGAAACAAACCTGACTTCCTATTTCCCGGTCAGTCTCAATATCGTGATCCGACTTTTCCGAGCAGCGGACTTACGATGCTCGGCGCTAAGTCGACGCTCAAGGATCGTTGGCGTCAGGTGCTTTCGGAGGCGGCACGTATCCCTGAAAAGCACCTTTTGACGCTGGCACCCGGAATATCCGAAAATCAAACAGACGAGATGCGTGCGAAACATTTGCAACTTGTGATCCCCAAGAGCCTCCACGGGACCTATCGTCCTTCGCAGCAGTCGTGGCTTATGGATATCGCATCGTTCGTGAGATTGGTTATGCACAGACAAGCATAACCCACGCGAGCCGGCGGGCGCAAAGCATACCGCGCCAGCTCTGCAACTCGTTGCAAGAAAAGGCGGGTTTTGAGTTTACAACGCCATTGTAAGCGTCTGATTTTTATAAAGCCAAAATCTGCCCGTTTACAGGAGAAATGGCGGAAAATCGCCATTTGCTACAGCTTGGGAAGCTTTTGCCCTGACTACGCTCTGCATCAATCCGTTAGGTGGCTATGGTCCAGAAGATGTTCGAGCTCGATATCGTAACGGACGAGTTCGATAGCGCGCTGCAGACGGTCGGCCTCCAGACCAACGCCGTAGCGCCGCCCGGTCTTCTTTGCCCGCGCCCACCCACATAGCTCATCTTTCTCCTGCTCGGAGATATCCTCACGGTCCAGTGCCCGTTTGAACGTGTGTCGGAACGAGTGAAAGGTCACCTTTTCGCGGCGATCACCGAGCGAAAGGTGCTTCAAATCGCTGGCAAACCGCTTGCCGAATGTCGAGCTTACGGACCCGAATTTGTCAGGCGTGATCTCCGGAAAGAGCAGCGCATCGGGCCTGTCACGTCGCCTCGTAACCCATCCGAGCAAACCAATTGCAATCAACGTCGAATGGACCGGGATTTCTCTTTCCGCGTTCTCGTTCTTAAGCTGCATGTCTTTCGTGAGCACGATGAACGGCGAGCCTCTGGAGGAGACGCGGAAGTGATTTGGCGTAAGCTGAAAAATCTCGCCCGCTCGCAGTCCGCCGAACAGGGCGATCAGCGGCGCCCAGTAGCGTGCTCTCCGAACGATGTTAGGCCCTGCAGTTGAGAAGCCTCGCTCATCGTTCTTACAGCCCGTGTAGATCGGTCGTAAAAATAGCCGTTGAAGTTCCTGTGCTTCAAACGGCAACTTAGACATCGATCCGTCTGGCTTTGCTTCGATTGGCTCCAGCCCTTCACCGTAATCCTTGTCAATCAAGTCTTCTTGGTGCGCCCACCGCGTGAAACGCGATAGCGCGTCCAGATATTTGGTCAGCGTAGTATACGCGAAAACGCGGTCGTTTGGCTGGCGCGCGGCAACAATCTGACGCACGTCTGATCCATTTCCGCGCTTCATGAAGTTCGGCGGAAGCTTGGCGAACACGTCTCTAAAGGCAATGCAGTCCGCTCGCTTGAGGTCACTCATCCGCTTTTCTGGGCCGAAAAATGCCCTGATGTGTTGAATTTCTGCGAGATAACGGTCGACTGTCTTTTCGGCACGCCCCTTTGCCAACAGCTCCTGCTGATAGCGATCGAGAGCGTCCGAGAGCGTTGTTCCAGCGGCAGGCGGATCAACGAGACGTCCCGCGAGCCCTATCGCCGGGCGGGCAAACAGAGCGTCCGTGATGTGATCGGAATAGTTGCCGCGCAAGCGCTCCAGTTCTATGCGCCAGAGCTGCCGCAAGGCCCGATGCACGTAACTGCGCAACAAGCGGCTGGGATCACTCTGGATCGGGGCACGACGCCCAGCCTGCCGAAGCAAACTGATTTCCGTTTCCATTACCGGATCATAATCGTCGCCGTCGGGATGCTCCAGCCTCGCCAGCAAGTCTTGCAACTCGTTGCACCGCTTTTCCCGCTGCTCAACAGAGAGATTACGGTCGCTGTCGTTCGACAGGTCAAGGCTCTCGCGCGCGTTGAGGAAATATCGCTTCGCTAGTTCCTCTGCCTCGCGAGCCGTAAGGAACGGCAAGTCTGCACTTTCAGGTCGCCGGTTCGGCATGACGCTCCGCACGATCCCACCGCGTTGTTTCGCCGCGCCTCCGCGCTGGAAAAACTCCATAAGCTGTTGTCGCGCAGCAGGAAGCCGCTCAAGCGCGACCGATCTATCCTTGGTGTGAAGCGATACCGATTTTTCGGCAGGAACGCCGTCGCGCATCAGGTGTTGCGGGCACCTCATCCGGCACCGATAGACGGCCTTTCTACGCTGCAGATTTAGATGTCTACCCACGTCTTCCATTCCCCCGTGTGTAACACAGTGAGTGGGTCAGTGAGCAAGAAAAAAGCCCGGATTTCCGCTATCTTGCGGTAATCACAGGCTTCGATGAAGGAATGGTGGAGCTGAGGGGAATCGAACCCCTGACCTCTGCAGTGCGATTGCAGCGCTCTCCCATCTGAGCTACAGCCCCGCTCCACGTCCGGCACCGCCGAACGGCGGACGATCTAGCTTTCCTCCACGTGCTTTGCAACGGCAAACCCGCCCGGCGGGACGCCGTGCAGCGTTCCCCCGGTCACTCCGGAATCGGCTCGGCGGACAGGATTTCGATCGCCTCGGGCCGACCGTTGAAGTCGATCAGTTCGCCCTCCTCGGCACCGATCATCGCCGCCGCAAGCGGCGCCTGGAACGCGATGCGGCCCGCCGCCGGATCGGCTTCGTCATGCCCGACGATCTCGATCTCCCGCTCGCGCCCGTCCATGCGGAAGCGGACGCGCGATCCGATCGCCGCCACGCCCGCCTCTGGCAGCGCGGCGACTTCCGCCGTCGTCTGCCGCGTATGCCAATAGCGCAGGTCGCGCAGCAGCGGCGCACGCGCCTCTTCCCCCTCCAGCCCATCCAGCTGCGCCTCAAGCTCGCGCACCTGATCGTCGATCAACGCGCGACCACGCGCGGTGACGATGTTCGGCCCAGCGGGGATCGGCAGTTCGAAGCGGGGCTCCTTATGCTCCTCATCGCTCTCGCGGCGGAATGCGACGCTCATCGAACCATGCTCATACCGCGCCGCTGAACGTGTCGCACGCCGCCGGGCTGCCGCTCTCAAGCCCGCGCTTGAGCCACTTCATGCGCTGTGCGGACGTGCCATGGGTAAAGCTCTCGGGCACGATCGTCCCGCGCGCCTGTTTCTGCAGCGTGTCGTCGCCGATCGCCTCGGCCGCGCGCAGCCCTTCCTCGATGTCGCCCGCTTCCAGCCGGTCGCGATTCTGCGCCGCCCACACACCGGCATAGCAATCCGCCTGCAACTCGACCCGCACCGACAGCGCATTGCCCTCGGCCTGACTCATCCGCGCCTGGCGTGCGCGCACCTGCTCCATCGTGCCGGTGACGTTCTGGATATGGTGGCCGACCTCGTGCGCGATCACGTAGTTCTGCGCGAAATCGCCGGCCGCGCCGAACCGCGTCGCCAGCTCGCGAAAGAAGGCCGTGTCGAGATAGATGCCGCGATCCGCCGGGCAGTAAAACGGCCCCGCCGCCGAGGTCGCCTGACCGCAACCCGACTGCACGCCACCCTCATAAAAGTTGAGCACCGGCGCGGGGTAACGCTCCCCGTCCGCCGCGAACAATTTGGTCCAGGTCTGTTCGGTACTGGTCATCACCCGGCACGCCTGCAATTCCTCGGGCGTGTCGCATGCCTTTTGCTGCGCGACCTGCTGCCCGCCGCTGCCGGTCGTGCCGCCGCCGCTCAGCAACGCGCCGCCACCGCCAACCGTCATGAAAATCGCCGCGCCAATGCCGATCAGCGCGATCGTGCCACAGCCAAGGCGACTGCCCAGCAGCATCGGCAGCAGCGCGAACAGGATGTTGCCACCCCCGCCGCCAAAACCGCCGCCACCGCCCGAGCCCAGATCGCGGACATTGTTACTGGGATCGAGATCGTCGAGCCGCATGGCCCATCCCCTTTTATCGTTTCCTTCCCGCCACAATGCCCCAAGCGGGATCGCGTTGCATGAAGAATCCCGCATTGCCCTTCGCGCCGCGTTGCACCACATGTTCGCCATGGCCGACGCCGATCCACAGCGAAGCAGGAAAGTGGGCCGCGACGCGCCCCTCCCCCTCCCCGGCTGCGTTGCGCTGGTGCTGCAAGGCGGCGGCGCGCTTGGCAGCTATCAGGCCGGGGTGATCGAAGCGCTGGCGCTCGCGGACATCGAACCCGACTGGGTCGCCGGCATCTCGATCGGCGCGATCAACGCCGCGATCGTCGCAGGCAACCCGCCCGAACGCCGCGTCGAGCGGCTCGACGCATTCTGGAGCCGCGTCACCAGCGGCCTGCCCAGCTTCCCGATCTTCCCGCAGGATCAGGTGCGCGAGCTCGTCCATGAATGGTCGGCGGCAGCGGTGCTGATGCAGGGCGTACCCGGCTTCTTCCACCCGCGCACCGTCCCGCCCTTCCTCGCGACGCCGGGCAGTTGCGCCGCGCTCAGCTATTATGACAGCGCCGCCCTGCGCGAGACGCTGGATTCGCTGATCGACTGGGATCTGCTCAACACCGGGCCGGTCCGCCTGTCCGTCGGCGCGGTCGAGATCGAGAGCGGCAATTTCCGCTATTTCGACACCACCACCGACCGCATCGACGCGCGCCACATCATGGCCTCGGGCGCGCTGCCCCCCGGCCTGCCCCCGGTCGAGATCGACGGCAAGTTCTACTGGGACGGCGGCATTGTCTCAAACACCCCGCTGATCCATGTCCTCGATCACCAGCGCGACGCGATGCTGGTGTTCCAGATCGACCTGTTCTCCGCCGCCGCGCCGATGCCGCACACCATCACCGATGTGATGGCGCGCGAAAAGGAAATCCGCTTCTCCAGCCGCACCCGCCAGGTCAGCGACGAACGGCTGAAGCTGCGCAAGGAGCGCGAGCTGATCCGCAAGGTGCTCGCCAAGCTTCCCGACAGCCTCGCCGACGATCCCGATGTCGCCGCGCTGCGCAAGGCGGCGGACGAAAAGCCTGTCAGCCTCGTCCACCTGATCTACCGCGCCAATGCGTGGGAGGGCGGCAGCCGCGATTTCGAATTTTCCGCACGCTCGATGCGCGAACATTGGCAGGCGGGCGGCGACGATGTCGCGCGCACCATGGCCAATGCCCGCCTGATCGCCAGCAACATCGCCGACGGCCGCACCGCTGCCTTCGACCTGACCAAACGCTAATCAGGAGTATCCCATGTTCCTCAAGGGCAAGTCCGCCATCGTCACCGGCTCCACCTCCGGCATCGGCCTCGCCATTGCCAAGGCGCTCGCCGCCGAGGGCGCGAGCGTGATGATCAACGGCTTTGGCGACGCCGCCGCGATCGAGACCGAACGCGCGGCGCTTGAGGGGCTCAGCGGCGCGAAGGCGCTCTATGACGGTGCCGACATGAGCAAGCCCGACGCGATCTACGCGATGGTCGATCGCTGCCATGCCGAACTCGGCGGGCCGGACATCATCGTCAACAATGCCGGCATCCAGCATGTTGCAAAGATCGAGGAGTTCCCGACCGAGAAATGGGACGCGATCATCGCCATCAACCTGTCCTCGGCCTGGCACATGATGCGCGCCGCGGTGCCGCATATGAAGGCGGCGCAATGGGGCCGCATCATCAACACCGCCTCGGCGCATTCGCTCGTCGCCAGCCCCAACAAGTCCGCTTACGTCGCCGCCAAGCATGGCGTGGCCGGCCTGACCAAGACGATCGCGCTCGAAACCGCGACCGACGGCATCACAGTCAACTGCATCTCGCCCGGCTATGTCTGGACGCCGCTCGTCGAAAACCAGATCCCCGACACGATGAAGGCGCGCGGGATGACGCGCGAGCAGGTGATGAACGACGTCCTGCTCGCCGCTCAGCCGACCAAGGAGTTCGTCCTTCCCGAACAGGTCGCGGCGCTGACGCTGTTCCTGTGCGGCGACGCCGCGCGCTCGATCACCGGCGCGAACTATGCGATGGACGGCGGGTGGACCGCCGCATGACCCGCGCCACGCTCCTCGCCGTGCTCGCCGGCGTCGCCCTGTCCGGCTGTGCCCGCGACGGCCTCAGCCTGGTCGAAACCCCGCCGGAGACGCGCTGGCGCGCCGTCACCACCGATCAGGACCGCAACCGCCTGCGCGACTGGCGCAAGGCCTGGGTCGCCGCCCTGCCCGCCGCGCGCACCGCCGATAATGGCGTCATCGCGCGCGAGGGCGCGCTGTTCGAACCCGACCGGGCGATGGCCAATGCCATGCCGCCCGCCGGCGACTATCGCTGCCGCACCTTCAAGCTCGGTGCGCGGCGCGAGGATCTGCGCAATTTCGCGATGCTCCCCTGGGCACGCTGCCGCATCGGGCGCGACGGCGAAATGCCGGTGTTCGCGGTGCTGGAGGGCGACCAGCGCCCGTCGGGCACGCTCTATACCGAGTCCGACGCGCGGGTGATCTTCCTCGGCGCACTCGAACTCGGCGATGAGACCAGAGCGCTGACCTATAGTCAGGACCGCAAGCGCGACATGGCCGGTTATATCGAGCGCGTCGCGATCGGCCGCTGGCGGCTGGTGCTACCCTATCCCAATTTCGAGTCGCAGATCGACGTGATCGAGATGGTCCCGGCGGGGTGAGCCGTCTTGGCCGTTGCGTCGCGGCGGGGTCGGGTTACGGTGGCGGCATGAAGACCCTCCTTGCCGCCACCGCCGCGACCCTCGCGCTCGCTTTGCCCGCCGCCGCCGACAGCGTCCGCGACGCCACCACGCGCGAGCTGCCGTCGCTGATGACGCTGTATCGCGACCTCCACGCCAACCCCGAGGTCAGCCTCGCCGAGGTCAAGACCGCGGCCAAGCTCGCCGCCGAAGCGCGCAAGGCCGGCTATACCGTCACCGAACAGGTCGGCGGGACCGGCGTCGTCGCCGTGCTGAAGAATGGCGACGGCCCGGTGGTGATGATCCGCGCCGATATGGACGGCCTGCCGGTGACCGAGGAAACCGGCCTCCCCTTCGCCTCGAAGGTCCGCACGCGCACGCCCGAGGGGGTCGAGAGCGGCGTGATGCATGCCTGCGCGCACGACACCCACATGACCGCGTGGGTCGGCACGCTGCGCAACCTCGCCGCAATGAAGGACCAGTGGCGCGGCACGCTCGTCATGGTCGCGCAACCGGCCGAGGAAAGCAGCGGCGGCGCAATCGCGATGCTCAACGACGGCCTCTACACCCGCTTCCCCAAGCCAACTCACGCCATCGCATTCCACAACAGCGCCGCGCTCCCCGCCGGAACCATCGGCATCCGCAGCGGCCCGACCTTCGCCAGCGTCGATTCGGTCGATATCGTGGTGAAAGGCGTCGGCGGCCACGGCGCCTACCCGGCGACGACCAAGGACCCGATCGTGCTCGGCGCGCGCATCGTCTCGGCGCTCCAGACGCTGGTGGCGCGCGAGATCGATCCGCTCGATTCCGCCGTGGTGACGGTCGGTAGCTTCCAGGGCGGCACCCGCCACAACATCATCCCGGATCAGGCGCTGCTGCTGCTCACCGTGCGCGCCTATACCCCTGAAGTGCGCAAGCAGCTGCTTGACGGCATCGCGCGCATCGCCAGGGGCGAAGCGATCGCCGCCGGAGTGCCTGAAGACCGGATGCCGCTGGTAACGGTGCGCGAGCCCTTCACCCCACCCGCAGTCAGCAATCCGGCGTTCGCCGGGCAGCTCAAGACGCTGTTCACAACCCGCTTCGGCGACGCCCGCGTGCAGGATATCGCGCCGACCATGGCGGGCGAGGATTTCGGCCGCTACGCCATCGCCGATACCTCGATCCAGAGCGTGATCTATTGGGTCGGCGGCGTGCCGCAGGACCAATGGGCCAAGGCACAGGCCAATGGCGGCGCCGGCCTCCCCTCGCTTCACAGCCCCAAATGGGCGCCCGATGCCGAGAAGGTCATCGGCACTGCGGCAGAGGCGATGACCGCTGCTGCACTCGATGTGATGAAGCGGTAATCTGTAATCCTCCCCCTTGCGGGGGAGGATTGGAAGTTACTCAGCCTCAGCCTCGTCCTTCTTAGCCAACTCGGCCTCCTTGTCCGCATCATAGCCGGTGGAAGTCGGCGCTTCGTGCGCATGGATCGGCTGCGTCCCCGACGGCGGGTCCGACGCATCCATCGATTCATCCAGCGCGCGGTCGAGCCGCGCCTGCTTGCTCTCGGGGTTCTTCTCCAGCCGTTCCGCGATGCTCTCGTCGGTGCCGGCGTCGCCGCGCTGCTTGTCGTCTTCCATGATCCTGCTCCCAATGGGGTGGATCATCGAAACGCGCACAGCACGGACTGCGTTCCGCTCCCGAAACGCAATTGGCCAAACGCAGAAAGGCCCGACCATTGCTGGCCGGGCCCTTCCGCAAATCAGTCTTGACGCAGCGATCAGTCGCGCGAGGTGCCGATGATGCTGAGGATGAACTGGAACATGTTGATGAAGTCCAGATACAGCGTCAGCGCGCTCATGATCACGGCCTTGCCGACCATGTCCGTGCCAGCGACATACTGATACATGCTCTTGATCCGCTGCGTGTCATACGCCGTCAGACCCGCGAAGATCAGCACGCCCGCGATGCTGATGATCAGCGACAGGGTGCTCGACTGGGTGAAGATGTTGATCACAGACGCAACGATGATGCCGATCAGGCCGACGATCAGGAAGCTGCCCATGCCGGACAGGTCCTTCTTGGTCGTGTAGCCGTACAGGCTCAGACCAGCGAAACCGGCTGCGGCGGCGAAGAACGCCTGTGCGACCGACTCACCGCTATACCGCAGCAGCAGCGTCGAGAGCGACAGGCCCATCAGCACTGTGAAGCTCCAGAACATGCCCTGCAGCGCAGGCGTCGAGAACTTGTTCTGCCCAAAGCTCATCGCCAGCACGATCGCCAGCGGCGACAGGATGATCAGCCAGACCAGCGGCCCGCCGCTGGAGAACACCGAATAGGCGATCGATTCGCGACCGCCCCAGCTGAACATCAGCGCGACGATGCCGCTGAGCAGGACGCCCGACGCCATATAGTTGTAAACCGAAAGCATGTAGGACCGCAGCCCCGCATCATACGCGGCGCTATCCCGCGTACCTGCGGCCGTCGCGTACGGCGCGGCGGTCGTGTGGGGGTCAGACCAGTTAGCCATCTCAAACTCCTTTGCCCGGCGGTCTCTGGATATCGGCCGCCCGGATGTTACCGAATATCATGGTTCCGGCGCACAGATTCAAGGAAAACCGGAATCGCCGACTCTGACGAAGCGGGTTAACGCGCTCCACATGCACCGCTTGTTCGTCGCCCTGCGGCCTCCAGCCGCGATTCGTGACCTGCTCATCGACTTGATGGACGGGGTCGATGGCGCCCGCTGGCAGGACGACGACCAGCTTCATTTGACCGTGCGCTATATCGGTGAGGTCGATTCGCGCACCGCCGACGATGTCGCCGCCGCGCTGACCAGCATCCGATTCGACCTGCCTGCCTTGCGCCTGTCGGGCTGCGGGATGTTCGACACGCGCGGCAGGCCCAACGCGCTGTGGGCCGGGGTCGCGCCGCGCGAGCCGCTCGCAATGCTGCACAAAAAGGTCGATCAGGCGCTGATCCGTGCGGGACTGGAACCCGAACACCGCGCCTATGTCCCGCATATCACGCTGGCGCGGCTTCCCGGATCGGCTGGCCCGGTCGGCGGCTTCCTCTCCCGTCACGCCGCGCTCACCAGCGCAGACTTTTCGATCGCGCACATGACGCTCTACGAAAGCCATCTCGGCAGCGCGGGGGCAAGCTACGAGCCGGTCGAACGCTACGCGCTGACCGGCCCGTAATGCCTCAGGTCAGCCCGCCGCGAACACGCCGCATGCGACGCGGTCGCCGCTATCGCCCGACGGGTCGGTCTTCTGATCGTCCTTGCCCGCATGAACCACGAACGCCGATCCATCGGCATCGAGCAGCTGCGCCATCGTGCCGGAACGCAGCGTGAAGCTCAGCGTGCCGGTGCCGTCATCGGCGACATTCAGGTTCGGCATGTCACCGGCATGCGCGCCCTGCGGGTTGTCGAGCCCGTGCTGGGTCGAGGCCGGGTTCCAATGGCCGCCCGCAGTGGTGAAGCCGGGCGCGTCGCACTTGCCGGTCATATGCACATGCACGCCATGCTCACCCGGTGTGATCCCGGTCACCGAAACCGTCACGGTCAGCCCCTCCGGCGTCGCAGTCGCCACCGCGCTCCCCGCCGCGCTGCCGTCCGCCATTGCCAAAGCTGCCGTCGCGCTTTCGCTGGCAACACTGCCATTCTCGATCGGCAGCGCCACATTCTCCATCATCATCGCGTCATTGGCAGGTGCCGCGGTATTGGTGGCGCCGCCGCCACACGCTGCGGTCAGTGCAAGCGCGGCAATCGCGCATCCGGTCCGGATCATCTCGTCTCTCCTGTTCTGCTATCCCGCGACCCCAATGGGCGAGCGCGGAAAGGGTTCCGGACTCACGCGCGCGGATGGGCGTTGCGATAGACGTCGAGCAGGTGCGCCGCGTCCACCGCGGTATAGATTTGCGTCGAGCTCAGGCTGGCATGCCCCAGCAATTCCTGCAGCGCGCGCAAATCCGCCCCGCGCCCCAACAGATGCGTCGCAAAGCTGTGGCGCAGCGCATGCGGCGTCGTCCGCTCGGGCAGCCCCAGCCGCACCCGCGCCGCCCGCACCGCCCGCCGCACCAAAGCCGGATCGAGCGGGCCGCCACGCGCCCCGCGAAACAGCGGTGCGCCCGGTGCGGTGCCATAGGGGCATTGCCGCACATAGTCCTCCACCGCCGCGCGCACCTGCGGCAACAGCGGCACGATCCGGGTCTTGTCGCGCTTGCCGGTGACCCGCAGCGTCTCGCTGAGTGGCAATGCCGAGCCGGTCAGCGCCATCGCCTCACCAATCCGCAGGCCCGCGCCATAGAGCAGCAACAACACCGCCAGATCGCGCGCGCCGATCCACGCCTCGCGCGCATCGTCCGCCACCTCCTCGGCCAGCGCCACCGCTTCATCCGGCGACACCGGGCGCGGCACGCCCTTGCGCACGCGCGGCCCGCGCAGCCGGGGCAGCTCCGCCTCATCCCCGCCCGCAAAGTTCAGAAATGCCCGCACCGCCGATAGCTCGCGCGCCGCGCTGGCATTGCCGATCCCGTCATTGCGCCGATGCGCCAGATAGGCCCGCAAATCCGCCGCGCTCACCTTGGCCAGCGCCGCACGATCGACAGCCCCGCCCCAATGCCCCGACAAAAACGCGATCAACCGCGCCGCGCTCGCCTCATAAGCCCGCACCGTATGCACCGACCTACGCCGATCCCGCGCCAGATGCGCGCCGAACAGCAGGGGAAGCGGGCGATCGTCCATTGCCTCACCCTAGCCACGCGCGACGTGCGCGTCATGGTTCAATCCGCGCGACTTTACCCCTAAGACCCCTCCCATGATCAACGCCAACGGCCACCGCCTCGCCTATCGCCACACGCCCGGCACCGGGCCGACGATCGTCTTCCTCCCCGGCTATGCCTCCGACATGAGCGGGAGCAAGGCGGTCGCGATCGAGGACTGGACGCAGGCCAACGGCCGCGCCTTCCTGCGCTTCGACTATGCCGGATGCGGCGAGAGCGAAGGCGCGTTCGACGATCAGACGCTGGCAAGCTGGCGCGACGACGTGCTGCTGCTGATCGACCGCCTGATCGAAGGACCGGTCATCCTCGTCGGATCGTCGATGGGCGGGTGGATCATGCTGCTGGTGGCAAAGGCGCGGCCCGACCGGATCGCGGGCCTGATCGGCATCGCCGCTGCCCCCGACTTCACCGACTGGGGCTTCACGCAGGCGCAGAAAATGACGCTGCTCAACGAAGGCCGCCTCGAACAGCCGTCCGACTATTCGCCCGAACCCACCGTCACCACCCGCGCCTTCTGGTCATCGGGCGAGGCCAACCGGCTGATGCACGGGCCGATCGACCTGCCCATGCCCGCGCGCCTGATCCACGGCCAGCGCGACCCCGATGTGCCATGGGCGCGCAGCGTCACGCTCGCCGGCCTGCTGCGTTCAGACGATGTGCAGACACGTCTCGTCAAGGACGGCGATCACCGCCTGTCGCGCCCGCAGGACATCGCCCTGATTCTGCGCACCCTTGAGGACCTGCTCCCCACGTCATGATGCTCATCCTTCTCGCCGCCGCAGCTCAAACCACCCCCGTCGGCCCACCCTCGCCCGAGGAACAGCGCTGGGAACGCTGCGTCGAACTCGCCGTGGACGACCCCGCAGCGGGCATCGCCGAAGCCAATCGCTGGCGCATGGCGGACGGGCGCTTCCTCGCCGAACAATGCCGCGGCATGGCCTATGCCCGGCAACAGCGCTGGGTCAGCGCGGGCGGCGCGTTCGAAACCGCCGCACGCGAAGCCGAAGTCGCGCGCGACCGCCGCGCGTCGAAATATTGGGCGCAGGCCGGCAATGCCTGGCTCGCCGCGGGTGAAGCCGCCAAGGCACGCACCGCGCTCGACGCTGCGCTCGCCACCGGCACGCTGGAGGGGCTAGATCTCGGCGAAGCCCATCTCGACCGCGCCCGCGCCCTTGTCGCATCGGGCGACCTGACCGGCGCGCGCAGCGACCTCGACAAGGCGCTTGTCCATGCGGCGAAGGACCCGATGGCGTGGCTGCTTTCCGCCAACCTCGCCCGCCGCACCGGCAACATCCCGCTGGCGCGTGAGCATATCGAAAAGGCCGTGGAAAAGGCCGGCGACGACGCCTCGGTCCAGCTCGAAGCCGGCAACATCGCCGCCGTGGCACGCGACGAAGCGGCAGCCAAAACCGCCTGGACCCGCGCCGCCCAGCTCGCCCCCGATGGCCCGATCGGTGCCTCCGCCCGCGCAGCGCTCCAACAATTTGCCGAGCAGCAATAGATTCCGGGATCACATTCCCTATCTCTGGCCCAAACCAGCGACAGGGACTTGCGATGCATTACCTCCACACCATGATCCGCGTGACCGACCCGGACGCGTCGATCCGCTTCTTCGAACTGCTCGGCCTCAAGGAAACCCGGCGGATGGAGAGCGAGAAAGGCCGCTTCACGCTCATCTTCCTCGCCGCCCCCGGCGACATCGCGGCGGACACGTCCGAGGCCGATGGCCGCCCGCGCGCCGAGGTGGAACTCACCTATAACTGGCCGCCTGAGGATGGCAGCCCCGCCGAAAGCTACACCGGCGGCCGCAATTTCGGCCATCTCGCCTATCGCGTCGAGAATATCTACGAAACCTGCCAGCGGCTGATGGACGCCGGTGTGACGATCAATCGCCCTCCGCGCGATGGTCATATGGCGTTCGTGCGCTCGCCCGACGGCATTTCGGTCGAACTGCTCCAGGACGGCCACCTCGCTCCCGCCGAGCCCTGGGCATCGATGCCGAACACCGGGGTCTGGTGATGGCAATCGAGGTCGTCCGCATCCCCGCGCTCAGCGACAATTATATCTGGCTCGCGCATGACGCCGCGTCGGGGGAGACGATCGTCGTCGACCCCGCCGTCGCAGAACCCGTGCTGGAGGCCGCAGCGGCGCGCGGCTGGACGATCTCTGCGATCTGGAACACCCATTGGCATCCCGATCACACCGGCGGCAACGCCGCGATCAAGGCCGCAACCGGCTGCACCATCATCGCGCCTGCCGCCGAGGTCGCGAAGATTCCCACCGCCGACCGGCTGGTGGCGGAAGGCGACACGGTGACGCTCGGCGCGTTCAAGGCGGAGGTGATCGACGTTCCCGCGCACACCGCCGGCCATATCGCCTATCATCTGCCCGAAGCGGAGATCGTGTTCGTCGGCGATACGCTATTCGCGATGGGCTGTGGCCGCTTGTTCGAAGGGACGGCGGCGCAGATGTTCGCGAACATGCAGCGGCTCGCCGCGTTACCGGGCGAAACGACCGTCTATTGCGCGCACGAATATACCCAGTCGAATGGCCGCTACGCGCTGGTCGCCGAGCCGGACAACGCCGCGCTGATCGACCGCATGGCACAGGTCGACGCGCTGCGTGCCCAAAGCCTGCCCACCGTCCCAACCACCATCGCACTCGAACGCGCGACCAACCCATTCATGCGCGCCGCCTCGGTGGAGGAACTGGCGGAACGTCGCGCGGCGAAGGATGCGTTCCGGGGTTAACGCACCCGCTTGTTCCAGGTCACTACACGATAGGCCCAAACCGCCACCACCAGCACCGACGTGCCGATCGCGACCGGCCCGACATAGACCTGCAGCTCCTCGAACCGCGATCCCAGCAACAGTCCGGCATAAGCCAGCACCGCATTCCAGATCGCGCTGCCGATAAAGGTCGCGGCGAGGAAGCGCGGCATCCCCATCTTCGCCATTCCCGCAGGCAGCGAGATCATCGTGCGGAAGGTCGGCAGGAACCGGAACACGAACACGACCCACAGGCCATGGCGGTTGAAGAAGCGGTTGAGCTGCTCGACCTCGTCCCAGGTCATCGTCAGCCAGCGGCCATAGCGATCGACAAACGGCTTCAGCCGCGCGATCCCGATCCAGCGCCCGACGCCATACCAGAAGACATTGCCCAGCGTCGTCCCCAGCGTCGCCACGATCAGCAACGGGGTCATGTCCATGTCGCCGCGCGCCACCGCCATCCCGCCCAGGCCCATGATGACCTCCGACGGCAATGGCGGAAACACGTTCTCGAGCGTCATCAGGATGAAGATCCCGATATAGCCGCCCCAGGCGATCAGGTTGAGGATGAATTCGGTCATGAAAGACGCCAAACGCGGATGAAGGGCAAAGGATCAGGCGCGCGCAGCAACGCGGCGCTCGATCGCATCCCAGATCATCGCGGCCGTGTCCGTCCCGTTGAACTTGTCGATCGCGACGATGCCCGTCGGCGACGTCACGTTGATCTCGGTCAGCCACTCGCCGCCGATCACGTCGATCCCGACGAAGATCAGCCCGCGTCGCTTGAGCTCGGGTGCCAGCGCCGCGCAAATCTCCTGCTCCTTCGCGGTCAGCTGCGTCTTCGCCGCCGTCCCGCCAACCGCCAGGTTCGACCGGATCTCGCCCTCGCCCGGCACGCGATTGACCGCACCCGCCACCTCGCCATCGACCAGCACGATGCGCTTGTCGCCCTTGGCCACATCGGGAAGGAACGCCTGCATCATATGCGGCTCGCGCCACGCGGTGTTGAACACCTCGATCAGCGACGACAGGTTCGCGCCGTCGCTGTCGATCTTGAAGATCGCCTTGCCGCCATTGCCGTGCAGCGGCTTGACCACGATCGCTTTGTGCTTGGCAAGGAACGCCTTCGCCTCATCATAGTCGCGCGTGATCAGCGTCGGCGGCATGAAGCGCGCAAAATCGAGCACCCACACCTTCTCCGGCGCATTGCGCACGCTGGCAGGGTCGTTGACCACAAAAGTCCGGTCGGCGATCCGCTCGAGCAGATGCGTCGCGGTGATATAGCCAAGGTCGAACGGCGGATCCTGCCGCATCAGCACGACATCGGCTTCATCGCCCAGATCGAGCGACACCGGATCGCCGAATTCGAAATGATTGCCCGCGACGCGCTGTACCGTCACCGGATGCGCCTTCGCCCACACCCGCCCATCGGCATAGTTCAACGCCTCGGGCGAATAGTGGAACAGCCGATGCCCGCGCGCCTGCGCCGACAGCATCAGCGCAAAGGTCGAATCGCCCGCGATATTGATCGAATCGAGCGGGTCCATCTGGACGGCGACGGTCAGCGGCAAGCGATCCTCCTGTGTCATCGCGCGGAGGTAGGGACGCGGGAGGCGAATGTCACCCGATCCCCGCTCACCCGATCCATGCATTCTCGATATGCCGCGGCCGCACGCCGGGCGCGAGCAGCAGCACGTCGACCCGGATATCCTCGCCATGCGTCGCATAGCGCGGCATCAGAACCTCCGCCGCCGCCGCGACTCGCGCCAACCGCCGCTCATCGATTGCGAAGTCCAGCTCGGCAGCGGTCTTGCGCGCCTTCACCTCGACAAACGCGATCAACTTGCCCCGCTTGGCGACCAGATCGACCTCGCCGGCCGGCGTCCGCACCCGCCGATCAAGAATCCGCCACCCGCGCAACCGCAAATACCACGCCGCCCGGGTTTCCCCATCACGACCCGATTGCTCGGCGGCGCGTCGGTCTCTCACCCTTTGAGTTCCATCGCCCGCGCATACAGCGCCTTACGGTCCAGCCCCAGCCGCTTGGCGACCTCGCCCGCCGCCTTCGACACCGGCAGCCGCGTCAGCGCCTCGGCCAGCGCTGCGTCGGCGTCCTCCGCACTCGCCGGAGCAGCCTCGCCCGGCGGGGCGACCACCACCACGATCTCGCCCTTCGGCCCACCCTCGGCATAGCGCGCCGACAGCTCGGTCAGCGATCCCGTCACGCATTCCTCGAACTTCTTGGTGATCTCGCGCGCGACCGCCGCCTCGCGATCTCCCAGCCCCTCGGCCAGCGCCGCCAGCGCCGCCGACAGGCGCGGCCCGCTTTCGTAGAACACCAGCGTCGCGCGCACCCCTGCCACTTCGGCAATGGCTTCCGCGCGCGCCTGCTGCTTGCTCGGCAAAAACCCCATGAACAGGAACCGATCGGTCGGCAGCCCGGCCAGCGTCAGCGCCGCGATCCCCGCGCACGGCCCGGGAATCGTCACCACCGCATGCCCCGCCGCGCGCGCATCGCGCACCAATTTATAGCCGGGATCAGAGATCAACGGCGTCCCCGCGTCCGACACCAACGCCACCGCCTGAGTCGCCATTCGCGCGACCAGCCCCGGCCGCACGGCCTCGGCATTATGGTCGTGATAGGGGGTCATCGGTCGCTTTGCGCCAAGGTGCCGAAACAGCCCGGCTGTCACACGCGAGTCCTCGACCGCAACCACATCGGCGTTCAGGAGTATTTCAGACGCACGGGGAGACAGATCGCCGAGATTGCCGATCGGCGTCGCGACGATGTAGAGGCCGGGCTCGAGAACAGAAGTCATTGGGGAACGTCATGGCAGAGGCAGCACATAAACGCCAACCGGGCATGTCGAGGATCATTCGCGGGATCGTCATCGGCGCCGCACTGGCGCTGTCCGCCTGCGTCCGCCCCTCCGGCCCGCCGCCCGAGCCGGTGCGCCCCGGACCGACCCAGCCGGTCCGCCCGACCACCCCGCCGCCGGTCCGTCCCGGCATGCCGGAAGCCGATACGCAGCGGCACCGCGTCGCTTTGCTCGTGCCACTATCGGGCACCAATGCCGGAATCGGCCGCAGCCTCGCCAACGCGACGCAGCTCGCGATCCTCGATCTCAAGGCGGACAATGTCCGCATCACCACCTATGACACCGCGCTCGGCGCGACCGCTGCGGCGACCCGCGCGCTCGCCGATGGCAACAAGCTGATCCTCGGCCCGCTGCTGGCGGAAGACGCCCGCGCCATCGCCCCGCTCGCGCGCCGCGCCGGGGTGCCGGTGCTCGCCTTCTCGAACGACACCGGCGTCGCCGGCAATGGCACCTACGTCATGGGCTATGCCCCCGCCCAGTCGATCGAGCGCGTCGTCGACTATGCGCGGCGCAGCGGCGTCACCGATTTCGCCGGCCTGATGCCCACCGGCCTGTATGGCGAGCGCGCCAGCACCGCCTTCCTCCGCGCGGTCGAAGGAGCGGGCGGCAAGGTCACCGCGCTCGAAACCTATAACCGCGGCGCGCCCGCGATGAACGCCGCGATCGCCCGCCTCGCCCGCTCGCCGTTCCAGTGCGGTGCTGATCGCCGACAGCGCCAGCGGCGCGGTGACTGCAATCCCCGGCATCCGTCGCGCCAACGCCAATGCCAAGGTGCTCGGGACCGAATTGTGGAACAGCGATTCGGGCGTCGGGGGCATGACCCCGCTGACCGGCAGCTGGTTCGCCAGCGTCTCCGACACGCTCTACCGCACCTATGCCGGCAAGTACCGCGCCCGCTTCGGCGCCGCCCCCTATCGCCTGTCGACGCTCGGCTATGATTCGGTGCTGCTCACCGTCCGCATCGCGCGCGACTGGCGTCCGGGCGACGCCTTCCCGACCGACCGCCTCGGCGATCCGGGCGGCTTTGGCGGCATCGACGGCGCCTTCCGCTTCGGCCGCGACGGCGTCGCCGAACGCGCGCTCGAGGTGCAGGAGATTCGCGGCGGCACCACGGTGACTGTCTCGCCAGCCCCGCAGGGCTTCGGGCGGTAACCCTATCGCCACCCCGGGCTTGGCCCGGGGTGGCGGCTAGTCCGCCACCACCTCGCGCAGGATCCCCTCAAGCACCGGCATCCCCGCATCGGTAACCCGTAGCCGCTCGCCTTCGCGCACGATCAACCCATGCGCCGCGAGCCGCTCCACCGCGACAAGATCGACAAACCCCGCCCCGATCCGCGCCAGATCAACCCCCTCGGCCAGCCTCAGCCCCATCACGAGCGCCTCGGTCGCACGCTCGGCGGCCGTCAGCGCCATCTCCTCCTGCGCACCATGCCCGTTGCGCGCGACCGCACCGATCCAGTTCTCCGGCTTCTTGTGCCGCACCGTCGCGCACCCGCCACGCCGCCCGTGCGCGCCCGGCCCAACCCCGGCATAATCGGTGTAGCGCCAGTAGCTCAAATTATGCCGGCTCTCCGCCCCGCGCCGCGCATGGTTCGACACCTCGTACAGCGGCAACCCGGCCGCGCGCGTCAGCGCCTGCGTCACGTCCCACAAATCCGCAGCCGCATCGGCATCGGGAATCACCAGATCGCCCTTCGCCGCCAGCGTCGCAAAGCGCGTCCCCGGCTCGATCGTCAGCTGATACAGCGACAAATGCTCGGTCCCGAAGGCCAGCGCCCGTGCGAGCTCCGCCTCCCACGCCGCCACCGACTGCCCCGGCCGCGCATAGATCAAATCAAAGCTCACCCGCCCGAAATGCCGCTGCGCCGTCGCCAGCGCCCCCAGCCCCTCGGCCACACCATGCGCCCGCCCCAGAAACGCCAGCGCATCGTCATCCAACGCCTGCAGCCCCAGCGACACGCGATTGACCCCGGCGGCGGCCAGATCAGCGAACCGCGCCGCCTCGACCGATGACGGATTGGCCTCCAGCGTCACTTCCAGATCGCCCTGCGGCGTCCATGCCGCCACCGCCGCATCGATCACTGCCGCCACCGTCTCGGGCGGCATCAGTGACGGTGTTCCGCCCCCGAAAAAGATCGACCCCAGCCGCCGCCCGGGCAGCAACGCTGCCTCATAAGCGAGGTCCGCGAGCAGCGCCTTGCGCCACGCATCCTGGTCCACCACCTCGCGGACATGGCTGTTGAAATCGCAATAGGGACATTTGGACACGCAGAACGGCCAGTGGACGTAGAGCGCCAGCGGCTCGGCATCGTTCGGTTGGGCAACGTTCATCTGGCGCGCGCTATGCGCCGGATCGAGGTTTTCCGAAAGATGCTGCTGCTCCCGCTCCTGATCCTCGCCGCCTGCTCGCCGCAGAGCGAAGCGCCCAAGACCGAAGCACCCAAGGAGTTCGTCGAGCGGCGCGAATCACTGACCCCCGCCCCGCGCGGTGCCGAGCGCCTGCGCACCGCAATGCTCGACGCCCACAACGCCGCCCGCGCCGCGGTGAAGGTGCCCCCGCTCACTTGGGACGACGCGCTCGCCCGCGACGCCGCCAGCTACGCCCGCGACCTCGCCCGCAGCGGCAAGTTCGAGCACGCCAAGCAGCCGCGCAGCCCCGCCGCACAGGGCGAAAATCTCTGGAAAGGCACGCGCAGCGCCTATCGCTACGAAGAAATGGCCGGCCATTGGGTCGCGGAGAAACGCGACTATCTCAACCGCCCGATCCCCAACATCAGCGCCACCGGCCGCTTCGTCGATGCCGGCCACTACGCCCAGATCATCTGGTCACGCACCACCCGCGTCGGCTGCGCGCTGGCGAGCAATGCGCGGGAGGACGTGCTGGTCTGCCGCTACTCCCCTGCCGGCAATGTGATGGGGCAGGTGGCGTTGCCGTGACCCAAATCGTCACCCCGGCCACCGTGCCGGGGTCCACTGTGCGGCAAGCGCACCGCTCCAAGCTTGAGCGTCGGGTCTAGTGGCGCGGTGGACCCCGGAACAAGTCCGGGGTGACAAAGTTCATTGGTCGCGCCGCAACCGCTCCACCCGCGCAAACGAAGCCTCCTCCCGCCCGAACAGCTGGAATTTCGGCGCCCGCCTCGCCGCCTCATCCGCCTCCAGCCGCCGCTCCAGCTTGCGAATGCCGAAACTCCCCTTGAGGCAGCACACGCACCCGCACGGCGGCGTCCCATTGGCCCCCGGCATATACCGCCAGCCGGTCACCTGCGGCAGCATCTTGAAGCGTAGGATTTCGCTCCGCGCGATCGGCCGCGCGATCGTTACCTGAAACCCCTCGGGTGAGGAGGGCAGCGCCCGCCCGCGCTGCACCGCCTTCGACGCCTTGTCCGCCACTCGCGCCGCAGCCGGATCGCGCTGCTCGGCGGCGAGCATCAGCGCCACCGCCTCGGCCGCGCGCATCGCCACCGGGGTGCCGTTGAAGTGCGACACCTCGACCATCTCGTCATCGGGAATGCGGAAATAGACGCCAGCAATCGTCCCGCCGCCCATCCGCCGCAACTCGCGCAGCCATTGATGCGCAATGTTGAACTCGCGCGTCACCGGCAGCGCATAGATGCGGTCGGGCCGCCATCCGTCCGTCTTGACGAAGCCGATCCCGCCGCGCCGGATGCCGGGCAGATTGCGGTGGCTGGTCAGGTGGACGAAAGTAGCCATCCACCCAACCTAGCCAGTTCAGAACACCGCCGCCACCAGCTGACTGAAAGCATCCGCGCGATGGCTCATCGCGTGCTTCGCCGCCGGGTTCATCTCGCCAAAGCTGCGGTCATGCCCCTCGGGCACGAACATCGGGTCATAGCCAAAGCCACGGTCGCCACGCGGCGGCCAGATCAGCGTGCCGTCGATCCGCCCCTCGAACCACTCGATATGCCCATCGGGCCAGGCGAGCGCCAGCGCGCACACGAAATGCGCCGCGCGCGACGTGCCCTCGGGCAGCGCCTCGAGCAGCGTGTTGACCCGCCGCATCGCGCGATCGAAATCGCGCCCCTCACCCTCTTCGGGCGCCAGCGCGGGAATGCCCGGATCGGGCAGCCCCCAGCGCGCCGAGAAAATCCCCGGCTCACCGCCCAGCGCATCGACGCACAGCCCGCTGTCATCGGCGAGCGCAGGCAGGCCCGACAGGTCCGCCGCCTGCATCGCCTTCAGTTCGGCATTGGCGACGAACGTCGTGCCGGTCTCTTCGGGCTCGGGCAGGTCGAGCGACGCCGCGCTGATCGGCTCGATGCCGAAGGGGGCAAGCAGCTCGCGGATCTCGCGCACCTTGCCCTCATTATGGCTGGCAATGACCAGCTTGCCGGGAACCAGCTTGCGGATCGCCTGCGGCTCCCGGCCCTCGCCGCTCATCGTCCCGCTGCCTTCAGCTGGGCCGCAAAGATGTCGGTGCAGCCGATCCGCGCCAGCCGCAGCAGGCGCAGCAGCCCTTCCTCGTCATAGGTCGCGCCCTCGGCGGTCGCCTGCGCCTCAGCGATCTTGCCGTCGGCCAGCAGCACGAAGTTCGCATCGGCATCCGCCGCGCTGTCCTCGTCATAATCGAGGTCGAGCACCGGATTGCCCTGATAGATGCCGCACGACACCGCCGCCACCTGCTGCATGATCGGATCGGCGGTCAGCTTGCCCTCGGCCATCAGCTTGTCGACCGCGAGCCGCAGCGCGACCCATGCGCCGCTGATCGCCGCCGTGCGCGTTCCGCCATCGGCCTGGATCACGTCGCAATCGAGCGTGATCTGCCGCTCGCCGAGCAGCTTGAGGTCGGTGACCGAGCGCAGCGACCGCCCGATCAGCCGCTGGATCTCCTGCGTCCGCCCCGACTGCTTGCCCTTCGCCGCCTCGCGATTGCCACGGGTATGCGTCGCGCGGGGCAGCATGCCGTATTCGGCCGTCACCCAACCCTCACCCTTGCCGCGCAGCCATGGCGGCAACCGCTCTTCGACACTCGCGGTCACCAGCACCTTGGTATTCCCGAAACTCACCAGCACCGATCCTTCGGCATGGATGGTGAAGTTCGGTTCGATGCTGATCGCACGCATCTGATCGGGGGCGCGGCCGCTGGGGCGCATAACGGTAATCTCCTGATTGGCTTGGCCGCCGAACTAGACGGACAAGAACGAACGCGCCAGTCTGACGCTTCGCCTCGTCGGAGAAATGACATGAAACGACTTGGATTGATTGCGGCGCTGGGTCTGGCGGTGGCTGGCTGCGCTTCGACCGGCCAGCTTCCGCCGAACGCGCGTTCGATCCAGTACGAGCTGTCGCCGGGGCTGATGGGCGAGTACGGCTATTCGCTAACCATCGTTGCGACTGGGCAAGGCCGCATCGAAGAATGGTCGCGTGACCCACGAAACTGGAAACGGGGCCTCACGCGACGGTGGAACATTCATCTACCCCCCGAACGGTTCGACGCATTCGAAGCGGCGCTACGCAGCTATCGCCCTGCCCGCGATGTCCGACTTGATGACGAAGTCTCGTGTCGCTCCTACACGCCCGACGGTCAAACGGTGAGGATCAACTGGAGCGAGGCGGGCCTCGCACTCGGCAGCCTGGTGTATGATTTCGGCTGCGACCCTGAAACGCGACGGGAGTGGGCCGATCGCCTTCTGGAGGCTCCCCGCGTCCTCGGCATCCGCGACTTTCCGCGAAGCCGTTGAGAGAAGCAGCAATCCGCCCTACCTATCTGTCAGACATGACCACCCCGCCCATCACCGAGCTGACCGACCGCGCGCGCGATATCTTCCGCGTCGTGGTCGAATCATATCTCGACGTCGGGCAGCCGGTCGGGTCGCGCACCATCTCGCGTGCCCCCGGCCTCAACCTCTCCCCCGCCTCGATCCGCAACGTGATGCAGGATCTGGAAGAGCTCGGCCTGCTCGCCGCGCCGCATACCAGCGCGGGGCGGATGCCGACCGATCTCGGCCTGCGTCTGTTCGTCGACGGCATGATGCAGGCGAACGAGCCCTCCGCCGAGGAGCGCGCTGCAATCGAATCGCGCGCCGCGACGCGCGGCCCGGTTGAGGAGGCGCTCGCCTCCACCACCGCCGCGCTCTCCGGCCTCTCGGCCTGCGCCGGCATGGTGCTGGTGCCCAAGGCGGAACGCGTGCTGCGCCAGTTCGGTTTCGTCCCGCTCGGGAACGATCGCGCACTCGCGGTACTGGTGGGTGAGGATGGATCGGTCGAGAACCGCGTCGTCGACCTGCCCCCCGGCCTGCCCCCCGGCGCACTCGAACAAGCCGCCAACTATCTCACCGCCACTTTGGGCGGCCTCACCCTCGCTCAGGCCCGCGCGCGCCTGACGCATCAGATCGCCAGCGAGCGCGCCGCACTCGACGATGCCGCACGCGCGCTGGTCGAACGCGGCCTTGCGGTGTGGTCGCAGGATGGTGACGACCGCCCCGTCCTGATCGTGCGCGGTCAGGCGCGCCTGCTCGACAGCGCCGCCGCCGAGGATCTCGACCGCGTCGGCCGCCTGCTCGACGAGCTGGAGGGCAAGGAAGAGATCGCCCGCCTGCTCGACAGCGCGCGCGAGGGTGAGGCGACGCGGATCTTCATCGGCAGCGAGAACAAGCTGTTCGCCCTTTCCGGCTCATCGGTGATCGCCAAGCCGGTGCGCGCGCTCGACGGTCGCGTCGTCGGCGTGGTGGGGGTTATCGGCCCGACGCGGTTGAACTATGCCCGCGTCGTGCCCATGGTGGATTTCACGGCATCAACCCTGGCCAGATTGCTGGCCTGAACCATAAGAAAACACGCAGGAACCATGACCGAAGAAAGCAAGACCGAAGCGACCGACGACCTCCGTCAGGAAACCGCCGAGGCCGCCCCCGAAGTGGCCGAACAGGACCGCGTCGCCGCGCTTGAGGCGGAACTCGCCGAAGCCAAGTCCGCGACTCTCTACGCCCGCGCCGAGGCCCAGAACCTGCTGCGCCGCGCGCAGAAGGAAGCGGAAGACGCGCGCAACTATGCCGCCACCGGCTTCGCCCGCGACATCCTCTCGGTCGCCGACAATCTCGGCCGCGCGCTCGCCGCGATCCCTGAGGAACTGCGCGAGGACGACAAGATGAAGGGGCTGATCATCGGCCTCGAAGCGACCGGGCGCGAACTCGACAGCGTCTTCGCCCGCCACGGCATCTCGAAGATCACCGCGCTCGGCGAAGCACTCGACCCCAACCGCCACCAGGCGATGATGGAAATGCCCAGCGCCGACGCCGAGCCCGGCACGATCGTGCAGGAAATCCAGTCCGGCTACATGATCCGCGACCGCCTGCTCCGCCCCGCGCTGGTCGGTGTGGCCAAGAAGCCGGATTGACCCTCGATTAGTCACCCCGGCCTTGTGCCGGGGTCCACTGCGCCGCACGTCCGGCGATAGCGGCCCGAGCATCGCGCCTGCCGCCCGGTGGATCCCGGCGCAAGGCCAGGATGACGAACGAGGTAGCGCGCACCTCGCCCTTCCCCTATCTCCCCCTCATGTCCGGCCGCTTTGACTCCATCCATCACCGCCGCGCGATCGTCGACCGGCGGGCGCTGGCGGACGATCTTGCCGCGCTCGATGCACCCGATACGATGCGGCTGCGTCAGGCCGCCGCGCTGCGGCTCAAACAGGCGCTCGAAGAGGGCCGCGCGGAGATCGCCCGCCGCCTGATCGACCACCCGGCCAAGGGGCATGAGAGCGCGGCGAGCGGCGCGTTCCTGATGGACCAGCTGTTGCGCACCTTGTGGGACTTCACCCTCGCGCGGCTCTACCCCAACAGCAACCCGACCGCGTCCGAGCGCATGACGCTGGTCGCGGTCGGCGGCTACGGGCGCGGCGAAATGGCGCCGCACAGCGATGTCGATATCGGCTTCATTACGCCCTGGAAGCAGACCGGGTGGAGCGAGCAGGTCATCGAATCGATGCTCTATTCGCTGTGGGACATGGGGCTGAAGGTCGGCCACAGCTCGCGCTCGCTCGACGAAATGGTGCGGGAGGCGCGCGGCGACATCACCGTCCGCACTGCCCTGCTCGAGGCCCGCTATATCTGGGGCGACACCACGCTGTATGACGAGGCCGCGGCGCGCTTCAAGGCCGAGATCCAGAATGGCAGCGCGCGGGACTTCATCGCGCAAAAACTGGTCGAGCGCGACGAGCGCCACCGCAAGATGGGCGACAGCCGCTATGTCGTCGAGCCGAACATCAAGGAGGGCAAGGGCGGCCTGCGCGACCTCCACACGCTCTTCTGGATCGGCAAATACGCCCATGGCGTGCGCGAACCCGCCGATCTGGTCGAGGTCGGGCTGCTCACCAAGCTCGAATATCGCCAGTTCCGCCGTGCCGAGAATTTCCTGTGGGCGGTGCGCTGCCACCTCCACAACCTCGCCGGGCGCGGTGAGGACCGCCTGACCTTCGACTATCAGCGCGAGATCGCGGAGCGGATGCGCTACGCCGACCGCCCGGGCAAGTCGAAGGTCGAGCGATTCATGCACTTCTACTTCCTCCAGGCGAAGATGGTCGGCGACCTGACCGGCGTCTTCCTCGCGCATCTGGATGAGAAGTTCGCCGCACGCGGCAGCCGCTTCGGCCTCCCCCGCATCCGCCGGTCCCCACGCAAGCTCAAGGGTTTCGTGCTCGATCGCGGCCGCCTCGCCCTCCCGAACGACGATTTCTTCCGCGAGGACCCGGTGCGGCTGGTCGAGCTGTTCCAGCTTGCCGACCTGCACAAGCTCGAAGTCCATCCGCTCGCGATGCGCGCCGCCAATCGCGATGCCAAGCTGATCGCCGACTGGCGCGACGACCCGCGCGCCAACGCGCTGTTCATGGACGTGCTGACGTCCCCGCGCGATCCCGAAACCGTGCTGCGCTGGATGAACGAAGCCGGGGTGTTCGGCCAGTTCGTGCCGGACTTTGGCCGCGTCGTCGCGCAGATGCAGTTCGACATGTACCACCACTTCACGGTGGACGAACACACGATCCGCGCCGTCGGCCTGCTCAACCGCATCGAAAAGGGCGACCTCAAGGAGGATCACCCGCTCGCCAGCGGCATCCTCGATCAGGTCGCCTCGCGCCGCGCGCTCTATGTCTCGGTGCTGCTGCACGACATCGCCAAGGGGCGCGGCGGCGACCATAGCGTGATCGGCGCGGAGATCGCGCTCAAGCTCTGCCCGCGCTTCGGCCTGACCGCGGCGGAGACCGAGACGGTGTCGTGGCTGGTCCGCTACCACCTGCTGATGTCGGCCACCGCATTCAAGCGCGACCTCAGTGACTTCAAGACGATCCTCGACTTCACCGCCGTCGTCCAATCGCCACAGCGGCTGATGATGCTGCTGATCCTCACCGTGGTCGATATCCGCGCGGTCGGCCCCGGCGTTTGGAACGGGTGGAAGCGCCAGCTGCTCACCAACCTCTTCGACAGCGCCGAGGAAGTCCTGCGCCTCGGGCACAAGCAAAAGGGGCGCGGCGAGCGGATCGCCGCGAAACAGGCGGCGCTGAGCGATGCCCTTGGCGCCGATGTCGGCGATTTCGTCCGCCGCCTCGCCGATCCCTATTGGGTGGCCGAGCCCGAGGATGTGATCGAACGCAACGCCCGCTTCATCGCCCGCGCCGGCGACGCGAAGCTATCGGTCGAAGCGACGGTCTATCCCGATCGCGGCGCGACGCTCGTCACCGTCTATGCCGCCGACCATGCAGGGCTCTTCTACCGCATCGCCGGCGCGATCCATGCCGCGGGCGGCAACATCATCGACGCGCGCATCCACACCACGCGCGACGGCATGGCACTCGACAATTTCCTGGTTCAGGACCCGCTCGGCCGCCCGTTCGACGATCCAGGGCAACTCGCCCGCATCGAAACCGGCATTGCCGAGGCGCTGGCCAATCGCGCCAAGCTCACCGAACGCCTCGCCGCCAAGCCGCTCCCCCGCCTGCGCGCCGACGCCTTCACGATCGAGCCGAACGTGCTGATCGACAACAAGGCATCGAATCGCTTCACCGTGATCGAAGTGCAGGCGCGCGACCGCCCGGCTTTGCTCCACCACCTCGCCTACGCGCTGTTCCAGTCCAAGGTTACGATCCACAGCGCCCACGTCGCCACCTATGGCGAGCGCGCGGTCGATACCTTCTACGTAACCGACCTCACCGGCGACAAGATCAACGCAGTGCTGCGCCTCAAGTCGCTCGAACGCCGCCTGCTCGACGCAACCGCGGGCCAGGGCGAGTTCGCCAGCGCGGCGTGATGCGCAAGTCAGCGCTTCTCGCCAGCCTCACGGCGCTGACCACGGCCTGCGCGACGACACCCCCGCCCGCCCCGAGTGAGATCGCGGAGGTGGTCGGGAGGCTTGAGAATCTCAGCTACGAACCCAGCGGCGACCCCGACGACCTGCTCGGACACGGCACGATCACGGCGCGGCTGCATGTTTCGCGTATCATCCATGGTCGATTGTCGGGGCGGCGGATCGAAATCCGGTATTTCGCGCACACCTATCACAGCGACCAAAAGCCGGTCCGCTTTCGCGTCAAGCGCATGGCGGACGGCGATTATATCGTCTGCACGCCCCCGGGCAGCACCGGATACAAGTGTAAATCCTGATTTAGCGTGCCTCTTGGCCTGTGAGGATGGTGCGCCTAGTCTCACCCGCATCACACGGGGGGAGACGGCAATGGGCGTACTCGGCATGGGCGGGCTGTTCTTTCGGGCGCAGGACCCGGACGCACTCAACGCATGGTATCGCGAACATCTCGGCATCGGCGCCGGCTGCGTCGCCGAGGATAGCGGCGGCGAGGTCAATGAATGGACCTGGCATACGCAAGGCGGCCCGATGGTGTTCTCGCCGTTCAAGGCAACCACCGACTATTTCGCCGCCGACAAGCAATTCATGATCAACCTGCGCGTCCGCGATCTCGAAGGGATGCTGGAACAGCTCAACGCAGCGGGAATCGACATCGTCACCAAGCCCGAATGGGATTCGCCGGAGGTCGGCAAATTCGCCCGCATCCACGATCCCGAAGGCAACGCCATCGAACTGTGGGAGCCGCCGGTATGAACCCCGTCTGGATCGCCCTGGGCGCAGTGGCCATCGCGCTCATCCCGGTCCTGCTCGCGCGCAAGGCCGCGAAGCGCAAGAAGGACAATGGCGACGGCGGCGCCGCCATCGCCAGCGACACCGGCGACCGCGACCGCACCGATAGCGACTCGGGCGGGGATGGCGGCGGAGACGGCGGCGGCGGCGGAGACTAGGGTCCTCCCCCGTCAGGGGGAGGATTGAACACACTCCCATCGTCAGCCCGGCCTTGAGCCGGGCCAAGGCTTCTTCTCCATCCAACGCGCCAAGAAAAGCCCAGCCCCGGGTCAAGCCCGGGGCGACGAAAGGATTACAACCCGATCATTGCCCCCTCGACAGGCACCCCGTCGCCAGGCCATCGATATGCGGCAAGCGCTTCCGCATCGCCCCAATGCAGTTCGTCACCATCGACCCAGATATTCAGTGTCGCGTTCGCGTCGAACCCCAGCCGCATGCCGATATCGTTGCCATCAACGGTCAGCGCGTGAAGGGACGTCACCTCCCCGCCTCGCAAATGCGCGCCAGCCATAGCGGTGACATCGGCAACATCGACCTGCCCATATTCCGCCATGTCGAACGGCTGATCGAGCGGTAGCCGATCGATCGTCGCCCGGAACCCGTCTCCGGCAACCCCGATCCGGAGCGAGCGGCTGTCTGCGAAACGGAGCAGTAGTCGGATTGGCTTGCCGCTCGGCTGTCCCTCAAAGATATGTCGGTTGGCGTAGAGTGCGGTCAGTCTCAAACAGCGACCCTCAATCCCGCTGCCAAACCCGCACATAATCGACTTCCATCGCCGCCGGGAACGCCTTGGGGTCGATCCCCTTCTGTCCGCCCCAGCCGCCGACCGCGACGTTCAGGATCAGATATTCGGGCGTTCCGAACGGCCAGGTCTGCGGATCACCCTTTTTGTCATTCTCGAACCGCATATGCGCGCGGCCGTCGATCCCGATCAGGATGCGGTCCGCATTCCAGTCGAGCTGGTAAGTGTGGAACGCCTCGCACACGTCGGGGATGACGACATTCGATCCCTTTTGCGTGTTTGAAACATGGTTGTACGCGCCGGTATGCACCGTGCCGTGGACGCGGCCATTGTCCCAGCCGACATGCTCCATGATGTCGATCTCGCCCATCGCCGGCCAGCCCTTGCGCTCGTCCGACGCCAGCATCCAGATCGCCGGCCAGATGCCGCGCCCGCACGGCAGCTTGGCGCGCACCTCAAAGAAGCCATAGCGCCAGTCCGCGATCCCCTTGGTGAAGAGCTTGGTCGAGGCGTAATCCTGCCCGCCATGATCGGGCTTGTCCGCCAGCCGTTCGGCGGTGGCGGTGATGATCAGCCGCCCACCCGCAACCCGCACATTTTCGGGCCGCGCGGCGGCGTAATACTGCTTTTCTTCGTTGTGCCAGCCGAGCTTGTTGCGGGCGGTGTCATAGGCCCAGCGCTTCGGATCGGGCAGGCCGTCGGTGTCGAACTCGTCCGACCACACCAGCTTGGCATCCGCCGAACGGACGAGCGGTTCGTCCGTCCCGGCGGTGATCGGCGGGCTGTGCACGACCTGCGCGGCGGCCGGGCTAACCCCGCACGCCAGCAGCGCAACGCACAGCACCGCCAGTCTCATTTGGGCGACAGCACCATCAGCATCTGCCGGCCTTCCATGCGCGGATAGCTTTCGACCTTCGCCACCTCGGCGCTGTCCTCCTGGACGCGCTTCAACAGGTTCATGCCCAGCTGGCCATGGCTCAGCTCACGGCCGCGGAAACGCAGCGTGATCTTCACCTTGTCGCCCTCGCCGATGAACTTATGGACCGCCTTCATCTTGGTCTCATAGTCATGGTCGTCGATGTTCGGACGCATCTTGATCTCCTTGATCTCCTGCGTCTTCTGCGACTTGCGGGCGAGGTTCGCCTTTTTCTGCGCCTCGTATTTGAACTTGCCGACGTCGAGATATTTGGCGACGGGCGGGTCCGCGTTCGGCGACACCTCGACCAGGTCGAGGCCCAGCGCCTGCGCCTGTTCCATCGCTTCGCGCGTGAACATCACGCCCAGATTCTCACCCTCATGGTCGATCACGCGGACCTTGGGGGAGACGATGAATTCATTGTGGCGCGGGCCGGTCGGCACCGGGGGCGCGAAGCCGCGCCGGGACATGGGAGGACGGATGGATGCTTCTCCTGTTGCTAAATAGAGCGGACATATAGGCGCAAAAGCCGCCGGAGGAAAGGTGATGCAGCAGCGCGCGCCAATCTGCGCGCGGCACTCCCCCGCGCGGCGTGCCAGCATGGCGCACGGTCATTCCGAAACGGGTGCAAATAGCGTTATCGACTCGGCCGCCATGCGCGATAGAAACGCCTGCGAAACGGGGGCGGGCGACGGGACGGTGACAGGAATCCAGACACGCGGCTGGCACGCCGCCTTGGCCGCCGCCGCCGCGCTGCACATGCTGCTGTCGCTGATCGTGCCGCAATGGCCGCTCGTATTCGTGGTCGGCACCGGCGCATTTCTGCTCATCGCCATCGCCCGCTGCATCGATGCCGCCCGGCGGGAACGGGCGCGGACGTTCCGCTGGGTTGCGCTGGCGCTGACGCTGCTGCTGTGGCTGGCGTCGTACATCGTCTATCCGCTGATCCCCCGCGATACGCCGCTCGCGACGAGTCACGCGGCGTTCGACACGCTGCTCGAAATGGCGCGCATGGCGCCGCTGTTCCTGCTGCTGGCCCATAATCCGGCGACCAGCGCGGCCCCGTTCCGCCATATCGACATGGCGCGCGCGGGATTGTTCGTGCTGATCGCCTCCGCCCTGCTGTTTCCCGGCATGGTGAGCGCACGTGCCGACAGCTACGCACTCGGGTTCATGACCGCCTATGGCTATAATGTCTGGCTCAAGCTCGCGCTCGCGCTGTTCGCCCTGATCGCCTGGGCGGTGCAGCCAACCCGGGCCGACCGGCGCTTCATCGGCCATGTCGCCTTGCTGTGGGTCGCAAGCGTCGCCGTCAGCACCACCCTCAACGGCTATTACCTCGCCAATGGCAGCTCGATCCCCGATTCCTCGCCTTACTGGTGGCCAGCCGATCTGCCTTTCATCCTGTTCGTTCTGGCCACGCTGCGTCCCGCGCGCGATGCCGGGCTGGGCGACCACGGGTTCGCCGCCCGCCAGCGCAACGTGATCGCCGAATCGATCCGCCGCGTCGCGCCCAGCCTGCTGACCGCCGCGATGCTCGCCATGGCGCTGGTGATCGCCACCCGCACCCCGCTCGCCGGCCTGATCCTCGGCGCGTGCGTCATCGGGCTGCACGCGGTGCGCTCGCTGATGATCGAGGTGCGCTATGTCACCACCCTCGACGCGCTCGAAACCGCGCACGACACGATGAGCCGCCTTGCCGAGCGCGATCACCTGACCGGCATCGCCAACCGCCGCGCGTTCGACGCGGAACTGACCGACGCATGGTCGGCGATGCGCGCGCAGCACCAGCCCTTTGCGCTGCTGATGATCGATCTCGACGCGTTCAAGGCGTTCAATGAGGTCGCCGGCAGCGCCGCGGGCGACCAGTGCCTCCAGCGATGCAGCTGGCTGCTTCAGGCCGAACTCGGCCCGGACGACCTGATCGCGCGCTATGGCGGGGCCGAGTTCGTCGTCCTCGCCCGTACCGCCTCATTGCACGGCGCGATGAAGCTCGCCGAGCGGCTACGCCTCGCCATTGCCGACGAAGCCATCGCGCACCCGGCATCGAGCCACGGCATCGTCACCGTCAGCATCGGCGTCGCGGTCGCCGCCGCCGCGCCCGGCGACCGCACCACCCGCGCGCTGCTCGCCCGCGTCGATGATGCGCTCGCCCGCGCCAAGGCCCGCGGCCGCAACCGCGTCGAAACCGCCGCCTGGCCGCTCGCCGCGGCGGGGTAATTACTTCAGGTCAGGCGCCAGCGCTTCCTCGCGCAGCATCGCGATCGCCTCATCAAGCGACATCACCTTCTGCCCCTCGCTGCCCAGCGTGCGGACGGCGACGGTGCCCTCCTCCGCCTCACGCTTGCCGACCACCAGCAGGTGCGGAACCTTGGCCAGCGAATGCTCGCGCACCTTGTAGTTGATCTTCTCGTTGCGCAGATCGCTCTCGACCCGGATGCCCGCCGCCTTCAGCTTCGCGACCGCGTCCTTGGCATAGTCATCCGCGTCCGACACGATCGTCGCCACCACCGCCTGCACCGGTGCCAGCCACACCGGGAGACGCCCGGCGAAATGCTCGATCAAAATGCCGATGAACCGCTCATACGACCCAAAGATCGCGCGGTGCAGCATCACCGGCCGATGCCGCTCGCCATCCTCGCCGACGTACGAAGCATCCAGCCGCTCGGGCAGCACCCGGTCCGACTGGATCGTGCCCACCTGCCACGTCCGTCCGATCGCATCGGTCAGGTGCCATTCCAGCTTCGGGGCATAAAACGCCCCCTCGCCCGGCAGCTCTTCCCAGCCATAGGCCTCGGTCGCCAGCCCCGCACGCACCACCGCGTCGCGCAGCTCATTCTCCGCCTTGTCCCAATCGGCTTCGGACCCGAAGCGCTTCTCCGGCCGCAGCGCCAGCTTGATCGAATAGGTAAAGCCAAAGTCGCGATACACCCGGTCCGCCAGCTCGCAGAATGCCTGCACCTCGGCGACGATCTGGTCCTCGCGGCAGAAGATATGCGCGTCGTCCTGCGTGAACTGCCGCACGCGCATCAGCCCGTGCAGCGCGCCATGCGGCTCGTTGCGGTGACAGCAGCCATTCTCGTACAGCCGCAGCGGCAGCTCGCGATAGCTCTTCAGCCCCTGCCGGAAAATCAGCACATGCGCCGGGCAGTTCATCGGCTTCAGCGCCATCCAGTCGGCCTCGCCGCTGATCACCGGCCCCTCATCGTCGACGTTCGGCACCTCGTCGGGGATCACGAACATATTCTCGCGATACTTGCCCCAATGGCCCGACTGCTCCCACTGGCGCGCGTCCATCACCTGCGGCGTCTTGACCTCGCGATAGCCCGCCGCGTCGATCGCGCGGCGCATATACGCCTCGAGCTGACGCCACACCATGTAGCCCTTGGGGTGCCAGAACACGCTGCCATGCGCCTCGGCCTGCAGATGGAACAGGTCCATCTCCGCGCCCAGCTTGCGATGGTCGCGCTTGGCCGCTTCCTCGAGCTTGAGCAGATGCGCGTCGAGCTGCTTCTTGTTGAGCCAGCCGGTGCCATAGATGCGCGTCAGCTGCGCATTCTTCTGGTCGCCGCGCCAATAGGCACCCGCGACGCGCATCAGCTTGAACGCCGCCGGGTCGAGCTTGCCCGTGCTCGCCAGATGCGGCCCCCGGCACATATCGAGCCAGTCGTCGCCCGACCAGTACACCGTCAGCTCCTCGCCCTCGGGAAGTTCGGCAGCCCATTCGGCCTTGAAGCTCTCGCCCTGCGCGCTCCACCGATCGATCAGCGCCTGCCGGCTCCACACCTCACGGCGCAGCGGCTTGTCCGCACGGATGATCTCGCGCATCTTCTCCTCGATCGCGGGCAGATCCTCCATCGAGAAGGGCGCACGCGACGCCGGAGCCATCACGTCATAGTAGAACCCGTCATCGGTCGCCGGACCGAACGTGATCTGCGTCCCCGGAAACAACTCCTGCACCGCCTCGGCCAGAATATGCGCAAAGTCATGCCGCGCCAGCTCGAGCGCATCCGCCTCGTCGCGCGACGTCACCAGCGCCAGTTGCGCGTCACCCTCCAGCGGCCGGTTGATGTCGCGCAATTCGCCATCGACCCGCGCGGCAATCGCCGCCTTGGCCAGGCCCGGCCCGATCGCAGCGGCAATGTCGCCAGGCGTAGTCCCCGGCGCGACCTGCCGCACGGAGCCATCGGGAAGCGTGATCGAAAGAAGCTGCGCCATATCAGTCCTGCATGTTTGACGTGCCTATGCACGGGGCAGCGCTGTAGGAAAAGAGGCAGGATCAGGAGGAGCAGCGCCATCTCACCCGATCCCGGGCAAGAGGGCGACGCCGCGGTTCTAACCGCGCACGCCAAACCCTCCCGCCGCGGCGGGAGTAGTGGTGCTAGTGCTGGCAAAGCGAACGGCCATGCGGGGGATATAGCGGCGTGCGGTTAACAACGCCAGAGCCGCCACGATCACTCCCCCAACCGGCACTGCGCATGGGTGGCGGATCCATTGACCGCCTCGCGCACATCGCGCTCGGCTGCGGCGGTATCGGTAAAATCGGGCTCCTCCACCCGGAAATGCTCGCGCCCGGCTCGCCATTCGGCCCGCCACCACGCGCTGCCGCTCCGCGCGTCGATCCGGGGCAGCACCGCCCGCGCTTGCGCCAGCAGCGCATCGGGCAGGATCAGCGCGCGCCCATCGGCCACCGCGCGCGACAGGTCCTTGGCGATGTCGACATTCGGCACCGTCGCCGTCGCGGCAGCACGCCGTTCCAGCTCGCCAATCAGCGTGTCGCGCGCCGCCGCCCATTCCGCTTCACTGAAACCGGATCGCACCAGATCGCAACTGGCCCGCCGCAAGTGCTGGACCGCCGGCGTCCACTGGCCCGCGTCATAATGGTCCCACAGCATCAGCTGGCGATGCCCCTGCTCGCCGGTCTCGATCATCGCGCCGACCTTGCCCGGCGGACTGTTCGGCTGCGTGGCCCGCAATCGGCTGGTGATGGCCGTAATCGCCATCTGGTCCAGCAGCATCGCGCGCGCCTGCGCGGCGACCGTAGCCGCTGGACGGGGCGTCGGCATCACCACCGTGACCAGCGCCGCCCGCCGTCCACCGGGCGTCGCCGCGACGCTCACCGGGCGAATGCGATCACGCACGAATTGCGGATAGCGCCCCGGCGCGGCGGCGGGATCACGCGCAGCCCAGCTGCCGAACCGCGCCGCGATCGACGCTTGGGTGACTGCGACATCAACGTCACCGACCACAACGACGATCATCGCCGCCGGGTGATACAACCGGTGATACAGGTCACGGATCGTCGCGATGCTCGCGCTCGGCACGTCATCCGAATTCTGCGCATCGATCACATCGGTCGGCGATCCCGGCGCGATCGCCGCGATATAGCTGGCGAACAGCGCATTCCCCGCGCGCTTCTCCGCCATCTCCTTCATCACCTCGGCCCGCCCGGCATCGACCGCGTCCTCCCGGAACGTCAACTCGGTCGCCGCCTCGCGGAACAGCCCGAGTAACATGTCGAGATCGCGCGGGTCCGTCCTGCGCGTGGACAGGAAATAGTTCGTCTCCCGCCAGCTATTGGTCGCCGCACTCGGCGCGCCAAAGGTCAATGGAAGCCCGACCGCGACAAACCGCCGATAGGTTTCGGGCGCAGCGCGCGTCGGGCTCAGAAACACCAGATGCTCGATCAAATGACTCAGGCCGCGCTCGCCCGGCCGCCGCTCGGCGATGAACCCGCCTTCGTTGCGCATCAGCACGCCCGCACCCGGCTCGGCACTCTTCCGCTTCAGGATCGCATAGCGCAGACCATTGGCGAGCCGACCGACGGTCATCGCCGGAGCTTCCTGCACGGCCGGCGCCGGGTCAGGCCGCGCATCCTCCTGCGCAAACACCGGGGCCGCCATCAACCCAAGTGCACCAACCAGGCAGAGGGAACGCGAAACCTGTCGAAATGCCACTCTGCGTATCTCCACCGGCCCGGATCGAACCCGCGATGACCGTCGGCACGCAATGGGGCGCGAGTGAGGCATGCCAGCCGGGGCCTCTTTTCTTCCCGAACCATGACGCTACCCTCGCCCGATGCTCCAGGACCATCGCATCACCACCATCCTCCCCTGCCGCGACCTCGCCGCCAGCACCGCATTCTACCAGCGCCTCGGCCTCACCCTCGACAGCGACTGGGGCCATTACCGTATCTTGAGCGACGGCAAGGGCTGGCACCTCCATCTGCGCCACGAACCCAATACGCCCCAGGCACCCGACAACCCGTTCGGCCTGTACCTCTACGCCGAAGACGTGGACGCCGTTGCCGAGCGCGTGCGCGACGCGATCATCGAACCCGGCGCACCGCATTTGAAGCCATGGGGCATGTACGAATTCGCGGTGAGCGATCCCGACGGCGCGCTGGTCCGTGTGGGCCGGGAGGGGTGAGCGCCGCGCGCTTCGTCTCCCTTTTCGCCGCTGCCCTCGCAGTCGCAGGGTGCGAGCGAAAGGTCGATACGATCGCGCAGCCCGACTCATCGAATGCCACAGCGTCAATCGCTCAGCCGTTCAAGGATCGCCGCGTCACCGACCCCTTCCCTCAGGCAACCCAGCTGCGCCTGTTCGTCGAGGTCGGCTATACCGAGACCGGCAAGCCAATCCTCAGCAAGGCAAAGGGGGTCCAACTCAACGCGACCCAGCGCAAGGCGTTCGAGAACAGCCTGAAGATCACCGCCGCGCCCGAGTACGAGGCGGCGTGCTTCATGCCCCACCATTTCTTCCGCTATTATGATGCGAGCGGAAAGGAGGTCGGCGATGTCGCGGTCTGCTTCTGCTGCTACGGGGTCGGGGCTTCCGGCAGCAAAGCGCTGGAGCCTCCTGATGGCGCGATGCTCAGCGCCGATTATCAAAGCGTGAAGGCGCTCGTCGCAGCGCTCGGCGAACCGACGGACGTGCTCTGCGATTAAGCAAACCGGCAATCGTTAGCCCCTCCCGCCTTCGCGGGAGGGGTTGGGGAGGGTTTTCTTCTGCTTCTTCTTTTAAAGCACAATCGCCGCACCAGCCCCCATCGTCACCGCGGCCCCGGTGCCGGGGTCCACCTCGCCACGCACCCGGTGATCGAGGCTCGACAGGACCACCAGCCTCCACCCGTCATGCTGAACGTGTTTGGCTTGCGCCGTCCTGCGGTTCAGCATCCCCCGCACCACAACCGGCTCAGTCGCATGAGGACAGGTGCACCCTGAACCAGGTTCAGGGTGACGGAAGACCTGGAAGGGCTTTCCTACAAACCCCCAAAAAGCGCATAAACTGGTCGATGCGCAAACCACCCGACACCACCCGCCAGCCACGCGACGCGTCCCCGTCGCACACCGGTAGCCCCGGTGTCGCGTCCCGGTCGCATACCCGTCGCATCGGCGTCGCACCCGGGTCGCGCCAAAGTCGCGCCACTGGTGTCACCCCGTCGCCCAGCTGTCGCGTCGCAGTCGCCTACCCGGCGCAAACCGGTCGCATCCCGGTCGAGTCAGCCCAATACACGCATCTTTTCGTCAGGATCGTCGGACAGCTGTCAGGCCCGACCTCAAATCACCCCGAACGGCACCACCCGGTTCAGCGCAATATGCCCGATCCCCGACCGCCCCAGATACGGCACCCCCATCTCGCGGCACCAGCGGATGATGACCTGTTCCAGCGACTCGCCGAACGGCACGTCATTGTCGACCATGTCGGTCACTGCGCCCAGCCGCACCCCGGCGATGCCCTGAAGCTGCGTGGCGTGCGCCATCTGGAACAGCATCCGGTCGATCCGGTACATCGGCTCGCCGACCTCCTCGATATGCAGGACATGGTCGGTCAGATCGGGCAGCCACGGCGTGCCGATCATCGCCGCCAGGATCGACAGGTTGAATGCCGCCGCCGGGCGACCGTCCAGCGTCGGCTCCAGCCCGTCGCGCTTGCCGTCGATCAGCCAGCTCAGCACCCACCCGGCGTCGGTGCCCTTGTCATTGACGCCCATGGCGCTCGCCATCGACCCATGCGCCTGCCGCCCGATCCGCCGCGCATAGAGCGCACCCAGCATGAACCCCATGTCGGAATAGCCGACATAGGTCTTGTTGCGCGCCGCCGCCCCCAGCTGCGGCATCGCGACATCGAGAATGCGGTTGGATCCATAGCCGCCGCGCGCGAACCAGATCGCGTCGAACGCCGCGTCATTGGCGAACTCCAGAAACGCCGCCGCGCGAACCTCATCCGGCCCTGCAAAATGCCCTTCGGTCAGGAAGCATTGCGGGTGGAACACGATCTCGTGCGCGGGCCAATACAGCGCCATGAACGCCTGCATCCGCGCCGCCGATTCCGCGCTGACTGTCCGTGCCGGTGCGACGACGCCGATCCGCATATTCGAGCAACCCCCAACAACCACTTTCGTCACCCCGGACTTGTTCCGGAGTCCACCGCGCCGCGGGCTGCACATTCTCCTGTGGAACGGCGCACCCCGAACCCGGCTCGGCGGGACGAAAACTGGGACAGGCGATGCCTTGCCCCACTCACGATAACTCGCGATAGCCTGTGACAATGCACAACGGCAAACCCCATTTCTTCGTCGGGATCGGCGGCAGCGGCATGATGCCGCTCGCAATGATCCTTGCTGGCCAGGGCGCGAGCGTCGCCGGCTCTGACCGCAGCCTCGATTCCGGGCGTCTCCCCGCCAAGTTCGACGCGCTGCGTGCATTAGGCATCGACCTGTTCGCTCAGGACGGCAGCGGCATCGTCTCGGCGGACCAAGTCGTGATCGCCTCCGCCGCAGTCGAGGATAGCGTCCCCGACATGGTGCAGGCCGCAGCACTCGGTTGCCCGCGCATGACTCGCGCCGAACTCAACGCAAAGCTGTTCAACGCCGCCCCGCTCTCGATCGGCGTCGCCGGGACCAGCGGCAAGTCGACCGTCACCGGCATGATCGCGTGGATCCTGCACAGCCTCGACCGCGACCCCACGGTGATGAACGGCGCGGTGATGAAGAATTTCGTCCGGCCCGAGGCACCCTTTGCCAGCGCCCTGGTCGGCGGCGGCGACCTCTATGCCAGCGAAGTCGATGAGAGCGACGGCTCGATCGCGCTCTACAATCCGCATGTCGCAGTGCTCAACAATGTCAGCCTCGACCATAAGAGCCTTGAGGAACTGCGCACTTTGTTCGGCGATTTCGCCGGGAAGGCGCGGACGACCATCGTCAATATCGGCGACGCCGAAAGCGCGGAACTGGCGAGGGCGCTGGACCCCGACCGCACGCGAACCTTCGCCATCGATGCCGACGCCGACCTCTCCGCCCGCAACCTGACGCCCGAACCCTTCGCGATCAGCTTCGATCTGACGACCGACGGCACCACCCGCCGCATTCGCCTCTCGGTCCCCGGCACCCACAATGTCGCCAACGCCCTCGCCGCGATCGGCGCATGCATCGCCGCCGGGCTCGACCCGGACGCGGTATGCGAGGCGATCCAGGGCTTCACCGGCCTGCGCCGCCGCTTCGAGCTGGTCGGCACCGCCAACGGCGTCGCGGTGATCGACGATTTCGGGCACAACCCGGACAAGATCGGCGCGACGCTCGACACGCTGCACGCCTTTCCCGGCCGCATCCTCGCGCTGTTCCAGCCGCACGGCTATGGCCCGCTCAAGGTGATGCGCAGCGAACTCGTCGCGATGTTCGCCGAAAAACTTGGCGCTGATGACCAGCTGATCCTCCCCGACCCGGTCTATCAGGGCGGCACCGTCGCGCGCGAAGTGACCAGCGCCGACATCATCGCCGACATCGCCGCCACCGGCCGCGACGCCCGCCACATCCCCGACCGCGCCGCCGCCGCGGCCCACCTCGCCGCCATCGCGGAGCCCGGCGACCGCATCGTCATCATGGGGGCAAGAGACGACACGCTCAGCCTGCTGGCGCAAAGCGTGCTGGACGATTTGGAAAGGAAGGCAGTCAAATAGGAAAGCACGCTTGACATAATCAGACGACTCGGCGTAAAGCTCACTTGTCATTTGAACAAGGGAGCTTTCCAATGCCGACTACCGCTGCAAAGCGCTACACCCACCGGTTCACGATCGTGATGACGATCTATTGCCTGATGATCGGCGCCAATGTCGCGATCAGCCGGATTCTCGAACCGGGCGCGGTGGTGCTGGCGACGATGGCGGTGCTGACCGCCCTGCCGATCATCGGGATGCTCGGGGTGTTGGGCATCTACCTGAAGGAAGAGACCGACGAGTTCGTCCGCGACCGCATTGTCGTCTCGATGCTGATCGGACTTGGCTTCCTGCTCTCGCTCACCTCGATCCTGGGCTTTCTCCAGTTCGAGGATCTGGTTGGCGACTTGCCCGTATTCCTCGCCTTCCCGATCTGGTGCGGAGCCTGGGGCGTCACACAGGGCATCCTCAGCTGGCGCGACAAGCGTGCGGACGGTGCCGCATGAAGAACCGCCTCCGCGTCCTCCGGGCCGAACGGGCCTGGAGCCAGCAGGACCTGGCCGAACGCCTCGAAGTGTCCCGGCAGAGCGTCAATGCGATCGAAACCGGCCGCTACGACCCCTCGCTGCCGCTGGCCTTCAAGATCGCCGACCTGTTCGGCCTGACGATCGAAGACATTTTCACCAATCCCTCGAAGGAGGACTAAGCCATGTTCCGCCTGATCGCCTTCGCCGCCATGGCCACAGCCTTCCTTGCCCCACCCCAACACTGCCACGCCCAGACGGCCCCAGTCGCCGCCGAACAGCGGATGCAGCACATCTCGATCATCGCCCTCGGTGACGCCAAGCCCGGCCGTGAACCGCTCTACCTCATCCCCGGCCTCTCCAGCCCCCGCCAGGTCTGGGACGGCATCGCCCCCGATCTCGCCAAGGACCGGCAAGTCCTGCTTGTCCAGGTCAACGGATTCGGCGGCGACGACCTCGGCGCGAATGGCAAGCCCGGCATGACCGACGGCATCATCGCCGACCTCCTCGCCGATGCGACAAAGCGCGGCGCGAAGCGGCCCGCGGTGATCGGCCACAGCTATGGCGGCCTGATCGGCATGATGCTCGCCGCCCGCCACCCCGACCGCGTCGGCCGGCTGCTGGTCGTCGACACCCTGCCCTTCTTCGGCAGGCTGTTCGACCCCGCCGCCACCCCTGCCAGCATTGCGCCGCGCGCCGAGCAACTCCGCGCCATGACCATCGCCGGGGCCGAGCGGATGAAGGCGATGCCCGCCGTCACCAGCGACCCCGGCGGCATCTGGTCGAACACGGCGGAAGGGCGGATCAGGGTCGCCAATTGGGGCCTCAAGGCCGACCAGCGCGCCGTGGCGCAGGCGCTGTACGATGACCTGATCACCGATATAGGCCCGGAACTCGGCAAGGTGACCGCCAAGCCCTTCACCATCCTCTACGCCGCCGGCGTCGGTGAGGCGCAGGCGAAGGCCGTCTGGGAACCCGCTTATGCCGGAACCCCGGCCAAGCTGGTCGCAGTCCCGGACAGCTACCACTTCATCATGCTCGACCAGCCGCAGCGCTTCGCTGCGGAGGTGAAGGCGTTCCTCGCCCAGTAACCCCAACGAAAAGGGCCGCCCCGGCAACCCGGGACGGCCCTTCATTCGGTCATGCGAGAACCGTCAGGCGATCGTCTGCCCCGTCTTCGCCCAATCGGCCATGAAGCCCTCGATCCCCTTGTCGGTCAGCGGATGCTTGACCAGCTGACGGATCACCGACGGCGGCGCGGTCATCACGTCCGCACCGAGCTTGGCGGCCTCAAGGATGTGGATCGGGTGACGCACGCTGGCGACCAGGATTTCGGTCTCGAACGCATAGTTGTCATAGATCAGGCGGATATCGCCGATCAGGTCCATGCCGTCAAAACCGATATCATCATGCCGCCCAACGAACGGCGAGATGAACGTCGCCCCAGCCTTCGCCGCGAGCAACGCCTGATTGGCCGAGAAGCACAAGGTCACATTGACCATCGTCCCGTCGCTGGTCAGCGCCTTGCACGCCTTCAGCCCCTCGATCGTCAGCGGCAGCTTGACCGCGACATTGTCAGCGATCTTCCGCACGATCTCCGCCTCGCGCATCATGCCTTCATAGTCGAGTGCGACCACTTCGGCCGACACCGGACCTTCGACGATGCCGCAGATTTCCGCGACGACCTCTAGGAAGTTGCGCCCCGCCTTGTGGATCAGCGACGGGTTGGTGGTCACGCCATCCAGCAGCCCGGCATCCGCCAGCTCGCGAATATCGTTGGTGTCGGCGGTGTCGGCGAAAAACTTCATGACGGTTCCTTTGCGCGCATGTGACGTTTTAATGACGCCCGTTCGCCGGTGCCTGTGCTACGGGCGCTGCGGCGTCGAATCGGGGCGCTTATACGCGCCGCATCGCGTTGCGGCACCCTTTGGAGGCGACCATTTTGCGATTCCTGGCCTGCGCATTGTCCCTCGTCGCTGCCATCCCCGCTGCCCACGCGCAGGTCGAGGATGAGCAGCTGTGGATCAAGCTCTCGGCGGAAACCGCTTTGTCGGATCGCGTCGACCTTGAGCTCGAGACCAATCAGCGGCTGGGGAATGCCGAGGGTGGACTGTATGAAAGCCAGTATGTCGCCAAGATCGGAGTCGATATCGGCGGTGGCTTCAAGCTTACCGGCGGCCTGAATCGCGTCGTCGCGGTCGAAGACGGCCGCGTCGACAACACCGAATGGCGCCCGCGACAGGAGCTGGGTTTCCCGGATCTCGCCCTGGGCAAGGGCGCCCTCAGCGGCCGGATCCGGCTCGAACAACGCTTTCGCAGCGATGGCGACGATGTCGGCCACCGCGTCCGCCCGGAGATCAGCTACACGCTGCCGCTAAACGAGAAGGTCGATCTCGAACTGGGCCATGAAAGCTATTTCAACCTCAACACCACCGATTTTGGCCAGCGCGCGGGGCATGAGCGTATGCGCAACTTCGTCGAGATCGGCTTTCCGTTGACCGGCAAGATCAAGGCCGCAGTCGGCTATCTCAACCAATATCGATTCAGCCGCACCGCCCCGGACCGGATGGAGCATGCCCTGACGCTCGGCCTTGCCGTCAAACTCTAAGGCGCGACGAGCATCACCTTCGCCGATGGCGTCGCGAGTCCAGTGACGTATAATCGGTAGATCCCCGGCTGCAGGTCATAGCGCACGATCTTGCGGATCGACGAGCAGGCTGGGCCATGGCCATGCGCCGCCGATTTGAGCGCGTCGCCACCGGCTACCCCAGACACGACATCGACCCAGCCGCGCTGGTCGAGCGCGACGCCATAGCGCCCCGCCGTCTCGACCCGGAAGCCGATCATCGCCGCACCGCCCGGCTTCGCCCCGGCAGGCACGCCGGGCAGCTTCGCGACATCGCCCGCGTCGAGCGTCACCGCCCGGTTGACCCCGAACCCGTCCGCCTGAGCGGTCCAGCCCGACAAATTGGCGGGCAGCGCGGCATCGGTCGCAGCGCATTGCGGGGCAGCCTGAAGCAGGAGGATGGCGGCAAGGAACATCGGCGAACTCCTTTATCGGTGCGATACCGCTTTCCTACCGACTCGGGAATGCCGATATGGGGCAGGCATGTCCCGCGCCCGTGTCATCGTCCTCAACTCCGCGCTCGGCCCGCTCGACTATCGCGTGCCGCGTGGCATGGAGGTCGCGCCGGGGTCGATCGTCGTCGCGCCGCTCGGCCCGCGCCAGCTGATCGGGGTGGTGTGGGAGGCCGAGCGCCTGCCGACCGAAGAGATTGGCGACAACCGCCTGCGCAACCTGCTCGCCGTCGCCGATGCGCCGCCGATCCCCGCGCCGCTGCGCCGTCTGATCGAATGGACCGCCAACTATTATCTCGCCCCGCTCGCCTCGGTGCTGCGCATGGCACTGAGTTCGACCTCGGCGCTCGAGGGTGGCAAGACCATCGTCGAATATCGCGCGACCGGTGAAGTCCCGCCGCGCATGACCGCGCAGCGCGAGCAAGCGCTGGAGCGGATCGGCGACCGTCAGGGCCTGATCCGTGAACTCGCGACGATCGCCGACGTTTCCGACGGCGTGATCCGCGGACTGGTCAAGAGCGGCGCGATCGAAGGGGTGACCGTCGCGCTCGACACACCCTACCCCCTGCCCGACCCCGCATTCGGCGCCCCCGCCCTGTCCGCCGAACAGGCGGAGGTCGCAGCAACGCTGCGCACGGCGGTCGATGCGTGCGCGTTTCAGCCCTTTTTGCTCGACGGCGTGACCGGGTCGGGCAAGACCGAAGTCTATTTCGAAGCGGTAGCCGAGGCGATCCGCGCCGGCCGCCAAAGCCTCGTCCTGCTCCCCGAAATCGCGCTGACCGAACCGTTCCTCAAGCGCTTCCACGCCCGCTTCGGCGTCGAGCCGATCGCCTGGCACTCCGGCCTGCGCCAGTCGCAACGCCGCCGCGCCTGGCGCGCGATCGCGGCGGGTGAAGCGCTGGTCACCGTCGGCGCACGCTCGTCGCTGTTCCTGCCCTACCCCAATCTCGGCCTGATCGTCGTCGACGAAGCGCATGAGACCAGCTTCAAGCAGGAGGAAGGCGTCCATTACCACGCGCGCGACGTCGCGGTGATGCGCGGGCATTTCGAGGGCTGTCCGGTGATCCTCGCCAGCGCCACGCCCGCAATCGAGACGCGCCAACAGGTCGCACTCGGTCGCTATGCCGAACTCAAGCTGCCCGGCCGCTATGGCCTCGCGGAAATGCCCGCGATCGAGGCGATCGATCTGCTTGCCGACCCGCCGATGCGCGGCCGCTGGCTCGCGCCCAAGTTGGTCCGCGCGATCGACGCGACGCTGGAGCGCAAGGAACAGGCGTTGCTGTTCCTCAACCGCCGCGGCTATGCCCCGCTGACCTTGTGCCGCACCTGCGGGCATCGCTTCCAATGCCCCAATTGCACCGCGTGGATGGTCGAGCATCGCCTGATCAACCGCCTCGCCTGCCACCATTGCGGCCACGCCATCCCCACGCCACGCGCCTGCCCCGAATGCGACAGCGAGGACAGTCTGGTCGCGTGCGGCCCGGGCGTCGAACGCATCGCGGACGAGGTCGCCGCGCTGTTCCCCGACGCCAAGACCGCCATCGTCACCTCCGACACGATCTGGTCCCCGGCCAAGGCGGCGGAGTTCGTCGCGCGGATGGAGGCCGGCGACATCGACATCGTCGTCGGCACGCAATTGGTGACCAAGGGCTATCACTTCCCCAATCTGACGCTGGTCGGCGTGGTCGATGCCGATCTCGGCCTCGAGGGCGGCGATCTGCGCGCGGCGGAACGCAGCTTCCAGCAGATCTGTCAGGTCGCCGGGCGCGCAGGTCGTGGCGAAAAACCCGGCACCGTCCTGATCCAGACGCACAGCCCCAAGGCGCCGGTTATGCGCGCGTTGGTCAATGGCGATGCCGAAGGCTTCTACGCCGCCGAGACCGAAGCGCGACGCGAGGCGGGCGCGCCGCCGTTCGGTCGCTTCGCCGCGATCATCGTATCGAGCGAGGACAAGGATGCAGCCCTCGACACCGCCCGCGCGATCGGCCGCAGCGCGCCAAAGGTGGAGGCGATGCAAGTGTTCGGCCCCGCCCCCGCCCCGCTCGCGATGCTGCGCGGCCGCCACCGCTTCCGCCTGCTCGTCCACGCCCGCCGCGCGCTCGACGTGCAGGACGTGATCCGCGACTGGCTCGGCGGCCTTGAATGGTCGGCCAAGGTGCGGGTGGTGGTGGACGTGGATCCCTATAATTTCCTGTGATCTTGCGCGGCGCTACAATCCTGGCCTAGCATCATCACATTGAAAAATGGGGGTTCATTGGGGATGTTCCGCAAATTATTGGTTCTGCTCGCCTTGTTGTTGCCGGTCGCGGCGCAAGCGCAGTGGACGCGCGCCGAATCGACCAACTTTATCGCGTACAGCAACGGCTCTGCCGAAGACCTGAAGGAGCGGGTCGAGGCGCTCGAGAAATTCGGCCGCGTGCTTCAGACGATGACCGGAGCGCGGCGCCCCAAGGAAGTGCCGGTCAAGATCAAGGTCTATTTCCTGCCGAGCCAGACCGAGGTGGCAGATTCCCTGCCGTATCCGGCTGGTGGCGTTCTCGGCTATTATAATACGACGATGCGCGGGCCGTTCACGGTCATGCCACGGCAGGACCTGAAGGATGCGGCGACTCGTCGGACCCAATTCAGCGCGGTCACGGTACTGCAGCATGAACTGACGCACCATTTCATGTTCCAGTATTTTCCCGCCGCCTACCCCGCCTGGTATGTCGAGGGCTTCGCTGACTATGCCGGTGCGATCGAGATTACCGAGGACAATATTGCCAAGATCGGCCTGTTCCTCCCGAATCGCGCCGCCACACTCAGGCAGCTGGACTGGGTGCCACTGAAAGAGTTGATGAACCCAATCCCGGGCAAATCGCGCTTCCCCGGAATCGCCTTTTATTCGCAGGGCTGGATCACCGTTCACTATCTCAACAGCTCGGATGAACGTCGTGCGCTGCTCAAGGACTATTTGCGCCGGATCAATGCCGGTCAGTCGTTCGGCGAAGCGCTGGCGGCATTTGGCGATATCGATGCATTCGACCGCGACGTGCGCCAATATGCCAAACAGAACCGAATTCCGGCCGAAGGCGTGCATTATCCGCAGTTGACTGCCGGTCCGATCACCGTCGAAAAACTGTCGTCGGGCGACAGTGCGCTGGTGAACTTGGAAATGCGCATGAGCGCCGGCGTGCTCCAATCGGGTGCAAAGTCCTTCGCCAGCCGTGTCCGCTCGGCCACGCGGCCGTATCTGTCCGATCCCGATGCTCTGCGCGTGCTCGCCGATGCCGAACGGATGGCGGGCAACCGAAATGAATCACTCGCCGCTGCCGATCGCCTGCTCACGCTCGACCCCGCAAGCCCGTGGGGCAATTACTTCCGTAGCGTCAATGAGGTCGATGCACTGGTCCAGGCCCGATCGACCGACGAGGATGCATGGGACAGCGCAAGAACGCGGTTGCGCGCCGCGATGAAGTCGCTGCCCAACGAACCGCGGTTCGCGCGCGCGTTCTACGAAAGCTATTCGCGACGCGGCATGCTACCGCCTGCGACGGCACAGAACGCGCTTGCGCGTGCGCTCGATCTGATCCCACGCGAAAACTCGCTGCGCTTGCTCGTGGTGCGTGACTATGAAGCGCGCGGAATGATCCAGGACGCGATCGATACGCTCGCCCCGCTCGCCTATGGACTTGAGGATGAAACGGAAAAAGCCAAGCGCCAGCGGGAGAAGCAGCAGGACCAGTATCGCGAAGCAGAGCAGGAAGACGAGGCGGAAACGCCCCGCGAAATGCTGCTGCGCCTGATCGCAAAGCGCGACGCGACGGCGGCCCCAGCGCCCGCAGCCGCCAAATAGCGCGCTTGCGCCGCTCGCCCACTTTGGCGAAGGAGGGCGAGCGGAGGTAATGGCGTGACGCGACTGCTGCTGTTGTTGGCGATCCTTCTCGCCTGGAGTGCCCCCGCGCGCGCGGATGACGACATCTCCGCCGCCGGGCGCGGGGTCGTGCGGATCGTCACCATCGCCACGGTCGAAGGCGAAGTGGTCGGCTTCGGTCATGGCAGCGGTTTTGCGGTCGCGCCCAACCGCGTGCTGACCAACGCGCATGTCGTCGAATCGGCGGAACGCTATCCCGGCAATGTGATGATCGGCGTCGTCCCGTCGGAGGGCGACAAGTCGTTCCAGGGCCGGCTGATCGCGATCGACAGCGACCGCGATCTTGCGCTGATCGAATTCACCGGCATCCGCCTGCCCGCGCTGACCTTCTACTCCGGCCCGATCAGTGAGGGGAATGCGATGATCGCGCTCGGCTATCCGGGCAATGTCGATCTCGCCACCGCGCGCACCGCCACCGATTTCATTACCCCGCTCACTCCGATCCGATCGCAGGGCGTGTTTTCGGGCCGACGCGACCTTCAGGGGGTGAAGGTACTGCTGCACACCGCCGGAATCGCGCGCGGCAATTCAGGCGGGCCGCTGCTCGATCCGTGCGGGCGGGTGCTCGGCGTCAACGCCGCGCTGACCCGCGCCGACGATGGCGACGCCAGCTTCGGTTTTGCGATCAGCAATGAAGAGGTCGCCGCCTTCCTCCGTGAGGCGAAGCAGCCGATGCCGTCGAACGGCGTCACCTGCACCAGCATCGCCGAGCGGCTGGCGCAGGACCGCACCGCCGCCGAACAGGCGCGCGCAGCCGACGAACAGCGCGCGCGCGAAGCCGCCGGAAAAGCCGCCGCCGACCGTGACGATGCGATCCAGCAAGCGCGCAGCGAGAACATCGTCACCCGCGAAAACTATATGGCCGGGGCCGCCTTGCTGCTGGTGATGGGCGCCTTCGCGCTCGGCATCGCCGGACTGCTGCTGACCCGCGAGCAAAAGCGTGAGGCGATGCTGACCGCAATTGGCGGCGGCGCGCTGATCGTCGCGTCGGTCACCACCTTCGTGTTGCGCCCCGCCTTCGACCCCGCCGCCGTCGATGGCGGCGCGCGCGTGGCGGTGCCGCCGCCGGTCGCGCAGCCCGGCGGTCTCGGCAAGATGGTGTGCACGATCGATCCCGTCCGCTCGCGCGTCACCGTGTCGGATACCAAGGATGTCGCGATCGACATCAACCCCGATGGCTGCGTCAACGGGCGCACCCAATATGCCGAGGCCGGGCAGAACTGGCAGCGCATCCTGGTCCCGGACGACGAAGCGACCGTCTCGGTGCTCGAATATGCCCCGACGACGCGGACCTATTCGACGACGCGCTACCTGCTCTCCGCCGCGCAGATGGACACCGCGCGCAAGCGCCGCGCCGATGTGAAGGTCAAGGCGTGCTCGACCGACCCGGCCTCGCGCGCCGACCTCGCCACCCGTCAACAATCGATCCGCACCGCCCTGCCGCAGATCTTCAACGAACGGCTGGTCTATAGCTGCAAGCCGGCGGGCTGAGATGGGCTGGCGCGCAATGACCGTCGCCGATCTTCCGGCGGTGACCGCGATCTCGGCGGCGGTCCATGGTCGCTATGGCGAGCCGGTCGAGGTCTATGCCGAACGCCTGGCACTGTGGCCGACCGGCTGTTTCGTCTGGCAGCAGGGTGATGCCATCGCCGGCCTGCTCGTCGCCCACCCCTGGCACCATGCGACCTCGCCCGACCTCGGCGCGCTGCTCGGCACCATTCCGCAAGACGCCGACAGCTTCTACCTCCACGACATCGCCTTGCTCCCCGAAACGCGCGGTCAGGGCGGAGGCAAGGCGGCGACAGAGCTTGTCATCGATTGCGCGCGGGCGGCGGGATATCGCGACATCACGCTCGTCGCGGTCAACGGCGCCGAGGCGTTCTGGGCGGCACAGGGCTTCGCGATCATCGAAGCGGGCGGCTACGGCCCCGGCACCTACCGGATGCACCGCACGGTCGACTGACGAGGCTCGACCCGATCAATCCGCGCGGCGAAGCAGCCATGCGCGGCATTGTGCGCGTGAATGTAAGCGACCTCAGGCCGGGCAAAGAGTTCCACGATCCGCGCTTCCGCATCCCCGGCCAGCGCCAATGTCGCGCCCCGCAGCATTCCTTCGCCGTCATAGCCGCGCAGCGCGATCGGGCGGTTGGCGAAGACCGGTGGCAGCGCATCCTCAAACCGCGTCGCTGCCAGTGCCGACTCCCGGACATAGATCGCATAGGCGTTGCGATAGGGCGTCGCGACCGCGTGATCCTCATGATTGAGCAGCAGCAGCGTCTCACCCGGCTCGGCATCCTCCAGCGTAATGCGGCACGGATAACCCGGCTTGGCGTCGGCACGGACGCGAACCACGCCGCGGTCGGCAAGCACCGCATCGGGCTGGCCAAACAAGGGCAGAAACGGATCCGGGCTCAACCCGGTGACGATATAGCTCACTCTTCTACCCCCTCACGCGCCCGCAACACCCGTTTGCGTTCGACCCCATAGGCATAGCCGCCCATGCTGCCGTCGCTGCGCTGGGCGCGGTGGCAGGGGATGACGACCGCGACGCTGTTCGCTCCGCACGCCGTCCCCGCCGCGCGCACCGCGCCGGGGCGGCCCACCGCAATCGCGAGTTGCGTGTAGCTCAGCGTCTCCCCCGGCGGGATCGCGCGCAGCGCCTGCCACACCGCCTCCTGAAACGCCGTCCCGCGCACGTCGAGGGGCAGGTCAACATGGCGTCCCGGCTGCTCGACCTCGCCCACCACGCGCGCCGCCAAATCGGCCAGCGCCGCGCCGCCCGCGACGATCTCCGCGCGCGGGAAGCGCGCCGCCAGCGCCAGGCTGTCTTCGTCAAACGCCACCCGGCACAGCCCCTTGTCGGTCGCCGCAATCAGCAGCGGCCCCAGGCTCGTCGGCGCAATCGTCCAGCGGATCGTCACCCCCGCCCCGCCATTGCGCCACGCACTCGGCGTCATCCCCAACCGATCGGCGGCGGTTTCGTAGAAGCGGCTGGGCGCGGAATAGCCCGCCTCGTAAATCGCGTCGGTAACACTGTCCTCCGTATCCAGCGCCGCCGCAGCCCGGCGGGCACGCACCCCGCGCGCATAGGCAGCCGGGGTCACCCCGGTCGCGCGCTTGAACAGCCGCTGGAAATGGTGCGGCGCATAGCCGACCTGCTCCGCCAGCGCCTCCAGCCCGATCGCCTCCTCGGCCCCCTCGATCAGCGCCACCGCCCTCGCCACCGCCACCCGCTCGCGCCCAATCTCATCGGGCTTGCAGCGCAGACACGCCCGCAGCCCCGTCGCCCGCGCACTCGCCGCATCGGGGAAGAAGCGGACATTGGCGCGCAACGGATGCCGCGCCGGGCAGCTCGGCTTGCAGTAAATGCCGGTGGTCAGCACGCCTGCAATCACGCGCCCGTCATAGGCACGGTCGCGGCGCTGGAAGGCATCCCAAGCTTCATCGTCACAGAGCATCGCGTCGGTCATGCCCCCCGATATAGCGCATCGCACACACATCGCGTCCCGCGCATTGCGTCCAAAGCGCGACGCCTTTAGGGGGACGCTTTCCCGCAGCTTTCAGGGCAGGCGAATGGCGGACGCACCACTGGTCGGCATCATCATGGGCAGCACTTCCGACTGGGAGACGATGCGCCACGCAGCCGAGACGCTCGACGCGCTCGGCGTGCCGCACGAGACCAAGGTCGTCTCCGCGCACCGCACCCCCCAACGCCTCTACGATTACGCCACCGGCGCAGCCGATCGCGGCCTCAAGGTCGTGATCGCCGGCGCGGGCGGCGCAGCGCATCTGCCCGGCATGGCGGCGTCGATGACGCACCTCCCCGTGCTCGGCGTGCCGGTCGAATCCAAAGCGCTGAAGGGCATGGATAGCCTGCTCTCGATCGTTCAGATGCCCGGCGGCATCCCCGTCGGTACGCTGGCAATCGGCAAGGCGGGCGCGATCAACGCCGGCCTGCTCGCCGCCGCGATCCTCGCCACCAGCGACGCGGACCTTGCCGAGCGGCTCAAGGCATGGCGCGCGCGCCAGACCGAGAGCGTCGCAACGGATCCCGAATGACCGCAGTCCCGCCCGGCAGCACCCTCGGCATCCTTGGCAGCGGCCAGCTTGGCCGGATGATCGCGGTCGCCGCTGCGCAGCTCGGCTATCGCTGCCACATCTATGCGCCGGAAAGCGGCCCGGCGTGCGACGTCGCCGCTGCCTTCACCTGCGCCGCCTATGATGATGAAGCCGCACTCGCCGCCTTCGCGCGCGACTGCGCGGTCGTCACCTATGAGTTCGAGAATATCGACCCAATCGCGGTCGCGACGATCTCCACCCACGCCGCCGTCCGCCCCGGTCGCGCCTCGCTCGAAACGGCGGCGCATCGCTGGAACGAGAAGCGCCTCGCGGAGGAATGCGGCGGCCGTCCCGCGCCCTGGCATCCCGTCGCATCGCGCGCCGATCTCGACGCCGCGCTCGCCGCGATCGGCACCCCCGCGATCCTCAAGACCGCGACCGAGGGCTATGACGGCAAGGGCCAGATCCGCCTGGCGTCCCCCACCGAAGCCGATGCCGCATGGGCAGCGATCGGCGAGCGCGAATGCGTGCTCGAAGGGCTGGTCGCCTTCACCCATGAATTCTCGGTGCTGCTGGTCCGCGGCGTCGATGGCGCCAGCATCGCCTATCCAACCCCGCATAACGAGCATGTCGGCGGAATCCTCGACCGCTCGACCGCGCCAGCTCCGACGGCGATCCTCGACCAGGCCCCCGCCGCCATCGCGCTCGCGACGCAGCTTGCGGATCGGCTGGACCATGTCGGCCTGCTGACGTGCGAATTCTTCGCCACGCCCCACGGCCCGGTGTTCAACGAAATGGCCCCGCGCGTGCACAATAGCGGCCATTGGACGATCGAAGGCGCCGAGACCTCGCAGTTTGAGAACCATGCCCGCGCGGTACTCGGCCTCCCGCTCGGCCCGGTCACGCTGACCGGCACCTCAGTCGAGATGCGCAACCTGATCGGCGACGATGTCGGCGCCTGGCACGCCCTGCTCGCCGAACCCGGCGCGCACCTTCACCTCTACGGCAAGCACGAGGCGCGTCCGGGTCGGAAGATGGGTCATGTCACCCGCGTGACCCGCTAATTCAGGTCACCTTCTTGTAGATCGTCACGCCCAGAATCAGGAACAGCGCGGCCACCGCCAGCGCGATGAAGAACAGAATCTTGGCGATATCCCAGGCAAACCCTGCGATCCCGCCAAAGCCGAGCAGGCCAAGCACAAGCGCGATGATCGCAAAGATGAAAGCGGCACGTAGCATCTGAAATCTCCCTCTATTGAGGAGAGAACGCCCCAACCGCCGGGAGTTGCCCGCGCCCATGAAAAAGCCCGCCACCCTCACGGGCAGCGGGCCATTTCATCTCACGACATCGCCCAAATCAGGCGCGCGTGCCCTCCATCGGGAAGCTGCCGAACGCGCCCGCGGTGACGGTGCCCGTCATCGCGTCGCCATCGACCGTCGCTTCGCAGGTCAGCGTCATCGGCATCGGTACGGTGATGTCGAGCGCCCACATCAGCTTGTCGCCGACGACCTTGCCGTCCTTGATGTCGGTCGTCCCCATCGCGCCGGCATAGCTGCCGGTAAAGCTGTCGCCATCGCTGGTGACGGTCAGAGTCGCCTTCTGGTCGCCCATCGGCGAGTGGGTTACGGTATCCCAGCTTCCATCGACATTCGCCATGCTCGTCTCTCCTATAATCCGTTGCGCCTCAGTTGCCGCCGGCGCCGGGGCCGACGGCTTCGGGCTTCACCACCTCGACAGGCAGGCCGAGGCTGTCAAGCTGTGCCCGAACCTTCGATGCATCGCCGACCACGACCCAGACCAGCTTGCTCGGGTCGAGAGCCGCGCGTGCCGCAGCGTCAACCTGCGGGATCGTCAGCGCGCGATATTTTTTCGCGATCTGCTCCTGATAGTCGTCCGGACGGCGCAGGAAGTCGTTCGACTGCATCGCGCCGAGCACCGCACCGGCAGTCTCATACTGGCCCGCCTGACGGCGAATCGCACTGACCACCGACCGGTCGAACTCGAGCTTGGTGATGCCCTTGTCGCTGAGATAGCCCTTTAGCTCCTTCTGGATCTCAAGGATCGCCGGACCCGTCTTGTCGGCCTGCACCGGCGCGGAGACGGTGAACGGCACCGCATGCTCCAGCCGGGCGATGCCGCCGCGTGCGCCGTACGACCACGCCTTGTCCTCGCGCAGGTTCATGTTGATGCGCGACAGGAAGTCACCGCCCAACACTTCGGTCGCGGTGCCGAGCGCGATCGGATCGGCGAACGGATCGACCGAGGTCATCTGACCGGCGAGGATCAGCGACTGGGGCGAATCCGGCCGGTCGATCAGCAGGATCTTCGGTGCGGACTGTTGCGGCTTCGCGGCGAAGTCCTTGGTCCCGGCGGCGCCTTCACCCTTCCAGTCGCCGAATTTCGCCTCGAACGCCGCCTTCACCTCGGTCAGCGGACGGTCCGACACGACGAAGATCTTCGCCTTGTCCGGACGGATCCACGCCTTGTAGTAGTTGATCAGGTCGTCGCGCGTCAGCGTCTTCACCGCCGCCGCGTCGCCGCCGAGCGCGGCAGTCTTCGCATAGGGCGAATCCTTGCCATAGATCAGCGCCGGCATCGCCATCTGCGCTAGGCCCGCCGGGTTCGCGCGAATCTGGGCGATCTGGGCGAGCGTCTGATTACGCACGCGCTCGACCTCTGCCTGCGGAAAGCTCGGGTTACGCGCGATGTCCGCCATCAGGTCGAGCGAACCGGACAGGTTCGGGCTCGGCGTGAACAGCGAGATGGTTGCGCGATCAGCGCTGCTGCCCACACCGATTCCCGCGCCCAGCCGCTCCTGCGCCTCGGCGATCTGGATCGAACTGCGGGTCTTGGTCCCCTCTTCCATCAGCGACAGGGTCATGCCTTCGGTGCCGAGCGCGTTCGCCACATCGGACGTGACGCCCGCGTCGAACGTGATGATCGCCTGCGTCACCGGCACCGCGTCACGCTGGGCATAGACCAGCTCGATGCCGTTCGACAGATTGGTGCGCGTCACTGCGGGGAAGTCGATATCCTTGACCTCGGCAACACCGGGCAGCGCGCCGCGGGTGCCCTTGACCACCTCGTCGGCGACCTTGGCCTTTTCCTTCGGCGCCCCTGCCGCTTCGGCATAGGCCGCGCGCGCGCCGGGCTCGATCGTCAGCGAATAGACCGGGCGCGACAGCCACTTGGCGGTCACGTCGCGCGCCTGCTGCGGCGTCACCGCCGCCAGCGTCGCGAGCTGCTTCTTATAATAGCCCGGATCGTTCATGTAGAGCGCGCCCGACGCCAGCGTCACCGCCTTGCCGCCAAAGCCGCCGACCGACTCCAGGCCACGGATGCGCGACGACGCCGTGCGGGTCTTGTAGCGCTCCAGCTCTTCGGCGGTCGGACCGGTGTTCAGATAATCGGCGATGATCGCGTCGAGCCGTTCACCGACCTTCGCCGCATCGACGCCCGGACGGACATCGGCGGAAATCAGCACCATGCCGGCCTGCGCCAGCGTCTGGTTGAACGCGCCGACGCCAACCGCCAGCTTCTCTTGCTTGACCAGGATATTGTCGAGCCGCGAGCTGGCGAGACCGCCGAGCACGCCGATCGACGCGTCGAGCACGGTCGATTCCGCGTCGCGCATGCCCGGCACTGCCCACATGCGATAGATGCGGGTCACCGCCACGCGGTCCTTCATCACCTCGGCCTTCGCCTCGGCCAACGTCGGCACCGTAACCTTGGGCTCGGCCGTCTTGGGGCCAGCCTTGATCGCGCCGAAATACTTCTCGACCAGCGGCTTGGCGGTCTTGGCGTCGATATCGCCCGCCAGCACCAGCACCGCATTGTTCGGGCCATAATATTGGCGGAACCAGTTCTTCACATCGTCCAGGCTGGCGGCATCGAGATCAGCCATCGAGCCAATGGTCGAGTGGTGATAGGGGTGCCCGACCGGGAACAGCCCTTCGCTGATCTTGTAGCGCAGCAGGCCATAGGGCTGGGTATCGCCCTGCCGCTTCTCATTCTGCACCACGCCGCGCTGCTCATCGAGCTTGCCCTGCGTCACCGCGCCGAGCAGGTAGCCCATGCGGTCGCTCTCCAGGAACAGCGCGCGGTCCAGCGCTGCGCGCGGCACAGTCTGGAAGTAATTGGTGCGATCGGAATTGGTGGTGCCGTTGTAATCGGTCGCACCGACTTCCTTCAGCGGTTCGAAAAACTCGCCCGGGGAATTTTCCGACCCGTTGAACATCAGATGCTCGAACAGATGCGCAAAGCCGGTCTTGCCCTTGGGCTCGTGCTTCGACCCGACATCGTACCACACGGCGACGCCGACGATCGGCGCCTTGCGGTCGGTATGGACGATGACGCGCAGGCCGTTGGCGAGCACAAACTGCTCATAGGGAATGTCCACGCGCTTCACGAGATCGGCGACAGGCACCGCCGCGACTGCGGGGGCAGGTGCCTGCTGGGCATAAGCTGGGGCACTGAGCACGACCGCAAGTGCGGTCAGGCTGGAAAAAGCTGATTTCATGATGCGGAGCGTTCCCACAATGGAAGGTATCGACCGCAACAACATACCGGCCTGCCGACACCGCGCAACCCTGCGTGACTTTCCCAACTTGCCGCTGACCGATCCGCACGGCAGCATCACCTTCGCGCGAAATACTATTGCGGCCGGGCTTGTGTTGCCAAAATGCAACACCATCTCCCGAACGACAGAGAACAGGGACGATCATGAATCTCGAAAAGTTCACCGACCGCGCCAAGGGCTTTCTTCAGTCCGCCCAGACCGTCGCCATCCGCATGAACCATCAGCGGATCAGCCCGGAGCATTTGCTCAAGGCTCTGCTTGAAGACGAGCAGGGCATGGCCGCCGGGCTGATTCAGGCCGCCGGCGGCGATGCCAAGCGCGCGGTCGCCGAAACCGACGCCGCGCTCGCCCGCGTCCCCGCCGTCACCGGCAGCGGCGCGCAACAGGCGCCGGGGCTCGACAATGACGCGGTGCGCGTGCTCGACCAGGCCGAACAGATCGCCGGCAAGGCGGGCGACAGCTTCGTCACCGTCGAACGCATGCTGCTCGCGCTGACCCTCGCCTCCACCACCAATGCCGGACGCGCGCTCGCCGCCGCCGGAGTGAAGGCCGAAGCGCTCAACGCCGCAATCGTCCAGTTGCGCGGCGGTCGCACCGCCGACACCGCCGGGGCCGAGGACCGCTACGACGCGCTCAAGAAATTCGCTCGCGACCTGACTCAGGCGGCGAAGGACGGCAAGCTCGACCCCGTGATCGGCCGCGACGAGGAAATCCGCCGCACGATCCAGATCCTCGCCCGCCGCACCAAGAACAACCCCGTGCTGATCGGTGACCCCGGCGTCGGTAAGACCGCGATCGCCGAGGGCTTGGCGCTGCGCATCGCCAATGGCGACGTCCCCGACACGCTCAAGAACCGCAAGCTGATGGCGCTCGACATGGGCAGCCTGATCGCAGGCGCAAAATATCGCGGCGAGTTCGAGGAACGGCTCAAGGGCGTGCTCGATGAGGTCAAGGGTGCCGAGGGCGACATCGTGCTGTTCATCGACGAGATGCACACGCTGATCGGCGCGGGCAAATCCGAAGGCGCAATGGACGCTGGCAATCTGCTCAAGCCCGCGCTGGCGCGCGGCGAGCTGCATTGCATCGGCGCGACCACGCTCGACGAATATCGCAAATATGTCGAAAAGGACCCCGCGCTCCAGCGGCGCTTCCAGCCCGTCTTCATCGGCGAGCCTACGGTCGAAGACACGATCTCGATCCTGCGTGGCCTGAAGGAAAAATACGAGCTGCATCATGGCGTTCGGATCACCGACGCGGCGATCGTCGCGGCGGCGACCCTGTCCAACCGCTACATCTCCGACCGCTTCCTGCCCGACAAGGCGATCGACCTGATGGACGAGGCCGCGAGCCGCATCCGCATGGAGGTCGAGAGCAAGCCCGAAGAGATCGAAAACCTCGACCGCCGCATCGTCCAGCTCAAGATCGAGGAGATGGCGCTGGCGAAAGAGACCGATGCCGCCTCGCACGATCGTCTGGGCAACCTTCGCCACGAACTCGCCAATCTCGAACAGCAATCCGCCGAACTGACCGGCCGCTGGCAGGCGGAAAAGGACAAGATCGCGGGCGAGGCGAAGATCAAGGAGGCGCTCGACGCCGCCCGGCTCGAACTCGAACAGGCGCAGCGCGCCGGCGACCTCGCGAAGATGGCGGAGCTCAACTACGGCACGATCCCCGCGCTGACCAAGCAGCTGGAGGAGGCGCAGGCGACCACCGGCGTCGCGATGCTGCGTGAGGAAGTGACCGCCGACGACATCGCCGGAGTCGTCAGCCGCTGGACCGGCATCCCGGTCGACCGCATGCTGGAGGGCGAGCGCGAAAAGCTGCTCGCGATGGAGGAGCAACTCGGCAAGCGCGTGATCGGCCAGGCGGCGGCGGTCAAGGCCGTCTCCACCGCCGTGCGCCGCAGCCGCGCCGGGCTTCAGGATCCCAACCGCCCGCTCGGCAGCTTCCTGTTCCTCGGCCCAACCGGCGTCGGCAAGACCGAGCTGACCAAGGCGCTCGCCGAATTCCTGTTCGACGATTCAAGCGCGATGGTGCGCATCGACATGAGCGAATTCATGGAGAAGCACAGCGTCGCCCGGCTGATCGGCGCCCCTCCCGGCTATGTCGGCTATGAGGAAGGCGGTGTGCTGACCGAAGCCGTCCGCCGCCGCCCCTATCAGGTCATCCTGTTCGACGAGGTCGAAAAGGCGCATGGCGACGTCTTCAACATCCTGCTCCAGGTACTCGACGACGGCCGCCTGACCGACGGACAGGGCCGCACGGTCGACTTCACCAACACGATCATCGTGCTGACCTCGAACCTCGGCAGCCAGTTCCTGACGCAACTGGAGGACGGGCAGGACGTGTCCGCAGTCGAGCCACAGGTCATGGAGATCGTGCGCGGCCATTTCCGCCCCGAATTCCTCAACCGGCTCGACGAGATCGTGTTGTTCCACCGCCTCGGTCGCAGCGAGATGGCCCCGATCGTGGACATTCAGGTTGCGCGCCTCGGCAAGCTGCTCAAGGATCGCAAGATTGCGCTCGACCTGACGCCGGAGGCACGCGACTGGCTAGGTCGGGTGGGCTATGACCCGGTCTATGGCGCACGACCGCTCAAGCGCGCGGTGCAGCGCTACCTCCAAGACCCGCTCGCCGACGCGATCCTGCGCGGCGAGGTCAAGGACGGTGCCACCGTCAAAGTGAGCGAGGGCGATGGCGGTCTGGTGCTGACCCCGGCATGAGCGACCCCGGCTTTACCGTGGCGCCATCAATCGATGTAGAAACGCTGGCCGCGCGCTTCGCGCGCACCGGCCGGGTGCAGATCGCACCGTTTCTCGACGAGGCGGACGCGACTGCACTCGCCGCGCATCTGATCGCACGCGACGACTGGCGTAAGGTGATGAATGCGGGTGAGAAGACCTATGAGTCCGTCCCCGCCGTCCTCGCGACGCTCACCGATGGGCAGCGCGCGCGGTTGGAGGAGGCCATGAACGCGGCTGCGCGCGATGGTTTCCAATATCGCTATCAGTCGATCCGAGTGCCCGACGATGTGGCCGCACGCGCCGCATTCGACGATCCCCTGACGGCGTTCGCGCGCTTCATGTCGAGCGCGCCGCTGCTCGATACGCTGGCACGGATTACCGGCGCTGCGGACATCAATTTCGCGGATGCGCAGGCGACGATCTATGACAAGGGCGATTTCCTGACCGGGCATGACGATGGCGTCCCGGGCAAGAATCGCCGCGCCGCCTATGTCTTCGGTCTGACCTCCAGATGGCGCGCCGAGTGGGGCGGGCTACTCCTGTTCCACGGCGGCAACGGCGGCATTGCGGAAGGCTATGTGCCGGCGTTCAACACACTCAGCCTGTTCGCCGTGCCGCAGCCGCATAGTGTCAGCCAAGTCACGCCATGGGCGGATGGTCCGCGGCTATCCATCACGGGCTGGCTGCGCGCACTCCCTTGATTCAACACGCCCGATGACGGAAAACGCGCCATGCGCCTCAAGCAGCCCTTCCTGAAGCTCCACAAGTCATTTGATCCGGATCGGCTCGCCGCTGAGGTGCGCGCGCTTCCGGCGACCGCCTGGGTCCCCCATCCCGGCAATTACCCCGGCAACGACGCCGTCCTGCTGGTCACACCGGATGGTCAAATGACCAATGGCTTCACCGGACAGATGGCCGCGACCGATCATCTTCGCGCCAGCCCCTATATCATGGAGGTGATGGCGGAGATCGGAGCAGTCTGGGGCCGCAGCAGGTTAATGGGGCTCGGCGCTGGCGCCAGCGTGCCGCCGCATGTCGATGTGAACTATCACTGGCGCACCCATATGCGCATCCACATTCCGGTGATCACGAATCCGCGCGTGCTGTTCACCTGTGGCGACGAAAGCGTTCATATGGAGGCGGGCAGCTGCTGGCTGTTCGATTCTTTCCGCATGCACAATGTCCACAATGGCGGCAGCGAGAAGCGGGTGCATCTCGTCCTCGACACGGTGGATGGCGAAGAGATGTGGGACCTGATCGATGAGGCGCAGAATGGCGCGCCGTCGCCTGCACCGCGAACGCCACGCCCGCTGCGGTTCGAAAAGGTCGACATGAACAAGATCATGTCGCCATGGGAAGTCCGCTGTCACATCACCTTCCTCGCCGAATATGCGGTGCCCGATCCCCGGCTCGACGGCGTACTCAATCGGCTCGAACGCTTCGCCGCCGCCTGGACATCGGCATGGTGCGAATATGAATCCGACCCCGCCGGCCTTCCGGAGTATCGCCGCCTGATCGCGGGTCTGCGTCAGGATTTGATGGCCAGCGGCGGCGGCGGCCTGCCGTTGCGCAATCAGGTGCCCCTGATCAGAGCGCTGACCGAGCTCATCTTTGACGTCGCGGCGCCCAACCCTGCGCCGATCGCAACTGTCGCGCTGGCATCCTGATCCGATGATCATCTCGCACCGCCACCGTTTCGTGTTCACGGCGATTCCCAAGACCGGCACGCACTCGATCCGTCAGGCGCTGCGCGAGCATCTGGCCGACGATGATGAGGAGCAGGTGCGCCTGTTCGTTGAGAAACGCATGGCCGCGCCCGAACTTGCCCGACTGGGCCATGGCCATATCACCCTGGCCGAACTGCGCCCCGCGCTGGGCGAAGAGCGGTTCGCCGACTATTTCAAATTCGCGTTCGTCCGCAATCCGTTCGAGCGCTTCGTCTCCTATTGCGCGTTCGCAACCAGCCAGCAGGGCACGTTCCAGCACGATCCCCAAGGCGTCATGCGCCACTTCCTGTTCACCGCCCCACCCCATCATCATGTCGTGTTCCGCCCGCAGCACAGCTTCGTGACAGCGCCGGACGGAACGCTGCTCGCCGATCAGCTCGGGCGGGTCGAGGATATGCAGGGCAGCTACGACGCAATTTGCGCACGCATTGGCATCCCGTCGGTCTCGCTGGGTCGCGCCAACAGCTCCGAGCACCGGGAGTATCGCAGCTACTACGATCAGACGCTGATCGACGGGGTCGCGCGGCTGTATGCGCGCGACATCGAATTGTTCGGCTACGAGTTTTAGGGGCGCCGCGATGTATCCCAATCCCCGCAAGACCCAATCCATCCGCCGCCTGGGCCCAGTCGACGTGTCCGCGCTGCGCACTGCCGTCGCATCCATATCAGAGGTGATGTGGGACGCAGAAAATGCGGGAAAGCCGAACCGGTTCGAAGCGCTCGATTCGACCCGCCACATCGTGTTTCGCTTCGTCGACGCGATGGACGACTGGCGCCGCAGCCATGATCGGCCATTATGGGCGGAATGGCGTCCGCTGATCGATCCCGTGCTGGCCGCAGCGACTGCGCCCTATGGCTATGCGCGCGGCGCCTTCCCGCGAGTCATGCTCGCCCGGATGCGCCCCGGTGGCGTAATCCGCCCGCATCGCGATGCCAATCCCGCCGCGAAATGGCCGCACAAGATCCACGTTCCGCTTGAAACCAACGACGGCGTCACCTTCTTCACCGGCGACACCGGGCATCATCTCCCAGTCGGCGAGGCGGCAGAGGTCGACAATATGGGAGTGCATTCGGTGACGAACGCGGGCGCCACCGATCGAATCCACCTGATTTTTGAATATTATGACATCGACCAGCCCGACCCGGACTGGATCGACAGGAGCGCCGCACCGCTACCCTGATCGCCCCGCGATGGCGATCAGCTGCCCTTTTCGATGCTGATGACCGGCTTGTTGAAGGACTCCTCGGCCGTGCGGCGCGCCGCTTCGGCGATCGCTTCCCACTCCGCGCGGGTGCGGCACGTCGTCTTGGCAAAGCGGGTGCCGGTCTGTTTCTGCTGCTTGCACACGCGCTTCTGGGCGTCCGGCTTCGCCGGATCGTCCGACAGGCCGACGGTGAACAAGGCGATTGTGGCGAGGATCATCGGTCGACTCCGTAACAGTCTGAAAACACTGACAGGCTAGTCAGTTCACATGCAAGTTCAACCGGCAGCGCCCGGCTCGAGCAGCGCCGTGCTGCCATAACCGAATTCGGCCACCCACGGCTCCAGGATCGGCAGAATCTGCGCCAGCTGCGGGCGATAGCGTTCCCATCGCCCCGTCGCACGCGTGTAGATCGGTTCGGTCACCTGCCCATAGCTCGGCGTACGGATGAACCCGCGCGCCTGTGCCGTGCGCTGATGGTCCAGCACCGCCGGATCCCACTCCAGTCCCAGAAAGTCGAAGACCGGGCGGACCACGCCCTCGACATCCGCGATCATCGCTTCGTAGCGGACTTCGTGCACATCGAGCGGGAAGATCCCCCTGCATTGGCGCCAATAGGCCATCACCCGGTCGTAGAGCAGACTCCCGCTCGTCAGATCGAGGAAGCTTGCCATCGCCTGGGTCAGCTTGAAGTTCTGCATGAAGCAGCTCAGCACCACGTCGCACGGATGCCGCATGGCAAAGATGATTTTGGCATCCGGGAACAGGCGGTGGATCAACGGCGCGCGCAGCATCGACAGCGGATTCTTGTCGACAATCAGCTTGCCGTCCGCATCCGGTGCGACCCGCGCCAGTTCTTCGAAATAGCGTCCGCGCAGCCGCGCGGCTTCGTCCTCGCCAATCTCGCCAATCCGGTGGAAGGCCCCCAATTCATCAGCGACATGCGACAGGATCGGCACTTCTTCCAGAACATGCACAGATTTGTGACCGAGCAGGATCGTGTCGAGCAGCGTCGTGCCGGAGCGCGGAAAGCCGACCATGAACGCGGGCGATGCCGGTTCACGCGGCAGGGTGATGGCGGGCCAGCGCTCGAACCACTCCGGCGTGGTTCGCGCCGCGAGCTGCTCGACCTCGGCCTGATAGGCGCGACGATCGACACCTTGCCCCAGCGGGGATTGCGCCATCGCCCAGTGCATCTCTTCGAACGCGGCGAACGCAAGGCCCGTCTCGCCCAGCTGATCGGCAACCTGCCCGACGAAATGGGATCGCACCGCCGGATTGATAGAGGCCGAGCGCGCATCGCGGGCGAGCGGCAGCGCCGCGTCGAGATCGCCCTTGCGCCGCAGCACCATCGCCTTGAGATAATCGAGATCGGCGCCCTTCGCGCCGCGTGACTCCGCCTGGCGCAGCAGCGCCTCAAGCTCCGAAATGCGATTGCCCTGTTCGAGCAGGATGCCCAGGTTCAGGGATGCAGGACCGAAATCGGGCTTGGCATTCAGCGCGAAGCGATAGGATTGCTCGGCGCGCGCGCGATCCTCCAGATCCATGAACGCCAGTCCCATGGCAACGAAGATCTCGGGGTTGGCCGCATCGATCCGCGCGGCGTCGGCATAGGCGACCAGCGCCTCGCGCGACCGGTCGAGCCGGGTGAGCGCGTGGCCGTATTCGAGCAGGACGGCGGGATTGCGCGGATCGAGCCGCACTGCTTCCTGAAACACCACCGCGCTATCCTCATAGCGGGACATGGACGCGAGGACGCGGCCCATATTGGTGTGAATGATGGCGGAGTCCGGGCGCAGAACCCGCGCTTGCTGCAAGGCAGCCAGGGCAGTCTCAAGCTCGCCGAGCTCGTGCCGGACATTGCCAAGATTGTTCCAGCTATCCGCATCTTGCGGGTTGGCGTCGACGATCTGCTGATACGCCATCGCGGCTTCCCACGGGCGCCCCAACGCCTTGAGAGTGTCGGCGTGAAGCCGGCGCATTGCGTCCGGTTGACCCGGCGCAGCCGCCAGCGCCTCGGCCTCGACCAGTTCGCCGGCATCGAACAGCGCACGCGCCAGATTGAACCGTGATCCGGGATTGTCGCCCCCCGCCTTGAGCGCCCTGCGCAGCAGCGGCACGCCCATTTTTGGCGCGCCCAGCTGGCAATGGGCGATGCCGACGATCTGCAACGCCGCTGGATTGTTGGGCGCGACCTTGAGCACCTGTTCGCCCAGCTGCCGTGCCCCCTTTGGGTCGCCGCGACTGAAAAGGGCGGCTGCCTGTTGCAGAGTCTGCTGGATGTTCATGCTGTTATCCGAACCCGCGCATCGCGATCATGCCAGCGGCTGCGCGCGTGCTGTGTGTCAAACCGATTGCGCGCACTCTGCCCCAAAAAAGAAGGGCGAGGCAATCGCCTCGCCCTTCAAAAGGTGTTGGTTCGGTCAGATCAGAACTTGAGCCGTGCCGACACATAGAAGCGACGGCCGATGACGTCATAGGTCGACGGATCGGTGCCCGACTGCACGTTCGGGGCGTACGTCGGCGGCTTACGGTTGAACGCGTTGTTCAGACCCAGACGCAGCGTCATGTTCTCGACCTGGCCCTGCAGCGCGTAGTCGAAGTACCAGACCGAACCCGGGCCAGTGAACGTCTCGCCGATATACTGACGCGCCGCACGGTTCTCCATCGCATCGATGTACCGCACGCGGCTCTGCAGCGAGAGGCCCTTGTTCAGGTTGAAGCCGACATTCATCGTCCCCTTCCATTCCGGGAAGCTGGTGCCGAGACCAGCGCCGAAGTACGAAGCGGTACCCGCATAGTCGGTCTGCAGACCACCAAGGCCGGTAACCTTGAAGTCGAACAGATAGTTGACGAGCAGGTTGAAGTTGATCGACGATTCCGGCCCGACGAACTCGGTCGGCAGGTTGTAACCAAGCTGGAAGTCGATACCCGAAGTCTTGACCGACCCCTGGTTGACCGCCTGGAAATAACCATTCGAGTCACCACCCAACTCGGCCGGAAGAAAGATCGCTGCGATGTTATTGTTCGAACGGAACAGCCCATCGCAATAGGCGTTGGTTTCATCCAGGTTGGGATTGATCTCGTTATAGCCATAGCATGACGCGATGATCTCGTTCACGTCTGGCGAGAAGATCGTGTCGTTGACCTTGATGTTGTAATAATCGATCGAGCCGGTGAAGCCCAGCGCGTTGAACACGAACCCTGCGGTGAATGCGTCGGACTTTTCAGGCTTTAGGTTCGGGTTGCCCGTCACCGTGATGAACGCCTGAGCACCCGGGGTCGCGACAAAGCTGTCCAGGTTGCCGGTACCAACCCCGGTCGCTTCGCAGATATCCCGAGCTGCGCCGCCGCGCGTCGCGCGGAAGTTCGAGTTGGTCGAGCACGGATCGAAGATCTGCGGGAAGCTGCCGCCGCCCGAGAACAGTTCACCAAAGTTCGGCGCGCGCACCGAATGCTGATAGCTGGCGCGGAAACGCAGTTCGCGCACCGGCGACCAGGTCAGCGTGCCGCCATAGGACCAGTCGTTCGACGGCGATCCGTCGATGCCATTCTGGATGTCGTTGAAATCGCTCTTCGAATGGCGCGCCGACAGGCTCAGCTCAAGATTCTCGGCCCAGGGGCTGTCCTTGAGGATCGGAATCGACGCTTCGGCGAAGAAGTCGAGGAAGCTGTTGGTGCCAAGATCGGGCGTGCCAGTGTTGAAACCGGCAATCGGACCGAACAGCGCACCGGGATCGAACTCGTAGCGGAAATCGCGCTTTTCGGCGCCGAACACGACCGACAGCGGACCCGCAGGCAGCTCGGCGAGCTGACCGGTGATGTACGCCTGCGCGATCTTCTGGGTGAAGGTCGTCTTGGTCACGCCCACTTCATCGACGAAATCGACGCACGCCTGCGAGAAGGGCTGGATACCGAACGGGTTGAAGCCGCCGGCGCACAGGCTGACGCCGCCATCCGGCGCTTCGAGCAGCTGCTGCACCTTCTGGACATTGACGTTGCCGGTGGCGCGCTGGTCGATGACCGTCTTGCCCCACGAGTAATAGGCCTCGTAGCGCCAGTTGGGCGCGAACTCGCCGCGCAGACCAGCCATGCCCTGGATGACCTCGTTCTCAAGCTGCTGCTCACGCAGGCCGGTGCCGAGGAAACGATAGCCGATACGCACGCCTTCAGCCGCACCTGAGCCTGCCAGGTTCGGATCGTTGCCCGTGCGCGAGTTGACCAGCGCGACCAGATCCGGCGACGCCTGCAGGAACGGGTTGCTCACCGGCACAACGAAACCCGTAATACGGGCCGCCTGGCCGATATTCGTGCCACTGTCCTGCAGCAGGTTCACCAATGGCGAGCGGGCGTTCAAGCCAGACGCGGTGCTGTTGGTATTGACGATGCCAGTGCTGACCGGCGTCGGCGCCAGCGCGGTGGCCGAGTTGTAGTTGGTGTATGCGCCCTGGACGAAGAACTCGAACGCGTCGTTCACCTTGTAATTGCCGCGGGTGAACGCCGAATAGCGCTCGAGCGGCAGCACGAGGATGTTCACGATATCGAAATTGTACGAGTAGAAGTCAGGGAAATAGTTGAGGTTCGGGTTTGCCGGCGAGCTCAGGCTGTAGCGGAAGTTCGTGACGTCGACCGCGGAGTTGAACGTACCGACACCGAACAGCGTGCCGTCCGAGTTGAACGCCAGCTGGTTGGTCCGCGGGAGCTGCGCAGTGGGCACACCATAGGCCGTGAAAATCGAATTGACGACCGTCTGGCTGTACGGGTTGCCCGCGCTGTCCACGAGCGAGCCGGTCGGGAACGAACCGGTGGTCGAGGTCGCCTGTGCCGCGAACGGGCGCTGCGCCTTGATCAGGCCCTGACGCTCGGCATATTCGACCGACAGTGCGAAGTTGCCGCGATTATCGGCAAAGTTGCCGCCGATCGTGCCGCTGATCTGATATTCGCGCGCATCCGTCTCGCGGAGCGAGTTCGAATAGTTGGCGCGCAGATCGACGCCCTCGAAATCGTCCTTCAGGATGATGTTGACGACACCCGCGATTGCGTCGGCACCATAGGCCGCACCAGCACCGCCGGTCAGAACGTCGATGCGCTCGATCAGGCCCTGCGGAATCGTGTTAAGATCGACCGTCTGGTTCGACGCCGACACCATCGGACGGCGACCATCGACCAGCACCAGGTTGCGGTTGGCACCCAGGCCGCGAAGATCGATGTTCGACTGACCGCCGTTGCCGGGGTTGTTCGACGTGGTCGTGCCGGCCGGATTGACCTGCGGCAGCGTGTTCAGGAACGTGTCGAGCGTGACGTCGGCATTCTGAGTGGTCTCAAGGCCGGTGACGCTGGTGACCGGGCTGTTCGCCTCAAGGTTCGGGCGCACGATGCGCGAACCGGTGATGACGATTGCCTCACCCTCAGCCGGAGCCTCTTCGGTTTGAGCGAAGGCCGGACTTGCGACAATGCCGCCGATCAGCAAGGTCGAGGTAAGCAGGCGCCTACGAACATTCGATACCATATGAAGCTCCCCGTTTTTCGGAGCACCGCATCGGATGCCCCGGATTTCACGCGCAACAAAAGCCGCGCAGATCGGGTATCGATACGGCTGTAACGATCCGCCGCACAAGACTCTGTCAAACAGACTGTCGCAAAGTTGCCATGCCGTGACAAAAACGTCACATAGCGTGTGTAGGCCGCGCGCCCCTAATCCGCCGTGACCGGCATCGACCCCGCGATCAGCAACGGGTCGATCCGCGCATTGCCCCATTTCATCCCCCAATGGAGATGCGGCCCGGTCGAGCGCCCCGTGGTGCCGATCGCGCCGATCGTCTGCCCGCGGCGCACCACGTCCCCGACCCTCACGTCGATCCGCGACAGATGCAGGAACGCGCTGTTGAGGGTCATGCCATGGTCAAGCATCAGCAGCTTGCCCTCCAGCGTGAAGTCCTGCTGCGCAGCCAGGATAACGACCCCGTCGGCGGGGGCGATGATCGGCGTGCCGCTCGGGCGGGCGACGTCGATCCCGGAATGATAGGCGCCGGGCTCGCCCTTGTAGATGCGCTGCGACCCGAACAGGCCGGAGATGCGGCCGGTCACCGGCCACATGAATTCCTGCCGCCAACCCTGAACGGTGTTCGACTTGGCGCGCGCGGCATTGATCTGCGCCAGTTCGGCGGGGCGGCGGCGTTCGAACTCGGCGCTTGGCTGGGCAAAACGCGGAAGCGTGTTCAGCCGCTCGATCCGCCAGGCGCGCGGCTGGACCGTCAGCGTCTGGCGCAGGCTGCTGCCATCGACGCGGATCGCGATCAGCTCGGCGCGCGCAGCCGCGTCGCGATCGAACGCGATCAGGAACCGGCCATCGGGAGCAACCGGCACGTCGCGTCCGTCCAGCGTCACCCGGCTGGTCAGCGCAGGCGCCGTGCCGAGCACGGTGCCGCCCTGAATCATCGGCCCATCGAAGCGAAAGGCGTTGCGCGCCTGCGCCGATTGCGGCGCGGCGACCGCGCGCGCGACCGGATCGGACGCCATGCTGCATGTACCCATCAGCACAAGCGTCGTGCCAGCGATGATCGTCCCCCCGATCGCCCTCACGTCGTGGTCATCGCCTTCGTCGCGATCTCGGCCGAGGCATACGCCTCCTGATCCGCGACGCTCCAGTAGCGCAGCGCGTCGAGCGGAATCTTCTCCCCGCTCACCGCGCACACGACATGATCACCTGAGGACAGCACGCGAAAGCCGTTCGCCATATAATGAAGCCGCGCCGGACGGGCGGAATTGGACGACATCAGCATGGCAACGCTCACTCTTCGCTTCGGGGTCGGGTCAGAACAGGCCGGGCTGTTCGGGCTTGCCCTCAGCATAGGGCTTGCCGCCGCTGCGCTCAACCCGCGCGTCCACGGTTCCGTCTCCGAACTGGAGCGTCAGCGCCCCGGCGGCGCGTGCATCGGCTGCGCTGGCGATCACCTTGCCGGTCGCCTTGGCACCGACGCGGACATAGCCGCGCTGCAACAGATTGTCGGGATTGACCGCATCGAGCAGCTTGCTCGTGCCCTCAAGCCGGTGCCGCAGCCCCTCCAGCTTGCGCTCCAGCACCGCCGGACGCAGCGCCCCGGCGGCGCGGTCGAGCACGCCGCGCGCCACCGTCACCCGCCGCTCCAACCCGCGATCGAGCCGCGCGCCGATATCGTCCGCCTTTTGCCGCTGCGGTCCCAGCAACGCGTCGCGGCGCGGAAGGACGCGGACCAGCGCCTGCAACTGCTCGCCGCCGCGTGAATGGTATCGGCGCACGCAGCGCTCGGTCCGCAGCGCCAGCGTGGCGATCGCGTTGGCGAGATCCGCGCGCACCGGCACCGCCATTTCCGCCGCAGCGGTGGGGGTCGGCGCACGCACGTCCGCCGCGAAATCGCACAACGTCGTATCGGTCTCATGCCCGACCGCCGAGATCACCGGAATGCGGCACGCCGCGACCGCACGCACCACCGGCTCTTCGTTAAACGCCCACAAATCCTCGATCGACCCGCCGCCACGTGCGACGATCACCAGATCCGGGCGCGGCACCGGGCCGTCGAGCGGCATCGCGTCGAACCCGCGCACCGCCGCCGCGACCTCCGCCGCCGCACCATCGCCCTGCACCTTGACCGGCCACACGAGGACGTGCGTCGGGAAACGATCGGCGAGGCGGTGCAGGATATCGCGGATCACCGCGCCGGTGGGCGAGGTGACGACGCCGATCACGCGCGGCGCGAACGGCAGTGGCTGCTTGCGCGACACGTCGAACAGCCCTTCGCCAGCCAGCTGCGCCTTCAACTTCTCGAACAGCGCCATCAGCGCGCCTTCGCCGGCCAGCTCCATCCGGTCGATCACGATCTGATATTTCGACCGCCCCGGATAGGTTGTCAGCTTGCCCGTCGCGACGACCTCGATCCCGTCCTGCGGGCGAAACGGCAGCCGGTCCGCCGCGCCGCGCCACATCACGCCGTCGATCACCGCATCGGCGTCCTTCAGCGCCAGATAGACATGGCCCGACGCCGCACGCTTATACCCCGAAATCTCGCCGCGCAGCCGGACATGGCCGAACTCGCTTTCGACCATGCGCTTCAGCCGGTGCGACAATTCGCCGACCGACAGCGGCGCATCATTGTCCCCCTCCCGCCCCTCGGCTACGAGCCGCGGCGTATCGATATCGTCGAAGGGGTCTGACATGAATGTCCTGTTGCTTGGGTCGGGTGGCCGCGAACATGCGCTCGCCTGGAAGCTCGCGCAATCGCCCCGGCTCGATAGCCTGCATGCGATCCCCGGCAACCCCGGAATCGCCGATCATGCGGTCTGTCACGACGTAAAGCTGACCGATCACGCGGCGGTGATCGAGTTCTGCCGCGCCCATGCGATCGGCTTCGTCGTGGTTGGGCCCGAAGCGCCGTTGGTCGATGGCCTTAGCGACGCGCTGCGCGCCGCTGGTCTGCCGGTGTTCGGCCCGAGCCAGGCGGCTGCGCAACTGGAGGGGTCGAAGGGCTTCACCAAGGATCTGTGCGCGCGCGAGAATATCCCGACCGCAGGCTATGTCCGCGTGCGCGATCTCGACACCGCCCGCGCGGTGCTGGCGCGCGATTTCGGGCGTCCGGTCGTGATCAAGGCCGACGGCCTCGCCGCGGGCAAGGGCGTCACCGTCGCGATGAGCGAGGAAGAGGCACAGGCCGCGATCGCCGCGATCTTCGAAAAGCCCGGCGGCGAGGCAGTGATCGAGGAGTTTTTGGAGGGCGAGGAAGCGAGCTTCTTCGTCATCACCGACGGCACGAACTTCGTCACCTTTGGCTCTGCGCAGGACCACAAGCGCGTCGGCGATGGCGATATTGGGCCGAATACAGGCGGCATGGGTGCCTACAGCCCCGCCCCTGTTCTGACCCCCGCGCTGGAAGCCGAGGCGATCGAGACGATCATCAAGCCGACGATTGCCGGGATGGCCAAGGCGGGCACTCCCTATTCGGGCGTGCTCTATGCCGGGCTGATGCTCACCCGCACCGGCCCCAAGCTGATCGAGTACAACGCCCGCTTCGGCGACCCCGAATGCCAGGTGCTGATGATGCGGCTGGAGGATGACCTGCTCGATCTGATGCTGGCGACCGAGGCGGGGACGCTCGCCGACCGTGCGGCACCCCGCTTCAGCGCCGACACCGCGTTGACCGTAGTGATGGCGGCGAACGGCTATCCCGGCACGCCCAAATCCGGCGGCGCGATCGGTGGGATCGCTGCGGCCGAGGCGACCGGCGCGAAGGTGTTTCAGGCCGGTACCCGGCTGGCCGGCGGCACGCTCGTGGCAGCTGGTGGCCGCGTGCTCACAGTCACCGCCACCGGCGCAACCGTCACCGAGGCGCAGGCCGCCGCCTATCGCGCGGTCGATGCGATTGACTTTCCCAGCGGCTTCGCCCGCCGTGACATCGGCTGGCGTGAAGTGGCGCGGGAACGGCGCTGAGTTGCCATCAATCCTTCAAAACCCATTTGAAACGACCTTGGTAGCGCCCCCATGCCTCGGAACCCGCTGCCGTCTTAGCACCCTCGAAACGAGCTCGGCGGATGGCTAATATGCAAGTGTGTTTGTCGAGAAGAGAGTGTCCGCTCGACGAGGTGATGTTGCATTTTCCGGCCAGCCCAATGGGATCGACGTCCAGATCAAAGGCGACTGTTCCCTCTTGGCCCAGCCGGCGAGATTCAGCTGGGTAGTCCGCGCTATTAAACCACGTCTCTGGTGCGATAGCCTCGGCTTGCTGCGTGACCAGCTTCGCATCATACCCCGCATCGGATCGATCCAGTGCGAGCTTGGCCGCACATTGCTTGAGCGCGACAAGAGCAGATTTGGCGTCCATCAGCGTCAACGCCAACTCGACCTTCTCGCCGCGAACGACTCCGATTGCATCGGATTGCTCGAGCTCTTCAGTGAATTCGGCCGTGAAGAAGGCGAATACTGACGGACCGTAAAGCGTCTTGTGCGGAAAGAAATCCGATTTCAGATAGGATTCCCAAATAACCCCGTTCTTGAGCAGGGCAACGTCCATCGGTGTGTACTGCCGTGGAGTAAATGCGTCAAAGCTTGAATTGATGATTGTCAGGCTTGCCTGTCCACGAATATCATCACGAGTGATAACAACGCCCGTCTCCAGTTGACCCGTTTCTGACGGCAATCCGATCTGCATCTTGCATTCGGTATCATCCCGAAAAAATGTCCATTTTTCGATGACCGGCATCTTCTCTTCCTCCGCGCCGGGCAACGCGACACTGCTCGCGACCAAATCGGATGTGGCGCCTGACAATGTCACCAGCGCGAGCAAGTAGCTTCTCGGTAACAGCGAAAAAAAGGTCACACCTATTCTCCAAATCTTGGGCCTCTTCCGCCGATGAACGGCCGCGCTTTTGGGAAGGAGCTATCTCCTAGTTGCAGACGCCACGAAAGATGCGCGCACGGATACAAGTCGCGGACCAATTCTGACACTTTCAGTCAACCGATGTAACATTATCACCCATTCATCTGCCGCTCATCCGGACGGGCGCAGCCCTGTGGTTCCTTCGCGACCAAGGGGACCGCATATGCACCGCACTGCTGCGCTCGTTTCGCTCTCGCTGCTGGGTGCAGCCGCCCCGCCCCCGCCCGCTGCGCACGTCCGCCCACCGGCCCCACCCCGCGCCGACAATGACTCGCCGGTGCGGTGCAAGATCGGCAGCGGCGGATATCGTCCAGGGTCGGCGATGCCCCAACGTCGTTACTTCGCCGCGCCGCCTGCTCCGCCGCCGCCCCCGATGGTGTCCGCGCCCGCGCCTCAGATCGCACCGGGGTCGTCGGCAGACTTCGCGGCGAAGCGGGTTGCACCGGGCTATGCGGCCACGGCCCCCTATGGCGCGGCAGACAATCGCGAACGCTATGAGGGCAAGGAGGTCGCCGCTGTCCAGTCGGTCGCGACCGCACCGGTCTCCACATTCTCGGTCGATGTCGACACCGGCGCCTACTCCAACGTCCGCCGCTTTCTGCAAAAGGGGCAGACGCCCCCGGCCGAAGCCGTGCGGACCGAGGAGATGATCAACTATTTCCGCTACGATTATCCCCTGCCCGCATCGCGGCAGCAGCCGTTCAGTGTCACCACCGATGTCGCACAGACGCCGTGGAACCCCGACACCCGCCTCGTCCGCATCGGGCTGCGCGGCTATGACGTGACCGCGCAGGGACGACCGGCGGTCAACCTCGTGTTCCTGGTCGATGTGTCGGGATCGATGAGCAGCGACGACAAGCTGCCCTTGGTCAAACGCGCGCTGACGATGCTCGCCGACAAGCTCACGCCCAAGGACCGCGTCTCGATCGTCGTCTATGCCGGCGCAGCAGGCGTGGTGCTCGACCCGACCTCCAGTCCGAAGCACATCCGCGCGGCGCTCGACTGCCTTGAAGCCGGCGGCTCGACCGCCGGGGCGGCGGGGATCCAGCTCGCCTATGACATCGCCAGCGCGAATTTCATCAAGGGCGGGATCAACCGCATCTTCGTCGCCACCGATGGCGACTTCAACGTCGGGGTCAGCGACAACAAGGCGCTGGAGGCGATGGTGAAGAAGTATCGCGACACCGGCGTCACCCTGACCACACTCGGTTTCGGCGAAGGCAATTACAACGAGGCGTTGATGGAGCGCATCGCCGATCTCGGCAACGGCAACTACGCCTATATCGATTCGGCGATGGAGGCGCAGAAGGTGCTCGACGACGAGCTGTCCGCCTCGCTGTTCACCATCGCCAAGGATGTGAAGGTGCAGGTCGAGTTCAACCCGGCGCAGGTCAGCCAGTACCGCCTGATCGGATATGAAAACCGCGCACTGGCCGAGGAGGATTTCGACAATGACGCGGTCGATGCCGGCGACATCGGCGCAGGGCATCAGGTGACGGCGCTCTACGAAGTGGTCCCGGCGGGCGGCAAGGGCTGGCTGCCCGACCGCCGCTATGACGGCAACCGCCCGCCCGCGCCGACCGCGTCGGGCCGCGAACTGGCGTTCGTCAAGCTGCGCTACAAGCTGCCGGGCGAGGATGCGTCGCGGCTGATCGAAAGGCCGGTTCCGGCAGCGCTGCTGCGCACCGCGTCGGCGCCGCGCGGCGACATGGCGTTTGCCGTTGCGGTCGCTGCGCTGGGCCAGAAATTGCGCGGCGACAAATATCTCGGCGGCTACAGCTACGCTGCGATCCGGGGCCTTGCGGGCAATCCGCAGGGCTATTGGCGCAATGAATTCCTCAAGCTCGCCCAGCTCGCGGCGGTGCAGGAAGTGCGCAGCGCGGCGAAGGATTGACGGGCCCGATCGGCCGCTTCGCGCATTTCGACTACGCAATGACGCGGGGAGGCCTGACCGATGGATGAAAAACCGTATGTTCCGCCGGCGGGGATTGCCGAGACCTTCGCTTGGGTGACGGTCTCGCACATGGTCCTGATCGCGATCCTCGCCGCGGGTGCAATCACGATCCTCTGGTGGGGCAATCGCCTGCGTCGTCAGCGGAAGCAGGCGCGGGAGGAGGCAGAACGCGCGGCTGAGGAACGCGAAGCGGAGAGTTAATCCGCGACTTCGCTGACCAGCAGCTTGTCGATCTTGTGCCCGTCCATGTCGACGATCTCGAACCGCCAGCCTTGCTCGACAAAGCTCTCGCCCTCATTGGGCAGCCGCTTGAGCACCGCCAGCGCGAGCCCGGCGACGGTCGCATAATCGCGATCCTCGGGCAGTTCGATCTTGATTCGGTCGGCCAGCGCGTCGGCGGCAAGCTGGCCCGACACCAGCAGCGACCCGTCGTCCCGCACGGTAATCGACGGATTGTCCCCCGCATCGACATCGGACAGGAAATCGCCCGCAATCGCCGCAAGCAGATTGGCGGGGGTCACGATCCCCTCGAAATGCCCATATTCGTCATGGACGAAGCCCATCGGCACCGCCGCGCGGCGGAGCGCGCCGAGCGCATCCATCGCATCGACCTGATCGGGCAGCACCGGCGCCGGTTGCGCCAGCGCACGCAGGTCGAGCGGACGCCCTTCGATCAGCGCAGTCACGACGTCGCGCGCCTGCACCACGCCGATAACCGCATCGACCGAGCCGTCTGCAACCGGCAGGCGCGTGTGCGGGGTTGCGGCCAGCGCCGCACGGATCGCGGTTTCGTCGAGATTGACATCGATCCAGTCGACATCGGTACGCGGCGTCATCACCTCGCGCACCGGCCGGTCAGCCAGGCGGACGACGCCGGAGATGATCGAGCGCTCATGCTCCTCGATCACGCCCGAATGCGTCGCCTCGGCAAAGATCATGTGCAGCTCTTCGGCGGTCACGCGATTCTCGGATTCGCGGTTGAGCCCGAGCACGCGGAAGACCAGCGCGCTGCTCTTGTCGAGCACCCACACGATCGGCGCGGTGATCCACGCCAGCCACAGCATCGGCGTCGCGACCAGCGCCGCGATCGGCTCGGGCGAGCGCAGCGCGAACTGTTTGGGCACCAGCTCGCCCATGATGAGAGAGGCATAGGTGGTGAAGGCGATGACGATGGCGAAGCCGATCGTCTCCGCCAGCTCGGTCTCTACCCCCAGCGCCTCGATCCGTGCGGCCATGGGCATGCCGAGGCTCGCACCCGAATAGGCGCCGTTGATGATGCCGATCAGGGTGATGCCGATCTGGACGGTCGACAGGAACTTGCCGGGGTCCGACGCCAGGTCGAGCGCGGTCTGCACGCCGCGACGACCGCTGCGCAGCATCGCTTCCAGCCGCGCCTTGCGCGCCGACACGATCGCAAGCTCGGACATGGCAAACACGCCGTTGAGCGCGACCAGTGCGAGAATGATCGCGACATCGATCCAGGGTATGGGGGGAAGCGGGTCCATTGGCCTGCCTCCCCCATAGTCGCATTCAGCCCCGTTTCACAACCGGCGATTCAAAGCACATCGGTGCGCAGGCGGAACAAGGGCGTTTCCAGGCCGTTTGTCGCGCGAAAGTTCAAGGAGGTTTAAATGCGTATTCCCACCAACTGGGCCATGATCCCCGCCGTCGCCGCGCTGGCGCTGACCGGCGCCTGCGTGACCGATCCGGTCACTGGCCAGCAGCGGATTTCAAAGGCCGGCATCGGCGCGATCGGCGGCGCGCTGGGCGGCTATCTGCTCGGTGACATCGTCGGTGGCCGCCGTGACCGGACCGAGAAGATCGTCGGCGCGGGCATCGGTGCAGTCGCGGGCGCCGCGATCGGCAACTATATGGACCGTCAGGAGCGCGAGATTCGCGAGCGTACCGCCGGCACCGATGTCGAAGTGATCCGCCGCGGCGACGACCTGATCCTGTCGATGCCATCGGGCATCACCTTTGCGACCGACAGCGCGACGGTACAGTCGCAGTTCCGCCCGACGCTCGACAAGGTCGCCGACGTACTCGACCGCTACAACCAGACGTACGTCGATGTGTACGGCCACACCGATTCGACCGGGTCGGACAGCTATAACCAGGGCCTGTCCGAACGCCGCGCGGGCGCGGTCGCCGACTATCTGGTGTCGCGCGGCGTCGAGGCCGCGCGCCTCGAAACGCTTGGCTATGGCGAAACCCAGCCAATCGCATCGAACGACTCGGTCGAAGGCCGGGCGCAGAACCGTCGCGTCGAAATCAAGATTGTCCCGATTCGGGAAAGCGACATGCGCTGATCTGTGACTTCCCCTCTCTCCGCTTGCGGGGAGAGGGTGGCACGCGAAGCGCCGCCGGGAGAGGGGGCTGTCGGATCGGCAGGAGCCGCTACATCAGCCCCCTCTCCCCGGCCCTCTCCCGCAAGTGGAGAGAGGGAGATTACCGCCGCGCGGCGAAGAACTCGCGCAGCAGCGCTCCCGCCTCGCCCTCACCGATCCCCGGATAGACTTCCGGGCGGTGATGGCACGTGGGTTGAGTAAAGAAGCGCGGGCCATGCTCGACCGCGCCGCCCTTCGTGTCGCTCGCACCATAATAGAGGCGGGCGATGCGGGCATGGGCAATGGCGCCGGCGCACATCGCGCACGGCTCCAGCGTCACCCACAGATCGCAATCCTCCAGCCGATCGCGACCCAGCGCCTGCGCGGCGGCGCGAATCGCCAGAATCTCGGCATGAGCGGTCGGATCGTGCAACGTACGCGGCGCGTTGGCCGCGACCGCGACGACGCGCCCCCCCTGCATCACCACCGCGCCGACCGGCACTTCGCTCGTCTCGGCGGCGGCACGGGCAGCGTCGAGCGCGGCGCGCATGGGTTCGGGCAGCGGAAACATGCAACCGCTATGCCCGAAGCGGCGACGGCCCGCCACTGCGTGCCGCCGCCGCTTGGGATATGCGGATTACTTGGCCGCCGGGGTCGGCTGAGCCTTCTCGACCTCGACGGTCGGGACCTGGATCGTCTTGTTCTCCATGGTGATGGTCGGCACCTGGATCGTCTTGTTGGTGGTCCCCATGCCGACATCGCCGACATCGGCGGCGACGCTTGGCGCCTTGCCCCCTTCGAACTTGACCGTCGGGAACGAACCCGGCTGCATGTTGATGCTGAGCATGCCGAGTGACATCAGCACCACGACCACGACGGCCGCCAGACCGAGAATTGCTAGAAGTCCACGCATCGAGTCCGATCTCCCTGTTCGAATCGTTTGCGAAATAACGCATCATTGACCATAGGGGTTGCGCGCACGGTACGAAACAAGGCGATGTACGGTTGACGAAATCGCCCTGCCCCGTTATCGGGCCGCTCTTTCCCGGCACCGCCGGACAGGCTGAAACCTAGGAATGATCCGATGTCGCGCATTTGCGAGCTGACCGGCAAGGGCCGGCAGGTGGGACACAATGTTTCCCACGCCAATAACAAGACCAAGCGTACCTTTCTGCCCAACCTGCAGAATGTGACGCTGATGTCCGAGTCGCTTGAGCGCTCGATCCGTCTGCGCGTGTCGACGCACGGCCTGCGCTCGGTCGAGCACAATGGCGGCCTCGACAACTGGCTGCTGAAGACCGGCGACGACAAGCTGTCGCTGCGCGCGCGTCGCCTGAAGCGCGAGATCGTCAAGAAGGCGGTCGCCGCGGCCTGATCCCTTCGGGGTTCGCCGTCTCTGATCGGCCCGCTCCCATCCGGGATGCGGGCCGTTCGGCGTTTTTGCGGAGCAAGTAGGCGCGTTTTTCAGCTTCGCTGAGGCGGCCCGGCCCGCTCCCGCTACATATCCAGCCGGAACTTGAGCAGCAGCGAACGTTGCACGGGCCACTGGTTATCGTCCGACGCGATCCACAGAATCGTGTCCCTGCCCTCCCGCACCACGGCCAGCGCTTCGAAATTATCGTGGCGGACCGGCGATTCGAATCGCGCAACCTCACGCCCCGTGACGATCGCGCCGGGCCGAATCGCGGCGCGCGGGACCAATGTCAGCGCCGCCGTAAAGGCACTCGAAACGGCGAAGCGTCGGTTGAGGATCGCGATTCGCCCGTCTGGCAGCTCCGCCATATCGGTTGGCTTGAAACCGCGCGGGGGGCGGTAGCTGAAGGTGAAGCCGTTGCGCGGCGCCTTCACCGGATCACCATTGAACGCCAGGCCCCGCACCGTGCCCTTGGCACTGCCCCGGCGATCCTCGGCCAGCACGACGAATCGGCCATTCCGCAAGCGGACCATGGCCTCGGCCCCGCCATTGCTCGACCATTTCGCCATCGCCGGGGGTGCGGAATGCGCCTGAGCCGCAGCAAAACCGGGGGCATAGCGCCAGATTTCGTTCGCCCGCTCGAACCCCACCCAAAGTTGGCCGGTCGCGGGATCGCGTGTCAGCGATTCGCTGTCGCGCTCGCGCTTGTGCCAGCCGCGCCCCGGGCCGGCGGGCAGCGCGGCGAAGCGCACCGCACGCGGGGTCCAATCGCCGCCCATCGTAAACGACACGATGTTTCCGCCGTCGCTGAGCAGGGTGAACCGCTCACCCTCCACCATCATCGCCGAAAAGCCCCCGAACGCTGGCCCCGGCCCGTGCAGCACGACCCCGCCGATATAGGTCAGCCCACCCAGCGTGACACGCGCGGGGTCGCGTCCGACGAGCGCGACCTGCTCCACCCGAATCGTCGCATGGTCGGGTAACAGCGGCAGCCGTGGCTCGCCCGACCAGTCGGGGAGGAATAGCAGCACCAGCAGGATTGACAGGAGGATGCGCATCGCCGCCCCTTCATAACGGCCGCAATCGTGCCGCAAAGCTGAACCTCAGATAACAGCGTCGTTCAGCCAGCGCTCAACGCCGTTCATCTAAATGACAGCCAAGCTGTTCCGCGGCGTATTTCGCGGACCTGCCCGACATGCCGGTGCGATCCGAACGCCCTGCCCGATTTCCCGTGTTGCGTACCGGGACAGGGCACTCCCCCCTTGGGCGCTACGGCCGCACCGGCACCCCCTCCCTGACAATTCGTAACGACCCTGAACGGCGGATAACGAGCGCATTCAGGCATCGCTCAACCCGATTGTGCGAATCCCTTGTTCAACGAATTGCACGAACAAGGAGACCCGACATGATCAAGAAGCTTTCCCTGATCGGCGCCGCGCTGGCGATGACCGGCACCGCGCTTGTCCCCGCGACCGAAGCAGCGGCACAGAGCCGCTACGAGCATCGCGATGATCGCGGCTATCAGCGTGACGGCTATCGCGACGGCCGCGGCTATCAGCGCGACGGTTATCGTGAATACCGTCGGGGCGACCGCCGCTACAATTATCGCTCGCGCGCGGCTCAAAAGTGCCGTGACGGCGATGGCGGTACGATCGTCGGCGCGATCGCCGGTGGCCTTGCCGGTAATGCGATCGCAGGTCGCGGTGACAAGACCCTCGGCACCGTTCTGGGCGGCGTGGTCGGCGCGCTCGCCGGACGCGAGATCGACCGGTCGGACCGTCCCGGCTACTGCCGCCGCTAAGACCTGAACATGCGTGACTGAATTGGGCTGGTCTGCATCCGGGGGCCGGCCCTTTTCATGTGAACCACTTGGCGGCTGGCGCGTTGAGCGGCGATGCTGAAACCTTGCAACGATTCCGCGCATCCGCTGGCGGAGCGCTTCCGCGCGTTCGTCAAATCGACCGAATTCCCCTGTGTGGGCGCGAAGTCCGCGCTCAGCCGCGACCGGATGCGGTTCGTGGTCAGCAAGGATATTGGCTCGGCCTGGGACGATCTGCGCATCCTGCCCAATCTGCACGACCTCGCCGCGAGCTATCGCGCCGAACCCGAGCTGTTCCAGTCGCTCGTGGTGCTGTTCGAGCAGGACCGCGACCTCGACGAATCGGCATTCGAAACCAATTTGTGGGCGCGGCTGCAATCGCTGACCGATAAGGACGAATGGCTGGGGCAGGAGGCAGATCCGCGCGTCAGCCATGATCCCGACGATCCGCATTTCTCGCTCAGCTTCGGCGGCGAGGCTTTTTTCGTAGTCGGTCTGCACCCGCAGGCCAGCCGCCCGGCACGCCGGTTCGAGCGCCCCGCGCTGGTGTTCAACCTGCACGACCAGTTCGAACAGCTGCGCGCGCAGGGCCGCTATCAGAAATTACGCGACTCGATCGTCGCACGCGACGTCGCGCTGGCAGGCGAAGCCAATCCGATGCTCGCGCAGCACGGGACGGTTTCGGAGGCACGCCAGTACAGCGGGCGGATGGTCGACCCCGAGTGGCAATGCCCGTTCCGTGGAAGAGAGGGCGCGCAAGATGCCGCATAGGATCGAACCGCGCTCCGGCGTCGCCTTCGAACTGCCGAAGGGTGCGTTGCTGACCGTCACCGACCCGACCGGCGAACAGGTCGCGGACCTGCTGGCCTATCGCAAGGACGATGTCGGCGAGGTGATCTCGTCGGGCCGGACGCTGGACTATGCCAGCCGCATCTATCTGACCACCGGCGACAAACTCTATTCGAACCGCAGCAATGTGCTGCTCGAGATCGTTGACGACGATGTCGGGCGGCATGATTTCCTGCTCACGCCGTGTTCGAAGGACACGTTCCGCATCATTTATGGCGACACCGATCCGCATCGCGGCTGCTTCGGCAACCTCGCCGCCGCGCTCGCGCCTTATGGCGTCGCGGAGGACATGATCCCGACCGCGTTCAACTGCTTCATGAACGTACCGGTCGATGGCACTACGGGCGAGCTGCGCGTCGACCCGCCGCTGAGCAAGGCGGGGGACCGGATCGTGTTTCGCGCGATGGAGGATCTGGTGATCGGGCTGACCGCCTGTTCGGCGCTGCAGTCGAATAACGGGTCGTTCAAGCCGATCGACTGGGAAATAACGCCGCCGGAGTGACCCGGCGGCGCTTTGAACTCAGTTTCCGGTCGGGAAGCCGCGGCGCTTGAACAGCGCGTTGACGTCCGGATCGCGGCCGCGGAATGCCTTATAGGCTTCCTTGCGGTCGGTTTCGTTGCCCGTTTCCAACAGGATCGTGCGGAACTTGTCCGCCACGCCCTTGTCCCAGACATTGCCGCTTTCCTCGAACGCCGCCCAGGTGTCGGCGTCCATCGTCTCCGACCACAGGTAGCTGTAATAGCCCGCCGAATAGGCGTCGGACGAGAACAGGTGATTGAACTGCGGCAGGCGGTGCCGCATCACGATTTCCTTCGGCATGCCCAGAGAGGCGAGCGTGTCGCGTTCGAACGCGTCGGGATCGGTTACCGGCGTTTCGCGATTGTGGAGTTGCATGTCCACGATTGCCGACGAGAGATATTCGACCGTGTCGAACCCCTGGTTGAAGGTCGACGCCTTCTCGATCTTCTCGACCAGCGCCGCCGGAATCACCTCGCCGGTCTTGTAGTGCTTGGCGAAGCGGTTGAGCACATCGGGGGTCAGCAACCAGTTTTCGTTCACCTGGCTCGGATATTCGACGAAGTCGCGCGGCGTGCCGCCCAGCCCCGGATAATAGACATTGCCGAGCAGGCTGTGCAGCGCATGGCCGAATTCGTGGAACAGCGTCGAAGCGTCGTCGATGCTGATCAGCGTCGGCTCGCCGCCACCGCCCTTGGTGAAGTTGTTGTTGTTAGACGCCAGCACGATGGTGTCGCCGCGCAGGCCCGAACGGCCGCGATAGCTGGTCGCCCACGCCCCCGAACGCTTGCCCGCGCGCGCGAAATTGTCGAGGTAGAAGACGCCGACCGTCTTGCCGAGGCGCTTGACCTCGAACGTGCGGACATCGGCCTGGAACACCGGGATCGTGCCGGTATTTTCCTTGAACTCGAGATCGTAGAGCCGCCCGGCGGCGTAGAACATGGCGTTGACCATGTTGTTGAGCTCAAGATACGGCTTCACCTCGCTCTCATCGAGGTCGTACTTCGCCTTGCGGACCTTCTCCGCATAATAGCGATAGTCCCAGCCCTCGATCTTGATCTTCGGCCCCTTGCCCGCCGCCGCTTCGGCATCGGCAAGCGCCTGCATGTCGGCGACCTCTTGGCGGACCCGGCCGACCGCAGCGGGCCACACCGACATCATCAGCTTGGTCGCATTTTCCGGCGTTTCGGCCATGGTGTCGTCCATACGGTAATGCGCATGGGTCTTGAAGCCGAGCACCTTGGCGCGCTCCTGACGCAGCTTCAGGATCTGGGCGATGATCGCGTTGGTATCGGTCGCCCCGCCATTGTCGCCGCGGTTGATATAGGCGTTGTAGACCTTCTCGCGCAGCGCGCGGTTGGTGGCGTACATCAGGAACGGCTGCATCGACGAACGCGTGTTCTTGATCGCCCATTTGCCCGCCGCGCCGCGCGCCTTGGCTTCTTCGGCCAGGCTCGCCTTGAAGCTGTCGGGCAGGCCGGCGAGGTCCGCTTCGCTATCGATGATGATCGCGGTCTCTTCGTCCGCGAGCACGCGGCGGCTGAATTCGGTATAGGCGACCGACAGCTCGCCGTTGATCCGCTTGATCTCAGCCTTTTGCGCCTCATTGAGCAGCGCCCCCGACGTCACATAATCGCGATAGCTGCGCTCGAGCAGGCGCATCTGCTGGGCATTGAGGCCGAGCGTCTGGCGCTTGTCGTACAGCGTCTTCACCCGTGCGAACATCTTGGGATCGAGGCTGAGTTCGGTCGAAAAGGCCGACAGCTTCGGGCTCCATTCGCGCGCGATCTTCTGCACCTCGGGGCTGGCGAGGTTGCTGGTGTACACGCCCCACACCGGGAAGACGCGCGACAATGCGCCGGTCATCTTGGCCGGTGCCTCGATCGTGTTGGCGAAGGTCGGCGCCTCGGGATTGTCGCGCACCTTGGCGAACATCGCGCGTGCCTCGGCCATGCCCTTTTCGAAGGCGGCGGGGAACATCGCCGGGGTCACCTTGTCCCACTGCGGAACGCCGTCGAACGGGCCGGGCCAGGTGTCGATCATCGGCGCGGGATCCACGGTTGCGGTGGCAGGGGCAGCGGCCGGAGTCTGGGCCGCAGCAGGCAGAATCGAGAGGAACGAGGCGGTGGCGAGCAGGATCGCGCCGGAAACGGGCTTCATGAACTTCCCCTGGGAAATGGTGTGATAGGCGGATGATACGGACCGATACCCGCTTGGCAAGCTTGACTCGACGAACGGTTAGAACAAAATAGGAACAGTTTCCACCGAGTCGGAGTTTGAAGGCCGAACCATGGCCGATCCCGCGATCATCAACCAGCTGCGCGAAACGCTCGGCGCGATCGAAGGCACCGGCTTTCGCCGTCGCCCGGTGCTGCCCTTTGGCATGCAGCGGCTCGACGCGCGACTGGCCGATGGCGGATTGCGGCTCGATGCGCTGCACGAGGTGGCGGGGGCGAGCGCCGATCTGACCGACGATGCCGCCGCGACGCTGTTCGTGGCGGGGATCGCCGCGCGCGCCTGGGGACCGGTGCTGTGGGTGGTGCGGCGGCGCGACCTGTTCGCGCCGGGCCTGTATCAGGTCGGCCTCGCGCCCAAGCGCGTCCTGTATGCCGAGGCGTCGGACGATGACGAATTGCTCGCGATCATGGAGGAAGGGCTGCGCCATCGCGGTCTGGGTGCCGTGGTCGGCGAAGCGCGGCGCGTGGCGATGCCCGCGACCCGGCGGCTGCAGCTGGCGGCGGAGGGCGGGCGCACCATCGCGCTGCTGATGAAGCGCCACCCGCGTCAGGGAGGCGACCCGCTGGCCGCACCATCGGCGGCGGTAACACGCTGGCGGGTGGGCTGTGCGCCCTCGTCTCCCCTGCCGGTCGAGGGAGTCGGACGCGCGCGCTGGGAACTGAGCCTCGCCCGGCAAAAGGGGGGCGATCCTTTCAACATCCAAGTGGAGGCGTGCGATGAAACGGGTCGCTGCGCTCTACCTGCCCGACTGGCCCATCGAACGGCTGCGGCAGGCGGAGCGGACCGCACAGTCGTCGCCGCCTGAGGCCACGCCCGGCGCGCAGCTGGACGCGCTGCGCACCGCGGCGGCGGCGGAACAGGAACAGGCATGCTCGGTCCCGCGCGGCGGCGGCTGGCGTCCCGGCGCGCGCTGGGCGCGGGAGGAACGCGCGCGCCAGATCGCGGAATTGCCGGCGCATCAGCAGCCGTCGCCGCGCGAATTGGGGCGGCGCGAGGAGGCGGCGGGGAATCCGTTTCGGCCGATGCAGTCGGATGAGGTGCGCAGCCAGGTTCCGGCGGGGGAACCGCCATCGAAATCCTCCCCCGCCAGGGGTTGGTGGCAGCGCGCAGCGCTGACGGAGGGGGCGGAAGCACAACGGCAAGAGGTGACAGGACATCGTCGTCCTCCCCCTCCGTCACCCCCGCCTGCGCGGGGGCGCCACCTCCCCCTGGCGGGGGAGGATCAATCACCCCTCCTCACCTCGATCCGCACCGGCAATCGCGTGCTGGTCGCCGCCGCCTGCCCGGCCGCGCGCGCGCTGGGTGTCCGGCCGGGCATGGCGGTGACGGAGGCGCGGGCTTATGGCTCCGCGCTCGACATCCGCCCCGCCGATCCGGCAGGCGACCTTGCCGCGCTCCATCGCCTTGCGTTGATGGCGGCGCGGCGCTGGGCGCCGAGCGTCGCGGTCGAGGACGCCGACACGCTGCTGATCGACCTGACCGGGGTCGCGCATTTGCATGGCGGCGAAGCGCGGATGGCGCGGCGCATCGTGCGGCTCCTGGCGCGGCGCGGCTATAGCGCACGGATCGCGATTGCCGACACGCCGGGCGCGGCGTGGGCGCTGGCGCATTTCGCCGCGCGCGATGCCGTGCTGATCTGTCCCCCCGGTCAGCACGCCGCCGCGCTCGCCGCGCTGCCGATCCCGGCGTTACGCGTCGATCCGGCAGCGGTCGAGCTGCTCCGCCGGCTGGGCGTCGAGCAGATCGGACCGCTCGCCGCGATGCCGCGCGCGCCGCTCGCCCGGCGCTTTGGCGGGGCGCTCGTCACACGGCTCGAACAGGCGCTGGGCACTCTGCCCGAACCACTCGACCCCGTCATTCCGCGTGAGGCAATCGCGGTGCAGCGCCGCTTTGTTGAGCCGGTCGCGACCGCCGAGGGGATCGCGCACTGGATCGGCGCCCTCGTCCCCGAGCTCTGCGCCGCGCTCGAAGCGGCGGGGCTGGGCGCGCGCGCGGTCGAGCTGGTCGCCGACCGGGTCGATGGCGTGCCGCAGCGCATCCGCATCGGTCTTGCCCGTGCCAGCCGCGATTGCCTGCACCTGATCCGCCTGATCGCGCGGCGGATCGAGGATGTCGAGCCGGGCTATGGCATCGACGCCATCACGCTGCATGTTCGCCGCGCCGAGCCGCTGGCCGCCCAGCCGTTCGACGAGCGGCTGGACGAGGAAGCCAAGCCCGACCTCGCCCCGCTCGCCGACACGCTCGCCACACGCATCGGATCGCGGCGATTGTGGCGCAGCCGTCCGGTCGAAAGCGATGTGCCCGAACGCAGCGTTGGACGCGATGGCGTGCTCGACCCGCCCGAACGCAGCGGGCCAAAGATCCGGCCGGGCGATGTCCGCCAGCTGCTGCGCGCCGCGCCACCCGATCCCTGGCGCCCCGACTGGCCACGCCCGGCGCGGCTGCTCGCGCGGCCCGAACGGCTCGATCATGTCCTCGCCGAACTGCCCGACCAGCCGCCGCGCCGCTTCACGTGGCGCGGGCGCACGATCCGCGTGGTGCGCGCCGATGGGCCCGAGCGGATCGCCGGCGAATGGTGGCGCCGCGCCGCCGAGACGCATGCCGTGCGCGACTATTTCCGGGTCGAGGATGAGGGCGGCCATCGTTACTGGCTGTTCCGCCGCGGCGATGGCGAGCGCGGGGTGACCGGCGATTTGAGCTGGTATCTCCACGGGCTATTCGGGTGAGCTACACCGAGCTGCAGGTCACGAGCCATTTCTCGTTCCTGCGCGGCGCGTCTTCTCCGCTGGAGCTGTTTTCTGCCGCCGCGCTGATGGGGCATGCGGCGCTCGGCATCACCGACCGCAATTCGCTGGGCGGCGTGGTGCAGGCGCTGTTCGCGTGCGACGAACTGGGCAAGCAGGGGGTTGCGATCCGCCCGGTCTATGGCTGTCGCCTCGACCTCGCCGATGGTGCGTCGTTGCTGGTGTGGCCGCAGGATCGCGCGGGGTGGAGCCGGTTGACCCGCCTGCTGACGCTGGGCAAATCGCGGGTCGATGCACAGCGCGGGGAAAAGGGGCAGTGCATCCTGCATTGGGAGGATGTCGCCGGATATTGCGACGGGCTGGTCGGCGCGCTGGTGCCGCGCGATGTAGAGGGCGATCTGGCGTGGATGGCCGATCTGTTCGGCGCGTCCGGCCATGTCTGCATGACCGCGATGCGCCGCCCGAACGAGGCGGTACGGCTGAATGCGGTACATGACGATGCGCGGCGCTTCGGCCTGACCCCGCTCGCGACCGGGGACGTGCTCTACCATCATCCCGACCGGCGGATGCTGCAGGATGTTGTGACGGCGATCCGCGAGGGTTGCACGATCGACGCACTCGGGCTGAAGCGCGAGCGGAGCGTCGACCGGCAGCTGAAGTCGCCCGAGGCGATGGCGCGGCGGTTCGCGCGCTGGCCCGACGCGGTCCATGCGAGCGCGGCGATCGCCGAGCGGTGCAGCTTTTCCCTCCGCGAGTTGCGCCACCAATATCCGCAGGAAGAGGTGCTGGCGGGACAGACGCCGCAGCAGGCGCTGCGTGTCCTCGCCACGAACGGCTTGCGCCAGCGCTTTGGCGGGCGACCGTCACAGGCGCATCTCGACCTGCTGGAGCATGAGCTGGGGCTGGTCGAGCAGATGGGCTATGCGCCCTATTTCCTCACCGTCAATTCGATCGTCCAGTTCGCGATCAGCCAGCAGATCCTGTGCCAGGGGCGCGGGAGCGCGGCCAATTCGGTGATCTGCTTTGCGCTCGGCATCACCTCGATCGATCCGGTGAAGCATCAATTGCTGTTCGAGCGGTTCATCAGCACCGAGCGGCGCGAACCGCCCGACATCGATGTCGATTTCGAGCATGAGCGGCGTGAGGAGGTGATCCAGTGGATCTATGACAGCTATGGCCGCGACCATGCCGCGCTCACCGCCGTGGTCAGCCGCTTCCGCACGCGCGGCGCGGTGCGGGAGGTGGGCAAGGCGCTGGGACTGCCCGAGGATCTGACCGGGGCGCTGTCGAGCCAGGTATGGGGCTGGTCGAGCGATGGGGTGCCGGAGGAGCATGTCGCCGCGCTGGGGCTGGACCCGAGCGATCATCGGCTTGCACTGACCCTGTCCCTTGCGCGCGAGCTGATCGGCACGCCGCGGCATTTGTCGCAGCATCCCGGCGGCTTCGTGCTGACGCGCGATCGGCTGCACGATCTGGTGCCGGTCGAACCGGCCGCGATGATCGATCGGCAGGTGATCGAATGGGAGAAGGTCGACCTCGAATATCTCGGCTTCATGAAGGTCGATATCTTGGGGCTCGGGATGCTGGGGTGCATGCGTCGGTCGTTCGATCTGCTCGCTACGCACAAGGGCGTCGCGCTCACGATGGCATCGCCGGTGATGCAGGACGATGATCCGGCGACCTTCCGCATGATCCGTCAGGCCGATACGCTGGGCGTGTTCCAGATCGAAAGCCGCGCGCAGATGTCGATGCTGCCACGGATGAAGCCGGTCGATTTCTACGACATCGCGATTCAGGTCGCGATCGTGCGGCCGGGGCCGATTCAGGGGAATATGGTCCACCCCTATTTGAAGCGGCGGCAGAATCCGGCGCTGGTCGACTATCCCTCGCCCGCGCTGGAAACGGTGCTGAAGAAGACGCTGGGCGTGCCGCTGTTTCAGGAACAGGCAATGCAGGTGGCGATCGTCGGCGCCGGCTTCAGCGCGAGCGAGGCGGACCGGCTGCGCCGCGCGATGGCGACGTTCAAGTCGACCGGGGGGATCGGCCCGTTCGAGACGAAGCTGATCGAGGGCATGCTGGCGAACGGCATTGCCAGCAGCTTTGCCGAACGGCTGGTCGAACAGATCAAGGGCTTCAGCAATTACGGCTTTCCCGAGAGCCATGCAGCGAGCTTTGCCAAGATCGCGGTCGCGTCATGCTGGATGAAGTGCCACCACCCGGACATCTTCTGCGCGGCGTTGCTCAATTCCCAGCCGATGGGATTTTATGCCCCCGCGCAGATCGTTCGCGATGCGCGCGCGCATGGGGTTGAGGTGCATGCGGTGTGCATCAATGCCAGTGGCTGGGACACCGCGATGATCACGGACCAGCCCAACCGCCGCCCGCGCCACGCCGCCTATTGGGGCGATGATGCGGGCTGGGCGGGGCTGATGCCGCTGCGGCTGGGGATGCGCGTGGTGCACGGGCTGGCGCAGGGGGATGCCGAGGCGATCCTGGCGGCGCGGCGGGCGGGGCCGTTTACGGGGATTGAAGAGCTGTGGCGGCGATCGGGGTGAAGCCCGCCGCGCTCGAACGGCTGGCGCGCGCCGATGCATTTCAGGCGCTGGGGCTCAACCGGCGGCAGGCGTTGTGGGCGATCAAGGGGCTGGCGAACAAGCCGCTTGACCTGTTCGCCGCCGCCGATCTGCGCGAGGGGCGGACGCGGGCCGAAAGCGTCGAGGCGCCGGTCGCGCTGGTGCCGCTGACCGCCGGGCGTGAGGTGGTGGAGGATTATCGCGCGACGCAATTGTCGCTGCGCGCCCACCCCCTGTCCTTCCTGCGGGGCAAGCTGGCGGCGCGCGGCATCCGGCCATGCGGCGACCTGACCGGCATGAAGGATGGCGCGCGGGTCGAGGTGGCGGGGCTGGTGCTGGTGCGCCAGCGGCCGGGCAGCGCCAAGGGCGTGGTGTTCGTGACGCTGGAGGATGAAAGCGGCATCGCCAATGCGGTGTTGTGGTCCGACCGGTTCGAGCACTATCGCCGCACCGTGATGACCGCGACGATGCTGGGCATCCGCGGACGGGTGCAGCGCGAGGGGATCGTGATCCATGTCGTCGCCGACACGATCACCGACCTGTCGCCGATGCTGCGCGACATCGGCGAGATCGACCTGCCGCGCATGACCATGCCCGGCGACGGCGCCACCCATGGCGGCGGCCCCGACCCGCGCGACGCGAAACCGCGCTGGCCCGGCCCCTATGACAGCAGCCACTGGCGCGGCGGTGAGGCGATCCCGGTCAAGTCACGGAATTTCCACTAGGTCATAGACTCGTTACGCGCGTAGGCCGAAAACGACCCCCTAGCGACATCCGGGCGCTGTGATGGAAGACCAAGATCGGTGGAGGTTTGTCATGTTTGGCAAAAAGCGAACGGGTTCGAACTGGGCCGATCAAGCAGCCAGCACGCAAGCCGCGACGCGCTCGTTGTTCGACCTGATTGATCCAAGGACTAACGTAGATAGCGCCAAGGAACTTGAAGAAATCACCGACGCGATTGCCCGGTCCGGCGAGTGGGCGAGGGACGAAGAGTGGCGCATCTCGACTTGGATGCAGACGGCAATCCGACCCGAAGTCGCGGACGGAAAGCAGCGGTTTCGCGTGACGGTTGAGTGCGACGGTCAGGTGCTGTCGTGCCTGTGCCCATCGGTGCAACGAGCGTTCGCTTTCTACAAACTCTACGCCCACATCATCATCCATGCGTTCTATTCGGTTGGACCACCGTGGGCAGAATGACCGGCTAAGCGCAACGGCAGCTGAGCCATCGCGCTGAACGCGGCCATTCATGGGTTCACGGCCCAGCCGGAGCGATCACTTCGCTGACGTCGAAGCTGCCCGGCGGGGGCGGCTGCAGCAGATGTTCGGGTCGCGCGTCGGGGTCGAGCCATTCCTCGAAATCGCGCCGCTCGATCACCGCGACCTGCCGGTCATGATAGGGGGCGACATCTGTGCCCGGCGGGATGGTGAGCATCGTATAGGCCTCACCCACCTCCGGGTGCGTGCGCCAGATTCCCGCGATGGCGAACCATGGCTCACCGCGCTTTTCGAACCGCCATTTGCGCTTGCGCCGCGGTCGCCGGCCATCGGCATCCGGCGCGGGATCGCTGAATTCGAAAAACGCATCCGCCACGATCAGGCAGCGCCCCCGGTCGAAGCGCCGCCCGTCCGAGCGGAGATTATACACCGGCTTGCCATGCGTTCCCGGCCAGCTCCACCGCCGGACCACCAGCTCTGCTCCGCCGAGCGGCGACGCGCGCAGGATGACGTTCCGGTCGGTGATGCGAATGCTGTCGGTCGGCTCCAGATTGGGCAGGCCCTCGGGGAAATGGACCGGGATGCGCAGGTCGTTGATGTCGTCCCGCAACAGACCCAACGCCACCCGTCGTGCCTGTTCGTTGCACATCGCCGGCTTATCCCCCGACGGTCTGTTCGATCACGCCGAAGATCGGGTGGTGCTTGTCGTCCTCGGCCCAGATGCGGACGGTGTCGCCCGCCTTCAGGAACGGGGTTTCGGCCTTGCCGGTCACGATCGTTTCAACCGTGCGGACTTCAGCGAGGCAGGAATAGCCGACGCCACCCTGGGCGATCGGCTTGCCCGGGCCGCCATCGGCATCGCGGTTCGACACCGTGCCCGATCCGATGATCGTGCCGGCACCCAGCGCGCGCGTCTTGGCCGCATGCGCGATCAGCGTGCCGAAATCGAAGGTCATGTCCTCGCCTGCCTCGGCGCGACCAAAGGGCTGGCCGTTCAGGTCGACCATCAGCTTGCGGTGCAGCTTGCCGTCTTGCCACCAGTCGCCGAGCGCATCGGGGGTGACGAACACCGGCGAGAAGGCACTGGCGGGTTTGGACTGGAAGAAGCCGAAGCCCTTGGCGAGTTCGCCGGGGATCAGGTTGCGCAAGGATACGTCGTTGGTCAGCCCGACCAGCCGGACGGCCGCCAGCGCTTCCTCTCGGCTCGCGCCCAGCGGCACGTCGCCGGTGACGACCACCACTTCGGCCTCGAGGTCGCAGCCCCAGCTTTCATCGGCCAGCGGGATCGGGTCGCGCGGCCCGAGGAAGCCGTCGCTGCCGCCCTGATACATCAGCGGATCGTGCCAGAAGGTCTCAGGCATCTCGGCATTGCGCGCCTGCCGCACCAACGCGACATGGTTCACATAGGCCGAGCCATCGGCCCATTGATAGGCACGCGGCAGCGGCGCGGCGGCTTCACGCTCGTGAAAGCGTTCGCGCGGAATCACTTCATGGTCGAGATCGGTGGCGAGGTTGCGCAACGCGCCCTCATATTGGTCCCAATCGTCGAGCGCCGCCTGCAGCGTCCCGACGATATGGCCCGCATCGGCATACCAGGCGAGATCGCTCGACACGACGACGAGGCGACCATCGCGACCCTGTTTCAGACTGGCGAGTTTCACGCTGCTTCTCCTGCTCCTGGCCCGCCTTTCTAACCGTCTGGTTTTCGGCGAGTCCTTGCCTGACTTGCATTGACAGGCGCGGACGCAACCCGCAACGCTGAACACATGTTTTCCGAGCTTCGATTCCTGGAGCAAGGCGGCGAGATGGGTCGTCGTATTCGGGCGCATGACTGGTCTGCGACCCCGCTCGGCCCGCCAGAGACCTGGCCGCAGACGCTCCGCTTCGCGCTTGGCATCTGCCTCGGCTCGGAAATGCCGACCGCGATCTATTGGGGTCCCGAGCTGCGGCTGTTCTACAACGACGCCTGGGCACCGATTCCGGCCGAGCGGCATCCCGGCGCGCTGGGGCAGCGTGGGCAGGATGTCTGGCCCGAAATCTGGGACGTGGTCGGCCCGCAATTCGCGCAGGTGATCGCGACGGGACAGGGTTTTGCGACCTATGACCAGCGGCTCGACATGGAGCGCGATGGCGTTCCGCGCGAAACCTATTGGAATTACAGCTTCACCCCGATCCGCGACGAATTCGGCCAGGTGTGCGGCATCCTCAATCAGGGCAATGAAACGACCGCGACGGTGTTGTCGCAGCGCGAGCGCCGCGCGGAGATCGAACGGTTGCACGAGCTGTTCCAGCAATCGCCCAGCGCGGTCGCGCTGCTGGACGGGCCGGACCATGTCTTCACCCTGGCCAACCCCGCCTATCATGAATTGACCGGACGGCACGACCTGCTGGGAAAGACGGTCGCGGACGCGATACCCGAGATCATCGATCAGGGCTTTGTCGACCTGCTCGACCGGGTGTTCGTAAGCGGCGTTGCCTTTCGCGCGAGCGGGCAGCCCGTCGAGCTGATGCGCGACGGCGTTGCCGAGACGCGCATGCTCGACTTCGTCTATCAACCGATCAAGGACGCGACCGGCGCGACCACCGGGATTTTCGTCGAGGTCAGCGACGTCACCGAACGGGTCGTCGCCGAGACGCAGCTGCGTGCGAGCGAGGAACGCCTGCAACTCGCCCTCCAGGCAACCAACATCGTCGGCGTGTGGGACTGGGACCTGACCACCGACCAGCTGCGCACCGACGCGCGCCTGGCCGGACTCTATGGGGTCGATCCGGCGCTGGCCGAGCGCGGCGGGCCCAGCGAAGCGTTCATCAATCAGGTTCACCCCGACGACGTGCAACGCTTGCTCGCCGAAGTCGGTCAGGCGATCCGCAGCGGCGACCGCTTTTCGAGCGAATACCGGCTGATCGACGCGGATGGCCGGGTGCGCTGGGTCACCGCGCAGGGTCGCTGCACCTATAATGCCGAGGGTCGCGCGGTGCGTTTCCCCGGAGTCATTTTCGAGATCACCGAGCGCCGCGAGGCGGAGGACGCCGCGCGCAAGGCCGCCGCCGACCTTGAGGCCGCGACGCAGGATCAGGCGTTCCTGTTCGACCTGGCGGGTCGCCAGCGCGCGCTCGATTCGCCCGACGCGATCATGCGGCTGAGCGCCGGGGCGATCGCCGAGCGGCTGGGGCTGGATCGAGTCGGCTTCTACCGGGTTGCGGACGAGGGAAAGGTCCAGTTCGGCCCCTGCGCCACCACCGGCAAGCTGCCCTCGCTTGAAGGAACGCAGCGGCTCGACATGGGCGCGGCCAATGCGATGTATCGGCAGGGCCTGACCTTGGTCACGCATGATGCCGCCAATGATCCCCGCTTCGTCGGCAGCGACCTGTCGCGCTATTCTCCTGCCGCAGTCGGCGTCCCGCTGATGCGTGGCGGGATTTGGGTCGCCAGCCTCTATGCCAATCAGGCCGAACCGCGCCAATGGCGCCCGGAAGAGGTCGCGCTGATCGAGGCGGTGGCGGAATCGGCCTGGGACGCGGTCGAACGCGCCGCCGCTTTGATCGCGCTGCGCGAAAGCGAGACCAAGTTTCGCGCGATCGCCAATTCGATCGACCCGATGGTGTGGTCGGCCTTGCCCGACGGCTATCACGATTATTTCAACGACCGCTGGTATGAATTCACCGGCGTTCCGTATGGATCGACCGACGGCGAAGCGTGGAGTGAGATTTTCCATCCGGACGATCAGGCGCGGGCGTGGGAGATGTGGTCGCAATGCCTCGCCAGCGGCGACCCCTATCACATCGAATATCGGTTGCGGCATCACAGCGGCGTGTATCGCTGGGTGCTGGGGCGCGCGCAGCCGGTGCGCGACGAGGGCGGGGCGATCACACGCTGGTTCGGCACGTGCACCGATATCCAGGACATCGTCGATGCGCGCGAGGTGCTGACGCGGTCGCGCGAGGAGCTCGAACGCGCGGTGGCAGAGCGCTCCGGCCAGCTGATGGCGGCTGAAGAGCGGCTGCGTCAGGCGCACAAGATGGAGGCGGTCGGCCAGCTGACCGGCGGCATCGCGCATGATTTCAACAATATGCTGGCGGTCATCATCGGATCGCTCGACATGCTCGAACGCCGGATCGCGCAGGGGACGACCGACCTCGACCGCTACATCGTCGCGGCAAAGGATGGCGCGACCCGCGCTGCGGCGCTGACCCAACGGCTGCTCGGCTTTGCGCGGCAACAGCCGCTGGCGCCGGTGCCGCTCGACATCAACGCGCTCGTTTCGGGCATGATCGACCTGCTGATGCGGACGCTGGGCGAGAAGGTGACGGTCGAAACGCGGCTGCAGGGGCAGCTTTCGACCGCGCTCGCCGACCCCAATCTGCTCGAGAATGTGATCCTCAACCTGTCGGTCAACGCGCGCGATGCAATGGCCGATGGCGGGCGGCTGACGATCGAGACCGCCAACCGCACGCTCGATGCGGCGCAAGCGGGCGAGCTGGGACTGGAAGCGGGCGATTATGTCGCGCTGACCGTCGCGGACACCGGTTCCGGCATGTCGGAGGAGGTCGCGGCGCGCGCGTTCGACCCGTTCTTCACCACCAAGGGCGTGGGCAAGGGCACCGGCCTTGGCCTTAGCCAGGTGTTCGGCTTTGCCCGCCAGTCGGGCGGCCACGTCGCGATCGACACTGCGCCAGGCCGGGGGACGCGCGTCACGCTGCTGCTGCCGCGCCATGACAAGGCACCCGATGCAGTTGCGTCAGCGAGCGGCGATTCGGGCCTGAGCGTCGGGTCGCCCGACGAGGTGGTGCTGGTGGTCGAGGATGAGGAGCGGGTGCGCAACCATTCGGTCGAGGCGCTGCGCGAACTGGGCTACACCGTCCTTCAGGCACCCGACGGGATCGAGGCGCTGCGCATCATGGCGCGCGGGCAGCAGCCGATTTCGCTGTTGTTCACCGATGTGGTGATGCCCGAGATGACCGGCGATGAGCTGGCCCGCCGCGCGCGCGAGCGCCAGCCGGGGCTGAAAGTGCTCTACACCAGCGGCTATACCCCCGATGAAAATGCGATCACCACCGACGCCGGGATCGCCGCCGCGCTGATCGCCAAGCCGTTCGGCGTGGCCCAGCTCGCAGCAAAGGTCCGCGCCGCGCTCGACAGCTGACCGCGCGATGCTGGACGTAGCGGCGCGCGCGCTCTAGGGGAGCCGCGCATACCGGAAAGGATCGGGAATTTGGCGAACGTCGCGGTGATCGGCGCCCAATGGGGCGATGAGGGCAAGGGCAAGATTGTTGACTGGCTCGCCAGCCGTGCCGATCTGGTGGTTCGCTTTCAGGGCGGGCACAACGCGGGCCACACGCTTGTTGTGGGCGACAAGGTGTACAAGCTGTCGCTGCTCCCTTCCGGACTGGTACGCGGGACACTGTCGCTGATCGGCAATGGCGTGGTGTTCGACCCCTGGCATTTCCGCGACGAGATCGAGAAGCTGCGCGCGCAGGGCGTCGAGATTACGCCCGAGACGCTGCAGGTCGCCGAGACCGCGCCGCTGATCCTCCCCTTCCACCGCGACCTCGACGCGCTGCGTGAGGATGCGAGTGGTTCGGGCAAGATCGGCACGACGCGGCGCGGCATCGGCCCGGCGTACGAGGACAAGGTCGGCCGTCGCGCGATCCGGGTGTGCGATCTCGCGCACCTCGACGATCTCGGGCCGCAGCTCGATCGCCTCTGCGCGCATCACGACGCGCTGCGTGCCGGGTTCGGCCAGCCGCCGATCGACCGCGATCGCCTGCTTGAAGAACTGCGCGAGATTGCGCCGTCGGTGCTGCCCTATGCCGCGCCGGTGTGGCTAACGCTCAAGGGCGCCAAGGAATCAGGCAAGCGCATCCTGTTCGAGGGCGCGCAGGGCGCGTTGCTCGACATCGATCATGGCACCTACCCGTTCGTCACCTCGTCCAACACGGTGAGCGGCGCGGCGGCGTCGGGCTCTGGCCTTGGCCCGGGGTCGGTCGGTTTCGTGCTCGGGATCGTCAAGGCGTACACGACGCGCGTCGGATCGGGTCCGTTCCCGAGCGAGCAGGATAACGAAATCGGCGAACTGCTCGGCACGCGCGGGCGCGAGTTCGGTGTGGTCACCGGTCGCAAGCGCCGCTGTGGCTGGTTCGACGCGGTACTGGTGCGCCAGTCGGTCGCGTTGAGCGGCGTTACCGGTATCGCGCTGACCAAGCTCGACATTCTCGACGGGATGGAGACGCTGAAGATCTGCACCGGCTATACCGTCGGCGATAAGCATTACGATTATCTGCCCCCCAGCCCGCAGGATCAGGCACGCGCGGTCGCGGTCTATGAGGAGATCGAGGGCTGGAGCGAATCGACCGCGGGTGCGCGTAGCTGGGCGCAACTTCCGGCGCAGGCGATCAAGTATATCCGGCGGATCGAAGAGCTGATCGGGTGCCCGGTCGCGCTGGTTTCGACCAGCCCGGAGCGTGAGGACACGATTCTGGTCCGCGATCCGTTCGCGGACTGAAATTAACCCGGACGCGGTGGACCGCGTCCGGGGACGAAGGGCTTCAATAGTAGGTCGAGTTGGGCTCCGGCATCGTCTCGGTCCCATCCTGCGTCGGATCGGTCGGCTGCGCGCTCGGATCGACATCGGTTGCGTTCGACAGCGTGTCGGGCGCGGTGGTGTCGTCAGGCGCGACCTGGTTGGTCATGTCGTTCTGGAGCGGCGGCTGGGTCTGTGGCGTGCCGATCGCGGCGAGCGCGGCGGACGATCCGCACAGGGCGATGAGGCTGAAGAGCGTCTTGTGGCGCATGGGATACTCCTGGTTACATAGCGCGGGTTGAACGCGCGCTATTGGGCAGAAGTCGCACGCCGGTTCCTCGCCCCATCGGCGAAGCTGCCCGGCTCGCCTCTCACCTGCGCTATCGGAGCGGCAGGCTGATCAGCCGCACTGCGCGCGGTGGAGCAGCTTCTGGTCGGCAAGGACCAGCGCCATCATCGCCTCGACCACCGGCACGCCGCGAATGCCGACGCAGGGGTCGTGGCGCCCCTTGGTACGGATTTCGGTCGCCGCGCCGTCGCGGTTGATGGTTTCGACCGGGGTGAGGATTGAGCTGGTCGGCTTGAACGCGACACGCACGCGCACCGGCTGGCCGGTCGAGATGCCGCCCGCGATGCCGCCAGCATGGTTGGCGAGGAATTCGGGGCCATTCGCGCCCGGCCGCATCGCGTCGGCATTGGCTTCGCCTGAGAGCGCCGCCGCCGCGAAACCGTCGCCGATCTCGACGCCCTTGACCGCATTGATGCTCATCATCGCCGCCGCCAGCTCGCTGTCGAGCTTGGCATAGAGCGGCGCGCCCCAGCCTGCCGGAACGCCGGTCGCCTCGCACGCGATCACCGCACCGAGCGACGAGCCAGCCTTGCGCGCATCGTCCACCAGTTGTTCCCAGCGCGCCGCCGCATCGGGATCGGGACAGAAGAAGGGGTTGTTGCCGATCTGCGCGGCGTCGAACTTCGCATAGTCGATCGCGTCGCCGCCGATCGCCTCGACCCAGGCGGTGATGGTGACTTCCGGGATCACCTTGCGCGCTACCGCTCCTGCAGCGACGCGCATTGCCGTCTCGCGCGCCGAGGAGCGCCCGCCGCCGCGATAGTCGCGAAAGCCATATTTGGCGTCATAGGCATAGTCGGCGTGGCCGGGGCGATAGGCGCTCGCGACCTCCGAATAGTCCTTTGAGCGCTGGTCGACATTGTCGATCAGCAGGCCGATCGGCGTGCCGGTCGTCCGCCCCTCGAACACGCCCGACAGGATTCGCACCTGATCGGGTTCCTTCCGCTGGGTGGTGAAGCGCGACTGGCCGGGGCGGCGCTTGTCGAGGAACGGCTGGATATCCGCTTCGCTAAGGTCGAGGCGCGGCGGGCAGCCATCGACCACGGCGCCGATCGCGGGGCCATGGCTTTCGCCAAAGGTGGTGAAGCGCAGCACGCGGCCGAAGGTGTTGAAGCTCATGGCGTCATCCCTTGCCGATTGCACCGCGATTTGGAAGCAAGAAGGGCGCGGGGCCGGGCAATGCCCGCTATGCCTCTGCCTGCTCCCCGAGCGCCGCGAACGCCGCTGCATGGCTGGCGATACCGCGCACGCCGCACGGCAGCTTTCCGTCCTGCAGTGCGAGCGCCATCAGATAGTCCCCGGCATAGGGCGAGTCGAACCCGCGCGCGAGGTCGGCGGCATAGCCGAAGCGGCCATAACAAGACGAGTCGCCGAGCACGAAGCTGAGCAGATAGCCTGCATCGCCAAGATGCTGGTGCCCGGCGGCGATCAGCGCTTCGGCCACGCCCTGCTGGCGATACGCCGCCTCGACCGCGACCGGCGCGAGCGCGACAGCGGCGAGCGCCACGTCGTTGACGGCCACCGCCATACGGCTGAACGCGACCATGCCCGCGAGCGCGCCGCTCTCTTCGTCATCTGCGACCAGGGTCAGCACCATGTCGCCATCGATGCACAGCTGACGAACGAGATTCGCCTCATCCGCCGCAGGAAAGCTGCGCCGGAGCAGGGCATCGATCGCGGCGACATCACCGCCGGTCGCGGGGCGGATGGCGATGGTCATTGCCCCCTCTCCCCCGCGGGGGAGAGGGAGGGGCCCGCCGCCGCAGGCGGTGGGAGGGTGAGGGTCAGTGCCGATCGGATCGCGTCGGCAACCCCCTCCAGATTGGTCATCACTTCGTGGTTGGTGAACCGCACAACCCGATATCCTTCTTGGGCCAAATAGGCGTCGCGGCGGGCATCACCCGCCGTTCCCGTTTCGGTGTAGTGCGTGTCACCATCGACTTCCACGACCAGTCGCGCGCTCTGGCATACGAAGTCGCCAAAATACGGACCGAGCCGCTGCTGGAACCGGAACTTGCAGCCTTCGAGTCCGCGATTTCGCAGCACGGCCCACAGCGACGCTTCGGCGGGGGTTCTTTCGCGGCGCAACTCGCGCGCGCGGGCTACGCTGCCATCGTCACTGGAGAAGCGTGTTCTTCCCACGGGCCCTCACCCTTCCCACGCCTTCGGCGCGGGCCCCTTCCCTCTCCCCCGAGGGGAGAGGGAGTTTAGGTTTAAACGAGCGCGATATCCGGGGCGTCTTCGGCCTTCATGCCGATGACGTGGTAGCCGGCGTCAACATGGTGCGTTTCGCCGGTCACGCCCGAGGCGAGGTCGGAGAGGAGGTAGAGGCCGGCGCCGCCGACATCCTCGATCGTCACGTTGCGCTTGAGCGGCGCGTTCAGCTCGTTCCACTTGAGGATCAGGCGGAAGTCACCGATGCCGCTGGCCGCGAGCGTCTTGATCGGTCCGGCGCTGATCGCGTTGACGCGGATATTGTCGCGGCCGAGATCGACCGCGAGATACTGGACGCTGGTTTCCAGTGCCGCCTTGGCCACGCCCATGACGTTATAGTGCGGGATGACCTTTTCCGCGCCGTAATAGCTGAGCGTCAGCAGCGATCCGCCGTTGGGCATCATCGCGCTCGCGCGCTTCGCCACCGCGACGAACGAATAGACGCTGATGTTCATCGTCATCAGGAAATTGTCGAGGCTGGTGTCGACATAGCCGCCGCGCAGCTCGTTCTTGTCCGAAAAGCCGATCGCGTGGACGACGAAGTCGATCGTCGGCCAGCGCTCCGCCAGCGTGTCGAAGGTCTTGTCGAGCTCGGCCATGTCGCTGACGTCGCACTCGATCAGGAAATCGCTGCCCAATTCCTGCGCGAGCGGGCGCACGCGCCGCTCCAGCGCTTCGCCCTGATAGCTGAACGCCAGTTCCGCACCCTGTTCGCGCAGCTTCTTGGCGATGCCCCAGGCGAGCGAACGATCATTGGCGAGCCCCATGATGAGCCCGCGTTTACCCTGCATCAATCCGGTCACGTCTTACCCTCCGGTCCCTCTTGCGGCTTCTCTAACCCGTTATCGGGCGTTTCTGCCAGCGCGGCGTTGAGCTCGGCGCCGATAACGACGCCGAATCCGATTAGAAAGAAGAAGATGAGCGCGACCATCACGCCGGCGAGGCTGCCATAGGTCAGGCCATAGCCGCCAAAGGTGCCGATCACGAACGGGAGCGCAGTCGTGCAGCCCATCCACCACGCGGTGACGAAGGCAGGGCCGGGCCATTTCGGACAGCCCGATTTGCGGTAACGCGACGGGGTCAGCGTGTAGAACAGGATATACATCGCAGCGAACAGCGCGATCGCGGGCGCGATCCGCGAAATCGACAGGATCTGCGCGGTGCCCGATGCGAATGGCAGGAAGCGCCAGATGAACTGCTCCACGCCGAGCAGGATCACCTGAAAGCTGAACGCCATCATCGCCAGCACCACCGACGCGATCACCATGCCGATCGCCGCGAGCTTCAGCCGCCAGAAGGGCGTGACCGAGGGGATGCCGTAAGCCTGACGCAGGATCGAGCGGATCGTTTCGATGAACCCCGATGTGGTCCACAGCCCGACCAGCGCGCCAAGCCACAGCAGCGAGCCCGAACGCCCCTCCAGCACCTCGATAATTGCCGGGCGCAGCAGGTTGGCGACCTCTGGCGGTACGGTCTGCAGGAATGCGCTGACCGCCTGAAGCCCGTCGCCGGTGCGACCGAACAGCCGCGCGATCGCCGCCGCGACGATGAAGAAGGGGAACAGGGTGACGAGGCTGAGATAGGCAAGGTTGCCGGCATGGGTAAAGCCTTCGTTGAAGGCCCCAACCACCACCCGCTTCGTCACCACGATCATGCGATCGGTGACGCCGAGGTCCGACAGCCGCTGGTGGAAACCGTGGCGACGCGCCTCGGGCGATTCGGGGGAGATGGGATCGGTCATGCCGCTCCGTCAGACGCCCAGCCGGGCGCGGGGGTTCCCCTGATCGGTCCAGTCGGCGACGAACTCGGCAAGCTTCGGGTCGGCTCCGGGGATCTCGATCATCAGCGTGACGAGCAGGTCGCCCCGCGCGGTCTTGCCGTGAAAGCCGCGATCCTTGAGCCGCAGTGTCTTGCCCGAGCTCGACCCCGCCGGGACCTTGAGGTTCACCGCGCCTTCGGGCGTCGGCACGCGCACTGCCGCGCCCGCGACTGCTTCCTTGAGCGTTACGGGCAAATCGAGGCGGATATGGTCGCCGTCGCGGGTGAAGAAGCGGTGCGGCTCGACTTCGATCGTGACGATCGCGTCGCCATTGCCGCCGGGGCCCACATCGCCCTTGCCGGCGAGGCGCATCTGGGTGCCGGTTTCGACGCCCTTGGGCAGTTTCAGGTCGATGGTCGATCCGTCGCGCAGCTGGATCCGCTGTTGCTTGAGCGCGGCGGCATCCTCGAACGGGACGCGCAGGCGATAGGCGACATTGGCGCCCTTGGCCGGCGGCGGACGGCGGCCGAAGCCGCTGGAGAAGCCGCCGCCGGTCTGGCCGCCGCCAGCACGGCCGCCGAACAGCCCCTCAAGAATATCCTCGAACCCGGCATCGCCGCCGCCGCCGAAGTCGAACTGCGCGCCGCCCGGACGAAACCCGCCCTGCGGACCGCTGCGCGCGCCGCCAAAGCCCGCTCCGAACGGCGAGGTCGGATTGCCGTCGCCGTCGATCTCACCGCGGTCGAAGCGCGCGCGCTTGTCCTTGTCCATCAGCAGGTCATAGGCCTGCGTCACCGTGCCGAACTTCTCTGCGGCCTTGGGATTGTCGCGGTTGCGGTCGGGATGCAGCTCTTTCGCCAGCTTGCGATACGCCTTTTTCACCTCGTCCTCGCTGGCCCCGCGCGAGACTCCCAAGGTTGCGTAAGGATCGGCCACGTGTTTCCCCGGTTGATTAATGTTCAGCGTATTAGCCCGCTACATCGGCGCGACTGCGGGAGAGTGCAAGGGTTGGACCCTACTCCAGCGGCTCGACGTCCACCGACACGTGCATGTCCTGCGCGCCCGAGCCGAGCACGATGCCGTCGATCGGGGCGATGTCGGTGTAATCGCGGCCGATCGCGATGATGACATGGTCGCTCGCCATCCAGATGCCGTTGGTGGGATCGACCCCGACCCAGCCGCGCGCGTGCCCGCACCATAACAGCACCCAGGCATGGGTGGCGTCGGCCCCGACAAGGCGCGGCTGGCCGGGCGGGGGCAGCGTGCGTAGATAGCCGGAGGCATAGGCGGCTGGCAGGCCCGCGGCGCGCAGGCCAGAGATCATGATCTGCGCGAAATCCTGACACACGCCGCCGCGCTTGAGGAACGCCTCACGCGGGGGGGTGTCGACCAGCGTCGCGGTGGGGTCGAACGCGAATTCATTCTGGATGCGACAGGCGAGCGCGATGGCGGCTTCGAGCGCGCCGCGCGAAGGATCCAGTTCCTGCGCGCACCACTCCGCAATGTCGCGGTCAAGCGGGATCAGTGGCGAGGGGAAGAGATAGGAGGCGGGACTTGCCGGCCCCGCATCGCGGCTGGCGCGCGCTTCGGCGGCGACCTGCGCCAGCGTGGGGTCGTCGGGCGCGGGCATCGGCACCGGGCGATCGACGGTGATCGTGCAGCGGCTCTCGATCGTCAGGCTCTGCACCGCCTGGGTCACGACCAGCCGGACGACGTTGGCGAGGCCCGCCTCGGCGCGTGCGGGCGCGGTGTCGCCGCCGGGCAGGATCGTCAGGCTGTAATCGTGCAGCTCCTGCCCCGACCAGTGGATCGGCTTGAGGCGCAGGTTGCAGCGGGCAAACCCGACCGGCTCGGCATAGTCGAACCTTGTGACGTGGCGAATGGCGTAGCGCATCAGCCGACAACAAGCCCGGCGGCGCGCAGCGGTTCCGATCCGTGGAGGAAATAGCGGCGGGCGACCGCTTCGGAGAGCGCGGCGAGCTTGTTGCCGATGGCGTAGAGCTGGTCGAGGTCGAAGCTGGCGGCATGCGCTGTCGCGACCAGCGCGGCGAGTTCGCGGGCGATTGCCTGTTGCGGCTCGGCGAGGCCATCGTCGGACAAGCGCGGCAATGCTTCGAGATGCGCCGAGATCGCCGCGACCTGAAACGCGATGCCGCGCGGATTGCCGGGGTCGAGCGCGATCAGGTCGATCACCGGCACGCGGGCAATGCCGGTCAGATAACGCTGGCGATAGCTGATCTGGCTGTCGGCAAGGTCGAGCAGCGCGGACAGGTCGTCGCTCGTCGCCTCGACATGGCCGAGGACGCGCAGTGCCGCGACGGTTGCGACGGCACGCTCGACCCGGCGGCCCAAGTCGTGGAAGCGCCAGGCGTCGGTGCGTCCCATATGCTCCGACGACAGGCCCGCGAGCGCGGAATAGCGCCGCTGCAGCGAGCCGGCGCGGTCGAGCGCACTGCCACGCGTCGGATAGGGCGCGTCGAGCAGGCGGATCATGTCGGCGGACAGGCGGTCGCGGCTGACCGCGCCGATCGCGCGTGCCTGACGGTTGATCGCGCGCACGCTGTACCAGCCATCGGTGGCGTCCATCGCCGCTTCGGCAAAACGGGTGAGGTGCGCGCGGCCAAGGCTGTCGGGCTGTGGCCCCGCCCCCGCCTCGACCACCAGGCCCACCAGCCGCCCGACCGTATCCGCAGCGAGCGCGGCGCCGCTGTCGGCGCTGATCGAATGACCGAGCAGCGCGCGGATCACACCGAGCCGGGCTTCGCCGCGCTCGAGATAGCGGCCGAGCCAGAAGAGATTGTCGGCGACGCGGCTGGGCAAGGTGCCGGGGTTGCGGCGCAGCTGGGTGGTGTCGCTGCGCTGGAGCAGGGTCACCGGGGCGACCGGATCGCCGCCATGGATGACGACATCGGCGGACCAATTGCCCTCGCCCATCACCGCCGCGCGCGCATCGGGCTTGTCGCCGATCTGCGCGAAGCCGCCGGGCATGACGTGCCAGCTGCCGTCCGCGCCGCGTGCCGCGAATACGCGCAGGGTGAAGGGGCGCGCTTCGAGCCGGCCGTCGCTGACCACCGGCATGGTCGAGAGGCGCACGACTTCCTGCCCGACATAATCTTGCGGCCGGCGTTCGAAATCGGCGCGCAACGCGGCGCGCGTGTCGGGCGACATCGCCGATCCCAGCATTGCCCCGCCGCCGGGCAGCACATTGGTCGCCACGCCGAACGCCGGGGCGATCACCATATTGTCGAGGTCGCCGGCGACTTCGGCGCATTCGCGCGGCTGGCCGCACCACCAGGTCGCGATATTGGCGAGCTTCAGGCTCTCGCCGGTCAGCCGGGCGCAGACGCGCGGCAGGAACGCAGCAAAGGCGGGCGCCTCCAGCATACCCGCGCCGGGCGAATTGGCGATCACCACCTCCCCCTGCGCCATCGCGTCGATCAGGCCGGGCACGCCGATCGCCGAATGCGAATCGAACGCTAGCGGATCGATCATCCGCGGATCGACGCGCCGCCACAGCGCATCGACGCGCTTCAGCCCAGCGATGGTGCGCAGATACACGCGGTCGTCGAGCACCGCGAGGTCGCCACCCTCGACCAGCAGGAAGCCGAGATAGCGCGCGAGATGCGCCTGTTCGGCATAGCTGGGGGTCAGGCGGCCCGGCGTGAGCAGGCCGATACGCGGATCGCTGCGGCGGCAGCGCGCGGCGATGCCTTCGCGGAAGGCAGCGAAGAACGGCGCGTGCCGCTCGATATTGAGCCGCCCCTGCAACCCGCCGAGCATGCGCGCGATCGCCAGCCGGTTTTCGAGCGCATAACCCGCCCCGGCGGGCGCGCGCAGATGATCGGCAAGCACGCGCCATTCACCCGATGGGCCGCGGCACAGGTCGAATGCAACGAAGTGAAGGTGGCAGCCGCCGGGCGGCTCAAGCCCCATCATCGGGCGCAGGAAATAGGGGCTGCCGGTCAGCAGGGTCGCGGGCAGGCTGCCGCCGCGCACCAGATTTTGGGGGCCATAGCTGTCGGCAAGGATCGCCTCGAGCAGGTCGGCGCGCTGCGCGACGCCTTCCGCAATCCCCTGCCACTCGGCCTTTTCGATCAGCAGCGGGATCGGCGAGAGCGGCCAGGGCCGTTCCTCGCCCTCGCCAGGGATGCGGAAACCGGTCCCGATATCCTCGGCATGGCGCTGTGCCCGCTCCCGCGCCGACGTCAGATCCTCGCCCGCGCGCTCGGCCAGTTCCTCGAGCGCTGCATTCCACGCGGGATCGTCCAACCCGGCGGCGTAGAGCATGTCGGTCGCAGGGGTCGCGGCGCGATAGTCCGTCAGCCAGCGCCGCGCGATCGCCGCCGTGTCATAGCCGGTGTCCGCAACAGCGCTCGCCATTCATTACCCCCTTGGACCTGATGTTCTGTGACGGGGTTACTGCGCAGGTGCAACAAGGATCAGATATCGGGCAGCACCTGATCCGCCTGACCCCAACCGGCGAGCGCACGTCCGGTTGCGCGCTCAAGCAGCAATGCGGCGTCGCGGACGCTGAACAATTGCGCGCTGTCGGCGTCGCGCAGCTCGCTCCAACTGACCGGCGCGGACACCGGCGCGCCGGGGCGGGCGCGGGCGACATAGGGCATCACCGCGGTGCTGCCGCGCTGATTGCGCAGATAGTCGATGAAGATCCGGCCCTTGCGATCGGCTTTTTTGAGGTTGGCGGTGAAGCGGTCGGGCTCGGCCTGTGCCAGCGCGCGGGCGAAGCGATCGGCGAAGGATTTGGCGGCGGGCCACTCCGCCTGTGGGGTCAGCGGCACGACCACATGCACGCCCTTGCCCCCGGTCAGCATCGCAAAGCTGGTCAGGCCCATATCGGCGAGATGCTGTTTGAGGTCCGCCGCCGCCGTCTTCACCCTGGCGAAGTCGAGCCCCTCGTCAGGGTCGAGATCGAACACCAGCCGGTCGGGCTTTTCAACGTCCTCCACCCGGCTGCCCCAGCCGTGGAACTCGATCGTCCCCATCTGGACACAGGCGCGCACGCCGTCCGCATCGTCGACCCACAGATAGGGTTCGGTCGATCCGTCCTTCTCGCGAATATCGACCTGATGAACATGCGACCCGAAGCTGCCGGCGTCGTGCTTCTGGAAGAAGCATTGCTTTGCTCGCCCCTGCGGACAGCGGACCAGGCTGATCGGGCGGTGGGCGAGCCAAGGCAGCATGATCGGCGCGACGGCGGCGTAATAGTCGGCGAGGTCACCCTTGGTGATCTTCGAATCTGGAAAGATCACGCGGTCGGGGTTGGTGATCTTCACATCGCTTTGCGGCGCAGATGGCGGCGGAGCGGCGCGGTCGGGGACGATCTCCGCGGCGGGCTTGTCGTCGCGCAGGGCGATGAAGCTGGCGTGACGGACGACATTTTCGGCGGTGAATTCGGCGAAGGCGACTTCGGCGACGAGTTTCGGCGTCACCCACTGCGCGCCGCGTGCGGCAACTTTGGGCACGTCGGCGGGCGGGGTCTTGCGTTCGATCCGGGCCAGCTTGTCGATCAGATCGGCGGAATTGGTCGCGTTGAACCCGGTCCCAACCTTGCCAGCGTAACGCAGCGCGCCATCCTCATGCATGCCGAGGAGCAGCGATTTCAGCCCGCGTCCGCTCGCGCTGCTGGGCAGCCAGCCGATGATCACGAATTCCTGCTGCCGCGTGCATTTGATCTTGAGCCAGCTTTTGGTCCGCTTGCCGCGATAGGGGGCGTCGGCGCGCTTTGAGATGACGCCTTCATGCCCCTCGCGACACATCGCCTCGAACAGTTTCTCGCCCGCGCCGAGGACATGTTCGGAGAAGAGCAGGCGCGGGTCGGCGCCGTCGAGCAGGGTGCGCAGCCGCTCCTTGCGCTCGATCTGGGGCAGGTCGGTCAGGTCTTCGCCGTCGAGTTCGAGCAGGTCGAAGGCGAAGAAGGCGAGGTCGCCGCTGGCATTCGAGAGCGCGTCCTGAAGCGTCGAGAAATCGGGTTTGCCGCTTTTGAACGCGACCACTTCGCCATCGATCAGCGCGGATGCGGCGGGGAGCGTCGCAGCGGCCTGCGCGATTCCGGTGAACTTGTCGGTCCAGTCGAGCCCGCTGCGCGTATAGACGTGCGGCCCGCCCTTGCCAGTAGCGAGCAGCGCGCGGTAGCCGTCATATTTCATCTCGTGCAGCCAGCCGTTTCCGGCGGGGACGCTGTCGACGAGGGTAGCGAGTTGCGGTGCGCGGAAGGCGGGGGGCTTGGCGTCGCCCCGGCTCGGGCCGGGGCCGCTCGCGCTCTTGCCCTTGGCGCTAGACGATGGCGGCCCCGGCCTGCGCCGGGGCGACGGTTTCACCCCCTCCGCAATCTCCTGCATGGTCCGTCCGGTGGCGACGCTGGTAAGGCCCGTCTCGACCAGCGCGTCGGTTGCGCCGGCATGAGCGTCGTCGATCTTGCGCAGCAGCCAGTTTTCGCGCTTTTCCTTGCCGCGCGGCTTGAGGCGGATCAGCAGCCAGTCGCCCTTCATCCGCTCGCCGTCGAGGGTGAAGTGGAGATGGCCTTTCTCCAGATCCTTCGCGTTCTTGCCCTTGATCGGCGCCCAGCTGCCGCGATCCCACAGCATCACCGTGCCGCCGCCATATTCGGCTGCCGGAATCGTCCCCTCGAACGTCGCATAGGACAAGGGATGATCCTCGGTCCTCACCGCGAGCCGCTTCTCATCGGGGTCGAGGCTGGGGCCGCGCGTCACCGCCCAGCTTTTGAGCACGCCGTCCACTTCCAGCCGCAGATCCCAGTGCAGCCGGGTCGCGTCGTGCTTCTGCACCATGAAGGTCCGGCCCTCACCCTTCGCGATCTCGCCGCGCGGCTCCGCCGTCTTGGCGAAATCGCGCTTCGCATTGTAGCGTTCGAGCGGATCGGGCGGGGCCATGGATCAGGCGCGCTTCTTCGCCGGGGTCTTGGCCGGCGCTTTCTTCGCGGCGGGTTTCTTCGCCGGAGCCTTTTCGGCGGGCGCCTTCTTTGCCGCACCGGGCTTTTCGAGGCTCTTTTTGAGCGCCGCCATCAGGTCCACGACATTGCCGCCGCGCGGGTCCGCGCCGCCGTCCTTGTCGTCGATGATCTTGCGGTTGCCCTTCTGCTTCTGCTTGCGTTCGATCAGCCCCTTGAGCGCGTCGACATAGCGGTCGTGGAAGGTCGCGGGATCGAACTTGGCCGACTTTTTCTCAATCAGCGATTCGGCGAGGCCGAGCAGGTCCTCGTCCGGCTCGGCATCGGGGATGTCGCGGAAATAGCCCTGCGCCTTGTGCACTTCATCGGCGTAGCGCAGCGTCTCCAGCACCATGCCGCGCCCACAGGGTTTGAGGCTCACCACATATTCGCGCCCGCGCATCGCGAGCTGGCCGAGGCCGACCTTCTTCGTGCGCTTGAGCGCCTCACGCAGCACGACGAACGCCTCTTCGGCGAGATCGTCGGCCGGGACGACGAAATAGGGCTTTTCGTAATAGAGTACGTCGATCTCATGCGCGTCGACGAACTGGGTCAGCTCCAGCGTCTTCTTCGACTCGAGCTTCACCGCGTCGATCTCGTCTTGGTCGAGCAGGACATATTCGCCCTTTTCAACCTCGAACCCCTTCACGATCTCGTCGGTGTCGATCGCGCCGAGGCCGGGGACGATCTTTTCATATTTGATGCGCTTGCCGGAAGGTTCGTGGACCTGGTGGAAGGCGATCGAGGCGCCGGATCGGGTGGCGCTGTAGATTTCCACGGGAATCGAGACCAGCGCGAGACGAATCTGCCCCTGCCAATATGCGCGCGCTGCCATCGGACATCCTTGTTGTTGCGAAGCCGATTCAAAGCGCGAGCGCGGGAGTCGTTCCGTGAGCGCGCCGTAACTTGCCGCGTGACGTCGGGAAAGCCTCTGCTACACCTTGGCGATGATGCTGCATTTCGCCGCGCTCGACTGGATGGTGGTCGGGCTTTACCTCGCCGTGCTGGCCGGGCTGTCCTGGCACTTCAACCGGGTCGAGACGCGCAATGCCGGGGATTATTTCCTCGCGGGGAACAGCGTGCCGGCGTGGCTGGCCGCCGTGTCGGTGCTGGCGACGCAGCAATCTGCCGCGACCTTCCTCGGCGCACCCGATTATGGATATCGCAGCGATTACAGCTATTTGGGCGCTGTGGTAGGTGCGGTGCTCGCGGCGTTCTTCGTCGCGCATGTGCTGATTCCGCGCTTCTACGCGCTGCGCGTCGCGACCGTCTATGAGCTGCTCGAGACGCGCTATGACGCGCGGGCGATGCGCTGGGCGGGGGGCATGTATCTGGCGGGACGCATCCTGTCGGGCGGCGCGCGCGTGTATCTGGCAGCAATCGCGATTGCGATGGTCGGGTTCAATGCGATCGATGCGGGGTCAATCGTGCTGTCGGCGGCGGCGGTGATGCTCGCCAGCCTTGCCTTCACGCTGCGCGGGGGCCTCAAGTCGGTCATCTGGAACGACTTTGTCCAGTTCATCGTCTATGCTGGCGCCGCCATCGCGGTGCTGATCTTCCTGCGCGCCGCGATCCCGCTCGACAACGCGGCGCTGATCGACGCGCTGCGCAACGCGCCCGATGGCACCAACAAGCTGCGGCTGTTCGATCTGTCGACCGATCTGTCCAAGCCCTTTACCCTGCTCGCCGCCGTCACCGGACTGTTCCTGCTCAATACCGCGAGCTCCGGCCTCGATCAGGATACCACCCAGCGGCTGCTCGCCAGCCCGGATGCCAAGACCGGTGCGCGCAGCCTGATCATGTCGGCCCTGGGCAGCGTGCCCGTCATCGCGATCTTCGTGACGATCGGGCTGATGCTGCACATCTTCTACGACCGGCCCGATCTGATGGGCGCGACCAATGCCGTTTCGGCGAATTTCGCGGGCGAGAAGATCACGATCTTCGTCCATTTCATCCTGACCCAACTGCCCCCCGGCCTGCGCGGGCTGGTGACGATCGGGGTCATCGCGGCGGCGGTGTCGACCGTCACCTCGGCGCTCAATTCGATGTCGTCGGTGGTGGTCAGCGATTTCTATCGCCCCTGGCGCGAGAAGCGCGGCGGGGCGGAGGATCGCCACTATGTCCATGCCGGGCGCTGGGGCATGGCGGCGGTGGCAGTGGCGATGTTCGCGACCGCAGTGCTGAGCTATTACTGGCAGAAGCATAGCGACATGCCGCTGCTCGAATTCGTGCTGTCGGTGATGGTGTTTGCCTATGCCGGCCTGCTCGGCGTCTATGCCGTCGCCTTGTTCACGACGCGCGGCACCACCGCATCGGTGATCGCCGCGCTGATCACCGGATTCGTGACCGTGTTCCTGCTTCAGCCCTTTGCCTTTGGGCCACCGGGGCTCGCCTTCCCCTATCTGCTGTGCATCGGCACCCTGGCGGCAGCGATCGTCGCCGCGATTCCGCGAGGCCAAAAACCCGCTTGACTCATGTCATGTGACCCTGACATATAGTCATCCGTGGATGACATAATGTCATGGAGCAGTGACGGCCCGTGAAGAACCGCCTGAAAGTGCTGCGCGCCGAACGCGACTGGAGCCAGGCGGAGCTTGGCGGCCATCTCGGCGTGTCGCGACAGGCGGTGAACGCGATCGAGACGGGGAAATATGATCCCTCGCTCCCGCTCGCCTTCCGCATCGCCCGATTGTTCGACCTCAGCATCGAGGAGATTTTCGATGACGCGGAGCATGATGATGGCGAATGAAGTGAAGGACGGACTCGCCGCTGCGCGCGCCCGCACGCGGCGCCAGCGGATCATCCTGTTCACGCTGATGGGCGCCGGCGCAGTCGTCGGCTTCTTCTCGGCGATGTTCGAGGTCGAGGGCGGCGAATTCCTCGAAGGCATCCCCGCTGCCTGGGCGATCGCCGCGTCGCTGATCACCACGGTCGCGCTCGCTTATGGCGGTTGGCGCTACAACCGCGTCACCGACGAGCTGGAGCGGCGCGACAATCTTTGGGCCTCGGCGATCGCGCTGAACTTCTACCTCGCGCTGTATGCCAACTGGTATCTGTTGTGGCGCGGCGGACTGGTGCGCGAGCCCCAGCATGAACTGCTCGCCGTCGCGACCTTTGCGGTGATGATGCTGGCCTATGGCTACAAGAAATTACGTCCCTGAACACCCTGACCCTTTGTAAGTGGAGATGTTTATGAAGAAGTTCCTGCCCCGCGCAGCAACGGCGCTCGCCCTGTTGTTCGTCACCCCCGCCGCGCTGGCGCAGCAGGCCGCGGCCCCCGCCCCTGCAGCACAAGTCAAAGACGCCGATCCCGCCCTGTGGGTGGTCAAGGACGCGGACACGACCATCTATATGTTCGGCACGATCCATGTGCTTCCGGCGGGCCTTGGCTGGTTCGATGAGGCGGTGAAGAAGGCGTTCGACGCGAGCGGCGAGATGGTTACCGAGATTGGCGAGACGCCCGACCCGGCAAGCATGCAGCCGCTGATCCTGAAATATGGGGTGAGCCAGTCCGGCCCGACGCTGACCGAACGCCTGCCCGCCGACAAGCGCGCCGCCTTTGCCAAGGCGGTCGCCGATGCCGGTCTGCCGGCACAGGCAGTCGATCGGTTCCAGCCCTGGTTCGCCGCGAGCCAGCTCAGCCTCGTCGCGCTGATGAAGGCAGGCTATAACCCCGCATCGGGTGCCGAAAGCGCGCTCGGCGAGGCGGCCAAGGCGGCGAAGAAGCCGGTATCGGGCCTGGAGAGCGTCGAGCAGCAGTTCGGCTTCTTCAACAGCTTGTCCGAGGCGGCGCAGATCCAGTTCCTGTCCGAATCGCTCGAACAGCTGGACAAGGTCGGACCGGAATTTGCCAAGATGGTCGCCGAATGGTCCGAGGGCGATGCCGACGGCCTTGGCGCGATCATGAATGAAGCGCTGCGCAGTTCGCCCGAGCTGAGCAAGATGCTGCTCGCCGATCGCAACGCGCGCTGGGCCGAGTGGATCGATACGCGGCTGGACAAGCCAGGCGTCGTGTTCATGGCCGTCGGTGCGGGCCATCTGGCTGGCCCGGACAGCGTTCAGGTCATGCTGGAAAAGCGCCAGATCAAGACCCAGCGGATCGAGTACTGAGCCTCATTCCCCTCCCTGAAAGGGAGGGGAGTTAAATGCCCTCAAAATAGCTGCGGCTGGCGGACCGGTTTGAATTCCGGGCCCCGGCCGCGGCGTCGTTCCAGCTCGACCTGCGCGGTGTAGCGAATGTCCTCGTCGCGGTCCTGCAGGAAGGCGTCGAGCGATTCATCGTCGATCTCGCTCCATTCCTTGCCACGGTCCGGGCCGTAGCGGACTCGCGGCAACAGGCCGGGCAGCTTCGACCATTCGATCAGCTGCGCGACGCTCGCCTCGTTGAGCATGTCGCGCAGATGGTGCGCGGTGACATAGGCGTCGGGAAACGCGCGGTGGGCGGGCAGGCCGCGGTCATGCTCCAGCCCCGCGGGCATGCGGTAGTAGCGCAGGAACTGGTTCGAGAATCCCGGACTGTCGCGCCACAGCCGCAGCGCGCATTTATAGGTGCAAATCCAGTCGGCCCCACGGGTCAGCGCCGGCGTGCAGAACTGCTCCTCGAAACTCGCGCGATGCGCCGCCAGCGCGACGCGGCGCGGCCACGGGTCAAGCACGGGGCGGGCGACGTCATGCCACCAGGATGCGTCCGCCACATCCTCGTCGCGGATATGGTGGATCGCCATGGTCAGCGGCGGGATCGGGCGGCCGGGATTGACCAGCCGGGCACCGCCCTCGCCCTCCAACTCCCAGCGGCCATCCTTGCCCAGCGCGACATCCTGCCACCCGATCTCGCACACGCCATGCTGCGGCGGCGCCTGGCCGGTGGTCTCAAGGTCGATGACGCGGATGATCTGGGGCGGGGCGGGAGCCATGCCCCCATGTGGCCTGCCGCGCCGCGATTTGCCACCCCTGCGCAACCTTGCCTGTCAGAGATCGTCGCTGGCGCGGGGAGCGTAGGGCGATAGGATGCGGCGCATGCACATCGTTCGCCGCCTGCTGCTGTTGCTGACCCTGGTCTTTGCCAGCCCGGCGCTGGCCGGGGTTTCGGCATTGCCAGCGACGGCACGGGCGCCGCGCTGCATCGAATTGGCCGGGGGCGATGCCGCCCGCGCACGCTACATCGCAGAGCGGCGGGCGGAGCTGGCGGCGTGCGACCCGGCCAAGCCGACGCTGGAGTGTGCAGCGACCTGGGGCAAGCTGGTGGTGGCAACGCGCGACGGCGGCGATCCCGCGCTGGCCGAGCGGTACGCGCCGCTGTTCCACACCGATCGCCGGCCAATGGCGCGCACGCCCCAGCTGGTTCGCACCTATCTGCATCTGGCAGGCGCGATGGAGCAGCAGGCGTGCTTTACCGAGGGCGAACCGCTTTATCGCCTCGCGCTCGCGCTGGTCGACGCGGACAAGCCGGACCCCGGCGAGGTCGCCGACATCTATTATGCGCTCGCGTGGAACTTGAGCTATCAGGAGCGCCACAAGGAGGCCGAGGCAACGATGCGCGCCACGCTGGCGTTATGGTCGCGCATCCTGCCAGCCGGGAGCCGCGATATCCTGCAGGCGCAGCAAGACATCGCCTATATGCTCGAGGATCAGGGCCGGTTTGTCGAGGCCGAAGCGCTTTATGCGCCATTGCTGGCGGCGCGCGAAAAGCTGACCGACGATCGCGGACTGCTCGATCTGGCGGTCACCTACACCAATCTCGGCTATAACCTCGCCAGTCAGGGGCGGCTGGCCGAGGGTGAGGCGCTGTTCCGCAAGGGGCTGGACGCCGCCGCCGCGCGGGTCGGCGATTCAGACCCGATGATCGCCAAGGGGCGCAGCTATGTCGCCGGCATCATCGCGAAACAGGGCCGTACCGACGAGGCGGAGAGCTGGTATCGCCGCGCGCTCGCGGTGTTGATCCGCCGCCCGGCGATGGACCCGGATCGCGCGCGAGCGATCCTGGGGCTGGCGACGCATCTGCAGGCAAGCGGGCGGGCCCCGCAGGAAGTGCGCGCGTTGCTTCGCGTGGCCGCCGACGATGCGCGGCTGCGGCAACAGCTTCACACTGGCTTCTCACGCGATGCGCAGGCGGCGTTGCAGCGCAGTGCACCGATCTATGCCGCGCAAGTGCGCGCGGCATGGGATCTGGCGCAACTGCGCTAGCGCGGCGCTAGATTCGTTTTCAGCTTCGCTGAAGGGGCACCGGCCCGCTCCCCCACCCGGCCACCCAACGACAGTGTATTCTATGGGTGGCCGGGTGGGGGAGCGGGCCGGTGCCGCCCTACTAAAAACCGCGCTAGCGCGGCCGGGGGGCGCTCAATGCGCCGCCTGTGGCCCGCGCTCGAGCCCGCTCGCTTCAAGCTGCGCGTCGATCATCGCCAGCAGCCGGTCGAGCGCCGCCTGGTCCTTGGCCTCGGCGCGGGCGACCAGCACGTCCTGCGTGTTCGATGCGCGCAGCAGCCACCAGCCATCGGGGGTGTTGACCCGCGCGCCATCAGTGTCGTTGACGTCCGCGCCGGATTCCTTGAGCCGCGCCAGCACTTCGTCGATCACCGCGAACTTGCGGCTTTCATCGACCTGAAAGCGCATTTCGGGGGTGTTGACGATCGCCGGCATCGCGCTGCGGATTTCGCTCATCGATTTGCCGACCAGGTGAACCGCGTTGATCAGCTGGACCGCGGCATAGTGCGCGTCGTCGAACCCGTAATAATCCTGTGCGAAGAAGATGTGCCCGCTCATCTCGCCCGCGAGCGGCGCGCCGGTTTCCTTCATCTTGGTCTTGATCAGGCTGTGGCCGGTCTTCCACATCAGCGGCTGGCCACCCAGCTCGGCGATGCGGTCGTACAGCGCCTGGCTGGCCTTCACGTCGGCGATGATCGTCGCGCCGGGATCCTTGCGCAGCACAGGTTCAGCCAGAATGGACAGAAGCTGATCGCCCCAGATCACGCGGCCCTGCCCGTCGATCGCGCCGATCCGGTCGCCATCGCCATCGAAGGCCAGTCCGAAATCGAGGTTCTTTTCCGCGACCAGCGCCTTGAGGTGCGCCAGATTCTTTTCTTCGGTGGGATCGGGATGATGATTGGGAAAATTGCCGTCCACTTCGGTGAACAGCGTATGATGCTCACCGGGGAGGAGCTTCACCAGCTTTTCGATCACCGGCCCCGACGCGCCATTGCCGCAGTCCCAGCCGATGCGGAAGGTGCCGCCCGAATAGCCGGCGAGCAGGCGCCCCACATAATCATCGAGGATGTCGGCGTCGGAAACCGTGCCTTCGCCGTCTTCCCAATCGCCCTCGGCGGCCATGCGCCCGAGCGTCTGAATGTCGGCCCCAAAAAACGGACGGTGCTGAAACACCATCTTGAAGCCGTTATAGTCGCCGGGATTGTGGCTGCCGGTTATCTGGATGCCGCCATCCACCTCTAGGATCGCCTCGGCATAATAGAGCATCGGCGTCGCGCCGAGCCCGATGCGGACCACGTCACAGCCCGATGCGGTCAGCCCCTCGATCAGCGCCGCCTCCAGCACCGGGGACGAGACGCGCCCGTCGCGGCTGACTGCGACGCGGTGCCCGCCGGCGCGGCGCAGCAGGGTGGCAAAGCCGCGCCCGATCGCGCGCGCATCGTCCGGCCCCAGCGACTTGCCCACGATTCCGCGGATGTCATATTCGCGCAGCGAGGTCGGATCGAAACGATGGGTCATTGGGCCTCCAGGGGAAAATCGACGCGCTTTCATTTCGCGCGCGTTACGCAAAGTTCAACCGTCAAACGCAGCTGACAGGATTGCGTTTCAGTTTTTCGGTGCCGGCTTTGGTTTGAGCAGCGTATCGCGCGCCGCGTTGACCTGTCGCGTCAGCTCGGGTGAGCCGCCGCGGTCGGGGTGGACGCTGGTGATCAGACGGCGGTGGGCGGCGCGGATCTCATCCGGTTCAGCCCCCGGCGTAACGCCCAGGATCGCATAGGCCGCTGCTTCTTCCGGATCGCGGGGCTGCGGCGCGGGTGGCGGCTTGGGCGTGCCGGGGAGCGGACGGCCCCAGCCATGCCACAAGCGAAAGCCGAGCCAGCATACCAGCACCGCGATCAGGAATTTCGCGATCATGCGAAGAGCGGCATCGCCGACTCCAGTTCGGGCAGCGCCAGGCCGGCCATCATCTCGCGCAGCTCCTGCCGCGCGGCGACGTGCGCCAGACCCATCTCACCGAACTCACGGCTGTCGAGCATAGTCAGGCCCTTGGGGAACAGTTCGCGATAGATCACGCGTTCCGACAGGCCGGGGATGACGCGGAAGCCGACGCGCTTGGCGAGCTGGTCGATCGCCTCCGACACGCGCTTCATGTTGCGCGCCTCGATATGCTGCATGCGGTTGCGCAGGACGACCCAGTCGATCGTCTGGCCGTCGGCCTTGGCGCGGCGCTTGCGCGAATCCCAGATCAGCTCGGAATAAAAGCTGGGGCGCGTGACGCGGAAGGTGTCGGGATCGACCTGCCCGATCAGGTCGAAATCGACGAAGCTGTCGTTCATCGGCGTGACCAGCGTGTCGGCATTGGTAATCGCGATCCGCCCGAACTTGTCGTCGCGCCCTGGCGTGTCGATGATCAGGAAGTCGGTGTCCTGCCCCAACCGCTCGAGGCTCTCGGAAAAGCGGGCGATATTCTCGCCGTCATGCGTTTCGTAGCGCGGCATCGGCAGCGGCCGCCCGGCGCGGTTCATCGTTTCGAGCCGGTTGTCGAGATAGCGGCCCATCGTCCGCTGGCGATGGTCAAGGTCGAAGCACGACACACGCGCACCCTTCATCGCCAGCGCGATCGCGGTGTGGACAGCGGTCGTGGATTTGCCGGTCCCGCCCTTTTCATTGGCGAAGACGATCACGTGCAGCGCGTTCGTTGCGTCGGTCACTCAACTTCCCTGATTGAACACCCGGCCCGCCCCCCATAGAAGGCCGCGCTTCGTTCCATATCCAAGGCCTTGTGCGCGTGCAAACCATCCGTCAGCTGTCCGACCTTCGCGATGCCGTTTCGGGATTCCGCGCCAATGGGGAGCGGATCGCGTTCGTGCCCACGATGGGCGCGCTGCACGCCGGGCATATGGCGCTGGTGGCGCAGGCGAAACTGGCCGGGCAGCGCGTGGTGGTGTCGATCTTCGTCAATCCCAAGCAGTTCGGTCCGAACGAGGACCTTGCCCGCTATCCGCGCAAGGAGATGGCGGATTCGCGGATGCTGGCCGAAGCGGGCGTCGACCTGTTGTGGATGCCGCCGGTCGAGGTGATGTACCCGGACGGGCACGCGACCAATATTTCGGTCGCCGGGGTCAGCGAGCCGCTCGACGGCGCGGCGCGGCCGGGTCATTTCGACGGCGTCGCGACGGTGGTCGCCAAGCTGTTCAATCAGGTGAAGCCCGATATCGCGCTGTTCGGGGAAAAGGATTTCCAGCAGCTCGCGGTGATCCGCCGCATGGTCGCCGACCTCGATTTCGATATCGATGTGCGTGGCGTGCCGACGCAGCGCGACGATGACGGGCTCGCGCTCTCCTCGCGCAACGCCTATCTCGCGCCCGAGGATCGCGCCGCTGCGGTTGCCTTGCCCCGCGCGCTGGGCGTCGCGGTTCGGGCGATCGAGAAGGGCGATGATCCTGTGGCCGCGCTCGCCACCGCGCGCGCGTCGCTGGAAGCGGCTGGATTCGAAGTGGATTATGTCGAACTGGTCGATGCCGACAGCCTTGGCGCGCCAGTCGCGGGACAGCCCCGCCGCCTGCTCGCCGCCGCGCGGATTGCGGGCACGCGGTTGATCGACAATGTCGCCGTTGCTGCCCCGGATTGACCGGATCACGCCGTTAACCATTTGGTTACCATGAATGCCCCACCTTCGCTTTCATGAAGAGAGCGACAAGAAGTGGGGCAATGTCATGGGCAACAGTTTTAAGAGCGCACAGTTCCTGATCGACAGCCGGCTGGCGGATGCGGCGCGCGGTAGCGTCGATGCCGCCTATGAGCTCGGCATGGTCTATTCGAGCGGCGCGTCGGGCGTCGACATGGACCTGATCGAAGCACATAAATGGTTCAACATCGCCGCCCTCGGGGGCAGCGCCGAGGCGCCCTACATGCGCGCCGAAGTCGCGGAAGACATGACCGCGCGCGAGATCATCGAAGCGCAGAAACAGGCGCGCGCCTGGCTGCAGATGACGAGCCTGCGCGCGGCCTGATCCGTCAGGTCTTTGCCGCTGCCTTCTTCTTCGGCGCGGCTTTCTTGGCCGGTGCCTTCTTTGCCGGAGCCTTACGCCCGCCCTTTTTCTTGGCGGGGCCAGCGGCAGCCTTGGCGTCGATCAGCTGGACGGCTTCCTCCAGCGTCAGCGCGGCCTGATCGACCGTCTTCGGCAGCGTCGCATTGGTCGTGCCGTCGGTGAGATATGCGCCATAGCGCCCCTCCATCAGCTTGATCTCAGCGCCCGACACCGGGTGCGCGCCCATCACCTTCAGCGGCTCGCGCGATCCACGCTGCGGTCGCCCGCCGCCCGCCGCCGCCTCGGCGAGCTTGACCACCGCAGCGTTCATGCCGGTTTCGAACACGTCGGTCGTCGAGGTCAGCCGCGCATATTTGCCGTCATGCGCGAGATAGGGGCCGTAGCGGCCGATCGACGCGGTGATCGGGTTGCCCGTTTCGGGATGGTTGCCGATCGTGCGCGGCAGGTTGAGCAGCTTGACCGCCCAGTCCAGATCCAGCTCGGGAATATCCTTGGGGATCGACGCGCGCGCCGCCTCCTTGCCCTCGCCGCGCTGGATATACGGCCCGAACCGGCCCGAGCGGCGCGAGATATCCTCGCCGGTCTCCGGGTCCTGTCCGATCACTTCCGGACCGCTATCCCCGCCATCCTCGCCGCCCGGCTGACCGAAGCGGCGGGTGAACTTGCAGTCGGGATAGTTGGAGCAGGCGACGAACGCGCCGAACTTGCCGCCACGCAGCGCCAGCTTGCCCTCGCCACAGGCCGGGCACAGGCGCGGATCGGTGCCGTCGCCCTTGTCGGGGAAGAGATAGGGTTCGAGGAACTTGTCGAGCTCGGCGGTCACTTCGCTCGGCTTTTGCTCCATCACCTCTTGCGTGCGCGGGTGGAAATCCTTCCAGAACGCGTCGAGCACCGCCTGCCATCCGGCCCGGCCGCCGGACACGTCGTCCAGCTCTTCCTCAAGCCCGGCGGTGAAGTCGTAATTGACGTATTTCTCGAAGAACCGCTCGAGGAAGGCGGTCAGCAGCCGGCCCGTTTCTTCGGCGAAGAAGCGGTTCTTTTCGACCCGCACATAGGCGCGGTCCTTGAGCACCTGAATGATCGAGGCATAGGTCGAGGGGCGGCCGATGCCGAGTTCCTCGAGCCGCTTGACCAGCGAGGCTTCGGAGAAGCGCGGTGGCGGCTGGGTGAAATGCTGTTCGGCGTCGACGCCCTTCTTGGCGGGGGTGTCGCCGTTGCGAATCACCGGCAGGCGGCGCGAATCCTCGTCGCCTTCATCGTCGCGACCTTCCTCGTACAGCGCAAGATAGCCGGGGAAGATCACCACCTGGCCGGTCGCACGCAGCGCGTCTTGGCCGGTCGGCTCTTCCAGCTCAACCGTGGTGCGCTCCATCCGTGCGCTCGACATCTGGCTGGCAAGCGCACGCTTCCAGATCAGGTCGTACAGCCGCGCATGGTCGCCCGATCCGGCCTTGTCCTTGGTGAAATCGGTCGGACGGATCGCCTCATGCGCTTCCTGCGCATTCTTCGCCTTGGTCTGGTATTGGCGCGGCTTGTCCGGAATGTAGCTCGCCTGATAGCGATTCACGATCGCCTTGCGCGCCTCGTCGATCGCGCTGCCATCCATCTGCACGCCATCGGTACGCATGTAGGTGATCGCGCCATCCTCGTAGAGCGCCTGGGCGATCCGCATCGTATGGCTGGCCGAGAAGCCGAGCTTGCGCGCCGCCTCCTGCTGCAGGGTCGAGGTGGTGAAGGGCGGCGGCGGGTTGCGCATCGCCGGCTTGGTCTCGACGCTGGCGACGGTGAAGCGCCCCTGTTCGACCGCGGCCTTGGCGCGCATCGCGACGCCTTCGGTGCCGATCGACAGCCGGTCGAGCTTCTTGCCCTCGAACCGCACGAGGCGCGCGTCGAATGCGGTGCCGTCATGTTCGAGATGCGCGGTGACCGACCAATATTCCTGCGCGCGGAACAGCTCGATCTCGCGCTCACGCTCGACGATCAGGCGCAGCGCGACCGACTGGACGCGGCCCGCCGATTTGGCGCCGGGCAGCTTGCGCCACAGCACCGGCGACAGGGTGAACCCGACCAGATAGTCGAGCGCCCGGCGCGCGCGATAGGCGTCGATCAGGTCGGTATCGAGCTGACGCGGCGCGGCCATCGCGGTCAGCACCGCCGCCTTGGTGATCGCGTTGAAGGTGACGCGCTCGACCTCCTTGGGGAGCGCCTTCTTCTTCGCGAGCACTTCCTGAACATGCCAGCTGATCGCCTCCCCCTCGCGGTCAGGGTCGGTGGCGAGGATCAGGCGATCGGCCTTCTTGGCCTCGTCGGTGATCGCTTTCAGCTGCTTCGCTTTATCGGGATAGGTTTCCCAATCCATCGCAAAGCCGTCATCGGGCTGCACCGAACCGTCCTTGGCGGGCAGGTCGCGGATATGGCCGTAGGAGGCGAGGACGCGATAGTCCTTGCCCAGATATTTCTCGATGGTTTTCGCCTTGGCGGGCGATTCGACGATGACGAGATGCATGGGGTTTGGCGGTCCTTACGTGTACGCGCGAGGATGGGGAGGCTGAATAGCGGGCGTCAAGCGGAACGCCACCCCCTCTTAACCCGCATCGTCTATAAGAGTCGGCAAAGGAGGGTTCGGCAATGGTTTCGGTCGAACGGCTGATTGACGAACATGCGCAGATCAGCGCCCGCAGCGACGCACTGATGCGGGCCGTCGCGACCGCATCGCCGACGATGCTGCGCACGATGATCGTCGGGCTGGACACCGAACTCGCCGCCCATCTCGCGACCGAGGATCTGGAGGTGTACCCGCACCTTCTCGCCAAGGGGGACCTGGCGCAGCGCGAGGCGGCTGAGATCGCGATGGGCGATTTCGACCAGCTCGCCGCGCAATGGCGCGCCTATGTCGACGAATGGACCGCCGACGAGATCGAGAGCGACCGCGAGCTGTTTATCGAGGCGAGCAAGCGCGTCCTGTCCGCGCTGTCGGCGCGGGTGCGGATCGAGAACGAGATTCTCTACCCGCTCGCGCTCGCATCCGGTACGATCACGCTGCGGGAGGCCAGTGCGCGGGTGATGGCAGGCTGAATCGCTGCAAATTCAGGCAAATACCGCGCGGACATCGCGGTCGGGATCAAGCGTCTCCTGATAGACCGCCACCGACAAATAGATCGACGCGACAAGCCCGATATTTCCCAGAAGATTGATCGCCCCGTAGAGAAGCGGCGAAGCAGCCTCACCGGCTACCTCGGTGATCATGAGGGCGAAGCTGGCGACGTTCGGGATCAACGTCAGCAGAGAGGCGGGCAGGATCGCCAGCGCCTGACCCTTGGTACGGCGCATGGCTTCCTCAAGGGCATCGGTGGCATTCAACCGCTCGGTCCCGAGAACCAGCGGCAAGGCCGGGGTCCAGCGCAACGCCAGGATGAGGGCCGGGATCACCAGCGCGATAACGCCGAGCACCAACCCGATGCCGATCAGGATCGACGCGAGAATGAACGATCCGATGGCGCGATTGGGATGTTCGGCAAGCAAGCCGATCCGGCCGAGCGTGTTGCGCAGCAGCAGATACTGGCCGACCGCCGTCGCCACGCTGCTCAGGATCAGCGCTTCCGCATCCGAGCTGACGAGGTCGGCGGCAGTGATCAGCAGGGTAAGCCCGACGATGGCGATCGTTGCAGGGACCGCATTGTCGAGCAGCAGGGCGGACAGGCGGGCAATGAGCTGCCCGGGCCGGATGGGGGTGACGGTCGCCATTGTTTCCTTACCGCAGACTGACCCGACCGCCGGCATGCCGCTCCAGCCGGCCGGCGAGTTCGAGTTCGAGCAGCACCAGCTGCACCGCCGCGCCGGGCAGGGCGGACTGGCGGATCAGTTCATCGACCGGGACCGGCACCGGGCCGAGCAACCCCTCCACCCGGTTGCGTTCGCCCGCGTCGGGTTCACGTCCTGGCTCTGCGCCGAAGCCCGAGACCGGCGAGCGCACGGCGCGCGGATCGATCGGGCGGATCATCTCGAGAATGTCGTCCACGCCCTGCACAAGCGTCGCGCCTTCGCGGATCAGCAAATTGCAGCCCTGCGCGCGCGGGTCGATCGGCGAACCGGGGACTGCCATCACCTCCCGCCCCGCCTCCGCCGCGATCCGCGCGGTGATCAGCGAGCCGGAGCGCGGCGCGGCCTCGACCACCACCGTCCCTTGCGCGAGGCCGGCGATGATGCGGTTGCGGGAGGGGAAATGGCGGGCGAGCGGCTCGGCGCCCGGCGGCTGTTCGGCGATCAGCAGGCCGTGCTGCGCAACCCGTTCCTGAAGCTCCGCATTTTCCGGCGGAAAGGCGATGTCGATGCCGCTCGCGATCACACCAACCGTGCCGCTGGCGAGCGATCCGTGATGCGCGGCGGTGTCGATCCCGCGCGCGAGGCCTGAGACGACCGTGGCCCCCGCCTCCCCCAGCCCCTGTGCCAGCTGGCGCGCGAAGCGGCACGCGGCGGCGGAGGCGTTGCGCGCGCCGACCATCGCGACGCAAGGCCGGGTGAGCAGCCCGATGTCACCGCGCACGATCAGCGCGGGCGGCGCATTTTCCAGCTCGCCCAGCAGCGGGGGATAATCGGGGTCGTCGAGAAACACATGCCGCGCGCCGAGTCGTTCGACCACCGCCAGTTCGCGCCGGGCGAGCGCGGGATCGGCCAGAGTCGGTGCCTGTCCGCCGCCGCGCAGCGCCAGGCCGGGCAGTGCGTCGAGTGCCGCCTGTGCGTCACCGAAGCGGGCGATCAACTGGCGATAGGTGACCGGGCCGATCCGCGGCGACCGGATGAGGCGAAGGCGGGCGAGGCGCGCGGCCTCGTCAGCCATGCTTGCGGCCGATGCGTGGCTCGGTCCCGGCGAGCAGCCGTTCGATATTCTCGCGATGCTTCCACAGCACGATCAGCGCCAGTGCGACCAGCAACATCACGATATCGAACCGATTCATCAGCGCCGCGCTGACCGGTGCGCTGATCGCCGCCGCCATTCCGGCAACCGATGAAATCCGCAACGACCCGAGCAGCCCTAGCCACACTACGGCAAAGACAATCCCCGACGGCCAGTGCAGCGCGAGCACGATGCCCATCAGCGTCGCAACGCCCTTGCCGCCATTGAACTTGAGCCAGACCGGGTAGCAATGGCCGATGAACGCCCCCGCCGCCGCGACGACGCCAAGGCCGGGCCAGATCGCCTGCGCGATCCACACCGCCGCCGCGCCCTTGAGCAGGTCGAGCAGCAACGTCGCCGCCGCCAGCCCCTTGCGCCCGGTGCGCAGCACGTTGGTCGCGCCGATATTGCCCGATCCGATCTGGCGCAGGTCGCCCGCCCCTGCGAGCCGGGTCAGCACCACCCCGAACGGGATCGACCCGAGAAGATAGCCAAGCGCGATGGCGAGCACCGGCGCGATCGTGGTGAGTTGCGTCTGCATGATCCCCCTTGCTTGGACAAAGGCTAGGGTCTTCGGTAAGCGCACGCAACAATCTCGATCAGCGGGCACCCAGCATGGCCGACACCCGGCCCCTTCTTTTTTTCGATTCGGGCGTGGGCGGGCTGTCGGTGCTGGCGCCGGCGCGGGCGCTGCTGCCCGGTGCGCCGTTGGTCTATGCCGCCGATAGCGCCGGATTTCCCTATGGCACCCGCAGCGAGAGCGAGATTGCCGCACGCGTCCCCGCGCTGCTCGGGCGGCTGGCAGAGCGGTACAAGCCGCGGCTGATCGTGATTGCGTGCAACACCGCATCGACCATCGCGCTGCCGCATGTCCGCGCCGCGCTCGATGTGCCGATCGTCGGCACGGTCCCCGCGATCAAGCCCGCTGCGGAGGCGTCCCGCACGCGGGTGATCGGCGTGCTGGGGACACAGGCGACGGTGCGCCAACCCTATGTCGATGACCTGACCGCGCGCTTCGCCGCCGATTGCACCGTGCTGCGCCACGGGAGCGCCGAGCTGGTCGAGCTCGCCGAAGCAAAGCTGCGCGGTGCGACGACCGATCCGGCGCGGTATCGCGTGGTGCTCGATGGCCTGTTCGCACAAACAGCGGGCGAGCGGATCGACGTGATCGTCAACGCCTGCACCCATTTCCCGCTGGTCGAGGCCGAACTGGCGGCTGCGGCCCCGCACCCCGTGCGCTTCGTCGATGGCGGGCCGGGTATAGCGCGGCGAATCGCGCATCTGACGCAGGGGCAGAGCTGGCCAGACTGCCCTGCGTCCGGCATCGCGGTATTCACCGCGCAGCCCGAGCCGGCGCTCGCCCCGGCATTGGCGGGATATGGTCTCGACCGAATCGAGACGCTCTAGCCCTTCGTCGGCCGCGCCGACGCGGGTTCAGCGCAGCGGAATCGCCGGGGTTTCGGTCATCACCTTGACCCGTTCGGCATAGCCATTGGCCATCGCCAGATGGGCATAGCGCGCGCCTGAATCATGCGCCTGCGCCGCGCGATCGCGCTCGGCCCGCTCGCGACGGGTGAAATAGTCGACATCGTTCTGCGACATCGTGGTTCTCCCAGATTTTTCTGAAGCGGGAGCGCGCTGGTCTCTCAGCCGCAGAAATGCCCGGAGTCCCGTTCCGCGGTGCGCAAACCATAGCAGATTTCGCCCGCCGCGTCCTGATCTGGGGCAAGCGGATGCGCAACGATCGTCCGATCACAGTGATCGATAGGATAGGCAATTTGCCCTAGTGGCGTCGCGCCGCAAAAATCGCTAACGGGTCAACATGACCAGCGAGGCTTCCCCGCGCGCGGTAGATTATTCGCGCGTGTTCAATCAGGCGATCGACCGGCTGCATGCCGAAGGGCGATATCGCGTCTTTATCGACATTCTGCGCAACAAGGGCATGTTCCCCAATGCGCGATGCTTTGCCGGGCATAACGGGCCGAAGCCGATCACCGTCTGGTGCTCGAACGACTATCTCGCGATGGGCCAGCATCCGAAGGTCATCGCGGCGATGGAAGAGGCTCTGCACGATGTCGGCGCAGGGTCGGGCGGCACGCGCAATATCGGCGGCAACACCCATTATCACGTGCATCTCGAGGCCGAACTGGCCGACCTGCACGACAAGGAAGCCGCGCTGCTGTTCACCAGCGGCTATGTCTCGAACGAGGCGACGCTGTCGACGCTGGCCAAGGTCCTGCCCGGCTGCATCATCTATTCCGACGAACTCAACCACGCATCAATGATTGCGGGCATCCGCAATTCGGGGTGCGAGAAGCGGGTGTGGCGGCACAACGACCTTGCGCATCTCGAAGAGTTGCTGGCGGCGGACGATCCCTCGGCGCCCAAGCTGATCGCGTTCGAAAGCGTCTATTCGATGGACGGCGATATCGCCCCGATCCACGCGATCTGCGATCTCGCCGACAAGTATAACGCGCTGACCTATCTCGACGAGGTTCACGCCGTCGGCATGTACGGCGCGCGCGGCGGCGGCATTTCGGAGCGCGACGCGGCGGCGCAGCGGCTGACCATCGTCGAAGGGACGCTGGGCAAGGCGTTCGGGGTGATGGGCGGCTATATCGCGGCCGATCGCATGATCATCGATGTGATCCGCTCCTATGCGCCGGGGTTCATCTTCACCACCTCGCTCTCGCCGGTGCTGGTTGCGGGCGCGCTGGCGTCGGTGCGTCACCTCAAGCAATCGAGCGAAGAACGCGACGGGCAGCAGGCAGCAGCTGCGCGGCTCAAGACCATGTTCGCCGATGCCGGGCTGCCCGTGATGGACAGCACAACGCACATCGTCCCGCTGATGGTCGGTGACCCAGTACGCGCCAAGAAGATCAGCGACATCCTGCTCGCCGAATATGGCGTCTATGTTCAGCCGATCAATTATCCGACCGTCCCGCGTGGCACCGAACGTCTTCGCTTTACGCCAGGCCCGTCGCATGACGAGACGATGATGGCAGATCTTACCGCCGCGCTGGTCGAGATCTGGGAACGGCTGGCGTTGCGCGCTGCGGCCTGACTTTATTGTTTTTGCACCGCATCGATCCGATATTATTTCGTAACTTGTCAGGGTTAGGTCTCAGGTTTAGGTAAGCATGTGCGCAGCCTTCCAGCATGCGGGCACGGGAGCGCCCGGCCTGCGCGTCCGGATTGTGCAAGATTTGAAGAGGGGAAAACATGACGGATCGTATCGTAACCGAACAGCCGGTGTCGGAACTGCGTAGCTGGATTGAACCCGAAATCTCGGTGCTGGCGATCGAGGAGACCGCCGGTTTCATGGGTACTGGCCTCGATGGCGGTGTTGAGGCCGCGGATTCTACACTCTCATAATCCAAGCTGGTGGTCACCACCGTGGTCACGGCGCGCCGTTTGCCTAGCGCTTGTTCGCGTTATGCGATCGGATCGGGATGATCGCGGTGGGTGCCCCATCGACCTGAAGCTCCGCGACGCGATTCATGTCGCGGTTGAGGAACAACAGCGCCCCTCCCAATGTCGTGCGATTTTCGCGTCGGGCGAATTCTGAAACGCCCACGACGAAGCCACCGCGATACGGCGCCAGACCGCGAGTCATTTGGGTGCTGACGGGGATCGCGGGTCCATTGCTGCGAAGCAGTTCGCCATCCCACGACCCGCAGTGCCAGAGCACGCCCTCTTCATCCTCGACGATGTCGTGGCAACCATAGCCGGCCAGGGTTTCCATCCGGGTTATTTGCCACTCTGAATCGAGCCACGCGAGCTCGCTCGGCCGCCGGTCCACCCCAGCCCCATTATGCAGCATCAACACAACCGCCCCTCTGGCATGGGCGATCGAATTGATATGGCGATAGGCCGGCGTCCGGTCCCCCCACTGAACTGGTGGAAGCGGCGTTCGGACATCGAAGAGAGTCCCATCCAACGTAAAGCGGCGAATCGCCTGATTGGCCGTGTCGACCACACAGATGAGCTCATTGATAACCGCCAGCTGATGACATTGATTGTCCAGTCCGCGGACGATCACCCGCGTGTTGGCGATTCTCTCATTTTCCAGATCGAACGCAACGAGTCGACCACGCTCGCTGGGCGTATGCGGTACACCGCATGCCTCGAAGACGAATATCGTGTCGCCATGGCGATGAAGCCCGAAGAAAAAGCCGTATGCGACCAGTGAAACCCGATCGCTATTCGCGCCGAACAGACCGTTTCTGGTAGCGATGAGAAAGTCAAAATCGCGAAGATCGCGGACAACAAGCCTTACCCGGTCCTGCGCATATGCGCGGTGTGCGAGCGCAGCCCGAATTGCCCGCTCGCTGGGCTGTGGAACATCCATCGGCGCAGTGATAAGCAGGGTCGGGGGCCAGTCAAGGCTCATTGGAGTAAGCGAAATCGTCGACCGCACCGGCATCTATGGTCTGTTTGATCTCGGTGGCGCGGCCGTCGATATGCGGGCGGTGGCAACGCTTGGACTACCAGCCGGCACCCATAGCGCAGGCGCGCTTGGGGCGGCTATAGACCTCGCCGATCCCGGCGCGGCACAGACCGATCGCAGGGATTCCGAACTGACCCTGTTTCTTGGCCGGCTCGATGCCGCGGGCCCGATTGCGGCCCAGCTCGGACTGCCGGCGGGGACGCCCGACCTTGAGATCGCTCGGGCGGCGCTACTGAAATTCGGTCCCGATATCCGCACTTTGCTGTTTGGCGAGTGGACGATTGCGCATTGGAATGGCCGCGCGCTGGTGCTGGCCAATTCGGTGGCGTTGCGCGATCCGCTCTTCTACGCGGTGCGGGGATCCCGCGTCGTAGTCGGTCCTGATCTACGCCAGCTCAGCCGGATCGATTGGATCGATGACCGATTCGATCCAACCGGATTGCTGATCTCGATGGGCTATGAATGGCTCCGCGCCGCGATCGGCCCGTCGACGCCGATTGCCGGTGTCTGGTCGCTTCGTCCGGGAACCTATCTCTCAATCGATCGCGGAGGGGTAAGCAGGGCTGCGCCACCGGCCATCGAACCGGTTAGCGGCTGGTCCGGTGACCTCACAAGCGCGATGGCTGAAGCTGAAGCGCTGATGACCCGGATCGTGCGCCAGCGCATGGTGGGCGGCAGCTATACATGTCTGCTGAGCGGGGGCCTCGACTCTTCAACCCTTGCCTGGTTGATCGCCAGCAATCTCCGGCCCGACGAGCAGCTGCACTTTCTGACCAGTGCCGCCGGTGGACCGGGTCAGATTGACGAGTTTAACGACGCAGCAATCGTGGCCGCGCATCTGGGCGTGCCGCATGTCCCGGTGATCGCCGGACAGAGCGCCGGCCCATACCGGCCCGGTCCGGACCATTTTCGCGGGCGCAATGGGCCCAGCCTCAGTCTTCGCCACTATCTCTATGATGGCTTTGCGGCGACAAGCCGCGCACTTGGCGCGCCGTTGCTCTTCGATGGCCTTTACGGTGAGATGACCTTCACAAACCGGTTGCCGTTGCGCGGGGAGACTGCTGGCATCCGGAATGCGCTTAAGCACCTGCGGACCTATCTGAGCGCCCCGACACTTGTCGGGGCGGACGCCCTTTTCCACGTCAATCTTGCGCGCCACTGGCTGGCGCGCCTCCCGCCGGACATTGAGGAAGCCCGCCGCCGCAAGCCACGCGCTCACCGCCTCCCCTCGCGGCGCGAGCTGTGGGGCGTGAGCCCCGCCATCACCAGAGCGTACCGGGCAACCCCACAATTCGAATTGGGCAGGGTGCGACAAGGGATGCCGTTTCGGGATCCGCGGCTGACCGCCCTGTTCGCCAGCTTTCCGGCAAAGATGCTCTATCCGGAAGTCGGCGCGCGGACCCCGGCACGCGAGTTGCTGAAGGGCAAGCTTCCCGACGCGATCCGACTGCGCGGCAAGGGTCCCGGAATCGCACCCGACTATTCCGAGCGCATCAAGACCGAAGCGGGCGCAGCGCGCGAGCGGATTCCATTGTTCCGTCGCGCTGGCGCGGACGAGTGGATCGACCTTGAGGTGCTTGATCGGGGACTCGCGCGCAATGGGGCGGGAATCAGCACGTTTGGCGAAGCCACCCGTACCCAGCTTACGGCACTTGCGGGCGAGTTCTTCGTTTGGTGGCGTGGTATTTCATGATAGCGTGAAGCCTTGGGCGAGCGCGAGAACCTCTCGAGCGCGACGCTCATGCGCCTCGCGGCCACCGCCCGCCACCGCCGGAAAGCCAATGACCGGCAGGAAGGCCGCCAGGCGCAACAGCGCGCGCTGGCGCTCGAGGTGATTGGGCAGCGCCGCAAGCCAGACCGGCCGAAAAAGATGGCGTGCAAGGAATCGCGCGCCGTTGAGAGGAGAGAGGGCGCCGGGCGGCATGCCGAGCGCGATGACGCCAGCCAGCGGAAGCCCCGCTGGCGATCGCGCCGGTGGTCGCAGTACGATTTTGCCCCGTGTGTCCTCGGGTGGCAGATCGATCCTGTCGCCGTCGCTCCACGCGGCAACGACAGGATCCAGCCGAACGGTGGTACGTCCCGGCAGGATCACGGGATCCGGCGCGGCGACTGGATCGAACGAAAGCGCCGACAGGTCATCGCTCAACAAGTCTGCGCCCGCCGCAATCACGCCAGCAGTAAGGCTCGACTTGCCTGCCCCGGCCGTTCCCGCGATCAACACTGCGCGCCCGTCGATCGCGACCGCACACGCATGCATGGGTATCACGCCGCGCCAGGCGAGCAGGTGCGCGACCACCGTGCCATAAAATGCATGCGGTAGTGCTCCGCCCCACGCCGCCGCTGGCAGATAGTCGACGCGGTTTCCGTCAACCATGTCGAACACCGCATGCTGCCGCCAAGGGAAGCGCGTGCCATCCGCGAACACCGCTCCAGCGCGCACGGGCGCGATCAGTTCGCGAGGCGGGAGCTGGGCAATTCTTCTTATCCGAACATCGCTTGGCTTCGCCGCGTCTGGCTGGTCGAACTGGGCAAGCGGGACATCACTGTCCCACACCAGCCCGTAAGCGTAGCCGCGACAATTCGCCTCAGACGGCACGAGCGAGCTGCTGGATCTCCATTTCAGCGAGCGTTCGGGCAACCGCTGCCGAACATGTATCGGCAGCGACATCGAACTGCCCGGCCAAGGTCGCGGCAATCTCGCTTGAAGTCCGCGGGCTTTCGATCACATCCCAGATGGCATGCGCCGTGGAATTGAGCGCGACGTAGGCGCCGGTGTCGATATTCACCATCACGAAACTGTCCTCGATGGGCGACCCCACCCAGGACTCATCACGCATCCACTTGGCTTCCGTCATCGCTTTCCTCACTCCCTGCCGGCCTGTTCAAGCATCGCTCGCTCCGCAGCATCCAGCGCTATCTGGCCGCTGCAACGTCGCCATTTATAGAGTGGGATCGTCGCGGCGAGTAGTGTCACGTCGCGTAGCACTCTTTCTGCTTGCCCCAACAGCGCCGGGACGCGCGAACGATGGCGATGCATCAGAAGCGTGGCCGTCGCAGTGACCGGGGCGAGGCGCTCAACCGCGTGCCCACCCTCCGCGAAACCATCGAGCACAAAAATGGCGCCGATCGGGGCGCTGTTCAGCGAGCGGTCCGCCGCAACTGGAATGAACCGTCGCTCGCAGTCCCCGTCGGCGGCAAACCAACCACCAGGCAAGCCGTTTGCGATCGCCCCCGCATGCACGGGATCAAACGTAATGCTGTCGTCGCCCACCACATCAGCGCCCAGTTCAGCCAGTTGCGCGAGAATCGTCGACTTGCCACTGCCCGATCTGCCGGTGATCGCGATGGCGGCATCCGCCCCAGGCATCCGCGCCGCAGCAGCGTGCAGAACAAGCCCGCCGCGTAACCATAGCAACGCGGGGAGCGCTGTCGCGACCAGCATCACCGACACAGTATCCAAAGCCACGCCGGGCTCTGGCGTCACCTCGATCAGATCAGACCGGATCGCGAAACGCGCGACGCCAAAACACGAAAAGACAAGGCCTGTGGTCGTGAGCTTGAACCCGCGTTCGCCGGTTCCGGCTTCAGGGGCGACGCACCGGATGACGACATCGGGCAAGGCGGACGATGGATCTGGATCCGCCACCGCACCTGGAATGGCGAGTTGCGAGTCCAACCGCAGCCCATAACCGCACAATCGCTGCATATCGCTCAGGCCGGCAGGACGTCGAAGGCAATGCAGATCCGTCGGTCAGCATCGCCATGAGGGAAGGTGCGGTGGTGACAATGTGAAGGGAACAACATCACCATCCCAGGCCGAGGTCGAACCCGCTTTGACCCGAAGGACCGAGCAGAATCAGCACCCGCCAGATCCTCTGGAAGTCCAAATTCGATGCAACCCCGCTCATCTGCCCCGTTCAGGACAGGCGCCGGCACGTGCACGTAATAGACGCCGCTTAGCCAGCCAGCCTGATGCATATGCCAGTCTTCATAACCGGAATGCTCGGTGACAACACAACCGCTGCGCAGGGTCGCGGAGTCCGGGCGCGCGCGCAGCCATGGATGGCTCTCGTCGCTGGGAACATCGGCAACGTACCGATCAATCACAGCAATTATCTGGGTGAAAAGCTCCCGAACGCGCGGGGCGTTCCCGGTCATCGGAGCATCAATTCGCCAGCTGTTGCGAGACGCCGTACCGGACCGTTCATAGCGCAGGCCGCGATGGTTCAGTAGCTCGGCAGCCAATGCGGCATTGAACGCCTCCAGACTTTCCCAACCCGGTGGTGTTTCGAGCGCCCCACAATAGGCAAAACGATCCCAACCATCCCTTTCGCGCGCTGCATCAATCGCGTTGAGTTGCGCCAGCGCCAGCGTCTGTGCGGCAAACAGCCGCGAATGGCCGGCACCCTTCGCGTTCAGCCCGTCCATATCGGCCAGGACGCGGTCAGGCGCCCCTTGGTCGAAAAGCAGGCTGGCGAGCCGCTTGCACGCATCCTTGTTGTGCGGGTCATACGCCAGCGCGTCGCGCAGGGTGCGTTCGGCAGCCTCAATTGCCCCAAGTCGGCGCTGGGCCTTGCCGCGCGCGGCGAGCGCTGCGGCACGCTGGAAATCGTCATTCGCGATCCCGAATGCCACCGTTGCCAGCTGTACTGCGCGCTCGTTATCGTCGGCCCGTTCGAGCGCCAGATGCGCGTGAACCAGCATGATCACTTCGGCAAAGCCGAAGCCGGATGGATCGATCCCGGCATAGAGCGCAATCACTTCGTCGAACCGATCGTCGTGGTTCAACAATCTTGCGAGCCGGTGCCGCAGCAGTTCCGATGTCGGATTGCGGGCAAAGGCGGCCTGCACCAGTGCACATTCGTCGGCTGCGGTGATCCGCTTGCCCACGTCATGGTCGATCTTCATGTGATCGGTCATGCGCCCCCCGCCCCGCCCATTGGCCCGCGCCGCCGGCGATGCTAGTGCATGCAGTGGAACCACCGGCGTCACAAGCCGAAATGCAGTGGATGGAGACGGTTACGTGTCGCGCACCGCGATGATCGCGCGCAAATTGGCGGTGGCGCGACGCCAGCCGGTTTTTGTGCTGCTGTGGCTGCTGCCCGCGTGGCTACTGATCGGCATGTCGTCCGCGCTGATCGCGGTCGTGCCGTTCCGCCGCGTTGCACCGCTGTTGGGCGTCAATCTCGGCGCAACCGCGCATCGGCCCGCCGCGACGCCGCAACAAGCGGCACGTGCGCGGTTGATCGGGAGGACCGTGTCGATCGCCGCCTCCTACGCCCCGTTCCGGTCGAACTGCCTGCCGCAGGCGATGGCGGCGAAGGCGCTGTGCGTTCTGTGGCGCGTGCCCTGTGCGGTGATTTTGGGGATCGAGCGGGTGCGGCCCGAGGGTGAATTGCGGGCGCACGCCTGGACCAGTTGCGGCGACGCAGTCCCGACCGGCGGCGGGCATTGCTTTGCGACGCACGTGCCGCTGTCCTGCTTCGTGCCCGCCAGAGAGGCGGCGTCGCTTCAGCGCTGAACCGGCGGACGGTGCATTTCGGCGAACGCGGCCCAGGGATCGGGTTCGGTCTCGATGAACCCCAGTCTTTCGTAGATTTGACGCGCCGGATTGCCGGCATGGACCTCAAGCGTCGCGGTAAGGCCATGGGCGTCGGCCACCGCGAGCCAGGCGGCCAGCAACTGTCGGCCAGCGCCGATGCCGCGATGCTCGGGAAGTACCGCGATATCGACGAGATGCGTGCCTGCGGCCCGCCAGGCGACCCGAGCATGCCCGATCGGCGCGCCATCGCGGGTCACGATTCGGTGCATCGCGTCGGGATGCGCCCCGTCGTGCGCGGCGCGCTGAAACTCCGCCTGCTGCACAAGCATCGCGTCGGAAAGAAGGCCCTGCATCGGCGAGCAGGCAATGGCGCAGGCGATCAGAAATTCGGCGTCGGCTGGTACGCGCGGGCGGCACTGAAGGTCATCGGCGCGCGCGCCAAAGGCGGCATCGAAGGCGGCGGCGGGGTCGGTTTCCAAATGGCTCAACGATCACCCCTTTTATCGCGCGATCCGCCAGTTGATTGCGCCGAATTTCCAACTAGGGTGGGGGACATGACCACTGAACTCATCCCCCGCCCGATGGTGATAGAGGAATTCGAGCCGCACGTCGGCAAGCTGTTCCGCCTCGATTGCGAACCGCGCAATGTCGATATTACGTTAGTGTCTGCGACTCCGCTGACCAACCATCGCCCGTCAATGCGGCCGCCGTTCCTGCTGATGTTCCATTCGGATCCGATGGTTCAGCTGGGCACCGGCATCTACGCGATGCGCAGCGGGTCGTTCGGGCCGGATATGGTCTATATCGAACAGACGATGCCGCCGCCCGACGCGGTTCCCGGCCATTATTATCAGGCCGTCTTCAACTAAGGCCCGCCGGGATTTCTCCCGGCGGGAATTGCTTCAGTTACGCGACGGGAAGATACCGAAGAGCGCGATGATCGGGCTCATCACCAGATATGGCTGCATCGTGGAGTGCGGCTGGCTGCCGCCGGCGATCTGGGTGTTGCCCGCGACATTGACGCCAGCCAGCGGCACCTTCGTCGCAGGGTCCCCGGTCGCGGCGGGGACGTAGAATTTGGGAATCATGTCCGGCGATGGTGCCGTGTCGACCCCGCGCGCCAAATATGCGCCGGCCTGAGGCGACTGTTCGGTCGCCCTCATGTTGACCGCGTTCAGCGTGCCGGTCGTGCCTGCAAGCGAATGCACGTGCTGCGGCATCTGGGTGCTGAGCAATGTGACGTTCTCGGTACCGGCCACTTCACCCATGGAGTACGTGCTCAACCCTGGCCCCGTTCCCTGGCCAACCGGTGTCCGACCTTGCAGGTCGGGGAGCGCAAAGGTTGTCTGACCATTGCCACCGTACGTCGTGCCGATCAGCGCAAACAGAGCATTATTCTGCGAAATCGCCTGTAGTTGGCCCGCACAAAACGCCCAGTTTCGCGGCGCGAAATTGTACGGAACGGTCATGATTGTAGCAATGTATGGTGTTGCCATCGCAGCCCCCAATATTCAGCGGACCGTTAAGGGTCCATATCCTGCGCAAATCAGTATCGCGCCGGCACACCGCCGGCCCGATGCAAATCAGTTACGCGACGGGAAAATCCCCGTCAGCGCGATCGACTGGTTGAGCACCAGATAAGGCTGCATCGTCGAGAAGGGCTGGCTGCCACCAGCGATCTGGGTGTTTCCGGCAACATTCACGCCGGCCAGCGGCACCTTGGTCGCGGGATCGCCCACCGAAGCAGGCAGGTAAATTTCGGGGATCGAGTCTGGCTTCGGAGCGGTATCGACACCGCGTGCCAGATAGCCACCGGCCGGAGGTGACTGTTCGGTCGCCCGCATGTTGACAGCGTTCAGCGTACCCGTTGCGCCTGCCAGCGAATGGACGTGCTGCGGCATCTGGGTGCTCAGCAGAGTCGTCGTTTCGGTACCCGCCAATTCGCCAAGGGTGCGGGGCGTAAGACCCGGACCAGTGCCCTGGCCCACCATCACGCGACCGCGAAGGTCGGGAAGCGCAAAGGTCGTCTGACCGTTGCCGCCATAGGTAGTGCCGAGCAGCGAAAACAGCGCAGTATTCTGCGCGATCGACAAGATCTGCCCCTGCGCCAACGCATAGTTGCGCGGAGCCCACTGAAACCCGTAGGTCGAAATCTGGCCAATGAACGGCGTCGCCATAGTGATCCCCCCAGGAATGAAGGCCGATCCCCGTGATCCGACCTTTGTTCAAATACTTAATCTGCAAGACCTGCAAAGCCGTCCGCTAATACAAACCGCGAAAGCCCATCGACGCGGGACATTAGCGGGGACGCCAATCAAGTCAATAAGATCGAAACCACCTAAGTCTTTGCGCCGACACCGGTACGAAGCGCCTCGATCCGCGCATAGGGCGCATCTAGATGCCGCTTTACCGCCGCAGCGACTGCAGGCGTAACCGCCGCACGCTTGCGCTCGGTATCATCCGCATATGCCTGATCCGGGACCTTTGAGTTCCGGCGAGTCGCCGCAGTCATCGCGGCCAGCTCATCCGCGTCCGGATCGAATCCGAAATGCTGCGGGATGACCGACTCCATCGCCGATACCAGATCGACATAGTTGACCAGCAACCCGCCCCCGACAGAGGCATGCTCGACCGCACAGTCGAGATATCGGGCGAGGACGGCAGCGCCCTGATCCTCGATCGTGAACACGCCGCCCGGATCGATCGACCCGAGCGCGGGCACGATCCCGGCGGCGAAATGCATGCCGGGCATCCCGATGTGGGACACCATCACCTCCTCCGGCTTGCGATACAGGAAGATCCAGGGGGTCGACGGGAACGCCGCGCGGAACAGCGGCAACGCCAGAACATTCCACGCATCGAGCTTGAGGAAAAAGCGCCGCGCGTTCCCCGAACGATTGCGCCCCAACGCTGCGACCAGCGCGCGGAGCGCCGCGACTTGCTGTTCCAGCGGCGCGCCCGAGGTGACCGCCCATTGGACCATTGCGTCGATCGGCGCAGCTTCGGAGGCAACGATATGATGCGGCACTGCGGCGAGCATCTGTGCGACCAGCGTCGAGCCACAGCGTGACATGTGGAAGACGATTCCGTCGGGCTCCAGCGTCTCTTCCTGCTGCGCGCCGGCGATCAGCGCGGGGAGGTCGGTGCGCGTGCGAAACATGCGGCTGAGCGGGCGCAACGCCATGCGATTGACGCTGTCCTCGAACAGCGGTTCGCTCAGCGGACGATCGCCAAACCACGCCCAGTCAAAGGCCGGCGCGTCCGGCCCCGACACTGCCCGCACCGGCAGCCAGCCGATCTGCGGCCAGGTGTCGAGCGTCACCGGCGCACCTTGAAAGCGCGAGATGCCGAGCGGGTCGGGCGCCGGCACGTCGGACGTCGCCGAATCGGGATCCAGGCCCAGCTCGCCTGCGATCACGCGCAGTTCGGCATCGAAGTCAGCCGGGTCGTAATAGGTGCCCAGCCGGGCCTGCAGCACCGGACTGGCGATGATCGCGTCGCGAAGCCGCTGCGAATCGCTATCGTCGTTCGAATTGCCGGTCACGCCAGTATCCCCCATCGCGCCGCCGCCATCCGCGACGTTTCCAAAATACTGCGATCTATCGTTGTTTCCGATCGCGCAAGTGGTTACTCTACGTTAGTTACGTCTGATCAGGGCGAGGGGGGCATGTCGAACATGAACAACAATGAACAGGGCCGGGTGAACCGCCGGTCGTTTCTTGGACGCGCGGGCGCAGTCTCGGCAGCGGGCGTCGTTGCCGCAGGCGCGATCAACCCCGCCATGGCCTTCGCCGGCAACAGCGTGCGCACCTACAAGGGCAAGTATGCGGTCGATTCGCACCGCGTGATTGACGGCTTCATGGCGGTCCCCAAGGGCAAAGCCGATCTGGACGTGGTCGTTGTCGTTTCGGAAAGCGGCAAGCTCGATTCGACCGCTGAAGCAACCGCGCGTCGCTACGCGGCTTCCGGCTGGATCGCGTTCGCGCCGGATCTGGGGTCGACTTACAAGAGCACCGACAAGCAGGCGATGGTCGCCGCGCTGACGCGCGACCTGCCCCGGTTCAAGCGCCTGACGCTCAGCAGCGGCAAGGTCGCGGTCGTCGCGGCCTGATTTTCCCGTGACCCGCGCGATGCGTGGGTAACGGCCTAGTACGTGAGGCGTTGGACGAGTGATCGCAACCTTGTGTCATCGGGCCGCAGCGATGTTCGCGGCCGCAATTGCGTTAGTCTGGTCGGGCGCTGCCGCCGCGCAGGAACTGGCCGATCCGCAGGGGTCGGGCGCGATCGTCGGCGCGGTGCGCTGGCTTCAGGGGACGTTGCTCGGCACCGTCGCCACGGTGGTCGCGGTAATCGCGGTCGCCGCCGTTGGTCTGTTGATGCTCACCGGCCGGATCAACTGGCGCTATGGCGCTACCGTCATTCTTGGCTGCTTCATCCTGTTCGGCGCCGCCAGCATCGTTGCGGGCATCCAGGCGACGGCCGGCGCGGGTTAGGGTCTGAATGACCGGCCTTGACCGCGACACGGTGTTCGTCGCGCTGACGCGGCCGCAGATGTTTGCGGGCGTCACCTATACCTGGTTCATCGCCAATGCAGTGCTGGCGACCGAGCTGTTCCTGATCTTCCGGTCGGTGTGGGTGCTGATCGCCGCCGTGGCGATCCACGGCGCGGGCATGTTGGCGTGCCTGCGCGAACCGCGTTTCTTCGACCTGTGGATCACCCGGGCAAGCCGCTGCCCGCGCGTCCCCAATCATCGGATCTGGCGGTGCAACTCCTACCGGCCCTGACCCGCGACCGGCGGGTGATCGATCGAGAGGCGAGCGCGGGGCGGCATCTGCCCTATGCGCGCCATGTCGACGATGTGACGATCGCGACGCGTGACGGCATGCTGATGCAGGTCATCCAGATCGGCGGCCTGCTGTTCGAGACTGCCGACAGCGAAGAGATCAACTATCGCAAGCGGCTGCGCGACGCGACGTTGCAGGCGATCGGGTCGTCGCGCTTTGCGGTGTATCACCATATCGTGCGCCAGCGGGTCGAGCCGGGGCTGGCGGGGGATTTCCCCGACGACTTCTCCGAGCGGCTGGACGCGGCGTGGCGCGGGCGGCTGGCGCGCAAGCAGCTTTACACCAACGACCTGTTTCTGACGCTGGTGCGCCGCCCTTTGCAGGGGCGGATCGGCCTGCTCGACCGGCTGCGCGGCGGGCTGAGCGGGATCGAAGCCGAGGCGGCGCGCGCGCAGGATCTGCGCGAGTTGAACGAGGCGCGCGAGGCGCTGTTCGCCGCGCTGTCGGCTTATGGGCCGCGGCTGTTGTCGGTCTATGAAACGCCGCAGGGGCCGGCGTCCGAGCCGCTCGAATTCCTCTCGACGCTCTATAATGGCGAGCTACGCCCGGTGCTGCTGCCGATGCAGGATCTGGGCGAGTATCTCCCCTATCGCCGGGTGAGTTTCGGCCAGAATACGATCGAACTGTCGCCTGCCGCCGGGAGCGGGACCGATTTCGTGGGCATGGTGTCGATCAAGGATTATCCGGGGCAAACCGCTCCGGGGATGCTCGACGATCTGTTGCGCCTGCCGCTGGAGCTGACCGTTACCCACAGCTTCGGTTTCGTCGATCGTCAGGCGGCGCTGTCCAAGATGAACCTCGCGCTGCGCCGGATGCGCTCGGCGGAGGATGAGGCGGTGAGCCTGCGCGCCGAACTGGGCGAGGCGAAGGACGAGGTTGCGGCGGGCCGCGCCGGATTTGGCGAGCATCACATGACCGTCGCGGTGCGCGGCGCATCGCCCGAGGCGGTCGATCAGGGTGTCGCCGAAGTGCAGGCGGCCTTGTCAGATCTCGGCATCATCGCGGTGCGCGAGGAGATCGCGCTCGAACCCGCATTCTGGGCGCAATTCCCCGGAAACTTCAAATATATCGCCCGGCGCGGGCTGATTTCGACCGGCAATTTCGCGGGGCTGGCGAGCGGGCATAACTTCCCGGTCGGCAGCGCGAGCGGCAATCACTGGGGCGATGCGGTGACTTTGCTCGAGACAACCGCCGCCGGCCCTTATTATTTCAACTTCCACCATGGCGATCTCGGCAATTTCACCGTCATCGGCCCGTCGGGGTCGGGCAAGACGGTGGTGCTCAACTTCCTGCTCGCCCAGGCGCGCAAGTTCCGTCCGCGCATCGTGTTCTTCGACAAGGATCGTGGGGCAGAGCTCTTCATCCGCGCGATCGGCGGACAGTACGACGTGCTGCGTCCCGGTGTCCCGTCCGGCCTCAATCCGTTGCAGCTCGACGACACCGCCGAGCATCGCCAGTTCCTTGCCGACTGGCTCGCCCAGCTGGCGGGCGGGGCCGATATCGATGAGGCGGCGCGGCTGAAGGATGCGCTCGACGCCAATTTCGACCAGCCGCGCGCGAATCGCCGCCTGCGCCATCTGGTCGAGCTGTTGCGCGGGGGTGAGCGGCCGCATGGCGCGGACCTGTGGTCGCGGCTGCGCCCGTGGTGGGGCGATGGTGAGCGCGCCTGGCTGTTCGACAATGAAAGCGACACCACCGAACTGACTGCCGAGGCGGTCGGGTTCGACATGACCCAGATCCTGGACGATCCCGCCGTGCGCACCCCGGCGATGATGTACCTGTTCCAGCGGGTCGAAGAGCGGCTCGACGGATCGGCGGCGATCATCGTGGTGGATGAGGGGTGGAAGGCGCTCGACGACGACGTGTTCGTGCGGCGCATCAAGGATTGGGAAAAGACGATCCGCAAGCGCAACGGGATCGTCGGCTTTGCCACGCAAAGCGCGCAGGACGCGCTGGAGAGCCGCATCGCCAGCGCGATCATCGAACAGGCCGCGACCCAGATCTTCATGGCGAACCCGAAGGCGCGCGCGGCGGATTATGTCGACGGCTTCGGCCTGACCCCGCACGAGTTCGAACTGATCCGCGCGCTGCCCGACAATGCCCGCTGCTTCCTGATCAAGCATGGCGCCGAGAGCGTCGTCGCGCGGCTCGATTTGTCGGGCGAGCAGGAAATCCTGACGGTGCTGTCCGGGCGCGAGCGTACCGTGCGCCTGCTCGATACGATCCGCGCCGAGCATGGCGACGATCCCGCCGACTGGCTGCCGCGCCTGATGGAGGTCGCATGACCTGCCCCGGCATCGTCGAGGGCGACGCATTCGTCGTGAGCATGCTGGGCGCGGCGGACTGCCACGCCCGTGCGGTCGCGACGCTCGGCTATCAGGCGCTGGCGACACCGGGGTCGAGCGCGTCGCTGCTGCTGACCGGCATGCTGACGCTGTTCGTCGCGATCTGGGGCTATCGCATGCTGCTGGGCGAGACGCCCGGCATGCGCGACGGCGTGGTTGCACTGGCCAAGGTCGGGATCGTGCTTGCGCTGGCGACGAGTTGGGCGACCTATCGCCCGCTCGCGCATGATCTGGTGTTCGGCGCACCGGGCGAGCTGGTCGCCGAAGTCGGTGGTGCGGCGGGACTGCCCGGCACGCTGGGCGATCGCGCCGTGCGGATCGGCTATGTCGATCGCGGGCTGGCGCGGCTCGGCGAAGCGGGCGTCGGCAAGCGCGAGGGCCAGCAGCAGGTGATGCGCCAGCGCAACATCAACGGCCGCAACGAGCTGGTGGTCGAGAATAGCCAGGATCCGGTCGGCGTAATCGAGCCGATCGCACTTGCCGCGTCGCGCATCCTGTTCCTGATCTCGACGCTGGGCGGCATCGTGATGCTGCGCTTTGCCGCAGCGATCCTGCTGGCGCTGGGGCCGATCTTTGTCGCGTTCCTGTTGTTCGACGCGACCCGCGGCTGGTTTGCCGGGTGGCTCCGAGGACTGATGGGGACGATGATCGCGAGCTTTGGCGTCGCGATCCTGCTCGGCATCGAACTGGCGCTGCTCGAACCCTGGGTGGCGAGTCTGGTCGCTCGGCGGGCGGGCGAACAGACCATCGCGGGGGCGCCGGTCGAGCTGATGGCGGTGACCGCGATCTTTGCACTGGCGATGTTCGGCACGATCCTGTTGGCGCTGAAGGTCGCCACCGGACTGCGCCTGCCCGAAACCTGGCGCGCTGCACCCGAACGGCTCAACCGCGAGGTCGAGCGGCTGTTTCAGGGGCGGGGCGCGGGCAATGCTCCAGCCGGTGAGCCCGCCGTCGAGCGGTCGCGCGCGGCGGCAGTGGCCGATGCGGTGATCGCGACCCAGCGGCGCGAATCGGGCGGGGCGGCTCCGGTTACTGCCGCGGCAGTGCAGGGAATGGCGGCACCGGCGCGGACCAACCCCGGCGCGCGGCTCGCCCCGGGGCAGGCCCCCAACGCGCCGCCACCTTTGGGCCAGCGGGCCGCGCGCCGGTCGCGCAATCGTGTTACAGCCAGCGCCGGGCGCCGGGATCAGACGAAATGAAGCAAAAGACACGCGCGGCGCTCGACGCCTATTACCGGGAGGGCGGAAGCTGGGCCGCGGACCGCGAGGCGCGGCTCGACCGGTCGCAGCGGCTTGCGTGGATCATCGCCGCCGTCGCCGTCGCGGTCGCGCTGGTCGTGGCGATCGCGCTGGTGGTGATGTTGCCGCTCAAGACGGTCGAGACGCGGACGCTGCTGGTCGATCGCCAGACCGGTTATGTCCAGCAACTCAGCCCGATCAATCCAGACAAGATCGCGCCCGACACCGCGCTGACCCAGGCGTTTCTGGTGCAATATGTGATCGCGCGCGAGAGCTTCGATATCGACGCGCTCCAGCATAACTACCGCCACGTCGTGCTGTGGTCGGAGGGTCGCGCACGCAGCCGCTACATCGCCGCGGTACAGGCATCGAACCCCGAAAGCCCGCTCGCCAGCCTGCCGCGCAGCACGTTGGTGGAAACGCGGGTGAAGAGCGTCTCACCGCTCGGCACTGGATCGGCGCTGGTGCGCTTCGAAACGCAACGCCGCGACGCGGGCGGCCAGACCGCCCCGGCGCAGCATTGGGTTGCCGTGATCCGCTACCGCTATGCCGGCGAGCCGATGAAGCTCGAAGATCGCTTCATCAACCCGCTCGGCTTCACCGTATCGCACTATGCCCGCAACGCCGAAGCGCTGCCCGCACCCGCTCCGGTGACGGCAGCGCCGGTCGGAGCCGCGCAGGCGGCCGCGCCGTCGCCGCTCGCCGCAACGCCCGCCCCCACCCCCGCCGCTCAGGTGGCACGATGAAGTGGGTCGCCGCCCTGCTACTGCTCGCCGCGCCGCCGGCTATGGCACAAGTGCGCCCGCAGCCGGGGCCGGGCGATCCGCGTGTGCAGACGGTGATGTTCGCGCCCGATCAAGTGGTCCAGCTTCAGGCGGCACCCGGATATCAGATCACCGTCGCGCTCAACCCGGACGAGCGAATCGAGAGCATCGCGCTGGGCGATGGCGGCGCGTGGCAGGCGAGCGCGAACAAGCGCGGCGATTATCTGTTCATCAAACCGCTGAGCGCCGGGGTCACCACCAACATGGTCGTGATCACCGATGTGCGCATGTACGCGTTCGAACTGGTCCCCGCATATGGCCCGATGGAGACGCTGCCCTTCGCGGTCCGCTTCACCTACCCCGACAGCGCACCGCTGGCCGCAACCGGCGCGGCGGCGCCAGCCGAGACGGTGACCGCCGGCCGCTATCGGCTGAGCGGCGACAAGCTGCTCCGCCCGAGCGCGATGGCCGACAACGGCGTGCAGACCGAGATCGAATGGCCGGCGAGCGCAACGCTGCCGGCGATCTACGCGGTCGGTGATGATGGCGCCGAAGTGCTCGCAACCGGTCAGGTCCGCGATGGGCGCATCGTGGTCGATCGCATCGCGCGCAAGTTCATCTTCCGGCAGGACCGGCGCGTCGCGACGGCGCTGCGCATGCCCGATGCATCCGGAGACCGCCGGTGAGCGCGGTCGGCGATCCGCGACGCGATCCTGCAGTACGCGCGGCGGGTGACATCCGCCCGATGGTCGGTGCAGCGCCGCGCGGGCCGTCGGTGCTGATAATCGGCGGCGGGCTGGGACTCGCCGCGATCCTGCTGTTCGTTGCGCTCGAATCGCGCCGGACCGCCTTGCAGGCACCCGCCGTTACGCGCAGTGCCGACGCCCCGACCGCATTGCGCGAGCCGCCGCCGCTTTATATCCCACCCGCTCCTGTTGCGGAATCGTCCGCACCGCCGGTCGCGGTCGTCACAGCGCCGCAGACCGTTCCGTTCGTGCTGCCCCAGCCGCCGATGCGTCAGCAGCGCCCCGAGTTCATTCCTCAGCCGCCGCCGGTGTATCAGCAGCCTTTGCCCCCGCCGCCGATGGCAGAGCCGCGCGCTGCCGCGCCCGGTCCTTTGGTGCTCGACCGGTCGGGGCCGCAGGATGACGGTCCGGGGGTCGCATCCGCCGATACGCCAGCCGGCGCGCAGGCACCGGGGACACGCGTGACCGCTGGGTCGCTCGCCAACCGATCGACCACCATCGCGCAGGGGACGCTGATCCCCGCAGTGCTCGAAACCGGCTTCGATTCGACCAAGGCCGGGTTCGCGCGTGCGATCGTGTCGCGCGACGTGCGCAGTTTCGACGGCACCCGCGTGCTGATCCCGCGCGGCAGCCGCCTGACCGGCGACTATGCCGGCGGGGCCGAGGCTGGGCAGAAGCGCGCGATCATCAACTGGAGCCGGCTGGTGCGACCGGACGGCGTGACCATCGCGATCGGATCCCCAGCCACCGACGCGGTCGGGCGCAACGGCGTGCGCGCCAAGGTCAATTCGCATTTGCTCCAGCGGATCTTCCCGGCCCTGCTCCAGTCGGCGCTCGACATCGGCGTCAACCTCGCCACGCGCCCCGCCAACGGGTCGATTTTGTTGGCGCTGCCCAACTCCGCGTCGAGCGCGACCAGTGGGCAGAATGGCCCTGCTCCGACGCTGAGCGTGCGGCCGGGCACGACGATCGCGGTGTTCGTGACGCGCGACCTCGACTTTACCGGGGTCGGGAACCCGCGATGACGGCCGAGCCGCCGGCGGCGGGCGTTTATCTGCGCGCCTATCTGGCGCCGCTCGCGCCGTTTCTCGACCGCGCCGACGTCACCGACATCTATGTCAACCAGCCCGGCGAGATTTGGGTCGAGACGCTGGGCGGAGCGAGCGAGCGACACGATGCGCCGGACCTCACCGAAACCGCGCTTGAACGGCTCGCGCGGCAGGTTGCGGCGCTGACGCATCAGGGGATCAGCCGCGCGCACCCGCTGCTGTCTGCTGCCCTGCCCGACGGTGCACGCGTTCAGGTGATCGCGCCGCCCGCGACGCGCGGCGGGATGGCGATCGCGATCCGCAAGCATGTGTCGGCTGATCTCGGGCTCGACGACTATGCGGCGGCCGGGGCGTTCGACGGTACGCGGCGCGGCAGCGCGTTGCATGGCGATGAGGGGATTACGGAGTTGGCCGCGCTGCTCGAGGCGGGGGAGCTCGCCGCGATGCTGCGGCAGGCGGTGCGGTCGCGGCGCAATATCCTCGTTTCCGGCGGCACCTCGACTGGCAAGACGACGTTTCTCAATGCCTTGCTTCGCGAGGTCGCTCTCGACGAGCGGCTGATTGTGATCGAGGATACGCCCGAACTGCATTTGCGCCATGCCAACGCGATCGGTTTGCTGGCGACGCGGGGGGATCTGGGTGAGGCGCGGGTTACTGCGGATGACCTGCTCGGCGCGTCGCTGCGGATGCGGCCGGACCGGATTATCCTGGGCGAGCTGCGTGGCGAGGAGGCCTATGCCTTTCTGCGTGCGATCAACACCGGCCATCCTGGATCGCTGAGTTCGGTCCATGCCAACAGCGCGGAGGCGGCGGTGGAGCAGATCGCCCTGCTGATCCTGCAACGCGGCACGCGGCTCAGCCGGGAGGACGTGACGCATTATGTGCGGTCGACCATCGACGTGTTCGTGCAGCTCGAACGCGTCGGCGGGCGGCGGCGGGTTGCCGAGGTGCTGCTACCCGGCGCTGGTCGCTAACACGTCGCCCAGCCAGTCATCGACGAGCGCGTCGATCACCAGATGCACCCGGTCGCTGGTGCCGCGATTGACCACCGAATGCGTGTCCATCAGGCGCAGATACCAGGCCTCCCCCGCCGCCATCGTCACCGGCGTGCCGTTGAGCAGAAATTCGACATCGGGGTTGGTGGTGATCGGGATATGCAGCCGCGCCACGCCATGTTCGGCGGCGAGGTCGTGGTCGTAATGCGGCTTGATCACCGAGCCCGGGGTCAGCCGCATCAGCCGCACCACGGTCAGCGGGCATTTGAACGCCGCCAGCACCTCGCGGAAATAGGGCGTCGCGGCCAGCAGCGCGCCGTCGACGAACTCGGTCGCGGTGGGATCGGAGTAGATCATCATCACCGGATGCGTCGCACCGGCAGTGTGGCGCAGCGGCAGGACCGACCAATTGCCCTCGTAATTCTGCTTCACCAGATGGTCGATCCAGTCGCGATCGACCGCGTCGAGATCGGCGCGCAGCCGATTGACGTCGAACGCCATGGGCAGCCGCAGCCGGTCGGGCAGCTGCCCTGCGTCGGGCGCGGATCGGATGATCTGATCGAGCATCATGCGAGGTTAGCGCCACACGACGCGGGTGCAAGCCGGATCAGCGCGCGGTGCCCGCGGCATAGGCGGCCATGATCGCCTTGAGCAGGCCGGGGAAGCGCGAATCGATTTCCTGACAGCGGGCATAGTTGCGCATTTCCACGCCATGCCGTTCCGACCGGATCAGTCCGGCATCGCGCAGCACGCGGAAATGCTGGGACAGCGAGGATTTGGGGATCACCCGCTCGCCCGTGTCGGCCAGCGTCGCGCAGCCCTGAACACAGCCGAGCCCGGCAATCTCGGCATAGATTTTCGCGCGCTCAGGATCGGACAGCGCGTGCAGGATCGCCTGTGGCGTCACGCTGTCTAGTGCGGGGTGGACGAACGGGCGCATGATAAAATCCAGATAGGCCCCCTTGCCGCCTCGTTCAACAGTTCCATATTCCCGAACTATCGCACCAATGGCGCCATTGTGGTGGCAGGGCGAAGAGAAGGGTTTCAGATCATGAGTCGTTTGCAGGGCAAGGTCGCTATCGTCACCGGCGCATCCAAGGGTATCGGCGCGGCGATCGCCCGGTCGCTGGCCGCCGAGGGCGCGGCGGTGGTCGTCAACTATGCGCGCAGCCGCGATGGCGCGGATGCCACGGTCGCCGCGATCGAAAGCGCGGGCGGCAAGGCGCTGGCGGTCCAGGCCGATGTTGCCGACGCCGCACAGGCGGCCGCGCTGATCGAGGCGACGACGCGCGAATTCGGGCGCATCGACATCGTGGTCAACAATAGCGGCGTCTATGCCTTTGCCCCGATCGAGGCGTTCGATCCGGTCGAATATCACCGCATGTTCGGCATCAACGTGCTGGGCCTGCTCAACGTGACCAAGGCCGCGGTCCCGCATCTGGGCGAGGGGGCGAGCGTCATCAACATCTCGTCCAACATCACCCGCATGAAGATGCCGGGCGCGTCGCTCTACACCGCGTCCAAGGCGGCGGTGGACGCGATCACCCGCGTGCTTTCGAGTGAGCTTGGCCCGCGCAAGATCCGGGTTAACGCGATCGCGCCGGGGATGACGATGACCGAGGGGACGGATGCTGCGGGAATCGTCGAGGGTTCGGAAATGGCCGATCAGGTTCTGGCGCTGACGCCGCTGGGCCGCTTCGGGCACCCGGACGATATCGCGCTTGCGGCGGTGTTCCTGGCTTCGGACGAAGCGCGGTGGATCACCGGCGAGGTGATCGGGGTCAGCGGCGGGGCGTGATCGCATCGCTGCATTGCGCGCGCCGTTGATGACGGCGCGCGCAATGCCTCAAGCTGCGGCGTTATCCACCCAGCGCCGCAATTGCCGCCGCCTTGGCGTCCTCGGCGGTTTTGGCATCGGCCAGTGCTGTCGCTTCGGTCGCCTGGGCATCGGCGAGTTCCTTGCTGCGTGCCTCGAGCGCCTCCGACAGCTGCCGTGCGCGGGCTTCCGCCTTGAGCGCGGCGTCGCGGGCCGTGGCGCTGCCGGGCGATTTGTCGGCGCGGGCGCGTGCCGTCGCGCCGCTGGCTGAGGCCTGATCGGCTTTGATCTTTGCCTTGGCCACGCGCTTTTCGGCGCGTTCGCGCACCGCGCGGGAGTTGGCGAGGCGATAGGGCATGACGTCGCCCTGCGCATGGCAATATTGCACGACCGGATCGACATAGGTGCGCGCCGGGGTCAGCACGAGCGTCGACAGCCGCCAGACGCCCGCCCGCCGCGAAAAGCCCGCCGTATAGGTGCCGGCCACCGCGCCTGCCGCGTCGCGGACAACCCATTGGCCGAGCGCGCTTTGCGCGTCGCCCGCGCGGACAAAGGCGAGCGGCGTCCCGTCGAGCGTCAGCCCAGCGGTCGCGAACGGATCGACCTGGGTTGCGATGCCCACCATGCCGACGCTGGTGGTGCCACTGGTCCAGCGACTGCGCTTGTCGAGATTGAAATGCCGCGAGAGATCGGCGCCCCCGGTTTTGGCGGTCGCGAAATACGCGGTCATCGTCTGCAGCGCAGGGTCGCGCGCCTCCGTCACCTCCTCAGCAGGCATGGGTTCGCCGGTCATACAGGCATGTTCGCGGGCCGCGGCCTGTTCCTGTGCCATCATGTCGCCGACGATCTGGCCGATCCAGATCTGTGCGCTGGCGGTGGTCGGCAGTGTCGCGGCGATGCACGCCGATGCGAACAGCGCGCGGCGAAAGTTCCTGATAATCACGGTAAATCCCCCCGAAATTCGGGGCTGAATTTCGGGAAATGCACCGGAAAGTCAATCGCGGTTACGCCGACTTTCCAGCGCGTGGGTGGCGGGTCGAGCGGCTCGGTCGCGCCCGATGCCGCGCGACCTCAGCGGGCTACCATTTGACGAGATGCCCAGAGCACGAGCGGCTCCGCGCCGTTATGATATTGCGGCAAGAACAGAATGTTGTCGGCCCAGCCCGCACCGCCGGTTCCGCTATCATAGAGGCGATGGCCCGCGGTGAAGACGGTCGATTCGCCGATCGTTCAGACGAATGACCGTTAGTCGCAACGATGGTTCAACGTCCGGTGTCCGTCCGGATGCGGGAGCCGTGTCCACTTAAGGATGGCCGCCGCGCGGCGATGCGCGCGCGACGGCGGTCACCCCCGGGACTGATGGATGGCCAGCATCCAACGTGCAGGGGACGGTCAACAGGTCGGGCAGCATGCGTCCATGGCCTCAGCCAGGACGCCGTACCGCCAATTAATCGTGTTCGCGTCCGCCCGCACCCAGATACAGCTCCCGGCCCATTTCGTCATACACCCGGCTCATCTGAGCCATACCCTCCTCCGCTTCGGCAGCATCAACCGGCTGCGCTGCAATGAAGGCATCCGCATCCTGATTCTGCTTCGCCGCGAAGTCGCGCACCTCTTGGGTGATCTTCATTGAGCAGAACTTCGGGCCGCACATCGAACAGAAATGGGCGGTCTTGGCGCCTTCTGCTGGCAGGGTCTGGTCGTGATACTGCTCCGCCGTATCCGGGTCCAACGACAGGTTGAACTGGTCGCGCCAGCGGAATTCGAAGCGGGCGCGGCTGAGCGCGTCGTCGCGGACCTTCGCTGCGGGGTGGCCCTTGGCCAGGTCGGCGGCGTGGGCGGCGAGTTTGTAGGTTACCACGCCGACCTTCACATCGTCGCGGTCGGGGAGGCCGAGATGCTCCTTGGGCGTGACATAGCAGAGCATCGCGGTGCCGTACCAGCCGATCATCGCGGCGCCGATGCCACTGGTGATATGGTCATAGCCGGGCGCGATGTCGGTGGTCAGCGGCCCGAGCGTGTAGAAGGGCGCCTCGCCGCACGCCTGCAGCTGCTTGTCCATATTCTCCTTGATCTTGTGCATCGGCACATGGCCGGGGCCTTCGATCATCACCTGAACATCCTGTTCCCAGGCGCGCTTGGTCAGTTCGCCCAGCGTGTAGAGTTCGGCGAACTGCGCCTCGTCATTGGCGTCGGCGATCGAGCCGGGGCGCAGGCCGTCGCCGAGCGAATAGGCGATGTCATAGGCTTTGCAGATCTCGGTGATCTCGTCGAAATGCTCGTAGAGGAAGCTTTCGCGGTGGTGGCTGAGGCACCATTTCGCCATGATCGATCCGCCGCGCGAGACGATGCCGGTGACGCGCTTGGCGGTCAGCGGGATGTAGGGCAGGCGCACGCCGGCGTGGATGGTGAAATAGTCGACGCCCTGCTCCGCCTGTTCGATCAGCGTGTCGCGGAAGATTTCCCAGGTCAACTCTTCGGCGATGCCGCCGACTTTCTCGAGCGCCTGATAGATCGGGACGGTGCCGACCGGCACGGGGCTGTTGCGCAGGATCCATTCGCGGGTGTCGTGGATGTTGCGACCGGTGGACAGGTCCATGATCGTGTCGGCGCCCCAGCGGATCGCCCACACCATCTTGTCGACCTCAGCCGCGACGTCGCTGGCGACGGCGGAGTTGCCGATATTGGCGTTGATCTTGACCAGGAAGTTGCGGCCGATCGCCATCGGTTCGGATTCGGGGTGGTTGATGTTGTTGGGGATGATCGCGCGGCCACGGGCGACCTCGTCCCGGACGAATTCGGGCGTCACATAATCGGGGATCTCGGCGCCCCAGCTTTCGCCGTCGCGGACATATTCGGCGAGCATCTGGCGGCCGAGATTTTCGCGGGTGGCGACATATTCCATTTCGGGCGTGATGATGCCGCGGCGGGCATAGTGCATCTGGCTGACGTTCATGCCGGGCTTGGCGCGCAGCACGGTCTTGCGGACATTGGGGAAGGGCTGGACGCCGCCGCTGCGGTCGGGGCCGAGCTGGCCGTTATCTTCGGGCTTTACCTCGCGCTGGGCGACCTCTTCGACGTCGCCGCGCTGGCGAATCCAGTCGCGGCGGAGCTCCTGCAGGCCCGCCATGATGTCGATGCGGGCGTTGGCATCGGTGTAGGGGCCGCTGGTGTCGTAGACGCGGACGGGCGGTTCGCCGCTGGACGGTTCGAGATGGATTTCGCGCATCGCGACCTTGCGGGGGCCGACATGGATTTTGGTCGAGCCGCGGATGGCGCCGGTGGTGACCTTGAGTTCGGGATGCGTGGGATTGTCGGCCATGATGTTCCTCTCCAAGCGGAGGAAACGGGCCATGAGGTACGGACCGCTCCCTCCCTACGCCGGTGTCAACCGGATCAGGTTCAGCGGGTCGGTGGCTGCTGCCACCCTCTCAAGCGCGCGTCAGCGCTCCCCCGGGGATGGGGTCGGTTTAGGCGGGGGGATCGGGCTTGTCTATCGTTCGGGTGCCGATGCCTCGCTCGGCAGGATACGATAGCCCAATCGGTCCGGCCGTAGCGCTGCCCAAGGCACGAAGCGGCCGCTGCTGCGCAGGTGCCATGCGCCATCGACCTTCGCCACGGTCACGGTGATCCCGTCGATCGCCACTTGTTCGCCATCTCGCAGCAGCAGTTCGGTCGATGACCAATTTGCCATTTTGGAAACGATCGGGTCGGTCAACCGTGAGGCGAGCGTAATTCGCTGCGCGTCGAACTCCTCCACCGCGAGTTGCCGCGTGAGGGATAAGGACAATGAACGCGGGTCCCTCGACTGGACGGATAGCGGTGTCCACGCCACGGGTCCGCCGATCGGCAGTCTGATAACCCGGTTCTCCGGTCGATACGGTTCGGCCAAGACGCTATCCGGCGACCCATCCTTGTCGCCATCGAACAGGCAAGCCGAAGGGTAAATCGCGCGTCGGTCGTCGACAAACGGTTCGAACAGCTCGCTGGATGCGCGGGCGATGCAGTATAGCTCCTCGCCATCGGCCTCCCTGACCTCGCGGACGAGGATCGTGCCTGCCGGAACCTTGCCGCGCAGGGGCTTGCTCAGCTTGATGGGCGCGTCGAGTTGCCATGCTTCTTGGGTAAGGCCGAGCTGTTCCCAAGCGATGACCGCACCAGTTGCCAGGGGAATATCGGCCTCGACCTTCGCCGCCAGGCTGATGACCGCGCGAAAATAGCGTTTGGCCTGCGGTGATCTTCGTATCGCCCCCGGCGGCAGATCCTTGAATGTGGCGCCGGGCGGAAGCTTGAACTTCTTACGGACTTCTTCGGGGAGCGGCGCGTCGGTAGTCACAAAAACTTCTCGCCGCCGAATGGCCCCGTCGGTCGCCGGCGACGGCTCCTGAAGGGTGGCCTGTGCAACCCCGGCCGCACCGAACAGAAGGGCGACTGTCGCCGTCAATTTTCCTCGTGATATCAACGCCTGCCCCCGGACATTTGCCGTCAGCCTAAGCGGGCGACCCGATCTTGTCTAGCGCGGCGCACACCGGCATCGCGGCTCGTTCTTCGACGATGAGACCGCCGACCAGCGGTTCGGACAGCTAAACGGCCACTCACGACAAAGACGCGGGCGTCGGGGGAGGCGGGGTAGCTCAGAAGGTCAGCGCAAGCCCTGCGCCTGCGGTCCACTGGTGCCGCGTGCCGGCGATCGAGACGAGCGGCGAGTCCGCGAAGTCGCCGACCAGCTTCTTGTAGGTGCCGCCCGCGATCAGCGCGAGGCCCTTGGTCAGATTGCCGGTGATCGCGTGGGTGAACATGCCGCCCACGGTGATGTCCTTCTGCCCGCCCTCGGGCCGGAAGGCGGGGAGGCCGCTGGCGATGCTGCCCGCCGGGGTGACGCCGAAATAGGTGCGCGCGTAGCGATCCTCGACGATCTCGGCCGAGGCGAACAGCGATACCAGCGCCTTGGTGCTGAGCGGGGTGGTGTAGTTGACCGACGGGGTGAAGATGCCGCTGCGGTGGATCTTGGTCACGTCGTGGCGGTAGCTGAGGCTGACCGACAGCGTGTCGAAGTCGTGGATGATCCCGGTCTTGCCGAGGCCGACATAGCCACCGACCTCGACCGCCGTGTCGATCTCACCCAGCGCGGCGACGCGGGGGTCCTTGATCGCGTCGCGGTTGGTGCGATTCAGGTTGATGACCGCGACCGGGCCGAGCTGGAAGTTCCAGTCCTTGCCCGCAACATCGGGAATCACGTCGAGGCTGGCGCGGTTGCCGAGGACGGTGAAGCTCATCCCCGCGACGGTGCCGTTGGCGGCGGGCGCCGGGATCCAGCGATTGTCGTCCGACCCCTCATAGTCCGGCAGCCACACCCCGCCGACCGCGACGGTGAGGCGCGCCCGCCCCTCTTGCGCGGCTTCCGCCTGTTCGGGTGTCGGGGCATCATCCTGCGCCAGCGCAGGCGTAGCGAGGGTGGCGGCGAGGAAGGCGGAAAGAACGCGGATACGCATGAAGGTGATTCCCTGAACCTGTTTCAGGGGCGCAACGCTGCACTGCGGAATTGGATGCATGGCCCCATGAACGGGCTGGGCGATCGCCCTAAAGCATATACCGCATCTTCACCTGCTGCTTCGCGCCGTCGAGCGGGAAGCATGCCGCCTTGAACTTGGGGGGGCCGAAGGTGATGACGGGGTTGCGGCTGAAGCCGAAGCCTTCCTTGGGGATGCCCATCATCGTGTCGAGCTTCTTGTTGCTGTTCGCGTCGTGGATCACCGCGACGGCGTAGGTCGCGGTCGCCAGCCCCTCGAACCGGGTCGCGGGATGCGCCGCCGAGATCGTGCGCGAGATCGCGCGGGGATCGTCCTTGCAGTCGGGGAAGCTGTCGGGCCGCGCGGTCAGGCAGATCTGCAGCACGCCCTTGGCATTGCGAAGGCCAGTGACCTCAAGGTCGAAGCTGGCCACCGGCGAGGCCGCCGGGAGGAGCAGAAGGGCTGCGGGCAGCAGCGCGAGCATGTGCTTTCTGGAAATCGCCAATCCCCCGGTCGGTGCCGCACAGCCGGTCCCAGAAGCGGAAATAGAGACCATAATTGCACCCATATTGCTCATGATGCCGCTGATGATGGCTCGCGGTGATCAGCCACGCTCCAAGTGGCCCCCGCCACATCACCCGCGGAAATACTTCCCACCCCATGTGATTGGTCACACCCATAACGGTCATGATTCCAAGCACCAAGCCCAATGCGCCAACATGAATTGGAATTGCGAAGACCAGTGACGGAATCACCACGGCGCCGGTCAGCGCCTCGATCGGGTGAAAGCTCATTGCCGCCCATGCGGTGGGCGGGCGGCTGTCGTGATGCACGGCGTGCGCGATGCGGAACAGCCGGGGGCGGTGCATCCAGCGATGCGTCCAGTAGAACCAGGTGTCGTGCGCGAAGAGGTAGAGGAACACCGACAGCGGCAGATACCAGAGCGGATAGGCCGAGACATCGGTGTAGATCCGCGTCCAGCCGTGATTCTGCCAGCCCCACGCGACGATGCCTGCGGGGATGCCATAGATCCCGGCGCTGGCGAGGCTCCACAGCAGCTCGCGGCGCATCTGCCGGTCGAGCCCTGCGTAAAGGCCGGGATGCCGGACGCGTGTTGCCCAGGCAAAAGCGCCCGAGACGATCAGATAGCGCACCCCGACGATCAGCGTCATCGCGAGTGCCGACAAGAGGATGGCGAGCCACATGCGCCCGCTCTACATGAAACTGGTGCTCGCCAACAAACGGAGAAACCCGTAATTTCACCCGTCGTCACCCGTTTCGCGCCGAGCCCCACCGGGCGGCTGCATATCGGCCACGCGTTTTCGGCGATTGCGGCGTATGATTTCGCGCGGGCGCGGGATGGCGCGTTCCTGGTGCGGATCGAGGATATCGACGGGACGCGCAGCCGGGCGGAGCATGTCGATGCGATTCTGGCGGATCTGAACTGGCTGGGGCTGGAATGGGATGGCGAGGTGCTGTTCCAGTCTTCGCGGCTGGATGCCTATCAGGCGGCGCTGGACGATTTGCGGGCGCGCGGCCTGATCTATCCGTGTTTCTGCACCCGTGCCGATATCGCCGCGAGCGCCAGTGCGCCGCATGGGCCGGAGGGTGTGGTGTATCCGGGGACGTGCCGGGGCTTGGTCGCGCCGGATTTGAGTGTGCCGCATTGCTGGCGGTTGGATATGGGGGCGGCGCTCCATTCACTAGAACGTCACCCCCGCGAAAGCGGGGGCCCATCTCCTGAAATCGCGTCTGACCGCGCCGGTGCTGCGGGTGGACAGTCCGGGAGATGGGCCCCCGCTTTCGCGGGGGTGACGGATGGGTTGTGGTTCGAGGATAGCCGTTTCGGCACCATCTTCGCCGACCCAGCCGCGCATGGCGATGTCGTGCTGGCGCGCAAGGATGCGCCGGCATCCTATCATCTCGCCGTGACCATCGACGACGCGGCACAGGGCGTCACCGACGTGGTGCGGGGTGAGGATTTGTTGGCGGCGACGCATGTCCACCGGCTGTTGCAGGCGCTGCTCGACCTGCCGGTGCCACGCTACCATCATCACGCGCTGCTCACCGGGCCGGACGGCGCGCGGCTGGCGAAGCGTCATGGTGCGCCGACTCTGGCGGCCTTGCGCGAAGCGGGAGAGGATGGGCGGGCGCTGGCGGCAGCGTTGCGGCGGGGGGAAGTCACCGTTTGAGGCTAGCGCGGCGGGCATAGACTGCACCCAAGTACAGGGCTTCAATCCGGACACGATAAGGACTAGGTTATCGCCATGCAGCTGTTCCTTGTCCTTTTGCTCGTCGCCGCGATGCTGGCCACCCTCTTCGCCCTGATCAAGGGGATCGTCGCGTTTCTGCGCGTCACCGAGGCGGACCTAAAATCGGGCGAAGGGCCGAGCGCGTCCGCGCTGAAATCGAACAAGGCAATGCAACAGCGCATTCTGTTCCAGGGCATCGCCATCGCGATCGTCGCGCTGCTGCTGCTGATGGCGAGCGGGAAGTAAGGGGGAGACCCCCGCCCGATGGTCAAACTCAACAAGATTTACACGCGCACCGGCGATGACGGGACGACGGGGCTGGTCGATGGATCGCGCGTTGCCAAGCATGATCCGCGGCTCGCGGCGATGGGTGATGTCGATGAGGCGAACAGCGCCATCGGGGTCGCGATTGCCGCGATCGGGTCGGGCTATCCCGCGCCGCTGCTGACCACCGTGCAGAATGACCTGTTCGATCTGGGCGCGGACCTCGCCACGCCGGGCGAGACTTTCGAGCCGGACGAGATGACGTTGCGCATCGTGCCGGCGCAGGTCGCGCGGCTGGAGGCGGCGATCGACTCGGCCAATGGCGCGTTGCCGCCGCTGACGAGCTTCATCCTGCCGGGCGGATCGGCGGCATCGGCGGCGATCCATCTGGCGCGCGCGATCGTGCGCCGGGCCGAGCGCAGCGCGACCACCGCAGCGATGGCGAGGCCGATCAATCCGCAGGCGGTGATCTATCTCAACCGCTTGTCCGACCTGTTGTTCGTCCTCGCGCGCGAAATGAACCAATCGGCGGGTGGCGACGTTTTGTGGACGCCGGGGGCGCATCGCTGAGCTGAGGATTTGACCCTCGTCGCGTTTCGGGTTAGGAGAACGAAATGCGAACGAAGGCGACGCCCGCCGCGTGCTGCACAACGCTTGAAGCGCGGTTTCGCGCGGTTCGGACGTTATCTGCTGATCTGGTGGCGCCGCTGTCGGATGCCGATGCGAGCGTGCAGTCGATGGACGACGCCTCGCCCGCGAAATGGCATCTGGCGCATACCAGCTGGTTCTTTGAGACATTCGTGTTGCGCGACTTCGTGGACGGATATCAGCTGCACGACGCGCGCTATCCGTTCCTGTTCAACAGCTATTACGAAGCCGAGGGGCAGCGCCATGCGCGGTCGCGGCGGGGCATGGTGACGCGGCCGTCGCTGGCCGAGGTGCTCGATTATCGCGCGGCGGTGGATGCGGCGCTGGTCGCGGCAATGCCGGATTTACCAGAGGCGGCGTTCGCGCTGGTGGCGCTGGGGTGTCACCATGAGGAGCAGCATCAGGAATTGCTGCTGACCGATATTCTGCACCTGTTCTCATGCAACCCGGTCGAGCCGGCGATGTGGCCGGGCGAGCGCAAGATACCGGTCGAGATGCCGGGGCCGCTGCGCTGGATCGAAGGTCCGGAGGGCGTTGTCGAGATCGGCGCGCAGGGCGATGGCTTTGCGTTCGATTGCGAGGGGCCGCGGCATCGCGTGCTGCTGCACCCGCACGCGATTGCCGACCGCACGGTGACCAATGGCGAATGGGCGGCGTTCATTGCCGATGGCGGCTATCGTGATCCGCGCCACTGGCTGTCCGATGGCTGGGCGTGGGTGAAGGCGCAGGGCATCGATGCGCCGCTCTATTGGGAGCAGCGCGACGGCGGCTGGACCCGATTCGGGCTCGACGGGCGGCGCGCGATCGATCCGGCCGCGCCGGTGACGCATGTGAGTTTCTTTGAGGCAGATGCCTATGCCAGCTGGGCCGGCGCGCGGTTGCCGACCGAGGCGGAATGGGAGGTTGCGGCGGCGGGATATGACGCGGCAGGCGGCAACCAGCTCGATCGCGCCGGGCCGGTCGAACCGCGCCCCTGCCCCACCGGCCCCGCATTCTTTGGCGATGTGTGGGAATGGACCGGGAGCGCGTACCGCCCCTATCCCGGCTTTGCCGCCGCCGAGGGCGCGGTCGGCGAGTATAATGGCAAGTTCATGAGCGGGCAGTTCATCCTGCGCGGCGGGAGCTGCGCGACGCCGCGCGGCCACGCGCGGGCGAGCTACCGCAACTTCTTTTATCCGCACCAGCGCTGGCAGTTCACCGGCGTGCGGCTGGCGAAGGATCTGTAATGCTCAAGCAGGAAATCGAGGATGGTCAGGCGGGTTTGGCCGACCCGGCGTTTCGCGCCGATGTGCTGAATGGCCTGGCCGCGCGGCCACGCGCGATCCCGGCGCGCTGGTTTTATGACCGGCGCGGGTCGGAGTTGTTCGAGGATATCACGCGGCTGCCCGAATATTATCCGACGCGGACTGAGACGGCGTTGCTGGAGCGCGTGTGCCCGGAGGTGGCGCGCGAGACCGGCACCGGCGGCGCGGTGATCGAGTTCGGGTCCGGGTCGTCGGTCAAGACACCGGTGCTGCTGCGCGCGGTGCGGCCGGCGGCCTATGTGCCGATCGACATTTCGGGCGATTTCCTGCGCGATTCGGCGCGGGAGATCGCGGCGCAGTTTCCGGTCATGGCGGTCGAGCCGGTGGAAGGGGATTTCCTCAAGCCGCTCAAGCTGCCCGCCGGGATCGGGGGGCTGGCGCGGCTGGGGTTCTTCCCCGGATCGACGATCGGCAACATGGCACCGGTGGCGGCTGTGGACCTGTTGCGCACCATGCGGACGTCACTGGGCGAGGGATCGTCGCTGCTGATCGGGATCGACCGGATCAAGGACCCGGCGGTGCTCGTCCCGGCCTATGACGATGCGCAGGGTGTGACGGCGGCGTTCAATTTGAACTTGCTCGAGCGGATCAATGCCGAGCTTTCGGGCACGATTCCCGTGGATAGCTTCGCCCATGTCGCGCGATGGAATGACGCGCGTGCACGGATCGAGATGCACCTCGAGGCCCAGCGCGCGGTGGCGTTCGAGGTTGACGGGCGCGGCTTTGCGATGGCGGCGGGTGAGACGATCCATACCGAGAACAGCCACAAATATGGCGACCGCGATGCGCGGCTGCTGCTGGCGGCGGGTGGATGGACCGTGACGCGGGCGTGGACGGACGAGGACGGGCTGTTCGCGCTGTATCTGGCGGAAGCGCGGGCGGTGGAGACGGCGCCTTAGGGCTGGCGGTTCCCGCTCGCCCGCCAGCGGCCGCGCAGCAGCTTGGCGGCGAGGCCCGGCACGCCCGGACGCACGAACAGCCAGTCGCGGATCGCCGGGCCGGCGTCCGCGCCAATCACGCGCTTGTAGCCGCTATCGCCGGCACCCCAGTCGACCGTGGTGATGCCGTCTTCGAGCGCGCGGACGAGGTTGCGGTAATAGAGCAGCTTGCCCGGCGAATGTTTTGCGACGCGCGGGTCATAGCTGTTGGCGATGGCGTATTTGAGCGACCCGGCGTTGAGGTCGAACGAGAAGGCGGTCGGCTCGCCATCGATGCGCAGCACTGCCGCCCAGAGCATCCGCGCGATGACCGGATCCTGCGCCGCCGCGCGCCAGAAGGCGCCATGGCCGGATTCGGTGAACTTGGCATCGCGGCCGTCGGTGCGGTCGGCGATCCAGCTCTTGCGCTCGATGTCAGCAAGCGCTTCGAAGGCTTGCGCGGTCCAGTCCGCGCCGGACACGAAGCTCCAGTCGGGTTCGCCATGTTCGGCGAGGTGCTTTTCGTGGAACCGATTCTTGCGCAGCGTCGAGTTGCGCGGCCAGGTGCCTTCGGCCTGTAGTGCGGCCATATCGAGCAGGAAGCTTTCGGCGACGAAGCGGTCGAGCGCGACCCAGCCGCGCGTGGCGGCGGCGGCGCGCAGCCCCTCCAGCGCAGGATCGCCGTCATAGACCGGGCCGATGCGCAGCGCATTGGCGTGGCGGGCGAGCAGGTCGAGTGCGACCTCGAACGCCTCGGTCCCGGCGTCCTGCGCGACCGGAAAACTGCGGAAGGGCCAGTAGCAGCCGGGGATTTGCGCCAAGCGCAACGGCGCTGGCCCCATCGCGATCAGCGGTAGTGCGAGCACCGGATCGCCCTCACGCGCGACGGTCAGCGTGCGCGCCTCCCCGCCATAAGCGTGGAGCGCGGCGGCGAACCAGCCATAGCGCAGGAAGCGATGCGTCGGCGCGGCGGATGCGGCGACGGCGTCGATTGCGCTCGCCAGCCCGTCACCGATGCTGGCGGTCAGCAACGGCGGCAGGCGCGTGAAATCGGCGAGCGGCATCGGCTTCGTCATGGGCGCGGGTCTATCGCGAAGTCGTTACCATAGCGTGGAAGGCGCTTGGCGGAAGCGGGTGCGCGCCATAAGCTCTTCCTGATGCAGGCACCCATGATCTCCACCGTCGCCGCGACGATCCAGATATCGATCGCCCCCGTGTTCCTGCTGGCGGGTATTGCCGGCATCTTGAACGTGCTGGTCGGGCGAATGGCGCGGGTGGTGGATCGCGCGCGCAAGCTGGAGCAGTTACACCCCGTCTCGACCGGCGCGGAGCATGAGCGGCAGGTGTGGGAGCTGCGGCTGATTGACCGGCGGCTGTCGATCATCAACACGTCGATCTGGCTGTGCGTCGCGAGCGCGATCGCGATCTGTCTGGTCGTCGCCTTGCTGTTCGGCGCGGAGATCGTGCATCTCGACATCGGCGTGGTCGTCGCGGTGGCGTTCATCGCGTCGATGCTGTTGCTGACCGCCGGGCTGGTCGCGTTTCTGTTCGAAGTGCGGCTATCCGTGCAGGCGGTGCATGTCCGCGAAGAATTGCTCGAGCGCGACCGGCTGGGTTAGCGCCGCTCGCGCGCCTGCGCGACGGCGCGCTTGAGCGTGGGCAGGTCGACCAGGCCTGGGACGAGATAGGGGCCGACCATCATGCCCGGCGTACCCGACAGGCCGAGCGTGCGGGCGTGGTCGTTGGTGCGCGCGAGCAGCGCGTCGATCGCCGCCCTGTGCTTCACCTGATCGCGCTGTAGCCGCGTCCAGTCCAGGCCAGCCGCATCGGCGGCGGCGCGGATCTTGGTGGCGTCGATGCGGCCCGACTGGGCGATCAGCGCGCGGTGGAAGGCTAAGTGCTTTTTCTGAAAGCTGGCGGCGATCGCGGCGCGCGCGGCGGGGCCGGAGCCGCCGCCAAGGATCGGCCAGTCGCGATAGACGACGCGGACCTTCGCGTCGCTCGCCATCAATGCGTCCAGCGTCGGGCTGAAGCGGCGGCAATAGCCGCATTGGTAGTCCGAAAAGACGACGATGGTGACGTCGTAGCCGCGCGGGGCGACGGTCGGCGCGAGCACGTCGTTGCGGATCTTCTCGCGAATCGCTTCCGCTGCATCGCGACGGCGGGTGTCGCCTGATTCGGAGACCCCCTCATCCTGGGCGAGGCTGGAAAGCGGGAGGGCGAGCGCGAGGGCGGCGAGGAAAAGGACTTTCATTTGTTCGCACTAACGTCTGATCGTCGCAGGTTGAAGCGTCTGCGTAGGCCGCCTGACCCCGGGTCAAGCCCGGGGTGACGAGAGGTTAGGGGCCGCGCCGCGTTTCAACGCAAGCGCGCGGTCATCAGGAAGCGTTCGCGGCTTTCGGCGGATTTGCGGCGCAATTCGCTGATCTCGCGCTCTTCGGTCGCGTCCAGCATCGCTTCGAGCAGGCGGTTGAAATGCTGGCGCATCGCGATGCGCGCGGCGCCCGAATCGCCGGCGCGTAGCGCATCGACGATCGCGGCATGTTCGCGCTGGCGGGTGCGGCCGTCATGCTGGCAGACGCTGGCATAGGTGGTGCGCACGTCGGGCATTTCGGTGCGCATGCGCCACAGCTGCTTGATGACATGGATCACCGCCTGATTGCCCGAGGCCGAGGCGATCAGCAGGTGAAACTCCTGATCCGCCGCGGTCGAGGCGGCGTCGTCGCTGTCATCGCGGCCCATGATTTCGAGCAGCTCGTCGAGCCGGGCGAGCATTTCCGGGGTGACAGTCGATGCGGCGAGCGCGGCGGCCTCGCTTTCGAACAGCGAGCGTGCTTCGGTCAGTTCGAACGCGCTGACTTGCGGTGGCGCGTCGGTCGGGGCGGGCTTGCCGTCGGTGACATAGACGCCGGAGCCGGTCTTGATCGCTAGCAGTCCTTGCGCCTGCAAGGCGATCTCCGCCTCCCGGATCGTCACGCGGCTGACGCCGAGTTGCTCGGCAAGCTCGCGCTCGCCCGGAAGCCGCGACCCCGGGGGGTAGGTTCCCCCCGCGATCATCGCGGCAATCCGCTCGGCAACTTCCTGAAACAGGCGGCGCTCTGCCATGCAATCCCTCGGTTCGATCCGGTCCAGCGCTTCGAATGCCCCACCCGCCTAAATTTTGGAATAGGCTATTGGTCCGAAGCGCTGGTTACGGAACGGTCAGCGCAGCCGCACGCGTACGCTCATGAAATATTGCGGCCCGTAAAATTCGACGTTCCGGGTGCTCCCGACCACCGGCATATATTCGATGCGCGGTTCGTTGAAGAGGTTGAGCGCCTGGAGCCGGAAATCGACCTGACGGTTCAGGCGGAACGACGCGGTCATGTCGAACGTGTCGGTGCCCTCGACATAGCGCAGCTGCGTGTTGTTCGAGGTGAACGCCTGATAATAGCGCGAGCGGTAGCGGTAGATGCCCTGCAGTGAGAAGCTGCCGACTTCATAGAAGCCCTGAAACGACAATGTGTGCTTCGAATAGCCGCTGAGGCTCGCCGCCGGGATCAACCCGGGGGTTACCGTCCCATCGGACTCAATCACATCGCCGTAGCGGATATCCTGCGTTTTGAAGTCCGACCAGGCGTAGTTATAGCTGAGCTTCGCGCCGAAATTCTTGAGCGGACCGGGCAGCCAGGTGAAGCGGTTGGTCGCCGTCACCTCGATCCCGTAAAGGTCGCTCTGCTCGTCGCTGTTGGTCGTCTGCGTCACCGGGACCTGATAATCGACGCCACCGATGTTGAAGGTTTCGTCGGTGATGAACGGCATCAGGCCGCCGGTGAAGCGCTTGTAGTAAAGCGTCGCGGCGAGGAGCGTTTCCTTGTTCGCATAATATTCGAACGCGAGGTCACCGTTCCACGACATGGTCGGCTTGAGCCGCGGGCTGCCGGTCGCGGAGATGTTGTCGATCGCCTCGGTCACCGAAGTGAAACCGGTACCGGGGTCGACCTCAAGCGCGATGCGCCGACCCGCGCCGAGCGCGCTGGGGGCAGGGCGCGACATGGCACGATAGATGCCGGTGCGCACCCGCATCTTGTCACTGAGGTCGAAAATCGCGTTGAAGCTGGGCAGCCAGCGCGTCGAGTTCGACTTGATCTGAACCGGGGTAAGGTCGTTGCTCGCCACCAGCAGGATTGTGCCATCGGTGCGCGTGATCACGTCGAGATCCGCCCGGAACCCATCGGAGGTCACTTCGGTGCGCACGCCGCGCACGCCGAAATTGCCGCGTACCGGGATATTGCCAAGCTCGCCGGAATAGGTCGCCATGGCATAGCCGGCCCAGGTCTGTTCGGTGACCTGAGAATTGTCGACCGAGTCCAGATTCCCGCTGTTGCCCGGATCCTCAGTGCCCAGATATTCGCGGAACTGGCACAGCACGTCGAAGGTCGCATAGCTGCCGATCGATGGGCTCGAGGCGTCGGCGAGGAAGCCGGTCTGCGGGAAGGGCGTGCGGCAGGCGAGGTTGACGCGACGATCCACCGCCAGGTCGGTCTGGTCGATGTTGACGTCGTTGCTGTAGCCGAAGAACTTTCGGCTGGCCCAGCGCCCGCCGATGTCGATCCGCTCGATGAACCCATCCATCTTGTAGCTGGCGTCGCCGCGCAGCGACCAGATTTCGTCAGTACGCCCGTCCTGCGATCGCGTCAGGCGCGCGTCGTCGCTGAACAGGTCGTGATTGGTCGGATCGAACCGCGCATCATAGGTAAAGACCGGCAGATAGCCCTGGGTCATGTCGACCGAATAGGGAATGCGCTGGTTGTTGATCGCGGTGCGCACGCCATAGATGTTGAACGGATCGGTGCGCAGCCGCACCTGCCGCGTGATGTCGAGCCGTTTGGTCCGCGAATAGCCGCCGTCGATGCTGACCGTCAGACGATCAGTCGGGGTCCATTCGATATTGCCGCCGACGCCGAGATAGCGCTCGTCACGCTCGAACAGGCCAGAGATCGTCTGGAGCGTGGCCGAGCCGGTGGCCGAAAGCATCTGATTATTATCGCCGATCACGACGTTGCGCAGATTGTAGCGCCCTTCCGCCGTGCCGAAATCGTTGCGGCGCTCGCTATAGTCGCGGCGCGAATATTGCGCGTCGAGATTGATGTCGATCGTCGGGCTTGGCTGCCACTGGAGCGCGCCGAAGATCGCATCACGACGATCGGTCGTCGTCATCTGGCGATTGAGATACGAGTTGGACGCATGGAAGAACGGCGTGCCGGAATTGCCCTGTTGGCGCGTCACTTCGGTGCAGTTCGTGCTCGATACCACCGCCGCATTGCAAGTGAACCAGGTCGAACTGGTATAGAAGCGCTCGACCGGATCGTTGACGTCGTTGCGCTGCACGCCGACCGAGATGCCAACTTCGCCCAGCCCACCCAGCTTGAACTGGTCGATATAGCTGGCGGTGCCGCGCCAGCCCCACGCGCCCTCCCCGGTGATCTTGTCCTGATAGGGGTTGAAGTTCGCCTTGCCCTCAAGCTGGATCTGGCGGCGGCCATAGTCGAGCGGGCGACGCGTCTCCATTTCGATCAGGCCGGCGACACCGCCCTCGATCAGATTGGCCTGCTGCGTCTTGTAGATCTTGATCGCGTTGAACAGCTCCGACGGGAACTGGCCGAAATTGACCGCGCGGTCGCCCGAGCCGTTGGTCGCCTCGCGCCCGTTGAACGTCGTCAGGCTGAGGCCCGAGCCGAGGCCGCGGATCGACACTTCGGTCGGGCCGTAATTGGCGCGGTCGATCGTGGCGCCGGTGATCGTGGCGATCACCTCGCCCACCGACTGGCCGGGAAGCTCGCCGATCTCCTTGGACGACACGGTATCGATGATCGTGTCCGACTGGCGCTTGGCCTGGATCGAGGTCTGGATGGTTTCGCGGATGCCGGTGACGATGACCTCGTCTTCCGCGGTCGCGTCGCTCGCCTGTGCCGGCGGCGTGGCTTCCTGCGCGAAGGCCGACGGCACGCCGAGCAGCGCGGCAAGCGAGCCACCGACGAGCAGCGAACGGCGCAACCATGCCGAACGTGAGCCTACAACCATCGCAGAATCCTCCCCTATCATTTATTTATACCAATCATTAAGATTGGCCGAGCCGTGTTGTCAATCCAATTCACGAACCAATTGGTATAGACATGGGTCAGGGCATCAGGTGCGACCGCAGTTCGGGCGCGGCGACCGCCAGATCATGCGCGACTAGCTTGGCGAACACTTTCGCACCGGTCTCACCGACATGGGTGTAGTCGAATTTGGGGCGCAGCTGTCCGCGTGGGCCGGTCTTGGGCAGGTCGGCGGCGGCTTCGCGCGCTTCCTCCGCCGGACGCGCTTTCAGCGTCGTGCCTTTCTTCGCAGCCTCCAGCTCTTCGGGGAGCGGCGGGGATTGGGCGAGCGCGGTCGAATCGACCGCGCCGAGCCGCTGGACCACTGCCGCGCTGCGCGTGTTGAGGTCGATCACCGGCACCTGCAGCCCCGCGCCGACCTTCTTCGCCTCCGCGCCCCATGCGGCGAGGTTGTTGTAGATCTTGCCGTCGCGGAACTCGCGGCGGGTGAGCGGGGTGACCAGCACCGGATGCGCGCCCGCCGCGCGGACATCGGCGATCATCTGGCGCAGGTTCGCGCCAAATTCGCCGTTGAGGTCGGTCCAGCGTTCGGCGCGGGTCGACTGGTCGTTATGGCCGAACTGGATCAGCACCCAGGTCTTGTCATAGCCCGCGACCTTCGCCTCGTTGAGCGCGATGGTCCATGATCCTTCGGAGCGATAGCTCCGGGTGGAACGCCCGCCACGGCCGAGATTGACGCAATTCACCGTCGATTTGACATGCAGCGCGCAGAACATCGACGCCCAGCCGCTGCCCGGCGCCATCGTCGAATCGCCGACAAGGATGACCTTGAACGCGCGGATCGGCTGTGAATCGATCCGCTTTTCGCGCTTTTCGAGCGCGGGCTGTGCGTCCTTCGGAAGCTCTGCCTGCGCCTGCGCGGCGAACGGCAGTGCGAGCGCCGTCAGCGCGGTTGTGATCCTGATCATCCTGTCTCTCCCCTGTGCGGGGCGGTGCGGCCTTACGAGAAAGCCAGCCCGCCATTGATGTCCATGTTGAGCCCGGTGAGGAACGCGGCGTCTTCCGAGGCAAGGAACGCGACGGCAGCGGCGACCTCGTCCGGATGGCCTTCGCGGCGCAGCGGGGTGTTGCCGGCGGTGGCGGCGCGGCCCTCGGGCTTGGAGAAGGTGTCGTGGAAGCTGGTGCCGATCAGGCCGGGGCACAGCGCGTTGACGCGGATGCCCTGCGGACCCAGTTCCTTGGCCCAGCTGCGCGTCAGCGTGGTCATGGCGCCCTTCGACGCGGCATAAATGCTCGCGCCCGGCCCGCCACCGTCGCGTGCGGCCTGCGACGACAGGTTGACGATCGCCGACCCCTTGGCGAGGTGCGGGAGCGCGGCCTTGGTGACGAGGAAGGCGGACTTGAAGTTCAGGTCCATGACCGTGTCGAAGAACGCTTCGTCCATGTCGGCCAGCGTCTTGCGCGCGACCATGCCGCCCGCGCAGTTGACCAGCACGTCGATCGTGCCGCCGCCGAAGTCCGCCGCTGCGGCGATCAGGCCGGCGACCGCATCGGACTTGGTCACATCGGCGCGGTGGAGCAACGCGGTGCCGCCTGCGGCCTCGACCGCCGCCAGCGTATCCTGCGCCGCTGCTTCGTCGCTGCGATAGTTGATGACGACCTTTGCGCCCTCTGCTGCGAAGCGCAGCGAGATCGAGCGGCCGATGTCGCGTCCACCGCCGGTGACGATGACGAGCTTATCCTTGAAACGCATTTATGCCCCTTGGTCTTGAGTGTCAGATTGAACGGGCTCGATGCGCCCGCCGATGAAGATGCAGATCAGCGACAGCGGCACGAGCGCAGCGCCGAGGATGAAGATCGGTGCGAAGCTGACCTTGGTCATCGCCGGGACGAGCCAGGTGGTGATCAGCGTGCCGGCGACTGCCGCCGTGCCGCTGATCCCCGCAAGCGAGCCGACCGCGCCGCCGCCGAACCAGTCGCTGGGAAGCGTCTGGATATTGTTGATCGCGACCTGGAAGCCGAACAGGATCGCGGCGATCAGCAGCACCGCATAGAGCGGCGTCGCGGCGGTGGCGGTGAGCAGCAGGGCGGGCAGCATGATGACGCAGCCGAGTGCGATCACGCTCTTGCGCGCCCTGTCCGTGCTCCAGCCGCGCCGGATCAGCTTGCCCGACAGCCAGCCGCCCGACAGCGAGCCCGCCATCGCGCCGACGAACGGCACCCAGGCGAACATGCCGATCTGCTTGACGTCGAAGCCGAAACTTTCGTTGAGGTAGATCGGCAGCCACGAGACGAACAGCCACCAGATCGGGTCGAGGAAGAAGCGGCCCGACATCACCGCCCATGCCTGACGATGGCGCAACAGCTGGCCCATCGTGGGGGCATAGCCGGCAGCCTTTGGTCCGCCCGCCGCCTCGTTCGCGCCGAGGATATGCTCGCGCTCGGCCTTGCTCAGCCAAGGGTGGGCGTCGGGGTCGGACTTATAGACCCAGATCCACGGCAGCAGCCACAGGAAGCCGAAGATGCCGATGATGACGAAGGTGGTGCGCCAGCCGACGAACCCGAACAGGATCGCGATCAGCGGCGCTGACACGATTGCACCGAGCGAGGCGCCGGCGTTGAAGATCCCCTGCGCAAAGGCGCGTTCGGAGCGCGGGAACCAGGTGGCGTTGGCCTTGGCCGCGCCGGGCCAGTTGCCGGCCTCACTGACCCCGAGCGATGCGCGCAACATGCCGAGGACGAGCATCGAGCGGACGAGGCTGTGCGCGGCGATCGAGATCGACCAGACCACGATCGAAATCGCGAACCCCATCCGCGTACCGACCACGTCGAAAATCTTGCCGAAGATCGATTGGCCGAGCGCGTAGAAGACCATGAAGATGGTCACCAGCAGCGCGTAATCTTCCTTGTCGGCGCCGATGTCCTTGGCGACTTCGGGCCACATCACCGCGAGCGCGTTGCGGTCGATGTAATTGATGACCGTCGCGATCGCGATCAGGCCGATGATCCACCAGCGGAACCCGGATTTCATTTGCTCTCTCCGTCGAAGCGGCCGACCGGGCCGCTCCAGTCGAGCTTGCGCCCGTTCACGGTGACGCTGTGCGCCTTGCCCGCAATGGTGTCGGCGGCGATGGCGATCAGGATCGTCTTGCCCCCGGTCAGGGTGATCGTGGCGACGCGTGCGCCGGCGGTTTCGGTGAGGGTCAGACCCGCCACGCCACTGCGGCTGCCGGTCGTCGTCTCGGTCGCGGCGTCGTAGCGGCCATGCGGTTCGAGCAGGCTGAGGAACGCAGCGTCCCCTGCCCCGCTCAGCCGCTGGATCAACACCGGTTCGCGGCGCAGGTTGAAGCGCGGGTCGTTCGCGCCGCTCTCCGCGACGATCAGCTGCGCCCCCGGCGTCGCCATGCGGTAGCTGTAGAAGCGGCCCTGATTGATCCAGGTGACGCGGCCCTGCCCGTTCGCGAGCGGGCCAGTCGCATCGACCCACAGATGCTGATAGCCATTGGCCGTGCCCAGCACCGGTCGCGTCGCGACGTTCGAGGCGAGCTTGACGTCGCTGTCGATGATGTGGCCGGCGAAATGCAGCGGCAGATCGTAGGTCGCCTTGCCCGCATTCTTCACCGTCATCAGGTCAAGGACGAGCGGGGCATTCTTGCCCATGTCGACCTGCACCAGCGCGCGGCGGAAGGTCACGCCGGGATAGGCGCCGGTCATCTCGCCAATGCTGAAGCGCAGCGGGCCTTCGCCGACGAACGCCAGCTGGGTCGGCGCGATCTCTTCGGCGGGCTTAAGCTGGGCGTCGAAATGGCTGGTTTCGTTGACGACCAGCGTGTTGTGGGCAACGGTCTGCTTCGCCCAGCTTTCATTTTCGGGAAGGTAGCGACCACCCTCCTTCGCCTCGATATTGAGGAAGCGCGCGGCGCCGTAATCGGTCACGACCGCCTGGCCATTGTCGTAGAGCAGCCAGTTGAGCTTGTCGAAATGGCCATGGCCCATGCCCTGGGCGGTATTCTTGGCGATCACGACCTGCGCGTTGTCCTGCGGGCCGGAGCGCAGGATCGCGAGCGCGCCGTCCGTGCCCTGTGGCCCGTCGCGGAGCAGGGTCGAGGCGAAGGCGAACGGCTTGGCTTTACCGCTCGCGATGTCGCGCGCGACCGCGAAGCCCTCGGGCGACAGCGCGACCTTGCCCTGCCATTGCGCGATGCCGAGCAGGCCGGGATCTTGGGTCGCGGCATAGCCGATGGCGACGCCCTGATAGAGCTCCTCGGTCTTGAGGCTCTTGTCCGGCATCGAATCGTTGATCGGGAAGAAATAGCCACCGTAGCTGGTCTGGATCGCGGTGCGGATCGCCTTCAACACGATACCGTCGCGATAGGCGAAGATCTTGCGGCCCGGCTCGTTCGCCTCGATCGCCTGCGCGAACACGACGAAGGGCTGGAGGGCGTAGCGCTGATAGTAAGGCCCCTCGGCATAATAGCCGTCGGGGGAGAAGAGCAGGTCGAGCTGGCGCAGGAAGCCGACCTTGCCTGAGCGGTCGCTGCCATTCAGCGCCTGTTCGACCAGCACGGGATCGCGCAGCACATAGCCGGCCATCCCGACCCCGGCATTGGCCCAGGTCGAATGGTTGTGGATGCGGTCGAACGTCCGCTTCTCGCTGGTCAGGAACGCGGCCATGCGGCGGAAGACGGAGTCGTCGATCGTCTTGCGCTCGGCGGCGGTCAGGTCGGCGCGGACGGCGTCATAGCCCTGGATCGCATGGACCAGCCAGACGCTGTCGTTCAGGCTCTGCCAGAACAGGCGGCCGGGGACCTGATCCGACGCGGCGGGATGGTTGGCGAGCGTGGGATAGAGTTTGGCATAGGCGAGCAGCAGGTCGCGGACATAGTCGGCATATTTGCGCTCACCGGTCAGGCGGTAGAGTGCTCCGGCCTGCTGGATCAGCTTGTAGTTCGCCTTGTGCCGTTCATGCGTCGGGCCGCCGCCGCGATCCTTGGGGGTCGGCACGTCGATCCCGGCGCGGATGCCGGCATCGACCGATTTGCGCGCAGCAGCGAGTTCGCGGGCGAACAGCGGCGCGCTCTGCGCTCCGGCGGCCATGGTGCGATAGGCGTCGAGGCTGGTGAGGACCGGCGCGGTTGCCGTGTCCTGCGCGAAGGCGGGCGCGGCGCTGGCGAGCAGCAGTGCGGCGAGGGTCGTGCGGATCATCGCAGCGCCTCCATCTGATTGTCGGCAAGGACGATGTCGGGCGTCCCCTGCGGGTAAAGGCGGGTGATCGCCGGTTCGGGCGTCGCGGCGAAGACATTGGCGGTAATGCGGACCACCGGCGCGCCGACGCTGTTGGCGATGGCGATACCCTGAGCGCGATCGAAGCGGTTGCCGGTGATCGCGACGTTCTGGACGCCCGACAGGCGCACCGCGCCGCCATCGCTGACGCGGTTGCCGGTCATCGCGAACCACGGGCCGAAGGTGCTTTCATCGGTACCGAGCCGCGCGACATCGGCGATCGTCGCGACATCGGTGAACTCACTGTCGGCGATGGTGATGCGCTCGGCGCTGTACAGGCCCTTGTTGCCGGTTTCGGCGGCGGCGGCGATGACTGCGCCGGAGACCTTCGCGAAGGTCGAGCGCCGGATTGCGATATCCTCGGCAAAGGTGCCGGGGGTGGTGGCGATCACGTCGGCGGCGTTGCGCACCGCCACGTCGGACAGGCTGACGCGATAGTTCAAAATGCTCACCGACTGCGGCGCACGAATGAGGGCGCCGCGCGCCGCAGTCGGTGAGGCAGCGGCGCCGGAGAGGGTGACGCCGCTGAGGTGAAGGCTGCCGCCGGGGGTGAGCTGGAACAGGGTCGGCACCGCGCTTTCGATGATCGCGGCGCGTGGGCCGGTGAGCGTCAGGCTGTGGCCGACCGCGATCGGCGTGGTGACGCGGTGCGTGCCGGGCGCGACGCGGATCGTGTCACCGGGGCCGGACTGCGCGACTGCCTGTGCCAGCGCGCCGGGAGCTGCGTCGAGCGTGCGGCCGGTGCTGGCGGGTGCGTCCTTGGGATACCAGGACGGGCCGGCGTCCTCGCGCTTGAGCATCACCAGGTCGCGCGGGGCGCCGGTGGCGGCGAGCGCGGGGTCGGCGGGATAGAGCAGGCCGTTGGCGGCGCGGACGACCTTGATGTCGCTCTGGGTAAAGCCGGTCAGGCCCTTGGGCAGCGGCCCGGACTGGACGTTGCCGGTCATCGCGATGCCCGCTGCGTCACCCTCGACCCGGACGATGTCCTTGCCCGAGGCAGTGTAGATCAGGTTGTTGGTGAAGCGGCTCGACACCGGCGGCGCGCTGCGTTCGGCGTCCGCACCCGCGCCGAAGGTGATGCGCGCGGCGTCGATGATCGTGTTGCGCTCGATCACCGCGTTGGCGACCTGATGATAGCGGTTGACCGTCGAGTTCGGCACGCCGTTCATCACCGCGATCGCGCTGAGGAACGAGGTGCCGGTGACAGTCTCAAGATAATTGTGCCGCACGATCTGGTCGCGGTTGATCACCCGGATGCCCCCGGTCGAGGCCTTGCCGCGCCCGAGGAAGATGTTGCGCTCGACCAGATTGCCGTTGCCGTGGCGCAGCACGATCGCGCCCTGCGATTCGACCACCATGTTGCCGCGGATGATGTTGCCGCCGGATTTGACCGAGACGATCTCGACCTCGCCATCGCAGCCTTCGAACCAGTTGTTCTCGACGGTCGACCTGGAATCGCTCAGCGATTCGTCGCTGGTGCCGATGCGGATCGTCTCGCCGCCGTTCGAGCCGAGTGGCGGGCGCGGGCCGAAGAAGTTGTGGTCGATGCGCGCGCGGTTCTCGCCCGGCTGGCCCTTGGGACGGATCACCGCGAGCGTGACGCCGCCATTGCCCTTGCCCGCGAACCAGCTGTGATCGACGCGGTTGTCGGTACCGTAGATCGCGACCCAGTGATCCTCGGCGCGGCGATCGGGGTTGGTGAAGCGGTCGACCACGATGCCGGTGAGGCGGGTGTGCGATGCGGGCGTCTTCGAATCGCGGCGGAACGCGATCAGCTCCTTGGTCGGCGAGAAGCCATCGCGGAAGACGAGGTTGGAGACGACCAGATGCTCGCCGCCGATGCGGAGGTTCGACTGACCCGACAGGATCACCCCGCCGGGCGTCTGCGCGGTCAGCGTGATCGGCTTGTCGGCGGCGCCGCGTCCGGTGAAGATGATCTGGAAATCGCGCCACACGCCATCGCGCAGGATGATGCGGTCGCCGGGCTGGGCTTTCTTGACGGCAGCGGCATAGGCGGCGGGATCGGCGACCAGATGGTCGGCGGCGAAAGCGGGCACAGGCGCGGCCAGCACCGCACAGGCAATGAGCGCCGCAATCCGCATCCCGATCCCCTCAATCTGTTCTCTATACCCATTGGACTAACCAATTGGTTGGAACACTTCAAGGGGCCTTCATACCATTTCGCCGCAAAGCTGGTCCGGGGGGTTCAGCCGCGTTCGACAATGCCCAGCGTTAGCCGTTCCCCGGCCGCCACGCGTTCGTAGCGTTCGGCCATCGCCTGATGCGCGCGGCGTACCGCCGGGTCGCTGGCTGCAGCCGCGCGGGCGCGCTCCTCGCTGGCGCGGCTGCGATAATAGTCGAGATCGGGGTCCATCTGATATCCTCCTGTGTCGCAGGAGGCGTTAGCGCGTCGCGCGCGATCACCGGCTAACCCGTGTTAGAGCGGGTCAGGGTTGAGATAGAGATAGTCCGGGTCGAACTCGGCGATCGCGCGCAATGCCGCCGGATCGGCGATCTCGACCCGGCCGGAGCGGAAGGTCAGCACCCCCATCTCGCGCAGGCGGCGGAGCGAGCGGTTGACATGCACCGGGGTCAGGCCGTGGCATTCGGCAAGGTCGGTCTGGCTGAGATCGAGCGCATAGCCGCGCGCATCGCCGAGCCCGACGATGTCGAGCCGCACCTGCAGCTCGCAGAACAGATGCGCGATCCGCGCCAGTGCGTTGCGTGCGCCCATCGACAGCACCCATTCGCGATGCATCGACGCGTCGAGATTGGTCGAGAACCAGTAGATCCGCCCGAGTCGCGGGAAGCGTTCGATGAGGTCCGCAATCCGCCCGTGCGGAACCGGCGCGATGCGGCAGCGGGTCAGCGCCATCAGTGAGTGGTCGAGGCGCTTCAGGGTGAAGCTGTGCAGGTCGGCGAAATCGCCGGGGACGTGGAGCGCGGTGATCTGACGCTGGCCGTCGCGCAGATCCTTGTAGCGCGCGGCGATGCCGTCGAGGATCAGGATGCTGTGGTCGAGCCGCGCCCCCGCCTCGATAAAGGTCTGATGCGCCCCAACGCTCTGCGACGCGGTGAAGAGGGCGCGAATCGCCGCCGCCTCCTCATCGCTGAGCGGGTGGCGCGCGTTGATCCGGGCGAGATGGCGGTCGATCATTTCGGTCACGACGCGACAACGCACAAAACCGAAAATGGCACCAACGCGCAAAACGGCCCGGACATCGCGCGATGCCCGGGCCGGTCTGCTTCGCCTTGGGATGCGAGCGATCAGAACTTCATGCGCGCGCCGAGCGAGAAATAGGTGCCGACCGCGTCATAGAAGATCGGGCCGACCGGGCTGAGCGGCGGCTTTTGATCCAGCACGTTGTTGACGTTGAGCGACAGGGTCAGGCGATCCATCACCTTCGCCCGCGCACCCAGGTCGAGATAGGCATAGGCGCCGATATCGTTGTTCACGAGATAGCCGGTCGGGTTGACCGACTGGTCGAGCTGGCTGTTGAACTTGCCCGCGCCGACATAGCGGACCCGCGCATCGAGCCCGAGCGTGTCGTTCTGATAGACGAAGCTGAGCGTCCCGCGCCAGCTGGGGATCGCATTGCCGGTGCCCGCGCCGACATCGCCCGCAGAGTCGATCCGCGACACGCCGGTATCGACAACGAAATCGCGGACATGGGTTGCCAGCGCGCGGATGCGCAGCGTGCCGGGGAGGTCGGCGATCGCCGACATCTGGAAGACATAGGATGCCTCGATATCGAAGCCGCTGGTTTCGAACACCGCGATATTCTGGGAGTTCGAGCGCACTTCGGTGACGGTGCCGGTGGCATCGCGGGTGATGCGGGCGCAGGCCGCGGCATTGCCGTTGCGACATGCGATCGTCAGGTTCGACCCAGACAGCGTGCTGATCGCGCCGTCGATCTTGATGTCATAGAAATCGACCGACAGGTTGAAGCCCGGCAGGAATTTCGGCGAGAAGGTCGCGCCCAGCGTCGTCGTGTGGCTGATCTCGGGCAACAGGTCCGGATTGCCGCCGCTATAGGTGGTGACGGTGGCGGGGTTCGAGACATATTGCGGGTTGGCTGCGGCTCGCCCCGCGCTGTCGCCATCGACCAGCGGACCCACATTGATCGCGCGGCTCGAGAACAGTTCGGTAATGGTCGGCGCGCGGATGTCGCGCGAGCGCGTGCCCCGCAGCGTCAGCGTGTCGAACAGGCCGACCGTCGCGCCACCCTTCCACGACCAGATGCCGCCGCTGCGGCTATAGTCGGAATAGCGCGCCGCGCCGTTGAGATCGACCTTGGCCGTGCCTTCTGCGTTGAACAGCGGGAAGGCGACTTCGCCGAACCCCTCCTGCACGTCATAGCCGCCGCTGACCGGCGAACCGTACAGGTTGAGCGGACCGAACGCACCGGCGAGGTCGAGCGCGCCGCTGACCGAGCGCTGCTCCTCCCACCGCCCTTCCGCGCCGAGCACCACCGTCACCGGGCCGGCCCACAGCGAGAACAGGTCGCCCTGCACCTCGACTGCGGCGGCATCGAGCTTGGTGGTCGTGTCGTTCTGCTGCGTGCCGCGGATATAAGCGAGCGCCTCGGGCGAGGCGGCGTTGAGGCCGAACAGGTTGAGCGGACGGCATGCCGCATCGTCATTGGCGGCGTTGGCGTCGGCGTTGATGCCGCAGACGATCTGCCCGCCGCTCGACACCGCGTTGATCGCATTGTTGAAGCGCGACACGATGCGCGCGTTGCGGATGCGCTGCGCCTGATCGACCTCGCCATGGCTGAAATGCGCGCTGGCCTTCCAGGTGCCGCCGAGATCGACGTTGACCCCGACCGCGCCCTCTTTCTGCTCGCGCGTGCCGTCATAGATCAGACTGTACGGGCCGGTATAAAGGCGGCCGAGCGTGAAGCTGGTTTCGCCCGCATTGGCGAGCGTCGTGCGGATCGATTGCGACAGGAACGGATTGCTCGCCGAAATCGTCTGCGCGCCGAGGCCGATATCGGGCAGGAAAGCATAGGTCGATCTGGACCGGCCATAGGTGACATCCGCCCACAGCTTCACCGCGCCGAAATCATAGGTCGCGCGGCCATAGGTGCTGATCCGCTCGACCGGCGTGGTCACGGCGATGACGTCGTACAGGCCGACGGCGCTGGTCCCGCCCAGCACCTGCGCCGGAAAGCGGATCGCCGGGTTGGCGTTGAGCGAGGTGCCCGCGCCATAGGTGCTCAGCGTGCCGTCGCTGTTAAACATCTGCCCCGCGAGCACGCCCGTGGTGATCAGGCCGCCCGGCGTCTGGTTGCCGTAGTTGACGTCGGGGACAAGGACCTGGCGCAGGTCGGTGGTCGAGGTCGGGTTGAGGCGGACGATCCCCGCGCTGCCCAGCCGATCGCGCGAATTGCGATCGGGGATCGATTCGTCCTTCACATATTCGGCGCTGAACATGATCTGCCCGCGGCCATCGGCGAACGAGGTGCCGGCGGTAATGTCGCCGCCATAGCGCGCGCCATCACCGCGCGACGAAATGCCACTGACCCCGCCGACGGTGATCCCCGAGACGCGGTCCTTGAGAATGATGTTGGCGACGCCCGCGACCGCATCGGAGCCCCAGGCGGCGGATGCGCCGCCGGTCACGACCTCGACCCGCTCGACAATGCCCATCGGGACATAGTTGAGGTTATTGTTGCCGACGAAGCGGCGCTTGTTGACCAAAGTGAGCGTGCGGTTGATGCCGAGGCCGCGCAGATCGACCGGCGCGGTGCCGCTGCCGGTATTGCCGACCAGCACCTGCGGCGTCGCGGTGGGGCGGAAGGACGGCGAGTCGTTCAGCACCTGCGCCAGGTTCTGACGCTGCCCCAGGCGCAGCTCGTCCTCGCCGATCACGGTGGTCGGCGTCGGCTGTTCGAACCCGTCGCGGACGATGCGCGATCCGGTGATCACGATGGAATCGTCTTGTGACGCGGCGTCGTCCGCCGCTTCCGGAGCGGTTTGGGCGATTGCCGGTGCGGCGGCCAGCAATGCGGCCGTCAATGCTGCGGCACTGCTCCCCCGAGCGAGTCCGCGTCCCAGATTCGATACGATCTTGCGCATGTCTTCCCCCTGTTTGTTGGCCTGCCTCTCGGACGACCATCCACTCCCAGCGCAAGAAAAGTGACATATTGTCCGGATCAGGACAATATATTTCTCAATAGCGATATTTATCGCAATTATTCCGCTGATTATCCCGATGTCCGGCGGGAAAATTACTTCTGAGCACCCGGGCAGCCGGCTGAAACCGGCATACGCACCGCGCGCACCGGTTGACCTTCTCCATTTGGGACTATAGCGTCCTCATTGGAAAATTCGGGGAGTGGGGCAATGCGGGTTTCTCGTCGTCAGGCCATCGGTGCGCTGGGCACCGCAGCGATCGCCGCACCCTATGTCGCGCGCGCCGCCTTCCAGGTCGATCCGGTCAGCGGGCGCAGCTATTCGAAGCGCGCGATCGAACTGGTCCGCCAGTCGGTCGTCGTGGACATGCTCGCCCCGATCAAGATCGACTTCAGCCCCGAATTCTATTCCAAACCGATGAGCGACCAGATGGCCGGTGATTTCCGCGCCAGCGGGATTACCGCGATCCACCACGCGGTTGGCCTTGGCGGTCCGGACGCGAAGGAAGCGGCGTTCAACTTCTTTGCGATCTGGGGCAATTATGTCGCGCGCAACAGCCATGTCCTGACCGGCATCGGCACCTTCGCGGACATCCTGCGCGCCAAGCGCGACGGCAAGGTCGCGGTGATCATGGGGCTGCAGAACGCCGATCACTTCCTGCGCCCCGCCGACGTCAAGACCTTCTACGACCTCGGCCAGCGCTGTGCACAGCTGACGTACAATTCGCAGAACCGCATCGGGTCGGGCGCGACCGACCGCGTTGATGGCGGGGTGAGCGATTTCGGCGCCGAGATCATCAAGGCGATGAACGCGGTCGGGATGCTGGTCGATGTGTCGCATTGCGGCGACCGCACCACGCTGGACGCCATCGACATTTCGACCAAGCCGCTGTCGATCACCCACAGCAATTGCCGCGCGCTGATCGAGCATCCGCGCGTCAAGACCGATGCGGCGATCAAGGCGATGGCGGCGAAGGGCGGGGTGATGGGCATCACCGGCGTGCGCAACTTCGTCAGCAAGACCGACCCCACCACCATCCGCCACTATGCCGACCATATCGATCATGTCGTGAAGCTGGTCGGCATCGAGCATGTCGGGATCGGCACCGATTCCGACCTGTACGGCTATGACGACACGTCTCCGGAGATGAACAAGATGCTGCGCGGCGCCTACAAGGACAGTTACGCCTTTCGTGAGAAGATCGACGTGGACGGGTTCGACCACCCGCTCAAAATGTATGCGCTGGCCGATGAGCTGATCCGCCGCACCTATTCCGACGCGAACATCAAGGCGGTGCTGGGCGGCAATTTCCAGCGGCTGCTGACCGCGACCTGGGGCGGCTGATCATGGGCAATGTCACCACCCTCGCCGTACCCGCCGACGCATCCGATTATGACGCGCTGGCGCTGCCGCAACCCTATCTGCTGTTCCTGGGCGACACGACCGAGCCGGGCTTTGCCAAGACCGCGTTCGGCCTGCGCGACTGGGCGCCCGAGCGGTGCATCGGCGAATATGCGCTGCCTGAAGCCGACGTCACCACTGGCCTCGCTGCGATGACCCCGGCGGAGGCGCAGGCGCGCGGCGCGCGGGCGATGGTGATCGGCGTTGCCAATCCCGGCGGCGTGATTCCCGAGAGCTGGCGCGCGGCACTGCTCGACGCACTCGAGGCCGGACTCGACATCGTCAGCGGCATGCACGCGCGGCTGTCCGACATTCCGGGACTCGCCCATGTCGCCGAGCGGCTGAACCGTCGCCTGATCGACGTGCGCGTGCCGCCGGCGAGCATCCCGGTCGGCACCGGACGCAAGCGCAGTGGCAAGCGCCTGCTGACGGTCGGCACCGATTGCGCGCTCGGCAAGAAATATACCGCGCTGGCGCTGTGGCGGGCGTTCGAGGCGCGCGGCATCGCCACCGATTTCCGCGCGACTGGCCAGACCGGGATCATGATCGCGGGCGGCGGCGTGCCGATGGATGCGGTCGTCTCCGATTTCGAGGCAGGCGCGGCGGAGATGCTGTCGCCCGATGCCGCGCCCGACCACTGGGACGTGATCGAGGGTCAGGGCGCGCTCACCCACCCGGCCTATGCCGCAGTCTCGCTGGGGCTGCTCCATGGCAGCCAGCCGGACGTATTCGTGGTGTGCCATGAGCCGGGGCGGCGCGAGATGCTGGGGACCGCAGGCTTCGCGCTGACGTCGATCGAGGAGATCATCGATCTGACCATGCGTCTCGGCAGCCGCACCAACCCCGCGATCCGCTGCGGCGGCTTTGCCTTCAACACATCGGCATTCAGCGCCGAGGAGGCCACCGCGCTGATGGCGCGCGAGAGCGAGCGGCTGGGCCTCCCGGTCGCCGATCCGATCCGCGGCGGACCGGCGTTCGACGCACTCGTTTCGAGCTGCCTCGCATGATCGGGGCGCGGCGCACCGGGAACCATCCGGGCGCCGCGCCGCCCGTGCCGTACCATTCAAGGGGAGAGAGAGAGTGATGCCGCGACCTTCGTCCTGGCTGCGCGCCACCGCCGCGCTTGCGCTGAGCGGCACGGCGCTGCCCGCCGCCGCCAACAGCCGCGAACCCGCACCAGCAGCCTATAGCATCCCCCCTGCCCGCATCGCCGGGCTCGCCGATTTCGTCGATGGCGTGATCGCGCAGCAGATCGCGACGCGCGAAGTGGCGGGCGCGGTGGTCACCGTGGTCTATCAGGGCAAGATCCTGTTCTCGCGCGGCTATGGCTTTGCCGATGTTGACAAGGGGGTGCCGGTCGACGGGATGCGGACGCTGTTCCGCCCGGGATCGACGGGGAAGATGTTCACCTGGTCCGCCCTGCTGCAACAGGTCGAGGCCGGGAAGGTCGATCTCGACGCGGACGTGAACACCTATCTCGACTTCAAGATTCCCGAGTTCGAGGGCAAGCCGATCCGCGTGCGCGACCTGTTGTCGCATGCGCTGGGCATGGGCGATGTCGGCAACCTGACCGCGCCGTCGGTCGACAAGCTGATCCCCTACCAGACCTGGCTCAAGCAGCGCGTGCCCGAGCGGCTATGGCCTGCGGACGGCGAGATTTCCTATTCCAACTATGGCTCGGCGATCGCCGGGTATATCGTCGAGCGGGTGTCGGGCATGCCCTTTCCCGACTATGTCGAGCAGCGCATTTTCGCGCCGCTCGGCATGACCTCCACCACCTTCCGCGAGCCTTTGCCCGCCGCGCTCGAACCGCGGATGGCGAGCGGCTATGTCGTCAAGGACGGCAAGCTGGTCGCCGAACCGTTCGAGCTGTTCAGCCCGGTGATGCCGGCGGGATCGGCGAGCAGCAGCGGGGCGGACATGAGCCGCTTCATGCTCGCGATGCTCAATGGTGGCGCGCTCGACGGCAAGCGCATCCTGAAGCCTGAATCGGTCGCGTTGCTGATGCGCGATTCGCGCGCCAACGCACCCGGCCTTCAGGGAATGGCGCATGGCTTTTTCGTGGTGCGCAAGGCCGGGCCGCGGATGGTGGGGCATGGCGGCAATACCGGCGATTTCCATTCGAACATGATCCTCGCGCCCGAAGCGGGGCTTGGCTTCTTCGTGTCCGAGACCGGCGGTCAGGGCAGCTATGGCGGACGCACCGAGCTGGTCGAGGCGCTGATCGGGCGGCTGTTCCCGGTCGATCCCGCGCCGCGCGTGGCGGCTCCGGCGGGGGAGAGCGTGCCGGTCGGCGCCTATCGCATGAACCGCCGCGACTATGCCCGCCCGGCCGATCCCGCCCGCGACTGGCAGGTCGTGGTCGCCGGGCCGGACGCGCTCACCCTGGTAGTCGAGGGCGCGAAGACGCATTGGGAGCGGATCGGGCCGCAGCTGTATGAGCGGCGCACCGGCGCGCGCGCGGGCGGGCCGTTCGAGCGGCTGCAATTCTATGGCGGTGACGGCAAATGGCGGCTGGGGTTCAGCTCGCTTCCGCATGTCGCATTCCACCAGGTCAAACCCTGAAACCCCAAAAGGAGAGGTCGCATGAAGTTCCTCACCGCACTCGCCCTGATGACCCTGCCCGCCGCCGCGCTGGCGCAGACGGTCGCCGCCGACACGCCGGGCAAGACCGGCAGCGGCGTGCAGTTCGTCCAGCCCAAGGACTGGACCGCCGAGCGGACCGGGCAGGCGGTGACCTTCACCGCGCCCGAGGGTGACCTGCGCATCTCCGTCATCGACATCGGCACGGCGAGCGACGGCAAGGATGCTGCGGCGAAGGCCTGGGCGGTCGTGCGCGGTGCCGCAGGGCCGGAGGCACGGCTCGCGACGCCGGTCCCGGCGGGCGATGGCTGGGACGAGCGGCTGGCGCTGTCGTACGAGGTCGCGCCGACCGAGCGTGCGGTGCGGTCCGCCCTCGCCTTGCGCAAGGGGACGGCATGGACCGTGCTGATCGCCGATGGCGCTGCAGGCACTGCGGCCAAGCGTTCGGCAGCGCTGTCGGTGATGCAGGCGGGGCTGAAGCCCGCCGGTTATCAGGCCGAGAGTTTTGCGGGCAAGACCGCGCACGAACTGACGCCCGCGCGGATCAAGCTGCTCACCGAGTTCGTCGAACAGGCGCGCCAGACGCTCGAGGTGCCGGGGATCGGCTTTGCGCTGATCGATGACGGCAAGGTCCTGTGGCAGGGCGGCTTTGGCGTGCGCGCGCTGGGATCGCCGGAGAAGGTCGATCAGAATACCAAGTTCATGATCGCGTCGAACACCAAGGGGATGACGACGCTGCTGCTCTCGGTGCTCGCGGATGAGGGCAAGCTCGACTGGAACCAGAAGGTCGTCGATCTCTATCCGCAATTCCGGCTGGGCAATGACGAAGTGACGCAGTCGGTGCTGGTCAAGCATCTGGTGTGTGCCTGCACCGGACTGCCGCGCGAGGATTATGGCTTCATCCTCGCTGACAAGGGTCAGCCGGCATCGGCGACCTTCACCCAGCTGGCGGCGACGATGCCGACCAGCAAGTTCGGCGACCTGTTCCAGTATAACAACCAGCTGGCGTCAGCCGCAGGGTATGTCGCCGGCTATGTCCTCCATCCGAAGATGGAGTTCGGCGCGGCCTATGACCTTGCGATGGAAGAGAAGATCTTCAAGCCGCTGGGCATGAAGGACGCGACCTTCGATTATGCCGAGGGGATGGCCGGGAACTGGGCGGCGCCGCATGGCCTCGACATCGACGGCAAGGTCACGTTGATGTCGAACGACTTCAACGGGTCGCCCTACCCCTATCGCCCCGCCGGTGCGGCCTTCGCCACAACCGCCGACATGATCCGCTATGTCCAGCTTGAACTCGGCAAGGGCGTGCTCGACGGCAAGCGCTTGGTGAGCGAGGCGAACCTGACCGAGCGGCGCAAGAAGGGCGTGCAGGTCGGTCCCGACAGCTGGTACGGCATGGGCCTGTTCCAGACCAATGCGAAGGGCGTCAACGTCGTCACCCATGGCGGCACGCTGCTCGGCTATCACAGCAACTGGTATGCGCTGCCCGAGAGCGGCGTCGGCATGGTGATCCTGACCAACAGCGATCCGGGCGCGTCGCTGCTCGCCCCGACGCTGCGCCGCCTGCTCGAAATCCTCTATGACGGCCAGCCCGAGGCGGAGCGCGATGTCGCGGCTGCGGCGGCGCGGATCAAGGCGGGGGCGCAGGCGCGGCGCGGACGGCTGACCTATCCGGGTGATCCGGCGGTGCTGGGTAATCTGGCCGGGCATTATGCCGATCCGGCGGTGGGGCAGATCACGATCAGCGACAAGAATGGCGCGAAGTGGATCAAGGCCGGCTTCGTCGAAGGGCCGATCGCGACGCGCACGAATGGCGATGGTACCGTGTCGATCATCTCGGTCGGGCCGGGCAGCATCGGCGTCGAAGCGCTGGTCGGCGTTAAGGACGGCAAGCGCACGCTGACCATCAATGACGGCCAGCAGAACCAATATGTCTATGTCGAGGATTGAGGAATGAAACTGACCGTCGCGCGCGAGAGCCTGCCGCTCAACGCCCCGTTCCGCATTTCGGGGCATGTGTTCGAGACTTCCGACATCATCGTGGTGACGCTGGAGGACGGCGATGCGCGGGGGCGCGGTGAGGCGGCGGGCGTCTATTATCTGGGCGATGATGTCGATCACATGCTCGCCGCGATCGAGGCCGCACGCGGCGCGATCGAGGCGGGGATCGACCGCATGGGCCTGCGCGACCTGATGCCTGCGGGCGGCGCGCGCAATGCGGTCGATGCGGCCTTGTGGGAGCTGGAGGCGGATCGTGCGGGCGTGCCGGTGTGGCAGGTCGCCGGGATCGACGCACCGCATCCCGTGATCACCACCTTCACGCTCGGCGCCGACGACCCGGCGAAGATGGCGGAGGCCGCGCGCGGCTGGGCCGATGCGCGCGCGATCAAGGTCAAGTTGACCGGCGACGACGCGATCGATGCCGAGCGCGTCCGCGCGATCCGCGCGGCGCGGCCCGATGTCTGGCTCGGCGTCGATGCCAATCAGGGCTACACGATCGACCGGCTCGACGCGCTGGTCGCGGTGCTGGTCGCGGCCAGGGTCGACCTGCTCGAACAGCCATTGCAGCGCGGGCGCGAGGCGGATCTGGACGGCTACAGCGCGCCGATCCCGCTCGCGGGCGACGAGAGCATCCTGACGCTCGCCGATGTCGAAAGCGCCAAGGGGCGGTTCGACGTCATCAACATCAAGCTCGACAAATGCGGCGGGCTGACCGAGGCGCTGATGATGGCCGACAAGGCCGCCGAGCTGGGCCTGGGCGTGATGGTCGGCAACATGGTCGGCACCAGCCTGTCGATGGCCCCCGCGTTCGTGCTGGCCCAGCGCTGCTCCATCGTCGATCTCGATGGCCCGACCTTTCTGAAACAGGATCGCACCCCGTCGATTGTCTATCACGACGGCAAAGTCTCGTGCGACGACAGCGTATGGGGACCGCAGGCATGATCCGACCGCTCGCTTTGCTCGCCGCGCCGCTGCTGCTGGGGGCCACCGCTCCCGCCGATCCGGCTTACGACATCGTCATCCGTGGCGGGCGCGTGCTCGACGGGGCGGGCAATCCGTGGGTGAGCGGCGATGTGGCGATCAAGGATGGGCGGATCGTCGCAATCGGCACGGTGACGGGCACGGGGCGCGAGGAGATCGATGCGCGCGGCCGCTATGTCGCGCCGGGCTTCATCGACATGCTCGACCACTCCCAGAACGCGCTGCTCAAGGACGGCTCGGCGGCGAACAAGCTGCGCATGGGGGTCACGACGCTGATCGCGGGCGAGGGTGGCACCGCCGTCCCGGCCGACGAGATTGCCGGCTATTTCACCAGACTGGAAAGCCAAGGCATCGCGGTCAATTTCGGCACATACTATGGCGCGGTGCAGGCGCGGGTGAAGGTGATGGGCGATGCCGCAGGTACGCCCACCGACGATCAGCTCAAGGCGATGGAGGGCGAGGTTCGCACCGCGATGCGCGCGGGCGTGTTCGGCATCTCGACCGCGCTGATCTATCACCCCGCATCCTTCCAGTCGGAAAGCGATCTCGCGCGGCTGGCGGCGATCCCGGGCAAATGCGGCGGGTTCTATGCCAGCCATATGCGCGACGAGAGCGACAAGCTGCTGACCGCGATCGATGAGGCGGTGAGCATCGGCGAGCGCAGCGGGGCGAAGGTCGAGATCTTCCACATCAAGGCCGCCTATGCGCCCTTATGGGGCAAGCTGATGCCGCAGGCGATCGCGCGGATCGAGGCGGCGCGCAGCCGCGGCGTCGATGTCGGCGCCAACATCTATCCCTATCGCGCGGGCGGCACGGGCCTCGACGTCACCATCCCCACCCATGTCTTCGCGAAGGGGCGCGAAGCGGCACATGCCGCGCTGCGCGACCCGGCGGTGCGCGCGAAGCTCAAGCAGGAACTGGCGGCGGGGCCGCAGCCCGACTGGTCGAACCTGGTCCATGCATCGGGCGGGTGGACGAATGTCGTGCTCGCCAATGCACAGAACCCCAAATATGCGCAGTTTCACGGCAAGAACTTCGCCGAGATCGGCAAGGCGCTGGGCAAGGATCCCGCCGATGCGGCGTGGGACATCTGGCTCGACGCGCTGCCCGCCCGCGCCGGTGCGCTCTATTTCATGATGGACGAGGCCGATATCGCGCTGGCGATGAAACAGCCCTGGGTCAGCGTCGGGACCGACGCGTCGGCGACGGATTCGACCGTCGATCCGGAACAGCAGGGTCGCCCGCATCCGCGCGCCAACGGCACCTTCCCGCGCATGATCGCCGAATATGTGAAGGCGCGGAAGGTGCTGACCCTGCCCGACGCGATCCGCAAGATGAGCGGATGGCCCGCGCATCGGCTGGGCCTGTCCGACCGCGGTCTGCTGCGCCCCGGGATGCGTGCCGATGTGGTGGTGTTCGACCTCGACACGATCAAGGACGGCGCGACGTTCGAGGCACCGACGACACCGCCGACGGGCATCGACACGGTGATGGTCAACGGCGCGCTGGCGCTGTCAAAGGGACAGCCGACCGCCGCGCGCGCGGGACGGGTGCTGCGCCATCCCTGCCCCGGCGTGTGAGGCGATAGGTCCGTAACGGGATTGTCTGGCGGCGCGGGGCTGCTATCACCAAAGGGTGCCGATCGGGACGGACTGTCCTGATCGGAAACTTGAGGTGACCGCGCGCTATGTCTGATGCCCCCACTCTTGGCAGTTTCCTGCGCCGCCTGCGCGGTCAGGAGGGCTGGACGCTCAAGCAGATGAGCGAGCGCACCGGCATCCCGGTGTCGACGCTGTCGAAGATCGAGCATAACCGCCTGACGCTGAGCTATGACAAGCTGCTTCAGCTCGCGCAAAAGCTGGGGCTGCGCATGTCGGAGCTGTTCGCCGAAAGCAGCGAGCCCGCCGATCCGCAGCAGCAGCCGGTGACCGCGCGGCGCAGCGTCGGCAAGCTCGACCGCGCGGTGCGGGTCGAGACCGCGAATTACGACTATTTCTACATGAATACCGAGCTGCGCCGGAAGCGGATGATCCCGATCGTCACCAAGATCCGCGCGCGCACGGTCGCGGAATTCGGCGAACTGGTCCGCCATTCGGGCGAGGAATTCATCTACGTCCTGCAGGGCGCGGTCGAGGTGCATACCGAATTCTACGACCCCGTGGTGCTGCACGAGGGCGAGTCGATCTACATCGATTCGAACATGGGCCACGCCTATATCGCCGCGGAAGGCTGTACCGAGGCGACGGTGCTGGGCGTGTGTTCGAGCGCCGAGGAGAAGCTGATGGAATCGCTGATGACCCTGCAGGGGCAGGAAGTCGTCGAAGCGGGGGGGCAGCGGCGGTCGAAGTCGGCGCTTTAGGGTTTAGCGATGATACAAGTCCGTATCGAGGACTGCTTGCGACGATTGGATGGCCCTTGCGATATCATCAGATTTTGAGTGACCCGCAGTACCAAAGCCTGATCCAGCGCCTCGAAACGCGCGATTCGTCGGAATTTGCGTGCGCGAACGGGTCCATATCTGACGACTACATCTCTTATATGCGCGAAGTGGGTTGGGGGGAAATTGGGCAGGCGGGGTATATGATTTATTCGGGTCCGTGTAAGGTCTCTGATCTCTTCACAGGCGCACCCCACCATCTGAGTTCTTACATCTTATTTGGGGATGACTTTGCCGGATACGCTGGAGGATTTAATCGTGATGATGGGTCCGTGGTCGAAATTAGCTTGTCCGATTGGGGCGTGATCCCGTGCAACGAGAGCTTTTTTGAGTTTATAGTCGAGAAATTTGACAGCCAGCTTTCCAGTTGAGGCTGCCGTAACGCTCTGGGCGAAAGCACCGGACGCGAGACGGAGTGGACCCCGGCACAGGGCCGGGGTGACCAACGGAGTTTACCCCTCAGCCCCCCGCCTTGGCCTGCGCCGCCTCGACAATCCGCAGGATATTCCCGCCCCACATCTTCGCGAGATCCTCGTCCGAATAGCCCGCCGCCTTAAGCCGTGCGGTGACCAGGGGCAGCGCCGAGATATCCTCGAACCCCTTGACCCCGCCGCCGCCGTCCCAGTCGCCGCTGAAGCAGACATGGTCGGGTCCGGCGACCTTCACGACGTGCAGCACCATCGCGATGTATTTCTCGAAATCGGCGTCCCACAGCGGCTGGGTCTTGTCGAGTTCGCGCCAGCGCTTGGCCAGCGCAACCTGTTCGGCCGGAAGCAGCGTCGCGATCTGCTCGTACTTCGCGAACAATGCCCCGCGTTCGCCGGCAAGGTTGAGTTCGGACAGGAAGATCGTGCTGATGCACATCGCCCCGCCCTTTGCCGCGAGCGCGCGGATGCGGGCGTCGTCGAGGTTGCGGGGATGGTCATAGGCGTGGCGGCCGGTGGTGTGCGACAGGATGATCGGCGCGCGCGACAATTCCAGCAGCTGGTCGAATACAGCGTCCGAGGAATGGCTGGCGTCGATCACCATGCCGAGCCGGTTCATCTCCGCCACCCATTGCCGGCCGAGCGGGCTGAGGCCGTTCCAGCGCGGTTTGTCGGTCGATGAATCGGCGAACTGGTTGTTCTTGCCGTGCACTGGCCCGGCCATGCGCACGCCGCGTTTGTGGAACTCGGCGAGCAGCGACAGGTCTTCGCCCAGGGGATAGCTGTTCTCGATCGACTTGAACGCGATCAGCCTGTTTTCGCCATTCAGGCGGCGGGCGTCCTGCGCAGTCAGTGCCGGGGCGATGCGCTTGGGGAATTGCGCGATGGTGGTGTCGATCGCGTCGGAGCGCCCGCGCGCAAAGGCGAGCGCGTCGGCATAGCCTTTGGCGGTCAGCGGCCCCTGATCGGTGTAGATGACGAAGAAGCCGCCATCGAGCGCGCCTTCCTCCATTCGGCCCATATCGACCTGCGCGATGTCGGTCGCGAGGTCGTGTTTGTCGCCGAAGCTCCACCCCGGACGCCCGAAATGGAGCGGCGTGTCGAGATGGGTGTCGAGCACGAGCAGGCGCTTGTGCAGCGCGGCTGTATCCTCGACGGGTGCTGGCGGCGTGGCCGTGGCGCAGGCGCCGAGCAGCAACAGGGCAAGGGTCGAGAACCGCTTCACTTGGTCGCTCCCACCGGACGCAGGTCCAGATCCTGATAATTGTAGCTGAAGTCGGCGATCGGGCTTTCCGCCTTCATCGACACGCGCGCGACCTTGCCATCCGCGTCGAGCGCGAAGGTGACGTAAGCGGGCTCCAAGGACTTGTCGTCGAAGCGCGTGACGAACGAGTCATATTGCCAGTGAACCAGTCTGCCCTTCATCGCCGGGGTGGTGGTGAAGTCGATGGTCAGCCCGCCATCCTTGCCCTTGGCCACCACGACATCGCCATACCAAGCGTCGCGATAGGTGCCGACATAACGGTCGAGGCTGAGCGACGGGCCAATCTTGGCGGGCGCGGCGCGGGTGGTGGACAGCGCCGCCTTGGCCCCGGTGATGCGCGCTTCGATGAAGCTGTTGAAGCGCGCCGGCCAGTCCTGATCGGGCGCGCCGAGATAATGATCGACCAATGTGTGGATCACGCCACGCAGCAGCGCCGTCTCCTCGGCATTGACCACGCCGGCGATGCCGACATCCTGATCGGGGAGCAGGATGACATAGGCGATCGCCCCGAACACCGCGCCGCCATGCGCGATCACGCGGCCCCCCCGATAGTCGGTCACGCTCCAGCCGAGTGCATAGGAATTGAAGTTGGGCGTGAGCGGCGCAAGCTGGCCGGGCATCGGAGAGATCGGCTGAAGCGTCACGCCCTTCCACATCTCCGCCGACTGCGCCGCGCTGAACAGCCGCCCGCCACCGGGCAGCGCGCCCTTGCCGAGCTGAATCTGCAGCCAGCGGGCGAGGTCATTGGCACTGAGCGCAAGGCCACCGGCGGGCAGCGCCGCGCGACCGAGTTCCGCCGCACGCTCGTCGAGCATCGACACCGGGCCGTCGCCGCGCACTGCGCCGGCGATGCGGGCGTGCGGATGCGCGCGATTGGGGTTGGCGAGGCGGGTTTCGTAATTCGCCGTCGCGCTGGTCATGCCGCCCGCGGCGAACACGTCCTGCGCCATGAAGTCCTCCCAGCTCTTGCCGCTGACTTCCTCGATCAGCTGCCCCGCGACCGAATAGAAGATGTTGTCATAGGCATAGCCCGAGCGGAAGCTGCGCGCCGGCTGGATATGGGCGAGGCGCTTGACCGTCTCCTTGCGCGACAGGCTGCCGCGCGGGACGTAGAGCAGGTCGCCCGCGCCAAGGCCGAGGCCACTGCGATGCACCAGCAGGTCGCGGATCGTGATCTCACGCGTGACCCAGGGGTCGTACATGCGGAACCACGGCATGTGGTCGATGACGCGGTCGTCCCACGCGATCTTGCCGCGATCGACCAGGATCGCGAGCGCGGCGGCGGTGAACGCCTTGCCGGTCGATCCAGTCTGGAAGATCGTGTCGGCATCGACCTTTTGCGCGCCGCCCTGCTTGGTCGTGCCCCAGCCCTGCGCGAGTTCGACCTTGCCCTTGTGCACCACCGCGATGGCGATCCCGGGTGCGCCGCTTTGCTGGCGCAGCGTCTCGACGCGTTCGGCAAACCCCTTGGGCAGATCGGCGGCGGCGGGGAGCGCGGTGGCGAGCAGCAGCGCGGGAAGCGCGATCAGCATGCGGATCATGCGGGGGTCTCCACTTCGGGCCGCGCACGCAGGATGCGCGCGACGCCCAGGGTCATCACGGGAAGCACGAACACCGCCAGGATCGCATAAGCGAGCAGCCGGTACCCGCTGCCGATCAGCGCGACGAGGCCGATGCTAGTGGCGACGAAGACGCAGCCGAGCAGCAGCGCCAGCGCGATCACCGCGCGGGCGCGGGCACCGAGCGCGACGCCGCGCTTTGCCTGCCACACCCCCGACACGCGCTCGTTCACGGCGTGGACGATGCCGGTCCCGGTCTCGAGCAACGCAGCGAAGATCATCGCCTGGAATGCGATGCTGAAGACAGGGATGTTCATCTGTCCCAGCAGGAAGGCCGAGGGCAGCGTCTCGCTGCCGATCGCCGGGTAGAAAGCGAGCATGCACAGGAAGAAACCGAGCGCGGGCAGCATCGCCAGCGGCCCGGCGATCGTCCCGGCGATCAGCGCGTCGCGGCGGCTGGTAAGATGCACGGTCAGCGGCAGCACGACTGCCGCGGCGACGAGATTGTATCCGGCATAGGCGACCCCGCCCATCACCCATCCCGTCGTCGGCGCGGGGGTAGCGATATTGGTCGCGATCGCGTCGCCGAACAGCGCGAGGCCGATCACCACGAACAGCGCATAGACGAAGTAGAGCAGCATCGAGGCGTATTTGAACAAGCGCTCGACCGACGCGGTGCCAAGGCTGGTGACGACCGCGATCGTGCCCGCGAGGATCAGCGTGCCGAGGATCGCGGGCGCGCCAAAGCTCGCCCCGATCTCCCCCGCCGCCGCGCCGACCACGGCGAGGATCAAAACGAGCAGCAGGACATAGACGATCTCGAACGCGATCCAGCCCGGCCCGAGCAGCTTCTGGAAAAAGCTGCGATAATCATAGCTGCGGGTCAGATGCGCGAAGGCGAAGGTCGCGGCGCACACCGCGCTCCAGATCAGCATCGCGAGCACCATGCCCCACAGCCCGCCCTGCGGCCCGCTGGGGAGGAAGAATTCCGCCAGCTCGCGCCCCGTGGCATAGCCGCCGCCGATCACCACGCCCTTGAAGGCGAGACCGGGGAGCAGGAAGCGCTGGAACCAGCTCGGTTGGGTCATCGTCATGCGCCCTTCAGGCAAGTGTCGACGAGCGCATCGAACGCCGCACCGCCGCGGATCGGGTCGGCGACGGGCAGGCCTAGCCGCGCGCTTTCGGCGGCCATCAGCGCCTCGGCCTCATAGGCGTCAAGCGCGGCGGTGTTGTAAGAAAAACCGCCACAGCGGATCGCGGGATTGGTGCGCCGCCCAAGCCGGATCGCAAGGTCGGCAATCTCCTCGACGCTGACCACGCCATAGCCGGCGGTGCCCAGCATCTCGCGCCGTCCCGGCTCATGGCACACCACGAACACATCGGGCTGGCTGCCATGGAGCAGGCCGAGCGACACAGCCGCATAGGCGGGATGCGCCAGCGACCCCTGCCCTTCGATCACGTCCCAATGGTCGGGCGCGGCGTCGGGCGAGAGGATCTCCGCCGCCCCCGCCTCAAAGTCCGAGACGACCGCGTCCATCGGGATGCCGCTGCCTGCGATCATGATGCCGGTCTGGCCAGTCGCGCGGAAATCGGTCGGCACGCCGCGTGTCGCGAAGGCGCGGGCGAGCGCGAGCGCGGTGTATTTCTTGCCCAGCGCACAATCGGTGCCGACGGTCAGCAGCCGTTTGCCGCTGCGCTTGCGCCCGGTCGCGACCGGAATGTCGGCGGGCGGCACGCGCACGTCGAACAACCGCCGCCCCAGCCGCTGCGCCGTCGCCGCGACTTCGGGCAGGTCGGCGAGGCGCATGTGCATCCCGGCGATCAGGTCCAGCCCCGCCTCCAGCGCCTCGACCAGCGCGGGACGCCACGACAGCGGGATGATCCCGCCCTGATTGGCAACGCCGATCACCATCGCCCGCGCGCCCTGTGCCCGCGCCTGTGCCGGGGTCAGCGCGGGCAGGCCAGTGGAAACGGTCGCGTCGGTCAGCCGCAGCTCACCGACGCATTTGTCCGCCGCCCAATCGCGCAGCCCCAGCGCAGTCTTGGCAAAGCCGCGCTCAACCGTATCGCCCAGAAATAGCAGATAAGGCTGGGGCAGCGTCGCGTCCGATCCCGGCGCGTTGAACGGAGCGTTCATCCCGCGCGCGATCAGAAGGACAGGTCGATGGCGAGACCCAGCGTGCGGGGTTGCAGCGGCACCGTCGCGAGGAAGCCGGGGTTGGTCGTCGCAACGCTGCTGGTGATCCGCCCCTCGGCATCGGTGACGTTGCGGGCATAGGCGCGCAGCGTCCATTTGTCGTTGAACGTGACCGCCGCGTTGAGGTCGAGCGCGGCATAGCCGTCGATCGGCACCGACAGCCCCGAGCTTTCCAGAGCGGAAATGCGGTCGCCGACAATGCGCACCATGCCGCCCAGCCGGCCCTGCGCCGAGCCACCGACGGCAAAGCTGTAATCCGCAGTCATCGCCGCGGCAATCTTCGGCACGCTCGGCAACTGGTCGCCATCGGTGCACGACGCGGTGGTTTCGGTGCACTTGGCATCGGTATAGGCAAAGTTCGCCCCGACATTGAACCCGGCGGTCGGCGTGATCGTCAACGATGCCTCGACGCCCGTGCTGCGCGCCGTGCCCGCATTGACCAGGCCGCTGATCCCTGCAGCAAAGGAAGCTGCGGTCTGGAGGTTGTTCCAGTCGAGCATGAACACCGCGGCATCGACGCTGACCGCGCGGTCGAGGAAGCTGGCCTTCACGCCCGCTTCGTAGCTCGTCACCCGTTCTGCGCCGACAGTGGCGGGGAATCCCGGCAGCGCGACGTTCGGTCCGCCCGGCTTGTACCCGCTGGCGACGCGGGCATAGATCATCGCGTCACGGCTGAGATTGATCTGCGGGCTGACGCTATAGGTGACGATCTCTTCCGACGACGCACCATCGCCATTGGCGTTGAGGCCGAGCAGCGGGATCGCGGTCGACTGGGTAAAGGTCTGGTCGTTGCGCGCCCAGCGCAGCCCGCCGGTCAGGTGGAACATCTCGCTGATCTTCCACGTCGCGTTCCCGAAGACGGCATATTCGTTGTACGTGTTGGGCAGGCCGACAACCGCGAACGGGTCGAAGCCGGCGAGCGGCGCACCACTCGCATCGAGCGCGCGCACCACCTGGCTGTGGTTGTTATTCTCGTCGGTGTAGAAAAATCCGACCATCCATTCAAAGCTGGTGCTCGGCGCCGACGTCAGGCGCAGCTCCTGCGTCCACTTCTTCTGCTCCAGCGTCGCAGGATAGGGCGCGAAGCCGCCGAAAATCCCGCCGAACACGCGGGTCGCGTCGGTCACTTCGAGGATTTCGAGCTTGCTGTACGAGGTGGTCGAGCTGAGCTCAGCAAAGCCGAAATCATAGCCGATCGTGGCCGAATAGAATTGAAAGTCGCTGGTGAACGGTTCGGCCAGCGCGGTGTTGGTGTTGAGGAACCCGGCGCCGGGCGCGATCGGGGTGTTGCCCATGCCTTCATAGACGATGCTGACATTGTCCGAATCGACCGACTGCCACACGCCGCTCAGCTTGATCGTGAGCGCAGGATCGGGCTGCCACAGCAGCGCCACCCGGCCACCCTGCTGGACCGCGTCGTTGACGTCTTCCTCGCCGGTCTGGATGTTGTCGACATAGCCCGGCGTCTCGCGCCGCGCATAGCTGGCGCTGACCGCGAGCTGATCGGTGATCAGCGGGACATTGACCATGGCGTTCGCGGCCCAGCCTACGCCATCGCCATGCGCCACAGTGAACACCTCGGCGCCGCCGCGGATCTTGAGGTCGTTCAGGTCGGGCTGAACCGTGACATATTTGAGCAGGCCGCCGATCGAGCTCGCGCCATAGAGCGTGCCCTGCGGCCCGCGCAGCACTTCCAGCCGCTCGATGTCATAGGGCATCAGGTCAAGCGTGAAGGTCTGCGAGCGGTTGTAGATGCCGCTCGACCCGATCGGCGCATCGTCCAGATACATGCCGACGGTCGCGCTTGGCCCGATCGGCGCGACACCGCGCAGCGTCAGCGTCGAGCGGCCGGGCGATCCGGCATTGTCGACCTGAAGCCCGGGGATCGACGCGGCATAGTCGGACAGCTGCGACGCGCCGCTCTGCTGCATTGCCTCACCACTGACGACGGTAATCGAGATCGGCACGTCCTGGATCCGCTCGGTCCGCTTCTGCGCGGTGACGACGATCTCGTCGCGGTCCATGGTGACGCCGGTGGCACTATCCTGCGCGAAGGCCGATGCCGGCAGCATCAGCGCGGTGGCCGCGGTCGAGAGGGACAGGACGATACGCGTTGGAATGGCATGCCGTGTCATGTGAAGTCTCCCTGAGCCTGCCTGTCACGCAATCCGGCGCGCGGCTTTTCTGATTGGGATAGTGTTGTCCCATTTGGACAATTGTCAATCTTGATTCGGTATGGGCCGGATGCGGGTCATGCGACCCGCATCCGGCCCGCGGGGAACCTCAGTAACCCGCGCCGAAGCTCACCAGCTTGAACACCAGCGCCACCCACAGCAGGAAGAAGGCGCCGAGCACGAGCAGCACGGACCATAGCTTCGAGAACCAGCCGCGCCGGCTCTTGAACGCCAGCAGCAGGTTCCACACCGATGCGGCAAGCAGGCCGAAATAGGCGAGCGTGCCGACCACCTGAAGCGTGAGGATCAGCCAGTCATTCTTGCCGTGGCCGTCGAAATTCTCGATCCCGATGACCACGATCAACCAGCCGACCAGCACCGCGATCACCAGCCAGCACAGGCCGCGCACCACGCGATAGGCGGTGCGCGCCGACCCGGTCAGCGCGAACTGCGCGCCATAGCGCTTGCGCGCGATCCACCCGATCGGCCAGCCGAGCGCGGTGATCAGGATCACGGCGAGTGCGAACAGCAACGCCGGGATCAGCCATGCGCCGGTCGCGTACCAGGGGGTACGGTCCCACACCATGAACGGCGAGACCATGCCGAACGTCCAGCGGACCACCTGTCCGTCACGCACCTCGGCAACAAGGCGCTCCTTGCCATAGGCATCCTGCCACACGAACGGTTCGACCTCGATCCACTTGCGCGGCGCGCCGCCGAGCGAGGGGATGCCGCTGACCAGCGGGCGACCATCCTCATCGAGGCCGATCTTCTCTTCGCTGAGCAGATAGACGAACGACGCGAAGCTCGATGCGACGCGGCGGCTGTTGGTCCAGCTGCCGACCAGCAGCTTGGCATGTTCCTTCGCCGTCGCGAGTTCGACCGGCGCCGTGTCCGCGGCGGGGAGGTAACGGTCCGCGAACCCCTCGACCAGCGCAGTGCGTACCGCGCCCGGCGCGCCGCCCGCACCCTGGCTGTTGACCGAGATGAAGATGCCGACCTTTTCCGCCGGGAAAATCTTGAGATCGGTGTGGAAATAGACGGTGTCGCCGCCATGGCCGACCGCACGGCGACCGTTGATCCACTCCTCGTAAAAGCCCAGCGCCATCTGGTTGCTGCCCTTGACGCTCAGATTCTGCGCGGTGAGCATCTGGGCCGTGGTCGCGGGCTTGAGCAGCGGGCCGCCCTCATTGAGGTACGCCAGCATGAACTTGCCCATGTCCGCGCCGCTCGCCGACAGCGCGCCGGCCGGGGCCATGCCGATGATCTCGAACCGCTGCGCCTTGCCCGATCCGGCTTCATAGCCCTGCGACATGAACGGCCTGAGCTTGGCGGGCAGCGGCTGACGGAAGCTGGCATATTGCATACCGAGGCGGCCGAAGATGTTGCGCTCGACATAGGTGTCGAACGACTGGCCGGACACGCGCTCGACGATATAGCCGGCCAAAGCGGTCGCATAGTTGGAATAAGCGGGCGTCGTACCGGGCTGGTAGATCCGCTCGGGAATACGCTCTTTCAGGATGTCGCCCAGCGGCTTGAGTGCGATGTCGAACGCCAGCAGACCCTTGATGATCTCCTCGAACCCCGCCGTGTGCGTCATCAGGTGACGCATCGTGATCGGCTTGCCGTCATAGGCGGGAATGGTGAAATCGAGATAGGTGTTGATGTCCGCGTCGAGGTCGATCTTGCCGGCCTCGACCTGCTGCATCACTGCGGTCCAGGTGAACAGTTTCGAGGTCGAGCCCGGGCGGAACAGCGTCGTCGCCGGATCGACCGGCTTGCGGTTGGCGACATCCGAATAGCCAAAGCCGCGCTGCGTCAGCACCGCGCCGTCCTTGACCACCACGACCACCGCGCCGGCAATGTCGCCGCGACCCAGCGCATAGGGCATATAGCCGTCGAGCCAGGTGTCGACATCGCTCTTGGTCAGCCGGTCGAGCCCGGCGGGCGTTGCGGGCGGCGTCGCCGGAGCCGCAGCGGGCTGCGGCGTCAGCGGCGCCTGTTGGGTTGAAGCCGGTATCGCGACGGTAAGCGCGAGCATCGCCGCCACCGCCAGTTTGACCTTATGCGTCCACAAGAACATCATGTCCCCCTTCCCCCTGGGCCTCGCGATCCTTCCCGCGTACGATTGACGCCAAGCGGATGAATCGTCCTGATCCGACGACAATGATCCTATTTGGAGAATTGTCAAATGGAGAGGGTGACCGGCGCGACAGCGGCCCCGGGCAGTCAGCCGAAGCGCAGGCGAACGGTGCGCACGCTGACGATCGCGCGCATTTTGTGTTCGATGATTTCGGCGCGTTGTGCGTCGATCCCGGCAATGGTGATCGCCGCGCGATAGCCACGCGGGCGCGCCTCGACCGACAGCGCCTCGACCACCCGGTCCTGCTGCGCGAACAGGCCGAGCAGGCGGCACAGCAATTGCGGGCAGCGCGCGGCGGTCACGACGAAGGTCGCGGTGCCGGTCGCCGAACGGGCGTCCATGTCAGGCGGCGAGGACGGGCTGGCGGTGCGCACGGCCAATTGCCGCGCGCGCCAGCCGGTCGGCGGCGCGGTGCGGCGCGATCCGCTCCGCCGCCGCATGGTCGAGCACCGCCGCCAGTCGCGCGCCGGTCGCCTCGACCCGCGTGCGCGCCTCGTCCACGCTCCAGCCGAGATGCTCGGCGGCGACATTGATGATCCCGCCGGCATTCACGACATAATCGGGCGCATAGAGGATGCCGCGCGCGAGCAGCGCATCGCCCTCCGCCGGGGTCGCGAGCTGGTTGTTCGCCGCGCCACACACCACCGACGCGCCCAGCCGCCGCACCGATGCCGCATCGATCACGCCGCCGAGCGCGCAGGGGGCAAACACTTCTGCGCGGGCTTCGAGCAGTTCGTCCGACTCCATCACGCGCGCGCCGAACCGCCGCGCCGCCTCCGCCGCGACCTCAATCCGCGGTTCCGCCACGAACAGCCGCGCTCCGGCTTCATGGAGCAGTTCGCACAGCGCAAAACCGACATGACCAAGGCCCTGTACCGCGACCGTCACATCGGCGAGCGAGGCGCCGAGATGCCGCTCCACCGCCACCTCCATCGACCGCAGCACGCCGAGCGCGGTCCAGGGCGAGGGATCGCCGCCCGGCGCCCCGGGCGCTGCGGGCAGGCCGGCGACGTGGCGCGTGGTCTCGGCGACGCATTGCATATCGGCGACGCTGGTCCCGACATCCTCGGCGGTGACATAGCGTCCGCCCAGCGACGCGACCGCGCGCCCAAACGCGCTGAACAGCGCGGCGCGGTCGAACGGCGCATCGGGCATCCGGATCACCGCCTTGCCACCGCCCAGCGGAAGCCCCGCCAACGCGTTCTTGTAGCTCATCCCCTCCGCCAGCCGCAGCGCGTCCGCCACGGCGTCGGCGTCGCTGGCGTAGCGGTGGAACCGACACCCGCCCGCTGCCGGGCCGAGCGCGGTCGAATGGATGGCGATCACCCCCGACAGCCCCGATTGCGGGTCGTCGAGGCACAGCACCTCTTCGGGCGGAACGGGAGCGGGGAAATCGAACATACCGGGTCACCTTGATCGCAAGGCCGCGATAGTAACGGCTGACACTGGCAATTTCTGACCTATTAGTTCGCCATATCGCGATAATCGGCTAAACTCTGACCGCATATCGCAGCAATTGAGGTCAATTCATGCCGGAACCGCTCGACTCTCACGATCGCCGCATCCTCCGCGTGCTGCAGGATGATGCCTCGCTCTCGACCGCAGCGGTGGCCGAGGCGGTGGGCCTGTCCGCCTCACCCTGCTGGCGGCGGATCGACCGGCTGGAGCGCGAAGGCTATATCAAGCGCCGCGTCGCGTTGCTCGACCGGCGCAAGATCGGGCTGCGCGCGCAGGTGTTCGCGCTGGTCAAACTCAACGCCCACGGCCGCGCCAATCTCGACGAATTCGCCGCCGCGATTCACGAGATGCCCGAAGTGCTCGAATGCTATGTCCTGATGGGCACGGTCGATTTCATGCTGCGCGTGGTCGCGGCGGATATCGAGGCGTATGAGCAATTCTTCTTCGAAAAGCTCTCGCGGCTGCCGGGCGTTCAGGAAATCAACTCGACCGTCGCGCTGTCGGAGATCAAGTCGACGACCGCGCTGCCGGTGTAAATCCTCACCGCTGCTTCTTGGTGATGGTCGCGGTGAAATCCGGATCCTTGTTCGCCACCCAATCCACGAACTTGCGCACGTTCGGATTGTCGAGCAGCCCGGCGACCTCCATCCCGTGGCGTTGCAGCTCGGAATTGGTGAAGTTGGCGATCACGGTCTGCTGACAGATCGAATGCATCGGCACGACATCGCGGCCGCCGCGGCTCTTGGGCACGGGATGGTGCCACACGATCGTCTTGCCGGTCGGTCGCCCGCACAGCCAGCACAACACCGGGGCCGGGGGTGCCTCGTCTTCCTGAGGAAGATGATCATAAGGATCGTTTTTTGCGCGCCTGCGAGCCATAGGGCGAGCCGCTACCATGAAGTCACCGCGAAACGAACAGGACAATGCAATGACGACCCCCGCAAAGCCATGGGACGCGACGCTGGTCCGCATCTGGCTCGACCGACGGATCGCGGCGGCGCGGCTGGATCAGGCGGCGGCGGATCGGCGCGGCTACGCGTATCGCGACGACTATGATCAGGCCGCGGCCGAGGAATGGGCGTGCCGGGCGGTGAATGACGCGGCATGGACCGACGATCAGGCCGCGTTTGCCGGGCGCATCAAGGAGCTCATCGGTCGGGACGCCTATCAGGCGACGGGTCTGTATGACGACGTCCGGTTCGAACGGCATGTCCGGACCTATCTCAGGAAACTCGCCAAGATGACCAAGGCGAATGAGGGATTCGACAAGACCCTGCACCACCAGTGAGGCGGTGAAGTTCCGCCATCGCTATGCTAGGGGCGAAGCATGCTTCGCACACGCGGCCCTGGCGGCACTGTCGAGATCGACGGATTCAACTATGACTGGGAACTTCTGAGCGAGCCCCAGCTGTCCTCGGGCGATGGCTGGAAGGGCATGACCGTGTCATTGCGCCAGCACGACATGCAGCGTGAGGCCGTGCTCGAATTCCCGACCCCCAAGCGCCTGTTGCGGGGCCTGCCGAAAGGGCGCTCGCACATCAACGACGCCGTCGCCGCGCGCGGAGTGCAGGCGGCATTGGCGGCGGGCTGGGATCCCGGATCACGCGGCAAGACGTTGACCTTCATGGTCGATGCCAACGGCGACTGAGCGGATGGAAGCCCCAGAGACCTTCCTGTTCCAGCTCGGCTGGAGGCCCTTTTTCAGCGCGCAGCTATCGCCGGAAGACGCATTCTACTGTCAGCCGGTTCGCGTCATGTCCGTTCATCGCGGGACAGTGACCATTCTGGGCGAGGGCATTGACGAGACGATCGCGTCGAGCTTGCCCGTGCCCGGCGGCCCCGAAGACCGGCCGACGGTGGGCGACTGGCTGCTGCTCGATCGGGTGGATCGCACGATCGTGCGCATCCTCGACCGCGCAAGCCTGTTCAAGCGCCCATCCCCCGGTGACGAGCGCAGGGTCCAGCTGATCGCGGCCAATGTCGACACGCTGTTCATCGTCAGTTCGTGCGACCAGGATTTCAACCTCGCGCGCATCGAACGCTACCTGGTGCTCGCGCGCGATGTCGGGGTGCGCCCGGTCATGGTGCTGACCAAGGCCGATCTGGCGCCCTCAGCATCCGACTTTGTCGAAGCCGCCCGCTCGCTCCAGCCGGCACTCCAGGTCGAGCTGGTCAACGGCCGCGACCGCGACAGTGCCGCCCATCTTGCCGCTTATTGCGGTCCCGGAGAAACCGTGGCGCTGGTGGGATCGTCGGGCGTCGGCAAGTCGACGCTGGTCAACACGATGACGGGGTCCGACAGCATCGCGACGCGGCCCGTCCGCGAAAGCGACGGCAAAGGCATGCACACCACGACGGTGCGCCAGATGCACCGCCTGCGCCGTGGCACGGAGCCGGGCGGATGGCTCGTCGATACTCCGGGAATGCGCGAGCTTCAGATGTCGGAAGTCGCCGCCGGCGTGGCCGAGGTGTTCGACGACGTCGTCGCGATCACGCGCACGTGCAAGTTCAGCGACTGCGCCCATGCCGACGAACCCGGTTGCGCGATCCGCGCCGCCATCGCGGACGGCACGCTGGCACCCGACCGCGTCGAACGGTGGCGCAAGCTCGACACTGAAGATGCGGCAAACACCGGCGCCGCACAGGTCCGGCGCGCGCGCGCAGCAAAGGGCCGCAAACGGAAATGACCGCAAGCCGCCCGCGCGTGGTTCCGCACGGTCTCGATCTTCAAGGGGAGGAAAGTGGTGCCCGGAGACGGATTCGAACCGCCGACACTGCGATTTTCAGTCGCATGCTCTACCAACTGAGCTATCCGGGCACGGGATGAAGGCGCGCTCTTAATCGCGGGGTTGGCCGCTGTCCAGCCCGCTTTGCAATTCTTCCGGATCAACTGCGCGCCCGGGGATGCGATAGCCCTCACCCAGCCATTGCAGCAGGTCGCGATCCTTGCAGCCGCGGCTGCAAAAGGGCTTGAACTCAGGGACAGGGCGGTTGCCGCAGATCGGGCAGTCGGTCTTCATGGTGCTTCCACAAAACAGGTTCGGCCGCCGGTGCGGCGGTGGAGCTGCGCGATCCAGTCGGGCTCACGCTCGATCCGGCGCAGCAGCGGCGCGGGCAATATATAGGTGTCGGGCGCGGGCGGCGGTAGGCGCTCGAGCCGGCGCAGCTCGGCCCGCAGCGCCGCGCCCACCGGGTCGGCGGCGATCATCTCGGGCAGCGACATGCGCGTCTTGCGCCGAACGATCTGGATAAAGCCAAAGCCGTTCATCGCGGTGCGCTCGAACGGCTGGGGCAATGCCGCATCGATCGCCTCCCCCACCGCATTGCGTTCATTCTTATTGGCGAGCGTCGGGAAATCGACCCCGACCGACCCGGTTATGTCGAGCCGCTCCATCGCCGCAGCGACGGCATGCGCGGCATCGATCGACAGCGGCCCCAGCGGCGGCCCGCCATCGACATCGAACAGGTTCATCGCCGGGGTCAGCGACAGCAGCAGCGCGCCGCTGGCAAAGCGAATCTCGCCGGTACGCGCTTCCTCCAGCACTTCGGACCAGCCCGCTTCCTCGAACGAATCGGGTTCGTGGGACAAGCAGTGGCGGACGGGCAAGCCGCTCGCCGTGATCTGCGCGAGCAGGTCGGGGCCAGCGACAAGCGCGGCATCGGATGCGGGCACCGCCTTGGGCAGCTTGATCCGCCCGCGTTCGGCGACCGATTCGCGGACAATGCGGACGGGGAAGGACGCGCCCTGCGTCACCCCCTTGGGCAGCGGGTCGCACAGCGCCTCGCCGTCGCCGGGCAGCGCGACCTTGCCGGTGCTGCGGTCGATCAGCTTGGCGATGGCGATGGTTTCGGCGCGAAGCCCCGGCAACTCGATCCGCGCCTTGCGGATGGTGCCGCGCGCGACCAGCGCGGCGCGGTTCTCACCGATCCCGGCTTCGTACAGCCACTCAGCCAAGATCGTAGCCGGCGCTCTCCAGCAGCGCGCGCGTGTCGTAGAGCGGCAATCCGACCACGCCCGAATAGGTGCCGGAGATGAAGCGCACGAACGCCTCGGCGCGGCCCTGAATGGCATAGCCGCCGGCTTTGCCCAGCCCCTCGCCGCACGCGATGTAGCGATCGATCTCGGCATCGCTCAGCCGCTTGAACGCGACCACCGTGTCGGACAGGCGCAGGCGGGCCCGGCCATCGAGGCCGATCAGGCACACCGCCGACAGGCAATGGTGCCGCCGCCCCGACAATGCGGTCAGCAAGTCGCGCTGCACCGCTTCGGTTTCGGCAGGCGGCAGGATGCGGCGGCCCAGCGCGATGGTGGTGTCACCCGCCAGCACGATTTCATCCTCGGCCCGCGCCACGGCGCGCGCCTTCGCCTCGGCGAGCCGCAGCGCATAGACGCGCGGCAGCTCGGCCTTGAGCGGGGTTTCGTCGATATCGGGAGCCGCCACGCGGTCCGGCACAATGCCGATCCGTGCCAGCAAATCGCGTCGGCGCGGCGAGGTGGAGGCGAGGACGAGCCGCACAGGCCCGGCCTTATTTGAAGCGATAGGTGATGCGGCCCTTGGTCAGGTCATAGGGCGTCAGTTCGACGAGCACCTCGTCGCCCACCAGCACGCGGATGCGGTTCTTGCGCATCTTGCCGGCGGTATGGCCGAGAATCTCGTGATCATTCTCAAGCTTCACACGGAACATCGCGTTGGGGAGGAGCTCCACAACGCGGCCGCGCATTTCAAGCAGTTCTTCCTTGGCCAAACAAACCTCTTGGTACGGATCGGAAAAGTCGCGGTGCCTTACTCTCCCTGCGCAGAAAAGGAAAGCATCTCGCTAGAGTCGCTTGAGGTAGACGGCACCAGCCCGCTCCCCCACCCGGCCACCCATCAAAGATACCCTGAAGTGGGTGGCCGGGTGGGGGAGCGGGCTGGTGCCGATTCAGCGAAGCTGAAGCCGATTACAAAAGCCCGCGCAACCGACGGTTTCGCTTTCCTTGCTTGATGCGGTGCGGCCTTGCCCCCAAATGGGCATCATGCTGATCGAAACCGAACTGACGCCCAACCCGGCGACACTCAAATTCCTGCCCGGCCGCACCGTCATGGACAGCGGCACGCGCGATTTCGCCACCCCTGAAGAAGCAGAGGCGTCGCCACTCGCCGACGCCCTGTTCCGGCTGGGTGATGTCACCGGCGTGCTCTTTGGACGCGACTTCATCTCGGTCACCGCGGCGCCCGGCGTCGACTGGCCGAACCTCAAGCCAGACGTGCTCGGCATCCTGCTCGACCATTTCAGCGCCGACATGCCGCTGTTCCGTCAGGGCAGCGCGGGTTTCAGCGTCCCGCCGCCCGAGTCCGACTTCGCAGATGATCCGGAAGACGCCGACATCGTCGCGCAGATCAAGGAGCTGATCGAGACGCGCGTGCGCCCGGCCGTCGCCAATGATGGCGGCGACATCGTCTATCGCGGCTTCGACAAGGGGAAGGTGTTCCTTCAGATGCAGGGCGCGTGCGCCGGCTGCCCTTCTTCATCCGCGACGCTCAAAAACGGAATCGAACAGTTGCTCAAACATTACGTCCCCGAAGTCACCGAAGTGCGAGCCGTCTGATGGGCAATCCGATCGACGACGCCGCGCTCGACACGCTGTTCCGCACCGCGCGCACCTTTAACGGCTATCTTCCCGGCGAAGTCACGCAGGCCGATATCGAGGCGATCTACGACCTGCTGAAGATGGGGCCGACCTCGGCCAACCAGCAGCCGGCGCGCTTTGTGTGGTGCCTAAGCCAGGAAGCGAAGGACAAGCTCGCCGAGTGTGCCACCGGCACCAACCCCGACAAGATCCGCGCGGCCCCGGCAGCGGTGGTGATCGGCATGGACCTCGATTTCCACGAAGAGCTGCCCTGGCTGTTCCCGCACACCGATGCGAAGAGCTGGTTCGAAGGGCCGCAGGAAAAGCGCCGCGACAGCGCGTTCCGCAACGGCACACTGCAGGGTGGCTATTTGATCATGGCCGCGCGCGCATTGGGCTGGGACACAGGGCCGATGTCGGGCTTCGACGCGGGCAAGGTCGAGGCGGCGTTCTTCGCCGACCAGCCGTCGGTGCGCGTCAACTTCATTTCGACGTTGGGCAAGGGCGATCCTGAAACCATCTTCGGCCGCTCGCCGCGTCCGGACTTCGGGAAGTTCAACAAGATTGGCTAGACTTCTCGTCATCGAGACTGCCACCGCTGCCTGCTCGATCGCGTTGATCGAGGGCGGCGCGCTGATCGCCGAAACCCATGTCGAAGTCGGCCGCGGACATGCCGAGCGGCTTGTGCCCATGATCGCGGAGCTGCCCGATGGCGGGCGCGCCGACGCAATTCTGGTCGATTGCGGCCCGGGCAGCTTTACCGGCATCCGGGTCGGCATCGCCGCCGCGCGCGGGCTCGCATTTGGCTGGGGCGTGCCGGTGCACGGCTTTTCCTCGCTGCCGGTCGTCGCCGCGGGGGCCTTCGCGGTCAATCCGGGTATCGACGCGCTGGCAGTGGTACTCGAAGGCGGGCATGGTGAGGTGTTCATGGCCGCCTATGATCGCCAGCTCGCGCAGCTTGCGCCCTTTGCGTCGCTCACGCCCGATGCGGCATTGGCGCAGCTTGGCGGGCGGGTCGCGATCGGCAACGGCGTTCGCCATCTGGCCGCACTGAACGACAGCCTCGACCTGCGTGAGGCGCTGCCACGGGCCGCCGACGCGCGATTGCTTCCCGCCGCCCTTACCGCGCTGCCGCCGCGGCCGATCTATGGCCGCGCGCCGGACGCCAAACCGATCGCGGCATGAGCACCGCGCCCTGGCCGATCGAGATCGTTCACGGACAGCCGGCCGATCTGCGCGCGGTGAATGCAATCATGGCCGAAGCGTTCGATCCCCGCTTTGGCGAGGCATGGACGCCCAGCCAGTGCATGGGGATGCTGGCGCTGCCGGGCGTGTGGTTCACGCTGGCGTGCATCGACGGGCGCCCGGTCGGCTTTGCACTCGCGCGCACGGTACTGAATGAGGGTGAGTTGTTGTTGCTCGCGATCCTCCCGACCATGCGACGGCGCAGAATTGGCGGGGCGTTGCTGCGGTCCGTGATCGCCGATGCGCGCGATCGCGGCGCCGAAATGCTGCATCTGGAAGTGCGCGCGAACAACGATGCGGTGCAACTTTATCGTTCCGCCGGCTTCAGCAAGATTGGTGAACGTCGCGATTACTATCGAGGACATGACGGCAAGCTGTTCGACGCCCACACATTTTCAAGAAGTCTCGATTGATCATACTAAAAATCGGACAGAATGACTTGCCAACACCGGTGTATGGCGTGATAGCGCGATGGACGGCCCGTAAATCTTATCGCCGCCGCGTTACGTGAAAGGACGAAAATGGACACTCAGAACGACATGCATGAGACGCTGATTACATTGACCGCGGATATTGTCGCGGCGCATGTCAGCAACAACAGCGTGGCAGTGTCTGATCTTCCGCTGCTCATCGCCAATGTTCATGGCGCGCTGACCAATCTGGGTAGTGCGAAGCCGGAACCGGAAGTGAAAAAGCAGGAACCGGCAGTTTCGATCCGCTCGTCGATCAAGCCGGACTTCATTGTCTGTCTGGAAGACGGCAAGAAGCTCAAGATGCTCAAGCGTCACCTGATGACCCATTATCAGATGACCCCGGACGATTATCGCGCGAAGTGGAACCTGCCCGCCGATTATCCGATGGTCGCCCCGAACTACGCCGAACAGCGCCGCACGCTGGCGAAGAAGATCGGCCTGGGCACCAAGCGCCGCAAGCGCTGAACCCAGTTTCGCGATTGCATGACGCCGGATCGGGCCATCGCCCGGTCCGGCGTTTTGCGTTCTCGTTTAGCGGTGCCGGCCCGCGCGCCGTCAGGCGTATCAAACACCCATCTCCTCCCCTTTTCCCGCGCGGCGGTTGACGCTACATCATCCCGATGACCCGCAAGATCGATCTCGAAGCGCTGTGCCACGAAAAGGGCCTGCGCATTACCGAACAGCGCAAGGTGATCGCGCGCGTCCTGTCCGAAGCGGACGACCATCCCGATGTCGAGAAGGTCTATGCCCGCGCATCGGCGATCGATCCGGGCATCTCGATCGCGACCGTCTATCGCACGGTGCGGCTATTCGAAGAGGCGGGGATCCTCGATCGCCACGATTTCGGCGACGGCCGCGCGCGCTACGAACCTTCGCCCGAGGCGCATCACGATCATCTGATCGATGTCGAGACCGGCAAGGTGATCGAGTTCGTCGACCCCGAGCTCGAGCTTCTGCAAAAGCAGATCGCCGAACGGCTCGGCTTCCGCCTCGTCGATCACCGCATGGAGCTGTACGGCGTCGCGCTCGACCGCAAGAGCTGAGGCGATGGACGACGGCGTCGATCCGCGGCGCCGCGACGCCGCCCTTGGGCTGCCCACGAAGCTGACCCCGGCGGAGAGCTTTCGCTTCTGGCGCAGGGTCAGCCTGCTGCTGCTCGCGGTGCTGACCCATGTCCCGATGCACTATTTGTGGCGGCTCTTGCGCCTCTCGTCGCCGTGGCCGCGCTGGTTCCTGCGCCGCGCTGGACGCATTGCCGGGGCGCGGGTCGAGGTGATCGGCACGCCGCTACGCCGCGACGTGTTCTACGTTTCCAATCATCTGTCGTGGATCGACATTCTCGCGTCCGGCGGCGCGAGCGGCACCGCCTTCGTCGCCAAGGCGGAGATCGGTGCGGCGCCGGTTGTGGGCTGGCTCGCCGGGCTCAACCGCACCGTCTATGTGAAGCGCGAAAACCGCATGGGCGTTGCCGAACAGATCAACGCGCTGCGGGACGCACTCACCGAAAACTGGGCGATCACCGTGTTTCCCGAGGGCACGACCACTGACGGCAAGTCGCTGTTGCCGTTCAAGACGCCGATGCTGCGCGTGCTCGAACCGCCGCCGCCCGGCGTGATGGTTCAGCCGGTGCTGCTCGATTATGGCGCGGTCGGCGAGGAAATCGGCTGGGTCGGTGAAGAAGGCGGGATCAACAACGCCCGCCGCGTCCTGTCTCGCAAGGGCAGCTTCCCGCTGCGCATCCAGTATCTCGACCCATTCGACCCGCATGACTTTCCCGGTCGCAAGGCAATCGCAGCGGAAAGCCGGCGGCGGATCGAGGACGCACTGGTCGAAGCACTTGGCGGACCGCTGCGGCCGTTCGCCTGGACGGTTGCCCCGGTGAATTATACCGGACCCGCCGAGTCCGCCTAATCCGTCACCGCCGTCGCCGGCCCGTCTTCTGCACCACCGGCTCCATCGGCGCGAACACGACGCCTTCGGGCGACACCGACTGAGCGCCGGTCGATGCCGGGATGATCACGTCGTTGCTCGACGTCACCACGTCATAGTCACCCGTGCGGAACGCAGCGAGATCGGCGCGCAGGAACGGCGGGTCGGCGCGCTTCGCCATCTGTTGCGGCGGCAGGCGCGGTGCACCGCGGCGGACGCGCGGGTCGACGATTTCGTAATTCACCACCGACACCGCCGTGCCGAGCGCGGTAATCTCGAACAGCCGCCGTGCGAACTCGCGCGGAAAGCGGATGCAGCCATGCGATGCGGGATAACCCGGCAGCTGCCCGGCATGGAGCGCGATACCGTCCCAGGTCAGCCGCTGCATGAACGGCATCGGCGCGTTGCTGTACAGGTTGGAGCGGTGATGCACCCGCTTTTGCAGGATCGTGAAGTCCCCTGCCGGCGTCGTTTTACCCGGCTTGCCGGTCGATACGGTCGATGCCGCGATCAGCACGCCGTCGCGATAGACATAGGCGACCTGCCCTGGAATGCTGATGAGGATGGTGACCCCGGATGCGCCGCCGACAGGCTGATAGGCCGCATCCTCGATCCAGGTCCATTGGCCGTTGCGGAGCAGGATTTCGTCGGCGCCGTCCGCCGCGACCTGCTGCGCCACGGCGGGGACCGCCAGCGCCATGGCCAGCCCGATCGCCACCGCCCGCATTGTCCGCGCTGCCGCAGACCTCATTCCTACACTCCATCGTTACGCGGGCGACCGCCCCCATTATCTATGGTTAACGCAGGCCAGAGCAAGGTGGTGCCATGCGATTTCCGTGACCGCAAAGCGAAAACGCCAAATTGCTCGATTCGGGACAGCTCTCGACAGGGCGGTTCAACGCTGCGGCGAACCGACGCGGAACTGTGGACTCCCTTAGGACGAATCAGCCGCAACCTTTGCTAGAGTCGCACTTCGATGGGCGAAGTTTGTGGGGGCACAGAGGACGCATGACCAAGATGATCGACGCTGCGGCTTCGCGCCGTGCTTTCCTGAAGACCGCCGGCATGATTGCCGGCACGGGGCTGCTCGCCGGTTGCGCCGCGCGCGGCGTGACCACGGCGGCACTGCCCGCCGCGCCGGTGCCGGTCCCGCCGCCGCCGGTCGCCACGCCGCTGCCCGCAGCACCGCGCAGCGTCGCCAGCGCCCCGCGCGGCATCCGCCCGGAGCTGTTCGAACGCGCGGTCGCCGCGCTCCAGCGCCATTCGAGCCGCATCCGCCAGCAGGACCGGATCGCGATCGCCGATTTCTCGCTCCCCTCCTCGCGCCTGCGCTTCCATTTCGTCGATCTTCAGGGCGGCGCGACGCGGCAGATGCTGGTGTCGCACGGCATCGGCTCCGACCCCGACCATACCGGCATGCTTCAGCGCTTCTCGAACGAAGTGAATTCCGAAGCGACCAGCGAGGGCGCGTTCCTTGCCGCCAACTATTATGTCGGCAAGCACCAGCTGTCACAGCGGCTGATCGGCCTCGATCCGACCAACTATAACGCGCTCGACCGCGCGATCGTGATCCATGGCGCCTGGTATTCGAACCCCGACATGATCGCCAAGCACGGCAAGCTCGGCCGCAGCCAGGGCTGTTTCGCGGTCGGTGAGCGCGACCTCGACACGCTGTTCGCGATGCTTGGCGAAGGCCGGATGATCTACGCCACCAAGGTGTAAGTGGCGCGGAGCGCTGGGCTGCGCTACCAGCGATCCATGAAGGACAAACAGCGGTTCCTCTCGATCCACGCGCATGGGTTCGTGCGCGTCGGTGCCTGTACCCCCAGCGCGAGCGCAGGCGACATCGCCGCCAACACCGCGTCGCACATCGCGCTGGCGAAACAGGGCGATACGGCGGGCGCGGACCTGCTGGTCTTCCCCGAACTCGGCATCACCGGCTATGCGATCGACGATCTGCACCTGCAGGATGCGGTGCTGCGCGCGACAGCGCAGGGGCTGACCGATCTGATCGCGGCGAGCGCGAAGCTCAAGCCCGTGCTGCTGGTCGGCGCGGCGCTGGAGCGCAACGGGCGGCTGTACAACTGCGCGGTGGTGATCGCGCGCGGCCGGGTGCTGGGCGTCGTGCCCAAGAGCTATTTCCCCAATTACCGCGAATATTATGAGAAGCGCTGGTTCGCCTCCGGCATCGGCCTGTCCGGCACGATTCGGGTCGCGGGACAGGACGCGCCGTTCGGCACCGATCTGATCTTCGCCGCCAGCGACCTGCCCGATTTCGTGTTCCATGCCGAGATTTGCGAGGATTTCTGGGGGCCGCTGCCGCCGTCCACCTTTGGGGCGCTCGCCGGGGCGACGATCCTGTGCAACCTGTCCGCCAGCAACATCGTCATCGGCAAGGCGCGTGAGCGGGCGATGCTGTGCGCGGCGCAATCCAGCCGCACGGCATCGGCCTATATCTTCTCCGCATCGGGGCCCGGCGAGAGCACCACCGACCTGGCTTGGGACGGGCAGAGCCTGATCCATGAACTGGGCGAACTACTCGCGCAATCCGGCCGCTTCGACCTTGAGGACGAGCTGATCACCGCAGACATCGACGTGACGCGATTGCGGCAGGAGCGGATGCGCTTTGGCACGTTCAACGACACTGCTGCGGCTGCCGGCCACCCCGAACAGCGTTTCCGCCGCATCGCGTTCGATCACCAGCCAGCCATGGCCGATATCGGACTGCACCGCGCCGTCGCGCGCTTCCCGTTCGTGCCCGACACGCCGGAAAAGCTCGACGAGGATTGCTACGAAGCTTTCAACATCCAGGTCGAGGGGCTGCGCAAGCGGATCACGTCCACCGGCCTGACCAAGCTGGTCATCGGCATCTCCGGCGGGCTCGATTCGACCCATGCGCTGATCGTCGCGGCCAAGGCGATGGACCGGCTCGGCCGACCGCGCAGCGACATTCTCGGCTTCACCATGCCCGGCTTTGCCACGGGTGAGGGGAGCAAGGCCAATGCCTGGGCGCTGATGAAGGCGCTGGGCATCACCGCCGAAGAGATCGACATCCGCCCCGCCGCGCGCCAGCTGCTGACCGACATGGGCCACCCCTATGCCGATGGCGAGCCGGTCTATGACGTGACGTTCGAGAATGTTCAGGCGGGGCTGCGCACCGACTATCTCTTCCGCCTCGCCAACCAGCGCGGCGGGTTCGTGGTCGGGACCGGCGACTTGTCGGAGCTGGCGCTGGGCTGGTGCACCTATGGCGTCGGCGATCACATGTCGCATTATGCGGTCAATGCCGGCGTGCCCAAGACGCTGATCCAGTTCCTGATCCGCTGGTGCGTCGCCACCAACCAGTTCGATAGCGAAACCGATGCGGTGCTCGAGGCGATCCTCGCGCAGGAAATCTCGCCTGAACTGGTCCCCGCCGATGCGAGCGGCGCGATGCAGAGCACAGAGGCGAAGATCGGGCCGTACGCGCTGAACGATTTCTTCGTGCATTATGTCGTGCGCCACGGACTGGCGCCGTCGAAGATTGCGTTCCTCGCCTGGCATGCGTGGCGCGATGCCGAAGCGGGCGAGTGGCCGTTGGGCGTACCGCCGCATCAGCGGGTCACCTATGACCTCGCCACGATCCGCCACTGGCTGGAGAAATTCCTGATCCGCTTCTTCGCGCAGAGCCAGTTCAAGCGCAGCGCGATCCCCAATGGGCCAAAGGTGTCGGCGGGCGGCGCGCTGTCCCCGCGCGGCGACTGGCGCGCGCCGTCGGATGGAGTGGCGGGGCCGTGGCTCGACGAGCTTGAGGCGAACGTGCCGAAGGGATAACATGCGGCTATGAACACCTTCCTTTGGGGCTTTCGTAGCGGCTGGCGGAGTGTCGGGCAGCGACAGCTGTACACGGCCCGGGTTGTCGGCTTCGTGACCGGCGGCGGCGTCGCGATCTTTTGGCTTCTGGCTTAGGTCGCCAGCCGCTCCAGCCCCGCGATCGTATCCGCCTCAGCGGCAGGCTTGTCGGTGCGGATGCGGCTGATCCGCGGAAAGCGCATCGCGAGGCCCGATTTGTGCCGCTTGGACGCGTGGATCGAATCGAACGCGACCTCCAGCACCAGCGTCTTCTCCACCTCGCGCACCGGCCCGAACCGCGCGGTCGTATGGTTGCGCACAAAGCGGTCGAGCCATTTCAGTTCTTCGTCCGTAAACCCGAAATAGGCCTTGCCCACCGGCAGCAACTCGCCCGCCTCGGTCCATGCGCCGAAGGTGAAATCGGAGTAGAAGGATGACCGCTTCCCGCTCCCGCGCTGCGCATACATCAGCACGCAATCGGCATTCAGCGGATCGCGCTTCCATTTATACCACAGCCCGACGCGCCGCCCCGCGACATAGGGTGCGTCGCGCCGCTTGAGCATCACGCCCTCGATCGCCGCGTCGCGCGCACCCGCCCGCAGTTCCTCCAGCGCCGCGAAATCCTCCGCCGCAATCAGGGCCGACACGTCAAACCGCTCCGGGTCGAGCGGCGCGGCGAATGCCTCCAGCCGGGTGCGGCGCACATGCCAGGGCAGCTCGCGCAGATCCTCGAGGCCATCGAACAACAGGTCGTAGAGCCGCACGAACGCCGGAAACTCCGCCAGCGTCTTGGCCGACACGACCTTGCGCCCCAGCCGCTGCTGCAGCGCATTGAAGCTCCCCGCCTCGCCGCCCTGCGCCTCGCCGCGCACCAGCAATTCGCCATCGAGCACGCCCGGCGTCGCGAACGCCGATGCGACGTCGGGGAAGCTCGCGGTAATGTCGTCGCCCGCGCGGCTGTAGAGCCGCGTCTCGCCCGCGACATGGACGATCTGCACGCGGATGCCGTCCCATTTCCACTCGGCGGCATAGTCTTTCAGGTCGACCTGCGTCTCCTCCAGCGGGTGCGCGAGCATGAACGGGCGGAACACCGGCACATCGGTCGTGGTCGGCTGCGGCCCGCGCCCCTCGCCCCAGTCGAACAGCGGCGCATAAGGCGGCGTCAGGCCGTGCCACACCTCCTCGACCGCATCGACATCGACCCCGAACGCCTCGGCAAACGCGGTCTTGGCCAGCCGCGCCGAAACCCCGACGCGCAGGCCCCCGGTGGCGAGCTTGAGCAACGCATAGCGTTCGTCCGCCGCCAGCCGATCGAGCATCGCCCCCAACGCAGCGGGCGCATCCGATCGCGTCAGGCTGGCCAGCCGATCGACCACCGCGCCCAGCGTCAGCGGCTCGGATTCGGGCGGCGGTACGGCTGGCTCGGGCCAGATCAGCGCCACCGTCTCGGCGGTATCACCCACAAAATCACGGCTCAGCTGGAACAGCACCGGATCGACCCGCTCGCCCACCAGCGCGCGGACCGTCGCTGGCTTGACCGCTGGCAGGTCGAGCGTGCCGGTCAGCGCCGCCAGCCCCCAGCCACGATCCGGGTCGGGCGTCTCACGCAGCCACGCGCCGATCAGCCGCAGCTTCGCATTGCGCGACCGCGTGTAGATTAGCCGGTCGAGAAGGTCGGCAAAGGCGCGCATGGCACGCTCAACATGGCGTCGCGCCAACGGTTCCGCCAGCCCGTTCCCTCTCGCGCACATGTCCGGTTCACGCTAGCGTCACCATACCGGAAAGGTCGGCCCGCGATTCGCGCGCGCCGTGGGAGGGAATGTTTCGATGAAGACCCTGTTGCTTGCCGTCGCCGTGTCGGCCCTGCCGCTCGCCCCGGCATCGTTCGCCCAGACGGCCCCGGCGACCGCGCCAGCTGCCGCTGCTGCCAAGTTTAACCTCGACACGCCGATCCAAGACATCGTCGCCAATCCGGCGGCAAAGGCGGCGTTCGACACCGCGCTGCCCGGCGTTTCGACGCATGAGAGCTATGAGATGTTCAAGACCATGAGCCTCAACCAGCTCAAGACCTATGCCGCCGACAAGCTGACCCCCGAAGTGCTCGCCAAGGTCGAGAAGGACCTCGCCGCGGTGAAGTGATCTGGATGGCCCCGGATGCGACCGCGTCCGGGGCTAATCCTCCCGCGTGATGTTGAGTGACCGCGTCACGCGATAGTCGAGCACGCCAACGACGAAATAGACCGCGGCCTGCATCATCCGCGTCCAGAAACCGGTGCGCGCGCGGTGCAGTTCCCGCGTCACTTCCAGCGACCGCGCGACCTCCGCATCGACATAGGTGCGGACATGCGCAGCGAACGCCGCGTCATCGATCCGCAGCATCACTTCCAGGTTCAGGAACAGGCTGCGCATATCGAAATTGGCCGACCCGATCTGCACCTTGTCGTCGATCACGAACAGCTTCGTGTGCAGCTTGGTCGGCAGATATTCGAACACCCGCACCCCGCGCCGCAGCAACCCGCGATAGGTAAAGCGCGCGGCGTGCAGCGTCAGGTGGTTGTCGGTGATCGACGGCACCACAACGCGCACCTTCCCCCCGCGCCGCGCCGCGCGGCCGAGGCGCAGCAGCATCGCCGGGCTGGGGAAGAAATAGGCGGCAAGAATGTCGATCGTGCGCGCGCCCTTGAGGTCCCGGCGCACCGCGCGCGCCCAGGGCGACAACCGCCGCGTCGGCCCGCCGAGCAGCCAGCGCAGCTCCCCCTCCGGCTCGCTCCATTGCTTGAGCGCGCGGCGCAGCGTGCGCATCGGCGCGCGCGGTCGCTTCGCCCAGCGCCATAGTGCGTCGAAATAGCCGGTCATCCGCGCCGCCGCCGGCCCCTCAAGCACCAGCCCCAGGTCGCGCCACGCGTCGCTGCCCGGCGCGCCGAAATAATCGTCCTGAATGTTGAAGCCGCCGATGATGATCCGCGCGTCATCGCCCTCGCCATCGGCCAGCGCGATCTTCTGATGGTTGCGCAAGAGATAGCGCCGACCCAGCCGCGGCTCGAAGAAACAGACCCGCCCGCCGGCTTCGCGCAGCGGCGCAAAGAAGTCGCCGTCATAGGCCGGGTCGCTGCCGAGGCCATCGACGATCAGCGTCACCTCGACCCCGCGCGCCACCGCCGCGATCATCGCGTCACGCACCCGCGCGCCCACCGCATCATCGGTGTAGATATAGTAGAGCAGCCGCAGCGAGGTCCGCGCGCCGGCGATCAATCCCAACAGCGCGTCGAGCCGGCGCGGGCCGGTATCGAGCAATTGCAGGCGATTGCCTGCGATCGCGAAGACCGGCTGGGGCGGCGGTTCGGGGGGCAGGCCCGCGGCGAACCGGGGCGGTGGATCGGTGGCCAGCTCCATCGCGCCGGGATTGCACGCTTTGCCCCCGCTGCGCCAGTCCCGCGCGCGGTGGGCGATTTCCTTGACTCGCTGCCACGCTTGGCCTAGTTGGCCCCCTTTCCTGTATCCCTGCCCAAAGGAAGCGTTCCATGGCGCGCGTCACTGTCGAGGATTGCGTCGACAAGGTCTCCAACCGTTTCGATCTCGTGTTGCTCGCGGCTCAGCGCGCGCGCCAGATTTCCGGCGGTGCGGAGCTGACCATCGATCGCGACCGCGACAAGAATCCGGTCGTCGCCCTGCGCGAGATCGCAGAAGAAACCGTCCGTCCGGACAATCTCGAAGAATCGCTGGTCGGCAGCCTGCAGCGCGTGCAGATCGACGATGAGGAAGCGCCCGATGACGTCGGCAGCCTCGCCGCATCGGCCGAGGCACTGCGCCTCACCGCCGCTGCGCCGCCGCGCAACCAGAATCTCGGCGCCGATTACGACGGCTAAAGCCAGCGTCACCGCCGTCTGACGAAAGGCCGCTGCCCCACCGGGCGGCGGCCTTTTCGCGTTTCAGCACTCCTCATTGCTCCACTATGGCGCAAGCGCTTGAGTTTACGCTTGATTGGCGATGATCCGAATCGGACAGTGTCGCGTCCGAATCGGGGGGAGTCGGGTTGGAAGCGAGCGCGACGATCCTGTTCGTCATCGACGGTATCGCGCGTGAAGCGATGCTGTTCGCGGCGATCGGCTTCCTGATCGGCGGCATCGACGACGTGCTGGTCGATCTGGCCTATGGCATCGCGCGCCTGCGCAGCTGGCTGCGCCGCGACCTGCCGCGCAGCCTCAGCGCCTCGCCCATCCCGATGGCGCTGTTCATTCCGGCGTGGGACGAGGCCGCGGTCATCGGCCCGATGCTGCGCGCGACCCTCACCCGCTATGGCAATGCCGATTATCGCATCTATGTCGGCACCTATCCCAATGATCCGGCGACGATCGCGGCGGTGGCGGAGCTGGCAGCCACCGACCCGCGCGTGCGGCTGGTGATCGGTCCGGTGCCGGGGCCGACGACCAAGGCCGATTGCCTCAATGCCTTGTGGCGCGCGCTGCTGCGCGATGAAGCTGCGGGTGAGCCGTGCGCAGCGGTGGTGCTGCACGATGCCGAGGATCTGGTCCACCCACTCGAACTCGCGGTGTTCGCGGCCTGGCTCAGCGACCATGACGCGGTGCAATTGCCGGTCCAGCCGCTGGCCGACGCGCGCTCGCCGCTGGTCGCCGGGCACTATTTGGACGAATTCGCGGAGAGCCATGGAAAGAACCTGATCGTCCGCGAAGCGCTCGGTGCAGCGATTCCGTTTGCCGGAGTGGGCTGCGCGATCCGCCGCGAGATGCTCGGCCGCATCGCCGACAGCCGTGGCGGCCAGCCGTTCGATGCCGCCAGCCTGACCGAGGATTATGAGCTGGGCCTCACCGTCGCCGCGCTGGGCGGGCGCACCCGCTTCGTCCGCGCGCGCGATGCGTCCGGGGCACTGGTAGCGGTGCGCGCCTATTTCCCCGCCAACCTGCCCGCAGCGGTGCGGCAAAAGGCGCGTTGGCTCACCGGTATCGCGCTCGCCGGATGGGACCGGGTCGGGTGGCAGCGCGGCGGATCGATCGGCGAACATTGGATGCGGATGCGCGACCGGCGCGCGACGCTGGCGATTCCCGTGCTCGCAATCGCCTATCTCGGATTGCTTGCCTGGGGCGCGTCGCTGGTCGGTCACCGGCTGACCGGTGCACCGATGCCCGCGATCGAAGGGCCGATGGCGCTGCTGCTCGCCTTCAACGCGCTGCTGCTCGGCTGGCGCATAGCGATGCGGGTGGCGTTCACCGGCGCGGCGCATGGCCCGGTTCAGGCCGCGCTTGCCGTGCCGCGCGTTTTGGTCGCGAACTATGTCGCGCTGTTCGCCGCGCGGCGCGCGATCGTCATTTATTGGCCGACGCTTCGCGGCGCTGCGGCGCGCTGGGACAAGACCGCCCATCATTTCCCCGAATCGCGTGAGGATACGGCGTGACCGACGCGACCCACCCGCGCGGGCGCCCGCTCCGCTTCGTCGCGACGGTCGCGGTCGGGTGGGCGGCGATGCGGGTCGTGCTGCTGTGGCCCGAAGGCGCCACCCTGCCCGAGGCAGTCAAGGCTGCGATGCCGCTGCGCCCTGCCGAGGCTGCGCCAGCGCCCCGGCGGGCAATCCTGCCCATGGCGCGGGTCGAACCACGCGGGGCGGCGCGGTCGGCAGTTGCTCTCCCCACAGCATCCCTCCCTGTCTCTGACGTTGCGCAACCACTGCCCAGCCTCGCGCTGCTCAACCTCGTCACCTTCGGCCCCGAACAGGTCGGTACGGGCAGCGTCGAGCAGCTGCCGCGCATCCCCGCCCCGCCCGCGATGCTCGCGCCCCGCGCCACGCCCGACCGCTGGCAGGCAAGCGCATGGTTCGCCACCCGCCGGGGCGCGGGCACAAGCGGGACGATGCTGGGCGGCGATCAGGCCGGGCTGCGCGTTGCGCGCACGCTCGACCGGCGCGGGCGGCTGGCACTCTATGCGCGGGCGAGCGCGCCACTGACGGGCACCGGACGCGAGCTGGCGCTGGGGGTCGAATGGCGCCCGTGGCGCGCGCCGATGCGCTTCCTCGCCGAACAACGCTTCGCGCTCGACGGCGGCAAATCCGGCCCGGCGGTCGCGGTCGTCGGTGGAGTCACCGGCATCGACCTGCCCTTCGCCTTCGAACTTGAAGGCTATGGCCAGGCCGGCGCGGTCAAACGCGCACGGATCGAGCCGTTCGCCGACGGCGCGTTGCGGATCACCCGCCCCGTCGCCACGATAGGCGAGGCCCGGCTGGCACTCGGCGCAGGCGCGTGGGGCGCGGCGCAGCGGGAGGCGGCGCGTGTCGATCTTGGCCCGACTGCCGTCACGACACTGCCGGTGTCGGGGCAGTCGCTGCGCATCGCCATCGACTGGCGCGAGCGGGTCGCTGGCGATGCGCGCCCCGGATCGGGGCCGGCTCTGACGCTCGGCGCGGATTTCTGACCCGCACCGCCTTCCGAACCGGCGCCTGAGGGGCTAGGGTCGCTCCAACACGCCATCGGTTCAGCGCAGCTGGACTTCCCAACCAAGGCGCTCATGGACCTTTACCTCCCCATCGCCAGTCTTTCGGTCAACGCGCTTGTCATCGTGTTGCTGGGGCTGGGCGTCGGGCTGTTGTCGGGAATGTTCGGGGTCGGCGGCGGCTTCCTGACCACCCCGCTGCTGATCGTCTATGGCATCCCGCCCACGGTCGCGGCGGCTTCGGCGGCGAGCCAGGTGACCGGCGCAAGCGTGTCGGGCGTGTTCGCGCATTTCCGCCGCAACGGCGTCGATGTGCACATGGCCTATGTGCTGATCGCCGGCGGCGTGCTCGGATCGGGCGCGGGGGCGTTGCTGTTCCGCCTGCTGCAGGCGAGCGGGCAGATCGATACCGTGATCGCGCTCCTGTACGTCGTGATGCTCGGGTCGATCGGCTGGCTGATGCTGTCCGAATCGCTGGGCGCGATCCGGTCGGCGCGGACCGGCGCGACGACGCGGGCGCGGCGGCGGCGGCATCACCCGATGGTCGCCGCATTGCCCCTGCGCTGGCGCTTCTACCGCTCGGGTCTCTACATCTCGCCGCTCGCGCCATTGCTGCTCGGCTTTGCCACCGGTATTCTGACGATGCTGCTGGGTGTCGGCGGCGGCTTCATCCTGATCCCCGCGATGCTCTACCTGCTCGGCATGCCGGCGCAGGTCGTGGTCGGCACCTCGCTGTTCCAGATCCTGTTCGTCAGCGCGGCGGCAACGATGGTGCATTCGGTGACGACCAAGGCGGTCGACATCGTACTCGCCGCATTGCTGTTGCTCGGATCGGTGGTCGGCGCACAGCTCGGCGCGCGCTTTGCCGCCCGCGCGCGCCCTGAATATCTGCGCCTCGCGCTTGGCGTAATGGTGCTGCTCGTCGCGCTGCGCATGGTGCTCGGCCTCGCATGGCAGCCCGATGAAATCTATTCGGTCGAACTGGGGTGAGGGTCGGCGCGCTCCTCCTCGCGCTCGCGGCGCCGCTGCTGCTGGGTCAGGCCAAGCCGATCCTGGTTCCCGACGTGTCGCAGCGCGAGATCGAGATCATCTATTCCTTCACCGGCGCCGAACTGCTGCTGTTCGGCGCGATCGTTCAGCCGGGCAACACCGCGCCGCGCCCCGGCGATCCGCCCACCGACATCGTGGTGGTGGTCAAGGGGCCGACCGAATCGGTGCTGGTACGCGAAAAGCAGCGGGTGGCGGGCATCTGGGTCAATGCCGACCGCACCCGCTACCGCTCGGCCCCCTCCTTCTACGCCATTGCCTCGTCGCGCCCGATCAAGCGCATCGTCGACGCGCGCACCCGCGCGATCTACGAACTCGGGCTCGACAGCCTCCAGCTCTCCCCCGCATCGGGCGACACGCCCGCAGTCCAGTCACGCTTCGACGCGGGCCTTGTCGACCTCAAGCGCCGCGCGGACCTGTATTATGAGGCACCCGGCACGGTCGAAATCACCGACAATGTCCTCTATCGCGGCCGCATCCAGATTCCCGCGCGCGTGCCGGTCGGGCGCTTCACCGCCGAAACCTTCCTGATCCGCGATGGCCGCGTGCTGGCGGCGGCGGTGCGCGAGATCGACATCCGCAAATCGGGGTTCGAACGCTGGGTCGCGCGCGCCGCCGAGCATCACGCGATCCTCTACGGCATCGCCGCGGTGCTGCTCTCGATCGGTTTTGGCTGGGCCGCTGGCGCGATCTGGCGGAGATTCTGAGCGCGGGCGACACCGGCGCACTCCCATACCAACCACTTCTTTACTCCCACTCAGTAGAAACACCCTGTTTTGCAGGGGGAGCAACACCGCGTGATGAGTGAAGACATGGGCGGCCAGCGATTCGACCGTATCCGTCCGGCCTCCGAGGCCAGCGACCACTCCGGCGCCGCGCCGGCGCACGGCATCGGCGCGGTGTCGGCGATCGGCGGCGCGTCGAGTGAGGTCGTGTTCGACATGGCCGCGCTCGAAACGCTCGCCACCAGCGCCGATCCGGCGGTCGCGGGCGCAGGCACGGTGGGCAGCCAGATCAAGCTGCGTTCGGGCAGCAGTTGGCTGATCGCCAATGTCCGCGCGCTGCGCCTCGACACGCGCAGCGACACGGTGATTGCGCAGGTCGATTTCCTCGGCGAGGGCGACGAGGAAAAGCTCACCGGCAAGCTCTACAGCTTCCGTCGCGGCGTCACCCGCTATCCGGTCCCGGGCACCCCGGTGTTCCCGGTCTCGACCGCAGACCTCAAGCAGATCTACGCCGCCGACGACCGCGCGCATATCGAAGTCGGCAACGTCTATCCGACCAAGGACATCCGCGCCGCGCTCTATATCGATTCGATGCTGGGCAAGCATTTCGCGCTGCTCGGATCGACCGGTACCGGCAAATCGACCGCCGCCGCGCTGATCCTCCACCGCATCTGTGAGCTCGCGCCGCAGGGCCATGTCGTGATGATTGACCCGCACGGCGAATATTCGGCGGCGTTCAAGACCAATGGCGCGCTGTTCGACGTCTCCAACCTCGCCATGCCGTACTGGCTGATGAACTTCGAGGAACATTGCGAGGTGTTCCTGACCACCGACGGGTCGGACCGTCAGGTCGATGCCGACATCCTCGCGCGCTGCATCCTGATGGCGAAGCAGAAGAACCGGCTCGCCGCCGAGTTCGGCAAGCTGACCGTCGATGCGCCGATCCCGTACCTGCTGTCGGACCTCACGCAGATTCTCCAGCTCGAAATGGGCAAGATGGACAAGGCGACCGACACCGCCCCCTATCTGCGCCTCAAGGGCAAGATCGACGAGATCAAGGCCGACCCGCGCTACACCTTCATGTTCAGCGGCATGCTGGTGTCGGACACGATGGCGAGCTTCATCTCGCGCATTTTCCGCCTGCCCGGCGACGGCAAGCCGATCTCGATCATCGACGTGTCGGGCGTGCCGAGCGAGATCACCAGCGTCGTCGTCGCAGTGCTCAGCCGCATGGTGTTCGATTATGCGATCTGGTCGCGCGGTGAAGCACAGCGCCCGATCCTGCTGGTGTGCGAAGAGGCGCACCGCTACGTTCCCAACGAGCGCAACGCCGACGGATCATCGGTCGGCCGCATCCTCAGCCGCATTGCCAAGGAAGGGCGCAAATACGGCGTGTCGCTCGGCCTGATCACCCAGCGCCCGTCGGATCTGGCCGAGGGCGTGCTGTCGCAGTGCGGCACGATCATCTCGATGCGCCTCAACAACGACCGCGATCAGGCGTTCGTCCGCGCGGCGATGCCCGAGGGCGCACGCGGCTTCCTCGACGCCATCCCCGCGCTGCGCAACCGCGAATGCATCATGGTCGGCGAAGGCGTCGCCACCCCGGTGCGCGTCGCGTTCGACGCGCTTGAGGAAAACAAGCGCCCGGCGTCGGGCGACCCGCTCTTCTCCGAACTGTGGCGGCACATGGGCGGGGAGGACCAGATCCTCGACCGCACGATTCGGCGTTGGCGCGCCCAAGGGCGCTAGGGCCGCCGCTGGCAACCCTCGCTCCGTTTGTGCTGAGCTTGTCGAAGCACCGCAGCCCGCGCTAGCGGCCCTTCGACAGGCTCAGGGCAAACGGAGGTTGGGGATTTTCAGGACGTAGTCGCGCGGCTCCAGCGCTCTGCCCCGCGTAAACGCCGCGGTGCGCACCGCGCCGTTGAACGGGTTCACCCCATTCATCCGCACCCCCACCGACGCCACCCCCGCCGCCTGCGGAACAAAGGCCAGTTCGGCCCGCGCCTGCTCCACCCCGTTGACGAACGCGCGATAGACCCGCCCGTCATAGCTTTGCGCGACATGGTGCCAGCGCCCGACCGGCCAGCGCTTGGCGGCATCGATCAGCGGCGCACGATAGCCGGGGCCGAGCAGGAAGGTATCGAGCCACCACTCACTCCCCTCGGCGCGGATTTCGAACAGCATCCGCTGCCCATCCTTCGCGGTCGATGCCGATCCATCGCCGCTTTCAAGGTGGAACCAGCGCTGCTCGAACGCCCCGCCATCAGGCCGGAACAGCGCCTCAAAGGTGAACTGCGGTGTCCCGGCAAGCGGATGGCGCGGAATCAGCAGCCGGTCGCGCACCCCGTCGAACAGCACCGCCTTGCCCAGCGGGCTGTCGATCAGCTTGGGCGCACCCTCGACGCGCGGCGTCAGCCCGCCGATGCGCTTGAGCGAGTCGAATTTCCAGATCTCGGCACGCGGTTTCGCAAGTGCGGGCGCAACCCCGGCGATGGCCGCCGCCGCAATCAGCGTCCGGCGCGCAATCACTCCGCGTCGTCGGTCTTGGCGGGCTTGCCCCGCGTCCCGCCGACCGGCACCGCCAGCAGCTGCGACAGCTTTGATTTGAACGCGCGCAGGTCGTTGCCGCCCAATTGCTGCACGACCGAGAAGGACACCGAACGCGGGTTGATCGCGACGCCGTTGCGATAGAGTTCGTAGTGCAGATGCGGCCCGGTCGAAATGCCGGTCGATCCGACATAGCCGATCACCTGACCCCGGCTGACCCGCTGGCCACCACGCACCGCGATCCGGCTCATATGGCCATAGCCGGTACCCATGCCGCCGCTATGATTGAGCCGCACGAAATTGCCATAGCCGCCATTGCGCCCGGCGAACGCGACCACGCCGTCATTGGCGGCGCGGATCGGCGCGCCATGCCCTGCCGCGATGTCGAGCCCCTTGTGCATCCGGGTAAAGCGCAGCACCGGATGGCGGCGCAAGCCAAAGCCCGAGCTGATCCGGCCCGAAGCCGGCATCGCCATCGTGCCCTTGCGCTCGCCCTTGCCGGCGCCGTCATACCAGCTGACCTTGCCGTCCTCTTCCCAGCGCAGCAGCTGCACCTTGCCCGACCCGCCGCCATTAAGGCCCGCGTAAAGCAAATTGCCCAGCTGCACTTCGCCAGTCGCGGCGCGTGCCTGTTCGACGATGATGTCGAACTCCGCGTCCGACCCGACCCGGCCGATCGGCATGCGGGTGGCGATCGAACGGATATAGGCTTCGACCGCGCGCGACGGCGCGCCGGCGGCGCGCGCCGAGCGATACAGGCTCTCCCCCACCCGCCCGCGAATGCGCAGCGGGGTGTGGTCGACCGCGATCGGAATTTCGTTGAGCGCAAGACCCGCAGGCGTGCGCACCAGCTCGAGGCTGAGGTCGAAGCGCGCTCGGAACGCCAGCTTCTCCAGCGGGCGCGGCGCCGATTTATCGACCCGGCGGCCGAGCGTCAGGTCGAGCTGGGTGCCCGACTTCAGATCACCCAGCGCCATCGCGCCACCGATCAGATCGGCAGCAGTGGCGGCCTCGCCATTGGCGACGCCTGCACGGGCGAGCGCGGCCTGCAGCCCGCTCCCCGAACCCAGCGTCACGCTGTGCTGAATGATCGGACGTTCTGGGGTATCGGACAGGCTGGAGACCAGCCGATTGGCGGCAAGCCGCGTGCCGGTGACGCCGCCCTTGTCGAGCGGCGCGATCGACTGCGCGCGCATCAGATCGGCGCTCGCGGCATGCGCCGAGGGAACACTACCGAAAATCGGACGCTCGAACCCCGGCGACAGCAGGTAGACAAAGGCGCACAGCCCGGCACAGGTCGCCGCGCCGCGGAACCATTCGCGGCTGCCAATGCGCGACCCCAGATCGGGGATCAGTTCGAAATCAGGATATTTTTCGCGGAATCGCTCGATCATGCCCGGCGTGCGCACATCGACGCCACGCCCGAACGATAGCGCCGCCGCGCCGCCCGATTGTTCCAATCCATGATCGCTGCGCAGAAACAAGGCGCGCTGCCCCCACTCACAATCGTTTGAACGAATTGCCGTTCCCCCGGCCTCGGCCCGAACGGTTGTGGATAGTATATGCTAAAGTCAAATTAAGCAGGTCACAGGCGCGCTGGTCTTGCGGCGAATCGTGCCGGTGCGGGGACGGGGCGTGTTATTAACCGAAAACACTAGGCAAACCCGCGCGCTGCGCCTTGCGCAGCGGTCGAGTCGGGGCAATCTTGTCACGCGATGACGCGTTCCTCGAACAGCCCGGTCACTGCGGTGCTCGGCCCCACCAACACCGGCAAGACGCATCTCGCGATCGAGCGGATGGCGGCGCATTCGAGCGGCATCATCGGCTTCCCGCTGCGGCTGCTGGCACGCGAAGTCTATGACCGCATCGTCGCGATCAAGGGGCCGAAGGAAGTGGCGTTGGTCACTGGCGAGGAGCGCATCGTACCCCCCGGCGCACGCTGGTTCCTGTGCACCGCCGAAAGCATGCCGCTCGACCGCGAGGTGTCGTTCGTCGCGCTCGACGAAGGCCAACTCGGCGCCGACCCCGAACGCGGCCATGTCTTCACCGACCGCATCCTGCGCGCGCGCGGCCGCGACGAAACGATGATCCTGGGGTCCGACAGCCTGCGCCCGGTGCTGCGCGCAAGCTCGTCCCCGAAGCGGAGATCGTCACCCGCCCGCGCTTCTCGACCCTCAGCTATGCCGGCGCCAAGAAGCTCTCGCGCCTGCCCAAACGCTCCGCCATCGTCGCGTTCAGCGCCGAAGAGGTGTACGCCGTGGCCGAAGCGCTGCGGCGGTTGCGCGGTGGCGCGGCGGTGGTGATGGGCGCGCTGTCCCCCCGCACCCGCAACGCGCAGGTCGCGATGTTTCAGGCGGGCGAGGTCGATTATCTCGTCGCCACCGACGCGATCGGCATGGGCCTCAACCTCGACGTCCATCACGTCGCCTTTGCCAGCCTCAACAAGTTCGACGGCCGCCGCCAACGCCGCCTGACCGTCGCCGAAATGGCGCAGATCGCCGGACGCGCCGGGCGCCACCAGCGCGACGGCACCTTCGGCGCCTTGGTCGAGGAAGGCCCCGGCGCGTTCACACCCGAAGAGATCGCGGCGATCGAGGGGCATCGCGTCCCCCCGCTCGAACATCTCTACTGGCGCGAGGGCGAACCCGACCTCACCAGCATCGACGCGCTGATCGCCAGCCTCGAGCGCAAGCCCGACCATATGATGCTCCGCGCCGCACCCGAGGCGACCGACCTGATGGTGCTCAAGCGCCTCGCGGCCGAGGATTGGGTGCGCGACCGCGTGCGCTCGCCCCGCGCCGTTGCGCGGCTATGGGCGGCGTGCGGCCTGCCCGACTTCCGCAAGGTCGGCCTCGATCCGCACACCCGCTTCGTGTCGCGCGTGTTCCGGCACCTGAGCGAAGCGCGCGGCCATATCCCGCATACGTGGTTCGCCGACGAAATCGCCCGGCTCGACCGCGTCGATGGCGATGTCGAAAGCATCGCCGGGCGCATCGCCGCCGCGCGCAGCTGGGCCTATATCGCACACCGCGCCGACTGGCTCGACGACCCCGCGCATTGGGCCGACCGCACCCGCGCGCTTGAGGAAAAGCTGTCCGACGCGCTCCACGCCAGCCTCACCCAGCGCTTCGTCGACAAACGCACCACCGTGCTGCTGCGCCAGATCGGCGCCGATGCCTCGCACCTCCCCGTCGTGATCGGGGCCGAGGGCGAAGTGACGGTCGAGGACCACCCGCTCGGCCAGTTGCGCGGCTTCCATTTCGAAGTGTCGCCCGATGCGCGCGCCGCCGACAAGCGCATGCTGCTCGCCGCCGCCGAAAAGGGCCTCGCCCCCGAACTGCGCCGCCGCGCCGCCGCGCTCGCCGACGCGCCTGACGCGGCGCTGTCGCGGGTCGGCGCGGAGGTGCATTGGCAGGGGTCACGCGTCGCGCATCTCGACGTCACCGCCAATCCGCTGCGCCCCGCGATCCGGCTGTGCCGCACGCTCGATGTGCTGAACCCGCGCGAACGCAATGCGGCGCTGGCACGCATCGCCGGCTGGCTCGACGCGCGCATCGTCGCCGACCTGCCCGACCTCGCCACGCTCGACGCGCTCAGTCGCGATGCCGCTGCGGGCAGCCGTGTGCGCGCGCTCGCCGGGCTGCTCGTCCAGGCCGGCGGGCTGATGCCGCGCCGCGCCGCCGGGGCGCTGGTCGAGGCGCTCGATCCCGATGACCGCAAGCGGCTGCGCAAGGCCGGCATCGTGATCGGCACGCTCGACCTGTTCATGCCCGGCCTGCTCAAACCGCGCGCCGCCGCCGCGCGCCGCACGCTGCTGAACCTTGGCGATGGCGCGACCGAGGGAGCAAGCGTCCTCCACCGCACCGCGCCCGGCGCATCGCTCGATCACGGCTATCGCCCGCTCGGGCAACAGGCGGTGCGCATCGACCTTGCCGAGCGCATCGCCCGCGCCGCGCATGACGCGCGCAAGGGGCGCACCCCGTTCACCCCGGATCCCGCGCTCGCCACTTCCATGGGTCTCACCCCCGACACGCTCGCCCGGCTGATGGCGCAGCTCGGCTTTCAGGGCCTGCGCGCGCGTGAGGGCCAGCCCCAGCGCTGGGTGTGGAAGGGGCTGACCCCGCTCGCCAAGCCCAAGCCGCCGCCGCGCGATACCTCGATGGGCCATGCCTTTGCCAAGCTGGTCGCGCTGACCGATGACTGACCCCGCCGCCATGCGGCTCGACCGCTTCCTGTGGTGGTCGCGCCTGTCCGCCTCGCGCAACTTCGCCCGCGCGCTCGCCGAATCCGGCCATTTGCGGATCGATGGCCGCCGGGTCGAGCGCGCGCATCTGCCCGTGCGGCCCGGCAACATCCTCGCCTTCGTCACCCATGGCGGGCGGGTGCGCGTGGTGCGCGTCGAAGCATTGCCGCATCGCCGCGGCCCCCCGGCCGAGGCCCAGGGCTGCTACACCGAACTGACCCCCGGCACCCGGTCCGACAAAGATTGAGAATGTCTCGCAGAAAGCGCGTCTAGATTGACGTTGCAAACCGCCGGGCATAGCAGAAGGCGATAGATCACCGCCCGCCTGGGGCGCATGAGGGGCCGAACCTGCCATGACCTATGTCGTCACCGACGCCTGCATCCGCTGCAAATATATGGACTGCGTCGAGGTGTGCCCGGTCGACTGCTTCTATGAGGGCGAGAATATGCTCGTCATCAACCCGAGCGAATGCATCGATTGCGGCGTGTGCGAGCCCGAATGCCCGGCCGAGGCGATCCTGCCCGACACCGAAAGCGGGCTGGAGCAGTGGCTCGAGCTCAACAACACCTTCTCCGCGCAATGGCCCAACGTCACGCGCAACGCCGGACAGACCCCCGAAGACGCCGACGCGCACAAGGGCGAAGAGGGCAAGTACGAGAAGTATTTCTCGCCCGAACCCGGCGCGGGGGATTGAGGGTTTCAGGTCCGGCCGGTTGCCTCACCGGCTGAGACGCCAGCGTTTCATTCCACGCGACACCACGTCGCGCGCCCACTCCGGACGCGCGCAATTCCGGTGTGGTAATTTTATTGCATCTGTGTTAAACACCGCGTCGGACGCGAGGAATCGCGTTTCGGTACTGGAGACCGTGTTTGATTTGCCCCGACCCGGCTTCACCCGCCCGGTAACTGCACCGGGCCTGTGACGCAATCCCTTAGGGGCGCGAGTTCATAAGAAAGGCTTCCCGCACATGGCTGCCAAGGCGCTGTCCTTCGATGTCGGCGATTATGTCGTATACCCCAAGCACGGCGTGGGCCGTGTGATTGAGCTCCAGAAACAGGAAATCGCGGGCATGCAGCTTGAGCTGTACGTGCTCCGCTTCGAAAAAGAGAAAATGACCCTGCGCGTTCCGACCAACAAGGCGGAAAGCGTCGGCATGCGCAAGCTGTCGAGCGACAAGACGCTGCGTGAGGCGCTCGACACGCTCAAGGGCAAGCCCAAGGTCAAGCGCACCATGTGGTCGCGCCGCGCCCAGGAATATGAAGCGAAGATCAATTCGGGCGACCTGGTGTCGATCGCCGAAGTGGTCCGCGACCTGTTCCGCGCCGACGACCAGCCCGAGCAGAGCTATTCCGAACGCCAGATCTTCGAAGCCGCCGCCTCGCGCCTCGCGCGTGAGCTCGCCGCGATGGAGCAGATCGACGAAAAGGCTGCGCTGGAAAAGCTGCTTGAGATCCTGCGTGCCTCGGCCGCGATCTACAACAAGGAGAAGGCAAGCGCCTGATCGCGCGACGCCGATTCCATGACGACAAGGGCGGTCCTGCGGGGCCGCCCTTTTTCGTTCGCCTGCTACGGGCACGGGGACGATCACAGACGCTTGCAACCCTGTTCGACCGCGTGTATTATTAAACCAATACACATGGGAGAGACCCCGATGAACCGCACTCGCTTCGCCGCCCTGCTCGCCACTGCCATCGCGCTCCCGCTTGCCGGCTGCAACTTCGCCGGCGGCATGAGCGGCGATGTCGTCCAGCCGAGCGGAGAGGGCGCCACGCGCAGCTTCCAGGTCGCCGACTTCACCGGCGTGTCGCTGCGCGGTGCCGACGATGTCGAGGTTCGCACCGGCGCCTTCTCGGTCACGGCGGAGGGCGACAGCGCGCTGCTCGACCGGCTCGAAATTCGCAAGGACGGCAACACGCTGCGCATTGGGCGCAAGGATGGCGAGTGGAACTGGGGCGGCGACAAGGGTGCGAAGATCATTGTCACCCTCCCCGCGCTCGCCGGCGCCGATATCGCCGGATCGGGCGATATGACGATCGACGCGGCGAAGGGCGATTTCGCGGGCGCGGTTGCGGGCTCGGGCAATATGACCCTCACCAGCCTCGCCGGCGGCAAGGCTGATTTCTCGATCGCCGGATCGGGCGACATCACGGTCGGCGGCGGCACCGCGAGCATGCTGGACGTGTCGATCGCCGGATCGGGCAATGTCGGCGCCGCCGGCCTCAAGGCGGGCACCGCCGACATCTCGATCGCGGGCTCGGGCAATGTCCGCGCGCAGGTCAGCGGCGCGGCCGACATCTCGCTGGTCGGGTCGGGCGATGTCGAGCTGACCGGCGGCGCGAAATGCTCGGTCAGCAAGATGGGCTCGGGCGACGCGCGCTGTAGCTGAGGCACGTCACTTGCGCGGGGCGGGCAATCGGTGCGATGCCCGCTCCATGCGCAGCCTTCTGATCCTCGCCCCGCTTCTCGCTGTCGGCGCGGCCCCTGTACCGCAGGCGGCGGAAAGCAACACCGTCATGCTCACCGGCTTTGAACGGCTGCGCGTCGACGGCCCGTTCCTCGTCAAGGTGATCGACGGCCAGCCGCCAAAGGCGACAATCACCGGCGACCGCCGCGCGCTCGACCGGGTCAGCGTCCGCAACATGGGCGGTCAGCTGGTGATCGGCCCGCGCAACCAGACCTTCGAGGGGTGGAGCGAAGCGAGCGGCCCGCTGACGATCACCGTCGGCGCACGCGGCCTGCGTGGCATCAACATCAATGGCGGCGGTTCGGTGGAGGTTGACCGGATCGCGGGGCAGCGGATCGACCTGGGCGTCAACGGCGCGGGATCGCTCAACATCGCCCGGCTCGAAACCGACCAGCTCGCGGTGACGCTGACCGGCACCGGCGCCGTACGGATCAAGGGCGGCACGACCCGCACCGCGCGCTTCGGCAGCTATGGCGCGGGATCGATCGACGCGACCGGAATGACCGTCAACGACCTCACCGTTCAGGCACAGAGCGCCGGGGACAGCCGCTTCACCGCCCGCTACACCGCGCAAATCGCGTCGCTTGGCACCGGATCGGTGCGCGTCACCGGCAACGCCGCCTGCCTGATCAGCGGCCCCGGCCCGGCGAGTTGCACCGGCAAGACCGAACGGCGGAAGTAGTTAGGTTGAGCGAGGCCAACCCGCGCTCATCGTGGATCGCTTCAGACCCGTTTGTGCTGAGCTTGTCGAAGCACCACTCCTGCACTCCCTGGTGTCAAATGCCGCCCTTCGACAAGCTCAGGGCAAACGGCCGTTGGGCGATTTAACGCAGCAAACTACGCCGCAATCGGAAAGCGCAACAACCGGTCCTCCAGCGCCACCAGCGCCTGCGCGCCGCGCCCCACCGCACGCACAATCTCCGGATGATCGACATCCAGCCCGCCGGTCAGCGCGCCGAACGCCGGCAGGATCAGCTTGGTCTGCGTCGCGACGAAGCAGCGCCGCGCCACCTGCCGTCCGCGCGTCCGCACGCGCAATTTGGGGTGGAAATGCCCCGATAGTTCGGGCCGCAACTCGCCCGGCTCGGCCTCATGCCGCAGCAACAGGCCGTCGACCTCGGCCTCGACCATGACGCGCCCGCCGCAATGGTCGATCGCCGCCTGCTCGGCCAGCGCCGCATCGTGATTGCCGGTGATCCAATTCCACTCCAATGCCCCGGTCAGCGCCCGCAGCCGCACCCGCGCCGCCTCCGGCAAGCGCTCGCACCCTGCCGAATCATGAAAGCTGTCGCCGAGGCACCACAGCTCGCGCGCCTCCGTGCGCGCCACCAACGCCGCCAGCGCGTCCAGCGTCGCCAGGCTATCATAGGGTGGCAGCAGCTGCCCCCAGCGCGCGAACCAGCTCGCTTTCTCGAAATGCAGGTCGGCGACGATCAACGCACGCCGCGCCGGCCAGTACAGCGCCGCCTCGGGCAGCGCGCACAGATCATGACCAGCGAACGAAAAGGGAACCATACCCCGCTATCGCGCCCCCGACGCGGCGCGTCAACCGATCCGCGATCCGGTCGGCGGCGTGCTGCTGCGCGTCATCATAAAGCGCACCCGGCGCGCCGGAAAATCGATCTCGACCCGGCGAAAGGCGCGCAGCGCGTCCATCCCCAACATCAGCGCCGGTTCTTTCGACAGCCCGAAATGGTCGAACGGTGGCACATCGGCAAAAGCGACCGGCAGGCCGCGCATCACCACGCCGCCAATCTGAACCTGCCCGGCAATGTGATAATTGACCGTCAGCTTCTCGCCGGTGACGCTGGTCAGCTCGATCGGCCCCTTTAGCGCGATCCGCTTGAGCCGCCGTTGCAGCGCCAGATTGCCCATGCTGATCTGCGACCCGGTATCGAGCACCACGGTCACACGATGCCCCTCGAACTGCGCCTCGGTGACGATCAGCTGGCCCATGCGGTTGCGCGCGATGACCACGATCTCCTCTGCGTCGCGCGCGACGGTGCGGGTGCGCGCCGTACCCCGCGACGGCCGCACCGCCATCTCCCGCCGGTCAAAGTCGATCGCGACCATATGGCCGCGCAACTGCTCGATCCCCAGCAGTCCGTGTCCACCCAGATGCGCCGCCTCCAGCGCCGGGGCGTTGAACGCGCGCCCGTCGCGCACCGGGCCGACCGACAGCGACGGAACCACCACGGTCTGCACCTGCGCGCTTCCGGTCATCGTCGTCAGCCGCACCTGCGGCCCGGCGGCCAGCCCCAACTGCCCCGCCAGCTGGCGCGACACGACCGATCGCTCGGCACCGGTATCGATGATGAACGGCTGTGGCGCCGCACCGCCGATCGACACCGGAACCGTCATCCGTGTCTCAATCGCACCCAGCGCGACCGTCTCGCTGGCCGCCTCGGCCGCGGGGCGCGGCGGCAACGTCTCTTCGGGCGCGGGTTGGGCGCCGAACGCTGCAAAGAGCGGCATGAGGAAGAGCGACCGCATCCCGCGATCCTATACCTCTCCATGCTGCGCAGCAAATGTACTTGAGGGAAGCGAAACCCCGCTCAATCCACCCGCATCGCCTCGACCGCCAGCGCCTCGGCCTCGATCAGCATCGCGTCCTCGGCAGCACCCTGCGCCACCGTCTCGCGCCCGATCATGATCAGCACCGGCACCGCCATCGGACTGACGCGATCGAGGTCGACATGCACCATCTGCTCCGCCGCGGTATCGAGCAGATGGGCGAGCCGCCCGACATCGGTCATCCGCGCGCGCGCATCGGCCCACGCCGCCTTGAGCAGCAGATGATCGGGCTCATATTTGCGCAGCACATCATAGATCAAATCGGTCGAAAACGTGACCTGGCGCCCGGTCTTCTTCTTCCCCGGCTGCTGCCGCTCGACCAGTCCGCCGATGATCGCCACCTCGCGGAACGCGCGCTTGAGCAACGCCGATCCCTGCACCCAATCGACGAACTCATCCTCCAGAATATCGGGCGAAAACAGCGCCGCCGGATCGGTGATCGGCTCCAGCCCGTACACCGCCAGCGCATAATCGTTCGCGACAAAGCCGATCGGCTTCAGCCCCATCGCCTCCATCCGCCGCGTCACCAGCATGCCCAGCGACTGGTGCGCGTTCCAGCCCTCGAAGCTGTACACCACCATGTGATGCCGCCCCTCATGCGGGAAGGTTTCGACCAGCAACCGCCCCGGCGCGGGCAGTTGCGAGCGCCGCTGCTGCACCTCCAGCCATTCGCGCACATCGTCGGGGAAGCGCGCCCATTCGCTCGGATCGGCCAGGAACCGCCGCACCCGCTCCGCCAGCGTGGAGCTGATCGACAGGCGCAGACCCATGTACGACACGATCCGCGCCGGTTTCGCGGTCGCGCGCACGATCACATCGGTCAGCTCGACCCGCTCGACCTCGACCGCCATTCCCGCGAAGAAGAAACTGTCCCCGGGCGACAGCTGCGACCCGAAATTCTCCTCGACCTTGCCCAGCCGCCGCCCATTCTTGAACCGCACATCGAGCATCGGCGATTCGACGATGATCCCCGCGTTCAACCGATGCTGCGCAACAAAGGCCGGCTTGGTCACCCGCCACAGCCCGTCCGGCGTGCGCGTCAGCCGCTTGAACTTGTCGTACGCCCTCAGCGCATAGCCGCCATCGGCGATGAAGTTCAGCACGCGATCGAACGTCTCTGCATCCAGCGCCGAATAGGGCAGCGCCCCCTGCACCTCGCGCAGCAACGCCCCGGCATCGAACGGCGCGGCGCACGCCACCCCCATCACATGCTGCGCGAGCACGTCGAGCGCGCCGGCGCGGAACACGTCATTGTCCAGCTCGCCCGCCTCGACCGCATCGAGCGCCGCGCGCGCCTCGAGATATTCGAAGCGATTGCCCGGCACGAGCACCGCCTCGCTCGATTCGTCCAGCCGGTGATTGGCGCGCCCGATCCGCTGCAACAACCGCGACGATCCTTTCGGCGCGCCCATCTGGATCACGCAATCGACATCGCCCCAATCGACGCCGAGATCGAGGCTGGCGGTCGCGACCAACGCGCGCAGCTTGCCGTCCGCCATCGCCTGCTCGGCCTTACGCCGCGCCTCCAGGCTCAAACTGCCATGATGCACCCCGATCGGCAGCTGCAGGTCGTTGGCCTTCCACAGATTCTGGAACACCAGCTCGCACAGGCCGCGCGTGTTGCAGAACACGATCGTCGTCTTGTGCGTCTCGATCTCCGCCATCACCTGCGGGATCGCATACAGGCCACTATGCCCCGACCACGGCACGCGGCCCTCGGGCAGCAGGATCGCGATATCGGGATCCGCGCCCTTCTCACCCACCACCAGGTCGACGTTGTCGATATCACCATGCGGCGCCAGCCATGCGCGATAGCCATCGGGGTCCGCCACCGTCGCCGACAGCGCCACCCGCCGCATATCCGGCGCAATCGTCTGCAACCGCGCCAGTGCCAGCGCCAACAGGTCGCCGCGCTTGCCGGTGGCAAAGGCATGCACCTCATCCACCACCAGCGTCTTCAGCCCCGCGAACATCAGGAAACTGTCCTCATAGGACAGCAGCAGGCTGAGCGATTCGGGCGTGGTCAGCAGGATCTGCGGCGGCCGCGCGCGCTGGCGCACCTTCTTCTCGTGCGACGTATCGCCGGTGCGCGTCTCGACGCGGATGTTCAGCCCCATCTCCTCGATCGGGGTCAGCAGATTGCGCTGCACGTCCACCGCCAGCGCCTTCAACGGCGAGATATAGAGCGTGTGGAGCCCTTCGCCCGGCGCCTCGATCAGTTCGGTCAGCGTCGGCAAAAACCCCGCCAACGTCTTCCCCGCCCCGGTCGCGGCGACCAGCAACGCATGCTTCCCGGCCCGCCCGGCCTCCAGCATCTCCAGCTGATGCCGCCGCGGCGTCCACCCCCGCGCGGCGAACCAGCGCTCCAGCGGTTCGGGCAGGTCACTCATCCGGGCTGGGAACCATCGCGCATCCCACCCATATAGGCATGATGGCAAAGCTCGGCGACTGGCTCGAACCGCATCCGGAGGGGATTTACGTCCCCGCCGCCGATCTCTGGATCGATCCGTCACAGCCCAAGCCGCGCGCCTTCGTCACGCACGGCCATGCCGACCATGCGCGCGGCGGCCATGGCGCGGTGTGGGCGACCCCTGAAACGCTCGCGATCATGGATGCCCGCTACGGCCCCCAGACCGCCCACCCGGTCGCCTATGGCGAAACCGTCAAGGCGGGGGATGTCGACATCGGCTTCGTCCCCGCCGGCCATGTCCTCGGCTCCGCGCAGATCGTGCTCGACCATCGCGGCGAGCGCATTGTCGTCTCGGGCGATTACAAGCGCCGACCCGACCCGACCTGCGAACCCTTCCGCCCGGTCAAATGCGACGTGTTCGTGACCGAAGCGACCTTCGGCCTCCCGGTTTTCCGCCATCCCGAAACGACCGACGAGATCGACAAGCTCCTCGCCGCCCTGCGCGCCGAACCCGAACGCTGCGTGCTGGTCGGCGCCTATGCGCTGGGCAAGGCGCAGCGGGTGATCGCCGAGCTGCGCGGCATGGGCTTCGACGACCCGATCTACATCCATGGCGCGCTGCAGCGGCTGTGCGACCTGTACATCGACCACGGCGTCGCGCTCGGCGAACTGCGCCCCGCCACCGGCGTCGCAAAAAAGGAGCTGCAGGGCCGCATCATCCTCGCCCCGCCCGGTGCGCTCAACGACCGCTGGTCACGCCGCCTGCCCGACCCCGTCACCGCGATGGCCAGCGGCTGGATGACCGTCCGCCAGCGCGCGCGCCAACGCAATGTCGAACTCCCGCTGATCCTCTCCGATCACGCCGACTGGGACGAACTGACCACGACGCTGCGCGAAATCGCGCCCAAGGAAGTCTGGGTCACCCACGGCCGCGAAGACGCACTGGTCCACTGGTGCCGCCAGCACCAGATCAAGGCGCGCGCGCTGGAACTGGCGGGATATGAGGACGAGGACGACTAACCGTCGCCCCGGCGCAGGCCGGGGGCCGCCACGTTTTGCGCGATTCCCTTTCCACATGGCGGCCCCGGCCTGCGCCGGGGCGACGAATCATGTACAAGCGCACCCCATGACCCTAGCCGCCTACCTCCTCGCCGCCCTCGCCGAGCTCGCCGGCTGCTTCGCCTTTTGGGCCTGGCTCCGGCTCGGCAAGTCGGTTCTGTGGACGATCCCCGGCACGCTCTCGCTGCTCGTGTTCGCCTGGGCACTGACCCTCGTCGAGACCGGCCACGCCGGCCGCGCCTACGCCGCCTATGGCGGGGTCTATATTGCCGCCGCGATCGCCTGGCTCTGGGCGATCGAAGGCGCCCGCCCCGACCGCTGGGACCTGATCGGCGGCGCAGTCGCGCTCAGCGGCACCACGATCATCCTGCTGGGGCCGAGGGGGGCATGACCCGCTGGAAGCTCGTTGCCGCAGTGATCCTTGCCATCCTGCTCCTTGCCGCCGGGACGAGCCAGTGGGTCTATCTCGATCGTGGCTATACGCTGGGCATCGTCATCGATGGCGGTGCTGCGACAAGCTCGCACGTCAACTTTCCATGGGGTCGGAAGCTGGCATTGCTGGCTCTCGGTGTTTTCGCCTTCGCGACACTCTGGCTGTTCGCATCGTCTCACCGGCTGGATCGAACAGCTGCATGGGCAATGCTTGCCGTCGGGCTGCTAGTCGCCCTTTCCGACGTCCGGGAATATGGAACGCTCGGTTCTCCCACGACATTGTGGGCGCTTTTACTGCTTTTGGCGATGGCCCTGATGGTCCAACTCGCCCCCCGGTCTGCTGAGGAGCCACGATGACCCACCCCCGCAACATCGTCATCCTCACCGGCGCAGGCATCTCCGCCGAATCCGGCGTCGCCACCTTTCGCGGCCCCGGCGGACTGTGGGAGGGGCATCGCGTCGAGGATGTGTGCACGCCGCAAGCGCTCGCGCACGATCCCGAGTTGGTCCACCGCTTCTACGACGAACGTCGCGCGAATCTGGCGAACGTCGAACCCAACGCCGCGCACCACGCCCTCGCCCGGCTCGACGCGCAATGGCCCGGCGAATTGCTGCTGGTCACCCAGAATGTCGATGATCTGCACGAGCGCGCCGGATCGAAACGCATGCTCCACATGCATGGCGAGCTGAAGTCCGCGCTCTGCGCGCTGTGCGGCATCCAGAGCGAATGGGCCGACCCGCTCCCGCCCGGCACGTCCTGCCCCTCGTGCGACGCGCCCGCGCTGCGCCCTGACATCGTGTTCTTCGGCGAGATGCCGTACCATATGGAGGCGATCGACGCCGCGATCGCCCGCGCCGACCTGTTCGTGTCGATCGGCACCTCCGGCGCGGTCTATCCCGCCGCCGGTTTCGTCCGCACCGCGAAGTACCACGGCGCCGACACGCTCGAACTCAACCTCGACCGATCGGAAGGCAGCGCGTGGTTCGCGGAAACCCGCCTCGGCCCCGCCGGAACGCTGGTGCCCGAGTGGGTGGAGTCGCTGCTCGGCTGACCCGATCAATCCTCCCCCGCCAGGGGGAGGTGGCGCCGAAGGCGACGGAGGGGGAGGATGCGATGTCCTCAACCTTTTGGCCGTCGTGCTTCCGCCCCCTCCGTCAGCTGCGCTGACACCTCCCCCTGGCGGGGGAGGATTGAAGAAGCCTCAATCCACCCAATCCAACCCGATCTCACGATACAGGCTGCGATCCTCTTCCCAGCCCGGCCGCACCTTCACATGCAGGAACAGCTGGACCTTGACCCCCAGCAACTCCATCAGCTCGGCCCGCGCGCGCGACCCGATTTCCTTGATCTTGGACCCGCCCTGCCCCAGCACGATCGCGCGCTGCGTCGGCCGTTCGACCAGGATCTGCTGGTAGATCTCGACCGACCCATCGGGCTTTTCGGTATAGCGCTCGGTCTCGATCGCGGTGGCATAGGGCAGCTCGGCGTGGAGCAAGTGATACAGCTGCTCGCGCGTGATCTCCGACGCCAGCATGCGGTCGGTCGCGTCCGACACCTGATCCGCCGGGAAGTGCCACGGCCCCTCGGGCATGCGCTTGGCCAGCTCGGCCTTCAGCTCCGCCACGCCATCCCCGGTCGTCGCCGACACGAAGAACGTATCCTCGAACTCCGCCAGCTCATTCAGGCTCGCGGCATGACCCAGCAGGCGCGGCTTGTCGGCGATATCGACCTTGTTGAGGATCAGGATCTTGCGCTCGCGCCGGTCCTTCAGCCCCGCAACGACGCTACGCACCTTCGGCCCGATCCCACCCTTGCCATCGACCACAAGCGCGATCAGGTCCGCGCCCTGCGACCCTTCCCACGCGGCGGCGACCATCGCGCGGTCCAGCCGCCGCGCCGGATCGAAAATCCCCGGCGTATCGACCAGCAACAGCTGGGTATCATCGGCAATCGCGATGCCCATCAGCCGCGCGCGTGTCGTCTGCGCCTTGGGGCTGACGATCGCCACTTTCTGCCCGACCAGAGCGTTCACCAAAGTCGACTTGCCCGCATTGGGCGCGCCGACCACGGCGATCAGGCCGCATTTCTGTGCTTCGATATCCAAAACCGCTCCGTCCAAAAAACACTTGTCACCCCGGCCTTGTGCCAGGGTCCACCCATCCACGGGCGCATCCATTGACGTTATAGCACAGGCGGCGGACCCCGGAACCAGTCCGCGGTGACCACCCCTATTTCTGGCCTATTTCTGCAGCACCGCCAGCAACGCCGCCGCCGCTGCGGTCTCGGCTTCCTGCTTGCTCGACCCCTCGCCTTGCGCCTCCGCCAGCTTGCCGATCTCCGCCTTCACGCGAAAGCGCGGCGCATGGCCCGGCCCCGATCGGTCGACCAGCACATAGTCGGGCGCGCGGCGGTTGTTCGCCGCCGCCCATTCCTGCAGCGCCGATTTGGGATGCTTGGGCGCCGATTCCTGCGCGTCGATCCGGCTGTCCCACAGTCGCCGCACCAGCGCGCGCGCCGCGTCGAACCCCTGATCGAGGAACGTCGCCCCGATCAGCGCCTCCATCACATCGCCCAGCACATTGTCGCTGTCCGACGCGCCATCGTCGCGCGCCTGCTTGCCCAGCTTCAGATGCTGCGACACGCCGATCTCGCGCGCCACCTGCGCGCACATCTGCCCGGTCACCAGCGCGTTGAAGCGCCGCGACAGCTTGCCCTCCGGCTCGCCCGGAAACCGCTCATACAGCCACTCGGCCAGCGTCAGCCCGAGCACCCGGTCGCCCAGAAACTCCAGCCGCTCGTAATTGACCGCACCCTGGCTGCCATGCGTCAGCGCGCGTTGGTACAGCGCCATGTCGCCCGGAGCCGCGCCGAGCACCCCGGCCAGCCAGCCGGGCAAGCTGTCACTCAAAAGCCGTCCCCGATCCGGTCGAACCGCGCCGCGCTGAACCAGGTCCATGGCAGCACCCAGCTGGCGCTGCCATCGGTCGACCAGAAGCTGACCACGGCCTTGCCCTGAATATTCTCGATCGGGACGAAGCGGATGCCGCCCCGGTTCACGCCGCTCGTGTCCAGCGCCGGTTCGAACCGGCTGTCGCTCGAATTGTCGCGGTTGTCGCCCATCAGGAACACATGCCCCGCGGGCACGGTGAACAGCTCGGTATCGTCGCCCGCACTCATCCCCGCGTCGAGCACGTCATAGCTCTTCCCGCCGGGCAGCGTCTCGCGATAGCGCGCGATCCGGCACACCGGCGTGCCCTCCGCCGTCGCCTCGATCGCCGCATCGCAGTCGGCGTTGGGCGTCATCGGCAGCACGAAATCGGCAACCCGCTGCTTCGGGATCGCCTTGCCGTTCAGGATCAGCTGCCCGCCGCGCATCTGCACCGTATCGCCGGGCACGCCGATCACGCGCTTGATCCAGTCGGTCTTCGCGTCCGGCGGCGCCTTGAACACCACCACATCGCCGCGCGCCGGATCCTTGGCGAACACGCGCCCCGGAATCAGCGGCAGGCTCCACGGCAGCGAATGCTTCGAATAGCCGTAGTTCCACTTGGTGATGAACAGATAGTCGCCGACCAGCAGGCGCGGCAGCATCGACCCCGACGGGATGCTGAACGGCGCGAACACGAAACTGCGCACGATGAACACCAGGATCGCGAGCTTCAAAAGGAAGCTCAGCGTATCCCGCAGCTCGGAGCGCGGCTTGAGGGTCTCGGCGGGGGCGGCGGTCTGCGCCGTGGCGGAATCGTCCATGACGCTGCTGTGAATTGGGTGTGTGGCATCGTCAAGGCAGTCTTGCGGTGTTGCTGCCCCGGCAGTGCCAACACAAAACTTCCGTCACCCCCGCGAAAGCGGGGGCCCATCTCCCGGACGGGCGGCTAACCGCGCCGGTGAGATGCGCCTAGTCTGCAGGAGATGGGCCCCCGCTTTCGCGGGGGTGACGACATTGGTTGCGCAAGCACCTGGCCTCGCTTGCAGGGAGGGGAGTTCCAACTGGCGAAGCCCCACCCATCACGCTACACGCGCCGCGACCCAAAAGGAGACAGGCACATGGCGACCCCCGACTGGAGCGCGATCGAATCGCTGCCGCGCACCCCGCTCAACGACCTGTTCGCCGCCGACGCGAACCGGCTCGCATCGCTTACCACCGATGTCGCCGGCATCCATTTCGACTTTTCGAAGACCCATCTCGACGCCGCCGCGCTCGACGCCTTCGCCGCGCTCGCCAAGGCGACCGACTTCACCGCCAAGCGCGACGCGCTGTTCGCGGGCGAGCCGGTCAACGTCACCGAAGGCCGCGCCGCCGAGCACACCGCCGAACGCGGTGAGGGCGGCGAAGACAGCGTCGCCCGCGCCGCCGCCTATCACGCCCGCATGCGCGGCCTGATCGACGCGATCGAGGCCGAAGCGCTCGGCCCGATCCGCCATGTCCTGCACATCGGCATCGGCGGCTCCGCGCTCGGCCCCGAATTGCTGATCGACGCGCTCGGCCGCGATATGGACCGCTATGACGTCGCCATCGTCTCGAACATCGACGGCTGCGCGCTGGAGGAGGCGATCGACAGCTTCGACCCGCACGCCACGCTGATCGCGGTCGCATCAAAGACCTTCACCACCACCGAAACCCTGCTCAACGCCACCAGCGCGCTCGACTGGATGCGCGAACATGGCGTCGAGGATCCCTATGGTCGTGTGATCGCGCTCACCGCCGCGCCGGACAAGGCGGTCGAATGGGGCGTCGACGAAACCCGCATCCTGCCATTCGGCGAGAGCGTCGGCGGGCGCTATTCGCTCTGGTCGTCGATCGGCTTCCCCGCCGCGATCGCCTTGGGCTGGGACGCGTTCGAGGAGCTGCTGGACGGCGCGGCGGAGATGGACCGCCATTTCCGCCTGACCGATCTGCGCAGCAACGCGCCCGTGCTCGCCGCCTTCGCCGACCTTTACTACACCCAGAATCGCAGCGCTCAGACACGCGGCGTGTTCGCCTATGACGAGCGTCTGCGCCTCCTCCCCAGCTACCTCCAGCAGCTCGAGATGGAATCGAATGGCAAGTCGGTGACGGCGGACGGCCAGCCCGTCGGCCGCGCCACCGCGCCGATCACCTGGGGCGGCGTCGGCACCGATGCGCAGCACGCGGTGTTTCAGCTGCTGCATCAGGGCACGCACCTGATCCCGCTCGAATTCTTGGCAGTAATCGAGGGCGGCGACACGCTGGCCGAGGATCACCACCGCGCGCTCCTGCTCAACTGCTTCGCCCAGGGTGCCGCGCTGATGGCCGGCCGCGCCAATGACGATCCGGCCCGCGCCTATGCCGGCGACCGCCCGTCGATGACGCTCCTGCTCGACGAACTCGACCCGCGCACCTTGGGCGCGCTGATCGCCTTCTACGAACACCGCACCTTCGTCAGCGCCGCCCTGCTCGGCATCAACCCGTTCGACCAGTTCGGCGTCGAACTCGGCAAGGAAATGGCCAAGGCCGCCGAGCGCGGCGGCCAGGACTTCGACCCCTCCACCGACGACCTGATCCGGAGAGCCTTCGCATGAGCGACGACGACTACGTCTATGACGAGGCCAGCGGCGAATGGGTCCCCGCGTCGCAGGTGGCGGCGGTTTCCGCTGAGGAGAGCGTCGAAGTCCGCGACTCGGTCGGCAATCTGCTCGCCGACGGCGATCAGGTCACGTTGATCAAGGACCTGACCGTCAAAGGCGCCGGCCAAACCCTCAAGCGCGGCACCCTGATCAAATCGATCCGCCTCACCGGCGACCCACAGGAGATCGACTGCAAGTTCGACGGCATCAAGGGCTTGGTGCTGCGCGCGGAGTTTGTGCGGAAGCGGTGAGGGAAGCACTGGCGGCTGAAATCATTGGTGCGCCGTTCAAGAGGCGCCTATTGTGATCCGATGAAATGGGTCGGCGAAACAGGAAACGGGTTCTGGCGATGGTTCTCCACGCCACCCTCGTCGGATATCCTGTGGCGGCGGGCAGCATGGGGATTGTGGGTTACTCCGCCAATCATGCTGTTTCCCTTGCTTCTCCCGGCACTTGAACCCGCTTCAATTCCTGCAATTCTGATGGAATTTTGGGATATCTATGCGCTGTTCTTTGGAATCCCGTTCGCGCTGGGAGCCTTTTGCTGGTGGCGTGCCGGTCGCGCAGCAAAATAGCCCCATCGTCACCCCGGCCCTGTGCCGGGGTCCACCGGGAGACGAGGCGCGAAGCAAGAGGCCAGGGCCCCGGAAGTGCGGCACCGTGGACCCCGGAACAAGTCCGGGGTGACGAACGGAAGGTGCGGACGAACACCACCCCCTCCGTTGGCAATCCCACCCCAGCCCCCTATCTCCCGCTCCGACGACCCAACAGGAGCCCGACATGGCCGATTACGACTACGACCTCTTCGTCATCGGCGCAGGCTCCGGCGGCGTCCGCGCCTCGCGCGTTGCCGCCGCGCACGGCGCGAAGGTCGCGATCGCCGAGGAATATCGCGTCGGCGGCACCTGCGTCATCCGCGGCTGCGTGCCCAAAAAGCTGCTCGTCTATGGCGCGCATTTCGCCGAGGATCTGAAGGACGCGCGCCGCTTTGGCTGGAACGTTCCCGATTGCGACTTTGACTGGGCGGTGCTGCGCGACAATGTCCTGTCGGAGGTCGACCGGCTGAACGGCGCTTACACCAACACGCTCGACAGCCATGGGGTCGAGATCGTCCACGAACGCGCCACCGTCTCCGGCCCCAATGAGGTCACACTAGCCAGCGGCCGCACCATCAGCGCGGCCAAGATCCTGATCGCGGTCGGCGCGCGCCCGCTCGTGCCCGCCTGCCCCGGCCACGAACATGGCATCACCTCGAACGAGGTGTTCCACCTCGACGCGCTGCCCAAGCGGGTGCTGATCGCGGGCGCGGGCTATATCGCCAATGAGTTCGCCGGCATCTTCAACGAGTTTGGCAGCAAGGTGACGCTGATCAACCGCTCCGATGTCATCCTGCGCGGCTATGACGAGCAGATCCGCGATCGGCTGCTCCAGATTTCGATGACCAAGGGCATCGATTTCCGCTTCCACGCCGAATTCCGCGGGATCGAGAAGCAGGCCGATGGCACCCTCAAGGTCAGCATGACCAACCATGACGATATGGAGGTCGACTGCGTCCTCTTCGCCACCGGCCGCGTCCCCAACACCGATGGCCTGGGCCTCGCCGAAGCCGGGGTCGAGCTGGATGGCAAGGGCGCGGTCGTGGTCGGCGCGGACAACAAGTCCTCGGTCGACTCGATCTACGCAGTCGGCGACGTCACCAACCGCGTCCAGCTGACCCCCGTCGCGATCCGCGAGGGACAGGCCTTCGCCGACACCGTGTTCGGCAACAAGCCGACCACCGTCGACTATGGCTGCATCCCCTCCGCCGTGTTCAGCCACCCGCCCATCGCCGGCGTCGGCATGACCGAGAGCGAGGCCAAGCAGAAATTCGGCGCGGTAAAGGTCTACACCTCGGACTTCCGCGCGATGAAGAATGTGCTGGCGAACCGCAACGAACGCGCGCTCTACAAGATGATCTGCGAACCGAACTCGGGCAAAGTCCTCGGCCTCCACATGATCGGCCCCGACGCCCCCGAAATCCTCCAGGCGGCGGCAGTCGCGGTCAAGGCAGGCCTCACCAAGGACGATTTCGACCAGACCGTGGCGCTGCATCCCAGCATGGCGGAAGAGCTTGTGTTGTTGAAATAAACAGCGCTGGTCACCCCGGCCTTGTGCCGGGGTCCACCGGGAGGCAGGCGCGGAGCTTCAGGCTCCATCGCCGCGCGTGAGGCGGAGTGGACCCCGGCACAAGGCCGGGGTGACGAGCAGGTGTTACGCCCCCTCGCGCAACAACGCATCCGCCTCGCTGTCCGCTTCCCCCTCACCCGCAATCGCCCGCGTCGCGCCAACATCCATCGCGACATTGCCCAGCGTGCGGAAGATGTCCGGAATCGTCTCGACCGCCACCAGCAGCCCCAGCGGCGCGATCGGCACGCCCATCGCGATCGCGATCGGCGCGATCGACGAGACAAAGCTGATCGTCCCCGGCAAGCCAACCGCGCCCATCGTCGTGATCGCCGCTGCCGCCCAGCCGGCAGCGATCTGCCCCGCAGTCAGCTCGATCCCGAACCAGTGCGCGACATAGATCGCGACCGCAAAGTTCATCGCCGGCCCGGTCCAGCGGAACAGCGCGACGGCGAGCGGCAGCACCACGCCCGCGCGCGCCACCGGCACGCCAAGCGATTCGGTCGAGCGCAGCATCGCCGGCAGGCTGGCGAGCGAGCTTTGCGTCGATGCCGCGACCACCTGGCTCGGCACGATCGCGCGGATGAACCGCCCCGGCGCCACCTTCGCCACGCCCCAGGCGAACGGCACGGCGAGCAGCCACAGCACGATGCCGACCGTGCACAGGATCGCGACATAATGGAGCAGCGCCCCGAACGCCGCCGTCCCCGCCCGCGCGCCGACGACATAGGCGAGCGCGCCGACGCCGATCGGCCCCAGCCACAGCACCCAGTTGATCACGACCAGCATCGCATTGCCGATCGCCTGGAAAAACCCGGTCAGCCGCTCGCGTTCCTCAAGCGGCAGCCGCGTGATCGCAAAGGCGAACACGGTGGTGAACAGGATCATCGGCAGGAACGCGTCATTGACCGCCGAGGCGATCGGGTTCGACGGCACCAGCGCGACGAGGAAGGCGGAGAACGGCGGGATCTCACCGGTCGGCGGCGCGGCGCCCAATGCCGCGCTCAACGCCGTGCCGAGATCCGCCCCCAGCGGAAACGCCGACAACAGCCCCAGCGCGATCGCCCCGCCCAGCGCCGAGCTGATCCACAACAGCACGATGAAGGTAATGAACGCCCGTGTCGCCAGCGTGCTCGCCCGCGCCGCCTCCGCCGTCGCCGCGATGCCGGTGATCAGCAACGACACCACCAACGGCACGATCGTCATCTGCAACGCGTGCAGCCACATCGTGCCGATCGGCTGGACCCACTCGGCGGCGACCAGCGCGCGCTCGGGCGCCAGCGCGGCGGCGAGAACCCCGATGGCCAGCGCCAGAATGAGTGCAACGAAGATACGGGTTGCTTGCGACATGCTCGCCCTTGCGAAAAAGCGGCGCTATGACCGCGCCACGGGAATTGGCTTGTATCGAGATTCAGTTCAGGCTGAGCCGAAAGTGGTGGTTCTGTACGACCCGGAGCGCAGCGTACTCAAGGTACGTGAGCACCGGAAGCGTGCAGAGCCGCCACTTGCGGGCCAGCATGGACTGAAGGTCGATGCAAGCGGGGGCAACGTCGCAAAGCGGGCAGATATGGCAAGAAAATATTTCGGAACGGACGGAATCCGCGGCGCGACCAATGCGGGCCACATGACGGCGGCGATGGCGATGAAGGTCGGCATGGCGGCCGGCAAGCATTTCGTGCGCGGCGATCACCGCCACCGCGTGGTGATCGGCAAGGACACCCGCCTGTCGGGTTACATGATCGAAAGCGCGCTGGTCGCGGGCTTCACCAGCGTCGGCATGGACGTGACCCTGGTCGGCCCCATGCCCACCCCGGCGGTTGCGATGCTCACCCATTCGATGCGCGCCGACCTCGGCGTGATGATCTCCGCCAGCCACAATCCGTACGCCGACAATGGCATCAAGCTGTTCGGCCCCGACGGCTTCAAGCTGTCGGACGAGGATGAGGCGGCGATCGAGGCGCTGATCGACGCCGACATCCCGCTCGCCCCGTCCTCCGACATCGGCCGCGCCCGCCGCGTCGATGACGTAAAGGGCCGCTACATCCACTTCGCCAAGGCAACCTTCCCCGCCGATCTCAGCCTCGACGGGCTCAAGATCGTGGTCGATTGCGCCAACGGTGCCGCCTATCAGGTCGCACCCTCCGCGCTGTGGGAACTGGGCGCCGAAGTCGTCGCGATCGGCGTCTCGCCCAATGGCAAGAATATCAACGACCAGGTCGGCTCGACCGCGCCGCTCACCTTGTGCGAGACGGTGGTCGCATCGGGCGCGCATATCGGCATCGCATTGGACGGCGACGCCGACCGGCTGATCGTCGCCGACGAACAGGGTCAGGTGGTCGATGGCGATCAGCTGATGGCGGCGATCGCCGGCGGCTGGGCGCGCCAGGGGCGGCTCGCAGGCGGCGGTCTCGTCGCGACGGTCATGTCCAATCTCGGCCTCGAACGCCATCTTTCCGCCCAGGGGCTGGGTCTCGTCCGCACCAAGGTCGGCGACCGCCACGTCCTCGAAAAGATGCGCGCCTCGGGTTACAATGTCGGCGGCGAACAGTCGGGCCACATCATCCTGTCCGACTATGCCACTACCGGCGACGGGCTGATCGCGGCGCTGCAGATCCTCGCCGAAATCGTCCGCGCCGGCGCCCCGGCGAGCGAAGTGCTGCACCGCTTCGATCCCTTGCCGCAATTGCTCAAGAATGTCCGCTTCTCGGGCGGCAAGCCACTCGAACACGGCGCGGTGCAGGACGTGATCGCCGCCGCCGAAGCCGAGCTGGAGGGCGTCGGCCGCCTCGTCATCCGCCCCTCGGGCACCGAACCGGTGATCCGCGTGATGGCAGAAGGCGAGGATATGGCGCAGGTCGAAGCGGTGGTGAATCGCATCTGCGACGCGGTGCGCAAGGCGGCGGCGTAAGCGTGGAGCCGGACTGGCAACCGTTCCAAACGCTCGACCTCGCCGCGCAAGGCCACTTGCCCGATGGCTGGGCGGCGCAGGTCGCGGCGCTCGCCGATGCGCCGGAGCGGATCGCGATTATCGACACGCCCGGCTGGAGCTTCGCCATCGTCGAGGGTGATGTCGTGCGCGCCCGGCTCGATTGGTTCTGGCGCCTCTATCACGGCGTGCTGCGCGATTTCGCCAGCGCCAGCCTTGGCCAGCCGGTATTCGCCAGCAACCGGCTGAGCTCCGCGACCACGCTCAACGTCCTGCGCGGCGGCGGCGCGACCAATGACTGGCACCGCGACGCCAACATCGTCACCGGGGTGTTCTACGCCACGGTCCCCGAAGGTGCGGGAACGCTGTCCTTCCGCGACGGCGAAGAGCGCAGCGCGCAGCTCACCCCCCGCCCCGGCCTGTTCACCTGCTTCCCCGGCGCGATCGAACACCGCGTCGACCCCCTGCCCGAAGGCGGCGAGCGCCTCGCCATCGCCATGGTCTACCACGCCAGCCCGACCGACCAGCCGCCAGCCTTCGGCCGCGACGTCTATGTATTCGACGGCTAGGTTTACTCTGCGAACTCCCCAACTCCGTTTGCCCTGAGCCTGTCGAAGGGCCTGTCCTGAGCCCGTCGACGGGCGATCTCCCGTCCTCGCTGAATTCAGCCATCGTGTTTCGACAAGCTCAGCACAAACGGGGTAGAGCCAAGCCGACAACCAGCCGAAGGACGTCAAATGCTCGAAATGCGCCCCGACTGCGAACGCTGCGGCACCGATCTTCCCGCCGATCAGGGCGGAGCGTTCATCTGTTCGTTCGAATGCAGCTTCTGCGCCGACTGCGCCGATCAGCTGGACGAAACCTGCCCCAATTGTGGCGGTGAACTGCTCGACCGCCCGGCCCGCGTCGGCGATGCGCTCAAGAAATACCCAGCCAGCACCGCGCGGCGCTTCAGCGGGAACGACAATTGACCCGCATCGCCGTTATCGGCACCGGCGCGGTCGGCGCCAGCATCGCCGCCTGGCTGATCGCCGCGCCTGAACATGACGTCACCCTGTGCGCGCGCACGCCGTTCGCCACGCTGCGGGTCGAGACGCCCGACGGCGTGCTCGAAAGCACCCCGCACCTCCTCACCGACCCCGCCACCGCCCAGCCCGCCGACTGGGTGCTGGTGGTGACCAAGACCTATGACGCCCCGGGCGCGCAGCTGTGGCTCGACCGGCTGGTCGGCCCCGACACGCACGTTGCGATCCTCCAGAACGGGGTTGAGCATTATAGCCGCTTCCCCACCCTCGACCCGGCACGCATCGCGCCCGTCATCGTCGACATCCCCGCCGAACGCCGCGCCCCCGGCCAAGTCGTTCAGCGCCGCAACGGCAGCCTCACCGTCCCCGACGACGCCGCCGGACGCGCCTTTGCCGCTTTGTTCGCACACAGCCCGATCGACACGATCCTGACCGACGACTGGCTGACCGCCGCGTGGCGCAAGCTCGCGGTCAATTGCGCCGGCGCGGTCAACGCCCTCACCCTCCAGCCCGCCGGCGTCGCCCGCGACGACGAAGCCGCCGAGCTGATGCGCGCGCTGATCCGCGAATGCATCGCCGTCGGCCGGGCCGAAGGCGCGAGCCTCCCCGACGACCTGCCCGATCAGGTGGTGGAGGGCTATCGCAGCGGCCCGGCGGACTCGATCAACTCGATCCACGCCGACCGCCTCGCCAGCCGCCCGACCGAAGCCGACGCCCGCAACGGCGTGATCGCGCGACTGGGCGCGAAACACGGCATCGACGCCCCGCTCAACCGCATGGCGGATGTGGTGCTGCGCCTATCTGCCCTCTCCCCTTGATAGGGGAGAGGGATACCGCAGCTTGGCAGCTTGCTGCCTAGCGAAGGTTGGGAGAGGGGTAGATCAGCGCGCAGCGCCGACTGCGCAGTCCAATCCTCCCCGGCCAGGGGGAGGTGGCAGGCGCAGCCTGACGGAGGGGGAGGACGGCGATGCCCTTGAGCCTTCTGCCCCAAACCTCCAACCGGCGCGCATCCTCCCCCTCCGACGCCTTCGGCGCCACCTCCCCCTGGCGGGGGAGGATATAGCACCCACCCTTTCCTACAGCCCCCCGCCTGTGTCATGGCTTGACCACAATGTCCGCGACCACCCAACCTCGACCCCATCAGCCTGACGCCCGCGTCGCGCTTCGGTCGCGCTACTGTCCAGCAACCGTCGCTTCCCCGTCGCCAACCGGTCGCCCGCCCGTTGTCAGCCTGTCGCGTCGCCGTTGCGCATCGGTCGCCCGGATGTCGCCCCGGTGTCGAGTCGGTGTCGCGTCGCGGTCCGGAACCCGACGCGAACCCGTCCTGTCGCCCCGACACACGCCCTTTTTCGTCAGCATCGTCCGGACAGTCGCGCCATGAGCATCCCCCGCATCCTCATCATCGCCGGCTCCGACTCCGGCGGCGGAGCCGGAATCCAGGCCGATATCCGCACCGTCACCATGCTCGGCGGCCATGCGACCACCGCGATCACCGCGATCACCGCGCAGAACACGCTCGGCGTCACCGCCATCCACCCGGTGCCGGTCGATATCGTGCTGGCGCAGATTGACGCGGTGACCTCCGACATCGGCTGCGACGCGGTAAAGATCGGCATGATCGGCTCGGCGGAGATCGCCCATGCCGTCGCCGACCGGCTGGAAGCACTCGACTGCCCGATCGTGTTCGATCCGGTGATGATCGCGACCAGCGGATCGGTGCTCGCCGACCCCGAAACCATCGCCGCATTCGAACGGCTGATGACGATCGCCTCGGTCGTGACCCCCAACCTCCCCGAACTCGCCGCGCTCGGCGGGCGGCCGGCGGTGCTGGCCTATGGCTGCCACCTCGCCGAAAAGGGCGGGCATAAGGAAGGGCCGACGATCCTCGACCAGCTCTATGCGCCGAAAGACCGGCTGGTGATGGAGATCGAGGCGGAGCGGATCGACACCCCCGACACGCATGGCACCGGCTGCACCTTCGCCGCCGCACTCGCTACCGGCCTCGGCTCGGGCCTGTCGATCGGCGAGGCATTCATTCAGGCGGTGCGCTTTGTCCGCCTCGCCATCCTCAACGCCCCCGGATTGGGCGAAGGCCATGGCCCGGTCGGCCATGCGCTCGGCATGGTGCCGTTCGATGTCGTCGATGGCGCGGACGAAGACGATGCCTGACCTGACCTACGAGTTGCGCCACGCCGTCCGCGGCCCGGTCGCCGGCGTGGACGAGGCCGGCCGCGGCCCGCTCGCCGGCCCGGTGGTCGCCGCCGCCGTCATCCTCGACCCGGCCTGCATCCCCGATGGCATCGACGATTCCAAGGCACTCACCGCCGCCAAGCGCGCCGCGTTGTGCGAAGCGATCCTCGGCTGTGCCCGCGTCGGCATCGGCATCGCCAGTGTCGAGGAGATCGACCGGCTCAACATCCTGTGGGCAACGATGCTCGCGATGACCCGCGCCGTCGCCGCGCTCGACCTGCCGCCAGCCTATGTCCTGGTCGACGGCAATCGCTGCCCCGACTGGCCCCATGCCAGCGAGCCCGTCATCGGCGGCGACGCCCGCTGCCTCTCGATCGCCGCCGCCTCGATCGTCGCCAAGCACCGCCGCGACTGCATCATGGCCGAACTGGATGCGCTCCACCCCGGCTATGGCTGGGCCAGCAACAAGGGCTACGCCGCCCGCGTCCACCAAGAGGCGCTGCGCAATCTAGGCCCCACCCCCCACCACCGCCGCAGCTTCGCGCCGGTGGCACAGGCGGAACTGAATTTTGGACCGATGGTCCGCGCTCTTTGACATAAGGGAAAAGGCCCGCCGCCACACCACAGCGTGACGACGGGCCTCCTTTCCTCCCCAGGAAATGGTGACGGCGTTTACGCCGCGAACTGATTCATCGTGTTATGCGCCCCGCCGGCCTTCAGCGCGGCCTCACCGGCGAAGTATTCCTTGTGGTCATCGCCAATGTCGCTGCCCGACATGTTCTGGTGCTTGACGCACGCGATGCCCTGCCGGATCTCCTGCCGCTGCACGCCCTTGACGTAACCGAGCATCCCCATCTCGCCGAAATACTCCTTGGCGAGATTGTCGGTCGACAGCGCCGCCGTGTGATAGGTCGGCAGGGTAATCAGGTGGTGGAAGATGCCAGCCCGCGCCGCCGCGTCCCGTTGGAAGGTGCGGATCTTTTCATCCGCCTCGTCCGCCAGTTCGGTGCCGTCATAGTCGACGCTCATCAGCTTGGCCCGGTCATAGGCCGACACGTCCCGACCCGCTTCGCTCCAGGCATCGAACACCTGCTGACGAAAGTTCAGCGTCCAGTTGAAGCTCGGCGAATTGTTGTAGACCAGCTTGGCGTTTGGAACGACCTCGCGGATCCGGTCCACCATCGACGCGATCTGCTCGATATGGGGCTTTTCGGTCTCGATCCACAGCAGGTCGGCGCCATGCTGAAGGCTGGTGATGCAATCGAGCACACAGCGATCCGCCCCGGTCCCCTCACGGAACTGGAACAGGTTCGATGGCAGCCGCTTGGGCTTCATCAGCTTGCCGCCGCGATTGATGACGACATCGCCATTGACGCCCGACAGGTCGGTGACCTCCTCGCAATCGAGGAAGGCGTTATACTGGTCGCCCAGATCGCCGGGCTCCTTGCTGAACGCGATCTGCTTGGTCAGTCCCGCCCCGAGCGAATCGGTCCGCGTGACGATGATCCCGTCATCAACCCCCAGCTCCATGAAGGCGTAGCGACAGGCGCGGACCTTCGCCAGGAAGTCCTCATGCGGCACCGTGACCTTGCCGTCCTGATGCCCGCACTGCTTCTCGTCGCTGACCTGATTCTCGATCTGGAGCGCGCAGGCCCCGGCCTCGATCATCTTCTTGGCGAGCAGATAGGTCGCCTCGGCATTGCCAAAACCCGCGTCGATATCGGCGATGATCGGCACGACATGCGTCTCGTAAGTGTCGATCGCATTCTGGATCCGCGCCGCCTCGACCGCGTTGCCGGCATCCCGCGCCGCATCGAGATCGCGGAACATCATCCCCAGCTCGCGGGCATCGGCCTGCTTCAGGAAGGTGTAGAGTTCCTCGATCAGCGCCGGGACGCTGGTCTTTTCATGCATCGACTGGTCGGGCAGCGGCCCGAAATCGCTGCGCAGCGCTGCGACCATCCAGCCGGAGAGATAGAGGTAGCGCCGCTTGGTGCTGCCGAAATGCTTCTTGATCGCGATCATTTTCTGCTGCGCGATGAAGCCATGCCAGCAGCCGAGCGACTGGGTGTAGGCCGCCGGATCGGCGTCATAGGCCGCCATGTCGCGCCGCATGATCCCCGCGGTGTACTTCGCAATGTCGAGGCCCGTGCGGAACCGGTTCTGCAACCGCATCCGCGCAACTGATTCGGCATCGATGCCGTCCCAGCGGCCCTGCTGTGCGTCGATGGGCTTGGCGGCCCGGGCGATCTCGTCGTGGTAGGTCATTGCGGCACCTCGCTTGGATTGCGAGTGTGACTATTCACTTAGCCCGGCAATTACCGATGAAATCGCCGCCCAACCCGGTCGCTTGGTCGTCAGCCAGCGTTCAACGGCGTGTCGTTTTGTAAATTTGTGACTGGCTTCAGCTCACCGGAATCGGCCCCGGCGAGTCTTTTTCGCCACACCCCAAACCTAGTGCCTGTGGATAACTTCCGGACTCAACATGTGGATAAGTGCCGAAATGTTCCACCAAGTTAACGGAATCCCAAGCCTTTTCGTTAACCAATGTTCGCTTGACGGAGTCCTGAGTTCGTGGCGTTTCACCGGTTCAACGGGGTTTGGAGTGGTTAATGGGGGTCATCGAAAAGGTCGCTGAGGCGACGCAGGCAGCGGTCGAGGTGCGCACCCGCAGCTGGGTCGACGTGCTCCCGCTCGATTCGATCATCCAGCAGGATTGTATCGAAGCGATGCGCGCCCTTCCGGCCGCATCGGTCGACATGATCTTCGCCGATCCACCCTATAATCTCCAGCTCGGCGGCGACCTCAACCGCCCCGACGGCAGCCATGTCGACGCCGTCACCGACGATTGGGACAAGTTCGATTCGCTGTCCGCCTATGACGCCTTCACCCGCGCCTGGCTGGCCGAGGCACGCCGCGTGCTCAAGCCGAACGGCACGATCTGGGTGATCGGCAGCTATCACAATATCTTCAAGGTCGGGTCGGCGATCCAGGATCTCGGCTTCTGGATCCTCAACGACATCATCTGGCGCAAGGCCAACCCGATGCCCAATTTCAAGGGCACCCGCTTCACCAACGCGCACGAAACGCTGATCTGGGCGTCGATGGGCGAGAAGTCGAAATACACCTTCAACTACCGCAGCATGAAGACGCTCAACGATGAGCTCCAGATGCGCAGCGACTGGGAATTCCCGATCTGCGGCGGGCAGGAGCGGCTCAAGAAGAACGGCACCAAGGTCCACCCGACCCAGAAGCCCGAAGCGTTGCTGTATCGCGTGATGCTCGCCTGCACCAAGCCGGGCGACGTCATCCTCGACCCCTTCTTCGGCACCGGCACCACCGGCGCGGTGGCCAAGCGCCTGCGCCGGCACTGGATCGGGATCGAGCGCGAGGGCAATTATGTCGAGGCGGCGCAGGAGCGCATCGCCGCCGCGCTGCCGCTCGACGAGAGCGCCGTCACCACGATGATGGCGCCGCGTCAGGCACCACGCGTCGCGTTCGGCACGCTGATCGAAACCGGCTATCTCAAGCCCGGCACCGTGCTGAGCGACGCCAAGCGCCGCTGGCGTGCGGTCGTGAAGGCCGACGGATCGCTGCTCACCGATTGCGGCGTTGCCGGGTCGATCCACAAGGTCGGCGCAACGCTGCAGGGTGCACCGTCCTGCAATGGCTGGACCTTCTGGCACCATGAAGGTGGCGAGCGGCTCCAGCCGATCGACAGCCTGCGCCAGACCTATCTGCTCGCGACGCAGCCCTGATCCGCGCTAGAGGGGGAGCATGACCTTCTCCCCCTCAGCCCGCCTCTATCTCCGCCCCGTCGCGCTGGTCGACAGCCCGATCGGCTATGACGGACAGGTCGCGCGCCTCGCGGGAGGCCTGAGCTGGTTCGCCGCCTATGAGCTGATCGCGACCGAGGGCGGGCGCCGCGTCGCGCAGCGGCTCCTCCCCGTTGAACAGCTTCCGGGGCTACTCACCCAGCTCCCCGAAACGCAAGCCGAGCGGCTCCGCAGCCTAGCTGCCGCCATTTCGGCACCGCGCCCCGTGATCCGAGCGGGCGAGCGGACGCTGCGACTCGATCAGCCCTTGGTCGCGGGCATCCTCAACGTCACCCCCGACAGCTTCTCCGATGGCGGCAAACATGGCGCCGACCCGGAAGCAATCGCGCAGGCCGGATTCGACATGGGGGTGGCGGGTGCATCGCTGGTCGATGTCGGCGGCGAATCGACGCGCCCCGGCGCCGAAGCAGTGTGGGAAGGCGACGAGATCCAGCGCGTCGTCCCGGCGATCGAGCGGCTGGCAAAATCCGGCGTGCCCGTGTCGATCGACACGCGCAAGGCATCGGTGATGGAAGCGGCACTCGCGGCAGGCGCGCATATCGTCAACGACGTCGCCGCGCTCGCCTATGACCCGCGCGCGATCGAAGTCGTGGCGCGCGCCGGATGCCCGGTGATCCTGATGCACTCACCCGACCCGGCACAATCACCGCATGGCGGCAGCGGCTATCGCGATCCGCTGATCGAGATATTCGACTGGCTGGAAGCGCGGATCGCTGCGGTGGTCGCGGGCGGCGTCCAGCGCAGCAATATCCTGATCGATCCAGGCATCGGCTTTGGCAAATCGCTCGCCGACAATCTCGCGCTGATGAACGGGCTCACCCTGTTCCACGGGCTTGGCCTGCCAATCATGCTGGGCGCCAGCCGAAAGCGCATGATCGGCGCGCTCGATCATGAAGCGCCGGTCGAGCGGCGGCTCGGCGGATCCTTGGCACTAGCACTCAAGGGCGCTGAAGCTGGCTGTCAGCTGCTGCGCGTCCATGATGTCGTCGAGACGGTTCAGGCGGTGCGGGTATGGCGCGGCATGAAGGACCACGGGCTGGTCGGCCAGCCGCGCTGAAGCGGATCAGATCCAGCCTGCCTCCCGCAGTGCTGCCACCCGCTCACGCGAGACCGGCGCGCGCAGACCGTTGGGCAGTTCCAGCCTGACATTGCGCCCGTCGCGCTCGACCGCGGCGACCGCCGCCTGCGCGACCCACCAGCTGCGATGCACCTGCATCCCAGGCACCCCGGCAAGCTCGGCGATCGCGTCGCGCATCCGCATCAGGATCAGGTCGCTGCCCAACATGGTGTGGGCGCGGACATAATGATCCTCCATCTCGAGCGCGATCAGCGTCGTCCCCAGATGCGCCGGAAGCCGGTCGATGAATGGCGAAGGTGGCACCACCGGAGCGGGCGCCGGTTCGTGAGGGGACTCCGGTGAGCGCTCCTCCACCGGCGACGGCAAGACCGCACGGCGCGGGCTGCGCAGGTATAGCAGCAGCGTCACCACAGCGCCGATCACCAGCACCTGCCCGTACCACATCAATGCGCGGTCGATACTCTCGGGGGCCTTGCACGTGCCAGAGCAGCTCGCCGCCCAGACCAGCACCGTCATCGGCACCGTCGCGACCAGCGTTGCCACCACCCACATCGGCCCGATCGGAAGCTGTAGCCGGTGTCCGAGCCAGCTCGCCGCCGCGCCGATCGGGCGATAGATCAGATATCCGGCCACGATCAGCGGCACCCAGTACATCAGCCGCCAACCGAAACTCGCCGCGAAACTGCCGAACGGGCCGATCAGCGCCAGCACGACGCCAATCGCGACCATCACCGCAAGCTCGATCAGGATCTGGCGCACCGTCGACATCTTTTCCCCTTGGCTCACCCCATGCCTCTTATCGCCCGTTCGCGATGCGTGAACAGGCATTTGCGTCACCGTCCACGAAAGGCGCCCCCCGCTCACGCAACCGCGATTGCGATGCCAGCCCGGTCGGGCGAGGCCCCGTACCGACAACCACACGGAGCCTTTCATGCACGCCGCCATGACCAACGCCGCCATCCATCGCCGCCCCCCGCATGCCGGAGGATTCGACCTGTCCCCGACGTGGCGTGCGCTGGTGGCGGTCAGCGGTGGCGCGATGACGCTGGCGATCAGCGTCGCACTGTCTCGGTGGGCGCTGGGCCTGACCATCGACCACAGCTCGACCCGCCACCTTGCGGTGATCGTCCATGTCGCGACGGTGATCCCGGCCGTTCCGCTGGGCCTGTATCTGATGCTGACCCGCAAGGGCGGCGCACGGCACAAGCTGCTTGGCCGCATCTGGATCGCGCTGATGGTTACCACCGCGCTGGCTGCGATCTTCATCCGTCACATCAATGACGGGCAGTTCAGCTTCATCCACCTGTTCGTGCCGCTGACGTTGATCGGCGCATGGCAGACGGTCGCCAGTGCGCGCCGTGGCCAGCTGCGCAAGCACCGCAACCACCTGCTCGGCCTTTATCTGGGCGCGCTGATCATTCCGGGCATCTTCGCCTTTTCCGGCAACCGCCTGATGGGGGCGTGGCTGTTCAGCTAGTTCAGCGGTCCGGGGCGCGTGCGTTGATCGACATAGGTGCGCTGGACCGTGAACGGGCTCACTCGCCCGTCGCGAAAGCGGTCGCGGCGGCGTTCGGCCTCGGCACCGATCTTTTCGAGGCTGTCGGTGAGGTCGTCGAGGTTGCGGCGGCGCTCGATCGGGGTCGCGTCGCGGCTCTCGTCCATGCACGCGGCGACCAGATCGGGGACGCGGCGGCGGATCACGTTCGCCCAGTCGACTGCGTCGGTCGCCAGCGGATCGGCATCGGCAATGGCGAGCAGCCGGGCACAGCTGGTCCGCGCCGACGCGACCCGGCTCACCGCCCAATCGGCTTCAGCGGCGGCCAGCGTCCACGCCGCCTCCAGCGGATCGCCGGGATCCGCCGTCTGCCCGCGCCGCAGCCGATAGCGGTCGAGCTTCGTGCGCAACCGACGGATGCCGAACCATGCACCGAGCGCCGCCGCACCTGCAGTGACAAGCAGCACGGCGGTCGCCGCGAGGGCGAGGAAGGCGGCGACGAAGGCAATAAAGCGCAGCATGCCCGATTATATGGGATGCACTGCCCGATTCACCAGCCTCACAGCGTGTAACCGCCGTCGGCGAGCAACGTCGTACCGGTGATAAGCGCCCCCTGATCACTCAGCAAGAACGCGATCTGCGCCGCCACTTCTTCAGCCTTGGCGTAGCGGCCGAGCGGCGTGGCCATCGCTGCCAGTTCGGCAAAAGCTGCATCGCGCCCGATTTCCGCCACGCGCTCCGCAAACATCGGCACTGCGTCCCACACCGGTGTCTCGACCCCGGCGGGCGCGATGGCGTTAACGCGGATGCCATCGCCCGCCCCCTCCTTCGCCGCGACCTTAGCAAGGTGGATCAGCGCCGCCTTGGAACAGCCATAAGCGGCGACGCCCGGCTCGGCCTTGATCCCCGCCGCCGACGCAGTCAGCGCGATGCTGCCCCCACGCCCCGCCATTGCCCGCATCCCCGCGCGCAACGTCAGGAACGCGCCATCAAGATTGACCGACAGGATGCGCCGCCACTCGGCAAAATCGAGCGTCGCGATCGGTCCGGCGCCAGCAATCCCGGCATTGACCACCGCATGATCGAGTCCGGACAGGTCGACATCATCCCACAGCTGCTCATCCGCGACATCGCCCACGACGCGTTGCGTCTCTACCCCCAGATCCAGCGCGCCCAGCGCCGCCGCATCGCGATCGACCAGAATGAGCCGCCCGGCACCCTCCGCCGCCAGCAACCGCGCCACCGCGAGGCCAATGCCGGACGCCGCGCCGGTGATGAGGATATTACGCGCTTCAAACCCGTGTGCCATCACGGTAGCATAACGATGTTGGGCCCCGACGCGAAGCGGGCGCGACCTGGAGGACTCTATGCGCGAACCCGCTGATCGTTACTCGTCCGTCGCAATCCTGCTACACTGGCTGATCGCCGGATTGCTGATCGGCAACATCGTCATCGCCCTGACGATGGACAGCGCCGCGCTGTTTCAGACGCACAAGTCGATCGGCATCCTCGTCCTGCTGCTGACCGGGGTGCGCCTCGTCTGGCGGCTGACCCATCGCTGGCCTGCCCTTGCGACGAGCCTCGGCGCATGGGAGCGCATGGCGGCCCGCACCACCCACTTCGCCTTCTATGTGCTGTTGCTGGTGGTGCCGCTGCTCGGCTGGGCGGCGGCGTCCACCGGACGGCGCGGGACTGGCGACCTGTTCGGCTTTATCCCGTGGTTCGACCTGCCGCTCGGCAAATCGGGCGACCTTCATGACCTGACCGGCGAGGCGCATGAGCTGGCCGTCTATCTGACGATCGCACTCATCGTCCTCCACGTCGCGGGCGCGTTGAAGCACCAGTTCGTCGATCGCGACGGCACGCTCCGCCGGATGCTGCCAAGGCGCTAAACCTTACGCCGCGTTCTGGTCGATCCCCAGTTCGCCAAGCTTGCGGTAGAGCGTCGAGCGACCGATGCCGAGCCGGCGGGCAACCTCGGTCATCCGCCCACGATAATGGCCTATCGCGAGGCGGATGACGTCGGCCTCGATCTCTTCGAGCGCGCGCAAGTTTCCGTCCGGCTTGAACAGCGTCACCCCCGCCCCTTGCGCGGCCCCGCCATGCGACTGCGCACTGCCCGCCGGACGTCCGCCCGCAAGCTGAGCGATCTGCGGGAAATCGGCGCGGGTCAGCGCGTCGCCGTCGCACAGCACCGCAGCGCGGAACAGCGCGTTCTGCAGCTGGCGGACATTGCCCGGCCAGTCATAGCCGCCAAGCAGCGCCAGCGCGTCGTCGGTAATGCCAAGTGGCCGCAGCCCCGGCTGTTCCGCGATCCGGGCAAGCAGGTGGCGCGCAAGCGGTGGAACATCACCGGCGCGGTCGCGCAGCGGCGGGATCGTCACCTGGACGACGTTGAGGCGGTAATAGAGATCCTCGCGGAACCGGCCTTCCTCGACCTCGGTCAGCAGCGTCTTGTTGGTCGCCGCGATCACGCGGACATCGACCTGCGATGCGTGGCGCGCGCCGATCGGCTGGACCTCGCCCGACTGGACGACGCGCAGCAATTTGACCTGCGCCTCCAGCGGCATCTCGCCAATCTCGTCGAGGAAGATGGTGCCGCCATCGGCCTCCTGAAACCGGCCGATCTTGCGTTCGAACGCGCCGGTGAACGCGCCCTTTTCATGCCCGAACAGCTCGGATTCGACGAGGTTGGCGGGGATTGCGCCGCAATTGACACGCACCACCGCCTTGTTGTGGCGCGGAGACGCGGCATGGATCGCCTCGGCCACCACTTCCTTGCCGACGCCGCTTTCACCCTCGATCAGCACCGGCACGCGCGCCCGCGCCGCCTTCGCCGCAATCGCCAGCGCAGCGCGGAATTGCGGCGCGGACCCGACGATCTCGTCAAAGGCGAGGTGTGCTGACATCTTCTCGGTCAGCGGGCGCAGTTCCCCCGCGACCTTCGCCCCCACTGCGCAGTCGAGCGCTGCAAGCAACCGTTCGGCGGCGAGCGGCTTGACCAGGAAGTCGGTCGCCCCCGCGCGCATCGCACTGACCGCTGCCGCGACCGATCCATTGGCGGTCAGCAGCAGGATCGGCAGCATCGGTCGATTGGCGCGCAACTCGGCGATCAGCGACGCCGCGTCGAAATCGGGCGCCCAGCTGTCGAGGATGATCGCATCGAGCGCCATCCCGTCGGGCGTGCCTAGCGTCGCCACCGCCGTTTCATGGTCGCTTGCAAAGATCGTGCGCCATCCGCGCCGCGCGGCAATCGCGGCGATCAACCGGCGCTGCGCCGGTTCCTCGTCGATCAGCATCAGCTGGCGCTGTCCGTTGCGCGTCATCTCAAAGTCCCCCAACCTGTCTCGGTTGTCCCTAATTCGGTCACTTGCATAAGACGGTCGGGTAAAGACGGGCTTAAGCCTGACTAAAGTGCAGAGGGGTTGAGGGGCGCGCGACCGCTGGCTAAGACAGGGACAATTACAGCGTTATTAGGGGAAGACGCATGGCCCAGAGCGGCGACATGAAGGCACATGAAGCGACCTATGGCGGATTCATGCGCCTGTTGAAGGTCGGGACGATCCTCAGCGTGGTGCTCGCCGCGATCGTCATCTGGCTGATCGCCTGACGTGAAGATCGCGGTCCTCAAGGAGACCGCCGCTGGAGAGCGGCGCGTCTCCGCGACGCCGGAAACCGTCAAGAAGTTCGTTTCGCTGGGCGCTGTTGTCGCCGTCGAAAGCGGAGCGGGTGACACCGGTTTCCTAAACGATTCCTCCTTTGAAGCGGCGGGTGCGACCATCGGCTCGCGCGCCGACGTGCTGGCCGAAGCCGACATCGTGCTGGGCGTGCAGGGTGCCGATCCGGCTACGCTTGCAGGGATCAAGCCCGGTGCGTGGCTGGTGGCCGGGCTGAACCCGTTCGGTGAGCGTGCGCGCGTCGATGCCTATGCGGAGCTTGGGGTCGAGGCGCTGGCGATGGAGTTCATGCCGCGCATCACCCGTGCGCAGTCGATGGACATCCTCTCGTCCCAGTCGAACCTCGCGGGGTATAAGGCAGTGCTGGACGCCGCGTCCGAATATGGCCGCGTCTTCCCGATGATGATGACCGCAGCCGGCACCGTGTCCGCCGCCAAAGTCTTCGTCATGGGCGTCGGCGTCGCCGGGCTTCAGGCGATCGCCACCGCCCGCCGCCTTGGCGCGCAGGTGTCGGCGACCGACGTGCGCAGCGCGACCAAGGAGCAGATCCAGTCGCTCGGCGCCAAGCCGATCTTCGTCGAAAATGTCGCCGGGATCGAAGGCGAAGGCTCGGGCGGCTATGCCACGGAGATGAGCGACGAATACAAGGCCGCACAGGCCGAACTGGTGTCGTCGCACATCGCCAAGCAGGATATCGTCATCACCACCGCACTGATCCCGGGCCGCCCCGCGCCCCGGCTGATCAGCGACGCACAGATTGCGAGCATGCGTCCGGGCAGCGTCATCGTCGACCTCGCGGTCGAAGCCGGCGGCAATGTCGAAGGCGCGGTCGCGGGTGAAGTCGTGGAGAAGCACGGCGTCAAGATCGTCGGTCACCGCAACGTGTCGTCGCGGCTGGCGAGCGACGCCTCGGCCCTGTTCGCGCGCAACCTCTACAACTTCCTCTCGGCTTTCTGGGACAAGGAAGCGGGGAAGCCGGTGCTGGACGAAGAGATCGGCGACGCGATCCGGCTGACGCAGGGCGGCAAGGTGGTGAATCCGAGGCTGCTCGGGTGAAGCGGCTGGCGTCGCTTCTGTTACTATGTATTGCGCCCAGCCCGTCGTTGGGATTGACGCCTGCCACGAACGAACCTGAACTCATCAGAGCCGAGTGGATCGCACTTGCGAGCCCGACGGCAAGAAAGATCGTCAAGATAGAGAAAAATAATGGCGAGCCATTTATCGAAATTGCACCGCGGAATGTTTACCGGCTGCCAACAGCAGCAATATCCGATGATGGAAAACCTTTAGTATCCAGCGACACCATTCTAACCTCCACCACCAATCGGGACGATTTGTGGTGTGAACTTGATCGAAAAGCTGGTCACAAGACAATCGTTTGCTTGATCGACCGAGATCGAGACGGAGCAGCCGACGCATATACGAAATCGCCTCTTGCTAGTGACATGCTGATTTTCAGCGCCCTCTATCCTTGGATCAAACCCCTGAAGCAGCCGATCTCGGTACTGAAGCTAGATCAATCCGAGGCGCCCAGATTGACGGTTGAAATAAGATACGACCGAGCGAGCATGGCAAAAACCAATATATTTTCGTTCTGCACTAGAAATAAAAGAATGGGATTATCGCTCGCGTCCCCAGGAATTATCTGCCTACCAAATGACATTAAAATTAAGGACGGTAATTTTCCTTTTCAGTTTTCATTGTATGGCAGCTCAATACAATTTTTATCTGCGAGCAACGGTTGGGCTGAGGTTGAAATTCAATATGCAGATGGTAATCAATATTTTTAGCCCTGCATTGTTTGATATTTAATAGGAACCGGATCAATGGACTTCATCTCGATCCTGTCGATCTTCGTGCTGGCGTGTTTCGTCGGCTATTATGTTGTGTGGTCGGTGACCCCGGCGCTGCACACGCCGCTGATGGCGGTCACCAACGCGATTTCCAGCGTGATCATCGTCGGCGCGCTGATCGCGTCGGCCGCTGCTGGCAGCCCCACCGCCAAATGGCTCGGGCTGATCGCGGTGGCGCTGGCCAGCGTCAACATCTTCGGCGGGTTCGCCGTGACCGAGCGGATGCTCGCCATGTACAAGAAGAAGGGCTGAGCTGATGCACGAGGCCACACCGCTCAACCCCTGGGTTGCGCTCGCCTATCTGATCGCGGGCGTGTGTTTCATCGTCGCGCTGCGCGGCCTGTCCTCGCCGGCGACCAGCCGTCGCGGCAACCGCTTCGGCATGGCAGGCATGCTGATCGCCGTCGTGACGACGCTGGTCACGCATCTGCCACTCAAATCGACTGGCAACTGCGACATCATCCGACCGCAGTCGGGAGCAGACACTTTTTGCACGGAGATTTTCGCAACTGATTTCGCATCGGCTGGCGAGATTTTGATTGCGATCGCTGTTGGTGCCGTCGTCGGCATCGTGATGGCGCGCAAGATCAAGATGACCGACATGCCACAGCTGGTGGCGGGCTTCCACTCGCTCGTCGGCCTTGCCGCGGTGCTGGTCGGCGTCGCCGCCTATCTCAACCCCGAGGCATTCGGCATCGTCTTTCCCGCAGGATCACCCGACGCCGGCCTGATCCTGCCCGTCAGCCGGATCGAGCTGGGCCTGGGCGTCGCGATCGGCGCAATCACCTTCTCCGGCTCGGTCATCGCGTTCCTGAAGCTCAACGGCAACATGGGCGGCGCGCCGATCATGCTGCCGGGGCGGCACGTCATCAATCTTGGCACGCTGGCCGCGATCCTTGGCCTGATCGCGTTCATGACGGTGGAGCTGCGCGCGCCCGACTGGGTGTTCTGGACCGTGCTGGTCCTGTCCTTCGTCATCGGCTTCCTGCTGATCATCCCGATCGGCGGCGCGGACATGCCGGTCGTGGTCTCGATGCTCAACAGCTATTCGGGCTGGGCAGCGGCGGCGATGGGCTTCACGCTCGGCAACACCGCGATGATCATCACCGGCGCACTGGTCGGCAGCTCGGGCGCGATCCTCAGCTACATCATGTGCAAGGCGATGAACCGCAGCTTCATCAGCGTGATCGCGGGCGGCTTTGGCGGCGATAGCGGCGGCCCGGCAGGCGCGGCGGCGACCGATCGCCCGTGGAAGCGCGGCTCCGCCGAGGACGCCGCCTTCCTGATGAGCCAAGCCGAACAGATCATCATCGTCCCGGGCTATGGCATGGCGGTCGCGCAGGCACAGCACGCGCTGCGCGAAATGGGCGACAAGCTGAAAGAGCATGGCGTCCGCGTGAAGTACGCGATCCATCCGGTCGCGGGGCGCATGCCCGGCCATATGAACGTGCTGCTCGCCGAGGCGAACGTCCCCTATGACGAGGTGTTTGAGCTGGAGGACATCAACAGCGAGTTCGCCCAGACCGACGTCGCCTTCATCATCGGCGCGAACGACGTGGTGAACCCGGCGGCGAAGACCGATAAGAGCTCGCCGATCTACGGCATGCCGGTGTTCGACGTGAACAAGGCCAAGACGGTGCTGTTCATCAAGCGCAGCATGGGCGGGGTCGGCTATGCCGGCGTCGACAACGACGTGTTCTATCAGGACAACACCATGATGCTGCTCGCGGATGCCAAGAAGATGGTCGAGGAAATCGTCAAGTCGCTCGACTGAGCCCGTTCCGTCCCGGTCGCTGATAATCGCTTGATATCGCGACGCGACCGGGACAGCATCGCCCCTGCAATCTTGGGGGGATGAGCAATGCTGAGTGTCGGGCGGATTTTGGAGGGCGCATTCGGGCTACTGCGCGAACGCTATGTGGCGGTCGCGGTGTGGACCGGTATCTATCTCGCCGGCAACATCGCGCTGATGCTGTCGTTCGGCTCGATGTTCGGGGCCGCGATGAATCCCGCCGTCGCCACCGATCCGAGCGCGGTGATCGGCGCGATGATCCCGGTCTATCTGATCAGCTTCGTCATGGGCCTGGTCGGCATCGTCCTCTACGCCGCCGCGATGCGCGCCGTACTGCGGCCCGATGCGGGCGGCCTCGCCTATCTGCGACTGGGGATGGACGAGTTGCGGCTGCTGGGTCTGGTGATCGTGTTCGGCATCGTCGGCTTCGTGCTCATGGTCGGCTTCATGATCCTCGTCGGCCTGCTCGGCGTCGGTGCGGCAATGGGCAGCCAGACGAGCGGCGGCACGGTCATCGTGATGATCGTCGGCATGATCGCGCTGTTCGCGGTCATGCTCTACTTCATCGTCCGCTTCTCCCTCGCCTTCCCCCTAGCGCTCCACCGCGGCCGGATCACGCTGGGCGAAGCGTGGCGGCTGAGCCGGGGGCGGTTCTGGACGCTGTTCGGAGCAGCGGTCGTAATCACGGTGCTGGTTTCCGTGCTGAATATGGCGGTCTCGCTCGTCACCATGGGTAGCTATATGTTCGACATGATGGCCGCCGCCGGCAACCCGGAAGCAGCCGCGCGGGCCATGGAGTCGCAGACGCGGTCCATTGGGCAGCTCGGGCCGATGATGATCCTGTCCTCGCTGGGCGGCGCCATCGTCGCAGGGCTGTGGGTGGCGCTGAGCGGCGGGAGCATCGCCACCGCGGCGAAGCTGTTGCTCGATGACGAGATGGACGATGCCGAGGACGTGTTCGGCTAACGCGCTTGCTTTATCGCATCCGTTCTGGAGATAACTGGCGGCAGACCGGTTGAATTCGGAGCCTCCTTGTGCTGACGCGTCGCCCCTTCCCGCGATTACATCCGCATTGCAGCGCAAAGCGGAGGGATTGCGATGAGTGACGCCATGCCAGTTGCAGAGCTTGCCGCCGACGCCGCCCGGGTTCTGGTCGTCGCACCGGCAGCGGTGCAGGAACGGCATGGCGCAGCGGTCGCCGCGAGCGGCGCGCGGTTGCTGGGCGCGGTGACTCCGGATGGGGTCGATGCGGCGCTCGACAGCCTGATCGCCGCCGAACTGATCGTGATCGACGGCACCGGAATCGATCCGGATCGGGTGGCGGCAAGCGCCGGACGGATTGCCGAGTGGACCCGCGGTGGCGACTGCCGGATCGTCGCGTTGCTCGATACCGAGGCGCTCGACCTGGCCGCACCGATGCTGATGGATGCCGGCGCCACCCTGCTCTGCGATCCGAGCGCGTCCGACTATGCTGCGGCGCTGGCTCAGGCCACTGCTCCGCCCGGTGCGCGACTGCACGATGCGACGCGGGAGCGGGAGAGCGAACGGCTGCGCCTGCTCAACGAAGAGGTCGCGCGGCTCGCGGCCGTCCTGTCCGACTTCGCCGCGGATCCTGTGCGGCGCGAGTTGCGCGAACCCGGTCGCGGCTATCGTCCCGAACCGAGCGGCGAACCCGATCCGACGCCGCGCACCGTCCGTGCCACGATCCGCGCCCGGCGGCTGCGCGACCAGCATTTTCACCCCGAGCTGTTTGCCGACCCCGCCTGGGACATGCTGCTCGATCTGTATGCCGCCAAGCTCGAGCGTACCCGCGTGTCGGTGTCGAGCCTGTGCATCGCGGCGTCGGTTCCGCCGACCACAGCGCTGCGCTGGATCGGGACGATGCACGATGCCGGACTGTTCGAGCGCGAGGCCGACCCCGGCGACCGGCGGCGGGCGCATATCACGCTGTCGGAGCGGGCGGCGGAAGCGATGCGGGGATATTTCGCGGCGGTCGCGCGGCTGGGACTGATGCCGGCCTGAAATGGTGAGCCCTGATGGATTCGAACCATCGACCTACTGATTAAAAGTCAGTTGCTCTACCGACTGAGCTAAGGGCCCCCATGCTGGGTCAGGCGCTGCACCTAGGCGGCGATGCGTTGCGGGTCAACCGGGGAGGCGGGCCGCGAGTTGACGAACGGTTCGGCCGGTCAGCGGGTCGCGCCAGTCCGGGACGATGGCCAGCAGCGGGCGCAGGACGAAGTCGCGCTGGCGGAACAGCGGATGGGGCACGGTGAGGCCCGGGCTGCTCCATGGGCCGCCCGACCACAGGATCAGGTCGAGATCGATCACCCGCGCGTCCCAGCGGCGACCACGACGACGGCCGAAACTGCGTTCGATCTGCTTGAGACGCGCCAGCAGCTCGGGCGGAGTCTCGGCGCTCTCGATCAGAATCGCGGCATTGGCGAAGCGGCGGCGCGAGGGGCCAAGCGGGGCGGTTTCGATTCCCCGCGATTGCACGACCACCCCGCCGATCGCCGCAACCGCCGCCGCCAGCTCGTGTCGCGGCGATCCATGGCGGCCGCGCCGGTTCGATCCCAGCGCGATGACATAATGGTGGGTTGAGGCGCTCACCCGCCCCGCCTATCCCGGAGCGATGATCCCGCCAAGTCCGTTGCCCGATACCGAACCACCCCGCGACTGCCCGCGCTGTCCGCGCCTTGTCGCACTGCGGCAGGAGTTGCGGGTGGAATATCCCGACTGGTGGAACGCGCCGGTGCCGGCATTTGGCGACCCCAACGGCTGGCTGGGCATCATCGGGCTGGCACCGGGCAAGCACGGGGCGAACCGGACAGGGCGACCTTTCACCGGGGATTTCGCGGGCGATCTGATGTTCGCGACGCTGGCTAAGTTCGGGTTCACGCAGGGGAAGTATGAGAGCCGCGCCGATGACGGGTTGCAGCTTCATGGCGCGATCATCGTCAATTCGGTCAAGTGCCTGCCGCCCGAGAACAAGCCGACGCCGGGGGAGGCTCGGACCTGTCGCCCGTTTGCGGAGGCGCAGGTCGATGCGCTGCCGAACGCGCGCATCTTCATCGCTTTGGGCCAGATCGCGCACCAGAGCGCGGTCAAGATCCTGGGCGGCAAGCTGCCCAAATGCCGCTTTGCCCATCTGGCGGAGCATCGCATGCCCGATGGGCGGGTGCTGATCGATAGCTATCACTGCTCGCGCTACAACCAGAATACCGGGCGGCTGACGGCGGAGATGTTCGAGGCGGTGTTCGCCCGGGCGCTGGCGCTGCGCGGGACGGTGTGAGCGTCCCACGAAGCTGACGTTTTTGATGGGGTTTCCGGGTGAAGCGACCGCGAGCCGACCGGTTTGCGCCTGCGACGCGACACCGACGCGACCGTGTCGCGACGCCGGGTGGCGGGGTGTCAGGCTGTTCGCGAAGGGCATGATGGCTGTCCCCGAGTTGTCGAAGGGACAATCGAGATATGCCTGATCGCGGTCTGTAGGAAAGCGGTTTTCGGCTAGAGCCGCCGGGTCCGCGCCTCCCTCCTGGTGGACCCCGGCACAAGGCCGGGGTGACGAATGGAGTGGCTCAGATGTCCTCGACCATGCGCCGGTACAGCTCCGGGCGGCGGTCGCGGAAGAAGCCCATGCCGGCGCGGTGTTTGCGGGCGCGGTCGAGGTCGAGCGTCGCGGTGAGGACGCCGGTTTCCTCCGCGCCGAATTCGGCGATCATGTCGCCCCATTCGTCGCAGATGAAGCTGTGGCCATAGAAGCGCTGGTCGCCTTCGGTGCCGATGCGGTTGCTGGCGATGACGGGCACGACGTTGGACACGGCATGGCCGATCATCGCGCGGCGCCACATGCGGCTGGTATCGAGATCGGCGTCATACGGCTCCGACCCGATCGCGGTGGGGTAGAACAGCAATTGCGCGCCCATCAGCATCATCGTGCGCGCGGTTTCCGGGTACCACTGGTCCCAGCAGATGCCGACGCCCAGCGCCGCATCGTCCGCCGGGCCGTCCCACACCTTGAACCCGGTATTGCCGGGGCGGAAATAATATTTCTCTTCATAGCCGGGGCCGTCGGGAATGTGGCTCTTGCGATAGACCCCCGCGACCTTGCCGTCGGGACCGATCATCGCGAGGCTGTTGTAGAAATGAGGGCCGTCGGCTTCGAAGAAGCTGGTCGGGATGTGGATCTGAAGCTCCGCCGCGAGCTTCTGCATCGCGGTGACGGCGGGGTGGCTGGCGAGTGGCCGCGCGGTCGCGAACAGCGCCTCATCCTCGACCCGGCAGAAATATTCGCCTTCGAACAATTCAGGGGGGAGGACGACCTGCGCGCCCTTGCTGGCCGCCTCGCGCACGAGGTCGGTGACGTTGGCGATGTTCTGCGCCGTATCGGTGGTGAAAGCGAGCTGCAGCGCGGCGACGGTGATCTGGGTCATGTAGGGTATTTAGGGGTGTGGGGGGAGAGTGCACGGGGTTTGAGGGGTGGCAACAAACCATGCCGAAATTGCGAAGTCAGAAATCGAACGTGAAGGACGCTTGCCGGTGCTTTGGATCGGACGTGACCCATTCGTAGAACCGATCCGCCATGCCGCAGAGTTCGCGCCAATCGGACAAAGGCTCTTTCGCGCCACTTTGGACAACGAAGCCGATCCCGATCGTGGGCTTTATCCAGCGGAATATCAGCCAAACATTATCCACATTGTCGAACCGCGCCGTACACGCGCCGGTCGGCTTTGCCGCCGCCCCGTTATACTTGTAGATTGGATACCGGCGAAACTTTACCCATGAGCCTTCTGGCCCAATGCTTACATCCTCGTCCGGCCAAAGTGGTGCGGTCGCCTCTCGTGTGCGCGCGCCCACGAATATCTGGATGATGTTGCCATCCTGCGCTTTCTTGTCGGCTCGCGAAAGGGGCAAGGGTCTACTGATCGAGAATGCCACTGCGCCAAAGCGGGATGCGCGCTCACCGACCTTGAATCGATGAACTACCCCCGGACAGTCATTGCTGTTGATGGGAGGGTCGATGGCATCCGAAACGATCGCTCGAAAAACGCCGTCTGACTTGCTTCGTCCGTCGTCGACATAGCCCCTTAGCCAGTGGGCCGGGACGAACATCTTTGTGCCATCGAAGTCGAGAATTCGGACCGCGCGGTCTTGGACTTGCTTAACTGCTGCCCCATCCGCGGCAGGACAGCCGGTCATTTGTGCGGAAAGAGCGCTTCCTGATCGACGCGCGCCGTTACTGCTCTCATCGCATGCCGCTACAAGCGATGCGATGCCCGCCATCGATAGCCAATAGAGTCGAAACTGTTTTTTGGCCTTCACCATCTCGGTCTAGCCGCTCCCTGACTGGTTCCGCCGACTATCGAGAATTGGTTTCGAATAAGTGGAAGCTAGCGGACTTACGAACTCGACCCGGTACGGGGCTTTTCTTCTCTCCCGTAGCGCGAAGAAGAAGAAGCCTTGGCCCGGCTCAAGGCCGGGCTGACGGTGGGGAGTGAGGTGGGGTTCGTTGCACGCCCCAGAACGTGGCGAATGAAGAAGAAGAAGAAGAAGACCCTCCCCAACCCCTCCCGCAAGCGGGAGGGGCTTAAGAAGGCAGAAGAAGCGGGTGGTTACTTCGGAATCTGCCGCGAAGGCCCAGTGGCGGATTTTCCGGTCGTGCAGCGACGCAGCAGCGCTATCGCCTCACGTGAGCCAGCGACATTCAAAGACAAGATCGGCCGCTTGTCCATGTAGATGTCCAGCTTTGACGCGCCCGCAAGCGCCTTAAGGATCGCTTCATCGGCAACGAGATCATACCCGGCCTTCTCCGCGACGCTTGGCCGCACATAGAAAACCTTCTGCTGCTTTCCATCCAACCGGAGCGTCAAAACACGAGGCCGCTGGGTCGGACGGTCGGCCTCCAGCTTTCCGGTCGAAATCACGATCCCAACGATTGGATCATTCAATCTGTATGTCAGCGACATATCGATGGCTGTACCCTCCCAGCCGGTGTGAAGGACGCAGGCATCGCCAGATTCAGTTACAACCCAACCTTCGGACTCGCCCCATTCCTTTGTGGTCTGGGCGGCGGCCGGGAGCAGCACAGCAATGGCGGCGATCCAGATCATCTCACGCCTTTCACCCGGTTACTTCGGAATCTGCTGCGAGATGCAGTGGAAACTGCCGCCGCCCGTGAGGATATGGTCCGCGCGCAGACCCACTGCCTCACGGCCCGGGAACAGCGCACCGATCGTTTCCACCGCCTTGCGGTCATTGGGCTGGCCGTAGACCGGGACGACCACCGCGGCGTTGCCGACGTAGAAGTTCATATAGCTTGCGGGCACCACCGCATCGCCATGGATGACGCGGCCGGGTGAGGGGATCGGGACAACTTCGACCCCCAGCGCTTCGGCGCGGCGTTTGGCGTCGGCGTAGACCAGCCAGTTGGGGTCGTTCTCCTCCGGCACCGGGATCGCGAGGCGGTTTTCGCCGACGAAGCGGGCGAGGTTGTCGACATGGCCGTCGGTGTGGTCGTGCGCGAGGCCGTTGCCGAGCCATAACACGCGATCGAAGCCGAGATCCGCACGCAGTCGCCGTTCCGCCTCCCCCTGCGACAGGCCGGGGTTGCGGTTGCGGTTGAGCAGGCATTGTTCGGTGGTGACGACGAGGCCGGTGCCATCCCAGTCGATCGATCCGCCCTCAAGCACCCAATCGTGCTCGACCGTATCCATGCGGCGCTTGGCGGCGAGGCGGCGGCCGATATCCTCGTCGCCGTCATATTCATATTTCCCGCCCCAGCCGTTGAAGCCGAAGGCGTGGCCGATCCCGGCGCTGTCGACGATCACGCCGGTGTCGCGCAGCCAGATGTCGCCGAACGGGGCGACCACCACCTTGGCCGTATCGCCGACGAGCAGCGACGCGGCGGCGGCGGCTTCGTCATCGGCGGCGACCAGCAGCACCTGTTCGCCAGCGCCCCCGGCATGGACCGCGCGGGCGAAGGCGGCGACCTCAGCCCGGGCGGCGCCGAGCGAGTCCCACAGATCGGGATGGCTGGGGAAACCGATCCAGACGGCCTTGTGCGGCGCCCATTCGGGGGGAAGGTGCGGGGTCGTCACGGTGTTACTTGGCTCCTGCGCGGGATTTGTCGCGGGCGGCGCGGAATTCGTCGCCCTCGACCCAGTTGGGCCAGTCGGTGGTCATCGCGAGCATGCGACCGACGGCGTAATAGACCTGAAGATCCTTTTCCGCGCCCGCCCAGTTCCAGTTGGGGTCGAACTCGTCCTTCGGGCCGTGATATTTGTTCTTCTCATAATCCGCAGCGGCGGCGCGGCCGGCATCGCGGCCACCCTCGACCAGATCGTCACCGGCGTCGAAATACAGCATCGGCACGCCATGCTTCGCCAGCATGAAATGGTCGGAGCGGTAGTAGAAGCCCTTTTCCGGGGTCGGTTCGGCGTTGGCCATGCGGTTCTGTTTGGCGAGCGCAGCCTTGAGATAGGTGTCGAGCGCCGACTTGCCCATGCCCATGACGACGACGTTCTTCGCCGGCGGCGTCAGGTTCATCGCGTCGATGTTCACGCCGCCCACGGTCTTGGCGAGCGGATAGACCGGGTTGTCGCCATAATATTTGGAGCCGAGCAGGCCCGATTCCTCGGCAGTGACGGCGAGGAAGACGAGGCTGCGGTCCGGCGCGCCGGCGTCCTTGTTCGCCTTGGCGATCGCGACCAAAGCGGCGGTGCCGGTGGCGTTGTCGACCGCGCCGTTGCAGATGTCGTCGCCATCGGGGGCGGCCTCACAGCGACCGAGATGGTCCCAGTGCGCGGTGTAGAGGACATATTCGTCGGGGCGCTTGGCCCCGGGGAGGATGCCGATGACATTCTTGGACGCGTGCTTGCGGATAGTGTTGTCGAAGCTGACCGACGCCTTCACCGCGCCCAGCGGGACGGCCTTGAAGCCCTTCACCTTGGCGGCGGCGGACAGCTTGTCGAAATCCTGACCCGCGCTGGCGAACAATGCCTTGGCCTTGTCGAGCTGGATCCAGCCATTGGCGGCGGTCTGGTCGGAATGGCCGTTGGCGGCGTCGGCGACCTGCTGCTCGCCGGTCCAGCTCGACTGGACGACGTTCCAGCCATAGGCGGCGGGTTGGGTGTCGTGGACGATCAGCGCGGCGGCGGCGCCCTGACGCGCGGCTTCCTCGAACTTGTAGGTCCAGCGGCCATAATAGGTCATCGCCTGACCGCCGAACTCGCCCTGCAGCCCGGCGGTCTCCCAGTCGGGATCGTTGACGAGGATGACGACGGTCTTCCCCTTCACGTCCACCCCGGCATAGTCGTTCCAGCCCTTTTCAGGCGCGTTGATGCCATAGCCGACGAACACGACCGGGCTGTCCTTGACCGCGATGTTCGGGGTCACGCGATAGGTGCCGGCGACGAATTCGGGACCGTAGTTGAGGGACATCGCCTGCGTGCCGCCGGTGAAGGTCAGCGGGGAGACATTCTGCGCGGTGATTGCGACCAGCGGGACGTCCTGGAACCAGCTGCCGTTGTTGCCGGGCTGAAGCCCCGCCTTCTGGAACTGTTCGACGAGGTAGGCGAGCGTCTTGGCCTCACCCGGCGTGCCCGGCGCGCGGCCCTCGAATGCGTCGGAGGAGAGCGTGCGGGTCGCTTCCTTCATCACGTCCATCGGCATGGCGGGGAGCGCGACGTCCGGCACCGCGGCGGTGTCGGAAGCGGTCGAGCAGGCGGCAAGGCCCAGCAGGGCGAGCAGCGCAAGGCGCATGGGGCATCGTCTCCACGGATACGAGTGATGGGGAGACTATTGGCAGGGGGCAGCGGTGGGGGCAAGCGGGGCGCACTCGTCCCGGGGGTTGCCCACGCTACCGAACACGGCATAGTATCTCCAATAAGGGGACAGATTTATGCTGCGATTGTCGTTGGTTACCGCGCTTACCTGTTGTAGCGTGCCGGCGTTGGCGCAGCAATTTGACGCCGCTGCCGCATTTGGCGCGCGCGAATATGTCGAGCAGGCCAGCCTCTCACCGGACGGTCGGCGGCTCGCTTATGTGAGCCCCACCCGGGGTCAGGCATCGGCGGTCTATGTCGTGCCGATCGACGGGTCCGCGCCACCAAAGGCCATCGCTGCCGTCGACGGCAAGCCCGAACGGGTGGCGGGGTGCCATTGGGCGAGCAACACCCGATTGCTGTGCACGGTCTTTGGCGTGATCAGCATTGACGGAACGCTGGCGGTTTCGACGCGCATCGCGGCGATGGACCATGACGGCGCCAATATGAAGGTGCTCAGCCACACGCGCGGGACCGGCGACCTGCTGGGCTATGACACCTTTGGCGGATCGGTGATCGACTGGAATCCAGGCGTCGATGGCAAAGTGATGATGATGCGCCAGTATGTGCCGGAATCCAGCACGGGTACCCGGCTGGCCCAAACCGCACAGGGGATCGGCGTCGATCTGGTCGATGTGTCGACGCTGCAGATCCGCGCGATCGAGCAGCCAAGCCGCGATGCGTCCGAATATATTACCGACGGCAAGGGCACCGTGCGCCTGATCGGGCGCAGCGCGTCGAAGGACTATTACACGACGGGCGTGCGCCATTATTCCTATCGCCGCGCGGGCAGCACCGCATGGCAGCCGCTGAGCAGCGTCGGACCCGATCGGACCGGGTTTGACGCCTATGGCGTCGATCCCACACTCGATATCGCGTACGGCCTCAAGCGGGTCGACGGCAAGATTTCCGCGTTCTCCCTCGCGCTGGACGGCACATTGGGCGAAAAGCTCGTCTTCGCGCACCCGGCGGTCGATGTCAGCGGGTTTGCGCGGATCGGGCGCAACCAGCGGATCGTCGGCGTCACCTATTCTACCGATGTGCCGTCGGTCGAATATATCGATCCGGGTATCGCACGGCTGATCCAGTCGCTGCAGAAAGCGATGCCCCATCTGCCACTGGTACGCGTGGTCGATTCGAGCGAGGACGAAAGCCGATTGCTGATCTGGGCGGGAAGCGACGTCGATTCCGGGCGCTTCTTCCTGTTCGATCGCACTGCCAAGTCGCTTCAGGAACTGGCGCTATCACGACCGCAGTTGGAGAAGGTCAAGCTCGCGCCGATGCGGCATATCACCTATCGCGCCGCAGACGGGACGATGATTCCAGCCTATCTGACACTTCCGACGGACGGTGCCACCAAGAATGTCCGCGCGATCGTCCTGCCCCATGGCGGCCCGGGCGCGCGCGACGATTGGGGGTTCGACTGGCTTACCCAGTTCTATGCCAGCCAGGGCTTTGCGGTGCTGCAACCGAATTTTCGCGGGTCGGCAGGCTATGGCGACGCATGGTTCCAGAAGAACGGGTTCCAGAGCTGGCGGGTTGCGATCGGGGACGTGAACGATGCCGGTCGCTGGCTGATCAAGGAAGGTATCGCCGACCCGTCGAAGTTGTCCATCTTGGGGTGGTCCTATGGTGGCTATGCCGCGTTGCAGTCGGCCGTGTCGGAGCCGGGGCTGTTCAAACGCGTCGTTGCGATTGCACCGGTTACTGATCTCGATCGGCTGAAATCGGAGAACCAGAATTACAGCAATTATCAGGAGATCGTGCGGTTCGTCGGAAGCGGGCCGCATATCGAAGAGGGGTCACCGGCGCGACACGCCGACAGCATCAAGGCGCCGGTGCTGATGTTCCACGGCACCCTGGATCGCAATGTCTCGGTCTATCATGCCGAATTGATGCAAACCCGGCTGAAAGCGGCCGGCGTCCAAAGCGAACTGGTGGTGTTTCAAGGCCTCGACCATTATCTCGAAGACAGTGACGCGCGCACTCAGATGCTGCGCAAGAGCGCTGAGTTCCTGAAAACACCCTGACACCGGCCGGCGGCCTCGGCGCCGCGCCGGTCATTCACCCAACGAAAAGGGGGCGGCCCGCAAGGACCGCCCCCTTTTTTCTGCTTCGGGCCCGAAGGATCAGCGCGAGTAGAACTCGACGACCAGATTCGGTTCCATCTTCACCGGGTACGGCACTTCGTCGAGCGCCGGGACGCGGGTGAAGGTGATCTTCGATGCGCCATCGGGTGCGATATAATCGGGGATGTCGCGCTCGGCCAGGCTCTGCGCTTCCATCACCAGCGCCATCTCGCGGGCCTTGCTGCCCAGCTCGACGGTCTCACCGACCTTGATGCGGCGCGAACCGATGTTGCACTTCTCGCCATTCACCTTGACGTGGCCATGGTTGACCAGCTGGCGCGCGGCGAAGATCGTCGGCGCGAACTTGGCGCGATAGACGATCATGTCGAGGCGCATTTCGAGCAGGCCGATCAGGTTCTGACCGGTATCGCCCTTCATCTTCGACGCGTCTTCATAGGCGCGCTTGAACTGCTTCTCGGTCACGTCGCCATAATAGCCCTTGAGCTTCTGCTTGGCGCGCAGCTGGATGCCGAAATCCGACATCTTGCCCTTGCGGCGCTGGCCGTGCTGACCGGGGCCATATTCACGCTTGTTGACGGGCGACTTGGGACGACCCCAAATATTCTCGCCCATCCGGCGATCGAGCTTGTACTTGGCGCTGGAGCGCTTCGACATGTAAAATTCCTACCAATTGCTACGACGTTGACCCGGTCAGAACTGACCTGATCGCATTTCCGGTATCGCCTGTGCATACGCACAGGGCCGCTGCTTCACCGGAGTGCAGGGCCGATTGCGAAGGCGCGCGCCTAGACCTGTGGCGCGCGCGAGTCAAGTTGGGCAGCGTCAGCCGCCGGGCTGACCGTCACCGCTGACGCGCTCGACATTGTCCATCGCCCGCGGAGCCGCGGGCGAACGCTCGCCCTGCTGACGCCATTGCTCCGCCGTCAGGCAGGTGCGCGGGGCGAGGCGGGTTCCGACCGCCTGCACGTCGCGGCGGCAGATCTTCTTTTCCTCGGCCGGCTTCTTCGCGGCAGGCGCGGCGTCCTGCGCCAGCGCTGGCACCGAGATCACCGGCGTGACGACGAGCAACAGCGCGCCAGGGACGGACTTGAGTTTCATGGGATTCCTTTGGGCAGTATTCAGCGAAGATGCCGCAGCAACCCAATATGAACAAGGGATATATTCGCCGTCAGCTGCGGCTGCGCTTCTTGCCCTCAAGCGCCGACAGCACGCCGCGCATCGTGCGCAGCTCCTGCTCGGTCCAGCCCGGCTTGGTCAGCAGGTTGCGCAGCGTCAGGCGCGTCACGCCGACGCGCTCGGGGGGATAGTAATAGCCGCTGTCGCCGAGCAGCCGTTCGAAATGGCCGATCAGCCCCTCCAGCTCCGCCTGCGGTGCCGGTACGTCCAGCTCGGTGCGCGGCGGCTGGGCGAGACCCTGCGCCTTTGACCATTCATAGGCGACGAGGATCACCGCCTGAGCAAGGTTGAGCGAGCCGAATTGCGGGTTGATCGGCACGGTCAGGATGGTGCGCGCGAGGTTGACGTCTTCGGTCGCAAGGCCCGAACGCTCGGCGCCGAACAGGATCGCACACCGACCCGGAGCCGCATGGATTTCCGCCGCAGCCTCGGCCGGATTGACGACTGGCTTGGTCACGCCGCGCTTGCGCACCGTGGTCGCATAGACGTGCGGACAATCGGCGACCGCCTCGGCCACGCTCTCGAACACCTGTGCGCGTTCGAGCACCACGTCCGCGCCGCTCGCCGCCGGTCCCGCCGACGGGTTGGGCCAGCCGTCGCGCGGCGTCACCAGCCGCATTTCGGTGAGCCCGAAATTGAGCATCGCGCGCGCGGCCTTGCCGATATTTTCGCCAAGCTGCGGGCGGACCAGAACGATGACCGGGTTCACTGCTTCCCGACCTCGCTCACATTGCTGGCAAATTCCTCGAAATCGCGCGCCTCGCGAAAGTCGCGATAGACGCTGGCGAAGCGGATATAGGCGACCGAGTCGAGGTGCTTGAGCCCCTCCATCACCATCTCGCCGATCCGCTGCGACGGGATTTCGGGGTCGCCCAGCGTTTCGAGCTGGCGTTGAATGCCCGAGACGAGCTTTTCGACCTGATTGGCATCGATCGGGCGCTTGCGGCAGGCAAGCGAGACCGAGCGGATCAGCTTGTCACGGTCGAACGGCTCGCGCTTGTCCTCGCTCTTGAGCACAGTCAGTTCGCGCAGCTGGATCCGCTCAAAGGTGGTGAAGCGCGCGGCGCACGCCTCGCACTGGCGACGACGACGGATCGCCGCGCCATCTTCCGTGGGGCGGCTGTCTTTTACCTGGCTGGCTTCGTGGCCGCAGAACGGGCAGCGCATTTAGCCCTCTCCCCGCCGGGGAGAGGGTTGGGAGAGGGGCAGAGAGGCGAGGCCACAGATCAGGCCCCTCTCCCCGGCCCTCTCCCCGCAAGCGGAGAGAGGGAGAAGATGCATCACGCCTCCGGGTAGATCGGGAAGCGTTCGCACAGCGCGCGGACGCGCAGCTTGACCGCGGCTTCGACCGCCGGGTCGCCGGCTTCGCCCTTGGTGCGCAGCCCCTCGAGCACATCGGCGATCATGTTGCCGATCTCACGGAATTCGGCGACGCCGAAGCCGCGCGTCGTGCCGGCGGGCGAGCCGACGCGGATGCCGCTGGTCTTGGTCGGAGGCAGCGGATCGTTGGGGATGCCGTTCTTGTTGCAGGTGATACCGGCGCGCTCCAGTGCCTCGTCGGCATCCTTGCCAGTGACGCCGAGCGGGGTCAGGTCGATCAGCGCGAGGTGGGTGTCGGTGCCGCCCGAGACGACCGCCGCGCCGCGCTCCTTGAGCGTGGCGGCAAGCACCTTCGCATTCTCGACCACTGCCGAGATATAACCCTTATAATCCGGGCGCAGCGCTTCGCCGAACGCCACCGCCTTGGCCGCGATGACGTGCATCAGCGGGCCGCCCTGCATGCCGGGGAACACCGCCGAGTTGAACTTCTTGGCCAGCGCCTCGTCATTGGTGAGGATCATGCCGCCGCGCGGGCCGCGCAGCGTCTTGTGCGTGGTGGTCGTCGCGACGTGCGCGTGCGGGAAGGGCGAGGGATGCTGGCCGGCGGCGACGATGCCGCTGAAATGAGCCATGTCGACCATGAACAGCGCGTCGACCTTGTCCGCGATTGCGCGGAAGCGGGCGAAATCGATCACGCGCGGATAGGCCGAGCCGCCCGCGATGATCAGGCGCGGCTTGTGCTCGAGCGCCAGCGCCTCGACGGCGTCATAGTCGATCAGATGGGTGACCGGATCGACGCCGTACTGGATTGCGTTGAACCACTTGCCGCTCATCGCCGCCTTCGCGCCATGCGTCAGGTGACCGCCGGCATCGAGGCTCATGCCCAGGATCGTGTCGCCCGGCTTGACCAGCGCGAGCATCACCGCGCCATTGGCCTGTGCGCCCGAGTGTGGCTGAACATTGGCGAAGCCGCAGCCGAACAGCTGCTTGGCGCGCTCGATCGCCAGCGTCTCGACCGCGTCGGACGGGTGGCAGCCCTGATAGTAACGTTTGCCGGGATAACCCTCAGCATATTTGTTGGTGAACACGCTGCCCTGCGCTTCGAGCACCGCCTTCGACACGATGTTTTCCGAGGCGATCAGCTCGATCTGATATTGCTCGCGCTCCAGCTCTTCGGCGACGCCGGCGAAGACTGCCGGGTCGGCATCGGCGAGCGTGCGGGTGAAAAAGCCGTCGGGCTGAACCTGAGCGAGCGTCTGGGGATTGGTGCTCATCGCGCGGATCCTTTGTCTGGTGGCCGCCGACGGGCAGGTGCGGGCGACCTGTCGCGCACGCCCTTATGCGCTTGGTCGCGATTAGGCCAGATGCGATTGTTGCATGCTGTCCCAAGAAGCTGTTGAAAGCGGTCATGGCCGATCCCGACTCCCCCGCCCGACCGCCCGCCGCCCGTTTGTTGGGACTGGCCGGGTTGCTGCCGCAGCTTGCCGCGCTTGGTGCGGTGCTGGTCGGGCCGGAGGCGTGGTTCTTTCCGGCACTCGCCACTGCCTATCTCTATGCGGTGCTGATCTTCAGCTTTCTCGGTGGCACCTGGTGGGGGCTGGCGGCGCGGACCGCGCAGCCGCCGGGCTGGTGCTATGTCGTTGCGGTGCTGCCCTCGCTGATCGCGCTGGCGAGTGCGGTGCCGTGGATGACCGGCGATCCTTGGCCGCAGCCGTCGCTGATGCTGATCGGCACGCTGATCCTGCTGTCGCCGCTGGTCGACCGCGCGCTGACGCGGGCGGGTATGGCGCCGGAGTGGTGGCTGGGCCTTAGAGTGCAGCTGTCGGTCGGGCTGGGCCTGACCACGCTGGCGCTGGGGATGATCCCGTCGCCTTATTAAACCTGCGGCGCGGTCAGCTTGTCGACGCGGCGCTGGTGGCGGTCGCCGCCGAACTCGGTGGCGAGGAAGGCGGTGACGCACGCCTTGGCCATTTCGATCCCGATCAGGCGCGCGCCCATCGCGATGACATTGGCGTCATTATGCTCGCGTGCGAGGGTGGCGGAGAGCGGTTCGGAGACCAGCGCGCAACGTGCGGCGGGGTTGCGGTTGACCGCGATCGAGATGCCGATGCCGCTGCCGCACAGGGCGATACCGCGCTCCGCGCTGCGATCCGCAATCGCGGCGGCGAGCTTGTAGCCATAATCGGGATAATCGACGCTCGCGCCGCTGTCGGGTCCCAGATCGGCGACGTCATGGCCGGCATCGCGCAGCCAGTCGGCGAGCGCCGCCTTGAGGTCGAGCGCGGCGTGATCCGAGGCGATGGCAATGCGCATGAGGAGCGGTTCCGGCGTTGAGGCGAAGTGATGGCGCTCTCTATTGCAGCCGCGACCGAATGGCTACACCATAGGCCGAGCCTGGCTTGTGTGGAGTGAACAGCGTGCGCGTGATGGTGGTTGTGGGCGTGGCGGCATTGCTGTCCGGATGCGGCGCGAAACTCGATAACGCGCAGGAAGCGGCGCTGGTCGAAAACGCGATCGCCAATGCCGAGGCGGTCGCCGAAAATGTGACGCGCGAGGCGCGACGTGACCGGCTGGCGGAGCGCGCGCCGGTGCGTGACGCATGGGTCGGCAAGTGGATCGGGGTCGAGGGCATGGTGCTGGAGATCGCCAAGGGCGATGCGCCTGGTCGCTATCGCGTCACCAACACCTGGAGCGTGGACGCGGGCGACAGCGGGACGTTCGACGGGCGCGCGAGCGAGGACGGCATCGTGTTTCGCCGCGGCGAGTCGCGGGTCGAGCTGGTTGCGGGCGATGGCGATGCCACGGGCCTCAAATGGCTGGCGGGCAAGAAGGATTGCCTGATCGCCACCCCGGGCGAGGGATATTGCCGCGACTGATCGATGACGGTTGCGTGACGCTGATGGTCACGCAGGTGACACGCAGCCGCCATAAGCGCGCCCGGAGGGAAGCAGGTTTCCCCGGGGAGCCAGTCCGATGGGTTCGAACGCAAGCCAGCCGCGCAACGGGGCCGTGCGCAATGCCGTCCACCGCCATGAGCATCTGAGCAAGGAAGGGCTGCTCGAGCGCGCCTTTACCTTCGCGTTCCGGGGGCTGGTCTATGCCCAGATCTGGGAAGACCCGGAGGTCGATATGGAGGCGCTGGCGATCACGCCCGATTGCCATATCGTGACGATCGCGAGCGGCGGGTGCAACGTGCTGTCGTACCTGACCGCGAACCCGGCGAAGATCACCGCGGTCGACCTCAACACCGCGCATATCGCGCTGAACAAATTGAAGCGCGCGGCGGCGGTGCATCTGCCCGATCATGCGGCGTTCCACCGGTTTTTCGCGCAGGCCAATCGGCCGGAGAATGTCGCTGCTTACAAGCACTGGCTGCGCCCGCATCTCGATGACGCGACGCGGCGGTATTGGGAGGGGCGCGATCTGGCCGGGCGGCGGCGGATCAAGGGCTTTGCGGGCGGCTTTTACAAGCGCGGCCTGCTCGGCGGGTTCATTGGCGCGGCGCATCTGCTGGCCAAGCTGTATCGCATCGACCCGCGCGAATTGCTTGCGGCGAGGAGCGTAGAGGAGCAGCGCGCGATCTTTGAGACCCGCCTCGCCCCGGTATTCGACAAGAAATTCGTGCGCTGGCTGATCGACCAGCCGGCATCTTTGTTCGGGCTCGGCATTCCGCCCGCGCAATATGAGGCGCTGGCGGGCGATGATCCGCGCGGGATCGGCGCGGTGCTGCGCGGGCGGCTTGAGAAGCTGGCGTGCGATTTCGACCTGTCGGACAATTATTTCGCGTGGCAGGCGTTCGGGCGTGGCTATGGCGAGGGGGCAGATGCGCCGCTGCCGCCCTATCTGCGCGCCGCGAATTACGCGCTGGTCCGCGACCGGGCGGAGCGGGTCGAGGTGCGGCACCAGAATTTCGTCGAGTATCTCGATTCCATGCCCGACGGGTCGCTCGACCGCTATATCCTGCTCGATGCGCAGGACTGGATGACCGATGCGCAGCTGACGCGGCTGTGGACCGCGATTACGCGGACCGCCAAGCCGGGTGCGCGGGTGCTGTTCCGTACCGCCGCAGCGCCGACGCTGTTGCCCGGGCGCGTGCCGGACGCGATCCTCGATCGCTGGGACTATGCCGAGGCGGAGTCGCTTGGCTTTACCGCACGCGACCGTTCGGCCATTTATGGCGGCGTGCACCTCTACCGCCTTAAGCCGTGACAGCGGAGTCCGGTCATGCCGGGCGCATGGACGCCGTCTATGCGATGCAGCGGCACATCTATGACGCGACCCGCAAATATTATCTGCTGGGGCGCGACCGGCTGATCGAGGGGCTCGCACCGCCGCCGGGCGGGACGGTGCTGGAGGTCGGGTGCGGCACCGCGCGCAACCTGATCCTCGCTGCGCGCCGCTGGCCGCAGGCGCGCTTCTATGGCGTCGATATTTCCGAAGCGATGCTGGAGACCGCGCGTGCCAAGGTCGCCAAGGCCGGGCTGTCCGACCGGATCACGCTGGCGCAGGGCGATGCCACGGCGTTCGACCCGCAGACGCTGTTCGGGGTCGCCGCGTTCGACCGGGTGTTTGCGAGCTATACGCTGTCGATGATCCCCGACTGGGTCGGCGCGATCGCGCAGGGTGCGCGCGTGCTGGCACCGGGCGGCGTGCTCCATATCGTCGATTTCGGACAGCAGGAGCGGATGCCGCACTGGTGGCGGCGGATGCTGTTCGGCTGGCTCGCCCGGTTCCACGTGGCCCCGCGCCGCGAGCTGCCCGTCGCGGTCAAGCATGTCGCGCGCAATCATGGCTATGATTTCGGGTTCGAGACGCTGCTGCGCGGCTATGCCTGGGCAGCGATGGTGCGCGCCTGACATAGTCTGACTCGCCTTGTCCGGATCGCGCGGCGCTGTACCATCGGTGCGACGAACGGCGGGAGCAGGACATGGACCGGCGAACGATGCTGAGCGTGCCGATGGCGCTGGCGGCAAGCGGCGTGGCCCCGGCGCGCGGGCAGAGCGCGCCGCTCAAGTCCAACCAGACGCCTGAAGCCAACCGCGCGATCGATGCCGCTCTGGCTGGCTGGCCGATGGTGCTGCACGGGCCGGGCAAGCGGCCCGACATCGTCATCCTGACGTTGAAAAGCTGCGGCTTTTGCCGCGCGCTTCATCGCGACTTCCCCCAGCCGTCGCGCGGGCGCACCTATGGCTATCTTATCGGCACCTTCGTCACCGACAAAAAGGCGGTGGTGCTGTCGCTGTTCAAGAACCCGACCGTCGCCAATTTTCAGGCCTATATGGCCGGGACGCTGGAGCCGCAGGCGGGCACGCCGACCGCGGCGGACAATGCGCTGTATCTGGGCGTGCGCGACAGACTGTTGGCGCTGCACGCGCTGGGGCTGCGCGGAACCCCGTTGGTGATGATCCGGCGGCCCGATGGATGGCACGCCGCGACCGGCTTTGGCGCCGCGGCGAAGGAGCGGATGACGCGCTACGGCTAATCCGCCCAACCCCAAGGTAACGGCGGAGTAGCGATCGGCTTGGTCAGGTCGAACTCGACCCGGAAATGGCGGCCGGGGCGGCGCAGTTCATAGGCGAAGCGCGTCGGCGTCACCTCCATCGCCCAGACATTGGTGACGGAGACGGCGCGATCATTGGCGCGGAACAGTGCGATCGAGTCGGCGTCGACCGGGAAGTCCTGTCGCTCCGCCGTCCCCGGCGTGGTGGTGTCGCCGCCATACATGGTCAGCACGTCGCTGGTGCCATCCTGATGCCGATGGTCGTGCTTGAGGCGGACGCCGGTCGCGGTGCGGGTCAGCACCCAGGTGCGCGAGCGATCCTCGCCGACATGGAAGGGGATGCGGACGCGGTCGGCTTCGCACGCCGCAACATGCATCACCAAAGGCTTGCCCGCGAAGTCCGCATCGGCCGCGTCGGTGGTGACGACGCGCCCGGCATAGGCCTTGCCGCAATGCGCCGCGAGCGCGCGCATGAACCCGTCCTGCGGATCGGGCGCACGCCCCTGCCCTGCGCATCCGGTGAGCGCGAGCGCGGCGGTGGCGAAGAGCGCGGCCCTCATTTGCCACCCCGCGCCTGTTTGCGCATCGACCCGCGCATGAAGCGCGCGGCGAACCACATGCGGCGCGCGGTCTTGCCGACCAACGTATGCAGCTGGTCGCCATGCACGGCTTCCCAGGCGAGGCGTGCCGCCTCTTCGACGGGGGTGAACTCCAGCCGCGCCGCCTTGACCCGTTCGCGCATCGTCGAATTGCTGCCCACCGCCACGCCATCGAGGATTGCGGTGTCGATGAAGCTGGGCATCAGCGCGCGGACGCGGATGCCGTCGGCGGCCCATTCGCCGTCGAGCGATTCGGTAAAGCCGCGCACCGCAAACTTGGTCGCTGAATAGATCGCGACCCCGCCCGTGCCATAGATGCCCGCCGCCGACGCGGTATTGAGCAGGCAGCCGCCGCTGGCTTTCAGATATTTATGCCCGGCATACGCGCCCCACACGACGCCCATCAGGTTGATGTCGACGCAGCGCTGCAGCTCATCCACCGGCGTCGCGGCGAACACTCCGCCGACACCGATTCCGGCATTGTTGAACAGCACGTCGAGCCGCCCGCCGCTCGCCGCAGTAAAATCCGCCAGTGCGCCGTCCCACGCCGCGCGGTCGCGCACGTCGAGCGTGTGGCAGGTCACCGGCACATCGCCGAGCAGCGCTGCGGTTTCCGCCATCCCCGCCTCGCTGATATCGGCAAGCCCGACGCGCCAGCCGCGCGCGGAAAAGTAGCGGGCGACCGCGCGTCCGATTCCGGAACCGCCCCCGGTGATGAAAATCGCCTGCATGGCGCCCTCCCCTATGTTTTGACCTTGCGTGGATCATTCCCCATCATGCGCCCCGATGCCAGCGCAAACCGGCCCGTCGATCGCCCTGCAGGGCGTGTCCAAGTCGTTCGGGGCCGTCCGCGCGCTCGATTCGGTATCGCTGGAGATCGCGGCGGGTAGCTTTGTCGCGCTGGTCGGCCAGTCCGGATCGGGAAAATCGACGCTTCTCAAGACGATCAACCGGCTGGTCGAGCCCGATAGCGGCGCAGTGTCGATCGATGGCGCGGATGTGCGGGCGGGGCCGGCGCATCTGGTGCGTCGCCATATCGGATATGTCTTTCAGTCGATCGGCCTGTTTCCGCACATGACTGTCGCCGAGAATATCGCGATCGGGCTGCGCATCGCCGGCGCGCGTGACAATGGCGCGCGGGTGGCGGAGTTGCTGGCGTTGGTCGACCTGCCGGGCGATGTCGCCGCGCGGATGCCGGAGCAGCTGTCGGGCGGGCAGCGCCAGCGCGTCGGCGTGGCGCGCGCGCTGGCGACTGCGCCGGGGTGCCTGTTGATGGACGAGCCGTTCGGCGCGCTCGATCCCGTCACCCGCGACGAACTCGGCCGCGCGGTGCGCGCGCTGCACGACCGGCTGGGGCTGACCACGCTGATGGTGACGCATGACATGGCCGAGGCGCTGCTGATCGCCGACCGGGTGCTGGTGATGCAGGCCGGGCGGATCGTCGCCGATGCGACTCCCGTGGAGCTGGCACGTGGCGGGGGTGGCGCGGAGGCACAGGCGTTGATCGCCGTGCCGATGCGCCAGGCTGATGCGCTCGAGGCGCTGAAGGCATGAGCACCGCCTTTGCACGCGTGCCCGAGTTGATGGCGAGCCATTTGCTGCTGGCGATGGCGGCGCTGGCGCTGGGGATCGCGATCAGCCTACCGCTAGCGGTGGCGGCGGCGCGGCACCCGCGATTGGGGCGCGTGGTGCTGGGCGCGGCGAGCCTGATCCAGACGATCCCGTCGCTGGCGCTGCTCGCGCTCTTCTATCCGGTGTTGCTGGCGTTGCGCGGGGTGCTCGGCGCGTGGGTGCCGGCGCTTGGCTTTCTCCCTGCCCTGCTCGCGCTGACGCTCTATGCGATCCTGCCGGTGTTGCGGAATGCGACGACGGCGCTAGTGACGCTCGATCCGGCGTTGCGTGAGGCAGCCGATGGCGTGGGCATGACCGCGCGGCAGAAATTGTGGCTGGTCGAGGCACCGCTGGCCGCGCCGGTGGTGATGGCCGGCATCCGCACCGCGGCGGTGTGGACGATCGGCGCGGCGACTTTGTCCACCACCGTGGGGCAGCCGAGCCTGGGCGATCTTATCTTTGCCGGCCTTCAGACCCAGAATTGGGCGCTGGTGCTGGCCGGGTGCATCGGGGCTGCGGCGCTGGCGATGGGGGTCGATTTGATCCTCTCGGTCGCGGAGGGCGGCATCCGCAACCGCATGCCGATGCTGGTGCGGATGAGCGCGGGGATGCTGCTTGCCGCGATCTGCGCCGCTGCATTCGCGCTGGCCCCGGCTTCGGGCGGGCAGACGGTGGTGGTGGGCGCGAAGGGCTTTTCGGAACAGTTCATCCTTGCCCGGCTGATCGGCCAGCGGCTGGAGGCGGCTGGCTATCGCGTCGAATATCGCGAGGGGCTGGGGTCGGCGGTGGCGTTCGGCGCGCTCGCAGGGGGCGATATCGATGTCTATGTCGATTATTCGGGCACGATCTGGACCAACCAGATGCAGCGCAGCGATGTGCCGCCGCGCGAGGCCATCGTCGCCGGCGTGGGCGACTGGGCGGGGGCCGAACATGGAGTCGGCATGCTCGGATCGCTGGGGTTCGAAAATGCCTATGCGTTCGCGATGCGCGGCGAGGATGCGCGGCGGCGCGGGATTGTGACGTTGGCCGATCTGGCGGCGCAGGCACCGGGGCTGGACCTGGCCACCGATGTCGAGTTTCTGGAGCGGCCCGAATGGCGGGCGGTGCGCGACGCCTATGGGCTGCGCTTCAAATCGGCGCGGCCGTATCAGCCGACCTTCATGTACCGGGCGCTGGCGAGCGGGAGCGCGGACGTGATCCCGGCGTTTTCCTCCGACGGGCGGATCGCGGCGGATAAGCTCGTGGTGCTGGCCGATCCCAAGGGGGCGATCCCGGGTTATGACGCGATCCTGCTGGTCGCGCCGGAGCGGGCGGAGGATGCGCGGTTCCAGGCGGCGCTGCGTCCGCTGGTCGGCAAGATCCCGGTCGCCGCGATGCGCGAGGCGAACCTGATGGTCGACCGGGACGCGGACAAGCGCACGCCGGACGAAGCGGCGCGGTGGCTGGCGGCGAAGCTGGGGCTTTAGTCGACCAGCGCGTCGATCGCGCGAGCCATGTCGATGTCGCGGCCCGACAGGCCGCCGGCGTCGTGCGTGGTCAGCAGGATGTCGACGCGGTTCCACACATTCGACCATTCGGGGTGATGGTCGGTCTTTTCGGCAAGCAGCGCGACCTGCGTCATGAACGCGAACGCCTGGCTGAAATCGTCGAAGGTGAAGCTGCGCGTGATCGCGTCGCGGCCCGTGTCGTGATCCCATTCGGGCAGACCCTCAAGCGCGTCGTCGCGTTCCGCCTGACTCAGTTGTTCGACCATTCTTCCCCTCCGTTGCTGGGTGCGGCATAGCGCGGGTTGATGGCAGACAAAACCGAGACTTTCGCGCCGAGTGCGGAACAGATGGAAACGCTCGCGCGCGCGGCGCTGGCGCGGATTCCCGAGCCGTTTGCGAGCCATTTGCCTGACATCGTGCTGATCGTCGAAGATTTTGCCGATGACGACACGCTGCGCGAGATGGGGATGGAGGATCCGTTCGAGCTGACCGGCCTCTATTCGGGGCGGCCGGTGGGCGAGAAAGAGGGGTTCGCGATCGGCGAGATCGCGCAGCCCGACACGATCCACCTCTACCGCGTCCCGCTGCTCGCCGAATGGGTCGAGACCGGGGTGAGCCTGGAGGCGCTCGTCACGCATGTCGTGGTGCATGAGGTGGGGCATCATTTCGGGCTCTCGGACGAGGATATGCACGCGCTGGAAGACAGCGTCGCGTGAGTGATTGCGGCATCCGGCTGGAGGGCGTGGCGTGCGCGCGCGGCGGGCGGATGCTGTTCGAGGGGCTCGATCTGGCGCTGGAGCCGGGTGGCGGGGTGCTGGTGACCGGGCCGAACGGCGCGGGGAAGTCGAGTTTGATCCGCATCGTCGCGGGGCTGTTGCGGGCGAGCGCCGGGCGGGTTGCAGCGACCGGCGAACGCACATTGCTGGCCGAGGCGGCGGGGCTGGATCCGGAATTGCCGGTGGGCGAGGCGTTGCGGTTCTGGGCCGGGCTGGATGGGCGGCGTGATGCGGTCGAGGGTGCGCTGGAGGCTGTGGGCCTGCTCCACCTCTATCCGGTGCCGGTGCGGATGCTGTCGACCGGGCAGCGGCGGCGGGTCGGGATTGCGCGGGTGGTGGCGAGCGGGGCGCCGATCTGGTTGCTCGACGAGCCGGCCAATGGGCTCGACCATGGCGCGATCGGCGTGCTGGGCGGCCTGATCGCGGCACATCGCGCGACGGGCGGGATTGCGGTGGTGGCTACGCATCTGCCGATCCGGATGCAGGGCGCGCGGGAGATATTGATCGGGGGCAGCGCGTGAGCGGGTTTGGCGCGCTGGTCGCGCGTGAGCTGCGCCGGGCATGGGCGGCGGGCGGCCTGACGCTGCCGATCGCATTCTTCCTGCTGGTGGCCGTGTTGTTTCCGTTCGCGGTGGGGCCGGAGCCGAAATTGCTGGCGCGGATCGGTGGCGGGGTGATCTGGGCGGCGGCGTTGCTCGCGGCATTGCTGCCGGTCGAGCGGCTGGTGGCGCCCGATCTGGAGAGCGGGGTGCTCGATCAGCTTAGCGTGCGCGGCTGGAACGACGCGAGCGTCGCGGCGGCGAAGATCGTCGGGCATTGGCTGGGCTTTGCGCCTGCCCTGCTGCTGGCGTGCGCGGTGGCGAGCGGGTTGCTGAACCTGTCGCTGGAACAGGCGCTGGCGGCGGGGGTGAGCTTGTTGATCGGCACGCCGGGGCTAGCGGCACTGGGCGTCGCGACCGCAGCGCTGACGGCGGGGCTGCGCGGCGCGGGCGCGGTGGCGGGGCTGGTGATGCTCCCCTTCGCGGTGCCGTTGCTGATCTTTGGCGCGGGGGCGATGGGGAATGATCCGAGCGCGGTGAAGCTGCTGGGCGCGGTGAGCTTGTTGCTGGTGGCAGGGTGCCCGTTCGTGGCGGGTGCGGCGATGCGGATGGGGCGGGGGTGAAGATGCGAAAGATAAATCGGCGCGACTATTTGGCACTCCTGGCACCGGCGATCGTGTTCGCGGTCATCGTGTACAGCGTTCAGCAACAGCGCGGGTGGTCCGCCGCGATCGTGTCTGGGGCGCTCTTTGCCGCGATCGTGCTTGGATACTGGATCTACAAGATCCGGAAGTATCCCGACGACACGTGGCGCGCGCGACTCTAACGACTCCACCGCGCAAAGATCGCCGTCGGGAGCACCAGCCCCCTAGCCTCTTCGCGCACGCCGAGTTCGCCGCATTCCACTTTGCCGCCCAAATCCGCGAAATGCTGGTTGAGCAACTCGCCGATCGCCAGCGCGGACATGCGGATCGCGTAGACCGTCAGGAACAGGAAGCGCGAGTCGGCGTCGAGCAGCTGGCGGCAATCGGCGATCAGGCCGGGGAGGTCGCGTTCGAGTTGCCACACTTCGCCGGTCGGGCCGCGGCCATATTTGGGCGGGTCGAGCAGGATGCCGTCATAGCGGCGGCCCCGGCGCACCTCACGCGCGACGAACTTGGCGGCGTCGTCGATGATCCAGCGGATCGGCCTGTCGGTCATGTTCGACAGCGCGGCATTGCCCTTGGCCGCCTCGACCGATTTCTTGGACGCATCGACATGCACGAGTTTAGCGCCCGTTGCCGCCATCGCCAGCGTGCCGACGCCGGTATAGCCGAACAGGTTCATGACCTCGGGCGCATCGACCCCTTCGGTCTGTTCGCGCATCCAGCTCCACACCGGCGCCATGTCGGGGAAGAAGCCGAGGTGGCGGAACGGGGTGGTCTGGGCGGTGAACTTCGCCTCGTTCCACGCGAGCGGCCAGCCTTCGCGCGGGACCGGCTTGGTGAACACCCAGCGACCGCCGCCTTCGTCATCGGGCGCGGGCATGAATTCGCCATGCGCGTCCCAGTCGGGCGACGCGGGCGCCCACATCGCCTGTGGCTCGGGGCGGATGAAGCGGTAGTCGCCATAGCGTTCGAGCTTGCGGCCATGGCCGGAGTCGACGAGGCCGTAATCGGCCCAGGGCTCGCCGGTGAGGGTGATGAGGTTCATGGGGGTCCCATAACCCGTTTGCCCTGAGCTTGTCGAAGGGCGGTCTGCGGCCCTTCGACAGGCTCAGGGCAAACGGGGGTTAGTCGCGTTTGGGCGTCGCCCGCTCTGCCACATAGCTGGTGATCGCCTCGAACGTCGCGGGGAGCACGTCGTAGCGTTCCTCGCGATCGAACAGGTCGCCGACGCGTGCGGGCAAAGTCGGACGGATGCCGGTGGCGCGCTCGACCGCGTCGTCGAACTTGGCCGGGTGGGCCGTCGCGAGGGTGACGATCGGCACATGCGGCGAGAGCGCGACGCGCTGTGCGGCGGCGAGGCCGATGGCGGTGTGGGGGTCGAGAATCTCGTCGGCGCGGGCATGCGCCCAGGCCATGGCGCGCGACATATCGTCCGCCTCGATCCGGTCGCTGGCGAACAAGGATGCCGCGCCCTGTTGCTGGGCGTTGGTCAGCCGCATCGCCTTGCTCGATTCGAATCCGGCCATCTGCGCGGCGAGCGCGGGGCCGTCGCGCCCGGCGAGGTCGAACAGCAGGCGTTCGAAGTTCGAGCTGACCTGAATGTCCATGCTCGGCGCGGCGGTCGGTGTGACGGTGCCCGCCGAATAGTCGCCGCTCGACAGCGCGCGGTGGAGGATGTCGTTGACGTTGGTCGCGACGATCAGCTTGGCGACCGGCAGTCCCATCTTGGCCGCGACGTACCCTGCGAACACATCGCCGAAATTGCCGGTGGGGACGCTGAACGCCACTTCGCGTTGCGGTGCGCCAAGGCGGACGGCGGCGTAGAAATAATAGACCACCTGCGCCATCAGCCGCGCCCAGTTGATCGAATTGACCGCGGTGACGTGGAAGCGGCCCGAGAAACCGGGGTCGTTGAACATCGCCTTCACGAGGCGCTGGCCGTCGTCGAAGCTGCCCTCGATCGCGATATTGTGCACGTTGGGCGCGAGCACGGTGGTCATCTGGCGGCGCTGAACGTCGCTCACCCGCCCCTTGGGGTGGAGCATGAAGATGTCGATCCCCTCACGCCCCGCCACCGCGTCGATCGCGGCGGATCCGGTATCGCCGCTGGTCGCGCCGACGATGGTGAGGTGCCGGTTTGTGCCGGTCAGGAACTTCTCGAACAGCAGTCCGAGCAGCTGGAGCGCGACATCCTTGAACGCGAGCGTCGGCCCGTGGAACAGTTCGAGCAGGAAATGGCAGTGGTCGAGCTGAACCAGCGGGGTCACCGCGTCATGGCTGAACCGGCCATAAGCGCGGGTGCAAAGATCGCGCAGTTCCTCTTGCGTCAGGCTGCCCGCGACGAACGGGGCCATGACGCGGACTGCGGTCTCGACATAGGACAGGCCGGCCATGTCGGCGATCTGGTCGGTGGTAAAGCGCGGCCATTCGACGGGAATGTACAGCCCGCCGTCGCTCGCCAGTCCGGCGAGGGTGACTTCACGGAAATCGAGTTCGGGCGCGGTGCCGCGCGTGCTCTGGTAGCGCATGGGAGGGGGAACTAGCCCCCGCATCGGCAGGCGGCAAGAAAGACTAGCTTTGCGGGGGCGACAATCCGAGCAGCGCGCGCGCGGTTGATCGCCACCGCCTCTTTTCCACGCACCTCACATTTTCGCAGTCTTTCAGCGTGTCCAGATAGGCCGCAAGCAGCGGCAGCTCGACATCGGCTGGATCACCTTCGAACGGGTGTGCGTAGATCGCATTGCCGTAGTTGCGCACGCACTTTTCCGGCGTGTCATCAACGATCAGGATTCGGTCGAGCGGCCATCCGAGCTTTTTGGCCTTAGCCAGCGGCTTGACATAATGCCGGTGGTCCGTCGGCCAATAGAGATAGTCGTCAGAGTGGATGATGCGGGGGAGTGTCGCCCGCGAACGGCCCCAAACGAAATGCAGGGCGGCAGAGCCGAAAATCTCGCCTACGATCCGCTCGACATAATCGTCAGATGCTGAGGACCAAACTGCCAAGTCGTAGGACTGAGCGACAGACGCCAGAAACGCGTCCAGATGCGGACGCCGGTAGACATGATAGCCAAACACCGTGAAGTCTGCCCGCCGGTCCAGCGGAGCCTCGCTCGCGTGAACCAGGGTCTCGTCCAGATCCAGAACAAGCAGAATCCGGTCACGTTCGCGACTCACGTCAATCCTTCTTCCGACCCCGACGCCGCAGCGCGAGCAGGTAGATCACCACCGCAATCCCAGCGAACAGGAACCACTGCACGGCATAGGCAAGGTGGTTGTTCGGGACGCTCGACGGGTCGGGCGGGGCGCTTGCCGACAGGCCCGCGGCGGGGGTGTCGGCGACGAGCATCAGATTGCGGGGTGGGCGCTTGCCGAACAGCGAGGCGAGCAGCGGCGTCGAATCGGGGGCATGGGTGATGATGCCGGTGACCGCTCCGCCCTTCCATGCAGGCGTCACACCGGGCGCGCTGCTGACACCCATGTCGACCTTGACGCTCATCCCCTCCGCTCCGGTGCGGCAGTCGGCGAGGTGGCGCCAGCCGCTCTTGCCGCTGGCGTCGCGTCCCGCCTGTTCGCTCCAGCTGGCGACTTCGAGGCACATCAGCCCGGCGCGGCGGAACAGGTGTTCGTCGCCGACCGGCGGGTTGGGGAAGGTCATCGCGCCAAGCGTGCGATTGGTGGCGAGGCGGGCGAGTTGAACCGCCTTCTCGCCGCGCCGGTCGAGCTGCCAGATGCCAAGGCCGATCATCGCCGCGACGGCGAGGCTGACCAATATCGTGGGGAACAGCGGTAGTTTCACGCCTCGGGATCCTTCAGCCGCCCCTCACGCGCGGCGTTGCGATATTCGAGCGCGAGCAGCGCGCCCTTGGCCCAGCGCAGGCTGAAGATCACCAGCAACAGAGTGAGCGGGGGCCAGATCAGCAGGTGCAGCCAGAGCGGCGGCGATGCGGCGAGTTCGAGCCAGACCGACAGGACGACGATGATCGTTCCGACGATCAGGGTCAGAAACGCCGCCGGGCCATCGCCGACGTTGAACGCGGCATAATCAAGCCCGCACTTCGGGCAGCGATCCGCGAACTTCACCCAACCCGCAAACAGAGAGGGCGCGCCGCACTGCGGACACGCCCCCCTGAATGCTGACTCGATGACCGCAGGTGCGGTGTGAGCCATGGTCAGCCGTGGACCGGCGCGCCCCAGCCGCCCCATACATAGACGGCGACGAAGAGGAACAGCCACACCACGTCGACGAAGTGCCAGTACCATGCCGCAGCTTCGAAGCCGAAATGCTGACGCGGGGTGAAATCGCCCTGATAGGTGCGCAGCAGGCAGACCATCAGGAAGATCGTGCCGACGATCACGTGGAAGCCGTGGAACCCGGTCGCCATGTAGAAGGCCGAGGAATAGTTCGACTTGCCGAACACGAACGGCGCGTGGGCATATTCGTAATACTGGATGTAGCTGAAGATCAGGCCAAGGATGATGGTCAGCCACAGGCCCTTCTTGACCACGTCATTCTCGCCCACGCCGATCGCGCCCCACAGGCCGCGCATCGCACCGCCACGCTGGTTGTAGATCAGGCCGTGATGCGCCCAGGTGATGGTGGTGCCGGAGAGCAGCAGGATGAAGGTGTTGAGCAAAGGCAGCTGGAACGCGTTGAGCACTTCGATGCCCTTGGGCGGGAACTGCGCGGCAATACCCTGCGCGATTTCGACCACCCCAGCCGGCTCGCCTGCGACCTGCTGCAGCGCGACCGGGAAGAGCGCGAAGTCGAACCACGCCCAGAACCAGCCGACGAAGAACATCACTTCCGAAGCGATGAACAGGATCATGCCATAGCGCAGGTGCAGCTGGACGACCGGCGTATGGTCGCCGGCCTTCGCCTCGCGAACCACTTCGACCCACCACGACATCATGCAGAACAGGACGACGCCGAGGCCCGAGAGCAGCACCAGGCCGCCATGCGCCGCTTCCTTCATGTACATCAGGCCGCCGACGGCCAGCCACAGGGCGGCGAGCGACGTGAGCATCGGCCACGGGCTTGGCGGGAGAATGTGGAAATCGTGGTTCTTGGCGCCTGCCATCGTCCGTCCCTGTTCGTTTCTGGCGTTGTTCGTCGGCTTCCCTAGCCCTTGGGCTTGGCGGAATCCACTGGGTAAAATGTGTAGGAGAGCGTGATCTTCGCAATGTCCTTCGTATCCGGGTCGGTCATGATCTTCGGATCGACGAAATAGATCACCGGCATGCGTACCGTCTCACCGGGCTGAAGCGTCTGTTCGGTGAAGCAGAAGCACTGGATCTTGCTGAAATACTTCCCCGCCGCCTCGGGCGTGACGTTGTAGGTCGCGGTGCCGGTGATCGGCACGGTGCCGGTGTTGGTCGCGGTGTAGAAGGCCATGTCGCGCGCACCGATGGAGATTTTGTCCGATGCGAGTTCGGGCTTGAACTTCCAGGTCAGCGCGGGGCTGACGTTGGAATCGAACGCCACGGTGATCTTGCCATCGACCGCGCCGGGGGCGGCTTCCGCGCGCATCGTCGTCCCGCCGAAACCGGTGACCTGACAGAACAGGCGGTAAAGCGGCACGCTGGCAAAGGCGATGCCGGTCATCACGAGCACGCCCAGCACCGCGAGCATCGCGGTGCGCAGCTTGCGGTCCTGCGGCAGCGCGGCGATCATGTCGCCCTCAGCGGCATGCCGGCCTGAATCTTCACGATGCTGATCGCAAAGACGAGGATCACGAAGGCGAACAACAGGATCGCGAGAATGCGCGCACGCGACTTCTGGCGGGCTTGGATCAGCTCTTGGTCTTCGGGGGTCATGCCATCATCCTATCGGCGGCAACCGCGCCGAACAATATGAACAGATAGGAGATCGAATAGGCGAAGAGGCGCTTTTCGGGCTTCATCGTGTCGTTCTCGACAGCCATGCGAGTCGCGACGTGCAGCGCGAGCAGGCCGAACAACGCGGTCGTGGCGACCGAGATGATGCCATAGAGGCTGCCGGTCAGGCCGAGCGGCCAGGGCGCGATCGCCGCGACCGCCATCGGAATGGTGTACAGCCCGATCTGGATCCGCGTCGCCTTCTCTCCCGCCACCACCGGCAGCATCGGCACGCCGGCATTGGCGTAATCGGTCTTCACGAACAGCGCGAGCGCCCAGAAATGCGGCGGGGTCCACAGGAAGACGAGACCGAACAGCAGCACGGGCAACAGCGCGACATCGCCGGTCGCTGCGGCCCAGCCGATCAGCGGCGGAAACGCCCCGGCGGCGCCACCGATCACGATATTCTGCGGCGTCCGGCGCTTGAGCCAGACGGTGTAGACCAGCACGTAGAACAGGATCGACAGCAGCAGGATGCCGGCCGCGACATAATTGACCGCGAGGCCCATCAGGATCACCGACAGCGCCGCGACGCCGACGCCGAAATGCAGCGCCGACTGGCGATCCATGCGCCCGGCGGGGAGCGGCCGGCCCTGCGTCCGCTTCATCTTGCCGTCGAGGTCGGCCTCATACCATTGGTTGAGCGCCCCGGCCGCGCCTGCCCCCAATGCGATGCACAGGATCGCGGTGAAGCCGATCACGGGATGGATCGATGCGGGCGCAGCTAGCATGCCGCACAGGCCAGTGAACACGACCAGGCTCATCACGCGCGGCTTGGTCAGCGCAAGGAAATCGCGCCAGTCGGCGGGGATGGTCAGGGCGTGGTTGGCGACGGACATTTGAGGGGGGCTATAGGCGTGGTTGGGGCGCGGGGGAAGGGTCAGGGAAACACAGGTTCAAGCTTGCCCCGACGCGCCATCATCCCGGCGGGCGTGCGAATGTTCCACGCCAGCCCAAACCGGGCGAGGATCACGATAAACGCATAGCCCCAATCGCTCTGGCCCGGATGGATGCCGATGCGCGCCGAACCGGGAAACGCGTGGTGATTGTTATGCCATGCTTCTCCCATCGTCGGGATTGCCGCCCATGGGACGTCATGCGCCTGCACCCCGGCGTCGCGCACCAGCCAGCTTTGCGGCCCGCGACGATGCGCGAGATGGCCGACGAACCAGTGGCCGGTGACACAGACACTGACGCGCAAGCAGACGCCCCAGATGACCCAAGCCCATCCGCCGATTGCGAACAAAGCGAGGGCGAGCGGAAGCTGTTGCCAGCGCCAGCTTCGCTCGAGCCAGCGATAGGCGCGGCTCTCGCCCGTCGGGCCGGGGTCGAAGCCGGGCGGACGGTCGAGGATGAGGCGGCAGTGAAGCTGCCACCATGCATCCTTGAGCATCGATTCGCGGTGCGCGAGATAGGGGTGGCAGCGGGACTGGCGTTGTGCCCAATCGCGCAGATCATGCGTCCGGAGCATGCCAATCGGTCCGGCCAGCCCCACGAGAACACCAGCATATACGAGCGCGAACTCAAGCCAGCGGGGGCACTCGAAACTGCGATGAATCAATCGGCGGTGCATTCCGACGCTGTGTCCCGCGAGCAACGTGGCCCCCGTGAGCACAACGAAGACGGCAACGGCGCTCCAGCTGATGGTCAGCGGAGCCCCAATGAGGGCGACACCGAGCATGCCCCCATTCCAGATCGACGTCGCAGGATCCCAACGCACGAGGCCTTCAACCGGCGAGCAGCCGGGCAGCTCGATAATCGAACGAACCGGTGGATCGTCGTCAAACACGTCCATTGCCGCCGACTCCCAACTAATTAGGTAATAGCTTAATTATCTAACTGCCGTTGTCAATCGGGACCGGACGCCATAGGAAGGCGGCGATGCAAAAGGTTTTCGAAGCGCTGGCGTCAGCGCCGCGCCGCAAGATTCTCGCCTATCTTTCCGAGACCGAGCTCAGCGCGGGTGAAATCGCTGCGCGGTTCGACATGTCGAAGCCGGCGGTGTCGCAGCATTTGTCGATCCTCGAAAATGCCGGACTGATCAGCAGCGAGAAGCGCGGGCAATATGTCTATTACAGGCTCGTGCCAGACGCGCTGGCAAACACGTTGAACGGCTATGTACAGCAGGTGTGCCCAGTGTCGCGCCCGCTGAAAGCGGAGAGTGCGCGGATCGCACGGGATCGCAAACAAGACACCGAATAGCGCGGCCCGCGGGGCAAAAGAGAGACGCCCCGGGAGTCTCCTCTCGGGGCGTTTCGCATTTCAGCCGTTGCCGAACTCAGTGATGCTTGTCGTCATCGATGATCGGCAGGGTTTCGAACTGGTGGAACGGCGGCGGGCTGGACAGGGTCCATTCCAGCGTCGTTGCGCCCTCGCCCCAGGGATTGTCCGGAGCCTTCTTACCGGCGGCGAGCGACCAGAACAGGTTAACGAAGAAGATCGCCATACCCGCCAGCATGATCACATAGCCCCAGCTCGAAATCTCGTTCCAGTACGCATAGGCGTCCGGATAGTCCGGATAGCGGCGGGGCATGCCCTGAAGGCCCAGGAAGTGCTGCGGGAAGAACAGCACGTTCACGCCGACGAAGAACACCCAGAAGTGCAGCTGGCCGAGGAACTCGCTGTACATCTTCCCGAACATCTTCGGGAACCAGTAGTAGAAGCCCGCGAACAGGCCGAACACTGCGCCCAGCGAGAGCACATAGTGGAAGTGCGCGACCACATAATAGGTGTCGTGCATATAATCGTCGACGCCGCCATTCGCCAGCACGACGCCGGTGACGCCGCCCACGGTGAACAGGAAGATGAAGCCGATCGCCCAGACCATCGGGGTCTTGAAGCTCATCGATCCGCCCCACATCGTCGCGATCCACGAGAAGATCTTGATGCCGGTTGGCACCGCGATGATCATCGTTGCGGCGGTGAAGTACATCTTCACGTTCACGCTCATGCCGGTCGTGAACATGTGGTGCGCCCACACGACGAAGCCGACCACGCCGATCGCGACCATGGCGTAAGCCATGCCGAGATAGCCGAACACCGGCTTGCGGCTGAAGGTCGAGACGATCTGGCTGACGATGCCGAAGCCCGGCAGGATCATGATGTACACTTCGGGGTGGCCGAAGAACCAGAACAGATGCTGGTACAGCACCGGATCGCCGCCGCCGGCGGGATCGTAGAAGGTGGTGCCGAAGTTACGGTCGGTCAGCAGCATGGTGATCGCCGCAGCCAGAACCGGCAGCGCGAGCAGCAGCAGGAAGGCGGTGATCAGCACCGACCATACGAACAGCGGCATCTTGTGCAGGGTCATGCCCGGCGCGCGCATGTTGAAGATGGTGGTGATGAAGTTGATCGCGCCCAGGATCGAGCTGGCACCGGCAAGGTGGAGCGACAGGATCGCCATGTCGACCGCCGGCCCCGGCTCGCCATAGGTCGAGAGCGGGGCATAGACGGTCCAGCCAGTGCCTGCACCGCCGCCGAAGAACGGCGAAGCGAGCAGCAGCACGAATGCCGGGACGAGCAGCCAGAACGACAGGTTGTTCATGCGCGGGAACGCCATGTCCGGCGCACCGATCATGATCGGAACGAACCAGTTGCCAAAGCCGCCGATCATGGCGGGCATGACCATGAAGAACACCATGATCAGGCCGTGCGCGGTGATCAGCACGTTCCAGAAGTGGAGCGATTCGTCGAAGGTCTGCGGACCGCCATGGACGATTTCCGCGATCCAGCCGAGATGCTGGATGCCAGGTTCAGCCAGTTCGAGGCGCATCACGCCCGAAATGGCGCCGCCGATGATCCCCGCGATGATCGCGAAGATCAGGTACAGCGTGCCGATGTCCTTGTGATTGGTCGACAGGAACCAGCGCGCAAAGAAACCGATCTTGTGATCGGCATCATGGGCATGGTCGTCATGGCCCATAAAGGCGTGGGCGTCGCGTGCTGCGTCGGTCATGGCTTACTGGTCCGTGTTGCCGGTGGCGGCTTGATTGGTGGTCGCGCCCGCTGCGGTCGCGTCGACGGTGTCGTTGCCAGCGGGGACGGTGCCGTTCGCCGGAGTCGCGGTGTCGTCGGCGGCGTCGCTGCCCGGCTGAGCCGGGGCTGCGGACGACGGCTTGTTGGCCGCCGGCATGGTGCCGCCCTTGGCCGCGATCCACTGCGCGAACACGGCAGGCTCAACCGCCTCAACCACGATCGGCATATAGGCGTGACGCGCGCCGCACAGCTCGCTGCACTGGCCGAAATAGACGCCGGGCTTGTCGACGGTGAAGCTGGTTTCGTTGAGGCGACCCGGGATCGCATCCATCTTGATCCAGAACGCCGGGACGGCCCAGCTGTGGATTACGTCGTTTGCGGTCGCAATCAGGCGAACCGGAACGCCAACCGGCACGACGATGCGGTTGTCGACCGCGAGCAGGCGGGGACCATCGGCGTCGGTGCGGAAGCGCTGTCCGGCCTGAACCTCGCTCTTTTCCTTGAGCATGTTGGCAGTGATCGAAATGCCGCCATGGTCGGGATATTCGTACGACCAGTACCACTGGTTGCCGATCGCCTTGATCGTGATGGCATTGTCGGGCGCAGGCTTGAACTGCTTGGCGAGCAGCGCGATCGACGGCCAGGCGATGAAGGCGAGGATCAGCACGGGGACCGCGGTCCACACGATTTCGATCATCGTGTTGTGGCTGGTCTTCGAGGGCACCGGGTTCGCCTTGCGGCGATAGCGAACGATCGTCCAGCCCAGCAGGATCAGCACGAAGATCGAGATCGCGGTGATGATCGGCAGCAGGATGTAATCGTGGAAGCTCGCGGCGCTGGCGCCGAGCGTCGTCACCTGGGGCTGGATGCCGACTTTCTTGTCCACCGGCATGCCGATGCCCGCGACCGGCGCGGTTTTCGGCGTGCCGTCGGCATTGAGCGTCGGATCAGCGACGGTCGCCGCAGCCGGAGCTGCGGCAGGTGCCGCCGCATCGGCGGGCGCGGTCGCCGGAGTCGCCGCCGTTACCGGCGCGGCCACTTCTGGCGCGGTCTGTGCTTGGGCCATGCCCCCGGCGAGCGCGAGGCCCGCAGCCAGCACGATCGCCTTCAATCCATGCATGCGCATCGTCTCAATCAACCCCTGTCCTTCTTGCCCCTGTCCGGGGGCGCCGGCTGTTCCGGTCGCGCGGACGCAATCCGCCCTTCGAGGCTGGCCTATAGCACCTCGCGCGTCGGCCTCAAGCGTGTCGACTGCTCTTTTTACCCGTAGTGTTGCGGGGGGACCGCCCGAACCCTAGATGCTCGGCCAACGACAAGAGCGGGGTGGACGCGTGACCGAAGACGAGGTGCTGGGCGAATTCCGGGCGGCAGAGGCGCTGTTGGAAGGGCATTTCATCCTGTCATCGGGGCTGCGCAGCCCACGGTATCTGCAATGCGCGCGCGTTTTGATGAGCCCGGCGCGCGCCGCGCGGCTCGCACAAGCGGTGGCGGCGAACATCCCGGCCGAGCTGCGCGAGCGGATCACTGCGGTCGTGTCGCCGGCAATGGGCGGGGTGATTGCCGGACAGGAGGTCGCCCGAGCGCTGAACGTCGACGCGATGTTCGTCGAGCGCCCCACCGGCACCTTCGAACTGCGCCGTGGATTTCGGCTCGAACCGGGACAGCAGGTGCTGATGATGGAAGACGTCGTCACCACCGGGCTGTCATCGCGTGAGGCGATGAAGGCGATTGCGGAGGCCGGCGGCGAGGTGATCGCCGCAGCGTCGCTGGTCGACCGGTCGAACGGCACCGCCGACCTTGGAGTCCCCTTCTTCCCGCTGATCCGACTCGATGTACCAAGCTATTCCGCCGACGCACTCCCGCCCGAACTGGCGGCGATCCCGGCGGTCAAGCCTGGCAGCAGGGCGGTCGCATGATGGGCCACCTTCGCCTAGGCGTGAATATCGACCATGTCGCAACCGTGCGAAATGCGCGCGGGAGCGGCTATCCCGATCCGGTGCGCGCGGCGCTCGTCGCTGCGGAGGCCGGGGCCGACGGCATTACCGCGCATCTGCGCGAGGACCGGCGGCACATCACCGATGACGATATCGCCCGGCTCGCGGCGGAACTGACCATCCCGCTCAATCTCGAGATGGCGGCGACCGACGAGATGCTCGCGATCGCGCTGCGCCACCGCCCGCACGCCGCGTGCATCGTGCCCGAGCGGCGCGAGGAGCGGACGACCGAGGGCGGGCTGGACGCGGCGGGGCTGCATAACCTGCTCGCGCCGATGGTGAGCGAGCTCAAGGGCGCGAATATCCGCGTGTCGCTGTTCGTCGAGCCCGATCCTGCGCAGATCGAAGCAGCGATCCGGCTGGGCGCACCGGTGATCGAGCTGCACACCGGCCGCTATTGCGAGCTGGAGGGCGAGGCGCAGACCGCCGAGCTGCGCCGCATTGCCGACGCCGCGGCGCTGGCGGCGAAGAACGGGATCGAGGTGCATGCCGGGCATGGCCTGACATTCGACAATGTCGTGCCGATTGCCGCCATTCCGCAGCTGGCGGAGCTGAATATCGGGCATTTCCTGATTGGCGAGGCGATTTTCGACGGGCTGGCGCCGGTGGTGCGGCGGATGCGCGCGTTGATGGATGAAGCGCGGTGAGGAGGGGCAGCCCTTCTCCTCTCCCGCGAGCGGGAGGATAGCTCCATGATCATCGGCATCGGATCCGACCTGTGCAACATCGAGCGGATCCAGTCGTCGCTCGACCGGTTCGGCATGCGGTTCGAGCAGCGCGTGTTCACCGATGTCGAACTGCGCAAGGCGGCGCGGCGGCCGATGGGCTATGCCGCAACGCTCGCAAAACGTTTTGCTGCCAAAGAGGCTTTTTCGAAGGCGGTCGGGACCGGTTTCAAAGCTGGCGTGTTCATGCGCGATATCGGCGTGGTCAACGCGCCGTCGGGTGCGCCGACGCTGGCGCTGACCGGGGGTGCCAAGGCGCGGCTTGACGCGATGACGCCTGCCGGTCACGTCGCGAAAGTGCACCTGACGCTCACCGACGACCATCCCTGGGCACAGGCGCTGGTGGTGATCGAGGCGCTGCCCGTTGCGGGCGAGTGAGAGAGACGGGATGGCCAAGGCGTTGACGGGTGAGCAGGAGCAGGAGCGCAGCGGCACCGATTGGTGGGGCGAGGCGCGCGGCATCTTCTGGCTGGTGCTCGCGGTACTCGGATTCCACAGCCTGATCGCCAAGCCTTTTTACATCCCGTCCGAATCGATGATGCCGACCTTGCTGGTCGGCGACCGGCTGGTGGTGACCAAATATCCCTACGGATACAGCTATGTGACCCCGACCTTCCACGTCCTGCCGTTCATGCAGGGACGGTTGTTCGGCAGCCTGCCCGAGCGCGGCGACATCGTCATCGTCACCCCGACCGATCAGCGCACCGATTATATCAAGCGGGTGATCGGCCTGCCCGGCGAGACAATCGAGATGCATGGCGGCATCGTGTATCTGAATGGCCGCGCCGTGCAGCGCGAGCGGCTGGGCAATCGCGCGCTGAAGGTCGATGGCAATCTGACCTGTGACAAGAACCATTATCCCGGCGCGCTAGGGCGCAACGCGGCGGGTGAGCTGGTGTGCAACGTCGAGATCATCCGCGAGACTTTGCCCAATGGCAAAAGCTATGACACGATCGATATCGGGTCGATGCGTGCCGACAATTTCCCGCCGCTGCGCATCCCGGCGGGCCATGTCTTCCTGATGGGCGACAATCGCGACAACAGCGCCGACAGCCGCATGACGCAGGAACAGCAGGGGCTGGGCGGGCCGGTGCCGATCGAGAATATTGGCGGGCGCGCGGAGTTCATCACCTTCAGCCTCGATGGCAGCGCCAGCTGGAACCCGCTGAGCTGGGCAGGATCGTTCCGGTCGGGCCGCGCGGGCGATTCGCTGCATCCCGACCGCGCCGGGGAATAGGCGATGGCCAGCGCCGCCGACGAATCCGTTGCCGTCACCCAGGCCCCCGGCCCCAATGAGATGCGCGATCCGGTAATGCGCGCCGAATTGCGCCGGGCATCGGTGTGGTTCGGGCTCGCCGCCGCGGCGGCCTTGGTGGTGCTGCTGATCCAGCCGTTGCTGCTGATCTTTGCCGGACTGGTCGTCGCATCGATGCTGGATGGCGGGGTGCGCCTGATCCGGCGTGCGGTTCCGATCCCACGCGGGCTGGCGCTGACCATCGTGGTGATCGGCGTGGTCGCGTTCATCGGCGGGGTCATCTATCTGACCGGGGTCGAGATCGCTGCACAGGCCGAACAGCTGCGCGCCACGCTAGAGGCACAGGCTGTACGGATTAGCGCGTGGCTCAGCGACCTCGGCATCGTTCCCGCCGCGTCCGACCTCACCGGCCTTGCCCAGCAGGCTTTGGGGTCGGTCGGGCGCCTCACCTCGTTCATTGGCGGCGCGATCGGAGCGATTGCCAGCTTCGTCCTGGTCCTCGTCATCGGCTTGTTCGTGGCGATGGAGCCGCGGCTCTATGAGCGCGGGCTGCAATGGATGGTGCCGATGGCGGCGCGCGACCAGTTCGCGATCACGCTGGCGCGGATGGCACGGACGATGCGCATTCTGCTCGCTGGGCGATTGCTCGGCATGGTGTTCGAGGGGGTCGTCACCTGGATCCTGCTGTCGATCGCCGGCGTGCCGATGGCATTGCTGCTTGGCATCCTGACCGGGATGCTCGCCTTCATCCCCAATGTCGGCGCGTTCATCTCGGGCGTGCTGATGGTCGCGGTCGGCTTCAGCGCCGGGCCGAGCGAAGGGCTGTGGGCGATCGCGATCTATTTCGGGGTGCAGACCTTCGACGGCTACGTGCTGCTGCCGCTGGTGGCCAAGCGCACCGTGGACATGCCGCCGGCGCTCACGGTGTCGTCACAGATCCTGATGAGCACGTTGTTCGGCTTTCTCGGCCTCGCGCTTGCCGATCCGATCGTGGCGATGATCAAGGTGGCGCTGGAGCGGCGCTCGGAACAGGCAATCGAAGCGGGCTATAGTGCGGACGATGCGACCGAGACTCAGGGTGAATTGACGTGATTTTGTACGATTATTTTCGGTCGAGCGCCGCCTATCGCGTGCGCATCGCGCTCAATCTGAAGGGCGTCGCGCATGAACGGCGCGAGGTGCATCTGGTGCAGGGCGCGCAACGCAGCGACGCGCATCTCGCGCGCAATCCGCAGGGCTTCGTGCCCGCGCTCGATATCGGCGATGGCCGCATCCTGACGCAGAGCCTCGCAATCATCGAATGGCTCGATGCGACCTATCCCGAACCGCGGCTGATCCCCGCCGACCCAATTGCGCGCGCCGATGCGATAGCGCAGGCGCTGGTGATCGCCGCCGACATCCACCCGCTCAACAATCTGCGCGTGTTGCGGGCGCTGGAGTCGCGCTTCGGTGTGGATGAGGCGGTGAAGGGCGACTGGTATCGCCATTGGATCGTCGAGGGATTCACCGCGCTGGAGGCGATGGCCGTGGCAAAGGCGGGAGCCGGGCCGTTCCTCGGTGGGGCCACGCCGGGGATCGCCGACGTGTTGCTGGTACCACAGATGTACAATGCGCGGCGGTTCGACACCCCGCTCGATGCCTTTCCGACCTTGCTGGCCGCCGATGCCGCCGCGTGCGCGCTGGAGGCCTTCGCGGCCGCCAGCCCCGAGCGGGCGAAGCCAGCATGAGGGGCGCGGCCCCGCTGCTACTCCTTGCCCTGCCCTTCCCGGCCGCTGCGCAGGAGATCGTAATCACCGGCACCGGGCTCGATTCGCCACCGGGTGAGGCGGCGCTGGCGACGGTCGAGATCGATCGCGACCGGCTGACCGACAGCGCCAGCGGGCGGCTCGAGGATGTGCTGCGCGATGTCGCCGGGGTGGCGCAGTTCCGCCGTGCCGATTCGCGATCGTCGCATCCGACGGCACAGGGGATCAGCCTGCGTGGCCTCGGCGGCAATGCGTCGAGCCGGGCGCTGGTGCTGCTCGACAGCGTGCCGCAGGCCGATCCGTTCGGAGGCTGGGTGCCCTTCCCCGCGACGCTGCCGCAGCGGCTGGCGCGGGTGCGCGTCACGCGCGGCGGCGGGAGCGGCTATCATGGCGCGGGCGCGCTTGCCGGAACGGTCGAGCTGTTCAGCGCTGATGCGCGCACGCTCGGGCCGGTGGCGCTCACTGGCTTTTACGGCAGCCGCGAGTCGGTCGATCTGGTTGCGACTGGCGGGGCGACGCTCGGCGCGGGCGAAGTGACGGCAGCGGTGCAGTTCGCGCGCGGCGACGGCTTCGTGCCGATCGTCGAAGGCCAGCGTGGCGCGGCGGATCGCGCCGCACCCTATGAACAGGCGGGCATCGCCCTGCGCGGGGTCGCGCCGCTGACGGCGGGGATCGAGCTGCAGGCGAACCTGTCGGCCTTTTCCGATCAGCGCGATCGTGGGACCGATTTCACGCCGGTCAACAGTCGCGGGGCGGATGCCAGCCTGCGCCTCATCGGCACCGGCACGTGGCGCTGGGCGGCGACGGGGTGGCTCCAGCATCGCGACTTTGCGAGCGGTTTCGCCAGCGTCAACGCGATACGCAGCGCGGCCAGCCCGACGCTCGACCAGCACGTGCCGGCCACCGGGAGCGGGCTGCGGATCGAGATCGAGCCGCCGCTGGGCAGCGGATGGACGCTGCGCACGGGCGGCGACCTGCGCATGGTCAGCGGTCGAACCAATGAGCTGTACAGCTTCGTCGCCGGCGCTCCGACGCGGCGACGTGTCGCGGGTGGCGAGAGCAGCACCGCCGGGCTGTTCGCGGACCTGAGCCTTGAGCGCGGACCCCTGACGCTCACCGCCGGCGGACGTGCTGATCGCTGGACGATCCGCGACGGCGCGTTGTTCGAGGTGCCACTTGCGGGCGGCGTGCCGTTCAGCGATGTGCGCTACGCCGACCGTTCGGGCGGGGAAGGCAGCGCCCGGATCGGTGCGGCGGTGCGCGCGGTCGACGGCGTCACGCTGCGCGCCGCGGCCTATAGCGGGTGGCGGCTGCCGACGCTGAACGAACTGTACCGCCCATTCCGCGCGGGCGCCGATGCGACGGCGGCCAACCCGCTGCTGTCGCCCGAACGGCTGCGCGGTGCGGAGTTCGGGGTCGATCTGACCCCCGCCCTCGGCTTCAGCCTGCGCGCGACCGGGTTTCTCAACCGGCTCGACGATGCGATCGGCAATGTCACGCTGGGCAGCGGACCGGGGACGTTCCCCGGCGTGGGATTTGTCGCGGCGGGCGGCGCCTATCGCGCGCGGCAGAATTTCGACGCGATAGACTCGCGCGGGGTGGAAGTGGACCTTGGCTGGCAGAGCGGGCCGTGGCGCGCCGGGGCCTCCTGGGCCTATACCGATGCGCGGGTGAAAGCATCGGGTGCCGCCGCGCCGCTGAACGGACTGCGCCCGGCACAGACCGCGCCGCACCAGGTGTCCGCGCATCTCGGCTATAGCGGGGAGCGGCTGAGCGTTGCGGGGACCGCGCGCTATGTCGCGGCGCAGTTCGAGGATGACCTCAACGCCCGTGCGCTGGCCGATGCGCTGACCTTCGACGCGGTGCTGCGCGTGCCGGTGACCAAGGGGTTCGCGATCGAGGCGCGGGGCGAGAATCTGACCGATGCGCGCATCGAAACGGGGGTGAGCGGCACCGGCGTGGTCGAACGCGCCAGCCCCCGCACGCTGTGGATCGGGTTCAGCTACCGCCCGCGTTAGCTTTGTTCAGCTGCGCTGGCCGGTGCCGCAGCTATTTCAATGCTGAGCAACGAGGCGATCGAACAGCTCGAGATACGCCCCGATCGGCTCCGGCCCGTCCTCGACCAACGGCTCGGGCCGCACGCGACCGGGCATCAGCCAGTGGTTGAGCGCGCCGACGAGCCGCGCGCGATCACCTGGCGGGACCACCGATCCGCGCGAGGCGCAGTCGATCAACTCATGGATCGCGACACTCGAATCGGTCGCCACCACCGGTGTTCCGGCGGCCAGCGCCTCCCGCACCACGCCCGGCACCCCTTCGAATTCGGACGTCAGCGCAACGACATCGGCGCGCGCGATCACCGGTAGCGGGTCGGGCGCGTGGCCGGGCATCGACACACGATCCGCCAGGCCGAGATGCGCGACCAGCCGTTCGAGCTGCCCCCGCTCCTCCCCTTCACCCAGGATCAGCAGCTTCACGTCCGGGTCGGACAGGCGCGGCATCGCGGCGATCAGCCGTTCCCACTTTTTCTGCGGGGCCAGCCGCCCGACGCCAAGGATGAAGCGCCCTTCGGGCAGTGGCGGCAGCGGTGCGCCGGGGATCGGCACCGCCGGAGGATTGGGGATGACGACGACGCGCTTCGGGTCGATCCGCATCTCGCGCACCGCCTCTGCCCCCGTCGCCGGGGTCATTGCGACGACCGCGTCGAGGAAGGACGGGTGCATCCGCAGCCACAGCGCATAGCCAAACCCCACCGCACGCGGCAGATCGGGGCGGATCAGCGTATTGGACACCTGCGCCGCCATTGGCGGGCACGCCTTGCCCAGCCGCCGCTTCAGCCAATAGGCCGCCGCCGTATAGTGATTGCCGGGGCAGAAGATCGCATCCGGCCGAACTTCGCGCACGATATCGGCGATCCCGAACATCGCCCGGTAGCGCGCATCGCCCAGTTCGCGCACCTCGACATTGGGCGGGATTTCATGCGCCAGCGCCCCGCGCGCATCGCCGATCACCAGCGTGACGCGCCGCCCCGCATCAGCCCAGCCATGCGCCATGCGCATCAGCGCGCGCTCCACACCACCCCCCTTGAGGGTCTGGGCAAAACTCAGGATATGGGCTGCGGATCGCTGGGGGTCTGGCATGGGCTTGTAGCTTGCCTTGTTAAAGCCCAAATCACCCCCCGTTGAAACCATAATCTGAGGCCATCGCGCCGGACTTGTATCGTGGCCGCCTTTTCGAAATCATGTGCGTGCTGGTACTGGCTGCTGATAGGGGTTGCCTGATTGGCTGATGTCGAACCGCCGGGAGCGCAATCCTTGAGTACCAACACGCTGGCGGGTGCGGCGCCCAAACCTGGGATCGCCGAGCTTTCCGAACTGGAACCGATCGCAAAGATTCGGCGCCGCTGGCCGACCTGGCTGGGCGCGATCCTGTCGATCCTGATGGTCGCCGGGATCGGGCATGAGCTGCTGGGTGAAGGGCTGGCCGGGCTGACCCGCACGGCGCCGGCGAGCTGGATCTTCTATCTGGTGTTCGTCCTCAAATATATGGTCGGGCCGACCTTCGACTTCATCATCTATCGCCGGCTGTGGAACATCCCGTGGTCGGGCATGATCGCGCTGCACCGCAAGCGGATCGCGAACGACGTGATCCTTGGCTATTCGGGCGAAGCCTATTTCTATGCCTGGGCGCGCCAGCGGACCAAGATGATCGCGGCCCCGTTTGGTGCGATCAAGGACGTGTCGATCCTGTCGGCGCTGGCGGGTAACGCGATCACCCTGCTGCTGCTCGCCATGGCGCTGCCGCTCGCGACCGAGATGCTGACGCCGGCGCAGTTCAAGACCGGGCTGGTCTCCGCCGCAGTCATCCTCGGCATGTCGCTCCCCTTCCTGCTGCTGTCGCGCCGCGTCTTTTCGTTGAGCCGCAAGGAGCTGTGGGCGGTGTTCGGCATCCATATCGGCCGCCTGTTCTCCGATTCGCTGCTGGTCGCCTTTGCGTGGGCGTTCGCGCTGCCGGGCGTCGGGTTCGGCACCTGGATCCTGCTCGCCGCCGCGCGCATGCTGGTCTCGCGCCTGCCGTTCGTGCCGAGCAAGGACCTGTTGTTCGCCGGGTTCGCGATCATCCTGATCGGTCAGGGCGAGGCGCTGAGCGAGATGCTGTCGTTCATGGCAGCGCTCACGTTGCTGCTCCATGCTATCCTGATCGCGGGCTTCAGCCTGCTTGGCATCTTTAGGAAGGACCTATGACGATTCCAGCCATTGCCCGTCTCGCCGCGCCGGTCGCGCTCGCCCTGCTGGCAGTGCCCGCGTCCGCATCGGCACAGGCCGCGGTCGGCGAGGATGCAGCGGCCTGCGCGGCCGGCAACGTCCCCGCGCTGCGCGTCAACGTGGCGGGGATCAAGGATCGCATCGGGCGGCTCAAGCTGGAACTCTATCCCGCGGTCGAGGGTGATTTCCTGCGCGACGACCACGCTCTGGTGAAGGAAGGCAAGCTGTTCCATCGCAGCTTTGCCCAGACTCCGCGCTCGGGAAACATCGTGCTGTGCATCAAGGCGCCGCGCCCGGGCCGCTATGCGCTGTTCCTCACCCATGACCGCGATGGCGCGAACAAGTTCAATTTCTGGAAGGACGGCGCTGGGGTTCCCAGCAACCGCAAGCTCGGGCGCAGCCGGCCGAAGCTGAGCGACGGGATCGTCACGGTCGGGCCGAACGCGACGACGATCACCATCCAGATGCAGTATCTGCGCGGTCTGTCCGGCTTTTCGCCGCAGGGCAGCTGACCCGCCATGCGCATCGTCGACGTCAACGAGTATTACTCGCCGACCGGCGGCGGCGTGCGCACCTATCTCGACCGCAAGATGCGGATCATGGCGGAACTGGGCCATGAGCTGATCGTCATCGCCCCGTTTCATGAAGATCGGGTCGAGGACCGGCCCGATGGCGGGCGGGTCCATTGGGTCAAGTCGCCGCCGCTGATCCTCGACCGCAATTACTGGCTGTTCAACGATCCCGGCGCGGTCACGCGGTTGCTCGACGAGATCAGGCCCGATGTCGTCGAGAACAGCTCGCCGTGGCGGCCCGCCTGGTTCATCGGCGACTGGCAGGGCGAGGCGCTGAAGGTGTTCTTCGCGCATAACGACAATATGGGCGCCTATCCGCATCGCTGGCTGGAGGGCGTCGCCAGCCCGGCGCGGATCGAACGGATTTTCGGCTGGTACACCCGCTATATGGACAAGTTCCTGGGCAAGTACGACGCGTTCGTGACCAACGGACCGGCGCTGGCCAAACGCTATCGTGCGCGCGGCCTGCGCGTCGATGCGGCGATGCCGCTGGGGATCGACCGCAACCATTTCTCCCCCGATCTGCGTGATGAGGATCTGCGCGCGTCGATGCTGGCGCAGCTCGACCTGCCGCCCGAGGGGCATTTGCTGATCGGCCTTGGCCGCCATCACAAGGAAAAGCGCTGGCCGCTGGTGATCGACGCGGTGCAGGCGGCGGGTGCGGACGTTCCGGTCGGGCTGATGCTGCTGGGTCAGGGGCCACAGAGCGAAGCGCTCGAGCGGCAGATCGCCGGCAATACGCATATCCGCCTGTTCAAGCCGGTCTATGACCGCGAGCGGTTCAGCCGCATCCTCGCCAGCGCCGATGCGCTGATCCACGGATCGGATCAGGAGCCGTTCGGGCTGGTCGCGTGCGAGGCGCTGGCGAGCGGCCTGCCGCTGATCGTGCCGGACGAGGGCGGATGCGCCGAGGTGGCCGACCCGCTCTATGCCGAAACCTATGCCGCGCGCGACACCCGGTCCTGCGCCGATGCGATCCGCCGGATGTGCGCGCGCGAACCCGCGATCCTGCGCGCCGCCACCCGTCATGCCGCGGGGCAAGTCCTGTCCGACCGCGATCATGCGATCGCGCTGGTCGAACTCTATTCCGGGATGATGGACGGCCCGCGCCGGTCCACGCCGTCGCCGATCGGCCTTACAGCCTGACCGGCTCGAACACCTCGCGCGCGCATGCCTTGAGGTCCGCAGGCCAGGGATCGCTCTTCAGCCGATAGACCACCCGTGTGCGGTTACGCGCATTGGCGACGCACAGCACCGGGCGGTAGCGCTCGGCCAGCACCTGATGCAGCAGCGCGCGCGTCTCACGATTGCCAAAGCCAAAGGCGGGGAAGGTCTCCACAATCGCCTCCGGATTGCGGTCGAGGATCCGGCGGGTTTCGGCTAGCGGATCGACGCCGAGCGCCCAGGCATTATTCTCGTCCTGCGCGTTGACATGGCCCGGGAATGACCAGCGCGACGGCATCGGCGATCCGGTCATCATGTAGAGGCCGGGATAGCCGTTATAGACGAAGATGAACCCGTCCTTCGGCTTGGCTGCTGCCGCGATCGCGCGCATCGCATCATTGCCGCCCTTGATCGCGATCAGCTGGATCTGCACGAGCTGCCCGGCCACCAGCACCAGCAGCGCGATTGCCGCACCCAGCCGCCGCTTGGCATCGAGTACCGGCGCGAGCAGCAGGCAGAACGGGACCAGCAGCGGGATCGCATAATGCGGGCTGTTGAAGCGCCAATAGACAATGATGCCGAACGCGGCGACGCACAGCCAGATGCGCAGCATGCGCGAATCGGCACGCTGCATGTCAGCCTGCAGCGCGCGGCGGCCAAGGATTGCGATCACGCCGAGCGGGAGGAACAGCGCGCTGACCTCGAACAGCTTGAACACCTGGATCATCGGCGGACCTTTGCCCTGGCCGAAGATCGACACGAAGTTGCAGAAGATGAAGGCCTCCGCCTCCCCGACCGCCCAATAATAGAGCAATGCGAGCGCGGTCGGCACCAAGGTCAGCGCGACCATCGCGACCGCGAAACCGGCGATGCGGCCCCACGCCATCTTCTGCTTCCACGCCAGCCACAGAAAGGCGAGGCCGAAAAACATCCCTTCGAACACGACGGTATATTTGATCTGGATCGCCATGCCGATCAGCAGCAGCGCGAGCGCGCCGCGCAGGACCAGCCGATCGGGCGCGCGCATCGCCGCGAACAGCTGCCACGCCGCGCCGACCACCAGCAGATTGTAGAAGACCGGCGTCTGCCCGCCCTCACCCTCCATCAGGTTGAGCCACAGGATGTAGAGCGCGGCGGCAAGCCCGGCGCCCCAGCGCTCGGCACGCTGGCGTCCGAGCAGATAGATCAGCCACGCGGTGGCGATGACCGCCACCGTCGCGACCAGCTTGTACTGGAGGAACCCCTCTCCGCCGAGCAGGCGGGCACCGGCATAAATCAGGAAGATGCCGATCGGCTTGCGGTCGAAAATGTCGACATAGGGCAGCTCGCCCTGAAGCATGCGGTCGCCGACCAGCAGGTAGAATTGCTCGTCAAAGCCCAGCGCGGGATTGCCATAGGTGATGAAGCGTACCGCGACCGCGAGGATCGCGAGCAGCGCCAGCATCATACGGTCCGACGCCATGAACCCCTGAAACCCACCCGGCGCGGTCGCCGCGCGCGAAACCTGGCTGACCGCCACTGAACCCCTTTCCAGACTATGCCATGCGGCAAGCGCGCCGCCCTGCCCCGATTGCCACCCGCCTGACAAGAGGCGGGCGGCTGAGCGCTACACCCTGTTCGGATAGACCGGGCGGATATCGACCGGGATGGCGGACATCGACGCGATCACGCGCTTCGCCGGATCGTCGAGCACAGCCCACTTCGCCATGAACGCCTTGGTCCCGGCATAATCGCCATTGTGCTGAAGCACGATCATCTCACGCAGCAGGTCACGCAGCGACGCTTCGAACCTGGCATTGTCGATGCGGTAGCGGCCGGCGCTCTCGTCCCAGACAAACGCGCCCTTCGCTTTCATATAACCATATTGCATCGCCGCGCCGCGCCCGTGCGCCTCCTCGATCCCAAAGCGCATCGAGCGGAAGGTTCCGGCGAGATAGGTGGCGAACAGCTGGGACTTCTCGGCGGCAGGAATCTCGCCCTTGTCCATCATGAACAGGATGTTCCACGCGCCCATGACATCGGCCTTGGCTTCTTCGATCGCCGATGCCTGATCCTTCAGCGCTTCGCTGACCGTGGTCTTCTTGCCCGCCAAGGTGATCGTCCCCGGCCCAAGGCTGTGCGACAGTTCGTGGAACAGTGTGCCGAGCTGCATATACTTCTTCACCACCAGCTTCGACTGATCGGGGACCAGCACCAGCGGTGCCATCGGCGCGAGGATGCGGTCGTACTTCGCACCGAGCACGTTCGACAGGATCACCTTCTTCGCGCCCTTCGCCTCGCGCACCCGCTCGTCATTGGGCAGGTTGAAGGCGATCGTCTGGACGCCGGGGACATTGTCGCCGCCGCCGCGAATCTGCTCCGCCACCGCGATCGGCGACTCAAAGCCGCGCTGAAAGTTCTTCAGCCCCTCCTCGACCGGAAGGTTCGCCTCCATGTCGCGGAGGTAGCGCTTATATTTGTCGAGCGCGGCGGACTCCTTGGGGTCCTTGAGCGTCACGAAGCTTTCAAACGCGGTCTTCTGGCCGTGGAGCCGGTCGGTATAAACCTCGTATGGCCCGATCGCGACCTCGATCGGGGTGTCCTTGAGGTCCATCCACGCCAGTTCCGACTCGTAATAATCGTCGGTCAGGAACGCCTTGGCACGCAGCGACAGGAATTTCTTGAGGCTGGGATTGGTGGTGATCGCCGCCGCTTCGTTGAGCAGTCTCGCCGCCTTGGTCAGCTGGGGCTTGTAGGCGACCGAATAGGGGATCGCCTTGAGCTTCGCGCCGTCGCGCACCACCACGGTATAGGGGCTGGTCAGCGCCGCCTTTTCCCCCGGATTGGCGGCGAGATAGGCGTCGAACGCCTCACGCGTCAGATCGGTCGGGTAAAAGCCCGCCCCCTCGGGCATCGAGCCCGTTCCCCAAAAGGCGCGCTTGTCGGCAAGTTCGTCCCACGGCCCGAAATAGCGGTCGAGCATCTCCAGCTTGAGCGCATCGCCCTCCCTGGCAACCGCGGCGCGGGTTTCGCGCCAGTTGGCGTCGCGCTGGGCGCGGTAGATTTCGGACATGACGTTCGACGCCCGGATCAACAGATTGACCACCTGCCGCTCCTCGTCGGTCAGAAAGCTGGTGTCGGTTTGCATCTGGATGACCGCGAGCTTGGCCTTTTGCGCGGCGAGGTCATAGCCTTCGCCCTGCGCGACACTCTGATTGCCGTCGGGCGTGCCGCCACAGGCGGTGGTGGCGAGAAGCAGGGCGGCAAGCGCGAGTGTGCGCATAGGGTCACTCCAGATGCGATCGGGTAGGTCAGGTCTAGACCCGCGAAGATGAACTGTCACGAACCGGACATGGGCGCGCGCCAAGGGGCGAATATCCAAGGGAGACCGCCATGACGTTTCGCATCGACCGCCGCTCGCTCATCCTCACCGGTACCCTGGGCCTCGGTGCCTATGCGATCCCCGGCTTTGCCGCGCAGGGGCCGAACTGGATCGTCGATGGCTTCACCCACAATGTCGCGAGCGGCGAGCCGTCGGCAACGTCGATGCTGCTGTGGACGCGCTATGTCGCCAAGGGCGATTCCGCGAAGCTGCGGGTCGAGGTGTCGGCCAGCGCGGACTTCGCCAAGGTCGTGGCGGGCGGCGAGGCGGTCACCGGCCCGTGGCGCGACTGGACCAGCAAGATCACGGTGACCGGCCTTCAGCCCGGAACGCGCTATTTCTACCGCTTCGTCGCGCCCGATGGCACATTCTCACCGGTCGGGCGGACCAAGACGCTCCCGTTGGGCAACGCCGCGCGCTTTGGGATCGCGGTCTTCTCCTGCTCCAACCTGCCCTATGGCTATTTCAACGCCTATGGCCATGCCGCGGCGCGCGATGACATCGACCTCGCCGTCCATCTCGGCGACTATATCTATGAATATCAGAAGGGTGGTTACGCGCCTGCGTCCGGTGCAGTCGACGGCCGCTGGCCGTTGCCCGATGGCGAGATCATCCACCTCGCCGACTATCGCCTGCGCTATGCCAGCTATCGCGCCGACCCCGATCTTGCCGCGCTCCACGCCGCCAAGCCGATGATCGTGCAGTGGGACGACCATGAATCGACCAATGACAGCTGGGAAGGCGGCGCACAGAACCACCAGCCGAACGAGGGCGACTGGAGCATCCGCAAGGCTGCGGCGTTCCAAGCATGGCGCGAATGGATGCCGGTCTCCGACGAGCCGTGGAAGGCCTATGCGATCGGTTCGCTCGCGACCCTGTTCCGCACCGAAACCCGGGTGATCGGGCGCACCAAGCCGTATGAAGCCGCTGCGCTGATCGCCGCCCCCGATTCCGCCGCCGCCATCGCCGCGTTCCGCGACGGCCCGTGGCAGGACAAGGCGATGACGATGATGGGCTGGGAGCAGGAAGCCTGGCTCGCCGCCGAAATGGCGCGATCGGTCAAGGCGGGGACGCGCTGGCAGATGGTCGGCTTTGGCACGATCATGGGCAAGACCGTGACGCCGCGTCAGGCTACCGAGTGGATCTCTCCCGATGCGCCCGAGCGGGCGCAGCGCTACGTCAAGGCGGGGGTCGCGATGGCCGCGGCCGGGCTGCCGATGAATTTCGACAATTGGGGCGGCTATCCCGCCGCACGCGCGCGCTTCCTGTCCTCGGCGCAGGCGATGGACGCCAACCTGATCGTGCTCGCCGGGGACAGCCACAATGCCTGGGCCTATGACCTGGCGCAGGACGGCAAGCCCGCCGGGGTCGAGTTCGCCGGCCATTCGGTCAGTTCGCCCGGCTATGAAGGATCGATCAAGGTCGATCCCAAGATGGTCGCGCGGTCGCTGGTCGAGACCAATGCCGAGCTGAAATGGTGTGACACGTCGAACCGTGGCTACATGGCGGTGACGGTCACGCCCGACAGCGTGCGTAACGACTGGCTGTTCGTCGATACCGTGCTCAAGCCGAGCAAGACCGCGCGGATCGGGCACAGCGCGACGGTGGCACGGGGACGGAATGTGATGGCGTAGTGTCGTAGTGGCGGCACCGGTCCGCTCCCCCACCCGGCCACCCAACGCCAGTGTATTCTATGGGTGGCCGGGTGGGGGAGCGGGCTGGTGCCGCGTTCAGCGTAGCTGAACACAAATCAAATCAACCTTACCCCTCCAGGCTCTTGCTCACCTGTTCGGTCATGTCCTTGCTCAGCCCCGGCTGGGCGAGGATGCGTTCCAGCTCGGCGCGCATCTTGGCCGCGCGCACGGCGTCGAACCGGCGCCAGCGGCCGAGCGGGGGGACGAGCTTCGCCGCAGTTTGCGGGTTGAGCTTGTCGAGCGCGATCAGCTGGTCGGCGACGAAGCGATAGCCGCCGCCATCGGCGCCATGGAACGCACGCTGGTTGACCGCGAACGCGCCCACCAGCGCGCGCGCGCGGTTGGGGTTGGCGAGGCTGAAATCGGGGTGCCGCGCCAGTTCCTGCACCGCCGTCAGCGTATCCGGGCGGCTCGACAGCGCCTGCGTCTGGAACCATTTGTCGAGGACCAGCGCATTGTCGCTGTAGCGGTGGTAGAAGATGTCGAGCGCCGCGACGCGCCGCGCATCGGCGGTTTCGGACGCGATGTTGGCGAGCGCCATCAGCCCACCCTGGCGGTCGGTCATGTTGTCGGCGCTTTCGAACTGCGCAAACGCCAGCTCCGGCCCGTCCGCCGCGCCGCTGGCATTGATATAGCCAAGCGCGACCGACTTGATCCGCCGCGCGCCCTTGCCCGCCGGGGAATATTCGAAGCGGTTGGCGCGGACGCCCTCATAGAGCGTGCGCCATTGCTGTTCGAGCGCGCGGCCAAGGTCGCGACGCAGTGCCTCGCGCTTCTGGAAGATCAGCTCGGGATCGACCACTGCCAGCTGATCGCCGATAAAGCTGTCCGAAGGCAGCAGCACTGCTTCGGCAACGAAGGCAGGGTCGAGCGCGGGATCGGCGAGCGTGTTCGCCACCGCCGCGATCACCGGGCCGTGATCGACATGCCCCTGCCCCACCGCCGCAACCAGCGTGTCGAGCATCAGCTGCTGCATCGCCTCATAGCGGGCAAAGGGATCGTCATCATGTGCCGACAGGAAAGCGAGATCGGCGGCGCTGCGGTTGGTGTCGACGATGACGGGTGCGGAAAAGCCGCGATTGACCGACAGCACCGGGCGTTCGGTGACGCGGTCGAACACGATCGTCGCCTCGGGATCGCCGAGCATCACCAGCCGTTCGTCGGCGATTGGCGCGGTGGTCTCGCTGCCGAACAGCTTGATCCGCAGCGGGACCAGCATCGCGTCCTTGCGCGGCTGGCCCGGGGTGGGCGGCACGGTCTGGCGCAGCGTCAGCGTGGCGCGCGCGCTGTCCGCTTCATGCTCCAGCGTTGCCGAGACGCGCGGGGTGCCGGCCTGCGAATACCACAGGCGGAACTGGGTCAGATCGACGCCGCTCGCCTCCTCCATGCACGCGACGAAATCCTCGCACGTCGCGGCGGTGCCATCGAACCGGTCGAAATACAGGTCGCTGCCCGCGCGAAACTTCTGCGGCCCGAGGATCGTGGCGATCATGCGGATCACCTCGGCCCCCTTGTTGTAGATGGTCGCGGTGTAGAAGTTGCTGATCTCGATATAGTCGTCCGGGCGCACCGGATGCGCGAGCGGCCCCGCGTCCTCAGGGAATTGCGCGGCGCGCAGGCCGCGCACATCCTCGATCCGCTTGACCGCGGCCGAGCCCTGATCGGCCGAGAAACACTGGTCGCGATAGACGGTGAAGCCTTCCTTGAGGCTCAGCTGAAACCAGTCGCGACAGGTGACGCGGTTGCCCGACCAGTTGTGGAAATATTCGTGCGCGACCACCGCGGCGACCGCGTCATAGTCGTAATCGGTCGCGGTATCGGGGTCCGCGAGGATGTAGCGGCTGTTGAAGATGTTCAGCCCCTTATTCTCCATCGCCCCGAAGTTGAAATCATCCACCGCGACGATGTTGAACACGTCGAGGTCATATTCGCGGCCATAGACGCGCTCGTCCCACGCCATGCTGAGCTTGAGCGCGTGAAGCGCGTGATCGGTCTTCGCCAGATCCTTTTCGCGCACCCAGATGCCGAGCTGAACGTCGCGTCCGCTGGCGGTGGTGAAGGTTGCGCGGTTGGCGGCGAGGTCGCCCGCGACTAAAGCGAAGAGGTAGCAAGGCTTGGGGAAGGGGTCGTGCCATTCGGCCCAATGCTTGCCGCCTTCGCCCTCGCCCGAAGCCACCGGATCGCCATTGGCGAGCAGCACGGGGTAGCGCGCCTTGTCGGCAGTCATCTTTACCCGGTAGCGCGAAAGCACATCGGGGCGATCGGGGAAGAAGGTGATGCGGCGGAAGCCTTCCGCCTCGCATTGCGTGCAGAGATTGCCGCCCGAGGCGTAGAGCCCCATCAGCTGGCTGTTGCGATCGGGGACGATCTCGACCTCGGTCTCGATGCTGTGCGCATCGCCGGGCAGGTCGATCACCAGCGCAGGACCGTCCATCCGCCAAACGGCTTCCCCGCCATCGACCCGCACGGCCAGTGCGGTCAGCGCATCACCGTCGAGCCGCAGCGGGCGATCATGCGCGCCGTTGCGCGTGACCGACAGGGTTGCGCGAACGCGGGTGCCGCCCGGTGCCAGGTCGAAATCGAGCGCGATATCGGGCACCAGCCAATCGGGCTGCGCATAGTCCGCACGGCGGATCACTCGGGGTTGCAGGGCGGGCGTGGCGTCGAGAGCGTCGATCATGTCAGAGCCTTTACGCGCGAGCGCGCGATGCGGCACGCGAAGAAATTCGATTGCGGTGTATCGCCGGAATGCTACGCCTCACCCCATCTTTGGTTCAACCGGAAGTTCTCAGCCTTGTTCAAATCCAGCCTGCTGCGTTCGACGATCGCCTTTTCGCTGATCACTGTGTCCCCCGCCGTATTCGCGCAGGACGCCAAGGCACCCGCAGACACGAGCGCGGAGGATATCGCCCGCGTTAACGCGCCTCTGCCGCCCGCCGAGGCGGCGATGAAGGCGCATGTCATGTTCCTCGCATCCGACGCGATGAAGGGCCGCGACGCCGGCTCGGCCGAGTACGACATCGCCGCGCAATATGTCGCGTCGCAATATTATGCGGCTGGCTTGCGCCCGGCGGGTGACAAGGGCAGCTACCTCCAGGCCGTCCCGCTGCTGAGCTATCGCCCGGCGGACAAGGGCGCGCTGACGGTGACGCGCGGCGGCACGCCGGTGACGCTGGAGTTCGGCAAGGATTACATCCCCGGCGGGGATCCCGAAAAGCTGAGCACGCTGATCGATGCGGGCGTGGTGTTCGCCGGATATGGCATCGTTGCGCCGCAGTATAAGCGCGACGACTACAAGGGCGTCGATGTGAAGGGGAAGATCGTCGCGATCTTTGGCGGCGCCCCCGGCAGCTTCGACGGCGAGGAGCGCGCGCATTTCGGCAGCAACGCCAACAAGGCGGCGATCGCGGCGAGCAAGGGTGCAGCGGGCGTGATCCTGCTCGAAGCGCCGGGCTCGCGCCGCCCGTTCGCGCAGATGGTCGATTTCTGGAACGAGTGGCGGATGACCTGGGCCGATGCGCAGGGCAATGGCCACCTCCCCGCCAAGGGCACCCCGACGCTGGCATCGCTGAGCACCGCAGGCGCGGCGAAGCTGTTCGGCGATGACAAGGGCTGGGCCGCAGCGACCAAGGCGGTTGCCGACGGCAAGCCCGTGCTCAAATCCTTCGCGACGCGCGCGACGCTCGCCGCCGCGCTCAAGACCGAGCGCAAGATGGTGATGAGCAGCAACGTCGCCGGGATCATCCCGGGCAGCGACCCCGCGCTGAAGGACGAGGTGGTCGTGCTGACCGCGCATCTCGACCATGTCGGCGTCGGCCGCGCGGATGCAAAGGGCGACACCATCTATAACGGCGCGATGGACAATGCGATGGGCATCGCCTCGCTGATCGAGGAAGCCAAGCGCTTCCGCGATTCGGGCAAGGCGCCGCGCCGCTCGGTGATGTTCCTGGCGGTGACGGCGGAGGAAAAGGGTCTGATCGGCGCGGATTACTTTGCGCACAACCCGACCGTGCCGAAGGACAAGATCGTCGCCAACGTCAATCTCGACATGCCGGTCATCACCTACAAGTTCGAGGACATGATCGCCTTCGGCGCGGCGCGGTCGACACTGGGTGACATCGTCGCCCGCGCGACCGCCACGGTCGGCGTCGGCGTCGGCACCGATCCGATGCCGGAGCAGGGCTTCTTCGTCCGTTCCGACCATTATCGCTTCGTCCAGCAGGGCGTGCCATCGGTGTTCCTGTGGCCGGGCATGGCGGGCGTGGGCCGCGAGGCGTTCGACCGCTTCCTGACGACCCGCTATCATCGCGCATCGGACGAGATCACCAACCCCGAAATCCTGTGGGATCAGGGCGTCCGCTTCATCGAGGCGAACTACGTGATCGCACGCGAGATCGCCGATGCAGATGCGCGTCCGGCGTGGAAGAAGGGCGATTTCTTCGGAACATTGTACAACGGATATGGCGCGAAGTGAGCTGAACCGGATCGGGGAGGCGTGATGCGCCTCCTCATCTTTGGCCTCGGTTACAGCGCGCGGCACATCGCCGCGGCGCTGCCCGCCGCGCGCGTCATGGCGACCGGGAGCGCCGGCAACCTCGCCTTTGACGAGTCCGACCAGGTGCGGTTCGAGATCGCACAGGCGACGCATATCCTCTCTTCGGTCCCACCGGGTGAGGCTGATCCGGTGCTGGCGACCTATGGCGCAGCGCTGGCGGAGAGCGGGGCGTGGCTCGGCTATTTGTCCTCGACCGGCGTCTATGGCGATGCGCAGGGTGGCTGGGTGGATGAGAGCGCACCGACCGGGACGGGGCGCCGCACCGCGCGCGCGGGGGCGGATGCGGCGTGGCTGGAACTGGGCGCGCGGGTGTTCCGCCTGCCCGGCATCTATGGTCCGGGCCGCTCGCCGCTCGACCGCATCCGTGCCGGTGAGGCGCGGCGGATCGACGTTCCGGGACAAGTGTTCAGCCGCATTCATGTCACCGACCTAGCCGCCGGGGTCATCGCGGCGTTCGACGCGCCGCCGGGGGCCTATAACCTTGCCGATGACGCGCCCGCGCCGCAATCGGACGTGATCGCATTCGGGTGCCGCGTGCTTGGACTAGCCGTCCCGCCGCTCGTCCCGCTGGCTGAAGCCAGCCTGTCCCCGCAGGCGCGCGCCTTTTATGCCGAAAATCGTCGCGTCGCGAACGGGAAGGCGAAGCGCGTGCTGAACTGGTCGCCGCGCTTTCCCGACTATCGCGCCGGTCTGCGCGCCTTGAGCGCCACGACCAGCCCGACCCCGGCCAGCGCTGCACCCGCCCCGGCGAGCAGCGACCAGCGATAGCCTTCGAACAGCGTCGAGAGCAGCATCGCGATCACCGGGATCAACACGCTGGAATAGGCCGCCTTGGCCGGGCCGATGACGCGGATGATGCCGAAATAGAGCGGGAAGGCCACTGCCGACGCGACGATGCCGAGATACAGGACTCCGGCGATATAGGTTGCGGTCCATTCGAACACCGGCGGGCCGGTGGTGGCCCAGGCGAAGGCGCCGTCCATCGTGGCGCCCGCCAGCATCGCCCCGGCGATCATCGTCGCCATCGGATAGCGCTTCGACGTCTCGGTCGCCTGCATGACATTGGCGACCGACGCGCACATGACGCCTAGCAGGGTGATGCCGATGCCGTAATAGACTTCGTCCGCAGCCGATGGATCGCGTCGGATCTCATGGGTGAACAACAGCGCCACGCCCGCCATCGCCACCGCAGAGCCCACCAGCAGCTGCCGCCCCATGCGCTGGCCAAGGAAGAGGCGCGACAGGATTGCGTTGGGCACCAGCAGTAGCGCGAACACCACCGCGACCAGCCCCGAGGTCACGTGCATCTCCGCGCGATAGACGAAGTTGAAGTTGAGCACGAACTGCATCAGCCCGAGCAGCACCGCGAACCTCATGCCGCGCGCATCGAGCCACAGCGGCTGGCGCGACCATGCCGCCCAGGCGAGCATCGCGATGCCGCCGACGAGGAAGCGATAGGTGACCGACCAGGTCGGCGGCACGACGCCAAGCTGCCCGGTGATCACCAGCCAGGTCGATCCCCAGATCAGTGTGACGATGCCAAACGGGATCAGCACCGCGAGCTTCGTCGAATTGGGCCGTGGACCCGTTGGCGCGGGGTCGCTCACAGCGCGGCGAGCGCTGCAGCGAGCGGGGCAACCGCCGTCGCGTCCTGATCCCAGGCGACGACGAAGCGCGCCTCGCCCTCGTTCCAGTCGTAAAAGTCGAAGCCCTGCGCGCGCAGCGATGCCGCTTCCGCGGGGGTCAGGCGTACGAACACGGCGTTGGATTCGACCGGATGGACGAGCCGATGCGGCGCGGCCTGACCCAGCAGCGCGGCACCCGCGTTGGCGGCGCGGGCATTGCGCAGCCAGACATCGTCGTCGAGCATCGCGATCAGCTGCGCGGCGAGGTAGCGGCCCTTGGATTGGAGGTGCCCCGCGCGCTTGCGGCGCATCTTGCACGTTTCGGCAAGGTCGGGGCGGAAGAACACCAAAGCCTCCGCACCCATCCCGCCATTCTTGATGAATCCGAAGCTCAGCGCATCGACGCCTGCGCGCCAGGTCACATCCGCCGGATCGCATCCATGATGCACCAGCGCATTGGCAAAGCGCGCGCCGTCCATATGCAGGCCCAGATTGCGGCTGCGCGCCAGCTCGCCGATCGCCGCGACCTCAGCCGGGCTATAGGCCAGCCCATATTCGGTGGCGTTGGTAATCGAAATCGCGTGCGGCTGGACCCAGTGCACGCCGGACTTTATCGAGTCGAGGACGGCGCGGATCGCATCGGGGGTCAGCTTCGCGCCCGGCCCCTCGGCCAGCATGAGCTTGGCGCCATGGGTATAGAATTCGGGCGCCCCGCCCTCATCCATCTGGATATGCGCCTCGCGGTGGCACACCACGCCGCCATAGGGCGGGCACAGCGAGGCGAGCGCAAGGCAGTTCGCGGCCGTGCCGGTCGGCACCCACAAGACCGCGACCTCAGTCCCGAACAGCTCCGAAAAGCGCGCATCCAGCGCCGCGCTCCAGCGGTCGCCGTCATAGGCGGTGTCCTGCACGTTGGCGTCGGACAACGCCGCCAGGACTTCGGGACAGGCGGGGGCGGCGTTGTCGGAGAAGAAGCGCATGGCGGCCCAGATGCGCCGCCATGCGATCCCGGTCAATCAGCCCCGTGTGTCATCCGTTGACGATGATCCCGCCATTAGGGTGGAGCACTTGCCCCGACATATAGCTCGCATCGGCGCAGGCGAGGAACAGGAAGGCGGGGGCGACCTCATTGGGCTGGCCCGGACGGCCCATCGGGGTATCCTCGCCAAAGGTTTCGAGCTTTTCGGGCGATGCGCCGCCACACGGGTTGAGCGGAGTCCAGATCGGCCCGGGCGCGACCGCGTTGACGCGAATTCCCTGCCCGACCAGATTTTCCGACAGCGAGCGGGTGAATGCGGTGATCGCGCCCTTGGTGCTCGAATAGTCGAGCAGCTCCGCTGACCCCTGATACATGGTGACCGAGGTGCAGTTCACGATCGCTGCGCCCTCGCCCAGATGCGGGCGCGCGGCCTGGACCATGTAGAACATGCCGAAGATGTTGGTCTGGAAGGTGCGGAGCAACTGCTCCTCGGTAATATCGCGAATGTCCTTGTCGGGATGCTGTTCGCCGGCGTTGTTGATGAGGATGTCGAGCCGACCGAACGCGTCGATCACCTGCGCCACCGCGCGGTCGCACATCTTCTTTGATCCGACATCGGCCTTGATCAGGATCGCGCGCCGACCTTCGGCCTCGACGATCCGCCTGGTTTCCTCAGCGTCGGCGTCTTCGAGGAGATAGAGGATGCCGATATCGGCGCCTTCGCGTGCGAACAGCGCGGCGACGGCGCGGCCGATACCGCTGTCCGCGCCGGTGATCAGCGCGACCTTGCCATCGAGACGCCCCGAGCCGGGATAGCGCGGCTGCCATTGCGGTTGCGGGTCGAGCGTCCGCTCCTCGCCGGGCAGCGCGTCTTCGTGGATCATCGCGGCGGTGTCGGTCATATTCTGCTCCAGTTGCGCCCCCGCTGCGACAAGAACAGGACGCGCGCGTTGCGGTTCCGGCGCAACCAGTGGCCATGCCGCTCGTTTCACCGCCGCGATGACCGGATCTGCTCCCACCCCCTTCCCTGACGGGATCGATCCGGCCCATGTCGCGCCGCGCGGCGGGCCGTGGCGACGCTGGATCGCGATTACGCTACTCGCGACGGTGATGCTCGCCGCGCTGTTCGGGGTGTTCGGTGGCGGCAAGGTGCGGCCGATCGTGGCGGACGCGCCCGCCGCGCGGCTGGAGGTCGCGACACCGCGGGTGATCCGCAACGGCATGTTTTTCGAAACGCGCGTGCAGATTACGGCCCGTCAGCCGATCGACAAAGCGGTGGTCACCTTCAGCCGTTCGCTGTGGCGCGACATGACGATCAACACGATGATCCCTGCCGCCAGCGAAGAGGCGGTCAAGGGTGACGCCTTTACCTTCGACTATGGCCCGCTCGCCGCCGGCGAGACGCTCGCGATCAAGATCGACGGCCAGATCAATCCACCGCTGTTCGCCGGAACCAAGGGCCGGATCGCCCTGCTGGACGGGGAGCGCGAGTTGGTCGCGGCGCCAGTCAGCATCACGGTGCTGCCCTGATGGATATCGTAATCCGCGCCAGCGTGATGTTCGCCTTGCTGTTCGGGCTGCTGCGCCTGATGGGCAAGCGCGAGCTGGGGCAGATGACCCCGTTCGAACTCGTGATGCTGGTGGTGCTGGGCGACCTGATCCAGCAGGGTATCACCCATAATGATTTCAGCCTGACCGGCGCGACGCTGGCGATCGCGACCTTTGCGTTCTGGGCGACCGTGCTCGGCTGGGTCAGCTATCGCTGGCCGCGGGCCGAGCGGGCGATCGAGGGTGAGCCACGCGTGCTGATCCGCGATGGAGCGTGGATCGAAGCCAATGTGAAACGCGATCGGCTGACGCGGCGCGAACTGGAATCGGAAATGCGGCTGGCGGGGATTGCGTGTGTCCGCGATGTCGCTTGGGCGATCCTGGAGCCCGAGGGGCGGATCAGCTTCATCAAGCGCGGGGACGGTGAACCCGCAAAGGCAGAGGATGCGCGTCCCGCATGAGGCGGGGGCGCACCCCGCCGGTCAGGCGATGAAGCCTGCCGACTGGGGTGCGATGGTGCTGGCGACCATGGCGGCGGTGAGGCCGAGCGACACGAGCGCGACGAAAAGCTGACGGATCATAATCTATCTCCCTGTTGAATGCGGCTGGATCAGGCGATCGGGCCGAGGCTGACGGTGTTGGCGACCATCATCAGGGTGAAAGCAGCAGCGCCGACCAGCGCGACGGCGGAACGGGCGAGCGATTCGAAACGGATAGCCATGAAAATTCTCCCTCTTTTGACCTCCCGTCGGACCGTTCCGCCGGGGATGCCAAATAGATTGCAGGGAGCGTGCCAACTTCACTAAATCATTGATTTAGAAGAATTTGTAATTTTGTTGTGTGGGATTGTGGGAAAATACACCAGGCAATCTGGGATATTTTACCAACGTTCAGCCGCCAATAACCCGGTTGCGGCCGGCATTCTTCGCCTCATAGAGCTTCGTATCCGCACGGTCGAAGCTGTCGACGAGCGATTCGCCGATATGGACGCGGGTCAGGCCAGCGGAGAAGGTGATCTCGCCGATCGGCATGTCGGATTCACGCAGCCGGTAGCGTTTCGACGCGACCATTGACCGCGCATTTTCCATGATATCGCGCGCCTTGGCGATACCGATGCCGGAAAACAGGATTGCGAACTCTTCGCCGCCATGGCGCGCGACGAGATGGCCGACACAGACTTCGGTCAGCGCCTGCGCGATGGTGCGCAGTACGCGATCGCCCACGGCATGGCCGAAGCGATCATTGACCGATTTGAAGTGATCGACATCGCACACCGCGATGCACAGCCGCGCGCCCGATGCCTGTTGCGCGCTGAACGCTTCCTCGAACGCGCGCCGGTTGGGCAATTGGGTCAGCGCGTCGCGCCGGGCATTGTCGCGCGCTTCCTCAAGCGCGCTGCGCAATTCGGTTGCCTCACGCGTCGCGCTTTCAAGCTGCGATTCGGCACGATGGACACGCTCGAGCATCGCGCCGGTAATCCGCGACACTTCTTCGAGCACGCCGCCATGCGGCCCTTCGCTCGACCGGCGGATCGCATCGGCGCTGGCAGCAAGATCGCGGCCAAAACCGGCGGTCTCGGCGCGCATCGCCTGGACCATGTCTTGAAAGCCCTCGACCTGCATCTGCGTCTTGGCGACGAGGCCGTCGACCTTTTCGCGCGCCTTGGCCGTGTTGGCCGGCGGTTCGCAGCCGAGCGATTCGATGTCGCGCTGAGTCAGCCGGACGCCGCCCTCGGTGAGGTTTTCGACCGCGCGCGCCAAGGCGCCGTCCGGATCGTGCAGCAGATGCCAGGCAAAGGCGAAGTTGGCGGGGCTCGGGTCAAGCCGCTGGTCGAACAGGAATGTGCCGATGCGTTCGTACAGCTGACGCGCCGGATCAGCGGCCTCGTCCGTACGTGACGCCCTCGCCAGCCTCACCAATTCGTCCTCCGATTCCTCAGGGTGCGCACCCGATGTGCGCCGACCCGTTCGTGACCGGACCTAAACCCGAAACTGCTAATATCCGGTGAAACGGGTTACGCCCGTAACGAGTCAGCGCTTCTTGGCGGCATGCCAGCTGCGCACGGCCGCGAGCGTGTTGCGCACATGGTCGGCCGGGCTGAGATTGCTGTGCGCATAGATGATCTTGCCATCGGGCGCGATCACATAGCTGGTGCGGTTGGTGACCTCACGGCCCTGCACCTGACGGCCCAGCGCGACGTCATAGCCGCGCACCACTTCGGGGCTGGCGCTCGCCACCGCGAACTTGCCGGCGCAATCCTTCGCCGAAAAATCGCGCAGCTTGTCCACCGGGTCCGCCGACATGCCGATCACCGTCGCGCCCGCCGCCTTGAAATCGTCGACTGCCGCGGCGAATGCCGCCGCCTCTGCGCTGCACCCCGGGGTGAAGGCCGCAGGGAAGAAATAGAGCACGACCGGCCCCTTTTTCAGCTGAGTGGCCAGGTTCACGGTGAAGTCGCGCCCGGCGATCGCACCCTTTGCCGTAAAATTGGGTGCCTTGGCCCCCGGCGCAAGCGCAGCGGTGGCCGGCATGGTCAGCGGCAGCATCAGGGCGGCAAGAGCGAGTTTCAGGCGCATGGGTCTCTCCTCGGCATCGTTTAGCGGGTCAGGGCGATCCCGATCCGCGCATGGCTGTCGCGGCGGCGATGATCGTCGAGTGCTTCGCCATAGCCTGTAAAGCCTTGGGCGAAGAGATAGAAGCCGAGATCGTCGTCGATCCGCGCGAGTGGGTAGGATGCGAACAGCTCGGCCGCGCCGCGCCCGCTGTCGGGACTGCCGCGCAGCGTGAGCGCGAGCTTGAGGCTGTCGGGCTTGACCAGTGCGAGGCCGAGCGATCCATTGCCCCAATAGCGGTCGAGATCGGGCGCTACCCCCTGCTTGCCGACATAGACCCAGGCCTGTGGCGTCACCTCCGCGCGCCAGCCGTCGCCAAGGTCGAAGGCTTTGGTCGCGCGCAGGAAGATGCGGTTCGAATCGATCGAGGTCGCCTCCCCCTCACCATTCGAATCATGCCGCCAGCCCACCCCGATCGTCGCGCTCGGATCGATCGCGCGCTCGACATAAACTTCAGGCGAGTAGGTGGTGTGGGTGAACGGGCCGGACGGCAGGTCGAGCCGCCAGAACATCGTCTGGGTATAGGCGAAGCGCAGATGGCTGAACGCACTCTCCCCGCCGATCGGCTGGAACGCGAAGCTGACCTGCAGCTTGCCGCCCGAATCGCCAAGGCCGAATGCGCCATAGACCGGCTCATGCGGGGTGAAGCGGTCGAGGAAGCCCGATGCGGTGCCGGACGCTGTCGGTGTTTCACGCTCGCCCGTATCAGGGATGCGCGGCGCCGTGGCGGGTGAGTCGCCAGTCCACGCTGTGCCTACGCCCCCGGGCAGCGGCGCTCCGGGCAGCGGCTTGTACGCGGGCCGCGCGGCATAGCCGGTGGGAACGTAGCGCGCCTTGGCAAAGCCGCCCGGCTGAATCGTCGCGGCGGGGGCCGGCAGGCGCTCAAGGATCAGGCGCGTCCCGTCGGCGGCGGTCACCTCGATCGTGCGCGGCCCTTCCGCGGCGACCGGAGCGGTGCCTTCGTTGATCAGGATCACCTCGACCCCGCGCAGCGCCCCGGCCTCCGAGTCGGGCTGGGTCGGCACGGCGCGGACCTGCGCCACAGCGGGAAGCGCCAGCGTGGCGGCGACGATGAGGATCAGGTTTCGCATGGTCTCCGGATGCCAGCGCGTGATGACGTTTGCGAGTCGGAAGATTCGGCGGCGCCAGTGCGCCCAAGTGCGTGGAGCTACTCGGTGGCAGCCTCTCCTATCGCAATCGTGTCGAGCTTCTCGAGAACCGTCTCGAGGTACGCGGCGTAGCGGGCCCGCTGCGGCCAGACCGCGTCTGCACTTCGGCTCGGCGGTACAAACGCGTCGGCGTTCTTCCACAGCGCGAGCCAGCTTTCCGCGACCTTACGGAAGCGCCGCGGCGCCTCGTCGGGCGGTGCCAAGTTGGCGGCATCAGCATACGCACGCAACGCCTCGTCGAGTGCCTCTATACCATCGCTATGGTGTCGTCCGCCGGTGACCATCGCAGCTCGGGCGGCCGCTGCCGCACGCGCGAGGTGCAAGCGAAAAAGGTCGTCGGGTGCCGAATACCGGCAGCAGCGGCCACTATTGCTGCGCTCCTCCGCCTCAAGGAGGCGCATCGCCAGGGAAACGCTGTCGTCCCGACGTTCCCCGCGTAGCAGGTCGAGCATTCCGCGGTTCAGCCAATAACTGGTGAGATTCTCATCTGTACCGTCAGAATTCCGGCACGCGCGCTCCAGCTCCGCAGCCCCCGACCACCCCTCGCTGATGTCGCAAAAGTCGTCGCCACCGCTATAGGCGCGCTCCGCGAGCTCGCGGTAGAAGGGCCGCTCCGCTGCGGCAACCAGCGCCACCGCGCGTCCCACGTCGTCCGCCGTCCGGGTTGCGGCTGCTCGCGCCACCGTGACCCGCAAGCGAAAGTCCTTCTCTGGAACACCACTAATGTTAAAGTGCAACAGGCCTATGGCAGGGGCCTGATCCTGGAGCGGCTGAAGGAAGGATGCGCCCGCTTCGGCGACATCAAGCAGGGCGTCAGCCCGAGCCAGTAGCGGCAGCGAGCCAAACTCCTCTCCGGCACGCAAATACTCCCTCGCCAGTTCAATATAGATATTGCGGTCGTAAGCGAGGCTGCGGAAGCGCGATACTGCGACGCTGCGCTCCATAATGCGATGACGAACTGAATCTTTAGCACCTTGCGGACTTGCGGTCGCGCGGCGCAGATCGGGGAGTGCCAACCGCCAGGCGCGCTCAAGAGCAACCCGGTATCCTGCTGGAGGCGTCGCGACGCTCGTCAACTCTCGCTCCAAATATTCCAGAGCTGCGGTCGTGCTGCGCTCGCTTCCAAACTTGAGGTGCCAGCTGACCAGGTCCTGCTTGACCAGAGAAAACCGTGCGCAGCCGCCAGCATCCATAATCCGGCGGAAGCTGGGAGCGACGGGTTCGGCCTCGATGTTGCGGATCTCGTTGTTCCGCGGGGTCCATCCCGTCGCGATGCCGACGCAGACAATTTCTTCTTCCGGCGCAGCCGGAGGCTGCGCTCCGGCCGTTCCGCCAATGCAAAGCAGCGTTGCAACTATCAGGCGAACCATCAACTTCTCCGAACCGCGTGAGTCGACAGTTTCCTAGGCCGCACAGTAGAATCTTGCGCAAAGGAACATTGTCAACGAAGAGATCGCGGGGCGCCCCCGCCAAGGTCCGGAGCCGGATTTGAACCGTCGCTCGCCCCTTATGCTAGCTGAGATATCGGCGACGCGCCCCAAATCCTTTCATTCGGTGCGCAAGCGGGCGAGTCCCAAGACGGAAGTTCGAATGAAGACTTAGTTGATTTGGATGCTGGCCCAATCCAGCCCGAACCGTGCCAGGTATTTTCGCAGCCGGTCGGCGTCGTTCGCCGAACTGCGCCGGGCACGCGACGCAGCAAAGAGTGCGCGGCCAGCCTCGGAGAGCGATCGGCTGCGCCGGCAGACGCGCACTGTCTCTGCCAGCTGCACGCGATCGAACGGGTCGATCGCGTCCAGCGCTTCCGGGCCCAGCAGATCCGTCAACGCGTCGGCATCGCCGCCGCCCTGCCCCGACCACAGGCGCCTCAGCCGCTCGATTTCCGCATCGACACACTCGCTGTCGATGCGTCCCTTGGGGCTCAGCGTCGCCATTCGGGTGATGCTCGCGGCAAGGTCGCGGAAATTGCCGGGCCATTGCGCATCGGGTCCGGTCGCAAAGGCAAGATAGCGCTGCCGCGCCTCGCGGTTGAAACTGGCACGGTCGCCTTCGCGCTCCGCAAACCGGTCAAGCTCATAATCGAGATTGGGTTCGATATCCTCACGCCGATCGGCAAGTCCGGGCAGGCGGAACGTCCACAGGTTGAGCCGCGCATAGAGGTCGTCGCGAAAGGCACCCGCGCCCACCGCTTCGCCAAGGTCGCGATTGGTGCCTGCAATCAGCTGAAACTCCGACGCCGCCTCCTTGTCCGCGCCGACGGGCAGGAAGCGTTTGTCCTCGATCGCGCGCAGGATCATCGCCTGTTCGTCCAGACCCAGTTCGCCGATCTCGTCGAGGAACAACATGCCCTTGTCGGCCGATCGCAACAGGCCCGGGCGATCGGCGACCGCGCCGGTGAAGGCGCCCTTGCGGTGGCCGAACAGCGCCGACATCGCGCCGTCACCCTTGAGCGTCGCGCAGTTCACTTCGACGAACGGCCCGGCAACCTGGTGCTTGAGCCGCTTGAGTTCGTAGATACGCCGCGCCAGCTGGCTCTTGCCCGCCCCGGTCGGACCCATCAGCAGGATCGGCGCCTTGGATCGCAGCGCGACGCGCTCAATCTCGTCGATCATGCGGTTGAAGGCGGCGTTGCGCGTCTCGATCCCGGATTTGAGGAACGAGGCGCTTTCAGCAGTGACTGCGGCAAAGCGGGTCGCGATGCTGTCATAGCGCGACAAATCGAGGTCGATCACCGTCCAGCGCCCCGGCGCGCTCCCGCTCTCCAGCTTGGCCGCAGGCTGAGTCTGCAGCAATCGGCCCGGCAGATAGCGCGCCTCGGTCAGCAGGAAGAGGCAGATTTGCGCGACGTGCGTGCCGGTGGTGATGTGGATCAGATAATCCTCGGCCTCCGGATCGAAGGGATAGCCGCGCACGAAGTCGAGCAGCTTGCCGTACACCTCCTCGAAATCCCACGGGTCGGTGAACTCGATCAACTGCGGTTCGACCCGCGTTTCGGGGGAAACCGACGCGATATCTTCCGCGACATACTCGGCGAGGCGGCCATGCTTGCTGCCGTGGAGCAGCACGAAGCGGTCGACGCGCAGATCCTCATGCATCGTCAGCGCGACGGAGGGGCGCCACTTGCCCCAACGCGATGGCCCGAACTTGCTGGCATCGAGTGTGGAGCCGAGAAAGCCGATCACTACCAAAGGTTTCATGCTTATCCTGTAGGATAAGATACGATCCATTGCGATATGAAATTCCAGCACATGTGAATGCCGCTTTTCGCCGATCGCTATCGCGCGATAATTTTAACTACTAGATATCAATGACATAAATCATCCTCCGACGCTACCTCAAGAAACTGGCACGGCTCCTGCGATGCTATCCGTGTCGAATGGAAGCGGTCGAACCTTCCACCCGACACGCGGAACGCGGGGCGACCGGAATGGGCTGGTCGCCCCCGAGGAATTTCAATCGGGCGCAGATGGTGCTCGAAGCAAGGGAGTTGGACGATGGCCAACAAGGGACTGTTCGCCTCGGCGATCGCAAAGCTGCTTCCGGCGCCCGACACGGTGAACCGGGAGGACGCGCCGGCCTATGCCTATGGACCGGAAGCACTGCTGGCGCAGCTTGCGGCGACGGGCACGATGGGTGACGCCTACTACGCATCCGCCGAAGCGCAGCTGAAGCAGATGCTCGATGCGCTTGCCGCGGTCGATCCGTTCTACGCGGCGCAGGTCGCGGTCTATGCCCGCAAGTCGGGGGCGATGAAGGACATGCCGGCGCTGATCGCCGCATGGCTGACGGTTGCCGATCCCGATCTGTCGGTCCGCGTGTTTGGTCGCGTGATCGACAATGGCCGGATGCTGCGCAACTTCGTGCAGATCCTGCGCTCGGGTCAGGTCGGGCGAACCTCGCTCGGGTCGCGCCCGAAGCGGCTGGTCCAGCGCTGGCTGGAGCAGGCGTCGATGCGCGACCTGATGGCGGCTGCGACGGGCAATGCGCCCTCGCTCGCCGACATCGTGCGGATGGTGCACCCCAAGCCCGCGGATGCGGAACGGCGGGCATTCTATGGCTGGCTGATCGGCAAGCCCTATGATGTCTCCGCGCTGCCGGCCGAGATCGCCGCGTTTGAGACGTGGAAGCGCAACCCGCGCGGGATCGCGCTGCCGCCGGTGCCGTTCGAATGGCTCACCGCCTTTCCGCTGCGCGATGTGCAGTGGGGCGAGCTGGCCGGACGGATGGGGTGGCAGGCGCTGCGGATCAACCTCAACACGCTGGCGCGCAATGGCGCGTTCGGGGTGAAGGGGGTGACCGAAGCGGTTGCAACGCGGCTGGCCGATCCGGAGGCGCTGACCAAGGCGCGCGTGCTGCCCTATCAGTTGCTGATGGCGCTGAACGCGGTCGGGGAAGGCGTGCCGCTGAAGGTTCAGGCTGCGCTCGAGGATGCGCTGGAAGCGTCGCTGCGCAATGTGCCCCCGATCCGCGGCAACGTGGTCGTGTGTCCCGATGTGTCGGGGTCGATGAGCTCGCCGGTCACTGGGGTCCGCAAGGGCGCCACGACTGCCGTGCGCTGCATCGACATCGCCGCGCTGGTCGCTTCGGCGATGCTGCGGACCAATGCGAAGGCCCGTGTGTTGCCGTTCGAGCAGCGCGTGGTTCGCCTGAACCTTGATCCGCGTGCCCGGCTCGCCGTCAACGCGGCAAAGCTGGCGGCGGTTGGCGGCGGCGGCACGAGCGTGTCGGCACCGCTGGCGCAGCTGGTGTCGGAAAACGCGACGGTCGACCTGGTGGTGATCGTGTCGGACAATGAGTCGTGGGTGGACCAGAACCGCCGCGGCGCGACCGAGACGATGCGCCAATGGGACAAGATCAAGCGGCGCAACCCGGGCGCGAAGCTCGTGTGCATCGACATCCAGCCCTACGGAACCACTCAGGCGTCCGGTCGGGCGGACATTCTCAATGTCGGGGGCTTCTCCGACGCGGTGTTCGACACCGTCGCACGCTTCGCCCGTGGCGAGACGCGCGACTGGGTCAGCATCGTCAAGCAGACGGAGGTTTGAACAAGGCCGTGGCGAATGCCGGTGGGACTACATCCAGGGACCGAAGCTGCGGGGTATCCCGCGTCGGTAAGGTCTCACCACCCCTCGTCGCCACGGCCCCGCAATTTTAGGGCGAATGCCGGTTGGACTACATGTGTCGCGGGTTCGAATCCCGCCCCGCGCAAGCGGGTAGCTCAGCGGTAGAGCAAGTCTGCCACCCCTCGTCGCCCGGACGAACATCACGGCGAATGCCGACCGGACTACATGGAACTGCTAATCCCGAGGTCGCGGGTTCGAATCCCGCCGGGTCCACCATTGGGGGCCCGTAGCTCAGCGGCAGAGCGCGTAGCCGTCCGGTCACCCTTCGTCGCCGTGACCATCAAACAAGCTGGCGAATGCCGGCGGGACTACATCGGTAGAGGCCTTCGGGCCGAGGGGTTCGAATCCCCGCCGGGCTTCGGCCCGGATGTCTCGCCACCCTCGTCGCCAGTACCCACGCAACGCCGGCGAATGCCGGTGAGACTACAGGGTCAGAGCACCCGCCGAAGGGCGGGAGGTCGGCGGTTCAAGTCCGCCCCGGCGCAAGCCGTGTAGTTCAGGAAAACGTCTCGCCAACGCTCGTCGCCGGCACCATGATTGCAAGCAGGAGGTCACGATGACCCAGAGTTTCGAATACAGCCACGTCGAAGGCGGCGTGCCGATCAAGAGCTGGACCCGCGGCGTGCCCGTCGATGACAAGGCGCGCGAGCAGTTGGCCCGCGCAGCGAAGATGCCGTTCATCTTCAAACATGTCGCGGCGATGCCCGACGTGCATGTCGGCATCGGCGCCACGGTGGGATCGGTGATCCCGACCAAGGGCGCGGTAATCCCGGCGGCGGTCGGCGTCGATATCGGCTGTGGCATGATGGCGGCGCGCACGTCGCTGATGGCGCATGACTTGCCCGACAATCTGGAGGGCATCCGCTCGGCGATCGAGCGCGCGGTTCCGCACGGGCGCACGTCCGGGCGGGGCGGGCGCGGCGACAAGGGCGCGTGGGGCGATCCGCAGGCGCATATCGTCGAAGCGTGGTCCACGCTCGCCGCGCGCTTCAAGCGGATCACCGACAAATACCCGAAGCTCGAGAAGACGAACAACCTCGTCCATCTCGGCACGCTGGGCACCGGCAACCACTTTATCGAGCTGTGCCTCGATCAGGAGGCGCGGGTGTGGGTGATGCTGCATTCGGGGTCGCGCGGGGTGGGCAATGCCATCGGCACCTTCTTCATTGAACTGGCGAAGCAGGACATGCGCAAATGGCACATCAACCTGCCCGATGAGGACCTCGCCTATTTCCCGGAAGGGACCGACCATTTCGACGATTATGTCGAAGCGGTGGGCTGGGCGCAGGACTTTGCCGCGCTGAACCGGCGCGTGATGATGGCGAACGTGATCGCGGCGCTGCGGCTCCAGATCGCGAAGCCGTTCGATGCGGAGATGGAGGCGGTCAACTGCCACCACAACTACGTTCAGCGCGAGAACCACTTCGGTGAGAATGTACTCGTGACCCGCAAGGGCGCGGTGCGTGCGGCGAAGGGCGTGATGGGGATCATCCCGGGGTCGATGGGCGCGAAATCGTTCATCGTCCGCGGCCTTGGCAATGCCGAGAGCTTCGACAGCTGTTCGCACGGTGCGGGGCGTGTGATGTCGCGCACCGAGGCGAAGAAGCTAGTGAGCCTCGACGAGCATATCGCCGACACGATGGGCGTGGAGTGCCGCAAGGACGAAGGCGTGATCGACGAAACGCCGCGCGCTTACAAGCCGATCGAAGCCGTGATGGCCGCCCAGGCCGATCTGGTAGAGATCGTCCATACGCTGAAACAGGTGGTGTGCGTGAAGGGGTGACCCTTCACGCGCACCACCCCTTTTTTCGAGAACTCCGATGACTGCCGTTGCCCACGACCCGATCGCGCCCGACGTGCGCCTTGAGATCGAACGCCGCTTGTCCGCGATCGAGGCGGAGGAAGGCGTGCGCGTGTTGATGGCGGTCGAGTCCGGTTCACGCGCGTGGGGCTTTCCCTCGCCTGACAGCGATTACGACATCCGCTTTATCTATGTCCGGCCGCGCGATCGGTATCTGTCGCTGTCGCCGGGCCGCGACGTGATCGAGCGGCCGATCGTCGATGAGATCGACCTCAACGGCTGGGACATCCGCAAGGCGTTCGGTCTGCTGCTCAAGTCGAATGCGGTGGTCAGCGAGTGGATCGAATCGCCGATCCGCTATCGCCCCGACGATCCGTTCGTGGCGCGGTTCGCGGCGCTCGCGGACGCGATGCTCGATGCGCGTGCACTCGCGCATCATTATGCGCGGCTCGGGCGGACGGCAGCGGATCGCTGGCTCGACGATGGCGGCGACGTGCCGGTGAAGAAGTATTTCTACGCGCTACGCCCCGCGCTCGCGATCCGCGTGCTGCGCCGATATCCCGACCGGCGACCGCCGATGAACCTGCAGGCGCTGGTCGCGCTGGCGGATCTGTCGGGCGAGGTCGAAGCGGCGATCAACGATCTGGTCGCGGCCAAGGCGCGGACGAACGAGCGCAGCAACGGCACCCGCGTGCCGCTGCTCGACGCGCTGATCGCCGACGAGCTGGGCCGCGCCACCGAACTCGCGGTGCGCACGCCGTCCCCGCAATGGGCGGCGCGCGCCAATGACCTTTTTCTGGAACTGGTAAATCAATGATCATCATCGACGGATCGGAAGGCGAAGGCGGGGGACAGGTGGTGCGCAATGCATGCGCGCTGTCGCTGATCACCGGCCAGCCCTTCCGCATCATCAACGCGCGCGGCAAGCGATCCAAGCCGGGGCTGATGCGCCAGCACGTCACTGCGGTCGAGGCCGCGTGCACGCTGGGCAATGCGACGTGCGATGGCCTTGCGGTCGGCGCGTCCGATATCAGCTTCACGCCGGGCAAGGTGGTGCCGGGCGAGTATCGCTTCGCGGTCGGCACGGCGGGCAGCACCGGCCTTGTCCTCCAGACTTTGCTGATGCCGCTCGTCCTTGCCGATGCGCCGTCGCGCCTGATCCTGGAGGGCGGCACGCACAACATGCTCGCCCCGCCGTTCGAGTTCATCGCGAAGACGTTCCTGCCGATCATCAACCGCATGGGACCGACCGTCGAGGCGCGACTGATCCGCCACGGCTTCTATCCGCGCGGTGGCGGACGGATCGAGGTGGACATCACCCCTGCCCCGCTCGCGCCGATCGAATGCGTTGATCGCGGCGCGTTGCGCGAACGCAGCGTGACCGCATTGTTCGCCGCACTCCCGTTCGAGATCGCCGATCGCGAAATCGGTGCGGCGCGTAAGGCGCTGGACTGGCCGGAGGAGAGCTTTGCCGTGCGCCAGCTTCCCGAGGAACAGGGTCCGGGCAACATCGTCCTGATCGAGGCGGCGTTCGACCATGTGACCGAGATCGTCAGCGGCTTTGGCCAGCTCGGCGTCCCGGCCGAGCGCGTGGCGAAGATGGCGGCGGGGCGCATGGCCGGATACCTGGCGTCCAACGCCTTTGCCGGACCGTATCTGCAGGACCAGCTGTTGCTGCCGTTCGCGCTTGCGGGCGGGGGCGCCTTCACCACTGTCAAGCCGAGCCAGCACAGCCTGACCGCGCGCGACGTGATCGAACGCTTCATCGGCCGGCGCGGCGTGTTCCACGATCAGCCGGACGGAACACATCGCGTGGAGTGGCGCTAGTCCAGAATGGTCTTTGCATGGGTATCGTGGCTAAATACTCCAGGCCTGCGCAAGACCATTGATTGCCGAATAGATTTGGTATAGGGGCCGCCAAATTGTTTCTCGAACCAAGGAAAGGAGTGAACACATGCGAACCGCAACCGCACCCGTCATCACTTCCTATTTCCGAGTTCAGGAACATATTACATGGGCAATTCCCGTGCGGGTGACTGCGGTCGCCTGACCCTTTTGCGTGGCCGTTGGGCTGCGCGCGTTTCCAATATTATTCGCCTGCCATTTGGTGCCTCTGCTTCGGGGGAGGTTCGCCATGCGCGCTGACATGTTCAAAGTCATTTTCGAGCGTCCCCGCATCGTCGCGCCTGGCAAGCGCCACTTCGGATGGAAGGATGCCGCGCGATGAGCAATGCATCCATCCACATCGTCGCTTCGCCAGACAGCTGGATCGAGCGGGCGGCGGTGGACCAGCTCCACCAGACGGCGCGGCTTGAGGGCGTCGACCGTATCGTCGGCCTACCGGACCTGCATGCCGGTCGCGGCATCGCGGTGGGCGCAGCATTCTGGTCGCGCAGCCACGTCTATCCACACCTGGTCGGCAGCGACATCGGGTGCGGAATGGGTCTGTGGCGGTGCGCCCTACCGCTGCGCAAGTTCCGGCTCGACGCGGCTGAGCGCAAGTTGCGCGGGCTTGAGGAACCGTGGGCCGGTGACAGCGCTGGGCGGCTCTCGCACGCCGGACTGCCTGCGGATCTGGCAAGCGCCGCGCTCGGCACGATCGGTGGCGGCAATCATTTCGCCGAGCTGCTCCGGGTCGAGGCGCTGCATGGGGAGGCAGACGTCGATCCGACCGCGCTGTACCTGATGGTGCACAGCGGCTCGCGCGGGTTGGGCCAGGGGATCCTCGAACACCATCTCGCCCGGTACAATGTCGCCGGTCTTGGTGCTCGTAGCGAAGCTGCCGCTCGCTATCTGGCGGCGCATGACGATGCGATGGCGTGGGCAGTGCTCAACCGGCAAGTCATTGCCGAGCGCTTCCTTGATCGGCTCGGCACCACTGGCGAACGAATGCTCGATATCTGCCACAATAGCGTCACGCCGCATGACGGCGGCTGGTTGCACCGGAAGGGCGCGGCACCGGCAGACAAGGGGTTGGTGGTCATCCCGGGATCGCGCGGAGACATGACCTATCTGGTCCGTCCCCGTCCGGAGCAGGCGGATTCGGCCCTGTATTCGCTCGCGCATGGCGCCGGCCGGAAATGGAGCCGTAGCGAAGCGAAGGACAAGCTCGTCCGACGTTTCAGCATCGCGGACCTCGAGCGCACCAGGCTTGGTAGTCGGGTCATCTGCGAGGATCGCGACCTGATCTATGAGGAGGCTCCACAGGCGTACAAGGATATCCATCAGGTCGTCCGCGACCTCGAACAGGCGGGGCTGATCGATCTGGTCGCGACGCTGCGCCCGCTCATTACCTACAAGACGAGGCGCGCATGACCGAGGTTATCCTGCACCTATCGTCCGGGCACGGGCCACAGGAATGCGAGTGGGTCGTGTTCCAGCTGGCCCTCGCGCTGTGCAGTGAGGGCCGGAGCGCGGGAGTGGCCTGTACGCCGGTCGAGCCGATAACCGGTCCCGTCGCATCGGCGCTGCTGAGCGTGTCGGGCGCGGAGGCGGAGGCGTTCATCGCGGACTGCATCGGCACGACCCGCTGGGTCGGCACCAGTCCGTTTCGTCCGCTCCACAAGCGCCGCAACTGGTTCGTGGGGGTCCAGCGGATCTCCACGGACAAGGATACGCCTGACTTGCGCGACGAGGATATTCGCTACCAGACGCTCCGCGCCTCCGGGCCGGGCGGACAGCATGTCAACAAGACCGACAGCGCAGTCCGTGCAACCCATCTGCCCACCGGGCTCGTGACTCTGTCGCAGGATCAAAGATCACAAATTGCCAACAAGAAGATCGCGCGGATCAAGCTGGCGATGCTGCTCGACGATCGGCGGCGCGCGAACGAAGCAGGAGGCAAGCGGGCACGATGGGATCAGAGCCGAGAACTCGAACGCGGCAATGCGGTACGAACCTATGAGGGGGAGCGGTTCAGGCGTCGTTAGCCAAAGACATGGCGCCGTAAGTTTCGCCCGACCGGACAGCGGTCAGGATGAGTAGCTTCGCGCGCGATCCAATTCAGCTGGCCGCGCCGTGACCATTAATTTCGAGGAAAGGGCAGCCGCCATCGCAGTAGCGGTCCGCTTCAGAAAGACCGCGAGTTCTCGCCGCAGTGAGCGTTCCCATGAGATCTCAGCTCATTTTCTTCACACTCCATGTCGGATGGTGCAAACTTGAGCGAAACGCAGCGGCACGTAAAAACCGCTGATTCCCGGGCTTTTTTGGAGATTTTTAGGGGGTGCGGCGACCTGAACAGGTCAAAATGGCGGAGACGGAGGGATTTTCTGTCTTCCATGCTGACATGTCTTAACCCCTAGGTTTTCTGCGGTCGAGAGCCGAACGGGACGGAGATTTGTGACCTGATTTGTGGACCATTTGTGGACCACGGCCCTATCCACCGAGAGCCAATAGGACCGGGCAAACCGCTTAGATTGAAACCTGCCCCCCAAACGGCCTACGCTCCGACCGCTCTGAGGGAGGAAATAGCAGTGCGTTCATGGATGGTCCGGCTTGGGAAGTTTGGGGAGCAGGAGCAACACGCCCTCGAAACAGGAGAGCTAGTGACTGGCTGGACCGTCGCCGATCTCACCTCTGCACGCTCGCGCGGCGAAATCCTTGCACTACTGGAGCCATCTTACCCGACCGAGAAGCCCGGTACGCTTCAGAACTGGGCCGTGCAGCTGAACCAGTTCATTCACGGCGTGTCTGAGGGCGATCTTGCTATCCTGCCGCTCAAAACCACAGGTCAGATCGCGCTCGGTCGGTTCGAAGGACCGTTCTATCATTTGGGGGAACATCCGACGCGAAAGGTCAAATGGTTGCGAACCGACTTGCCGCGCACATCGGTCAAGCAGGACTTGCTCTACAGCCTCGGCGCGACCCAAACGGTTTGCGAGATCAGCCGCAATGAAGCGACGGGGCGTTTCGCAGCACTTGCAGGCAACGGCATCGATCCGGGACCAAACAAGGCAATCACAAATGCCAAGGCTCCGGTTTCAGGTGAGGAACCGACCAACGAGGCAGAGGATGCGCTCACTGACTTAGAACCGATAGCACGCGACCAGATAGTCAAGCATATCGCAGCGAACTTCGCTGGACATGGCTTCACACAGCTAATCGCGGCCATTCTTGAAGCGGAAGGGTACCGGACACGAGTGTCTCCGCCGGGAAGCGACAAGGGAGTGGATATTGTCGCTGGGCAGGGCGCGCTCGGCTTTGGCTCGCCGCGTCTAGTGGTGCAGGTGAAGTCCGGGGACATCGTGGCCGATCAGCCCGCCCTGCAGGGCCTGCTTGGCTGTATCCAAGATACGCACTCCGATTACGGCCTGCTGGTATCATGGTCGGGTTTCACGGCACCGGTGAGGCAGCGCACCAACGATTTGTACTTCCGCGTGCGGCTGTGGGGCCGGGAGGAAATCTTGAACGCGCTATTCTCTGCCTATGACAAGTTGCCCGAAGCGATCAGGGCTGATCTGCCGCTACGGCGCATCTGGACATTAGTTGATGACGCAGAAGCTGGGTGACAACTTCCCCAAAAGAGAGCTTTGCAAGACCATTTCTTTGCAGGTTCACCTTGCGTTCCCGCCTCCAGTCGGGCCAATGTGAATGAATGGCAACCTCTTCAACCCGCATTCCTAAACCCAAAGACTGGCAAGAGTTCGAGCGACAGATCGAGGTTCTGGCGCAGGAGTGGCTTGGCGACCCGAACGCAAAAGGAAACGGTCGACAAGGGCAAGCTCAGAATGGCGTTGATGTGTTCGGGAAGCGCGGTGGGGTCACCCATGTAGGAATTCAGTGCAAAGAAAAGTTCGAAAAGGCGGTCACGGAGAAAGAGCTCCGCGCGGAGATCAAGAAAGCTCAGAATTTCAAGCCATCGCTAGATGAGTTCGTCTTAGCGACGACCGCGCCGCGCGACGCCACAATCCAGCGGATCGCGAGAGAAATATCCGAAAATTGCAGCTTCACCGTCTCGGTTTGGGGTTGGGAAGACATTGAACAGATCGTCAGTGAACATGCGCGTGCGCAGAAAGCTTTCGATCCGACCTACTCGCCAATCATTAGCGGACAAATTCAAACGCTAAGCGCACGGTCTGATACTCAAAATGCTGCTATTCTCGAGAGGCTCGATGCGCTTCTAGGGGGCCAATCTCAAGCTAGGTCGGAGCCACTTTCGGATAGCGACAACTCGACCGAGCTGCATGGCAAGATTACCCTGATCTTGAGTTTAATCGACGAAGGCGACCTCCTTACCGCTGTCCCACTTCTCGACCGGCTAGTTCGAGATGAGCTGGACAAAGCAACCCCCAGCGAAGCCTATCGCCTAAAGATTGCGCAGGCGAACATCTCGATCAAACGTGAGATGTTTGAGCAAGCCGGAAGCATTCTAATCGACGCCGCTACCGCATACCCAGAGCACAAAAGCGCGCCAAATAATCTGGCGGTTGGCTACTTGCTCGCGGGCAGGTCTAACGAAGCTATTCACGCCGCTTCGAACGTGCTGTCATCAAACCGCTCCGATCAGAAAATGATCGAAACCCTCGCTCAGGCCAAGGCGCAAAGAGGCGACGATGACCCTCTGGAAGGAATAGACGCCGCAAACCTCAATTCCAGCATTATCTGTGGCCTGCGAGCCAACCTTGCGCGCGTGAAAGGGGAGGATGAGTGGAGGCAGATTGCGCGCGAGGGCGCAGTGCGACATCCTGATGATAAGTTCTTACGTCGGTTTGCGGCTGAGGCAGTCATCGACACATGCCTAGCGGAAGCGCCGTTCTTCATGATCGGCGAAGCTGCGCAGTCGGTTTCCTTCGAGGACGTTTCTCAAGCGGCGTCTGAGCTGATCAGTCAGATAGATCGACTAAAGGAAATCGGCGGAGATATTGACCCCGTTCTCGCTCACAATACAGCGTTGGCCGCGCGGTTGGCAGATCGGTCTGCGGATGCGAAGCGCGTGCTCGTCGCTGGTTTGTCTGCAAACCCCGAGGAACGGGCACTGGTCGAACAGAACGCTCTACAAGCGGTTCACGAGGGTGATGCCCAAGGCGCTATTGCTTCACTCGTCGGAACTGCTCGAAGCGAGGGTGGTGACCTAACGCTGGCAGCGGCATTCATAGAAGCGGGGCGCTTCGATGACGCACATGCAATTCTTCAGGCGCATGAGCCGCTTCCAGTCACTCTTGGTCATCAATTCCAGGTCATGGGCGTTTGGTTTGAATTTTTCCGTAAGCAAGATCGTCTGGAAGATGGAACGCATTTTTTCGAGGAACTCGCACGAGCAAATCCCGATCAGCCCATCGTTGCCCTGTTCCTAGCGAAGGTGTTTCGTCGGCGCGGGGATATGGAAGCACATACGCGGGCAACCGAAACGGCGGTGAGGCTTGTAACCCCCCGCTGTGGGTTCGGGATAGCCTACGAAGTCGCGGATGAGGCATTTCGAGCCGAGCAATATGAGAATGTGCTGAGCCTGCTTTCTGGTCGAGTGGCATTTGATCGCGAGAACGAACCGCTTTCGCTCTGCATCGCAGCGGCCATGAACGGTGACATGGTGAAAGCCGCCACCGATCTGCTTGATCGCATACCAGCCGATCTAAAGAATGACCGCTGGTACAGGCGCGTTCAGATCGCACTCGCGCAGAGAGTAGGCGACAAATCGATCCTGCCGTTGCTCAATAGCTTTCTGCAATTGTTTCCTGACGACGCAGAGGTGCGATCTTTGCGCGTTGGGGTTTGGCAGACAACAGGCGAGATTGGTAAAATCCGTAAGGAGTTTGAGCAGCTTGATTTTGCTCAGTTGACCGGGCGACCTAGCGCTCAGATGCAGCTTTTTCGGATTGCTACCGCGTATGACGCTGGGGCAAAAGTGATCCCACTCGCCTATCGATTACTGCTTGAAAACTGGGAGGACATGGATTGTCATCTCGGTTACCAAGGTGTGTTCCTGTCTAACGACAGGATCGAAGGGATCGCGCTCGGTCCTCAGATTATCGCAAGTGATTGCGCATTCACCGTAGCGAACTTGAATGGTGAGCGTCGATATCGCATCGAGAGCGAACGTCCTGCCACCTTCGGGGACGAATGGCTACCGATTGGGGACGATCTCGCCGTTCAATTCGAGGGCAAAGGCGTCGGCGAGGCCGTAGTTGTAAACGGCGCTCGGGGCGATCTTACGCATGAGATCAAAGAGATCAAAAGCGTGTATCTCGACGCGCTGCATCGCTCCCTCCATTTCTTTAATGAGCGCTTTCCCGCGTCGGGCGCGATGTTTCAAATGAGCATTGATCCCGACGCAGAAGACCCTTTCGTGGAAATGAAAGACATGATCCGCCGCATGGGCGATCGGGACGAGCAAATAGTTAGCTTCTATCGGGATCAACCTCTTCCGATTGTGTGGATCGCAAGCCTCCTAGGTAAGGATGAGATTGAATGTGCGGTTGGAATGCCGGCTGAGGCAGGCGTTCCTTTTCGCATTTGCCAAGGGAGCCGCGCAGAAAGACAAGCCGCACTGGAGGTGATCCGAGCCAATGAAGAACATGGCGTCGTCGTCGACACGATCACAGCGGTCTTCATCAAGCGCCTCGATATTTATGATGCCGTAACGAAGGTTTGCGGCCCGCTCTATGCTACTTCTGCAACCATCGAGCGCCTTGCAGCGAGATATTTCGAGGCGAAAGGACTGATAGGGAGATCGCCTGGAAGCCTTGGCTATCGAAACGGCAACTACGTTCTAACTGAGAGCACCCCGGAGCAAATTCAATCCGCATGTGACGTTAGAGAGGAAGAATGGAACTGGGCGCGAGCTAATCTGGAGATACTCCCCGCACTTCCGCGTAGTGATTTATCGCAGCGCAGCCGCGACGCAGTCGCGATGATTGGAGTGAGCGGTGTTGCCCCTGCACTGGCGGCAAACGGCGCGCTCCTACCGTTGTTGGCTGATGATTTCGGTAGCCGCGTCTGGGCCAAAGACACCTTACAGGTCGATGGCCTGTGGCTCCAGCCCGTCCTAATGGAGAGCCGAGAGCGTGGTCACATGTCTTATGACGATTATGCCAAAGCGGCTCTCGCGATGGTCGATGCCGGGTTCAGCTACGTTTCTCTCGACGTTAGCACGCTCCTCTATGCCCTACGACAAGGGGGCTATGACGGCTCAAAACTGTCTAAACCGCTTGAAATTCTCTGCGGTAAGTCCGCCGACCTGATGAACAATCTCGTAATTGCGTCGGGCCTACTGAATGCGTTGGCAAGCGAGCCCTGCCCCCCGCTGACGAGGGAACGTGTAGCAAGCGAGATAGCACGGAAGGCTTGCTATCCGCGCTGGGCGCAAGCCAGCGAAATTCTGGCTGCGATAGTGACACTTGTTCAACCGGGAAAAGCTCAGATGAGGAGCCACCTTGCCGAATGGTTATGGTGGAACTCAATGGGCGAGAAGCGCTCTCCCCCTAGCGGAGGACCGACCCAAGCTTGACCAGTGGTTCCTTAGGCGGTCAGGGGCCAGAGGCGTCAATACAGACAAAGTTTGAGAGCTCAGGGACCGGCTAGGCCCAGAGGTTGAGGGGCTTGAGCATTCCTCGTTATCCTGACCGATGCGAACGCGAGAACGACTTAGATGAGCTTGATCTGCTTATCCGCCAGACCGGCCAACACCGGCGAAACAAGAGTAGGACGAACCCGCCTAAGCGTGTCTGTTGCGTCTTCCTCTCCTCCGTCCCGCAAAACCGACCGAACCAGCACACCGAACCGCACAAGTAGGCTTGCGCCGATATCCCAAGTGCGATGACACTGAGCGGGGTCGCCCTCGGCGCACATAATGACGATCCGCTCGCGTGAGGCTGCGGCAAGCAGCCTCTCCAGCGCATCGAGATAGCGAGGGTCATCTAGCACTATCCCAGCATTTCCGCCGAGAATTTCTCCCTCCCAGCGGTACATCAGGCCCGCGCGGGGTGCCCATTGTTCGATTTTGGGCCGAGAGAACCAAGGGAAGCGTGAGTAGGGCGATGATCGCACGTCAATGAGTTGGGTTATCCCCCGCTTCTGAAGCTCGCTTAGAAACTCAGGGAGCGGGCGATTTGAGGTTCCGATGCTGAAAATCATAAAAGCTCCAATGCATTGCTTTGCATAGGAGCCTATCTATTGATGTCCTGGCTGGGCATCCCAGAACGGCAGTCAGTCCACATGGTTCTACTGTCAGTGACGACTTTGCGATCACGTCCCTAAATCCCGTGCGACACAACGCCCCTCCGTTTCAGGAGCATCGCATATTGAACGTCTATTGTCAGCGCGTTCCGCTCTCAACGCGCTCTAGCTTCGCACGTGCGGCAGACTCGCGCGCTTTACTTTCCTCGACGCTCGGGAGATCGATACTTACACAACTCTCGTCGTAAAATCGATTGAAGCTCAAACGCGCGGTCACATGCTCAGGTGCGAACGCTATGTTCGTCGCGCTCACTTCAATACCATTCTCGATTTGAGCTTCACCCGATTGGATGACGTATGCAAAGCGCTTGAAGCCGACATAGCCGCCCAATCGGTTCTTCGAATTGACTTCTCCGCAGACGGTTCTCGGTGGCCCCTTTTTTGGGTGAACCTGTATTTTACGGAATTGGACTGAGGCCGGGTCAGTCAAGAGGTCCGTCACCGCCTGCTTCGCCATAGTCTCATTGGGGTCAGTTTGCGGGCCACAACCCCCGCCAGCGACAGCTATCGCAATGATCGCGATTGGTAACGATCCGCGCCAGTTTCGCATCGCGCTCACTCCTTAAACTCGGCCTAGTTCAAGTTGCCGATCCGAGAGAACCGTATTCTAATTGCAAGTGATTGCAAATGTAGGGCGGATTTCGGGTTATCGTATTCCACTTCACTGCGGCGTCTGGGCTAGGCGCAATAGACCAGAGGGATGGACGATCTTCGACGCCGCTTTGGAAATCTCGTAGCCGCACATCGGCGGCAGCAGAGGCTGACACAGGACGGCCTAGCGGCGCGGGCCGATTTGAGCGTCGATATGATCTCGCGGATAGAAGCGGGGGCGACGGGCGCGCGTTTCCCTACCATATCTAAACTTGCCGAGGCGCTCGCAGTTGACCCGGCTGAACTCTTCACCGACCGAATACCGAGCGGGGCTCTTGACAGGCCCAAGCTCAACGCGATCTCGGCTCGGCTATCCAAACTGACCGATGATGATCTGGACTGGCTGGACGAGGTATTACGCGCGGTGTTGAAGCACCGTTAGCCCGCCATTGGCAGCAATATCGCCTAACAACCCATTAGATTTCAGTCTAACTGCTATAAGAGCGGCGTCCACGCGGACAACTCCTCTCCCGGTTTACCGGCCAGCGCCATTTGCGCCGTCTCAACCGAACCGAACCACTCAATTGGGTTCACTTGATAGCGCCTGAAATCAGCGTCGCTCAGCTTCAGCTCTCGCAAGGCGTTCATTGCCCCTTCGAGCCGCTCCCCACATTTTAGTCGAAGTTGCCCGGAAGCCACTGGCAGCTGGCGTTTCAGCACATTCAGGGTCGCATAGGTAAATCCGATGCTCGTTGACGCACTGGCGGCCTGCCAACTTGTGGCATCGCATCGCTTCGCAAACAGGAAGTCGCGATGCCAATAATCACCTGCGATGCTCGCGCCGCTTTCAACATGCCCCAGAGCGCTGTTTCGGACACGAATGAGCGTGTCGTGGTCGCTTTGCTGTGTGCGCGTCAATTTCCCCAAATCGAGCTGGATGGAGCCGCGCTCATTGCTTTTCGAACTGCTGCTCGTCGTGGCGCGAGCGTATAGCAAGATCGCCGTTGTCAGCAGCGCACTTTGAGTATGCAAGATAGCGGCAGGTTCGAGCGTGGCTGCCGCAGCCGAAAAGCTCTCAAGAGCATCACAGGTGCCCTGAGCGTGCTGAAGGTCTGCGAGACAAGACTGAGCTCTCCAAGCCGTCCGAAGTACTTTCGCCAGCTTCCGGCTACCTCCCTTGACCTCCAACGACGCGGCGAGCCTCATCAGATCAACCGTCATAGGCAACGCGATAAGCAATCCGCTTTCAGGCGTATTGGTAACCATCGCTGCCCTCGCATCTCCAGACGGATCGCTCTACATAGCTTTCGCGATAAACAAGCAACTGTCTTGGCAGCCCGCGCCTACCGCTGACCTTGGGCATTCCAACAAGCTCAGTTCAGTTCATGCCGTGGGGCTTTGCAAGTGATTGCACGCTGGCGAGGTTGGCTCGCCAAGCCTTTCCATCACTCTTTTCACTGTCATCGGATGCCACTTGCCGCCGCTTGCAGTGGGGTAGCCTTGCACAGTGAGATAGCTCGCAACCTGCGACAGGGACACGCATCCTTGCGCGGCAGCTTCCGATAGCGCGTCCTTTAGGCCAAAGGCGTGCCGGTCGGCGGCGGCTCGATTATCGGCAGCAAGCCTATGGCCATTGACGCCCAGCACTACGCCCCTGGCTTTCGCTGCTGCGAGCGCGGCCTTAGTTCGCTCGCGGATCAGCTGCCTTTCGTGTTCGGAGAATACCGCGAGCATCTGAAGCAGAAGACGATTGGCCTCTGGCATGTCTGCGCATCTAATCTCAACATTGGCGTCGAGAAGCTGGGCCACGAATGACAGCGAGCGAGAGAGCCGATCCAACCGAGCGATTAGGATCGTTGCTTTGGTCTTCCGGCATAATGCTAACGCCTTGGCGAGCTCGGGTCGGTGGGCTTTCGCCCCGCCGACAGTTTCCACAAACTCAGCAACGACCTCCCCGCCGACTTGACGAGCGTATCGATCGACAGCCTCCCGCTGGGCCTCAATGCCTAAGCCGGATATCTCCTGCCTCCCAGTCGATACCCGGCAATAGACCACGAACTTTGTCATGTTTCTAACAGGTTGTTGGTGGTTTACCTGTTAAACATTCCTATTGGTGGTCGGTTTGACAACCCCAGAACGAGCCAATCAGCGGAAACCGCCCTCAAAGAATGTGTCGATCTGTGTTCCCTCTATTGCCTCAAGCTTCGAGCGAGTGCTCACTTCGATCAGCCTATTTGCGAGAACGAACCCAGATGCCCCAAGCTGATAAGAGCTAGCACCGAAACCAGTCGGGCGACGGCCTGTAGCATTCTCAACATCGCTCGCGAACCTTTCAGGGTTGAGCATCGCCCAGACTGCTGCTGCTGGAGCATCTAGCGCGCCGAAGCGCTGCGACCGAGTACCCACAAAATGATCGAGGTAGCGAGCGACACGCTTCCCGATCTCGGGAGACCATCCTTCAATCTGTTTGCCCGTAAGATGTTCAACGGCGGTTTGTAGCCCGCTCCAGAATAGGCGCTCGCGCTTGCCAGCGTACCCGCCGCAGTTCAGGAACTCTCCAAACCATCCTTTCAGGTCTTCTTCCTGAAGCTCCTCTGCCTCAAGCATGTGGAAAAGGTTCTCTCCCTCCATCGAAAGAGTGGCCAGTTCCATGTATGCCTCTTGGATTGGTTCACTGTATTTGATTGCGCCACCATGCCCGTTCCGTGCGCGTCGTATGGACGGGTTCGCATCGGCAACGGCGTCGCCTTCGCCGCTGCCAGAGCGGCCCTTCCGACCACGCCGCTTCGACCTGATTTCATGGGTTTGTCTAAGCAGGTCTTGGCCCTTAGCGAGCAACCGGAAGGCGTTCACGCGAGTGCCGATATCCGTCGGGCTCCAGATGACCTGGCTTTCGATAAATCCCGCTTCACGCAAGAACTGGAGCGCTCGTGTAACCGTCCGGGGAGAGTATCCGACTGCCGACCCGATCTCACGAACCGTCCTCCAACGCATCGTGTGGCCTTTGACCTCGCGGCCTCCTTCCATCTGCTCCCAATACGCCAAATGGGCGACGACTTCCGCTTGGGCGCGCTGCAATCCCCACTGCAAGGCTTGCTGAAAAATCGAGTTCTGAGAAGCGTTCACGCCACACCTCCCGAGAGCGGGTCCAAGCCGATAAAGCTCGGCAAGCGGACTGGGAGCTTCAATTCTGCCATGATCTCGTGGGCGTCGATGACGCTGACGCCGACACCATACTCACCAGCAGCAGACTGATCTCGGTGGCCCATCAGTTGGTCGATCACATACTTGGGCAGCTTCGAGGCGCGTAAATAGTCCTCCGCAGTGTGACGAAAGCTGTGAAACACGAGGGCGGGGTCCTCCAAGCCAGCCTTATCCAGTGCGCGACCAAACCACTTTGAAAAGACAGTCGAAGCTTGGCCATCAGCTCCGTATTTAATCTCTCGAAACAGACGCCCCTTCGCCCAACTCTTGCGGCGGAAGGCCACAAACTCAGCGAACCCCAGTTTGGACAGGTCCGGGTGAAGGGGCACGAGCCGCACCCCCGCCTCGGTCTTCACATGCTTCTGATCGCCGTCTTCGTTGATCGAAATAAACTGGACCGCATTTCCCAGCTCCACGTCGCCGATTTCAAGCTGGATCAGCTCACCGAGGCGTGCGCCAGTGTAGTATCCAAGGATCGGGAGCCAGTAGTGGGCGTCCTTGATGATCAAGCTACCTGCGTCAAACCGTCGGGTTTTGGTCGCGCAGCCGGTGAACAGTGGGCAAGAAAAGAAGCGCTCAAGTTCGCTCGCGGTGAAAGGGCGACGGCTGCGGGTACCCTTCTTCTGCTTCGGCTGCGTTACTGCGACCACATCGGCGGGGTTCGAGGCGCAGTAGCCCCGCTGGTGCGCCCATCTGAACAGGGATTTTACGCGCGCGAGGACGTTGATGGCCGTCACCGCAGTGATGCGGGCGGCAACCACGTCCGTCTGACGAGACAGGAACGATTGACCGGGACTGGTGTGATAATTCCGGCGCAAGCGCTGAACCGCCTCGATGAAGCTCCAAAGGTCGGGAGTGGTGATTGTGCTGATCCGGCGCTCATTGCCGAAACAGTCGATCAGCAGCTTCAACTTCGCACGATGGGTTTTGCCCGTTTTCTGCGTCCACTTGGGGGCGCTGGTCTTGCAAAAGGCGTCTATCGCCTCCGGCAAAGTGGGACCAACTGCCTCTTCCTGCGCCCCACTCACAATGCCGGACGGCGCTGCGAAGAGCGGATCAACAGGCAAGTACGGCAGGATGCTATCACTTATCTGATAGCGGTAGCGCCGCTGAGCCTCGATCATTGCACGGGCAACCCCGGCTACCAGCTCATCCCAATGATCCGGGGTAAGCACAGAGCGCGATATGCCCTGACGCGCCAGCATCGGCTCAGCGATCCGCTCAAGCTCTCCGAGATTTCCTCCATCACTCAACTGCGCGCGCAGCCTCTGCTCGGCTTCGACCGAGAGCCCCTCCTGCTCCTGCCTGAAAATCCACGCATCTTCGCCGCGCGGCGACAGAACCCCTGCGACCTCCGCCGCCAAGTCCCAGTAAATTTGCTGAAGCGCCTTGTGGCAGGCGGCAGCATCAACATCATGCAACAACAACATCGCAAAACACCTTCGTAGGCGCGTTCCAAACTGAAGCGCGAGAAGGCGGGCTTGGTTGAAAGTGGACGAACCTAGGGATCGGCGCACTTCAAGGACGCCCACCCGCGCGACAAGACCGCGCGGGACCCGGACGCGCAGGAAATAGGCCCCTTCGCGGTCCAGGAGATAGGGAGAGCGTAGTCGCGTCACGACGCAGCTCCCCCGAGCCCCTGGCACGGTGGATAGCCATGTCTGTCGCGTTTCCTTGGAACGCCCTGTGATCGCTGTGTCTTCTTTGACGGCGCGTCACACGGTGCGGGGCGGCTAACCCCAATCTTGTGACCCCATTTGTGGACCAAAGTGGACCAACGGAGACCGACAAGGATTGCAGAAGCTAGGTATTCCCTAGGCTTTTGCAACCGCTGGCGGAGACGGAGGGATTCGAACCCTCGGTACGGTTCCCCGTACGACGCTTTAGCAAAGCGTTGGTTTCAGCCACTCACCCACGTCTCCGGATGCCTGCGGCGAGGGGGCGCTATAGCGAGCGTCTCGCTGGCGATCAATGGGCGGATTTGCGGCGGCTGGGCGCGAAATCGACTCGGGTCATCGCCGGTTCATTGCCGCCGGCCCATCGCCGCGCATAAATGCGATGCTGCGGGAGGCTTTACTATGCGACGGTTGATGCTCTGGATCGGGATGGCGCTCGCGCTGCCATCGCTCGCGGCCACCCCCGCGCTGGCGCAGAGCATCCAGAAGGTCGATCCCGATACCGCGATCGATGCCGATCTCGATCGGCCCCAGACGGCGATTCCCGCTCAACCCGCGCCGCAGGATGAGCCGGTCGATCCCGGCGCCCCCTATGAAGCGCCGCCCGTTGATGGCCAGCAGCCAGCAACGCCCGCTGGCCCGGCACCGACCCAGGGCGCCGCGCAGGTCGGTGGGCTGACCAAGCCCGAGGCTCCGACAACCTTCGATCAGGTGCGGCTGGTCTCGGCGGCAGAGGGCGTGTTCGGCAAGGGCGCGACCGGCCTTGCCGCGCTGATCGAGGATATCCTGAAGGATCAGGGTGAGCCCAACGCCTATATCGCCGGGTCGGAAGGATCGGGCGCGGTGGTCGTGGGGCTGCGCTATGGTTCGGGTACGATGATCCATGCGGTCGAGGGCGAGCGCGACGTGTACTGGACCGGCCCGTCGGTCGGATTCGACATCGGCGGCGACGCCAACAAGGTGTTCGTGCTGGTCTACAACCTCTATGACAGCCAGGAACTCTACAAGCGCTTTCCGGCGGGCGAGGGACGACTTTATCTAGTCGGCGGATTCTCGGCCAGTTACCTGCGCCGCGGCGATGTGGTGCTGATCCCGGTGCGGCTGGGCGTCGGATGGCGCGCAGGGGCCAATGTCGGATATATGAAGTTCAGCGAAAAGCGCCGCTGGCTGCCGTTCTGAACCGACTTCTAATCCGGGCGCAGCACCGCTAGGCGGAACTAATGCCAGTCAGCCAAGCCGATATCGATCTCGCCCAGCGCCTCGCCGATGCGGCGGGCGCGGCGATCCGCCCCTATTTCCGTGGTCAGTTCGGGCTCGAGTCGAAGGACGACGCGTCCCCCGTGACGCTCGCCGACAAGGCCGCCGAAGCCGCGATGCGCCGCCTGATCATCGCCGAACGGCCGATGGACGCGATCATCGGCGAGGAAGAGGATGATCGTGCGGGCAGCAGCGGGCGGACCTGGGTGCTCGACCCGATTGACGGGACGCGCAGCTTCATCGTCGGGCGGCCGATCTTTGGCACACTAATCGCGCTGCTCGAGGACGGCTGGCCGGTGCTGGGCATCATCGACCAGCCGATCATCGCCGAACGCTGGCTCGGCGTCACTGGACGCACCACCCTGTTCAACGGCCAGCCCGCGCGGGCGCGCACGTGCCGCGAGCTGTCGAAGGCGCTGCTCGCCACCACCTCCCCCGCCCTGTTCACCGACGACCAGCTCCACGCATTCGAGCATGTCGACGCCGCGGTGCTGAGCACGGTGCTGGGCGGCGATTGCTATAATTACGGCCTGGTCGCGTCGGGGCATCTCGATCTGGTGATCGAGGCGGGGCTGAAGCTGCACGACTTTGCGGCGCTGGTGCCGGTGGTCGAGGGCGCAGGCGGGCGCATGTGCGACTGGCAGGGCGATCCGCTCCACGCGGGCAGCAATGGCGAGGTGATTGCAGCGGGCGATCCCGCGCGGATCGAGGAACTGGTCGAGGCGCTGGCCTGTCGCGGGCATTGATGTGATTCGCCTGCACCGTGGATATGCACTCGCCGCGCTGGCGCTGTTCGCGATTGAGGTGGTGATCGCGCTCTATGTCCGCGATCGATTCGTGCGGCCTTATCTGGGCGACACGCTTGCGGTGCTGCTGGTCTATTGCGGGTTGCGAGCCGTCACACGGTTGGAGGTCGTGCCCGCAGCGGTGGCGGCATTCGGGGTCGCGGCGCTGGTCGAGTTGGGGCAGTTCATCGGGATACTGGACCTGCTCGGCTGGCGTGACAGCGCGCTCGCGCGAACCGTGCTCGGCACCGGGTTCGATTGGAAGGACGTCCTGGCCTATGCCGCCGGTGCGTGCATCGCGGTGCTGGCCGAGCGTCTCAAGCCCCGCTGAACGCTCAGAAAATCCCCAGAAACTTCTTGCGCTGTTCCTTGCGCTCGCCCTTCGAGCGGCTGCCATCTTCTGACTTGGCGGTCGTGCCTTTGCCGACATCGTCGCGCTGCTCGCCCGTGGTCGTGCGCTGGCCTTTCGCAGACGCCGCGCTGAGTACCGGGCCGCAGTCGGCCGCCTTGGCGTCACCGACATCGACAAAGGCGAGGACGCCGGCGAGCGGCGTCGCCACCAGCGAGAGGCCCAGCCCGGCACCGGCACGCGCCAGCAGCTGGTCGCTGACCACGTCATAGCCGGGGCTGGCGAACGTCCCGTTGATCCCGACCGGCGACTGGCCGGCAAACACGCTGAACTTCTTCGAATCCGCGCGAAAGGCCATGTCGAGCGTTTCGTTGCGGAAGGAGAAGCCACCGCGCCCGATCATCACGCTCTTTTGCGTATCGATCAGGATCGGGTCAGCCGCCGCGATCCCGCGACGCACGCTGAACGCGACCAGCCCGCAATTGATCTGAACCGGTTCCTTCAGCTTCCCCTCAAACATCTTCTGCGCGAACGTGCCGATGTCGAGTTCCGCGAGCTGGATATTGCGGGTCCAGAAGCTACCCCTGGGCAGGACGAACGCGATTCGCCCGCCCGAATCGGCTAGCGAATCGTGCAGCGTGTCGCCGCGCCCCTTCAGCTCGATCCGGCCCCTGATGGTGCCGGTAGTGCCCGATTCGACGACGCCCCACCCTTTCAGCAACGTACCGAGCGGGGTCGGCGCGAGGCGCACGTCATAGGATACGGCGCTGGGCCGCTGGCGCGTGTCGAAGATCAGGTCGGACGCGACATTGCCGCGCGCCATTGCGAAGGTGAAGGGCGACAGCGCAAGGCGACCGCGATCGAGATCGACCGTGACCGCGACGTTCGAGATCGGCACACTTCGTGACTGCACCGTGGCGATTCGCCATTTCGCCTTGGCATCGAACGGCTGCATCGATTCGACCGGGAATCGCGCATCGGGCAGCAGGCGGGCGGGTCCCGCGCCGGTCGCCGCGGCCGCAGCCATCGCGCCGCGCGCTGCGACGATATCGGGGTTGAACCCGATGAACGGCGCGGCATCGACGATATCGAGCGACTTGGTGGCCAGGTCGGCGGTCATCAGCAGCCGCTCGCCACGGCCATCCGCAGCGAACTGGCCCGAAAGATCGCTGTTGCCGAATCGGCCCCGCAACCCGGTGAAGCTGTATAGATCACCCGATTTCACCAGCGTCGCATGCGCGCTATAGGTGCGCGTGTCGGGCAGCACGACGCCGATGATGCCCAGCAGGCTAGCAAGGTTGCCACCCCGCGCGCTGGTGCGCAGCGGGACATTCTCGATATCGGCGAGGCTCGGCAATGTGCCGGTGACCGTGATGTCGTTGCCCGCCGCGCGCGCCTGCAATTCCAGCTGGTTCTTGCCGCGCCCGGCGGTCTCATTGGGGCTGAGCAACGCGCCGCTGACAGTGAACGGCGCCTTGCGCGCGACCCCATCACCCGAAAAGCGCACCGAATCACCGATTCGCGTGCCGGTCGAGCGGACGGTTTCGAACTTCAGGTCGGTGAGCAATTGCAGCCGGGGATCGCGATAGCGCAGCGTCGTTCCCGCCAGCGTCGCCCGGTCGATCGTCGGAAACTCGACCGGGTCGCCCTCGCCGTTACCGAAGGTCCAGGTGTTGGCGCGCGCCGCGTTCCACTCCAGGTCGATCGCGGCATTGCGCAGGTCGAGGAAGCGCGCGTGATAGCGGCCAAAGATCAGCAACAAGGGCGCGATTCGCGTGTGGATCGAATCGGCCGCGAACAGATGCGGCTTCGACGCCCAGTCGGGGTTCGCGATCGTCATCTTCTGCGCGACGAATTTGAGGTCGAACGGATCGAAATAGAGCTGGAAATCGCCCCCAACCGCCACAGCGCGCCCGGTCGAACTGGTGGCGACCCGCTCGAACGTCCCTTTGAGGAACCTCCCCTTGGTGATGTAGAGAATCGCCCAGGCGAGGAAGATCGCCAGCAGCACGCCACCGATGATGCGCAGCGCGATGACGAGCGGACGCGGCAAGCGGTTGCGCTCGCCGTCGGCGTGAACTTCGGTCACCGGCGGATCGACTGACGTCCCATCCTGCGTGACAATCGCGGAATCCCGGTCGGTCATCACGGCATAAGACTTGGCGGGCGATACAAGTTCCGGCAAACCCGCCTTCGCGGTTGCAAAATCGGAGTTCACCCGGTACAGGGCCGCCTTTCCGCGATTCAGGAACCGCCCGGCTAACAAGGGCTGCCGGGGCTGTTCGAGAATTCGTCGCGCGTAAAAGGAGACGAAAATGCCCAAGATGAAGACCAAGAGCGGTGTGAAGAAGCGCTTCAAATTCACCGCGACGGGCAAGGTGAAGCACGGCGTCGCCGGCAAGCGTCACCGCCTGAGCAGCCATAACGCGAAGTATATTCGCACCAACCGCGGCACGTCGGTCCTGTCCGAAGCTGATGCCGGTCACGTGCGCCTCTGGGCGCCGTACGGCCTGTAAGGAGAGATAGACCATGGCACGTGTCAAACGTGGTGTAACCACCAAGGCGAAGCATAAGCGGATTTTGGATCAGGCGAAGGGCTATTATGGCCGTCGCAAGAACACCATCCGCATCGCACGTCAGGCCGTCGAAAAGGCCGGCCAGTACGCCTATCGCGACCGCAAGGTTAAGAAGCGCAGCTTCCGCGCCCTGTGGATTCAGCGCATCAACGCCGGCGTCCGCGCCGAAGGCCTGACCTATTCGCAGTTCATGCACGGGCTGAAGCTCGCCGGCATCGAACTGGACCGGAAGGTCCTGGCCGACATCGCGATGCACGAGGGTGATGCGTTTACCTCCATCATCGCGCAGGCGAAGGCGGCGCTGCCCCAGGCCGCCTGAGGCAGCCTGTAGCGACCGAAATTGGGGCGCCGGTGGACCATCCACCGGCGCCCTTTTTCTTGGCCGGTATCGAATTTCGCGGGCATGAGGTGAGTCATGTGGGACACGCTTGGAATAGAGCCGACCGATGACGTGCGGCTGATCCGCGCAGCCTATGCCCAGCGGTTGCGGGGCATCGACATTGAAGCTGATCCAAAGGCGTTTATCGCCCTGAGAGCGGCGTATGACGTTGCAATGGGAAGTACGCACGCGACAACCACCGCTGCGGTCATGCGGCACGCCACGACCGCAATCCCAGTCGAGCAGCAGGATCAGGTGGTTGAGGCCCCGTTGTCGGCATCTAGCGAGATGGCGGACATCCAGCGGCTTTTGGAGCGCGAAACGATTGGGGGCGACATTGATGCAGCGCTGACCGAGCTGACCGGACGGCTGGTGGAGAAAAGTCGGACATCTCCAATCGCCCTGTCCGAGCAGATCGAGATTTGGCTCGCCACCACCATGATGGACCACGCGCCGCGCTCCGAAGCGATGCTCGCACCTGCAATCAGCGGATTCGACTGGACGAAGCGGCTGACCGATTATGACTGCCCGGATATTGTGCGCGACATCTGTCAGTTCGCCGACGACTACGCCTATCTAAGGCAGTTGCAGCGCTACAATCCCGACTACAAGGTCGCTTGGGCGGCGCTGACTGGAGAAGATGTGGCACTAGAAAGCGTGCATCCCGGTTGCATGACCACCTTGCTGGGCACAGTCCAACATTCACGCCCCTTTTTGGCGAATTTCATCGATTTGGATCGATTCGAATTGCTCCTCAGCTATGTCGAGGAGGCACGTCAGCGAGAGCGCCGGGCATCGATTGAAATGGCAGCGCCGCCGCCCTTCAAAAAATCTATTTTGAGCATCGTTGCAAACACCATCGTCAACTTCGCGTTGATGGCATCGGCGATCGCTCTGGGCTTACGCGCAATCTACGTGGCTACCTTCTCCTTCAAAGGCGTGCCCGAGATAATAGTCACTTTTCTTATCTCCAGCGTGCCAGCGGTGATCATGTTCGCGCTCGGACGCGAGCGTCAGGCGCATCTCATGCGGCAACTTGACCGGAGCGCATATCGTGACTGATCGACTCCCCTCCTATCCAGGCTTCGCGCAATGACGCTCCAGACCTGGTGGCTCTATGTCACCGCCGTGTTCCTGATCTCCGCGACGCCGGGGCCGAATATGCTCCACGTCATGGTGCAGAGCATCCATCACGGCGCGCGCCGGTCGGTCGCGTCGATGCTGGGGCTGATGACCGCGAATCTGATCTGCCTGCTTGCGTCGGCGGCGGGCCTTGGGGCGTTGCTCAAGGCCTCGCCGATGCTGTTCGACGCGCTGCGCTATGCCGGGGTGGGCTATCTCGTCTGGCTGGGGCTCAAGGCGTGGCGGGCGCCGGTCGCGAGCAGCGATCCGGACGCAGAGAAGCCCGCTCCGCCCTCGCTGATCGCGATGTTCGGCGCGGGGCTTGGCACTGGGTTTTCCAATCCCAAGCTGATCATCTTCGCCGCCGCGCTGTTCCCGCAGTTTATCAATACCAACGCGCCGTTCGCGCCGCAGCTCGCGATCCTGATCGCCAGCTTCGCGGTGATCGAGGCGTTCTGGTTCAGCATGTACGCGCTGGGCGGCCGCTCGCTCGCCGCCTGGCTCGCGCCGGCCAACCGCCAGCGGGTGTTCAACCGCGTGACCGGCGGCGTGTTCATCGCATTCGGCGTCGCTTTGCTGGGCAGCCGGGCTTGACCTTCGCGCCTGACTGCGGTTCGGGCCACTAGACCAATGAACGGAACTGTGATGACCGATCTCGACCAACTCAAGGCCGACCTTCTCGCCGCGATCGACGCGGCCACCGGCGTCGATGCGCTGGAGGCGGTACGCGTCCAGGCGCTGGGCAAGCAGGGCAGCGTCACCGGCCTGCTCAAGACGCTGGGCGGCATGAGCCCCGAGGAGCGGCAGGAAACCGGCCCGCGCATCCACGGTCTGCGCGAGGCGGTGACCGAAGCGATTGCGGCGCGCAAGGCGGCGCTGGAAGGCGCGGCGCTGGAGGCGAAGCTCGCCAGTGAAACACTTGACATGACCCTGCCGGTCGATGGCGTCTCAGCGGGCACCGTTCATCCGATCAGCCAGGTGATGGACGAGCTCGCCGAAATCTTCGCGGATATGGGCTTTGCGGTCGCGACGGGTCCGGAGATCGAGGACGACTGGCACAATTTCACCGCGCTCAACATCCCCGAGACGCATCCGGCGCGCGCGATGCACGACACCTTCTACCTCGCGGGTGAGCATGAGCGGCCGATGGTGCTGCGCACCCACACCAGCCCCGTGCAGATCCGCACGATGACATCGACGCCCCCGCCGATCCGCATCATCGCGCCGGGCCGCGTCTATCGCAGCGACAGCGACGCGACCCACACGCCGATGTTCCACCAGATCGAAGGGCTGGTGATCGACAAGGGCATCACGCTCGGCCACCTCAAATGGACGCTGGAGACCTTCCTCAAGGCCTATTTCGAGCGCGACGACATCGTGCTGCGGCTGCGCCCGAGCTATTTCCCGTTCACCGAACCGAGCGCCGAAGTGGACGTCGGTTTCACGTGGATCAATGGCAAGCGCGTGATGGGCGGGTCCGGCGATGCCGAGGGCGGCGGCTGGATGGAGGTGCTGGGCAGCGGCATGGTCCACCGCAAGGTGATCGAGGCGTGCGGGCTGGACCCCGACGAATGGCAGGGCTTTGCCTTTGGCACCGGGGTCGATCGCCTCGCGATGCTCAAATATGGGATGGATGATTTGCGCGCATTCTTCGACGGCGATCTGCGCTGGCTGAAGCATTACGGCTTCTCGGCGCTCGACGTGCCCACGCTGTCCGGGGGAGTCGGCGCATGAAGTTCACGCTGAGCTGGCTCAAGGAGCATCTCGACACCGACGCCGATCTGACCGCGATCCTCGATGCCCTGAACCGCATCGGGCATGAGGTCGAGGGTGTGGAGAATCCCGGCGCGGCGCTGGCGGCGTTCAAGGTCGCGCGCGTGCTGACTGCCGAGCGCCATCCACAGGCGGACAAGCTGCAGGTGCTGACCGTCGATGCCGGAGACGGCGAGCCGCTGCAGATCGTGTGCGGTGCGCCCAATGCGCGCGCTGGCCTCGTTGGCGTACTCGGCCTGCCCGGCGCGACCGTCCCCGCCAACGGGATGGTGCTGAAGGTCGCGGCCGTGCGCGGGGTCGAATCGAACGGCATGATGTGCTCCAGCCGCGAGCTCGAGCTGGGCGACGATCATGACGGCATCATCGAACTGCCCGAGGACGCGCCGATCGGCACCGCTTTCCCGGACTATGCCGGCCTCGACGATCCGGTGATCGATGTGTCGATCACGCCGAACCGCCAGGATTGCATGGGCGTGCGCGGCATCGCCCGCGATCTTGCCGCAGCGGGTCTTGGCACGCTCAAGCCGCTCGACGCGGTGGTGTCGGGGCTGCCCGCAATTGTGGCACAGGGTGCCGGGCCGGACGTGCGGACTGACGATATCGAGGACTGCCCTGCCTTTTACGGCCAGATCGTGCGCGGCGTGAAGAACGGCCCGTCGCCCGAGTGGTTGCAGCGTCGCCTGAAGGCGGTAGGGCAGAAGCCGATCTCGGCGCTGGTCGACATCACCAACTTCGTGATGTTCGGGCTGGGGCGCCCGCTCCATGTCTATGATCTCGCGACGCTCAACGGCGGCCTGGTCGCGCGCAAGGCGCAGGCGGGCGAACAGGTGCTCGCGCTCAACGGCAAGAGCTACACGCTCGACACGACGATGACGGTGATCGCCGATGATGCGGCGGTGCACGACATCGGCGGGATCATGGGCGGCGAACATTCGGGGTGCAGCGACACCACGACCGACGTGTTGATCGAATGCGCCTATTTCGATCCCGAACATATCGCCCGCACCGGGCAGAAGCTGCTGCTGACCAGCGACGCGCGCACCCGCTTCGAACGCGGGGTGGACCCTGAGTTTCTCGATGAGGGGCTGGCGATCGCCACACGGCTGGTGCTGGCGCTGTGCGGCGGGACCGCAAGCGAAGTAACCCGCGCGGGCAGCATTCCGCGCGTCGGCATCACCACGGGCTATGACCCGACGCTCGCCGAGACGCTTGGCGGCCTGGCGATCCCGGCGGAGCGGCAGCGCGACATCCTCGAATCGCTCGGCTTCACCGTCCAGCCGCTCGACGCCAATGGCGACCCGTGCGAGCTGACCGATGCGTGCGACGGCTTCCGCGTCACCGCGCCCAGCTGGCGGCGCGATGTCGATGGCCCCGCCGATCTGGTCGAGGAAGTGATCCGGATCGAGGGGATCGACAAGGTCCCCTCCACCCCCCTGCCCCGCGCGCCCGGCGTCGCCAAGCCGACCGCAACGCCCGAACAGAAGCTGGAGCGCCGCATCCGCCGCACCGCCGCCGCGCGCGGCCTGAACGAAGCGGTGACGTGGAGCTTCATCTCCGAGAGCGAGGCGCGAGCGGTCGGCGGCGGCGCGTGGACGCTCGCCAACCCGATCAGCGAAGACCTGAAGGTCATGCGCCCGTCGCTGCTGCCCGGCCTGATGATGGCGGCGGCGCGCAATGTGAAGCGCGGGGCGACCAGTGTGCGGCTGTTCGAACTCGGCCGCCGCTATCTGGCCGATGGCGAGAAGCTGACCCTCACCGTCCTGCTCGCGGGCGACCGCAGCCCGCGCGGCTGGGCGAACGGCAAGGCGCAGCCCTTCGGCGCGTTCGACGCCAAAAGTGAGGCGCTGGCGCTGCTCGAAGCCGCCGGTGCGCCGGTGGCGAACCTGCAGGTCATGGGCGAAGCGGGCGCAGCTTGGCATCCCGGCCAGTCGGCGACGCTGCGGCTGGGGCCGAAGACCGTGCTCGCCGCATTCGGCATGCTCCACCCGAGCCTGACGAAGAAATTCGACCTCGACGGCCCGGTCGCCGCGGTCGAGCTGTTCCTCGACGCGATCCCTGCCAAGCGCGCGACCGGCTTTGCCCGACCCGCCTACACGCCCCCGGCGCTGCAGGCGGTGACGCGCGACTTCGCCTTCATCGTGCCAGCGAGCCTCGCAGCAGGCGATCTCGTCCGCGCGGTCAAGGGCGCGGACAAGGCCACGATCACCGATGCACGGCTGTTCGACCTGTTCACCGGCGCGGGCGTCGAGGAGGGCAAGAAAAGCCTCGCCGTCGAAGTGACGCTGCAACCCGGCGAGAAGAGCTTCACCGATGCCGAGATCAAGGCGGTGGCGGACAAGGTGGTCGCAGCGGCGGCGAAGCTGGGCGCGGTGCTGCGGGGGTGAGCCTCTTTTTGGTCACCCCGGCCTTGTGCCGGGGTCCACTCCGCCGCTAGCGCAGCGCTCGAACCGACAGGGTCGCGCGTGCGGCCCGGTGGACCCCGGCACAAGGCCGGGGTGACAAGCAAGGAGTAAACCATGCCCACCGTACTCATCACCGGCGCGACTGCAGGGATCGGCGAAGCGGCGGTGCATGCCTTTGCCGAGTCGGGCTGGCATGTCGTTGCCACCGGGCGCCGCGCCGACCGGCTGGCGACGCTCAAGAGCGACACCGTCCACACGCTCGAATTCGACATTCGCGATGAGGCTGCGCGCGATGCGGCGCTTGCGTCGTTGCCCGAGCCGTTCGCCAACATCGACCTGCTGATCAACAACGCGGGCCTCGCGCGCGGACTGGAGAAGGCGCAGGACGCCGATCTCGATAGCTGGAAGACGATGGTCGACACCAACGTCACCGCGATGATGTCGATCACCCACAAGCTGCTGCCGATGTTGATCGAGCGGAAGGGCGCGATCATCAATCTCGGCTCGGTCGCGGGCAGCTATGTCTACCCCGCGGGCAATGTCTATGCCGGCACCAAGGCGTTCGTGAACCATTTCAGCCTCGCGCTGCGTGCCGATCTGCACGGCACTGGCGTGCGCGTCACCTCGATCGAGCCGGGCATGGTCGAGACCGAGTTCATGACCGTGCGCACTGGCGGCGACAGGCAAGCGTCCGACCGCCTGTACGCCGGGGTGAACCCGATGACGCCGGAGGACATCGCGGAAACATTGCTGTGGGTCGCGACGCTGCCGCCGCATCTCAACATCAACCGGTTGGAGCTGATGCCGGTGAACCAGGATTTCGCCGGTTTCGCCGTTCACCGCGAGCGCTGAGATGATCGCGATCGGCAACGGCACGCTCACCGCGCGGATCGACCCGCTCGGGGCCGAGCTGGTCAGCCTGTGCGATCCGCATGGCCGCGAGCTGATGACCGATGCCGACCCGGCCTATTGGACCGGACACGCGCCGCTGCTGTTCCCGATCGTCGGGCGGCTGAACGGTGATACGCTGCGCGTCGACGGGCGCGACTATGCGATGAAGCAGCACGGCTTTGCGCGGCGGCGCATGTTTGCCGTGACCGACTCGAGCGACACCCACGCGACCTTCACGCTGTGCGACGATGCGGAGACTCGCGCGGCCTACCCCTTCGCGTTCGAACTGCGCGCGACCTACCGCCTTGAGGGCGCAACGCTGGTTACCGAGATCGAGGTCACCAACCCGGACACCGCAACCGTGCTTCCGGCGAGCTTCGGCTTCCACCCCGCTTTTGCCTGGCCGCTGCCCGGCGGCGGCGCGCGGGAGGATCATCGCATCGTCTTCGCACAGGATGAGCCGGGCATGCTGGCCGCGCTCGACGGCGGGCTGATCGGTGCCGGCGAACGCGCAAGCCCGCTTGATGGGCGGACGCTGCACCTTGCCGACGCGCTGTTCGCGGACGACGCGCTGATCTGGATGGATCCCGCCAGCCGCTCGGTCCGCTATGGCAGCACGACCGGGCCGCAGCTCGACATCGGGTTCGAAGGCCTCCCCACGCTCGCGATCTGGACCAAGCCGGGCGCAGCGTTCGTATGCGTCGAGCCATGGCAGGGGCATGCCGACCCCGTGGGCTTCACCGGAGACTTAAGCGACAAGCCCGGCGTCGTCGCGATCCCGCCCGGCGAATCGCGCCGCTTTGCCATGCGCGTCAGCTGGATCGCGGGGTAGAGTTGGATTCGCCGCGCACTTGCCGCTAGAGGGCCGCGATGCCCGAAAATTCGACTCCGGATCGCCGTACCTTCGCGATCATCTCTCACCCTGACGCCGGCAAGACCACGCTGACCGAAAAGCTGCTGCTGTTCGGCGGCGCGATCCATCTCGCCGGAGAGGTCAAGGCGCGTGGCCAGGCGCGGCGCGCGCGATCGGACTGGATGAAAATCGAGCAGCAGCGCGGCATCTCCGTCACCAGCTCGGTGATGACATTCGAGCGCGACGGGATCACCTTCAACCTGCTCGACACGCCGGGCCACGAAGACTTTTCGGAGGACACCTATCGCACGCTGACTGCGGTCGATTCGGCGGTGATGGTGATCGACGCCGCCAAGGGCATCGAAAGCCAGACGCGCAAGCTGTTCGAAGTGTGCCGGCTGCGTAACGTGCCGATCATCACCTTCGTCAACAAGGTCGATCGCGAAGGCCGCGAGATGTTCGAGATTCTCGACGAGATCGCCGACCTGCTCGCGCTCGACGTCGCGCCGATGACGTGGCCGGTTGGCATGGGCGGGCAGTTTGAGGGGATTTACGACCTGGTCGACCATCGCCTGCTGCTGCCCGAGGGTGACAGCCGCGAATTCCAGGGCAAGGTCGTGCAGACCAGCGGCCTCGACGATCCGCAGCTCGATTCGCTGATCTCGGCGCAGACGCTGGCCAAGGTCCGCGAAGAGGCGGAGCTCGGCCTCGCCGGCTATGCGACGTTCGATGGTGACGCCTATCGCAATGGCGACCTGACGCCGGTCTATTTCGGGTCGGCGCTGAAGGAATTCGGGGTCGATTCGCTGATCGACGCACTCGCCCTGCACGCGCCGCCGCCGCATGCCCTGCCCGCCGAACCCGCAGCGGTGGCGCCCGACTATCCTGAAGTCACCGGATTCGTGTTCAAGGTTCAGGCGAACATGGACCCCAACCATCGCGATCGCATCGCGTTCATGCGGCTGGTGTCGGGGACCTTCAAGCGCGGCATGAAGCTGACGCCGAGCGGGCATGGCAAGCCGATCGCGATCCATTCGCCGATCATGTTCTTTGCCCAGCAGCGCGAACTGGCGGACGAGGCGTTTCCGGGCGACATCATCGGCATCCCCAACCACGGCACGCTGCGCGTCGGCGACACGCTGTCGGAAAAGGCCGGCGTGCGCTTCACCGGCCTGCCCAATTTCGCGCCTGAAATCCTGCGCCGCGTGGTGCTGAAGGATCCGACCAAGACCAAGCAGCTGCGCAAGGCGCTGGACGACCTGTCCGAAGAAGGCGTGATCCAGGTGTTCTACCCCGAAATCGGGTCGAACTGGATCATCGGCGTGGTCGGGCAGCTTCAGCTCGAAGTGCTGCTCAGCCGCCTCGATGCCGAATACAAGGTCGGCGCGGTACTCGAGCCCGCGCCGTTCGATACCGCACGCTGGGTCGGTGGCGAACCAGGCGACGTGAAGGAATTCATGGACTTGAACCGCACCGCGATGGCCAAGGACCGCGACGGCAACCCGGTCTTCCTCGCCAAGTCGGCATGGGAAGTGGGCTATATCGCCGACCGCTACTCCAAGGTGAAGTTCATGGCGACGCGCGAGCGGTAATTATTCCGGTCGCGCGCGCGCCTGCGGGTAGGTGCCGAGTACGCGCATCGATTTGGTGTGGAACTTGAGTTCCTCCAGCGCGCGATCGACCGGGGCATCGCCGGGGCGTCCGACGATGTCGCAGTAAAACTCCGTCGCCGCGAAGCTGCCGCCGCGCTGGTAGCTTTCGAGCTTGGTCATGTTGACGCCATTGGTCGCAAAGCCGCCCAGCGCCTTGTACAGCGCCGCGGGAATATTCTTCACCTCGAACACGAAGGTGGTCATGTACGGGCCGTGATCGCGCAGCGGCGGCGCGTTGCGCGCCAGCATGACGAATCGGGTCATGTTGTGGTCGGCGTCCGCCACATCGCTGTCGAACACCGTCAGGCCATAGAGCGGCGCGGCGCCCGGCGGGGCGAGCGCGGCGATCTGCGGATCGCCGGCCTCCGCCACGACTGCCGCTGCGCCGGCGGTGTCGGGATAGGAGAGCGGCGCGATCCCCTGCGCCTTGAGCCAGTGGCGGCACTGGCCCAGCGCCTGCGGATGGCTCATCGCCTGACGCACCCCGGGGCGGCTGCCAAGGCCCATCAGCGCATAGCGGATGGGAAGGAAATGCTCGCCGATGATCACCAGCCCCGATTCGGGCAGCAGGAAATGGATGTCGGCGACGCGCCCGTGCAGCGAATTTTCGATCGGGATCATCGCGCAATCGGCGCGCCCGTCACGCACTGCGTCGATCGCATCCTCAAAGCTGAAACACGGCAAGGGCAGCCCGGTCGGGAAGGCTTCGAGCGCCGCCATATGCGAATTTGCGCCCGGCGCGCCCTGAAACGCGACCGCGCGCTTGGGCTCGGCCAGAGCGGCCTGCGTCATCCGTTCGACGATCGGGCGGGCGGGGGCTGCGAAATTGTCCATCGGCGCGTGCGCGTAACCGGCGGAGCAACTTGCGGCAAGCCCGGGTTGCGGCAAACAAAAGGCCCGACTAAAGAACCCGGCCAAGATCAACACGGGGCAGAACGGGCGCACATGGACAATCGCATGAACACGATCGCAGGCTGGGTCCTGTTCGGCTGTGCCTCCGCGCTCGGCCTGTCGATCGCCAGCGGCATGATCTATCATGGCGGAAAGCCCGAAAAGGAAGGCTATCCGGTCGAGAGCGCCGACGGCGCCGAGGGTGACGGCGGTGCCGCTGCGGTCGAGCCGATCGCCAACCGTCTGGCCAAGGCCGATGTCGCCAAGGGGCAGGCGTCGTTCGCCAAATGCTCGGCATGCCATTCGATCACTCAGGGCGGCGGAAACGGCGTCGGCCCGAATCTGTGGGATTCGCTGGGCAAGCCGCACGGCCATGTCGCCGGATTCGCCTATTCGGATGCGCTGAAGGCGGTTCCGGGAAATTGGGACTTTGCGGGGATGGACGCATGGCTTGCCAGCCCGCGCAAATATGCCGCTGGCACCAAGATGACCTTCGCCGGCCTGTCGGACCCGCAGGAGCGCGCCAACGTCATCGCCTATATGAACGCGCAGGGTTCGAACCTGCCGCTTCCCGCGCCCGAAGCGGCTCCGGCCGAGGGCGAAGCGGCGACCGAGAATGCGATCACCTCGACCGAGATGAGCAATGCCGGCACGCCGGCATCGGGCGCGCCGTCGGTCGACCCGGCTGCCGCTGCGGAAGCCGCGAAGAAGGAATAACTCCGGTCCTGCCATCGCAGATCGGAATGCAAAAAGGGCGGCCTCGACGGGCCGCCCTTTTCGTTTGGGGGATTATCCCTTCCGCTCTTCCCAGAATTTCTGGACGATCGCCCAACCCTCTTCGGCGGTCTCGCAGAAGTGGAACAGGCCAAGATCGCGCGGGCTGATCACGCCCTCCTCCACCAGCGCCTCGAAATTGACGACGCGGGTCCAGAAGTCCTTGCCGTAGAACAGTACCGGGATCGGCGCGATCTTGCCGGTCTGGATCAGCGTCAGCAGCTCGAACGATTCGTCGAACGTGCCAAAGCCGCCCGGGAATACCGCCACGGCGCGGGCGCGGAGCAGGAAGTGCATCTTGCGCAGCGCGAAATAGTGGAACTGGAAGCTGAGCGACGGGGTCACATATTCGTTGGGCGCCTGCTCATGCGGCAGCACGATGTTGAGGCCGACCGATTCGCAGCCCTTTTCGGTCGCGCCGCGATTCGCCGCTTCCATGATCGACGGTCCACCGCCCGAGGTGACGACGAAGTGGCGATCGCCACTCTCATCGAGCGGGTAGCAGCTGGCGAGGCCCGCCAGCTCGCGCGCCACGTCATAATATTTCGACTTCTCGATCAGCCGCTCGGCAATGCGGCGCGACTGGTCGTCGGTAGCAAGGTCGAGCAAAGCCTGCGCCTTGGCAGGCTCGGGGATCCGCGCCGAACCATAGATGACGAACAGCGACGCGATCTTCGCCTCGTCCATCAACACGCTGGGCTTGAGCAGCTCCAGCTGGAAACGCACCGGGCGCAGATCCTCACGCAACAGGAACTCCATGTCCTGAAAGGCGAGGCGGTAGGCCGGGTGTTCGGTCTGGGGGGTGGAGACGGCGGTCCGCGCGGTCTCCGCATCCTGGCTCGCGCGGGCAAAGACGCGCGACGGCACTTTCTGGTCTGTCATTGGCGCGGGAGTAGCGGGTTTCGGTGCCGACGCAAAGTGTCGAGCGTCAGCGGCAGAACGACTTGCCGCCCATATCGAAATGGAAGTGGTTGGCGTGCGCGCTGTTATATTCCGGTCCGAGCACGGTCGTGAACCGCCGACAGGCCGAACGGTGCACGGTGCGCAGGAACTCGCGCTCTTCCGCAGTCCCGCCGCTCCAGTCGCCCAAGACCGAGATTTTCCGCCCATCGGCCAGCACGAACGCGGCGACATCGACCGCATTGCCCAGCCCATGTTCGGAGACGCGCCCCGCCGACGCCGCGCTACCCCCGACGATGCCGCGACAGGCATAGGTGCCATAGGTTTCGACCCGCACCAGCTCCCCGCCCAGAATTTCGCGTGCGGCGGGAACCGCAGCGTTTCGCATCCAGCCGATGAAGGTCCGCGCCAATGGGCAGCGCATCGCCTTCAGCCCCGACACGGGAATGCCGACATCGATCAGCTGCACCGCGCCGATGACCTGACACCCGCCGCCATAATCGCGGTCCGGCAGCGGGCTGAACCGCACCTGCGCACGCGACAGGTCGGCGAAACATTGCTGGGTGTCGCGGCTGGTCGGCAGGTCGAGCGTTACCGGCCCGCGCGGATCGGGCCGCACGGGCGCGCGCTGCGGCGCACGGGCGTTGTCCCCGCCGAACAGGCATCCGGCGAGTAGAAGCGGCAGGGACAGGGTCAGAAGAACACGCGTGACCATGCCCCCCCTCTAACCCATTATGGTTAACCGCTGCTTATCCGGCGCTTCCCGATTCGACGAACCGACGCGGTCGCACGTCCGCCGTTATGTTTCCGCCGGGGTCACGCGGACGATTCGCAGCGTGCGCGGCTGGCCCTCTCGATCCGGCCACAGGATTGCGCCCCCCTCGGACATGCCGATCAATCCCGCACCGACCGGCGTCAGGATCGAAACCTTGCCCGCCGCTACATCTGCCTCGGCCGGGAGCACCAGCCGCACCGACCGGCGTAACCCGCTGCCTTCGTCGACGAAATCGACCTGTGCGTTCAATGTCACCACTCCTGAGGGCAAATCGCCCGCCGCGTGCACGTCGGCGCGATCGAGTTCGTCCATCAGGCGTTGGGCCAGCACCGGCTCGGACGCGCTGACACGCATCGCCAGATCGGCGATTCGGTCATATTCGGTGTCGATGACATGGAGGGGTGGCTGTGCGGTTGCGGCGAGGCGGGAATCGGGACTCATGTCGGGCCTTTCGGTCTCGGAACAGGGTCGCGCGCAGACAAACGCTGCACGCGCCATTGAATTGAACTGAGGGAGATCCCGGACCTGACAGGCGTTCGCCGGATGAGAGGCCCGGGCTAGACGCGCGCCGCCGATTGGCCCGCGTGAACGCGGCATCGCTGAAAGAGGACAGGCCTGATCATCCGGCGATGATGGATCCCTCGCCCTTTCGTGTCAAACGCTCCGCAGATCGATTGATTGACAGCGCCCGCCAAATCGTTAGGGCCGCCGACGGGCCACGCGGTCCCAACGCCGCGCGTGCTCTCTGCGAGGAGAGACTGACATGACTGATTTGACGACCCCCGACGCCACAACTGCGTCCATTGCCAAGCCCGCCACCCGGCCGGCACGCCCCCATTTCTCTTCGGGTCCCTGCGCCAAGCCTCCGGGCTGGGACGCATCGAAGCTCGCGACCGAGGTCCTTGGACGCTCGCACCGCTCGAAGCTCGGCAAGACCCGCCTGCAATATTGCATCGACCTGATGCGTGAGATGCTGCGCCTGCCCGACACGCATCGCATCGGCATCGTCCCCGGTTCCGACACCGGCGCGTTCGAAATGGCGATGTGGACGATGCTCGGCGCGCGCGGCGTGACCACGCTCGCCTGGGAAAGCTTTGGCGAGGGCTGGGTCACCGATGCCGTCAAGCAGCTCAAGCTCGACCCGACGATCGTCCGCGCCGACTATGGCCAACTGCCCGATCTTACCGCGATCGATTGGTCGACCGATGTGCTGTTCACCTGGAACGGCACCACCAGCGGCGTGCGCGTTCCGAATGGCGACTGGATCCCTGAAGACCGCGAAGGCCTGACCTTCGCCGATTCGACCAGCGCGGTGTTCGCGTACGACCTGCCGTGGGACAAGATCGATGTCGCGACCTTCAGCTGGCAGAAGGTGCTGGGCGGTGAAGGCGGCCATGGCGTCCTGATCCTCGGCCCGCGCGCAGTCGAACGCCTCGAGAATTACACACCCGCATGGCCGCTGCCCAAGGTGTTCCGCCTGATGGCCAAGGGCAAGCTGGCCGAAGGCGTGTTCAAGGGTGAGACGATCAACACGCCGTCGATGCTGGCGGTCGAGGACGCGATCTTCGCGCTCGAATGGGCCAAGGGTCTGGGCGGGCTCGAGGGCCTGATCGCACGCAGCGACGCCAATGCCGCCGCGCTCGACCGGCTCGTCGCCGAGCGCAACTGGCTCGGCCATCTCGCCGCCGATCCCGCGTCGCGGTCGAAGACCAGCGTGTGCCTGACCGTCGAGGGTGCCGACGAAGCCTTCATCAAGAAGTTCGCGTCGCTGCTCGAGGCGGAACACGCCGCCTATGACATCGCCGGTTATCGCGATGCCCCGGCGGGGCTGCGCATCTGGTGCGGCGCGACGGTGGACACCGCCGATGTCGAAGCGCTCGGCCCGTGGCTCGACTGGGCCTACGCGACCGCCAAGACCGCGTAATCGTCGCCCCGGCGCAGGCCGGGGCCGCCATGTAGCATTCCCAAACTTATCGGCCCCGGCCTTCGCCGGGGCGACGGAGACGATCCATGCCCAAAGTACTCATCAGCGACAAAATGGACCCCAAGGCCGCCCAGATCTTTCGCGAGCGCGGGGTCGAGGTGGACGAGATCACCGGCAAGACGCCGGAGGAGCTGAAGGCGATCATCGGCCAGTATGACGGCCTCGCCATCCGCAGCTCGACCAAGGCGACCAAGGAAATCATCGACGCCGCGACCAATTTGAAGGTCATCGGCCGCGCCGGCATCGGCGTCGACAATGTCGACATCCCCTATGCGTCCTCGAAGGGCGTGGTGGTGATGAACACCCCGTTCGGCAATTCGATCACCACCGCCGAACACGCCATCGCCCTCATGTTCGCGCTCGCGCGCCAGCTGCCCGAGGCGAATGCTCAGACCCAGGCGGGCCTGTGGCCGAAGAACGGCTTCATGGGCGTCGAGGTGACCGGCAAGACGCTCGGCCTGATCGGCGCGGGCAATATCGGGTCGATCGTCGCGGACCGCGCGCTTGGCCTGAAGATGAAGGTGATCGCGTTCGACCCGTTCCTCTCGCCCGAACGCGCGGTCGAGCTGGGCGTCGAAAAGGTCGAGCTGGACGGCTTGCTCGCCCGCGCCGACTTCATCACGCTGCACACGCCGCTGACCGACCAGACGCGCAACATCCTGAGCCGCGACAATCTGCTCAAGACCAAGAAGGGCGTGCGCATCATCAACTGCGCACGCGGCGGGCTGGTCGATGAGGCGGCGGTCAAGGAATTGCTCGACAGCGGCCATATCGCCGGCGCAGCGCTCGACGTGTTCGTCACCGAACCGGCCAAGGAACATGACCTGTTCGGCACCCCGAACTTCGTCGCCACCCCGCATCTGGGTGCTTCGACCAGCGAAGCGCAGGTCAATGTCGCGATCCAGGTCGCCGAGCAGATGGCCGATTACCTGGTCAATGGTGGCGTCACCAACGCGCTCAACGTTCCCAGCCTGACCGCCGAGGAAGCGCCGCGCGTGAAGCCGTACATGGCGCTGGCCGAAAAGCTGGGCAGCCTGGTCGGTCAGCTCACCACCGGCACCATCCCGCGCGTCTCGGTGCACAGCGAGGGCGCGGCGACCGAGGTCAACCAGAAGCCAATCGTCAGCGCGGTGCTCGCGGGATTCCTGCGCACCCAGACCGACACGGTCAACATGGTCAACGCTCCCTTCCTCGCCAAGGAGCGCGGGATTGAGGTGCGTGAGGTCAAGACCGAGAAGGAAGGCGATTACCACACGCTGATCCGCGTCGCGGTCAAGACCGACTCGGGCGAGCGTTCGGTCGCGGGCACGCTGTTCAACAACCGCGAGCCGCGGCTAGTCGAACTGTTCGGCATCAAGATCGAGGCGGACCTCGCCGGCAACATGCTCTACGTCGTCAACGAGGACGCGCCGGGCTTTATCGGCCGCATCGGTACTGCGCTGGGCGATGCCGGCGTCAACATCGGCACCTTCCACCTTGGCCGCCGCGACGCCGGTGGCGAGGCGGTGCTGCTGCTGTCGGTCGACGAAGCGGTGACACCGGAACTGATCGCCCGCGTCCGCGCGCTGCCGGGCGTCAAGACTGCCATGGCGCTCAAGTTCTGAGGCGCTTATGGGGGCGGGCATGAACGGACTACTTCCCGAAGGATTCCACGACCGCCTGCCCCCGCTTGCCGACGCGGCGGCCACTCTCGAATCGCGCGTGCTCGATGTCGCGCGGTTGCATGGCTATGAGCGCGTCGATCCCCCGCTTGCCGAGTTCGAGGAGTCGCTGGGTCAGCGGCTCAAGGCGGCGAGCGGCAAGGATGCGGTGCGCTTCACCGATCCTGTCTCGCGCCGCACGCTGGCGATTCGTCCCGACATTACCGCGCAGGTTGGTCGCATTGCCGCGACACGCATGGCGCACCACCCGCGCCCCGTGCGCCTGTCTTATGCCGGCCAGGTGCTCAAGCTGCGCGCAAGCGAGCTGCGGCCCGAGCGCGCGATGCGCCAGATCGGCTGCGAACTGATCGGGCGCGACAGTATCGAAGCGGTGCGCGAGATCGTGACCGTAGCGGTCGCGGCGTTGGAGGCTGCGGGCGTCCCCGGCCTCGCGATCGACTTCACCTTGCCCGATCTGGTCGAGCAGCTTGCTCCTGATATGGCGGCGGAACAACTGACCGAGCTGCGCGCGGCCCTCGACGCCAAGGATGCCGCAGCCGTCGCCGCGATCGATCCGGCCTTCCTGCCGCTGATCGAAGCGGCGGGACCGTTCGATGCGGCAATCGCCCGGCTGCGCGCACACGATACCGGCGGCGCGCTGACCAGCCGGCTCGATGGACTTGAGGCGGTCGCGCAGGCGGTGGCGGGCAAGGCTGCGCTGACGCTCGACCCGACCGAACGCCATGGCTTTGAATATCAAAGCTGGATCGGCTTCTCGCTGTTCGCGCGCGGCGTGCGCGGTGAGATCGGGCGTGGCGGCAGCTATTCGGTGCTCGGCGCGCAGGGTGAGGAACCGGCCGTAGGCTTCTCGCTCTATGCCGATCCGCTGCTCGACGCGGGGCTGGCCCCGGCGGAGCGGCGGCGGCTGTTCCTGCCGTTCGGCACCGACGCGAACACGGCGGCGCATTGGCGCAGCGAGGGCTGGGTCGCGGTCGCCGCGCTTGATGCGGGTGACAGCGCACAGGCTCAGCTGTGCACCCACGTCCTGAACAACGGCGAGCCCTGCCCGGTTTAAGCGCGTTTTCAGCTGCGCTGAACCGGCACCGGCCCGCTCCCCCACCCGGCCACCCAGCGACAGCGTATTCTATGGGTGGCCGGGTGGGGGAGCGGGCCGGTGCCGCCAGACAGAAAAGGCGCTAATCCAGCGGTTCGACCAGCAGGTCCGCCCATTCGGGATGCTTGCGGATATAGGCGGCGACGAACGGGCATTGCGGCACGACACTGAGGCTCCGCGCCCGCGCTTCGGACAGGCCGTGGCGGATCAGCCGGCTCGCAATCCCTCGCCCCTCCAGCGCGGGCGGAACGATCGTGTGGGTGAAGGTGATGACGTCCCCCGCGATCGCATATTCGGCGCGCGCCAGATGGCCGTCCACGGTCAGTTCGAACTGGTGCCGCTCCACATTGTCGTGAATCGCGTCAGAATCCATCACCCGCCTCCTGATTGCCGTGCATCCGGGTGAATGGTAGCGATCCGGGGACGGAGGACAATCGCTTGACGCTACGCCTGTTCAGCCTGATCGCGGCGGCCCTGATGCTCGGTGCCGCGGCCTCACCCGGAAAGCCGGTGCGCGATGGCCAGCGCATCGAATGGACGATGGGCGAGGGTCGAAAGGTCTATCGCCTGGGCGAGCTCACCGCAGTGTTCGACCGCGTCCAGTGCGCGCCGCTGGGCGAGGAGTGCGAGGACGGCGATGTCGAACCGGTGCTGACGATTACCCGCGCGGACGGGTCGAGCGTCAAGCTCGACGGATCGCCGATGCAAAACATCCTGATGCTCGGTCGCCTCAGCAAGGACGGCCCGGTCGTCGCCTTCTTCCAGGACTATACCGGGGGGATGCACTGCTGCCAGCGGATGCGTGTCGTCACCCCGGCGGGCGATGCACTCAAGGTCGCCGAGCTCGGCGGATATGACGGCGTCGAGATTGGCTGGCCGCGGGACGTGGACGGTGACGGGACGCGCGATTTCGTGGTGAGCGATGATCGCTTCCTCTACGCCTTTGAAAGCTATGCCGCGAGCGTCGCGCCGCCCAAGGTGCTGAACGTCGTCGACGGCGCGGTCCGCGACGTCTCGGCGAACCCCGGCTACGCAAAAATCTTCGCGAAGGCCGCTGCCAGCGCGCGCAAGGCGTGCATCGGCGAAGACTATCCCAACGGCGCCTGCGCCGCCTGGGCCGCCGCCGCCGCGCGGCTTGGCACGCTCGACGCGGTCTGGCCGGTGATCCTTGCCGAATATCGCAAGGATCCCGCCTTCTGGCCCGACCGCTGCAAGGTCGATCGCAGCGAAGACGGCATCTGCCCCGAGGGCCAGTTGATCGAATATCCCGATTATCCCGCTGGACTGCGCGCATTCCTTGTGGAGACTGGCTATATCCCCGCCGCATGAGTGACCCGCGCGACGTTTTACACACGACCTTCGGCTTTCCAGACTTTCGCGGCGTCCAGCGCCAGGTGGTCGATCGCGTGCTCGCGGGACAGCGCACGCTTGCGGTGATGCCGACCGGTGCGGGCAAGTCGCTGACCTATCAGCTGCCCGCGACGATGATGGACGGCACCTGCGTCGTGATCTCGCCGCTGATCGCGCTGATGCATGACCAGCTGCGCGCGGCCGAGGCAGTGGGCATCCGCGCCGCGACGCTGACCAGCGTCGACGAGAACCGCGCCGAAACGATCGAGCGGTTCCGAAACGGCGACCTCGACCTGCTCTATGTCGCGCCCGAACGCGCGTCGAACGGCAGCTTCCGCGATCTCCTGCGCTCCGCCCCGCTCGCCTTGTTCGCGATCGACGAGGCGCATTGCGTCAGCGAATGGGGGCACGACTTCCGCCCCGATTATCGCCTGCTGCGCCCGTTGATGGATGCGTTTCCCGACGTGCCCCGGCTCGCGCTGACCGCGACCGCCGACGAACACACCCGTGCCGACATCCTCAATCAGCTGGGCATCGCCGAGGACGGGCTGATCGTCGCCGGGTTCGACCGGCCCAATATCCGTTACCAGATCGCCCCGCGCGACAATGTGCCGCGGCAGGTCGCCGACTTCATCGCGGCCCAGTCCGGCCCCGGCATCGTCTATGCCCAGACGCGCAAGGCGGTGGAGCAGCTGGCGGAAAAACTCGCCGCGACCGGGCGCCCGACCCTGCCCTATCATGCCGGGCTCGACCCCGCGGTCCGCCGCCGCAACCAGGCCGCGTTCGTGTCGAGCGAGGATATGGTGATCGTCGCCACGGTCGCGTTCGGCATGGGTATCGACAAGCCCGATGTCCGCTTCGTCGTCCATGCCGGCCTGCCCAAGTCGATCGAGGCCTATTATCAGGAAACCGGTCGCGCCGGCCGCGATGGCGACCCCGCGCTCGCCCAGCTTTATTGGGGTGCCGATGATTTCGCCCGCGCGCGCCAGCGGATGGCCGAGGTCGAGCCCGAGCGGCAGCCGGGCGAGCGCGCGCGTCTCAACGCGCTGGGCGCGCTGGTCGAGACCGCCGGATGCCGCCGCGCGATCCTGCTGCGCCATTTCGGCGAGGAACCGTCCGCGACCTGCGGCAATTGCGACAATTGCCTCGAAGCGCCCAAGGCGATCGACGCCAGCGTAACCGCGCAGAAATACCTCTCCGCCGTGTTCCGCACCGGCCAGAGCTTTGGTGCGACCTATATCGAGCAGGTGCTGACCGGCCAGTCGAACGAGCGCAGCCTGATGAACGGGCATGAGGCGCTGTCGGTCTGGGGGATCATCGAAGGGGATGAGGCGGCGCTGATCAAGCCGGTCGGGCGCGCGCTGCAGCTGCGTGACGCGCTGCGCACCAATCCGCATGGCGGGCTGGAGTTCGGCCCCGGCGCACGCCCGATCCTGAAGGGCGAGTCCACGCTCGACCTGGTCCTTCAGCCCAAGCGCGAGCGGCGGCGCAAGGGCGGGGGCAGCGGCGGCGTGCCCAATCCGGTCGGCGATCCGCTGTTCGAGGCGCTGCGCGACAAGCGCCGGACGCTGGCCCAGGCCGGCGCGGTGCCGCCCTATGTCATCTTCCACGATTCGGTGCTGCGCGAGATGGCGGCGGCGCGCCCCGCCACACTCGCCGACCTCTCGCGCATTCCGGGCATTGGCGCGCGCAAGCTGGCGGATTATGGCGATGCCTTCCTGAACGTGATCCGCGAGGCCGACTGAATGCGCACGATCGACGAGACCATCTCCGTCTCCGCCCAGATTACGCCGGCCGACGTGACCGAACTGGCGCGCGCGGGCTTTAAGGCAATCGTCAACAACCGCCCCGACGAGGAAGAGCCCGGCCAGCCCGCAGGCGATGCGATCCGCGCGGTCGCGCAGACGCTGGGCCTGTCCTATCACGCCATCCCCGTCACCCATGCCGGCTTCTCGATGCCGCAGGTTGAGGCGATGCGCGCCGCGATTGAGGGGGCCGACGGCCCGGTCTTCGCCTATTGCCGGTCTGGCACGCGCTCGACCAATTTGTGGGCGCTGGCCGAGGCGAGCCGCGGCGGCGATCCCGAAACGCTGATCGGCAAGGCGGCACAGGCAGGCTACGACATCAGCGGCCTGCGCCCGATGCTCGACGCCTTGTCGGGCAAGGCGTGACGTCATGAACTGGTGGCTCGCCGCCGGATCGCTCGCCGCAGTGCTCGCACTGGGCGGTATCGCGCGGCTGCTCGGCCTGGGCGGCGCAAAGCGGCTTGAGACCGGCGACGACGCGATCAAGCTCGCCGAGGCGCTGGTTTCGGGGTTCGAGGGCAAGGTGGGCATCGTCGCCACCGATGGCGAACGCGCCGCGGTTGTCGGCGGGCCAAGCGATCTGGTGGTGATCGAACCGCTCGGCGCGCGGCACCGGGCGACCCGGTACAAGCATGCGCGGGTCGTCATGGCGCACCCCGCAGCAGACGGCACCAAGATCACGCTGGAGCTTCAGCCCGCGATGATGTTCCGCATCACCGTCCCCGATGCAGACGCGGCGCGGGCCTTTACCGAAACCCTCGGCTGACCATTGCCAAGGGCTCTTCGACGCGCTTATTTACACGCGTGTAAGGAGAGTGGATGCCCAACCTGCCGGACCCGGTCGATCTAGCCGTCCCGGCCTTCGTCGTGCTGGTGCTGGCGGAGATGGTCGTCGCGCGGCTCAAGGATCGCAGCCGCTATTGCCCGCGCGACACGCTGACCTCGCTGATGCTCGGCTTTGGCAGCACGATTGCGGGCGTGCTGGCGGCAGGCTTCGTGTTCGGCATGGCGGTGTGGGTGCACCAGTTCCGCCTCTTCGACATTTCCTATGCCTGGTACTGGTTCGTCCTCGCCTTCGTGCTCGACGATCTGGCCTATTATGTCTTCCACCGATCGGCACACCGCGTCCGCTGGTTCTGGGCGAGCCATGTCATCCATCACAGCAGCCAGCATTATAATCTGTCGACCGCGCTGCGGCAGACCTGGACCGGGTTCTTCAGCCTGGGCTTCCTCTTCCGCCTCCCGCTGTTCCTGATCGGCTTTCCGCCGGCGATGATCTTCTTCGTCGCGGGGCTGAACCTCGTCTACCAATTCTGGATTCATACCGAAGTGATCGGGCGGATGCCGCGCTGGTTCGAGGCGGTGATGAACACGCCGTCGCATCACCGCGTCCATCACGCGACCAACCCGCGTTACCTCGACACCAATTATGCCGGGGTGTTCATAATCTGGGACCGCATGTTCGGCACGTTCGAGGCCGAGCGCGACGACGATCGCCCACGCTATGGCATCGTCAAGAACCTGCCCGACTTCAACCTGGTCCGCGCCGCCTTCCACGAATGGTGGGGAATCGCGCAGGACGTGTGGGCTGCCCCGAACTGGCACGCGCGCCTCATGTACATGATCGCGCCACCCGGCTGGAGCCATGACGGCAGTCGCGATACATCCGAGACGATCAAGGCGCGCTGGAAAGAGCGCGAGGGGGCGGGGAAGTTATGGAAGAAGCCGATATCGTCGTCATCGGAGCCGGATCCGGGGGAAGCGCCGCAGCAGGCCGGCTGAGCGAGGACGGCAAGTACAGCGTCGCCGTGCTCGAGGCGGGCGGGCGCAACACCAGTTTCCGCACATTGATGCCCGGCGGCATCGCGATGCAGACCCCCGCGACCAACTATGCGTATGAAACGGTGCCGCAGCCCGGCCTTGACGGCCGCCGCGGATACCAGCCGCGCGGGCGCGGGCTTGGCGGGTCGAGCGCGATCAACGCGATGCTCTACATTCGCGGCGTGCCGTGGGACTATGACAATTGGGCGCGGCTCGGCTGTCCCGGCTGGGGCTGGGACGATGTCCTGCCCGTGTTCAAGCGCAGCGAGACCAATGAGCACGGCGCGGACGACTACCATGGCGGCGACGGGCCGCTGCATGTCAGCGACCAGAGCTTCGTCCATCCCGGCACCCGCGCCTTCGTCGAGGCGGGAGCAGCGCTGCAAATCCCGCGCAACGCCGATTTCAACGGCGCGCGGCAGGAGGGGATCGGCGTCTATCAGGTGACGCAGAAGGATGGCGAGCGCTGGACCGCAGCGCGCGGCTATCTGAAGGAGCGCGCCAACCTCAACATCATCTGCGACGCGACGGTCGAGCGCGTGCTGTTCGAGGAGGGCCGCGTGTGGGGCGTCGCCTACTCACGCGGCGGGCAAACGAAGATGATCCGCGCGCGCCGCGCCGTCGTGATGGCGGGCGGCGTGTTCGGCACGCCACAGACGCTGATGCTGTCGGGCATCGGCCCGGCCGCGCATCTCAAGGAAATGGGGCTTCAGGTCCGCATCGACCGGCCGGAAGTGGGCGGCAACCTTCAGGACCATCTCGATTATGTCGCGGCGTTCGAGGCACCGGGGACGCAGTTCCTGGGCCGCTCGCTGCGCGGGTCGCTGGCCGGGCTTGGCGGCATGTGGCGCTGGTTCCGCAGCCGCAGCGGCATGATGACGTCGCCCTATGCCGAAGGCGGCGCATTCCTGAAGAGCGATCCGGCGCTGGAGGTGCCCGATATCCAGCTCCATTTCCTGATCGCGATCGTCGAGGATCATGGCCGGGCGAAGGTGAAGGCGCATGGCTTTAGCTGCCACGCCTGTGTCCTGCGCCCCGAAAGCCGGGGGACGGTGCGGCTGAAGTCCGCCGATCCGCGCGCGGCGCCGCTGATCGATCCGCAATTCCTGTCCGACCCGCGCGACCTCGCCGGCCTGATGAAGGGAACGCGGATGATGTACCGGATCCTGGAACAGGAGCCGCTCGCCGCGTTCGGGGGCAAGGACCGCTACCCGTTTGACGATGATGCGACGCTGGAGCGGCTGATCCGCGCGCGGGCCGATACGATCTACCACCCGGTTGGGACCGCACGGATGGGATCGGACGCGGACGCAGTGTGCGATCCGCAGCTGCGCGTGCGCGGGGTCGAGGGTCTCTACATCGCCGACGCGTCGATCATGCCGCGCCTGATCGGCGGCAACACCAATGCGCCGAGCATCATGATCGGCGAGCGCTGCGCCGACTTCGTGAAGGCGGATCTCGCATAAAAAAGGGCCGGTGCTTTCGCACCGGCCCAGTCGTCCGCAGGAGGAACATCGTGAGGGGCCGCACCGCATGGGTGCGGCCCCAATTTCATCAGTAGTTGTAGGCGCGCTCGCCATGCTCGTTGAGATCGAGACCCTCGACCTCGACTTCCGCCTTCGGGCGCAGGCCGATCGTGTACTTGAGCGCGAGGAACAGCACCGCGCTGACCACGCCGCTCCATGCGATCGTCCAGCCAACTGCCTTGAGCTGCGTGATGACCTGGGCAACCATGTCATACGCACCTGCAGTGGCGACCGGAGCGCTATAGTCGATCCAGCCCTGGCCACCGAGCGCCGGGTCGGCGACGATGCCGGTGCCGATCGCGCCGATGATGCCGCCGACCGCATGGATGCCGAACACGTCGAGCGTGTCGTCATACTTCAGCGCATTCTTGACCGTGGTGACGAAGAAGAAGCAGACCAGCGAAGCAACCGCGCCAAGGATGATCGCGGTACCCGGGTGGGCAAAGCCCGCCGCCGGAGTGATCGCAACGAGACCCGCGACGACACCTGATGCGGCACCCAGCAGCGACGGCTTCTTGTGCACGATCTGCTCGATCACTGCCCAGGCCACACCTGCCGCCGCAGTGGCGACGAAGGTGTTGACGAAGGCAAGCGCACCGAACGCGTTGGCTTCGAGACCCGATCCGGCGTTGAACCCGAACCAGCCGATCCACAGCAGCGACGCACCGATCATGGTCATCACCAGATTGTGCGGAGGCATCGGCTCGCTCTTGTAACCGATACGCGGACCGATCACGAGGCAGCCGACCAGGCCGGCGATACCCGCATTGATGTGAACCACGGTGCCGCCCGCGAAGTCGAGTGCGCCCCAGCTCCACAGCAGACCGGTGTCATCCGGCGCAGCGTGCAGGAAGTCCGGGCCAGCCCAGTACCAGACCTGATGGGCGATCGGGAAATAGGCGAGCGTCAGCCACGCGACCACGAACAGGATCAGCGGGGTGAACTTCACGCGCTCCGCGAACGCACCGACGATCAGCGCCGGCGTGATGCAGGCAAAGGTCATCTGGAACATCACGAACACGAGTTCGGGGAGGTAAACCCCGTTCGAGAAGGTCGCGGCGAAGGTCGTCGGATCGACGCCCGCAAGGAACACCTTCGAGAAGCCGCCGACATATTTGTTGAGGTCGCCGCCATTGGTGAAGGCCATCGAATAGCCCCAGGCGAACCAGACGAGCGCTGCGACGCAGACGATCGTCAGCACCTGCATCAGCACCGACAGCATGTTCTTGGTGCGGACCAGACCGCCATAGAACAGCGCGAGTGCCGGGACGGACATCATCAGCACCAGTGCCGTCGCGACGATCATCCACGCGACGTCGCCCTTGTTGACCATCTCGGCCGTGGGCGTGAAGGGTGCGGCGGGCGCGGCGGCGGCCGCGTCCTGTGCCCAGGCGGGCAAAGCCGCGAACAGCGCGGCTCCCGCGCCTGCGGCCAGTTTGAGTGCAGTTTTCATCGTAACCCCCTTCATCAGAGCGCGGTCTGGTCGGTTTCGCCGGTGCGGATGCGCACGGCCTGACCGACGTCGAGCACGAAGATCTTTCCATCGCCGATCGCGCCGGTGTTCGCCGCGGCCTGAACCGCCTCGACCACCCGGCCCGCCAGATCGCTGGCACAGACCACTTCGATTTTGAGCTTGGGCACCATGTTGGTGCTGTATTCCGCGCCGCGGTAGATTTCGGTCTGGCCCTTTTGCCGCCCGAACCCCTTAACCTCGGTCACGGTCATCCCGGCAACGCCCAACTCGGTGAGCGCCTCCCGGACGTCATCGAGCTTGAACGGCTTGATGATGGCGATGACGAGTTTCATTCCGCCCCCTTTCGCGTTTGACCCGGAAAGGCATTCAGCAAAGGGCGTGCCAGAGTCGGAAAAGGCAGGATTCCGGCGATTCCGCGCGATCGAAACGTTACCGAAAGGTAAAAAATTGTGCAGGCGCGAACAACTGCCTACTTTTTAGGCGGCACATTACGCTGCCCGCACAATAAGCAGATCGCCCAAAACGTCGTTTTGACCGAGGCGCGATGACGGGGCCGCTCCCGACCATCGCGGGAACGGTGCTTCGACACGCTCAGCGTTGACGGCGGGCAGCGCTAAAGCTGGTGCCCGGTGCGGTCGCGCTTGGTCGCGAGATAGGCGGCGTTATGCGGGTTGGCGGGCAGCTGGTGCGCAACCCGCTCCGCCACCGCGACCCCGGCGGCCTCGAGCCCGGCGACCTTGGCCGGGTTGTTGGTCAGCAGCCGGACATTGGTCTGCCCCAATTGGGTCAGCATCCGTGCGGCCACCCCGAAATCGCGCGCATCGACCGCGAAGCCGAGCCGGGTGTTCGCATCGACCGTATCGAACCCCTGATCCTGCAGCGCATAGGCGCGCAACTTGTTGATCAGGCCGATCCCGCGCCCCTCCTGCCGCAGATACAGCAGGATACCCCAGCCATTGGCGGCGATCGCGCGGATCGCGGCGTGGAGCTGGGGTCCGCAATCGCACTTCAGGCTGCCGAGCACATCACCGGTCAGGCATTCGCTGTGCAGCCGCACTAGTGGCGGATTGCCATCGGGCTGGCCGATCAGCAGCGCGATATGCTCGTCCGGCGATTCGGGCGTGCGGAAGGCGACGATCTCGGCATCCTCCGCCCCGACGACGGGCAGCCGCGCGCGCGTGACCAGCCGCAAGCGCGCGGGATCCTCATGCGCCTGGATGTCGGCCGGAGTGATCGCATCCTCGATCCGGTGCCCCGGCCCTTCGCCCCGCACAAAAAAGGCCGGGAGCAGCCCGGCGATCCGCGCCAGCCGCAGCGCCGCCGCCGCCGCATCGGGCGCCATCGCCGGCACCGCGCGATACGGGCCCTTGAGCGGAACCCGCAGATCGAGCTGCGGATCGGACAGCGCGACCGCCGCATCGAAATCGAGCCACGGGCGGCGCGCGATCATCACTGGCGAATCCGGCACTGCCGCTGCAGCCTGATTGGCGAGCTTGAGCGTCACCGCGCGGCCCGATGTGATCAGCAACGGCGCTGCGATCCCCGGATCGAACTCGGCGAGCCGACCGGCATCCGCCGTTTCGACCGCCAGCAGCGACAAGGCGCCGGTGCTTCCGCGGATCGCAAGCGGCCAGCCGCGCCGCATCGCGTCGATCGCGCGCGCGGCGGCGCGGGGGTCGGGAGCAGGGCCGCTCAAAAGTCGAACTCGGTGACGATCGGGACATGGTCCGACGGCTTGAGCCAGCCGCGGCACGGTTCGCACACGCGATGCGCAGTCGCCTGCGCCGCGACATCGCCACTCGCCCACATATGGTCGAGCCGCCGCCCGCGATCCGAGGCCGCCCAGTCCTTCGCGCGATAGCTCCACCAGGTGAAGCAGCGCTCGGGCGCCGGGATGAAGTGGCGGCCAAGATCGACCCAGTCGTTCGCGGCCTGCATCCGCCCGAGCGCCTCGACCTCGATCGGCGTGTGGCTGACCACGTCGAGCAACTGCTTGTGGCTCCACACATCGCATTCGAGCGGGGCGATGTTGAAATCGCCGGTGACGATCACGGGCAGGCTGCCGAGCCCCTCCGACCAGCGCGTCATCCGCTCGACGAAATCGAGCTTCTGGCCGAATTTGGGATTCTTCTCGCGGTCGGGAATGTCGCCGCCGGCCGGGACATAGACATTCTCAAGCCGCACGCCGTTGGGCAGCCGCACGCCGACATGCCGCGCCTCGCCATTCGCCTGCCAGTCGAGCCGGTCGTCCTCGACCAACGGCACCTTGCTGACGATCGCGACGCCGTGATGCATGCGCTGGCCGTGGATGACGATATGCTCGTACCCCAACGCACGAAGGGGGCCATGCGGGAAATCGCCGTCGATGACCTTGGTTTCCTGAAGACACAGCACATCGGGCGCTTCTTCGCGCAAAAACTGCTCGACGATCTCCATGCGAAAGCGGACGGAGTTGATGTTCCAGGAGGCGATCTTCATCGCGCGTGATCTAGGGGCGATCCCCCGCCGATGCCAGCGTGACGTTCAGTTTTCGGCACCGGCCCGCTCCCCCAACAGGCCACACATCTGCAGCATATTCTGGGATGGGTGGCCGGGCTGGCACCGCACCGCCGCGAGAGCGGCGCACATAAACGCCAAAAGGCCCCCGCTCCGGGGGCATGGAGCGAGGGCCGACCTGGCGTTCGTCACGCAGGCGGGACGGGATGTGCCTCGGGCAACAGGGGGAAAAATCCCAAGGCCCCGTCCGCAAAATCGGGTTTAGCGACTCAAAGCTGTCACCAACATGAACGCAAATGTCAGCGGCGACCGCCGGTTTTCCGCGGGTCGTTCCAGCGGAACGCTCCGTCGCTGACCGGCGCGTTGAAGCGCTGATTGGACAGGCGGACGGTGGTGCGGTTATTCTGCGAATCCAGCGCGACCCAGCCCTGGAGCATCAGCCCGCCGGGTGCCGAGGTATTGCGCGCGAACACCATCGTGATCCGGCCATATTCGGGGCGTTTGGGGTCATGCGCCTCGACGCTCACGACGTTCGGATTGCCGGTCGGAACCACCTTGGCATAGCGCGCGACATTGCCGTCCGGGTTCATCAGGATGCCGAGCGGCGAATCCTTCACCGGCCAGCGCTGCACCTGCCGCACCGAATAATCGATGAACCACAAGGCGCTGCCATCGGCGACGATCAGCAGCGGGACGCCCTTTTCATACTGAAACCGGATCTTGCCCGGCTTCTTGAGCGTCATCGTGCCATTCAGCGTCTTGCCGACCCGGTCGGTCTGGCTGAACGCGGCGGTCATCGTCTGGGTGGCGCGCAGATGCTGTTGCACCTGCGCGAGCGTGCCCTGCTGCGCGGCGGCAGGCACTGCGAGCGGGAGGGTGATTGCGGCCACAGCCGCGAAGGGGCGAAACATCATGGAATTGCCAAACATGTCCCGCCCCTGCCGGTTCCGCGTTGAACTCGGTCTGAACCGATTGTTCAGGCTTCGCTGCGCGCCTTGACGATCTTGCCCGGCTCACGCGGCGGCTCGCCCTTGGGCAGTGCGTCGACATGCTCCATGCCTTCGGTCACCATGCCCCACACGGTGTATTGGCCGTCGAGGAAGGTCGCGTCGTCGAGGCAGATGAAGAACTGCGAATTGGCGCTGTTCGGATCATTGGTGCGCGCCATCGAGCAGGCGCCACGGACATGCGCTTCGCGGCTGAATTCGGCGGGCAGATTGGGCTCCTTCGACCCGCTCATGCCGGTGCCGGTCGGATCGCCGCCCTGCGCCATGAACCCGTCGATCACGCGATGGAACACGACGCCGTCATAAAAGCCGCTGTCGGCCAGCTTGACGATCCGCTCGACATGCTTGGGCGCGAGGTCGGGGCGCAGCTGGATATGAACGTCGCCGGCGTCGAGCGTCATGATGAGGCGCGTCGGAAGATCGGACATCGAAAGGGATACTCCAGAAGGGAAACACTCTGGCACCCCCACTAGGGCGCAGCGGGGCGGGTTGCAAATCGCATCGCGGCTGCGGCGGATTGGCAGCACGATTCGAGCGCGTTAGAGGGGGAGCTAGGCAGCGCAGTCGGAGGAGGCTCGATGAACGACGAGACCGAAACCGCGACCGGCATCGCCGAGTCGGCGTCGCACGACGCGCAGGACAGCCTGTCGCCCGACTTTGTTCGCACGATCCTCGAGCTAGTCGAAGCGGGCGATGCCGAGGCTGTGCGCGAGCGGGTCGAACCGCTGCACCCCGCCGACATCGCCGATCTGGTCGAACTGACGCCAACCGACCAGCGTCAGGCACTCGCCGCGGCGATCGCCGGCCTGATTGACGGCGACGTGCTCGCCGAGATGAACGATTGGGTGCGCGAGGCGCTGATCGAAGCGCTCGAACCGCACGAAGTCGCCGACATCGCCGCCGAGCTCGATACCGACGACGCCGTCGCGATCATCGAGGACATGGAGGAAGAGGACCAGCGCGCCGTCCTCCGCGCGCTCGACCCCGATGATCGCGCCGCGATCGAAGAGGCGCTGTCCTACCCCGAGGAATCCGCCGGCCGCCTGATGCAGCGCGAGCTGATCGCGGTGCCCGAGCATTGGACCGTCGGCGACGTCCTCGATTACCTGCGTGGCGAAGAGCAGCTCGCGACCGATTTCTGGGAAATCTTCGTCGTCGATCCGGCGCATCACCCGGTTGGCACCTGCGCCCTGTCGTGGATCCTGCGCACCCCGCGATCGGTGTCGATGGCCGATGTGATGAAGCGCGAACAGACGCTGATCCCGGTCGACATGGACCAGGAGGAAGTCGCGCTGATCTTCCAGAAATACGCGCTGATCTCCGCCGCCGTGACCGACGATTCCGGGCGACTGGTCGGCGTGATCACCGTGGACGACATCGTCCACATCATTTCCGAGGAAGCCGGCGAGGACGCGCTGCTGCTCTCGGGCGCGGGCGATGGCGACATCAACGAACCGATCCGCGACACCTATATCGCGCGCGTCCGCTGGCTGATCGCCAATCTGTTCACGGCGCTGGTGGCGTCGTCGATCATCGCAGTGTTCGGCGGCGCGATCGAACAGATGGTGGCGCTCGCGATTTTGATGCCGATCGTCGCCTCGATCGGCGGCAATGCGGGAACGCAGACCATGGCGGTCATTGTGCGCGCAATCGCCACCAATCAGCTGACCCAGTCTAACACGGTGCGGATGGTCAAGCGCGAGATCAAAGTCGCCTTGCTCAACGGCGGGACGATCGCGGTGCTGCTGGGGCTGGGTGCCGGGCTGGTTTTCTCCAATCCCGCGCTGGGCGGGGTGATCGCGGCGGCGATCGTCATCAACATTCTCGTCGCAGGCCTGGCCGGGGTGCTGGTCCCGGTCGCGTTCGACCGCATGGATCAGGATCCGGCGGTCGCGTCATCGGTGTTCGTGACGATGGTGACCGATTCGATGGGGTTCCTCGCCTTTCTCGGCCTTGCCGTCGCGTCGGGGCTGGTCGGCTGGTAGCTTGACCCGCGGGCGCGCGGCCCCCAGATCGCCGCGATGGCCCTCCACCTGACCAAAGTCGCATTCGGCGCCGCGAGTTTTGAGCATCTGCGCGAACGCCTGACGCTGCGCGGCGTGACCGGCCCGGTCGCGCTGACGACCCGCTATCTGCCCAAGCGGCATGAGGAGATTGCGGGAGAGGGATCGCTGTTCTGGATCCTCAAGCACCAGCTCATCGCCCGCTCGCCGATCCTGGGCTTTGCCGAAGCGGAGGGCGGGCGCTGTGCGATCCTGCTCGATCCGACGCTGGTACAAGTAGTGCCGCAGCCAAAGCGCGCGCATCAGGGCTGGCGCTATCTGGAGGGCAGCGACGCCCCGGTCGATCTGGGCAGCGGCGACATGGCGTCACTGCCTCCGGAACTGGCGGGAAAGCTTGCGGAACTGGGCTTCTAGCGCGCGAGGCTGGGAAACGCCGCCCGGAATGCCGCCACCTTGGGCTTGTCCCAGCGGACGATATAGCCGTGGTTCGGGTTGCGGCGGGCAAAGTCCTGATGCTCCGCCTCCGCCTCGAAGAACGCCCCGCTCTCGATCTTCGTCACGATCGGCGCGCGATAGGCGCCGCTGTTGCCAAGCTGGTCGATATAGGCACGCGCAACGCGGGCCTGTCCCGGATTTTGCGGAAAGATCGCCGAGCGATAGCTGGGGCCGGTATCCGGACCCTGACGATTGAGTTGGGTTGGATCGTGCGCGACCGAAAAATAGATGCGCAGCAGCGTCGCATAGCTGACCACGCGCGGGTCATAGACGATGCGGATCACCTCGGCATGGCCGGTGCGCTCGGTCGAGACCTGGGCATAGGTTGCCGTGGCGCGGGTGCCGCCGGCATAGCCGCTGACGACCGACTTGACGCCCTTCACCCCCTCAAACACCGCCTCCATGCCCCAGAAGCAGCCACCCGCGAGCACCGCGACCTGATCGCCCTGCGCCGGTGCGACATCGCTGGCCGATGCGGGAATAGCGACCGCCTTCTCTCCACCACCCGCAAGCACCGGCGGCACCAGCCCAGCGAGGTTGGCAAAGGCGATTGCGCCAAGGCCTGCGAGGCCAAGAGCGGCCGCGCGCAGCATCAGAACAACGGTGCCGCGATCACCTGCTCCGCATGGAGCGCGATCATGCCGATCGCGCCAAGCGAAAAGCCGGTGAGGAAACGGCGGAGGAACGGCGATTTGAGAGCCGCGATCATGAGTCTGGTCCTTGTTGATTGGCGCGGAGATGGGGATGCCAGCTCCGATTCCAAGCAAAGAGTAACTTGGCCACGCTGAACCTGCGCTGGCCTTCCCGTTCATATTCGGGAAGGCCACGCAAAAGGTTTCAGCAATGGTCGAAAAAAGTCGCGGCTTAGATCAGGCCGCGCCGACCCGCTCCCCCACCTGGCCACCCAACGCTAGTGTATTCTATGGGTGGCCGGGTGGGGGAGCGGGCCGGTGCCGCTTCAGCGCCGCTGAACGCTAACGCAGCGCGGCGCATGCTTCCTGAATTCGCGTGCACGCCTGCGTCAGCAGCGCCTCGCTGGTGGCGTAGCTGATGCGCAGCGCCGGGGAGAGGCCGAACGCACCGCCATGCACCGCCGCGACACCGGCATCGTCCAGCAGATAGCCGACCATCGCTTCGTCGGTGTCGATCTTCAGCCCCTTGGGCGTCGTCTTGCCGATCAGCGCGCTGAATTCGGGATAGACGTAGAAGGCGCCTTCGGGCGTCGGGCAGGTCATGCCGTCGATCTGGTTCAGCATCGACACCACCAAATCGCGGCGCGTCTGGAACGCCGCGTTACGTTCGGTCAGGAACGACTGGTCGCCGTTGAGCGCCGCCACCGACGCGGCCTGGCTGATGCTGCACGGGTTGCTGGTCGACTGCGACTGCAGCTTGCCCATCGCCTTGATCAGCCATTGCGGCCCACCGGCATAACCGATGCGCCAGCCGGTCATCGCATAAGCCTTCGACACACCGTTCGCAGTCAGCGTGCGGTCGAACAGCGACGGGCACACCTGCGCGATCGTAGCGAATTCGAAGCCGTCGTACAGGATATGCTCGTACATATCGTCGGCGTAGATCAGCACATGCGGGTGCCGCTCCAGCACCTCGCCCAGCGCGCGCAGCTCCGCCGCGCTGTACGCCGCGCCGGTCGGGTTGGACGGGGAGTTGAGCACCACCCACTTGGTCTTCGCCGTGATCGCCGCATCGAGCTGTGCCGGGGTGATCTTGTAATTCTGGTCCGCGCCGGCAGCGACGAACACCGGCTTGCCGCCCGCGAACTCGACCACATCGGGATAGCTGACCCAATAGGGCGCGGGGATCACCACCTCGTCGCCCGCGTCGATCGTCGCGCAGAATGCGTTGAACAGCGTGTGCTTGCCGCCCGAATTCACGCTGATCTGGTTCTCGGCATAGGTCAGGCCGTTGTCGCGCGCATATTTCGCGACGATCGCGACCTTCAGCTCGGGCGTGCCGTCGACATTGGTGTACTTCGTCGCACCGCGCCGGATCGCCTCGATCGCGGCTTCCTTGACGAAATCGGGCGTGTCGAAATCGGGCTCGCCCGCGCCAAGGCCAATGACATCGACCCCGGCGCGCTTCAGCTCGAACACGCGGCTCGTCATCGCGAGCGTCGCGGAGGGCTGGATGCGGTTGAGCGCGGCGGAGGTCTGCATGGAAAACGCCTCTCTGAATGGAAACCGCGCGCCCTATAGGGTCGTGATGCCCCCATCCGCAACCGTAACAGCCGAAACCAGCCCGCGCAGGGCATTGCCGAGGAAGAATCCGTCGGAAAGGTCGTCTGGCCGAAGTTCAGCCTCAACCGCGCGGCCGCTCGCGATCAGCTCGGCGCGCTGCACGCCGGGCAGGATGCCGCGGGTGAGCGGCGGCGTCAGCAACATGCCGTCGCGCGCCACGAAGATCGAGGTGAAGCTGCCCTCGGTCAGATAGCCATCGGCATCGACATAAACCGTCTCCCACGCCTCGGCGACACGCGGCCAGGGGCGGCGATCGGTCGTCTTGTGAGCCAAGCGAAAGTCGCGCGGCGCAACTTGGCGGCGGGCCAGCGTGACCGTCACCGGATCGACCGGAACCACAGGCATCGGCGCGGTCCCGATCGCGATGCGACCCTCCGGCGACAGCAGCAGACGCACCTTGGCCGGATGGCGCAGGCGGAAGGTCGCTGCCTGCAGCTCGTTGCGCACGCCGTGGCGGTCGAAGCGGATCCCGAATGCCTCAGCGCTCGCGCGCATGCGTTCAAGATGGCGTTCCAGCAGCGCAATCCCGCCGACCGGATCGAACGCCATCGTCTCGATCAGGTCGAACCGCCGCTGGCCGCGCGTGAGGAACGCGCCCTTGGCCAGACATTCGTCCCATTCCTCGCCCGCGCGCGAATCGGCGACCACGCCCGAGCCCAGCCCGATGCTCGCCTCACTAGCCCCGTCGCGCAGATGGAGCGTGCGAATCGCGACGTTGAACGCGGCATCGCCATCCGGGTCGATCCGCCCGATCGAGCCGGTATAGGCGCCGCGCGCATCGGGCTCGACCGCGGCAATCACCTCCATCGCCCGAATCTTGGGCGCGCCGGTCACCGATCCGCACGGAAAGATCGCCGCCAACGCCTGTCCTGGCCCGATTTCGGGCGCGAGCTTCGCGGCGATAGTCGACACCATCGTGTGCAGCGTCGGATAGGTTTCGACCTTGAACAGCTCGGGCACCGACACGCTGCCCGGCGCGGCAATGCGGGTGAGGTCGTTGCGCATCAGATCAACGATCATCAGATTTTCGGCGCGCTGCTTTTCGTCCTGCGCCAGTTCCACGCGCGCCGCCTCATCCGCTTCCGGAGTCGCGCCGCGCGGGGTCGTCCCCTTCATCGGCCGCGCGATCAGCTCGCCCTGGCGCAGCGCAAAGAACAGCTCGGGCGAGAAGGACAGCAGCCAGTCGCTGCCGGTCCACACGATCCCGCCGTACCCCGCCGCTGCGCGCGAACGGATCGCGGCATAAGCGGCGAGCGGATCGCCGATCACCCGCACCGCCGCGCGGAAAGTCAGATTCGCCTGATAGATATCCCCCGCCTCGATCCAGTCATGCACGCGGGCAAAGGCGGCGTCATAATCGCTGCGGCTGATCCGCGGCGCTGGCCGCCCGACCCATGCGCCCGCCGGATCGGGAAGCCGCGCGGCAATCGCGTCGGGCGCGAGCTGCTCGACTGTCTCGAACAGGCCAAACCACAGCAGTGGCGTGCCGCCTCCCCGACTCAGCCCGCCTAAGCGCGGCTCCAGCGCATGTCCGGCCTCATAGGCGATATACCCCGCCGCATGCAGCCCCTCCGCCCGCGCGGCGTCGAGTGCCGCCAGCGCCGGGGCGACCTCGTCCGGTCGGTGCGCAGCGATCACCCGCACCGGCGCGGTGTACAGGCGCGCTTCCGCACCACCCGGTCGGGCATCGTCGAGCAGCACAAACGGTGTCTGGACAAGCATCGCATTGGCCATGAAGCGCTAAACGTCCGCCCGCAAGCCTCTGTTGCCGCTTGGCCGCGCGCCGCCTATCTCCGGGCCATGTCCACGCCCCCGCTGCGCGCCGCCATCGTGCCCGTCACCCCGCTTCAGCAAAATTCGACCCTGCTGTGGTGCACCCGCACCATGCGCGGCGTCTTCACCGATCCGGGCGGAGATCTCCATTTGCTGAAGGCGGCGGCGCAGCAGCATGGCGTCACCATTGAGAAACTGCTGATCACGCATGGCCATATCGACCATTGCGGTCAGGCGGGGAAGCTTGCGGCGGAGCTGGGCGTGCCGATTGAGGGGCCGCATGAGGCCGACCGCTTCTGGATCAGCCGACTCGACGATGATGGCCGCAATTACGGCATCGACGGCAAGCCGTTCGAGCCCGATCGCTGGCTGGTCGATGGCGACACGGTCACGGTCGGCGAGCTGACGCTCGACGTCTATCACTGCCCCGGCCACACGCCGGGCCATGTCGTGTTCCACCATGCGCCATCGAAGCTGGCGATCGTCGGTGATGTGATCTTTCAGGGGTCGATCGGCCGCACCGATTTCCCGATGGGCAATCATCAGGATCTGCTCGACGCGATCACCAGCAAGCTGTGGCCGCTCGGCGACGACACCGTGTTCGTCCCCGGCCATGGCCAGCCGAGCAGCTTCGGGCACGAACGCCAGAGCAACCCGTTCGTCTCGGACCGCGCGCTCGCGAGAAACTAAACCGATCGGTTGACAGTTATCGAGGCAGCGAGTAATTCAACCAAATGGTTGAACAACTCGACATGACCTTCCACGCGCTCGCCGATCCCACCCGGCGCGCGATGCTCGCCACCCTCTCCAACGGGGAGAAGAGCATCGGCGAGCTGGCCCAGCCCTATGCGATGACCCTCGCCGGCGCATCGAAGCACGTTCAGGTGCTCGAACGCGCCGGCCTCGTCACGCGTCGCCGCGACGGACGCACCCACCGCTGCGCGCTCAACCCCGCCCCGCTCGCCGAAGCCAACCAGTGGCTCGAACAATGGGCGGGCTTCTGGACCGCGCGGCTCGACACTCTCGAAACCCTGATCGCCGACCTTCCCAAGGGAGACACGCCATGACCGATACCATTGCCGATCTCGCCATCCTCGCCCCCGACACGCTGCGCATTGTCCGCGTCCTCGACGCGCCGCCCGCGACCGTATGGCGCTATCTGGTCGAGGCCGATCTGCGCCGGAAATGGTTCGCAGGCGGCACCGATGCCGCCGCGGATGCGCCGGTGGAACTGGTATTCGACCACGACAATCTGTCGGCGGATGCCGTCCCCTATCCCGAGAAATACGCGAAATGGCAGGGCGCGGTCGGGCGTGAGCGGGTGGTGGAATATGATCCGCCCCACGTCTTCGCGATCAGCTGGGACGATGGCAAGGAAGGCACCGCCCGGTTCGAACTGTTCGCCGAGGGGGCCGACAAGACCCGCCTCGTCCTCACGCACAGCGGCATTACCGGCCCCGCCCCGATGGCCAATTTCGGCGGCGGCTGGCATTCGCATTTTGCGGTTCTTCAGGGGCTTCTGGCCGGCGAGCCGGTCCGCAATTTCTGGGCGCTGCATGCGGAATCGGAGGCGAAGGTCGCAGCCACGCTCGCAGAGACTTCGACAAGTACGCGATGACTCCCTAGATCGGCGCGATGTTGATCCTGGGCCTCGAATCGAGTTGTGACGAAACCGCCGCCGCGCTGGTGACGGGTGACCGCCGCATCCTGTCCCACCGTCTGGCGCGACAGGATGAGGCGCATCGCCCGTTCGGCGGCGTCGTCCCCGAAATCGCCGCGCGTGCGCATGTCGAGGCGCTCGAACCGTTGATCGCCGCCGCCTTCGAGGAAGCGGGCGTCACCCTCGCTGATGTCGATGCAGTCGCGGCGACGGCCGGGCCGGGGCTGATCGGCGGGGTGATGGTCGGCCTCGTCACGGGCAAGGCGCTGGCACATGCGGCGGGCAAGCCATTGGTCGCAGTCAATCATCTCGAAGGGCACGCCCTGTCCCCGCGCCTCTCTGACCCCGACCTCGCCTTCCCCTATCTGCTGCTGCTCGTCTCCGGCGGGCATTGCCAGCTGCTGCTGGTCGAGGGGGTCGGTGCCTATCGCCGCCTCGCCACCACGATCGACGACGCGGCGGGTGAGGCGTTCGACAAGACCGCGAAACTGCTCGGCCTCGGCTTCCCCGGCGGCCCCGCCGTCGAAGAAGCGGCGAAGCGGGGCGACCCGCGCGCAGTCCCGCTGCCGCGCCCGCTGGTCGGATCGGGCGAGCCGCATTTCTCCTTCGCGGGCCTCAAGAGTGACGTTGCGCGCAAGGTCGGCAAGTTCGCACCCGAAGATCTCGCAGCCTCGTTCCAGCAAGCGGTGGTCGACTGTCTGGTCGATCGCACCCGGATTGCGCTGGCCAAGGCACCTGAGGCCACCGCCCTCGTCGTCGCGGGCGGGGTCGCCGCCAACACGGCCGTCCGCGCCGCGCTCACCATGCTCGCAGCCGAACACGGCCTGCGCTTCGTCGCGCCGCCGCTCTGGCTCTGCACCGACAATGCCGCCATGATCGCCTGGGCCGGGGTCGAGCGGTTTGCGCTCGGCCTGACCGATCCGCTCGACATGCCCGCGCGCCCGCGCTGGCCGCTCGATCCGGATGCGGAAAAGGTGCGTGGCGCGGGGGTGAAGGCATGAAGATCGGGGTTCTCGGTGGTGGCGCATGGGGCACGGCGCTCGCCCAGGTCGCGGCGCGGAACGACCAGCCAGTGACGCTGTGGGCGCGCGAGGATGACGTCGTGGCGTCGATCAACGCGGCGCATGAGAACGCGCTGTTCCTCCCCGGCATCCCGCTCGGCCCGTCGATCCGCGCGACCAGCGACCTCGCGGCGCTGTCGGATTGCGACGCGCTGCTCGTCGTCGTCCCCGCGCAGTTCCTCCGTTCGGTGCTGTCCCAGCTTCCTGCCGACAACCGCCCGCTGGTGCTGTGCGCCAAGGGGATCGAGGCGGGGACGCAGAAACTGGTGGCCGAAATCGCCCGCGAGCTCCATCCCGACGCCCCGGTCGCGGTCCTGTCCGGCCCAACCTTCGCGCATGAGGTGGCCAAGGGGCTCCCTACCGCCGTCACGCTTGCGTGCGAGGACGATGCCCTGCGCGATGCGCTGGCCGACCGGCTCGGCGGCGCGACGTTCCGCACCTATGGCTCATCCGACGTCACCGGCGCGGAGATTGGCGGCGCAGTCAAGAATGTCCTCGCGATCGCGTGCGGCGTGGTCGAGGGCGCGGGGCTCGGCCTCAATGCCCGCGCCGCGCTGATCGCACGCGGCTTTGCCGAAATGACCCGTTTCGGCGTCGCGCGCGGCGGGCGGCCAGAGACGCTGGCGGGGCTGTCGGGTCTGGGCGATCTCGTCCTCACCTGCTCCTCGACCAATTCGCGCAACTTCTCGCTCGGCGTTGGCCTCGGTCAGGGCAAAGCCGCCGCCGAGCTGCTTGCCGACCGCCGCACCGTGGCGGAGGGTGCCGCAACCGCGCCGGTGCTGCGCGAAGCCGCGCGCGCCGCCGGGGTCGAGATGCCGGTGACCGAAGCCGTCTGCGCGCTGCTCGAAGGAACACCGGTCCGCACCGTCGTCGACGCGCTGCTCGCCCGCCCGCCGCGCGGCGAAGCCGCGTGAGATGGGCAGCGATGCTGCGGGGAATCAACCTCGGCAAGCGTCAGCTCAAATCGGCAGAACTCAAGGCGGTGATCGAGGGATTGGGCTTTACCGAGGTCAGGACCCTGCTCGCCTCAGGCAATGTCGTGTTCACCGCGCCCGGCGCGACCCGTGAACCGCTCGAAACACAGATCCACGCCGCGCTGGCAGAGGCGACCGGACTCAAGTCCGAAATCTTCGTTCGCACGCCGCAGGACATGGCGGCGGTCGTTGCCGCGAACCCGTTCGCTGATGCGGCTGCGGCTCGGCCCAGCTTTCTCGTCGTCACCTTCCATCGCACACCGGTCGATGCCGCTGCCGTGGACGCGCTGATGGTCAGCCATGATGGCCCCGAACGCGCGCAGGCGATCGACCGGGAACTGTATATCGACTTTCCCGAGGGTCAGGCGCGGTCGATTCTGCATGCTCCGCTGGGCAAGGCAACGCGCGATCCCGTCACCACCGCGCGCAACTGGAACACGGTGCTGAAGATTCGCGACGCGCTCTAGCGCAGCGCTGACGCCGCCAGCGCGCTGCAATTGGCATCCTGCGCCAGCGGCGGGCGATCGCCGGCAATCGCATCGCCCAGCAGCTTCAGCACACCGCCGACATTGGGCTTGGCGCCTTCGGGCAGGCGCATCACTGGCGATTTGATCGTGCCAGACACCGGCACCGGCTTAGTCAGCCGCAACAGGCTTTCCTTCTTCGGCGATCCGGTCATCGCCAGCGACATCCGCTCGTTCGACAGGTCCACCGTGCCGGCAAAGCGCGACTGGCTGCGCGACGTGTCGATCAGGAACGGCGCCAGCGTCCCGGTGCCGCCCTTCACGTCGAGCCGCAGGATCATGCAGCGCAACGCCGCCACCTTGTCGCCATCGACCAGCGCGCCACGCCCGACATCCAGCCCAAGATACGACGCGATGTTCGCCGGAATCCGCCCCGCGCCGCCGACCAGCGCGACGCTGCCGCTCGACCGACCGACCGCGGCGCGGATCGTGCGCCCCTCCCCGGTCAGACGGACATGCCCCTGCAGCGGTGCATCGAGCACCCCGTCCCCGGCCAGCGCCGCAATGCGGCTGCCGCGCAGTGACAGATCGAGCGTCAGGGTCGGCGCGGGTTTGCCGCTACGCTGGTCGATCACCACGCGCCCGCTCATCCGCCCCGGCGTCATCCCCATCGCGAACGGAGCGACGGTCAGCCGCGCATCGTCAAGCGTCAGCGTCGCATCGACCGAACCGAAGCCCATCGTACCGAGAATGCGATCCACCCGCACGCGCAGCACGCCATCGACATCGCTCACGCTCTTGAGGTCGATCTGCGTCGCCGGCACCAGCCGGTCGCCCAGCCGTGCGCGGCGCGCGGCGGCAATCGCCAACCCGCGATCACTGGCGAGATCGTCAAAGGCGAGCGTGGCGAGCACGACATCGCCCTCGATCCGTGTGCGTCCCGGCTGGCTCTTGTCCACGGTCGCGGTCGCGTTCGACAGGCGCGATTGACCGATCGTCCCGGCGAGACGCTCGATCCGCCACTGGTCGCCCTTGCGCGACACCTGACCGGTCAGCGCCACAGGCTGGGTACCGAACAGCCCCGCCTCGATCACCCGATCGATATCGAGCAGGTCGTTACCGCGCGCCTTGAGTGCAAACGCCATGTCGCGTGTATTGAACGGAGCCGCCATCGCGCCGTCGGCCTCGATCCGGGTGCGCGGTCCCACGACGGTCGCGCGAAAGCCCCACCGTTTGCGCCCCGCCACCGGGTCGCCAGCGATCTGGATTCGCACCGGTTCGTCGCCCAGCGCGCCGTCACCACTCGCACGAAAGCCCGATCCATCCGAATCGATCCGCAGCGTCGCGCGGCGGTCCTTCTTTGCATCGCGATAGTCGAGGATCAGGTTGCGCACCGCCAGCCGGTCGAGCCCGCTGCCACCGCCGCTGCTACGCTCCCGTTCACGCTCCCAGCTCTTGCGCCCGTCCTTCGCACGAATCAGCACGATGCGCCCGTTCTCTGCCTCGACCGGCTCAGGCGCGAACCGTCCGGTCAGGATCGGCAGCACCGGCAGCCGCACGGTCACGCGCTCGACCCGCACCATCTCGCCTGCACCGGCCCAGTCCGGCTGGGCGATGCGCAGATCGCGAATGTCGAGCAGTGGCGAAAAGGAAAAGAACCCGCGCCGCTCGATCGCCCCGATCGTCACCGGCGCACCGATCTGGGCCGTCAGCGCCCGTTCCGCCCGCCCCTTGAACGCCCCCCAAGGCATCATCGCGAGCACGAGCAGCAGCAGAAGGAGCGCCGCGGCAATGCCGATGGCGATCCGGATCATCAGGGTGCGGGAAGGCGCAGTCATCGCCGCAGGACGCGCCGTCCCCGATTTCGTTCCGGGGCCGGTTCAGAAATCGATCGCGATGCCCTTCAGCTCCCAGTCGCCATAGCGGGTGGGATCGTTGCCGAGCGGGTCGGTTTCCGCCTTCTTGCCCGCCTCCGGTCGCGGCAGCGGCGGGCTCTTGGACAGATAGGCGGGCGGCTTCACATGTGGGGGGCGCTTGCCCATGGTGGTTCCTCGATTGAAGCGGGACGTGGCATTTCCCACATTGGGGAGTGAAAGGATCGAATCCAAGTGAACGGCTTTAAGACGACGATGTTGCTGGCTGCGCTGACCGCGCTGTTCATGGCTTTGGGCTTCACCATCGGCGGGCGCGGCGGGATGATCATCGCACTGCTGGTCGCGGTAGGGATGAACCTGTTCACCTACTGGAACGCCGACAAGATCGTGCTGAAGATGCATGGCGCGCGACAGGTCGATGCCGCCTCGGCACCCGAATTCTATAACCTCGTCGCGGGCTTGGCCCAGCGCGCGCAGCTGCCGATGCCCAAGGTTTATGTCATCGATTCGCCGCACCCCAACGCCTTCGCCACCGGCCGCAATCCCGAGAATGCGGCGGTCGCGGCGACGACGGGTCTGCTCAATATTCTGAACCGCGAAGAAATTGCGGGCGTAATGGCCCATGAACTGGCGCATGTGCGAAACCGCGACACGCTGATCATGACGATGGTCGCGACGATCGCGGGTGCGATCTCGATGCTCGCAAATTTCGGCCTGTTCTTTCGCGGCGGTGACGGGGACAATCGCGGCGCGATGCTGGCGACGATCCTCGCTGTGATCGTCGCGCCCTTTGCCGCGATGATCGTTCAGATGGCGATCAGCCGGACGCGCGAATATGGCGCGGACAAGGGCGGCGCGGAGATTTCCGGCAACCCCCGCGCGCTCGCCTCGGCGCTCGCCAAGCTCGCCCACGGCGCGGCAGCGGTGCCGAATCCGGTCGCACAGCGCAATCCCGCGGCATCGCAGCTCTATATCGTCCCTGGCCTCGCGCGCGGCGGCGATAGCCTGTTTTCGACCCACCCCGATACCGGCAACCGCATCGCGGCGCTGGAGGAACTGGCGGTCACGATGGGCCAGAGTGCGCCGCTCGACGTGTTCGCTGCCCCCGCGCCTGCCAACCGTCCGTCTGCCTTGGGCGTCCGCGCGGCCCCGCGTCGCGGCAGCGCGCTCGATCCCAACCGGCGCGGATGATCGACGACGTCGGCGAAGCAGTCGGCGAGGTCGCTGGCGCAGTATTGCAGCAGGCGGGCGGCTTCGTCGTCGATGTCGTAATCGAGGGGATATTCGCAGGAGGCACTGCGCGCTTCTTTCACGGCGTCGGCCGTCGCGCGATTGCGGCAACGACACTCGGTCGGGTGCGCATCCCGTCATCGCTGCGCGTGGTGCCACGGGGCGCAGTTGTCCATCCACGCCGGAGCGACTGGATTGCGTTATGGGTCGGGATCGCGATCTGGGTCATGCCATTCGCGGCGATCTGCATTCCTCTCGGAATGATGCTTTGGGGGTGAACCCGCAGCCGTTTCGGCGTAGGGGGCGGTGATGCCCCGCACTCCCGGTCATCGCCCCCCGCCCCGTCCCGCCAATCCTCCTGGCGTTCCAGCACGCCTCGCCGCCTTGCGCCTGCTCGACGCAGTCCTGCGTCGCGGCCTCGCGATCGAACAAGCGCTCGACGCATCGACCCAAGGGCTCGCCCCGTCCGATCGTGGGCTCGCGCACGCGATCGCGGCTGAGGCGCTGCGCCGGCTCGTGGATCTGGACGACCTGATCGACAGCGCCACGCGCAACCGCCTGCCCGATGACGCCAAGGCGCGCTTCGTCCTGCGCATCGCGCTGGTTCAGGCGTTGCGGCTCGGTACCCCACCACACGCGGCGATCTCGACCGCGCTGCCGTTGGTCGATGGCGGCCCGCGCAAGCTGGTCCATGGCGTGTTCGGCACGCTGATGCGCCAGAATGCCGTGCTGACCGACCCGCCCGCGCTGCCGGGCGAGGTCTATGCCCGGATCGCCGGAAATTGGGGCGAGCGTGTCGCCGACGCCGCCTGCGCCGCGATCGCCGCCCCGCCGCCGCTCGACCTGACATTGCGCGGCGAATCCGCCGTCGAGGGCGAAAGCCTGCTGCCCGGCCATGTCCGGGTTGCGGCGGGCACCAGCATTCCGGAGCATGAAGGCTTTGCCGAGGGTGAGTGGTGGGTGCAGGATATCGCCGCCTCGCTCCCCGCGCGCCTGATCGGCGCCCGAAACGGCAGCGGATCGGGTCGCGCGCTCGACCTATGCGCCGCGCCGGGGGGGAAGACGCTCCAACTCGCCGCCGCCGGATGGGACGTCACCGCCGTCGACGCCTCGGAAAGTCGTCTGGCGCGACTTCACGAAAATCTGGAGCGCACCGGCCTTTCGGCGAAGGTCATCGCCGCCGATCTCCTCAAATGGGAACCGGGGTTCGAGGCCGACGCCGTGCTGCTCGACGCGCCATGCAGCGCCACCGGCATCTTCCGCCGCCACCCCGATGTGCTCCACCGCGTCCGCCCGCGCCTGATCGCCGAGATGGCGGATCTTCAGGCGCAACTCCTGCCGCGCGCGGCGCGCTGGGTCCGCCACGGCGGGTTGATGGTCTATGCCACCTGCTCGCTCGAGCCCGAGGAGGGCGAACAGCAGATCGAACGCTTCCTGGCCGACCATCCAGGTTTCGCGATCGACCCGATCCTGCCCGACGAACTGCCCGAGGGGATTCCCACCCATGCGCGCGGCTGGCTGCGCACCCTGCCCGGCATGCTTGCGGACCATGGCGGGCTCGACGGGTTTTTCATGGTGCGGCTCATGCGAGTTGCCGCCTAGAGTTGAGGTGATAAAGGGAAGGCCATGAACCCGGTCCGCATCGCCCCGTCCATCCTGTCCGCCGATTTCGCCATATTGGGCGAGGAAGTGCGCGCGATCGACGCGGCCGGGGCCGACTGGATCCATATCGACGTGATGGACGGGCATTTCGTCCCCAACATCACGATCGGCCCAGCGGTGATCAAGGCGCTGCGCCCGCACAGCACCAAGCCGTTCGACGTCCATCTGATGATCGCCCCGGTCGATCCGATGCTGGAGGCATTTGCAGAGGCCGGCGCGGACTGCCTGTCGGTCCACCCCGAAAGCGGCCCGCACCTTCACCGCACGCTGCAGACGATCAAGGCGCTGGGCAAGCGCGCCGGGGTCGTGCTCAATCCCGCGACGCCGGTCGACGTCGTCGATCATGTCATGGACCTGATCGATTTGATCCTGGTGATGAGCGTGAACCCCGGATTTGGCGGGCAGAAGTTCATCGAGAGCCAGCTCGTTAAGATTTCGGCCCTGCGCGCCCGGATCGACACCAGCGGGCGGTCGATCGACCTGGAGGTCGATGGCGGGGTCGATCGCAGCAACGCTGCGCGGGTGATTGCCGCCGGAGCCGATGCACTGGTCGCGGGCACGGCAGCGTTCAAGGGCGGCCCCACGGCCTATGCCGAGAACATCGCAGCACTGCGGGCCGGGTGAGCATTGACGGCGATGAGCCCGCCGATGGGATCGAGCAGGGCAAGCGGCTCATCCGGGTCGGGGGCGACCGTGGCCTGTCGCTGGCCGACCGCATATCCGAAAAGCTGTTCCGCTTGAGCTGGCGCACCCCGATCCACGCGCTGCGCCTCAAGGGGCGGCATCCGCTCAAGCTGATCGCGGTGACCGATGATCCGTTCATGGGCGATCCGGCGCGCGGCAATGCGCTGCTCGACGGCAAGCTGATGTTTCGCGGCGAGAGCCATGACGTCACCGCGCTTGATTTCGCCCGGCCCGGCTGGTCCGCCGCCTTTGGCGAGCATCTGCACAGCTTTGCCTGGCTGCGCGACCTGTCCACCGTCGCTACCCGGCAACAGGCCGCGCCGATCGCCGAAGCGTTGATGCGCGGCTGGCTGGCGGCGCATGCCGGCAAGGTCGCCGACCCCGCGTGGCGCGCCGATCTATGGGGTCGCCGCCTGCAATATTGGACCGCGCACGCGCCGCTGATCCTGTCGAGCACCGACCTCGTCTATCGCTCACAAGTGCTCCACGCGCTTGCCCGCGGCGCGCGCCACCTCGACCGCGCCGCCGATCGCGCGCCCACCGGGGCGCCGCGCATTGCCGCCTGGTGCGGGGTGCTGACCGCCGGGCTGATGATTCCCGGAGGCGACCCGCGACGGTCGTTCGGCGAGGCCGGCCTGTCGCGCGCGATCACCGGAGCGGTCAGCCGCGACGGCGGCATCACCGGTCGCTCGCCTGCCGCGCTGCTCGACGCGATTCAGCTGCTGACGCTGTTGCGCGAAACCTATGCCGCGCGCCGGCTTGATGCCCCCGGATTTGTCGTCGCCGCCATCGACCGCATGGTCTCGGCGCTGCTCGGCGTCAGCCATGGCGATGGCGGGCTGGCAAGCTGGCAGGGCGGGATTCCCATTTCCGGGGACGTGATCGAACAGACGGTTGCGGCCACCGGCGCGCGCGTCCGCCCGCTGCGTCAGGCGCATGAATGGGGCTATCAGCGGCTCGCCCAGCAGGGGACGGTGCTGATCATGGACGCCGCCCCGCCGCCGATCGCGCGGGTGATGGCGGGCGGCTGCGCCTCGACCCTTGCTTTCGAGTTTTCCGACGGTGCCGAGCGGATCGTGGTCAGCTGTGGCGGCGCGCGCGGTGCCGATCTGCGCCTGCCTGCCGCGTTGACCGAGGGGCTGCGGACGACTGCCGCCCACTCCACCCTGGTCGTGCGCGACAGCAATTCCACCGCGATCCATCCCGACGGCACGCTCGGCCGCGGCGTGGTCGAGATGGAGCTGAGCCGCAACGAGACCGATACCGCCAGCAGGATCGAGGCGAGCCATGACGGCTATGCCCGTCGCCACAGCGTGATCCACCGCCGCACCATCGCGCTGGGCACCGACGGGCGCGACGTGCGCGGCGAAGACAGCCTGCTCCCCGCCGCCAAGCGTGGTGGCAAAAATGAAGCGGTGCCGTTCACCGTCCGCTTCCATCTTCACCCCGCCGTCGAAGCCACCCCCACCGCCGATGGTTCGGGCGCATTGCTGCGCACGCGATCGGGATCGGTGTGGCAGTTCCGCGCGCGTGGCGGCGCACTCGCGATCGAGGAAAGCGTGTGGATCGATGCCAAGGGCATTCCACGTGAAACGCAGCAGTTGGTGCTGACCGGTGAAGCCCTGACCGGCGGCTCCAGCATCTCTTGGCTATTCCACCGGGCGCGCGAGGGCAGCTGAGGCGTCGCTACGGCATTGCGATAATTTGGCCCGCATCCTAGAGGCCCCCGCCATGACCAGCATCACCATCCGCCGCGCCCTCCTCTCGGTCTCCGACAAGACCGGGATCGTCGAACTCGGTCAGGCGCTTGCCGCCAAGGGGGTCGAACTCGTCTCTACCGGGGGCACGTCAAAGGTGCTGCGTGAGGCAGGGCTGGAGGTGCGCGACATCTCCGACCTCACGGGCTTTCCCGAGATGATGGATGGCCGTGTCAAGACGCTGCACCCGGTGGTCCATGGCGGTCTGCTCGCGGTGCGCGACGATGCAGGCCACATGGCCTCGGCCAGCGAACATGCGATCGGCATGATCGATCTGGTCGTCGTCAACCTCTACCCCTTCGCCCAGACCGTCGCAAAGGGCGCGAGCCGCGACGAGATCATCGAGAATATCGATATCGGCGGTCCGTCGATGGTCCGCTCCGCCGCCAAGAACCACGCTTTCGTCGCGATCGTCACCGACCCCGCCGACTATGCCGTGGTCGCAGCTGGCGAAACCACGCTGGAAGACCGCAAGCGCTTCGCCGCCAAGGCCTATGCCCTGACCGCGCAATATGATTCGACCATCGCCAGCTGGTTCGCCTTCGCCGATCAGGGCGAGCGTTTCCCCGAAACGCTGCCCATGGTGTTCAAGCGCGGCGAAGAACTCCGCTACGGCGAAAACCCGCATCAGTCCGCCGCCCTCTACCTCCCCGCCGGCCCCGCGACGCCGGGCATCGCGCAGGCCGAGCAGCTGCAGGGCAAGGAGCTGAGCTACAATAATTACAACGACGCCGACGCCGCGCTCGAACTGGTCAGCGAATTCCGCGACGGCCCGCCGACCGTGGTCATCGTCAAGCACGCCAATCCGTGTGGCGTCGCCACCGCCGATACGCTGGTGGACGCGTACAAGGCTGCGCTCGCCTGTGACTCGGTGTCGGCATTCGGCGGCATCATCGCGCTCAATCGCCCGCTCGACGCCGAAACGGCGAAGGCGATCACCGATATCTTCACCGAAGTCGTCGTTGCGCCGGGCGCGAGCGAAGAGGCGAAGGCGATCTTTGCCGCGAAGAAGAACCTGCGCCTGCTGATCTGCGGCGATCTGCCCGATCCCGCCCGCCCCGGCCTGATGCTTAAGACCATCGCCGGCGGCGCGCTGGTCCAGTCGCGTGATAATGGCCGGGTGACGCAGGACGCGCTCAAGGTCGTGACGCAGCGCACGCCGACCGATCAGGAGCTGGCCGACTGCCTGTTCGCCTGGACCGTCGCCAAGCACGTCAAGTCGAACGCGATCGTCTATGCCAGCGGCGGGAGCACGGCGGGCATCGGCGCGGGCCAGATGAACCGTCTCGAATCCGCGCGCATCGCCGCGTGGAAGGCCAAGGACGCCGCCGAGAAGGCCGGTTGGAGCACGCCGCGCACGATCGGCAGCGCGGTCGCCTCCGACGCGTTCTTCCCCTTCGCCGACGGCTTGCTCGCCGCGGTCGAGGCGGGCGCCACCGCAGTGATCCAGCCCGGCGGATCGATCCGCGACGATGAGGTGATCGCGGCGGCGGACGAAGCCGGTCTTGCGATGGTCTTCACGGGGATGCGCCACTTCCGGCACTGAGTGCGGACCTCCCACCTCCGTTTGCGCTGAGCTTGTCGAAGGGCCTATCCTGAACCTCAAGATTCGGGAGCCGCGCTTCGACAGGCTCAGGACAAATGGAGGCTCAAACCTTCTCGTCGGGCAGCGTCGGTTCGCTCTTCGGCATCTTCTTGAACAGCTGGCGGTCCTCAGGCCCAAACGCCCATTTCCCGATCACCGCGAAATAGGCGATGCAGATCGCCGGAACACCGACCGAAAGCTCCAGCCATTCGAGGCGGTGCGGCAGCCGGGTGAACGCCCAGCCGACCGCTCCCGCGACCATGATCGCCGCGATGAAACCGGGGCGCAGGCTGAATACCGATGCCCCCGTAATCCGCGCCAGCATCCAACATTTGATCGTCGACCCCAGCGCCAGCGTCAGCACCAGCGCCATCGCCGGCCCCAGCGCCTGAACGTGGATGTCGAGGCCCATCGCCCGCATCTGGAACACCAGCGCAAAGCTCAACGCCGCCTGGAACGCCAGCAACAGCATCGACACCACCAGATTGCGATGCCGCGCCATATAGACCAGCCCCGCTTCGGCTACCGCGCCCGGCGTCGCGGCGACCTCGGCCGCAAGCAGGAAGCACAGGGCCACTGCGCCGACCACGAATTGCGGGCCGACCACGCCCATCACCCCTTCCGCCGGGATGCCGCCCATCAGCAGTAATGCCGCCTGTAACGTGATGATCCAGAATCCGACCTGCCGCACCTGCGCCGCGATCGCCCCGCGATTCCCCGCCGCCAGATTGCGTGCGATCACCGGCCCAAGCACGGGATCGAAGCTGGTCTTGAGCTTTTGCGGGATCGAGGAGACCTGCTGCGCCATGTAATAGATGCCGACGATCGCCGGCGGGAAGAACAGGCCGAGGATGAACCGATCGATGTTGCGCGATCCCCATTCGAGCGCGTCGGCCCCGGCCAGCGGCATGTTGCGCCGGGCGAGCTGAAGCAACGGCGTAACCCGCGGCGACCAGCCATGCGGCAGGCCATAGCTGCGGATGAACGGGATCAGGCTCGCCACCAGCGCCGCCGCCATCGACAGCACATAGGCGATGATCAGGCCATCGCGCGCGGAGACATAATAGAGCACCCACGCCGCGATGCTGATCGTCCATGGCTCGACGATCGCCCGCGCCGTCACCGTTGCCTTCACATTGTTGCGATAGGCGAGCGCGGCGAGGCTGACATCGGACCAGGCGATGGCAAACACGATCACCGCCAGATAGCGGTCGAGCCCGGTGGTCCCACTGTTGGGGAACATCAGGTCGGGAAAGGCGAACAGCAACGCGCTCGCGAGCACCGAAACGACGAAGGCGACGACCATTCCATCCCACACGACATGGGCGTGCGGTCGGTCGGTCGACGCCAGCGCCTGCGCCAGCCCGCGCTTGAGCCCGAGCGTCGCGAGCAACGCCGCCAGCTCGACCACCACCACGGCAAGCGCGAACCGCCCGACCGTCTCTGCGCCATAGAGCCGCCCGGCGATGAACAGGAACGGCAGGCGCGCGAGGAGGCGCAGGAAAAAGCCGAAGATGTTCGTCCGCCCGCCCTTGGCGAGCGCGTTCAGGTCATCGGAAGGGCCGTTCTGCGCGGCGGCGGTGCTCAATGCGCCGCGCCCCAGCTCGCACCCGTGCCGATCTCGACGCCCAGCGGGACAGTCAGCGTGACCGCCGGTTCAGCTGCAGTCTCCATCACCCGGCGGATCACCGCCGACGCCGCTTCGACATCGCCTTCGGGCAGTTCGAACACCAGTTCGTCATGCACCTGCAGCAGCATGCGGACGTTCGGCAGCCCCGCGTCCAGCAACGCCGGCCCCATCCGCACCATTGCGCGCTTGATGATGTCGGCGCTGGTTCCCTGGATCGGTGCGTTGATCGCGGCGCGCTCGCTGCCGGCGCGTTCATTCTGGTTGGGCGCGTTAATTCGGGTGAAGTGCGTCTTCCGCCCGAACAGCGTCGTCGTGTAGCCGCGCGCCTTCGCCTCGTTCAGCGTGTCGGCGATGTAGCGGCTGATGCCGGGGAAGCTCTGGAAATAGCGGTCGATCATCCCCTGCGCCTCGTCCGGCGTGACGTCGAGCCGCCCGGCCAGCCCCCAGCGGCTGATGCCATAGAGGATCGCGAAGTTGATCGTCTTAGCCCGACCGCGGGTGTCGCGATTGACCTCACCGAACAGCTCCATCGCGGTGCGGTTGTGGATGTCCTCACCCTGTTCGAACGCCTCGCGCAGCGCGGGCACATCGGCGATATGCGCGGCGAGGCGCAGCTCGATCTGCGAATAGTCGGCCGACAGGATGACATTGCCCGGCTCGGCGACGAACGCATCACGGATCTGCCGCCCGACTTCGGTGCGGATCGGGATATTCTGCAGGTTTGGGTCGGTCGATGACAGCCGCCCGGTCTGCGCGCCAGTCAGCGAGTAACTGGTATGCACGCGGCCCGTCGCCGGGTTGATCTGCGCCTGCAGCGCGTCGGTATAGGTGGATTTGAGCTTCGACAGCTGGCGCCAGTCGAGCACCTTCAGCACCATCTCCCGCCCCGGCGAATCCTTGTCCGCCGCGATCCGCTCCAGCTCGTTGACGTCGGTCGAATAGACCCCCGACTTGCCCTTGCGCCCGCCCTTGATCCCCATCTTGTCGAACAGCACGTCGCCCAATTGCTTGGGGCTGCCGATGGTGAATTTGAACCCGGCGATGGCGTGAATCTCGCCCTCCAGGCTCGCAATTTGCTTCGAGAATTCGTCCGACAGCCGCGCGAGCACCGTCGCGTCGACCTTGATGCCTGCGCGCTCCATGTCGGCGATCACCCGCACCAACGGCCGGTCGACCATCTCATAGACCCGCGTCGCGCCTTCATAAGCGAGGCGCGGCTTCAACCGCCGCCACAGCCGCAGCGTCACATCGGCATCCTCGGCGGCGTACCGGGTCGCGGCCTTCAGATCGACTTCGGCGAAACCGATCTGCTTCTTGCCGCTCCCGGTCACTTCCTTGTACGCGATGCAGCTGTGCGCCAGATGCGTCGCCGCCAGCTCATCCATGCCATGCCCGTGCAACCCGGCGTCGAGGTCGAAGCTCATCACGATCGTGTCGTCGAACGGCGCGATGTCGATCCCCAGCCGGCCGAGGATGATCAGGTCATATTTGAGGTTGTGCCCGATCTTGAGCACCGCCGGGTCCTCAAGCAGCGGCTTGAGCTTCGCCAGCACCGTCGCGCGGTCGAGTTGCACCGGCTTTTCGGCGAACATGTCGGTCCCGCCATGTCCGATCGGGATATAGCAAGCGAGATTGGGGTGCAGCGCCAGGCTGACCCCGACCAGCTCGGCGCGGGTCGCGTCGGTCCCGGTCGTCTCGGTATCCACCGCGACCCATCCCTGATGCTGCGCCACCGTGATCCAGCGGTCCAGCGCCGCCTCATCGACCACCGTCTCATAGCCATCATGGTCGCAGGGCGGATCAGGCTCGAGGCCGGGCACCTCATGCGTTTCGACCGGCGCATCCGCGACCGAGCTCGACTCGCTCCCCAGCCGGGTCAGCAGTGTCTTGAACCCGTGATGCTCCAGAAATGCACGCAGCGGCGCATCGGGAATCCCATCGAGCACGAAATCGTCGAGCGGCTCGGGCAGCGGCACGTCGTCGGCCAGCGCGACCAGCTTGCGCGACAGCCGCGCCATATCGGCATGCTCGATCAGATTATCGCGCAGCTTGCCCTTCTTCATGTCGGGCGCGGCGGCGAGCACCGCCTCGACATCGCCATGCTCCAGGATCAACTTCGCCGCCGTCTTCGGCCCGACGCCGGGCACGCCGGGAACGTTGTCGACGCTGTCGCCCATCAGCGCCAGCACCTCGCCCAATTTGTCCGGCCCGACCCCGAACTTCTCGACCACTGCCTCCGGCCCCATGCGCCGGTCCTTCATCGTGTCGAGCATGTCGATGCCCGGCTCGGTCAGCAGCTGCATCAGATCCTTGTCGGAACTGACGATCGTCACCTGCCACCCCTGCGCCAGCGCCGCCTTGGCATAGGATGCGATCAGGTCGTCCGCCTCCCAGCCCAATTCCTCGATGCACGGCAGGCTGAACGCGCGCGTCGCGTCGCGGATCATCGGGAATTGCGGGCGCAGATCCTCGGGCGCGGGCGGGCGGTGCGCCTTGTACTGGTCGTAGAGTTCGTTGCGGAACGTATGCTCGCTCTTGTCGAGGATCACCGCCAGATGGCTCGGTCCCTCCGCCTTGTGCAGCTCGCTCGCCAGCTTCCACAGCATCGAGACATAGCCATAGACCGCGCCCGCCGGCTCGCCATGCTTGTTGGTGAGCTTGGGCAGCACATGATAGGCGCGAAAGATAAAGCTCGAGCCGTCGACGAGGTAGAGATGAGGCATCGGGGAGGCTTAGCAGCGACGCGCGGCGCGGGCGAGAGCTAAGCGGTTCGCGTTGCCGGGACTTTACCGGTGGTTTGCAACCACGCTCGCCACCACCGCCTGCATCAGCTGCTGGCGTTCGCGCACCGGGCGCGGGGTGTCCCCGATCATCACGGCGATCGAATAGGCCTTGCCGTCCGGCGCGGTGAGGATGCCGATATCGTTGAAGCCAGCCGTGCGCGCGCCCAGATCCTGGCCGGTGCCGGTCTTGTGCGCCAGAACCCAGCCCACTGGCACGGCCGCGCGCAGCCGCGCCTTGCCCGTGCGTGTGCCCGACATGACGTTGGTCAGGAAACTGGTCGAGGACGCCGACAGCAGCTCGCCGGCCTTGAGTCGTGCCAGCGCCAGCGCAATCGCCGAGGGCGCGGCGCCATCGACCGGATCGGCAACATAGGAATCGAATGCCGCGCGTCGCACCGTCGGCGGCAATGCCGCGCGCGCGCGCTGGAACTCGCCCGCCATCGAATAGCGCTGGTTCCAGGCGAGCCCTGCGGTCCCGGCCTGCAGCAACCGCTCGCCCGGCCCGAAACGGATTTCGCCAAGCGCGCGCTCGGCGATGAACGCGCGCACCGCCTGCGGCCCGCCGACCAGGGTCAGCAACCGGTCATTGGCCGTATTGTCACTCGTCTGCATCGCGCGCAGCAACAGCTCCCGCACCGTCGTGCGATAAACACCATCGCGCACAACCAAAGACGCGATCGGCTGGTGGAACAGCGTCAGATGCTCGCGGGTCAGCTCGACCGGATCATCCAGCGTCAGCCGCCCCTTGTCGCGCGCGTCGAGCACGGTCATCGCGACCCACAGCTTGCTCACGCTCTGCTGGGGCATGCGGCGATTGCCATTGGCGTCGACCTGCCACCCCCATTCGAGGCTGCGGACCGAGATGCCGACGACCCCGCCGAAATCGCGCGCAAGGGCATCGACCGTTGCGGTTAGCCCTGCAGGAGCGGGAAAGACCGGGAGCGGCTTGGGCGTGGCCGGAATCGGCATCGATACCCGATAGCTGGCAGGCGTGAGGTCGCGGGGCAGGTCGTCGCGATGAACGCCCGCGCCGATCAGCAATACCGGCGCCAGGCCGGCCAAAGTCATTGCCCGCTGAAGAATCGTAAACTCCTGCATCCCCAACACGATACCACGCCCCTTGCCCAAAGCGAACATGCGGCGTCGCAGCACTCGGGCTCAAGGCTCCGGCACGGCTTCTGCGACGAACGCGGGCAATATGACGCCAAAGCGTGAAGATTCGACCAAAGGACCGCTGTCAGACGGTATTAGTGCAGACAGACGATCAGCGATTATGACGTCTCAAAAACGCATTGGCCGTGTGTTTGCGATCACCTTCAGCTTGCGTGCACCCTGCGGGACGACGCGAGACGCAATAATCACCATGTCCTGAACCGGTGCACTGAATCAGTTGAAAGCCCTGGAGGTCGCGCCCGCTGCCGGGTGCGGCGATCACCACATTGAACGCGCGTGAGCGACGCGCGGCGTCCGCAGTTGACGCGTCATATTCGTAGATTGGCCAATCTCGCCCCAGCAGGACATGGCTTGCGGTAATACTCCCGGGGCTACGTACCACCCCTACGCCACATCCACCCGGCTGCGCCCCGGCCGTCCGCCATACCGAAATCAGTCGGCCCAAGGCGCCCCATTGCGCCGCCGCCGAACCGAACGCGGCGCACGCCACGGACAGTGCGAGCCATCCGGCACCGAGTGCCGCCACCGCACGCGGCGCGGTTGTCCAGCGACGCAATAGATCGACGCTGCCGATCGCCGCCAACGCCAGGATCAGCGCATCGGTCAGCAGGATGAAGCGCAGCTCCTTGTGCCCGATCCCCGAATGGACCGCGAGATTGACCAGCGCCGCAGCGAGCAGCACCGGATACCGCCGCGCACCCAGCACCGCCAATCCGACCAACAATGGCAGCGCAAATCCCCACAGTTCCCACAGCGCCTGCAGATACCACCAGGCTGGACTGACCCCGAAGCTCGCCGCGCGACCTTCGACCAGATTGTGGTGCATATTGTGGTAAATCCAGGCGAGCGGCGTTGCCCCCATCACCAGCTCTGACAGCCCGCTCACCAGCAGCGCAGCGACGCCCCCGGCGATCAGGCGCCCCCAGTGCCGCAGGTCCAGCCGCGCGATGCCGAGCGCAAGGACGAAGGCGGCTGGCCCAAAATGAAACCGCACCGCAACGCCCAAACCCAGCAGCAGCCCGGCCCAAATGATATCCCGACGACCGCCCCTCGCGCCCAGCGCTGCAGCGCCAAGCAACGCCGCCGTCGCAATCGGCTCGCTCAGCGTGCGCGCGCCGTAATAGACCAGCTCGAACCAGATCGCCGCTGCAAACAGCGCGACGATCCCATGCGCGCGCGACACCCGCGCACCCAGCGCGCCGATCGCCACCACTCCGCCCAGCGCCACGACCACACAGACCAGCCGGGCGAAGACGACGCCAAGCTGCGATCCCGGCGCAATCGCATCGCCCAGTGCCATCGGCCCGGCGAAGATCAGCGGCAGCAGCCAGGATCGAATCCCCGCCTCCGCTTCCCATGTCTGGATCCAGGGATCGCCGCGGACATGCCGTGTTGTTTCCAGATATTGCCACAGCTCGTCAGGATGGTGGAGGCTCGGCCAGAAGGACGCCGCTACCCGCAACGCCAGTGCCAGGCCGAGGATAGCGAGCCAGGCGCGATCCGTGTCGCGCCACGCCGCGGTCATGGCGTCAACACCGTGTCGGCTGCCTCCGGCAACGTGGTCGGAAAGTCGAGATTGTAGTGCAGCCCACGGCTCTCATGCCGGTGCAGCGCCGACCGCACGATCAGCTCGGCCGATTGGAGCAGGTTGCGCAGCTCGATCAGGTCCGGCGTCACGCGGAAATGGCCGTAATAATCGGCGACCTCGTCGTTCAGCAGCTTGATCCGGTGGGCGGCGCGCTCGAGCCGCTTGGTGGTGCGGACGATGCCGACATAGTTCCACATGAACCGGCGAATCTCGGTCCAGTTCTGCTTGATCACCACCTCTTCGTCCGAATCGGTGACGCGGCTCTCGTCCCATGGCCGGATCGGCGGCGGGGCGGGCAGATCGTCCCAGTTCGCCGCGATATGCCGCGCCGCCGCCTCGCCGAACACGAAACATTCGAGCAGCGAGTTGCTGGCGAGCCGGTTCGCGCCGTGCAGCCCGCTCTCGCTGCACTCGCCTGCGGCATAAAGGCCAGGCAAATCGGTGCGCCCGTCCAGATCGATGACGATCCCGCCACAGGTATAATGCTGCGCCGGTACCACCGGGATTGGCCCCGTAGTCATGTCGATGCCAAGGCCGATCAGCTTGTCGTAGATGTTGGGGAAATGCCCCTTCACGAACTCCGGCGGCATATGGCTGATGTCGAGATGGACATAGTCGAGGCCGTCACGCTTGATCTCCGCATCGATCGCGCGGGCGACGACGTCGCGCGGGGCCAGCTCCATCCGCTCGGGATCATAATCCGCCATGAACCGCTTGCCGGTCTGCGGGTTGATCAGCCGCCCACCCTCGCCGCGTACCGCCTCGGTAATCAGGAAGTTCTTGACGTCGAGATGGTAGAGGCAGGTCGGGTGGAACTGCATCATCTCCATGTTCGAGATGCGGCAGCCCGCGCGCCACGCCATCGCGATACCGTCTCCCGTCGCCCCCTTGGGTGCGGTGGAGAAGAGGTAAGTGCGCCCCGCCCCGCCGGTCGCCAGCACCGTGGCATTGGCGGTGAACAGCTCGACGCCGCCGGTGGCACGGTTGACGGCATAGACGCCCCACACCTTACCCGCGCCCGAATAGCGCAGCTCGTGGCGACTGGTGGCAAGGTCGATCGCCACCATGTCGGGGACAAGGGTGATATTCGGATGCGCCTGCGCCGCGCGGATCAGCGCGACCTGCACCGCCCAGCCGGTGGCGTCATCGACATGGACGATGCGTCGCGCGCTGTGCCCGCCTTCGCGCGTCAAATGCAGCGCATTGCCGTCCATGTTGAACGGCACCCCCAGCTCGACCAGCCGGTTGATCGCGGCGGGGGCATTCTCAACCACCATCTCCACCGTCGCGCGGTCGTTCAGGCCCGCGCCGGCGACCATCGTATCCTCGATATGCGCCTCGAACGTGTCACCGGGCTCCAGCACCGCGGCGATCCCGCCCTGCGCCCATGCCGTCGATCCTTCATCTAGGCCGCCCTTGGCCAGCACCGTGACGCGGAATCGTTCGGCCAAATTGAGCGCGGCGGTGAGACCGGCGGCACCCGATCCGATGACAAGCACGTCGCACTGATGAGGGTCGTGGGCCAATCTCGTTCCTTCGCGCACCGATGGCGGGGCGCCGCTATGCGACAAAGCGTGGCGATTTCAAACACGCTGCGGTTGCCGGGCAGCGGCGCAGGCCATAGCGAGGGCCGCTCAAGGAGATTCCGATGCGCCTGATCCTCGCCGCCGCCGTCGCGCTACTCGCCCCGCTTGCCCCCACGCTCGCGGCGCCCGGCTGCCCCGTCGCGCCGGGCACAACGGCGCGGGTGACAATCGGCGATACCGGCCGCGCGCTGCTGCTCCACGTGCCCGCCGACGCAAAGCCAGATCGCCTCCCGCTGGTGTTCGCGCTGCACGGCAGTGGCGGCGACGGAGCCGCGATCCTTGCGCAATCGAAGCTGGAGGCGAGCAGCGACCGCCACGGCTTCCTCGTCGCGGCGCCCGACGCCGGCATCCCGGTCGAGCGTGGCTTCGTGTGGAACATTCCCGGCGTTCCCACCGTCACCGGCAAGGTACCGGTGCCGGGCGATGCCGATGACGTGGCGTTCCTCAAGACCGCGATCGACTGGCTGGCTGCCAGCGGCTGCGCCGATGCCAAGCGCGTCTATGCCACCGGCCTGTCGGGCGGCGGACGGATGACGTCATGGCTGGGCTGTGTCGCCTCCGACCGCTTCGCCGCGATCGCCCCGGTGGTGGGCCTGCGCGCGGGCAACCCGCTGCCGAGCGACAAGACCCGCCCCGATCCCGCCACCTGCACGCCCAAACACCCGATGCCGGTGATCGCGTTTGCTGGCGATGCCGATGGCACCAATCCGGTGCAGGGCGGCGGCGCGGGCTATTGGCAGTACACGATGGAGGCGGCTGAGGCGCGCTGGGCCGCGCTTAACGGCTGCACCGCCGGCCCCCTGCGCCGCGACCTCGCCGCCAATCTCTATGAGCGGCTCCACACGCGCTGCCGGGCGCAGGCCGAGGTCGCCGCCCATATCCTGCGCGGCGGCGGCCATGTCTGGACTGCGGACAATGACGCGATGTGGCGCTTCTTCGCGCGCTACCGGCGTTAAGCGGCGTTCGCCGCCCGGGTCAGGCTCAGGAAGACGTCCTCCAAATCCGCCTCGCGCGTGCTGACGTCAACGATCCCGAACCCCGCCGCCTGCACCGCACCGAGCACCTCGCCGGCATTCGCGCGGTCCTTGCGATAGGTGATCACCAGCGTCCGCTCGCCCTTCGCCTCAATCTTCTGGAAACAGCCATTGGCGGGCAGCGTGACGATGTCGCGATCGACCACCACCTCGACTGCCTTTTCCTGAGTCTTGCCGACCAGTTCGCGGGTCGGTTCGTTGGCGATCAGCTTGCCGTGGTTGATGATCGCGATGCGATCGCACAGCTGCTCGGCCTCCTCGAGATAGTGGGTCGTCAACACCACCGTCACGCCCTGATCGTTGAGCGTACGGACATAGGCCCAGAGCTGCTGGCGCAATTCGATATCGACACCCGCAGTCGGCTCATCGAGCACGAGTACCGGCGGCGAATGCACCATCGCCTTCGCCACCATCAGCCGCCGCTTCATCCCGCCCGACAGCGTCCGCGAATAGGCGCGCGCCTTGTCCTCCAGATGCACCGCGCGCAGCAGCTCCATTGACCGCCGCTCCGCCTTGGGCACGCCATAGAGGCCCGCCTGGATTTCCAGCGTCTCGACCGGTGTGAAGAACGGGTCGAACATGATCTCCTGATTGACGATCCCGATCGCGCGCTTGGCGTTGCGCGGGCTGGCGTCGATGTCGAAGCCCCAGATGCTTGCGCGTCCGCCGGTCTTGTTGACGAGGCCCGCCAGGATATTGATCAGCGTCGACTTCCCCGCGCCGTTCGGCCCTAGCAGCCCGAAAATCTGCCCGCGCGGCACGGTGAAGCTCACCCCGTCCAGCGCCTGCTTGCCGCCCTGATAGACCTTGGAAAGGCCGTCAATCTCGATTGCCGCGTCGCTCATGCCGCGGAAGTGGGACGGTGGGCGGCGATTGGCAAGCGAATCCGCACCCAACAAGCCCCCAACAATCCATTGCCGCCCCTCCGCCGCTTTGCTAACCGCAGAGCCATGATCGCGCCGCCCGAAATCACCCGCGTCACCACCGCCCGCGTCGCCTGTGACGGCGCGCATGCCGGAATCGCCGCCGCGCTCGGCCATCCGCGCGTGTTTTTGCAGATCGACGAGCATGGTTATGTCGATTGCGGCTATTGCGACCGCCGCTTCGTGCTGATCGGCGGTCCCGCCGATGGCGCCGACCAGTCGCAATTGCCCGACCACCCGGCTGGCGCGAGCGTCTGATCCGCCTATATTGAGGGGATGTACAGCGATCCCCGAGGTTTCCTCTACCGCGACGGCTTCGATGCCGACGCCGCGCAGCGCCTGACCGCATCGATCCTCGCCACGGCTGAGGATGGCGAGCTTTACCTGCAATATCGCAAGTCGGAGGCGTTTGGCTTCGACGACGGGCGACTCAAGACCGCGTCCTACAACACCGATTCGGGCTTCGGCCTGCGCGCGGTGAGCGGCGAGACCACCGCCTTTGCCCATGCCAATGAGATCAGCGACGCCGCGATTCGCCGCGCGGGCGAGACGATGGCGCTGATCGATCCGGCGACCGGCCCCAAGGCTGCGGCCCCGGTTGGCACCAATCGCCACCTCTACACCGATGCCGACCCGCTCGATCTGGTCCCCTTCGCCGACAAGGTGAACCTGTGCCAGACGATCGACGCCGCCGCCCGCGCCCGCGACCCGCGCGTGGTGCAGGTGTCGGTCAGCCTGCTCGGATCGTGGAGCGTGGTCGAGATCGTTCGCCCAGACGGCTTCATTGCTACCGACGTCCGCCCGCTGGTCCGCCTCAACGTCAGCATCGTGGTCGAATCCAACGGGCGCCGCGAGACCGGCAGCTTCGGCACCGGCGGCCGCGCACTCTATGACCGGTTGATGCAGCCGGAGACCTGGAACCGCGCGATCGACGAGGCGCTGGCGCAGGCTTTGGTCAATCTCGATGCGGTCGATGCCCCGGCGGGGGAGATGACCGTGCTGCTCGGCCCCGGTTGGCCCGGCATCCTGCTGCACGAGGCGATCGGCCATGGCCTCGAGGGTGATTTCAACCGCAAGGGCACCAGTGCCTTTTCCGGCCGCATCGGCGAGCGCGTCGCGGCGCCCGGCGTCACCGTGGTCGACGACGGGTCGATCACCGACCGCCGCGGGTCGCTGTCGATTGATGACGAGGGCACCCCGACGCGCGAAACGGTGCTGATCGAAGACGGCATCCTGCGCGGCTATATGCAGGATCGCATGAACGCGCGGCTGATGGGCGTCGAACCGACCGGCAATGGCCGCCGCGAGTCGTTTCAGCACGCCCCGATGCCGCGCATGACCAACACCTTCATGCGCGGGGGCCAGGACGATCCCGCCGAGCTGCTGAGCCGGGTGAAGAAGGGCATCTTCGCCAAGAGCTTCGGCGGCGGTCAGGTGGACATCGTGTCGGGCAAGTTCGTGTTCTCTTGCACCGAGGCGTACAAGATCGAGAACGGCAAGTTGGGCGCCCCAATCAAGGGCGCGACCCTGATTGGCGACGGTCCGACCAGCCTGACCCGGGTGATAGGGATTGGCAACGATTTCGCGCTCGATGAGGGCATCGGCATGTGCGGCAAGGGCGGGCAGTCCGTTCCTGCCGGCGTCGGTCAGCCTACGCTGTTGCTCGACGGACTGACCGTCGGCGGAACCGCTTAGGCCAGCAGTCGCGCGACTTCGGTGAAGTCGTGCGCGATGTCGTGGACGCCTAGCGCGCGCAGGCGGCTGGCATGGTCCGGGCCGCAGTGATTGCCCGCGCACAGGCCGATGACATGGGCGCCGGACGCCACCGCCCCGGTCGCACCCACGGGTGAATCCTCAAGGATCGCGCAACGCTCGATCGGCACACCCAATTGCGCGGCCGCGTGGAGGTAGATGTCAGGTGCCGGCTTGCCGCGCTCGACATGTTCACGACCACTGAAGATCCGCCCGTCAAACGCATCGCGGATGCCGAGATGGTCGAGATGCGTCCCGATCCAGTGACTGTTGCTCGACGAAGCGATGGCGCGCGGCAGATCGTCGGGCATTGCGCGGACGAAGGCGATTGCACCTGCGACCTCTGCCACCCCCTCAGCGAGCACCCGGCGATTCTCCGCCTCACGCGCGGCGTGAAAATCCTCGGGCAGGGTGCGCCCGATCCAGCTTTCGATCGCCTCAATGAACTCGCGGCCCGCCAGCCCCATGAAGTTAGCCATCGACTCGTCGGCGCTGGTCGGGTGGCCGATGCCGGTCAGATAATCGGCGATGTGCCGGTTGCCCTCGAACTCGCTCTCCAGCAGCACGCCGTCGAAGTCGAAGATCAGCGCATCGAAACGGACCGACAGGCTCATGCGCGCGCTCCGAACAACGCCGTGCCGATGCGGACATGCGTCGCACCGATCGTCACCGCGACCTCGAAATCGTCCGACATGCCGATGCTAAGGCCCTCCAGCCCCGCCTCCCGCGCCAGCTTGGCCAGCAGCGCGAAATAGGGTGCCGAATCAACCTCAAACGGCGGCACCGCCATCAGCCCGGCAAGCGGTAGGTCGGCCGCGCGCGCCTCAGCCAGCAGCGCCGGCAGATCGGCGACCGCCACCCCACCCTTTTGCGGCTCGTCCCCGATATTGACCTGGATGAAGCAATCGGGGCGCTTGCCGCTCTCCGCCATCGCCTTTGTCAACGCGGCAACCAGCGAGGGCCGATCCACCGAATGGATCGCATCGAACAGCGCAACCGCGTCGGCGGCCTTGTTCGACTGAAGCTGCCCGACAAGGTGCAGCCGGATATCGGGATGCGCGGCGCGCAGTTCCGGCCATTTGGCCGCCGCCTCCTGCACTCGATTCTCACCGAACACGCGCTGACCGGCATCGATCAGCGGCTGAATCGCCTCGGCGTCCTGCGTTTTCGAGACCGCGATCAGCGTGACCGCATCGGCGCGGCGATCCGCAGTGGCCGCGGCGCGGGCGATGCGGGCGTGGATATCGGCGAGGCGGGAGGAAGCGGTTTCGGCTGACATAAGCCGCGCTATAGGTGGCACGATGCCGCGCCGCCACCCCCGCCCCTCCGCTTTGCCGCGCCGCTGGCTGATGACCGACGAGCGGTTGGGTGATGCACTGTGGTCCGCGATCGACGCACTGCCGCGCGGATCGGGAATTATCTTCCGCCACTATGCGACGCCGAGCAGGGCACGTCAGGCGCTGTTCGTAAAAGTCCGCAGCGTCGCGCGGCGGCGGGGGCTGATGCTGGTGGTGGCCGGGCCGCCGGTCGGCGGCGGTCCGATGCTCCGCCACGGTCGGCAGCGGGACGCGCTGACAGCGCCGGTCCATTCGCGCACCGAAGCGATCGCGGCGATCCGGATGGGGGCGGCACTCCTGTTCGTTTCGCCGGCCTACCCCACCCGCTCCCACCCCGGCGCACCAGCGCTTGGTCCGGTGCGGTTCGGCTTGATGATCCGGGGCCTCAAGGCGCCGGTCATCGCACTGGGCGGAATGGACGAACGCCGCTGGCGCGCGTTGAGGCGCTTCGGCGTGCATGGATGGGCTGGAATCGACGCCTGGGCTTAGCCGGGCATCACCGATCAGAAGCGGATTGCGGTCCCGACATAGACGGCCTGGCTGTCACGCCGGTCGTCCTTCAGCTGCGGAAGGCGATCCTTCTCGCTGGTGTAGCGAACGCCCGCAGTCACATCGAGGTTGCGGGTGATCGAATAGGCACCGCCGACATCGAGCGAATAATTCGGATCGACCGTGAGCAGGCGCGGACCACGCTCGGTCGGCGTCTCGCTGGTCGCCTTGATCCGGCCCGACGCGCGCTTACCGGTATAGCTCACGCCAAGATCCATCTTGTCGCTGCTGCCCGGCTGACCCGCCAGATCGAGCTTGGCGAGATCGCCCGAGATCGCAAAGCGCTTCCAGCCCACCGAAACGCCCAGATTATAGGCGATCGGCTGCAACGTCACCGAAGCGGGAGCCGCTGCGCCACGATCGGCAACTGCGGCCGACGGACGTGCAGTGCGGGCGCGGACCGCGACGGTCACGCTGCGATTGCTGGTCCCGCGCGTGTCGGCGGGGGTGAAGCGAAAGCCGCTGCCCGAAAGACCGCTGCGCGCCAGTGCCGCGGCGAGTCGCGGGTCGGCCGATGCCGGGGTGAAGGTGCCGATTCCGGCGATCGGGGCGGCCCGTTGCGCGGCAGCGCGCTGCGGCGTCCCGGTCTGTGCGAGGAGCGCCGGCGCGGCAACGAGCCCGGCGACGCCCAGCGTCCCCAGTCCCAAGCCAGCGATGATCCGACGAATACGCATCAAAACCCCTTACTCGATCAGGGCACTACCATGATTCGGCGCCGTTGTTCCACTGGGCGGAATCCGATTTCGACGCAGGTGTTGCACAAGACGCACAGCTTGGGGGCCGGACGCACAGCGGCTTGCGCTTGCGGCGCGCGCCCCAGCATCTATAGATGCACACCAACCCGATGAGACTACCCATAGGATGATGCCGATGAACCGCCAGTTGCGCACCGCGATCCTGGGCAGCGTTGCCCTTACCCTCGCCGCGTGCGGCGGCGGCGGCGATCGCCCGCGCGCCGACCTTGCCGCGTCGAAGGTGACGACGATCGGCGTCAACGCCTATCTGTGGCGCGCCGCGCTCGACACCGTGTCGTTCGCACCGATCGCCCAGACCGATTCGAACGGCGGCGTGATCGTCACCGACTGGCATGTGAACCCCAACCTCACGACCGAGCGGGTGAAGATCACCGTCGCGATCCTCGACCAGGATCTGCGCGCCGACGCGCTGCGCGTCAGCGTTCAGCGCCAGCAGAATCGCGGTGGCCAGTGGGTCGACGCGCCGGTCGAGGCGGCAACGGTCCAGAAGCTTGAGGATATCATCCTGACGAAGGCGCGCGACCTGCGCCGCGCCGCGATCGTGGGGAACTGAAAGCAGTCGTTTAGTTAGCGGCACCGGCCTGCTCCTCGACCCGGCGACAGCCTTGCGGACCCGGGTGCGGGAGCGAACCGGCGTCGAGCCTGAGGAAATACCATGTCGCGGTTCAACGCGCTGAAAGCCGATTCCGCGTGGCAGAAGGTCTGGGAAGAGCGCCAGACCTTCGCCGCGGATGATCATTCGCCCAAGCCGAAATCCTATGTGCTGGAGATGTTTCCCTATCCATCGGGGCGCATCCATATGGGGCATGTCCGCAACTACACGATGGGCGACGTCCTGACGCGCTATCGGCGGATGAAGGGCATGGAAGTGCTCCACCCGATGGGGTGGGACGCATTCGGCATGCCGGCGGAAAATGCCGCGATGGAAAAGAAGGTTCATCCCGGCGGATGGACGCGCGACAATATCGCGACGATGCGCGCGCAGCTGAAACGCCTTGGCCTCGCCATCGACTGGGGTCGCGAGCTGGCGACGTGCGAGCCGGATTATTACGGCCACGAACAGGCGCTGTTCCTCGACCTGTTCGCTAACGGATTGGTTTACCGCAAGGAATCGACGGTCAACTGGGACCCGGTCGACATGACCGTGCTCGCCAATGAGCAGGTGATTGACGGGCGCGGCTGGCGGTCAGGGGCGCTGGTCGAGAAGAAGAAGCTCAACCAGTGGTTCCTCAAGATTACCGACTTTGCCGATGAGCTGCTCGACGGCCTCGAAAGCCTCGACAAATGGCCCGACAAGGTCCGGCTGATGCAGGAAAACTGGATCGGCAAGTCGCAGGGGATGCAGTTCCGCTTCAAGATTTCGTCTAGCGATTTCAATGAAGTAGAGGTGTTCACCACGCGGCCCGACACGATTTTCGGATCGAGCTTCGTCGCGATCGCGGCGGATCATCCGATCGCGCAGGCGCTGGCCGCCAAGGATCCGGCGGTTGCCGACTTCATTGCGCAGTGCAAGCTGGGCGGGACGACGGCGGCGGAGATCGAGACGCAGGAGAAGCTCGGCTTCGACACCGGTATTCGTGCGGCGCATCCCTTTGATTCTGCATGGGAATTGCCGGTCTATATCGCCAATTTCGTGCTGATGGATTATGGCACCGGCGCGGTGTTCGGGGTGCCGGCGCACGACCAGCGCGATTTCGAATTTGCGACCAAATATGGGCTGCCGATCCGGCGTGTCGTCGCGGATGGCGAAAAAACCCAAAGCGAATATGTCGAGGAAGAAAGCTACACCGGCCCCGGCACGCTGGTGAATTCTCACTTCCTGAATGGCATGGATGTCGCCGACGCGAAGCGCGAGGTGATCGCCCGTGCCGAATCCGAAGGATGGGGCAAGGGAACGACCGTCTGGCGGTTGCGCGATTGGGGCGTGTCGCGCCAGCGTTACTGGGGCACGCCGATCCCGATCGTCCATTGCGAAATCTGCGGCGCGGTGCCGGTGCCCAAGAAGCAGCTGCCGGTGGTGCTGCCCGAGGATGTCAGCTTCGACACCCCCGGCAACCCGCTCGACCGCCATCCGACGTGGAAGCAGGTCGATTGCCCGCAATGCGGCCATGCCGCGCGGCGCGAGACCGATACGCTCGATACCTTCGTCGATTCGAGCTGGTATTTCATCCGCTTCACCAGCCAGCCCGATGACAAGCCGTTCGACCGCGCGGTGGCCGAGCAATGGCTGCCGGTGAACCAGTATATCGGCGGGGTCGAGCATGCGATCCTGCACCTGCTCTATGCCCGCTTCTGGACGCGCGCGCTCAAGCGGATCGGGATGATCGACATCGCCGAGCCGTTCGAAGGGCTGTTCACGCAGGGGATGGTGACGCACCAGAGCTTCTTCAACGAAGACCCCGAGACTGGTCGGCAGACTTGGTATCATCCGAGCGAAGTCGAGTTCGACGGCAAGGCTGCCACTTTGAAGGCAGATGGCTCGACCGTCCGTGTGGGACGTGTCGAGAAGATGTCAAAAACCAAGAAGAACACGGTCGATCCCGAACCGATCGTGGACCAGTACGGCGCGGACGCGGTGCGCTGGTTCGTGCTATCGGATTCGCCGCCGGAGCGCGATCTGGAGTGGACCGAGAACGGCATCGAGGGCGCGTGGCGCTTCGTCCAGAGGCTGTGGCGGTTGTTCGACGGCCTCAGCGACTGGACCGGCGAGGACAAGAGCCTCGACCGCGTGCTGCACCAGACCATCGCCGGCGTCGCCGCGGATATCGAGGGGCTGCAATTCAACAAGGCGGTCGCCAAGCTCTATGGGCTGGTCAACGCGCTGGAGAAGGCCGCACCCAGCGCGTCGCGCGCCAACGCGATCCGCACCGCGATCCTCGTCGCCGCGCCGATGGTGCCGCATCTGGCCGAGGAAGCCTGGGCCGCGATGGGCAACACCACGCTGATCGCCGACGCCGAATGGCCTGCGGTCGACCCGGCCCTGCTGGTCGATGACGAGGTGACGATCGCGATCCAGGTCAATGGCAAGCTGCGCGACACGGTCAAAGCGGCCAAGGGCGCCGACAAGGCCGATCTGGAAGCCATGGCCTTGGCAAATCCCAATGTGCAGCGCATTCTGGAAGGCGCAGCACCCAGAAAGGTGATCGTCGTGCCCGACCGTCTGGTAAATATCGTCGCATGAAGCGCGCAGCACTCCTGATCGCGCTGGTCGCGGCGGGCACGACGCTGTCGGGCTGCGGGCTGCGGCCGCTCTATGGCGGCGGCGTCGGTGGCCCGGTTCAGACGATGTTGTCGGGGGTCGAGGTTGCGCCGATTCAGGGCGAGGCCGGCTGGCTGGTGTCCAACGCGGTGCGCGACCGGATCGAGGCGACGCGCAGCGGCACCCCGGCCTATCGGCTGGAGATCACGCTGGACGACCGGATCGAGGGTCTGGGCGTGCGCAGCGATGACGTGGTGACGCGCGAGCGGCGGACGTTGCGTGCGCGCTATCAGCTGATCGACCTGGCGACCGGACAAACGGTGCTCGACGCGACTGCCGGGTCGGATGCGGGCATCGACGTTGCGGGATCGGAATATGCCACGATCGCAGCCGAGCGGAGCGCGCTGGAGCGGCTGTCGGGCATCGTCGCGGACCAGATCGTCGCGCGGCTTGCCCGGTACGCACGCAGCTCAGCGGTCAAGTGAAGGCGAGCGAAGCACAGATCCGCGCGCGGCTGGACAAGCCCGGCCCTGATGTTCGCCTGTTCCTGCTCTACGGCCCCGATGAGGCGGGAGCGAACGACCTCGCCGCGCGGCTCGGTCGGGCGATGGGTGCCGATGCCGAGCGCGTCGATATCGAGGGCAGCGCGCTGAAGGACGATGCCGGGCTGCTCGCCGGAGAGGCGGCGTCGCTGTCGCTGTTCGGCGGTGCGCGCTACATCCGCGTGACGGGCATCGATGATGGCGGCACCGACGCGGTGCGGATGCTGATCGAGGCGGAAATCGGCGGCAATCCGGTGGTTGCGGTCGGCGGCGGGCTGAAGGGTACCGGGCGACTGCTCAAGCTCGCGCTCGCCGCGCCCAATGTGATGGTCCATGCCTGCTACGTGCCCGATGCGCGCACCGCCGGGCAGCTGGCGACGGGAATCGCGCGCGAACATGGGCTGAGGCTGGTGGGTGGCACAGCGGATCGGCTGGCCGCCATGTCCGGCGGCGATCGCGCGGTGCTGGCGCGCGAGATCGAGAAATTGTCGCTGTTCCTCGACGCCGCGCCCGATCGGCCGCGCGAAGCGGGGATCGAGGCGCTCGACGCGATCGGCGCCGATCTGGGCGAGGCCGAGATGTCGGGCGCGATCGAGGCGGTTGTGGGCGGTCGCCCGGCGGAGATTGGCGTCGAACTGGCGCGGCTCGATGCGGCGGGGGTGTCGACGATTCCCCTGCTACGCGGCCTGGTCCGCCGCCTGATGGCGCTGGCCGAGATGCGCGCCGATATCGACCACGGCATGAGCCCCGGCGAGGTGGTCAAGAAACACCGCGTGTTCTTCAAGGAAGAAGCCGCGACCATCCGCGCGCTGCAACGCTGGAACAGCCCGATGCTGGCGCGCGCCGTGGAACGCGCGCGTGAGGCGGAACGGGCGATGACGCGCGGTGGCGGGAATGCGGGCCAGGTACTGGCGGATCATGAGTTGGCGGTGCTGGCGCGGGGTGCGGCGCGGGGGTGAGGGGCGGCCAGATTAGGGATGTTGAATCGGCTCCAGACGACTCAAGACCCGACCGTGCCTTTCGCTGTGCGTTTCCGCAAACCCGCGTTCACGCAAAAACCGCTGGAGGCGTGGGTTGGGATTGGCACAGGTGAGCGCATGGACGTTCCACAGGACGCTACGATAGCCACGGTCCTTCGCGAACGCAGTGACGAGCTTCCATAGCGATACAAGGACGCCCTCGCCGCCACCGTCGATGTGCGCGAGATTGACGGTCAGGCAATCATCATCCTTGTTGAACTCGGCGAGCACGGTTGCCGATCCGATGCGGAACGTGATCGGTCGCCCGAACGCGAGCAGAGAGTCGAGCTCCTCGCTCGGTAGAGCCAGCAAGGCGGCGGGAGTAAGGCCTTCTATTTCCACGCTGACTATCTGGCTGCGGATTCCGCAGGCGACAAGTCGACTCTTTCTGTTCGTCACCCCGGACTTGTTCCGGGGTCCACTTGTCCTCACGCCCGGCGGCTTGAAGCTCGCGCTTCGCGCTTGCCTCCCGGTGGACCCCGGCACAAGGCCGGGGTGACGATTGGGATGGGGCGGCGTTGGTGGGCATCTCACTCAGGTTGGGTGAATGCGGGGCAAAGAGCCGAATGCGAGCGATCTGTTCTTAGCCCTCTCCCGCCTTCGCGGGAGCGGGTTGGGTGAGGGTCTTCTTCTTTTTTAACGTCGTTGCGCGGGCCCAGAAGGAACAAGAAGAAGAAGACCCTCCCCAACCCCTCCCGCACGCGGGAGGGGCTAAGAAGATTAGAATGCGCGTCGACATGACCGCAAAATTCTGATTTAGTTAGATTTTCTCGCCCGTCAGGCGCTGGCAGATCATGTCCAGCTGATCCAGCGTTGAATAGGCCAGGGTCAGCGCCCCGCCCTTTTCGCCGAAGTTGATCTTGACGTTCAGGCCCAGCACGTCGCCCAGTTGCCGCTCCAGAGCAACGATATCGGCGTTGGTGGTGCCGCCGCTGCGTTCCCCGCCCTTCCCCGCCGCGCGCGGCTTGGCGTCGCGGGCCAGCTTTTCGGTGTCGCGGACGGACAGGTCGCGTTCGACGACGATCTTGGCGAGCTTTTCGGGGTCCGGCGCGCCGATCAGTGCGCGGGCATGGCCCATGGTCAGTGCGCCCTCCACCACGCGCTGGCGCACGCTTTGCGGCAGGTCGAGCAGGCGGATCAGGTTCGCGATATGGCTGCGCGATTTATGGACGATCTTGGCCAGCGCCTCTTGGCTGTGGCCGAAATCATTGATCAGCTTGGAATAGGCCTCAGCCTCCTCAATCGCGTTGAGGTCCTCGCGCTGGATATTCTCGACGATCGCGATTTCGATCGTCTGCGCCTCATCCAGGTCGCGGACGATCACCGGGACCTCGTGCAGCCGCGCACGCTGCGCGGCACGCCAGCGGCGTTCACCGGCGACGATCTGATAATCCTTGCCATGCGGACGCACGACGATCGGCTGAATCAGGCCCCGCATCGCGATCGACTTGGCGAGCTCCTCCAGCGCGTCTTCATCGAAATGGCGGCGCGGCTGTTCGGGGTGCGGCGCGAGCGAGCTGACCGGGAGCATCCGCACGCCCATCGACGGTTCGGTGCCGGGACGGACAGGCTCTTCGCGCTCGGCATCGCCCAGCAACGCGCTGAGGCCACGGCCAAGCCCCGGGCGCGCCTTGCGGGTGCTGAGTGGCGAGGCAGCGGGCGCGGCAGTCTCTTGCGGTGTCTCTTCGGTCATGCGGCCTTCTTCAGCTTGGGCAGGCGATCGATCACTTCGCGCGCAAGGGCGATATAGGCTTCCGACCCGGCGCAGCGATAATCGTAGATCAGCGCGGGCAGGCCGTGGCTCGGGGCTTCGGAAAGGCGGACGTTGCGGGGGATGACGGTGTCGAACACCACCTTGCCCAGCACCGCGCGGACATCGTCGGCAACCTGGTCGGTCAGACGGTTGCGGCGGTCGTACATGGTGAGGACGACGCCGAGGATCGACAGGCCAGGATTGAAGCGCCCGCGAATGCGCTCGACGGTGGTGAGCAGCTGGCTGAGCCCTTCGAGCGCGAAGAACTCGCATTGCAGCGGGACGAGCAGCGCATCGGACGCGACCATCGCGTTGATGGTGAGCAGGCCGAGCGACGGCGGGCAATCCATCAGCACCACGTCCCAGCGCTTGGCGCTGCGCTCGATCGCAGTGGCGAGGCGATGCGTGCGCGCCTCAAACTCGATCAGCTCGATCTCCGCCCCTGACAGGTCCACCGTGGCGGGGACGATGTCGAGACCGGGGACGCGGGTGGGAACGAACACGTCCTCGAGATTGGTCTCGCCGATCAGCAGGTCGTAGGTCGACCGCTCGCGATCGGCGCGGCCGATGCCGAGGCCAGTGGAGCAATTGCCCTGCGGGTCGAGGTCGAGCAGCAGCACGCGCTTGCCGGTCGCGGCGAGCGCGGTGCCGACGTTGATCGCGGTCGTGGTCTTCCCCACGCCGCCCTTCTGATTTGCAATCGCGATGCAGATCATCTCGGGCGCACCTCTTTGGCAACGATGATGAGCGAGTCCGGTGCGGTCACGCTCGGTTCCACGTGGAACGAACCTTGCCACCATAGCTGCGCGTCTTCCACCTCCGATTGCGCGTTTCGGCCTTTGGGGAGCACCCAGATGGTCGATCGATCGCTGCGGTGGCGGGCGATACGGAACAGCGTGTCGAGGGTGCCGACGGCGCGGGCGGTGATGACGCTCGCGCGGCCCTTGGTCCTTTCGACTTTGGCGGTGTGGATCGTGACGTTGGTGAGGCCGAGGGTATCGGCGCAATGCTGGAGGAAGGCGGTGCGGAGCTTGCGCGGTTCAACCAGCTCGACAGGATCATCGCGGAGGATGGCAAGGACGATTCCGGGGAGCCCTGCCCCGCTGCCGATGTCGAGCCAGAGGCCGCCCGGATCGATATGGTCTAGCAATTGGGCAGAATCGACGATGTGGCGCGCCCAGATTTGCTCGAGCGTCGAGGGGGACACGAGGTTCTGGCGCGTCGCCTCGTCGCGCAGCAGGTCCACGAATGCGGCAAGCCGTGTTTCACGTGAAACATCGGTACGGGTGCGGATCCAGTCGCGGGCTTCGTCTTCGGTCATGCAGCGCGCTTCACATGGAGGAGGATCGCGGTCAACGCCGCAGGGGTAATTCCACGCACGCGGGCTGCGTCACCGATCGTGTCGGGGCGTGCACTTCCGAGCCGTTCGACCATCTCGTTGGACAGGCCCGGCACTGCCGCATAGTCGAGCGCTGCTGGAATGCGCGTGCCGTCAGCGCGCTGCATTGCCGCGGTCTCCTGCGCCTGACGTCCGAGATAGGGGGCGTAGCGGGCGTCCTCGATCAGCTCGGACAGGATTGCCGGATCGGCGCCTCCGGTATCGATACCCAGATGTTCGAGGGTGACCGAAGGGAAGCGTAGCCATTCGAAGGCGGTGCGGCGGGCACCATCCTGGGAAACCGGTGCGCCAGCCTGGCCGAGTGCGTGGGCTGTGCGGGTGTCGTTGAACACCGCGTCTAGGCGGGCGCGTTCGGTGTCGCGCTGGGCAATGAACGCGCGACGGTCGGGGCCGAGGCACTGTGCGGCCTCCCCCAGCGGGGCAAGGCGTGTCTGGGCATTGTCAGCGCGGAGGTAGAGGCGGTGCTCGGCGCGCGCGGTAAGCATGCGATAGGGCTCGGTCACCCCCTGCAGCGTGAGGTCGTCGATCATCACGCCGATATAGCTGAGTTCGCGGGGGAAGACGGTGGGCGCGCGGCCCAGCACTGCAGCTGCGGCGTTGATCCCGGCGACGAGGCCCTGCGCGGCGGCCTCCTCATACCCGGTGGTACCGTTGATCTGGCCTGCGCAATAGAGGCCGGGAAGGTCGCGGCTGTCAAGCTGATGCGACAGCGCGCGCGGATCGACATGGTCATACTCGACGGCATAGCCGGGGGTGACGATCTCAGCGCGCTCCAGGCCGGGTATCGACGCGATCATCGCGGCCTGGACGTCGGTGGGGAGCGAGGTGGAGAGACCGTTGGGATAGACGAGGTGGGTCGCCAACCCTTCCGGCTCAAGGAATATCTGATGGCCGTCGCGATCGCCGAAGCGGAAGATCTTGTCCTCGATCGAGGGGCAGTAGCGCGGGCCACCGGCTTCGATCGCGCCGCTGAACAGGGGTGAGCGGTCGAGGCCGCCGCGGATGATCTCATGGGTTTCGAGCGTGGTGCGGGTGATCGCGCAGGCGAGCTGAGGGAGGCGAGGTCCCGCCGTCATGGGCGACATGCGCCAGTCGTCGGCGTCACTCGGCTGCTCGTCGAGCGCCCCCCAGTCGATCGTGCGGCCATCGATCCGGGGTGGCGTCCCGGTCTTGAGGCGGGTGATCGGGAGGCCGCAGTCGCGGAGCTGGACGCCGAGCGCGGTCGCGGCACGCTCCCCTACCCTGCCGCCGGTCTCGCGCTCTTCGCCACGGAAGATGCGGCCGCCGAGGAACGTGCCGCTGGCGAGGATGACCGCCCCGGCCTGCAGCGCGGTGCCATCGGCAAGCGCGACGCCGGCGATACGCCCGCCCTCGATGCGGAGGGCAACCGCCTCCCCTTCAACAATCTCCAACCCCTGCTGGGCCGCGAGCATCATCTGGATCGCGGCGGCGTAGCGGACGCGGTCGGCCTGGACGCGCGGGCCCTGGACCGCTGGCCCCTTGGAGCGATTGAGCAAGCGGTAGTGGATCGCGGCGGCATCGGCGGCGCGGGCGATGAGTCCGTCCAGCGCATCGACTTCGCGGACCAGATGCCCCTTGCCGAGCCCGCCGATCGCCGGATTGCACGACATCGCGCCGATCATTGCGGAATCGAAGGTAACGAGCGCGGTCCGCGCACCGCAGCGCGCAGCCGCAGCTGCGGCTTCGGTACCGGCATGGCCGCCGCCGATCACGATCACATCGAAACTGTGCATGGCCGTCGCATAGCCCGGCGCGAGACTCAGGTCAAAAGCGTTCCACGTGGAACAGTCACTTGCCGATGCAGAAGCGACCGAACAGCGCGTCGAGCATTGCCTCGATGTCCGCCGCGCCGGTGATGCGGTGGAACGCCCGCAGCGCTGCGCGCAGCTCCTCGGCGGCAAGCAGCAGTTCGCCGTGGGCGGCGGCAGCGCGCAATGCGATGGCGGACTGCTCTGCGAGCGCGCGCTGGCGGAGGTTGAGCGCGACGCTGTCCGAAGGGGGAAGCAACGCGGTGGAGAGGTCCGCGATGGCGTTCCAGAGGGCCTCAACCCCCTGCCCCGTCTCGGCCGACACGGACAGACGGTCTGTGGCTCCAGCCTCGCGACCTGCTGCATCTGCGCGCGGGTGGACGAGCAGATGCGGCACTTCCGCCAGCTCAGCTGGTAGTGGCGCGTCATCGAGCCACAGGACGAGGTCAGCGCTCTCGATCGCCGACCGCGCGCGGGCAATGCCGATTTCTTCCACGATATCAGCGGGCGCGGCGTGGAGGCCGGCGGTGTCGGTCAGCAGATAGGCGATGCCGTCGCGCATCACGGGAACCTCGATCCGATCGCGCGTCGTTCCTGCCAGCGGCGAGACAATCGCAGCTTCGCGTCCAGCCAGCGCGTTGAGCAGGGTCGATTTGCCGGCGTTAGGTGATCCCGCCAGTACGATGCGGATCCCGTCGCGGATGCGTTCTACCGGCGGCTGCGCGGCGACGGTCTCGATCTCCACCGCCAGTGCGATCGCGTCGCGCTGTACGGTAGCGAGGACATCCCCCTCCCCCGCCACATCATCCTCATCGGCGTGATCGAGCAGGGCCTCGACCAGCGCCGAGAGGCGCAGGGCGTGCGTCGCCCACCCGTCGATCCGCGCGCGAACGCCGCCCTCGGCCGCGCGCAATGCGGTGCGGCGCTGCATTTCGGTTTCGGCGGCGAGCAGGTCGCCCAGGCCCTCTGCTTCGGTCAGATCGATGCGGCCATTGCTCAGGGCGCGCCGGGTGAACTCACCGGGTTCGGCGCCACGCAGTCGCGGGATTGCCGTCAGTGCCGCCTCGACCGCGCGTACCACGGCGCGGCCACCGTGGAGGTGGAGTTCGGCGAGATCCTCGCCGGTCGCGGTTGCCGGACCGGGGAAGACGAGGACCAGCGCGCGGTCGAGCGCTTCGCCGTCACGCCGCAAGTTTCGCAGCGATGCCCGACGCGGTGACGGAAGCTCACCCGCCAGCCGTGTCACGGCCGCGAACGCCTCAGGGCCGGAAATGCGGATAACCGCGATGCCGGCGGGCAGTGCCCCGCTCGACAGCGCAAAGATTGTGTCGCTCACTCGCTACCGCTGCGCTTGCCCATATCGAACATGCCGCGCCAGAAGTTCATCCCGGCCTCACCCATCGGGGTCCAGCTCTTCATCATATTCTCGAGCAGCTCGGGATTGACCCCGCCCTTGTCGATCGAATCGATCATCATCTGAATGTAGCGATCATGGACCGGGGTGAAATCGGGCAGGCCCATCGCGCGGCGCGCCTCTTCGGGGGTGCAGTCGACCTCGACATTGATCTTCATACCGTCTTCTCCACTTGAGCCCGAAGCATCCCCTGCCCTACGCTCCCACTATGTATGCGCGCGACCATGCCCTGATCGCAACGCCCATCGGCCCGATCCGGATCGAAGGGGATGAAAGCATGGTGCTGCGCGTGACGTTGGGCGGGGATGGATCGGCAGTTTCCGGAACAACCGGACCCGTTCGGGCGGCCTGTGAACAGCTTCACGCGTATTTCGCGGGCGATCTCAAGGCATTCGACCTGCCACTCCCGCCCATCGCCTCCCCGCGCGGCCGCGAACTGCGCGCCGGGCTGGTTGCGGTCGGCTATGGTGAGATCGCAAGCTATGGTGAGCTGGCCGAGAGGCTGGGCTCCGGTGCGCGCGCGATCGGGCAACTGTGCGCGCGCAATCCGCTTCCCGTCATCATTCCGTGCCACAGGGTGACCGCAGCGGGCGGCGCGCTGGGGAGTTATTCGGCGGGCGATGGTCCCGCGACCAAACTATGGCTGCTCGATCACGAGCGGCGTCACCGCTGACCAAGGAGTGTTTCATGGCGACTATCGAAATCGACGCGATCGACGGGAGCGGCAGCTTCGCCGCCTATCGTGCAGATCCCGAGGGCACCCCGCGCGGCGCGATCGTGGTGATCCAGGAAATCTTTGGCGTAAATGAGGGCATCCGGCGCAAATGCGATCATTTCGCGTCGCTCGGCTATGTTGCGCTGGCCCCGGACCTGTTCTGGCGGTTGCAGCCCGGAATCGATCTCGATCCCGATGTCGAGGCGGAGTTCAAGCAGGCGCTCGACTGGATGGGCAAGTTCGACCAGGACAAGGGCGTCGCCGATATCGAAGCCACGATCCGCGCGGCGCGCGACGCGAGCGGCGGCAAGGTCGGGGTCACCGGCTATTGCCTCGGCGGCCGCCTCGCCTTCATGACCGCCGCGCGCACCGATAGCGATGCCAGTGTCGGCTATTATGCAGTCGGCGTGGACGGGCTGCTCGGGGAGAAGCATGCCATTGCCAACCCGTTGATGCTCCACATTGCCGGCGACGATGGGTTCGTCCCCGCCGCGACGCAGCAGGCGATGCATGAAGGTCTGGACGACCACCCCAAGGTGGCGCTCCACGACTATCCGGGCGAAGACCATGGCTTTGCCACCGAGATGGGCAAGCGGCGCTCGGATGCCGCAGCGCAACTGGCGGACAGCCGGACCGAAGCGTTCTTCGCCGAGCATATCGGCTAACACGAAAAAGGGCGGAATCCTCGCGGACGCCGCCCTTTCCTGTTTTCAGATCAATGCCTTAGCGGAACAGCTGCAGCAGTCCCACGTCCTGATCGGTGATCCCGGTATAGATCATCGATCCGGCGACATAGACGATCACCAGCAGACCGATCCACGCGATCCAGCGGAAGCGCTCGATATACTTGGCGATGATGTTCGCCGCGACGCCCATCAGCGCGACTGCAATAACTAGGCCGACCATCAGAATGCCCGGATGCTCGCGCGCCGCCCCTGCGACTGCGAGGACGTTGTCGAGGCTCATCGAGACGTCGGCGACCGCGACCGCCCAGGCGGCACCGGCAAAGCTCTTGGCGGGCTTCAGACCGGAATGCTCGTCGCCCGTAACCTCGGGCGAGCCGGCGCTTTCGCCGCCATGGCCGATCTCGCGCCACATCTTCCACGCCACCCACAGCAGCAGCACGCCGCCAGCGAAGATCAGGCCGACGATCGCCATCAGCTGCGTCACCACCAGCGCAAAGCCGATGCGCAGCACCAACGCGGCGATGATGCCGATCAGGATGACCTTCTTGCGCTGGTCCGCGGGGAGACCCGCAGCGAGCGCACCGATGACGATCGCATTGTCGCCCGCAAGGACGATGTCGATCAGAATGACCTGGCCGAATGCCAGCCAGGCGGACCCGCTGCCTGAGAACAGGCCGGCGAAGTCGGCGACGATATGGCCCCAGATTTCCTGCATGGATTTCCCTGTTTGATTGTTGCTGACGGACAAAGCCGTTCACCATCGCGCGGTCAAGCCCGAGCGGGATCAACGTTGCGGCGGGCGAAGCGTTTCACCCCAAAATGCAAACGGCGCGGTCACGAGGACCGCGCCGCCGCGTAAATAGCGATCCGCTCGCGCTTACTGGTTCATGCTGTCGAAGAAGTTCTCGTTGGTCTTCGAGTCCTTCATCTTGTCGAGCAGGAATTCCATCGCGTCGGTGGTGCCCATCTGCATGAGGATGCGGCGCAGGACCCACATTTTCGACAGCGTCGGCTTGTCGAGCAGCAGCTCTTCCTTGCGCGTGCCGGACTTGCCGACATCGAGCGCCGGGAAGATGCGCTTGTCCGCCACCTTGCGGTCGAGGACGATTTCGGAGTTACCGGTGCCCTTGAACTCTTCGAAGATCACTTCGTCCATGCGGCTGCCGGTGTCGATCAGCGCGGTGGCGATGATCGAGAGCGAACCGCCCTCCTCGATGTTGCGCGCGGCGCCGAAGAAGCGCTTGGGACGCTGCAGCGCGTTGGCGTCGACACCGCCGGTCAGCACCTTGCCCGAGCTCGGCACCACGGTGTTGTAGGCACGGCCGAGGCGGGTGATCGAGTCGAGCAGGATGACAACATCCTTCTTGTGCTCGACCAGGCGCTTGGCCTTCTCGATCACCATTTCGGCGACCTGGACGTGACGCGTAGCGGGCTCGTCGAAGGTCGAGGAGATGACTTCGCCCTTCACGCTGCGCTGCATGTCGGTGACTTCCTCGGGCCGCTCGTCGATCAGCAGCACGATCAGGAAGATTTCGGGGTGGTTGTCGGTGATCGCTTTGGCGATGTTCTGGAGCAGCACCGTCTTGCCGACGCGCGGCGGCGCGACGATCAGCGTGCGCTGACCCTTGCCCTGCGGCGAGACGATGTCGATCACGCGGGCCGACTTGTCCTTGACGGTCGGATCCAGCGTATCGAGATTGAGCGTTCTGCTCGGGATAAAGCGGCGTGAGATTGTCGAAATTGACGCGATGACGCACGGCGTCGGGATCGTCGAAATTGACCGAGATCAGACGGGTCAGCGCGAAATAGCGCTCGCCATCCTTGGGCGCGCGGATTTCGCCTTCGACCGTGTCGCCGGTGCGCAGGCCGAATTTGCGGACCTGATTGGGCGAGACGTAGATGTCGTCGGGGCCGGCGAGATAGTTGGATTGCGGGCTGCGCAGGAAGCCGAAGCCATCGGTGAGCACCTCGATCGTGCCCTCACCCATGATCAGTTCGCCATTCTCAGCCTGAGCCTTGAGGATCGCGAACATCAAATCCTGCTTACGCAGCGTCGAAGCGCTCTCGACGCCGAGTTCCTCGGCCATCGTCACCAGTTCGGCGGGCGCGGTTTTCTTCAATTCTTTAAGATGCATGGGAGAGGAGTCCGTCTGGAGATTCGGGTGATGATTTCGGACGTTTGGACGCGCGGAGGCGGATGAGCGAGGAAAAAAGGAGGAGGCTGGGCCGCCGCTGACGGCGACGCGACCGTAGCGGACGAGGACGCGATCAGACTGACAGACTGACAGACACACGCGGGTTTGCGGCGAACAGGACGGGTTCGGCACTGGTTTGGGTCCGGGAGGCGACCGCAACGCAACACCAGCACGACACCGGCGCGACAGCGAGTCACCGCCTGCACGCCGGTGTCGCGACCATTTGGGAAATCGCTGCGACCGACAGATCGCGACGCGGACGTGACCGAAGCGCCAATCGGTCAAAGAGCGGCATTTCCGAACATGTGCTCTCAGAAAAGCAGCACGACAGCGAGGATCGCGATCACGGCCGCACCACCCCGAGGATTTCGTTCAGCACGAAGATCGCCGGGAAAGTCCGTTGCGGGCCGGTCAGCGACGCCTGCCCCGCGGTCAGTTTCTTCGCATAGCCGACCGCCCAGCCATGATAGCCGGACAGGAGCAAGACGAGCAGCGAGCTGCAAGGAGCCGAGGAACCAGGCCTTCGAGAAGGCCCGATATTGAGCGCCAGCGCCAGCCCCAGGACCCATACGACGATCATCGACGGATTGATGATGATCCGCCGCAACCGGGTCTCCGCTCGATCCAGCGCGCATCCTGCACCGGATCGGCAAGCGCCTCCTGATGGTGAACGAGGTAGCGCGGCAGGATGAACAGCCCTGCCATCCAGAAGATGACGAAGATGACGTGCGCGGCCTTCATCCACAGCCAGGCATTGCCCAGAAATCCGCTCATGCGTGCGTGCCCCTCACGATGCCGATCAGCTGTTCGACATGGGCGATCGGCGTGTCCTGCTGAATGCCGTGGCCCAGGTTGAAGATATGGGGGCGGTCGCGCAGGGCATCAATGACCCGGGTCACCGCTGCCTTGAGCTCCTCCCCGCCGGCGATCAGCGCGAGCGGGTCGAGATTGCCCTGTACCGGCATGCCGGCGGGGAGTTCGCGGTGCGCCCAGACGGGATCGACGGTTTCATCGAGACCGATCGCGTCGACCCCGGTTTCGCGCGCATAAGCGGCGAGCTTGCCGCCGGCACCCTTGGGGAAGCCGATGATCTTGGCGTGCGGACAGCGGGCGCGCAGCCCCGCGACGATCGCGGCATTGGGGGCAATCACCCAGCGTTCGAATTGCGCGGGCGAGAGCGATCCGGCCCAGCTGTCGAACAGCTGCACCGCCTCGACCCCCGCCTCGATCTGTTTGGCGAGATAGTCGATCGACATGGCGACGATCGCGTCGATGATCGCCTGAAACGCCCCCGGATCGGCATAGGCCATGCGGCGCGTCTCGCTCTGGTCGCGACTGCCCTGCCCGGCGACCATGTAGGTCGCGACGGTCCAGGCGACTTCCGGCAAAGCCCAGAAAGGTCGTCTCAGGCGGTAAACGCGGCGGCGACGCGGGTCACCGTGCCATAGACCGGGATCGAGGCGCTTGGGCGCCAGCTGTAAGTGGCTTCCAGCGCATGATCGACCAGCGGGGCGAGAGGCGCGGCCCCTCCCCCGCCTCGAACCACAGATCCTGGCCGAGTGCGTGCGGCACGACGAGGATGTCTGAGAACAGGATCGCGCCGTCGAAGCCGAAGCGGCGGATCGGCTGAAGCGTAACCTCGGCCGCGGCGTCGCTGTCGTTGACCAGCTCGAGGAAGCCGCCCTTCTCCGCCCGGAGTGCGCGATATTCGGGGAGATAGCGGCCTGCCTGACGCATGAGCCACATGGGGGGCGCATCGACGCGTTCCCCTGACAGCACTCGGAGTAGATTTTTGGGAGTCACCGGACCGCTCGTCTCTCAACAAAAGAAAGAAATAAGATTCTAATAGACTGTAGATGTTAGTTGGCGCGTGGATGCTGGGGCTTAGGCGTTCATGCCCATTCTGCCAACAGATTGACCGCGCTGACTCACGCGATTCCGCGGCGATTCGATTCAACCGTCCACATTATCCACAGGCTGTGCGCAGGATGGCGGCGCTGTGGAGCTGGCTGTGGATGAATGACCCGGAGCGTGGATGGACTCCGCCGCTTGGCGGGTCCGGCGGGTTGCGCTAGCGATTTCCCCCATGTTGTCCACAGATCTGTCCAGACCGGGGTTTTTGCCCTTCTTTCGATCCCCGGGAAGGTGGCGACTTTGCCCATCAATCCTCCCCCGCCAGGGGGAGGTGTCGCCGAAGGCGTCGGAGGGGGAGGACGGCTGTGAAGTTGAGGTGCGAGCTAGCCATCGGCTTCACCCTGTCCTCCCCCTCCGTCACGCTGCGCGTGCCACCTCCCCCTGGCGGGGGAGGATTAGTGGTGCTGACAGCCGCTCCCGCAAGCGGGAGGGGAACGCGTGAAACTGCACCTGCACCTCCTGTCGGATTCCACCGGCGAGACGCTGGAGAATATCGCCAAGGCGGCGCTCGCGCAGTTCGATGATGTCGAGGTGCTGCGCCATTTCTGGCCGATGGTGCGCAGCGAAACGCATCTTGAGCGGATCCTCGCGGAGATCGCGCAGAATCCGGGGCTGGTGATCTTCACGCTGGTGAACCCCGAAATCCGCCGCCAGCTCGAGACGCGGTGCCGCGCGATCGGGCTGCCAGCGGTCGCGCCGCTCGATCCGGTCAACCATGCGCTGTCCAATCTGCTGGGGCAGGAGATGAAGGCGCGGCCGGGGCGGCAGCATATGCTCGATGCCGCCTATTTCGCGCGGGTCGATGCGATCCAGTTCACCATTGCGCATGACGATGGCGTCAATTGGGAGAATTGGGAGGAGGCCGACATCGTGCTGGCCGGCGTGTCGCGCACGTCCAAGACGCCGACATCGATCTACCTCGCCAATCGTGGGCTGAAGGTCGCCAACATTCCGATCGTGCCGCAATCGCCGCCGCCCGATCTGCTCTACCGGCTCAAGAACCCGATGGTGGTCGGGCTGACCACCAGCCCCGAGCGGCTGATCCAGGTGCGGCGCAACCGCCTGCTCGCGCTCAACCAGCAGGATGAGACCAGCTATATCGAGCAGGAAGCGGTGCAGAAGGAGGTGGCCTATGCGCGGCGCATGTTCGCCGATAATGGCTGGCCGGTGATCGACGTGACGCGGCGGTCGATCGAGGAAACCGCGGCGGCGATCATCACCATGTCGAACGAGCGCGCGACCGCAGCGGCGCGCGATCCGGATTCCATGGCATGATCGTGCTCGCATCCACCAGCGCATCGCGGCGGGCGATGCTGAACGCGGCGGGCGTGGCGCATGAGGCGTTGCCGGCGCATGTCGACGAGGAAGCGGTCAAGGCCGGGCTCGGAGAAGTCGCGCCGCGCGACTTGGCCGATGCGCTGGCCGAGATGAAGGCGATCAAGATCAGCCAGCGCGTGCCGGGTACATTGGTGCTGGGCGGGGATTCGGTGGTGGCGATCGAGGACGGGACGCTGCTCGACAAGCCGGTGGATCGTGCGGATGCCGAACGCCACCTCAAGCTGTTGTCGGGCAAGCGTCACGATCTCTACAGCGCGGCGGTGATCGCGGAGAATGGCTGCGCGGTGTGGCGGCATGTCGACCGCGCGCGGATGTGGGTGCGGCCGCTGTCGGACGCGTTCATCGCCGAGTATCTCGACGCGGAATGGCCGGCGATCTCCGGTTGTGTCGGCTGTTACCGGGTCGAGGGGCCGGGGGTGCAGCTGTTCAGCCGGATCGAGGGCAGCCATTACACGATCCTCGGCATGCCCCTGCTCAACATCCTCGATTATCTGCGAACCAGAGGCCAATTGACGTCATGACCATTCCCCACGCCGAAGTGATCGGCGACCCGATCGCCCAATCCAAGTCGCCGCTGATCCATGGCTTCTGGATCGACAAGCTCGGGATCGATGCGCGCTATACCAAGACATTGGTGACGCCCGAGGGGCTGGGCGACTTCTTTGCCGCGCGGCGCGACGATCCGGACTGGCGCGGGTGCAACATCACGGCGCCGCATAAGGTCGCCGCGCTCGACCATGTGCCCGATCCGGGTGGGGTTCGGATGAGCATTGGAGCGGTGAACACGGTGTTTCGCGGGGCGGACGGCGCGCTGATCGGTACCAACACCGATGCGGCCGGCTTTTACGCGCCGATCGCAGAGTTCGACCTTGAGGGCGCGCCGGTCGCGGTGGTCGGCGCGGGCGGCGCGGCGCGCGCGATCCTGTTCGCATTGTCGCGGGCCGGGGTCGGCCATGTGACGATCCTCAACCGATCGCCGTTGAAGGCGATGGGACTGCTCGCGACCTTTGGGTTGAAGGGCGATGTGGTGGCGCTCGACGCGCCGCTGCCGCCGGTCGCTCTGCTGGTCAATGCCAGCTCGCTCGGGATGGTCGGGCACCCGCCGCTCGATCTCGATCTGTCGACCCTGCCCGAGGACGCGCTGGTCTATGACGCGGTCTATGCGCCGCTCGAGACCGGGCTGCTCGCGGCGGCGCGGGCGCGCGGGCTGGAGACGGTCGATGGGCTGGAGATGCTGATCGGTCAGGCGGCGCTGGCGTTCGAGCTGTTCTTTGGCAAGGCGGCGCCGCGCGAGCATGATGCAGAATTGCGGGCGCTGCTGCTGAAATGAGCCTCGTCCTCGGCCTCACCGGTTCGATCGGCATGGGCAAGTCCACCGTCGCCGCGATGTTCGCCGATGCTGGGGTGCCGGTGTTCGATGCGGATGCGCAGGTGCATCGGTTGCAGGGGCCGGGCGGCGCTTTGGTCGCGCAGATCGAAGCGGAGTTTCCCGATACGACGACCGAGCTGGGGGTCGATCGCACGCTGCTCGGCGAAGCAGTGTTCGGCAATCCGGAGGCATTCAAGCGGCTGGAGGGGATCGTCCACCCTGCCGTCGCGCATGCTCGCAACCAGTTCCTGGCCGCCAATGCCGACCAGCCGCTGGTGCTGCTCGATGTGCCGCTGCTGTTTGAGGCCGGGGGGTGGCGGCAGGTGGACAAGATCATCGTCGTCTCGGCGCCGCCAGAGGTTCAGCGTGAGCGCGTGCTGGCGCGGCCGGGAATGACGGTGGAGCGGTTCGAGTCGATCCTTGCCCGCCAGATGCCCGACGCGGAAAAGCGCGCGCGGGCCGATTTCGTGATCTCCACCGGCGGCACGAAAGACGCGACGCGTGCCGAAGTTGCGGCGGTGATCGCTTGCCTCACCGGCCAAACGGGCGGATAAGCAGGGCATGCGTGAAATCGTGTTCGACACCGAAACAACCGGCCTGAGCTACAGCGCCGGGCACCGGCTGGTGGAGATCGGCTGTGTCGAGCTGATCAACCGGGTGCCGACCGGCCGACATTTCCACCGCTATGTGAACCCCGATCGCGACATGCCGGTCGAGGCGTTCGCGGTGCATGGGCTGTCGGAGGCGTTCCTGGCCGACAAGCCGCGCTTTCACGAGATTTGCGACGAACTGATCGAGTTTCTGGGCGATTGTCCGCTGATCGCGCACAATGCGATGTTCGACCTGGGCTTCATGAACGGCGAGCTGAAGGCGTGCGGCCGCGCGATCCTGACGGTCGACCGCATCGTCGACACGCTGCAGATCGCGCGGACAAAGCATCCTGGTGCGAAGCACACGCTCGATGCGCTGTGCGTGCGCTATGGCGTCGACCTGTCGGCGCGTGAGCTGCACGGCGCGTTGCTCGACGCACAGCTGCTCGCGCAGGTGTTCATCGAATTGACCGGCGGACGGCAGATCGCGCTGGGGCTGGCGGTGGGTGAAACTACCGGGCCTGACCGGATCACCGTCGCATCGACTAAGAGCAATATACGCCCGGCGCGCATTTTTACGCCGAGCGCGGAGGAACTGGCGCGCCATTCGGCGTTTATGGCCGGGTTCGAGGACCCTGTCTGGGGAACGGCGGCGTCCGGTTGACGCTGTCCGCCCCCATTCCTAGGTGCTCCTCTTGTTAGGACGGAGGACGATATGGATATCCGGGTTTCTGGTCATCAGGTGGACACGGGCGAAGCACTGCGCCAGCACGTGGACGACCGGCTGCAGGGTATCGCAGAGAAGTATTTTGCGCGGGCGATTTCGGCCAACGTCACCTTTGGCAAGGGTCCGCACGATTATGGCTTTACCTGCGACATCGTCGCGCATGTGATGCAGGGGCTGGTGCTCAAGGGCGCGCATGCCGCACAGGAAGCGCACCTCGCCTTTGACGGTGCTGCCGACAAGATCGAAAAGCAGCTGCGCCGCTACATGCGCCGCCTGAAGGACCGCAACAACGGCCAGGCGCAGGCGATGATGGCCGATTTCGACGCGGGCTATACCGTGTTCCAGGCCGAGGAAGAGGAAGAGGCGGCCGATGCCCCGGCGATCATCGCCGAGACCCGCGTCGATGTGCCCGACGCCAGCGTTTCGGACGCGGTGATGATGCTGGACCTGCGCAACACCAATGCGCTGCTGTTCAAGAACAGCGGCACCGGCAACTACAACATGGTCTATCGCCGCACCGACGGCACGATCGGATGGGTCGAACCCAACCGGGCAGCCTGACCCAGCACGATGCAGGATCTCCATGATCTGGTGACGCCCGAGGCAGTTGCCTCGGGCGTGACGGCGGGCAGCAAGAAGAAACTCTTCGCGCTGCTCGCCGACATCGCGGCGCGGGTCTATGGCCTCGATGCGACGACTGTCGCTGCGCAGCTGGCTGCGCGCGAGCGGCTGGGTACGACCGGTTTCGGCGGCGGGATCGCGATCCCGCATGGCCGGATCGAGGGGCTGGATGCGGTGCGCGGCGTGATGATGCGGCTCGACAAGCCGGTGGATTTCGGGGCGGTGGACGATAGTCCGGTGGATCTGGTGTTCATGCTGCTCTCCCCCGTCAACGCCGGGGCCGAACATTTGAAAGCACTCGCGCGGGTCTCGCGGCGGCTGCGCGACCGCGGGTTTACCGCCAAGCTGCGCGGGGCGGGATCGGCCGACGCGATCTATGCCCTGCTCGCCGGAAACGAAGCACGTGACGCCGCTGCCTGATGCCGCACGCGCGGTGGGGGCGGAGGCGCATCACCGTGCGCTTGAATCGCTCTATGCCGCGGCACCGATCAACCGGATGTTCGAATCGCGGCTTGAGATCCCGCAGGCCGGGGTGGCGCGAATCCATTTCACGATCGACGAACGCCATTTCCATGCCGGCGGCGCCGCGCATGGGACGAGCTATTTCAAGATGCTCGACGATGCTGCGTTCTATGCCGCGAACAGCCTGGTGACCGACCGGTTCCTGCTGACGACCGCGTTCAACCTGTTGTTCACCCGGCCATTGGGTCCGGGGCCGGTGGTTGCCGAGGGGCGCTGGGTCAGCGGACAGCGGCGGGTGTTCGTCGCGGAAGCGCGGCTGATCGACGCATCGGGGGAAGAGGCGGCGCGGGGCACGGGCACCTTCATGAAATCGCGCATCGCGCTCGCCGGCCTGCCCGGTTATCGCATCGCGCCATGAGCGCGCGGCTCGCCAGCGGGCTGATCGTCAACGCACTGATCCGGCGCGTGAATGCCGAAGGTGGCAGCGCGATGGTGCTGGCAAAAGGGGACGCCGAGGCGGGGGCGATCCTGGTGCTGGCACTCGATCGCGGCGACGATCCGCGCTTTTTCGAGCGGGGAATCGGACCGGATGGCAAGGCGGCGCTGGTGCGTAGCGGCCCGTTGCTGTTCGATGATCCGGAGGCGGTCGGCGACTATTGGCAACGTCGGCGCAGTCGCGATCCAGACCTGTGGGTGCTGGAACTGGATATCGCATCGGCAGAACGGTTCGCCGCTGAAACGATCATCGGTGCTTGACGCATTGCAACACGATCGGCAGAGGCGCGCGACGATTTAATAGCGTTGTGCCGTCGGAGTCAGAGGCCGGTGGTTACGCAGTCGGGGGGCAAGCCCGATCGGTCCGTGCACATGCACATCGGGGGATCTGATCGCGCACCAACCGCATAGTATCGATGTTGAATGTCTTTTTCGTTCCGGGCTGCGATCATCGCGGCTACGACCCTCACCCTTGCCGCCGGCATTGGTGCAACGGCCCCCGGCGTAGCCGCACAAGCCGATAAAACGCCGGTTCAGGCGATCAACGAAGCGGCAACCGAACAGGTTCCGACCATGGCCGAATCGCTCGCCGCGCTCGAAGCGGACGATGCACAGGCTATCACCGCCGAGATGGCGGACGATTCCGATACTGAGACCCACGCGACGCTCGCCGCCGCCGTTGCCGCGCAGGACGCGGTCGCCGCTGATGCCGAGCTCAACTGCCTCGCGATCGGCGTCTATTATGAATCCAAGGGTGAACCGCTGGAGGGCCAGCTCGCGGTCGCCGAAGTCATCCTCAATCGCGCGAAATCGGGCCGCTTCCCGGCTTCGGTGTGCGGCGTGCTGACGCAGCGCGGCCAGTTCTCCTTCGTTCGCGGTGGCCGCCTGCCGCAGCCGCCGGTCAGCGCCCGTGCGTGGAAGACCGCGCTCGCCGTGGCACAGGTCGCGCGCGACGATGCCTGGGACAGCCGCGTATCGAACGCATTATTCTTCCACGCCCGCTATGTCTCGCCCGGCTGGCGCAAGGCGCGTGTCGGCAGCGTCGGAAACCACATCTTCTATCGGTGATACACGCGGACGGGCTTTCGTTCGTTCGTCAAATGTTCTAAAGGCCGGGGATGGTTTCGCACCCTTCCCCGGCCTTTTCCGTTGCCGCTGAGCCCGATCCGGCGACCGCACCGCTGATCGCCGCCGATGTCACGCGCGGCGTGTGCCGGATGCTGCTGCGCCACGATTGCATCGCGATGGCAGAGGTGCCGCTGGGCGATGGCCGGCGCGCCGACCTGATGGCGCTCAATGTGCGTGGCGAGATCGTGATCGTCGAGGTCAAGGTATCGCGCGCCGACCTGATCGGTGACGGCAAATGGACCGACTATCTGGCGCATTGCGACCGCTATTTCTGGGCGGTGCCGGCGGGATTCGACCTGGCGCCGCTCGAACGGCCCGATTTCCTGCCCGAACGCGCCGGCCTGATCGTCGCCGACCGCTACGACGCGGCGATCGTGCGGGAGGCGCGGACCGTGCCGCTGGCGAGCGCGACGCGGCGCAAGTGCACGCTGGCGTTTGCCCGCCGCGCGGCGCGGCGGGTGATTACGCTGACCGATCCCGATGCCGAGGTCCCCGGTCGGGGGTAAGGTTAGAAGCTAGGTCCCGAGACGACGCGCTTCTTGATCCTGGGCGCGTTCTTGAGCGCTTCAGCGATCGCCGGAGCGCGGGTGTCGCGGGCGGCATAGTCGCGTGCACTCATCCCGGCGAGCCGGTCGACCATGTCGGGGTCGGCGCCGCTGGTCAGCAACAGCTGGACGAGCTCACCATCCCGGCGCTGTACGGCGCGCATCAGCGGGGTCTCGCCGCCATTGTTGGCGAGATTGACGTTCGCCTTGCGGTTGAGGATCTCGCGGATCCCCTCGGGCCACGCTGCATCGACCGCGAGCATCAACGGGGTATTACCCGCGCCATCCTGCAGGTTCACATTGCCCCCGCGCGCGAGGACGAAGCGCAGATAGGTCATGTCGCGACGCTTGGTGATAATGTGGATCGCCGCGTCGCCCTTGTCGTCCTTGGCGTTGACGATCGTCTGGCCGGGGGCATTGAGGAATTCGGTGACCTTGGTGCCATCCTGCTCGCGCACGGCCTTCAGGAAGTTGTAGCTTTCGGAAAAGCGCTGGGCGCCGGCCGGAAGCGCTACGCTCAGCAGCGCCGCGGCGAGTACGAGCCGGGACGGGACGGTCAACATGGTCGGAACAAACCCCTGAAACAATGCAAGCCTTGCCTAACACCCCCTATCAGATCATGGGTCGCCTTGTCATGAACAGGATATCTTTCTTCGCCCTGCCCGTCCTGCTCGGCCTTGCCGCCTGTGGCGGGGGTGCGCCGGCGAGCAAATCGATCGCCGATGCGCCGCTTGCCGGAGCCTCGATCGGCGGGCCGTTCACGCTGGTCAATGGCGACGGCAAGACCGTCACCGAGAAGGACTTCGCGGGCAAATACCGCATCATGTATTTCGGCTACACCTTCTGCCCCGATGTCTGCCCGGTCGATGTCCAGAATATCGGCGGCGCGATGAAGCGGCTGGAGCAGCAGAATCCGGCGCTCGCGGCGAAGATCGTGCCCGTGTTCGTGTCGATCGATCCGGCGCGCGACACGCCGGCGGTGGTCAAGGAATTCACCGCCGCCTTTCACCCGCGCATGGTCGGGCTGACCGGGAGCGCGGCGCAGGTCGATGCGGCGGCCAAAGTCTATCGCGTCCCCTATGCCAAGCGTGAGACGCCGACCGGCTATCTGATGGACCATGGCCGTCAGGCGTATCTGATGGGACCGAATGGCGAGCCGATCGCGCTGCTGCCGCAGGAGCAGAGCCCCGACGCGATCGTCGCGGAAATCACGCGGTGGGTCAGCTGACCCCGTTCTGGGAATTGCCACTCGCCCGGCTCGACCGTGCGCAGTGGGAGGCGCTGTGCGACGGCTGCGGCAAATGCTGTCTGCACAAGATCGAGGATGCCGATACCGGCGACCTCTACGCCACCAATGTCGCGTGCCGCTTGCTCGACCGCGATCAGGGACGGTGCAGCGACTATCGCCACCGCCACGCCTATGTTGCCGAATGCGTGCGGCTGAATGCGGGGAACGTCGACGACATCGCGTGGCTGCCGATGACGTGCGCCTATCGCCTGCGCGCCGCCGATGAGCCGCTGCCGCAATGGCATTATCTGATCTCCGGCAGCCGCGAGAGTGTGCACGAAGCGGGCGAGTCGACCCGGGGCTGGACTATTTCCGAGGATATTGCCGGCGACCTCGAACATCACATGGTCGACCGCATCCTGTGAGCGTGCCGATCCAGATCGTCCGCCACCCACGCGCGCGGACGATGCGGTTATCGGTCGATCAGGCGACCGGTGCGGTGCGGCTGACGATCCCGCCACGCGCGCCCGCTGGCCCGGCGCTGCGCTGGGCAGAGGGACAGCAGGAATGGATCGCCCGCGCGCTCGCCAACCGCGCCGCGCCGACGCCGTTGGAGCCGGGCGCGACGATCCTGTATCTGGGCGAAGAGGTGGGCCTCAGCTGGGACAGCGGGTTTCCGCGCACGCCATTGCTTGACGATGGCCAGATCATCGCGGGCGGGCCGCGCGAAGGCTATGAACGGCGGATCGAGCGCTGGCTGCGCAAACTGGCGCTGGAGACGCTGAGCGCCGAAACTGCGGAATATGCCGCGCTGTCCGGCGTGTCGGTCAGCAAGGTGGCGATTGGCGATCCCAAGGGGCGCTGGGGCAGCTGTGCGTCATCGGGCGTGATCCGCTATAACTGGCGGCTGATCCTCGCCCCGCCTGCCGTGCGGCGCGCGACGGTGGCGCATGAAGTGGCGCACCGCACGCATATGAACCACAGCCCGGCATTTCACGCCTTGGTGCGCACGCTCTACGGCCGCGACCCCGCCCCGGAGCGGGCGTGGCTGCGTGCCAATGCGATGCGGCTTCACTCGTTCGGGCGGTCGTCCTGAGGCGCGCGTAGCGGCTCGCGCTGTTGCTGCTGCTGTGCGGGCGGGCGATCGGCGGGATCGCGGCGCGGGGCTGGTTGGGGATCGCGCGGGGCGTCGCGGCCGGTCATCCGGTCGAGCCAGTCCTGGCTGATCGCGCCATCGTCACCCGGGGCGGGCTCGCCCTCGATCGCCTCTTCACCCTGCCCGTCTTCACGCGCGACCGGGTTGCCGTTCTCGTCGACGAAGACGCCATTATCGGCCTCGCCCCACGCTTCGTTATCGGGCTCGATCTGCCATTCGGGCAGCGTGACTGCCGTGTCGAACTCTTCGACCGGACGGTTGGCGACGGCGACGCGCATGAAATTGGCGAAGGCACGTGCGGGGGCGGTGCCGCCCTGTAACCCGCCAACGCGCTTGGCATCGTCGCGGCCCATCCATACGCCGGTGGTGAGGCCCGATGAGAAGCCGAGGAACCAGCCATCCTTGTTCGAGGTCGTGGTGCCGGTCTTGCCAGCGACCGGGCGACCGATCTGGGCCGAGCGTCCGGTGCCGGTGTTGACCGCGGTCTGGAGCAGGTCGGTCATCTGCGCCGCGACATAGGGGGCGACCAGCACGCGCGAGGTATCGACCTCATGCTGATAGATCACCGCCCCGTTCGCAGTGACGCGGGTAATGGCATAGGGGGTCACCGCCACGCCCTTTTGCCCGACCGACGCAAAGGCGCGGGTCATGTCGATCAGGCGGACGTTGGAGGTGCCGAGCACCATCGCCGGCTGGGTATTGATCGGCGTCGTGACGCCAAAGCGGCGCGCCATATCGGCGACAGTGCCAAAGCCGGTTTCCTGGCCCAGCTTCGCCGCGACGGTGTTGATCGAATAGGCAAAGGCCGAGCGCAGCGTCATTTCGCCGCTGAACCGGCCGCTATTGTTACGCGGGGACCAGCCGTCGATCGTCACTGCTTCATCGACGACGCGGTCCTCGACCTTGTGACCTGCCTCCAGCGCGGCGAGATAGACGAACAGCTTGAACGCGGATCCAGGCTGGCGGGTCGCCTGAGTCGCGCGGTTGTAGATTGACGACACATAGTCGCGCCCACCTACCATTGCGCGCACCGCGCCGTCGCGGTCGAGGCTGACCAAAGCGCCCTGTGCCCCGGCGGGCGTGTTCGCCTGAATCGCCTGAGTCGCGGCGTTCTGCATCTTGAGGTCGATCGTCGTCCACACGTCGAGCGGGGCGACGGTTTCGTCGATCAGCACTTCGAGCTGGGGCAGTGCCCAGTCGGTGAAATAGCGGACGCTGTTCTGCTTGGGCGCGGCCGCGAGCTTGACCTGCGCCGGGCTCGCGCTCGCGGCCTCTTCAGCGGTCAGCGCGCCGGTTTCGACCATGACGTCGAGCACCACGCTGGCGCGGCCCACGGCGGCCTGCGCATCGGCGGTGGGCGAGTAGCGCGACGGCGCCTTGACCAGCCCTGCGATCACCGCCGCTTCGGACAGAGTCAGATTGGTGGCGGGATGGCCGAAAAAGGTGCGCGACGCGGCGTCGATGCCATAGGCGCCGCCGCCGAAATACACCTTGTTGAGGTAAAGCTCGAGGATCTGGTCCTTGGTGAACTTGCGCTCCAGCGCCAGCGCCAGGATCATCTCGCGGAATTTGCGGCCGACATCGTACTTGTTCGACAGGAAGATCGTGCGTGCGACCTGTTGCGTGATCGTCGATGCGCCCTGCAGCCGGCGACCGGTGCCGCGATTGTCGATCGCGAATTTGGTGATGCGGGCGAGCGCGACCGGATCGACGCCCCAGTGCGAGCGGAAGCGGCGATCCTCGATCGCGACCATCGCTTCGCGCATCGGTTCGGGGATCTTGTCGTACGCGATCCACTCGCCATAGCTCGGCCCGAGCGAGACGATCACCGTGCCGTCGGCGGCATGAACGCGGATCATCTGGCCGTTGGGCGAGGATTTGAGATCCTCGTAACTCGGTAGCGATGCCTTGGCGGTGTAGACCGCGATCAGCAGTGCGATGAACCCGGCGAGCGCGGTCAACGCAATGCCGCCACCCACCCACAGGAGGATGCGGCGCGCCTTGGGCGAGAGCATTGGTTTACGGGTGGCCATGGGACGCTGTGTGACGATTTACGGGTGAACCGGTGCTGTCACAAGCGAATCATTCGTCGTCGGAGTCCGACCTCGCGCGAAATTCGAGCGCGACCGAATTGATGCAATAGCGCAAGCCGGTCGGCGGCGGCCCGTCGGGGAACACATGGCCCTGATGTCCGTCGCAGCGCGCGCACCGCACCTCGACCCGGGTCATCCCATGGCTGGTGTCGCGATGCTCGCTGATATGGTCGGGCGCGACCGGCTGGGTGAAGGCGGGCCAGCCCGATCCCGAATCATATTTATCGTCGCTGTCGAACAGCGCGAGATGGCATCCCGCGCAGCGATAGATGCCATCAGCCTTGTTGTCCGAAAGCCGCCCCGAAAAGGCGCGCTCGGTCCCCGCTTCACGCAGGACATGATATTGTTCGGGGGTCAGGCGCTGGCGCCATTCCGATTCAGACAGGTTGAGCTGATCCATGCGCGCCGATGTGGGTAGCGCGCGGGCCCGCGTCAATTGCCCGACTTCAATCCGCCGGCTCGTCCTTCCACGCCCACCACAGCTGCGCGGGGGGCACGTTCCACCATTCCATCGCATGGTCGATGCGCGCGAAATGGGGGGTCAGGAAATTGCGGACATTGGGATTGAACTGATAGACGAGGAACTGACCGTCGGTGCGCAGCACCTGATGCGTCGCAGCCGCAATCGCATCGCCCACACCGGGCGGCAGGGTCGAGAAGGGCAGGCCCGACAGGACGTAATCGGCATGCGTCTCGCCATGATCGGCGACGATCGCGCTCACATCCTCGGCCGATCCCTGAATCGCAGAAAAGCGCGGATCGACGATGGTTGCGCGCAAATAAGCGACGAAATCGGGGTTGGTGTCGATCGCGATATACTTGGCGTTCGGCCCAAGCCGGTCGAGGATTGCGCGGCAAAAGGTGCCGACGCCGGGACCATATTCGACGAAGACCTTGCAATTGTCCCAGTCCACCGGGCCGAGCATCTTGCGGATCAGCTTGCCCGACGACGGGATGATCGATCCGACCATCACTGGGTGCTTGAAGAACCCCTGGAGAAACAGCGCCTGGGGCGACAGCGGGCGCGAAGCCTTGCGCTTCGAGCGGGCAATCGTGGTCGAACCGGTCATCAACAATCCTCAAGTCGGTGTCGCGCATCTGTAGGACAGTTGCCACGGTCCTGTCATCATCGACGTATCGCATTAACGTTGTTCGCGCCGCAGCGGTTGCGCCGGGGGGCGAAACGTTTCATCCTGAAACCGATGATACACCCGCGCACAGGGCAGGTTGCCGTGATCTTCATCTCGCAGCGCACGGGCGAGGATGACGCGGGATATGGCGAAGCGGCCGAGGCGATGGGCGCGCTCGCGGCGGCGCAACCGGGCTATGCCGGCGTCGAAAGCGTGCGCGATGCCGATGGCCTGGGCATTACCGTCAGCTACTGGGCTGACGAAGCGAGCGCCGTCGCCTGGCGCGACCACCCGGAGCATGCGCGCATCCGCGATCTGGGCCGGGCGCGCTGGTATGACTGGTATGCGCTGGAGGTGACGCGGGTCGAGCGCAGCTATGGCTGGAGGCGGGGATGAGCGCGGCGCGGATGGACCGGACATTTGCGATCCTGTTTGCGGTGATGTTCGTGATCGCGGCGGGCAATACCGCGCTGCAATCGGTGCTGCCCGCGCTCGGGCGCTCGCTCGGCGTGCCCGATAGTGCGGTGGCGGCGGCGTTTTCGGTGTCGGCGCTGCTGTGGACGATGGTCGCGCCGTTCTGGGCGAACCGGTCGGATCGCTATGGGCGGCGCAAGATGGTGCTGCTGGGGCAGGTGGGACTGACCGCGTCGCTGTTCTTTTGCGGCCTGTTTCTGGCGGCAGGGATCAATGGCTGGATCGCGCCGGTTACTGCTTTTGCCTTCTTCGTCGCGGCGCGGATGCTGTATGGCGGGTTTGGATCGGCGGCGCCGCCCGCGATTCAGGCGATCGTTGCCTCGCGCACCAGCCGGGATGAGCGGACCAAGGCGCTGACCCTGCTCGGCTCGGCCTTCGGGTTGGGCACGATTCTTGGCCCGGCGATCGCGCCCTATCTGGTGCTGGGCGATCTGTGGCGGGGCGGGCCGACGATCGGGCTGGCCGGGCCGGCGCTGATCTTCAGCATCGTCGCGCTGGCGATGCTGTTCGCGGTCGCCCGGCTGCTGCCGCGCAATGTCGATGAGAGCATCAGCCATGGTGCGGCGTCGAGCTATCCGTCGATCGGCGGGCAGGCGAGCGGTGCGAGTGTCACTGCGGCGACGGCGGACAAGATCGAGCCGATTGGTTTCCTCGACCCGCGCGTACGTGCGTGGATGATCTGTGGCCTCGTTCTTGGCCATGCGCAGGCGATGGCGGGGCAGGTGATCGGGTTCCTCATCATCGACCGGCTGGGCGTCGCGCCGCTGGAGGCGATCGAGGCGACCGGGCTGGTGCTGATGATGGGCGCTGGCTCGGCACTGCTGGTGCAATGGGGGATCATCCCGTTGCTGGGGCTCAACCCGCGCCAGTTGATGCTGATCGGGCTGAGTTTGAGCGCGGTAGGGTGCCTTGCCACCGGTACCGCGACCTCGCTGTACGGCATCGCCACGGCCTATGCGCTGACGACGATGGGGTTCGGCTTCTCACGTCCCGGCTTCACTGCTGGCTCGTCACTGGCGGTGCCACAGGGCGCGCAGGGGTCGGTGGCGGGGAAGGTCACGTCGATCAACGGCGCAGCGTTCATCCTTGGCCCGTCGATCGGCGTCGCGCTCTATGGCGGATGGCGGCCGCTCCCCTATCTGGTCGCGGCCGCCGCCCTGGCAGTGCTGGTCGTCTATGGCTGGTTCAGTCTTCGGACGAGCGAGTCCGCCCCTGAAGCATCCCCGGAGCGATAAAGCCGATCGGGTTCAGCGCGACCGCGTCCTGCTTCATCTTCGAGACGATCTGCGCGTACTCCTGCTCCATCTCTGGCGTGACGGTCGCGCGCGAATCGGCCAGCGCCGCTTCGAAATGCGCCATCGTCACCTCTGTCGCGGGTGGACGTTCGCGTAGCGCGGCAAGGCCGGCGCGACGGGCGACGTCCTCCAGATCCGCGCCGGTGAAGCGTTCGGTCCGCGCCGCCACTTCGGCCAGATCGACATCGTCCGCGAGCGGCATTTTCTGAGTCTGGATCTTGAGGATGCGCTCACGCCCGGGGGCGTCGGGCACGCCGACATAGATCAGTTCGTCGAGCCGGCCCGGGCGCATCAGCGCGGGGTCGATCAGATTCGGCCGGTTGGTCGCGCCGATTACGACGACTGACTGGAGTTCTTCCAGCCCGTCCATCTCGGCCAGGATCGTGTTGACCACGCGTTCGGTCACCTGCGGCTCGCCCATCCCCGACCCGCGCGCGGGGACGAGGCTGTCGAGCTCATCGATGAAGATCACGCAGGGCGCGACCTGACGTGCGCGTGCGAACAGCCGGGCGATCTGCTGCTCGCTCTCACCATACCATTTGGACAGGAGGTCGCTCGACTTGGTGGCGATGAAATTCGCCTCCGCCTCACGCGCGACCGCCTTGGCGAGCAGGGTCTTGCCGGTTCCGGGCGGGCCGTAGAGCAAGAAGCCCTTGGCCGGGCGGATGCCGAGGCGACGGAACGCGTCCGGATCGCGCATCGGCAGCTCGACGCCTTCCTTCAGGCGCATCTGTGCGTCATCCAGGCCGCCGACATCCTCCCATTTGATGTTCGGCTTTTGCACCATCACCTCGCGCATCGCGCTCGGCTGAACACGCTTGAGTGCCTCGACGAAATCCTCGCGGGTGACGGCGAGCGTCTCGAGGACGTCGGCGGGCACGGTTTTGTCGCTGAGGTTGAGGCGTCGGCATGATCCGCCGCACCGCCTCGATCGCCGCTTCACGCGCGAGCGCGGCGATGTCGGCGCCGACAAAGCCGAAAGTGGTGCGGGCGAGCTCGTCGAGATCGACGCGCTCCTCGATCGGCATGCCGCGGGTGTGGATGCCCAGAATCTCGCGCCGCCCGCGCTCGTCGGGGACGCCCACGATGATTTCGCGGTCGAAGCGACCGGGACGACGCAGCGCTTCGTCGATCGCTTCGGGCCGGTTGGTCGCGGCGATGACGACGATGTTGGCGCGCGCCTCCAGCCCGTCCATCAGTGTGAGCAGCTGGGCGACGAGGCGCTTTTCGGCCTCGCCCGACACCTGGCCGCGCTTGGGCGCGATCGAATCGATCTCGTCGATGAACACGATCGAGGGGGCGTTCTTCGACGCTTCCTCGAACACGTCGCGCAGCCGCTTTTCCGATTCGCCATAGGCCGATCCCATGATCTCGGGACCGTTGATCAGGAAGAATTGCGCATCCGATTCATTGGCGACCGCGCGGGCTAGGCGGGTCTTGCCGGTGCCGGGCGGCCCATGGAGCAGCACGCCCTTGGGCGGATCGACGCCCAGCCGCTGGAACAGTTCGGGATAGCGCAGTGGCAGCTCGACCATCTCGCGCAGCTGGTCGATCGTCGCGGCCATGCCGCCGATATCATCGTAGGTTACGTCAGCGCGGCGCAGTTCGCGCGCTTCCTCGAACTCATTGCGCAGCTCGATCTCGGTCTCGGCGTCGATATGGACGATGCCGCGCGGCACGGCCGAGACGACGGTCAGGCGAATCTCCTGCAGCGCATAGGCGGGCGCGCGCAGATGCTGGAGCACGTTGGGCGGCATGTCCGACACGCGCTGCTGCCCGACGGTCGAAATCGTGTCGCCCTGACACAGCGGACGGCCAAGGAAGGTACGGCGCAGCGCGTCGCCCGATCCCTCGAGTCGCAGGTCGCGGCGGGCGGGGGCGAAGATCACGCGAGTCGCCGGGCGCGACTCGGCCTTGCGCACTTCGACATAGTCGCCCGAACCGACGCCGGCATTGGCGCGCTGAAGCCCGTCGATGCGCAGCAGTTCCAGCCCCTCATCCTCGGGATAAGGAAAGACGGCGCGGGCGGGGGTGGTGCGCTTGCCGATGATCTCGACCACATCGCCCTGTTGCAGGCCGAGCGCGTCCATCATCGCGCGGGGAAGGTGCGCGAGGCCGCGGCCGCTGTCCTCGGGTCGCGAATTGGCGACCTGCAGCTTGCGCGTATCGGTTTCGGTATCGGCCATCGGCACTCCTTTCGCCCGTCGGGGGGTGACGCGCAGATAGGCAGCCGGTTCCCTGTCGGCTAGAGTTGGCCGGGTTTGTTGGGGAGCGGGCCGGTGCCGTCGGCACGGCCGCAAACGCAAAAGCGCAAAAAAATGGGCCGGTCCGAAGACCAGCCCTTTGAAAGGTTTAGGAGAGGATGCCTGAAAGGCCTGCTCTATGTGCAGTGCGGCGAGTTTTTGTGCAAGTGCGAAGAGCGTTCGCGACGATTGCAGATTCTGCAATTTGTAACATTCGCGGATTATAGCCGATGACAGGGGTGTCATGCACGGGACGCCCGCGGGAATGAGTTGCAATATGCTACGCTGCACCACAGAAATATAAGATGCGCAGGCTGCCGCCCCTCACCGCCATCGAGGCGTTCGTCCAGGTTGCACGGCTGGGATCGGTCAAGGCCGCGTCGGAGGAACTGGCGCTGTCGTCACCCGCACTGAGCCGCCGGGTGCAGGCGCTGGAGCGCTTTATCGGCAAGCAATTGTTCGAGCGGCGGCATCAGGCGATGAAGCTGAACGCAGAAGGCGAGCGGCTGTTGCACCTGATCGCGCCCGCGCTCGACACGATGAGCGACGCGATCGAGAGCATGAATAGCGGGACCGAAGTGCTGCGGTTGCGCCTGGGTACACCGTCGCTGTTCGCGAGCCAGCGGCTGTTGCCCTATCTAACAGCGTTGCGTGCGGTGCATCCGCAGCTCCACCTCGATATCGACACCGGCGGGCACGGCATGTCGCGGCTAGGCGACGGGCTGGACGCGGCGATCGTGCTGGCGCGCGATATCGAACCGACGCTGTATGGCCGCCGACTCGACCGCAACCGCATCCGACCGGTGGCGGCGCGACGGCTGGCCTATGGGCCGGAGGCGATCGGACGGCCGGAGGAATTGGCCGGCTATTCGATCCTGGCGCATCGCGACATGGCCGACAGTTTCGAGATCTGGCGGTCGGCACTGGGCCTGCCCGATCTGGAGCCGGTATCGATCGACCTGTTCGATTCGGGATCGCTGCTGCTGGAGGCGGCGGCGCAGGGTGTGGGGATTGCCTTCATGCTCGATTCGCACCGCATCGATCCCGACGACCCGCGTATCGGGACTTTGTTCGGCGATCCCAGCGTCAAGAGTCCGTACAGCTACTGGTTCGTCTGCCGCCCCCGCGCGCTGGAGCAGCGGCCGGTGAAGCTGTTCCACGACTGGCTGATCGGGTTGTTTGATATCGAGGGGTGAGGGCTTCGACACGAAGCCTGTCACCCAGCGCCCGGACTCCGCCTAAGCCGGAGTGACAGTCACCTCGCTTGCGTCAGGCCTGCATTCGTCAGGAATATCGTCATCGTATTTATAGATGGGTATGCCGAGCGAGCGCAGGTATAGAGTGATTGCAGAGGCTTTCCCGGGGCTGTGTTCAACCATCACAGCCGCTCCATCAGTCAGAATGACTGCGCCACTCGATCCCTGTTCCGTGACAACCGAGCGAACGCTTTCAAGTTTCACACCGAGCTTCTGAAACTCGATCTCGTCATCCATACTGCAAATCCCTAGTTTAGCCGATTACAATGGCCGCCCGTCCTGATCCATCAGCACCTCGCGCCGGCCGACATGGTCGGGGCGGGAGACGAGGCCGTCCTTTTCCATCCGTTCGACCAAGCGCGCCGCGCTGTTGTAGCCGACGCGCAGCTGGCGCTGGAGCCATGAGGTCGACGCCTTCTGGCTCTCCGCGACCAGCTGGACTGCGCGGCGGTAGAGCTGTTCTTCCGGCGAATCCTCGCCGGTCGGGGCGCCGTCCAATGCGAACTCGCCGCCCTCCGGCTCTTCGGTGACGGCGGAGATGTAATCGGGCGCGCCCTGCGAGCGCCAGTGATCGGCGACCGCCATCACCTCTTCATCCGACACGAACGGGCCGTGGACGCGGGCGATCTGCTTGCCGCCGGGCATGTAGAGCATGTCGCCCTTGCCCAGCAGCTGTTCGGCGCCCTGTTCGCCGAGGATCGTGCGCGAATCGATCTTCGACGTGACGTGGAAGCTGATTCGCGTCGGCAGGTTCGCCTTGATCACGCCGGTGATGACGTCGACCGAGGGGCGCTGCGTCGCCATGATCAGGTGGATGCCGGCCGCGCGCGCCTTTTGCGCGAGCCGCTGGATCAGGAATTCGACTTCCTTGCCCGCGGTCATCATCAGATCGGCGAGCTCGTCGACGATGATCACGATCTGCGGCAGCGGGTTGAGGTCGAGCATTTCCTCTTCGTACAGCGGCTTGCGCGTTTCGGGGTCGTAGCCGACCTGAACCTTGCGACCAAGCTTCTGCCCCTTGGCGAGCGCCTGGCGGACCTTGTCATTGAACGACCCGAGCGAGCGAACGTTGACCGACGCCATCATGCGATAGCGTTCCTCCATCTGCTCGACCGCCCATTTGAGCGCGCGCACCGCCTTGGGCGGATCGGTGACCACGTCCGCCAGCAGATGCGGGATGTCCTTGTACATGCTGAGTTCCAGCATCTTGGGATCGATCATGATCATGCGGCACTGGTCCGGGGTCAGCCGATAGAGCAGCGACAGGATCATGCAGTTGAGCCCGACCGACTTGCCCGACCCGGTGGTGCCGGCGACGAGCAGATGCGGCATCGGCGCGAGATCGGCGATGACCGGATCGCCCGCGATATTCTTGCCGAGCACGATCGGCAGTTGCGCGCCCATATCCTCGAACGTCTCGCTGCCGATCAGTTCGTGGAGCGACACCATCTCGCGCTTCACGTTGGGCAGTTCGATGCCGATGACGCTGCGTCCGGGGATGGTCGCAACGCGGGCGGAGACGGCGGACATGTTGCGCGCGATATCGTCGGCGAGTTGGACGACGCGGCTCGCCTTGATGCCGCTGGCGGGCTCCAGCTCGTACATCGTCACCACCGGGCCGGGGCGGACTTCGACGATCTGACCCTTCACATGGAAATCGTCGAGCACGGATTCGAGCAGACGGGCGTTGCGCTCCAGCGCCGCCTTGTCGATCGCGGTGGTTCCGCTCTTGGTCGGCTCCTTGAGCAACTTGAGCGGGGGAAGCTGGTAGGTTCCCTTGAAGTCGAGGGTCGCCTGCACCGGCTTGGCCTTGGGCGGCGCGGGGGCAGGGGTGCGGTCGGCGATGACCGGGCCAGGGCGGGCGTCGGGCAGCGCCACCTTGCGCGGGCGCGGGGCGGCGGGGGTGAAGACATCCTCGGCATCGTCGATGTCGGTGTCGAACGGGAGCGCGTCGACGCCCTCGCGCTGCGGCCGCTTCGGCAAGCGGATATGCTGGCGGAAGTCGAACTGCACGCTGCGCGCCCACAGGATCACGCCGCCGATGCCGAGAAGCAGGCCGAGCGCGCGCACGCCCCATAGCGTCACGGTGGGGTCGCCGATCAGGTTGAACAGCCCGCGCACGCTTCCCGCCACGGCAAGGCCGGCAATGCCGCCCCAGCCGCCGGGCAAATCCATCACCGCGCTGCTGGAGATCGACGCAAGCGCCGCGCCCATCAGCGCGATACCGCCGAGCGCACCGAGCAGCATCCGCCGCCAGCTGCCCGCCGATTCGCCACGCCAAAGCCGCAGACCCAGGATCACCCCGACCGGGGCGAGCAGCACGATCGGCAGCCCGCCGATTGCGAGCAGCAGATCGGCGAGCCACGCGCCCGGCGTGCCGAGCAGGTTGCGCGCAGGGCCGCCCGCTGCGGTGTTCAGCGAGGGATCCTCGCCGCTATACGTCCCGATCGCGAGCACGGCGGCCAGCGTCAGCGCGAACAGTGCGATCGCGCCGATCAGCGCCCCGCTCCGCCGTGCCCCTGCCTTCATCGTGTCACGCCACAGCATCGGCTGCGCCCGGCTCGCCATCATCCCACCCATATGTTCGGTAATCGTTCTAAGCATTCACCTTGGGGAGTCTGGCGTCAAGGCGAGGGGTGGTTTAGGCGCTGGATATGACCCAGGCAGACCTTCTCATTCTCGGCGGCGGACTGGTCGGGAGCGCGCTTGCCGTGGCGCTCGACGCGCATGGCATCTCCAGCATCGTGATCGACACGGCGGACCCGGACGCGATCCTCGCGGCCAGCCATGACGGGCGCGCCTCGGCCATCGCCGCGGCGCCGTTGCGGATGCTTGAGGCGATCGGCCTGACCGACGATCTGGCGGGCAAGGGGTGCCCGATCGAGAGCATCCGCGTGTCGGATGGCCTCAAACCCGGCAAGCTCGACTTCGATCCGCAGGAGGGCGAGGGCGCGCTCGGCACGATGTTCGAGAATCGCGACCTGCGCCGGGCGCTGATGACTGCGGCACAGCGCGCGCCGCTGGCCGATGTGCGGATGAAGACCCGCGCGCTGTCGGTTGAGCGTGATGCGCATGGCGTCACCGCGACGCTCGATTCGGGCGAGACGGTGCGCGCGCAATTGCTGATCGGGGCAGAGGGGCGTGCATCGCCGACGCGCGATGCCGCGCTGCTGCGGGTGGCGCGCTGGAATTACGATCATGCCGCGATCGTGACCTCGCTGCATCACGAGCATAGCCACGAGAATACCGCGTTCGAGATTTTCTATCCTCAAGGGCCGTTCGCGATCCTGCCGTTGCGGGATGATGCGGACGGGCATCGCTCGGCGATCGTCTGGTCGGTGAAGCGCAGCGAGGAAGCGGGGATGATGAAGCTGTCCGAACGCGGCTTCCTTGCCGAGGCGGACAAGAAGATGGGCGGGTTTCTGGGCAAGCTCGGGCCGCTGGGGCCGCGCTTCAGCTATCCGCTCGGCTTCCACCATGCCGCGAAGATCACGGCGGAGCGGCTGGCGCTAGTCGGCGACGCGGCGCATGGCATCCACCCGATTGCGGGGCAGGGCGTCAATGTCGGCTTTCGCGATGTCGCGGCTTTGGTCGAGGTGCTGGTCGAGGGGAAGCGGCTGGGGCTCGACATGGGCGATCCCGCCTTGCTGTCGCGCTACGAGCGCTGGCGCAGCCTCGACACGATGATGGTCAGCATTGCGACCGATGCGCTGACGCATCTGTTTGGGCTTCCGGGCGGCGCGGCGAATGCGGCGCGGCGGTTCGGCCTGTCGGCGGTGGACAAGGTGCCGACGCTGAAGAACTGGTTCATGGCCGAAGCGCGCGGCGAATCGGGCAAGGTGCCGCGATTGCTGCATGGGGAGATGGCGTAGTGAGCTGGGACATCACGGTTGGCGATTTTCCAGAGGTAGAGTCGGTGGGCGACATTCCTGACGCTTATAGCCCCGGGCCGATAGGCCTTCGCGACTCAGTGATCGAGAAGATTGTCGCGGCCATCCCGTCGGCTAATTTCGAAGATCCAAGCTGGGGGCAGATCGAAGGGTCGGGCTGGTCGATCGAAGTCAATATCGGTCAGAGCGCCATATGCGACGGTTTCATGTTGCACGTGCGCGGTGGCGACGGAGCAATCGAGGCGATCTCTACAATCGTCGAGTCTGTCGGCGCTCGAGCGATTGATTGCCAGACGGGTGATTTTTTCGATGCAGCCGCTGCTCGCGCAAGCCTCGCGGAGTGGCGAGACTATCGGGACCAAGTAGCCGGACCCGGCTGATGTATGGCCTCAAATGAACTGAGGCCTACTGCAACGTCCCCTCTTCCCCCTCGTGCCGGCCGAAAAACTGCATCAGCTGGATGATCAGCTCGGCGCGGTCGGCGATCGTGTCGGCTTCCAGCAGCGCCTGTTTGGCGGCGGGGTCGAAGGGGGCGATCTGGGCGATGCCGTTGACCAGATTCTGATCATCGAGCCGCGCGACCGCTTCCCAGTCGACGGCATAGCCCTGAGTCTCGGCGAACCGGCGTGATTCGAGTTCGAGTGCGGCGCGCGCGCCCATCGACAGCACTTCGTCCTGCGGATCGGCGATTAGCTCGGCCTCGACCTGGCGGAACAATGTCGTCACCTCCAGCTCGCGCAGGATGCGGAAGCGCGACAGCCCCTCCAGCACGACGTTGTACCGGCCATCCTCCATCGCCTCGACATCGGCGATTCGGCCGACGCAACCGATCTCGAACAGCGGCGGCTTGTCCCCGCCGCCCTTTGGCTGAATCATCGCGATGCGGCGGTCGCGGGCGAGGCTGTCATTGACCATCGCCCGGTAACGCGGCTCGAAAATATGCAGCGGCAAATGCATGCCGGGGAACAGCAGCGCCCCGGGCAGCGGGAAGATCGAGAGGCGCGTGCCGGTCGCCAATGCGGTCATCCGAACAGGATCGCGGACAGCTTGCGGCGCTGTGCCGAGACCCACGGGTCTTCGAGCCCGACCGCTTCGAACAGCTTGAGCAGGCGCGCGCGGGCGGCGCCCTCATTCCATTCCTTGTCCTCCGCGATCATCGCCAGCAGCGTCTCCGCCGCGCCCTCACGGTCGCTGGCCATCAGCGCACCGGCGAGGTCAAAGCGCGCGTCCATATCGCCGCCCGCCGCCTTGGCGCGCAGTTCGCCAAGTTCGCTGTCATCGGCAGCGGCCGGAGCCTCCTGCGCGATGCTGAGCGCGGCGCGGGCGCGCTCGACCTCGGGTGCCTTGGCGGCGTCGTCGGGCAGCGCGGCGAGCACGGCAGCAGCTTCGTCGAGCCGGGCCAGCGCGATCAGCGCGCGGGCGCGGCCGGCGGCGGCCTGTGCGTTATCGGGTGCAATCTCCGCAATCTGTTCGAAGATCGACAGCGCACGCTCGGTCTCGCCGCCCGCCAGCACCTCTTCACCCATCGCCAGCAGCGGTTCGAGCTCGGCCGCGTGCGCCGCCGCCTCGCTTTCGATCGGCAACTGCGCGAGGATCTGGTCGAGCATCGCCTTGAGCTGCGATTCGGTGCGCGCGTTGGTCAGGTCGGCGATCGGCTGGCCCTGGAACATCGCATAGACGGTCGGGATCGACCGCACCTGGAACTGCGCGGCGATGAACTGATTGGCGTCGACATCGATCTTGGCCAGCATCACGCCCTTATCGGCATAGTCGGCGGCGACCTTGTCCAGCACCGGGCCCAGCGCCTTGCACGGCCCGCACCATTCCGCCCAGAAATCGAGGATGACGAGCTTCGTCATCGACGGTTCGACAATGTCGCGACGAAATGCCTCGACGGCGTCCTTGTCGGCGGCGGAAAGTCCAAGCGTGGCCACGGCGAATCCCTTGTCGTTCGAGCAATGCGTTGAGTCCCCTATTTGGGCGCTCGCAGCGTCAGGGCCAACCCCCTGAGCAGGAATCACGAATCCCGCAACTTCCCCCTTGCGGACCCTGAAACCCGCTGCTAGAGGCCGCCACCTTGCCCCGCCCCCTCGGCTTCCCGAGCGGGCACACATGGCGCCAGAGAGCGGGCGTAGCTCAGGGGTAGAGCACAACCTTGCCAAGGTTGGGGTCGAGGGTTCGAATCCCTTCGCCCGCTCCAGACGGCTTGCCCAGCGGGCAGAGCCGTCAGTCCAGCGAATCGACTGGACATCCGCTTTGCGCGTTTTGACAAACACCGCGTTTCGCAAATTGCCCCCTTCTCGCCCTTTTCCGGCCAGTCCGCGTACCTAATTATCTGTTCAAACGGGATTTCGACGCGCTGATGCGTGATCCTGAAGAACATAATGGAGGTTCAACCATGACGATCGAGGGACCGGTGCGGCGCACGGCGCGTCCGCGCGCATGGACGGTAGCGCTGGCCGGGCTGGCGATGCTGGCAACGCCGCTGGGCGCTGCGAATGCGGCTGGCAAGGGCGCGGCGCTGCCTGTCGCGAGCGAGTGGCGCAATCCCGGCAACAGCGTGCATATCCGCATCACGTCCTGCGGTGACCGGATGTGCGGCACGGTGATCTGGGCGAGTGAAAAGGCCAAGGCCGACGCGCGCAGGGGTGGCACGGACAAACTGGTCGGCGCGAACCTGTTTCGCGAAATCCGTCAGGTCGGGCCGGGCGAGTATAAGGGCCGCGTGTTCGTCCCCGACATGAATCGCACCTTTTCGGGCCAGATGCGAATCGCGGGCGATTCGATGGTCGGCAAGGGCTGTGTCCTTGGCTTCATCTGCAAGTCGCAGACCTGGACGCGTATTTCGTGATGTGAGGCGGGCGGCGGCGCGCTAAGCACGCGGCATGACGCACGCTCCCATTCGCACCGGCATCGGTGGCTGGACCTTCGAACCCTGGCGCGGGACCTTCTATCCTGAGGGCCTCACGCAGAAGAAGGAGCTGGAGTTCGCCAGCCGCCAGCTCGGCGCGATCGAGATCAACGGCACCTATTATTCGGGGTTCAAGCCGGCGACCTTCGCCGGATGGGCGGCGAGCGTGCCCGAGGGCTTCGTGTTTGCGGTCAAGGCATCACGCTATTGCACCAACCGGAAGGTCCTTGCCGAAGCGAGCGAATCGGTCGCCAAGTTCGTCGGGCAGGGCATTGTCGAGCTGGGCGACAAGCTCGGCCCGATCCTGTGGCAGTTCATGGCGACCAAGAAGTTCGACGCTGAGGATTTCGGTGCGTTTCTGAAGCTCCTTCCCGGGAAGCACGACGGCGTGGCGCTGCGCCACGCGGTGCAGGTGCGGCATGCAAGCTTCGCGGTGCCGGAGTTCGTGGCGATGTGCCGCGATGCGGGCGTCGCGATCGTCTATGCGCATTCGCCCGAATACCCCGCCATTGCCGATGTAACCGGCGATTTCGTCTATGCCCGGCTCGAATCGGGGGAGGACGATAACCCGCTCTGTTACCCCGAGACTGAGCTGGACCGCTGGGCCGATGCCGCGTGTTGCTGGGCGTCGGGCGGACGGCCGGATGGCCTGCCCTATGTCGAGGATCGCGACCCGCCTGCGACCCCGCGTGAAACCTTTGTCTTCCTGATCCATGGCGGAAAGGTGCGCGCGCCCGCCGGGGCGCAGGCGCTGGCGACTCGGGTGCGCGGCTGAGCGCGACCGGGGCACAGTCTGCGCCGCCCGCAGCGTGGTTCCATATGGATGCGATGCGCGCCGTGCTCGCGGTGACGGTCGCGTTCGGGCATTTGTGGGGGCTGCTGGTCGAGGATTACCGGCCGACCGCGTCGCTGCTGGTGCGGGCGGGCTATTTCCTTGCCGGGTTCGCGCATTCGGCGGTGATCCTGTTCTTTGTGCTCAGCGGCTACTGGATCGCGCGCAGCGTTGCGGCGCGGGCGGAGCGGGGCTGGCGCTGGGACGCGTATCTGATCGACCGGGTCGCGCGGCTGGGGATCGTGCTGGTCCCGGCGCTGATGCTTGGCGGGTTGCTCGACTGGGTCGGCTATCAGCTGCTGGAATTGCCCACCTATTATGGGCTGACCGGTGCGTGGGTGTTCACGCAGGATCTGTCGCAATCGCTGACGCTGCGCGCGCTGGCCGGCAATCTGGTGTTTCTCCAGCATCTGACCGTCCCGCCCTTTGGCAGCAACGGGCCGCTGTGGAGCCTGGCGTTCGAATTCTGGTATTATCTTTGGTTCCCGGCGCTCTGGCTGGCTCTGCGCTATCGGCGGCCCGGGATCGCGCTGGTGACGCTGGGAATCGCGTTCGCCAATCCGGAGATCGCGTTTGGCTTCCTCAGCTGGCTGTGCGGCGCGGCGTTGCATGGGGCGGAGCGGCGCTGGCCGGACCTGCGCCTGTCGCGTTGGACGCCGGTCGCGGCCGGGCTATTGTGCCTCGCCGCGCTGCTGTGGGGGCGGACGGGCGATTTCGGGGTCGAGGATCCGATCGAGGCCGCCAGTTTTGCGCTGTTCCTGTTCACCCTGCTGCGCAGCGACCCGCCCCGCATTGCGGCGCTGCGCCCGCTCGCCAGCTATGGCGCGCAGGCGAGCTTCTCGCTCTACGCCATCCATTTCCCGCTGATGGCGCTGGCGGCGGGGTGGATCGTCGGGGACACGCGGCTGGCACCTGGTGGCGAGGCTGCTCTGGCGGTGGTGGCGATCCTGGTGCTCGCGCTCGCCGCCGCGTGGCTGTTCGCGGCGCAGACCGAGGCGCGCACCGGGGCGCTGCGTGACTGGATCAGGTGTCGAGTCCAAGGCAGGCGAGCGGGTGACCCACCGCCCCGCTGACCAACGCCGCCTGAGCCGCGGTAAACGGCCACAGCTTCGACACCGGCCCCATCACCCGGTCGCGCAGCCAGGGGATCGCCGCGCCATCGGACTGATAGACCGGGGTCAGCAAGCGGCTGAGCAGCTGATACAGCTGAATCTGGTCGCGGCGCAGCCGGATCGTTTCGGTGAGCGCGTCGGGCAGTGTGCGCGCGCGGCGCAGGCCAAGCGCGAGGGCATAGGCGTCGAGCAACGCCATGTTCGCGCCCTGCCCCAGCTGCGGGCTGGTCGAGTGCCAGGAATCGCCGAGATGGATCAGGCCCGGCCCGACCGGCTGGCGCAACGTGCGATGCGCATAGCTGGCGAAGGTCAGCTGGTCGGGATCGGTGATCTGGTCGAGCAGGGGCGCCGTCGCGGGCCATAGCGCCAGCAGCTCGGCCTTCCATGCGCCGAGGCCAGCCGCGCGCCACTCGGCAAGGCGATCGCCCCGCAGCGACCAGAACAACGCCGCGCGCGGACCCGTCGCGTGGCGCGGCGTTCCGATCGGCAGCACGCCCGTCATCACGCTGGCGCGGCGATAGCGTTGCTGCAGCGCATCGGGGATGAAGTCGCCTGCCCAGTCGAGATCGGCCCAGAGCGCGCCGAATGCCAGCGGGCGGGTCGGGGGGACGAGCGGAGAGCGGCTGCCCATTGCATCCACGATCAGGTCGAAGCGCCCGGTCTGGGTGCCATCCGCGAAGTGCAACCGCCCGTCCGCGCACGCCGTGATCGCGCGGCCGGCTTCGATCGCGATGCCTTCAGCCAGCACGGCGTCGTGGAGGATCGCGAACAGGGTCGCGCGGTGGACGCCGATGCCAACGCCGCCGCGCTTCAATGCGGCGTAGCGCACGTCGAGGACGCAGTGCTTCCCGGCATGGCCGATCAGCCGCGTGACCGGCGCGCCGCGTGTGATCAGCTCGGCTTCCAGCCCCAGCGCGCGCAGGACAGCCTGACCGGTCGGCTGGATCAGCAGGCCCGAACCGAGCGGGCGGGGCGAGTCGAAGCGCTCGAACAAGGTAACGCGATGGCCGTCGCGGTGAAGCAGCAGGGCTGCGGCAAGCCCGGCGGTGCCGCATCCCGCCACCGCGATGTCGCGCGGGGGCAGCTTAATCCTCCACGGGACGGGCAGGGCTGGCGCGGTCGGAGACCATGCGCTGCCCGTCGATCACGATCGGGCTGGCGACGCCCGGCAGGCCCTCCGCCGCGATCTGCATGCCACGTGCGATCACCTGCGGGTCGGCGAACACCTCATCGACCGTGTTGATCGGTCCGGCGGGGACACCTTGTGCCTCGAGCGCGTCGGACAGCGCCTGTTTGGTCCAGCCCGCCACCGCCGCCTGAATCGGTGCGATCAGCCGGGCGCGGTTGCGCACGCGAGAAGGATTGGTGGCGAAATCGGGATCGTCGGCGAGGGTGAGGCCGAGGACGGTGCACAGCTTGCGGAACTGCGAATCATTGCCGACCGCGATGATCAGGTCGCCGTCGCTCGCCGTAAAGGCTTGATAGGGGGCGAGGTTGGCGTGGCCATTGCCCATGCGGTGCGGCACCTTGGCCGGGTTCGCCATCCAGTTCAGCGCCTGATTGGCGAGCACCGCGACCTGGGTGTCGAGCAGCGCCATGTCGATATGCGCGCCAACTCCCGTCGCATCGCGCTGGCGCAGCGCGGCGAGGATCGCGACGGCGGAATAGACCCCGGTGAAGATGTCGGCATAGGCGATCCCCGCCTTTTGCGGCGCGCCATCGGGCTCGCCGGTCAATGACATGATCCCGCCCATCCCCTGAATGATGAAATCATATCCGGCGCGGTGGGCGTAAGGGCCGGTCTGGCCAAATCCGGTGATTGAACAGGTGATCAGCCGCGGGTTGATCGCGCTGAGGCTGGCATGGTCGAGGCCATATTTGACCAGCCCGCCGACCTTGTAATTCTCGATCACGACATCGGCATCGGCGACCAGCGCGCGCACCTCGGCCTGACCCTCGGGTGTCGCAATGTCGATGAAGCGGGCCGTCTTCCCGCGATTGGCCGAGTGGTAATAGGCGGCGTCGCGGCTGACGCCATCGGCATCATGCAGGAAGGGCGGCCCCCAATGGCGGGTGTCGTCGCCGGCGCCGGGGCGCTCGACCTTGATCACTTCCGCACCCAGATCGGCAAGCAACTGGCCGCACCACGGCCCGGCGAGGATACGGGCGAGTTCGACCACCTTGACCCCGGCGAGCGGCTTCATGGGCGGCAGATCTCGTACACGACGTTGTCCGGGAGGACCTGTCCACCGCCGCGATGGGTGCGGCCGGGGATCAGTCGCCCGCCGATCTTCTCCATCGCGCCGCGCGAGCGCAAATTGTTTCGCCCGACGATGAATACCACGCGATTCACGAAGCGGTGGATATGGCCGAGCATCAGCCGCTTGATCTCACGGTTATAGGCGCCGCCCCAATAGGCGCGGGCGATGAAGGTCCAGCCGATCTCGATCTCGTCTTCGTCCGGCACCCAGCAGTCATAGCGGCTCGAGCCGATGATCGCGCCGCTCGCCTTGTCGAGGATCGCGAGCCCGCCGCCGCATGCGAGTGCGTCGTCGAAGAATTTCCGGAACACCGGCTCCTGCCAGCGGTCGTTCGCCGGGTGCAGCTCCCAGATCAGCTTGTCCGATGCGACGGCGAACAGCGCATCCCAATCCTCGGCGACGAGTGGTCGAATGGTGACCAACTCGCCTTCAAGAATCGGCTGCCGATCCGGCTCCATCAGAACGCGGCGATGCCCGTGATGGCGCGGCCGAGGATCAGGCCGTGGACGTCGTGCGTGCCCTCATAGGTGTTGACCGTTTCGAGGTTGATCGCGTGGCGCATGACATGGAATTCGGCGGAGATGCCGTTGCCGCCATGCATGTCGCGCGCGACGCGGGCGATATCGAGCGCCTTGCCGCAATTGTTGCGCTTGATGATGCTGATCGCTTCGGGCGACAGCGTGCCTTCATCGAACATCCGGCCCGCGCGCAGTGCCGCCTGCAGGCCGAGCGCGATCTCGGTCTCCATATTGGCGAGCTTGAGCTGCACCAGCTGGGTCGCGGCGAGCGGGCGGCCGAACTGATGGCGGTCGAGCGTGTACTGGCGCGCGGCCTGCATGCACGCTTCGGCCGCGCCCATCGTGCCCCAGGCGATGCCATAGCGCGCGCGGTTGAGGCAGCCGAACGGACCCTTAAGCCCCTGAACCTCGGGGAGCAGTGCGTCTTCGCCCACTTCCACCCCGTCCATCACGATTTCGCCGGTGATCGATGCGCGCAAGCTCAGCTTGCCCTCGATCTTGGGCGCGGAGAGTCCCTTCATCCCCTTTTCGAGGACGAAGCCCTTGATCCCGCCGCCATGTTCGTCGCTCTTGGCCCAGACGACGAAGACGTCGGCGATCGGCGAATTGGTGATCCACATCTTCGCGCCGGTCAGCTTGTAGCCGCCGTCGATCTTGACCGCGCGGGTGCGCATGCCGGCCGGGTCGCTGCCGGCATCGGGTTCGGTCAGGCCGAAACAGCCGACCCATTCGCCGCTCGCCAGCTTGGGCAGGTATTTGCGCTTCTGCTCCTCGGTCCCATAGGCATGGATCGGGTGCATCACGAGGCTCGACTGCACGCTCATCGCGCTGCGGTAACCCGAATCGACCGCCTCGACCTCACGCGCGACCAGGCCATAGGCGACATAGCCCAGGCCCGCGCCGCCATAGGTTTCGGGGATGGTCGGGCCGAGCAGGCCGAGCTGGCCCATCTCCGACATGATCTCGCGGTCGAAATTCTCGTCGAGAAACGCGCGGGTGACGCGTGGCAGCAGCTGTTCCTGCGCATAGGCGCGCGCCGCGTCGCGGACCATCCGCTCTTCATCGGTCAGCTGTGCGTCGAGCGCGAACGGATCCTGCCAGTCGAACCGGCCCATCTCGGCCATCTTACTCTCCCTGAATCATTGGTGTCGGCTCCGGGGCAGCCGGAGCTGCCGGGGCCGGTGTGCGTGCGCCGGGGACAGGCTGCGCCTTGCCCTCGATCGCCGCAGTTTCGAGTGTGTCGAGCGCGCGCCGCGTCGCGATGTAACGCCCCGCTGCCGCCATCCAGCTTTCCGCGCCCTGTGCGCCGGGCAGGCGCGAGACTTCGGCCAGCGCCGCCTCGACATGCCCCTGTCCGAGCAGGCGGCGCGCGCGCGCCAGCCGTTCGCGTGGGTGGGGGCTGGGGGCGTCCTGCTTGCGGATGATGACGAGCGTCGTCAGCTCGCGCTGGATCGCGCTCAGCCAGCCGTCATCGGGCTGCGAGGTGGAGAGGCGTGGGGCGATCTGGTCGAACGCGACGCGCAGATCCTCCAGCGTGATCGGTTCGCCCGAGGCGCCGACGACGGTCGCGACGGCTTCGGGTGCGGCACCGCCGAGGCGACGGCGCAGCTCGCCCGCGATGATGCCCAGCTCCTGCCCGCGTTCGAGCGCGCGGCGGGCACCGAACACCAGCATCATCGCCTCAGCCCGTCCGGCATAGCTGGCGGCGACGCGCGCATCGGCGTCGGTCGCCTTGAGCCGGGCGTCGAGCGACTCGAGTCGGGCGGCGAGTATCTGTTCGCGCGCGGCGAGCGTCGCGACGTCCATTCCGGGGGCGGTGACGGGAACCGCGGAGATCGGCGGCTGCACGACAGCGACGGGCGTATCGGCGGGGCCGCCCCACCAGTCGCCGGCGCGGAACACCACGGCCATCGCGGCAAGACCGGCGATGAACGCGATCAGCACGGCGACCAGAATCATCGTGAGGGGATTGCCGCGCACGGGGGCAGTGGGAACCGGGGCGTCGGGGGTCATGACCTGCTTATTCTCCCGATGCGGTCAGGGGTCAATCGCCAGCGGCTGTGCAACGGCGATCAGTGCGGCATCGCTGGGCTCGGCGGCGATGGCGACACGCGCCCAGCCGCGCCCGTCGGCGTCGGCGGCGCGGGCGCTGATCGCCGCGATCCGCACCGAATTGCGTAGAATTCCATGCGCATCGAGCTGCGCGCCGAGCTGACGCGTTGCGCGGGCGGAATGGACCAGCGCGACGCTGCCGGCCAGCTGCGCCGCTGCGTCTGCGGTGAGTGCGACGGCTTCATTGGCATAGACCGGAAGGATGGCGCGGATCGCGGTGTGCTGGATCACGATCCGGTCGCGCCCGGCGAGCCACAGCAGCCGCTGGTTCGATGGCTGGCGCGCGAGCAGCGCCGCAACCCCGCGGCTGCCGCATTCGACGACGCGCAGCCCGGCATGCTCGGCGGCAAGCCCCGTTTCTGGCCCGACGGCGAGCGCCGGAAGCCGCGCCAGTGCCGCCAGCCCCGGCCCGGCATGGCGCGCGGCATTGGCACTGGTCAGCAGCAGCGCGTCGAACAGTTTCGGGTCGGGCGGCGTCCAGTCGAGCGGTACAACCTCAAACAGCGGCACGAGCAGCGGCGCGAGCCCGGCGGCGCGGACGCGGTCAGCGGTGGCCGCACCGCCCGGTGGCGGGCGCAGAATGGCGAGCGGGCGGCTCAATGCCCGAACAGGCGGCGCAGATGCGGCGGCGCGCTGCTCAGGAGCGCTTGCGCCAGCTCTGCGGCTTCATGCGGGGTGCCCTCGAGGTTCCTGCGCTCGACCCCGACATGCTCCGACCCGTCCTCGTTCAGGATCTCTGCCCGCACGCGCAGGCCGTCGGCTTCGATCGTGGCGAGCGCGGCGACGGGGGAGTGGCAGTCGGCGTTGAGCGCGGCAAGCAAGGCGCGCTCGGCCCACACGCAGCGTTCGGTGACGGCATCGCCGATCGCCGCGACATGGATGCGCGTCATGGAGTCGTCGGCGCGCACTTCGATCCCGACCGCGCCTTGCGAGGGGGCGGGGAGCAGCTGGTCGACGCCGATCGCGACGCCGACATCGCCATAGCCCAGCCGGTCCAGTCCGGCGGCGGCGAGCAGGGTTGCGTCAGCCTCGCCCGCCGCCACCTTGGCGCGGCGGGTGTCGACATTGCCGCGCAGCGCGACGATGGCGAGGTCGGGGCGCAGGCGACGCAGCTGCGCCGCGCGGCGTGGCGAGCTGGTCCCGATCCGGGCGCCGTGCGGCAGCGCTGCGATCGACTCCGCGCCGATCAGCCGGTCACGCACATCGGCGCGCGGGAGCATCGCGGCGACCGCGATCGAGTCCGGGCGGATCGTCTCGACATCCTTCATCGAATGCACCGCCAGGTCGATGTCACCATCGAGCAGCGCGCGGTCGAGCTCCTTGGTCCACAGCGCCTTGCCGCCGATCTCGGCCAGCGGGCGATCCTGCACGCGGTCGCCGGTGGTGCGGATCGGCACGATCTCGACCGTCTCCGGCGCCCAGCCATGCGCAGCGAGCAGCGCATCGCGGACCATATTGGCCTGAACAAGGGCGAGCGGCGAACCGCGGGTACCAAGACGGAGAAGCATGATGGCGGCTCTAGATGCTTTTTCAGCGAAGCTGAAGCGGCACCAGCCCGCTCCCCCACCCGACAATATATTCTATGGGTGGCCGGGTGGGGGAGCGGGCTGGTGCCGCCCGACAATCAAGCGCTCAGACGATCTCGAACAATCCCGCCGCGCCCATGCCTCCAGCGGTGCACATCGACACGACCACCCACCGCACCCCGCGCTTGCGGCCTTCTATCAAGGCATGGCCGACCAGTCGCGCGCCGGTCATGCCGAACGGATGGCCGATCGCGATCGCGCCGCCATTGACGTTGTACCGCTCGGGATCGATGCCGAGATGGTCGCGGCAATAGAGGCACTGGCTGGCAAACGCCTCGTTGAGTTCCCACAGGCCGATATCGGCGACCGCCAGCCCGGCGCGGTCGAGCAACTTGGGGATCGCGAAAATGGGTCCGATGCCCATTTCATCCGGGCCGCAGCCCGCCGCCTGAAATCCGCGATAGATGCCGAGGATGTCCTTGCCCTCGGCCTGGGCGGTGGCGCGGTCCATCACGATCTGGGCGGCGGCGCCGTCGGACAGCTGGCTGGCATTGCCCGCGGTGATGTGGTGACCCTCCGCGATCACCTGCCCGCCCTTCCACACGGTCTTGAGGCCGGCCAACGCTTCGGCGGTGGTGCCGGGGCGGATGCCTTCGTCCTGGGCGACGGTGACGGTTTCGCTGCCGGTGCGGTTGCCTTCCTTGTCGAACAGCGCCTTTTCAACCGTGATCGGCGCAATTTCCTCGACGAACGCGCCCTTCGCAAGCCCCGCTTCGGCGCGCTGCTGGCTCTGCGCAGCGTATGCGTCCTGGGCTTCGCGGCTGATGCCATAGCGTTCAGCGACGATCTCGGCGGTTTCGATCATCGGCATATAGGCGTGGGGCTCGTTCGCCAGCACCGACTGGTTGGCAAAGCGCGGCGCATCCTTGGTCACGGTCAGGCTGATCGATTCCATGCCCCCGGATAGCGCGACATCGATATCGCCCGCGATGATCGAGCGTGCCGCCAGCGCCAGCGCGGTGAGGCCGGAGCCGCATTTGCGGTCGAGCGTGAAGGCGGGGACGCTCTGTGGCAGCCCGGCGGCGAACACCGCCATGCGCCCGGCATTGCCGCCCTGCGTCCCCCATTGGTTGCCGACGCCCCAGAAAATGTCGTCGATCCGCGCCGGATCGATTCCGGCGCGCTCGACCGCGGCGTTCATCACATGCCCCGCCAGAACCGGCGCCTCGGTCGCGTTGAACGCGCCGCGATAGGCCTTGCCGATGCCCGTGCGGGCGGTGGAGACGATCGCGGCTTCGCGCATGGGCATCCTCTCATTCGTATATCGGGTATGGAGATCCTTTATCGTGAGAGCGGGCGCATTGGAAGAGTCAGTCGGTGAAGTTCGGCGTGCGCTTCTGCATGTTGGCCATCACCGCCTCCATCTGGTTGGGCGATCGCATCAGCTTTGCCTGCTCGGCGCTTTCGGCGACCAGAATCGGGCCGGCGCTGCCATCGGCGGACAGGTTGGCGAGGCGCTTGGCGGCGCGGATCGCCTCAGGATTGCGCGCGGCAATGGCGGCGGCAATGTCCATCGCGGCGGCATAGGGCGCGTCGGAAAGATGGGTGACAAAGCCGAGCGCCGCCGCCTCCTCCGCATCGAACTCACGCGCGGTGTAGGTGAGTTCGCGCAGCACATCGTCGCGCACCGTCGTCCGCCACAGCGCGAATCCGGCCATGTCGGGGACGATCCCCCATTTCATCTCCATGATCGAACAGCGCGTGCCCGGGGCCATGATGCGGATGTCCGCGCCCGACATGATCTGGAAGCCGCCACCGAACGCGATGCCATGCACTGCAGCGATCACCGGGACCGGCAAGGTGCGCCAGCCCCAGGCGACCTGCTGGAACAGATTGGCCTCGCCATGGCTGCGCGCATGGATGTCGAGCGCGCCGCCACCACCGGCCATGCTCGCCATGTCGAGCCCGGCGCAAAATGCCTTCCCCTCGCCCGACAACACCACGGCGCGCAGGCCGGGGGTCGCGGTCAGCTGGTCGATCGCGTCAACAATCCCTGCGAACATCGCCGGGTCGAGCGCGTTCATCTTGTCGGGGCGCGCCAGCCGGACATCGGCGATGCCGTTGGCGATATGGATAGTCACGCGCTGCTCGGTCATGGGTCCTCTCCGCTCGATCTTGCTTTACGCGCACGTTAACCCGCGACGAGGCGATAGCCCAGCCCCTTGCGACCTTCGATCATTGCGGTGGGAAAGGGGCGGTCGAGCTTGGCGCGCAGGTTCGAGACATGCACCGCGACGACATTGGTGCCGGGGTCGAAGCGAAGTCCCCAGACTTGCTCCAACAGCTCGCATCGCGGCACGAATCGTCCGCGCGATTCGGCGAGGTAGCGCAGCAGCGCGAACTCACGCGGGACCAGCGCGATCTGCGTTCCGGAACGACTGGCGCTGCGTGCGACCGGGTCGAGCGTCAGCGTGCCGACCGTGAGCGGGGTGGCGGCGTGGCGGCGCACCCGGACATCGACACGCGCGGCGAGTTCATCGGGATCGACCGGAACTGCGACCGCGTCGGACGCGCCGGCGTCGAGTGCTGCGATCAGTGCAGGGCGGTCCTCCGTCAGCGCGATCTGCGGGACTGGCCCGGCCATGATCGCCTGCCCGATCTGCCATCGACACAGAATTGCCGCGACATGGGGTGCCGGCGCGGCGCGGGCGTAGCCGATCTCAAGCCGATAGCCCCGTGCGCGTATCGCGTGGTCAAGCCACGGTATCTCGACTTCGGATAGAATCACCGGGACCACATGGCGCTTTTGCGCGGTTCGGCAGCACCGTGTCTGCCGAAGATGGGTCCAAAGCGGGGCGATTCGGTACGGCACGGGCGATCAGCGCCAGCGCCTCGGGGCAATCCGGACGCGCCGATGCCAGCGCGGCGAGGGCGGTCGCGCGCATGCGTGGATGCGGGTGGCGGCTGATGAGATGGTCGATCAGGTCGAGGCCATTGCCGCCGCCGAGGTGCGCAGCGATCGTCGCCAGCCCCTCCGACGGCGCGGTGGTCAGTATTTCGGCGATGGCTCCGGTCGCCGGGTCGAAGCGATGCTGGTCGATCCAGCGATGTGACGGGTGGCTGCCAAGGATGTTGAGCGTCACCGAAAATGCGTCGGGCGGCAGCTGGGCGTGGACGTCGCGGGACATGCGGTAGAGCATCAACTGCCCCGGCTCGATCCGCCGGCGCCCGGTGAAGCGCATCGACGCCTCCGGCTGCGCGGGGTCGCGCTCCCAATAATCGCTCCAATAGCCGGGGCCGAGATAGCCATAGGTCAGGAACGGGAAATTATGGTCGTGCGCCATGCCATAGACGAACGGCGCGGTGCCGCTCGCCTGGACGATGCCGTCATCGGCCGATGGCCAGAAATTGGCGCGCAGCACGAAGCGACCATTGGGCGGGCGCAGCAGGAATACCTGCGCGCCATAGCTGTTGGCGGCACCCTGTCCGGCGCAGCGCGTCTTGAGTTCGGCGATGGCGAGGTCGGCAAGGAAGCTGCGGTTGCGTCCGAGGCGTGCGAGCAGCGGGCCGAGCGCGGCGAAGCTGTGTTCGTCATGCGGATCGAACGGGGTGGTTTCGAGTGCTTCGACCAGTTCTTCGAGCGTCATCGCGCTGCCCGCGCCGGGATCGATCATGCGGGTCATGCCGCCGCCAGCCGCGTATCGAGTCGGTCGAGCGTCTGCGCTGCGGCGGCTTGTACCCCCGGATCGGGGTCTGCTGCCGCCATCTCCGCCAGCCGGGGGCGGGCGGCGCGTGCATCGAGCATCAGCCATTCGCGCATCGCGGCCCAGCGCAGGTGAAAGGCGGGATCGCGCGTCATGGCGTCAAAGCTGTCGGCCGCGTCGCCGCGCCCGCTCGCGCGCAGCAGAGCGAGCAGTAGTTCGGCGCGCGAGCTGCGGTCGTCGGCGGTGGCGCTGCGGACTAGACGGCCGTCGGCAATGGCGAATTCGTGGAGCAGCGGATCAGCGCACGACTTCGCGGTCGCGGTCACGGCGACGACGTCACCTGTCGCCGCGACGATCAGCCGCCCCTCGCGGCGTCCGTCCTGTTCGATCAGATCCCCGTCGCCGAGAAGCTGGCGCTCGATCTCGACGCAGCGGCGTGGTTCCGTGTCGGCCAGGCGCCATCGCCGCACCTGCGCCTGCCCGCCCCGCACATACAGGGTCAGCGCGCGCCGCCCGGACAGCACGACCGTTTCAGGCGGATCGATCCGGGCGAGCGCGGCAGCCGCGGTCACGCTGGCGGTCAGCGACACCGCGGGCAGGTCCGCAAGCACCACGGCGGTGCGCATTGCGTCGCGCGTGATGCGCAGTGCGGGATCGAACCACGGATCGGCGCGCAGGGCATCGACCAGTGGCGCGATCAACCCGGCGATCCAGCCACTATCGGCCAGCAACGCGCGGGCCTGTTCCAGCACCGCGTCCGCGTCGGCAAGCCCGTAAAACTGCGCCGCGATTTGGTCGCGCACGGCGTCGGCAAAGGCTGCGTTGGCTGATGCGCACCGGCCCCGCGCGTCCGACATTGCCGGGACGAACGCGCTCAAGCTCAGGTCTCGTAAACGATGATGACAATCGCCACCATCATCTCGAAAATCTCGTCCCCGGCGATTTCGGAGGCACGGAGCGCGCCATGCATCGCAACCTGCGTGCCCAGCGTAGCGATGTCGGACAGTGCGAGCGTCAGCATGGTCGATCCCCCCTTTTTGATGTGGGGTCAGGCTAGGCGGATGCTCCGCGACGGCTGAGTTAATTCGGCTTTATGTTGCGGACGCCCCCGGCTTGCCGAGCGCCCCCGCGCCCGCTAGCGCGCAGGGGATGAGCGCTGCGCCGATCCCCTTTGACCCCCAACGCTTCTTCACGCACCGCGTCGGCGGGCATGGCGACGCGCTGGGCATCCGCTATCGCGCGCATGGTCCCGACTGGTGCGAGCTTGCGCTGCCATTCGACCCCCGGCTGATTGGCGATGTCGAGCGTGGAGTGCTGGCATCGGGGCCGATCATCACCCTGCTCGACATGGCGACCAGCGTCGCGGTGTGGATGAAGCGCGGCGGGTTTTTGCCGCATGCGACACTCGACCTGCGCGTCGATTATCTGCGGCCTGCGGTCGCCGGGCGCGAGGTGATCGGGCGGGGCGAATGCTATCGCGTGACGCGATCGGTCGGCTTCGTGCGCGGCATCGCGCATGACGGTGACCCCGACGATCCGGTCGCGCATGTCGCGGGCACCTTCATGTTCATGGAGGGCGCGGCATGAGCTTTGCCCTGCCACCCTATGCCGAACTGCTCGGCATCACGATCGAGCGCGGGGATGGCCCGCCGATCCTGACGATGCCGTTCGGCAGCGACGTGCTGGGGCGCCCCGGCTTCGTCCATGGCGGTGCGCTGTCAGGATTGCTCGAAATGGCGGCGGTCGCGGCGTTGCGTCATGCGCTGGCGGCGGACGATCGTGGGGATGCGCGGATCAAGCCGGTCAACGTCACCGTCGATTTCATGCGTGGCGGGCGGGAAAAGCCGACCCGCGCGCAGGGCAAGGTCAGCCGCCTCGGCAACCGCGTCGCCAATGTCGAGGCGTTCGCGTGGCAGGATGATCCGGACCGCCCCGTCGCGGCGGCCCGGATGAATTTCCTGATCAGTTAGCTACTATTTCCGCGTCAGCTTGAGCAGCCGCCCTTCGGCACCGCGGCCACCATCCTCAAGCAGCCAAATCGCGCCGTCGGGGCCTTCCTCGACCTCGCGGATGCGCGCGCCCATCGACCATTGGTCGCCCTTCGCGGCGCTGGTGCCGGTGACGTCGACGCGGATCAGCGCCTGGCTCGACAGCCCGCCGATGAACAGGTCGCCCTTCCATTGCGGGAACATCTTGCCCGAATAGGCGATCAGCCCGCCGGGCGAGATCGCCGGGTTCCACGATACCTTTGGCGCCTCGAACTCCGGGCGCGTGCTGTGGTCGGGGATGTCGCGCCCGTCATAATGGTCGCCGTCGGAGACGATCGGATAGCCATAGTTGCGGCCCGGCAGGACCAGATTGACCTCGTCGCCACCCTTCGGCCCCATTTCCTGCTCCCACAGATTGCCAGCGCTGTCGAACGCGATGCCGAGCAGGTTGCGATGGCCATAGGACCAGACTGCGGGGTGGAAGCCCTTGGCGGTCAGGCCGGGATCGCCCGCCGGCTTGCCGTCGAGGGTGAAGCCGCAGCATCTTGCCGAGCGTGGACTTGGGATCCTGTGCCGGGTCGAACTTCTGGCGCTCGCCATTGGCGAAGAACAGATGCTTGCCGTCGGGTGCGAAGGCGATGCGGCCCGAATAATGGCCGCTGCCCTCGACATAGGGCGCGGCCTGGAACAGCCGCTCGACCTTGGTCAGTGCAGGGGCTGCACCATCGGTCAGCACCGCGCGGGCGAGGACCGCGCCCTTGCCGCCCTGTCCTGCTTCGGAGAAGCTGAAATACACGCGCTTGCTCTTGGCATAATCAGGCGCGAGCACGATTTCCTTGAGTGCGCCTTGCCCTGCGCTGTCGACCGCGGGGACACCGCTCACTTCGGTCTTGGCCTTGCCGTCGGCGCTCAGCAGGATCAGCTTGCCGGCCTTTTCGGTCACCAGCATCCGCCCGTCGGGCAGGAAGGTCATCGACCAGGGCGCGTCGAAGTCGGCGACCGGGGTGACGGTGAAGGGCAGGCTGTCCGCTCCGCCTGCCGTCTCCTGGCTGTTTCCGGGCTGGGCGGCGGTGCAGGCGATCAGCACGAACGGTATGGCAGCAATCGGTAACAGGCGCATCGAATCCTCCCTGGGGCAATTTCCGCAACGCGCGGGATGCGCGGATGTTGCACGTGAAACAACGCGCGAAAAGGGGGCCGAAGGGGCAGAGTCGAACGCCTTGCTGTTCGCGCGCCTTGTGGTTATAGAGGCGCTGTTCTCGACATTGGAAACTTGGCGAGGTCGGCCCCAGCGGGTCCGGCGGCGACGGGGTGTTTCCGGTGTATTTGGAGTTTTTGCGTTGGCCGACCTGGCAGTCCTGAACGGTATCATCGAGCCTGAGGCACGTGCGCTCGGGTTCGATCTGGTGCGCGTCAAGCTGTTCGGCGGCGAGGGCGACCGTACGCTGCAGGTGATGGCCGAGCGGCCTGACACGCGCCAGCTCAATATTGACGATTGCGCCGACCTGTCACGCCGCATCTCCGACCGCCTCGACGAACTCGAAGAGGCGGGCCGCGACCCGATCCCCGAAGCGTATAGGCTGGAAGTCAGCTCGCCCGGTATCGACCGGCCGCTGACTCGCCTCAAGGACTTCGCCGACTGGCAGGGGCATGAGGCGCGGATCACGCTCGCCGAGAAGATCGACGGGCGCAAACAGTTCAAGGGCGACCTTGCCGGGGTGGAGGGCGACGTGATCGCGATCACCGACGGGCACGGGCTGACCCACAACATCGCCTTTGCGACCATCGAGGACGCAAAGCTCGTGATTACCGACCGGCTGATTGCCGCAACCAAACCGCTCTCTGCCGAGGGCGCCGACGAATTCGAAGCAGAGGAACAGGACTGATGGCCACCGCCATTTCCGCCAACAAGGCCGAACTGCTCGCAATCGCCGATGCGGTTGCGCGCGAGAAGCTGATCGATCGCGAAATCGTGATCGAGGCGATGGAGGACGCGATCCAGCGTGCCGCCCGTGCCCGCTATGGCGCCGAAAACGACATCCGCGCGAAGATCGACGGCAAGACCGGCGACATGCGCCTGTGGCGCGTGGTCGAGGTGGTCGAGGCGGTCGACGACTATTTCAAGCAGGTCGACCTCAAGGGCGCGCAGAAGCTGCAGAAGGATGCGAAGGTCGGCGACTTCATCGTCGATCCGCTGCCCCCGATCGAATTCGGCCGCATTGCCGCGCAGGCCGCCAAGCAGGTGATCTTCCAGAAGGTCCGCGATGCCGAGCGCGAGCGCCAGTTTGAAGAGTTCAAGGACCGGGTCGGCGAGATCATCACCGGCGTCGTCAAGCGCGTCGAGTTCGGCCATGTCGTGGTCGATCTCGGCCGCGCCGAAGGCGTCATCCGCCGCGACCAGCAGATCCCGCGCGAAGTCGTCCGCGTCGGCGATCGCATCCGCTCGCTGATCCTCAACGTGCGCCGCGAAAACCGTGGCCCGCAAATCTTCCTTTCCCGCGCACATCCCGACTTCATGAAGAAGCTGTTCGCGCAGGAAGTCCCCGAAATCTATGACGGGATCATCGAGATCAAGGCCGCAGCCCGCGACCCGGGCAGCCGCGCCAAGATCGGCGTGATCAGCCATGACGGCTCGATCGATCCGGTTGGCGCCTGCGTCGGCATGAAGGGCAGCCGCGTGCAGGCCGTCGTGCAGGAGATGCAGGGCGAAAAGATCGACATCATCCCCTGGTCGCCCGACACTCGCGACCTTCGTCGTCAACGCGCTGCAGCCCGCGCAGGTCGCCCGCGTCGTGATCGACGAGGAGGATGGCCGCATCGAGGTGATCGTCCCCGACGACCAGCTCAGCCTCGCCATCGGCCGCCGCGGCCAGAATGTCCGCCTCGCCAGCCAGCTGACCGGCAAGGCGATCGACATCCTGACCGAGACCGACTCGAGCGAAAAGCGCCAGCAGGAATTCGTCACCAACAGCGAGATGTTCCAGAACGAGCTGGACGTGGACGAGACGCTCGCCCAGCTGCTGGTGGCCGAAGGCTTCGGCGCGCTCGAAGAAGTCGCCTATGTCGAGCTCGACGAACTGGCGAGCGATCGAAGGGTTCGACGAGGAACTGGCGGCCGAGCTGCAGAACCGTGCGCAGGAAGCGCTTGAGCGTCGTGAGGAAGCGAACCGCGAAGCCCGCCGTGCGCTGGGCGTCGAGGACGATCTGGCGACCATGCCATATCTGACCGAAGCGATGCTGGTCACGCTGGGCAAGGCCGGGATCAAGACGCTCGACGATCTTGCCGACCTCGCCACCGACGAGCTGATCCAGAAGAAGCGCGCCGAACCGCGCCGTCGGGCTGACGGTCCAGCCGCTCCGCCGCGCGCGCGAGCAGGACAAGGGCGGCGTGCTCGGCGAATATGGCTTGAGCGACGAGCAGGGTAACGAGATCATCATGGCTGCCCGCGCGCACTGGTTCGAAGACGAGCCGGCAGCAGCCGACGCAGGAGAGACGGCTTCGGCCGGCGCGGAGGACGCTGTTGCGGATTCCGAACAATGAGCGCCCGGCTGAACTGACGGATGGTCAGCGTGCGGATGGTGGCCCCATCCGCACCTGCATTCTCTCGCGTGAGGGTCAGCCTCGCGACGGGCTGATCCGGCTTGCCGTGTCGCCCGATGGCGATGTGCTGCCCGATGTCCGCGCCAAGGCGCCGGGCCGCGGCGCGTGGATCGGCGTGACCCGCGCGCAGCTCGACGCGAGCGGCAAGCAGTTGCGCGGCGCTTTGTCGCGCGCATTCAAGACCAGCGATCTGAACATTCCCGAGGATCTCGCCGCAGCGGATCGACCATGCGCTGCTTGCCGCGCGCTGCTCGATCGGCTGGGGCTGGAAGCACGGTCCGGCTATGCTGCTGACCGGATCGGACAGCGAGCGCATCGAAAAAGCCGCGCGCAGCGGCAAGGTTCACCTGCTGCTGCACGCCGCTGACGCCGGCGGCGATGGCGCGCGTAAACTCGACCAGGCGCTGCGGGTCGGCACCGACCGCGAAGGTTCCGGGGACACGGGGTTCACATTGCCGTTCCCCCGCACCATATTGTCCTTAGCGCTTGGCCGCGAAAATGTGGTACATGCAGGCCTGACCGACCCCAGAGCGGCGGCGCGGGTGCGCGAAGCACTCGATCGTCTGCTCCATTTTATCGGACCCGACCCGGCCCCATAGCCTTGCGAACCCGCTCGCAAGGCGCATCGGGCCTTGCGGCGATCCGAACGAACGACGAAGAAAAGCAGGAATTAGACACTTGAGCGATACCGAAAACGAAAAGCCGAAGCTCGGAATGCGCCAGCCGCTGGGGCTGAAGCGCACGGTCGAGACCGGCCAGGTGAAGCAGAGCTTCAGCCACGGACGCTCGAACACCGTCGTGGTCGAAGTGAAGCGCCGCCGCATGCTCGGCCCGCAGACCGGCGCGCCGCAGGAAGAAGCGGCGCCGCCACCCGCGCCTGTCGCAGCGCCTCCGGCTCCGCCGGCACCCGCACCGCGCCCCGCCGCTCCGGCGGGTGAGACCGCGCAGGAGCGCCAGGCGCGCCTGCTGCGTGAGGCCGAAGACCAGCGGATGCAGGCCAATGAGGAAGCCCGCCGCCGCGAAGAGCGCGAGCGTGCTGAGGCTGCCGAAGCCGAACAGCGCCGCCTTGAGGAAAAGGCCCGCGCTGAAGCCGAGGCTGCCAAGCCGCCCGTCGTCGAAGCAAAGCCCGAGCCGGTCGCCGAAGTGGCGCCTGCGCCCGCGGCTGCCCCTGCCGCCGCGCCTGTGACGCCCGCTCCGGCTCCGGTCGCTCCGCCTGCGCCGCCCAAGCCGGTTTCCTTGCAGCTCGACTCGACCCGTCCTGCGCCGCGCCTGTTTACCCCGGTGCAGCGTCCTGAAATCCCGCGTCCGGCGCCTGCCAAGCCTGAGCCGGCAGCCGCTGCTGCGCCTGCCGCGACGGCGAGCGCACCGGCGAATGCAGGTGGCGCTGCCGCCGGTGCCCCGCGCGGGCCAATCTCGGCCCCAACCGCGCCCCGGCGCGTGCGCCCGAGCCACAGCGTCCGCAGCAGCGCGATCGCAAGGGCGACGAGCGTCGCGGCGGGCAAGCTGACGGTCACCAAGGCGCTCGGCGGTGACGATGGCGCGCGCGCGCGCAGCCTCGCCGCGCTCAAGCGTGCGCGTGACAAGGAACGCCGCCACTCCGGCCCGCGCGAGCCGCAGGCCAAGCAGGTCCGCGATGTCGTGGTGCCGGAAGCGATTACCGTACAGGAACTCGCCAACCGCATGGCCGAACGCGGCGCGGATCTGGTCAAGGCGCTGTTCAAGATGGGCATCGCCGGTCACCGTCAACCAGACGATCGACCAGGATACCGCCGAGCTGCTCGTCACCGAGTTCGGGCACAACATCAAGCGCGTCAGCGACAGCGATATCGATCTCGTCACCGATACCGATGTCGATACCGACGAGACGCTTGCAAGCCGCGTCCGCCGGTCGTCACGATCATGGGCCATGTCGATCACGGCAAGACCTCGCTGCTCGACGCGCTGCGCGGCACCGATGTGGTGGCGGGCGAAGCCGGCGGCATCACCCAGCATATCGGCGCCTATCAGGTGCAGGCTGAAGTCGGGCGACCAAGGATCACCTTCCTCGACACGCCGGGCCACGAAGCCTTCACCGACATGCGCGCGCGCGGCGCGAACGTCACCGACATCGTCGTGCTGGTGGTCGCTGCCGATGACGGCCTGATGCCGCAGACGATCGAAGCGATCAATCACACCAAGGCGGCCGGCGTTCCGATGATCGTCGCGATCAACAAGATCGACAAGCCCGAGGCCAATGCCCAGAAGGTGCGCGAGCGCCTGCTGGAGCATGACATCCAGGTCGAGGCGATGGGCGGCGAGACGCAGGACGTCGAGGTTTCCGCGAAGGAAAAGATCGGTCTCGACGCGCTGATCGAGAAGATCCAGCTTCAGGCCGAACTGCTGGAGCTCAAGGCCAATCCTGACCGCGCTGCCGAAGGCAATGTGGTCGAGGCGAAGCTCGACAAGGGCCGCGGCCCGGTCGCGACGATCCTCGTCAGCCGCGGCACGCTCAAGGTCGGCGACATCTTCGTCGTCGGTGCCGAGAGCGGCAAGATTCGCGCGCTGATCGACGACAAGGGTCGCCAGATCAAGGAAGCGGGTCCGTCGATGCCGGTCGAGATTCTCGGCCTGTCGGGCGTGCCGATGGCGGGCGACCTGCTGCAGGTCGTAGAGAATGAGGCGCGCGCCCGTGAAGTCGCGGCCTATCGTGCCTCGGTGATCCTCAAGAAGCGCACCACCTCCGCGCCGACCAGCCTCGAGACGATGTTCTCCGCGCTCAAGGAGAAGAAGGCGCAGGAATATCCTGTCGTGGTCAAGGGCGATGCGCAGGGTTCGGTCGAAGCGATCATCGGATGCTCTCAACAAGCTGTCGACCGACGAGATTCGCGTCCGCGTGCTCCAGTCGGGCGTCGGCGGCATCACCGAAAGCGACGTGACGCTGGCATCCGCCAGCCGCGCGCCGATCATCGGTTTCAACGTCCGCGCCAACAGCAAAGCGCGCGAAATCGCCACACGCGATGGCGTCGCGCTGAAATATTACGATGTGATCTACGATCTGCTCGACGATATCCGCGCCGCGCTGATCGGTCAGCTCGGGCCGGAATTTTTCGAAACCGTCGTCGGCCGCGCCGAAATCCGCGAGGTCTTCTCGGCGGGCAAGCATGGCAAGGCCGCCGGTCTGCTGGTGGTCGATGGTGCGATCCGCAAGGCGCTCAAGGCCCGCATCACGCGCGACGACGTCATCATTTACCAGGGCGAAATCGCATCGCTGCGCCGCTTCAAGGACGATGTCGCCGAAGTCCGCGCAGGTCTGGAATGCGGTGTGACGTTCACGCAGAACTTCACCGACATCAAGGCCGGCGACATGCTGGAAACCTTTGAGGTCGAGCTGCGCGAACGGACGCTTTGACTTCGTTCTAGTCTCATTCCAGCTTATCCCACTTAAGGGGGAGCTGGAATGAGTGACGGTAAGGTCAATAGCCTGATTGGGCTAATCAGCGGGACCCTCACGTTCCTTGGGGCGTGGGGTTACTGCACCGTGATCTATGGCTTCTTGCTCGGTTTTGGGCTCGGGTGGTTGCCAGCTGCGATACTCGGCGTGATTGTCGGTTTTTTGATGATGTTCTTGTGGCCATTAGTACTGCTCGGGATCGTAGCATTAGTGTGGCTGGCAGTTACGAAATAGGACAGCGGTAGTGCGCCAAAACGACACCCCCGAAACCCGCTCCGTCCGCCTGCTGCGCGTGGGCGAGCAGGTGCGCCATATCCTCTCCGACATCCTCGCACGCGGGGAGGTGCATGACGAGCTGTTGGCCAAGCACATGGTGAGCGTCACCGAAGTGCGCATGTCGCCCGACATGCGCCACGCCACCGTCTTCGTGAAGCCGCTGCTGGGCAAGGAAGAGGAGGCGGTGATCAAGGCGCTGCGCACCAACACCGCCTATCTTCAGCGCGAGGTCGCCGCCCGCGTGAAGCTCAAATATGCCGCGAAACTCAAGTTCCTCGCGGATGAGAGCTTCGACGAGGGCAGCCATATCGAACAGCTGTTGCGCGATCCCAAGGTGGCGCGCGACCTGTCCGCCGACGACGCCGCCGACTGATCCGCTCAGCCGGCCGGACGCAGGGTGATGTCCAGCGCGACATCCACCTTGCGCCCGACGACAAGGCGATAGCTGGTCATCCCGAAATCGGTCCGGTCGATCCGGGTGCGCCCGGTCAGGCGAAGTTCGGGCGCAGTGCCGGCCTGTGCCACCGGCCGCGAAAAATTGACGTCCAGCGTCACCGGGCGGGATACCCCGCGCGCAGTCAAGGTTCCATCGATCACCGCGCTGGCGGGGCCGGTCAGCCGCATCTGGCCCCCGACAAAGCGCACGGTCCGCGTCCGCTTTACATCGAAAAATGCCGAACCGCGCAGCCGGTCGCGGGTGAGATCGTCGCTGGCCGTTAGCGCCGACGCGTCGAGCGTGACGTCGATCGCGATGCGGGCCATGTCGGCCGGGTTGATCGTCACCGCACCGCTGACGCTGGGGAATCGCGCTTGTCGGCGCGCAACGCCGAAAAACGCGACCTGCGCCGTTGCCGAGCTGGGCGATTCGATCGCGTAGCGATGAGTCGCGGGTGCGCCGGTAGCCGTCGGCGCCAATGCAAGAACGGCGGGGATGCAACAACGCCACATAATCTCTCTCCCTACCCCGACCCTCTGCCCTCGACCCGCGGCTGTCAATCGCGCCGAGTTCGGTTAAAACGCCCGGCAACAGGGGGATCATGGCCAAGCTCTATTTCTACTACGCATCGATGAACGCGGGGAAATCGACCACCTTGTTGCAGGCCGATTTCAACTATCGCGAGCGCGGGATGCGGACGTTGCTGTTCACGGCGGCGCTGGATGAACGGTCGGGCGCGGGGCGGATCGCGTCGCGGATCGGGCTGGATACCGCCGCGGTCGGCTTCGCCGCTGATACCGACCTGCGGCTGCATGTCGAGCGTGAGATGGATCATGGCCCGGTGCATTGCGTGCTGGTCGATGAGGCGCAGTTTCTGAGCGCGGCGCAGGTGGATCAGCTCGCTGCGGTCGCCGATGTCCTCGGCATTCCGGTGCTCGCTTACGGCTTGCGTACCGACTTTCGGGGAGCGCTGTTCCCCGGATCGGCGCGGCTGCTGGCGCTGGCGGACTCGCTGGTCGAGATCAAGTCGGTGTGCCGCTGCGGGCGCAAGGCGACGATGAACTTGCGCGTCGATGGCGAGGGGCGGGCGGTCGCCGATGGCGCGCAGACCGAGATTGGCGGGAATGACCGCTATGTCGCTCTGTGTCGCCGCCATTTCACCGAAGCGCTGGCCGCCGCCGAATAAACGCGTTTTCAGTCCTGCGGTACCGGCCCGCTCCCCCACCCGGCCACCCATAGAATACACTGGCGTTGGGTGGCCGGGTGGGGGAGCGGGCCGGTGCCGATTCAGCGAAGCTGAAAACCCTAAACGTCCCGTTCCGTAACGGCATCCGGCACGAATCGGGTGGAGCCGCGCGCATCCTTCGGCCACGGTGTCCATCGGGGGAGAAGGATGCAGCCGATTATCGAGTCGCTGGCCGTGTGGGCGTTACCCGCGATCGCGGCGGTGTTGCTCCATGATGCCGGCCAGCGGATGGTGGCTAGCTGGCTACCGGCCGAGCCGGATGCGCCCGAACCTCCGCCGCATCGCCTGCCCCGCATTTTGCGCGCGATCGACCCGGTCGGGACGGTGATCGTGCCGATCGCGCTGGCGCTGACCGGGGCGCCGGTGTTCGGCTGGCCGCGCTATCGCCCCTTCGCGCGGGGCGAGGATGCGCTGGCGCGGTGGCGACGACTGGTCAGCGCGCTTGCCGGGCCAGTGGCGAGCTTTGCTGCCGCGCTGATCGGCGCGATGGCGCTGGGGGCGCTGGTCGCGGCGGCGGGCGGGGCGATGCCGGACCACGGCGTGGCATGGCTGGTCACCGCCAACCTGTTCAACTTCATCCTCGCCAATGCGTGCATGACGAGCTTTCACCTGCTGCCCGTCCCGCCATTCGACATGGGCCGGGCGCTGAGTGCGCTGCTGCCGCTGCCGCTGCGCCAAAGGCTGCGCAAGGCGGGACGGCTGGTGGTGCTTGCGGTGATCGCGACGGTGGTGGCGATTCCGCTGCTCGACCCGCACGCGCGCATCGGCGAGTGGATCGCCGCGCCGATGATCAATGCGATCACGCGCTTCGTGCTGGGCTTGGTGAACCTCACGGTCTAGTGCGGCGCCGATGCATGGATGGATCATTTTAGATAAACCACTGGGGCTCGGTTCGACCCAGGGGGTAAGCGCGGTGAAGCGCGCGCTGCGTGACAGCGGCTATGGGCCAAAGCTGCGCGACCTCCCCAAGGTCGGGCATGGCGGGACGCTCGACCCGCTCGCAACCGGCGTGCTGCCGATCGCGGTGGGGGAGGCGACCAAGCTCGCCGGGCGGATGCTCGACAGCGACAAGGTCTATGACTTCACGATCCGCTTCGGGATCGAGACCGATACGCTCGATCTGGAGGGTAAGGTTGTCGCCGAATCCGATGTGCGGCCGACGCGCGACCAGATCGCGGCGATCCTGCCGCGCTTCACCGGCCCGATCGACCAGATGCCGCCAGCTTATTCGGCGCTCAAGGTCGATGGCGAGCGCGCCTATCACCGCGCGCGCAAGGGGGAGGTCGTGACGCTCGCAACCCGCGCGGTCACGATCCATGCACTCACGCTGGGCGAAAGCGATGGCGAATCGGCCACACTGACTGCGCATGTCTCGAAGGGCACCTATATCCGCAGCCTCGCGCGCGACATCGCATTGGCGCTCGGCAGCGTGGGACATGTCACCATGTTGCGGCGGGTAAAGGCGGGGCCCTTCACCCTCGAATCCGCGATATCGCTGGACAAACTGTCCGAATCCGGTAAGGCGCGCGACCTTGAACAATGCCTCCTGCCGCTGAGGGCGGGGCTGGACGACATCCCGGCTCTACTCCTCGAACCCGGTCAGGCAGGGGCTCTCCGTCAGGGGAAAGTGCTGACCGGGATCGCCGCGAATGATGGCCAACACTTTGCGCTGGACGGCGAAACGCCGGTCGCGCTGGTCGAGGTTTCGGACGGAAACGTCCGCGTCGTGCGCGGCTTCAACCTGTAGAATGATGTCGAAGGAAAACACATGACGATCACGACCGAGCGCAAGGCAGAACTGACCAAGGAACATGGCCGCGCCGAAGGCGATACCGGCAGCCCCGAAGTCCAGATCGCGATCCTGACCGAGCGCATCGTCAACCTGACCGAGCACTTCAAGGGCCATGCGAAGGACAACCATTCGCGTCGCGGCCTGCTGATGATGGTCAACAAGCGCCGCAGCCTCCTCGACTACCTCCGCAAGACGGACGGGGATCGCTACACCGCCCTCATCGCGAAGCTCGGGCTTCGCAAGTAACCGAAAAGGCGGCCTTCGGGTCGCCTTTTTGCCATTTCGGGCATGTGCCCGGATCCTGGGTCATCGGCAATTCGGCCACCGACCCACACCAGGGGTGACGTCACCCCGCACCGCGCAAGCCGGACAGCTTGCACACAGGCCCCGGGCGCATTGGGCGCCCGGTCCAAAGGAAATCAGATGTTCGACAAGAAGACCGTATCGATCGAGTGGGGCGGACAAACCCTGACACTCGAAACCGGGCAGGTTGCCCGTCAGGCCGATGGCGCCGTGATGGCGACGCTCGGCGAAACCGTGGTGCTGTGCGCCGTCACCGCCGCCAAGTCGGTGAAGGAAGGGCAGGATTTCTTCCCGCTCACCGTGCACTATCAGGAAAAATTCTCGGCCGCCGGCCGCATTCCCGGTGGCTTCTTCAAGCGTGAGCGCGGCGCGACCGAAAAGGAAACGCTGACCAGCCGCCTGATCGACCGCCCGATCCGCCCGTTGTTCCCGGAAGGGTTCTACAACGAGATCAACGTGATCTGTCAGGTGCTGTCCTATGACGGCGAGAACGAGCCGGACATCCTCGCGATGGTTGCAGCATCGGCTGCGCTGACCATTTCGGGCGTGCCGTTCATGGGCCCGATCGGCGCCGCGCGCGTCGGCTATGTCGATGGCGAATATGTCCTCAACCCGACCACCGAGCAGGTTGCCGCAGGCGATCTGGACCTGGTCGTCGCCGCGACCGGCAACGCCGTGATGATGGTCGAATCCGAAGCCAAGGAGCTGTCGGAAGAGGTCATGCTGGGCGCCGTCCAGTTCGCGCACAAGGCGTGCAAGCAGGCCGTCAATGCGATCATCGACCTGGCCGAGCAGGCCGCGAAGGATCCGTGGGAAATGGCCGAGCAGGCTGATCTCTCGGCTGCCAAGGACAAGCTCAAGAAGCTGATCGGCAAGGACATCGCCGCCGCATACAAGGTGGTAGACAAGTCCAAGCGCTCGAACATGCTCAACGAAGCTCGCGCCAAGGGCAAGGCTGCGTTCGCCGACGCGACGCCGCAGGACCAGATGGCTGCCGGCAAGCTGATGAAGAAGCTGGAGGCGGAGATCGTCCGCGGCGCCATCCTCAAGGACGGCACCCGCATCGACGGTCGCTCGACCACCCAGATCCGTCCGATCGAAGCGATGGTGCATTTCCTGCCCCGCGCGCATGGTTCGGCGCTGTTCACGCGTGGCGAGACGCAGTCGATCTGCACCACCACGCTGGGCACCAAGGACGCCGAGCAAATGATCGACGGGCTGGACGGCCTGTCCTACTCGAACTTCATGCTCCACTATAACTTCCCGCCCTATTCGGTCGGTGAAGTCGGCCGCTTCGGCGCGCCGGGCCGTCGTGAAGTCGGTCATGGCAAGCTGGCATGGCGCGCGCTGCACCCGGTGCTGCCGAGCAAGGACGAGTTCCCCTACACGATCCGCGTTCTGTCGGACATCACCGAGTCGAACGGCTCGTCGTCGATGGCGACGGTGTGCGGCGGTTCGCTGTCGATGATGGACGCGGGCGTTCCGCTCAAGCGTCCGGTGTCGGGCATCGCCATGGGCCTGATCCTGGAAGGCAAGGATTTCGCGATCCTGTCGGACATTCTGGGTGACGAGGATCATCTCGGCGACATGGACTTCAAGGTTGCGGGCACGTCCGAAGGCATCACCACGATGCAGATGGACATCAAGGTCGCCGGCATCACCGACGAGATCATGCGCGTCGCGCTGGCACAGGCCAAGGAAGGCCGCGCGCACATCCTGGGCGAAATGGCCAAGGCGCTGGGCGAAACCCGCACCGAGCTGTCGGCGCATGCTCCGCGTATCGAGACGATGCAGATCGACAAGTCGAAGATCCGCGACGTTATCGGCACCGGCGGCAAGGTGATCCGCGAGATCGTCGCGACCACCGGCGCCAAGGTCGACATCGACGACGAGGGTGTGATCAAGGTCAGCTCGTCCGACGTCAGCCAGATCGAAGCCGCGATGAACTGGATCAAGGGCATCGTCGAAGAGGCCGAGGTCGGCAAGGTCTATAACGGCAAGGTCGTCAACCTGGTCGACTTCGGCGCGTTCGTGAATTTCATGGGCGGCAAGGACGGTCTCGTCCACGTCAGCGAAATCCGCAACGAGCGCGTCGAGAAGGTCAGCGACGTCCTGAGCGAAGGCCAGGAAGTCAAGGTCAAGGTCCTCGAGATCGACCAGCGCGGCAAGGTGCGCCTGTCGATGCGCGTCGTCGACCAGGAAACCGGTGCCGAGCTGGAGGACACCCGTCCTGCGCGCGAGCCGCGTGAAGGTGGCCGTGGTGGCGAGCGCGGCGACCGCGAAGGCGGCCGCGGCGGCGACCGTCGTCGCGAAGGCGGCCGTGGCGGTGAGCGTGGCAGCGAGCGCGATCGTGGCCCGCGCCGCGACCGTGGCGACCGCAACGACCGTCCGGCGCGTTCGGAATCGAAGGATGAGGGCGGCGAGAATATCGGCCTGCCCGCTTTCCTGACCGGCGGCAGCGACGACTGATCGTCGTTTCCGACCAACGACATGAAGGGGGCCCGGAGCAATCCGGGCCCCTTTTCGTTGGGGCCGGATCGCGGCGCGCGGGCCAGCGCGCGACCGGCGGCCGCTTCGGTCAGCTATAAGGCGGTGAACGTGCGTGACATCGGGGACCCGATATGAGCATTCGCCGTCTGACCATCATCGCTGGTGCGATCCTGATCGCGCTGACTGCCCTCAGCTTCGCCTTTGGCGGCTGGCGGATCGAACGGGTCATCATGGGCGGCCCGATCCAGCGCGAATCGCAGGAAGCATCGGACCTGATCGCCGACATCCTGCCGCCCCCGGTCTATGTCATCGAACCCTATCTGGTCGCCAACCAGATCGCGCGGCATCCCGAAACGCTGGCAGCGAACGAAGCGCGACTGCGCGCGCTGCGCGAAGGCTATGACGCACGCCAGGCCTATTGGCGTGAGAGTGCGATTGCGCCCGACCTGCAGGCGGCGATCACGCGCGATATCGATGCGGGGGCGCAGGCGTTCTGGAAGGAACTGGACGCGGACTTCCTGCCCGCCGCTCGCACCGGGGACCCGGTCGCGATCAATGCCAGCTTCGAGCGGATGACCAAGGCGTATGAGGGGCATCGCGCCGCCGTCGATCGCGCGGTGGAAATGGCCATCGCCTATCAGAAGCAGTTGAAGGCTGAGGCCGAGCGCCAGATCGGGCTGACCATCTGGCAGCTGCTTGCCCTCGCCACCCTGATCGGAGCGGCGACGATCGGCTTCATCGTCTTTGTCCTGCGCAAGGTGATCCGTCCGATCCGCACGATCACCGCCGCAATGAACGTGATGGCCGAGGGCGGCGCGGCGAGCGCCGAGGCCGAGGCAGCGCGCCGCGACGAAATCGGCGACATCGCCCGCGCGCTGGAGGGGATCGTTGCCTATGTCGCGGAGAAGGCGCGGCGCGAAGCGGAGGCGCAGGCGGCTGTCCAGCGCGCGGTCGTGACCGCATTGGGCGAAGGGCTGGGGCGGCTGCGCGAAGGTGTGCTGCGCCACCGCATCGACAGCGCGTTTCCCGAGGAATATGCCCAGCTGCGTAACGACTATAACGCCGCGGCCGAGGCGATGGAGACGGCGATCGCTGCGGTTCGGGACACGACGTTGGTGCTCAACACCGGGGCGAGCGAGATTGCCGAGGCGACGTCCGACCTGTCGCTGCGTACCGAGCAGCAGGCTGCGCGCGTCGAGGAAACCAGCGCGGCGATGACCGCGCTGACCGAGCGGGTGAAGCGCGCCGCCGGGGCTTCGAGCCATGCCGCGGGGATCATGACCGAAACCGATCGCCAGGCCGGGGAGAATGCCCGGATCCTCGAAGACGCGGTCGCCGCGATGGCGCGGGTGCAAGAGGCGGCGAGCGAAATCGACCAGATCGTCGGCTTCATCGACGGACTCGCGTTCCAGACCAATATGCTGGCGCTGAATGCCAGCATCGAGGCGGGCCGCGCCGGTGAGGCGGGCAAGGGGTTCGACGTGGTCGCCAACGCCGTCCGTGCGCTCGCGGAACGGAGCGCCGACGCCGCGCGCAACATCAAGGCGCTGACCGACCGATCGAGTGAGGAGGTGCGGGCGGGTGCACGATTGGTGCTGTCCTCCGGCGACGCGATGAAGGACATCATCACCAAGGTGTCCGACGGTAATGCGCTGGTTGGCGAGATCGCCGGGACGGCAGCGGACCAGACCGCCGGCATCGTCCAGGTGCGGGAAGCGATCGCCAGCATCGACGAGATGACGCAGAAGAACGCTGCGATGGGTGAGCAGTGCAATGCCGCGGCGCGTCTGCTGCGCGCGGAGGCCGATCGCTTGCAGGCGCTGGTCGGCCGGTTCGACGCGGCGGCTGCGGCCTGAAATTCCCGTGGCGGGTTTGCTCCGCTGACCGAGTGGCGATAGCGTGCGGTCTCCATCCTCCCGCACAGGAACCGCCCGTGACCCTGCGTCTTGCACTTCCCCTTCTGCTCGCCGGTGTTGCCGCCCCCGCGCTCGTTTCGAACGCGGCGCCACAAGCCGATGCGACCGCCGCCGATACCCGGGCGGAGGATGCCCGGCTCAACACGTTTCTCGACGCCGCATTCGACGCCAATGTCGCCCTGAGCCCGGAAAGCCAGACCGCGCTTGGCGTCAAGACCAATTACGACAAGCTCGACGATTATAGCCGTGCCGAGGGTGCGAAGCGGATGGCGATGGCCGAGGCGACGCTGAAGCAGATGCGCGCCCAGTTCGATCCCGCGAAGCTGGGACCGCAGGCACGGCTGAGCTATCGCCTCTACGAAACCCAGGTCGAACGTTCGCGCGTGTCGTTCCAGTTCCGCGACTATGGCTTTCCGGTGTCGACCAATGGCAGCCCGGCGGGGCAGATCCCGGTATTCCTGATCAATAACCATCGCGTCGCCAGCGTTGCCGACGCGCGCGCCTATATCGCCCGCATCGGCGAGACCGAGCGGGTGATGCGCGAAGTCGCCACGACGATGCGCGATCAGGCAAGCAAGGGCATCGTTCCGCCCAAGATGGTGTTCAAGCCGGCGCGTGAGGATGCGGCGAAGGTCATCACCGGTGCGCCCTTCGGCCCCGGCGCGGACAGCACATTGCTCGCCGATTTCCGCAAGAAGGTGACGGCGCTCGACATCACCGATGCCGAAAAGGCCGCGCTGATCGCGGACGCTGAAAAGGCGCTGACCGGGCCGTTCAAGCGTGGGTTCGACACGCTGTTCGCGGTGCTCGACGAGATCGAGCCCAAGGCGAAGGGCAATGACGGCGCGTGGAGCCTGCCCAATGGCGCGGCCTTCTACGCCAACCGGCTGGCGCAGAATACCACGACCGACCTGACCGCCGACCAGATCCACCAGATCGGCCTCGATCAGGTCGCCGCGATCCGCACGGAGATGGAGGCGGTCAAGGCGCGCGTCGGGTACACGGGCAGCCTCGAATCCTTCTTCGACGCGATCCGCACCGACCCCAAGTTCAAATATCCCAATACCGACGCCGGTCGCGAAACCTATCTGACCGAAGCGCGCGCGGTGATCGCGAAGATGATGGACGTTGCCCCGCGCTGGTTCCACCGCCTGCCCAAGGCAAAGCTGGAGGTGCGCGCGGTCGAGAAATGGCGCGAGGGGACGGCGTCGGTCGCCTTCTACAACCGCCCTGCGCCCGACGGATCGCGGCCCGGCATCTATTACGTCAACCTCGCCAATATGGATCAGGTGCAGAAGATCCAGCTGGAGGGGATCGCGGTGCATGAGGGCGCGCCGGGGCATCATTTCCAGATCGCACGCGCGATGGAGCTGGAAGGGCTCCCCAAGTTCCGCCGCTTTGGTGGGTACAGCGTCTATAGCGAGGGCTGGGGCCTCTACACCGAGCGGCTGGCGAAGGAGATGGGCGGCTATGCCGACCCCTATTCGGAATTCGGCATGCTCTCGCTCCAGATGTGGCGCGCGATCCGGCTGGTGACCGATACCGGGCTGCACGCCAAGAAGTGGAGCCGCGAACAGGCGATCGAGTATTTCAAGGCGAACTCGTCGATTTCGGCGGCGGATATCGAGCGTGAGGTCAACCGCTACACCAACAATCCGGGGCAGGCGACGAGCTACATGATCGGCCAGCTCAAGATCGCCGAGCTGCGCAAGAAGGCCGAAACCGCGCTGGGCGACCGGTTCGACATTCGCGATTTCCATGAAGTGGTGCTGGCCAATGGCGCGGTGCCGCTCAATGTGCTGAGCGAGGAAGTCGACCGCTACATCGCGGCGAAGAAGGGGTGATGCGCGCGGCCGCTCTGATCGCCGCGGCGTTGCTCTCCGGATGCGCGACGACGCGACCTGCGCAAGTGCGGGTCGCATTCGACGCAAGCGGCGTGACGGGGGCGCGGGCGAGCGGGGTGGCCGATCGGGGCACCGGGCGCCGCGTCACGGCGGATGATCCGGTGCGGATCGCCAGCATCTCCAAGCTGGTGGTCGCGCTTGGAGTGATGCGGATGGTCGAGGCGGGGCAACTCGACCTCGACCGTGATGTGTCGGAAATCCTGGGATGGCGGGTGCGCAACCCGGCCTTTCCCGATGCCCCGGTGACGCTCCGCCAACTGCTGTCGCACCAGTCGGGGCTGATCGACCCGGACGAATATCGCGTGCCGCTCGGCGAGCGGCTCGGCGATGTCATCGCGCGGCCCGCTTTGTGGGACGCGCAGCACGCGCCGGGCAGCTATTTCCGCTACTCCAACGTCGCCTTCCCGGTCGTCGCCAGCGTGATGGAGAAGGCGGGCGGCGAGCGGTTCGATACGCTGATGCAGCGGCTGGTGCTCGCGCCGCTCAAGCTCGATGCGTGCTTTAACTGGTCGACCTGTTCGGATGCGAAGATCGCGCGGCATGTCGTGCTGTACCGCGCGAGCGGAGAGGTCGCGCTCGACGATCTGGGCGGCAAGCGTCCCGATTGCCCGGTGATCGCGAAGGATGGCTGCGATCTGGCCGGATACGGGCTGGGGGAGAATGGCGCGCTGTTTTCGCCACAGGGCGGTCTGCGCGCGTCGATGCGCGATCTGGCAGTGATCGGCAGCATGCTGCTGAAGAACGACGGAAGCTTCCTCACGCGTGAATCGATCGCGGCGATGGCGTGGACGCAGTGGCAATATGACGGGGCGAATGGCGACACCACCGGTGGCTTTTACTGCCAATATGGTCTGGCGGTGACCACGCTGCCGACGGGACGCGCGGATTGCGACGATGATCTGTTCGGCGATGGGCGCACCCGGATCGGTCATGCCGGGGAGGCTTACGGGCTGCGCTCAGGCCTGTGGATCGACCGCGCGACGGGCAAGGGCGTTGCCTTCTTCGCCACCGCGACTCCACCTGTAAGCAAGGGGCGCACCGCGTTCAGCGTCGAGGAAGAACGGCTCGCGAGAGGCAAGTAAGTGGGGAGCTTCTGTTGCCCGGTGCTCCCCGTACCGCTGGAATCCGCTTCTGTTGCCCGGTGCGGTCCAACCGCGCATTTTAGTCTAACCTTAGTCCGTTAGGACTTGGGGTTAGGCCGCAATAGCGAGTGCTTCGTTATCGTTGGCACTTGTGAGTATGGGCCGTCACGGTGGTCCCATTCCGAACGAAAGAAACGCTTTTCAACACACGTCGATCCTGGTTCGGCCCCGTCAGAAACGGTCTCCAGTATGACCACCATTTCTGGTGGAGCCGCCGGGTACTGCCCCCGGGTCCGCTGCGTCTATTGCACGCCACAATTTATCGTCATAGCCGGGCGAACCCGGCCCGACCGATATAGGGATGCCAAATCCGAATGAAAAGAGTGGGTTTTGGCCTTGTGAAGGCCATAAACCGCGCGCAAAGAACGTGCCATGCTTACCCAGCGTTCCCGTTACGCCCTGCGCGCCATGCTGTTTCTGGCGAAACAACCGCGGGAAGGCGCCCCGACGCCGATGACGCGGATTGCGGCCGAAGCGAATGTCCCGCGCAAGTTTCTAGAACTGATCCTTGCCGATCTGCGTGAGGCGGGGTTCATCCTGTCGACGCGTGGCAAGATGGGCGGTTACCGCCTCGCCCGCGCCAACCACCTGATCTCGCTGGGCGAAATCATCCGCGTGATCGAAGGACCGCTGGCGCTGGTCCCCTGTGTCAGCCGCACCGCATATCGCCCCTGCCTCGACTGCAAAGACGAGGCCGCGTGCGCGATCCGTCACGCGATGGCGCGGGTGCGCGACGAAACTGCGCGCATTCTCGACGGCACCAGCCTTGCCGATGCCACCGCCGAGGAAATGGCTGCGGCTTGAGACTGACCGCGGGTGCGCAGGCGCCCGTTTATGCTGAGCTTGTCGAAGCACCTTCCCCACCATCACGATGGCAGGCGCAAGCGGCCCTTCGACAGGCTCAGGGCAAACGGACGGGAGTAATCCCTAGCCGTTCCGCTTCTTCAGCTCGTCGCGGATTTCGCGCAGCAGCACCACATCGGCCGGATCGGCGGCGGGTTCGGCGGTCCCTTCGGCCTTTTCCTTCTCGACCTTCGCCAGCAGCTTGTTGACCGAGCGGACCAGCAGGAACACGATGAAGGCGAGGATCAGGAAGTTGATCGCCACGGTGATGAACTGGCCAAAGCCGAACAGCGGCACGCCGGCGGCCTTCAGCGCGGCATAGTCCGACGCCGACCCGGTATAGCTCGCCGGAATTTCTCCCAGCCGGATGAAGTAGCTCGAGAAATCGAACCCGCCGAAAATCCAGCCGACCACCGGCATGATGATGTCGTCGGTCAGCGATTTGGTGATCGTCCCGAACGCCGCGCCGATGATGACCCCGACGGCCAGGTCGAGCACATTGCCGCGGGCGATGAAGGTCCGGAATTCCTTGAGCATTGATGTCCCCCAGAGAGTGTGGGGCATGGTTAGCGCAACGGGCGGCGTTGCTGCAAATGTCCGGTTTCCATTGCGCAGTGCTCAAGCCGTCCCTAGATTCGCGGTGTCGTATGGATGCGACACACTTTGAGGGACTCATCGCGATGAAGCTTCGTCTGGTTGCCGCGCTGGTTGCAGCGGCCATGCTGTCCGCCTGCGGTTTGAACAGCGTTCCGACTGCCGAGGAAACTGCCAAGGCGAAATGGGCAGAGGTGCAGAATCAGTATCAGCGCCGCGCCGACCTGATCCCGAACCTCGTTTCCACCGTCCGCGCGGCGGGTGCGCAGGAAAAGGCGATCCTGGTCGAAGTGACGCAGGCGCGCGCCGCCGCCACGCAGGTGCGCGTCAGCGACGCCGACCTGACCGATCCCGACAAGCTTGCCGCCTATGACCGCGTGCAGGCCGGCGTGACGTTGTCGCTCCAGCGGCTGCAAGAGGCCTATCCGGAACTGCGCAGTCAGGCCAACTACGCCACGCTGATGACTCAGCTGGAGGGGACGGAGAACCGCATCGGCATCGCCCGTCGCGATTATAACGAGGCGGTGCAAGGCTATAACACCACCATCCGCACCTTCCCCGACGCGATCGGCGCCAAGATCTTCTACGGCGCCAAGCCGATGGCCCCGTTCCAGGCAACCACCCCGGGCGCCGACACCGCGCCCAAGGTGGACTTCGGGAACAGCAACTGATCGCGCACCGCTTCCTGCCGCTCCTGCTCCTCGCAGGGTGCGGGACGGCAGGGTCCGGGCCGACGACAGAGGCATCGCCGACGGTGTCCGCCCTGACGGGCCGGGTGGTCGATAACGCCGATTTGTTGCCCGAAGACAAGGAGGCGCTGCTCGAGCAGGCGCTCCTGACGACCGAGCAGCAGACGCGCAGTCAGTTCGTCGTCGTCACCTTGCCGACGCTGAACGGCCGCAAGATCGAGGATGTCGGGGTGGAGCTGGGCCGCACCTGGAAGATCGGCCGGTTCGACATTGACGATGGCGTGATGCTGATCGTCGCGCCGACTGAACGTCAGGCGCGGATCGAAGTTGGCTATGGGTTGGAAGGCGTGTTGCGCGACGAGGAGGCGAAGGCGATTATCACCGACACCATAATCCCGCGTATCCGTTCGGGGAACATGCCCGGAGCGATCCTGGCCGGAAGCGCCGCGATCATCCGTGAAATCAATGTACCGGGAGCAACACCATGAGGTTCGCGCATCTGGTTCTGGCGCTGCTGCTTGCCGCGTTCGCCGGGCAGGCGGCGTCGGCGCAGACTTTTCCCAAGCTGACCGGGCGGGTGGTCGATACCGCCGACCTGCTCAGCCCCGCGCAAGAAGCCGAACTGACCGCGATGTCGGACGCGACCGAGAAGGCGACCGGGCGGCAGTTGGTTGTCGCCACCGTGCCGGACCTTCAGGGCTACCCGATCGAGGATTTCGGCTACAAGCTCGGCCGCGAGTGGGGGATCGGACAGAAGGATGCCGATAACGGCATCATCCTGCTGGTCGCGCCCAAGGAGCGCAAGGTGCGGATCGAGGTCGGCTATGGCCTTGAGCCGATCATGACCGACGCACTGTCGGGGATGATTGTCCGCGACACGATCATCCCGCGCTTCAAGGACAAAGACATGCCCGGCGGGATCATGGCGGGTGCCGCGGCGATCAACGAACAGCTGAAACTCCCGCTCGAAGCCGCCGAGGCGCGCGCCAAGCAGCTGATCGACAGCGGCCAGTCGCGCAAGAAGGGCGGGGCGGGGCCGTTCGTTTTGATCTTCTGGGTCGTGATCCTGCTGATGGTCGTGTTGCCGATCGTGATCGGCGCGGCGCGTGGCAAGAAATATCGCCGTGGGCGTGCGCCGGTGGTGATCTGGGGACCCGGCTTTGGCGACGGCGGCGGATCGTCCTGGGGCGGCGGTGGCGGCTCCTGGGGTGGAGGCGGCGGTGGCTTTGGCGGCGGCGGGGGCTTCTCCGGCGGCGGCGGCGGGTTCGGTGGCGGCGGCGCATCGGGGGGGTGGTGATGGTCGGTAAAAGAGCAATTGGGCGATTTACAGCTGAGGAACATGCCCGCGTCACCGCTGCGGTGGCAGCGGCAGAGCGCGGTACGGACAGCGAGATTGTGACGATCGTCACCGACTGGTCCGATCATTATCACGATGTTTCGCTCTATTATGCCGGGGCGGCGATGCTCGCGGCGCTGGGGCTGTTCGCCTTCTTCCCCGACCTGCTCGACGCCAAGCTCGCACTGTTCACCGGCGGCTGGGGTGAGGCGGAGCGCCACCTTCAGCTCGCGCTGCTGGTGGTGGTGCAGGCGGTGATCTTCCTCGCAGTGCGCTTCGGGTTCGAGGCGCTCCCGGGGCGCGGGGTGCTGATCCCCGGCGCGGTGCGCGGGCGGCGGGTGCGGCGGCGCGCGGTGCAGTTCTTCAAGGCGAGCGCGGAGAAACGCACCGCCGAGCGCGTCGGCGTCCTGCTCTATGTAAGCCTGGCGGAGCACCGTGCCGAGATCATCGCCGATGAAGCGATTCTGGCGAAGGTCGAGGACGGCGTCTGGGGCGAGGCGATGGTCGCGCTGGTCGACAAGGTGCGCGCGGGCGACCCGGCGGGCTGCATGGCCGACGCGGTAACGCGGATCGGCGCGGTGCTGACGACGCACTTCCCGAAGACGGAAGGTGACGCCAACGAGCTGCCGGATCGGCTGATCGAGCTGTGAGCGCGCCCGACAGAGAAGCACCAGTCGAGACCGTCTGGCAGGGCAAGTTCATCACCGTGAAGCGGCAGGGCCGCTGGGAATATGTCGCCCGCGCACGCGGCATCCGCGCGGCGGTGATCGTCGCGGTCGATGACGAGGGCCATCTGCTGCTGGTCGAGCAATATCGCGTGCCGCTCGGTCGCCGCTGCCTCGAACTGCCCGCGGGGCTGATCGGCGATGGCGGCGATGATGAGGCGGACGAGACCGCCGCCACGCGTGAGCTTGAGGAGGAGACCGGCTACCGGGCGGAGCGAATCGAATCGCTCGGCGAGTTCTTCTCCTCGCCGGGCATGGTCAGCGAGAGCTTCACGCTGGTCCGCGCGCATGGCCTGACGCGCGTGGGCGAAGGCGGTGGCGTGGAGGGCGAGGACATCATCGTCCACCGCGTGAAGTTGGCCGATGTTCCTGCTTACGTCGCCGAGTGCCGCGCAGGCGGCATGGCGATCGACGTCAAATTGCTGCTGGCGCTGGGCGCAGATTTGCTCAACCCATCGTCGCCCCGGGCTTGATCCGGGGCTGGGCTGCTTTGAGCGACGAAGAAGAAGCCCTGTCCCGGCTCAAGGCCGGGACGACGAGAAAAGCAGGCGCAGCTTACCGGAAATTATCGGCGTAGGCCTGCAGCTTGAGCGTCTTCACCGGCGCGGGGACGACATGCACGTCGATCCCTTCGCGCGCGGCATAGTCCCTGGCCGCTTCCAGCGTCGGGAAGTTCAGCCGCAGTTGCGCGCGCGTGTCGCCCGATCCGGCCCAGCCGGTCAGCGGGTCGGGGCGCTGCTTCTCATTCGATTCGAATTCGAGCACCCAGCGATCGGTGCGGGCGCGGCCCGACTGCATGGCGTTCTTCGGGCGCTGATAGATGCGTGCGGTCGACATGCTTGCTCCTTTAACCCGATCTTCCGCGCCGTGCATCCGCATTTTTCGTGCGCAGGGTTGCATTGGCGGCGGCTGGATCGTCGGGCCAGGGGTGGCGGGGGTAGCGGCCGCGCATTTCCTTGGCGACATCGGCCCAGCTGCCCTTCCAGAAACCGGGCAAGTCGCGTGTCGTCTGGATCGGTCGCCCGGCGGGGGAGGTGAGCGACAGCACCAGCGGCGTGCCGTCCCCCAGCATCGGATGGGTGGCGAGGCCGAAAAGCGCCTGCACGCGCACCTCGACACTCGGCCCACCTTCTGCGGCATAGTCGATCGCGTGGCTCGAGCCGGCGGGGGTCTCCAGCCGCGCCGGGGCAAGGCGGTCGAGGCTCTTCTGCCCGTCCCAGCCGATCCGGTTCTGCAGCGCTTGCGTCAGTCCTTCGCTCGATACCGCGTCGAGCCGGCGCTTGCCCGCCAGCAACTGGGGCAGCCAGTCGTCGAGATCGGCGATCAGCGCGGCGTCAGAGAGCGCGTCCAGCCCGGCATAAGCGGCGCGCGTCCGCAGCGCCTGTGCAGAGTCAGACCATGGCAGCAGCGCCACGCCATGCGCGCGCACCCCTTCGAGCAGGGCGGCGGCGATCTCATCCGGGTCCGCGGCGCTGTCGGGGCCGGAGGACAGCCGGATCGCGCCCAGCCGCCGCTCGCGCGTCGCCTCGACCCGGCCGGTCGCGGGGTCGAAGCGGACATGGCGGCGCGTTTCGATCCGGTCGGCGAACAGGCTGTCGATCTGCGCCGCGTCGAGCGGGGCGGCGGAGAGAATCCGCGCGCCGGCGGCCATCCCCTGTGTCTCGGCGACCGCGAGCCATTCATTGCGTGCGAGCGCGCTGGTCGGGTCGAGCTTGAACCCGCGCCCGCCTGCAGATGCCCAGGTCTCCCCGCTAGCGTCACGGCGACGCGCGATGCGGTCGGGGAAGGCGAGGGCAATGCACAGGGCGACCTGTTCGGCGCCGGGCTCGGTGCTGGCGGGCGCCACCGGAGCGAGTTTCGCCCAGCGCTCGGCCAGCTTCCACGCCGCCTCTGCGCGCTGTCCGCGCTCGCCACGCCAGCGGCGCATTCGCGATTCGAGATCGGCGTCGTTCCCGCCCAGCCCGCGCTCGCCGAGCAGCACCGCGACCCGCGCGGCCGTCGTCGCCATGCCCATCTCGCCCGCGCGCACCAGCATATGCCCAAGCCGGGGCGGGAGCGGGAGTGCGGCGATCGCCTTGCCATGCGCGGTCGGGCGTCCGTCGGCGTCGAGCGCATCGAGCGTGGTCAGTCGCGCCCGCGCCTCGGCCACCGCAGCGGCGGGTGGCGGGTCGAGCCAGCGCAGTTCGCGCGGATCGGCGACACCCCATAAGGCGCAGTCGAGCGTCAGCGCCGACAGGTCCGCCTCCAATATCTCGGGTGGGTCATAGGGCGGCAGTCCCGCCGTCGCCGCCGCTTCCCACAGGCGGTAGGCGGTGCCCGGCCCCTGCCGTGCGGCGCGGCCCGCGCGCTGCGTCGCGGACGCCTGGCTCGCGCGTTCGGTGACGAGCCGGGTCATCCCCGCCGCGCGGTCGTAACGCGGGCGGCGCGCCAGCCCACAATCCACCACCACCCGGATGCCGTCGAGCGTGAGCGAGGTTTCGGCGATCGACGTCGCCAGTATGATCTTGCGCCGCCCCTGCGCATCGGGGGCGATGGCGGCGCGCTGCGCACCGGGGTCGAGGCTGCCGTGCAGCTTGTGAACCACCGCGCCGGGCACTTCGCCCAGCCGATCGGCGGTGCGCTCGATCTCGGCGACACCCGGCAGGAAGGCGAGGATGCCGCCATCTTCCTCGCGCAGCGCCTGGCGGATCGCGGCGGCGACCGGTTCGTCGATCCGCGCCTCGGCCGGGCGGCCGAGATGGCGCAGCTCCAGCGGATAACTCCGACCTTCGCTCTCGATCACCGGCGCGCCGTCCATGAGCGCGGAGAAACGCGCGCCGTCGAGCGTCGCCGACATCGCGACCAGCCGCAGGTCCGGGCGCAACGCCCCCTGCGCGTCCAGCGCCAGCGCCAGTCCGAAATCGCTGTCGAGGCTGCGCTCATGCACTTCGTCGAACAGCACCGCGCTGACCCCGGCGAGTTCGGGATCGGCCTGGATGCGGTTGACGAAAATCCCCTCGGTCACGACCGTCACCCGCGTCGCCGCCGACCGGCGGGTGTCCATCCGCGTGGCATAGCCAAAGGTACCGCCGACCTTCTCGCCCGCCAGTGCCGCCATCCGCTCGGCCGCTGCGCGCGCGGCGAGGCGGCGGGGGGACAGCAGCAGGATTTCGCCGGCGCACCATGGCTCGGCCAGTAGCGCGGGCGCGACGGCCGTGGTCTTGCCCGCCCCCGGCGGCGCGACCAGCACGGCGTTGCTGCCCTCGCGCAACGCGGCGAGCAAATCGGGCAGGACGGCATGGATCGGCAGGTCGCTCACCGCCCCGCCCTACGCAATTCGACGCGATGCTTGAAGCCGCGATGGCACTGGATCGCGTGGCGCGCGTTGCGGCGGATGGAAAAGGAGACACAGCATGGCACGCACGGTTTCGAGCTTCACGGTCGCAGCAGACGGCAAGGGCGATTATCTGCTCAATTTCGAGGATGAGGATGGCGAGACGATCGAGCTGACCGCTAGCTTCGAACAGCTCGACCTGATCGCTGACGCGATCGGCGAAGCGCTGGATACGGACGAGGAAGACGCGCTTGGCGTCGACGACGACGCGGACGAGCCGGTCGAGGAGTAAGCGCCCGGTACCGGCTCGCTCCGCCGCCCGGCCACCCTACGTCAGTATTCTATGGGTGGCCGGGTGGGGGAGCGGGCCGGTACCGGACCTGATCCAGCGACTAGTACGCCCGCGCGACTGCGAACTCGACCGCCTCGATCATCGCATCCTTCGCCGCGCTGGCGGGGAATCCGCCGATCGCGTCGATCGCGCGCTGGCCATAATGGCGTGCGCGGGCGAGCGTGTCGTCGACCGCGCGGCTGGAGCGGACCAGTTCGATTGCATGCGCGAAGTCAGTGTCGTCGTTACGGCGACCCAGCACCGCTTCACGCCAGAACGCCCGCTCTTCGTCATTGCCGCGCGCATACGCGAGGATGACAGGTAACGTCATCTTGCCCTCGCGGAAATCGTCGCCCGCATCCTTGCCCATGGTTCCGGCGTCGGAAACATAGTCGATCGCATCGTCGACCAGCTGGAATGCGATGCCGAGATTGCGGCCATAGGCGTCGAGCGCGGCCTCATCCGCCTCGCTGCGTTCGGCAACCACGGCGGCGATGCGGCACGCGGCGGCGAACAATGCCGCGGTCTTGGCCCCGATAATGTCGAGATAACGCCCCTCGTCCAGGTCAATCCGGCGTGCGGCGGTGAGCTGGTTGACCTCGCCCTCCGCGATCACCGCGCTGGCGTTGGACAGGATTTTCAGCACTTTGAGGCTGCCATCCTCGACCATCAGTTCGAAGCTGCGGCTGAACAGGAAGTCGCCGACCAGCACGCTCGCCGGATTGCCCCAGATGAGGTTGGCGGTGCGCTTGCCGCGGCGCATGTCGCTGCCATCGACGACATCGTCATGCAGCAGCGTCGCGGTGTGGATGAACTCGACTGCAGCGGCGAGGCGGTAGTGCCGGTTGCCCGGATAATCGAGCAGCCGCGCGCTCGCCAGCGTCAGCATCGGGCGCATGCGCTTGCCGCCGCCCGCGATCAGGTGCCCCGCAAGTTCCGGGATCAACGGGATCTGCGACTGCATGCGGTCGAGGATCACCGAATTGACATGGTTCATGTCACCCGCAACCAGCGCGATCATCGGCTCGAGCGAGGGTTCGGCGCTGCGGCCGATGCGATGGATGGTCGCGCTCATGGCGACGCGATGGCGGCAAGTTGCCGTAAAGGCAAGCGTTGAGGGTTGCGCGGGGAGGAAAGCGCGGCAAGAAGGCGCCGTAGCGGCGGATTTGGCAACCAAAGGGCAGGAACATGAGCGACGAAACGCTGCAACGCTATCGCCAGAGCATCGACCGGATCGACGCGGCGCTGGTCTTCCTGCTTGCCGAACGGTTCCAGATCACCCAGGCGGTCGGCCGGTTCAAGGCCGAGACCAACCTGCCCCCCGCCGACCCGGCACGCGAGGAGCGTCAGATCGCGCGGCTGCGTGACCTGGCGGCGCAAGCCGATCTCGATCCCGAGTTTTCGGAGAAATTCCTGCGCTTCATCATCGATGAAGTGATTCGCCACCATGCCGGGATGCAGGATATGCCGGGAACCGAGTAAGACGCGGCGCGCTTGGCGCTGGGGGGGGGGGTACAAAGGGGCGTAGGCATGATCGACGACACGCTGATCTTCACGCCTGACGATGTCGATCTGTCGCGCTCGCCGCTGCGCCGGTCGCTCGATGCCGGCACTTATGTGCTCGGCGCGTTCAACCCCGGACTGACCCGGCTGCCCGGCGGCAATCTGTTGCTGATGGTGCGCGTGGCCGAGGCGCTGACGCAGCCGGTGGTCGACGGCCATGCCCGCGCGATTCGCTGGACCCCCGCCGGCTATGTGCTCGACCGCTACCCGCTCGACGGGATCGAGATGGACGATCCGCGCACCTTTCGCCTGCGCGGTCCCGGCCCGCGCCTGTCCGGCCTGACCTCGCTGTCCTGGCTGTTGCCGGTCGAGATTTCGGGCGACGGGCGCAGCGTGGTGAAGGTGCATTACGACAAGGCGATCGAACCCTCGGCGTCGTTCATGGCGCTGGGGATCGAGGATGCGCGGATCAGCCTGATCGGCGGGGCGTGGTACATGACCGTGTGCGCCGTGTCGGACGAGCGGCAATGCACCGCGCTCTACCGCTCGGTGAACGGGCTCGACTATCGCTGTGAGGGGATCGTCCTCGACCACCAGAACAAGGACATGTGCCTGTTCGAGGGCAAGGTCGGCGGCAAGTTCATGGCGCTGACCCGCCCGCTCGGCGAAGCGTGGTTCGCGCCGCCACCTGACAGCCCCTATGCGGGTGGGCCTGCGATTCAGCTCGCCCAGTCGCCCGATGCACTGCACTGGAGGCCGCTCGATGCGCCCGGCCTGCGTGCGCGGCGTGGGACCAGCACGAATACGCGGATGGGCGGGGGCACGCCACCGGTGCTGACGCCGCAGGGATGGCTGACGCTCTATCATGGGGTTGAACAGCGCGCGGCGATCGGTGCCTACCGCACCTTCTGGGCGCTGCTGGACCGCGACGATCCCACGGTCGTGCTGCGGCAGGAGGACGGCGCACCGTTGCTGGAGGAATTCCCTGCGCTGACCGATGGCATCGGCGAGCGCCGCTATCTGCCCGCGCCGGTCGTGTTTACCACTGGGATCGCCGATGCCGGTGACACCTATATCGTCGCGAGCGGTGAGGCGGACCTTGCCTGCCGCATTTCGCAGATATCCAAGGCGCGATTCGACTGATCCCGCCTTCGCAGTGGCACAATTTTGCGACAAAGCGCGGCTAGTGCGCAGCCGCCGGGCCATCGTCCGGCGGGTTTTATCGGTTCTGGAGTAGTTGGATGCGGCAAGCGGCCTGGATGACGGCAGTGTTGATGACGACGGTGTCGCCCGTGGCGATGGCCGCCGATCAGACGGGCTCGTCGGCTCCCTCCACTGCGCCGCAGCAAGCCGAGCAGGATCCTGAACCCAGCGCGCCCGGCGGCTCGGCAATGGGCGATGATGTCGAGGAAGTGGTCATCACCGGCAGCGCGCCGCGCGGATCGGTGCCGGGCGACGTCAAGCCCGAGCTGGTGCTCAACCCCGCCGACATCCGCGCTTATGGCGTCGGATCGCTCGCCGAACTGCTGACCGAACTGGAGCCGCAGACGCGCAGCGGGCGCGGGCGCGGCGGTGGTGCGCCGGTGTTGCTGCTCAGCGGGCGTCGTATTTCCGGCTTTGGCGAGATTCGCGACATCCCGCCCGAGGCGATCGAGCGGATCGATATTCTACCGGAAGAAGCCGCGCTCAAGCTGGGCTATCGCGCCGATCAGCGCGTCGTGAACATCGTGCTGCGGCGCCGCTTCCGCTCGTTCACGGTCGAACTCGATGGCAGCGCCGCGACCGGCGGCGGCACCGCCGGGCAGGATGTCGAGCTGAGCATGCTCCGCCTCAACCCCAATGGCCGCATCAACCTCGACCTCGAATATGAGCGCGATTCGACGCTGCTGGAGAGCGAGCGCGACATCATTCCGGACCCGGCATTCCCGCGCCCGGACACGCAATTCCGCTCGCTGCGCCCTGAAACGCAGAATTTGACGATGAACGGCGTGCTCAGCCGCAATATCGGCAAGACCGTCGCCACCGCCAACCTGCGGATGGAGCAGAATTGGAGCGACTCGCTGCTCGGCCTGCCTACCGGCCGCACCGACCCGCTCGAGCGTAGCAGCGAAACCAGCACGCTGCAGGGCGGCGTGTCGTTCAACGGCGACATCTCGACCAAATGGCGCTGGTCGCTGACCGGCAACTGGGACCGGATCGAAAGCCGCACGCTGACCGATCGCGACACCGGCCTGACCGATTGGGCGCAGTCGGTGTCGAATGTCGGATCGATCGACGGTCTCGTGAACGGCCCGCTCGCCGACCTGCCTGCTGGGGCGATCAACACGAGCCTGCGGCTGTCCGGGCGGACCAGCGACCTCGACGCGCAATCGCGGCGTGCCGGGCAATATGTCGCGACCGATATCGGCCGCACCAGCGGCAGTGCGCGCGGCAACATCGACCTGCCCATCGCCAGCCGCAACAAGGACGTGCTGAGCCCGATCGGCAACCTGTCGCTCAATGCCAATGCGGAGGTCGAACAGCTGTCCGACTTCGGCACGTTGTTCACCTATGGCTATGGCGCCAACTGGTCGCCGGTCGACGGGCTGCGCATGCTCGCCTCGTTCACCGAGGAAGAGGGCGCGCCCTCTGCGCAGCAGCTCGGCAATCCGGTGCTCGACACGCCCAATGTCCGCGTGTTCGATTTCGTCCGGGGCGAGAGCGTCGACATTACGCGGCGCGACGGCGGCAATCCGGGCCTGGCGGCGGACAATCGCAGCGTGATGAAGCTGGGGCTGAACTATCAGCCGGTGCAGAAGATCGATCTGAGCTTCAACGTCGATTATACCAAGAGCATTGTCCGCGACCCGATCGCGTCCTTCCCGACCGCGACGGCCGAGGTCGAGGCGGCGTTCCCCGACCGTTTCGTGCGGGACGGAAGCGGTCGCCTGATCCGGATCGACAATCGCCCGGTCAATTTCGCGCGCAGCGAGCGCGAACAGATCCGCTGGGGCATCAATTTCTCCGCCCCGATCGCCTCGCCGCTCGCGCGCAAGGCAGCCGAGGAGTTCCGCGCCCGGCGTGAGGCGATGATCGCCGCACGTCAGGCGCAGCAGGGGCAGGCAGGCGAGGGCGGTGCGGTCCCGCCGCCGCCCGGCGGTGAGCGCCCGCGCGGCGAGGGCGCGCAGGGTCCGGGCGGCCAGCGCGGCCCCGGCGGCGGTCCCGGCTTTGGCGGTGGTCGCGGCCCGGGCGGACCCGGTGGCTTTGGCGGAGGCGGTCCCGGGGGGCCGGGCGGCGGTGGCCGGCTGCAGTTCGGTGTGTTCCACACCGTCGCGCTGACCGACCGGATCGAGATTCGCGACGGCCTTCCCGCGCTCGACCTGCTCGACGGCTCGGCGACGGGCAGCCGGGGTGGCTCGCCGCGCCATCAGGTCGAGGTGCGCGCCGGCGTGGTCCGCGACGGGATCGGCCTGCGCCTCAACGCCGACTGGCAGAGCGCGACGCGGGTCGATGGCGGCACGACCGGTGCGGGCCAACTGCGGTTCGACGACTTCACCACGGTCGGGGTGCGGCTGTTCGCCAACCTTGGCCCGCAGTTCAAATTCGTCCGCGACAATCGCTGGCTGGTCGGGACGCGCGTGGTGTTGTCTGTCGACAATGTGTTCGACAGCCGGCTCCAGGTCACCGATGCGACCGGCGGCACGCCGTACAGCTATCAGCCCACCTTGCTCGACCCGGTCGGACGCACGGTGCGGATCAGCGTCCGGAAGCTGTTTTTCTAGGGCGTCTTTGGCGTCGCTGAAGCGACGCGCGCGGCACCGGCCCGCTCCCCCACCCGGCCACCCAAGCAGAGTATCCTAGATGGGTGGCCGGGTGGGGGAGCGGGCCGGTGCCGCACTTCAGCGCAGCCGAACCAGGTTACTTATCCAGCTTGCTCTTGCGATAGAGCAGGGTGATCGCGACGCGGCGGTTGCGCGGGTCGGCGGGGTCGGCGGCGATCATCGGCTCGCGATCGGCGACGCCCTCGATCCGCTCGAAGCGTGACTCCGGAACGCCCGCCGCGACCAGCCGGCGACGCGTCTCTTCGGACCGGGCGCTCGACAGCATCCAGTTGTTCATGTTGGTCGGGTCGCCATAGCGCAGGCTGTCGGTATGGCCGCGGATCATCAGCGGGTTGTCCGAATCCGCGATCGATTGGGCGACCAGCTTCACCAGCGCCGCCGCGTCGGGGACGAAGCTGGTCGTGCCGAGCGCGAACATCGAATAATCGGCATCGTCCATCAGGTCGATCCGCATCCCCTCCCGCGTCGGCACGAACCGCACCTGCTTGCCGAGGCGCGTGAGGCCGTTGGCCTTCATCTTGCGCTCGATCTCGCTCTTCATCTTGGCGAAGCCCTTGCGATCGGCGGCGTCCATCGCCTCCTTGTTCTTGAGGCTGCCCTTCTCACCCGTACCGACGCGATCACCGCCGGTCGCACCTGCGGGAATCGTCATCGACCGCGTGCCGGTCTGCTTGGCGTTGGTCGGGTAATTGTCCTTGCCCTGAATCGCGTTGCCGCCGAACAGGCCGTTGGAGCCGGCGCTGTTCTGCTTGAACTCGATCAGCGTGGGCGCGAAATAATCGGCGAGCGCCTTGCGCTGCTTCTCATTGGTCGCGCCGAGCAGCCACATCAGCAGGAAGAACGCCATCATCGCCGTCACGAAATCGGCATAGGCGACCTTCCACGCGCCGCCATGATGGCCGCCTTCGCCGCCAATGTAGATCTTCTTGACGACGATCTTGGGCGGCTGCTTGGCCGCGTGGGGAGCTCTGGCCGTCACGGGTTACCTCCCGCGCAATCCGTCGAACACCTCGGCAAAGCCGGGCTGGTTGTGGTGGGCAATGCCACTGCGCGCGGCTTCGATCACCAAAGGCTGCGGATGGCCGTGGAGCGAGGCGATGATGATCTGCTTGACCGTGTGATAGATCGCGGCGTCGGCATCGATGATCTGCTTGAGCCGCCCGGCGAGCGGGCCGACCAGACCATAGGCCAGCAACACGCCCAGGAACGTGCCGACCAGTGCCGACCCGATCATCGCGCCGAGGACGCTGGGCGGCTTGTCGATCGACCCCATCGTCTTGACCACGCCCAGCACCGCCGCGACGATGCCGAGCGCAGGCAGCGCGTCGGCGAGGTTCTGAAGCGCGTGCTGCGGCTCGGCGACCTCGTGATGGTGGGTCTTGATCGCGTTATCCATCACCTCTTCGACCGCGTGCACGTCGAGCGTGCCGGACGAGACGACCACCAGCCGCAGCGTATCGGCGATCAGATTGGTCAGGCTGTGATCGGCGAGCAGCCGGGGATACTCCGCGAAGATCGCCGACGATTTGGGATCCTCGACATGCGGTTCCAGCGCAATCGGGCCGTCGATCCGCAACAGCTTCATCAGCTTGCTGACCAGGAAGATGACGTCGAGATAATCCTGCTTCTTGTATTTCGGCCCCTTGAGCACCTTCACGAAGCCGCCGCCGAGTGCCTTGAGCTCACGGCCCGAATTGCCGATGATCAGCGCGCCGACTGCGGCACCGCCGATGATCAGCATTTCGTGCGGGAGCGCGTGCAGCACGGGTCCGAGCGCGCCGCCGGTCAGCGCGAAGCCGCCGAACACCATCGCGATCAGGACGACGAAGCCGATTGCTGGAAACATGAGCGCGATCTTCCCCCGAAGTCATCGGAGCCGCCGGAACGAGCGGCCTATTCAAACATGTCTAACGACCGATTCACCCTGAACTTGAGGGCTCAGCGCAGATAATCGAACAGTGACAGGCTGGTGAGCTTGGTGAAGCTCGCCTGCGTCGCCTGAAGGATGGTCAGTGTCTTTTGCAGCTCGGCGATCGAGGTCGCGGTATCGGCATCCTCGATGCCGGTCCGCACCGCTTCGCGCGTGATCTCTGCCTCGCCCAGCCGATCCGCCTCCAGATCGAGGCGAAAGGCGCGCGCACCGACCGAGGCGCGGGTCGCGCCGAGCTGATCGAGGGCGGCGTCGAGGTCGCTCATCGCGGTGTCGACGCCGCCCTCCGCTCCGTCCGGCCCGAGAGCCGCGGCGAAGGCGGAAAGAATCTGGAACATGTCGGTCGCGCCATCCGATCCGGCGATGCCGCCGAACGCACGCGCGCCGCTGGTGGTCGCGGCGATCGATTCACCGTCACCGATCGGGATTGCGGCAGGCTCGCCACCGCCGGTCCAGACGATGCTGCCATCGTCCTGACGGGTGAAGGCGGTGGTGCCCGACGAGCCGCCGAACAGCGGGTGGCCGCGGGTGTCGGTGCTGTTGGCAACGCCGACCAGGTCGTCGAGGATCGCCTCGATCTCGACCTTGATCGCCGCGCGCCCCTCGGCGCTGAGCGTCTCGCTGCCGGCCTGTACCGCAAGCGTGCGGGCGCGCTGAAGCTGGGTTTCGACCTGATCGAGCGCGGTGTCGGTCGCGCCGAGCAATGCCTGTGCCGCCTTGATATTGGCACCATAGGCGCCGTCGTCGGCATCGGCGCGCTTCAGGCCCGACAGCTGCTGCCACCCCGACGCGCCATCGGACGGGGCAAGGATCTTTTTGCCCGTCGCCACCTGCGTCTGCAGCCGGTCGGCCTGGCTGTTCAGGCTCGCCATCATCAGCGAGGGGCGATCATAGCTCTGGCTGGTCGTCACGCGCATGGGGATCACCGGATGTCGAAGAGGGTCTGGAGCGTTTCGCGGGCGACTTGGATCACCCGGCTCGACGCCTGATAGGCCTGCTGGAAGCGGATCAGGTCGACCGCCTCCTCGTCCACATTGACGCCGGACACCGAATCGCGCGCCGCGACTGCGTTGCTGCGGATGGTGGACTGGACCTCGGCAATCGCGCGGCGGCCGGCGAGCGCGCTGGCATTGCCGGTGGTCAGCGTCGTGACCTGACTTTCAAAGCCTTCGTCGCGGCGCAGCGTCGCGAGCGCGGTCAAGTTGCCATTGTCGCGCTCGCCACCGCCCGTCGCCGCAGCAGCGATGCCGCGCGGATCGGTCAGGACCAGCTGGAAGTCGCGCGCGCCGGTTGCGGCGAACATCGCCGATCCGGTCGTGCCGTTGAGGTCATCGCCGCTCGCCTGCACCGCATTCACGCCGTCGGCGAACTCGGTCGCGAGCGTGTCGAGCGCGGCCTTCGCATCGGCGAACCGTGTCGCACCCTCGGCGAGACCCGCAAGCGCGCCGCCGCTGGGCGAGAGTGCCTGCGATCCCTCGATGCCATAGACGGCAAAGGACACCGCGCCTTCGCTGCGCGCATAGGTGGCGATCGCGGCCTGATCGCCCTGCACCAGCAACGGCCCGCCGCCCCCGGCGCGCACCGTGGCGCGGCCCGCCGCGTCGAAGCTCGCGGAAACATCGGTCAGCGCCGCCATCGAATCGAGCAGCCGGTCGCGCTCGTCGAGCAAGGCGGCCTGTCCGCTGCTATTCTGTGCCGTGCGGCCGAGCGCGCTGTTCACCTTGGCGAGGCCCGCAGTGAGTGAATTGAGATCGTTGACTGCAGCGTCTGCGGTGCCGTCGAGATCGGCGAGGCCGCCGTCGATCGCGGTCGCAGTCGCGGTGAAGCTGTGTGCGAGTGTCGCTGCAGCCTGAAGGAAGGTGGCACGCGGCGCACTCGCCGACGGGTCGGCGGCGAGCGCGGTGGCGGCGTTGAAGAATGCCGTCATCCGCTCATCGAGCTTGTTGGTGGTCAGCGCGCTTTCGACGCGGCTAAGCCACACGACCCCGGCCTCGCTGCGGGCGAGGTCGGATCCGGCGGAGCGGACCTCGGCATTGCGCAGGTCGCTGCCGGTGCGGGTCACGCCGCTGACCGTCACGCCAAGGCCGTTGAGCGTCCGGCCCGATGCGTCGCCCGGCGCCGCCACTTCGCGCGTCGATGCGATGCGGCGCGAATAGCCGTCGGTCCCGGCGTTGGCGATATTCTCCGACGTCGTGGTCAGCGCGGTCTGGTAGGCGCGCACCCCGCTTGCGCCGATCGAGAGCATGTCGGTCATGGCGTGCTACCCCTGTCGATTCCGGCCTTGTCGACGTCAGCGACCGGGGTCGCGGCGACGCTGCCGGCCTTGGCGAGGAATTCGGTCATCGCCTTGCCGATCCCCATCGGCGTGTGCGCGGCCATATTCTCCGCGAGCTTCTGGTCCTGCATGTCGCGGAACTGGTCGAGCGCCTGGCTTTCGAACAGGCTGTCGGCCAGCTTCGCCTTGCGCATCGCGCCCAGCATCATCTTGGTGAAGATCGCCTCGAACTTCTCGCCCGCCTGGTCGAGATTGTCGCGCGTCCCCAGACGCGCGGTGTCCGTCGAGACACTGCCCGTGAGCTTCAGCGATGCAGGGGCGATCGGCTGGGTCACAGGACGATCAGCTCCGCCTTGAGCGCGCCGGCCTGCTTCAATGCTTCGAGGATCGCGACCAGATCGGCCGGCGAGGCGCCGATCGCGTTCACTGCCTTGACCACATCGGCAAGCTTGGGACCCGGATCCATCAGGAACATCGGCCGCTTCTCCTCCTCCACGCCGACGCCGCTCTGCTGTTCGACCCGGGTCTCGCCCTGGCTGAACGGCAGCGGCTGTACGACCCGCTGGGATTCATCAATACGAACGGTAAGTTTACCATGTGTTACCGCAGCGGGGCTGACCCGGACGGCCGAGTTGATGACCACGGTGCCGGTGCGCGCGTTAACGATTACCTTGGCCGCAGCCTCAGCGGATTCGACGTTGAGATTCTCGATCTCGCTCATGATCTGCGCGCGGACGCCGGCGCCCTGCGGCGCGGTGACGGCAACCGACACGGCATCGATCGCGCGCGCGGTGCCAAAGCCATAGCGGCCGTTGATCGCATCGGCGACGCGCTGCGCGGTGGTGAAATCCGCGCGGGCGAGGTTGTAGGTGAGGGTCGGCGCGGTGGCGAAGCCGGTCTCGACCGCGCGCTCGACCGTCGCGCCTTCCGGGATGCGACCCGATGACGGGATGTTGACGACGATCTTCGATCCGTCAGCACCCTCGGCACCCAGCCCGCCGACGGCAAGGTTGCCCTGCGCCATCGCATAGATCTGTCCGTCCGCACCCATCATCGGGGTCAGCACCAATGTGCCGCCGCGCAGCGACTTGGCCTTGCCCATCGACGAGACGGTGATGTCGAGCTTCTGTCCCGGCTTGGCGAACGCGGGCAGCTCGGCAGTGACCAGCACGACGGCGGCGTTCTTGAGCGCCGGGTTGACGCCGGGCGGCAGCGCCAGGCCGAAGCGGGCGGTGACCCCCTTCATCGACTGGACGGTATATTCCAGATTGTCGTCGCCCGTGCCTGGCAGACCGACGACGATGCCGTAACCGGTCAGCTGGTTGGTGCGGATGCCCTGAAAATTGCCGAGATCCTTGATCCGCTCCGCCGCAACGGGCTGGGCGAGGATCAGGGTGGCGAGCAGGGCGAGGAGAAAGCGGATCATCGATGCTATCCTCAGAACGGGCTGATCATCTGGAAGAAGCGGCTGAACCACCCCTGTCGGGCGGCGCGGGCGACATCGCCCTTGCCGGTATAGGCGATGCGGGCATCGGCGACGCGGGTCGACGCAATGCGGTTGTTCGCGTCGATATCGGTGGGGCGGATGATCCCCTTGATCTGGATGAATTCGTCGCCGCGGTTGAGCGTGACGCGCTTCTGCCCCTGCACCAGCATCGTGCCGTTGGGCAGCACGGCGGCGACGGTGACGCTGATCTCGCCCGACAGCGCGTTCGACTGGTCGGCGGCACCCGTGCCCTTGAACCCGCGCTTGCCGCTGACGCTGGCGTCGGTTTCCTTGAACAGCGACAGCGCACCGGTGGTCGGCGGCGTCAGCGAAATGCCGCCGCCGCTGTCGAGATTGGTGCCCGCCGATTTGGACGCGCTGGTGCGTTCGACCAGCACGATCGTCACCGGATCGCCGACGCGGCGCGCGCGCGTGCCTTCGTGGAGCGCGGCATAGCCTTCGCTCGTCTGAAAGATCGAGCCATTGGCGGCGGGTGGCGGCGCGACCGGAGACGGCAGCGTGACGGTGAAGTCCTCCGCCGGCTGCTTCTTGCCGAACAGCTTCGCATCGACCGGCTGCGCGGCGAACGCGCAGGCGGTGAGGGCGGCGAGGGCGGAGACGGTGCGCATCGCGTGGCCCTCAAACATTCTGGTTGATGTACTGGAGCATCTCGTCGCTCGCCGAGATCATCTTGGAATTGACCTCATAGGCGCGCTGGGTCTCGATCATGTCGACGAGCTCTTCGACGACGTTGACGTTCGATCCTTCGAGCATGCCCTGACGGATGTTGCCGCGCCCATCCTGCCCGGCGATGCCAAGGTTGACCGCGCCGCTCGCCGCAGTTTCGACGAGGTAGTTGTCGCCGATCGCCTGCAGCCCCGCGCTGTTGGGGAAGGCGGCGATCTGGATCTGGCCGATCTGGCTTGCCTCGGTCTGGCCCGAAATGGTCGCGCTGACCGTGCCGTCGCTGCCGACGGTGATCGAGGTTGCGCCATCCGGGACCGTGATGCCGGGCATCACCTGATAGCCCTCGCTGGTTACCAGCATGCCTTCGGGCGAGCGTGCGAAATTGCCCGCACGGGTATAGCCGAGCTGGCCGCCGGGCATCTGCACCTGGAAATAGCCATTGCCGTCGAGCGCCATGTCGAGCGCGTTGCCGGTGGTCTGCATCGCACCCTGTGTGTCGATCCGGGCAGTGCCTTGGATGCGCACGCCGGTGCCGAGATTGGTGCCGGTGGCGTAGCGCGTTTCGGCGGTGCTCGCGGCACCCGGGGCGGTGACGACCTGATAGGCCAAGGCTTCGAAGCTCGCCCGGTCGCGCTTGTACCCGGTGGTATTCACGTTCGCGAGGTTGTTCGAGATCACCCGCATGCGCATGTCCTGAGCATCAAGCCCGGTGCGCGCGATGTGCATTGCTGCGGAACCCATGTTTCTGGTCCTTCCCTAAATTCTTAGCTGACGCGCATCAGCGATGCGGCGCTCTCGTCCATCGACTTGGCTTCGCGGAGCAGGTTCGCCTGCACCTCGTAGCTGCGCTGGTTTTCGATCATGTCGACCAGCGCCTGCGTGAGATTCACGTTCGACCCTTCGAGCGCGCCGGACATCACCGTCGCGTCCATATCCTGCGGCAGCGCGCCGCCGCCGCGGACATGGAGCAGATTGTCCAGTCCCTTGACGGTAGTGCTGCCGGAATCGCTGACCAGCTTGAGCTGATCGATGATCTGCGGCGGCTGCGCGGGATCGGCCCCCGGCGGGACGATCGACAGCGAGCCATCGGTCGCGATCATGATCTTGTCGTGCGGCGGCACGGTGATGGGGCCCCCCGACCCCATCACCGGGAAACCGTCACCGGTTTCCAAGACGCCACTCGGCGCAACCCGAAGGTCGCCGCGCCGTGTATATGCTTCGCTGCCATCGGCGGCCTGAACCGCGAGCCAGCCTTCGCCGGTAATCGCGACGTCCAGCCCGCGCCCGGTCTGGGTGATCGCACCCGCGCGCCGGTCCATGTCGACCACCGTTTCGGCACTGGGCTGGCGGCTGTCATGGCCGTCGCCCTGCACCAGCAGGCGTTCGAAATTGACGCGGTCGGCGCGGTATCCGACCGTGGAGGCGTTCGCGATGTTGTTCGCGATCGTCGCCTGCGCGTTCATCTGGCCCTTGAGGCCGGACAATGCGGTATAGACGAGCCTATCCATCGCGAATGCCTCCTAATCTACTGAAATCAGCTGCGGATGTTGAAGATGGTCTGCGAGATCTGGCTCGCGGTATCGAGCGCCTTGGCGTTCGCCTGGAAGTTGCGCTGTGCCGCGATCAGGCCGACCAATTCCTCGGTAATGTCGACGTTCGACCGTTCGACCGCGCCCGACATCAGCCCGCCAAAGCCATTGACGCCCGGCTCGCCCAGCCGCGGCTCGCCCGACAGGCCGGTCGCCGCCCAGGTCGAGTTGCCGAGCTGACGCAGCCCCGACGGGTTGGAGAAGTTGGCGAGCGCCATCTTGCCCAGCGCGAGGCTGTCGCCGTTGGAGAAGCTGGCGCGGACGATGCCGTCCTCGCCCACCGTGACGCCGTCGAGCTGGCCGACCGCCTTGCCGTCCTGGCTGCGGCCATCGATGCTGAACGGCGCGCCGAGCTGGGTCGTCGCGCTGCCGAAATCGAGCGCGATCGACTGTTCTGTGGTGCTCGACCCGACCGTGAACGGCGCAAATTGGGTCGGCGCGGTCGGGTTGGTCAGCGCACCGCTGGCGTCGAAGGTCAGCGTCACCGGCTGCGGGTTTGCCCCGTCGGTGCCGAGCTGGCGGTCGCCGACAAAGCTGTACACCGACCAGGTCACCGGTGCCTCGGTCGTCTCGCGCACAAAATAGTTGGTCATCGTCAGCGGATTGCCGCTGGCGTCATAGATCGTCGTCTGGGTCGAGTTGTTGTAGGTGCCCGGATCGAAGCGGTCGAACGCATAGGGCGTGTCCTCGCTGAACCGCGACGCTTCCGACGGCACCGACGAATAGGCCGACAGGTTGAGCGACAGCGACACATTCTCGGTCGCCTCCGGAACGCCGCTGGTCTGCGGCAGGCGCAGGTTCACGGTCGAGCCAAGTCCCGTCGCAACCACCGCGCCCGATCCGTCGACCGGATAGACCTGAAGATAGCCGCCCTGCGAATCGGTGACGTAGCGGTCGCTGTCGACGAGGAAGCTGCCGTTGCGAGTGAAGTTGACGCCCGCAGAATCGAGGCTCGGCTTGACCGCGAAGAAGCCGTCGCCGGCGATCGCGATGTCGAGGCTCGATGCCGATTGCTGCATGCCGCCCTGGCCGAATTGCTGGCGGATCGCCTTCACCACGGTACCCGACCCGATCATCTGATTGGGGTTGAGCGACACGCTCGATGCGATGACGTCGGCGAATTCGGTGCGGCTCTTCTTGAAGCCGTTGGTCGAGACGTTCGACAGGTTGTGCGAGATGGTCGACATGTCGGTCTGCGCCGCCTGAAGACCCGAGAGCGAGGTGTAGAAGGACATCGAAATAGGCTCCTGTTTGGACTCAGCCGATCTGGCGGACAGCGGTGGTGGACACCTGGCCGATGCCAGGCAGGGTAAGGACCGGGTTGCCGTCGCTGCCCATCGCGACCGCAGTCACCGGGGCCCAGACGAGCGGTTGGGCGGCAACGGCGGCGCCATTGGCATCGCGCGCGGCGACGCGGATGGTGAAGGGACCATCGCCCGCCGGCTCGCCGGTGTCGGTGGTGCCGTCCCATTCGAATTCGGTGCGGCCAGCCGGCGCGGCGCCGAGCGAGACGTTCTTGAGGATTTCGCCATTCGGCCCCTCGATCACGACATTGACCTCGGCCGCGGCCGCGCCCAGCTCGATCATCCCGCCAAGCGACCCGTCAGTGCGCGGATAGGCGACGTCGCCCTGTGTCAGCACGGTGCGGCCGACCCATGACACGAGATCGGTGGTCGAGGTCGAACCGAGCTTCGCGGCAATCGCCTGCAGCGTCGTGTTCATCTCGCTGATCCCGGCGAGCGACGAGAATTGCGCCATCTGCGCCACCATCTGGGTGTTGTCGACCGGCTCGAACGGGTCCTGATTCTTCATCTGCGCGGTCATCAGCGTCAGGAAGTCGGACTGGTCCATCGCCGACGATCCCAGCGAACTGGTGTTCGCCTGGCTGGTCGTGCCGGTGCGGGCGATGCCGAGGTTGCTCAGCGTCGTGTCAAAAGCGGTCATCAGCTGCGTCCCAGGTTGAGCGTCTGGGTGATCAGCGTCTTTGCCGTCTGCATCACTTCGACATTGTTCTGATAGGTGCGGGCGGTCTCCATCATGTCGACCAGCTCGCGGGTCTCATCGACCGCGCTTTCCCAGACATTGCCGTCCGCGTCGGCCATCGGGTTGCCGGGATCATAGCGCTTGGTCGGCGCTTCGCCCGCCGCGACGACGCTTTCGACATCGACCGTCGACATGCCGCTCGCCGCATCGAAATGGGTGCGGAACACCGGCTTCATCGTGCGATAGGCTTCGCCCGGATTGGACGCGACCTGCCCGACATTGGCGAGGTTGGAGGCGGTGGTGTTCATCCGCACGAGCTGCGCCGACATGGCGCGACCCGCGACCTGGAAGATGGAAAGCGGCTGGTCGGACATTCTTATTCTCCCTTCAGCGCGCGCTTGAGCGTGTCGATGCGGCCGTTGAGAAAGGCGAGCGTCGTCTGATAGGCGACGGCATTCTCGGCAAAGGCGGTCTGTTCGGTGGCCAGCTCGACGGTGTTGCCGTCGAGGCTGGGCTGCAGCGGCACGCGGAACTTGGTCGCGCCGGCGATCGGATCGGCACCCGCCATGCCCGGCGTTTCGATCGCGTCGAGCGCGGCGCGGAAGTCGATGTCCTTGGCCTTGTAGCCGGGGGTCGATGCGTTCGCGATGTTCGACGCGAGCACGCCCATGCGCTGCGAACGCACCTCGAGCGCAGCGCCGTGCACCCCGAAGAGACTGTTGCTACCCATGAAAACGGTCCTCATGCCTGTGTTCGGACGGTTCCTAGCAATGGGCGTGCCAGTTTGTGGGGAGCGGGCGGTAATCGCCGCAATTGCCGGTTCTGGCGGTGCGGGCGGCAAGGATTTGCCGGGGCGCGGCAGCGGATTTGCCGCTTTTGCCGGTTGTCGCTGCACCTGCCGGGCTTTCCAGCGGCGCGCGCCACTTGGCCCGGCGCTTGCAAAGGGGTCGCGCATGAATAGTGCCGCACCCGCCGATCTCGCCGCGCTGGCTCCGCTCGACGCATCCGTGCTGCTCGACCCGCTGGCGCTCGCCATCGTGTTCGGCGGGACGGCGGCCAGCGTCTTGCTCCGCCACCGGCTGGCGGATGTCGGGCGCGGGCTGGTCGCGCTCAAGACCTTGCTGCGTCGCCCGTTCGACGCCGCGCCGCTGATCGCGCAGGCCGGGTCGCTCGAAAAGATCGCGCGTCGCCACGGGCTGATCGCGCTCGACCGGTCGGTGATCGACGATCCCGACATGGCGGCGGCGGTCGCGGCGGCAGTCGATGGCGCGAGCCCTTCCGAGATCGAAGCGATCGTTCGCGACCGCGCCGCATCGCGTGCCGAGCGGCACCGCGCGGTTATCGAGCTGTGGAGCGGGGTGGCGGAGGCCGCGCCCGCCATGGGCCTGATCGGCACGATCCTGGGCCTGGTCCGCATGTTCGCGGCGATGGACAATCCCGACCGCATCGGCGCGGCGATGGCCGTGGCACTGCTCGCGACGCTCTATGGCGCGCTGCTCGCCAATCTGGTTGCGATGCCGATCGTGGCACGGCTCAAGCGCCTCGCGCGGGTCGAGGCGACCGAGCGGCTGCGGGTCGCAGCACCGCTGGCGCGCCTCGCGACGCTTGAACGCGCGCGCAAACGCGAGATGGCGGCATGAGTGCAGCGCTCTCCCCTGACAGCTGGGACGACATCGCGCCTGCGCGCTCGGTGTGGCTGATCACGCTCGCCGATCTCGCGCTGCTGCTTGTCGGCTTCTTTGTCCTGCTTCAGGCACACCGTGAGGTGGACCGCACCCGCTTGCTCGCCGGCCTGCGCAGCGGGTTCGGGGTCGAAGCGCCCGCACCGATCGACCCGATGGCGGTCGCGCGTGCGCGGGTCGAGGGCTATGCCCCCGGCAGCGCCCAGGCTGACCTGACCGCGACGATCGCCTGGGCGCGAGACGCCGCGCGCGACAAGCGCACGGTCATCACCATCACCGGATCGACCGCGCCGACCGGCGATGTCGATCCGCGCACCGGCAGCGCCGCCATCCTCGCCGCCGATCGCGCACGCGCGGTCGCCGCTGCCTTGGTCGCACAAGGCGCGGTCGCACCCTCGCGCCTCATCCTTCGCGTCGCGCCCGGCACCAGCCGCGCCGTGACCCTCTCCGTCGGCTTTGCCGGCGATCCCGAACTTCAAGCTGGAGATCCGCAATGATCGCACTCCTGATCGCCCTGTCCGGCCCCGCCGCATTCCAGTCGACCGAGACGCTCGACCAACTGGTTGAACGCTTCGCCGGGGCCCCGATCGGGGCCGAGGGCGGCGCGCGCGCTGCCGTTGACAAGCGCCTCAAGCTCGCGGCCTGCGACACGCCGCAGCTCAGCTGGCGTTCACCGGCGGAGGATGCGGTGGTGATACGGTGCCAGGGGCCGCAGCAATGGCGCGTATTCGTCGCGATCAACGCGCTGCCCAAGGCTGCACCGACTGCCGCCGCCGCCGCCGCGCCCGCGCCGGTCGCGGCCAAGCCCGAACTGGTGATCCGCCGCGGCGATCCGGTGATGCTGGAGGCGGGCGCCGCCGGCTTCTCGATCACGCGTGAGGGGCTGGCGATGGCCGACGCCGCGGTCGGTGGCCGTGTGCTGGTCAAGACCGACGACAAACGCCCGCCCGTCGCGGCAATCGCGCTCAGCCCCGGTCGTGCGCGCCTCCCCGGTTTTGGGGACTGATTTCCCAGCGCGGCAGAAAAAATCGCCGCCCCTGCATTTTTCCCTAAAGCTCCCCGTCAAAGCGTCGTTTTCGCGTATGTCCGCAGAAAAAGGGTCGCAGACATGGTGGATCCAGTCGGCTTTAAGCCTGCATCACTCGCCCCCCGGCTCACGCCGGTGGCCGCTGCCGCGCCCGTGCGCCAGGCGGAGGGTGCAACGCAGGCCGCCAATACCAGTGCCGCCGCGTCGCTGACTGAGGCGGCTGCGGCCAGCGCCCCGGTCGATGCCGATCGCGTCGCGCGGATCAAGAAGGCGATTGCCGATGGCAATTTCCCGCTGGTCCCCTCGACCATCGCCGACCGGCTGATCGCACTCAAGCTGCAGTGGAACCCGAATGACGCGGCATGACGCCCTGATCCGCGTGATCGAGGCGCTCCACGCCGAGATCGCCGCGCTGAAGGCGAACGACGTCGCCGCGCTCGAACGGGCAACGCGCGACAAATTGATCGGGATCGAGGCGGTGGGGGCCGCCAATGACGACAATCCCGCGCTGTCGGGCGAGCTCAAGGCGCTGGCCGAGGAAGCGCACCGGCTCAACGAAAGCTGCCGCATCTACGTCAACCTGATGGCCGCGAATGTGCGGCGGCGGCTGACGGCACTGACCGGCAATGATTTGCCGTCCTACCGGCCGGCGGTTGCCGGTGGGTATGGCTGAGCAGGCGCGCTAGCGCCAAAAACGGTTTTCGCCGCGAACTGGCACGCCTTTTGCTGATCTCCCCGAACCCAAGGGGATGAGAAGCAAGGCCTATGACCGTACCTTCGATCGGAGCCAGAACGAACGTCACCACGGCGATTGCGACGGCGAGCCAGAAGACCGGCATCGACTTCAACTATCTGCTCGGCCAGGCACAGGTCGAAAGCGGCATGCGTGCCGATGCGCGCGCGCGCACCTCCAGCGCCACCGGCCTGTATCAGTTCATCGAACAAAGCTGGCTCGGCGTGGTCAAGGATCATGGCGAGAAGCACGGCCTGGGCTGGGCGGCGGACAGCATCCGCCAGACCGCCAATGGCCGCTTCACCGTGTCCGACCCGGCGACCCGCCAGGCGATCCTGTCGCTGCGCAACGATCCGCAGGCCGCGTCGCTGATGGCAGCCGAACATGCCAACGACAACAAGGATGCGCTGGAGTCGTCACTGGGTCGCGAGGCGACCGGCACCGACCTGTACATGGCGCATTTTCTCGGCATCGGTGGCGCACGCAAATTCCTGCGGGCGATGGACGCCGATCCCACGCGGGGCGCGGCGAACCTGTTCCCCGCCGCCGCGCGCGCCAACCGCAACATCTTCTACGCCTCGGACGGATCACAGCGGTCGCTCGGGCAAATCTACGAGCGCTTCGCCGGCAAGCTCGATCGCGGCGCCGCTGCGGTTGGCGCGACCGGCGCCGCGTCGGGCAGCATCGACGCGAAGTTCCAGACGCTCGTCGCCTCGCTCGGTGAGGATGTCGAGGTGGTGCTGGGCAACGAGGCTGTCGGGCAGGACCGTGGCTGGCTGACCACGCTCGACCGGCTGCAGGGCGCGGGACGGCTCAAGGCATCGACGATGCCGACGGTCAATCCGCTGCGCCCGACGCCCGAGACCGCCAAGCTCGCCTACCTGATGCTCGCCCAGCTGGGAGCCTGATCCGCAATGAACGCAGCGACCCTTCAGGGGGGCATCCTCCCCGCACTGCGCAGCTTCGCCCTGCCCATCGCCATCCTCGTGCTGGTGGGCATGATGGTCGTGCCGGTGCCGACCTTCCTGCTCGACACCTTTTTCATCATGAACATCATCATCAGCCTTGCCGTGCTGATGGTCGCGCTGAATGCGCAAAAGCCGCTCGATTTCTCCGCCTTCCCGACCGTGCTGCTGTTCGCGACGCTGTTCCGCCTAGGCCTCAACGTCGCATCGACCCGCGTGGTGCTGGGCCATGGGCATGAGGGCGAGGCGGCGGCCGGCCATGTGATCGAGGCATTCGGCAATTTCATGATCGGCGGCGACTATATCGTCGGCCTGTTCGTGTTCGCGATCCTGATCATCATCAACATGATCGTCGTGACCAAGGGCGCGGGGCGCGTGTCCGAAGTGTCGGCGCGATTCACACTCGACGCACTGCCGGGCAAGCAGATGGCGATCGACGCCGACCTCAACGCCGGCCTGATCACCCCCGATGAAGCCAAGGCGCGCCGGATCGAAGTGTCGACCGAAGCCGATTTCTACGGCGCGATGGACGGTTCGTCCAAGTTCGTGAAGGGCGACGCGGTCGCGGGCCTGCTGATCCTGTTCATCAACATCATCGGCGGCCTGATCCTCGGCCCGCTCAGCCACGGGCTGACGCTGGGCGAGGCGGCGCAGACCTATGTGCTGCTGGCGATCGGCGACGCGCTCGTCGCGCAGGTCCCGGCGCTGCTGCTGTCGATCGCCGCCGCCGCGATCGTGACGCGGGTGTCGGCGAACAAGGATCAGGACCTGACCGGCCAGATTGGCAGCCAGTTCGCCAGCCATCGCACCTGGACCCCGGTCGCGGCAATCACCGGCCTGCTCGCCTTCCTGCCCGGCATGCCCGCCTTCATCATCCTGCCCGCTGCCGCCGGGTCGGGCTATATGGCGTGGAAGATGTGGCGCGCGAGCAAGCTGCCGCCGCCCCCCGCCATCGTCGAGGCCGCCGAGCCGGTCGATCCCTCGCGGATCGGCTGGGACGAGGTCACCGACAATATGCAGGTGATGATCGACATCGGCTATGGCCTGGTGCCGCTGGTCGACGAACGCCGTGGTGGCGCGCTGATGGGCCGGATCACCGGCGTGCGGCGCCAGCTGTCCAAGGAACTCGGCTTCGTCGTGCCGCAGGTGCGCGTGCGCGACGACATCAACATGGCCCCCTATGCCTATCGCATCGTCGTTGGCGGCGTGGTGATCGGTGAGGACAGCGTCTCGCCCGACGAGATGCTGGCGCTCGACACCGGGCAGGCGGTCGGTTCGCTGCCCGGCAAGCACGCCAAGGATCCGACCTTCGGCCTCGACGCGATGTGGATTTCGCCCGCCGATGCCGATGCGGCGACCGGGCAGGGCTGGCTGGTGGTCGATCCCGGCACGGTGATGGCAACGCACCTCAATCAGGCGCTGATCCAGAACGCCTCCGACCTGCTCGGCCCGGATGAAGTCCAGGCGCTGCTCGACGGCCTGCGCGAGCGTGCGGCGCAGCTGGTTGCCTCGCTCTCGCCCAACCCGCTGCCGATCACGACGCTCACGCAGGTGCTGCGCGGGTTGCTGGCGGAGAATATCCCGCTCAAGGAATTCCGCCGCATCGCCGCCGCGATCGCGCTCGCCGCGCAAAAGACCGCCGATGCCGACGAGATCGTCGAGCTGATCCGCCCCGAACTCGGGCCGCTGATCATCCAGCGGCTGTGCGGGGTGCGCGAACCGCTGCGCGTGATGACGCTGGAGGGGCAGCTCGAGGCGCTGCTGGGTCAGGCGATCCGTTCCGACCCGTCGAAGCGCCACACGATCGAGCCCGACCTTGGCCGTCGCATCGTCGATGCACTCCAGCGCGCCGCCCAGCCGCTCGTCGCCGAGGCCAAACCCTTTGCACTCGTCGTCCAGCCGACGATCCGCATCGCAATCCGCAAACTCGTCCGCACCGTCCTGCCCGACACCCCGGTGATGAGCTTCTTTGAAGTGCCCGAGGACAAGTCGGTCGAGGTCGTCGCCGTGATCGGCGCACCGGAGGCACTTGCCGCATGACCTATCAGCCTGCTCCGAATGAATTCGCCATCACTTATGATCGCCGTGGCGACACGCGACGCGACATGGACGCGCTGGTGCGCAAGCATATGCCGCTGGTCCGCCGGCTCGCCTGGCATGTCCATGGGTCGATGAGCACGCTGATCGATGTCGAGGATCTGGTCCAGATCGGGCTGGTCGCTTTGGTCGAGGCGGCGGGTAGCTTCGAGGATCGCGGCCTGGTGACCTTCGACCAGTATCTCCACACCCGCGTGCGCGGCGCGATGATCGACGAGTTGCGCCGTCAGGCGACGATCACCCGCGGCGCGATGAAACGCCGCCGCGCCTATCAGGACGCGGTCACTGCGCTCGCCGCCGACGGCACCCGCCCCGACGAGGCGGCGGTCGCGTCGAAGCTGGGCGTCACGATCGACAAATTGCGCAGCGACTATGCCAGTGCCGAGGCGGTGCGGTTCGATTCGATCGACGATGTCTATTCGGACGAGGGCCCGTGGTTCATGTCCGACGAACCCGACGCCTTCGACCAGCTCGCCGACGCCGACCAGCGCGAGGCGCTGATCGGAGCGATTTCCGAGCTGCCCGAAAAGGAGCAGCTGGTGGTGCAGCTTTACTATGTCGAGGAATTGAACCTCGAAGAGATCGGCCAGGTGCTCGGCGTCGGCGCCGCGCGCGTGTGCCAGATCAAGAAGAGCGCGCATGACCGGCTGAAAAAGGGGCTGATGCGGCGGTTGGGGTGATTCGCTTTTTGCGAGACAGTCGCGACTGGCGTGCTACGCAAGCGGGGTGCGTCGCCATCTCTATCTGATCGCCGGGTTTCTGTGCCTCGGCCTCGCGGTGATCGGCGCGATCCTGCCGGTGATGCCGACGACGATCTTCGTCATCCTCGCGGCCTGGTGTTTCGCGCGCAGTTCGCCGGCGCTCGAACGGCGGCTGCTCGAGCATCCGCGCTTTGGCCCGCACATCGTCCGCTGGCGTGAAAAGGGTGCGGTCAGCCGCAGCGGCAAGGTTGCCGCGACCATCGCCTTCGCGGTCAGTATCGCATTGACGCTCGCGCTCACTGCCATGCCCTGGCCACTGATTCCGATCGGCGCGGCGGTGGTGATCGGCGGCTGGCTATGGACCCGGCCCGAGGATTGACCGCTTGCCCCCGTGGCCGCGCCCGTTAGGGTCGCGCGGTCAGTTTGAGGGGGACCCCATGAAGCGTATCTTCGCCGCCGCGTTGCTGTGCACCGCGCTTGCCACGCCCGCCTTTGCCCAAACCGCCGCGCCGGCGCCGGCGCCGGCGCCGGTGGCCACTGCCGCGCCGGCGACCGACTGGACGGTAAAGCCCGAATGGATCGCGGCGCATGTCCGCTTCCTTGCCGGGCCGGAACTGCAGGGACGCGGTAGCGCGACGCGGGACGAGGCGATTGCCGCCGCCTATGTCGCCGCGCGCTTCCAGGGCTATGGGCTTCAGACTGCGCCGGGTGCGGACTCCTATGTCCAGAAGGTGAGGGTGATCCGCCCGCGCCTTGATAGCGATCCGGTCGTGACCGTCGCGGGCAAGGCCGTGAAGGGTGCCACACTGATCCTCGGCGGCGCGGATCGCGCGGCGGGGACTGCGGTGGTCTATGCCGGCGACGATGCGGCAGCGATTCCGGCAGGCGAGGTGCTGTTCGTGTCGAGCGCGAAGCTCTCGCCCTCGGCCGCAATGCGCGCCGTGCGGGGCAAAGGCACCAAATTGCTGGTGCTGCGCGCGAGCGACGCGACCGCCAAATTGTGGGACCAGATCGGCAAGCGCCCGCGCCTTACCGCCTATCTCGCCAGCCAGCCGCCGCAGCCCCGACTGTCGGTGATCGTGCTGCCCGCCGCTGCGTTCGACAAGGCGGCAAAGGGGGCGGGCAAGCCCGTCGAGATGACCCTCCCCGGCCTCGTTCGCGAAGAGGTCGAGACGACCAACGCGATCGGTTACCTGCCCGGCACCGATCCCAAGGCGGGGGTGATCCTGCTCGCCGCGCATGTCGACCATCTCGGCGTCCAGCCCGACGGGACGGTGATGTATGGCGCCAATGACGATGCCTCGGGCGTCGCCGCGGTGCTCGAACTCGCCCATGCGTTGAGCAACGGCAAGCGGCACAAGCGCGGCATTTTGTTCGCGGCGTTCGGAGCGGAGGAGATGGGCGGCTTCGGGTCGCGCGCCTTCGCCGCCGCGCCGCCGGTGCCGCTGACCGACATCGTCGCCAATATCGCGATCGAGATGATCGGCGCGCAGGACCCCAAGCTGCCCGCCGGCACGATGATGATGACCGGCTTTGAGCGCTCGACACTCGGCCCGGCGCTGGCCGAACGCGGCGCGCTGGTGGCGAAGGACCCGTATCCGGAGCAGAATTTCTTCGAACGCTCCGACAACTACGCCCTCGCGCGGCGCGGGGTGGTCGCGCACACCATCTCGGGCTGGGCGGTGACGCCGACCTATCACTCGCCGCAGGATACGATCGCCAATCTCGACATCCCGTTCATGACCCGCGCGGTCCAGTCGCTGATCGGCCCCGCCCGCTGGCTCGCCGACACCGACTTCCGCCCGGATTGGACCCCGGGCGGCAAGCCGAGCGAGTAGGGGCCGCTCCTCGGCACCAGCCCGTTCCCCCACCCGGACACCGTGCGGCAGTATCCTATGGGTGGCCGGGTGGGGGAGCGGGCTGGTGCCGGACCGCGCTGAAAGCGCCAAACAAAAAAGAAAAACCCCGGTGGTCTGGTGACCACCGGGGCTTCCTCGCATGCCCTTCCAACAGGGAAGGGTGACCGGCCGTGGCGCCTGTCAGGGGGGTGACACCCCGACCGGGCACACGCTTAGCGAAGCAGCGTCAGAACATTCTGCTGCGACTGGTTGGCCTGTGCCAGCATCGCGGTCGATGCCTGGCTCAGGATCTGGGCCTTGGCGAGCGCGGTCGTTTCGGCCGAGAAATCGGCGTCTTCGATGCGGCTGCGCGCTTCGGTCAGGTTGGTGACGTTGCTGGTCAGGTTGTTGACCACCGATTCAAGGCGGCTCTGGCTGGCGCCAAGACCGGCGCGGACATTGTTGACCGTGGTGAGCAGCGCGTCGACCACTGCGAGCGCGTCGTCGGCAGCATCCGCCGTCGCGACCGACAGGCCGGTCGTCTCGATGTCGTCGCCCACTTCGACCACAATGTCATCGCCCACTTCGGCAGCGATCTGGTCGCCGACTGCAGCAGCGATCATGTCGCCTTCTTCAGCTGCAACCTGGTCGCCGACCGACACGGTAATCTCGTCGCCTTCGCTCACGACGATCGAGTCGCCTTCCTCGGCCAGCACTTCATCGCCGGCCACCACCGCGATGTCGTCGCCGACGTCGCCGCTGAAGCCGTTATCGATATCGTCCTGCGTCGCCGGGCGCATCAGGTTTGCGGTGACATCGTCGGCGGTTGCAATGCGGGTTGCACCGGCGGTGACATCGGCGGCGGTCGCTTCACGGGTCACGCCAGCGGTCACGTCGGCAGCCGTCGCCTCACGGGTCGTGCCCGCATCGACATCGTCCTGCGTCGCGGCGCGGGTTGCACCATCGGTCACGTCGTCCGCCGTTGCCGCGCGGGTTGCACCTGCCGTCACATCGGCGGCGGTCGCGGCGCGGGTTGCGCCTGCCGTCACGTCTTCGGCGGTCGCTTCGCGGGTCACACCGGCGGTAACGTCGGCGGCGGTCGCCGCGCGGGTGCCCGCCGACATCGTGCTCAGGTCGATATTGCCGATCGCAACCGAGACCGTGTCGCCCGAATTATAGCCGGTCTGGATCGTGGTCGAGGTGCCTGCACCGCCCGAGGCGGTGGTGAACAGCGACACGCCGTTGAACTTGGTGGTCGTCAGCGCCGACGAGATCTGCGAGGTCAGCGCGGTCACTTCGGACTGAAGGTTGGCGCGGTCGCTGTCCGAATAGGTGCCCGAAGCCGACTGCACCGACAGCTCGCGGATACGCTGCAGCATGTTGGTGACTTCGCCCAGCGCGCCTTCAGCGGTCTGTGCAAGGCTGACGCCGTCATTGGCGTTGCGGATCGCCTGGCTCATGCCACGGATCGACGAAGTCATCGTCGAGGCGATGGCGAGGCCGGCGGCGTCGTCCTTCGAAGTGTTGATGCGCTTGCCAGTCGACAGACGCTCCATGGCGGTCTGCAACGAGGCCGACGCCATCTTCGAAGCGTTCGCGGCACGCATGCTCGCGATGTTCGTTCCGATAACAGTCATGTCTTGTCTCCGTTCAATCCGGCGTCCCTCCGTTTCCCCCCTGAATGCGAGAGAGCCCGAGCCGCCACAGGGGAGAACGGCAGGGTGGGCGGCGGATTAAGCAGTTTTCGCCGCAGTTTTTCGCAGGTCTCGCGCGCGCGTAGAGGCACGCGCGGCTATCTGGAGCCGCAAACCGCTGTTTTTTCGCATTGGTTTACCGGTCGTTTACCAACAATACCGCATTCAGCCTCCAACAGGGGGTTCTCGAATGCAGACCATCTTTCCGTCGGCAGCAGTCCTTCGACAGAATTACGCGCTGGTTTCGGCGCTGCGATCGCAGGGATTCACGATCGGCGCGGCCGACAAGGTGAAGCCGATGCCCGGCGATCTGTTCATGATCGTCGAGGGTGAGGCGCCCCCGGTGTCCGCGCGCACGTTGGTGCTGGCGGACGGCCCGGTCGCCGCGATCCCGTTCAACGACGGCAATCCCGCCCGCCTGTCCTATGGCGCCGATGACGGTGCCGTCGCGACCGGCTTTGCCAGCGCGATGCTGCGTGGCGCGCATGCCCCGGTCGCCGCCGATCCGGAAAGCCTCGCGCTCTACGCGCTGGCCGAGCGGGTCGCCGTCGCCGACATCACCGTGCTGATCAACGGCCCGACCGGCACCGGCAAGGAAGTGCTGGCCAAGGCGATCCACAATGGCTCCACCCGCCGCGACGGCCCGTTCATCGCGGTCAATTGCGCGGCGTTGCCCGAAACGATGCTCGAAGCATTGCTGTTCGGCCACCAGAAGGGCGCGTTCACCGGCGCGAATGCGGCGGGCGAAGGCTTTTTCCGCGCGGCCAATGGCGGCACGCTGCTGCTCGACGAAGTCGCCGAAATGCCGCTGGCGCTCCAGGCCAAGCTCCTGCGTGCGCTGCAGGAGCGCGAAGTGGTGCCGATCGGCGCGACGGCGGCCGAGAAGATCGACGTGCGCGTCATCGCCTGCGCCAACCGCGACCTCCAGACCGAGGTGATGGAAGGCCGGTTCCGCGCCGATCTTTACTACCGCCTGTCGGTGTTCCCGCTCTCGACCAAGCCGCTGGCCGAGCGTCCCGGCGACGTCGCCGCGCTCGCCGCTGCGATGGTGCTGCGCCATGCCGGCCCGCGCGGGCAGCTGCCGTGGGTAACGCGGGAGGCGCTGGCGGTGCTGCAGGCGCATGACTGGCCGGGCAATGTCCGCGAGCTGGAAAATGTGATTCAGCGCGCGCTGCTGCTGTGCATGGGCGATGCGATCACGCGCGATCATCTGATTTTCGACCGCCCGTCGATGACGGCGGCGCCGGTGCAGGCCGAACCCGGCCAGCTGAGCAACATCGTCCAGTTGAGCGAGTTCGCCGCGATCCGCGAAACGCTGGCGGCATGCGGCGGCAGCCGGATCGAGACCGCCAAGCGGCTCGGCATCTCCGAACGCACGCTGCGCTACCGTCTCGCCAAGGCGCGCGAGCAGGGCGAAGACCTGGTCCGGAGGATTAGCGCATGAGCGGGATCGGCGGAGTGGGCGGTGCCGGCGGCATCGACCGGGTGATGCAATTGCGCGCCCAGATCCTCGAACGCAACGAAGCGCTGCAGCGCGCGACCAGCGGTGCTGCGGCTCCGGTCGGTGCGCCGACCAGCCAGCCCGCCGGCCCGTCCAGCTTCATCGATACGATGGAGCAGGCGGTCGGCAAGGTGAACAGCGCGCAGGGCCGCGCCAGCGAATTGTCCGCCGCCTATGAGCGCGGCGAGACGGTCGACATCGCCAAGGTGATGCTCGCCCGCCAGGAGGCGTCGGTCGGGTTCGAAGCGACGCTTCAGGTCAGGAACAAGCTGCTGACCGCCTATCGTGACATCATGAGCATGCCGGTCTGACCATGAGCAACGCCATCGCAACCACCGACGCCCCCGTCCCCGCACCCCGCGGCGGCATGGCCAATCCGCTCCGCCAGATGGGCGACATCTTCGCCCAGCCTGCGGTCAAACGCAGCCTGCCGCTGATCTTCATGCTCGGTCTGATCGCCGCTGCGGCGCTCGCCTGGATGGCGCTGTCGACCCCGCCCCAGCGCGTGCTGTTCGCCAATCTGCCCGAAAGCGACAAGGCCGCCGTGGCGCAGGCGCTCGACGCGGCCAACATCGCCAATGGCATCGACGGGTCGGGATCGATCACCGTTTCCGAGGATAATTACCACAAGGCGCGGATGCTGCTCGCCGGGCAGGATCTGCCCAAGGCGGCGCCCGGCGGTTATGCGCTGCTCGACAATCTTCCGATGGGCGCGAGCCGTGCGGTCGAGGGTGAACGGTTGCGCCAGGCGCGCGAGACCGAACTCGCCCGCTCGATCGGTGCGATCGACACCGTGGCCGAGGCGCGCGTGCACCTCGCCACCCCCGAAGCCAGCGTGTTCGTCCGCGACAAGGCCGAACCGAGCGCATCGGTGATCGTCAAGCTCCAGCCCGGCCGCAGCCTGTCCGACGCGCAGGTCCGCTCGATCGTCAACCTCGTCGCCTCGTCGGTGCCGGGGATGAAGCCCGATGCGGTCACCATCGTCGACCAGATGGGCGCGCTGCTCAGCAAATCGGGCCAGGAATCGAGCGCCGGCGACGCGCGCATCGATTTCCAGAACCGCGTCGAGGACAAGGTGCGGCAACAGCTGGTTCAGCTGCTTACCCCGCTGCTCGGCGCCGGCAATTTCAGCGCGGAAGTGCAGGCCGAGGTCGATCTCGACGAAAGCCAGGCGACGCGCGAAAGCTATGACAAGGAAGGCACGGTGGTGCGCGCCGAACAGGGCAACTGGACCGGCGCGCCGCGCGACGGTGCATCCGCGCCCGGCGGCATCCCCGGTGCGCTGTCGAATGTCGCGCCGCCGCCTAGCGCCGCTGTCGCGCCGACCGCCGCAACTCCCGCCCAGCCGGGCCAGCCCGCGACTCCGGCCGCCGCGCCGGGCATGAAGCAGAGCGACAGCTTCACCCGCAGCTACAGCAATGGCCGCGAGGTTTCGGTCACCCGCAACATGCCGGGCAGCATCAAGCGCCTCTCGGTCGCCGTGCTGCTGCGCGAAGAGCCGGGCAAGCCGCGCGGCACGGTCGAGATTCGTCAGATCGATGAACTGGTCAAGGCAACCGTCGGCTTCAACACCGCGCGCCAGGATCAGGTGACGGTGGTCAGCCGCAAGTTCAGCACCAATGCCGACGCTGCGGTGGCGGGTATTCCCTTCTACGAAACGCCATGGTTCGCGATGGTCGCGCGCAATGTTACTGCGCTGGTGATCGCGCTGCTCGTCCTGCTGCTCGGGGTGCGTCCGCTCGCCCGCGCGCTGATGCGCCGCCGCGACGATACGCGGGCCCCCGGCGTGCCGATGGGGAGCGCCGATGGCGTGCAGATGCCGACGCCGGTTAGCCCGCAAATGCTGGCAGGATCGGGCCTGTCGCTCGGCGACCGGGTCGGACTGGTGCGCGACTTCACCCGCGACAATCCCGCCCGCGCTGCCCTCGCGGTGCGCGACATGATCCGCACGGAGGGCCAGTAAGATGAACGCCCCGCGCCGCTTTACCGGAGTCGAACGCGCCGCCGTGCTGATGATGGTCGTCGGCGACGAAGAGGCCGCCGCGATCCTGCAAAAGCTCGATCCCGATGAGGTGCGTCAGCTGGGCAGCGCGATGATGGCCGTGGCCGACGTCAGCGAATGGGAAATGGCGCAGGTCCTCGACGATTTCACCGGCCGTGCGCAGGAGCGCAGCGCGATCCAGTTCGATCCGCGCCCCAAGCTGGAAACGGTGGTCACCCGCGCATTGGGTCCGGAGCGGGCGGGCGCGGTGCTTGCCAGCATCCTGCCGCCCGAACCTGCTGAATCGATCACCGCGCTCGCCTGGATGGATGCGACCGAGATTGCCGGCATGCTTGAGGACGAGCATCCGCAGATCGCCGCCGTGCTGCTGGCGCATCTCGACCCCGCCGTCGCGGCGCAGGTGCTGGAAATGCTGCCGGAGGCGAATCAGCCCCAGGTACTGCGCCGTGTGGCGCGATTGGGTCCGGTCACGCCCGACGCGATCGCGACGCTGACCCAGCTGCTCGAACGCCATGCCGGCCAGCCCAAGCGCGTTGCCGGCGTCCAGATGGGCGGCGCGCGCGAGGCGGCGAAGATCATGTCCTCGGCGCGCAAGATCACCGAGCAGAAGGTGATGCCCAAGCTCGCCAAGATCGACCGCGAAATCGCCCGCGCGATCGAGGAAGCGATGTTCGTCTTCGACAATCTGCTCGAGCTCGACGACAAGAATATGGGCACCCTACTCCGCAACATCGACAGCGACGTGCTGGTCCGCAGCCTCAAGGGCGTGGACGAAGCGGCGCGCACCCGCTTCCTCGCGTGCATGTCGAGCCGCGCGGCTGACACGATCCGCGACGAGATGGAAGCGCGCGGCCCGATGAAGATGGCCGAAGTGCTCGATGCGCAAAAGGCGATGATCGCGGTCGCGCGCCAGCTGGTGAAGGACGGCACCATCACCATGCCTGGCGGCGGCGGAGACGACGACTATGTCTAGTTTCGTCCCCGGCCTCGCCACACGCAGCGACGGGATCGCCGACGCGCTCAAGCGCGCCTTCGCCCCGCCCGACGCCTTCGCCGCGCGCGCCATCGCGCCGCGCCCGCCCGCCACGCCGCGCCACTTCGCGCCCGAAGCGCCGGGGCACAAGCCCACCGAAGGCTGGGACATGTTCGAGGCCGCGAGCGCTCCGGCTGAGCCCGCGCCGTTCGTCGATCCGGTCGCCGCCGCGCGCGCCGCCGGCTATGCCGACGGGCTCGCCGCCGGCCGGGCCGAGGCCGATGCATCGGCAGCGCAACAGGCCGCATTGCTCGCGCAGGTCAGTGACGCATTGGCACGGGGCGCGCATTTCGACCGCACCCGCATGGCCGGCCATCTGCGCCAGACCGTGCTGCACCTCGTCACCCGCATGATCGGTGAGGCAGGGATCGCGCCCGACGTGCTGGCACAGCGGATCGCGGTCGCGACCGACCTGCTCGCCGACAGCGCCGAATCGGCGATGCTGCGGCTGCACCCCGACGATGTCGTGCTGGTGCAGGACCATCTTCCCAAAAACGTCTTCCCGATCGGCGATGCCCAGCTCGCGCGCGGGGCGTTCGTCATCGAAAGCGCCTCGACCATTGTCGAGGATGGCCCTGAATTATGGCTCGAACAGCTCGCCCACGCGATCGACCGCGTGCCGATTCCTCCCGCGATCTGAGGGCGCATGTTCAACGATTTCACGGCAGATTATCTCGACGGCCTCGCCGGGGGCGGATTTCGACCGCAGCCCAAGGTGTCGGGCCGCTTGTCCTCCTATGACGGATTGCTGATGGAGGCGGTTGGCCTCTCGCTCCCCGTGGGTACGGTCTGTGCGATCGGAACGGGCGAAAGTCGCGTCGAAGCCGAAGTGATCGGATTTCGCGGTGGCAGGACGCTGCTGATGAATCTGGGCGGCCCCGCTGCCCTGCTCCCCAACGCCCCGGTGCGCCCGGTCGGCCCGCCCGGCGAGGCAGAGGTCGGCGCGGCGTTGTTGGGGCGCGTCGTCGATGGCGCGGGCAAGCCGATCGACGGGCTCGGCCCGATCCGTGGCGCGGGCAAATGGCCGCTCGCCGGCAAGATCCAGTCGCCGCTCGACCGTGGGCGCGTGCTTCAGCCGATGGATGTCGGGGTGCGCGCGATCAACGGCCTGCTGACGATCGGTCAGGGGCAGCGCGTCGGCATCATGGCGGGATCGGGCGTTGGCAAATCGGTGCTGCTCGGCATGATGGTCCGCGCGGCCAAGGCCGATGTCATCGTCATCGGCCTGATCGGCGAGCGTTCGCGCGAAGTGTCCGACTTTCTTGAGACCAAGGTCGCGGGCGCGGCGCGTGCGCGATCGGTGGTCGTCGCGGTCCCCGCCAACCACTCGCCGGTACTACGTATTCGTGGCGCGTTGCGTGCCACCGCCATCGCCGAAGCGTTTCGCAATGAGGGCAAGAAGGTCCTCCTGATCATGGATTCGCTCACCCGCGTCGCGCATGCCGGGCGTGAGATCGGCCTGGCGCTCGGCGAACCCGCCAGCGCACGCGGCTATCCGCCCAGCGCCATCGCGATGCTACCCAGCCTGATCGAGCGTGCCGGGACCGATGTTCATACCGGCGGGTCGATCACCGCAATCTACACCGTGCTCGCTGATGGCGATGACGGCAACGACCCCGTGGTCGACAGCGCCCGCTCGATCCTCGACGGCCATATCGTGCTGAGCCGCGCGCTGGCCGAACGCGGCGTCTATCCCGCGATCGACCTGGGGCCATCGGTCAGCCGCGTGATGACCGACATCGCCGACAAGAGGCATGTCGCTGCCGCACGCGTGCTGCGCCGCCACCTCGCCACGTACGAAGAGAATCGCGATCTCGTCCTGATGGGCGCCTATCGCGCGGGTGCCGATGCGCAGATCGACGCGGCCATCGCCTGCCACGACACGGTGCTCGACTATATCCGCCAGCCCTATGACGAGACAGTCAGCCTCGACGAAGCCGTGACCGAACTGGTCGGCGTGTTCGGGGATGGATAAGCACCAGAAAAAGCTCGGCCGCCTGCACCGCGTCCGCACGCTCCAGCTCGACATGGTGCGCGCGAGCGAGGTTGCCGCGCGCGAGAAGGTCGCCGCCGAACAGGCGCTGCGTGCGCGCATCGAATCGCTGGCTCAGGGCGTCGCGCCTGCGCCCGCGCCGCTTCCAGGCAGCGCCACCAGCCTGATTGCCGCCGCGCATTATCGCGAGCGCCTCCACCAGTCCGCTTTCGCTGCCGAGCGCCGCGTTGCCGATGCCCAGCGCGGGCTCGACCATGCGCGCGGCGCCACGCAGGAGGCAAAGCGCGACCAGAGCGCGATCGAAAAGCTGATCGAGCGCGCCGAAGCCAATGCCGCACGCCGCGCGATGCGCGCGCTGGAGGATATGCCTGCCATCCCGAGAAAACGGCACGATCCTTGCTGATTGTCGGGCGAAGGAGTTTCGCCCGCTGTGACCGACCTGCTCGCCTCGACCGCTTTGTCGCATTCTCCTGCCGGAGTCGTGCCGCGTGCCACGCCTGCTGCTGTGGCGGGCGGCTTCGACCTGAAGCTCGCACTCGACTGCGTGATGCCGGTTGTCGCGCCGATGACCGGCAAGCCGCTTGCCGGGTGCGGCAAGGATTTGCCGGTCCCCGGCAATGGCGTGGCCGAAGGCGACACCGACGAGGATGAAGCGCTGCTGGCATGGATGCCGGAGGGCATGCTTCTGTTGCCGCTCGAAACCCCGCTGCCCGCGCGCGTCGCGGTCGGCACGCCCAGCGCCCATATCGATGGGCCGGTAGCCGATCCGGTTGATGCCGCTGCTCTGCCCGTCGAGCTAGGTGAGGCGGCGCTCCCAGGTGATGCAGCGGACGGCGATGCCTTCGCCGCATCGCTCGCATCGGCCCCTGGCGCCCCGGCGGCACCCACAGTTTCCACCCCGCTTCGCACCTGGCGCGATCCGGTTCCGGCCCAGGCCGAGCCGGGCGCCGGGGGCGGGGTCGCCGCGGCGGAGGTGCGGGCCGACCGCGCCACCGCCGCGGCGCCCGAGCTTGCCGCGCGCCCCACCGTCGCGCCGCCGCCGGTCGTGCAGGCCGCACCCGCCGCACAGGTCTTCGCCGCCGCGCTCGCCGCGCCTTTGGCCGAACCGCTCGACACCGCTATGCCCGCCGACCCGACCAGCCCGGAGATCCAGCTGCTGCGCTCGCTCGAGGTCCAGCGCACCACGGTCCAGGCGACCGCACAGGCCGATCAAGCTCCGCTCGACCTCAGCCGTGACGACTGGACTGGCAAGATGATCGAGCGGATCGCCGCGCTGCGTGATGGCGTCGAGGCGGCGGACACGCGCATCCGCCTCGCGCCCGAGAATCTCGGCACGGTCGATGTCTCGATCCGCCGCGATGGCGACCGCATCCAGGTGCATTTCACCGCCGAGAACCCGGCGACCCGCCAGCTGCTCGCCGACGCCGCGCCGCGCCTTGCCGAACTCGCCGAAGCGCGCGGGCTGAAACTCGGCCAATCGAGTGTCGATGGCGGCAGCGGCGAGCGCGGCCAGCAACAGCAGCAGAACCACCCATCCACACCCGCCCGCCCGGCATCGGCGCGCGCGGCCACCGGCACCGCGTCCGACGCGCGGGTAGCCTGAACCATCCTGAGGGGGAAATCCGATGAGCGACACTGAAACCACCGCAGCGCCCGCGAAGAAAAAGGGCGGGATGATGAAATGGCTGATGATCGGCACCGGTCTGGTCGTGCTGATCGGCGGCGGCGTCGGCGGCGGGCTCTATGCCGCCAATTCCGGCCTGATCGGCGGTGGCGGCGCGCAGGGTGAGAGCGCCGATTCGGACGCCCCGCGCCTCGTCCCCAAGAGCGAGGAAGTTCGCGCCGCGGCCAAGGAAGGCGAGGAGGCCGCCGAGGGCGGCGGCAAGCCGACGCCAAAGGGCGAGGGCGGCGACAAATATGCCTCCAGCTATTATCAGATGGAGAAGGAATTCACCTCCAACCTGCGCGAAAGCGTGCATTTCGTGCAGGTCGGGGTCGCGATCTCGACCCCCTATGACAGCCGCGTCATCGAGAATCTCAAGACGCACGAACTCGCCGTCCGCTCCGCGATTCTGCTCGCGCTCGGCGAGACGGCGGAGGACGATGTCTTCACCGCCGACGGCAAAACCCGCCTGCAAAAGCGCCTCGCCGCCGCAATCAACGCCGTTTTGAAGGAAAAAGAGGGATTTGGCGGGATTGCTAACGTCTATTTTACCAATTTCATCGTTCAGTGAACGGGCATGGTTAACGGCCCTTCAGAGATGACCCTTCAGGGAACTGCGTCGGATCGGCGCGAGCGGCCGCGTGCCGCCGCCGAGCACGCACCCGCTTTGGGGGCCGCGAACCTCAATCCGTTTGGCGACCTGCACGGCGTCCAGCATCTGACAGCACGGCTCGCCAAGTCGCTCAAGCCCGTGTTCGAGCCGCTGCTCGGCGAGGGGCTGCGCGTCTGGGCCGAACCACTGTCGGTGCAGCGCCATGCCGACTACCGCGCCGAGCGGCCCGATGGACTCACCGCGTGGCTGCCGCTGGCGATGACGCCGGGCCGCGGCCGCGCCTTCATCCTGATCGACGGCAAGCTCGCCTATGAAATGCTCGACCGCTTCTTCGGTGGCGATGGCGAAGCGCCCCAGCCGATGCCGGTCGATTTCACGGGCTCTGCCGAAACCCTGCTCTGCCGTATCGCCGACAGCCTTGCCGCGCAGTTGCGCCCGGCCTGGGAGCTGCTGGCCGATATCGACTTCGCCTTCGTCCCCGCGCCGACGCCGCTGTCGGTCGCGCCGGAGATTGACGGCGGCGACGCGATGGTCGTGACCCGCATCGGCATCGCGCAGGGCGGGGCCAAGCCGCACTGGATCGACATTCTCTATCCCGTCAGCGCGCTGAAACCCTGGAGCCCCGCGCTCACCGCCAAGGTGATCGGCGGCGAGCCCGAGGTCGAACCGCAATGGCGCAACGCGCTGACCCGCGCCGCGCTCGGCGTGCGCCTGCCCGTCCGTTCGGTGCTGGCTGAGCCGATCGTCTCCGCATCGATGCTGATGGCGCTCAAGCCCGGCGACGTCATCCCGATCAGCTTCGGCCCCGATGTGCCGGTGATGGTAGGCCCGCGCCGTATCGGCAGCGGCACCGTCGGCACTGCCAATGGCCGCGCCGCAATTCGCCTGACCCGTTTCGATTCCCCTGAGCTTGAGGACGCACGATGAACGACATGACCGGCAGCTTCGCCGCCGAGACCGCGGCCGCCGCCAATTTCCATCTGCTCCAGGATGTCGGGGTCAAGCTGACCGTCGAGATCGGATCGACCACGCTGACGCTGCGCGAACTGCTCGCGCTGGCCGAAACCAGCGTGATCGAACTCGACCGCGAGGCCGACGAGCTGCTCGACGTGTTCGTCAACGGCACGCTGATCGGGCGGGGCGAGGTCGTCACCGTCGGCGACAAGTTCGGCGTGCGCATGACCGAACTGGTCGCGCCCGAGAAGCGGAGCTGATCGAGCATGATGTGGTCCTACATCCTCAAGCTGGTCGTGCTGCTGCCGCTCGTCTGCGGCCTGCTGATCGGCTGCCTCTATCTCTGGCGCAAGCTCGAGGCGCGGCTGCCCGGCAATCAGGGCGACCGGATGCTCAAGGTGCGGGAGACGATGATGGTCTCGACCGGCACGCGCATCGCGGTGCTGGAGGTCGAGGGCAAGCGCCTGCTGGTTTCGGTCAGCCGCAACGGCGTGACCCTGATCGACCGGATCGACGGATGAGCCCGATGCTGCGCCACCTCATGCTCCTGCTCGGCGCGCTCGCACTCGCGCTGTTCGCGGTCGCTCCGGCGTTCGCGCAGGAGGCCGCCGCCGCTGCGCCCGTCGCCGCGCCGACCGCCGCCGCGACTCCAGGGGCTGGCGACGCGATCGACCGCGCGCTCGGCGAGCTAGGCGGCGGCGACGCGCCGCTCAGCCTGTCGCTGCAAGTGCTCATCATCATGGGCTTGCTCACGGTGTTGCCGGGCATCCTGCTGATGATGACCAGCTTTACCCGGATCATCATCGTGCTGGCGATCCTGCGTCAGGCGCTGGGGCTGCAACAGACCCCGCCCAATCAGGTGCTGATTGGCCTGTCGCTGTTCCTGTCCTTCTTCATCATGGCGCCGACGATCGAACAGATGAACCGCACCGCGATCCAGCCCTATGCCGAAGGGCGCATGGGCGCGACGCAGATGATCGAGGAAGCGGCAAAGCCGCTCCACGCCTTCATGCTCAAGCAGACGCGGGTGAAGGACATCACCATGTTCGCCGGCATCGCCAAGGCGGGGCCAATCGCCAATCCGCAGGACACGCCCTTCTCGATCCTGCTGCCCGCCTTCGTCACCAGCGAACTCAAGACCGCGTTCCAGATCGGCTTCCTGATCTTCCTGCCCTTCATCGTCATCGACCTGATCGTCGCCACCGTGCTGATGAGCCTTGGCATGATGATGATGTCGCCGACGATCATCTCGATGCCGTTCAAATTGCTGCTGTTCGTGCTGGTCGATGGCTGGGCGCTGACGATGGGCAGCCTCGCTTCAAGTTTCTCAGGATAGCCCGACCATGGACGCAGACTATTTCCTCTCCGTGGCGCGCGAAGCGATGTGGATCCTCGCGCTCGCGTCGGCCCCGATCCTGATCCCGGCGCTCCTGTCGGGCCTGATCCTCGGCATGATTCAGGCGGCGACGTCGATCCAGGAACAGACGCTGACCTTCGTGCCAAAGCTCGCGATCGTCGGGGTCAGCCTGGTGATCTTCGGCGGCATGATCCTGACGCTGATCGGCGATTTCACCACGACGATCTTCGAACGTATTCCGGATCTGGTGAAGTGACGCTCGCCCCGGTCCCAGCATCGCCGCCGCAGCTGCCGCATCCCTTCGTCCGCGTGCCCGCCGCGCCGCGCGGCGATGCGCGCCGCACGCGCTGGGCACCCGCATCGGTCAGCATCCACTGACATGCTCGGCTTCGGCCTCGCGATCGAGCCGCAGCTATGGGCGCTGCTGTTCACGATGGTGCGCGTCGGCGCGGCGTTTCTTGCCGCACCGGTGTTCGGCGCCGTCGCGGTGCCGCTCAACGTCCGCATCCTGCTGACCGCTGCGGTCGCGATCCTGTCGATGCAGGCCGCACCGGTCGCGGTGCCGGGCGACGTCTTCGTGCTCAACACCATCCTGATGGTCATGGCCGAAGCACTGGTCGGGCTCGCGCTCGGCTTCATCCTCCAGATCGCCTTTGCCGCGCCCTTGGTGGCGAGCGAGGTGATCGGCGTGTCGATGGGCCTCAGCTTCGCCACCGCGATCAACCCGCAGACCGGGCAGTCGACCCCCGCGCTCGGCCAGTTCCTGACCGTGCTGCTCACCCTGTTGTTCCTCGCGGTCGATGGGCATCTCGTGCTGGTCGAGCTGATCGTGCGCTCGTTCGAGCTGCTGCCCCCGGGCGGCGCCTGGCTCGCCCCGGGTAAGCTGATGAACATCGTGTTGTTCGGCGGTTACGCCTTTCTCGCCGGGCTGCTGCTCGCGCTTCCTGTGGGCTTTCTGCTGCTGTGCCTCAACATCGTGGTCGGTATGCTCTCGCGCTCGGCCCCCGCGCTCAACCTGTTCGCGATCGGCATTCCGGCCAGCCTCGCCATGGGCGTGCTCGCGCTGCTCGCCGGCATGCCAGCGATGGGGGATTACATGCTCGTCATCGTGCGTGAAGCGCTGGACGCCGCACAGACGCTTGTGCTCGGAGGGCTCGGCTGATGGCTGAGACGGCGGGCGAAAAGACCCAGGCACCAACACCCAAGCGCAAACAAAAAGCGCTCGACGACGGTGACCTGCTCAAATCGCGCGAGTTCGGCGCGGCGCTGATCATGCTGCTTGGCTGCGGCTGGATGATCCTGATGGGGCCGCAATTGCTCGGCGCGATCCGCGAAGTCATGGCGGCAAGCTTCAGCTTCGGTCGCGCCGATATCGAAAGTTTTCAGCCGTGGAAGCCGCTCGCCACCGCCGGATGGAAGCTCGCGCCGTCGATGGGCGCATTGCTCGCCATTGCGCTCGGCGGCGCGGTACTGAGCCAGGCGGCGCTGGGGTCGCTGCGCTTCAACGGCAAGCTGATGGCGCCCAAGGGCAACCGCATCAATCCCGGCTCCGGCCTCAAGCGCATCTTCGGCCCGACCGGCTGGATCGAGCTCGGCAAATCGCTGCTCAAGGTCGTGCTGCTCGGCGGCATGGGCGCGTGGATGCTGTGGGGGGCGGCGCGTCCGACCATGGGCCTCGTCTCATCTGACCTCGGCAGTGCGGTGGGCGCGCTTGGCGACACGTTCTCGACCCTGGTCATCGTCATGGCCGGTGGGCTGTTGCTGATCGCCGGCGTGGACCTGCCGATCCAGATCTTTCGCCACATGCAGCGGCTCAAGATGAGCCTTCAGGAAGTGAAGGACGAGTATAAGGAAACCGAAGGCTCGCCCGAGGCCAAGGGCCATCGCCGCCAGCGCCAGCGCGAGATTGCCAAGGGCGGGTTGCGCAAGACCGTCGCCACCGCGCATGTCGTGCTGACCAACCCGACGCACTTCTCGGTCGCGCTGCGCTACGATCAGGGCAAGGATCAGGTGCCGGTGGTGGTCGCCAAGGGCCGCGGCGAAATCGCGCTGGCGATCCGCGAGTTGGCCGACGAATTCGCGGTGCCACGGATCGAGCTGCCGCCGCTCGCCCGCGCGCTCTACTTTACCAGCCGCGAGAATCAGGAGATCCGCGACGACCTCTATCTCGCGGTCGCGACGGTGCTGGCGTTCGTGTTCGGACTCGACAAGCGCGCGGGCGGCGGAATGCCGTCGGTCAAGGTGCCAGAGACCGCCCTGTTCGATGAAAACGGCGTGCAAATCGGCCTTAAGGGCAAGCCGTGATGGCCGTTCTTCAAGGCATGGGGGATTGTGACCGTGGCCATTGAATCGATTGCCAAAACGATCGGCACCGGGTCGGGCATCGACACGACCGCGCTCGTCCAGAGCCTGGTCGATGCGCAGTTCGAGCTGAAGAACGCCGCGCTCACCAAGCGCGAAGAAACGCTGACCGCACAGATCACTGCGGCGGCAACGCACAAGAGCAACCTCACCGGCTTCGCCACCGCGCTGTCAAACCTCACGCGCGGCGGCACGCTGGCAACCCAGCCGACGACATCGCATTCCAGCATCCTCGGCGTGACCCGCCTCGCCGGCGCCAACCTCGCCACGCTCAACGCGAAGGTCGAGGTGCGCCAGCTCGCCGCGCCGCAGAGCGCCGCCACTGCTGCAGTCACCGATCGCACCGCCGCAATCGGGCAGGGGACGCTGACGCTGACCTTCGGCACCGGGACTGTTGCCGATGGCGCGATGACCGGCTTCACCGCAGGGACTGCCGCACCGGTGAACATCACGATCGGCGCGGACAATAGCAGCCTCGACGGCATCGCCACCGCGATCAACGCGGCCAAGGCGGGGATCACCGCCTCCGTCGTCACCGACAGCGGCGGCGCGCGGCTGGTGGTCAAGGGCGCGAGCGGGGAGGCGCGCGCCTTCACCTTGGCCGCGACCGAGACGCCGGGCCATGAAGGGCTGTCCGCGCTCAACGTCGGCATCGGCGCGACCGGCACGACAATCGGCAGCGCCGCATCCGACGCGATCGTCGCGATCGATGGCATCGCATTGCGCCGCGATTCGAACAGCATCGGCGACCTTGTTCCCGGCGTGCGCCTCGAACTCGCCTCGGCCCAGCCGGGGACGGTGGTGACGATCGGCAAGACGCTGCCGACCAATGCGCTGCTGCAGGCCGCGCAGGATTTCGTCGCGACCTATAACGAGGTCTTCTCGGCGCTGAACAAGGATCTCGACCCGCTCGACGGCGCACTACGCGGCGATGCGGCGGCGAAGGCGGTGAAGCGCCAGCTCCAGCAGATCACGATCGCGCAGGTCGCGACCGGCGCGGCGGGCGAGCCGACGACGCTGGCACAGATCGGCATCCGCACCGAACGCGACGGCACGCTCAGCGTCGACACCGCCGCGCTCAGCCGCGCGCTGGTCGACTATCCGCAGGCGGTCGAGCGGCTGTTCGCCGAACCCGTTGGCACCAACGCCACCGGAAACGGCGTCGCCGGCGCGCTCAACGCAATCTCCACCGCCGCCGCCAGCACCACGCGCGGGCTCGGCGCGAGCGAGGCAAACTACACCCGCGCCAAGGCCGATCTCGACGAGGACAAGGCGGATGTGCTGGCCAAGGTCGAGGACACCCGCACCCGCATGACCCGCCAGTTCGCCAGCATGGACGCCAAGGTCGCGGTCTATAAATCGACGATGAGCTTCCTCGAATCGCAGGTCGAAGCCTGGAACAAGCAGAGCTGATGCGATGACCCGCCCGATCCGCCTCTCCACCGACGCCGCAGCCACCTATCGCACGATCGATGCGGTCGGGCGCACCGCCGCTGCCGATCCGCACCAGCTGGTCGAGCTGATGTACAAGGAGTGCATCGCCGCGCTCCGCTCCGCCGCCTTCGCCACCGAAAACGGCCAGTTCCCGGTCAAGAGCGAGCGCATCGCCCGCGCCACCGCGATCCTGTTCGCGCTGGAGGGCGGCCTCGATTTCGAACGCGGTGGCGAGGTGTCGCGCACGCTCGCAACGCTGTATCACGGGCTGCGCAACCAGATCGTCCATGCCAGCATCGGCAGCGATCCGACGCCCTTTCGCGCGGTTGCGGACGATCTTGAGGAAATTGCCGGAGCCTGGAGCGCGGCGCGCGCGGCGTAAGGCGCTTGGGCGATAGCGACGGGATAACCCTCGCTAAGCTTATCGTCGCTCGAACGCTTGGCGGGCAGCCGTCGCCAACGCGCAATCCTTGCGCGTCGTCCGACATTGCTGTTCGAGCATCTCGACGACCTTGAGCTGCTCCCGGCGAACATACTCATCATTTCTGATCTCGGGCGAGAAGGGATCTCTCCCGGTCGTTTGAGGCGAAACAGGATCCAGGCGGTCAGATTTGCTCGCGCTGGGCGGGGTGGCCGGTCCCCCGCGCGGAATGCTAAAACCGATGGCAACACCGACAATCAGGCACAAACCCGCCATGGCGACCATTGCTACGGGTCGGCGCCCGGATTCCCTAGTCATTCCACCGCCCCAGCATCTCCCCCACGCTCGTCACCACCGCCGGAGCCGCAGACGGCGCGCGCGGGGTGAATTGCGGCGCGGTCGGTCCGCCGGTCGGGCCGCTCGCCAGCGGGCGGCGGGCGAGCGCGTGCGGGTGGCGCGCAGCTTCGGTCAGGCTAAGCACCGGGGTTACGCACGCCGCGCCGTCGGGGAAGCGTGCAATCCATTCATCGCGCGTGCGGCTGCCAAAGCGGCGGGCGAATTCGCGCGCCATATGCGGCCATCCGGCGCGGTCGAATTGCGGGATCTTGGATGCTTCCAAGCCCAGCACCGCGCACAGATCGGCAAAGGCGGACGGTTCGATCGCCCCGACCGCGACATGCCGCTCGTCGGCACAGCGATAGGTGCGGTAAAAGGGCGCACCGCCATCGACCAGATTGGCCTCGCGCCGGTCGAGCCAGCGGCCGCTCCCCGCCAGGCTCTGGGTCAGCGCCATCAGCGTGCCGACCCCATCGGATGCGGCGGCATCGACGATCCGCCCCTCGCCACTCGCCTGTGCGCCCAGAATCGCGCTGACCATGCCGAGCGCCAGGAACATGCCGCACCCGGCATGGTCGCCGATCAGCGTCAGCGGTACCACCGGCTGGTCGGGCGTGCCGATCGCGTGCAGCGCGCCGCTCAGCGCCAGCACATTGATGTCGCTGCCCGGCCGCTCCGCCATCGGCCCGTCCTGCCCCCACATGCTCGCCCGGCCATAGACCAGCCGCGGGTTGCGCATCCGGCACGCATCGGGGCCGATCCCCAGCGCCTCGATCGAGCGCGGCGGCATCCCCTCGATCAACCCATCGGCGCGGTCGATCAGGTCGCGCAGCTCGTTGATCGATGCCGGGTGGCGGAAGTCGAGCTCCAGCTCGCGCCGCCCGCGATACAGGCTCGGGACGACATGGCTCGCACTCGCGCCGGGCTGGATCACCCGGACCACGTCCGCGCCCAGATCGGCGAGCAGCATCGCGGCGAACGGCACCGGCCCGATCGCGTCGATCTCGACGATGCGAACGCCCGCAAGCGGTCCTGTTGTCTGCACCCCCGTCCCTCCGTTGCCGACCCGCGCGTTCAGGGTGGCCCATCCCATTGGTTTCCGCTAGCCCCGCGCCATGAGCAAGCCGCACATCGTCGCCCTTGGCGGAACCTCGCGTCCCGAATCGAGCACCGGGCGCGCGCTGGCGCGATGCCTGGCGATCGCAGAAGAAGCCGGCGCACGCACGACGCTGCTGACCGGGGAGGCGATCAACTTTGCGCCCTACGAGCTGTGCGACCCGGTGCCGGACGCGAAGGTCACGCACTTCGTCGATGTCCTGCGCAGCGCCGATGCGCTGGTGATCGGCTCCCCCGGCTATCACGGCACGCTGTCGGGGCTGGTCAAGAACGCGCTCGATTATGTCGAACTGCTGCGGGGTGACGAGCGGGTCTATTTCGACCGCATGCCGGTCGGCATGGTCGCGACTGCGGGCGGATGGCAGGCGGCGGTGTCGACCATGTCGGCGCTGCGCACCGTCGTCCACGCGCTGCGCGGCTGGCCGACCCCGCTCGGCGTCGCGATCAACATGGGCGCGCCAGGCGATCCGCTCGACGACGCCGATCCGCAACTACGCATGATGGTGGAACAGATGCTGTGGTTCCTGCAACGTTAGGCGGGTCAGCGGACCATTAACCCGATCGTGACGCACCCGGCATAAGCTCGCGTCATGGTGAACACCGCCACCCCCACGGCCGATTCGCGCCGGCGCGGCACGCGCACGATCCTGGCCGTCGATGACAGCCGGACCAATCTGCACGTCATCGGCGGGCGGCTCGGCGCAATGGGCTATATGGTCGTGCTCGCGCAAAGCGGGCGCGAGGCGCTCGACCTGATTTCCGGGCGCGGGTTCGACCTCGTTCTGCTCGACATGGTGATGCCGGGCATGTCCGGCCTCGATACCCTGACCGAGATTCGCACCGCGCCCGACACCGCCGACCTGCCGGTCATCATGATTACCGCGCTCGACGATTCGCGCGGCGCGGTCGATGCGCTGGCGGCAGGCGCCGACGACCATCTCGCCAAGCCGTTCGACTTCGACGTGCTGCACGCGCGGATCGAACGCACGCTGGACCGGGCGGGGCGGATCTCGGAATTGAAGCGCACCGTCGCCTCGCTCGATGCGCGCATCGCCGCGCGGGCGATCGAACTGGGCGAAACGCGCAGCGAACTCGCCGTCTCCCGCGCCGATCGCGCGCGATTGCTGGGCTCGATCGACGCGCTCAGCGCCCGGGTCGAGCGGCTCAGCGGAACCAGTGCCGCCTGACGAAATACAGCGCGACCCCCGCCGCGATGGCGAGGCTGAACCCCGTAATCACCCAGAACGACTCCGGATGGTGGGCATAGGGGATGCCATCGACATTCATCCCGAACAGCCCGGTGATGAAGGTGAGCGGCAGAAAGATCATCGCCGCAACCGCGATCAGCAACGAACGCTGGTCGATCACCTCGGCCCTCAGATCGGTCAGCGCCTCGTGGATCAGCGCCGCGCGCTCGCGAATGCTCTCCAGCTCCTCGGCCATCCGCGCCGCGCGATCGGCGGCGGCGGCGATGTGCAGCCGGTCATCGTCGCTCAGCCACGCCACCGGCAGCCCCGCCAGCTTTTCCAGCGCCGCGCGCTGCGGATACAGGAAGCGGCGATAGCCGATCGCCTGACGCCGCACCCGACTGACGCTCCGTCGCAGTTCGAACGCGGCGTGCGGATCGAGCGCTTCCTCGCAATCGTCGAGCGAATCGCCCAGTTGCGCGACATGCGGATCGAGCTGTTCGGTGATCGCGGTCGCCAGCGTCGCGATCAGGTCGCCCGCATCGCGGATCTGCCCGGCCTCCATCGCCGTGCGCGCCGCATCCAGCGCGTCGAGCGGCAGTCGCGTGACCGAGATCACCTGTTTGCCGTCGGCGCGCAGCCGGATCGAGGCGAGCGGATCGCTGCTCGCCATTTCTGCCTGCGTCATGCCGCGCAAGTTGAGCAGCGCGGCACCGTCAACCTGCTCGCAGCGCGGACGCGTCTCCAGCGCGGTCAGCGCGTCGATGGTGATATGGTCGAGCGCCGCGTGATCTCGCAGCCACGCCTGCACCTCCTCGTCGCGCGACGTGAGGTGAATCCATACAAACGCCGCGTCGCTTCCCAGCGCGTCGCGCGGGGCCAGTTCCTCCACGGCATGCGCCATGACCCGATAGGCAAAACCACTCATTGCGCGGTTGAAACATCGACGGTCAGGCCCGGCAAGCCCCGGGGCGCGAAATCGCACAGCATCCGATCGGCATCGGCGCGCGCGCGGTCGAGGATCGCGGCGGGCACATCCGCGCGATGCGACACGCGATCGGCCTGTGCCAGCCAGCGTGCCTGACGCAGTGTCATATCGTCGGGGTCGGGCGAGGTCAGCATGATCGTCTCGACCCGGTCGCCTGGAGCCTCCGACTCGGCAATCCAGCGTGCCACCGCCTCATTACCCTGCGCCTGCAACGGATCGAGCGGCCCGCTCAACGCCGCGCCCAGCGCGCGCCGCCGCTCCCCGCCGTCGGGCCAGCGCGCGCGCATCGCCCCGCGTGCCGCCGCCAGCGCATCGGCGAACGCGCCAAGACCAGCCGGAACCAACGGCTCGATCCGCTGGCGCAGCGCCGCCGCCAGTCCCGCCGACGCGCCCCCGGTGCCGATCGCAATCGTCACCGGATCGCGCTCGACGATCGCGGGCAGGGTGAAGTCGCACAGATCGGGCCGGTCGGCGACATTGACCAGCAGCCCGCGTGCCTTGAGCCGCGCCACCACCGGCTCGGGATCCTCGCACGCGACCAGAGCGATGTGCGCGGGCGCATCCTCGCCCACGATCACCGCGCCTGCGCGTTCCAGCAAGCGGCGCTTGGCCTCCGCCATCGCGCCGTCGCCCACCAGAATCGCCGGCCGCCCGTCCAGCCGCACAAAGACGGGCAGGCCGGAGCGTTTCACCGCACCCACTCGGGGACGCGCTCGGCCCCCATGATCGTTTCGGGCTGAATGCGGTCGGCGACGATCGCGAACTTGTCGCCCGACACCAGCACCTCGGGCACCAAAGCGCGGCTGTTATAGGTCGAGGCCATCGTCGCGCCATAAGCGCCGGCGGTGCGGAACACGCCCAGATCGCCCGACTTCACCAGATCGATCTCACGCCCCATCGCGAACGTATCGCCGGTCTCGCACACCGGGCCTGCGATATTGGCGACGAACTTCTCGCCATTGGGCTCGACCGCCTCGAACGCATGATAGGCGTCGTACAGCGCCGGGCGGGCGAGGTCGTTCATCGCCGCATCGACGATGACATAGGGGTTGATGCTCGCCGGCTTGACCCAGATCACCTCGGTCACCAGCAGCCCGGCATTGCCGCAGATGAAGCGGCCCGGCTCGAACATCAGCGTCACGTCCCAGTCGGCGGTGACGCGCTTGACCATCGCGCCGAATTCCTCGGCGGTCGAAACCTTGTCATCGGGCTCATACGGAACGCCAAGTCCGCCGCCCAGATCGACATGGGTGATGGTGTGCCCGGCCGCACGCAGCTGCGCGACCAGTTCGCCGACGCGCTTGTACGCCGCCTCCAGCGGGGCGAGCGTCTTGAGCTGACTGCCGATATGGATCGCCACGCCGCGCAGGTTCATGCCCGGCCGCTTGGCCAGCCGGTCGAAGATCGCGGGCGCGCGGTCGATCGCGACGCCGAACTTGTTCTCCGCCTTGCCGGTCGAAATCTTGGCGTGCGTGCCGGCATCGACATCGGGGTTTACGCGCAGCACCGCTGGGGCAGTCCTGCCCTGCGCATGCGCGAGGTCGGCGAGCACTTCGCCCTCCTCCTCCAGCTCCAGGTTGAACTGGCCGATATTCTCGTCCAGCCCCAGCTGCAGTTCGCCGCGCGTCTTGCCGACGCCCGAAAACACGATGTCCTCGGGCTTCATTCCCGCCGCCAGCGCGCGCTTCAATTCGCCGCCCGACACCACGTCCGCGCCATAGCCTTGCTTGGCGAGCACGCCGAGCACGGCCAGGTTCGGATTGGCCTTGATCGCAAAGGCGATGTGCACGCGCGGTAGATCGGCCAGCGCCGCCTTCAACACCTGCGCATGCCGCTCCAGCGTCGCGGTCGAATAGACGTAAAAGGGCGTGCCCACTTCCGCGGCGATGGCGGGAATGGCGACGTCCTCGGCGTGCAGCACGCCGTTCTTGCGATTGAAATGGTCCATGATGATCTTCTTATTGCGGCGGCAGGTCGAAGTCGTCGCTGCGCCGTTCTTCTGAGCTGCGCAGCACTTCGTCGCTGCGCGTCGGTCGCGTCTGGGGCGGCGCCTTCGTCAGGTCTGCCGGTGCCGGCGTGGCCACCGCCCCAAAGGGTTTGGGCGGCAGCGACTCCCCGGCGGCCGGTTTCAGGTCGCCCCGATTGCCGCATGCGGCCAGCAGAAGCGCCGTGAAGACCACCAGGGTTCGCATATTCATTCTCCTCTTGCGGCGCGCGCCGCCGCAATCGCCTCACGCACCCGCGCCGGGGCCGTGCCGCCAAAACTCATCCGGCTCGCGACCGAAGCATCGACCGTCAATACGTCAAACACACGCGCGTCGATACGCCCGTCAATCGCCTGCAATTCGGCCAGCTCCAGCTGGTCGAGCCGCACGCCCTTCGCCTCCGCCGCCGCGACCGCGCGGCCGGTGATGTGGTGCGCCTCACGGAACGGGATGCCGCCCTCGCGCACCAGCCAGTCGGCAAGATCGGTGGCGGTGGCAAAGCCGCTTTCGGCCAGGCCGCGCATCCGGTCGGTGCGGAAATCCGCGCTCTCGACCATCCCGGTCATGGCCGCGATGGAGAGGGCGAGCAGGTCGTGCGCCTCGAACACCGGCGGCTTGTCGTCCTGCATGTCCTTTGAATAGGCGAGTGGCAGGCCCTTCATCGTGATCATCAGCGCGGTCAGGCACCCGACGATCCGCCCGCTATGCCCGCGCACCAGCTCCGCCGCATCGGGATTGCGCTTCTGCGGCATGATCGAGCTGCCGGTCGACCATTGGTCGGACAGCTTGACGAAGCCGAATGGCTGGCTCGCCCAGATCACGAACTCTTCCGCCAGCCGCGACAGGTGCAGCGAACATTGCGCCGCCGCCATCAGATAATCGAGCGCGAAGTCGCGATCGCTGACGGCATCGAGCGAGTTGCGCGTCGGCCCGTCAAAGCCCAGCGCCGCCGCCGTCATGTCCCGGTCGAGCGGAAAGCCCGTACCCGCCAGCGCCGCCGACCCCAGCGGACAGCGATTGCCGCGCGCCCGTGCATCGCTGAACCGGCTGACGTCGCGTCCGACCATCTCGAAATAGGCCATGAGATGATGCCCCAGCGTCACCGGCTGCGCGCTCTGGAGATGGGTGAAGCCCGGCATCACGCTGTCGGCATGCTCCTGCGCCCGCGTCAGCAGCGCGCCCTGCAGCGCGTCGAGCGCGGCGAGCACCTGATCCGTCGCGTCGCGCACCCACAGGCGGAAATCGGTCGCGACCTGATCGTTGCGGCTGCGGGCGGTGTGCAGCCGCCCGGCAACCGGCCCGATCTTCTCGGCCAGCCGCGATTCGGTCAGCATATGAATGTCTTCGAGCGCCAGATCCTCCGGCACCCCGTCGCGCGCATAATCTTCGGCGACCGCGTCCAGCCCGGCCGAGATCGTCGCGGCGTCCTCCACCGACACGATGCCCTGCTGCCCCAGCATCGCGACATGCGCTTTCGATCCGGCGATATCCTGCGCCCACATTCGCTTGTCGAACGGGATGGATGCGTTAATCTCACGCATCACCGACGACGGGCCTTCGGAAAAGCGCCCGCCCCACATGGAATTGGAGCTTCCCTTGCGCTCGACGATCGCGCTTCTCCTTATAACGGGCCTTGGAATTGCCGGCTGCGATAGTGGCAAGCAACCTCAGCCGCAAGCAACCGCAACTGTCGCCGACGAAAGCACGGCTGCGGTCGGCAACGCCACCGACGAACCCGAACGCGTCGGCACGGTCGACCGCAGCAAGCAGGGCGAGGCCGCGCCCGACTACGGCTTCCTCGATCCCGCGGGCAAGCCGGTGACGCTGGCGGCGTTCCGCGGCAAGCCGCTGCTGGTCAACCTCTGGGCCACCTGGTGCGCGCCATGCGTGCGCGAAATGCCGACGCTCGACCGACTCGCGGTGCGCGAAAAGGACAAGCTTCAGGTGCTGGTGATCAGCCAGGATCTCGACGGCGCGGCCAAGGTCACGCCCTTCTTCGAAAAGGCAAAGTTCGCCGCGCTCCAGCCCTATCTCGACCCCGACGTCAAATTCTCGACCGGCTATGGCGTCAACCTGCCGACGACGATCCTCTACGACGCTGAGGGCAAGGAAGTCTGGCGGGTGTCCGGCGACATGGATTGGGACGGCGAGACGGCGGCGAAGTGGATCGCGGAGGCGGGCTAACGACTGAGATGCGTCCAGACCAAAATCGCGGACGCGTCTACCAATCTTCCTCCATCATCGCGTTCACCGCGTCGCCGATCGAACCCTCGTAACGGCGTTCTCGAAACGAAAGCGCCAAGCACTCGAATGTGGTGTCGTGAAACGGCAAAATATAGTGAGTCAGGCCCGAGTCAGCGCCGATTTCTCGCCTTAGCCATTCCGACTCGACCACGCGAAGGAAGGTGTAAGGTTCCCAACCTTTGCCATAGAGGTAATGGCCCTCTTCACCGGGCGGGCCGAACCGGGTCGCGATGCACTGTAAGAAGGAAATCGAGCCGACCTCATCACGATCCCCCCGCAGATAGAAGAAGAGCCGGGTGCCGGACTCCCATTGGACAACGGTTGGAAGCGGCGCTCCAAAGCTCCATTTCAGGTCGCATTCTTGCGGAACGGCGTATTCTTCGTTCCCAGCGGCCAGCTCAAAATTGTTCATGGCGCAGATGTGCCGTTGGGAACTTGAAAACGCAACGAGTGCGCATCCGGCTCTGACTATCCTCCCCCGCCAGGGGGAGGATTGAGAAGTTACCGAACCCCCAACCCCCGCGCCAGCATCTCCGCCACCGTATCCGCGACCTCTGCCGCCTCGGCATCCTCGCTCCACACGCCGTAGCGCAGGCCCAGGAACACGTTCATCCCCATGATCGCCCAGGCGTGGACCTCCGACACGTCGGCGCGCACCTCGCCGCGTTCCGCTGCCGCCTTCAGCCGCTTTTCGATGCGCTCGGCGGTGGTCTGATAGTGCAACCGGAAGCTCTCGGGATCGACGAACTCGGCCTCGTCGATGATGCGGTAGATTTCCTTGTGCTTGCGCACGAAGCCGATGAAGGTTTCAAGGCCCGCGCGCTCGGCGGCGATCTGCTCCGGCGCGGCGCGGATCGCGGGGGCGACATGTTCGCGGACCTGATCGCTCATGTCGCGCACCAGCGCGCGGAACACCGCATCCTTCGAATCGAAATAGGTGTAGAAGCTGCCCAGCGCCACGCCCGCGCGCCGCGTGATGCCGCTTACCGACCCGTCATGGAATCCCTTCTCGCCAAACTCTGCTGCTGCAGCGTCGAGGATCGTGCGCAACGTGCGGCGGCCGCGTGCGGTGCGCGGTTCCTTGCCCTCGCTCGCCGCGCTGTCGCCCAGATGCAGGGCGGGGGGCAGTGTGGCGGACTTGCCACGTTCTTGCGTCATTCGTCCCCTCCTTCATCCGGAAGTTGAAACCCGGTTCAGGTTTCACTATAGCGATGTTCAACCACTGACAAGGCCGGGGATCGCCGGCCGATTTGGGGAGGAAAGCATGAAGCGTCTCTATCCGTCTGTCCGCACGATTCTGACCGCCAGCGCCGCGCTGAGCGCGCTCGCATCCGTTCCTGCCATCGCGCAGGACGCGCCGGCCGAGGCCGCCGCCGAAACGCAGGACAGCGGCGAAATCGTCGTCACCGCGCGCCGTCGCGAAGAAAGCCTGATCGACGTGCCGATCTCGATGTCGGTCGTCACCGGCGATTCGCTGGTCAAGAGCGGCGCGGCCGACATCACCGCGCTGCAGGACAAGACCCCGAACCTGACGCTGCAGATCGCGCGCGGTTCCAACTCCACCCTGATCGCGTTCAGCCGCGGCGTCGGCCAGCAGGATCCGCTGTGGGGCTTCGAACCCGGCGTCGCGCTGTACATCGACGATGTCTATGTCGCCCGGCCCCAGGGCGCGGTCCTGGACATTTTCGACGTCGAGCGCGTCGAAGTGCTGCGCGGGCCGCAGGGCACGCTCTATGGCCGCAACACCATCGGCGGCGCGGTCAAGTACGTCACCCGCCGTCTGGGCAATGACTATAAGGCGTCGTTCCGCGGATCGTACGGTTCGTACAACCAGATCGATCTGGTGGGGCAAGTCGTCGTTCCGGTCGGCGACACGCTGTCGCTCGGCGCGGCGGTCGCGCAATATTGGCGCGACGGCTTCGGCACCAACCTGACCACCGGCGCCGAGCATTACGACAAGAATGTGCTCGCCGCGCGCGTCTCGGCGGAGTTCACGCCGACCGACAATATCTTCGTGCGCGTCGCGGGCGACCGCGTGCTCGACCGGTCGAACCCGCGTCACGGCACCCGCCTGCTGCCCAACGGCGTCGATCCGATCTATGCCCCCACGGCGAGCGTCTATGACACCCGCGCCGGCATCGGCGACGACAACCGCGTCGAGACGCGCGGTGTGTCGGTAACCGGCGAGATCGGCCTGTCCGACGCGCTGACCTTCAAGACGATCACCGCCTGGCGTGACGGCAACACCGACACGGTGATCGATTTCGACAACACCCGCCTGCCGACGCTCGACGTCCCTGCGGAATATTCGGACCGCCAGTTCACGCAGGAGCTCCAGCTTCTCTATGAGGGCGAGGCGCTTCAGGGCGTGTTCGGCGTCTATTACCTCAACGGCCGCGCAAGCGGCGCGTTCGACACCGTGCTCGGTCTACTCAACACCACCACGCTGACCGCGGGTGAGGTGTTCACCAAAAGCTACGCCGCATTCGGCGACTTCAGCTTCGACCTCAACGATCAGTTCAAGATCTCGGCCGGCCTGCGCTACACGCGTGACGAGAAGACCGGCACGGTGTTCCGCCGCAACTATACCGGCATCCGCAGCCCACGCTTCGGCAACACCACGGCGGTCCCCGGCCTGATCCGTTCGGATTACACCAACAGCCGCGATTTCGAGAAGCTGACCCCGCGCATCAGCCTCAGCTACCAGCCGACCGGCGACCTCAACCTCTATGCCAGCTACGGCAAGGGCTATAAGTCGGGCGGGTTCGACATGCGCGGCGACGCGATCCTGACGCCGACCACTGTCAACGGCTATGAGCCAGAGACGATCGACAGCTATGAAATCGGCATGAAGGGCGCGTTCCTCGACCGCACCCTGTTCGTGAACGCCGCCGGCTTCTTCTCGAACTACAAGGATCAGCAGGTCACGATCCAGGTGCCGTCGCTGGCCGGCGGCATCGCCAGCTTCGTCGACAATGCCGGCAAGGGCGAGATCTATGGCTTCGAGCTTGAGACCCGCATGGTCCCGTCGCGCCACTTCCAGGCGAGCGTCGTGGTCGGCTACACCAATGCCGACTACAAGCAGTTCCTGACCTTCATCGGCGGGGGCACTACCCCGGTCGACGTGGCGAACGCGCGCGATTTCCAGAACACGCCCGAATGGACCGCAAACGCGTCGTTCACCTGGTCGAACGACGTCGCGGGTGGCGTGCTTGCATTCACCCCGTCGGTTTCGCTGCGCAGCGATACCCAGATGTTCGAGCTGGCAACCCCGGCCCTGGATCAGGACGGCTATGCGCTGGTCGACGCCTCGCTCAACTGGACCTCGGGCGATGGCCGCTACCGCCTTGGCGTTGCGGCGCGCAACCTGACCGACGCGCGCTATCGCGTCGGCGGCTACAACTTCCCCGGCGCAACCTTCGGCAACTCGATCATCGGCTATTACGGCCCGCCGCGTACCGTGACCGGCACGTTCGAGATCAAGTTCTGATCGCTTTCGTGAACTGAGTTTGCCAGACTGATCGGGCCGGGCGTCGAAAAGGGGCGTCCGGCCCATTTTTTTGAGGGAGAGGGTACGGATGAGCGCCACGCAGGGAGCCGCGCCGACCGCACAGGGCCACGGCACGCCGGGCTATCGCGCCGCCGTGCTGGCGATGCTGCTGCTGGTCTACACCTTCAACTTCCTCGACCGGCAGATCCTCGGCATCCTCGCCGTGCCGATCAAGGCGGACCTCGATCTCACCGATACCCAGCTCGGCGCGCTCGGCGGCATCGCCTTTGCGTTTCTCTATTCGACGCTCGGCGTGCCGCTCGCGCTGCTCGCCGATCGCACCAGCCGCACCTGGGTGGTGACGATCTCGCTCACCGTATGGAGCGGCTTCACTGCCTTGTGCGGGCTCGCCACCAGCTTCTGGAGCCTGTTCCTCTATCGACTCGGCGTCGGCGTCGGCGAGGCGGGGGGCGTCGCCCCCTCCTATGCGATCATCGCCGACTATTTCCCCCAGCATCAGCGCGCCCGCGCGCTCGCCATCTACTCGCTCGGCATCCCGATCGGCCTCGCCTCGGGCACCCTGCTCGGCGCGTGGATCGCGGCGACCGTCGACTGGCGCTGGGCGTTTATCGTCGTCGGCCTTGCCGGCGTGGTCATCGCTCCGTTCTTCCGTCTGATCGTCAAGGAACCGCCGCGCCCGGTCGCAACCACCGCCGCTGCGCGCGTGCCGGTGGGGCAGGTATTCGGCATCCTCGCCAAAAAGCCCAGCTTCTGGCTGATGGCGATCGGCGCCGGGTTCAGCTCGATGTGCGGCTATGGCCTCGCCTTCTGGGCGCCGACCTTCTTCGTGCGCAGCTTCGGCTTCGACCTCACCACTACCAGCTATTTCTTCGGCTCGATCCTGCTGGTCGGCGGCACGATCGGCGTGTTCATGGGCGGCGTGCTCGCCGACCGGCTCGGCGGGAGCGACCGCGGCGTCTATGCCAAGCTGCCCGCCTTCGCCTGGCTTGCCTGTGTGCCGCTGTTCGCCGGCGGGTTCCTCACCAACAATGTGACGCTGGCGTGGTTCCTGTTCCTGATCCCGAACGGCCTCAACATCCTGTGGCTCGGCCCGGTGACCACCGCGATCCAGAACCTCGTCCCGCCCCAGATGCGCGCGACGGCGAGCGCCAGCTTCCTGCTGATCAACAATCTGATCGGCCTTGGCGCCGGGTCATGGGCGATGGGCGCGATGTCGGACGCGATGACCGCGAGCTACGGCAACGAAGCGCTGCGCTACTCGGCGGTCGCGGCTTTGTCCTTCTACGTCATCGCCGCCGTGCTGATGCTCTTCGCCGTCCGCACGCTGCGCAAGGACTGGGTGGAATAAGGAAACCCTCCCCCTTGCGGGGGAGGATCAATTTCAGTCCGCGAACAACAACACCGGCGTCTCGAGCAGCTTGCGCAGCGCCTGGACATAGCTCGCCGCGTCCCAGCCATCGACCACGCGGTGGTCGCAGCTGATCGACAGGTTCATCAGCTTGGCGCGGACGATGTCGTCGCCGACAAAGACGGGGCGCTCGACGATCTTGTTCGGGCCGATGATCGCGACCTCGGGCCGGTTGATCACCGGCGTCGTCGCGATTCCGCCCAGCGGGCCGAGCGAGGTGATCGTGATCGTCCCGCCCTGCAGCTCTTCCGACTTGATCTTGCCGGTGCGCGCCGCTTCGGCGAGGCGACCGATCTCGCTCGCCAGCTGCCACACATTCATGTCCTGCGCATCGCGGATGACGGGAACGGTCAGCCCCGCGTCGGTCTGTGTCGCCATGCCCATATGCACGCGGCCATGCCGCGTCACCACGCCGCCCTCATCGTCATAGCGCGCGTTGAGCATCGGGAAGTCGGGTAGGGTGCGACAGATCGCGACGATCAGGAACGGCAGCATCGTCAGCTTGGGCCGCGATCCGCGATTGGCGTTCAGATCGGCGCGCATCGCCTCCAGCGCGGTCATGTCGATCTCGTCGACATAGGTGAAGTGCGGAATCGCCCGCTTCGCCGCCGCCATATTCTCGGCGATGCGGCGACGCATCCCGATGACCTTGACCGCCTCGTCCTCGCGTGCGCGGCTGGCGTGCGGCGCGTGGTAGCCCTGCCCGCTGCCATAGCGCAGATACGCGTCGAGGTCGGCGTGACGGATATGCTGCCCGTCATGCTTCACTTCGGACAGGTCGACGCCCAGATCCTTGGCGCGCGCACGCACGGCGGGGGAGGCGAGGACGTGGCGCGTTTGCTCCACCGACGCGGGCGCAGGCGCGGGGGTGGGAGCAGGAGCAGGCGCAGGAGCGGGTGCAGGCGCAGCGACCGGCGCGGGAGGTGTGGCCTCTTCCACGACTTCCGGAACTCCCGGCGTCTCCGCCTCGACCTGTTCCTCGACTGCCTCGGAAACCGGAGCCTCCGCCAGCGGAGCGTCCTCCGCGACCGCCTCGTCGGTCTCCACGACCATCAGCGACGCGCCGATTGCGACCTGATCGCCGACTTCGCCAGCCAGTTCGACCACCACGCCCGACACCGGCGATTCCATCTCGACGGTCGCCTTGTCGGTCATCATGTCGGCGACCTGCTGATCCTCCTCGATCCGGTCGCCCACCTTGACGTGCCAGGCGACGATCTCGGCCTCGGCGATGCCTTCGCCAATATCCGGAAGACGAAACGTAAAGCGCGCCATGCCGATCAGTCCTTCAGGAGTTTCTTGAGCGCCTGTCCGATGCGGACCGGCCCGGGGAAGTAAGCCCATTCAAGGCTATGGGGATAAGGCGTGTCGAAGCCGGTGACGCGCTCGACCGGCGCCTCGAGGTGATAGAAGCACCGCTCCTGCACCAGCGCCGACAGCTCCGCGCCGAACCCGCCGGTGCGCGTCGCCTCATGCACCACCATGCAGCGGCCGGTCTTCTTGACCGATTCCTCGATCGTCTCGATGTCGAGCGGGACGAGCGTGCGCAGATCGATGATCTCGGCGTCGATCCCCATTTCCTCGACCGTCGCCTTGGCGACATGCACCATCGTGCCATAGGCCAGGATCGTCAGCGCGCTGCCCGGCCGCACGATCGCCGCCTTGCCCAGCTCGATCCGGTAATAGCCCTCGGGCACCGCGCCGCCGGGATGCTTCGACCAATTCTCCGCCGGGCGATCCCAATGGCCGTTGAACGGGCCGTTATAGATGCGCTTGGGCTCGAAGAAGATGACCGGGTCATTGTCCTCGATCGACGCGATCAACAGCCCCTTGGCGTCGTACGGCGTCGACGGGATCACCGTCTTCACGCCCGACACATGGGTAAAGATGCCCTCGGGCGACTGGCTGTGCGTCTGCCCACCAAAAATGCCGCCGCCAAATGGCGACCGCACCGTCAGCGGCGCGGTGAACTGGCCCGCCGAGCGATAGCGCAGCCGCGCCGCCTCGCTCACCAGCTGGTCGAGCGCGGGGTAGATATAGTCGGCGAACTGGATTTCCGGCACCGGGCGCAGGCCATAGGCACCCATGCCGATCGCCACGCCGATAATGCCGCATTCGGTGATCGGCGTATCGAACACCCGGGTCTTGCCGAATTTTTCCTGCAGGCCCGCGGTCGCGCGGAACACGCCGCCGAAATAGCCGACATCCTCGCCCATCACGATCACGTTCGGATCGCGCTCCATCATTACCGCCATCGCGGAGTTGATCGCCTGGATCATGTTCATCCGCGCACCGGCGCCGGCTTCGCCGATCTCGGCTTCGGTCACGATACCCTCGCCCATCACGACTTCCTCGCCCATGGTCGGCCGCTTGCCTCTTCCTCGTCGATCATCTGCTGGCGCTGCTCGCGCAGATGCCAGGGCATTTCCTCGAACACCCCGTCGAACAGCGAATCGAGCGGCTGGTGCAGGCCATGGCCGAGGATGCCATTCTTCTCGGCTTCCTTCTGCGATGCCTTGACCAGCTCGGCGACCTCACGGTCCTGCGCGGCGTGGCGTTCTTCGTCCCATTCGCCGATCGCGATCAGATGCGCCTTCAACCGCGCGACCGGATCGCCCAGCGGCCATGCGCTCGGCTCGCCCGCGCTGCGATATTGCGTCGGATCGTCGGAGGTCGAATGACCCTCGGCGCGATAAGTGAAATGCTCGATCAGCGTCGGCCCCTGATTGGTCCGCGCACGCTCCGCCGCCCATTGCGTAGCGGCATAGACCGCCAGCGCATCGTTGCCGTCAATGCGCAGCCCGGCCATGCCATAGCCGATCGCACGCGCGGCAAAGGTCGTCGCCTCGGCCCCGGCAAAGCCCGAAAAGCTCGAAATCGCCCATTGGTTGTTGACGACGTTGAAGATGACCGGCGCCTTGTACACCGTCGCAAAGGTCATCGCCGAGTGGAAGTCGCCCTCCGCCGTCGACCCCTCGCCGCACCACGTCGCGGCGATGCGGGTATCGCCCTTCGCCGCGCTCGCCATCGCCCAGCCCACTGCCTGCGGATATTGCGTGGTCAGGTTGCCACTGATCGAGAAGAACCCGTCGTCACGCGACGAATACATGATCGGCAGCTGCTTGCCCTGCAGCGCGTCGCCGCTGTTCGAATAGATCTGGTTCATCATCTGAACCAGGCTGTAGTTGCGCGCGATCAGGATGCCCTGTTGGCGATAGCTGGGGAAGCACATGTCGTCGCTGGCGAGCGCGTGCGTCGCAGCGATCGCCACCGCCTCTTCGCCGGTGCACTTCATGTAGAAACTGGTCTTGCCCTGCCGCTGCGCGCGGAACATCCGTTCGTCGAACGCGCGGACCAGCGCCATGTCGCGCAGCATCTTGCGCAGCGTGTCGGGATCGAGTCGCGGGTTCCACGGCCCGACTGCCTGACCCGCATCGTCGAGCACGCGGATCAGCGTATAGGACAGGTCGTGGAAGCTCGCCGGATCGGCGGCGGTGTCGGGGCGGGGCTGGGCGCCGGCGGGCGGCACCTCCACTGCAGCGAAATCGACCGCATCGCCGGGCCGGAACTTGGGCTCCGGCACGTGCAGGCTCAGCGGGGGCAGGTTGCGCGGGACGTCCGCCAATGCACTCTCCAGCAGCTAAAGGGCGTCCCCATCGCCTCGCAGCGTGCGGACATTCTATTTCAGCGCCCGATTATATTGTTTCAACGTGGCTGTCGAGATGGGACAGCAATGCTGTCCTGACTCGGCTGTATCTGCATGGGACGCCGTTGCACATGCACGCTACCCTAAACGCCCCCTTTTCGCGAGCGATCCACAATCCTAAGGGGGAGACAATTCGATGACACTCGCTGGGGAGCGACGCGCACTATGAAACTGATGGCTGGCAACTCGAACCTGCCGCTCGCCCAGGCGATCGCCTCCTATCTCGAAATCCCGCTGACAAAGGCGAATGTCCGCCGCTTTGCGGATGAAGAGATTTTCGTCGAGATTCTCGAGAATGTCCGTGGCGAGGACGTGTTCGTGCTCCAGTCGACCGCGTACCCCGCGAACGACAATCTGATGGAAATGCTGATCATGATCGATGCGCTGCGCCGCGCGTCGGCCCGTCGCATCACCGCGGTGCTCCCCTATTTCGGCTATGCCCGTCAGGACCGGAAGCCTGGGCCCCGCACTCCGATCTCGGCCAAGCTGGTCGCGAACCTGATCACCACTGCGGGTGCCAACCGCGTCCTCTCGGTCGATCTGCACGCCGGGCAGATTCAGGGCTTTTTCGACATCCCGACCGACAATCTGTTCGGCGCCCCGGTAATGAGCGAGGATATCAAGGCGCGCTTCTCCGACAAGAACCTCATGGTCGTCTCGCCCGACGTTGGCGGTGTGGTCCGCGCCCGTGCCCTCGCCAAGCGACTCGACAACGCCCCGCTCGCGATCGTCGACAAGCGCCGTGAAAAGGCCGGCGAATCGGAAGTGATGAACATCATCGGTGAGGTCGAGGGCCGCTTCTGCGTGCTGATCGACGACATCGTCGATTCGGCCGGAACCCTCTGCAACGCCGCCGCCGCGCTCAAGGCTGCCGGCGCCGAGGACGTCGTCGCCTATTGCACCCATGGCGTCCTGTCGGGCGGCGCGGTCGCGCGCGTCGATGGTTCGGCGCTGCGCGAACTGGTCATCACCGATTCGATCGGCAACCACGACGTCGTGGGGCAAGCGCAACGCATCCGCCACCTCACCATCGCGCCCCTGCTCGCGGAGGCGATTCGCCGCATCGCGGATGAAAGCTCGGTGTCGTCGCTGTTCGACTGACGCGAGTCGACGAGGAGGCTTTCGATCAAAAAGGGACATGGCCTCCAACGCGCATTGCCTCCGCTGGCGCGAGAGCAGCTGGAATCGATGCCGACAGGCGCGCTGCTGGCGCGCCTGAAGCGCTTGCGATGGTGCGAAGATAGCCCGGAAATAGGCGATCTGTCCGAGGATGAACGAGCGACGGCGGCTCACCTGATCCTGTTCAAGTCCGACCTTGCCTGGCGTCAGGCCTATGCCGACCTGACGGACATTTTGGCTTGCCGGGAACATGTCGCCGCGAAGCCCTAGTCAGCGTCACCCCACTGCCTTCCAAACCAGCACCGCCCCCACGCCGATCATCAGCCAGTAGATCGCAGTGTAAAACCGCTCCGGCGACACCCGCCGCACCAGCCATACGCCGGCAAAGGTCGACACAATCGCCACCGGCATCAGTACCGCGCTGGTCCCGAGATTCTCGCCGGTGAACTGCCCCAGCGCCAGATAGGCGGGCACCTTGATCCAGTTGACCGCCCCGAAAAAGACCGCGGTTGTGCCGACCAGATAGGCAGGCGTCAGCTGGCGTGGCATCACCCAGAGCTGCCAAGGCGGTGCCCCGGCATGCGCGATCTGGCTGGTAAATCCCGACGCGACTCCGAACAGCGACCCGACCCATCCCGGCGAGGTCGACGCTGCCCCCGCACCCAGCCGGTCCTTCCACAACCGGTACGCGCCAAACACGATCGAAATCACCCCGACCATCGCCAGCACGGCGTCCACCGACACGCTCGCCGAAAACCAGTAACCGAGCACGATGCCGACGATTGCTCCGGCCAGCGTCCATCCCAGCACGAACCAGTCGACCGTCCGCCGGAACGCCCAGATGCCGACCACGTCCTGCACGATCAGGATCGGCAGCAGGATCGCCGCAGCGCGCACCGGATCGATGACAAAGGCGATCACCGGCAGCGACAGCGAACCCGCACCGGAAAACCCGCCCTTGGACAGCCCCAGCAGCACGACCGCCGGAACCGCGATCGCGTAAAAGATCGGGTCTGAAATCAGAACCGGCCGACCGGCTCACGCACCCCGGCATTGCCGCGCGCCTTGAGCTGCGCCTTCAGCTTCTCGGGCGGCGGGGCATAGAGGAACCCGAAGCTGACCGTGCCATGCTTGGTCTCGACCACATGGTGCAACCGGTGCGCCTGGATGATCCGCTTCATATACTCCGACTTGGGGATGTAGCGGGTGTTGAGCCGCTTGTGCACGATGATGTCGTGGAACCCGAAATAGATCGCGCCATAGGCCGCAATCCCCGCGCCGATCCACGCATAGCCCTGCCACCACCCCAGATGCACCCCGCCCAGCAGCAGCACGAACGACGGCACCGCAAAGATCACGGCATACAGGTCGTTCAGCTCCCAATTGCCGGTGCGCGGCGAATGGTGGCTTTTATGCAGGAACCAGCCCGGCCCGTGCATCAGCCAGCGATGCGCGACATAGGCAAAGCCCTCCATGAGGGCGACGGTGAGCAGGAACAGCGCGATGCCGATTGCGGGACTCATGCGGGCGATATAGCGAGCCTCCATGTTCGATGCGAGACGCGTGTTTCCCCTGATTGCGACCCTGACCGCACTTTCTGCCTGTGCGGTGCCCGAAGCGCGGCTGCGCACCGGCCTTGTCAGCGCCGGCCTGCCCAAACCGCTCGCCGCGTGCATGGCCGAACGCATGGTCGATCGCCTCAGCCTCGCCCAGCTGATGCGGATCGCCGACCTTCCCAAGGTGCGCGAAGCCGAGTCGCTCGACCGCTTCCTCCGCCGCGTCCGCGCGCTCGGCGATCCCGAAATCCTCGCAGTCGCCACCAGCTCGGGCGGATTATGCGCTACGGGGCTCGCGAAAGAGGCGCGCTAAGCCGCTGTTATCCGATGCCACAGCGCCACTATTGCAACTGCGTCGCAATCCCGAAGTCAAGAGATTTGATTCCGCCGCGCCCCTGTGCTTAAGCGGCGCGAAATTTGCTGCAACGCAAAGGGCGATCCCATGAATATCCATGAATATCAGGCCAAGGAACTGCTGGCGAAGTACGGCGCGCCGATCGCTGCCGGCCATGCCGCCTTCACCGTCGAGGAGGCGGTCGAGGCTGCCAAGAAGCTTCCCGGACCGCTCTATGTCGTGAAGTCGCAGATCCACGCCGGCGGCCGCGGCAAGGGCAAGTTCAAGGAGCTCGCCCCCGAAGCCAAGGGCGGCGTTCGCCTCGCCTTCAGCCTCGATGAAGTCGAGTCGCACGCCAAGGACATGCTCGGCAACACGCTGGTGACGATCCAGACCGGCGACGCGGGCAAGCAGGTCAACCGCCTGTATGTCACCGATGGCGCCGACATCGACAAGGAATTTTACCTCGCGCTCCTCGTCGATCGCGCCACCAGCCGCGTCGCCTTCGTCGTCTCGACCGAGGGTGGGATGGACATCGAAGAGGTCGCGCACTCGACCCCTGAAAAGATTCAGAGCTTCTCGGTCGATCCCGCAACCGGCTTCATGCCGCATCACGGCCGCACCGTCGCCGCCGCGCTCGGCCTGACCGGCGACCAGGCGAAGCAGGCGGCCAAGGTCGCGTCGGCGCTCTACGCCGCGTTCCTCGCCACCGATGCCGAGCAGATCGAGATCAACCCGCTCGCGCTGACCGAGCAGGGCAACCTCCTCGTCCTCGACGCCAAGGTCGGCTTCGACGGCAACGCCATGTTCCGCCACAAGGACCTGATGGAACTGCGCGACGAGACCGAGGAAGATCCCGCCGAGCTCGAAGCGTCGAAGTACGACCTCGCCTACATCAAGCTCGACGGCGACATCGGCTGCATGGTCAACGGCGCGGGCCTTGCCATGGCGACGATGGACATCATCAAGCTCAACGGCATGTTCCCGGCCAACTTCCTCGACGTCGGCGGCGGCGCGAACAAGGAAAAGGTGACGGCGGCGTTCAAGATCATCCTCGCCGATCCTGCGGTGAAGGGCATCCTCGTCAACATCTTCGGCGGCATCATGAAGTGCGACATCATCGCCGAGGGCATCGTCGCCGCGGCGAAGGAAGTGAACCTCTCGGTTCCGCTGGTCGTCCGTCTTGAGGGCACCAATGTCGAGCAGGGCAAGGCAATCCTCGCCAATTCGGGCCTCGCCATCGTCCCGGCCAATGATCTGGGCGACGCGGCGAAGAAGATTGTGGCGGAGGTCCAGTCGGCTGCTTGATCGCGGCCCCCTGAACACCCATTGAAAGGGGGTCTGGCGCATCATCTGCGTCGGACCCCTTTTTCGTTTGCGCAATGACGCTACGGCAATCGTACGATTCCATACCGGACTTGCGAAAACGGCAAAAACCCTTCTAGGGACGGACAGACTCGAAGCCTTAAAATGACGCGATTGGAGCGGAGGACGCGATGAAAGTGCTGGTGCCGGTCAAGCGTGTGCTTGACTATAACGTAAAGCCCCGCGTGAAGGCGGACGGAACGGGCGTGGATCTTGCCAACGTCAAGATGAGCATGAACCCGTTCGACGAGATCGCGGTCGAAGAAGCGATTCGCCTGAAGGAAAAGGGCGTGGCGACCGAGATCGTCGTGGTCTCGATCGGCGAGCAAAAGGCTCAGGAAACGCTGCGCACCGCGCTGGCGATGGGCGCCGACCGCGCGATCCTGATCACCACCGAAGGTCCGGTCGAGCCGCTCGGCGTCGCCAAGCTGCTCGCCAAGGTGGCGGAAGAGGAACAGCCCGGGCTGATCATCCTCGGCAAGCAGGCGATCGACGACGACAATAACCAGACCGGCCAGATGCTCGGCGCGCTGCTCGGCTGGGGCCAGGGCACCTTCGCCAATAAGGTCGAAGTGTCGGGCGACAGCGTCGACGTGACCCGTGAAGTCGATGGCGGCCTCGAAACCGTCAAGCTCAAGACCCCGGCGATCGTCACTACCGATCTTCGCCTGAACGAGCCGCGCTACGCCTCGCTGCCCAACATCATGAAGGCAAAGAGCAAGCCGCTCGCGACCAAGACTCCGGCCGATTACGGCGTCGACGTGACGGCGCGCCTGACGGTCGTGAAGGTCGTCGAACCGGCCAAGCGCACTGCGGGCGTCAAGGTTGCGGATGTGGATGAGCTTGTCGGCAAGCTCAAGGCACTGGGAGTTGTGGCATGAGCGTTCTGGTCTGGGTCGAACATGACAATGCGTCAGTAAAGGACGCAACGCTCGCCGCCGTCACCGCTGCGGGCAAGCTGGGCGACGTGGTCGCGCTGGTCGCCGGGTCGGGCGCACAGGCTGCCGCCGATGCCGCCGCGAAGATCGCGGGCGTCAGCAAGGTGCTGCTCGCCGATGACGCGGCCTATGCCAATGCGCTCGCCGAGAACGTCGCGCCCTTGGTCGCCGATCTGATGGCTGGCTATGACGCGTTCGTCGCGCCCGCTACCACCACGGGCAAGAACATCGCGCCGCGCGTCGCTGCCCTGCTCGACGTGATGCAGATCAGCGAAGTGATCGGCATCGAGGGCGACCAGTTCACCCGCCCGATCTATGCCGGCAACGCGATCGCCACCGTCACCTCGTCGGATGCGAAGAAGGTGCTGACCGTGCGCGGCACCGCCTTCGACAAGGCGGCAACCGAGGGCGGCAGCGCATCGGTCGAAACCGTCTCGGGCACCGGTGACAAGGGTCTGTCGAGCTTCGTCGGATCGGAAATCGCCAAGAGCGAACGCCCCGAACTGACCAGCGCCAAGATCATCGTCTCGGGCGGCCGCGCGCTCGGCTCGGGCGAGCAGTTCCACGCGCTGATCGATCCGCTCGCCGATAAATTGGGTGCAGCAGTCGGCGCCTCGCGCGCTGCGGTCGATGCGGGCTACGCTCCCAACGACTATCAGGTCGGCCAGACCGGCAAGATCGTCGCGCCGGAAGTCTATGTCGCGGTCGGCATCTCGGGCGCGATCCAGCATCTCGCCGGCATGAAGGACAGCAAGACGATCATCGCGATCAACAAGGACGAAGACGCCCCGATCTTCCAGGTCGCGGACATCGGCCTGGTCGGCGATCTGTTCAAGCTCGTCCCGGAACTGACCGAGAAGCTGTAAGCGGATCGGATGGGTAGAAGGAAGGCGCCGCTGGCCACAGGGTCGGCGGCGCCTTTCGTTTGCGCGGACTCCGGTTGCCCCAATCCACTCGTCACCCCGGACTTGTTCCGGGGTCCACTATGCCTCGCGCCCTGCGGTCGAACCTCATGCATCAAGCCCGGCCTCCCGGTGGACCCCGGAACAAGTCCGGGGTGACCTGGAGTGGCTGGAACGCGTCGGAGACTCCTCCCCCGGCAGGGGGAGGTGGCAGCCCCGGGCTTGGTCCGTGGATGACGGAGGGGGAGGAAGCACGTCGGCTTCAAGTCAGGCGGTAAGAGCAGAATGACGTCGCCGTCCTCCCCCTCCGTCGCCTGCGGCGACACCTCCCCCTTCCGGGGAGGATTGAGCAGCGAGCCACCCTAGCCAGAAACAAGTAAGGCCCGTCGCTTTCGCGGCGGGCCTCCTTGGACGATCCGTTCCTGCGAAGGTTCGGTTCGTCTAAATGCTCTTTCTTTCGATCAAGCAGAACAACAACGCCCCCGCGTCGCGATTGGTTCCACGCGCTAAGAAAAAATTCGGGCGCCTCAGAACCCGCTCAAAAAGCTCGCAACATTCGCCCCCAGCGCGTCGATCGCGTAGCCGCCCTCCATCACGACCGCGGTCGGCAACCCGGCGGCGGCGATGTCACGCCCCAGCACCGCATAGTCCTCTGTCTCAAGCGCGAACTGCGAAATCGGATCGCCGACGAACGTGTCCGCACCGAAACTGACCAGCAGGAACTCCGCGCCCGATGCCGCAATCGCCGCCAACGCCCGCTCCTGCGCGCGGCGGAACGCATCGATCTTGGTCCCGCGCGGCAAAGGCAGGTTCAGCGTCGCGCCTTCGCCGTCGCCCTCGCCAACCTCATCGGCATGGCCCCAGTAGAACGGGAAATCGGTCGCCGGGTCGGCATGGATCGAGGCGAAGAACACGTCGCCGCGCTCCCAGAAAATATCCTGCGTCCCGTTGCCGTGATGATAGTCGATGTCGAGGATCGCGACCCGCTCGACCCCCGCATCGCGCGCCGCCTGCGTCGCAACCGCGACATGATTGAGATAGCAATAGCCGCCCAGATAATCCGCCCCTGCATGATGCCCCGGCGGCCGCGAGAGCGCGAAGGCCGCTCGCTCTCCGTCCAGCACGGCATGCGTCGCCGCCAGCGCGCATTGCACGCTGCGATAGGTTGCCTCCCATGTCTGGGCGGTCAGCGGGGTCGACGCATCGATGCTGTATTGCCCCGCCAGCGCGTCGATCCGGTCGAGCTTCAGCGCGCGCTTGCGCACCGTCGGCCAGATATAGCCCATGACATCACCCGGCCGCCCCGCCTCCGCCCAGCGCGCAGGCGCAGTCTTGAGGAACTCGATATAGCCCGCATTATGCACCGCGCGGATCGGCGCCTCGCCGCGATCCAGCGGCAACTCGGTCGTCCCCAGCGTCGCCGCAATCGCCGCCGCGCGCGCGGGCGTTTCGGCATAGGGCACGAACGCGCCATTATGCAGCTCGCGCGCCGGGGCATGCGCCAGCTGCCCGGGGTCGTAAAATGCGCGCATCAGCCGACCTTGTCCGCGTCGCCGCTGCTGCCTTCACGCCAGCGCGGTGCGAACCGCAGGATGGTATAGCCGATCACCGCGGACAGGATCGATCCGGTCAGCACGCCGATCTTCACTTCATCGACCAGCAATTCATTGCCGGGGAAGGCAAGGCCGCCGATGAACAGGCTCATCGTAAAGCCGATGCCGCACAGCATCGCCACGGCATAAAGCTGCAACCAGGTCGCGCCGCCGGGCGGCGAGGCAAAGCGCAGCTTCGCCGCAAGCCAGATGCTCCCGAAAATGCCGAACTGCTTGCCGATGAACAGGCCCGCCGCAATGCCCAGCGGCAGCGGTTCGAGCAGGATCGCCGGGCTCATCCCCGCCAGGCTGACGCCGGCATTGGCAAAACCGAACACCGGCACGATCAGATAGGCGACCCACGGGGCAAGCGCATGCTCGAGCTTGTGCAGCGGCGATTCGGCATCGTCGCACGCGCCCGGGCTGGTCGTGATCGGCACCATCATCGCGGTCAGCACGCCCGCGATCGTCGCATGGACGCCGGACATGAACACGAAATACCACAAAGCCGCACCGAGCAGCAGATAGGGCGTCAGCTTCTTCACCCCGCTGCGGTTGAGCACGTACATGGTGGCCATCACCAGCGCGCCAAGCGCGAGGTACAGCGTCGACAGCTCCGCGGTATAGGCGATCGCGATGATCGCCACCGCGCCCATGTCATCGACGATCGCAACCGTGGTCAGGAACAGCTTGAGCGACGCCGGTGCGCGGCTGCCGAGCAATGCCAGCACGCCGATCGCGAACGCGATGTCGGTCGCGGCGGGGATTGCCCAGCCATTGACCAGCGGTCCGCTCCACCCGGTGATGAACAGATAGACCAAGGCCGGCCCGACCATCCCCGCCGCCGCCGCGACGATCGGCAACCGGCGATGCTCCCACGTGGCGAGTTGCCCGTCGATAAACTCGCGCTTGATCTCAAGCCCCACGAACAGAAAGAACAGCGCCATCAGCGCATCGTTGATCCACAGATGCACCGTCATCGACCCGTATTTCGGGCTGATCACCGGGCCGGTATCGGCGTGGAGCAGGTGGAAATAGGCTTCGGAAAGACCCGGCAGATTGGCGACGAGCATCGCCAGCGCCGCCGCCGCCATCAGGATGATGCCGCCCGCGGCCTCGCTTTGCAGAAAGGTGCGCAGCACCGATCGTCCTGCTTGGTCGTTTCGTGCGGCCATGCGTTGCTCCTGTGTTTGCGGCTTGCACCCTGCCTAACGGCTGGAACCCACCGGGCAAACCCCTTAGAGGCGCTGATATGAGCATCGCATTGTTGAAGCCCGATAATCCGGTCGTCGCCTGGTGGCGGACGCGGGTGATCGCCACGGTCGATCATGTCGATGTCGTCGAAAAGGTGCGCGACGACGCCGGATTCACCGGCCGCTACGCCTTCATGACTATCATGTCGGCGGGCATTGCGGTGCTCGGGCTGCTGCTCTCTTCGCCCGCGGTGGTGATCGGCGCGATGCTGATCTCGCCGCTGATGGGGCCGATCATCGGCCTCGGCTTCGGCCTCGCCACGTTCGACTGGAATGAGATCCGCACCGCCGCCGTCGCGCTTGCGCTCGGCATCGTCATCGCGGTGCTGTTCACCGCACTGCTCGTGCTGGTCTCGCCGATCCAGAATGTGACGACCGAAATCGCCGCGCGCACGCGCCCGAACCTGTTCGACCTGATGATCGCGCTCTTCTCGGCGCTCGCCGGAGCATATGCGATGATCCGGGGCAGGGCGGGTACGGTGGTGGGCGTCGCCATCGCCACCGCGTTGATGCCGCCGCTCGCGGTGGTCGGCTTTGGTCTTGCCACCTGGAACTGGACGGTGTTCGCTGGCTCACTGCTGCTGTTCCTGACCAACCTCATCACCATTGCGGTCGCCGCCGCCGTGGTCGCGCGCCTCTATGGCTTCGGCTCGCACCTCTCACCCCAGCATACAATGCTGCAGACGATCGTCGTCACCGTCGCGCTCGCTGCCTTCGCGATTCCGCTGGGGCTGGTGCTGGTGCAGCTAGGCTGGGAGGCCAATGCCTCACGCCAGATCCGCGAAGTCATCAGCAGCGAGTTCGAGGGTGCCGCGCGCCTGAGCCAGGTCGATATCGACTATCAGACCGAACCCGTCCGCGTCACCGCCACCGTGCTGACGCCGCAAGTGCGCGCCGAGGCCGAGCGCCGCGCTGCCGCCGTGCTGCGCGAACTCGTCGGCCGCCCGGTCGCGGTGGAACTCGAACAGATCCGCGTCGGCACCGGCGCCCAGGCCGAAGCGGCGCAGGTCGCAGCCGCGCAAGCCTCCAGCGCCACCGCCGCCAACCGCCTCGCCGCGCGCGCGCAGGAACAGCTCGCGCTGATCGCCGGGGTCAAGGGCGACGCGGTGCTGCTCGACCGCGACAATCGCCGCGCCGTGGTCAACGCGACGCCGCTGCCCGGTGCGAACCTCGCCGCCTATCGCGCGCTCGAAACCCGCGTCGCCGCCGGGGTGCAGGGCTGGACCGTCACCCTGATCCCGCCCGTCGCCGCGCTTCCCGACGTCGCGGTCGCGGATGACAAGCCCAATCCCGACGCCCTCGCCACCGCAATCTGGGCGGCACAGCGGATCAAGCTGCCGATCGGCGTGTCGGGCAGTGGCGCGCAGACGGTAGTCGATGCCCTCACGCAAGCCGGCGTCGACGCCCGCGTCACCGGCAACGGCACCGCCCCCGCCCGCCTCCGCTGGCTCGCGCCGGAAGAGGCGGATTAAGCCTTCGCCAACGCCTCGGCGATCAACGTCCGGCTATTCTCCACGCCATATAGCGCGATAAAGCTGCCCATGCGCGGCCCCTGCGAGCTGCCCAGCAGCGTCTCGTACAGCGCCTTGAACCAGTCGCGCAGCGCCTCCTTGCCGAACCGCGCCTTGCCGATTTCATAGACGATGGTCTGCAGATCCTCGGCCGAAGCATCCGCCCCCGCTGCCGCCAGCTCGCGGTCCAGATCCTGCAACGCATCGACCTCGACGCCCTCGGGCGCGCGCCGCACCGGCTTGTCCGCCACGTCGCGGACATAGGCGATGGCATAGCCGATCAGCGCATCCAGCTCCGGCCATTCCGCCGCAGACGCACCGGGCAGGTAATTGGCGAGATAGCCCCAGACCTGCTCCTTGGTCGCCTCACGCATCACGCCGACCAGGTTCAGCAACAACCCGAACGTAACCGGCAACGTCCCCGCGGGCGGCGGGCCGTTATGGATATGATGCACCGGATTACCGAGCCGCTGCTCGACCGGCTGCTCGGCATAGGCCGCGCGGAACTGCCAATAATCATCCACCGCGCGCGGGATCAGGCCCAGATGCAGCGCCTTGGCCTTTTTCGGCTCGCGATAGATGTAAAACGCAAGGGACTCGTCGGGCCCGTAGCTCAGCCACTGCTCGATCGACAGGCCATTGCCCTTGGTCTTGCTGATCTTCTCGCCCTTGGCGTCGAGGAACAGCTCGTAGTTGAACCCCTCGGGCGGGCGGGCACCCAGCACGCGCGCGATCTTGCCCGATTGCGTTACCGAATCGATCAGGTCCTTGCCCGCCATCTCGTAATCGACGCCGAGCGCGACCCAGCGCATCGCCCAGTCGGCCTTCCACTGCAGCTTCGACTTGCCGCCAAAGATAGTCTGCTCGATCCGCTCGCCATCGCTGTCGGTGAACGCGATCATCCCCGTCTCGGGATCCAGCACCTCGATCGGAACCTGCAGCACGATGCCCGTCTTGGGGCTGATCGGCAGCACCGGCGAATAGGTCGCCTGCCGCTCCGCACGCAGCGTCGGCAGCATCACGTCCATGATGCCCTGATAGTTGCGCAGCACCTGTCGCAGCGCGTCGTCGAACTTGCCCGACCCATAATAGTCGGTCGACGAGGCGAACTCATACTCGAACCCGAACCGGTCGAGAAAGTCGCGCAGCATCGCATTGTTATGTGCCGCAAAGCTCTCGAACTTGCCGAACGGGTCGGGCACCTTGGTCAGCGGATGGCCGATATACTGCGCCAGCATCTCGCCGTTCGGCACATTGTCCGGCACCTTGCGCAGGCCATCCATATCGTCGCTGAACGCGATCAGCCGCGTCGGCTGATCCGACAGCGTCTCGAACGCGCGGCGGACCATCGTCGTGCGCAGCACTTCGTTGAACGTGCCGATATGCGGGAGGCCCGACGGGCCATAACCGGTCTCGAACAGCACCGGCGCGCCGCCCGGCTTCCCGTCGGGATAGCGCTTGAGCAGCTTGCGCGCCTCTTCATAAGGCCAGGCCTTGGAAGTGAGCGCGGCATCGCGCAATTCTGGGCGGGGAATGCTGTCGGTCATGGCTGTCAGTCTGTCTGGAGGGAAAGCCAGCGGGTGCGCGATGGCGGAAAGATTTGCAACCTAGCAAAATCCTCCCCCTTGCAGGGGAGGAATGATTCGCAATCCGCTGGCTTTTCCTCACCGCTCTTGATAATCGCTCGCAACATGAGTGACTCGCTGGCGCGTGCTGCGCGCAATCTCCCTGCCACCGTCGTGTCGATCGACTGGAATGCGCTCGCCCCCCATGAAGTGCGGCGCCTGCGCGAATTCGGTCTGGACGAGGGGGTCGTGGTCGAACTGATCCGTCCGGTCGGCTGGTTCGGCGGCCCCGCTGCGGTGCGCATCGGCCGCATGACCGTCGCGCTGCGCCGCCATGTCGCCGCCGCGATCCGCATCGCGCCGGTGGTGGAGAGCGCAGCATGAACGCGCAACCGCTCGTCGCCCTGGTCGGCAACCCCAATGCCGGCAAGACCGCTTTGTTCAACGCACTCACCGGCGCGCGACAAAAGGTCGGCAATTATCCCGGCGTGACGGTCGAGCGCCACTCCGGCCGCCTCGCGCTCAACGATGGTCGCCCGGTCGAGTTGGTCGACCTGCCCGGCACCTACAGCCTCGATCCCTCCAGCCCCGACGAAGCGGTCACGCGCGACGTCGTGCTCGGCAAGCAGGAAGGCGAGCGCCTCCCCGACGCGCTGATCGTCGTCGCCGACGCCTCCAACCTCGAAAACCATCTGCGCTTCGTGCTTCAGCTGCGTCAGCTCGGCCGCCCGATGGTGGTCGCGCTCAACATGATCGACATGGCGACCCGCGACGGCATCACGATCGACGCCGATACGCTGTCGGCGGAGCTCGGCGTGCCCGTCGTCACCACCGTCGCGGTGCGCAAGCGCGGGCTCGACGAGCTGCGTGCCGCGCTCGGCGGCGTCCTGCTCGCCAGCCATGCTGCCGCGCCTGCCGTGCCCGAAGCGGATATCACCCATTTCCAACGTGACGCCCGCCGCATCGCCGCGCTCGCGATCACCGATCAGCCGCGCGGCCGCGCCTTCACCCGCGCGGTCGACAATGTCGTCCTCCATCCCGTAGCGGGCTGGATGATCCTGATCGCCCTGTTCTTCGTCATGTTCCAGGCGGTGTACAGCTGGTCGGAGGCACCGATCGGCTGGATCGAGGGTGCTCAGGAATGGCTCGGCGTACAGGCCCAGGCCAACCTGCCCAGCGGCTTCATCAGCGACCTGATCGTTCAGGGGATTATCGCCGGCGTCGGTTCGGTGGTGGTGTTCCTGCCCCAGATCCTCATCCTGTTCTTCTTCATCCTGCTGCTCGAAGCGACCGGCTATATGGTCCGCGCCGCCTTCCTGATGGATCGGCTGATGTCGCTGGTCGGCCTGTCGGGCCGCGCCTTCATCCCGTTGCTGTCGTCCTTCGCCTGCGCAATCCCCGGCATCATGGCCGCGCGCTCGATCGACGATCCCAAAGAGCGGCTGACCACGATCCTGATCGCCCCGCTGATGACCTGCTCGGCGCGCCTGCCGGTCTATATGCTGATCATCGGCGCATTCATTCCCGCGCGCGACGTGGCCCCGGGCATCGGGCTTCAGGGGCTGGTGTTGTTCGGCCTCTATGTCTTCGGCATCGTCGGGGCGATCCTCGCCGCCTTCGTACTGCGCATGACCGCCACGCGCGGCAAGAGCGGCGGCTTCATGATGGAAATGCCGCGTTATCAGCTGCCCTCGATCCGCGACCTGCTGATCGGCTTGTGGCAGCGCGCCTATGTCTTCCTGCGCCGCGCCGGCACGATCATCATGGGAGTAACCGTCGCGCTCTGGCTGCTCGCCTCCTATCCGGTGGCGCCCGAGGGCGTGAAGCAGAGCGAATATTCGATCGCCGGCCGCATCGCATCGGGCCTCGAAGTCGTCCTTGCCCCGATCGGCTTCAACCATGAAATGAGCCTCGCGGTGATCCCCGCCATGGCCGCGCGCGAAGTCGCCGTGTCGGCGCTCCAGACCGTCTATGCGATCGACGCGCCGGACGAGGAAACCGGCGCTGCGGCTTTGGGCGACCGACTGGCCGAAAGCTGGCCGCTCCCCACCGCGCTCGCGTTCCTCGCCTGGTTCGTCTTCGCCCCGCAATGCCTGTCGACCATCGCAGTGGCACGGCGCGAGACCAATGGCTGGAAATGGCCGATCGTGATGATCGTCTATCTGTTCGCGGCGGCCTATGTTGCGGCGGGGCTGACCTATTGGGGAGCTAAGGCGCTGGGACTTTAGGGGGCGGGGAGAAGCGCCAGCGTCTCAAGCGGGGCAGCTAACCCACAGCGTGTTTCTGAAGGCTGATTTCCCCGGCCACGCCCCCTGGTGGACGTTCTCGCTGGCGGCAAGCTCTGCTAAGGGGCGCGACTGTTGCAGCAAGGGGGCGGCGTGACAAAGGATTGGAAATGGGGCTGGATCGCGATCCTTCCAGGAATCCTCATCGGCTTTTTCTTAACAGATCAGATCGGCTTGTTCAGCAAGACCGCTGGATGGGAGGCGGTTGCCACTTGGGTTTTTCTCGCCGGTCTATTGGTTACGGCGACTATATGGATCGTAAATCAGCGCAACGTTAGCCGACTGAAACGCGCGGGTCGTCCGGTTCAGCTCGTCGTCAGGCCTCTTCACGCCATTCTTGAGACCCCCGAAATCAGTCTTACAATGTTTGGCGCTTTTGCATTGGCTAAGCTGCTGTTGTTGGGTGAGGTCAGTAACTGGCAGGGAAGTCTCATTGTAAGCGGTGTCTGGGGCTACGCGACGGCGTTGGCGAAAACCGCTTATGTGGGCCCTGATTGATTCGAGATCGCCGTCTATGAGCGGGTGTTTCCCCATTGCGCGTCTCAATCAGGCGGCCTGAAACCGGACATCCGATGAAGGCTGGAATTCCCCACGCGGTTTGAACGTTCCGCAACTTGCGCCTCAGAAAAGGCGACACCCGGATCGCGCCGATGGCGCCCAAACCCGCGACATGTTCGCTTTGCCAAATCCGCCGCGCCGCCCGAAGCTGCCGGATTCGGCACGGCCAGGCTTTCGCGAGCGTCCATTAAATCACGGATATAGAACGATAATATCGAACATGTTTCCTACATGTTCTGATTCGGCTATACCCTGACCATGGCTAGGCCAAAGTCGAACCTCACTCCCGCCGCGCGCCGTCCAGATTTTCGGAAATCCGGGCGCGCTCGGCTTCGTCCGCCGCTTTCTGCGCCTTGGTGCGCCCGAATTTGGCGCGGTTCTCCACAGCCTTTGCGGCGGTCTGTGCCTTCGCGCGTGCCTTGCGCGCCTTGTTCAGGTTAAGGATATCGGCCATTCGTCCCTCGATATCGATTTACAAGCGGAGTGAATATGGCGGGCAGCGTCAATAAGGTCATCCTGGTCGGCAATCTCGGGCGCGATCCCGAAAGCCGGTCCTTTTCCAACGGCGGCAAGGTGGTCGAACTGCGCGTCGCCACCTCCGAATCGTGGAAGGACCGCAACAGCGGCGAGAAGAAGGAGCGCACCGAATGGCACACGGTCAAGCTGTTCTCCGAGGGACTCGCGAATGTCGCCGAACGCTATCTGCGCAAGGGCTCGAAAGTCTATCTTGAGGGCCAGCTCCAGACCCGCAAGTGGCAGGATCAGCAGGGCCAGGACCGCTATTCGACCGAGATCGTGCTGCAGGGCTTCGACGCCAAGCTGGTGATGCTCGACGGACCCGGCGGCGCACAGGGCGGTGGCGCTGGTGCTGGCGGTGGCAGCCGTGGCGGCGATGACTGGGGCGGCGGCGACGATTCATTCGCGGGCCAGTCGAGCAGCCGTGGCGGTGGCTATGGCGGCGGCAACAGCGGTGGTGGCTTCGGCGGCGGCGCGGCGCGCGGTGGCGCGGCCAGCGGCGGTGCTGCGGGCGGCGGCTTCCCCGACGATCTCGACGACGACGTGCCGTTCTGATCTTGGGGCGGCACCAGCCCGCTCCCCCACCCGGCCACCCATAGAATACACTTGCGTTGGGTGGCCGGGTGGGGGAGCGGGCTGGTGCCGAACCCATCAAGCATAAACCGGCGCGTGGCCAATGCCGCGCGCCGGTTTACCCCTTAAGGGGTTGGTTCACTTGAATTTTTAATGAAATGGTGCGGCCAAGAAGACTCGAACTTCCACGGGCTTTCGCCCACAACGACCTCAACGTTGCGCGTCTACCAATTCCGCCATGGCCGCACGGATTTCGCACACCGGATGAGACCGGAGGCGGGTAAGGCAGCGGCCCCTAGCAAAGGGGCGGGGGGCATGCAACCTCCCTTTTTTCCGGGGCAGTCTGCGGCTAAGGCGGCGGCCCCATGACGCTGACCCCCGAAACCCGCGCGGAAATCCGCCGCATCCTCGCGCTGGCCTGGCCGGTGGTGCTGACCGGCCTCAACTGGACGATCCTCCACGTCACCGATGTGATCGTCGTCGGGCTGGTCGGAACGCATGAGGTGGCGGCGCTCGGCGCCAGCCGCACGCTGACCTTCATCGGCATCGTCGTCGCGCTGGGCTGGCTCACCGGCGTGCTCGTCTTCTCCTCCCGCGCTGACGGGGCCAAGGACCTTCCCGCCACCGGCGCGGTCCTGCGGCAGGGACTCGTGCTCGGCGGCATCCTCGGCCTGATCAGCGGCGCGCTGCTGTTCGTCTTCGCGCTGCCAATGCTGCGCGGCGTCGGAGTCGATCCCGGCATCGCCCCCGAAGCAGCGCGCGTCGTCCAGACCATGGCGATCGCCTATCCGTTTCAGCTGATCATCGTCGCCGCGAGCTTCTTCCTCGAAGGCGTCAGCCGCCCACGCCGCGTGATGGCGGTCAACCTCTCGATCCTGCCCCTGAACGCGGTCCTCGCCTGGATCCTCGCCACCGGCCAGTTCGGCCTGCCGCAGTTCGGCGCGGTCGGCGCGGCGAGCGCGACCGTCATCGCCACCATCGTCGGCGCCGTCGCCATGACCATCGCCGCGCTGACCCTGCCTCGGGCAAAAGAGCGCGGCGTGCGCGACTGGAGCGACCTCGGTACGCCGGAGATGTGGCGCGGCGTGGGCCGGCTGCTGGCGTTCGGCGCGGTGCCGGCGGTCGCGTCGGGTCTGGAGCTGGCCGGCTTCTCGATCCTGATCGCCCTGTCGACCCAGCTCGGCGAGTCGGTCACGCACGCGTTCCAGATCGTGTTCTCGGTCCACAACGTCACCTTCGCCTTCGCACTTGGCATCGGCTCGGCCGTCGGCGTGCGCGTGGGCAATGCGGTGGGGGAGGGCGTGCCGGCACAGGCGGGACCCCGTACCGCCATCGGCGCCGTGCTGGCGGCGTTGATCCTCGGCCTGCTCGCGCTTCCGCTGACCTTTGCACCGCTGTTGATCGTGTCGGGTTTCCCGGCGTCGGCGGAGGTCGCGACCCTCGCCGCGCTGATGCTGGCGCTGTGGGCACCGTTCATCCTGTTCGACGGGCTTCAGGTGGTGTTCGTCTATGCGCTGCGCTCGCTGGGGGATCAGGTCGCGGCCGGGATCAACGGCATCCTCGCCTTCTTCGTGCTGACCGGCGCAATCGGCCTGTGGACCGTCCAGCATGGCTGGGGTCCGATGGGGCTGGTGTGGGCGTCAGGCAGCGGCATGGTCGCCGCCGCGTTGCTCAACGGCGGGCGGCTATGGTGGACTATTCGCCGCCTTCGCCGGAAAAGCTGAACTGGATCGTCTTGCCGGTCGGCGGCACGTCGAGCTTGCCGCTGTTGAAGTCGAGGCTTCCACCGGCCGGCAGCGTGCGTGGGTCCGGCGTGATCGTCCAGCTATAGACGATCGTGTTGTTCCCATCGCGCAGCTCGGCAAGGATGTTGGGGACGCGCTGCGTCTCCTTGGTCGGGTTCATCACCTGTCCGCTCACTACGAACAGCTCCCCGCCATTCAGACGCGGCTTGCGCTCGACCGACTGGGCGGTGAAGATCAGCGGAGTCTGGGCCGCGCCGATCGGCAGGCCGAGTTGCGAGGCAAGCCCGGGTGCCCCAGTCCAGATGATCGCGCCCGCGCCCAGTGCCATCGACAGGCCGGCGATGGCGGCGGCGGCGGTCCAGCGCTTTTCCGGATTGCGGCGCGGCTTGAACGGCGGCTCATGCGCGAACGGGTCGTACTCGCGCGGCTTGTCCTCGACCGGGGCTGGCTGCGAATAGGCGTCCGCGCGCACCACATCGGGGGCGGGCTTCGCGACGCTCGCGGCGCCTCCGGCCGGCGCCTGGAACCAGCTATGCTTGCAGCTGGCACAACGCACCGTCCGCCCGTCACCGCCGATGGCGGTATCGGGGACCAAATAGCGCGTTCGGCATTCGGGGCATTCGAGGATCATGGCGGCACGCGTTGCTAGGCAGCCATCAACCCAAAACGGGCAGCCGCCAGTCCCGAATCTAAACACCCGCCGCGCGGGAATGGCAAGGCCCGAGTCGCGTGGCTGCGGCTGTGCTTGAGCGGGCCGGTTGGCTGTGCGATGGCTGGCCAAGGGGCAGAAGGATCAGGAGCGGCCGACGCCGGCACATGGCCAATATCGTTCAGTTTGAGAATGTCGGCCTGCGCTATGGCACCGGGACCGAAACGCTGAGCGACGTCAGTTTCACGCTCAGCGCAGGCGCGTTCTATTTCCTGACCGGCGCATCGGGCGCGGGCAAGACGTCGCTGCTCAAGCTGCTTTACCTTGCCCAGCGGCCGACGCGCGGCGTGGTGCGGTTGTTCGGCGAGGATGCGGGCGCGCTACCGCGCCGCCGCCTTCCGGGCTTTCGCCGCCGCATCGGGGTGGTGTTCCAGGACTTCCGCCTGCTCCCGCATCTCTCGGCCTATGACAATATCGCTTTGCCGCTGCGCGTCGCGGGGATGCCGGAAGGCGAGATCGAGGCGCCGGTGCGCGAAATGCTCGCCTGGGTCGGCCTGACCGATCGCGGCAAGGCCAAGCCGCCGACGCTGTCGGGCGGCGAGCAACAGCGTATCGCCATCGCCCGCGCGGTGATTACCCGGCCCGAGATGCTGGTGGCGGACGAACCGACCGGCAACGTCGATCCGGACATGGCCGAGCGGCTGCTGCATCTGTTCGACTCGCTCAACCGGCTCGGCACCACCGTCGTGGTCGCGACGCATGACTTCCACTTGCTCAATCGCATTCCTGACGCGCGGATGATGCGGATTGAAAAGGGGCGGCTGCTCGACCCCACCGGCGCGCTGCGCTTCCCGCCCGATCGGGGGGAGGCATGATGGCGATCGGACGACCGCGACCGCATCATCGCTGGCTCGATGACGGGCAGCGGACCCGCGCGATGGTGTGGATCATGGCGATCATGCTGTTCCTGACCGTTCTCGCGGGAGCGCTTGGCTTTGGCATGGCGGGAGCGGGGCGGTCGCTCGACCGCCAGCTCGCCGGACGGCTGACGGTCCAGCTGGTCGAGGCGGACGCCGCGCGGCGGGACGCCAATGCCCGCGCGCTGGTGGAGCGCATCCGCGCGATCCCCGGCGTGACTCAGGTGACCGAGGTCGATCGCGCGCGGCTGGCAGAGCTGTTGCGCCCCTGGCTCGGTGACACCGGGCTTGATGCGGAGCTGCCAATGCCCGCGATGATCGATATCGATCTGCGCGCGGGCGATCCGGCGCTGATTGCGCGGGTGCGCCAGACCGCGCGGGCGGTGTCGCCCGCGGCGCAGGTGGACCAGCATGCGCAATGGCTCTCACCGGTCGCCGGATTCATCGCGACGCTGACCTGGGCGGCGGCGGGGCTGGTGCTGCTGATGGCGACGGCGACTGCGGCGGTGGTGCTGCTCGCGGCGCGCGCGGGGCTCGATACGCATCGCGACACGATCGCGGTGCTGCACATGCTGGGCTCGACCGACACGCAGGTCGCGCGCCTGTTCCAGCGCCGTATCGCGCTCGACACGCTGCTCGGCGGGGTGATCGGGACGATGGCGGCATTGGGTGCGGTGTGGCTGCTCGGGCGGCAGACGTCGGCGCTCGGCTCCGAATTGCTCGGCAGCATCGCGCTCGCCGATGCCGACTGGGTGCTGCTCGCGCTGGTGCCGCTCGCCTTCGCGTTGCTGGCGATGGCGGCCGCGCGGGTCGCGGTGTTGCGGACATTGGGGCGCACGCTGTGATCTGGCGCATCCCGCTCCTGCTCATCCTCGCCTGGGCGATCGGCTTTGGCCTGTTCATGCTGTCGCTGGGCAAGCCGCTCGATTCCGAAGTGAAGACCGACGCCATCGTCGTCCCGACCGGCGGGCCGGGGCGAATCGATCGCGGGATCGCGCTGCTTCAGGCCAAGAGCGCCAAGCGGATGCTGATCACCGGCACCGATCCGACCGTGCGTCCGATCGAGCTGGCGGTCGAGTACAAGACATCCCCGCGCCTGTTCCGCTGCTGCATCGATCTTGGCCATGAGGCGGTCGACACCCGTTCCAACGCCGACGAAACCGCCGCATGGGTTGCGAAGCACGGTTACCAGTCGGTGCGCCTGGTCACCGCCGACTGGCACGTTCCGCGCGCCAAGCTCGAACTCGCCAATGCGCTCGGCCCGGATGTCGAGATTCGTGGCGATGGCGTTCGCACCACCGCCAGCTGGTCGATGCTCCTGCGAGAATATCACAAATATCTGGTGCGCCGCTTCGCCTTGCTGTTCGGGATCGGCAATGGCTGACCGCATCCGCACGCTGATCTTCTCGATCATCTTCTACGGCTTGTCGGTGCCGATCGTGCTCGCCGCACCGATCATCGCCCTGTTCGGCACGCAGCGAATCCGCCGCTATTCGATGGCTTGGGCGGGGCTGGGGCTGTTGCTCGCCCACCAGATCCTTGGCATCCGGGTCGCGGTCGCGGGGCAGCGCGCCGAAGGGCCCGCGCTCTACGCGGTCAAGCATCAGGCGATGTACGAGACGCTGGCGATGGCCGCGATGCTCGACGCGCCCGCGATCGTGATGAAGCAGGAGCTCGCGCGCATCCCGGTCTGGGGCTGGGTCGCGCGGCAATATGGTGTGATCGTGATCGACCGCGCCGGTTCGGCCAAGGCGCTGCGCGCGATGATGAAGGAAGCCCGTGCCGCAGTGGCGGAGGGCCGGTCGGTCGTGATCTTCCCCGAAGGAACCCGCACGCCGCCGGGCGAAACGCCGCCGCTGCGCTCGGGCTTTGCCGGCCTTTACCGCGCGATCAAGCTGCCGGTGATCCCGGTGGCATGCGAGACGGGGAAGGTCTGGCCGCGCCAGGGGCCAAAGCGTCCCGGCACCGTCACGTTCCTGTATGGCGATCCGCTTCCGCCCGGCCTACCCCGCGAGGAAATCGAAGCAGCGGTGCATCGCCGGATCAACGCGTTCGAGCCCGGCTTTACCAATTAATCCGCCGCGCTGCGGTTCCCGGCCTTCAGCGCGCGGGCGAGCAGGCCGTTCGCCTCGCCGATAAACTGCTGCGTGATCTCGCCCGCAAACGGGTTGAGGTTCTGGATTGCGAAGAACAGCTCTTCGCTATCATCGCCGATCAGCGCGCATAGCTCCAGCAGATGCTGGTAGCTGTCGGTCTTCAGCTCTTCGTCGGGGATGCGGACATTGACCAACGTCCGGCCGATCAAATGCGTCAGCGCCTGAACATAGGCCATTTCGCGGTCATGCTCTTCGGCGCTGGTGATCGAGACCTTGAGGCCGAGCTTGCGCCCGAATTCGGCGACCCGGTGGTGGCGCTCGCCGCGCACCGGACAGACGACCAACGGCTGACCCGCCAGCCCGCGCCGCGCACTCTGCGGGCCGAACAGTGGGTGGGTGGCGACGATATCAACGCTTGCCGGAAGCGCTTCGGCCATCCAGCGCGCGGGCAGCATCTTGACCGATGCCACGTCCACGACCAGCGCGCCGGGCCGCACATGCGGGGCGACCGCCGCGAGTGTGCCCTCAATCGCCTGCACCGGCACAGCGAGCATCACGACGTCACTCGCGGCCACGTCTTCCAGCGGCGCGGTGGCGACACCGATTCGCGTCGCATCCTCGGCCATGTCGCGCGAATCGTGCACGACCACCGTGAAATGATCACGCAAATGCGTCGCGGCGAGCTGACCGAACCGGCCGAAGCCGATGATGCCGAAGTGCTTCATTCGGCGTCGGCGGCGGCCACCAGCTGCTGCAGGATCGCCGCGACCGCGCGCGTGTCTTCCTCATTGCCGATGGTGATGCGCAGGCCATGGGGCAGGCCCTGACCGGGCAGCCAGCGGACGATATAGCCCGCGTCCATCAGCCCCTTATAGGCCGCTTCGCCGGTCAGCTTGCCCTCAAACAGCACGAGGACGAAGTTCGCCTGGCTGGGTACCGCGCGAAGGCCAGCATTGCCGAGCTTGGCGATCTCGTCGCTGAACCAGCGGCGCCATTGGGCATTCTCTGCCTTGCAGCGCGCGACGAAGTCGTCATCGTTGAGCGCCGCGATGGCCGCTGCGGTCCCGGCGATGGTGATGCTGAACGGCAGGCGGATGCGGTGCATCGCCTCGATGATCGCAGGGGCGCCATAGCCCCAGCCGATCCGCTCGGCGGCAAGCCCATACATTTTGGAGAAGGTGCGCGTGACCAGCACGTTGGAAGCGGTCATCGCCAGCTCCATCCCGCCATCGTCGATGTCACCATCGATGTATTCGGCATAAGCATGGTCGAGGACGAGCAGGATGTCGTCGCGCAGCCCGGCGTGGAGGCGCGCGATCTCTTCGCGGCTGGCATGGGTGCCGGTCGGGTTGTTCGGGTTGGCGACGAACACGATCCGGGTCTTGTCGGTGACGCTGGCAAGGATCGCGTCGACATCGGTCGCATAATCCTTGTCGGGCGCGACCACCGGCACCGCGCCGACGCGCTTGGTCGCGATCGGGTACACGGTGAAGCCGTAGTTCACATAGATGATCTCGTCGCCCGGCCCCGCGAACGCACCGGCGGCGAGGTGCAGCACCTCGTCCGATCCGTTGCCGTAGATGATCCGGTCGGGATCGAGCCCGTGCCTCGCTGCCAGCGCCTCACGCAATTCGGTGCCGCTCGCGTCGGGATAACGCTCCAGGCTGTCCGCCGCAGTGGCAAAGGCCGCGCGTGCAGCCGGCGAGGTGCCGAGCGGATTTTCGTTCGACGACAATTTGATCGCCTTGCGGCCATCATCGGTCTTCGACTTGCCCGGTACATAGGGGGCAATGTCCATGATCCACGGCTTGGGGGTCGGTCCAGTCATGGCCGACCCCTTTGCCCAATGGTTACGCAATAGCAAGGTCATGGCGCTACGCCCTGCGCAACGAAACCGGGGGTGGGATGCGAAGCGGGGGTCTGATCTGGAGTGCACTGGCGGCGGCGCGGCGGCAGAATCTGGCCGCGGCGGGTGAGGCTGCGCCGGTTGCGGCCCAGCCCGGCGCGACCCGCCGTGCGCTGCTCAAGGGCTTTGCCGCCGGGGGTGTCGCCGCTGCGATCCCGACGGCGGCACCGGCGCGCACCGGCATCGGCCGGGTCGCCATTGTCGGCGGTGGCATCGCCGGGCTGACCGCGCTCCACCATCTGCGCGAGGCGGGCGTGGATGCCCGGCTGTATGAAGCGGGCGGACGGCTTGGCGGCCGCATCTTCACGCAGAAGACCGGAACCGCGCCCGCATTTGAACTGGGTGCCCAGCTGGTCAACAGCGACCATCACGATATCCGTGCGCTCGCCGAGCGGTTCGGCGCGGAACTGGTCGACCGCAAGGCTGAACCGCATCGCAGCATCGTAGTGACCGGTGGCCGCACCGTGGCCGAGGCTGAACTGGCCGACGCACTCGGGCCGATCGCGGCACAGATCGGCCGCGATGCCGACCGGATCGACGCCGACCCCGCTGCCCTGCGCGCATTCGATTCGATTTCGGTCGCGGACTATCTCGATCGTCATGCGGGGATGCTGCCCGCTTCGTGGGTACGCGGTCTGCTCGAAGCGACGGGGCGGACCGAATATGGTGCCGAGCCCGACGCGACCTCGGCGCTCTCGCTGTTGTTCAACCTCCCGACGGTAGACGGCGAACGCGCCGACATTCTGGGCGGGTCGGACGAGCGCTATGCCATTGCCGGGGGCAGCACGACGCTGATCGACGCGCTTGCCGCACGCCATGCTGGGCAGACCGAAACCGGCCGCGTGCTGCGCCGGGTCGCTCACGCGACCGGGGGCGTCACGCTGAGCTTCGCTGACGGCACGACGGCACGCGCGGATGCGGTGATTATCGCGGTCCCGGCCCCGAGGACGCGGCAGATCGACTTTGCGGTGCCGCTGCCAACCCAGTGGCGGCGCTTCATCGGAGCGATGACACTGGGGCGGAACGAGAAGATTCTCGCGGTCGCCGACTCGGCACGCTGGCGCGATGCGATCGGCGAGGGCGGCGATGTGTGGCATGCCGGGGCGCGCGGCAGCTGGGCGAGCGGTTGGGACGGCAGCGTGCGCGGTGTCGAAGGGCCACCGGTATGGACCTGGTATCTGGGCGGCGATGCCACCGGCGATACCGATCCTGCGCAGGCGCTCGCGGAGCGCTACGCGACCGATGCGCGCACGGCGCTCGGCGATCTTGCCGCCGCCTGTGCCGACGCGCCGGTGCGCCGGACTGCGTGGCACCGCGATCCGCTGATCGGCGGATCCTATGGCAGCTATCCGCCCGGACACCTCACGCGCTTCGGATCGCTGTTGTGGATGGAGGGCGATGATGGCGCGGCGATGCAGTCCGCCCCGGTGCTTGGCCGCGTGATCTTTGCCGGCGAGCATCTGTCCGATGCCTTCCCCGGCTACATGAATGGCGGCGCGCAGACCGGGCGGCTCGCGGCGCAGGCGATCTTGGGACGGACCATCCCCGCGCGAACCGCTTGAACGCGGGCCGCGCGGCTTCTAGGCACGCGGCAATGTCTGACGATCCGCGCTTTGGCCTCGACCGCCGCGTGACGCTTCCGGGGCCGCTGCGCCTTGACGGGGGCGTGCTGCTGTCGCCGGTGGAGATCGCCTATGAGACCTATGGCACGCTGGCGGCGGATGGCGGCAATGCGATCCTGATCTGCCACGCGCTGACCGGCGACCAGCATGTTGCGTCGACCCACCCGATCACCGGCAAGTCTGGCTGGTGGACGCGCATGATCGGGCCGGGCAAGCCGATCGACCCCGCGCGGCACTTTATCGTCTGCGCCAATGTGCTGGGCAGCTGCATGGGGTCGTCCGGCCCGGCGACGGTCAATCCGGCGACCGGCGCGCCGTGGGGGATGAGCTTCCCCGTCATCACCATCCGCGACATGGTGCGCGCGCAGGCGATGCTGCTCGACCATCTCGGCGTCCAGCGGCTCAAGGCCGTGGTCGGCGGGTCGATGGGCGGGATGCAGGCGTTGAGCTGGCCCGCCACCTTCCCCGACCGGGTCGAGGCGGCGGTGGTGATCGCATCGACCGCACGTCATTCGGCGCAGAACATCGCCTTCCACGAAGTCGGGCGACAGGCGGTGATGGCCGATCCGCGCTGGAATGGCGGCGCTTATTATGAGGGCGAGCCGCCCGCGTCGGGCCTCGCGGTGGCGCGGATGGCGGCGCACATCACCTATCTGTCTGAAGAGGGACTGACCGAGAAATTCGGGCGCAAGCTGCAGGCGCGCGAGGCCAAGACCTTTGGCTTCGACGCTGATTTTCAGGTCGAATCCTATCTGCGCCATCAGGGGTTGAGCTTCGTCGACCGGTTCGACGCCAACGCCTATCTCTACATCACCCGCGCGATGGATTATTTCGATCTGGCCGAAGAGCATGGCGGCGTGCTCGCCAACGCCTTCCGCGAGACCAAGGCGCGTTTCTGCCTCGTCAGCTTCGACACCGACTGGCTGTACCCGACCCGCGATTCGCGCAGCATCGTCCATGCGCTCAACGCGGCTGGCGCGCCGGTCAGTTTCGTCGAACTGTCCTCGCCCTTTGGCCACGACGCCTTCCTGCTCGAAGCGCCCGAACTGAACCGCGTGGTCGACGGGTTTTTGAGGGCGGGCGAATGAATGAACTCCGTCCCGACCTGGCGATCATCGCGTCCAATGTCGCGCCGGGCAGCCGGGTGCTCGATGTCGGGTGCGGCGACGGGGCGCTGATGGCTGCGCTGCGTGACCGGCGGGGATGCGATGCGCGCGGTCTGGAGATCGACGCGCATAATGTCGCGTCGGCCGTGGGGCGCGGGCTTTCGGTGATTCAGGGCGATGCTGACACCGATCTTGCCGATTATCCCGACGCCAGCTTCGACTATGCGATCCTCAGCCAGACGCTGCAGACGACGATGCGGCCGCATGTTGTGCTCGATCATTTGCTGCGCATTGGTGAGCGTGCCGTCGTGTCCTTCCCTAACTTCGCGCATTGGCGGGTGCGGCTGTCGCTATTGTGGGGCGGGCGGATGCCGGTCACGCGGCTGTTGCCGGTGGCGTGGTACGAGACGCCCAATATCCACCATGTCACGATCGACGATTTCCGCGCCTATGTGCGAGAGCGCGGAATCACGGTCGAGCAGGCGTGGTTCCTGTCGGGCGACCAGCTGACCAGCTCTGCGGCGGCAAACTTCCGCGCTGAGCACGCTGTCTTCCTGCTGAAGCGCTGATTTTCGACAAAGCGCGGGTGACGGGTCCGGTTTCGCCCGTTACCAAATGCTCCCAGAACATAGTCAGGGAGTCCCATATGCGTCAGTCGGTCGCCGGCGTCCTCGCCGCGCTTTTCGTCATTAGTCAGGCAAACGCGCAGGACAAGCCCGCCGAAAAGCCCAAATGGGACGTCAACGCGCCGCAGGGCGCGACGCTGAAGCAGGCGAAGATCGACACCGACGAAGGCACCTGGATCGACGTTGATGTAAGCCCCGATGGCAAGAGCGTCGCCTTTGCGCTGCTCGGCGACATCTACACCATGCCGATCGCGGGCGGCACGCCGACGCGGGTCGCCGAAGGCATGGCGTGGGAAGTGCATCCGCGTTTCTCGCCCGATGGCAGCCGTATCGCCTTTACCTCCGACCGCGGCGGCGGCGACAATATCTGGATCATGAATGCCGATGGCAGCAACAAGCGCCAGCTGACCAAGGAGGATTTCCGCCTGCTCAACCAGCCGAGCTGGTCGCCGGACGGGCAGTATATCGTCGCGAAGAAGCATTTCACCACCGGCCGCTCGCTCGGCACGGGCGAAGTGTGGCTCTACCACGTCTCGGGCGGGGCTGGGGTGCAGCTGGTCAAGCGCCCGAACGAGCGGCACCAGAAGGAACTGGGCGAGCCGATCTATTCGGCGGACGGCAAGGGGGTCTATTTCACCCGTAACATCACGTCCGGCCCGATCTTCGAATATGCGCAGGATTCGAACACCAACCTGTTCAACATCGAGCGCTACGACCTCGAGACCGGTGAGACGACGACTGCCGCGTCGGGGCTGGGCGGCGCGGTGCGCCCGACCCCATCGCCCGATGGCAAGTCCATCACCTTCGTCCGCCGCGAGGCGGGCAAGTCGAAGCTGTAGGTCAAGGATCTGGCGTCCGGTGCCGAGCGCAACGTCTATGACGCGCTCGACCAGGACGTGCAGGAAACCTGGGCGGTCACCGGCGTCTATCCCAACATCGACTGGACGCCCGACAGCAAGTCGATCGTGTTCTGGGCAGGCGGCAAGATCCGCCGCGTCGATGCCGATGGTGCCAACGCGCGCGTCATTCCGTTCCGTGTCACCGACGCCCGCGCGATCATCGACGCCACGCACCCGCAGTCGAGGTCGCTCCCGACGAGCTTCACGACGCAAATGCCGCGCTGCGCCGAAGTGTCGCCCGATGGCAGCGCAGCTGGTGTTCGAAACGCTCGGCAAGCTGTGGATCAAGCCCGTCAGTGGCGGTACCGCAAAGCGGCTGACCAACCTCGCCGATGGCGCGGGCATGGAGCTGTTCCCGGCCTGGTCGCGCGACGGGCGTTCGATCGTGTTCGTCCAGTGGAATGACGAAAGTCTCGCCTCGATCCGCGTGGTTCCCGCGTCCGGTGGCGCGGCGCGCAGCGTGACGCAGCAGCCGGGCCATTATGCGCGGCCGCAATTCTCTCCTGATGGCCGCACGATCGTGTTTGAAAAGGGCGATGGCGGCGGGCTGACCGCGCCGAAATGGGGCGAGAATCCCGGCGTCTATCGCGTCCCCACCGCTGGCGGCACGCCGGTGATGGTCACGCGCAGCCTGTCGCGCCCGCAATTTGGCGCATCGAACGACCGCATCTTCATGGTCGAGGGTGGCGAGAAGCTGCAGCTGGTCTCGACCGACCTGAATGGTGAGGGCAAGCGCGTCCATGCTGCGGGTGAGCTCGCCACCGAATTCATCGTCGCACCGGACGGCAAGAGCGTCGCCTTCCGCCAGAATTATCAGGTGTTCGCGATGCCGTTGATGCCCGGTGGCCAGCAGGTTGCGGTCGCGCCGAAGGGCGATGCGCTCCCGGTGGTGCGCGTCAGCAGCGATGGCGGCGATTACATCACCTGGTCGGGCGATGGCGCGCGGCTGCACTGGAGCCTTGGCCCGACGCTTTACACCGCCGACCGCAGCGCATTCTTCGCCTCGGCCCCCGGCGGCACCAAGGTCACCGTGACCCCGCGCACCAGTTCGATGGCGATGGAGGTCAAGGCGGCCAAGGCGAGCGGCACCGTCGCGCTGACCGGCGCGCGGATCGTCACCATGGCCGGTGCCGATGGCGGCGTGATCGAGAATGGCGCGATCGTCATCGAAGGCGATCGCATCGTCGCGGTCGCACCGACCGCCGCGATCCAGCTGCCCGCTGGGACCAAGATGGTGGATGTCACCGGCAAGACGATCATCCCTGGCCTCGTCGATGCCCACGCGCACGGTCCCTATGGCACCGACGAGCTGATCCCTCAGCAGAACTGGTCGCTGCTCCAGAACCTCGCACTCGGCACCACCACGCTGCACGATCCGTCGAGCCAGGCGGCGCATGTCTTTGCCGCGGCGGAAATGCAGCAGGCGGGCAAGATCCTTGCCCCGCGCATCTTTTCGACCGGCGAGATTGTCTATGGCGCGCGTGCCGCGGGCGTCTACGCGCAGATCGATAGCTATGACGACGCGCTCAACCATGTCCGCCGCCTGAAGGCGCAGGGCGCGTACTCGGTGAAGAACTACAACCAGCCGCGCCGCGAGCAGCGTCAGATGGTGGTCGCCGCCGCGCAGGCGGAGGGGATGCTGGTCGTCCCCGAGGGCGGCTCGCTGTTCGGCATGGACGTGAACCTGATCGCCGACGGCAACTCGACGCTGGAGCACAACATGTGCCCGGCGAGGTCTTCTACAAGGACCTGATCCAGCTCTGTGGCCAGAGCGACACCGATTACACCCCGACGCTGGTCGTGACCTATGGCGGCCTCGCCGGCGATCCCTATTGGCGGCAGGCGACCAATGTCTGGGAAAACCCGCTGATGGTGCACACGCCCCCGGCGCAGTTGCGCGCCGACACGATGCGGGTGATCAAGGCACCCGAAAGCAATTTCGTCGATGACGAAGCCGCGCGTGAGGCGAAGAAGGTGATGCAGGCGGGCAAGCTGGTCGCGATCGGTGCGCACGGGCAGCAGGCCGGGATCGGTGCGCATTGGGAGCTGTGGTCGTTCGTGCGCGGCGGCATGACGCCGGTCGAGGCGCTGCGTACCGGCACGATCGATTCGGCCGAGTCGTTGGGCTACGCCAAGGATGTCGGGTCGCTCGAGCCGGGCAAGCTTGCCGATCTGCTCGTGCTCGACGCCGATCCGACCGCGGACATCCGCAACAGCGACAAGATCCACCGCGTCATGCTGGGCGGGCGGATGTACGACCCGCGCACGATGAACGAGGTCGACACCGGCACTGCGAAGCGCCGCGCCTATTGGTGGGAATAACCGACGGATGGCCGGGGTGGCGACGCCCCGGCCCCCTTCGGGGTTCCGCTTGCTAGTGTAACCGGTTACAGTCCCGACAGCGTTTGTTTGGGAGATGGTCGGTGCGTGCAACCCTTGCTTTGGTGTTGGTGAGCCTGTGTGCGGCGGGCACCGCGACCGCGCAGCCGGGCAAGCGCACCTATGCCAATCCGATCGACCTCGATTACCGCTACAATTATGAGCAGGTGAACGAGGATATCTCGTACCGGACTGGCGCCGATCCGGTGATCATCCGGCACAAGGGCGCTTACTATCTCTTCCAGACGCTGGCCGAGGGCTATTGGCGCTCGACCAATCTGATCGATTGGACCTTCATCACCCCCAGCCGTTGGGAAAAGGGTGGCTTTGTCGCCCCCGCCGCCTGGTCGGACGGCGAGCGGCTGTATCTGATGCCGTCGATGATGGAGCCGGGGTCGGTTTACGTCTTCGACGCGCCGGAGACGGGCAAGCTCGACTATTTCGTGCGCCGCATGCCGCGCCTGCCGGGACAGGTGTGGCCGGGTGGCGAGGCGAATATGAAGCCGGGTGATGTGCCGCCGGGGCCGTGGGATCCGGCGCTGTTCCGCGATGATGACGGCAAATGGTATTTCTATTGGGGATCGTCCAACGTCTTCCCGCTCTATGGCCTCGAGATCGAGTTCAAGGACGGCCGGATGATCTACAAGGGCCGCGCGACCGAGGCGTTCAAGCTCGACCCTGACAATCATGGCTGGGAACGGTTTGGACAGGATCATTCGGGCACTTTGCCCGACGGCACCGCGATCAAGCCTTTCATGGAAGGCACCTGGATGACCAAGGTCGCCGGCACCTATTACCTTCAATACGGCGCGCCGGGGACCGAGTACAACGCCTATGCCAATGGCGCGTACGTCTCGAAATCGCCGCTCGGCCCGTTCGAATATGCGCCGTGGAACCCGGTCGCCTACAAGCCCGGCGGGTTCGTCGAGGGCGCTGGACATGGCTCGACGGTGCAGGACCATCACGGCAATTGGTGGAACAGCGGTACGCCGTGGCTCGGCCATAACTGGACATTCGAGCGGCGGATCAACCTGTTCCCGACGCGGTTCGAGGCGGACGGTCAGATGTGGGCATCGTCGCGCTTCGGCGATTTCCCGCACTGGATGCCCGAGGGCAAGGTCGAGGATATCGAGGGGCTGTTCACCGGCTGGATGCTGCTGTCGTACCGCAAGCCGCTGACCGCATCCTCCACGTTGGGTGAGTATGACGCCAGCCGTGCGGCGGACGAGAATCCGCGGACCTTCTGGGTCGCCGCCAGCAAGAAGCCGGGTGAGAAGCTGACGATGGATTTGGGCGCGACGAAGACGGTGCGTGCGATCCAGGTCAATTTCGCCGACTATAAGTCCGGCCGCTATGGCGATGCGCCCGACATCTATACCGAATTCCGGCTGGAGGGATCGGTCGACGGCAAGAGCTGGAGCAAGCTGGCAGAGACCGAGGCACCGCGCCGCGACCGGCCGAACGCCTATTTCCAGCTCACGACGCCTGCAAAGGTCCGCTTCGTCCGCTACGTCCACGGCCATATCGGTGGCGCGCATCTCGCCATCAACGACCTGCGCGTGTTCGGTAACGCCGATGGCCGCGCGCCTGCCATGCCAAGGGCGGTCGCAGCGATCCGCGATAGCGACGAACGCAACGCTCGGGTTAGCTGGCGCAAGGTGGCGGGCGCGACCGGCTATAACGTGATGTGGGGCATCCGCCCGGATCGGCTGACGCTGACCTATCAGGTGTTCGCGGATGAGTTGGGTGACGGCCCGCAGGCGAAACTCGACCTGCGCGCGCTCAACAAGGGCGTTGGCTACTATGCGGCAGTGGAGGCGTTTAACGAGACCGGCGTGTCGAAGCGCAGCAAGCCGGTGCGGATTCGCTAAGTGGAGCTCGTCGCACGAACGACCAGTTCGGCCTGGTGCAGCTCCCCACGGGTGTCAGGCCCCTCGCCCTCGAGCACGTCGATCACCCGGCGGATGGCATCCTCGCCCAGTTCGGCGATCCGCACGCGCATCGTGGTGACACCGAGATAACGGGCAAGCGGGATGTCGTCGAAGCCGGTGACCGCGACCCGGCCCGGGACGTCGATTCCGGCGGCGCGCAGTCCATTCAGGCAGCCGATCGCCATCATGTCGTTCGCTGCGAACACCGCATCGCTGTCGATCTGCCCCGTCACGATCGCGCGCGCGACGGCCTGGCCGCCCTCTTCCGCGAAATCGCCGGGCAGGATGATCGGCTCGACCCCGGGCAGGTGCCGGGCGATGCTGGCGCGGAAGGCGCTGGCGCGTTCGCTCGCGTCGATGTTGCCCTCTGGCCCTGCGATATGGACGATCCGCCGCCGCCCGGTCGCCACCAGATGCGCGACCATCGCGTCGGTCGCGGTGCCATTGTCGAGGTGTACGGTCGCCAGATCGGTGATCGCACGCGGGCCGTGGATGACCAGCGCCGGGAGGCCGGTCGGCAGCGCGCGGCGCAGCATCGCTTCGGACAGATGCGGTGCCATCACCACCAGCCCGTCGACGCGGCCGCGCATCGCCCGCAACGCCATCGCGGCCTGTTCGCTATCGTCATGCATCACCGACAACAGCATGACATAGCCGCGCCGGCTCGCTTCGCGGTCCAGCCCGCGCACGAACTCACTGAAGAACTCGCCATGCAGGTCGGGCAGCACGACCCCGATCGCGTGCGCGCGGGCCAGGCTGAGGCTGCGCGCGCCGGCATGCGGGACATAGCCAAGCTCGGCGGCAGCGGCGATTACTCGCTCACGAGTCTCGGCGCGGACATTGCCCAAGCCATTGAGCGCGCGCGAGACCGAGGCGATCGACACCTGCGCGTGCCGTGCCACATCCCGAATCGTCGCCTCGCCCATTTCCTCTTGCCCCCCCATTTTGAGAACGTTCTTCTCCACCGGGTCATTCCCGATTGCAAACACGTTCGTTAGGCGTCATGTAACCGGTTACGGTTTGCCGCGACAACCTCAATCCGAGGCGCGCCATCCACCCGTATTTGCCGTACCCTTGCCGGTGCGCCCCGTTCAGGAGAGGACCAACATGCTCGACACCCGGATTTCCCGCCGCGCCGCCCTGATGGGTGCAGGTGCGGTCGCCGCATGGCTGCACAGCCCGGCGCGCGCCTTGATGGGTGAAGCCGGCAAGATCGAGGTCCCCGGGTTCGTCGATGCGCTGATCGCAAAGATGACGATCGCCGAAAAGGCCGGGCAGCTCAGCCTGATGGCGGCGGCATGGGGCGGCGGCGCGGCGATCGCGATGAACCCGCCGAGCGGCTCCAACGCCAATTTCGGCCAGCAGGTCGATGAAGTGCGTCAGGGCCGCATCACCGGCGTGTTCAACGGCAACAACGCGCGCATGTGCCGGGTCATGCAGACCGCGGCGATGCGGGAGTCGCGTCTCAAGATCCCGCTGATCTTCGCCGCCGACATCATCCATGGCCATCGCACGATCTTCCCGGTCCCGCTGGGTGAGGCCGCGAGCTTCGAGCCGTTGCTGGCGCAAAAGGCGGCTGCGGCCGCGTCGTTCGAGGCGGCGGCTGCCGGCATCGACTGGACCTTCGCGCCGATGGTCGACATCGCGCGCGACCAGCGCTGGGGCCGCGGCGTCGAGGGTTCGGGCGAAGACGTGCTGCTCGGCAATCTGTTCGCCGAAGCGCGCGTGCGCGGCTTTCAGGGCAAGAGCCTCAAGGCGATCGACACGATGATGGCGTGTGCCAAGCATTTCGCTGCCTATGGCGCGGCGGAAGCGGGCCTCGACTACAACACCGTCGACGTGTCCGAACGCACGCTGCGCGAAGTCTATTTCCCGCCGTTCCAGGCCGCATTTGCCGCTGGCGCGCCGACCACCATGGCCGCGTTCAACGAATTGTCGGGCGTCCCGGCGACCGGCAATGAATGGCTGATGCGCAAGATTCTGCGCGACGAATGGGGCTTCGACGGCTTCGTCGTATCCGATTACACCGGCGACATGGAGATGATCGCGCACGGCTATGCCGCCGACGCGCGTGAGGCGACCAAGCTCGCCTTCATGGCCGGCGTGGACATGAGCATGACCAGCGGCTTCTACCGCGACCACCTGCCCGACCTGGTCGAAAAGGGTGAGGTGCCGATGGCGCGCGTCGATGAATCGGTGCGCAAGGTGCTGGCGCTCAAGGCGAAGCTCGGCCTGTTCGAAGACCCGTTCCGCCGCATCGACGAAAAGCGTGAGGCGGCGCGGACGCGGACCAAGGAAAGCCTCGCTCTCGCGCGCGATGCGGGCAAGCGTTCGATCGTGATGCTCAAGAATGACGGCGACCTGCTGCCGTTGCCCAAGAGCGGCAAGAAGATCGCGATCATCGGCCCGTTCGCCGAGGGGCAGCACGACCTTAACGGCCCGTGGTGCGTCTATGGCGACAACAAACAGGCGATCGATCTGGCCACCGGCGTGCGCAATGCGCTGGGCAAGACGGCACCGGTCACGGTGACGCTCGGCTCCAAGGTCGAAGAGCCGCTCGACGGTGGCATCGCTGCGGCAGTGGCGGCGGCGAACGCTGCGGACGTCGTGCTGCTTGCGATCGGCGAGTCCGAGAACATGTCGGGCGAGGCGCAGTCGCGCACCAGCATCACCGTTCCCGCGCCGCAGATGGCGCTGGCCGAAGCGGTGGCGGCGACCGGCAAGCCGATCGTCGTTCTGCTCAAGAATGGCCGCGCGCTGGCGCTGGAGGGGGCGGTCAAGAACGCGCCCGCGATCCTCGTCACCTGGTTCCTGGGGTCGGAGAGCGGCAATGCCATCGCCGACGTGCTGTTCGGCGACTACAGCCCGTCGGCGCGCCTGCCGATCAGCTTCCCGCGTGAATCGGGGCAGCAGCCCTATCACTATGCGCACAAGCCGACCGGCCGCCCGAACCCGAGCGACGACAAGCTCGAGCCCTACAAGACGCGCTGGCGGAGCGCGCCCAACAGCTCGCTCTATCCGTTCGGTCACGGCCTGACCTACGGCAAGGTCGAATATGCGGGCCTCAATCCGCAGCAGGGCACGCTTGGCTGGGACGGCGAGATCGCGTTCACCGCAACGATCACCAACCGTGGCACGCGCGCGATCGAGGAAGTGGTGCAGCTGTACATCCGCGACCGCGCGGCGAGCATCACCCGCCCGGTGCGCGAGCTCAAGGCGTTCCGCAAGCTGGCGCTGGCTCCCGGCGGGAGCGAGACGGTGCGTTTCGTGCTGCGCCGCCGCGACCTGCAGTTCATCGGCATGGACCTCAAGCCCACGGTCGAGCCGGGCCTGTTCGACGTGTGGATCGCGCCGTCGGCGGAGGCGCAGGGCGTGCATTCGACCTTCACCCTCGTAGCGGCCTGACGGCCGCGCGCCCCGGACCTGGTCCGGGATTCGGCACCGCTCCAGCTCCCCCTCCTCCCCCGGGGCGGTGCCGAATTAGGGGGAGTTAACGGCGCAGATCCTTGACGATCTGCGCGTGTGCCCCGCGCGCCAGCGGGTTGAGCGCCATCATCACACACGAGAATACGAGGAAGGCGAGGGGAACCGCGCCGATGGTCAGCCGCATTGCGGTCAGCGTCGCCGCGCTTTGTTCGACATTGGCGACATAGCCGGCGGCATCGAAGCCAAAGCCGATGATCGCGGTGGCGATGCCGATCGCGACGCGCTGAAGCAGCGCCGCCATGCCGAACACTGCGCCCTCGACGCGTAAGCCCGTGCGCTGTTCGCCATATTCGATCGTGTTGGGCAGCATCGCCCAGAACACGAAGTTGAGCCCGACGATCATCGCCTGCATCGCCATCAGATAGGCCTGCATCACCCCGGCGCGGTGAATGTCGAACAGCGCGAAGGCGGCGAGTCCGGCGCTGGCAAGCCCGGCGGCAAGGAACCACAGTCCGCGCGCGCCGATGCGGCGGCGCAGCAGCATCCATAGCGGCACCGACACCGCGCTGACCACGCTCATCGATGCGAGCGCCAGCTGTCCGCTCGCTTCATCGTGCAGGAAATATTTGAAGTAATAGAGGACCGACTTGTTGAGGATCGTCACCGCCACGATCACCGCCATCATCGCAAGGTTCAGCGTGACGAAGGCGCGGTTGGCGGCGATTACGCGCAATGCGGTCAGCACCGGGACCGGCTCCGCGCGCTCGGGCACGTCGGCTTCGCGATAGCTCAGGCCGACAAAGGCGAGGATCGCGGCCCCGGCGAGCGCGAACAGGATCGCCGCGCCGAAAAACGCGTCCGCTGCGGCCTGTGCGCCAAGCAGCCCCGTGCCGAGTGGAACGGTGCCGAGCGCGACGACGATCGCAGCGAGCGTGCCCGAGAGCATGCGGACGCCGGCAACGAACGCGCGATCGTTGCTGTCGGCGCTGACCCGCGCGCTCATCGCGAGATAGGGCACGTTCAAAAAGGCATAGGCGGTGCGGAACAGGATATGGCCGGCAAAGACGCCGACCATCCCCCAGATGCCTGGCGCGAGCGGCGGCAGATAGGCAAGCATGAAACCGAGGCCCAGCGGCACGCCACCCAAGGCGATCAGCCGTCCCAGTCCCCCGCGCGGCTCATGCCGGTCGGCGAGCAGCCCGGCGACGAAATTGGCGATGCCATCCCATACCGATGCGGCCAGGAAGATCGTCGCCGCCACCCCCACCGGCAGCCCCAGCGCGTCGGTGTAATAGAACAGCAGGAAGAGCATCGCGCTCTGCCAGTAGAGATTGAACGCAAAATCCCCGAAGCCGAACAGCGCGAGGCGGAAGCGGGTGGGGCGTGCGGCGAGGGCCGCGTCAGTCGGCAAGGCGCACCGCGATGTTATTTGCTTCGAGCTCGCGCAACAGGTCTGAAGCGCGCTCGGCGTCCAGCGCGCGCTGTGGAATGATCAATGGGCCACAGCGCGCCTGCAGGATGATGTAATCCGGACTGGCGACTGCGGCGCGCACCGTGTTCCAAGGAAACGCGCTATCCGTCCCGTGAACGCACCCGCCACTGCGAAATCCGACCGCGTCCCATGAGACGATCGGCGCGCAAGGCGCATGCAATGTGACCCATCTTTCGAGGGTTCCGCGCGATGACCCATGGGTCAACCATGCGACACCGGCGATTGCCAGCGCGATGCCCGGAAACGCTGCCAGATTTGGCTCCCCAGCGACATATGCGAGCAGCGCGAGCGCTGTCGCAATCACGACTGCGGTTGCGACCGACCGCAAAGAGGGGCGCCCCAACCTGGCGAGAAGCCGTTGGATCGGCTCGATATCGGCGGCCGAGAAATGATGGACGTCAGTTTGCATCACTCCGCCGCCAGCAGCGATTCTGCGCCGCCCAGATCGACCGAGACGAGGCGGCTGACCCCGCGTTCGACCATCGTCACGCCGAACAGGCGGTGCATGCGGCTCATCGTCGCGGCGTTGTGGGTGACGATGAGGTAGCGGGTCGCGGTTTCGCGCGTCATCGCTTCGAGCAGGTCGCAGAAGCGTTCGATATTCGCGTCATCGAGCGGCGCATCGACTTCGTCGAGGACGCAGATTGGGGCGGGGTTGGTGAGGAAGAGGGCGAAGATCAGCGCGACGGCGGTCAGCGCCTGCTCGCCGCCCGAGAGCAGGGTCAGCGACTGGAGCTTCTTGCCCGGCGGCTGCGCCATGATCTCCAGCCCGGCTTCGAGCGGATCGTCGGAGTCGATCAGCGCGAGATGCGCCTGCCCGCCGTTGAACAACGTGGAAAACAAGCGGCGGAAATGCTGGTCGACCGCCTCGAACGCGGTGAGCAGGCGTTGCCGGCCCTCGCGGTTGAGTGTGCCGATGCTGCCGCGCAGGCGGTGGACCGCCTGAATCAGTTCGTCGCGCTCGGCGGCGGCGGTCTGCGCGGCGGTGGTGAGTTCCGCCAGTTCGGTTTCGGCGACGAGATTGACTGGGCCGATCCGCTCGCGCTCGGCGATCAACCGGTCATGCGCCGCGGATTCATCCTGCGGGCCGCGCACGCTGTCGGGATCGAAGCCGACGCGCTGCGAGAGGACAGGCGGCGGACATTCGAAACGCTCGCCCGACAGGCGGTTCATTTCGACTCGGCGCAGATCGTGGTTCTCGGCACGTGCGACGGCACCGGCGCGCTGCTCCCGGGCCTCGCCCAACGCATCGCCGGCGGCGCGGACGGCTGCTTCGGTGCCGCGTAGTTCTGCTTCGGCTTCACGCTCGGCGAGTTGGGCGGCGGCGCTTTCGATCCGCGCTTCCTCGCTCGCGCGTTCGGCCCCGGTGACCGCCGCGTCGAGTTCTGCAGGACGACTGGCAAGGGCAGCGGAGGCTTCGGCGAGTTCGATTGCGCGCGCGTCCATTTCGGCGATGCGTCGTGCCGCCTCGCCGGCGCGTGAGGTCCAGCTGCGACGTTCTGCCTGTGCGGCGGCGAGGCGCTCGCGTGCTGACGCGATGTCGCGTTCCAGCGCGCCGCGCTCGGCCCGCGCGGTCGCGGCGGCGGTGCGGCGCCGTTCGGCTTCGGACGACAGCGCGCTGACCTTCGCGCGGGTCTCGCTGCCATCGGGCAGCGCGGCGCGGGCGGCTTCGGCACGGGTGACCTCGCCAGCGGCTTCCTCCTGCTCGGCGGCGGTGCGGGCGCGGCGCCCCTCAAGATCGGCGCGCTGGGCATCGAGCCGCTCGATTGCGGCGGCGGCGCGGTCCTCGGCGCGGGCCGCCTCACGCCCCGTGGTTTCGGCGCTGTCGAGCAGGCGGCGGCAGTCGGACGCGGCTCGCTTCGCCTCGGCGATCTCGGCCTCGATCCGCGTGAGCTCGGTGTCGGCGGCATCGACCGCACGCACTGCGGCGGGGCGGGCTTTCTCGATCGCGTGGAGCCGGTTGACCCGCTCCAGCCGCTCCGCAGCCGCCGCGCCGCCCGAGCGCGCGACATAGCCGTCCCAGCGCCGCAGCACGCCCATCAGCGTCACTAGCCGCTGCCCGACCGCGAGCGGCTGGCCTTCATCGGCTTCGGCAACCAGCACCTGTGTCAGCCGTCGGGCGAGCGCGGGCGGGGCGGTGACGTGGACGGCCAAGGGGGTGGTCCCGCGCGGCGGCGGCGGGTCGCCGGGCAGTGCCTCTGCCCCCGCCCAATGGCGCTCGCCCGTCGGGTCGAGCCCGGCTTCCAGATCGTCACCCAGCGCGGCGGCGAGCGCGCGTTCATAGCCCGGCGCCACGGTCAGCCGGTCGAGCAGCCGTTCCTTGCCGCTGGGCCGGGTCGCTTTGGACAGGGCCGCCGCTTCGCTGTCGAGCTGAGCGAGTTCGGCATGCGCCTCGGCGCGCGTGGACTGAGCGCGGCTGCGCGAATCGATCGCGGCGCGTTCGGCGGCATCGGCACGGGCGAGACCGGTGCGCGCGGATTCGGCCTGATGTGCTGCCTGCGCGCGCGCATCGGCGGCGCGCTGACGTTCGGCGGCGAGCGGGACGGGATCGCCGAGCGCGCGGATTTCCGCCTCGACCCGCGCGGCTTCGCGAGTCGCACGTTCTGCACGGGTGCGGGCGGCGGCGAGCGCGGCGTCGGCGACGCGGGTCTCGGCGGCCTCGGCGGCTTGGGCAGCGAGCGCCTGTGCCAGCGCCACTTCGGCATCGCGCGCGGCGCGTTCGGCGTCGGTGAGCCCTGCGTCGAGATCGGGCATGCGCGCCGTTGCTTCGGCGATGCGCGACTCGAGCGCCTGCCTCTCGCTGTCGAGCCGGGCGAGCGCGTCGGCGGCATCGCGCGCGAGTGCGCCTTCGCGTTCCTTGTCGGTTTCCAGCCGCGCGGCCGAATCGTGCAGTTCGGCGATCCGCCGGTCGATCGCGGCGCGTTCGCTGCGCAATGTCGCGAGCCGGTGCATCGCCTCGCTCGCCCGGTCGCGCTGGCCAAGGGCAGCGGCACGCGCCGTAGCTAGCGTTGTTGCAACCGCCTGTTGCGCGGCGAGCGCGCTTTCCTGTGCCGCCGTGCGTTCGGCGACCAGCGCCTCGGCAGCGGCGGCTTCCTTCTTGGCGGCATCGGCTGCGGCGGCGGCGTCGCGCCAGCGGGCGAAGATCATCCGCGCCTCGGCCACGCGGATGCGGTCGGACAGCTCGCGATAACGCTCGGCCTGACGCGCCTGACGCTTGAGCGCGGCGGCGCGCGCCTCCTGGTCGGAGATCATCTCGTCGAGCCGGGTGAGATTGGTCTCAGTCGCGCGCAGCTTTTGTTCGGCGTCCTTGCGCCGGACATGCAGGCCGGAGATGCCGGCGGCTTCCTCGAGCATCTGGCGGCGTTCGCCGGGCTTGGCCTGAATGATTGCGCCGATCCGGCCCTGGCTGACCAAGGCCGGGGAATGCGCACCGGTCGCCGAATCGGCGAACAACAGGCCAACATCCTTGGCGCGCACGTCGCGGCCATTGATGCGATAGGCCGAACCCGCGCCGCGTTCGATGCGACGGACCACTTCCAACTCGCCTTCATCGGGGCCGCCAGCCTGTTCGGCGAGGATCGAGACTTCGGCAAAGTCGCGCTGCGGACGGGTCGCGGTGCCCGCGAAAATCACGTCCTCCATCCCCGCGCCGCGCATCGATTTGGCGCTGTTCTCGCCCATTGCCCAGCGCAGCGCTTCGAGCAGGTTGGACTTGCCGCAGCCATTGGGGCCGACGATGCCGGTCAGCCCCGGCTCGATGCGCAGGTCGGCGGGGTCGACGAAGCTTTTGAACCCCGTCAGGCGGAGCCGCTTGATTTGCATATCAGCGGCCCCGCCCACGGGTCATGGTCAGGCGCCTGCTGCCTTCAGCGCGGTTTCGACCTGCGGCCAGGTGCCGGTGTTTTCCAGCACCTTGCCGTTGAGGATGAAGGTCGGGGTGCCGGAGATGTTATACTCCTTCTGGCCAGTCTCGGCCGCCTTCACCAGCGCTTCGGTCGCGGCCTGATCGGCGAGGCACGCGCGCGCCTGCGCCTCGGGCACGCCGCGCTGCTGGACGAAGGCGAGATAGCCGAACTTCTCCGCTACTGCGGCAACGCGCTGCTGCGGCGGCATCGCTTCGACCTGCTGGATGAAGGGGTCGCCCTGCTTCGGTCCGTTGCTCATCAAGGTCTGCTGTTCGGCGAACATCTGGTCGAGGATCGGGAAAAAGGTGGCGGGACCGGCGCACTGGCCGGCCAGCGCCGCGCCGACGTCGATCTGGTTGAGCAGGAAGTCGCGGAATTCAAAGCTGACCTTGCCCGTCGCGATATAGGCCTTGAGCGGCTCCATGCCGGTGATCGCGAAATTGGCGCAATGGCCGCAGGTGCGCGATCCATATTCGATCAGCTTGATCGCCGCGTCGGGGTTGCCCATGCGAAAGCCGCCTTCGGGCGTCTTGACGACGGTATCGACCCACTGGGTGCCCGAGGGGGCGGATGCGCCCGCGACCGGGGCGGCCGGCGCGGCGGCGGTGTTGTTGCCTGCGTCTTCGCCGCCGCAGCTGGCCAGCGCCATCGCCGATACCAGGCCGATTGCAATTCGCTTCAAGTCACGTCTCCACGCTTTGGGGGGATAGATCAGCGCGCGCCGGCGGCGCGCAGTTCGGGTTCGAGTGTATCCCAATGGCCACCGCCACCGGTCTTGCCATTGATCACGAAGGTCGGCGTGCCCTTGATCACCTTCCACGATGCCTCGGCCATCGTGGTCAGGCGGTTGAGGTCGGCCGGGTTGGCAAAGCACTGGTCGATCCGCGCCTGAGTCATGCCGCGACCGCGCATCAGCGGGCTGAGCCCCGATGCCTCGGCCACCGCCTTCAACCGGGCCAGTGGCGGCTGCGACTGGAGTGCCGGCTCATTGGTCTTCCACCATTGCGATCCGATCCGGAACCACGACCGCTGATCGGCAAAGATCGCGTCAGTTGCTCCGGGAAAGCCCTGCGGTCCCGCGCAGCGCGCGAGCAGTGCGGCCGCCATGTCGATCGGGTCGCGCACCGCGTGCCGCACCTCGATCCGCACCGATCCGCGGCGGACATAGCCGTCCTTTAGCGGCAGTTTCGATTCGGCGATGAACTCGGCGCAATGGCCGCAGCTGTAGCTGATATATTCGACCAGTTTCACCTTCGCCGCCGGATTGCCGATCAGATAGGCGCCGGACGGAGCCTGCACGACATGCGTCGACCAGTCGCGCGCTGCGGGCGCCTTTTTGGGCTGTTGCGCGGTTGCGCCGCCAGCGACGACGGCAGCAACGGCAAGCGGGGCGAGGACGGCGAACAGACGCATCAGTCGATCTTTCCAAGTTTGAGCACGGGCGCGGCGACGCCCGCCGCGAGCCCTTCCAGAACGGCACGCAATTCGGGATCGACGATCGCGCGCAGGCTGTCGCCGAGTTCGGCGGGGATGGGGGCGGCGGGCAGCGGCGCGGCGGGTTTTGCCGGGCGGATGACCTCGCCCTGGCGGATCGCGACGCGCGCCACGGCGGGATAGCCGAAGAAACGGTTCACCCGGTCGACGATCTCGGGCGCGATATGCTGCATCATCGGGGCGTGGGCGCCCTGAACGACCAGGCTGAGCACGCCGTTCGACCGCTCGCCGCGCGGGAAGCGGATCGATTCGGGCGAGGAGACGCCGGCATAGCGCTCGCCGACGATCTCGCTCCAGCGGCTGAGCACCGCGCTCTGGATGAAGCCGAACTTGCGGAACGCGACGCGGCCGACATCGGGCACCAGATCCGCGACGGCGCGAACACGGTTGCTGCGGCGGGGTGCGTCGGGTGTGGCGCGCGGCTTACTCATCGGCGTCGTCCATGCCATAGGCGGGGCGTGCCCGACAATGTTTCTCGCGACATCGCCGATCTGCTGCTCGGCTGGTATGATGCCAGCGCCCGGGTGCTGCCGTGGCGCGCGCCGCCGGGGACGCCGCCGCCCGATCCGTATCGCGTGTGGCTGTCCGAAGTGATGCTGCAACAGACTCAGGTCGCGGCGGTGATCCCCTATTTCGAGAAATTCACGACGCGCTGGCCCGATTTTGCCAGCCTCGCGGCTGCGCCGGATGCCGAGGTAATGAGCGCGTGGGCGGGGCTGGGCTATTATGCCCGTGCGCGCAACCTGCTGGCGGCGGCGCGGGCGGTGGCGGGGGAGCATGGCGGGCGGCTGCCTGCGGACGAGGCGGCGTTGCGGACACTGCCCGGCTTTGGCGCCTATACGGCGGCGGCGGTGGCGGCGATTGCGTTCGGGCAGCGCGCGGTGGTGGTCGACGGCAATGTCGAGCGGGTGGTGACGCGGCTGTTCGCGCTCGCGGAGCCTATGCCGGGAGCTAAGCCGCAGGTCCGCGGGCTGACCGATTCGATCACGCCGGATGCGCGCGCGGGCGATTTCGCGCAGGCGATGATGGATCTGGGCGCGACGATCTGTACCCCGCGCAAGCCCAAATGCCTGCTGTGCCCGCTTGCCGAACCCTGTGCTGCGCGGCGGGCGGGGACCCCGGAGGCGTTTCCGGTGAAGGCGAAGAAACGCGCGCGACCGGTGCGCTACGGCACATTTTTCTGGCTGGAAGCGGATGGGGCGGTGCTGCTGGTCCGGCGCCCGGACAAGGGGTTGCTGGGGGGCATGCGTGCGCTGCCCACCGGGCCGTGGAGCGATAGTCCGCCGGGGCTGGCCGATGCGCCGGTCGCGGCCGACTGGACGCTGCGCAATGCGGCAATCCGCCATGTCTTTACGCATTTCGAACTGAACGGCGTGCTTGCGACTGCAACACTCGCGCGTCACATAGACGCGGTCGAGGGCGAATGGTGGCCGATCGCGCGACTGGATGAGGCAGGACTTCCGCGGCTGTTCGCCAAGGCGGTCGAGGCGATGGAGAGCGAAGCATGAAGCGAACCTGGATGATCGGTGGCGCGGCGGCGCTGGCGCTGGCGCTGGCGACCACGCAATCGGCGGCGTTCGGACAGGCGGCGACTGCGACGCAGGCGGCGGCTCCGGTCGAGGCGCTGGCGAAGGACTATGTCGCGCAGAACCGTACCCAGGGCATCGTCGTTGCCTATGGCGTCGGCGATTCGGCGCCGGTCTTTGCCAGCGCGGGCCGCATCGCGGTGGAGGCTGACGCCGCTGCTGCCACGCCCGATTCGCTGTGGCGCGTCTATTCGATGACCAAGCCGATCACCGCCATGGCGGCGATGATGCTGGTCGAGGACGGCAAGCTGAAGCTCGACCAGCCGATTTCCGACTTCTTCCCCGGTTTTCGCACCATGAAGGTGCTGACCGATCCGGCCAACAGCCTCGACAGCCGGCCCGCGACGACGCAGATCACGGTGCGGCATCTGGTGACGCACACTGCCGGGCTTGGCTATTCGATCATCACCAAGGGGCCGTTGCTCAAGGAATATGAGCGGCTGGGCATCACGCCGGCTGCGGTCAACGCGGCACTGGAAGCGCAGGCGCGGCCGCTGCGCCCCACCAGCCTCAAGGAATTTGCCGAGCGCGTCGCGACGCTGCCGCTGATCGCCGAGCCGGGCACCAAATGGAGCTATTCGATCAGCCTCGACCTGCTGCCCGCGATCATCGAGGCGGCTGCGGGGATGCCCTATGAGCAGTTCCTGCAGACGCGGATGCTGACGCCGCTCAAGATGAGCTCGACCTATTGGACGGTGCCGCAGTCGGAGATCGGGCGATTCGCGACCAACTATGCCTGGGCGGGCGACAATCGCATCCCGTTCGATCCCGCGAAGACCTCGGCCTGGCTGACGCCGCCGTCCTTCCCTTATGGCGGTGCTGGCCTCGTCATGTCGGCGCGCGACTACGATCGCTTCCTGCACATGCTCGCCAATGGCGGCGCGGTTGATGGCGTGCGGGTGATGAAGGCCGAGACGGTGCGGCTCGCCATGTCCGATTTGCTGCCCGCAGGCGTCACCTTTGGTGGCGCGCCGAGCGGCAGCGGCGGGGCGGCGGGGCCGAAGATGGGCTATGGCGCGGGCGGTTCGGTGCAGCTTGAGGATGTTCCGGGCGGCGCGGGCAAGGGCACCTATGGCTGGGGCGGCGCGGCCGGCACGGTCGCGTGGGTCGATCCGTCGAAGAAGATTCGCGGGACGGTGATGGTCAATTACTTCCCGTCCGACAAATGGCCGCTGCGCGCCGATGCGGTCAAAGCCGTTTACGCCCAAGCAGCGCGCTGATGCGGCTTGAAGTCGGGTTTACGGGCGGGGTGCTCGACCGCGCCGATCGCGAGCGCAACAACCCGGAGGCACTCGCCACTGCGCTGGGCGACTGGCGCGCGCGGCTGCTGAAGCTCAATGGGCTCGACCCCGAACTGGACGACGCGGGGCGACTGGTCTGGGCAAGTCTTGCCGACGTCGCCGACGACGCGGAGCCGTTGTTCCTAGGATATATCGACGGCAAACCGCATTTTGTCCCGCTGCGCATGGGCGAGCGGCATGGTGCGGCGCGGTCGCCGGCCTTGTTCGCGATGCTGGGTCTGATGCCGCCCGATCAGGCGAGCCTCTATGCCTGCGCGCGCAGTCTGGTCGACTGGCACCAACGCCATGGCTTTTGCGCGGCCTGTGGCAGCGCGACCGAGATCTTCCGAGCGGGCTGGGCGCGGCGTTGCTCGGGTTGCGGCGCCGAGCATTTTCCGCGCACCGACCCGGTCGTGATCATGCTCGCCGAACATGACGGGCGCGCGCTGCTCGGCCGGCAGGCGGCATGGCCCGCAGGTCGCTATTCGGCGCTCGCCGGGTTCGTCGAGGTCGGCGAATCGGTCGAGGAAGCGGTTGCGCGCGAGACACTGGAAGAGGCTGGTGTGCGCGTCAGCGACGTACGCTACATCGCCAGCCAGCCTTGGCCATTCGCCTCGTCGCTGATGATCGCGTGTATCGCGCGTGCCGAAGGCGATGCGCTATCGCTCGACACCACCGAAATCGAGGACGCGATGTGGGTCTCGCGGGACGAGGCGCGCGCGGCGCTGGCGGGTGAGCCGGATGCCCGGTTCATCGCCCCGCCGCGCTACGCGATCGCCCACAGCCTGCTCAACGCGTGGGTCGAAGGACTTTAACCCGTCGCCTCGACCAGCTCGATCGTTTCCGATTCGCTGAATGCGAAATAGGGGATGGTTGCGGCATAGCCGGCCAGGCCGATCGTCACGAGTAGGGTGACCGCGATGCCGATCATGCGCCCCGGCAGCCAGCCGTCCATCCCGAATGCGTGGAGGATGCGCCCGGCGACAAACAGCGCCGCGACGGCCCACAGCCAGGTCTCTGTCCCGACCGCCAGTTCGATCAGCGCAATCAGGATCAGCACGAACGGGGCGTGCTCAACGAAATTGAGCTGGGCGCGCATCCGCGCGGTCAGCCGGGTGCTGCCCCCGTCACCGACCAGGATCTTCTCGGCGCGCCGCACCTGCCCGACTCGGAAGGTGAGCCAGGCATTGAGCAGCGCACAGGCCGAAGCAGCGGCTAGCGTCACCGGCAGGATGATTGCGTCCATGGATTGCTTCCCCCAATAAGGTGTCTTCGGTGCCACGCCGCGCGCCGCCTTGCAACTTGAACGGAAATCGGTATAGGCGCTCGCTCGCTTCGCGACTGGCCCAGGGCTGTCCGGCGAGTGCCGGACCCCGGCGCTTGCCCGTTCGCCGTCATGGGCGTATCGCGATCCAGGTTTTAAGACGACAGTTCAAGAAGGTTTGCCGAAATGGCCGTCCCCAAGAGAAAAGTTTCGCCCAGCCGCCGCGGTATGCGTCGCTCGCACGACGCGCTGACGGTCCAGGCATTCCAGGAATGCCCGAACTGCGGCGAACTGAAGCGTCCGCACGTGCTGTGCGGCGCATGCGGCCATTATAACGGCCGCGAGATCGTCTCGGTCGAGGGCTGAGCCCAAGCAATCAAGGACCGTTGGCCATGACCTCAAGCGCACGAATCGCCGTCGATGCGATGGGCGGCGATGAGGGGCTGGCGGTCATGCTCGCCGGAGTCGCGCGTGCGCGACGCCGGTTCGATGGCATGCGCTTTCTGCTCGTCGGCGACGAAGACGCGATTCGCGAGGGGCTGAAGTCCCATCCCAATCTCTCCGTTGCGTCGGAAATCGTCCACGCTCCCGAGGTTGTGACCGCCGCCGACAAGCCAAGCCAGGCGATTCGCCGCGCCAAGACGACGTCGATGGGCATTGCGATCGACCTGGTAAAGCGGGGCGATGCCGCCGCTGCCGTGTCGTCTGGTAATACCGGTGCACTGATGGCGATGGCAAAGCTGTCGCTGCGCACCATGCCGGGAATCGATCGCCCTGCGCTTGCCGCGCGGATGCCGACGCTGGGCGATAATGACGTGGTGATGCTCGACCTGGGCGCGAATACCGAGGTCGACAGCCGCAACCTCATCCAATTCGCGGTCATGGGCGCCGCCTATGCGCGCACCGTGCTCGACCTCGAATCCCCGCGAGTCGCGCTGCTCAACATCGGCACCGAAGAGCTCAAGGGTACCGACATCATCCGTGACGCCGCGCAGAAATTGCGCGCCGCGACGCATCTGCCGCTGCGCTTTACCGGGTTCGTCGAGGGCAATGCCATGTCGCGCGGCAATGTCGATGTGATCGTGTGCGACGGCTTTTCGGGCAATATCGCGCTCAAGACGGTCGAGGGCACGGCGCGCTTCGTCGGCGACCTGCTGCGCCGCGCCTTTTCCAGCTCGATTCGCTCGAAGATCGGCTTCCTGATCTCGAAGCCAGCGACCGATCTGCTGCGCCATCACCTCGACCCCAACAACCATAATGGCGCGGTGTTTCTCGGCCTCAATGGCATCGTCGTGAAGAGCCACGGCAGTGCCAACGAAGTCGGGGTCGAAACCGCGATCGGCGTCGCCGCCAAGATGGTGCGTGACGATCTGACCCGCCGCATCGCCGAGGATCTCGGCAATTTCGAGGCCCAGGCAGCATGAGCGAATCGAGCGCCGTCGCAACCATGCGGCGTGCAGTGATCACCGGAACGGGTTCGGCGCTGCCGCGTCGCCGCGTGTCGAATGCCGAGCTGGCCGAGCGGGTCGATACCACCGACGAATGGATCGTCGAGCGCACCGGAATCCGCTTCCGCCACATCGCCGGTGATGACGAGACGACATCGACGCTTGCCACCGATGCGGCGCGCGCGGCGCTGAGCGCGGCGGGGATCGACGCACAGGCGGTCGATCTGATCGTGCTGGCGACCGCGACCCCCGACCAGACGTTTCCGGCCAGTGCAACCCGGGTGCAGGCGGCGCTGGGCATCGATGATTGCGTCGCGTTCGACGTGGCGGCGGTCTGCTCGGGCTTTCTCTACGCGGTGCAGGTCGCGGAGAGCATGATCCGCGCGGGCAGCGCCAATTGCGCGCTGGTGATCGGCGCCGAAACGTTCAGCCGCATTCTCGATTGGGAAGATCGCACCACCTGTGTGCTGTTCGGCGATGGCGCTGGCGCGATCGTGATGGAGGCGCAGGACACGGCGGTCGATGGCGGGCGCGGCGTGCTCGCGACCAAGCTGCACGCCGATGGGCGCCACAACCAGTTGCTCTATGTCGATGGCGGCCCGTCGACCACCGGCACGGTCGGCAAGCTGCGGATGAAGGGCAAGGAAGTGTTCCGCCATGCGGTGGTCAACCTTGCCAGCGTGATGACCGAGAGCCTGGTCGCGGCCGGGCTGGACCCGGACGACGTTGACTGGGTGGTGCCCCATCAGGCCAATGCCCGCATCCTCGACGCGACCGCCAGGAAGCTTGGCCTTGCGCCGGAGAAGGTCGTGGTAACGGTCGACCAGCATGCGAATACGTCGGCCGCTTCGGTGCCGCTCGCGCTCGACACGGCGGTGCGCGACGGGCGGATCAAGCAGGGCGACCTGCTGGTGCTCGAAGCGATGGGCGGCGGCTTCACCTGGGGCGCGGCGGTGGTCCGGTTCTGATCGGGTATTGGTACCATTCCGGTACCGCGGAAATGACATCGCTACCGTAGTAACACGGTATCGTAACGTGGGCGCAACGATGGTTGCACCAGTCCCTCAATGTGTTACGGTAACAAGACGGGGCTGGAGGGTTTAGAATGACATCCGCTGCGACGTTGACCAGGGCTGATCTCGCCGATGCACTGCATCGCGACGTCGGGCTCTCGCGCGCCGATGCTTCCCGGCTCGTCGAACAGATCCTCGGCCATATGTGCGAGGCGCTCGCCAAGGGCGAGAATGTCAAGATTTCGGGCTTCGGCAGCTTCGTGCTGCGCGACAAGGGTGAGCGGATCGGGCGCAACCCGAAAACCGGGGTAGAGGTGCCGATCGCGCCCCGCCGGGTCCTCACCTTCCGCGCCAGCCAGATGCTGCGCGACCGGATCGTCAGCGGGGGATAACATGGCAGTCGGTCCGGAGAAGGGCCCCGAAGCCTTCCGGACGATCGGTGAGCTTGCGCAGGAAATCGGGCGCCCCCAGCATATATTGAGATATTGGGAAACGCGGTTCCCCCAGCTCCGCCCGCTGCAGCGCGCGGGTGGGCGCCGCTATTACCGGCCCGATGATGCCGCGCTGGTGCGCCGCATCGACTCGCTGCTCAGTCGCGAAGGCTATTCGATCCGCGGGGTTCAGCGGCTGCTCGATGCCGAGCGGGGTGCGCGGCGCGGGCGGTCAGACTCGCTGCGCGCGGTGCGTGACGCGCTGCAGGATGCGTTGGACGAGGATCGCTGATCAACGCTCCGGGCCAAGTGCCGGGTCGAGGTCGCGGGGGCGGACGAAGCGGACCAGCGTCCCGGCGCTGGAGCGGATCGCGCCCCAATCGTCCGTGTCGAATGTGATCATCGCCAGCGCGGCGGTCGGGAATTTCTCCTCGACCGAATCGCGCAGCAGGTCGCCGACGCGGTCGGGAACCAGCATCAGCACCAGATCCTCAAGCCCCGGATTATGGCCGATCAGCAACGCGCTGTCGGCGCCTGCGGGTAGTTCGTGGACCACGTCGAGCAAGGTCGAGGCCGAAGCGAGATAGATGCGGCGGTCCCATTCAGGGGCGAGCGCGCTGCCATAGCCGGTCTCGACCTGCTCGACCGTCTCGACGATCCGGACAGCGGGCGAGGCGACGACATGGTCGAAGGTCAGTCCCTCGCTGCGCATATGGCGGCCGACGGTTACCGCGGCGCGTTGTCCGCGCGCATTCAACGGCCGGTCGAAATCGCGGGCGACGGCATCGTCCCAGCTCGACTTGGCGTGGCGCAGTACCGTCAACGTCTTCATCGGCCCTCCCGATCGGCGGTTTCGCGCGCCTTCTGCCCCAGCGATGCGACGGAGGAAAGACGCCGCACGCGCTCGACCGCTTCATCCAGCGTGAGCCGGCGTATCGGGGTACCCGCAGGGAAGGCGTCGAGCAGGCGCGATGGGGTTGCCGCGGAGAGCAGCACGAAGGCACCCGAATCATCGGCGCGCCGGATCAGGCGCCCGAACGCCTGCGCCAGCCGCGCACGGACGATGCGGTCGTCATAGGCGCTTCCGCCATTGGCGAGACGACGCGCGGCGTGGAGTACGCTCGGCTTGGGCCAGGGCACCCCCTCCATCACCACCAGGCGCAGCGAGTGGCCGGGGACGTCGACGCCGTCGCGCAGAGCGTCGGTGCCTATCAGCGAGGCGCGCGGGTCGTCGCGGAAGATGTCGACCAAGGTGCCAGTGTCGATCGGGTCGACATGCTGGGCGTAGAGCGGCAACCCTTCGCGCGCGAGGCGGTCGGCGATGCGGGTGTGGACGGCGCGCAGCCGCCGGATCGCGGTGAACAGCCCCAACGTCCCGCCCTGCGCCGCGACGATCAGCCGGGAATAGGCGGCGGCGAGCGCGCCCATGTCGCCGCGCTTGATATCGGTGACGATCAGCACTTCGGCCTGGCGCGGATAGTCGAACGGTGATGCCGCCTCGAACCGCTGTGCCGGGTGGAGCAGATGCTGTGCGCCGCTGCGCTGTTCCGCGACCTCCCAGTCCCCGCCCGCGCGCAGCGTTGCTGAGGTGACCAGCGCGCCGTGCGCCGGCTTGAGCACAGTTTCGGCAAAGGGCTTGCTGGGGTCGAGCCAGCGGCGGTGGAGGGCGATGTCGATTTCGCGGCCTTCGATGCGTTCGACGGCGAGCCAGTCGACGAAGTCGGCGCTCGCCGGGCCGCCGATGCGCGCGACGAGCGAGAGCCACGCGGCGACGGTTTCGGCGCGCCAGCCGAGCGAGGCGATCGCCCCCTCGATCCGCGCGCGCGCTTGCCCGTCCATCCAGTCGGGCGCTTCGTCGAGCACCGCCTCCAGCCGTCGCCCGAGCGCCATCAGCGGGCGCAGCAGCGATTCGAGTGCGGCAGCGGCGGGCGGGATGGCGTCGATCAGCGGCGCGTCCGGCTCGGCCAGTTCGGTCTCGATGCCATAGCCCGCCTCGCCCGAGCCATCGGCGTCGCGGGCATAGACGAGGCCGCGTACGGCGGCGAGAAGCTGCTCGATCGCGCCGAACGGCTGGCCTTCGGCAAGGCGCTGGAGCCAGCCATCGGAGGGCAAAGCGCGGGCGGCGTCGACCGCTTCGGTGATCGCGCGCGCGCCGGCATCGTCATAGCTGGCGACATCCGACAGGCGGGCGGCAAGGCCACGGCGGCGACCGCGCGATCCGCTTTCAGGGCCGGTGACCCAGCGGCGCAGCTCGATCGTCTCCTGCCCCGACAATGCGACACTGAACATCGCGTCGGCGGCGTCGAACAGGTGATGGCCCTCGTCGAACACATAGCGGGTCGGGCGCGTCGCGGTTTCGCGCCCGCGTGCGGCGTTGACCATCACCAGCGCGTGGTTGGCGATGACGATATCGGCGTCGGCGCTCGCCCGCGCGGCGCGTTCGATGAAGCATTTTCGGTAGTGCGGGCAGCCGGCATAGACGCACTCGCCGCGCCGGTCGGTGAGCGCGGTCGATCCGTTGCGGCGGAACAGCACGGGGAGCCAGCCGGGCAGGTCGCCGCCGACCATGTCGCCATCGGCGCTATAGGCCGCCCAGCGCGCGACCAGCTGCGCCAGCACTGCCGCGCGGCCCGCAAACCCACCCTGCAACGCATCCTCGAGGTTGAGCAGGCAAAGATAATTCTCGCGGCCCTTGCGCGTGACGATGCGGCGCTTGCGCTCCTCCGGATCGGCGATCAGCCGCTCGCCTTCATGGCCGAGCTGGCGTTGCAGCGCCTTGGTAAAGGTCGAGATCCACACCGCGCCATCGGCCTGCTCCGCCCACAGCGAGGCGGGGGCGAGATAGCCCAAGGTCTTGCCGATGCCCGTCCCGGCCTCGGCCAGCACCAGATTGGGCGAATCGCGCATTGTGCGCGGGGCGAAGGCGCTCGCTGCCGCTTCGGCATAGAGCCGCTGGCCGGCGCGGGTTTCGGCGCCTGCCCCGGTCAGCGCCGCGAGCCGATCGCGCACGGCTTCAGGATCGAGCGTCACGGTGCGCGGTGGGGTGCGCGGCGCGCCCTCGCTCCATTCGGGCAGGCGCGAGAATAGCCAGCGCTCGGCCTTTTCGGGCTTGCTCAGGCGCTGCGACACGGCTGGTGCCCAGCTCCAGCGCAGCCGCGCGAGCGATTGGGCACCGTGCCACGCCCCCTCGCGCTCCGGCCAGTCGGTTTCGGCAATGGCGAGCATCGCCTCGGCCGCGTCGCGCAGGAATGGCGCGACACTGGCGTCGTCGGCGGGCTCGGCGATGCCCAAGGTGCGGGCGAGGCCGCGCGGTGTCGGCACCATGAACCGCGCCGGGCGCAGGAAGGCGAAGAGTTCCAGCAGGTCGAGGCCGGACAGGTCGGGATAGCCCAGCCGCTGTGCCGCCAGCGGCGCATTGAGCAGGATGACCGGCGTGTCGGCGGCGATCCGCACCGCCTCACCCCGCCCGATGCTGCGCGTCCCTTCGGCGGTCGCAATCCAGATGCCGCCATGGCTGGCGTGCAGGGCGGGATAGGGAAGTGGAGTCACAATAAGCCCCGCCTCACCAGGTGAGGCGGGGTCGGCCCCGGATCAGGCGTCGGGCGATCCGCCCGGCTGGTGGGTATGGACAACATGTACCTGTACCGGCTGATCGACATGGGTCGCTGCGGTCACCAGTCCCCAGATCCAAGCGCCCAGCATCATCGGGCCGCCGATGATGACGCCGATCAAGGTGAGCGTGAAGAACAGGCCGACGAAATAGATGATCAGCTGCGCGACGCCCGCGCCGGTCTTGCCGATGACCAGGCTGCCCACGCCCGGAATGAAAAAGTTGAGAATGATTGCCACGGCCTTCATCGGTCGTTCCCCCGTCTAACAAGGGGGCCAGCCTAAGCAGCTTCTGCGCGCGGGGCAATCGGTGCCGATTCACCGCGCGGTGTAGCGCAGCCGGCCGATGAAGCGCGACATGCTGAAGCGATGGTCGGACCGCGACGCCAGCTTCGCCTTGGCCTTTTCGAACTGCATGATGTTGTCGATCCGGCGGGCGAGGAAGGCGCGGGTGTCGGCCTGCCCCTCGCTCTCGTCATTCAGGAACACCGCGATCGTCGCAGCGTAAATGCCGCCGAGCATCGCGCGCTTGGTATAATGGTTATAGTCGGTTGCGGTGTCGCCGGCACGCCGCCACATCGCATCGGCCGAGCGCCAGCCGAGCCGGGCGGCTCGCGCGGCGTTCTGCGGCATCGCGAGGATCGCGACCGCGCGGCGCAATGCTTCACGATCCGGGGCGAGGATGTCGAGTCGTGCCTCGACCAATGCAGTGATCCGGGCGCGGATCTTCATCGATGCGAGCGCTTCGGGGGTGAGGCGGCTGGCCATTTCGCGGTCGACATGCGCGAACCACAGGTCGATCATCTCGACCGGCTTGGCCGGAATCGCGAGCCGGGCGATGTCGTGATCCGCCCCGATCGCGTCGGCGGCGGCGGTGACCGCGTCCGCGCTCCACCCGTCAAAGGCAGCATTGGGCGCGAGGTGCGGCGCAAGCGCGTCGCGAAGCTCGTCTAGCGTCATGTCGGCAACCTGGGTCATGTTCACGTTTTAGCCTCTGCCGCGCTCGACGCAACCTGTCCCGGAGGGCTTTTCCCGCGACGCACCAGCACCAGCGCCACCGCGACCAGCGCCGCGCCGATGAAATCGGGCACGCCCAGCCGCTCGTCATAGACGATCCAGCCGACCGTGCCGGCGACGACCGGCTGGGTCAGCAGGGCGATGCCGACGACCAGCGGCGAAAGATGGCCGAGCGCGTAGATCAGCAGCCCCTGTCCGATGACCTGACTGGCGAGCGCAAGGCCGACGAGGATGCCCCAATTCTGCGGCCAGATCTGCTCGCCCAATACCCAGGCGAAGATCAGCATCGGGAGTGTGCCGAACAGGCTGGACCAGGCGAGTGCGGGGAGCGGCGCCATTGCCGTGCGCGCGCGGGCCATCAGGATGAAATAGACGGTGTAGAGCGCGCCCGCGAGCAGGCAGAGCAGGTCGCCGACGAGGTTCTGGGGCGACAGCTCATAAGAGCGCCCGAGCAGCAGCCCCGCGCCGATCGCTGCGAGCGCGAGCGCGAGCCCCTGTTGCCGCGTCGGCCACATACGCGCGATGAAAAATCCCCAGATCGGGTACATCAGCGTCGCCGAATTGCCGAACAGCGTCGAATTGGCGAGCGTCGTATGCAGGATGCCGATGTGCCACGAGGCGAGATCGGCGGCGAACGCGATCCCCGCGAGCAGCAGGATTCCCCACAGGCCGCGCGTCCCCCGCATCGCGCCGCCGCGGCTGACCAGAATGATCGCGAACAGGAACGGGACGCCGAGCGCGAGTCGCCAGAAGCCGGCTGCGACCGGCCCGACATCGGCGGCGCGGACGAACCATGGGCCGAACGCGAGCGCCAGATTGCCGATCAGCAGCGCCGCGAAGGGCAAAGCAGTGACGCTTTGGTCGGGCGCAGCTTTTCTTGGAGGGGCAGACTCGTGCATCGCGCCTTTAGCCTCCTATCTGTTGCATTATGCAACCCAATTGGAGGGAAAATTCACTGATGCCCGACCTGTTCGATCCCCTGACGCTGGGCGCGATCACCGCACCCAACCGTGTGCTGATGGCGCCACTGACCCGTGGCCGCGCCGACCGCGATGCGGTGCCGACCGCGATCATGGCCGATTATTATGCCCAGCGTGCCTCGGCCGGGCTGATCATTTCCGAAGCGACCGGGATCAGCCGTCAGGGCCTGGGCTGGCCGTTCGCGCCCGGCCTGTGGAACGATGCGCAGGTCGAGGCGTGGAAGCCGGTGATCGCGGCGGTTCATGAAGCAGGCGGACGGATCGTCGCGCAGCTGTGGCATATGGGGCGTCAGGTCCACAGCTCGGTCATCGGCGAGCAGCCGGTTTCATCCTCGGCCACGCAGACCAAGGGGCATATGCACACCTATGAGGGGCGCCAGCCTTCGGAGGTCGCGCGCGCGCTTGACCTGTCGGAGATTCCCGGCATCCTCGACGATTATGCCCGCGCCGCCGAGAATGCGCGCAAGGCCGGGTTTGACGGGGTGCAGATCCACGCTGCCAATGGCTATCTGATCGACCAGTTCCTGCGCGACGGTGCGAACCAGCGCAGCGACGCCTATGGCGGCAGCGTCGACAACCGCATCCGCCTGCTGAGCGATGTGGCCGAGCGGGTGGTCGCGGCGATCGGTGCCGACCGCACGAGCGTGCGCCTGTCGCCCAATGGTGAGAGCCAGGGGGTCGATGACAGCGATCCGCATGCGCTGTTCCTGCCCGCCGCAAAGCGTCTGTCGGAACTCGGCATCGCCTTCCTCGAACTGCGTGAGCCGGGGCCGGAGGGGACGTTCGGTCGCACCGAAGTGCCCAAGCTGAGCCCGGCGATCCGTGCCGTGTTCGATGGGCCGCTGGTGGTCAATTCGGACTATGTCACCCGCGAGGAGGCGCAGGCCGCGCTCGACAGCGGGGTGGCGGATGCGGTGAGCTTTGGCCGCACCTTCCTTGCCAATCCCGACTTGCCCGAACGGCTGCGCACCGGCGCGCCGCTCAATGAGGGCAATATGGCGACGTGGTACAGCCAGGGGCCGGAGGGGTATATCGATTACCCGGCGCTGGCGAAGCAGGACGCGTAACCTACGGAGTCGGGGTGTCTTCTAACCCCGCTCCACATCATCCAGGCGCGCGGTGATCCATTGGCGGATCGCCGCGCGCAATTTGGGTTGCAGGGCGAGCACGAACGGCACGACGATCAGCCAGGGGAAGAACAGGAAGGCGACCGAAAAGGCGAAGAACAGGCCGATCACCCAGCCGCCGATCGCCTTGCCGATCTTCTCGTTGAACCGGTCGCCCATCACGATCCTGCGCGGTGCCTTGAGGTCGTAGAGCGGCGAGGTGGTCAGGATCTGCGCGCCGCTGCGGTCGTCGATGCGGCGCGGTTCGGTTTCGGTGATCGGAAGGTCTGGGGTCGGCTGACGATCAGGCTGGGCGATGGGGCCGGGCGCACTTGCGGGCTTTCCGGTCAGCGTATCGATCACCACCAGCCGCCGGTCGCGCTCGACGACCTTGTAGCGGCTGGGCGGGACTTCAGTCACCGTGCGGCCCGTCCGGCGCGCCATTGTTCCGCGCTCTGCCCCCAGGCGTCGACGGTGACGTCGGCATAGGGGGCGGGAAGCTGGACCGGGCGCAGATTGGTCGATCCCAGTCGCTGGGCGAGGCGGATCGAGCGGGTATTTTCCGGCGCGATGGTGTGGATCACCTCGCTCCAGCCGAGCACATCGACGGCATAGTCCATCGCCGCGACCGCGCCTTCATACGCATAGCCGCGCCCGGCAAATTCGCCCGCGACGCCCCAGCCGACTTCGGTGCCGGGCCAGCCTTCGGGCATCCACGGCCCGAGGCGACCGACCCATTTGCCGGTCGCGCGCTCGATCACGCTGAACATCGAAAAGCCGTTGATCTCCCACGCGCCGGCCATGGTGCACAGCTGGCGCCAGGCGACGCTGCGTTCGACCGGGCCGCCGAGATGCTCGGTCGCGACCGGATCGGCGGAGAATGCCGCCCAGCCGTCCAGATCCTCCGCCGCCGGACGGCGCAGAATCAGCCGTTCGGTGAAGAGGATCGGGTGGGTCATAGCCGTTGCTTGAGCGCCAGCATGGCGATCGCCGCTTCGGCCGCGCCGCCGCCCTTGTTCAGCTGCGCGGGATCGGCGCGGCGGATCGCCTGCGCCTCGTCTTCGGTGGTGAGGATGCCGTTGCCGATCGGAATGCCGTCCATGGTCAGCGCCATGATGCCGCGCGCGCTTTCGTTCGACACGATCTCGAAATGATAGGTCTCGCCGCGGATCACCACGCCGAGCGCAACATAGGCGTCGTAGCGCTGTGTTTCCTCGGCCAGCACGATTGCGCCGGGCACTTCGAGCGCACCGGGGACGGTGACCGTCTCATGCGCATGGCCCGCCGCCTCGATCGCGGTGCGGGCGCCGACGAGCAGCATGTCGTTGAGGTGGTCGTAGAAGCGCGCTTCGACGATCAGGATGTTGGCCATTATTCGCCTTTCAGATCGATTGCGCGCTCACCGACGATGCGCAGGCCATAGCCGTCGAGGCCGACAAGCGTGTGATGGGTGTTGGTGAGCAGCACCATTTCCTCGACCCCCAATTCGTTGAGGATCATCGCGCCGACGCCGTAATCGCGCAACTCCTCCATATCGACTTCGGTGCGCTTCCCCGCCTTGCGCTCGATCGCCATGGTAAAGGCGTCGGCGCGCGGCTTGTTGATGACGACGACGACGCCTGCGCCTGCTTCGCCGATGATCTCCATCGATCGCTGGAGCAGGCGGCCACGGTCGCCCGCCTCGCCGAATACGTCGGCGAACGGCGACAATGCGTGCATGCGGACAAGGGTCGGCTTGTCGGGGGTGACGCGGCCCTTGACCAAAGCGAGCTGCTCGGTGCCGGTCGCCTTGTTCCAGAAGGCGATGCTGCGCCAGTCGCCGCCCCAGCGGCTCTGGAACACCGTTTCCGCGCGCCGTTCGACCAGATGGTCGTAGCGGCGGCGATAGGCGATCAGATCGCGGATCGTGCCGATCTTGAGGTTGTGCAGCTGGGCAAAGGCGACGAGGTCGTCGAGCCGCGCCATCGTGCCATCGTCCTTCATGATCTCACAGATCACGCCCGAGGGGCTGAGCCCGGCGAGGCGGGAGACATCGACCGCAGCCTCGGTATGGCCGGCGCGGACCAGCACCCCGCCTTCGCGCGCGATGAGCGGGAAGACATGGCCGGGCGAGACGATGTCGGCGGCGTCCTTGGTCGCGTCGGTCGCGACCGCGATGGTGCGCGCGCGATCGGCGGCGGAGATGCCGGTGGTGACGCCCTCCTTCGCCTCGATCGAGACGGTGAAGGCGGTGCCCATGCTGGTGCCGTTGTGCCGCGCCATCGGCTCCAGCCCGAGCTGGTCGGCGCGGCCTTGCGTGATCGCGAGGCAGATCAGCCCGCGGCCGTGCTTGGCCATGAAGTTGACCGCGTCGGGGGTCGCCATCTGGCCGGGGATGACGAGGTCGCCTTCATTCTCGCGGTCTTCGTCATCGACCAAGATGAACATGCGGCCATTGCGCGCCTCGTCGATGATCTCCTCGGGCGAGGAGAGGAAGGCGTGCGGAAGACGGCTGACTTCAGGACTGGCCACGAACGGCCTCCATGCGTTGGAGATAGCGTGCAAGCACGTCGATCTCGAGATTGACCGCCTGACCCTGGGCCAGCGCGCCGAGCGTGGTCACGGCCTGAGTGTGCGGAATGAGGTTGATCGCGAAGTGCGCGGTGCCGTCGGGCTGATCGGCCACTTCGTTCACCGTCAGCGAGACGCCGTCGATGGTGATCGATCCCTTGGCGGCGATGAACGGGGCGAGGCTGGCCGGCACCGATATGCCGATCCGCTGCGAATCGCCCTCGGGGCACAGGCCGAGCACGGTGCCGACGCCATCGACATGGCCGGTGACGATATGGCCACCCAATTCATCGCCGACCTTGAGCGCGCGTTCGAGATTGAGGCGCTGTCCGGCGACCCATTGCGGCGCGGTGCGCGAGACGGTTTCGTTCGACACATCGACCGCGAACCAGCCCGGTCCCTTATCCACGACGGTCAGGCAGACGCCCGAACAGGCGATCGACGCGCCCATATCGACGGTCGCGGTGTCATAGGCGGTGGTGATGCGCGCACGCAGGTCGCCGCGAGTCTCGATCGCCTCGATCGCGCCGACATCGGTGATGATTCCGGTGAACATATCCTATCCTCTGGCGCGCTCGTAGACCTCGATCCGGTCGCTGCCAAGCATCCGCGCGTCGTGCAATGTCCAGCGGCCATGCGCCGGGTCGAGGGTGGCGAGGCCGAGATCGGCGAGCCCCGGCTTTCCGCCGAGCAGGATCGGTGCGCGGTAGAGCAGCAGCCGGTCGACCAGATCGGCGCGGAGGAAGGCGGCGGCGGTCTGTGCGCCGCCCTCGACCAGCAAATGGTCGATGCCTTCGAGGTCGCCGATCGCCTCGGGCGCGGCGAGTCGCTCCCAACCGGGGACGTGGCTGGAGGAGAGCAGGACGCGGCGGGGGCTGCGATCTTCAAGGCCGGGGACGCGGACGTCGAGCATGGGCGCATCGGCTTCCAGCGTGCCGCGCCCGACCAGAATCGCCTCGTGCCGCGCGCGCTCAAGATGTGCATGCTGGCGGGCGCGCGGGCCGGTGATCCAGCGGCTTGTCCCATTGACGAGCGCGATGCAGCCGTCGAGCGAGGTGGCGAGCTTGAGCGAGACGAACGGGCGTCCCAAGGCTCGGCGGGTCAGGAAGCCCGCCATGCTGCGTTCGGCTTCGCTCGCGCGCATCCCAGTCGTTACTGCGATTCCCGCTGCCTCGAGTCGCGCGATGCCGCGTCCGTCGGTGCGCGGGTCGGGGTCGCGCAGGGCAATCACCGTGCGCGCGATTCCCGCTGTTACAAGCGAGTCGGCACAGGCCGGGCCGCGCGTCGAGTCATGCGCGCAAGGTTCGAGCGTCACGTAAGCGCTCGCACCGCGCGCCGCGTCGCCCGCCTGGGCCAGCGCCATCGCCTCGGCATGGGGGCGGCCGCCGGGCTGGGTCCAGCCGCGCCCGACGACGCGATTGTCACGCACGATGACGCAGCCGACATTGGGATTGGGCGCGGTACGGCCCCGCGCGCGCTCGGCAAGCGCGAGCGCGGCACCCATCCACGCGGCGTCGTTCAAATCCCGTATTCTTTCAGCTTGTCGTCGATCTTCTTGTATTCGCGCTTTTTCTTTTCAGCCTTCGCCTTTTCCTCGGCGATGCGCTTCTGGCGGATCGGTTCGTCGATCTTTTGCTGGGCGATGATCTCGTCGATCGTCCGGTCGGCGCGCCAGTTCTGGAAATAGACGATCTCGCGCTTGTACGGCTTCTCGAAATACGAGTCCTTGTAGAAGCCGAACAGGACCAGGCCGGTGGTGATTGCTGCGGCGAGCAGGAACCACAGCTGGTAGCGGTGGCGGATGCGCAGGACGTTGCGCAGATCCGCCAGCGCGCCGACCGTCGAGACGGGGCGATCGGGTTTGAAGAACCTCATGGCGCCCAAGATAGGGATTTTGGAGCCACCGGACCAGTGCACTTGTGATTTGGCAGTCGGCGCCGGCCCGCTCCCCCACCCGGCCACCCATAGAATAGACTGTCGCTGGGTGGCCGGTGGGGGAGCGGGCCGGTGCCGGGGCCAAAGCTGCTAATCCACCAATTTGAAACTCAGCGTCATCGTCATCCAGTCCTCATAGGGCACGCCGTCGCGCGTTGCGGGCTTGAAGCGCCAGCGGGACAGGGCATGTCGGCGGGTGGCTTCGGACAGGCCCTTGCTCGGCGTGCGGAGGATCTCGATCGCCTTCACCCGGCCATCGACGCCGACCAGCACGCGGGCGGTCAGCTTGCCTTCGGTCTGAGCACGGATTTCGGAGCTGGGATAGGGCGGCTGGAGCGAGTCGGCGTAGCGCGGATCGACCGTCGCGCCGATCATCACCGGCGGCTTGGGCGGGTCGGCGACGGTGGTGCCACCCGAGAGCGGGCCGGGGTCGGCGGGCGGGCCGCTTGGGATCGGAGTATGTTCGGTGGTTGATCCGATCGGATCGGCTGAGCTGCGGATCGGCACCATCGGATCGGGCTGGTGCGGGCGTGGCTGGGTGGTGGGAACCGCCTCGCGCTTGTTTCGGACCGGCTCGGTCGGTTTGGGCTTGGGCTGCTCAAGCGGAATGTGGGTCGTGTTGAGCACCGGGTCTACGAAGATCTCGGGCAACACACCCGGCCCAACCAGGGTCGCGCCGAACCCGATTGCAGCGACGAGGAGCAGGGAAGCGCCGGCACTGGCCGGGCGCGATGCGGAAGGCTGATAGCGGTTGGTGTGCATGACAGGCTCTCCATCATTCCGGTCTTTGCCGGTGATCTGGATGATATACCATCACACAAAGGTTGCAAAATGCTTTCTTGGTGGGTCGTGAGGGGGAGTGCCCCGTCGTTACTGAGCGTGGGAACGGTGGTTCGACACGCTTAGCACAACCGGCAGAATGGGTCGGGTAGTGCGCGATGCTCTATCCGCGCAGCCGCTCGATCGCGCGGTCGCGGCCGATCAGGGGCAGCAGCGCGGCCATGTCCGGGCCCGAGTCGCGCCCGGTGAGTGCTCGGCGCAACGGGTGGAACAATGCGCGGCCCTTGCGTCCGGTCGCCTCCTTGAGCGCGCCGGTCAGCGCGTGCCACGGGTCGGCGTTCCAGTCGATCGATGCGCCGATGTCGGCCGCCGTGGCGAGGAATGCGGCGTCCTCCGGATCGGGCGCGGCATCGACCGGCCCGGCGACGACCTGCCACCAGTCGCCCGCACCCGCGACGGTTTCGAGGTTCGGGCGGATCGCGTCCCATGCCGCAGCGTCCATGCCATCCGGCAGCCGATCAGCGACGGCTTCAAACGGCAGCTGGTGGACGATGCGCGCGTTGAGATGCGCCAGCTCGGCCTCGTCGAACCGCGCGGGGGCGCGGCCGAATCGGGCGAAGTCGAACCCGGCGATCAGCGGGGTGCGATCGGCATGCGGCTCGACCGGATCGCTGGTGCCAAGGCGGGCGAGCAGGGCGATGATCGCCTGCGGCTCGAGCCCGGTGTAGCGGAAATGGTCGCAGCCGAGCGAGCCGAGTCGCTTCGACAACTTCCCCTCGCTCCCGGTCAGCAGCGCTTCATGCGCGAAGGCGGGTGGGGCGGCATCAAGCGCGGCGAACATCTGCACCTGCGCCGCCGTGTTGGACACATGATCCTCGCCCCGCACGACATGGGTGATGCCCATGTCGATATCGTCGATGACCGACGGCAGCAGGTAGAGCCACGACCCGTCGGCGCGGCGAATGACCGGATCGCTCATCGTCGCCGGGTCGAAGCGCTGGGGCCCGCGGATCAGGTCGGTCCATTCGATCGGTGCGCTTCCGTCGAGCTTGAAGCGCCAATGCGGGCGGGTCCCCGCAGCCTCCAGCGCGGCGCGGTCGGCGTCGGTCAGCGCGAGCGCGGCGCGGTCGTAGATCGGGGGCAGGCCGCGCCCGAGCTGAATCTTGCGCTTGAGCTCCAGTTCCTGCTGGCTTTCATAGGCCGGATAGACGCGGCCTGCCGCGACGAGTTCGGCAAAGCGGCGCTCATACAGGTCGAAACGCTGCGACTGGCGTGCCTCGCCATCGGGATCGAGGCCGAGCCAGGCGAGATCGGCGCGGATCGCGTCGACATACGCCTCTTGCGAGCGTTCGGCATCGGTGTCGTCGATGCGCAGCAGGAAGCGCCCGCCGGTCTTGCGCGCCCACATCCAGTTATGGAGTGCAGTACGGATATTGCCGACATGCAGGTGGCCGGTGGGGCTGGGCGCGAAGCGGGTGACGACGGGCGTGCTGGTCATCCGCGCGCGCTAGCCGATTTGGTGGTGCGATGGAAACCACCGGGCGTCTTTACGCGCGCGGCGGTTACGCCTATCGGGGCGCGGTCCGGGCGCTTAGCTCAGTTGGTAGAGCATCTCGTTTACACCGAGAGGGTCGGCGGTTCGAGCCCGTCAGCGCCCACCAGATACTCCGGAATTGGGTTCAGCCTGGCTGAACCCGCGTGTTGCATCCCGGTTCAGCCGACCTCAATTGGCGCTGATCGACGGCTTGCCCCCGGTCAGCTTCACAGTGAGATAGCTGTTGTCGCAGATATTGCCGTTGGCGAAGACCATCGTCGTGGCATCTTCGAAGGTTGCGCGCACGTCATAGCGGCACTGGCTTGAAGGCCGGTCGAGGCGCACGGTGGTTCGGGCACCCGGCTTGATCACCGGAGCGCGGCGCGCCGCCTCCTCCTCAAGCCCCGGTTTCCAGTCGGTCGAGCCGGTCGGCGCGATCTCGACGGTCTTGATCGGCTTGCCGGTGCCGTTGATCAGGACGAAATCCCAATCCTCGGCAAGTGCAGGTGACGCGACGAACAGGGCCAGCGTGAGCCCGGTCAAATAGTGCATTGGCATCCCTCCCCTAAAAGGACGAAGGCCAGCATGCGCCTGCGTGACGCGCGACGCAAGATAGGGGGAAATGCGGATGGCCGTGCGTGCAGGAGCGTCAAAAGTTCTGTTGGTTCAGTCGGCACCGGCCCGCTCCCCCACCCGGCCACCCATAGAACACACTGTCATTGGGTGGCCGGGTGGGGGAGCGGGCCGGTGCCGACTCAGCGCAGCTGAAACCGACGCTAAAGCGACCGGACAAGGCGGGTGGCGCAGGCGATCCAGGGCGGGTCGGCGACCACCTGTTGCCGCGCGCCGGGGCCGAGCGGGAGGATGTTGAGCCGTCCCCCTTCGCCCTCATGCGCGATCAGGCGGCCGAACAGAAAGCGGCCCGCCGGGCGGGGGATCAGCACGTCGCGGTTAAGCGCCTGACCGAAGGCGGCGGGGGCGAGGCGGTGGCACCAGATCTCGTCGCCTGCGCGATAGTCGCCGATGCTGCCACTGACCGTGACCGCCACCAGATCGGGCTCCGCGACCGGCGGTGCGACCGTGGCGGGGCGGCGCAGCGCCTGGGCCCCGGTCGAATCAAGACTGGCGGCAACCGGGATGTCGGGGCGATCGGGCAGGCGGACGAGGTCGGCGGCATCGACGCCGAGCGCGGCGGCGATGCGGTTGAGCCAGATGACCGATACGGTGCGGGTGCCGGTCTCAAGTCGCCCGATCGTCTGCGCCGTGGTGGGCGGATCGCAGCGCTGTGCGACTTCTTCCAGCGTCAGGCCCTTGGCGCGGCGGACTTCGCGGATCGCGGTGATCAATGGCGGCTCCTGATAACCGATACGGTTAAACTTCTTTCCTACAAGCGTGACTCAATGGCAAGTCCGATTCGCAAGTGCGTGAAGGAGCGGCGAATGCGGGAACTGGTCGAGCGGACGATCGAGGATGGCCATGTGGTGCGGCACGCCCCGGTGCAGCGGGCGGGGCGAAGGGTGACGGTGAATGACGCCGAATCGCCGCTCGCGTGGTTGCGCGCGCGCGGGATGGTCGATGCGCGCCAGTTCGAGGCGGGCGAGCGGCTGCGCGATGATTACGAGATGGCGGCGCTGGGGCCGCGCGTGACGATGCGCTGGGATGCGGCACCGGCGGCGCGGCGCGGGGGCGGGCCGGGTGCGGGACTCGACCCGGCCGAGGCGCAGATCGCGGCGAAGCGGCGGTTCGACGCGGCGATTGCGGCGGCGGGGCGGGGGCTGGCGGATATCTTGTGGCGGGTGATCTGTGCGGGCGAGAGCGTCCCGGTGGCGGAAAAGGCGCTGGCGTGGCCGGCGCGCGCGGGTCGGCTGGTGCTGACGCTCGCGCTTGATCGCCTTGCCGACCATTACCGCCTGCCGTGAATGCTCAGTTCATCAGCAGGAGCACATCCGTCGCGTCGGCACCGCGATTGGCGACGCGGGCGAGAAGCGGGCCACCGCCTGCCGGAATGCGGCAGGTCAGCAATGCGCCGCCGCTGCTGTCCGTGCACAGCTGGCGACCCGCCGCGTCGAGGATCGTCAGCGCAACCGGCGTAGTGCCGATGCGGCGGACGGCGATCGTCGCGGCGGCATCGGCACTGCGGGTGATCGGCAGCGACCAGGTCGCGCCAGCGGGGACGGTCTGGCGGATCGAGCTGGGGCCGGAACCGAGGACACCGCGTGCTGCCTCCCCCTCTGCCTCCGCGACCTCGGCGAGTAGGCTGGGGTCGCCTGCCGCCAGTGTGCGGGCTTCGGCGCGCATTTCGCTTCCGGTGACAGGACGTGGACGATCTTCGCCACGAACGGGCAGCGCGGCGAGGGTGAGCGCGATGGCGATCAGGCGGAGGGCGGCGCGCATCGGTCAGGCCGCGCTGGCGGGGCGGGGACCGGTCCAGACCGGCGTACCGACGCGGAACCGGACTTGCGGCGCGGGGGTGGCGGACAGGCCAATGCCGTTGCCGCGATAGCCGATCACCCAGCTTTCGGCGGCGTAGCAGTTGCCGCGGGCGGGGCGGGCATAGCCGTACTGCACGGCGTCAATCTCGGCGAGCATCGCGGGGTCGCTGCGGGCCAGCAGGCGCGCCTCGGCATAGAGCGCGGGGGCGGTGGTCGCGCCGCGGACGAACATGGTGCGGGGCAGAGTGGCGAGCAGCTTGGCCGCTTCGAGCATCGCCAGCGGATCCTGCGCGGCGCGGGCGTAGCTGGCGAGCTCACCCGACAGCGCGATGTTGCGAGCGGCGTCGAGATCGGTGTCGGCGGGGTCGACGATGTGGACGGTGCGGGTCATCTGGGCCTCCTGTTGCTGTGAGGCCGTTGATGCCGTCCGGGTCAGGCGTCCGCCACTGACGCTTTCGGTCGCGCGGCGAGGAAGCGGCGATAGACCCAGCCGATCCCGATGAGCGCAATGCCAAGCCCTAGGAAGGACAGGATGCGGAGCAGGCCGTCGAGCGCGGCGGCGTCGACCAGGAACACCTTGACCGTGACGAAGGTGAGCAGGCCCAGCCCGGCGAGGCGCAGGTCGCGGCTGCCCGAACGGATGCCCAGCGTTAGCCCGGCCAGCGCGAGGAGGAGGAGGGCGGCGGAGTAGCCGTAATTTTCTCCGGTTCCGATCGGGCCGGTGATGATGCCGCCATGCGCAGCTTGACGGACGGCAGCGAGGGTGGCGACCAAGGCGGCGGCGATGGCGGCGCGGGCCGCAAGCGGCTGGGGCAGGAAGCGGTAGAGCCAGAAACCGGCGAGCGCCGCGTGCAGCGCGAGCGGGAAGAGGCTGACCCGTTGCGCCACGAACAGCGGATTGAGGACGAGCAGGTCGAACCAGATCAGGCGGCCGAGCGCGAGGGCGAATAGCGGCAGCGCGATGGCGGGGAGGCGGGTGCGCAGCGCGAAGGCCGCGGCGAATAGCGCGTGGGTGATCGCCGCGCGCTCGATGAAGCCGAGGCTTTCGAAGCGCATGTCGCTGCCGATGGCGAGCGGGAGCTTGGCGAGATGGTAGAGCAGCAGCAGCGCGGCGGCGATGCCGGTGCCGAGCGCTGCCTTGCGCAGCCGACCGAACTGGCGCGTATCCGCGGCGAGCAGCGCGATGCTGGCGATCAGCGGGACGAGCGCGCGGAGTGCTTCGGCAAGGGGTGGTAGCAGCGGATAGGTGACGCCTTCACCGGCGAGCGACCGCGCGATGAGCAGGGCGTAGTCGAGGATCGGCTCGATCGCGGCGAACAGCATTGCGGCGATGCCGAGCGCGGGCAGGGTTAGCAAGGCGCGGTCGCCGGTGTGACGCGCCCACAGGCCGAGGCCGATCGTGGCGAGGGCGAAGATCGCGCCGATCCATTCGATCGCGACCAGCTGGCCGGCGGCGGTGGCGAACAGGATCGCTGCGACTAGCGCTCCGCCGATGAGGCCGGGATCGAAGCTGTCGGTCGCGGTGCGGCGGCGCCAGCTGACGAGGAAGGCGAGTGCGGCGGCGACGAGTTCGAGAGTTGCCCACTGCCAGTCGGCGAGGCGCGATGGCTCGATCAGGTTGGCGAGCAGCACCGGTCCGGCGATGCCGCCAAGCGCGATGACGGCCCAACTGCGCGCGCGGTCGAGCAGGGCGAGGCCGGACGCGGCGAAGAGCAAGGCGAGCACCGGTGCGGCGATGAAGGTCGCGCCGTGCTCGGGGGCGACCAACGCTGCGGCGAGCAGGACCAGCGAGAGGCCGAGCGCGGCGAGCGCGCCGGGCAAATGGCGTTCGTCGCGCCAGGCAAGGATCAGCGCAGCGGCGGCGAGGATGAGGTAGAAGCGCCACGCAAACCCGTCGAACGTGAGCGCGGGGGCAAAGATCAACAGCTGGATGAGGCCGGCGACGAGTGGGGCGGTGCGCAGCCAGGCGCTGGTAATCCCGGCGCGCGGGAGGGCGAGCGTGGCGGCAAGCGCGAGGGCGATCACGAAGGCGGCGGGGCCGGTCAGTCGCGTGGGCTCCAGCGCGACGAGCAGGAAATTGACCCAGCCAAAGCCGACCACCGTCGCGGCGAGCGCGAGCCAGCCCCAGCCGCGATGGATGGCGAGGCCGAAGAGCGCTGCAGTGAACAAGCCGAGATAGGCAAGCAGTGGGCCTATTCCGGCGGCGTCATAGCCGGCGACGAGCGGAGCGACGAAGCCTCCGGCGAGCGCCAGCACTGCGGTGGGCGGGCCGTGGCGTAGCGCGAGGAACAGGCCGAGCGCAGTGACGCCGATCATCAGGACGAAAGCGGGGAGCGGGCCGATCAGCTGATACAGCGCGGCGGCGATGTAGAGTGTTGCGTAACTGCTGGCGATGCCCGCGCCGGCGAGCGCTTGAGCGATGCGGGGGTCTTCGGCGAGCGCGGGGATGCGGCGGGCGGCTTCGCTCGCGCCAACGAGAATAACGGCGAAGAGCGCGGCGAGGATGGTGCGGACTGCTGGGGTGAGGAGGCCGATTTCGACGGCGTAGCGAACGAGGAAGAAGCCCGCGACGACCAGTGCGACCGCGCCGATCCAGACGGGCAGGCGTGCGCCGATCAGCGATTCGAGGCTGGGGCGGTCGGGCTCTGGCTCGGGGGCGGGCTCTGGCGGAGGTGGCGGGGCTTCGACGCGTTTGACCGGCGGGGTGATGGCGGCCGGGGCGGGACGCGGTGGCGGTGGAGCGGGTTCCGCCGCGCGGGTCGGCTGGGGCTGTGCGCGGGGGGCGCTTTCGAGCCACTCGATCCGCCGCGTCAGCGCGCGCAACCGCTGGCCTTGCGCTATCGCGATGATGCCGAGCGCGACCACGGCGAGGAACAAGAGGCCGTCCATCGCGGACCTTGTGGCAGCTTGGCCGGACGCGCGCCAGTGTGGGTTTGCGGCGGACAAGCCGAACTGCAGTTGCGCCGTGATGGGGGTGGCGTAGAGGTCAGCATATGGAATTGAGTTTTACGAAATGTCATGGGTCGGGGAATGATTTCGCCCTTTTGGATGCCCGCGCGATCGATCTCGACGATGTGAGTTGGGGGCGGATTGCGCGGGTGTTGAGCGATCGGTCGGGACCGGTTGGGGCGGACGGGATCCTGTTGATCACGCGCGGGGATGAGTCTTCCGATTTTGGATTTCGGGTGGTGAATGCAGATGGGTCCGAACCAGAGACCTGTTTGAATGGGCTGCGGTGCGTGGCGCGCGCGGGGTTTGAGGCACTTGAGCTGGACGCGGCGCGGGTGCGGTTGAAGACGAGTGGGGCGCTGGTGGCGCGCGAAGATAGACTTGCGCCCGGAGTTTATACGGTGCGCGAGACGGTGGGGCCGGTGGCGACCGATCCGGTGGCGGTGGGGTTGCGGGTTGCTGCTCCGGTGATCGAGGCGGTGGTGCCGGGGTTGCCGAGCGACCGCGCCTTTACCGCGCTGGCGATGCCGAACCCGCATCTGATCGCGTTCGTCGAGCGGGTCGATGTCGCGGAGCTGGTCGCGCTAGGGCAGTGGTGCGAGGCGGGGCCGGAGTTGCTGGTCGATCGCGCCAATGTGAGCTTTGTCCAGGTGCGCGGCAGCAACCTGTTCGTGCAGACGTTCGAGCGCGGGGTCGGACTGACCAATGCGTGCGGGAGCGCGATGGCGGCGTCGGCGCATGCCGCGGGGCTGACCGGGCGGCTGCCGTTCGGCGCGTGGCTGACGGTGTTCAACCCGGGAGGCCGGGTCCGCGCGCGCGCCGAGGGGCCGGCGGGCGGCGATGCGGTGACGATCGCGGGCAATGCGACGTTCGAATGGGACGGCGTGATCGAGATCGACCCGGCGACGGGTGCTGCGGGCGCGCTGCGCGTGGTGCGGCGGCGCGAGGATGAGGTTGCGGCCTGGGCGGCGGCGGTCGGGGCGCCCTGAAACCTCGACGGCGGCGCGCTGTGCGCATAGTCGGAGGGCGCCGCGGGGCACCACGCCCCGACCCCGGTTCGAGGAGAGCGATTGTTGCGCCATCTTATGCTGCCCGTCCTGATCGTGTGCCTGTCCGCCTGTTCGACCACCACGCCGGATTCTGCGCCCAAGACGGTGGCAGCGCAGCCCGCTGCGCTTCAGATCGACCGCGCCGCCTATGCCCGGCGGATGGAGGGGTTCTGGCTGGGGCAGAGCATCGCCAACTGGACCGGCCTGGTCACCGAGATGGACAAGATCGGCGGCGACGGCCTGCACGGCAAATTCTACACGCGCGACGATTGGGGCAAGCCCGACCAGCCGAGCATCTTTGATCCGACCAAGCCCAGCCCGATTTCGCCGACGATCGATTTCGTGCTGCGCGGGCCGGGCGAAAGCTGGGGCGCGGATGACGATACCGATATCGAATATATCTATCAGGAGGCGCTGCTGAAGCACGGCACCAGCATCCTGACGCCGCAGCAGATCCGGCAGGCGTGGATCGACCATATCTATGACGAGAAGCAGCCGACGCCGTACGGCAAGGACGAGACGGGCAACCAGAATTATCTGTGGGTTTCGAACCAGCGCGCGCACGAACTGATGCTGGCGGGCGTGCTGCCGCCCGACACCTCCGACCCCAAGCGCAACGAGCATTGGGAAATGATCGACGCGCAGCTGTCGACCGAGATTTTCGGCCTGTTCGCGCCGGGCCGCCCCGACATTGCGCTGCGCATGGCCGATCTGCCGATCCGTACCGCAGCGCGCGGGGGCGCCGCCGATATCGCGCGGTTCCATGTCGCGCTCCACGCGCTGTCGGCGCAGGTCGATCCGGCGCGACCGCTGGGGCCGCAATTGCGTGACATTGCCGCGCAGGCGAGCCGGGTGCTGCCCGAGGGCGGCTATCCGCTGGCGATGTACCGCTTTGTCCGGGCGCAATATGAGAGCGGCGTCAGCTGGGAGGCGGCGCGCGATGCGGTCTATCGCCGCTATCAGGTCGAGATGGCGGACGGCTACGACATCTCCGCGCGCAAGATCTACTGCAATGGCTGTTTCGCGGGGGGCATCAACTTCGCCGCGGGGCTGGTCAGCTATTTCTATGGCGAGGGCGATCTGCGCGAGACGATCCGGATCGGCACGCTGGCGGGATGGGATTCGGACAATCCCACCGCGACCTGGGGCGGGCTGATCGGATCGATCATGGGGCGCGAGCGGATCGAGGCTGCGTTCGGGCGGAAGCTGTCGGGCAGTTTTCACATCCATCGGACGCGCAAGGGGTTCGCGAACGATGGGTATGACGATTTTGCGGCGATGGGGACGCGCGCGCTGGGGATTGTTGACCGGGCCGTGGTCGAGCAGGCCGGGGGGCAGGTTGATCGGGCGCGGGGGCGGTGGGTGATTCCGGCGGCGGCGGGGGTTTGGGGGCCGGGGGGTAAGTAGGGGCGGTTTTCGGGTGCCTTGCGGACCTCCTGAAACTGAGACAATTTCGTGCGATGCGGAGGCCATGGTTCATCAGCGCGCTGATCCTGACATGCCTTGTCAGCACATGCCTTGTCAGCTGTTCGAACGAGCAACCCCGGCCCAAAGCCTGTAATGGCCCCTCGTTGGCGGTTTACCAGCCGGATGAGGGGCCACGCTCTGCTCAACATGCACTGAAAATTGCTCGCGATCTTTCGACGGCTTCCGTCATGACGCCGCATGGGCGCGTTACGCACACGGTCGAGCAGTGCGGGGAGCGTGATCGCGATTGCATCATTTTTCCCATTTCGATTTCGAAGCCACCCACTGAACGAGTAGCCTGGGAAACAGCGGCGCATTCATGCCGGCGGGTCGGCGCACAGGGGGACGAGGTTGTCTACTCCTGTCGTGATTTGCAGGGCGGGTGGGCAACGGGATTTTCAATGGACGCCCCGAGGGGCGTGACTTCCTTTGTTCGGCACCACCCGCAATTTGGCAGCTTCCGGTCGACCTTGACCTCGGCTTGTGGCTTGTTTTCGACCTAGCCGGGACGCTAGTCCGCTTCCGACCCAAATGCTGCCATGCCGGTCATCCTCCGTGTGTTCTGGGCCCCTGTCGCCCCCCAGCGGCTCAATCGCCTGCGGTGGGGTGGATGCTGAAACAAGTTCAGCATGACGGGAGGAGGGGTGTTGGCGTTCTGGCGGTTGCTTCGTCGGGCCTTGCGTTGCGGCCGGGCTGCGTGGTGCGCAAGGCAGCCCCGTCCCGGGTCAAGCCCGGGACGACGAGAGGGTTTGAGATCCTAGCCCTTCGGCTTGGCAGGCTTCTTCGCCGTTTCCGGCGGGTTGCCGTCGATCTTGATCAGTGAGTCGAGGTGGCATTCGCCGTCGCGGGGTACGATGATGCTGGCGTGGCGGTCGATGCCGCCGATGCCGGGTGAGGGTTTGAAGGCGATGCGCGCGGCCCAGGGCAGTCCCTGACACGGGGCAAAGAACGTGCCGCGATACCATTGCCGGCCGGCGCGCAGATAGATGACCTCGTCGCCCTCGGCCCGGAAATCGCGAACCGAAGACGGAAAGGGAATGCGCGCCTCCTTTGCTGCGGCCGCGGCAGCTTCCTGCGCGGTGGCGGGGAGGGCGGTGGCGAGAAGGGCCAGTGGGGCGAGCAGGGCGGCGGGGGCGCGGCGGTGGGTCATGGGTGCAACATTGCACAGACGCGATGAACCGGCGATGGATAATTGAACGAACCAAATGGGAACAAAATGCTTGACATCGTCACGCTCATTCGGTACATAACAGGAACGCTGAAGAATTGCGAGTCGCGGCGATCGGGCCGCTGAGCGCAGTCTTCGGGGAATTGGAAATTGTGTGAAGTGGGGCCGGGGCGCGGACGCATCTCGGCCCGATTTGCGTTGGGGAGGGGCGAGAATGCCGATGGGATGCCGCATCAATCTGGATGGAAAGCGGGTGGCGACCGGCAAATGTGCGCGCGCCCGTTGGAGCAAGGCGATGCGAGTCGCGTTTCTCGACCACCTCGCTGCCACATGCAACGTCGCCCAATCGGCTGCCATTGCGAATGTGAGCGTGGAAACCGTTTATGCGCACCGGCGACGCGACGCCCGTTTCGCCGAGCAGTGGGAAGCGGCACTGGCGCTTGGCTATCAGATGGTCGAGACGCTGCTGCTGGGCCATGTGCTCGCGGGCAACCGCACCAGCGATCACGTCAATACTCAGCAGTGCGAACAGCCGCTGATCGATTTCGACGCAGCGATGCGCTTGCTCGCGGCCCATCGCAAGCCGGAAGCGAAGCCGCGAAAGGGCGGACCCCCGCTGCAATTTGCCGCTCCTGACGAGACCGACGCCGTGCTGCTCAAGCGACTGAAGGTGATCGAGATGCGGCGCGCGCGTGAGGCGCAATGTGCCGCGCCGGTGGCCGCAGGCACGGCCGGGTTGCTGGCGCAGGATGCGGGCGCGGGCGATCCGGTCCTGGCACGCGATGCGGTGATCGAGCACGCCCCGCACGCGGAGGGTGCGCGCGATGGCGAGTGATGCGGAGATCGGCGCGTTCATCGACCGGCTGATCGCGCTGCCCGATGAGGAACGCGGCTACGCGGTGCGCGGGATGACGAAGCCGATGCGGCGCGAGTTCCTCGCGCGGTGGAAGCTGTGGGCGCATGGCGGGCAGCTGGTGCCGCCCGGGGACTGGCGGGTGTGGCTGATCCGTGCCGGGCGTGGCTTTGGCAAGACGCGGGCGGGGAGCGAATGGGTCAACCAGCTGGCGCTGGACGAACCCGAGGGGCGCTTTGCGCTGGTCGGCGCAAGCCTGGACGAGGTGCGGCGGGTGATGATCGAGGGGCAATCGGGGCTGATCGCGACGGCGCGGTCCGACCGGCAGCCGGTGTGGAAGGCGAGTGCGCGTGAGTTGCATTGGCCGTCGGGCGCGGTCGGCTTTGCCTATTCGGCGGAGTCGCCCGAGGGGCTGCGCGGGCCGGAGCATCATGCCGCCTGGGCCGATGAGCTGGGCAAATGGGGGCGGCGCGGCGATGCGGCGTGGGACAATCTGGTGATGGGATTGCGGTTGGGCGAGCGGCCGCGCGTGCTGGTGACGACGACGCCGCGGCCGACGCGGCTGATGCGGCGGGTGATGGCGCTGCCGAGCTGTGTCGAGACGCGCGGGGCGACGCGGGACAATCCGCACCTGCCCGCGAGCTTCGTCGCGGCGATGGAGGCCGAATATGGCGGCACGCGGCTGGGGCGGCAGGAGCTGGATGGCGAGCTGCTGAGCGATGTGCCGGGCGCGCTGTGGACGCGGGCGATGATCGAGGCTGCGCGTGGCGTGGCGGTGGGCGAGCCTGTGCGCGTGGTGGTGGGTGTCGATCCGCCGGCGAGCGCCGAGGGCGATGCGTGCGGGATCGTCGCGGTGGCTTTGGACGGAGCGGGGCGGCTGTGCGTGCTGGAGGATGCGAGCATCGCGGGGCTGTCGCCCGAGGGCTGGGCGCAGGCGGTGGCGGCGTGCGCCGACCGGCATGGCGCGGACCGGGTGGTGGCGGAGAAGAACCAGGGCGGCGACATGGTCGAGAGCGTGCTGCGCGCGGCGGCGGTGGCGATGCCGGTGCGCCTGGTCCATGCGAGCCGGGGCAAGGCGGCGCGGGCCGAGCCGGTGGCGGCTTTGTACGAGCGGCGGCAGGTGCGGCATGCGGAGCCGTTCGCGGCGCTGGAGGATGAGCTGTGCGGGCTGGTGCGCGGGGGCGAGTATGCCGGGCCGGGGCGTTCGCCGGATCGCGCGGACGCGCTGGTGTGGGCTGCGTGGGAGCTGGTGTTCGGATGGAAGGGCGAGGTTGGGGTGCGCAAGCCTTGAGATCGCCCCTAGCTGTCGCGTTCGCCCCCCGCTAAGCCTCCGCGGATGTGCGTGCTGGCGTTGGCGTGGGGGATGCATCCCAATTGGCGGTTGGTCGCTGCGGGGAACCGTGACGAGCGGCATGCGCGGGCGACTGCGCCGCTGTCGCGGTGGATGGCGCGCGGGCCGGTTATTGGTGGGCGCGATCTGGAGGCTGGTGGGACCTGGCTGGCGGTGAATGAGGCCGGGCGGCTGGCGGCGGTGACCAATGTGCGGGGTGAGGCGGTCGATCCGGCGCGGCTGTCGCGCGGGGGGCTGGTGACCGATATGCTTGCTGGCCATGAGCCGGAGGATCTGAACGCCTATAACCCGTTCAACCTGATCGCGGTGGATCGCGACGGGCCGCTGTATCTGTCGAACCGGCCTGATCCGGTGCGGCGGCCGTTGAGCCCGGGGATGCATGGGCTGTCGAATGGGTTGTTCGATACGCTGTGGCCCAAGACGATCCGGGTGCAGATGGCGCTGACCGCGTGGCTGGCGGCGGGGAGTTCGTCGCTGGAGCCGTTGTTCGCCGCACTCGCCGATGAGCGGCCGGCGGGGGCGGCGGAGCGCTATGAGCCCGATCCGCATGAGCCGGTGGACTCGCCGGTGTTCATCCGCAACCCGGTCTATGGGACGCGGGCGAGCACGGTGGTGACGGTGGATCATCTGGGGCGCGGGCGGATTGCCGAGCGGCGGTTTAATTCGACCGGCTTGCTCGAGGGTGAGAGTGTGTTGAGTTTTACGTGGAGTTGAGCGGCGGGCTTCGGTGCTTCGACAGGCTCAGCACAAACGGATTGAAGGACATACGACCATGACTCCGCGCGAACTGATCGGTGTGGCTGAGGTGCCGGGCGGGGAACCATTGCGGCTGGTGCGGCACGGGCGTGATCACATCATCATGCTCGAGCGCAACGAGCTGATGTCGAGCCGGATGAGCGGATCGGAAGAGGCGCTGGCGGATATGACGCTGGACCGGCTGAGCGATCCGGCGAGCGCGCGGTTGCTGATTGGTGGCTATGGCATGGGGTTTACGCTGCGCGCGGCGCTCAAGCGGCTGGGGCCGAAGGGGTGGGCGTGCGTGGTCGAGCTGGTGCCGGGCATCATCGAATGGGCGCGCGGGCCGATGGCGGAACTGGCCGACGGATGCCTGGACGATCCGCGGACGCAGCTGGTGATGGGCGATGTCGGCGCGGAGATTGCGCGCAGTCGCGGTAGCTGGGAGGCGATCCTGCTGGATGTCGACAATGGACCGGACGGGCTGACGCGCGACGCCAATAACGGGCTGTACACGATGCGCGGGCTGGAGCGGGCGCGGGCGGCGCTGGCGCCGGGCGGGGTGCTGGCGGTGTGGTCGGCGGGGCCGGACCCGGCCTTTACGCGGCGGATGCGCGATGCGGGGTTCGAGGTTGAAGAGGTTCAGGTGCGGGCGCGGCAGAATGGCAAGGGACCGCGCCACGTGATCTGGTTCGGTAGGAAGCGCTGAGCGTTTGATGCGCTGACGCGCATGCGGCACCGGCCCGCTCCCCCACCCGGCCACCCATAGAATACATTGTCGTTGGGTGGCCGGGTGGGGGAGCGGGCCGGTGCCGCACCATCGCCGTGAGGCGATCAAAGGAGAAAATCTCATGAAATGGTTCGGGCGGAAGTCCGGGCGCGAGGGTTCGCGTCCGGTGTTGGCGCGTGGGCAGGGCGCGGGTGCGGTGCTGGGTGAGTGGCCGCAGAGTTATGAGGCGCAGGTGCGGGCCGGTTATGCGGCCAATCCGGTGGCGCAGCGGGCGGTGAAGATCGTTGCCGAGGGCGTCGCGGCCGCGCCGGTCGCGGCGAGCGATGCGGCGCTGCTCAAGCTGGTCGCGGCGCGGAGCCAGGGGCAGGAGTTGGGGGCGACGATCGCCGCGCAACTGCTGCTGCATGGCAATGCCTATGTGCAGTTGCTGGGGACAAGCGCGGGGGGTGTCGCCGAGCTGTTTGCGCTGCGGCCCGAGCGGGTCAGCGTCGAGACCGATGCCGGGGGATGGCCGGTCGGCTATCGCTATCGCGTGGGCGGGAGCGTGAGCGTGATCGCGGCGGAGGATGCAGCGGGGCGGCCGCAGGTCGTGCATTTGAAGGCGTTCAACCCGGTCGACGATCATTATGGGCTGGGCTGCCTGGGCGCGGCGTCGGGGGCGATCGCGATCCACAATGCGGCGACGCGGTGGAACAAGGCGCTGCTCGACAATGCGGCGCGGCCTTCGGGGGCGCTGGTGTACGAGCCGGGGGATGGGAGTGCGCTGTCGCCATCGCAGTTCGAGCGGTTGAAGAGCGAGATGGAAGCCGGTTTTGCCGGTGCCGCCAATGCCGGGCGGCCGATGCTGCTGGAGGGCGGGCTCAAATGGCAGGCGATGAGCCTGACGCCGGCGGACATGGACTTTGTCGGGCTGAAGGCGGCGGCGGCGCGCGAGATTGCGTTGGCGTTCGGGGTGCCGCCAATGCTGATCGGCCTGCCCGGCGACAATAGCTATGCGAATTATCGTGAGGCGAACAAGGCGGTGTGGCGGATGACGATCCTGCCGCTGGCGGACAAGATCCTGACCGAATTGGCGCAGGGGCTGTCGCCGTGGTTTCCCGAAGCGCGGCTGTGGGTCGCGGTCGACAAGGTGCCGGCGATGGCCGAGGACCGCGAGCGGCTGTGGCGCAGCGTCAGCGGGGCGGAGTTCCTGACCACCGAGGAGAAGCGCGCGATGCTGGGGATCGGCGCGGAGTTTGGCCAGGGGATCGGGGCGTGAGCGCGCCGGTCGACGGCAAGCTGCTGGCGCAGCTGATCGCGCAAGGGAGCGCGGAGGGCGCGGACATGGCGACGCTGCGGGCGGTGGCGGAGGAAGCGGGCGAGCTGGGGGCGAGCCGGGCGCTGGCGCGGCTGGGGCTCGACGACCCGCATGCCGGCAAGGACATGGGCGAGTTGCGCGAACTGTTGGAGGCGTGGCGCGATGCGAAGCGGTCGGCGGTGAAGGCGGTCGCGGGATGGGTCGTGCGGATGCTGCTGGCGCTGCTGGTCGTGGGACTGGCGGTGAAATTGGGGTTTTGGGGGGTGGGGAAGTGACTGGTCCTGACAGGCCCTCCCCCGACCCCTCCCGCAAGCGGGAGGGGAGTGAAAGCGCGATGCCCGGCGTCCGCTTCGCGGGTTATGCGGCGGTGTTCGATGTACCGGACCGGGGTGGCGATGTGATCCGGGCCGGGGCGTTCGGGGCGCGGGTGCGGCGGGTGCCGTTGCTGTGGCAGCACCGCGGGGCGCCGGTCGGGGTGATCGAGGCGATCGGTGAGGATGCGCGGGGGCTGCGGGTGACGGCGCGGGTCGATGCGCCCGAGCTGGCGGCATTGGTCGCGCAGGGTGCGGTCAATGGGCTCAGCTTTGGGTATCGCACGGTCAAGGCGCGGCACGGGCGGTGGCGCGAGATCGAGCGGCTGGAGCTGTGCGAAGTGAGTCTGGTGGCGCGCCCGATGCAGCAGCATGCGCGGGTGCATGCGGTTGAGGCACCGGCGGCTAGCTGAGGCGGCGGGCGTTGGCGCGGACCTTGCGGCGGTAGTGGGCGAGTGCCTTGCGGGTGGTGGTGGCGGGGCTCATGCCCATGGCGCCGGTCATCATTGCCATCTGCAGCTCGAACGCTGCGGTCATTTTTTCGGACACCATCAATTCGGTCTCGCGCTGCGCTTCGGGGCCGCCCTGGGCGATCTTGGTCGCGCGCAGACCGATCACGGCGGCGGATTCCCAGCCGAGTGACCAGGCGTCGAATCCGGCGTTCATCCAGCTTCTGTTCGATCGTTTGGACATTTGGAATTCCCGGAGTGACGGTGCGTCGCGGCCCTAACGATACAGGATCGTGGATGGGCCCGCATGGGCGCGAATATGGCGGATAGCCGATTCATTTTCTGAGACGACGGGGTTCGCCTGACGCGGGCCCCCTCCACCATCGCTTTGCGATGGTCCCCCTCCCCGTTCCGGGGAGGATTTTTTGCTGGTGGGAGAAGAACATGGAAACGAAGGCGGATGTCCTCGAACAGTCGTTCGAGGCGGTGGAAGCGGCTGGGGTGCCGGTGGCGCGGCCGATGTTGAGTGGTGCGCGCAGCATGGGCGGCGCGGCGTTCGAGGGGTTTTTGCGGAGCGGCAGCGGCGCGCTGGAGATGAAGGCGCTGTCGGGCGTGAGCGGGGCCGAGGGCGGCTATGCCGTGCCGCGCGAGATCGATGCGCTGGTCGATGCGACGCTGGCGAGCATTTCGCCGATCCGTGCGATCGCCAATGTCGTGACGGTGGGCAGCGCGGGCTATCGCAAGCTGGTCGCGTCGGGCGGGACCGAATCGGGCTGGGCGAGCGAGACGGCGGCGCGCGACGAGACCGATACGCCGGTGTTCAACGAGATCGCTCCGCCGATGGGCGATCTGTTCGCCAATCCGGCGGCGAGCCAGGCGATGCTCGACGATGGCGCGTTCGATGTCGAAGCGTGGCTGGCCGACGAGATCGCGCGGGAATTTGCGCGGGCCGAGGGGGCGGCGTTCGTCAGCGGCAACGGGACGAACAAGCCCAAGGGGTTCCTGAGCTATGCCACCGCCGCGACCGGTGATGAGAGCCGTGCGTTCGGGACGCTGCAGCATATCGTATCGGGTGCGGCGGGCGCGTTTGCGGCCAATCCCGAGGAGAGGCTGATCGACCTGGTTCAGGCGCTGCGCCCGCCATACCGGCAGGGTGCCGTGTGGTGCATGAATTCGGCGACGCTGGCGCGCATCCGCAAGTTCAAGACGAGCGACGGCGCGTTGCTGTGGCAGCCGTCGCTGAGCGCGGGGCAGCCGGCGAGCCTGCTCGGCTATCCGGTGGTCGAGGCCGAGGACATGCCCGACATCGCCGCCAATTCGCTGTCGATCGCGTTCGGCAATTTCAAGGCGGGGTATCTGATCGCCGAGCGCGGCGAGACGCAGATCCTGCGCGATCCGTACAGCAACAAGCCGTTCGTCCACTTCTACGCGACCAAGCGCGTCGGCGGCGCGGTGACCAACAGCGAGGCGATCAAGCTCCTCAAATTCTCCGCCTCGTGAGGCGGACGGGCAGCGCACGGTACGGTTAGCGGGGCGGAAGCCATCGCGATTCTGCCGTTCGTTGCCCCCCTGATACAGTCGGGCCGGGGCGATGCGGGCGCCCCGGCCAGTTCCGACTTTACCTCCGCGGGAGCAAGATCATGGCAGACCTGATTTACGCAGACCTTGTCGAGGAAGTGACGACCACCGCCGGCACCGGTGCGATTACGCCGGGCGGTGCGGTCGATGGATCGCGCAGCTTTGCCGCAGTGCTGAGCGAGGGCGACCAATTCTATTACAGCATCGACGGAGCGCCGGCGGATACGAGCGTGTTCGAAATCGGGATCGGCACCTTTGCGAGCGGGACGATCGAGCGCGCGCCGATCGTGTCGTCTGACGGGACCAGCGCGGTGGATCTGCCCGCCGGGACCAAACGGATTGCACTGACCGTGGCGGCGCAATTCTATCAGACCGTGCAGGCGCATGACGTGTTCGCTGCCTGGCAGGCGCTGCCGGGCAACGAGAGCGCGAGCGTTTCCGATTTTCTGGCGGCGATGGCGAACCGCAATGGGCTGGTGCTGGATCCGCCGACGGTTGTCGACAACGCCTATAGCCAGATCCTGATCGACCAGCCGCCGCCCAGCGGGCTGCTCAACAGCAATGACGGCGATGACGGGGTCAATCTGCGCCTGCTCCAGAATTCGGGACGGGCGAATCAGGGGCCGACGAGCGAGCCGGAATATTATGACACGGTGTTCGCGCTCGGCTTCAACATGACGACGAGCTATACGCCGCTCAACACGGCGATGCCGTCGGGATCGTACCGGATCGAGAGCAAGTTCGCGCAGGGCGCACCGACCGATCCGTTCATGAGCGAATATCATGTCGCCAGCCATTTTGCGGTCGATTGGGCCACCGCAGGCGAATTTCGCGCGATTACCGCGACGGTGCCGCACAATTCTGCGGACTGGGACAGCGTGCACTGTGCGGTCGGTCAGCGCGGGGCGCTGCATATCCAGTGGGACTGGGATCTGAACCCGCGCATCACCGCCGATTTTCGGACCGCGGCCGGGGGGGTGATCGACTATCAGGATGGCGGCAGCGGCCAAGGGCATCCCAAGCTGCGGTTCAATACCAACAACAAGCCCGCGTTCGAGCAGGTCAACGCGGCCGGTACCTCTTATCTGCCGCTGCCCTATCGTAACCAGTATGACAATATTCAGTTCGACAATGGCGCGGTCTATGTGGCGACGCCGACCCAGACCAATCCGTCGGGATCGCCAACCTGCTTCTCGATCATCTGTACCGGCGGAAGCAACAATCAGTCGGCAATGAACATCAGTTGTCCGGCCATTACCGGCAATTTCTTTGCCCAGACGATCGGCGGGAGCGCGTCGGCAGGGTTGATCCAGCAGGTCTACAATACCGGCGCGGGCGCATCGACGCTGGACCTTCAGGTGCTGAACGGTGCGGGCAATGACGCGATTGTCGGCTTTTCCAATGTCGGCGGGGGGACGGCCTTTACCATCGGCTATGACAATAGCGATGGTGACAAGCTGAAAATCGAGAAAAGCTATCGGTCAGTCGGGTCGGGCGCGAATCTGTTCGTCGAATTCGATCCGGCGATCGACGTCACCTATTTTGCCAAACCGCCCAAATTGCCGAGCCACGCAGTGGCTGGTTTGCCCGATGCAACGGTGGTGGGCGCGGGGGCGATGGCGTTCTGTACCGATGAGAGCGGCGGAGCGGTGCCGGTGTTTTCCGATGGCAGCGACTGGCGGCGGGTGACCGACCGCGCGGTGGCAAGCTGATGCGCGGCGGGATTGGCGGTGCCCCGATTGCGGCGCGCGCGATCGCGGACGGGCGGGTCTGCAGGCTGTTGCCGTCGGGCGGCTTCCGGGCCGGGCGCGACGCTTTGGTGGCGGCGGGAAGCGCCGGAGCGGCTGTGCGCGCGATCGGTGCGCGGTGCGTGATGGCGGACTGAACTACCGCGCCAAGGGGCGCGGGCGGAACAGGGACTTGTGGGGGCGGCCGGATCGGCTGCCCCTTTTTGTTGGCTGAGGGGGTGGCGATGAGCGTGTTTGTCAAGGATCCGGCGGCGCGGCTGGATTATGCGATCGACTGGAGCGCAGTGGCCGGATCGGGCGGGCTGGCACAGAGCAGCTGGGTGGTCGAGCCGGAAGGACTGGTCGTCGCAGTCGCCGCATGGAGCGGGGCGCGATCGGCAGCGACGCTGGAGGGCGGGGTTGCCGGGCGAGTCTATCGGGTCACCAATCAGGTGACGTTGGGCGATGGCCGCGTCGATGCCCGCACGCTCGCTGTGCGGGTGGATGCGCGATGAGCGTGGAGATGCTGACCCCGGCGGAGGCGACGCCGGTGGCGATCGCCGAGCTCCGCGCCTGGCTACGCATCGAGGCGGGGGGCGAGGCCGATGCCGAGCTGGCGGTGCAACTGCGCGTCGCGACCGAGCTTTGCGAACGCTATATCGGCACGGCACTGCTGGAGCGGACGCTGCGCGAGACGCTGGCGGCGCGTGGCGAATGGCAAGCGCTGAGCGTTGCGCCGGTGCGCGCGGTGACGGAGGTGCACCAGCTGGCGGACGATGGCGGCGAGGCGGCGCTGGTACCCGGGCGATATGCCATCGACATCGACGCGGCGGGGCAGGGCTGGGTGCGCTGTGCGGCCGGTGCCGGTCGGATTGCCGTTACCTATCGTGCGGGGAGCGCGGGCGACTGGAACGCGGTGCCCGAGCCGGTGCGGCACGGGATTCTGCGGCTGGCGGCGCATTTGCGGATGGATGGCGATGGCGTGCCGCCGGCGGCGGTGACGGCATTGTGGCGACCGTGGCGGGTGATGCGGCTGGGCGCGGAGGCGGTGCGATGAGCGCGGCGGTGGTGCTGGCCGAGGCGATCCGGGCGGCGCTGAGCGCCCATGCGCCGCTCGCCGAGGGACTGGCTGGGGTGTTCGATGCGCCGCCGGTCCGCGCGGCGACGCCGCATGCGGTGATCGGTGAGGCGCTGCTGAGCGACTGGAGCACCAAGGACATGGCCGGGCGCGAGGCGCGTGTTGTCGTGAGCTTGCACGATGCCGGGGAGAGCCCGGCGCGGTTGCGGCGGCTTTCGGGCGAGCTGGAGAGCGCTGTGGCGGCGATGCCGCGGGCGATCGGCGGGGGCTGGGAGCTTGCGAGCCGGATGCTGTTGCGCGCGCGGATCGAGCGGAAGGGTGAGGGGCGCTGGATCGCGACGAGCGAGTGGCGGCTGCGGATGCTGAAGAGCGGGATTTGAGGGAGATCGAGTCATGGCGGTGGAGAAGGGAAGCGCGTTCCTGTTGAAGGTAGGCGATGGTGGGTCGCCGGTCGCCTATGCGACGGTGGCGGGGCTGCGCACGACGCAACTGAGCGTCAATGGCGAGGCGGTGGCGATCACGTCGAAGGATTCAGGCGCCTGGCGCGAACTGCTGTCGGGCGCCGGGGTGCGATCGGTGAGCGTGTCGGCGGCGGGGGTGTTTACCGGGTCGGCGGCGGAGACGCGGATCCGTGGCAATGCGCTGAGCGGGGTGATCGACGATTACCGGCTGAGCTTCGAGAGCGGTGAGACGATGACCGGGCGGTTCCTGGTCACGCGGCTGGACTATGCCGGGGATTTCAACGGGGAGCGGAGTTACACGTTGAACCTGGAGAGTTCCGGGCCGGTGGTGTCGGCATGAATGCGAATCCGGCACGGGGCGAGGCGTGCGTGCGGGTTGCGGGGGTGGCGCTTGTGCTGCGGCCTTCGTTCAGCGCGCTGGTTGCCGCCGAGCAGGAGGTGGGGCCGTTGTTTGCGCTGGTCGAGCGGGCGGCTGAGGGGCGGCTGGGGCTGGGCGAGATGGTCGCGTTGTTCTGGCATTGTCTGAAGGAGCGGCCCGAGGGGCTGACCCGGGAGGCATTTGGCGAGGGGGTGGCGGCGGGGGGACTTGCCGCTGCGACGCCGGCGCTCCGCGTGCTGATCGGGCAGATTCTGGCCGGGCGATGAGGTTCATTGAGCGCGCCGCGCTGCTGGCGGGGCATGCGGGGGTGGCGTTCGGGTGGACGCCGGAGCTGTTCTGGAATGCGACGCCGGCCGAACTGGCGGCACTGGTGCGAGCGGTGGCTGGCGAGGAGGTCGCGCCGCCCGATCGCGACACGATCGCGCAACTGATGGAGGCGTTTCCCGATGGATGACGAGATCGAACAGATGATCGTGCGGGTGCGCGCCGATACGCAGGGCTTTGCCCGCGATGTCGCCGAGATGCGTGCGGCGATCGATGGGCCGTTGCAGGCGGGGGCGGACCGGGCGGGGCGCGGGATCGAGACCGCGCTGTTGCGCGCGGTGCGGACGGGCAAATTGGGGTTCGAGGATCTGAAGCGCGTGGCCTCGCAGATCATGGCCGAGATTGCGGCGGAGGCGGTGCGTGGGGGGATGAGCGCGCTATTCGGCGGAGGCGGCGGCGGCGGACTGGGCGCGGCGATCGGTAGCCTGTTCGGCCTGCCCGGGCGCGCGACCGGTGGGCCGGTGGCGCCGGGGCGCGGCTATATCGTCGGGGAGCGCGGGCCGGAGCTGTTCGTGCCGACGACGAGCGGGCGGGTCGAAGTGCCGGTTCAGGGTGGCGGGCGTGATGTGCGGGTAGCGATCACGATCAACGCGTCCAGCGGCGGCGAGGCTGCCGGGGCGCTGCGCCAATCGGGGCGGCAGGTGGCTCGGGCGGTGAAGGCGGCGCTGAACGGGGTGGATTGAAGAGGTCAGGTCCCGGTGCGGTTCAGGTGATCCTCGAGCCGCCAACCGTCAGCGGTGCGGATCAGCCGAAAATTCTGTCGCGAGCGCGAACTCGTTCGATGGAGGACGCCCCGGCATGCCACGGTTGGTTGCTCGGCCTCAACGGGGGCGCAGCGGAGGTCGGTGACACGGCGGGTGCGATGGACTGCGACCGATACGACATCGTCTGACTGACGCGATGCATCGGCCTGCAGATCCCATTCCAGGTCGCCTTCAAATGCGTTGAACGCGGCGACCACGTCGTGCCGCGAAGGGCAGGAGACGGGCGCAGCGCATCCCGATCCGGCGGCGAGCACCATCGCAACGAGCATATCCCTCTCCCGTTCTGCGCGTCTTTTAACACGGAGCATGACAATGGCATATTGGCTGGCGTCCGAGCGGACGGTGCAGGTGGCGGGGGTGATCTCGCGCTTTGATCCTGCCTATTGGACGGTCAATTTTGCGCGGCCGATGATGGCGAGCGTGGTGACCATTGCGCCAGACGCACTGCGCGTGGATGCGGTGTTTTACCGGCAGGACGATCTGGCGGGGCTGATCTGGGAGAGCGTGGATCGGCATGATCACCCGCTGCTCTCGTATGAGACCAGCCGGGATTATCGTGGGTGCCGGTTGCGCTTTCGGTGGCGGTCTGGCGGGGTGATGCCGCTCGACGCGGTCAATGGACCGGTGCTGACGATCGAGGGGCGCGATGCGGCGGGGGTGGCGCGCGCCTGGTATGTGCGGTTGTGGAACTATGCCGAGGGGACGCCGGAGGATTGCGTCGTCGGCATCGACTTTGCCAGCGTTGCGGGCGGGTTCGTGCTGCCGGGCGAGGCTGATCCGGTTTGGACCGGCGATGTTGACCGGATGTTCGTGAGCCTGGTGCCGCCAGGCTACACCGGTGCGGACGCGGCACTGGCCGCGCCGGTCGAGGGGTGGATCGAGCTGTCTGAGATCGCGGTCGAGGGGCCGGGGGCGGTGCTGGCGATCGGCGATGTTGTCGTGCCCGAACATGGGCTGTCGATCTGTTCGGGCTATGACGACAGCTATCATGTCACCCCGGCGCGGCTGCTGCGCAACGCGCTGCAGCTGGGGTATCGCGGGGACATCGTCCATTATGTCGGGATGAGCCATTATTTCCGGCTCGAGGCGGCGTCGGGGGGCTATTTCGCGAGCCTGAGCGGCGGGGCGCTGAATGGCCCATGCGCGGCCTGGCATGCCGATTTTGCGGCGCAGGCGAGGGCGATCGGGTTCGGGGTGATCTGGTCGCTGTCCTATGAGCTGTTCGACGCGCATTGCTGGGGCGACTGGAAGCAGCGGGCGGCGGATGGGTCGCCTGCGCTGACCGGGTGGGAGCCGCCCTCGACCTTGCTGTCGCCGGCGCATGCGGGTGCGATGGCGTATTTGCAGGCGGTGGCGGCGGCGTTTGTCGGGGTCGCGCAGGATGCTGGGCTGGCGGTGAAATTCCAGGTCGGTGAGCCGTGGTGGTGGGTGATGGCCGATGGCCGGCTGTGCATCCATGACGATGCGGCGCGGGCGGCGCTGGGCGACCCGGCGGAGCAGAATGTGCGGGGCGATCCCGATCTTGCGGTGCTGGACGCGGCGGGGGCGTTGCTGGCGGCATCGACGGCGGCACTGGGGGCGGCGGTGCGTGAAGTGGCGGCTGAGGCGGAGCTGTTGCTGCTTGCCTATCTGCCGACGGTGCTGGACCGGGACGCGCCCGAGTTGATGCGGGCGAATTTGCCGGTCGGCTGGGCGTATCCGGCGTTCGATGTGCTGCAGCTGGAGGATTATGACTGGGCAGCGGCGGGCAATGCCGTGGCGAGCGCGCGGGGCGTGGCGCTGGCGGAGGCGCGGCTGGGCTATCCGGTTGAGAAGCAGCATTATTTCGCGGGGTTCGTGCTGAACCCGGAGGATGCGCAGCAGTGGCGCGGGATTGCAGCAGCGGCGGATGCGGCGCGTGCGCGGGGCGTGGCGGCGACCTTTATCTGGGCGCTGCCGCAGGTGATCCGCGATGGGTTCGTTGCGTTCGATCAGGAGGATGACATGCAGGCGTTCGACGATGTGCTGTTCCCGATTGCGCTGGGGCGCGAGGCGGAGGTGGCACCGGAGGTATCGACCGCGATCCTGACCAGCGCGGGCGGGCATGAGGCGCGCAATGCCGCCTGGGCGCAGGCGCGGACGCGGTACGATGTCGGGCCGGGCGTGCGGAGCGAGGCGGATATCCGGGCGCTACTAGGGTTCTATCGCGCGCGGATGGGGCCGGCGCGGGGGTTCCGGCTGCGCGATCCGTTCGATGATTGCTCGAACGATGACGGTGCGCCGGGGCCGCTCGATCAGGTGATCGGCACCGGGGATGGCGAGCAGCACGCGTTCGCGCTGGTGAAGGCCTATGGCGATGTCGCGCGGCGGATCACCCGGCCGGTCGCGGGAAGCGTGCGGGTCGCAGTGGACGGGGTTGAGACGGCGGCGTTTGCGATCGGCGCGGGCGGGGTCGTCGTGCTGGACGAACCGCCGGGCGAGGGGGCGGTGGTGACGGCGGGGTTCCGGTTCGATGTGCCGGTGCGGTTCGCGGAGGATTCGCTGAGCGTGAACCGCGCGACGTTCATGGCGGGGGCGGCGCCGAGTGTGCCGTTGGTGGAGGTCAGGGAAGGGTAAGCGCGGTCACTCCGCCCCTAGCGGAGCCAGGCCTGAGGGGCGGGGGACACCCGCGAGACGATCGATCTCGCGATCGAACAGTTCGCCAAGCTTCGCATCCAAGATCGCGGCGCCATTCATCCCCGAATCCGCCACGAAGATCGGCTCGCCGCCGCCAAGGAGCACGCGAACGCGCTGACCCACACGGGTGAACGCGATCGAGCAGGAGTCGAGATAGGCGACGACGATCTTCGCATTCTCGACGATGCCCGGTCCGTCGGGTTTGAGAACCCGAATAACGTTGAGGCGGGCAGCGGGCAGCAGGCCCTCTTTCCAATCGTCGCCAAGGTGCATTGGAGCCTCGACCTCGGCGTCCACGACGAGCGCCGCGAGGCCATAGGACTGACGCGCATATTCGAGGGCGCCGGTTTCGGAACGGATAGGCCCCATCGAGCACGCAGCCGCGGGCGGCGCGACCAACAGTGCAATCACGGACAAGCAGCGGAGCCAGCTGGACATCGGTTCAGTCTGCAGCCCGCATTGCTTCTGCGCAAGTTCAAGGAAGAAGCTGATGAACTGGCTGAACGAGCCCCTCGCCACGATTGCCTATTGCTGGCGGATCAAGCGGGGGGATGGGGTGGCGATTGGGCTGACGGCGCATGATCGCGATCTGGAGGTGGATGGGTTCCACTATCGCGCGGCGCCGGGGATGACGCCGTCGGCGATCCGGCGCGGGGCGGGGCTGGATGCCGACAGCATGGATGTGACCGGGGCGCTGACTGGCGCTGCGATCAGCGAGGCGGATTTACTTGCCGGGCGGTGGGATGGCGCGCGGATTACGCTGTTTGCGGTCGATTGGACGGCGCCGGGCGAGGTGGTCGCGTTGGGCAGCGGGACGATCGGGGCGGTCGAGACGCGGGACGGGACGCTGACTGCCGAGCTGCGCGGGGCGGCGGCGGGGCTGGATGCGCCGGTGGTCGAGATGACGTCGCCCGAGTGCCGCGCCGATCTGGGCGACAAGAGGTGCCGCGTTGCGATGGCGGGGCGGCGGCGGTTTGCGCGGGTGGTCGCGGCGGACGGGGCGGTGCTGACGCTCGACGGCGAGGAACCTGTTCCGGGCGGATGGGCTGGCGGGCGGCTGCGTTGGATCGGCGGGGCGAATAGCGGGCTGAGCGATGTCGTTGCGGCCTCGGCGGGGGATGTCGTGACGTTGCGGCGTGCGCCGCGCTTTGAGGCGGTGGGCGCGTTGGTGGAGGTGAGCGAGGGATGCGACAAGAGCATTGCGACGTGCGCGGGGCGGTTCGGCAATGCGGCGAATTTCCGGGGCGAGCCGTATCTGCCGGGGATCGACCTGCTGACGCGCTATCCGGGCGGATGAGTCCGCTGGAGCGGGCGCGGGGCGCGATCGGGGCGCGGTTTCGGTTGCATGGGCGGTGTGTGGCGCATGGCTTGGACTGTGTCGGGCTGGCGGGGCTGGCTTATGGGATCGCGGTGCCGCGGGGATATGCGCTGCGTGGGGGCAGTGTTGCGCAGGTGATCGAAGCGGCGGCGGTGGCGGGGCTGGTGCGGGTCGATGATGCGCGGCCGGGCGATCTGTTGTTGCTGAATGCCGGGGCGGGGCAGCTGCACCTCGCCATCGCGAGCGAAACGGGCGTGATCCATGCCGATGCGGCGCTGCGCCGGGTGGTCGAGCGGCCGGGCGTGCCGCCCTGGCCTGAGCTGGCGCGGTGGCGGTGCAAGGAGGACTGAAATGGCGACGTTGGTGCTTTCCACGGTCGGCGGGGCGCTGGGTGGCCCGGTCGGCGCGATGATCGGCGCGCTTGCGGGGCAGGTGATCGACCGCGAATTGCTGTTCAAGCCCAAGGGGCGCGAGGGGCCGCGGCTGACCGAACTGACGCTGCAGACGTCGAGCTATGGCACGCCGATCCCGAAGCTGTTCGGGACATTGCGGGTGGCGGGGACGGTGATCTGGGCGACCGACCTGGTCGAGCATCGCCAGCGTGAGGGCGGCAAGGGGCGGCCGACGGTGACCAGCTATAGCTATACCGCGTCGTTCGCGGTGGCGCTGTCGGCGCGGGCGATCCAGTCGGTCGGGCGGATCTGGGCGGACGGCAAGCTGCTGCGCGGCGCGGCGGGGGACTGGAAGGTGCGGACCGGGTTCCGGCTGCATGCAGGAGGCGAGGATCAGGCGGTCGATCCGCTGATCGCTTCGGCTGAGGGCGTCGGGCTGGCACCGGCGCATCGCGGCATCGCCTATGCCGTGTTCGAGAATCTTGAGCTGGAGGAATTCGGCAATCGCATCCCTTCGTTGAGTTTCGAGGTGGTGGCCGATGCGGGTGCGGTCGCGGCGGGGGCGATCGTTGCGGCGCTGTCCGGCGACGTGGTCGGGGCAGGCGAGGCGGTGCTGCCGATTGAGGGCTATTCGGGATATGGCGAGAGCGTGCGCGGGGCGATTGCGCCGTTGATCGACGCGAGCGGGGCGTGGCCGGTCTCCGCCGGTGACAGGTTCGTGCTGGCATGCGGCGCCGGAAGCGCGGCGACGATCGCTGATCCGGGGGCGGCGGGGCGTGGGGTCGAACGCTCGATTGAATCGCCCGACCGAGTGCCACGGCGAATTGTGCTGAGCCATTATGATCCGGCGCGTGACTATCAGGCCGGGGTGCAGAGCGCGTCGGACCCACAAGGGCAGGATCGCGAACGGCGGATCGAGCTGCCCGCAGCGCTGTCCGCCAGCGCGGCCAAGGGTATTGCCGCGGCGGAGTTGATCCGTGCGGATCTGGCGCGGACGCGGCGGGTGGTGCGGCCCGGCTGGTCGGCGATGGGGATTGCGCCGGGCGCGCGGGTGACGGTTGCGGGTGAGGCGGGGCAGTGGCGGGTCACCGAGTCGCGGATCGAGGCGGGCGAGGTCGCGCTGGCTCTTACCCCGATCGTGCCGGCAGCGCTTGCGGCGACGGCGAGCCCCGGGCGGGTGAGTCCGGCACCGGACCGGGTGCAGGGCGCCACGCTGCTGCATGGATTCGAGGTACCGCATCTGGGTGACGGGCTGTTGAGCGGGCCGCGCCTGATGATCGCGGCGTGCGGCACGTCGCCCGGTTGGCGCAAGGCGGCGTTGGCGTTGAGCGGCGACGATGGTGCGCGATGGGAGGCGATCGGGGCGACTGCGGCGCCAGCGGTGATCGGTGCGGTGGTTGAGCCTGCCGGGGACGCGAGCGCGCTGATCGAGGATTGCGTGTCGCAGCTGGTGATCGCGCTTTCCCATGCCGAGATGGAGCTGGCCGATGCGTCGCCCGAGGCGCTGGATGCCGGGGCGAATCTGGTGTTGGTCGGGGAGGAGCTGGTCCAGTTTGCGCGCGTTGAGCCGCTGGGTGCGGGACGCTGGCGGCTGAGCGGTTTGTGGCGCGGGCGGCGGGGGACCGAGGATGCGGTCGGCGCAATGGCCACGGGCGACCGATTCGTCCTGATCGAGCGCGAGGCGCTAGCGGTTCAGGACGGCCGGGGCGCGGTCGGCGCGCGGCTTAGGGTTATGGCGACGGGGGTGGGCGATGCCGAGCCGGTCGCGGTCGGCGTCACTATTACCGGCCGCTCGGCGACTCCGCCGGCGCCGGTCGCGCTGCATGCGGTGCCGGACGTGGGCGGAAGGATGCTGCGCTGGACGCGCCGCAGCCGGGCCGGATGGCGCTGGAGCGACGGCACTGACGCGCCGCTGGGCGAGAGCGTCGAGCGCTATCAGCTGCGCGTCATGGTTCCGGGGCAGCCCGAGGTGATCGCGATGAGCGATGTGCCCGAATGGCGGCTGGACGGCAGCGGTGCCGCAACCGTGGAGGTGCGGCAGGCCGGCGATCATGGATTGTCGCCGCCTGCCAACCTGATTCTCGACGCGATGGAGTGACCGATATGACTGCGACCACCCGATTCGCCCTGCCCCTGCTGCACGCCGGGCAGGCGCAGAAGGAAATGTTTCACAATGAGGCAGTCGTCGGGATCGATGCGCTGCTGCACCCCGATGTGCTGGGAGTCGGCGTCGATACACCGCCCGCCGCGCCCGAACCGGGCGAGGCGTGGATCGTGGGCGATGCGCCGACCGGGGCCTGGGCGGGGCATGAAAGCGAGATTGCCTGCTGGACCCAAGGCGGATGGCGATTTGCGGTACCGCGCGCGGGCATGGAGGTCTGGGCCGAATCCCTTGCCCAACCCGTGCGTTACCGTGCGGGGGCGGGCTGGCAGATCGGCGTGATTTCTGCCGGCCGGATCGAGGTTGGTGGGGTTCAGGTGATCGGCGCGCGGGGGGAGGCGGTTGCCACGCCCGCTGGTGGTGCTATCGTCGATGAACAGGCGCGCGATGCAATCGCGGCGATCCTTGATGCGCTGCGCGCGCATGGGCTGATCGCTACCGCCGAACTGTGACGTTGCGGCAACAGTCCCCGGATTTTGTTCGCTTGCGCGGAAACTTTCCAGCGGTTAGGAAGTTAGCGCTGTCCGAAGTGGCAACTAAGAAAGGGGATTAAGATGCGGAAGCTTGCCGTAACTCTGGCACTTGCTTCGACCGCGCTCACCACGCCCGCCCTCGCACGCGACGACGCGTGGTATGTGGGCGTCGAAGGCGGTGCGATGATCGTCGAAGACATTGATTATGACATCGGCGCTGCGGCGTCCGCTGGCACCGTCGACCATGACTATGGTTTCGACGTTGGCGGCACCATTGGCTACGACTTCGGCGGTTTCCGCGCCGAGGCCGAGGTCAGCTACAAGCGCGCATCGGTCGATGGCTATCGCTCGTCGCTCACCACGCCTTACTACACGACGACCGGTGCGCTGGCGAATATCGCGCCTGGGTCGTTCGACTATGCTGGCGGCACCTCGACCGCACTCAGCTTCATGATCAACGGCATGCTCGACTTCGGCGAAGATGATGGCCTTCAGGGCTTCATCGGCGGCGGTGCCGGCGTGGCGCGCGTCAAGGCTGACTATGCGCTCACCACCCGTGGCGCGTTCCTGGACGACTCCGACACCGTCTTCGCCTGGCAGGCGATTGCAGGTCTGCGTCAGCCGGTGACCGACACGATCGACGTTTCGCTGAAGTATCGCTTCTTCAACGCGGACAACGTCAAGCTGGTCGACGTGACCGGTCGTCAGTTTGACGGTCGCTTCCGTTCGCACAGCCTGCTCGGTGGCGTGACGTTCAACTTCGGTGAGCCGGCTGCTCCGCCGCCGCCGCCGCCTCCGCCCCCGCCGCCTCCGCCGCCTCCCCCGCCGCCTCCGCCTCCGCCGCCTCCGACGCCGGTCGCAGAGTGCACCCCGGGGCCGTACATTGTCTTCTTCGAATGGGACAAGTCGGACATCACGCCGGAAGCAGCAGGCATTCTGGATAACGCCATCTCGGCGTATCAGAACTGCGGCAATGCGCAGGTCATGCTCGCTGGTCACGCTGACCGTTCGGGCGCAGCCAGCTACAACGTCGGCCTCTCGCAGCGTCGCGCGGACTCGGTCCGCTCGTACCTGTCGGGCCGCGGCATCGCCGACGGCACGATCAGCTCGGAAGCGTTCGGCGAAAGCCGTCCGCGCGTGGACACCGCCGACGGCGTCCGCGAGCTGCAGAACCGCCGCGTGGAAATCACTTACGGTCCGGGCTCGGGCATGTAAGCCGCGCGGTCCACTCTGTGGATCGACAAGATTTGGGGAGGTCGGGAAACCGGCCTCCCTTTTTCTTTGTGACGGATGGGTCTGGGCCGTGCCACTTGCTGCCGCCGGGATCGCGCGGCATCATCATCGCGTGACCAAATATCTGATCTCATTCCCTAGCGACGCAATGAAGGTGTCGCAGGCCGAGCTTCCAGCCGTCGGCGACGCCGCGCGGGCGGTGGTCGAAGAGGCACGATGTGCTGGCGTCTATGTCTTTGCCGGCGGGATTCACGAAGGCGTCGAACCGGTGCTGGTTGGCGCGAACGGGACGTCACCTCCGAACTCTATCCGGACAGTCGCGTGACAGGGGGCTTTACGGTGTTGGAGCTCCCGACGCGAGCCGACGCAGTCGAATGGGCGCGCCGGATGGCGTCCGCCTGTCGCTGCGATCAGGAATTGCGGGAATTCATGTACGATCAGGCAAACTGATGCTCGGCGATTTCGCAACAAGCGGGGCGACGCGGCTGGATTTGGCAGCGACCGAGCAGCTTGATGGGATAACGGCGGCATTGTCGAATATGCCAAGCGATCGAGCTGGCGTGCGGCTGACCAACGTTGCCGCGCTGGATCAAATTCTCGGGTCCACCGGGGCGCTCGGTGCGAGGATCGCCCAATTCGCGGGAGTCGGCGCGCGTCCGGTACGCGCAATTCTGTTCGACAAGAGCGACCTCGTGAACTGGTCGCTGGCATGGCATCAAGACCGCACGATCCGTGTTCGCGCGCGGCGCGACGTTCCGGCCTTTGGGCCATGGACGGTCAAGGCAGGCTTGCTCCATGTCGCCCCGCCATTTGAGCTCCTGGAGCGGATGGTGACGATCCGCATTCATCTGGACGATGTGCCGCCCGACAATGCACCGCTCCTGATCGCGCCGGGTTCCCATCGATTTGGCCTCGTCCGTGAAGATCGAATCGCGGCTGTCGTCGGCCAGTGCGGAGTTTACGCCTGCCCCGCACGGGCGGGCGATATCTGGGTCTATGCTACCCCGATCGTGCACGCATCCGATGCCGTCGCGACTCCGCGCAGGCGGAGGGTGTTGCAGGTCGACTATGCGGGGTTTGACTTGCCCGGCGGCCTCGAATGGTCAGGCATCTGAGCCGAGCGCCGCCGTCAGCCAGTCGGGCAGGATGGCATCGCCCAATGCCTCGACGCGGCGATGTTCGACCATCAGGCCGAGTTCGGGATAGGTCGCGCGGGTGCGGTCGCCCGGCTCGCCGAACGGCGCGACGACGAGGCGGCGATTGACCTTGGCGCGCCAGTTCATCCGCGCGGTGTTTTCCTGACCGACATAGCAGCCCTTGGAGAAGCTGACGCCGTTCAGTTCGGCTGCGTTGCATTCGAGCCAGAGGGTTTTGTCCTGGCCGAGCTCGTCTGCGCCCTCGGTTACGCCGAGGCGGAGGCGGTGCTCGAGCCAGCCCGATGCGGGTTCCCCATCGGCTTCCCCGAGCCAGCGATAGCCAAGTGCGGCGAGCCGGGGATCGGGCACGCCCTGTCCGGACTCACGCGACCAGTGGACGCCGCCCGCGGTGGCGACAATCGTGATCGGGCGGCGCAGGCGGTAGATCGACAGGCGGCGGATCAGGGCGTCGCGCTGCGTTGCTTCACAATCGATCAGGATGTCGTCGCCGTCAGCCCACAGGATGAAGTCGAACAGCGCCTTGCCCTGTGGCGAGAGCAGCCCGGCCCAGAGCGGCGCGTCGGGCTGCACCGCATTCATATCCTGCGTCACCAGCCCCTGCAGGAAGCCGCGCACATCCTCCCCGGAAACACGGATCAGGGCGCGGTCGGGCAGCAGGGTGGCATCAGTCATGGCGAACAGGTAGGAGGCGGGGCAGGCAAGCGAAAGAGGCTGATATGGCGACGTTCGATCTGAAGCTCACCGGTGGCACGGTGCATCTGCCCTCCGGCGCGGCGCAGGTTGATATCGGGGTGCGCGATGGGAAGATCGTCGCGATTGGTGCGAGCGGGGACGCGGGCGAGACGATCGACTGCACCGGGCTCGACGTGCTGCCCGGCGTGATTGACAGCCAGGTGCATTTCCGCGAGCCGGGGCTGGAAGCCAAGGAAGACCTGGAATCCGGCAGCCGCGCCGCAGTGCTGGGCGGGATCACCGCAGTGTTCGAGATGCCGAATACCAAGCCCAATACCGACAGTGCCGATGCGGTGAACGACAAGCTCGCCCGCGCCAAGGATCGCATGTGGTGCGACCACGCCTTTTACGTCGGCGCGACCAACAGCAATGCCGAGCATCTGGCCGAGCTGGAGCGGATGCCGGGTACGGCAGGGGTCAAGATCTTCATGGGCGCGTCGACCGGCGATCTTCTGGTGTCGGACGATGCCAATCTGGCGCGGGTGCTGGCGAGCGGGCATCGCCGGGTGGCGATCCACGCCGAGGACGAGTTCCGCATGAACGACCGCGAGGGCGAGCGGGTGGCGGGCGACCCGTCGTCGCACCCGGTGTGGCGCGATGATGAGAGCGCGATCCTGGCGACGCGGCGCATCCTGAAGCTGGCGCGAGACGCGCGGCGGCGCATCCATGTGCTGCATGTGACGACGCCGGCGGAGCTGGAATTGCTGAGCCAGCACAAGGACATCGCGACGTGCGAGGTGACGCCGCAGCATCTGACGCTGGCGGGCGAGGACGCCTATCCGCGCCTTGGTACCTACGCCCAGATGAACCCGCCGATCCGATCGGCCGCGCATCGCGACGGGCTGTGGCACTGGCTCAATCAGGGCGTGCCGGATGTGCTGGGGTCGGACCATGCGCCGCATACCATCGAGGAAAAGGCAAAGCCTTATCCGTCATCGCCCAGCGGCATGCCGGGCGTGCAGACGCTGTTGCCCCTGTTGCTCGACCATGTGGCGAAGGGGCGGACAACGCTGGCGCGGCTGATCGACCTGACCAGCGCGGGGCCGCAGCGGGTGTTTGGTCTGGTCGGCAAGGGGCGGATCGCGGCGGGCTATGACGCGGATTTCACCGTGGTCGATCTGAAGAAGCAGTGGACGGTCGAGGAAAGCTGGCTGGCTTCGCGTTGTGGCTGGTCGCCGTTTACCGGGGACACGCTGACCGGCAAGCCAATGGGCACGATCATTCGCGGACGGCGGGTGATGTGGGACGGGCAGCTGGCAAATACGGCGCATGGTCGGCCGGTGCGGTTCGAGGCGGTGGAGTTCGGGTGAGCCACCGTTTCATGGGAGAGCGTCATTGAGCGGCGGTTGTCCGAAATGCGGGCATGCCGTGGGCACTGTGACCGAGAACAGTGTCGGCCCATTGCTTGAGATCGTCTGCGACGAATGTGGGGTCGTTGAGCATATTCATATCTCAGGCCCACCAGACCCTCGTGCAACCTGGTCCATTCCCAAACCTGGCGAGAAATTTCTGCTCGGCTGAGCTTCACTCCGCCGCGTCGGCGACAGCCTCTCGCTCGGCCTGTTGACGCATCCACATCTCGGCATAGGTGCCGCGCCGTTCGAGCAGTTCGGCATGGGTGCCCTGTTCGGCGATCTGGCCGTTTTCCAGCACCACGATGCGGTCGGCGTTGACCACGGTGGACAAGCGGTGGGCGATGACGATGGTGGTGCGGTCGCGCTCGATCGCTTCCAACGTGTCGAGGATCTCTGCTTCGGTGCGCGAATCGAGTGCGCTGGTCGCTTCGTCGAGGATCAGAATCGGCGGGTTCTTGAGCAGGGTGCGCGCGATGGCGACGCGCTGCTTCTCGCCGCCCGATAGCTTGAGGCCGCGTTCGCCGACGCGGGTCTCGTAACCTTCCGGCATCGACTCAATGAAGCCGGCAATCGCCGCGCCGCGTGCGGCCTGTGTGACCTCATCCGGCCCGGCGCCTTCGCGGCCATAGGCGATGTTGTAGCCGATCGTGTCGTTGAACAGCACCGTGTCCTGCGGCACGATGCCGATCGCGGCGCGCAGCGACGCCTGCGTCACTTGGCTGATATCCTGCCCGTCGATCGTCACGCGCCCGCCGGTGAGGTCGTAGAAGCGGTAGAGGATGCGCGCGAGGGTGGACTTGCCCGCGCCCGAGGGGCCGACGATCGCGACGGTCTGGCCGGGGCGGATGACGAGGTTGATGCCCTTGAGGATATCGCGCTCCGGGTCGTAGCCGAAGCGCACATCCTCGAACCGCACCTCGCCGCGATCCACCGTCAGCGGCGGCGCGTCGGGGACGTCCTTCACCTCGGCGTTGGTGTCGATCAGGTCGAACATCGCGCCCATGTCGATCACGCCCTGCCGGATCGTGCGATAGACCCAGCCGAGCATGTCGAGCGGGCGGAACAGCTGGCTGAGCAGGGTCGAGACGAACACGACATCGCCCGCCGTGAACTCGCCGGTGGACCAGCCCCAGGCGACAACGGCCATGCCCGCGCCGAGCATCACATTCGTGATCAGCGATTGGCCCATGTTGAGCCAGGCGAGCGAATTTTCCGACTTTACCGCGGCCTTGGCATAGGATTCGACCGCACGTTCGTAGCGGTCCGACTCACGCTGTTCGGCGCCGAAATACTTCACCGTCTCGAAATTCAGCAGCGAATCGACCGCATGCGCGACCGCGCCGGTGTCGAGATCGTTCATCTGCTCGCGCAACTTGGCGCGCCAGTCGGTGACCCAGCGGGTGAAGGCAATGTAGATGGTGACCATCGCCATGGTCGACGCGACCAGCCACCAGCCGAACTTGCTGCCGAAAATCTGGAGGACCAGCGCGAGTTCGAGGATCGTCGGCGCGATGTTGAACAGCAGGAAATAGAGCATCGAATCGATGCTCTTGGTCCCGCGTTCGACCACCTTGGTCACCGCGCCGGTGCGCCGCTCGAGATGGAAGCGCAGCGAGAGGCGGTGGAGGTGGCGGAAGGTGACGATGGCGAGCCGCCGGGTCGCGTCCTGCCCGACCTTTTCGAACACCGTGTTGCGCAAATTGTCGAACACGGTGGTGAAGAGCCGCGCGGCGGCATAGCCGACGACCATCAGGACCACGAAGGTGATGACGCCCCGCTCGCCGATCGCCATCGCGTCGACCACGGCCTTCAGCGCGTAGGCTGCACCATAGACCTGCAGGACCTTTGACAGCACGACCAGCGCCAGCGCGATGATGATGCGCGTCTTCAGCCCCGGAGCATCATCGGGCCAGAGATAGGGAAGGAAGCGCCGGAGCGTGGCGAACAGCGGGCGTTCGCCGCCGGAGCGGGCGGTATCGGGAGGCATCGCCGCTATCTGGGGCCGCAGCGATCGGGATGCAATGAAACAAACCGGACCCGCCATCCGTTATGCATGGCGAGGAGCGAGACGATGGAACCGGTTTTCTATGTGATGGCCATTCTTGGCTGCGGCGACTTCCAGGATCAATGCCAGCAGGCGCGGGTCGAGCCAGTCCGGTATCAGAGCGCGGCACAATGCCAGGCGGCGATGGCGCAGGTGCTGCCGCGTCACACCGATCTCTCTTATCCCACCATCGCCGCCAGCTGTCAGCGCAGCGGCGAGACAATGGCCCGCGCCGAGACCAAGCCGCGTCATTACTAAAGCGCGTCGGGCTGCCTAGCGCGGGCGTGTCCACAGTTCAGCAGCACGCGGGAGTGGCGGATACAACCTCCGCCGTGCCAGCGACTGGCCATAGGCGCGCGCGATCCAGCCGATTTTCTGCGCCTTGCTGGTGCTCGCGCGATGATCCCACGCATGGTCGCCGCGTTCCACCACTTCGCGCGCAATACCGCCATAGATTCCGGCCGCTGCCAGCACAGCCCAGGCCGATCGGAAGCCGAGTGCAGGCGTGCCCAGACGTGCGCTCTCCTCATGCGCCTGCGCCAATTCGCCCAGCCAGCGCGCCATGACGGTCAGTCGCGAGCGGAAGGGCGGCTTCATATGCTGGCCCGGCGGGATGTCCATTTCGACCAGCCAGTCCATCGGCAGGTAACAGCGACCGATCGCGTCATCCGCCTCGATATCGCGCGCGATATTGGCGAGCTGAAACGCGAGGCCGAGGTCGCAGGCGCGGTCCAGCGTCGCATCGTCGTACGGATCGACCCCCATCACCACCGCCATCATGCACCCGACCGCGCCCGCGACATGATAGCAATATTGCATCAGGTCGTGCTCGGAGCGCGGGAACCAGCCCTTGGCGTCCAACGCGAAGCCCGCGACCAGATCATGCGCGAAGCGGTGCGGCATGCGTGTTTCGGCGGCGACAATGCGCAGGGCCTCGAACGCCATCTCGCCGGTCGGCTCGCCCGCCAGCGCCTTGTCGGTCAGCGTGCGGATGCGCGCGAGCGCGGCGGCCGGGTCCTCGACCACGCGGGCGTCATGGCCCAGCTCCTGCCCATCGGCGATATCGTCGCACGCGCGGCACCAGGCGTAGAGCAGCCAGGCGCGCTCGCGGGTTTGCGGATCGAACAGCTTGCTCGCCGCCGCGAAGCTCTTCGAGCCCTTGGCGATGCTCTCCCGCGCGGCCGCCACGACGGCGTTGCGGCTCGGCGCGGGCAGGGTCACAGGTCCTTGCTACCGATCTGACCAACGGTCTGCGTCGGCACATGCGCCGCCATCTTGGCGAGCAGCGCGTCGAGCTGGTCGTCGATGATCAGGATCGAGCGGTGCTGGGCGCGCAGAAAGCCGACCTCGCCCATCTTGGCAACGAATTCGATCAGCCCGTCATAATAGCCAGCGACGTTGAGCAACCCGACCGGATTGGCGTGATAGCCGATCTGCGCCCAGCTCATCGCTTCCCACAATTCGTCCATCGTGCCGGTGCCGCCGGGCAGGGTGATGAAGCCGTCGGACAGGTCGGTAAACGCCTGTTTGCGCTCATGCATCGTGCGCACGACGTGCAGCTCGGTACAGCCGCGATGCGCGACTTCGGCATCGACCAGCGCCTGCGGGATCACGCCGATCACCTCGCCGCCCGCCTCCAGCGCGCTGTCGGCGATCGCGCCCATCAGGCCGAGGCGTCCGCCGCCATAGACGACGCCGATCCCGCGCTCCGCCAGCGTGCGCCCGACGAACCGGGCATTCTCGATATAGACCGGATCCGCCGGGGTGGCAGAGCCGCAATAGATGGCGAGGCGTTTCACGGGTTAGGCTGCTCCAGCATCAGCGCGGCGGTCGCTTTGGCGCTGCCGACCACGCCGGGAATGCCTGCGCCCGGATGGGTGCCGGCACCGACGAAATACAGGTTCGGGATCGAATCGTCACGGTTGTGCGCGCGGAAATAGGCGCTCTGCGTCAGAACGGGCTCGAGGCTGAATGCGCTGCCCAGATGTGCCGCCAGATCGTGCTGGAAGTCGATGGGCGCATAGCTGAACTTGGTGACGATCCGGTCATGGATGTCGGGGATCAGGCGGCGGCCGATCTCGTCGAGGATGCGCTTTTCCAGCAGCGGGCGGACGGTGTCCCAATCGACCGGCGCCTTGCCCATGTGCGGCACGGGGGCGAGTGCGTAGAAAGTCGAATGCCCCTCCGGCGCCATCGACGGATCGGTGACGGTAGGGTGGTGGAGATAGAGCGAGAAATCCTCGCTCAGCACGCCATGATCATAGATGTCGGCGAGCAGCTCCTTATAGCGCGGGCCGAACAGGATCATGTGGTGCGGAATGCCGGGCCAGCTGCCCTTGATCCCGAAATGCACGACGAACAGCGAGGGCGAGAAGCGCTTGCGCTCGAGCTTGCCGGCGGTGCGCTGCGCGCTGCGCGAACCCTTGAGCAGGTCGCGATAGCTGTGGACGATATCGGCGTTGCTGGCGATGGCATCCGCCTCGAACCGCTGGCCCGACTTGGTGCGCACCGCAGTCGCGCGCTCGCCCAGCGTCTCGATCTCCTCGACGCCGTCGCCGAGCACGAGCTTGCCGCCGAGCCGCTCGAAATGGCGCACCATGCCGGCGACCAGCCGGTTCGTACCGCCCATTGCGAACCACACGCCGCCGTCGCGCTCGAGCTTGTGGATCAGCGCATAGATCGCGCTGGTGGTCATCGGATTGCCGCCGACCAACAGCGTGTGGAACGACAGCGCCTCGCGCAATTTCTCGCTCTTCACGAAGGTCGAGACCATCGAATAGACGCTGCGCCACGCCTGATATTTCATCAGCGCGGGCGCGGCCTTGATCATCGAGGTGAAGTCGAGAAACGCGACATGGCCGAGCTTTTCATAGCCTTCGCGATACACCCCGGCCGAATAGTCGAGGAAGCGGCGATAGCCGGCGATGTCGGCGGGATCGAGCTTGGCGATCTCTGCCGTGAGCACCGTATCGTCATTGGTGTAGTCGAAATTGGTTCCGTCGGGCCAGTTGAGGCGATAGAAGGGCGAGACCGGCGTCAGCGTGACGTCATCGGCCATGCGATGGCCCGACAGCGCCCACAGCTCTTCCAGCGCTTCTGGCGCGGTGATGACGGTGGGACCGGCATCGAAGACAAAGCCGTCCTTCTCCCAGTAATAGCCGCGCCCGCCGGGCTTGTCGCGCGCCTCGACCACCACCGTATCGACGCCGGCGGATTGCAGGCGGATGGCCAGCGCCAGCCCGCCAAATCCCGCCCCGATCACCACTGCGCGCTTCATTTGCTCGATCCCCTGATCGCTGCGAGCGCGCGCTTGATCGGCACCGGCGGTTTGCCGGAGAGAACACGGGCGCGATCGAATAGGCTGGACTGGGCGCCATAGAAACGAGCGACAAGCCCCGCGTCCAGGCGATAAAATCGTTCAAGTACGCGATAGCGCTCGGCCGGTTCTGCGGCGCGGAACAGCATGGCGGAGAGCATGCGGTAAAATCCGCGCTGACGCCAAGCGCGGCGGGCATGGCCATAGGTCAGGTCGTGCAGTGCCGCCCCCGACAGGTCGCGCGCATTACCGATCAGCGCGGCGAGCCGCACCGCGTCGGGCAGCGAGTAGCCCGTTATCGGCTGAAACAGCCCGGCGCGCATCCCGGCCTTGGCCACGCGGTTGCCGCCTGACTTCCAATATTCCTCGAAATCGCCACCAAGGGGAATGGGCAGCGATCCCATTTCCTCGCGCATCACGCCCTCGACGACGATCCCGCGCGCACTCGCCCAAGCGTCGATCCGCTTGGTATAGGCGGCGACATCGATGTCGGGCGTGTCGCTGTAGTAGGTGTCCTCAAGGAACAGTCGCGTTGCCGCAAAGGGCAGGGCGTACATGAAGCGATAGCCGTCGATCTGCGCGACGGTCGCGTCCATGATCACCGGGCGCTTGAGCGCGTGTGGTTCGGCCAGCGCCAGTTCGCGCCCGACGAATTTCTGCCAGCCAAGCTCGAGCTTGGACAGGTCGCCGGGGCCGCGGCAGTCGATCACGCCGCCCGCCTCGATCCGGTCGCCATCGGCGAGCACGACCGCGCGCGCGCTGGCACCCAGCACCTTGCGCCGGGTCATCACCGCGCCCTCCGGCATCGCGGCGCGGACGACCTGATCGAACCGGTCGGACTCGATCGAATAATAGGACGCCTTCAGCGTACGGGCGTGCGCCGGGAAATGGACGTCGTAGCTGGTCCAGCCATAGGAGATCAGCGGCGCGACCAGCCAGCGGTCGGCGGGCGCCACGTCGCTGGCAAAGAAGGACCACAGGTGGTTGCCGCCGAGCGAGCCCGACCCTTCGACCAGCCTGATGTCGAGCGTCGGATGCTTACGGCGCAGCGCGAGCGCGATCAGGCCGCCCGCCAAGCCTCCTCCGACAATGGCAACGTCGCAATGAATGATCGCTGGCATCGTCGCCGCCTAGCGGATCGCCCGCCATGGTGAAAGCCCCGCCCGCAGCGCGTACGAACCTTTCCGTCGCACCCGCGCGTTGCGCTGCAGCAGGAACTGGAGGTTTGAATGCGAACGGCGATCGTGACGGGCGGGGCACAGGGGATCGGACGCGGCGTGGTCGAACGGCTGCTCGGCGATGGCTGGGGCGTGATGGCGATCGACAGCGACCGGGTCGCGCTGCGCGAACTGGCCGAGGCGCACGCGCCGCGCCCGCTGCTCACCCATCAGGCAGATGTTGGCGACGAGGATGTGGTCGCGGAGGCGTTTGCGGCCTTTGCCGGGTGGAGCAAGGGTAATGATGCCGAGGGGCTCAACCTGCTGGTCAGCAATGCCGGAATCGCCGATCCGGTCAGCGGCCCGATCGAGAAACTGAGCCTGGCCGACTGGCGGCGGTGGCAGGACAGCCATGTTACTGGTGGATTCCTGATGACGCGGGGCGCGGTGCCGCTGTTGCGGGGACGTGGCGGCTCGATCATCTTCATCGCCTCGACCCGCGCATTCCAGTCCGAGCCGGAGACCGAGGCCTATGCCGCAGCCAAGGGCGGTCTGGTGGCGCTGACCCACGCGCTGGCGGTCAGCCTTGGACCGGATATCCGCGTCAACGCGATCTGCCCCGGCTGGATCGAAACCGGGCCGTGGCAAAAGGCATCGGCGCGGTCGGAGCCTGAGCATCGCCCGATCGATCGCGAGCAACACCCGGTGGGCCGCATCGGGACGCCCGACGATATTGCCGAGGCAGTGGTGTATCTCGCCGACCATGCCGGCTTCACCACGGGCCAAGCGCTGGTGATCGATGGCGGGATGAGCCGCCGGATGATCTATGCCGCGTAATCTCCACTTCGCGCAAAGCGGCCCTTGACCATGAGTCGCGCGGCGTGCTGTCATGGTGATGTCACGGCTGGCGGCGAATAAGCCCCGGGCGCGATCGCGGCGCGGCGAGAGAGGGGGACCATGTACCATCCCGATCTAATCCGACATCCTGAGGGGTGCCCGGCGCTCGTTCTCAATGCCGATTATACGCCGCTGTCCTATTATCCGCTCAGCGTCTGGCCATGGCAGACGGCGATCAAGGCGGTGTTCCTCGACCGCGTCGACATCGTCAGCCATTATGAGCGCGAGGTGCGCAGCCCGACCGCGTGTATCAAGCTGCCCAGCGTCATCGCGCTCAAGCAATATGTGCGCCCCTCGCAATTCCCGGCCTTCACGCGCTTCAACCTGTTCCTGCGGGACAAGTTCGAATGCCAATATTGCGGCAGCCACAAGGACCTGACGTTCGATCATGTCATCCCGCGCGCGCAGGGTGGGCGGACGACGTGGGAGAATGTCGCGACCGCCTGCGCGCCGTGCAATTTGAAGAAAGGCGGGCGCACGCCGAAACAGGCGGCAATGCCGCTGTTCATGGCGCCGATCCGCCCGACCAGCTGGCACCTGCAGGAACATGGTCGCCGCTTCCCGCCCAATTATCTCCACGATACGTGGCGTGACTGGCTCTACTGGGACGTCGAGCTCGAGGCGTAACGCCATTCGCTCCCTATCGTCACGCCGGCCTTGTGCCGGGGTCCACCGGGCGGCAAGGTCATCTTCTAGGCTCCTGCGATGCGCTCGCGGCACAGTGGACCCCGGAACAAGTCCGGGGTGACGAGTATGGGGTGAAGCGGAATGACGGGATTAACGGTCGATCGGCGGACCGCGCTGGCATTGGGCCTTGGTGGCACAGCGAGCCTCGCGCTCCCTGTCTGGGCACAGCAGGCTGCTCCTGCGCCGCTCGACACAGCGGTCGATACGATCGTCGCGAACTTCATGCGCGCATTTGACACCCCCGGCATCGCGGTCGCGGTGGTGCGCAAGGGCCAGCCGGAGTGGCTCAAGGGCTATGGCGTACGCACCATGGGCCGCGCTGCGCCGGTCGATGTCCACACCCGTTTCGGCATCGCGTCGAACAGCAAGGCGTTCACTGCGGCTGCGCTGGCGATGCTGGTGGAGGAGGGCAAGCTCGGCTGGGACGACCGGCTGACCCAGCATATGCCCGAGTTCAAAATGGCCGATCCGGCGGTCACCAGCCTGTTCAACGTCCGCGACCTGCTCGTCCACCGTTCGGGCCTGCCCTTGGGCGCGGGCGATCTGCTCTATTTTCCCCGCTCCAACCGCACCGTGCAGGATGCGGTGCGCGCGCTCCAGTTCCTTCAGCCGGTGCGCCCGTTTCGCGGCGGCTATGATTATGACAACATCCTCTACATCGTCGCAGGCGCGCTGATCGAGGCCAAGTCGGGGATGAGCTGGCGTGAGTTCATCCGCACGCGGATGCTCGAACCGCTCGGCATGGCCGATGCGGTGCCGTCGCTGGAGTTGCAGAAGACGACCAATGTCGCGGGGCGCCATGCGCGACTGGGGCCGCCGGTTCGCGGGGTCGGGCCGATGCAGGTGATCGAGCCGGATGAATCACCCGTGGTCGATGCCGGGGCGGGGATCAACGCCAGCATCGCCGACGTCGCCAAATGGCTGGAGGTGCAGCTGGCGCTGGGCGCGTTGCCCAACGGCAAAAGGCTGTGGAGCGCGGAGAGCGCGGCCGCGATGTGGAGCCCGCAGGTCGTTGTGGCTTCGAGCGACGGTCCCACCGACCTCAACCCGGTGCGGTCGATCATGCAGGGCTATGCGCTCGGCTGGTTCGTCCAGGATTATCGCGGTCGCCGCCTGATCAGCCATTCGGGCGGCCTGTCGGGGCAGGTGACGCAGACGGCGCTGATCCCGTCCGCCGGAATCGGCGTAGCGGTGCTCAGCAATACCGAGGACAGCGTGTCGGGCGGCATCCGCAACGCGCTGCTCGACCATCTGCTCGGCGTGCCGGCCTATGACTGGGTCGCCAACTATGTCGCACGCAACAAGCTGGCCGCCGAAAGCGCGGTCGCGGCGCTGGGCGATGGCGATGCGCAGCGGCCTGCGGGCGGCCCCAGCCTGCCGCTTGCCGCCTATGCCGGACGCTATCGCGATGCCTGGTATGGCGACATCACCGTCAAGGAACGCGGCGGCGCGCTCCACATCGACTTCGGGCCGCACCCCCAGTTCGCCAGCCGCCTCGATCCGTGGGGCACCGACGCGTTCCGCACCCGGATGACGCCGGGCAAGGGCGAGGATGCGGTCGTCACCTTTGCGGTGGCCAACGGCAAGGTAACCGGCGTGACGATGAAGGCGCTCTCCCCGCTCGCGGATTTCAGCTATGACTATCACCATCTGAACTTCGTTCCGGTGGATTGAGGCAATGACAGGAACTGGCGGACGATCTGCGTCGCACGGCGGACGGAGCATGGCCTGCGCCATGACGAGATGCACCGCGCTTGCTCCAGCTGTTATATTGGCGTAATACAGTGTCCGGTTCCATGCGTTACGACACCCTTTATCCCGAGATCGCGGACCCCCGCGGCCCGACGGTCCCGCCCCAGCCAGCGGCTGGCGGAGGCGCACAGCCGCCGCTCGGCGACTATACCGTCAACCTGCCCGTCATCGTCCGGCGCCGGAAATGGCGCTGGGTGCCGCGCATTTTGGCCGTGCTGATCCTGCTGTTCCTGGCGGCGGTCGCGTGGCTGGTGTTGACCGCGCCGCTTTCCAAATCGCTCGAACCGCCGGTGCCGCCGTCGATCACCCTGCTGTCAGCCGAAGGCACGCCAATCGCGCGCACCGGCGCGGTGGTCGGCAAGCCGGTCGATGCCGCACAATTGCCCGAACATGTCGTGCAGGCGTTCGTCGCGGTCGAGGATCGCCGCTTCCAGTCACACTGGGGCGTCGATCCGCGCGGCATCCTGCGCGCCTTCGTCAACAACATGTTCACCGACAACGGCCGTCAGGGTGGCAGCACGATCACGCAACAGCTGGCAAAGAACGCCTTCCTCAATTCCGACCGCACCTTTGGCCGGAAATTTCAGGAAGTGCTGATCGCCTTCTGGCTTGAGGCGTGGCTGACCAAGGACGAGATCCTCTCACGCTACCTCTCCAACGTCTATTTCGGCGACAATCAATACGGCCTCGACGCCGCTGCGCGCCATTATTTCAGCCGCCCGGCGACCGACCTGACCGTGGCGCAGGCAGCGATGCTGGCGGGGCTGGTCAAGGCGCCCTCGCGGCTCGCCCCGTCGTCGAACCTGTCGGGCGCGCGGGAGCGGCAGGCGGTGGTCGTGAGCACGATGGTCGATGCCGGCTTCCTGACCGAGGCGGAGGGCAAGGCGGTCCAGCCCGCGCGCCTGCGCCTGTCCAAGGTCAAGACGCTGCCGAGCGGCACCTATTTCGCCGACTGGGTGTTGCCCGAGGCGCGCGACCGGTCGGGCGAGATCGCGACCAACACGACGGTGACGACGACGCTGGAGGCGCGGATGCAGCGCGCGGCCGAACGCGCGGTGCGCAACGCCGCGCTGCGCAAGTCGCAGGTCGCGATCGTGGCGATGCGCCCCGATGGCCGCGTCATCGCGATGGTCGGCGGCAAGAATTACGCGGCCTCGCCGTTCAACCGCGCGACCCAGGCGCAGCGCCAGCCGGGATCGACCTTCAAGCTGTTCGTTTATCTCGCCGCGTTGCGCTCAGGGATGACGCCGGATTCGATCGTGCAGGACGAACCGATCACCATCGGCGACTGGAGCCCGAAGAACAGCGACGGGCGCTATCGCGGCCCGATCACGTTGCGTGAGGCGTTCGCGCGGTCGAGCAACGTCGCCGCTGCCCGGCTGACCCAGCGGGTCGGCGTTCCGGCGGTGATCCGTGCCGCGCGCGACCTTGGCATCACATCGCCCATTCCCAGCGAGGCCACGATCGCACTCGGCACGTCGAGCGTATCGCTGATCGAGCTGACCGCCGCCTATGCCGCAATCGCCAGCGGCACCACGCCGGTGCGCCCGCGCGGGCTGGCCGATGCCGACGAACCCGGCTGGGCCGAGCGCCTGACCGGGGCCACGCGCTCGCTGTCCCGCCGCGAGCTGGAGGGGATGCGCGAGCTGCTCGCCGCGACGGTGAGCGAGGGGACCGGGCGCAGTGCCGCGCTGGCGATCGACACATTCGGCAAGACCGGAACGACGCAGGATAATCGCGACGCGCTGTTCCTCGGCTATTCCAACGGCATCATCACCGGCGTGTGGATGGGCAATGACGACAACAGCCCCAATGCCGGGCTGGCGGGCGGCGGTGCTCCGGCGCGCGTGTGGCGCGACTTCATGAGCCAGGCGCTGGGCGTCGCGGCGCGTCCGCGGCCCGAACCGGTGGTCGAGAATGTCACCGACATTCTGGTCGAGGAAGGCGAGAACTTCATCGAGGACGGGATCGAGCTGGAGGGCAGCTTTGGCGGCCGCGAGCTGGGCGTGCGCGTCAACCGTGACGGCAGCATCGAAATGACCCGCCCGCGCCGTGAGGGCCCGCCAGAGGACGAGCTGGTCGAAGAGCCACGCGATCGTGGTCGGCGCGACGAACGGCGGCGGGAACAGGTCCCCGAGGACGAGTTTTAGGCGGGAATTTCCTCGCCATCCCAGGCAAAGCACTTTCCGCTGTCGACCGGCTTCAGCCCCTCGACCACGTCGAGCAATTGCAGCGCCGCGCGCTCGGCGTCGAACAGCTTGCCCGGCGCGACTGTCCCGCGAAACGGCTCCGACAGCTTCGTGTCCACCGTGCCCGGATGCAGCCCGATCACGATCGACCGATCGTTGCGGCGCGCAGCGTCGATCGCGAAGTTGCGGATCAGCATGTTGAGCGCCGCCTTGGACGCGCGATAGCCGTGCCAGCCGCCCAGCCGATTGTCGCTGATGCTCCCGACCCGCGCCGACAGCGCCGCGAACACGGGCGTGCCGGTGCGCGGCATCAGCGGCAGGAAGTGCTTGGCGATCAGTGCGGGGCCAATCGTGTTGATCGCGAACACACGCGCCAGCCATTCGGGGTCGAGGTCGCGCAGCGCCTTTTCCGGGCCGCGCTCGCCCTCGCCCAGAATGCCGGTCGCGACGAACACCAGCGATGGCGGCGGCCCGGCGGCGACCTGTGCAGCGGCGGCGGCGATGCTCGCCTCATCGGTCAGGTCGAGCTGCGCGTGCCCGGTCAGCGACCGCCCGAAGCGCCAGACCTTTGCGTGGCCCGCTTCATCCTCCAGCGCATCGGCAACCGCGGCGCCAATCCCGCCGCTCGCACCGATGACGACGGCGCTTCCCGCGCTCACAGGTCCAGCTTCTCGTAATCCGCCGGCGGGTTGATGCCCTCCATCCGTTCGGCGAGCAGTGGGCGGAAGCTCGGGCGGCTCTTCATGCCGACATACCAGCGCTTGGCCTGCTCATGGCTCTTCCAGTCGATCCCGCCCAGATAATCGGCAACGCTGATCTGCGCCGCAGCGGCCAGATCGGCCAGGCTCATCGTCGCACCGCCCAGCCAGGTGCGATGGTCGAGCAGGAAATCGATATAGTCGAGATGCGCGACCGCCGCCTTCATCGCCTCGCGCAATGCGCCGCTGTCGGGCGTCGCACGCTGGACGATGCGCTTGATCATCCGCTCGTTGAGCAACGGCCCGGTGATGTCGCGAAAGAACTGATTGTCGAACCAGCTGACCAGCCGGCGGATCTCCGCGCGGTCGGCGGCGGTGCCGTTGAGCAGCGCGGCCTTGCTCACCGTCTCCTCGAAAAACTCGCAGATCGCGACCGAATCGATCAGCACGACGCCGCGATCGTCCGCCATCACCGGGGTCTGCCCGGCGGGGTTCATGTCGAGAAATTCATCGCGCCGCGCCCATGGCGATTCGCGCACCGGCTCATAGCCGACGCCCTTCTCACCCAGGACGAGCCGCACCTTGCGCGAGAAAGGGCACAGGGGAAATTGGTAAAGCTGCCACATGGCCACCGGCATAGGCGCGCGGGGCGTGAGGCGGCAAGCGGGGTCGCACGCCCCGACCAATTTTGTCTGGGCCCGCTGGCGCGGAACTCGCTCAATCTAGATCGGGCACGGCTCGCCGACGATGCTCCAGACCATCCCGCCCGCCTTTCGCTGAACCCCGAGCAGTTGTACGCGGTCACCCACTTTCACCTGAGGGTGGCAGCGCACCTGACGGCTGATGCCGATCTCGCCGCCGCGGTCATCGCGCAAGCGCAGCGACACGTACGCCTGTGCGCCGCTTTTGCCCGCTGGGAAGCGGTGGGTGATGGATAGAATGGTCGCTTCGGCTCTCGTTGCAGGGACATTTCTGTTGGGCAGGGCCACCCAGGCGATCCAGCTGAAGCCCGCGACCAGCGCGACGCAGGCAACGGCTGCCGGGATGTCTCGCCGCGACAGAAACATCCAATCGCTCACTCCGCCGCGACCATCTCCACGCTGTCATCCAGCGGATGCGCCAGCCGCGTCAGCATCTCCTTCGGCACCACCTGCCAGAAATGGCCACGCACCCGGTCCCAATCCTCGAGCAGGCCGCGCGACCATTTGCTGTCGGTTGCTTCGGCATGGTCGGTGATCAGGTTCTTGAGCACCGCTTCCCAGTGGAGCGACGACAGGCGCTGCCAGACGATGCTCTCGCCATTGGCGCGGGCGTCGAAGCTGCGGCTTTCGTCATAGATGAACGCCATGCCGCCGGTCATGCCTGCGCCGAAATTCGCGCCGACTTCACCCAGCACCACCGCGACACCGCCGGTCATATATTCGCAGCCATTGGCGCCACAGCCCTCGACCACCACCTGCGCGCCCGAATTGCGCACCGCGAAGCGCTCGCCCGCCTGACCCGCGGCAAACAGCCGGCCTGAGGTCGCGCCGTAGAGCACGGTGTTGCCGATGATCGTATTGTCCTGGCTGGCGAGCGGCGAGCTGACCAGCGGGCGCACGATGATCGTGCCGCCGGAAAGGCCCTTGCCGACATAGTCGTTGGCATCGCCGAACACTTCGAGCGTCACGCCCTTGCACCGCGAAGGCGCCGAGCGACTGGCCGGCCGAGCCGCGCAGGCGGATCTGGACATGGTCGTCGGCAAGCGCGGACATGCCGAAGGTCCGCGTGATCTCGCTCGACAGCCGCGTGCCGACCGCGCGGTGCGTGTTGCGGACGTTGTAGGCGAGCTGCATCTTCTCGCCGCGTTCGAACACCGCCTTTGCGTCGGCGATGATCTGCGCGTCGAGGCTGTCGGGCACCTCGTTGCGGAAGGTCGGGATGTTGAAGCGGCGCTTGTCGTCGGGCGCATCGACCTTGGCGAGGATCGGGTTGAGATCGAGATCGTCGAGATGCTCGGCGCCGCGGCTGACCTGACGCAGCAATTCGGTGCGCCCGATCACCTCGTCGAGGCTCTTGCAGCCCAATTTGGCGAGGATCTCGCGCACTTCCTCGGCGATGAAGGTCATCAGGTTGATGACCTTTTCCGGCGATCCGGTGAACTTCTGACGCAGCCGCTCGTCCTGCGTGCAGACGCCGACCGGGCAGGTGTTGCTGTGGCACTGGCGCACCATGATGCAGCCCATCGCGACCAGCGAAAGCGTGCCGATGCCGAACTCCTCGGCGCCCAGGATCGCGGCGATGACGATGTCGCGCCCGGTCTTGAGCCCGCCATCGGTGCGCAGCCGCACCCGATGGCGCAGGCCGTTGAGCGTCAGCACCTGGTTGACCTCGGACAGCCCCATTTCCCACGGCGTGCCGGCATATTTGACCGACGTCTGCGGCGACGCGCCGGTGCCACCGACATGGCCGGCGACCAGGATCACATCGGCATGCGCCTTGGCCACGCCCGCCGCGACGGTGCCGATGCCCGCCGAGCTGACCAGCTTGACGCACACCCGCGCGCGCGGGTTGATCTGCTTGAGGTCGTAGATGAGCTGCGCCAGATCCTCGATCGAATAGATGTCGTGGTGCGGCGGCGGGCTGATCAGCGTCACGCCGGGCGTCGAATGGCGCAGCCGGGCGATGAACTCGGTCACCTTGAAGCCGGGCAGCTGCCCGCCCTCGCCGGGCTTGGCGCCCTGCGCGACCTTGATCTCCACTTCCTCGCACGCGCCGAGATATTCGGCGGTGACGCCAAAGCGGCCCGACGCGATCTGCTTGATCGAGCTGTTGGCGTTGTCGCCGTTCGAATAGGGCTTGTAGCGAACCGAATCCTCGCCGCCCTCGCCCGACACCGCCTTGGCGCCGATGCGGTTCATCGCGATCGCCAGCGTCTCGTGCGCCTCGGGCGACAGCGCGCCCAGCGACATGCCCGGCGTCACGAAGCGCTTGCGGATCTCGGTGATCGCCTCGACGCTGTCGATCGCAACGCCCTCGGTCGGGAAGTTGAACTCGAGCAGGTCGCGCAGATAGACCGGCGGCAGATCGCGCACGCCGCGCGCGAATTGCAGATAGGTCGAATAGCTGTCGGTCGACACCGCCGTCTGCAGCGTGTGCATCAACTGCGCGCTATACGCATGCGTCTCCCCACCATGCCGCTGGCGGTAGAAGCCGCCGATCGGCAGCGTCGCGACCGCGCTGTCATAGGCGGCATCGTGGCGCATCTGGGCGTTGAGATGCAGCGAGGCATAGCCTTCGCCCGAAATCTTCGCGGGCATGCCGGGGAAGAAATCGTTGACCAGCGCGCGCGACAGGCCGACCGCTTCGAAATTATAGCCGCCGCGATAGCTGGAGATCACCGCGATCCCCATCTTCGAGATGATCTTGAGCAGCCCCTCGTCGATCGCCTTGCGGTGGTTCTTCAGGCATTGCTCGAACGACAGCTCGCCGAACAGACCGCGCGCGTGGCGGTCGGCAATCGCAGCCTCAGCCAGATAGGCGTTCACCGTGGTCGCGCCGACGCCGATCAGCACCGCATAATAATGCGTGTCGAGACATTCGGCGGTGCGGATGTTGACGCTGGCGTAGCTACGCAGCCCCTTGCGGACGAGGTGCGTGTGCACCGCCGCCGCCGCCAGCACGCCGGCAATGGCGATCCGGTCGGGGCCAACGGCTTCGTCGGTCAGGAAAATCTCGGTCTTGCCCGCGCGCACCGCCTGTTCGGCCTGAAGCCGGATATCGGCGATGGCCGCGCGCAACGTCTCCGGCCCGCCACCGGCGGGGAAGCTATAGTCGATCTCCGCCGCCTGCGCGCCGAAATAGCTCTTCAGCCGCGCCCAATCGCCGTTGGTCAGCACCGGGCTTTCGAGCACCAGCACCTTGTTCGCGGTCTGCGCGGTGTCGAGGATGTTGGCGAGGTTGCCGAACCGCGTCTTGAGGCTCATCACCCGCGTTTCACGCAAGCTGTCGATCGGCGGGTTGGTGACCTGGCTGAAATTCTGGCGGAAGAACTGGCTGATCAGGCGTGGCTTATCGCTGATCACCGCGAGCGGCGTATCGTCGCCCATAGAGCCGACCGCCTCCTTGGCGTCGGTCACCATCGGCGAGAGGATCAGCTCCATATCCTCCAGCGTCTGTCCCGCCGCGACCTGACGGCGGGTCAGTTCGGCGCGGGTCCATGCCGGCGCCGCATCGGCCGCAGCAGGCAGGTCGTCGAGCCCCATGAACTCGCCGATCATCGACGCGTAATCATATTCCCCGGCGATGCGGTCCTTGACCTCGCCATCGGTGTAGAAGCGCCCTTCCTCCAGATCGACCGCGATCATCTGGCCCGGCCCCAGCCGCCCCTTGGCGACCACGGTCGCTTCGGGAATCTGGACCATGCCGGTCTCCGAGCCCACGACCAGCAGCCCGTCCGACGTGCGGGTGTAGCGCAGCGGGCGCAGCGCGTTGCGATCGACGCCCGCAACCGCCCAGCGGCCATCGGTCATCGCGAGCGCGGCGGGGCCGTCCCACGGCTCCATCACGCTGGCGAGGTACTTGTACATCGCGAGATGCTTGTCGGGCATCGCATCGATCGCCTGCCACGCTTCGGGCACCAGCATCAGCTTGGCGGTCGGCGCGTCGCGGCCCGACGCGGCAGATCGCCTCGAACACCGCGTCGAGCGCGGCGGTGTCGGATGCACCCGCCGGGATCACCGGCTTGATGTCCTCCGAATGCTCGCCGAACGCCGTCGCCGCCATCTTGATCTCGTGGCTCAGCATCCAGTTCTTGTTGCCGCGGATCGTGTTGATCTCGCCATTATGGGCGAGGCAGCGGAACGGCTGGGCCAGCCACCATTGCGGGAAGGTGTTGGTCGAATAACGCTGGTGAAAGATCGCGACGCGGCTGACAAAGCGCTCGTCACGCAGATCGGGATAGAATTCGCTCAGCGACTCCGCAAGGAACAGCCCCTTGTAGATGATCGACCGGCACGACAGCGAGCAGATGTAGAAGCCGCTGATCTGCGCCGCGATGATCCGCTTTTCGATGCGACGGCGGACGAGGTAGAGGTTCTTCTCGAACTCCGCCTCGCTTTGTTCATCGGGCATCGGCCCGGCGATCATGATCTGCTCGATCTCCGGCCGGGTCGCCTGCGCCTTTTCGCCGATCACCGAGACGTCGACCGGCACCTGCCGCCAGCCATAGATGGTGTAGCCGGCATCGATCAGCACGCTTTCGACGATCGTGCGGCATGCCTCCTGCGCGCCCAGATCGACGCGCGGCATGAAGATCATGCCGACCGCGAGCCGATTGGGCAGTACGCGATGCCCGCTGGCGAGCACCGCATCGTCGAAGAAGCGCAGCGGCAGATCGACATGCAGCCCCGCGCCGTCGCCGGTCTTGCCATCGGCATCGACCGCGCCGCGATGCCAGACGGCCTTTAGCGCATCGATCGCACCCTGCACCACGCGGCGCGACGGCTGTCCATCGATCGCCGCGACCATGCCCACGCCACAGGCATCGCCCTCGAACTCGGGGCGGTACATGCCTTCAACGGCAAGGCGCTCGCGCTCGGAAGCCATCGGATCAGTCATTGGAAGCGTCCTGCTTGGGCGGCGGGGGCAGATGCGCGCTGGCCATCTTTTCGACCTTCGCCATGATCGCCGGCATCGCCTTCATGATTTCGGGGGTGGCGGCCATCATTTCCTGCATGACCTCAGGGTCCATGAAGGTGGCCAGATACTCACCGGCAAACGCCTTGCCGGTCGGTGTCGCGAAGAACGCGTCGAGTTCGTTGAGCTGCGCGGTCGTGAACTTGCGCGCGAAGGCACGCGACAGGCCCTCGCGGAGGCGCGGTTCGAGCTTGTCGAACACTGTGCCGAACTCTTCGCCCATCACCTTGGTCATGATCGACATGCGTTCGCGAAAATGCGGGTCGGCCTGGGCGATCGCCTTCCCCACCGGCGCGGTGGAGCCGTCAGCGCCGGGCGCGCCGAGGTCGGCGGCGCTCATCCCCATCATCTGCGTCATCATCCCGTCCATCATCGCGGGGAACTGATCGCGCATCATCCGCATGTAGGTGCCGGGTGGGACCAGCGCGACGACGACGCGCTCCGCAGCGGCGAGGCGCGCGGGATCGACCTGAGCCGATGCGGCTGGCGGCGTCTGCGCCAGTGCCGGGGCAGCCGCGCTCAGAGCGGCGGCGAAGATCAAAGAACGGATCATGCCGCTGCCATTTCGCTGCGCGCACCGCGAGCGACATTCTGCGCCTTCAGCCAGTTGTGCATCCGCTCGCTCACATCGCGCCCGTCGCGGATCGCCTGCACCACCAGGCTCGCGCCCTTGACGATGTCGCCGGCGGCGAAGACACCGTCGAGGTTGCTCATCATCGTGCGCGCATCGGTGCGGACGGTGCCCCAGCGGGTGACGCCCAGCGCGGGCGCGTTGAACAGGACCGGCAGGTCTTCGGCATCGAAGCCAAGCGCCTTGATCACCAGATCGGCGGGGACGTCGAACTTCGCGTCGGGATCGGGTTCGGGCGCGCGGCGGCCGCTGGCGTCGGGGGCGCCGAGGCGCATGCCGACCGCCTTGACCGCCGTCACCTGCTCGCCGCCCTCAAATGCTTCGGGGGCGGAGAGCCAGACGAACTCGACGCCTTCCTCCTCGGCATTGGCGGTTTCGCGCTGGCTGCCCGGCATGTTGGCGCGATCGCGGCGATACAGGCACTTCACCGATTCCGCGCCCTGACGGATCGCGGTGCGGACACAGTCCATCGCGGTGTCGCCGCCGCCGATCACGACGACATTCTTGCCCGCGGCGTTGAGGCTGCCATCCTCGAACGCCGGCACGCTGTCGCCAAAGCTCTTGCGGTTCGACGCGATCAGGTAATCGAGCGCATCAACCACGCCGTTCGCGCCGACGCCCGGCGCCTTGATCACGCGCGGCTTGTATACGCCCGTCGCGATCAGCAGCGCGTCGTGCTTCTGGCGCAGCTGCTCCAGCGTCGCATCCTTGCCCACGTCGAAACCGAGGTGGAAGACGATGCCGCCCGCCGCCAGCCGATCGGTGCGGCGCGTGACGATGTGCTTTTCCAGCTTGAAGCCGGGGATGCCATAGGTCAGCAGCCCGCCGGCGCGGTCGTGGCGGTCATAGACATGCACGTCATAGCCCAGCACGCGCAGATATTCCGCCGCCGTCAGCCCTGCCGGACCCGCGCCGATCACGCCGACCGACTGGCCGCGCGCGGGGCCGGGCTGCAACGGTTCGACCCAGCCCTGATCCCAGGCGGTGTCGGTGATGAACTTTTCGACCGACCCGATCGTGACCGTGCCGTGGCCGGAGGATTCGATGACGCAATTGCCCTCGCACAGCCGGTCCTGCGGACAGATGCGGCCGCAAATCTCGGGCATGGTCGAGGTGCTGTTGGACAGCTCATAGGCTTCGCGCAGTCGCCCCTCGGCGGTCAGGCGCAGCCAGTCGGGGATGTGGTTGTGCAGCGGGCAATGCACCGAGCAATAGGGCACGCCACATTGTGAACAGCGCCCGGCCTGATCTTCGGCGGTGGGCGGCGCATAGCGCTCCGCGATCTCGCGAAAATCCTCCGCGCGCAGGTCCGGATCGCGCTTGGGCGGAAATGCCTGCGCACGATCGACGAATTGGAGCATCACATCCTTTGCCATGCGGCGCGGATGGCAGGATTTGCCTGCGGAGTCACGCAAAAATGGCCGATTAGGGCAGTTATGCTGTCCTATTAACCGCTGTTTTGAAAACCGGGCCGCTGCTTGCGCAACATCATTTCAAATGTAGGTCCGTATCGGACCTTAGCGGAGCGACAGTAAGAGGATCGCCACCGCGCCCAATACGATTCGATACCAGGCGAAGGGCGCAAAGCCGAAGCGGCCGACGATCTTCACGAACGCCTTCACCACCAGCAGCGCGACGATGAATGACACGCCCAGCCCGATGGCGATGCCGCCAAGGTCATCGGCGCTCAGCAGATCGCGGTCCTTGTACAGCGAATAGGCGGTCGCCCCGGCCATCGTCGGCACGGCGAGGAAGAAGCTGAATTCCGCCGCCGTCTTGCGCTCGACCCCCATCAGCAACGCGCCCATGATCGTCGCGCCCGACCGGCTGACGCCCGGGATCATCGCGATGCACTGGACCAGCCCGATCGTGACCGCAGTGGGCAGCGGCATCGTCTCGACCCGCTCGACCTTCACCACCTTGACCATCCGCTCGATCACAAGAATCACGATGCCCCCGACGATCAGCGCCACCGCAACCGTCATCGGCGACTGGATCAGCGCACGGATCCCCTCATAAGCGACCGCCCCGATCAGCATCGCGGGCAGAAATCCGATCAGGATGTTGCGGGTGAACCAGATCGCCTCGCGCTCGCCGCGCAACAGGCCCATGCCGATGCCCCAGAAACGCCGCCAATAGGCGACCAGCACCGCCAGGATCGCGCCAAGCTGGATCGCGACCTTGAACGCGACCGATCCTTCGCCGGTAAAGCCAAGCAGCTCCCCCGCCAGGATCAGATGCCCGGTCGACGACACGGGCAGGAATTCGGTCAGCCCCTCGATAATGCCGAGGATGATGTAGATCGCGATGTCGCTCACGGCGCGGGTCCTCCGCCGGGTGCGCCCGGCTGTTCAAATCTGCCGGGGGCGGCGGCGATCAGGCGTGGCGCGCGTCCGCGAACCGGCCATGTTTGCGATACTGGACCAGCCAGTGCGGCGCGACCGCGGCGAGCGGCGTGGGCGCGATGTCAAACGCGGCAAGGCCGTCGCCCGAAGCGACATTATCCTGCTGCAGCATCAGCCACTGATCCCAGCTGATCGGCGCGCCCGGCAGGAAGCCGAGCGACGCCAGCGCGGCACCTGCAAAATCAGGCAGCTCGACCACTGGCTTGTCGCGCCCGATCGCGCCGAGCAGCCAGTGGTGGAACTGGGTGAAGCTCATCACGTCCGGCCCGCCCAGGTCGAATGTGTGGCCGGCATAGCGTGCGGGTTCGGCGATCGCGCGGGTCACGGCCTGCGCGACATCGGCGACCCACACCGGCTGGATCTTCGTCACGCCCTTGAGCACCGGGACGAACGGCAGCGACGCGGCGAGCGCGGCGAAGCGGTTCACGAACTGGTCCTCGCGCCCGAACATCAGGCTGGGGCGCAGGATCGTGGCGGACGGAAATGCCGCGCGCACCGCCGCCTCGCCATCGCCCTTCGACCGGCCATAGGCCGAGGGCGACTCGCTATCGGCGCCGATCGCGGACATCTGGACGAAACTGGTCGCGCCCGCTGCCGCAGCGGCCTTGGCGGCATTGCCCGATCCGCGCGCGTTGACCACATCCATGCTGTTGCCGAACACGCCGACGAGATTGACCACCGCATCCGAGCCGGCAAGCGCGCGGGTCAGGCTGTCGGGGCGGGTTACGTCGGCGACGACGAACTGGGTCTGGCCAAGGCCGCCCAGCGGCTTGAGGAACCACGCCGCACGCGGATCGCGCTGGGCAATCCGCACGCGCGCGCCGGCCTTCAGCAGCGACTGGGCGATATAGCGTCCGGCGAACCCGCCGCCGCCGATCAACGTCACCAGCTTGTCCTTCATCGCGTCCTCGAACAATTTGAGCAAAGCCTGTGCTCCCCATGCCGCGCGATGCACCAAAGGGCAATGCCGGGATCGCCGTTCCCCCTCCCGCTTGCCGCGGCAAGGGTCTATGGCGGGGGCATGACCGACGATCCCTTTGCCCTGTTCGACGCCTGGTACCGCGAGGCGCGCACCACCGAGATCAACGATTCCAACGCCATGGCGCTGGCGACGGTGAGCGCCGATGGTCAGCCATCGGTGCGGATGGTGCTGCTGAAGGGCCATGGGCCGGAGGGTTTCACCTTCTATACCAACCGCGAAGGCCGCAAGGCCGGCGAGCTCGAAGCCGTCCCGCGCGCCGCGCTGCTGTTTCACTGGAAGTCGCTGCGCCGCCAGATCCGGATCGAAGGGCCGGTCAGCCGCGTCGCCGATGCCGAATCCGACGCCTATTTCGCCAGCCGCAGCCGCGATTCGCAGCTCGGCGCCTGGGCCAGCGACCAGTCGCGCCCGCTGCCCGACCGTGCGACCTTCGAAGCGCGGTTTGCCGAGATGCAGGCGCAATTCGAGGGCGGCGACGTGCCGCGCCCGCCGCACTGGGGCGGGTATCGCGTGACGCCGAGCCGACTTGAATTCTGGATGGACCGCGAACACCGCCTGCACGAGCGCCGCGTGTTCATCCGCAATGGTGACAGCTGGGACGAAGGTTTGCTTTACCCATGAGCGCCACCCCGACCCGGGCGGCAATCGCAAGCGTCTGTGCGGCGCTGCTGCTCGGCGGGCTCAAGGCCTATGCGGCGTGGACGACCGGGTCGGTGGCGATGCTGGCGAGCCTGTCGGACTCGGTGCTCGACCTGATCGCGTCGTTGGTGACGCTGGCCGGGGTGCGCATCGCCGCGCAGCCCGCCGACGCCAATCACCGCTTCGGCCATGGCAAGGCCGAGGCGCTGGCGGCGCTATTTCAGGTCGTGCTGATCTCCGCCTCCGCCACCTTCATCGCGGTGCGCGCGATCGAGCGGCTCAGCAGCGGCGAAGTCGCGGCCGATCCCGAATCCGGGATCATCGTATCGGTGATCGCGATCGGCGTGACGCTGCTGCTCACCGCCTATCAGGCGCGCGCCATCGCCGCGAGCGGATCGATCGCGATCCGCACCGACCGGCTGCATTACCAGTCCGACCTGTTGCTCAACGCCGGCGTGATCGCCGCACTGGTGCTCGAATCGGTGCTCCGTCTGCGCGGCGCGGACCCGGTGTTCGGCATCGGCATCGCGCTATGGCTGCTCTGGGGAGCGTGGCATGCCGCGATCGACGCAATCGGCCAGTTGATGGACCGCGAATGGCCGCAGGAAAAGCGCCGCGCCTTTATCGCCTGTGCTGCGTCGATCCCGGGCATCGAAAGCCTGCACGACCTGCGCACGCGCACCGGCGGATCGCAGGACTTTGCGCAATTCCATATCCATGTCCCCGCCACGATGAACGTGGCCGAGGCGCATGACGTGGTCGAAGCCCTCGAAGCCCGGCTCGAGGCCGAATTCCCCGGCACCGAAATCCTGATCCATGTCGATCCGGAGGGACAGGTCGACCGCCCCGGCGATCCGCTGCGCGAGGCGAACGAGTTGAAGGGTTAAGCCGCGACCATTTCCGCGCGCTCGGTCTGCGTGATCCAGCCGCCGCCGAGCACGCGCTCGCCCGCATACAGCACCGCCGCCTGTCCCGGCGCGACGCCATATTCGGGCGCGTCGAACACCACCCGGTCGCCATCGAGCCGCGCCGGCACGGGCCGCGCCATCGACCGGACCTTGGCGCTCAGCGGGCCGCTATGGCTCCCGCCGATCCAGTTCAGCCCCTCGATCCGCGCGGCGCTGACCGCCAGCGCCGACTTGGGGCCGACCACCACATCGCGCGTCGCCGGGTCGAGCCGCAGCACATACAGCGGCTCGGGACTGCCACCGATCTCAAGGCCCCGGCGCTGGCCGACGGTGAAATGGATCAGCCCCTTGTGCGCGCCGAGCACAGTGCCCGCCTCATCGACGATCGCGCCGGCGGTGTCGGCCTCGGGCCGCAATTTCTTGACGAGGCTGGCATAGTCGCCATCGGGGACGAAGCAGATGTCCTGGCTGTCGGGCTTGCCGGCAACGCCAAGGCCGATCTCCGCCGCAATCTCGCGCACCCGCGCCTTGGGCAGTCCCCCCAAGGGAAAGCGCAGGAAATCGAGCTGCGCGCTGGTCGTGGCGAACAGGAAATAGCTCTGGTCGCGCGCCGAGTCGGCGCCCTTGTGCAGTTCCGGCCCCTCGGCACCCTCGACCCGCTGCACATAATGGCCGGTGGCGAGGCAATCGGCGCCCAGATCGCGGGCGAGCGCGAACAGATCGGTGAATTTCGGCCCCATATTGCATTTGACGCACGGAATCGGGGTGCGGCCCGCCAGATAGGTGTCGGCGAAATCGTCGATCACGGTCTCGCGAAAGCTGCTTTCATGGTCGAACACATAATGCGCGATGCCGAGGCGATCGCACACCGCGCGCGCGTCGCGGATGTCGCGACCCGCACAACAACTGCCCGCGCGCCCGACCGCTTCGCCATGATCATAGAGCTGCAGCGTGACGCCGATCGTCTCCGCCCCGGTGCGCGCGGCGAGCGCGGCCACGACCGAACTATCGACGCCGCCGGACATGGCGACGACGATTCGCCGCTTCTCAAGCGGCCCGGAAAGCTGAAAATCGCCGGTGAACATCGCCGCGCACATAGTGGTTTCACAGGGGCGATGCAAAATCGCTGTATTTACCGGGCTTTCAGGCTTCGCCGTTAAACAGGGTCGGATGAGTTCGACCGATGACAGCAGGCTCCAGTGGATCTGAGCTTCCGATTCGACCGCGATGTCGGGGCGACGCCGATCGCCGCGCCCGTTGCCGTGCTGCTCGCGGCGGCGGCCGTGCGCCAGTCGGCGAGCCGGACCGCGCGCCTGCAGATCCGACTCGATCGGCTGGCGCCCGCGCACGGATTGCTCGCGCCGCCGCATGGCGCGTTCAACCTGGCGGTCGAGCGCACGCTAACCCGGTGGCAAGTTCGATGAAGGCGCCGTTTACCGTGCCGTTTAGGCGAAGCGAAATCCGCGGACGTTATGACGGGCTTCAGACGCAGTTGGGGACCCCCCGCCCTGATCGAGGTATGGAATGATTGAAAACCAGAAGATCCGCCCAGCGAAAGTGATCGGTCCGCTCGGTGAGCCGCTGACACTCGATTCGCTGCCGCCGCCCGAAACGACCCGCTGGGTGGTGCGGCGCAAGGCGGAGGTTGTCGCAGCGGTCAATGGCGGCCTGCTCAGCGTCGACGAAGTGTGTGAACGCTATGGCCTGACCGTCGAGGAATTCGCCGGCTGGCAGCGCGCGATCGACCGCTCGGGCATGCCCGGCCTGCGCGTCACGCGGATCCAGCACTATAAGTCGCTCTACGAGCGCCAGCAGAAATACTGAAATGATCCCGGTGGCATAGGCCGGACTCTGACCCTCTCTCCCATCCGCCCGCGCCTCAAAACGCGGGCGGAACCATTTTCAGCCCCTGCGCGTCTTCGCCCCACATCGTTCGCAAATGTGCGGACGTCACAGTGGAGGAAGACATGGACCTGGTTGGACTGATTGTCTGGCTCGTAATCGGCGGCGTGGTCGGCTGGCTCGCCAGCCTGGTGATGCGCACCGACGCCCAGCAGGGCATTTTGCTCAACATCGTCGTCGGCATCGTGGGCGCATTCATCGGCGGCCTGCTGTTCGGCGGCTCGATCAACAGCGCGATCACCGTGATGACCTTCGTGTCGTCGCTGGTCGGCGCGATCATCCTGCTTGCGATCGTCAATCTCGTGCGTCGCGGCTCGGTGCGTTAATCGCGTGAAGCAACTTCGCTGGGCGCGGCATCGGCCCGCTCAGCAGCCAACAAAAAAGGGGCCGTCCCGGCTGGGGCGGCCCCTTTTGCGTTACTTGAGCAGGAAGCGGACGCGGACGTTGGCGCTGACCTGCTGTTCGCCCGGCGCGATCTGGGTCGAATCCTTGGCTTCGGCGCGGACCATCATCTGCGGCACCGGGCCGGGCGCACCACCGTCGCTGCCTTCGCTGACCATCAGAATGCGATCGACCCGCATGCCGAGCGCGCGGGCATAGAGCGCGGCGCGCTCGCGGGCGCGTTTCACCGCATCGACGCGCGCCTCATCCATCGCGGCATCGACCGCGTCGATCGTCAGGCTCGGTCCGTCGATCTGGTTCGCCCCCTGCTTGACCAGCGTATCGAGGATCGTGCCGCTGCGTGCGATGTCGCGAAACTTCACCGACACGCTGTTGCTCGCCTGATAACCGGTGATCACCGGCGGCTGGTTTTCGGCATAGCGATATTGCGGGCTGAGCGAGATCGTCGCGGTCTGAATGTCGCGATCAGCAATGCCGGCGCCCTTGAGCGCGGTGAGCACCGATGCCATCTGCCGCGCATTGGCCGACAGCGCCTCGGCGGCGGTCGCGCCCTGGCTGACGACGCCGGCGCGGATCACCGCAATGTCGGGAACGCGATTGACCCGCCCCTCGGCCACCACGTCGAGCAGCGTGCCTTCGGCAACCGGTGCGGTCGGTGCAACCTGCGCGGCAGCAGCGAGCGGAATGGTCGCGGCGATTGCGGCGGCGGTCATCAGTCGGATCATCTAATCAGGGCCTTTCAACAAACATTGTCCCGCCGCTGCGTGGGGCAGGGCGGGACAACAAGGGCTGAACGAACCCTGCAGCGTGCGTTCAGCGCGTGCGGCGCGTCATCACCAGCCGATAGAGCGCGAGCAGCACGACCGCCCCGACGGTAGCGGCGATATAGCTGTTGAGCGTGTTGGTCAGGTCGACCCCGATCGACGGTGCGACGAACCCGGCGAGCAATGCGCCAGCGATACCGATCAGAATAGTGACGATGATCCCGCCCGGGTCCTTGCCCGGCATGATCAGCTTGCCAAGGACGCCAGCCACAAGGCCGATGAGGATCCAACCAAGAATACCTTCAGGCATGCCTTCCTCCTGTAGTTGCCCCCGTCCCCCGATCAGGCTGGAGCCGGCGCGAGATTGCCTGATGATCGACCCGCTGAATACCCCCATTTGCGCGCGAGTCCGCCTTGCGCAGAGTGGTCAAAACGGGCATCTGGCGCGCACTGTAAAACTGCCCTTGAGGCAAGTGACTTATTCAGATAATACAGCGCGACGGGGAGGACCCGCGTCGGCCTTTGGGTCGGGGGTGAAAGAGGTCGCGCATGAATTACGAGGCTCGGATGTTCGGTGGGGAAGAACGGCTCGCTCTGACGGGTGAGGGGGAGAAAAGGTCGCGCCGCAAGTGGTGGATCATCGCCGCTGTGATCGCGCTGGTCGTGATCGTGGCCGCGTGGTTCGCATTCGGCTCGGGCGCGGCCGGCGACAAGGCTGATCCGGCCAAGGCGGGCGCCGCTGGCGCTGCCAATGGCGGAGAGGGTGGCGACCGCCAGTTGCCGACCGTTACCGTCGCGATTCCGGGCCGCAACACCATCGCCAGCGTGATCACCGGCACGGGCTCGCTCGCCGCACGGCGCGAGATGCCGGTCGGCGTCGCGGGCGAAGGCGGCATGGTCACCCGCGTGCTCGTCGAACCGGGCGACTGGGTCGCTGCCGGGCAGGTGCTCGCCACCGTCGACCGGTCGGTGCAGAGCCAGACCGCCCAGTCGCAGGCCGCCAGCATCCGCGTCGCGCAGGCTGATCTCAGCATCGCACAGGCCGAGCTCGATCGCTCGCAGCAGCTGCTTTCACGCGGCTTCGTGTCCAAGGCGGACATCGACCGCAAGACCGCGACCCGCGACGCCGCCGCCGCGCGCGTGCGCGTTGCCCAGTCGCAGCTGTCGGAAACGCAGGCGCGCAACCGCCGCCTCGACATCCGCTCGCCCGCTGCAGGCCTCGTCCTCACCCGCTCGGTCGAGCCGGGTCAGATCATCAGCTCGGGCTCGGGCGCGCTGTTCCGCGTCGCCCAAGGCGGCCAGATGGAGCTGCGCACGCAGCTGAGCGAAGCCGACCTCCACCGTATCCCCGCCGGCGCCCGCGCCGAGGTGAACCCGGTCGGGATGGACGAAGTGTTCACCGGCGAAGTGTGGCAGGTGTCGCCGATCATCGACCCGCAGACGCGTCAGGGCATTGCCCGCATCGCGCTGTCGTTCGACAAGGCGCTGCGTCCGGGCGGCTTCGCCTCGGCGCGGATCATGGCCGGCGGCGCGGTCGCCCCGCTGCTCCCGCAGTCGGCGATCCAGAGCGACGCCAAGGGCAATTTCGTCTATATCCTCAATGCGAAGAACGAGGCGGAGCGTCGCGGCGTGACCACGGGTGAGGTGTCCGATGCGGGCGTCGCGATCTCCAGCGGCCTTGCCGGGACCGAGCGTGTGGTGATCACCGCCGGCGCCTTCCTCAACCCGGGTCAAAAGGTTATTCCCAACCTCACCACCCTGAAGCGGTAAAGGCACGGATATGCGCAACATCTCCGCCTGGTCGATCCGGAATCCGGTTCCGCCGATCGTCCTGTTCATCGCGCTGACCATTGCGGGCTTTGTCAGCTTCGCGCGGATGGACGTGAACAACGATCCGGACATCGATTTCCCGATCGCGATCGTCGTCATCAGCCAGCCGGGTGCGGCGCCGACCGAACTGGAGACCCAGGTCACCCAGCGCGTCGAGTCGGCGGTGCGTGCGCTGCAAGGCATCGACCAGATCGAATCGACCGTTCAGGAAGGCAGTTCGCAGACCGTCATCCAGCTCGACATCGGGACCCCGATCGACCGCGCGGTTCAGGACGTGCGTGAGGCGGTGAACCAGATTCGCGGCGACCTGCCCGACGGCATTCTCGAACCGCAGGTGTTCCGCGCCAACACCACCGACAACGACATCGCCAGCTTCACCGCGATCACCACCGACATGACGGTGGAAGAGCTGAGCTGGTATGTCGACAATGCGGTGGCCAAAGAGCTGTTGTCGGTTCCCGGCCTGACCGCGGTCGACCGCATCGGTGGCGTCAATCGAGAAATCCGGATCGTCCTCGATCCGACCAAGGTCCAGTCCTATGGCCTGACCGCGAGCCAGGTGAACCAGCAGCTGCGACAGGTGAACCTGAACGCCGCGGGCGGTCGCGCGGAGATTTCGGGCACCGAACAATCGGTGCGCGTGCTCGGCAACGCGGCCAACGCCTATCAGCTTGGCCAGACCCAGATCGCGATCGGTGGCGGACGCACCGTGCGCCTCGCCGATATCGCCGATGTCCGCGACGCCTATGCCGAAGTGCGCAACTCGGCCGAGTGGAACGGCAAGCAGGTGCTCGCCTTCGATATCGAAAAGGCCAAGGGCGCGTCGGACGTCACGGTCTTCGCCGAGGCGCATGAGAAAGCTCAAGGAGATCCAGAAGGCAAATCCCAAGGTCCAGTTCAAGATGCTGTTCACCAACACCGAATATACGCAAGGACCAGTATCATTCGGCGATGCTGGCGATGATCGAGGGCGCCGTGCTCGCGGTCGTCGTCGTGTTCCTGTTCCTGCGCGACTGGCGCGCGACGCTGATCAGCGCGCTCGCGATCCCGCTGTCGGCGATCCCGACCTTCTGGTTCATGGACATGATGGGCTTTTCGTTGAACAGCCTGTCGCTGCTCGCGCTCAGCCTGGTCGCGGGGGTGCTGGTCGATGACGCGATCGTCGAGATCGAAAACATCGTCCGACACATGCGAATGGGCAAGACCGCCTATCAGGCATCGATCGACGCGGCGGACGAAATCGGCGTCGCGGTGGTCGCGACCACCATGTCGATCGTCGCGGTGTTCCTGCCCGTCGGCATGATGCCGGGCATTGCGGGTCAGTTCTTCAAGAATTTCGGCCTGACCGTCGTCGCGGCGGTGCTGATGAGCCTTGCCGTCGCGCGTCTGTTGACGCCGATGATCGCCGCCTATTTCCTGAAGGCCAAGGGTCACGCCACGCATGGCGAAGGCTGGCTGATGGACCAGTATATGAAGGTGCTGCACTGGACGCTGCGCCATCGCTGGTCGGCGGTGGTCGGCTATCTCGCCTCGCTCGGCCTGACGCTGTTCATGTTCATGACGCTGCCGCAGACCTTCCAGCCCAACCAGGATCAGGACGCGGTCACCGCCAGCATCGAAATGGTGCCCGGCACCACGCTCGAACAGACCAAGGTCGTGGTCGACCGTGTGCGCGATCTGCTGGCCAAGCAGGAGGGCGTCGAGAATACCTATTCCCGCGCCTTCGTCGGCAGTGGTCGCGTCACCGCGATGCTGGCAGACGAGCGGCCGTTCAAGAGCGACGAGTTCGAGCGGCGGCTGACTCCGGAACTGGCGAAGATCGCCGATGCGCGCGTGTCGTTCCGCAACCAGCAGGGCTGGGGCGGGTCGGGCCGTGCGCTGACGATCACGCTGGGTGGTGAGGATCCCGCGCTGCTCCAGGCAACCGCGCAGAAGATCGTCGAGGAGATGGAAGGCCTCAAGACCGTCGCGCACCGCGCGTATCGAGGGCGACATTCCGCGGCCCGAAATCATCGTCAATCCGCGCATGGATCTCGCCGCCGAACTCGGCGTGACCACCGCGGCGCTCAGCCAGACGATCCGCATCGCGACGCTGGGCGACATCGACCAGAATGCGGCGAAATTCTCGCTGTCTGATCGCCAGATCCCGATCCGCGTGCTGCTGTCCGAAGATTCGCGCCGCAGCCTGGCGACGATCGAGAACCTGCCGGTGCCGACCTCGCGTGGCGGGTCGGTTCCGCTCAAGCTGGTCGCCGATATCGGCTTTGGCGCCGGCCCGACGCGCATCGACCGCATCAACAAGCAGCGCCGCATCATGATCGGTGCCGACCTCGCCCCCGGCGTGGTCAGCGGCGACGCGATGAAGCAGATCGACGCGCTGCCCACGATGAAGAATCTGCCGCTCGGCGTTGGCAAGCTGACCGTCGGTCAGGCCAAGTGGCAGGCCGAGATGATCCAGAACTTCATCGTCGCGGTGATCGCCGGTGTGTTCCTGGTCTTCGCGGTGCTGGTGCTGCTGTATCGCCGCTTCATGTCGCCGCTGGTCAACATGGGCTCGCTGCTCAACGCGCCGCTCGGCGGGCTGCTGCTGCTGTGGCTGGTCGGCTCGGCAATCTCGATGCCGGTCTATATCGGCATGTTGATGCTGCTCGGCATCGTCGCGAAAAACTCGATCCTGCTGATCGATTTCGCGCTCGAGGAGATGGAGAAGGGCGTCGACAAGCTGACCGCCATCGCCGACGCCGGGCACAAGCGCGCTCAGCCGATCGTGATGACCACGGTGGCGATGGTCGCCGGCATGGTGCCGACCGCGATCTCGCTGTCGGGCGACGGCGCGTGGCGCGCGCCGATGGGCGTGGTCGTGATCGGCGGCCTGATCCTGTCGACGCTGCTGACGCTGCTGATCGTCCCCGCGGGCTTCAGTCTGGCCGACAGCATGGAAAAGCGCCTTGGCCGCTTCTTCTCGCGCAATCTGCTCACCTACAACCCGGGCGACGAGAACGAACCGCAGGACCCGGCGCCGATCGGCCAGCCGAGCCAGGACGCATCGGCCAGCGCGGAACCGAAGGCCCCGAGCCTGCCGAGTGAACTAAAAGACGGCACGCGGATTGTTCCGGCTATGAACCCGGCAATCCGCGTGCTTTCTGGTCCAGTGATTCGCGACCGTGACCCCGTTCCGCCCGGCCTGAGGCGCATGCGCATTCTCGCCACCGGCCTGTTGGTGCTGATGGCGGCGGTGTATTTCATCGCCCGCAGCTATGAGCCCGACTACACCGTCGCGGGCTTTGTCCGCGCCTTTGCCGAGGCGGCGATGGTCGGTGGCCTCGCCGACTGGTTCGCGGTGACCGCGCTGTTCCGTCACCCACTCGGCCTGCCGATCCCGCACACCGCGATCATCCCGCGCAACAAGGAGCGGATCGCAACCTCGCTCGCCAATTTCCTGCGCGACAATTTCCTGATCCCGCGCGTCGTCGCGCGGCGGATGCGGTCGATCGACGTGGCGGGTGCAGCGGGCCGCTGGCTCGCCCAGCCTCCCGAAAGCTCGGGTCGCCTACGCCGTGGCGCGTCGCGTATGGCGGCGAACCTACTCGAATCGCTCGACAAGGATCAGCTCGGCGGCCTCATCAAGGGTGCGGTCGCCAGCCGTCTGCGCCAGACCGACATCGCGCCGCTGCTCGGCCAGGCGCTCGGCGCGGCGATTGCCGAGGGGCGGCACCTCCCGCTGATGGATTCGATGCTGCGCTGGCTGGCGAAGATCATCGACCAGAATGAGGCGCTGATCCGCAAGATGGTGCATGAGCGCGCCGGTTCGATCATGCGCTGGACCGGCCTCGACGAAACGCTCGCCAATGCCATCATCGACGGGCTGTACAAGCTGGTGTCGGACGTCGCCGAGGATCCCGGCCACCCGCTGCGTGCCAAGGTGGAGGAGGGGCTGGAAAAGCTTGCCTTCGACCTCCAGTTCGACATCCCGACCCGGCTGAAGGTCGAGGAGTTCAAGGCCGACATGCTCGACAATCCGGCACTCGCGCGCTGGATCGAGGGAATGTGGGAACAGGCGCGCGGCGCATTGCTGCGGGTCGCGCGCGATCCGGATGCGGCGCTGGCCGGCAAGCTCGGCGACGCGCTGCGCCAGCTCGGCGGAACGCTGCAGAGCGACCCGCGCCTCGCCCATATGATCAACCGCTTCGTCCGTCGCGCCGCGGTCGGCACCGCCGCTGATTATGGCGACGGCATCGTCCGGCTGGTGTCGGATACGGTGCGCGGCTGGGACGCGCGCACGATCACCGGGCGGCTTGAGAATGCGGTGGGCAAGGATCTGCAGTATATCCGCATCAACGGGACTTTGGTCGGCGGGCTGGTCGGGCTGACGCTGCACACGTTGCATACGGTGCTATGATGTCCTTTCGCCTCTCCCGCCTTCGCGGGAGAGGCAGCGAGACTTAGCAGCTTGCTGCGTAGTCGCAGCGGTGAGGGTGTTCTTCTTTTGGCTCGCGCACCAGACGGCAGAAGAAGACCCTCCCCAACCCCTCCCGCAAGCGGGAGGGGCTAAGAAGAAGACTCACCCCTCCCAATCCAGCACCGTCCACCCCTTCAAAGCTGCAAGCTTACGCAGCGGGCCATGCGCATTGACCGCGAACGGCTCGTCCGCCCACTCGAGCACCGGCGCATCCGAAACATGGTCGCTGTAGAAGCGCACACGGATATCCTCGCGCGCCAAACCCTGATGCGCCATCCACGCCTCGATCAGCCGCAATTTGGCCGGGCCGTAGCAATTTTCGCCCTCGAGCCCCGCCAGCACATTGCCATCTGCATCCCGCCGCGCGGCGGTGGCGATCACCGTTCCGATATGCAGCCGCGCGGCGATCGCCCCGGCGTAATAGCCATGGCTCGCAGTCGCCAGCACCGGCTCCCATCCGGCCGCGCGATCCGCTTCGACCCGCGCCCGTGCATCGGCGAACATATTGGTCGCGGCCATATCGTCGGCAAAGGTCTCCGCCACCGCCGTCAGATCAGCTGGCGGGATCGCGCGGCCGATCATCAGGCGATGGGTGATCTCCTTCAACCGCGCCCGGTCGATCGCCTTTCCCAGATAGGCAAGGCTCGCGAATCCCGCGACCGGCAGCAGCGCCAGCCGCCACGGCGCGCGCGCCTTCGCCGCATGGATCAGGAACGGCATCCACGTCGCGCGCTGCGTGATCGTCTTGTCCATGTCGTAAATGGCGAGGCGGCGCATCGGAACCTTTCATCGCAGTCCGGAATTGGTCCAGACCAAGTCTTACCCTCTACCGACAGGTGCTTGCCGTTCCAGTCCGAATCAACGATGGATGGTCGCGATGAACGCGCCAGCCGACTTCCAGCACGACGCGGCCGAAGGGACGCTGCGGTTCAGCGGCAATTTGTCGCTGCGCAATATCGACGATCTGCCGACCCGGCTCGGTGCGGTCGAGGGTGAGGTGCGTCGGCTCGACATGCGCGGAATCGACCGGATCGACACGGTCGGCGCCTGGCTGATTCATCGCTTCGCGCGCGACCATGATGCGCAGGTGACCGGGCTCGACGCCAATCAGCAATTGCTGTTCGACCACGTCGCCGCCGCCGACCATCCGATCCAAGCGCCGCCCAAGCCGATGGGCGCCTTCGCCCAGCTGCTCGCCGAGATTGGCGAAGCGGTGGTTCAGGCGATCAAGACCATGTACGGCCTGCTCGGCTTCATGGGTGCGACGGCGGTGGCGGCGGCGCGCGTGATCGCCAACCCGCGCCGCTTCCGCTACCATGCGACCGTTCACCGCTTTGAAGTGGTCGGCGTCTCCGCGCTCGGCATCATCGGATTGATGAGCTTCCTGATCGGCATCGTCATCGCGCAACAGGGCGCGGTACAGCTGCGCCAGTTCGGGGCCGAAGTGTTCACAATCAACCTGGTCGGCCGGATCACGTTGCGCGAACTCGGTATCCTGATGACCGCGATCATGGTCGCGGGCCGCTCAGGGTCGGCCTTTGCGGCCCAGCTCGGCACGATGAAGCTGACCGAAGAAATCGACGCGATGCGCACCATCGGGGTCAACCCGATGGAGGCGCTGGTGCTTCCGCGCGTCATCGCGGCAGTGCTGATGCTGCCGCTACTCGGCTTCTACGCCTCGCTGCTCGGCATGATCGGAGGCGGTCTGTTGTGCTGGATCGCGCTCGATATTCCGCCGATCACCTTCGTCCAGCGGCTCCGCGAAGTGGTGCCGATCACCGACCTCTATGTCGGCCTCGTCAAGGCGCCGGTGTTCGGTGCGATCATCGCCATCGCTGGCTGCTATCAGGGTATGCAGGTCGAGAGCGATGCCGAACAGGTCGGCCTGCGCACCACTACCGCAGTGGTTCAGGCGATCTTCCTCGTCATCGTGCTCGACGCGTTCTTTGCGGTGTTCTTCACCGAAGTGGGGTGGAACTGATGACCGCCCCCATTTTCGACGGCGAAGAGGCGGTCATCCGCATTCGCGGCCTGCGCAACAGCTTCGGCGATCAGGTGGTGCACGAGAATCTCGATCTCGACGTGCGGCCGGGCGAGATTTTGGGCGTGGTCGGCGGATCGGGCACCGGCAAATCGGTGCTGATGCGATCGATCATCGGCCTGCAACCGCCCGATGCGGGCGAGGTCCATGTGTTCGGCGAATCGGTGATCGACGCCGATGAGCGCCAGGCGATCGAGATTCGCCGCCGCTGGGGCGTGTTGTTTCAGGGCGGCGCGCTGTTTTCGACCCTGACCGTGGCCGAAAATGTTCAGGTTCCGCTCAAGGAATTCTACCCTCAGCTCGACCCGCAGCTGCTGGCGGAGATCGCCGCGTACAAGGTGGTGATGACCGGCCTGCCGCCCGAAGCCGGCCCCAAATACCCCTCCGAACTGTCGGGGGGCATGAAGAAGCGCGCGGGCCTTTCGCGCAGCCTCGCCCTCGATCCCGAACTGCTGTTCCTCGACGAGCCGACCGCCGGGCTCGACCCGATCGGTGCGGCGGCGTTCGATGAACTGACGCGCTCGCTCCAGCAGACGCTGGGCCTGACGGTCTTCCTCATCACCCACGACCTCGATACGCTCTACGCGATTTGCGATCGGGTCGCGGTGCTCGCGGACAAGCGCGTGATCGCAGTGGGAACAATCGACGAGCTGCTCGCTTTGGATCATCCGTGGATTCAGGAATATTTCAACGGCCCGCGGGGCCGCGCGGCGGTGGCCAGTGCGGAACGGGCCGTCGCCAAGGGGGGCGAGAGGGACTGAATGGAAACGCGTTCAAACCATGTGCTGGTCGGCGCCGTCGTGCTGATCCTGCTCGCCGTGCTGGCGCTGTTCACCGTCTGGCTCGCCCGCGTGAACACGACCAGCGAGAAGGAATATGACATCTTCTTCAAACAGGCGGTCGACGGGCTGAACAAGGGCTCGCAGGTCGCCTTTTCCGGTGTCCCCGCCGGCCAGGTCAAGGAAATCGGCCTGTTCAAGCCCGACCCCAGCCTGGTCCGCGTGCGGATCGCGGTGAACAGCGATGTGCCGATCCTTCAGGGCACGACCGCGACCATTCAGGGCGTCGGCTTTACCGGCGTCAGCCAGATTCAGCTCGACGGCGCGGTCAAGGGCGCGCCGCCGATCGTATGCCCCGATGCCAATCCGCGCAGCGTCTGCCCGCTCGGCGTCCCGGTGATCCCGACCAAGCAGGGTGGCCTTGGCGCGCTGCTCAACTCGGCGCCACGCCTGCTCGAACGCCTCTCGACGCTGACCGAGCGGCTGACCGAATTGCTGTCCGACCGCAACCAGTCGTCGATCAGCGGCATCCTCGCCAATACCGAAAAGCTGACCGGTGAACTCGCCAAGGGCGCGCCCGACATGCGCGCGACGCTCGCCGAACTGCGCATCACGGTGCAGAAGGCGGGCACCGCCGCCGAGCAGATCGGTACCCTCGCCAGCACCACCGATCGCGTCGTGGGTCAGGAAATCTCGCCGGCGATGAAGGATCTGCGCGGTGCGATCGCTTCGGCCGACAAGAGCATGAAGGCGCTCGAACGCACGCTGGGCAAGGCCGATGGCGGGATCGATGAGGTCACAACCAAGACGATTCCCGAGATCAATCAGCTGGTTCAGGACCTGCGCCAGATGACTGCGGCGCTCGCCTCGGTTGCGGAGAAGATCGACCGCGAGGGCGCCGGATCGCTGATCGGATCGCCCAAGCTGCCCGACTACGAACCCAAGAAGAAGTGAGCCCGATGATGCGCAAGCTCCTCCTCGCCCCCGTTCTGCTTGCCGCGCTGCCCCTGGGCGGCTGCATCAAGTTCGGTGCCGAGCCGCCACCCTCGCTGCTCAAGCTCGAGGCGGACGCGGCGATGCCGACCGGACAGACGGTCAGCTCGGCGACGGTGCGCTCGATCACGATCACGGTCCCTGCGGTGCCGCAGGAACTGGCCGTGACACGCGTGCCGGTGCGTAGCAGCGACACTGCGGTTGCCTACCTCAAGGACGCGCAATGGGTCGAAGCGCCCAACCGCATGTTCGCGCGGGTGCTCGGCGACACGATTTCGGTGCGCACCGGACGCGTGGTGCTGGGCCTGCGCCAGTCGCTGTCGGACCCCGGCGCGCGGCTGGGTGGCGAGCTGCGCCAGTTCGGCGTCGATGCCGACAGCAATGCGGCGGTGGTCGTCTATGAAGCGACTCTGGTCCGCGACCGTCCCGCCGCGGCCGATGGCAGCCGCCCGGCGATGACGTTCGAAAAGCGCCGCTTTGAAGCGCGCGTGCCGCTGGCCGAAGTGACCCCGACCGCCGCTGGTGCCGGGCTCAATCAGGCGGCGAATCAGGTCGCGGGCGAGGTCGCCGACTGGGTCGGGAAATAGGCGTTACTCCGCCCGGCGCACCGGCGGCATGACATTGCAGATGTCTGCCCCGCCCGAAGGCAGGTTGAAGAACGGGGGCTGACGATTCTCGCGCGCCTTGATCCACGCGGCGAAGCGGGCGTTATCGGCGGCACGAACCTGAAAGCGCGGCCGTTCGCTTTCGGGCAATTCGCTGGCGAGGCGTCCGCGTGTGAAGGCGACATGCTGGCTCGCCTCCTTGTAGAGGCCGAGCCCGCCTTCGGTGCCGCGCGGCAGCGCCGAGAGGTGTTCGATCCCCTCCAGCACGCGCCCGACGATCGCGATATTGCGGTCGAGATGGCGCGGGCCGTGGCCGATCACCGCATACAGATCGCCGCCGCTTCCCGTACTCGGCGCGAGATCGCGCGCGACGCCGACCATGCCATAGCAATGCGGGATCCACGCGACCGTGCCATTGGTCGCCAGCGGCCAGCCATCGGCGCTGTGCCCGGTCGCGCTCGAATAGGGATCGGTGCGGGTCAGCCGCGTCACCGCATCGAATTTCGGCCAGTCATATTCGGCGGGCGGCTGCGCGATGACTCCCTCAGGTAGCGGCTTCTTCTCGGTCGGATCGCCCCATTGCACGACATAATTGTCGTGGACGCGATAGACGCTGGCGGCATCCCACCAGCCCGACGCGGCAAGCTTGCGGATATTGGCGACATGCACCGGCGCGTAACGCGGCGCGAGGCGGATCACGACCTGCTTGCCCTCGCCCAGCGTCATCACCAGCAACTCATCGGCCGGAATATCGCGCCAGTCGCCGGGCACTGGATCGGACGGAAGCGGGGCGGGGGCGGCGGCCTGAAGCGCAAGCGCGAGGGAGAGGGTCAGCATGGCGCCAAGCTGTCACGCCGCGTCACGCGATGCAACGCGCTTGCGAAGCGGTGATCAACTCTCTAGGCAGCGCCATCCAGCGATAGCGGAGCGGTGGCCGAGTGGTCGAAGGCGCTCGCCTGGAAAGTGAGTATACGCCAAAAGCGTATCGAGGGTTCGAATCCCTCCCGCTCCGCCACTTGCCCGCAAAGGGTCCCAGCGGCACCACGAGCGCCAGGTTTCGGAGTGGCAGCAGTTGGTGGTCGCGAAAACGGTCGCGGAAAGCGCCAGCGCCGCGAGGTCCGCATTCCTTACAAATATGAGCCATAAGCTGAGAACGCCGCAGCACGTCATTTTGGGCTATGCGCAGCGGCTCGAGCGCGAAAAGCGTGTCGCGCGACGGCAACTTCATCGACAATTATCTGTGCGGGCAGAGGGAGCAGCGCCGTGTCGAGGTGGTGTGTGTGGCCTTCTCGCAGGTGCCGTGTATCGTCGCCGGATCGACCCGCCTCGCGCGCGAACTGCCCCCCCGGCTCGGCCTATTGATCCAGGAGCCGCCATTCCCGCTCCCGGTGATGCAGTTCCACAGCGCCCGAAAGATGGACCGCGGCCTCGCCTGGCTGTGTGAACGGATTCAGGCGGTCGCGGGGGCGGGCGAGCAGACATTGCGTACTGTGGAAACGTAGAGGTTAGAGACCCGCCATTCCGATGTTCTGGTCGGAGGTGGTGTCCCCTACCGCAGTCCCGCGGATCGATGCCCATGGCGCACGGAGACAACCCCGCCCGTCATCGGCGCACCGGGATACCTCTCAGCCTTCATACTGCAGATAGGCGAGCGCCATGGTCGAAAGCTCCGACTTGAGCGTGGCCCAGATCGCGTCGTCAGCCGATTCGGCAGTCGATCCCAGGCCGAATTGGCGGGCTGCCGTGGCGAACACGATGCGGAACACTGAATGGGCGGCGCGCTCGGGATCCTTGGACCGGATTTCGTCGCGGAACGTCAGGATCGCTTTGGCCGAAAGATCGGCCGAGCGCTGCGCGGTCTCACGCCCCGGGGCCGAAACGGCGGGGTCGATCGACGCGCGCTGCATGATCGTGCGCAGCAGTTGCGAATGGGTCGAGAGGAAATTGCTGTATCCATCCACATAGCGCGGCAGAAATTGGGCAAGCGAGCTGGATTCGCTGAGGAGCCCGGCGATCATCTCGCCCTCCTTCTCGACGATCGACTGCAACTCCTCCGCGATCACGGCGTGGAGCAGCCGGTCCTTGCTCTCGAAACGCAGATAGATCGAACCGATCGATACCGCGCCGCGCTCGCTCACGTCCTGCAGCGTGAATTCCTCGCTCCCCCGTTCGAGCATCAGCGCCTTGGTCGCATCGAGCATGCGGCGAAACGAAGCAAGGCTGCGGCCCTGGCGGGGCTTACGGCTCAGCGCGCTGGCGGCGAGGGCCTCGGTGGGTGACGGAGCGACACTTGACATGCGGAGCATAAGGGATATCAAAATAGGAACGTCAATTCTAATTTAGACAACAGCGAAGATTCTGATTCGCGGGGGAGAGGTCATGCGGTTCTCGGTTTTTCTCAATGCTCGTTCGATGCGTCCCGAGGATGACCGCGCGTTGATGCAAGATCTGGAGCGGCACGCGACGCTCGCCCGCGATCTGAACTTCGACGCGGTGTTCATGCCCGACCACCATTTCAACGGGTACATGCCGCTGGCGAGCGACAGCTTCATCTTCGCCGCCTATCTCGCCGCGAAACTGCCCGAACTGCATTTCGGCTTTTCAGTCGTGTCGGTGCCGCTGCACCATCCGGTCCGTTTCGTTGAGCGGATCAACCTGCTCGATCAGTTGACCGACGGAAAACTGCTCGTCGGGGTCGGTAGCGGCACGACGCCGGAGGAGATGATCGGCTTTGGCGTCAACTACAAGGACGCCGGTGCGGTTGCCGAACGCAACCTGGCGCTGGCCGAGCAACTCTGGGCCAAGCGCATGGAGGATCCGGCAGTCGAGATCGACAATGGCCCGCATCAGGGGCGGGTACTGCAGCGGATCGCGCCGGCGGCCTACACCCCAGGCCATGCGCGGCTGATGCCCGTGGCGCTCAAGGAATCGAGCGCACGTCGCGCTGCGACCCATGGCTGGCCCGCCTTCATCCCGGCCTTCACCCCGCCCCAGATCGGCGGGACCGAGCCGTTCGTCCATGTGAAGAAGTATTTCGACACCTATCGCGCCATGCTGGACGAGGCGGGTCACGACGCGGCGACGATCGCATCGGCGCTCGACTGGACGACGCACACCTATCAGGCGGTGCATGTCGCGGAGACCGACGAACAGGCGCGCGACGAACTCATGGTGATCCTGCGCCACTATCAGGACGCGATCGAGCGCGAGGCGGAGTTCAACGCACGCGCCGAGTCGGACGATGCCAATCGCAAGACCGATCGCACGCCCAACGCGCTGACCGATGACTGGATCGGCACCTGGTGCCTCTATGGATCGCCCGAGACGGTGATCGAGCATCTCAAGCCCTATGAGCAGCTGGGTATCGGCAACATCCTGTGCGGGACCCTGACCGGCCCGCTGACCGAAGAGCGGATGCGGCTCGGCAACCAGACGCTCGACCTGTTGTCGCGCAAGGTGATGCCGGCATTCGGTGGCGGTCGTCGCGCATGACGCACGTCGTGGGAATCGGTGGCACGCTGCGCGAGGGGTCATCCAGCGAGCGGCTGGTGCGGGCAACGCTCGACCGCTGCGTGGCGCGCGGGGCCTCGGCACAGATGTTCGACGGGCCGTTTCTGGCGCAGCTGCCTCATTATGACCCCGCCGCCCCGGTCCGCTGCGCGGCGGAGCGCGACCTGGTCGAAGCGGTCCGCGCCGCCGATGCGCTGGTGATCGCATCACCGGGTTATCACGGTGGTATTTCCGGGTTGGTGAAAAATGCGATCGATCTGCTTGAAGAGCTGGCGCGGGACGCCCGGCCCTATTTCGATGGACGGCCGGTAGGATTGATCGTGTCGGCGGCGGGGTGGCAGGCTACGGGCGTGACGCTGACCGCGTTGCGCGGTGTGGTGCATGCCATGCGGGGCTGGCCGACGCCGCTCGGCATCGCGGTTAACTCGGTCGAACAGCGTCCGTTCGACGGATCGGGCGCGCTCGCAGATCCCGCGATCGCGGCGCAAATCGACATGCTTGCGGCCCAGTTGGTGGCACCGGTGGGAGCGCTTGCCCGCGCTTGACTCGGGTTTCAAATGAATTAGAATACCAATTCTACTTAAATCCAGATGCGGGAGAACCCGCGCTGAAGTGAGGGAGGGGATATGATGCGTAAGCTCATGTTGAAGTCGTGCCTGTTTGCCGGTGCTGCCATGATCGCAGGGTCGCCTGCACTGGCGCAGACATCGCAGGCCGAAGAAGAAGAAATCGTCGTTACCGCGCAGAACCGGGTCGAGAACGTCCAAGACGTGCCGATCGCCATTCAGGTAGTTTCGGGTGAAACCCTAGAGAAGGCGGGCATCTCCGACTTCAGCGGCATCCAGCAGGTCGCCCCTGCGGTGCAGATCGTTCAGGACACCAATCTGACGCGCGTGACCGTCCGTGGCGTCGGCACGAACGACAATGCCGAAACGCAGGACACGTCGATCGCGGTCAATATCGACGGCGAGTATATCAACCGGCCGACGGTCCTGAATGCGGGCCTGTTCGATCTGGCCCGGGTCGAGGTGCTGCGCGGGCCGCAGGGCACGCTGTACGGCCGGAACGCCACCGGCGGCGCGATCAACTTCATCACCCGCAAGCCGGGCAAGGAACTGGGCTTCAACCTCACGGCATCCTACGGCAATTTCGATCATGTGCTGGTGCAGGGCGGGGTCGATCTCCCGTTCGGCGATATCGGCGGCATTCGCGTTGCGGGGACCTATTCGAAGCGGGATGGGTATTTCTCGCATCCCAACCTCACCGTCCGCACGGGTGACGACTATACCCGTGGCGGCCGTGTCAGCCTGGTCCTTCGTCCGACCGATGCGCTCACGATCGACGCCGCTGTCGAGCATGTGGCGTCAGACCGCCATCTGGCGGCACAGGCTTTTGCCAACTTCAATTCGGGCCTGGGCTATAACGCAGCCAACGCACCGGGTGCGACGTGCAACCAGAATGGCTTTGTGCGCGTGGGTGCGGATACCCGCCTGGTCGTCTGCATTCCGCAGAACACTAACGCGCTCGCCGCGGTCGACCGGGGCAACTACCTCGCACCGGCGCGTAGCCCGAGCATTCAGGAGCAGCGGACGACGGCTATTCGAGGGCGCGTTTCCTATGATTTCGGCGGTGCTACCCTGACCTATACGGGTGGCTATCGTACGACGGACGAGAGCTTCGACGCCGGGCTCGCTCCGGCCTACACTTTCAAGAACTTTGCCAACGATGTGGACACGCAGAGCCATGAGCTGCGGATCAATGGCGGCAAGGCCGGCGGTATCCAGTGGCAGGCTGGCGCGTTCCACTTCAAGGAAGAGCTGGATATCGAACGCGGCCTGTTCAACGGCCCGCCGTTCCTGCCAGCGTTCCTGCTGGGCGCCAATGGCGGCTACATCAACTATTTCGACCGCCAGGTAAGCAGCTCGAGCTGGGCCGTGTTCGCCCAGACCGATATCCCGATCACCGAGACGCTCACCGCAGTCGTTGGCGCGCGTTACACGTGGGACGATCGCAGCGCGGTGTTCAACGTCTATGGCAGCGGCATCGCCAACCCCACCTCGCCGCTGAACAACACCGGCCCGGTTCGGATCACGGCGGCACCGCTGTCGGTACAGCGGCCGAGCGCGAGCGCGGAGAAGTTCACCTGGCTGGCTGGGCTCAACTATCAGCCCGACGCCGACACGCTCGTCTATGCCAAGGTGTCGACGGGCTTCAAGGCTGGTGGCTTCGACTCCGTTGGATCGTACGCACCGGAGAGCAACACCGCCTATGAAGCCGGGATCAAGCGCAGCTTCGGCGGCGGCGGGGCGAACTTCGTCAACCTCTCGGGCTTCTACTACGACTACAAGGACCTGCAGGCATCGGTGCTGCTCGACAACTCGATCGGCGGCCAGGTGTTCAACGCCGGCAAGGCGCGGATCTGGGGCATCGAACTCGACGCATCGTTCAAGGTGCTTGAGAACGGCCGCTTCACTGCCAGCGTGAACTATCTCGACTCGAAGTATCAGGACTTCCTGGCTTCGTACGCGGTGTTCTGCGCCTCCTCGACCTTGCCCAGCGGCTGCGTCACTGGCCTTGGCGACATCGATAGCAATGCGACGGCGGCGCCGATCGTGCAGCCCAACCTGGCTGGTAATCGCCCGCCGCAGTCGCCGCGCTGGGTGATCGCTGCAGGTTATGAGCATCGCTTCGATCTGGGCGGCTCCGGCAGCATCACGCCGAGCGTCTTCTCGCGCTACAAGAGCTCGTACTTCGTCGACATCTTCAACTATAATGACTCGCGCCAGAAGGCGTTCTTCCAGACCGATGCCAACATCGAGTGGCGCTCTGCGGACGACAAGTTCGGGGTGCAGGCATTCGTCCGCAATCTCGAAGACAACCAGCCACTGACCTATGCGGGCTTCACCGCTGCGGGCAACGACGACATCTATGTCTGGCAATTCGGCACGCCGCGTACCTACGGCGTCCGGCTCAGCCTCGACTTCTGATACAACCCTCCTTGGGGCGACCGGAAACGGTCGCCCCTTCCTTTTCAAGGACGTGTCGTGACGCTTTCCCCTTGTGGCGAACGGATCGTCGCCGACCTGCATGACCCGACGGTGACGTCCCTTGGCGCCTGAGACGCAGCGAGGCGGGGCGCCCCTCTCGCTTACCGAGCGGCTGAGCTATGGCGCGGGCGATTTCGGCTTCAGCCTCGCCTACAACATGGCGGGCGCGTTCCTGCTGTTCTACTACACCAATGTGGCGATGCTGCCTGCGGCCGCGGTGGGGACGATTTTCCTTGCCGCGCGGCTGCTCGATGCGGTCATCGACATCTTCGTCGGCATTGCCGTTGATAAGACGCGCACGCGCTGGGGGCGTACGCGACCCTATTTCCTGTTTACCGCCATTCCCTATGCGCTGGTGTTCATTCTCGTCTTCACCGTGCCCGACTGGTCGCAGAATGCGAAGCTGATCTACGCCTTCCTGACCTTCAAGGCGCTCGGCATCCTGATGTCGCTGGGGTCGATCCCCTATACCGCGCTGATGCCGATGATGACGACGGATACCGGCGAGCGACTGAAGCTCGGTGGGATGCGGTCGATCGGCACGTCGATCTCGGTCATCCTCGGTACCGCCGCGACGATGCCTTTGGTCGGGCTGTTCGGCGGCGGCGATATGCAGCGCGGATTTCTCGCCACCGCGATCCTGTTCGCCGGCCTGTCGCTGATCGCGCTGTTCCTGCTCTTCCGCAATTGCAAGGAACGGTACGAAGATCACGCCTCGCCCAGCTTTGCGGTCCTGCCTGCAATCGGGGAGATGCTGCGCAACCGCGCCTGGCTGGTGTGCTTCGGCTTTACCCTGCTCTATTTCGTGCGGTTCGGGACGATGATCTCGCTCACCGCCTTCTTTGCGGTCGATGTGCTCGGGCATCCCTGGATGATCTCGATCCTGCTGCCCGCCATTTCGGGCACATTGCTGATCGCCGCCTTCATCGCGCCGCCCATCCTCGCGCGTACCGGTATCCGCAAAGGGTGCTTTGCCGCCTGCCTGATCGCGGTCGCGCTGTTCCTATTGCTGCCGTTGACCGAGGCGAGCCCGCCGGCGTTCCTCGCGCTCTACGTCGCTGCGTCGGTCGTCACCTCTGTCACCATCACCGGCATCTTCACGATGGCGGCGGAGACCGTCGATTATCACGAGGGACGCTTCGGCACGCGCAATGAAGGCCTGTTGTCGGCCGGGATCAGCCTGGCGACGAAGGTCGGCATGGCGGTCGGATCGGCGGCCATCGCCTATTCGCTGGGCGCGGCGGGCTATGTCCCGACCGCCGTAAGCGACGCCGCGCGCGAGACGATCCGCTGGTCATATTATGGCTGGCCGGTCGTGCTGCTCGCACTGCAGGCGGTGGTTGTCCTCGCTTGGCCGATGGAGCGCGAGAGCCGGCCTGCCACCGCCTGATCGTCCCGGAGACCTATCGATGCGAGTCACGATGGCCTTGTTCTGCACCGCTCTGATCGCCGCCGCCGTATCCGCACAGACCGTGCCGGTCGCCGACATCCCGGTGACGTTCGATCCTGCCGCCAAGGTGCGCGTGCTGGCGACCGCGCTCGACGATCCGGCGGATTACGATCCCGAGCGCGCCGGGCCGAAATACGACCCGAAGGCCTACTCTGCCGAAAACCTCGCCAAGATGCAGAATATGGGCAGGCCGAACCCGCAAATCTGGGTGCAGGACTATGGCAAGGGTCGCGTCTTCTCGATCACGCTGGGCCATGGGCCGGACACGATCCAGTATGACGGCTTCAGGACGCTCTTCGCGCGCGGCACCGAATGGGCGGCGACGGGGAAGGTGACGATCAAGCCTTATGACAAGGCAGCTGATTTCACACATCCATAACGGGATCGCTGGAGCGCACACACGCGTGCCCGCGGCTTGCCAAGCTTTCTAGGAAACAGTGCATGGATCGAATCTCGCGACGCAATCTGTTCGGCGGTGCCGGAGCGGCGATGCTGGCCCCCGCAATCGCCACGTCCGCTCCGCTTGGCACGCGCGGCGATCGGGGCGTCGGGTTTGAAGAGCAGCGGTGCGCGGATCGCGGCGACGGCACCTTTCTCAACCCGATCCTGGCCGGCTCCTATCCCGATCCGTCGATCCTGCGCGATGGCGAGGATTATTATCTGACCTTTTCCTCGTTCGAGGCCGATCCGGGCCTGATGATCTGGCATTCGCGCGATCTGGTGAACTGGCGACCCTTTTCCGTCGCATTGCCCGCGCCGCTCGGCTCGGTCTTTGCGGTGGACCTGATCAAGCATCAGGGTCGCTACTACATCTATATTCCCTTCATCCCGACCGCCTGGTCGACCAGCGTGCGCGGCAGCGCGGCAATCTACGTCATCCATGCCGATCGGATCGATGGGCCGTGGAGCGCGCCGGTGGACACCGGAATTCGGGGTTATATCGATCCGGGCCACGCCGTCGGTGAAGACGGGCGCCGCTACCTGTTCCTGTCTGCGGGTCACCGGGTTGCGCTGTCCGACGACGGACTCAGGGCGGTCGGGCCGGTCGAGAAGGTTTATGACGGGTGGCGCTATCCCGATGACTGGGTGGTCGAAGCCTATGCGCTCGAAGGGCCAAAGATCTTCCGCCGCGGGGACTATTTTTATCTGGTCAGCGCGGTCGGGGGAACGGCGGGTCCGCCGACCGGCCATATGGTCATTGCTGCACGATCGCGGTCGATCCATGGCCCTTGGGAAAACTGTCCGCACAATCCGATCGTGCGCACCAAATCCGCGACCGAAGCGTGGTGGTCGCGTGGCCACGCCAGCCTGGTGCAGGGGCCGGCGAATGACTGGTGGATGGTGTATCACGGGTTTGAAAACGGCTTTCGCACGCTTGGGCGGCAGACCTTGCTCGATCGCGTGGAATGGACCCCGGATGGCTGGTTTCGCGCCGTGGGGGGCGATCTGTCACGACCAATGGCCAAGCCCCGCGGGGGCCGTGCCCAGCCGCACGGCCTGCCCCGCTCCGATAACTTCAGCGTTTCCGCGCTCGGCACCCGCTGGACCTTCCACGCGCCGCAGAAGGACGAGGCAAAGCGCGCCGCCTTTGGTCCCGATGGACTGTTGCTCAAAGCGCGGGGAAGCGGTCCGCATGACGGGTCGCCGCTGACGGGCGGCGCTGGCGATCGCAGCTATGAGGTGCAGGTCGATGTCGAGCTGGAGGGTGCCGCGACGGGAGGGCTGTTGCTGTTCCTGTCGAGCCGACTCTTTCTGGGCATAGCCATCGATGGCGATCGCATGATCACCTATGGCGGCGGAGGGCAGCATCATTGGCGGGAAAAGGTGCCGCCCGCCCGGCGCATGTATCTGCGGCTCGAAAACCGCGAGCACATCGTCACCTTTCACTACAGCCTCGACGGGAAGAACTGGATCCGGCACGGATTGCGGCTGGAAAGCTCGGGCTATAACCTCAACACATCGGTGCCCGGACAGGGCGAAAGCCTGCGACCGGCGCTGTTCGCGTCGGGCGACGGCGCGGTCCGGTTTCGCAATTACCGGTACCGCGCCATCTGACGGTCAGCGTGGGCGTCACGGCTGGGATCGACGGCGGCTTCAGAACTGTCGTCTCATTGTCGCCTCTGGCTTGGCGCGATGCGTGCGCGCCGCGAGGATGATCAGCAGTGCCAGCCCCGCCAGCATGGCGTTCTGGGGCAGCGCAGCGCTTTCCCCGCGCGCGACATGGACCAGGGCGGCGCACGCCTGATTGATGATGGCATAGAGCGCGACGCCAGCAGCGACCCGGCCCCACGCGGGCCGGATCGCGCCGAAGATCAATAGCAGCGCAGCGGCCAGCAGTTCGCTGAGCCCGACCGCGCGTCCTAGCAAGTCGGGCAGGGCGGTAGTCCAGGCGTGGTGCTGCTCAAGCACGGGGCGCGCGGCAAAGCTTTTGAAATAGCCGAAGAATCCGAATGCGGCGGCCAGCAGCAGCGCGGCACTACGTGCGAGAATCCGACGCCCGGACGCCATGACTATCAATCCCCTCACACTTTCGAACTTGACCCGTACGGCCCTTTATAGAATGAAGGTTCTAATTAAGAAGCGCGGTGGCTGCAAGCGCCGCGCCGAAGATGAGAGCGGCCAGGCCGCACGCAAAAAAAGCGAGAGGGTCGATGGGTACGATCAAGCGGGGCGTGAGCCTCTACAGCTATCAGAACGAGACGTTTCAGGGCGAAATGACCCTGGAAGATTGTATCCGGACCAGCGCCGAATTCGGCGCGAACGGGATCGAGATCATCGGTGAGCAGAGCTTCTGGGGCTGGCCCGAGGTCGGGGTCGAGGATGCCGCGATCGAGAACTGGCACCAGCTGATCGCCAAATATGACTGCGTGCCGGTCAGTCACGACTTCATGCTAGACTACAAGCGCTACAAAGGCCGCGAAATGCCGTTCGACGAGCAGGTCGCGAGCGTGCGCAAGGACATCGACTTCGGTGCGCGGCTGGGAATGAAATATATCCGCGCGCTCGTCTCGATCGCGCCCGAAGTGCTGGTTGCCGCCGCGCCCCATGCCGAAGAAAATGGGATCAAGATCCTGATCGAGGTGCACGCGCCGCTGCACTTCGATCATCCGTGGATCATCCGCCACGCAGAAGCCTTCGAGAAGAGCGGCTCGAACGCGCTCGGTTTCCTCCCGGATATGGGCATGTTCCTGTTCAAATTCCCGCCGGTGTGGAAGGAGAAATTCCTGCGCATCGGTGTGCCGCAGCACATCGCTGACTATGTCGAAAAGGCCTATGAGGACCGCGTCCTCAGCGAATATGTGATCCTCAACGTCCAGCAGATGGGCGGGGTCGGCCCGGCGATCGCGATGGCGGAAACACTGCGCCACAACGCCGCGTTCGAACCCAAGCGGATGCTCGACTACATGCCGCGTATCCACAATATCCACGGCAAATTCTACGAAATGACCGCGGATTATGTCGAACCGTCGATCCCCTATGACGAGATCGTCAAGGTGCTGAAGCAGGGCGGCTACGACGGTTACATCTGCTCGGAATATGAAGGAAATCGCTGGATCGAGGATGCGCAGGAGCCCGACAGCGTCGAGCAGGTTCGCCGCCAGCAGGTGATGCTTGCGCAACTGATCGGCGAGCCGGCCCCGGCCGCTCTGGCTGCCGCATAAGGGAGGATCGGCACCATGATGGACAACAAGATGATCTGCACCGACGTGTTCGAAAATGTGTTCGAAGACGGCGCGGCGGTGGGCTTCGCCTTTCTCGGGCGGCTGCCCTATTATCGTGGCCTTGGCCTGTCGATGATCGAAGATATTCAGGTCAGCGTGGACGGCGAGAAGATCGCGCGCGAGGATGTGCGCTTCTCGGTCCGCGGCAAGACCTATGCGCTCGACGAGATGGAAACCGTCTATGACGACCGCTGGAATTTCGGCGAGAAGGCGCGGATCATCGCGCTGAAGCCGGGCGGCCTCGCTCCGGGCAACCATCGGATCGAGTTCGCCGTGCGGATGCGCGTGTCCTATCTGCCCTTCGTCCCGACGACCAAGGACAGCAAGGAACTAGCGCTTGCCGCCTGACCCCATGCGGGCGGTGGCGGCATCGCGCCCCGCCGCCCGCCTGCCGTGCGTCCGCGCGCGGCGCAACGGATTGCATTCATGACAGATCTGACTCTCGATCAGACCGCTTCGCTGACCGCTGGTGGTGCCATGTGGTCGTCGGTGGCAATCCCCGAAGCGGGGATCCCAAGCTTCACGATGAGCGACGGCCCGATGGGCATCGCGAGCGGCAAGGTCGACGAGCGCGACATTGCGCGCCTGTCTCCCTGCGCCACCGCGCTGGGGGCGAGCTGGGACGTCGATCTTGCGCGGCGCATTGGCACGTTGGTTGGGCAGGAGGCGCTCGGGCGCGGTGTCGATGCGGTGCTCGCCCCCAACATCAATCTGGCGCGCAGTCCGCTGGCCGGGCGCGCGTTCGAATATTTTTCCGAAGACCCGCTGCTGGCCGGCATTCTCGGTGCAAGCTGGATCACCGGGCTGCAATCCACCGGCACCGCATCGGTCGCCAAGCATCTCGTCTGCAACGACAGCGAGACCGACCGCGATACGGTCGATGTCCGCGTCGACGAGCGGACGTTGCGCGAAGTCTATCTGCTGCCGTTCGAATTCGCTGCGGAGGCCGGGTGCGCGGGCATGCTCGCCGCCTATAACCGCGTGAATGGACTGCACTGCGCCGAGCAGCATCATGTGCTGACGACAGTGGTGAAGGGCGAATGGGGCTATCGCGGCGCGATCATGAGCGACTGGTTCGGCACGCACTCGACCGAGCCGACGCTGAACGCGGGCCTCGACCTCGAAATGCCCGGACCCGCGCGCTTTCTGGGAGCAAAGTCGGCGGCAGCGGTCGCCGCGGGGAAGGTTGCGCGCGCGCGGCTCGACGATGCGGCCGCACGAGTCACCGGACTCGCACGCCGCGCGACCGGCGCGAAACAATCGCCTCTGAGCGATGCCGATATCGACGCGCTGCTGGTCGAGGCGGCTGCGGCGGGCTTTGTCCTGCTGCGCAATGAAGGTGGTCTGCTCCCGCTCGCCCCCGACGCGATCGGAACGCTGGCCGTGATCGGCCCCAACGCTGCCGCCCCCTGTTTTCAGGGCGGCACATTCGCCAAGATTTCGGTTTCGCCCGATCTGGCATCACCGGTCGATGCGATCCGCAGGCGCTTTGGCGGCGCCCGCGAGATCCTGTTCGAGCCGGGCGTCGATCCCGCGCCGCGCCTGCCGGGCATGCCGGTGCGTCCCGCGCGCGATCTGGGCGATGGCGCGACGCGCGGCATGACGGTCGAGTATTTCGAGAGTCGTGATTGCAGCGGCACTCCGCTGTCGCGCGAGACGCGCGACACCAATTCGCTGGTGTGGTTTGTCGGCGTGCATGAACAGGCGCGCTTTGCGGCAGGCGGATCGATCCGTGCGAGCGGCGTGTTCACGCCGGCCCGCGACGGCGTCCACCGCTTCCATCTCGGTGCCACCGGCGTCTCGCGCATGCGGGTTGACGGTGAAGAGATTGTTGCGACGACCGAATGCCCGCCGGGTGACGTGATGGGCGTGCTCAAGGCCGGGGATTCGGTGATCGCCGAACGCGCGCTGACCGCCGGAAAGCCGGTGGAGGTCGTGGTCGAATTCAGCTTCGACCCCGCGCGCGTCCACGGCCTGTGGTACGGCATCCGCGCGCCGGGCAGCCGCGAGGAACTGCTCGCGGCCGCAGAAGCCGCCGCGCGGCGCGCCGATGCGGTGGTGCTGCTGGTCGGCGAAACGTCTGACTCCAGCGTGGAGAGCAAGGATCGGCCCGACACGAAGCTTGCCGCCGACCAGATCGAGCTGATCGAGCGGGTGACCGCAGCCAATCCGCGCACCGTCATCGTCGCCAATGTCGGCCATGCCTTCGACACCGCGTGGGAAGAGCGCGCCGCTGCGCTGATCAGCGCCTGGTATCCGGGCGAGGGCTTTGCCGAAGCGATTGCGCAGGTGCTCGCCGGGGACCGCGAGCCGGGCGGGCGCATGCCGGTGGTGATCGCGCGCAATGAGGGCGACTATCCCGGCTATGCACTGAAGCCCGATGCCGATGGGCAATTGCCATATCGCGACGGGGTCCGCTTTGGCCATCGCGGCATCATCGCAGCCGGGCTGCGCGCACGGCATACGCTGGGTGCAGGCATGGGCTATGCCCGGTTCGCATGGAGTGATGCGGCGGTCGAGGATGGCGCGATTGTCGTCACCGTGCGCAACATCGCCGAACGCGCCGGGAGCGATGTGGTCCAGCTGTATCGCGATACGCCCGAGGTTGCGCTGGTCGGCTTTGCCAAGGTCATGCTGCAACCGGGTGAGTCGCAACGCGTGCGCATTCCGCTGGTCCGGCGACGGTTCCAGCACTGGGGCGATGGCGGGTGGGCCGATATCGGCGATGCGGTGGCGGTTCGCGTTGCGCGAACAGCCGAAGACGCCGGGTTGGCGCTGACGGTGGACGTCGCCGCGATAGCTGGCACCGGTCTGTAACGGGAGGGGCGAATGCGGCTGCGGATGGGGATGATCGGGGGCGGGCCAGGGGCGTTTATCGGCCCGATCCACCGCATCGCAGCCGAGCTGGACCGCGAGATCGAGCTGGTCGCGGGCGTGTTCAGCAGCGATTCCGGTCGCTCGCGCGCCGCTGCTACCGACTACCGCATTGATTCCGAACGCGCCTATCCCGATCTCGCCACGATGTTCGCCGCCGAGGCTGCCCGCCCGGACGGAATCGATTTCGTGTCGATCGTGAGCCCCAACCATCACCATCTGCCAGCCGCGCGCGCCGCGCTCGCGGCTGGCGTCGCGGTGATGAGCGACAAGCCGATGACCGCATCGCTCGCCGAGGCACGCGAGCTCGCCGATCTCGTCGCTCAGGCGGGGCGGCCCTATGCGCTGACCTATACCTATTCGGGCTATCCTTTGGTGCGGGAGGCGCGGGCGCGGGTCGCCGCGGGTACGATCGGCACGGTGCGCAAGGTGGTCGTGGAGTATCCGCAGGGCTGGCTCGCCGGTCCCGCCGAGGGAAAACAGGCCGAATGGCGCGTCGATCCGGCGCGCTCGGGCGCGGGCGGATGCATCGGCGATATCGGGGTTCACGCCTTTCAGCTGGCCGAGTTCGTCACCGGGCTGCGCGTCACGCGGCTGCTCGCCGATCTCGCGGCGGTGGTGCCGGGACGTGCGCTGGACGACGACTGCTCGATCCTGCTGCGCTTCGACAATGGTGCGCGCGGCGTGCTCCTCGCTTCGCAGATCGAGGTGGGAGAGCTCAACGGGCTGCGCATCCGGGTCTATGGCGACAAGGGCGGGCTGGTGTGGCGGCAGGAGACGCCCAACGATCTGACGCTGCACGGCATTGACGGGCGGACCGAGATCGTCCGCGCCGGCGATGCCGCGCTCGGTGCCGATGCCCGCGCGCGCAGCCGCACCCCGGGCGGGCATCCCGAGGGGTATCTGGAGGCCTTCGCCAATTTGTACCGCGACTTTGCGGCGCAGTTGCGTGGCGAGGCCGCGCCGCTGCTGCCCGACGCGGCTGAAGGACTGCGCGGCATGGCGTTCATCGAGGCCGCCGTGACCGCCAGTCGCGACGACGCTGGCTGGGTCGATCTGACGATTTGAGGAGACCGCGATGAAGACGTTGAAGGGGCCGGGCATCTTCCTCGCCCAATTTGCGGGCGATGCCGCGCCGTTCAATTCGCTCGACAGCATCGCGGCCTGGGTCGCCTCGCTCGGCTACAAGGGCATCCAGATTCCGAGCTGGGACAAGCGCCTGTTCGATCTGGATCGCGCAGCGGAGAGCCAGGATTATTGCGACGAAGTGGCGGGCATCGCCGCGGCGCACGGCCTCGCCATTACCGAGCTGTCGACGCATCTTCAGGGTCAGCTGGTTGCGGTCCACCCAGCCTATGACGCCCAGTTTGACGGGTTCGCGGCCGAGCATGTGCGCGGCAATCCGGCGGCGCGGCAAGAATGGGCGGTGGATCAGGTGAAGAAGGCGGCGACTGCCAGTCGGCGCCTTGGCCTCACCGCCCACGCCAGCTTCTCGGGCGCGCTGGCCTGGCCCTATGTCTATCCCTGGCCGCAGCGCCCGGCCGGCCTGATCGAGGATGCGTTCGACGAACTGGCGCGCCGGTGGAAACCGATCCTCGACCATTTCGACCATGAGGGCGTCGATATCGGCTATGAGATTCACCCGGGCGAGGACCTGCACGACGGCGTGACGTTCGAGATGTTTCTCGAGCGTGTCGGCAATCATCCGCGCGCCAACATCCTCTACGACCCCAGCCATTTCGTGCTGCAACAGCTCGATTATCTGGTGTTCATCGACATCTATCACGACCGCATCAAATGCTTCCACGTCAAGGACGCCGAATTCCGGCCGACCGGGCGGGCGGGGGTCTATGGCGGGTATCAGAGCTGGGTCGATCGCCCCGGCCGCTTCCGCTCGCTCGGCGACGGGCAGGTCGATTTCGGAGCGATCTTTTCCAAGATGGCGGCGAATGATTTCAACGGCTGGGCGGTGCTCGAATGGGAATGCGCGCTCAAGCATCCCGAACAGGGCGCAGCCGAAGGGGCGCCGTTCATCGACCGCCACATCATCCGAGTCACTGAACATGCGTTCGACGATTTCGCCGCAGGTGGGACGGATCGCGACCTGAACAAGCGCATCATGGGGATCAGCTGATGGCGATCGCTGAGCGCGCGGGGACCTTGCCGCCGCTCGGCTGGCCGACCCGGTTCGCCTTCATGGCGTGTGCCATGCCGGAGCTGATCAAGAGCTTTGCCTGGGACGCCTTCGTCCTGTTCTTCTATGCCCAGGTCGTCGGGCTCGACGGCATGTTGCTGGGTGCCGCGCTGGCGATCATCCTCGTCTTCGATGCGGTCGCCGATCCCTATATTGGCGCGCTGTCCGACCGGATGGACCGCGCCCCGCTCGGGCGTCGCCACACCTTGATGGCCGCCGCGGTGGTGCCGTTCGCCGTGGGCATTGCGATGGTGTTCCGCGTGCCGGGCGGACTTGAGCAATGGCAGATCTTTGCCTGGCTGCTCGGCTTCGGGCTGCTCGCGCGCGTAGGCATCTCATTCTGGACGGTGCCGGCCTATGCGATGGGCGGCGAGCTGACGCGTGAGAGCGGCGAGCGCAACATTGTCGCGGTCATGCGCAACATGGGCAATCAGCTGGCGATCCTGACCGTTCCCTATGCCGCGTTCGCCTGGTTCTTCGTCCCAGGCGGCGGGTTCAGCAAGCCGCAGCTGAACCCGGCGCCCTATCCCGATTTTGGCTTGTTCATTGCCATTTGCGGCGCGGCGCTGATGATCATCGGCCTGCTCGGCACGCGCTCGCGGATGCGGGCGGTGGAGCAGCTGGACCGCAGCGTGGCGAGCGAAGCGCCCGAAACATTGCCGCAATTGTTCCGGCGGCTGGTCGCGGCGATCCGCACCACGCCCAATGTCGGGCTGTTGCTGCTGGTCGCCTTGCTGGTGCTGTTCACAAATTCGGTGGTCAACCAGCTGACGTTGCACCTCGCCACCTATTTCTGGCAGCTCGACGGCAACTGGACGCCGCGCCTGCTGATCGCCGGGGTGATCGGTTCGCTCGTCGCCATGTTCCTCGCGCCCGCCTGGATGAAGCTGGTCGGTACGCGCACGGCGATGATCTCGGGCCTCGCGGTGTTCTTCGTGCTGCAGGCGGGCGCGGTGCTGCTGCCGCTGCTCGGCCTGTCACCAATACCCGCGACCGCCGCGATCGGGGCGTTCGTGTTCGCGTTTCGCGTGCTCGGCGGGGTCGCCTACGGCCTGTATGTCGTGCCGTTCAACGCCGTAACCTATGATATCGGCGACGAGCATGAGGCGAATACCGGCAAGCCGCAACAGGGGCTAGTGGCGAGCTTCATGTTCATCGGACTTCAGGTCGGCAGCGGGCTGGTCGCGCTGTTCGCCGGGTCGTTCCTCGGCATCATCGACTTTCCCGCCGGGCTGCCGGTCGATCAGATGCCGCAGGACAAGGTGCGCGCGCTCGCCTGGTTCGTCACCGCGCTGATCGTGATCGCGGGCGCGGCGATGGCGTGGCTGGTCGGGCGGTTCGACGTGTCGGCGGAAAAGCAGGCGGCGATTCGCGAAAAGCTCGCCGCGCTGCGGTCGGGGCGTGACTAGTCCAAGTCAGCGAAGCCAGCCCCAGCGCCGTAGAAGCGGATCGTCCCGTCGCGCTCCGGCGCAGTGACCCCGACGCACAGCTGCACCCCGAAGTGCAGCGGCAGCAGGGGGGCGAACGCGATCGTCGTCAATCGCCGCGCCGACGACGGATAGTATTGCCGCCATTGCTCGGGCGGGTCGAACGGCACAGCCACGCTATCCGGCTCAGTCTCGCGCTCGGTCAGGGGAATGCGGTCCATCCCGCCATGCTGCAGCACCAGCCAGTGGATGCGTGCACCATCGGTGACCTCCCACAGCAGTGAGACCTCGGCCAGCGCCTGTTGCCGCCCATCGCGCAGGATCGAGGTGGGCAAAGGAAAGTGGAACCACGCCTCACGCCCGGCGCGCAGGCGAAAGCTGGAGAAGAAGCCGCGATGCCAGCCGAACCCGTCCGACCAGTCCGCGCCATCGACCGGCGCGAAATAGTCGGTCCCGCGCTCCTGCGGCACCACGGCGGCAGCGGGCAGCCAGATGCGGTTCGCAATCACGCCCATGTCGGGGCGTTCCCCTCGAGCCATTTGATCGAGCAGCCCGCGCTCGGCCGCTGCGGCTGGGGCGGAGGATCGCCAGCCAGCAGCGCGTCGGCGGCACGGCGCATATCTTCGCCCGTCACCGGCAGGTCGGTGCGCAGTGGCGGAAGGCCCGGCACGGGCGGGCGATTGATCTTGGGGCGGCTGGCATCGAACTGCCCCGCGTAAAACAGGCGCAGATCGGAATCGAACATGAAGAAGTCCGGCGTGCAGATCGCTTCGTAGGCGATTGCGACCTGCTGGTCCGCATCATGGAGATACGGGAAGGGGAAACCCCGCTCCGCCGCGAACAGCTTCATGTGCGCATAATCGTCCTCGGGAAACTCGACGATGTCGTTGGACGAGATCGCGACGACGCCGATGCCGCGCGCCTGATAGTCGCGTGCGAAGTCCACAAACGCGTCGATCAGGTGGAGCACGAACGGGCAGTGGTTGCAGATGAAGGCGACGATCAGCCCGTTGGGACCGGCGACATCCGCCAGCCGGACCGTTCGCCCTTCGGTATCCGGCAGCGCGAAATCGGGCGCGGGCGTGCCCAGCTCCATCATGCGCGATAGTCTGAGCATCCGACACCTCTCCGCTAGAAATAGAATATCCATTCTGATATCAGGCGGGATCGGAGCCGGCAAGAACCGGCGCGGAGAGGGTGGAGCATGGGTCAGGCGGGCTGGACACGGCGCGAATTCGGCGGGGGTGTGGCGTTGCTCGCGGCGGTCGTGGGGATGCCTGCGGTCGTTGCGACGTTGTCGAAACAGGATGATGCTGATGCACCGAGCGACCGCCAGCGCACGATGATCCGCGACATCAGCCAGCTGGTGATCCCGCGCACGGCTACCCCCGGCGCCGGGGACGTGGGGGTGGGCGACTTCGTAATCCTTGCGCTCGCCCATGGCCTGGACAAGAGCCGTGCACCGCTCGTGCGCGACACGGCTCCGGCAACCGCCAGCGGGTACCTGCGTAGCGACGGCAGTCTGCGCCACCTCGACTGGCTGGAAGCCGAACTCGATCGCGCGGCGAATGGCGACTGGATGGGCAAGCCCGAGCCGCGCCGAGCCGCGATCCTGACGCGGCTGGACGCCGATGCGTACGCCGCGAAGGATCATCCGTGGAAGACGGTGAAGGGGTTGATCCTGACCGGTTACTATACCTCGCAAACCGGCGGCGCGCAGGAGCTGCGCTACGAACTGACGCCGGGACGCTTTGACCCCGCGGTCGCGGTCAAGCCGGGCGAGCGTGCCTTCTCCAGTGACTGGACCGCGGTGGATTTCGGGTGATGGCGGACAATATGCAATTCGATGCGATCGTGGTCGGCTCCGGCATCACCGGCGGCTGGGCGGCGAAGGAGCTGACCGAGGCAGGGCTAAAGGTCCTGATGCTCGAGCGCGGGCCGATGATCGCGCACCAGACCGGATATGTGAACGAGACCAAGGCGCCGTGGGACATGCCGTTTCGCGGGGTCGGCGACGCCGAGAAATATGCGCGCGACTATCCGGTGCAGCGCGGCAACCGCCATTTCACCGAATTCACCGAGCCGCATTTCGTCAACGATGCCGAAAACCCCTATGCGACGGAAGACGGCACCGCGTTCAACTGGTTTCGCAGCTATAATCTGGGTGGGCGCTCGCTGACCTGGGGGCGGCAATCCTATCGCTGGTCGGACTACGACTTCGACGCCAACCGGCGTGATGGCAACGGCAACGACTGGCCGATCCGCTATGCCGACCTTGCCCCGTGGTATGACAAGGTCGAGGAGTTTATCGGCGTTTCCGGCGCGGCCGAGGGGCTGGCGCAGCTGCCCGACGGGCGCTTCCAGCCGCCGATGGCGCTGAACGTCGTCGAACAGGCGGTGCGCGAGAAAATCTCCGCGCGCTGGCCCGAGCGGCGGCTGACCATCGGACGCACCGCCAATCTGACGCAGGCCAAGGACGGGCGCGGCGAATGCCAGCGCCGATCGATCTGCGCCCGCGGCTGTTCCTATGGCGCCTATTTCTCGACCCAGTCCTCCACGCTGCCCGCGGCGCAAAAGACCGGGAACCTGACCCTGGTCACCGACGCGGTGGTCGAGAAGATCGACTATGACCCCGCGACGCGGCGCGTCACCGGCGTGCGCTGGATCGACAGCAAGACCCGGGCGCGCGGGCAGGCGACCGCGCGGATGGTGTTCCTCAATGCCGGGGCGTTCAACTCGGTCCATCTGCTGCTCAACTCGGCGAGCGCGGCGATGCCGAACGGCCTCGCCAACGCCAGCGGCGTACTCGGCACGCACATCATGGACCATGCCAGTACCCTGTCGGCGATCGCGCTGTTCCCGGGTTTCGAGCAGTGGACCACCTTCGGCAATCGCCCGACCGGCATTGTCATCCCGCGTTTTCGCAACCTGGATGCGATCGACGGTACGGGGCACAATCGCGGCTTTTCGTTCCAGGGCGGCGCGCTGCAATCGGGCTGGGCGCGCGGCAAGCGCGAGGCGGGGATCGGTGCTGCGTACAAGGAGGCGCTGCAGCCGCCCGGCATGTGGCGGATGGTGCTGGTCGCCTTTGCCGATTGCGTGCCGCGCGCATCCAACCGGATCACGCTCGACCCCAAGCGCACCGACGCCAATGGCCTTCCGATCCTCAAGGTCGAATTCGCGTTCGGCGCGGAGGAGCATGCCGCGCTGGCGCAGGCCAAGGCGGATGCCGCCGAGATGCTGGGCCATGCGGGTGGCAAGGTCATCATGGGCTTCGACCGACCCAATCCGGGCGGCAGCGCGATCCACGAAATGGGCGGTGCGCGGATGGGCGCGGACCCAGCGAACTCGGTGCTCAACCAATGGAGCCAGGCGCATGACGTCGCCAATCTGTTCGTCACCGATGGCGCGCAGATGAGCTCGTCCGCCTGCCAGAATCCGTCGCTGACCTATATGGCGCTGACCGCACGCGCGGCGGGACATGCGGTCGAGCTGTTGAAGGAGGGGGTGATCTAGGTCACCCCCCCAGACCTCACCTAGCCTCGAGCATCCCGATACTGCCGAGCCAGCGGTGGAAACTCTCGATCCACCCCGCCGATGCGGTGCCCGCGCGCCCCAGCCCGAAGCCATGGCCGCCATTGGCGAGCAGGTGGAACTCGATCGGCTTGCCCGCCGCGCGATAGCTGTCGAGCAGCGGCAGGCCCGTTTCGCGGGTGAGCAGGAAATCGTCCGCCGCGATCGTGACGAACATTGGCGGTGCGTTCGCGGGTACGGTCATTGCCGCCATGTTGGGATAGATCGGCGCAGCGAAGGCGGGCATTGCCGCGCCGCTTTGTTCGATCACCGACCGGGTGAGGAACCCGCCCGCCGAAAAGCCCATGAACCCGATCCGCTCCGGATCGACGCCATAGCGCGCGGCATTGTCGCGGACATGCGCCAGTGCGGCGAGGCCGTCGGCGAGCGCTTCGCGCGGCGTGTCCTTGGGCGGCGCAAAGCCGACCGACTCCCCAGCGATCATCCGGTTGAACTTGTCCTGCCACTCGGCATTGTCGCGCGGGGTGGGCAGCACGCGATATTTGAGGACGAAGGCGGCGATGCCGTGGTTGGCGAGCCAGCGCGCGACCTGCCACCCTTCGGCGTCCATCGACAGACCCAGGAACCCGCCGCCGGGCGCGACGATCACCGCGGCGCCGGTCGATGGGCCGGCGGGCAGTACGGGGGTCAGCGTGGCGTGCGAGACGTTGCGCACCCCGACCGACCCGTTCTGAGTCATCCATTGCTCGCGATCCGGCGCGTCCTTCGGCGCAGTCGGCAGCGTAACCGCGCCCGGTTGGAGCGGTGCTTCGATCACGTCGTAGCGGAAGCGCGGCGGCTCCTGCGCGGTGACGGGCGAGAGGGCGAGGAGCGCGGCAATGGCGCTCAGACAAGCGCGGATCATCGCAAGCCTCACGCCGCTACGGGCTGAAGCGCCGGGCGGCGGTCGACCACCAGCCAGACGACGACCGCCCCGACGATCCCGACGATCCCCGCGACCAGGAACGCGGCCTGCATCGAGCCCACCTGCGCGCGCACCAGGCTGACCAGCAGCGGCGAGACGAACTGGCCGAAGAAAAAGCAGGCGGTCCACAAGCCCATGCCGCGTCCGCGATGGGCATAGGGCAGCTTGCGCTGTGCCCAGGCGATCAGCGTGACCACCCCCATGCCCGCGCCCGTCTGTTGCACCATCATGCCGAGGATCATCATCCGCCAGTCGCTGGCGAGGCCGATGATGGCGAGGCCGGTGCCGAGCGTGGCGAGCAACGCGAAGAGCTGGGCGCGCGAGCTGACCTGCCAGCGGCCGAGCAGCCAGAACACGCCCGCGCCGACCAGGATGAACAGGCTGGGCAATGCCGTGATCCGACCGATCTTGCCCGGATCCTTGACCCCCAGCTCCTGCCAGACCAGTCCACCATTGATGATGAACACATAATAGAGGACCGAAACGAACAGCGTCACGCTGCCGATCGTTGCGAGGACGGTCCAGGGGATGCCGCCATCGGCGGTCTCGCCCTCGACCCGCGCGGGTGCGACCTCACGCTGCGGCTCGTACATGTAGCGCAGCATGGCGAGGAAGATCGGGAAGGCGACCAGATAGAGCAGGAAGATGCCGTTCCAGCGCCACGCGGTCAGCGCCCCGGCAAAGAAGATCATCACCGACGACAGCGCCGGGCCGATCAATCCCTGCATCGTCAGCCAGTTGCGGCGGCTCTTTTCGTCCCAATAATCCGCGATCAGCGTGTTGAGCGTCGTCAGGATCGCTGCCTCACTCAATCCGAGCAACAGGCGTGAGGCATAGATGGCGTCGAGCGATTCGAGCAGGAACGGTGCGGAGCCGAAGATCCCGTAGAGCAGGGTCGATCCGAGCAGCAGGCGACGGCGCCCGAAGCGATCGACCATCAGGCCGACGAACAGCGCGGTGATCGCAATGGTCAGGCCGGGGGCCGACACCATCGCCGGCACCTTCCAGCTGGCATTGGGGTCTGCACCGAAATGCGCGATCATCGCCGGCACCGCCGGGAACATCGACACGATTGCCATGATTGGCAGGAACCCCGCGATGATGACGGTGAACCCCTGGGCGGGCCCGGGCACCCGCGACGAGTCTGACTTGTGCAACGCCTTCACTCCCCTCCGGACGGACGCGCGACCGCGCCCGCCACCTCAACATCGCGGTCGTGAATCGCCGCATTGGCTTGACGCTAAGCGAAACAGGCTCATAATAGAAGCATCATTTTAATTAGGGCTGTGCCGCGGGTGCAATGCCCGGAATTTTCGGGGCGGCAGTCATATGGATCGAGGGGCAGGCGCGCCGCACGATGGCGGCGCGGCACAGCAGTTGACTGATCGTCAGCGCACGCTCGCCTTCCTCACCGTGCTGATCGCCTTCGTGCTCGAAGTCGCCGATACAACCATCGTCAACACGGCCTTGCCCGAGATCCGCCGCGCGCTCGATGCTTCGTCGGCGGCGATGCAGTGGATCGTCGCGGGCTATTTGCTCGTGCTGGGTGCGCTGTTGCTGCTCGGCGGACGGCTGGGCGACGCGTTCGGCTACCGCCGCATGTTCCTGATCGGGGTTGCGGGCTTCATCGCGACCTCGGCCCTGTGCGGGCTGGCGCAAACGCCCGAGCAGCTGGTCATCGGCCGCCTGCTCCAAGGGGCCGCCGGCGCCATGATGGGGCCGCAGGTGATGGCGATCGTGCAGACGCTGTTCTCCCCGCTCGAACGCGTTGCGCGGCTCGCCTGGTTCGGCGTGATCGGGGGGCTCGCCGCGATCCTCGGGCCGATTCTGGGTGGCTTGCTGATCGAATGGAACTGGTTTGGCCTTGGCTGGCGGCTAATCTTCCTGATCAACCTGCCGATCGGGTTGATCGCGCTGTGGCTGGGGTTGCGGACGATTCCGCAGCGCGATGGCGGACGCCCGCTGCAGATCGATCTGTTCGGCGCGGCGCTGTTTGCGGCGGGCTTTGCGGCGCTGCTGTTCGCGCTGATCGACGGGTCGGAGCGGGGCTGGCCGGCCTGGGCCATTCCGTGCGCGATCGCCGGGGTGGGTGCGGTCGTAGCGGGCTGGATCCGGGCATTGGCACGGCGGCGCGCGGGGCGGGCAGCGATCATCGAACCCGCGCTGTTTCGTCTGACCACCTTCCGCTGGGGACTGGTCGCGGTGCTGGCGTTCTCGGCGGGCGCGGCGGGCTTCCTGCTGGTGCTCGCGGTCGCGTTGCAACAGGGGTTGGGCAAGTCGCCGCTCGATACCGCGCTGGCGCATGTCCCCTTTGGCCTGGGCGTGATGGCGGGCATCAGCTTGATCGGGAAAAAGTATCTGCCGCGCCTCGGTCGCTGGCTGCTGATCGGTGGCGCGCTCGTGATGATGACGGGTGCCAGCGGTGCCTTGACGCTGATCGCGGGCGGAACCGGCGGCGGTGTCGGATTCTTTGCGCTGCTTGCGCTGGCAGGGGTCGGCATGGGCATGCTCGCCGGGCCACTACCCCCGATCGTGGTCGCCGATGTCGACCGCGCGTTCGCCGGGACGGCCAGCGCGACGCTGCGCACCGCACAGCAACTGGGCGGCGCGATCGGCATTGCGGTGATCGGCTCTGCCTATTTCGCGGCCGCGGCCCGGACGGGTGGCGCGCTTGCGGGCTTGCCGGTGGCAGGCGCGCTATTCATCGCGCTGCTCCTGCTCGCCATCCTCGCGGCGTGGCGATTGCCGGCGGACATCTTCGGGGTGCGCGGTCGTCAGCCCGGCAGATAAATCGTCTTCCGCTCGAGATAGTTTTGCAGCCCTTCCAGTCCGCCTTTTCGACCGATACCGGACTGTTTGAATCCCCCGAACGGCATCTCGATATCGACGGCCATATTGTTGATGGCGAGGGAGCGCCCCAGCATTCGACCGGTCGAGCACAATCGGGCGCATCGGCGATATCCACGGCGCGCTTGCGGAGCGGCGTCAGCGCTATATCGCTTTCTGACCTTGATCTTTTGTCGGAGTTCCGTATCGGGGGAGATACAAAATAGCGGGATCAGGCCCGCCAGGCATACGAGTGCGTGACGCACCACGGGGCCGTGGAATGGGAAGGGATCCTATGTCTGCGGCGTATCAATTATCCTCCTGTATCGAATGGCAGTTTGCCGACGCTGGCGAACTCGATGCGCGCGTGCGGGCGGCCAAGGCGGCCGGCTTCGCGCTGGCCGAATTCCACTTGTGGCGCGACAAGCCGATCGACGCACTCGCCGCAGCGCTTAACGAAACCGGCGTGCGGCTGACCAGCCTGTGCGTCGATCCGCGCCGCTCGATCGTCGACCCGGCCGAACGCGAGGCGATGGTCACCGCCGTGCGCGAGACGATTGCCGCGACCGCGATCCTCGGCAAGCCAAACCTGATCGTCGCCTCCGGCTTCCGGGTCGAGGGCATGAGCGAGGAAGAGCATTTCGCCAATGCCGTCACCGCCCTGCGCGCGGCGGCGGATGCGGCGGAGGAGGCGGGCGTCATGCTGCTGCTCGAGCCGCTCAACACGCAGCTGTTCGCGACCATGTATCTCGTCAGCACCAAGCTCGGCCTCGATCTGGTCGAAGCGGTGGGCAGCCCGAACCTGCGCCTGCTATACGATGTCTGGCACAGCGCCGTGATGGGCGAGGATATGGCGGAGGTGCTGGCGGGGCGCATCCACCTGGTCGCGCATGTGCAGGTCGCCGACATGCCCGACCGCAACGAGCCTGGCACCGGCAGCCTCGACTGGGCCCGGGTCACACGCACGCTGCGCGACCTTGGCTACGCGGGCGCGATCGGCCTTGAGTATTTCCCCACCATGCCGATGGGCGAGTCGCTGGCCTTGTCGCAGCGGATGCTCGCCGACTGACGCCCGCCGGGCCGAGCCTGCAACCGCCGTCGCCGACGGCGCATCATTGAGATGGATGACGCGATGAACCTCGATCGGATTGCGATCAGTCTGGACCTGATCAACCGCCACTATCAGGAGCCGAACCGCAATCGGTTCGAGAGCCGGTATTTCTGGGAAGAACTCTATCCGCTGATCCGCGCGAGCGGCTTTTGTTCGATCGAGATCCCCTATGAGCCGGTATGGCAGTTCGGCGGGCGCAGCGGCGTTCCGATGAACCGCTACTGCATCAACACGAAATACGAGTCGGTCGCCAACTACCGGGCAGTTCTGGCCAACAGCGGCATCGAACAGGTGACGGGCGTGACGTTCGACCCCAATTTGTTCATGCGCAACGACAATCTCGACTTCTATTTTGGCGCGAGCGGGCATTTCGCTGGCGAGGCGCTGGCGCACGCCGCCGATCTGGGGGCCGACTATTTCGCGATCAGCCCGTCGCCCTATTACGGGCGCGTCGCGCATTATCACCCCGATCTCGACGCGAAGCGCGCGACCTTTACCGAGCGGACCCTCCAGTTGCTGGGCGGCCTTGCGGAAAAGGCTGACGCGGCGGGCGTCGCGCTGGTGCTGCGCAATGAATATTGGAGCCTGTTCCGCGGCGAGGATGTCCTGCCCTTGCTCGACGCGCTGCCCAAAAGCGTGAGGCTCGATCTCGATGTGGCAAGCCTGACGATCGCCGGTGTCGATCCGGCGGCGTTCATCGAAGCGCAGCAGAGCCGCATCGGCTGTGTGCACCTGACCGACACCCAGTTCGTCGATCCGGGCGATGTGTGGAAAAGCGCGAACCCCGAATTCCCGGCACATCGCGCGACGCAGGTGTTCTGCGATCCGGGTACGGGCAATGTCGATCTGGCCAGCATCGTTGGGCTGCTCGATCGCCTTGGCTATGCCGGCCCGGTCGTGTGCAGCGCCCGCCAGACGCGCGATCCCTTCCGCGCGCTGCTGCGCACCCGCGCCCTTCTCAACAAACTACAGAACTAAGCCGGACGGAGCCTTCGCCATGCCCAATATCCGCTACGCCAACATGTGCCACTGGAAGAGCATTCCATATCGGCAGATCGACAATTTTCGCGAATTTTATTATGAGGATAAGACGAATACCGCCTATTACTCGGACTGGGACACGATCCTGAAATACCAGTCGGCGCTGGGTTTCGACGGGATCGAGATCGCGCCCTGGGATCTGGCGGATATCCTCCCGCTGTTCGGATCGCCCGAGAATTTCACCGCCTTCGCCAAGGAGCGCGGGGTCGAGGTGATCGGCATGTTCCATGGCGCCCATGCCTCGCATGACGCGGGCCATTTCGACGAAGCCGTGCGTGCCGGCCGCGAGGCGGTGGACACGATCGTCGCATTCGGCGGCACGTACATGAACACCTGTCCGACGCAGAATTATTGCGGCACCGGGCCGCTGAGCCGCGACGAGGTTCAGCAATGTGCGAACGTGATGAACGAGATCGGTCGCTATGCCACCGATCACGGCGTCAAGATCGGCCTGCACAATGAGTTTTTCTGCGCGATCAATATCGAGAATCACCGCGAGTTGATCGAATCGACCGACCCGAAGCTGGTGCATTATTGCATCGACACGGCCCAGATTTCGATCATGGGCGAAGACCTGCTGACGTTCTACAACGACTATCATGACCGGATCAGCACCTTCCACCTGAAGGATACCGGCTCGGCGCGCCAACCCGACAGCGTCCGATACGCGCGCGATCCCGAGATTGCCGATGATGGCACGCGCTGGTTCTGGGAGCCGGGGCTGGGTGAACTCGATCTCAAGGGGCTGTACCGGCTGCTCAAGCAGAACGCATTCAAGGGCTGGATGTCGATCGAGTATGACGGCTCGCCCGATCTCCTCGCCTCGATGGCGCTGACCCGCTACCACCTCGATAAGGAATTGCGCCCGATCTACGATTGAGGGGTGGTCGCCGCGCCGCGATAACAGGGGTCGGCGTCGGGAGCGGGGGCGAGCCCGTTGGTCGGCATAATATTGCCGAGGCGATCAGCCAGCCTGCGGGTCGTCGAAGCCCTTTTCGATGATGATCTCCGCGATTTTCTCGCGGCTGATCCGGATGAATTCACTCGCGTCCTCGATCGACGGGATCGCACTGTCGAACCGCGTCGCCAGGTCAAAGATCGCGCGGACGTCCTCCTTGTGGCGGCTGACCGAGTGAAATATCCGGTCCATCTCTGCGGACAGGTCACGGTAGATCGCTTGGAGCGGAGGATTGCGAGTGGCCTCTGCAAGCAGATCAAAGCGGTGCCGGGAGAGCCGTATCCAGTCTTCCGGGGCGAGTTTGGCTTTCCCGACTTCCCGCCTATGCTCTTGCTGGATGGCAGTTAATGCAGTCGCTTGCTCCGGTGTCATCCGTTCCTGGGCCAGCTGGATGATCAACGGCGACACAGCGCTCCAGACTGTGAAAAGTCATCCAGCGACTTCAGTGTAAGTCCCGCCACGCGGTAGCCGCGGCGGGGGATTGTTTCGACGAGACCATCGTGGTTCAGGCGATCCAATGCCTCACGCACGGGCATCGCTCCGAAACCAGTCTCCTCTGATATCTCTCGCGAGGGCGGCACTGTCGCCATTCAAAACAGTCTGCCGGCGCCCGGCGTGGAGCTTATCGAGATAACGCGTATCCCCTCATGAGACGCGGCAAAGCGGGTCGAAGCAGGGCGCGTTTGAGGGGATTAGAAGACGGGCGGGCACCATTTTGCAGATCTAGTCATGGTGCCCGTTCCGCCGCTTAGGGTCACGCGACCGCGAGCGTCTTTGCGTCCGAATTGATCGAAGGGAACGGCATATAGGAGACCCGAAGCCGCTGAGAGAATTCCAGCTGATGTTCTCCCGGCGTAAGGCCGCCACCGCGTTCAACGGTGATCGTCGCCGACGCGCCGAACGGCCAGCGCCGGTCAAACGCGGTTTCCATTTCGTCCAGGCTGAGCGGCCCATTGCCTTCATCGAAGCGGATCGCTTCGCGCGGGATCGGCTCACCGTCGACGGTCACATCCAGCGCTTCCACCATCGACAGGCCAAGACCACGATAATAGCCGAGCTTCGCCTCGAATGCGAAGCCGCTCGGCGCTTCAGCCGGGCCGACATTGCGCAGACTGCCGTCCACGATCAGGTATTTGTCGAACATCAGCGGGCTCCCTCGGCTTGAGCAATCAGTCGTTCAAACATGCGGTGCTGCCGTCGCACCTGCTCTCGGCTGTCGACCGCCTGGACGTCCTGGATCCAGCGGTTGCCTTCATATTCGCTGGAAAGGTACCCGTCCCATCCCCCGGCGACCAACTCCCGGATCACTTCATCATAGGCGTGGGTGGGGTCGCGGTCATCTTCCGTCATTTCGTAGAACTTGGCCTGGATATGCCGGAAATAGGGAATGTAGTCCCGGATCCGCTTCGGGTTGGCGTAAGGATGATGGCGCAGGGTCTCGGCCATGCGTACCTCAGCGGGATTGCCCTTCATCTTCACCGCTACCTCGTAGATCGTGTACTCGGCCATGATCTTCTGCTCGTGCTGGTCGACGATGAACTGCGCGACCTCCGGGCGAGCACCCTGGCGAATGAACCGGTCGCGGTAGACCGGCGGGTAGTGCTTCATGAAAATGCCCATGTCGGGCAGCAGGCCGAGATGCTTGGTGCCAAGCCTGTCCGCAACCTCGACGGTACGCAGGAGCCATGCATGCTCCATGTGCCAGGGTGAATGAACCTCCACGCCCATGTGCACGTCGAGCTCCTCGGCATAAGGCACGCACCGCTCGAGGATGTCGGGACGGACGAAGACCAGCACGCGCATGTTGCGGATGCCGAGCCGGTTGCAGAGCACGAGGTCGCGGCGAATAGAGGCGACCTGCTCGTCATCTGTCATCAACCGGTCCTTGCGGGCCTTGGTATCCAGGAACATGTCGTAGCAGGTGAGTTCGGTCCCATGCTTGGCCATCAGTTCCTTCCACCAGGCAACCTGGCGGTCGTCGATGTTCGGGAAGCTCGGCATGTTCTGTTCGGGGAGGATTTCGATCCCCTTCGCACCGATCGACGCGGCGAACGCGACGCAGTCCTCAATGGTCATCTGTCCAAGAAACATCTCTTCCTGGAAGCTGTACAGGCTGACGCCCCGTTTCACTCTGGCAGCCATCTCATCTCACTCCACGGATATATGATTGTTCAAAGGATCGGATTAGCGCAGGGACTGAAGCGGCTGTTTGCAGGGCGGTGGCGTGGCTGGAGCGCGTGCAGTGCAACGGACACGAGCCGCGGTTTAGCCAATCACCGACGCCGTGAGTCCCTTCAATTGTGCATGATCAAGTGATCCGTCCCCTCCTGATCGGCACCACCTCGGACGTCGGAAACTTGCCCCCACGAGCAAACCGTCAGCACGGGCGCGCATAAATACGAACTAGTATCGTTGTTCTAGTTCTGTCAAATTTTCATTGTTTCGCCGTGCGGCGGTCGTGTGTGGGTGCCCTTCCAGCAACTGAGCGCGCGCCTAGCCTGGCATTCCCGCGACGATCTGCGGATCGACCGCATAATCGCGCGCGATCTCTCGCGCCGTCATTTTGGCGGACATCATCACCGACGGCGTGCCGCCGCCGGGCTGCGTGCCCTGTCCGACGAGATAGAGGTTGGTCACATCCTCGCTGCGGTTGTGCGGGCGGAAGAAGGCGGTCTGCGTCAGCCGCGGCTCAACCCCGAAGCCGTTGCCGGCATAGGCGCCGAGCGTCTGCTCGAAATAATCGGGCGTGACGAAGCTGCGATAGACCAGCCGCTCGCGCAGGCCCGGGATGTAGCCGCGGTCATCGAGGAAGTTCAGCACCGTCTCCGCAAACCCTTCGCCGACCGCATCCCAATCGATATCGCCCAGCGTGTTGGGCACCGGGATCAGCGTGTAGGCGGCGTGATGGCCCGGCGGCGCAAGGCTCGGGTCGGTCAGCGTCGGGATATGCAGATACTGCGAGAAGTCCTCGGCGAGAATCTTGCGCTCGAAAATGTCGGTCAGCAGTTCCTCGTAGCGCGGCCCGAGAATGATGTTGTGGTGCCGCAGATCGGGGTCGCCCTCGCGCTTTTGATAGCCGAAATAGATCACCATCAGCGACATGCTCTGCTTGCGGAACTTGACCACCGCGTCGCGATTGATCCGCCGGTGCGCCTTGTCGATCAGCTTGAGATAGGTGGTCGCGTAATCGGCGTTGGAGACGACAAGGTCGGCCGCCAGCGTCTCGCCCGTTGCCAGCGTCACGCCAGTCGCAACGCGCTTGCCCGCGCGCTTTTCGACCTCGATCCGCGCGACTTCGGCATTGAGTTGCACCGTGCCGCCCAGTTCCTCGAACTTGACGACCAGCGCGCGGACCAGTGCGCCGGTGCCGCCGATCGCATAGTGGACGCCCCAGGTCTTCTCGACGAAATGGATCATCGCATAGATTGCGGGCACCTTGAGCGGATTGCCGCCGATCAGCAGCGGTTCGAAGCTGAACACCTGCCGCATCTTGTCGCTCTTGAAGTACTTGCTGACCAGCGAGAATAGCGGCTGGACCGCGCCGAGCTTGAGCAGGTCCGGCACCACCTTCAGCATCGACCCCAGGCTGCCGAAATAGGTGTAGCCGAGTTCGAGGAAACCGCGCTGGAAGATCGCGCGCGCGGCCTCGTGGAAGCGCTCATAGCCCTCCAGATCCTCGGGCGCTAGCCGCGCGATCTGCGCGCGCACGTTCACCGGGTCGGCATCGTAATCGAAGAAGCTGCCGTCGTCGAAATAGATGCGGTAAAATGGCAGGATCGGCACGATCTCGAGATAGCGACTGGTGTTGGGACCTCCGCTGATGCCGCTGACGATGCGCTGCCCCTCGCCCAGCACCTCCTCCGGAAAGTCGGGCGCCGTCAGCATCGCTGTGTCGCGTTGCAGCGCGAACAACTCCTCGATGAAGTGCGGCACGGTCAGCACGGTCGGCCCCATGTCGAAGGTGAAGCCTTCGGCGCGGCGAACATAGGCGCGCCCGCCGACATCATCGAGCTGTTCGACGATGCGGGTGTCGAAGCCCAGGCTTTGCAGGCGGATCGCGCAGGCAATGCCGCCAATACCGGAGCCGATCACGATCGCTGTACGACGAGTCATAGATTCGCTGTCTTTTCTTAAGAGAGAGGGGCGGAAGCCAGCCGCCGTTCGATCCACCGCGACAGCAGCAGATGCGGCACCGCCACCGATGCCAGCAATTGAAAGGCCTGTGCAACCACGATCGGGTCGAAATGCGCCGGCGCCATGGCGCGCAGCCCCAACCAGCCAAACAGGGCGAGGCCCGACAGCAACGCGCCGGTGCCGATCCATCGCGCCCGCGTCATGTCGTGCAACCGCGCGCGCGCCTGCGCCAGGTGGCGGGGCGAATGGAGGAAGGCGAAGAACAGCGCGAAGCCCATAACGGGCGGCAGGACCACCAGCAGCACGAGGCACAGGGTCATCGCGATGGCCCAGGACAGGCTGCCCTCCCGCCACGCAAGGGCGATGCCGACTGCGGTGACGAGCAACGCGACCGGCGCAGCCGCGGTGATGACCTGCGCGATCACTGCCGCGCGCGGATCGCTCATCGCAACGAACAGCGCTGCAACCTCGGCGGGATGGCCGATCGTCGCCGCCGCGATCACCGCCGCGCCGGCCGCAACCCGCAACAGCGGCTCCTGAAGCATCGGCCAATCCTCGCCGAAATGCACCGCAGCCGCCACAAGGAACAAGATCAGCGCGACAAGCGGCGCGCTCATCCACAGAAAGACCATCAGCAGGGCGATCGCGACATAACCGCCAACCGCGAGCCCCATCCCAATTCGGTCCAGCGCGACCGAACGCCGCAACAAGGCGATGTCATAGGCGCCGTGCGGCAGCCCGCCGCCGATGAACACGATCGTCGCAATCGCCATCGCCGCCGGTTGATCCAGCGGCACGCCGAGCAGCGTCAGCCCGATCAGCAGCGCCGCGGCGAGCCAATAGGCCGGATACACGACGTCGCCGCGCCCGATGGGGGCACGGCGACGCGCTGACATGCGTGGGTACGCGAGTGCGGCCATGGGATCAGGCAGCATAGCCCTTATGCCCACCGGCCTCGGCTTCGGCCTCAGACTTGCGGACCGCGATCAGGAAGATCAGGATTCCGAGACCAGCCTTGGCGACGATATCCGCAATCGTATAGCCGATCTGGATCGTCGTGGTGACGGTGCCGCCCGTCAGGCCGGCATAGGGTGCCATATAGACGATCGGGTAGAAGCCCCATGAGGCGAAGGTCAGCAGGCGTGCCTTGCGCACCAGGTTCTGGGCGCTGGCCGGCTGTTGCGCGATCGACTTGCCGAGCCCACTGAACAGCTCCCACACGATGTACAGGAACGGGATCGCCGACAGGGTGCCCCACAGGACGCGCGTCGGAATGTCGTTCGAGATCTCGCCCGGATAGCCCAAAATGATCATCAGCGCGGCCGCCGTGCCCAGCCGGAGCGACTTGGACATGGTTTCCTCGCGCGACAGGCGCATGACCAGCACCAGCTCGATCAGCAGCAACGGCACGGTCAGCAGCCAGTCGACGTAGCGATAGGCATCGTTGAACGCGAAGGGGGTTGCGGTGACGACACCGTCGCCGAACGTGTAGGCGGCGATCCAGCTCTCGAAGATGCGCCAATAGTGATAGGCCGCGATGGCGGTGACCAGCCCTGAGATGGTCAGCGCGGTGCGGTACGCCGGCGCGACTTGCGACCGGCTCAACCACAGAAATGCGGTTGCCGCGGCCATCGTCGCAAAGGTGAAGGAAAAGGCGTTGTAGATCAGGGAATATTGAAAGGGTGTCACGATATCCATCGAACTCTCCATCGCATTGATCCCCGGCACGGGTGCGCCGGGCAGGGATGATGCGGGAAGCCACTCAACCACGCTGAGACGCCCTGTATCTCCCGATCCTTCGTCACAGCGGCACCAGAAACGGCGATGATGCCCAGCCGCGGACCGGATTGCTGAACCGGGTGCGGCAACGCCACTGCGGCGATTGGGCAGAACTAGAATCGGGCGGGTGTCCCGGCGATACGGACTTTGTGCCGTATCGGCGGCGGCGCCTTACAGGCCGGCTTCCACGGCGAGCCGGATAAGGTCTGCGGTCGAATGCAGGCCGAGCCGGTTCATCAGGATGGCGCGGTGCATCTTGACGGTCTTTTCCGCCAGATTGAGCTCCGCCGCGATCTGTTTGTTGAGCAAACCGTTCGCAACGAATTTGAGGATCTGCCCCTGGCGTGGGGACAATGCCTTGACCAGCTCGGCGGCCCGGATCCGCCGCATGCTCGACGGTGTTGCCCCATCGGCATCGATCTCGACTTGCGATCCCAGGAAATACAGCAGCGCGTCCTGTTCGTCGTAGATCGGCGCGACCAGGACGGCATTGCGGAACGGCTGCCCGTTGCGCTTGTAGTTTAGGATCTCGACAAGCACCGGACGATGCTCGCGAACGCCCCGGCGGATTTCTTCGGTCAACCAGGGTTCGGTTGCCGGCCCCGACAGGAAGCGGCAGTTCCGCCCGACGACCTCGTCGGCGGGATAGCCCGTCAACTCGCAAAAGGCGGTGTTGCACGCGACGATGGGATTATCCGGAAGCCGCGGATCGCTGATGACCGATGGTATCGGACTGTCGGTCACGAGCCGGACGTGACGATTCTCGGCGAGAAGAATGTTCGTCCCTTGAGCCATGTCAGCAGCGTCTTGCTATCATCGCTGGCATCATAGCGGCGGCGCGATGCGATTACACCCGAATTAACGCCGCGAAGGTCAATGCCGGGCGGGTCAATTTGGGGAACTTTCCGCGGATCTTAATCGCAGGCCTCCAAATTACCCGAGCAGGAGGTGGAAGACCCCGGCCTGGGGCTGAACCGCGCCGCGGGTCGCACCGGCAAGCGCAGCGGTGTCGACCTGCTCGGCCACCGCGACCTCGACCCGCAACCGGCCATGCAGTGCACGACAGGCGATGATGTTCGCCGCTCCGCCGAGCGCCGCGACAAGCGCAGGGTCGAGCGGCGCTGTGGGTGCTACCGGCGCGGCCTGCGTCGGTGCGATCGCCGGCGTGCTCTGCGGTTTGCCGAGCGTCGCCCGGATTTCCTCCGCGATCAGGTCGGCGAGCGGGCCGAGCACGACTTGCGCGGCGTTGGCGGAGGGGCGGATGATGCCGCGTGCGCCGAGCGCGGTCAGCGCCGCATCGTCGATCGCGCTCTGGTCGACGACCATCAGCCGCAACCGGGTGGTGCAGGCATCGACGCTGGTGAGGTTCCCCGCGCCGCCGAGCGCCGCGACGAACTGCGCGCCGCGTCCGCCCGCGACGACCGGGCTGTCGCTCGCACTGGCCGCGTCCCGCTCGCGCCCCGGTGTCGCCAGATCGAGCTTGCGGATAAAGAAGCGGAACAGCCCGTAATAGAGCAGCGCATAGACCGCGCCGACCGGCAGCAGCAGCCAGGGCCGCGTCGACAGTCCGAAATTGAGCACATAGTCGAACAGTCCGGCCGAGAAGCCGAAGCCGAGCTTGACCCCGAGCAGTTGCATCAGCGCCATCGACAGCCCCGTCAGCACCGCGTGGATTGCGTAGAGCAGCGGCGCGAGGAACATGAAGCTGAACTCGATCGGCTCGGTCACGCCGGTCAGGAAGCTGGTGAAGGCGAGGCTGAACAACATCCCGCCGACTGCCTTGCGCCGTTCGGGCCGCGCCTCGTGGTACATGGCGAGGCAGGCGGCGGGCAGGCCGAACATCATCACCGGGAAGAACCCCGACATGAATGCCCCCGCGCTCTGATCCCCGGCGAAGAAGCGGCGCAGATCGCCGGTGACGCCGCCGAAATCGCCGATCACGAACCACGCGACATTGTTGATGATATGGTGCAGCCCGGTGACGATCAGCAGCCGGTTGAGCACGCCATAGGCGAACAGCCCGAGCTCGCCCGATCCCACTACGCCTCGGCTCGCCGCGTCGAGCCCGCCGCTGATATGCGCATAGCCATAGCCGATCACCGCTGCGAGCAGCAGGCCGGCGACTCCGGACGCGATCGGAACGAAGCGCCGTCCGCCGAAAAAGGCAAGATATTCAGGCAGCGCGATGGTGGCGAAGCGGTTGTAGAATTTGCCACCGATCAGGCCGGACAGGATGCCGATCGGAACCTCCAGCCGGTCGATCTGCCCGGTGGCCCAGGCCTTCGCCGCCAGCGCTGTCGCAGCTTCGGGCAGCCCCGCGCCGATGTCCGCCGGCGCGACGAGGAAGGTCTGCGCGCCGGTGGTGGTGGTGAGATAGCAGGTGATCCCCGCCAGCGCCGCTGCGCCATTGCCGTCGCGCGCGAATCCGGTCGCGACGCCGATCGCGAACAGGATGCCGAGATTGTCGAAGATTGCGGCGCCCGCTGCCGAGATGAAGGCGATGTCGAGCAGGTCGGGCTGGCCGATCCGGAGCAGCAACCCGGCGATCGGCAGCACCGCGATCGGCAGCATCAGTGCGCGACCAAGCGGCTGGAGCGCTTCGAGGATCTTCTTCATGCCCCAACCTCCCTAAACGACGTCTCCGCAAAAGCGCGGGCGAGCGCGCGGACTTGCGCAGCTGAGGTACAGTCGAGTGCAGCGCGGGCATGCGCCTGTGCCTGTGGCAGCGTGAGCGACCGGACGATCGCCTTGGCCTCGGCGACGAAGCCAGGGACCGCCGACAATTCGGTCGCGCCCAGCCCGACCAGGATCGGCACTGCAAGCGGATCGGAGGCGAGGCCGCCGCATACCCCGACCCAACGCCCGGCAGCCGCGCCGCGGCGGCACGTCTCGGCGATCATCCGCAGCACGGCGGGATGGAGCGGATCGACCTGTGCCGCGACCGCCGGATTGCCGCGATCCATCGCCAGCACATATTGGCTGAGGTCGTTGGTCCCGATCGACAGGAAATCGGCCTGTGCAGCCAGCAGGTCGGCGGTGATCGCGGCTGCCGGGGTTTCGACCATCACGCCGATCTCGACCGGATCGGCGATGCCCAAGTCGCCGCGCAGCCGATCGGTGATCGCGCGCACCGCACGCACCTCGGCAACGCTCGCCACCATCGGCAGCATGATGCGGCACTGCCCGAACGGGCGGACGCGCAGGATCGCGCGCAACTGGGTTGCCAGCAATTCGGGATGGGCGAGGCCGACGCGGATGCCGCGCTGACCCAGCGCCGGGTTTTCCTCTGCGGCAAAGGGCAGATAGGCGGCGGGCTTGTCACCGCCGATATCGAGCAGGCGGACGATCACCGGAAGCCCCGGGAGCGCGTCGGCAATCCCCTGATAGGCGGCGTGCTGCTCGTCTTCAGACGGCGCGGAATCGCGGCCGAGGAACAGGAATTCGCTGCGCACCAGCCCCGATCCTTCGGCACCCTGCGCGGCGGCGGCAACCGCATCCTCGACGCTGCCGAGATTGGCGAACAGTTCGATCCGCATCCCGTCGGCGGTGTGGCACGGCTCGGCTGCGGTTGCGCGTGCGGCGTCGCGCCGGGCGTCGCGCGCCGCGATCCGCGCGGCAAAGGCGGTGCTGTCCGTCTCGTTCGGTGCGATCGTCGCGCATCCCGCTTCGGCATCGAGCAGCAGAGTGGTGCCGCCCTGCGCCGCGTCGAGCGCATCGCCCATCGCGACCAGTGCGGGCAGCCCCATCCCGGCACACAGGATCGCGACATGCGAGGTCGGTCCACCGCGCGCGAGGCACAGCCCCGCCGGGCGCGATGCGGCCAGCGTCACCAGTTGCGAGGGCAGCAGGTCGTCGGCGACCAGGATCGCGCCCGGCGGCGCTGCATGGGCGTCGGCGGGCGTGCCGGTCAGGACCGCCAGCACCTGCCGCTCGATATCGATCAGGTCGTCGATCCGCTCGGCGAGATGGGCATTGCCGGTCGCGCGCAGGATATCGATCTGGTCATGCACCGCGCCGCGCCACGCAAAGCCGGCGCTGGTCCCTTCGGCGATCCGCGCACCGGCGGCGGACGCAAGGCTGGGGTCATCGAGCAGGGCGAGATGCGCGGACATCACCGCTGCCACCTGGCTGCTGCCCGTGGCGATCCGTGCGGCGATTCCCGCGCCCACCTCGACCAGGGCAGCGGCGAGGGCCTCGCGCTCGGTCGTGATCCCAGCGCCCTCGCGCTGCACGGCGATGGCCGACCGGTCGATCCGCACAACCGGCCCCATCGCCAGCCCCGGCGAGGCGATTACGCCGCCAATCTGGCCCGGCGCCAGCGGCGTGGCGGCAAGCGGGGCGGGCGTGGCGACCGCCGCGGTCTCCCCCATGTCGCTTTCGAGCAGCGCGACCATCGCCGCCAGCGCGTGCTCGGCATCGTCGCCGCGCGCCTCAATCACCACGCTGTCGCCAAGCCTTGTGCCAAGTGCGAGCAGCGCGATCGGGCTGCGCGCATCGCCGCGCCGGTCGCCCAGCACCAGATGCACATCTCCCGCAAATCCGCGCGCGCATTCGGCGATCCGGGCGGCGGGGCGGGCGTGGATGCCGTGGGGCAGACGCAGCGTCACCGTCTGCGCGATCACGGTGCCGTCGTCCGACCAGCGGCGCGGTGCCTGCGCGACCGGTTCAAGCGCCATCAACTCCTCGCACGCGCCGACCGCGCGGTCGATCGTGCGGCGCGTGATCGTGAAGGCTTCGGCGTTGGTCACCACGACGGGCGTGATCAGGCTAACGGCGGCGAGCGCGACGGCGTCGAGGTCGAAGCGGATCAGCGGGTCGCCGCGCAGCACGCGCGCGCCGGCGGCGACCAGCGGGGTGAAACCGCGTCCCTTAAGCGCCACGGTCTCCAGCCCGACATGGATCAGCAGCTCGACGCCCTCATCGCTGCGCAGCGACACCGCGTGCGCTGACTCGTGCAGCGTCACGATCACCCCGTCGCACGGCGCGCAGACGGTGTCGTCGAGCGGGTGGATCGCGACGCCGTCGCCCATCATCCGCTCCGCGAACACCGGGTCGGGAACAGAATCGAGCGGGGCGGCCCAGCCCCGGAGCGGCGAGGTGATGATCAGCGCCATCGTGCCGCCGGTCCTTTCGCTATTGAGACGCGCGCAGGCGCGCAGGAGCGTCGATCGCCAGCGGAATCCCGCCGATCCAGGTGCCGGCCGGCCGCAGGTCGTGGTCGAGGCAGATCCAGTCGGCGCGCAGCCCGGTGGCAAGAGCGCCGCGCTGATCGCCGAGCGACAGGAAGTGCGCCGGGGTCGTGCTCGCCATCGTCGCGGCATCGGGGACGGACAGGCCCGTGACCTCGACCGTGTTGCGCAGGGCCGAAGCCATATCGAGATGCGTCCCCGCCAGCGTCCCGTCGCTGAACACGCACACGCCGTTGCGCACGGTGATCCGCTTGCCCTGCAGCATGAATTCGCGCGCGTCGGTGCCGACCGTCGGCATCGCGTCGGTGACCAGCATCAGCCGGTCGACGCCCTTGGCCTTGACCGCGATCCGCACCGCTGCCGGATGCAGATGCGCGTCGTCGACGATCAGCCCGCACCAGATGTTGGAATCAAGCGCCGCGCCGACCAGCCCCGGCGCGCGGTGGTGCAGCGGCGACATCGCGTTGAACAGATGGGTGACGCCGGACAATCCGGCGCCGATCGCGCGTTTAGCCTCGTCATAGGTCGCGTCGCTGTGCCCCGCGCTGACGATCACGCCGTGGCGGGTCAGCGTGGCGATATCCTCGATCGCGCATTGCTCGGGCGCGAGCGTCAGCATCACCCGTCCGCGGCGCGGCGCGGTGAGCAGCGCCAGCGTCTCGCTGTCGAGCTTGCGAATGCGATGCGCCTCATGGATGCCGCGCTTCACCGCGTTGATGAACGGCCCCTCGATATGGATGCCGAGCACGCCCGGAACGCCTTGCTCGATCGCGGCATCGACCGCGTCGAGCGCGGCGGCGATCTGCGGCGCGGTGTCGCTGATCAGCGTGGGCAGGAAGCCGGTCGTGCCGAACCCGGCATGCGCTGCGCCGATCGCTGCAATCGCCTGCGGATCGGCATGGTCGTTGAACAGCACCCCGCCGCCGCCATTAACCTGGCAATCGATGAAGCCGGGCAGCAGCCAGCCGCCGTCTAGGTCGATGATGCTATCGGCGCGGCCCGCTGCGACCGGCCCGATCGCGGCGATGCGCTCGCCAGCGACGGTGAGATCGGCCGACTCGAGCACCTGTTTCGGCGTCGCGATGCGCCCGTTGACGATGCGAACGATCATAGGGTCTCGGTCACCTTGCGCAGGTGTGGCGGGGCGTCGGGGTTCAGCCCGCGTGCCAGCGCCAGCCGGTTGGCCAGGCCATAGAAACTCTGCACCATCAGCAGCGGCTCGATCGCCGGATGCGCCGCCAGCGCGGGCAGGTCGGCATCGGCGGCGACGGGGTCGGCGAGCAGCAGCCGCGCGCCACGTGCGCGGAATTCGCTGGCGGTTTCGCGGACGCTCGCACCCGCGCGATCACTGCCGCCGAACGCGAGGATATGAAAATCGCGTCCGACGATCGCCATCGGCCCGTGCCGCACCTCCGCCGCGCTGAAACTTTCGGCATGCAGGGCACAGGTCTCCTTGAACTTGAGTGCCGCTTCCTGCGCAATGCCATAGCCGTGACCGCGGCCGAGCACGAACAGATTGTCCGCCTCCACCAGCGCCGACACGCCAGCCGACCAGTCGAGCGCCCAGGCGGCGCGCAGCGTTTCTGGCAGTTGCGCCACCCCCGCTGCGAGCGCGGCGTCGCGCGCCCAGGCAGCGGTCAGCGCCGCGATGCCGGCGAGCGAGGCGATATAGGATTTGGTCGCAGCGACCGACCGCTCCGGCCCGGCGGACAGGGCGATCACCTCATCCGCCAGCGCACACAGCGGCGCGTCCTCGGCATTGACCAGCGCCACGACATAACCGCCCGCGCGCCGATGCATCGCCACCGTGGCGAGCAGGTCGGGGCTGCGGCCCGATTGCGAGATGGCGATGACCAGCCGGTTGCCCGGCACCAGGGGTGCGTCGAACAGCGTCGCGACCGACAGCGCCGCCGATGCGACCGGCACGCCGATATGTGTCTCGATCAGATATTTGGCGTAGGTCGCGGCATGATCGGACGACCCGCGCGCGCAGGTGATGACTGCCTCCGGCGGATGCGCGATCAGCCGCGCGGCGATCCGATCAAAGGCGGCGCGATTGGCGGCGAGCAGGCGCGCGACCGCGTCCGCCGCCTCGCCGGCTTCGCTCTCCATCAGGGTGGTGCGCTCGGCCATTGCCGTTGCCCCCGCCATTGCCGCCCTTCCTTGCCCGGTTGTGACGCATCCCGCGTCCGCTTCTGGTACTATAGTTGTTATATTGGTCTCATCAAGAGGTATTCCTCGCCTAGATTTTGATGATCCAGTTCTTGCGCCGCAGCCACTCCATCGCAGCCCAGATCAGCACCATATAGAGCGCCACCGGGATCAGCGACGCCAGCGGATCGCCCAGTGTCGCGCGCGTCGCGTGGAAGGGCTTCAGCAACAGATCCCAAGCCACAACCCCCGCGGTCACCTGATGCAGCGTATAGGCGGCGATGGCGTTGGTGCCGAACGCGATCATCGCGGTGGCGGCGAGGCCGGGCGCGCGGCCTTCGCGGTCGAGCAGCGGATGGAGCGCGGCGAGCGCCAGCGTCGTGATGCCGGCGGTGACCAGCACGAAGCTGCTCGACCAGATGTCCTTGACGATCGGAAAGGCGAAGCTCCACGCCAAACCCAGCGCGACCATCGCACCGCCCGCGATCGCCAGTGCGCGGGTGCGTCCGCCGCTGCGATCCCGCAACATCTCGCCCAGCGCGACGCCGATCAGCCCTTGGGCGATGGCGGGAAGCGTGCCGAGAATTCCCTCCGGATCATAGCCTTCGGGTCCCTGCACATAGAGATGCGTACCAAGCACAACGCGGTCGAGCGAGGCGACGAAGTTATGCCCGCGCTGCCACAGATCATTGGGCAATCCGTCGAGTGCGGGGAGCAACGTGAGCGGCCAGTACCCGATCAGCAGCGCCGCGATCAGCGCCATCCGCACGCGCGGCCCGCACGCCAGGTACAGCAGCGCGCAGGCACCATAGACCAGCCCGATTCGCTGCAGCACACCGAACACGCGAAACTCGGACGCGGCAAAGTCTGCGGCCCAATAGAGGTTGGACAGCACCAGTCCGAGCAGGATCAGCCGGCCCGCGCGCGCCACGGCGCGGCCTTGCTGCCCCGGCGTCGATTCGCGCAGCGAGAAGGGGATGGCGATCCCCACCATCGTCAGAAACCCGGGAAAGACGAGGTCGGCGAGGGTCAGGCCATCCCAGCTCTTGTGCAGCAGAATCCCCGCCACATCGGCCTCTGCGCCCCATTTCATCGCGGCTGCCGAATTGACCAGGATCATTCCCGCGACGGTCAGGCCGCGCAACACATCCAGTGAAATCAGGCGCATCGCGCACTCCCCCCATCGCCAGCCCCGCCGAACCCGAACAATTCATGCGCGGTCGCAAATTTGCAATAGACAGCATCTTGGATTTGTAGTCTATTGGTAATAGCCCAATGGCGTAATTGGTCTCATTAAAGTTCGTAGGGAGCGAGCGGAGGCCGGGGAAAAATGGGGAGATAGGGCATATGATCGAACGGACAGTCGCGGCTGCGCATGGGCGCCGCCTGCTGCAAGGGATCTGCATCGCCGCACTGGCCAGCGCAATCAGCGCGCCGGCGCTGGCGCAGGAAACAGCCGCACCGGATGACGGCGACACGATCGTCATCACCGGCATTCGCGAAAACCTCGAATCGGCGCAGAATCGCAAACGCAACGCCGACACCGTGGTCGATTCGATCACTGCCGAGGATATCGGGTCCTTCCCCGACAAGTCGGTGGCCGAGGCGCTTCAGCGCGTGCCCGGCATCACCGTCGTGC